>CP183188.1:0-2882312 GCA_048516985.1 Leucobacter sp. | reverse complement strand
AGAGAAGGGTCGTTCAGAGAAGTTGACCATTGCTGGTGCTTCACTGAGCGACCCTTTTCGCATTTCTGGAGGTTTTTCGAGATGAGCGAGCGCGAGCAGCGTAACGACGATGGGCGACCCCGTCGCGACTCGAGCGGCAAGGGCGGTAGGGGAGGCCCCGGCGGCCCCTCCCGCGGCGACCGCGATCGCTCGTCGAAGGGGGGATCCTCCGGCGGATATCGCGGTGCCGCCTCTTCGAAGGACGGCAGGCCCTACCGGGGTCGGCCCTCGAATGACGGCGGGACCCGCCCCTCGCGGGACGGGGATCGTCCCTACCGCGACGGGGACCGCCCGTACCGCGATCGCTCCTCGAAGGAGGGCGCCGCTCGCCCCTCGCAGGGCGGTGATCGCTCATACCGCGATCGCCCCTCGGGAGAGTACCGAGGAAAGGGCGCGAAGGACGGTGACCGCTCCTACGGCCAGCGCGGTCCCCGTGACGGTGATCGCCCGCGGCAGTCCCGCGAGGGGGATCGTCCGTGGCAGTCTCGCAACGGTGATCGCGCCTGGCAATCTCGTGATGGGGATCGCCCCCGGCAGCCCCGTGATGGGGATCGCCCCCGGCAGCCCCGTGATGGGGATCGCCCCCGGCAGCCCCGTGATGGGGATCGTCCCTCCCGTCCCCGCCCGCAGCGCGACGACGAGCGCCCGTACCGTCCCCGCAACTCGGGCGACGACCGGGGCAGGCCCTCCCGTGACGGAGACCGTTCGTATCGGGATCGCTCCCCGGGCGGATACCGCGGCGGCTCGGATCGAGTCCGTTCCTCCGGGAACGGAGACCGGCCGTATCAGGGCCGTTCCTCCGATGGCTACCGCGATCGCAGCGCCGGCAGCGGTGATCGTCCGTACCGTCCGCGATCTTCGGACGGTGGTGAGCGTCCCTACCGTCCGCGATCTTCGGACGGTGGTGAGCGCCCGTACCGTCCCCGCTCATCGGACGGCGGTGATCGTCCGTATCGGCGCGACGCCTCCGACGGCTACCGCGGCCGGGGCTCGGGCGATGGCGATCGCGGCCCGCGAGGCGCCGGCGGTCAGCGCACTCCCAACGGCCGCGGGGGAACCCGCGGCGGCGGGCGCAGCGACCGCGGCGGCCGCGATCGGGAGTTCACGGAGGCCGAGCGCCTCCAGCACGAGCTGCGTCCGGTGCGCGCGGAGCACGCCGATCCGGAGATCCCGGATGAGGTGACCCCGAAGGATCTGCACCCGGGGGCGCGCAACGAGCTGAAGACGCTGCAGCCCGAGGTGCAGGAGCGAGTGGCGCGTCACCTCGCGATGGTGGCGGCGCTGATCGAGAGCGATCCCCAGCTCGCCCACCAGCACGCGATCTCGGCGAGCCGTCGCGCGGGTCGGATCCCGGTCGCCCGGGAGACCCTCGCCGCCACCGCCTATCGCGTCGGCGACTACGCTCTCGCCCTCCGGGAGCTTCGCACCCACCGCCGCCTCAGCGGCTCGCAGGGCAATATCGCCCTGATGATCGAGTCCGAGCGCGCACTTGGACGCCCCCAGAAGGCGATCGAGACGGGGCTGGAGGCCGACCGGGAGAAGCTCACTGCCGAGCAGCGCGTGCAGCTCGCCATCGCCATGTCGGGCGCCCGACTCGATCTCGGGCAGACGCAGCAGGCGCTGTTCGAGCTCGAGATGCCGGAGCTGAACCCGAATCGCGCCTACTCCTACAGCCCCGAGCTCTTCGCCGCCTATGCGGGCGTGCTCGAAGAGCTGGGACGCGATGCCGAGGCGCGCGTCTGGGTCGCCCGAGCCGAACAGGCCGCCGCCGCCCTCGACGAAGTCGCCGGGGCCTCCGATGAGGTCGAGGTCTACGAGATCTACGAGCAGGCGTGGGTGGATCCGCTTCCCGAAGGCGAAGGCGAAGGCGAAGGCGAAGGCGAAAGCGAAAGCGAAAGCGAAGGCGAGGACGAGGGCGACGCCGAGAGCCCCGAGCCCCACGACCCGGAAGCCGCCGAGATCCCGGAGGCGCCGGAGGAGGAGCGCTGATGGCGCTCTTCGGCAGACGCGCTGCCACCCCGATGGGCCCCGCGCCGCTGAACGGCCGGGAACTGCTGCTGGCCGATCTCGACGGCGTGGTCTACCGCGGCCTCGCCGCGATTCCGGGCGCTGTCGAGCAGCTGAACCGCGCCGCTCAGACGATGCGCCTGGGCTACCTCACCAATAACGCCTCCCGCACCGATGCCACCGTCGCCGCGCAGCTGCGGGAGCTCGGCCTCAGCGCGCAGGCCGAGGACGTCGTCACCTCTCCGCAGGCTGCGGTGGCGCTGCTCGCGCGCACCGTCGCCGCAGGATCCCTCGTGCTCGTCATCGGCGGCGACGGACTCGTCGATGAGCTGGGCAAGGCGGGCTTCCGCATCACGCGCAGCGCCGACGACGATCCCGCCGCGGTCGTCCAGGGCTTCGCCCCGGATGTCGGCTGGTCGCATCTCGCCGAGGCCGCCTTCGCGCTCGCCGAGCGGCCCGGGCGGGAT
Source organism: Leucobacter sp. (assembly GCA_048516985.1). GTDB lineage: Bacteria > Actinomycetota > Actinomycetes > Actinomycetales > Microbacteriaceae > Leucobacter. The sequence continues at coordinate 2,879,799 of CP183188.1, read as the reverse complement.
CCCATCCCCTGGATCGCGACGAACACCGACTGGACCCTGCCGCTGGAACGAGGCCTCGCCCCGGGCAACGGCACGCTCGTCTCCGCCGTGCACACGGCCGTGCAGCGACTCCCCGACTTCGCCGGCAAACCCGAGACCCCCATCTACGAGACGGCCTTCGAGCGCTTCGGCACCCGCGAGGCGCTGATGGTGGGCGACCGGCTCGATACCGATATCAAGGGCGCCCGCGCGGCCGGCATCCCCTCGGCACTCGTCCTCACCGGTGTCGATCGGCCCAAGCAGCTCGTCGCGGCCTCCGCGGATATGCGACCGGATTTCATCATCCCCACCCTCGAAGGGCTGCACGAACCCTATCCGCAGACGGTCACCGAGAAGGACGGCACGGTGCGCGTCGGCGCGGCGCGCGTGCGCATGCGCGGTCACATCGTCGAGGTGGTGGATCGCGGCGCCCCGCTCGAACTGCTGCGCGCCGGCTGCGCCGCCATTTGGGCATCGGGCCTCGCGATCTACGGGCTCGTCGTTCCCGAGGAGCTCTACGCGGACCACTGGAGTTGAGCGCTGCCGGCCGCTGCTGCCACGCGGTGCCCTCGTCCGGCTGCGGCCACCCGGCGCACCTCTTCGCGAGTGGCCGCCAGGGCAGCCGGTACTCGGCTCCGAGGCCCGGGCGGGGTAGCCTGGAGCCATGACGGATTCCACCGATGACGGGCTGCTGGAGCGCATCGAGGTGATCGAGGCGCAGCCGCTGGAGCGTCGAGCGGCCGGCTTCGAGCAGCTCGCCGATGCGCTGCTGGCGGAACTCGAGCGCAGCGACCACGAGACCGGCGCGTAGTCGGGTGCGCAGCGAGTCCTGGCCGGGCCCGGCCGAACGCCTCGACCGGGTGCTGCCCCGGCTCGGCCTCGCCAGGTCGCGCAGCCAGGCGGCCGAGCTCATCGCCGCGGGCGCGGTGCGCATCGACGGCGACGTCACCGTCAAGGCCGCGGTTCGAGTGCCCGAGGGATCCCGGATCGAAGTGGCCGGCGATCGCTACGTCAGCCGCGCCGCCCACAAGCTCATCGCCGGGCTGGATGCCTTCGGCATCGATCCGCGCGGACGGCTGGCGCTCGACCTCGGCGCCTCCACCGGCGGCTTCACCCAGGTGCTGCTCGAACGGGGCGCCCGCGAGGTGCTGGCGGTGGACGTGGGGCACGGGCAGCTGGTGGACGAGCTGCGGGATCACCCCGCGGTGCGCGTGGTGGAGGGCTGCAATGCCCGCGAGCTCACCGCCGCGCGGCTGCATGAGCTCACCGGGACGGCGGAGGCGCCCGGGCTCGTGGTGGCCGATCTCTCCTTCATCTCGCTCACTCTCGTGCTGCCGGCCATCGTCGCCGTCGCGGCACCCGAGGCGCAGCTGCTGCTCTTGATCAAGCCGCAGTTCGAAGTCGGCCGTCAGGGCGTGCGCGAGGGCATCGTCGTCGACCAGGCACTCGCCGCGCAGGCGGTGCAGCGGGTGATCGAATGCGCCGAGGAGCTGGGGCTCAGCAGTGCGGGGCTCACCCCCTCGCCGCTGACCGGGGAGCACGGCAATCAGGAGTTCTTGGCATACTTTGTGGGAGTGGGTGAGCAGGGCCCGGGCGCACCGCGCCCGACGGCTCCGCCCGTGCGGCGACAGCCGCGGCTCACGAATCCGAATGAGGAGCGAGGCGAGGCATGAGCAGCACACGACACATCCTGGTGGTGTCGCACACGGCGCGTCCCGAGGCCATCGAGGCCACGGTGCGGGTGGTGAACGTGCTGCACGCCGCGGGGATCGTCCCGGTGATGCCGGTCACCGACCGCGAGGAGTTCGCCCCGCATCTGCCGCAGGACCTCACCGTGGAGCTCGGCACCGCGATCTCGCTGGACGAGATCGAGATCGCCCTGGTGCTGGGCGGCGACGGAACGATTCTGCGCGCTGCCGAGCTGCTGCGCGGCTCCGGCTGCCCGATCCTCGGCATCAACCTCGGACACGTCGGCTTCCTCGCAGAGACGGAACCGCACGATCTGGGCTTCACCGTCGACCGGGTGCTCGCCGGCGCCTACCAGGTGGAGGAGCGCATCACACTGGAGGTGCGCGCTACGCTCGAGGGCCAGGTGATCGCCGAGAGCTGGGCGGTGAACGAGGCGAGCGTCGAGAAACTCGGCCGCATGCTCGACGTCGGCATCGGCGTCGACGGCAGACCGCTCTCCTCCTTCGGCTGCGACGGGGTGGTGCTGGCCACCCCCACCGGCTCCACCGCCTACTCCTTCTCCGCGGGAGGCCCCGTGGTCTGGCCGGGCGTGGAAGCGCTGCTCATGGTCCCGCTCGCCGCCCACGCGCTGTTCAACCGCCCGCTGGTGGTGGGCCCCGATTCGACGCTGACCGTGAAGATGACCGACGGCGAGGCCGTGCTGTGGTGCGACGGGCGGCGGCGCATGGAGCTTCCCGCGGGCACTGTCGTGGAGGCGCGGCGATCCGAGCTGCCGGTGCGGCTGGCCCGCATCGACGAGGCGGTGTTCACCGATCGCCTGGTCAACAAGTTCCATCTGCCGGTGGCGGGATGGCGCGGTGTCCGCCCCTCGACCTCGGAGAGCCACCCGTGATCGAGGAACTGCGGATCCGCAGCCTCGGCGTGATCGCTGACGCCACCCTCCCGCTGGGCGCGGGCTTCACCGCGATCACGGGCGAGACCGGCGCCGGCAAGACGATGGTCGTCACCGCGCTCGGTCTGCTGATGGGGGAGCGGGCGGACTCGGGCGCGGTTCGGCGCGGATCGGAGGCGGCCAGGGTCGGAGGCCTCATCCGCACCGCGGATCCCGAGGTCCGCGCACTCGTGCAGGACGCGGGCGGGGAGGTCGAGGAGGACGAGCTCGTGCTCACCCGCACGGTGAGCGCCGAGGGGCGCAGCCGCGCGAGCGTCGGCGGCGCCGCCGCCCCGGTGGGCAATCTCGCCCGGCTCGCCGACAGACTCTTCGCCGTGCACGGGCAATCGGAGCAGCTGAGACTGCGCAATTCGGCGGCGCAGCGGGAGATGCTGGATCGCTTCGGCGGCGACCGCCTCGCCTCGGTGCTGGCCGAGTACCGCGCCGCCCACGACGAGCGCCGCGAACTGGCGGGTCGAGTGGCCGAGCTCAGGCGCAGCCGCGAAGAACGGTCGGCGGAAGCGGAGCGGCTGCGCGCCGAGCTCGAGGAGATCGCGCAGGTCGATCCGCAACCGGGCGAGGAGATCGAGCTGCGTCAGCGCATCGAGCGGCTGAGCAACCTCGAAGAGCTCCGGGCGGCGACGGCCGGTGCGCTGCAGGCGCTCACCAGCGAGGGCGACGACCCCTACGCGGGCGACGCCACCGGCCTCGTCGACACCGCGCTGCGCGAACTCGACCGGGTGGCGGCGGCGGATCCGAGGCTTGCCGCGGTGGCCGAGGCGCTGCGCGAGCTCGGTTTCCGGCTGAGCGATGTGTCCAGGGACCTTGCGAGCTACGCGGGAGACCTCGATCAGGACGCGCCCGGTGAGCTCGAGCGGGCGAGCGAGCGCCTGGCGCAGCTGACCGCCCTGATGCGCCTCCACGGCGCCGACACGCAGCAGGTGCTCGCCCACTCGGCGGCCTCGGCGACGCGCCTGGCCGAACTCGACGGCGACGACGATCTCGTCTCGCAGCTGGAGGAGCGCCTCGACGCGGTCTCCATTCGGGAGCGAGAGCTCGCGGAGGCGCTCACCGCTGCGCGGCGGGAGGCCGCGGAGGTGCTGTCCGAGCTGGTGACCGAGGAGCTCACGCAGTTGGCGCTGCCGGATGCCCGCTTCGTGGCCAGAGTCGAGCCGGTGGAGCTCGGCCGCTTCGGAGCGGATGAGGTGCAGCTGCTGCTGCAACCGCACCGGGGCGCCGAACCGCGGCCGCTGGCGAAGGGCGCCTCGGGCGGTGAGCTGTCCCGGGTGATGCTGGCCCTCGAAGTGGTGGTGGCGGCCAGCGATCCTGTACCGACCTTCGTCTTCGATGAGGTCGACGCCGGCATCGGCGGTGCCGCGGCCATCGAGGTCGGCCGTCGGCTCGCCCGGCTCGCCCGCACCTCGCAGGTGATCGTGGTCACCCATCTCGCCCAGGTCGCCGCCTTCGCCGGCAACCACCTCCGGGTGGCGAAGGACGCCAGCGGCGAATTCACCGAGTCGAGCTGCACCCCGCTCACCGGAGACGAGCGGCTGGGCGAGATGGCCCGTCTGCTATCGGGCCTCTCCGACTCCTCGAGCGCGCTGCAGCACGCGGCCGAACTGCTCGAACTCGGCGCATCGGCGTAGCCCGCGCGCCTTCCGCGATGCGTCCCGGTACGCGTGCGGCCTGATGCTACCCTCAGGGAATGGTCAACTTCTGGCGCCGGGATCGCGGCACTCGTGGAACCTCTCCTTCCGATGTGAGCGGCGTGGAGGATCGGGCGCGCTATCTCGATGAGCACCCCGATGTGGTGCACGCCGACATCGAGCAGATGGACGCCGAGACCCGGCAGATGTACCGGGACGCCCGCACCGCGCAGGCTGAAGAGGTCCAGAACCAGCGCGCGAGTCATCGCACCGTGCGCGAGTTCGTCATGCACAGCCCCTTCAAGCTGGGCTTCATCGTCACCCTCGGCGTGCTGATCGCGCTGCTGGTCGGCTCGATGGTCAGCCAGCTCAGCACGATCATCATGTACGTGGTGGGCGCGCTCTTCATCGCGCTCGCACTGGATCCGCCGGTGCGCTGGCTCGAGCGCAAGCGGGTGAAGCGCCCGCTCGGCATCGGCATCGTCTTCGGCTCCTTCATTCTCATCATCGGTGCGATCCTCGCGGTCGTCGTCCCGATGATCGCGAACCAGATCGGCCAGCTCGTGCGCACGGCGCCGACGTACTTCACCGATATCGCGAATCAGCCCTGGTATCTGACGCTCGAGGACCGCTTCGGGCAGTTCATCGACTTCGGCGAGCTGCTCAAGATGGCGCAGGACTTCGTCGGCAATCCAGAGAACTGGGCGCAGGTCGCCGGCGGCGTGTGGCAGGCGGGTCTGGGCATCGCGAACGGCCTCACCGCGGCCCTGATCGTGCTGATCCTCAGCCTCTACTTCCTGGCTTCGCTGCAGGCGACCAAGCGCGCCTTCTACTCGATCGTGGCCCGGTCCAACCGTGCCCAGGTGATCGACATCACCGAGCAGATCACGAAGTCGGTCGGCGGCTACGTCAACGGCATCGTGATCCTCGCGCTCATCAACTCGGTGCTGGGCTTCATCATGATGACCATCGTGGGGGTGCCCTTCGCGGGCCTCGTCGCGGTGGGCGTGTTCTTCCTCGCTCTCATCCCGCTCTTCGGCTCCGTGCTCGCCACGGTGCTGGTCGCACTGGTCGCCCTCTTCGAGTCGCCCACCGCCGCCATCATCGCCGCCATCTACTATCTGATCTACATGCAGGTCGAGGCATATCTCCTCACTCCGCGCATCATGAACCGCGTGGTGTCGGTGCCCGGCGCGCTCGTCGTCATCGGCGCGCTCGCCGGCGGCACGCTGCTGGGCCTGCTGGGCGCGCTCATCTCCATCCCGGTCACTGCGATGGTCCTCATGATCATCAAACAGGTGTGGGTGCCTAGGCAAGAACTGAACTAGCCCGATTTTCCCCGCCCCCGAAGTGATAGGATCGAAGCCCGTGGGAGCAGAGCGACAGGCTGATAAGAACGGCACGACCAAGCACATCTTCGTGACCGGGGGTGTGGTCTCCTCTCTCGGCAAGGGGCTCACCGCCGCGAGCCTGGGGAATCTTCTCACCGCCCGCGGGCTCAGGGTCGTCATGCAGAAGCTCGATCCCTACCTCAACGTCGATCCCGGCACGATGAACCCGTTCCAGCACGGCGAGGTGTTCGTCACCGACGACGGGGCGGAGACCGACCTCGACATCGGGCACTACGAGCGCTTCCTCGGCATCGACCTCTCGCAGGCCGCGAACGTCACCACCGGGCAGATCTACAGCACGGTCATCGCCAAGGAGCGCCGCGGCGAGTACCTCGGCGACACCGTGCAGGTGATCCCGCACATCACCAATGAGATCAAGCGGCGCATGCGGCTGCAGGCCGAGGAGGATCCGCAGCCAGACGTCATCATCACCGAGATCGGCGGCACCGTCGGCGACATCGAATCGCAGCCCTTCCTCGAGGCGGCCCGGCAGGTGCGTCACGAGCTCGGTCGCAACAACGTCATCTTCGTCCACGTCTCGCTGGTTCCCTTCATGGGGGCCTCCGGGGAGCAGAAGACGAAGCCCACCCAGCACTCGGTGGCGGCCCTGCGCTCCATCGGCATCCAGCCCGACGCCCTCGTGCTGCGCAGCGACCGCCCGGTCACCGAGGACAATCTGCGCAAGATCGCGCTGATGTGCGATGTCGACGAGGACGCGGTGGTCAACGCCATCGACGTGAAGAGCATCTACGACCTCCCGGTCCTCTTCAGCGAGCAGGGACTCGACCAGACGGTGGTCGAGCATCTGGGCCTCGACACCCGGGCGCACGCGGTCGAGTGGAGCGGCTGGCAGCCGGTGCTCGACGCGGTGCACTACCCCAAGGGCGAGGTGACGGTCGCCCTGGTCGGCAAGTACATCGATCTGCCCGACGCCTATCTCTCGGTCACCGAGGCGCTCCGCGCCGGCGGTTTCGGGCACGCCACCCGGGTGAACATCAAGTGGGTGGCCTCGGACGACTGCGAGACCCCGGAGGGTGCGCGCGAGGCGCTCGGCGAGGTCGACGCGATCTGCGTGCCCGGCGGCTTCGGGGTGCGCGGCATCGAGGGCAAGCTCGGTGCGCTGCGCTTCGCCCGCGAGAACGGCATCCCCACCCTGGGGCTCTGTCTGGGCCTGCAGTGCATGGTGATCGAGTACGCCCGCAGTGTCGCCGGTCTCGACGGGGCCTCCTCCACCGAGTTCGATCCGGAGACGCCCGTCCCGGTCATCGCGACGATGGCCGAGCAGGTGGAGATCATCGACGGCGGTGACCTCGGCGGCACGATGCGCCTCGGTCTCTACGAGGCGGCCCTCGCCGAGGGATCCCTCGCGGCCGAGCTTTACGGCGCCCCGCTCGCCAAGGAACGGCACCGTCACCGCTACGAGGTGAACAACCGCTACCGCGACGAGATCGCCGCCGCCGGTCTGGTGTTCTCCGGCACCAGCCCCGACGGTCGACTCGTGGAGTACGTCGAGCTGCCCCGCGAGACGCATCCCTTCTACATCGCCACTCAGGCCCACCCCGAGCTGCGCTCGCGCCCCAGCGAGCCGCATCCGCTGTTCGCAGGTCTCGTCGCCGCGGCGATCCAGCGGCGCGAGGCCACGCGACTCTTCGACGCCTAGGATGCCCGGGTGACGCCCGCCCTGACCCCCGAGAGCGGGAGCGAGCGCTACCTGCGTCACGTCGCCATCGAGCGGGGTCTCTCCGAGAATACCCGGGACGCCTACCGCCGGGATCTCGGCGCCTACCGCGCCTGGCTCGCGGCTCGCGGCATCGAGGATCTGGCCGAGGTGGGGCCCGACACCCTCGCCGACTACGTCGCGGAGCTCGGCGGCGCCCCGCGGGCGGCGGTGCCGGGGGAGGATCCGCGGCCCGTCTACTCCGCGGAGACCATCAGCCGCCGGCTGTCGACGGTGCGGGGCATGCACCGCTTCCTCTACGAGGAGGGGCTGCTGGAGAGCTTCGCGGGGAGCGGCGTCCGCACCCCCCGCAAGGGGAAGCGGCTGCCGAAAGCGCTGAGGATCGAGCAGGTCGAGGCGCTGCTGGCCGCGACCGGGGGCGAGGATCCGGTCAGCCTGCGCGATCGCGCCCTGCTGGAACTCCTCTACGCCAGCGGTGCGCGGGTCAGCGAGGTGACCGCGCTCGACCTCGACGATCTGCTGAGCGAGGCCGGGCACGGGGACGCCTGGACCGATCCCGCGCAGAGTCTCGAGGGCGGCGGCTTCCTGCGGGTGACCGGCAAGGGATCGAAGCAGCGCATCGTGCCCTACGGCAGCTTCGCCGGGCGGGCGCTCGCCGCCTATCTGGTGCGGGCGCGGCCGGGGATGGTGGCGAAGGGACGCGGCACGCCGGCGCTGTTCGTCGGACCGCGCGGGGCGCGCATCTCGAGGCAGAGCGCGTGGCTCGCGATCCGCGCCGCCGCAGAACGCGCCGACATCGCCGCCGAGGTGTCCCCGCACACCCTCCGCCACTCCTTCGCGACCCACCTGCTGTCCGGTGGCGCCGATGTGCGCACCGTGCAGGAGCTGCTGGGGCACTCCTCGGTCACCACCACGCAGATCTACACCCAGGTCACGGCCGACACCCTGCGCGAGCACTACCTGATGTCGCACCCCCGGGCGCGGTAGCTCTCGTCGAATCCGCTCACGCCCGAGAGCGCCGCCGGCCCTCGTCGCTCACGCGGCAGCCTCTCCGCGACCGGCGTCGTCCGCAAGGGGCGTCGCGGCCCGGGAAGCGGGACGAACGCCCGCGCTCCACTGGAACGGCAGCGGATCACCGCCGACGAGGTTCGCTCCGATCGAACGGAGCTTGTAGATCAGCGGATTGTGCGTCGCCAGCGTGCGGGCATTGCGCCAGTGGCGGTCCAAGGCGATATCGCTCGCCAGCAGGGACGCGCCTCCCAGCTCGAACAGCCGGGTGCTCGCGTCCAGCGTGAGCGAGACCACCACGTCCTGAGCCTGTCCCGCGGAACGCTCCACCGCGTCGAGCCGAGCGGGGTCCGGATCCTCGTCCTCGAAGAGGGCGTCCAGTTCATCCGCGACGGCGAGGACCGCGGCGCGCGTGCCGAAGGCTGCGGCGGAGAGCTTGCCGACGGTCTCCTGCACGAGCGGGTCGTCCTTGGGCAGCGCCGCGGGTGCGTGGCTGAAGGTGCGCGTCCGCGAGCGAGCCCACTCGACCGCATCGTCCTGGACCCGCTGCGCGATACCCGCCAGCGAGGCCAGCAGGACGAGCTGCAGATACGCGGTCGACCAGGTCCGCCCGGGGGAGCCGTAGCCGCCCGGCGAGACGTCCTCTCCGCTGACGGCCACATCTGCGAAGGAAGAGTACCCGCTCGCGGTGAGGCGCTGTCCGAAACCGTTCCAGTCGTCGCGCTGGGCCACCCCCGGTGCGTCCGCGGGAACGAACACCGAGACCCGTTCCCCGTCGCGATCAGCCGCGACCGACAGGTAGTCGGCGTAGAGCGAGCCCGTGCTGTAGTACTTCTCCCCGTTGAGGCGCCACCCCTCAGCGGAGCGGGTCAGCGCGGTGCGGTACCGGTCCGCCGCGCCCACCTCCGGTTCGGTCACCGCGGCGCCGAAGAAGGTGCCCGTCGAGGCCTTCTCCAGCCAGTGCCGGGCCCGCTCGTCGCCGCGGGCGGCCTGCACGCGGAGCTCCTCGACGGTGCCGAGATGCGCCCGGTAGATCTGGGGAAAGTTCGAGTCGGCTGCGGCGAGCTCGATCAGCAGCTCGAAGAGCTGTCGGACGCTCACACCCTCGCCGCCCAGCTCCGCCGGCACGCGCAGTGCGCCGAAACCGGCTTCCTGCAACGCCCCTACCTCGGCGAAGGCGAGTCGACGATCCGTCTCGCGTTCGGTCGCCCCCGCAGCGATCTCCTGGAAGAGCGGTGCGAACCGCGACCGCGGCGACTGGGCGCCTGCCGCGCTCATCCCGCGCTCCGCGCTGCGAAACGCTCCGCGGGGGAGAATCTCGACACGAGGGTCTCGACGGTCTGCCCGGTCTCCTCCTCGACATAGCTGTTCAGGTCATCGGCGGTCTGCAGCCCCAGGATCAGCGAGGGTTCGCTGAGGAGACGGAAGAACGCGGCGCCGCCCTGGGCCGGATCGGACGCCGCGACCGGGAACAGCGTGCCCGAATGGTCCGCGTACTTCTCGTCCCCCAGGAACAGGCGCGTGACCTCCGTCGCGCCGAGGCCGTGCGACTCCCAGTGGGCGTCGAATTGCGCGGTGATCCAGTCCGCGTCGAAGGATCCCTCGTGTTCCGCGGCGGCACGCACCAGCGCGGCCACCTGGATCGAGATGTTCTGAGCGCCTTGCCCGGCGATCGGGTCGAAGGCGATCGCCGTGTCTCCCAGCCCGGCGCCCACGACCGCGATCTTCCTCGTCTCCGACATTTCTTACTCCCGTTCCGAATGTGCGGTGGATTAGGACACCCAATATGGTGCCGGCCGCGAAGGATCGCCAGCGCTCCCGTAACGCAACGCCACAGAGCCGCGATGCCAGGCGGTGCGCCGCCCCTCGTTCCGCGTCTTCGACGCGGGGCAGGGGGAGGAGAGCCGCGGACGAGTAGGATTGTCCGCAGGCAGCAGACGGGCGTCGAGAGGGGTGCAGGTGACGAAGGCGAAACTCGGCCCGACCGGTCGGCCCGAACGCTTCTACCCGGTGCCGGAGAAGCTCGAGCGGCACGGTCCCGCGCGCATCATCTCGATGTGCAATCAGAAGGGCGGGGTGGGCAAGACCACCACCACCATCAATCTGGGGGCGGCGCTCGCCCGTTACGGCCGCAAGGTGCTCGCCGTCGACTTCGACCCGCAGGGAGCGCTGTCGGCGGGGCTCGGCGTCGCCGCCCACGACGTGCCCACCATCTACGATCTGATGCTCAGCAAGGTGAAGGATCCGCACGGCGTGATCCAGCACACCGACATCGAGGGCCTCGACGTCATCCCGGCCAATATCGACCTCTCGGCCGCGGAAGTGCACCTCGTCAGCGAGGTCGCCCGCGAGCAGATCCTCGCCGGCGTGCTGCGCAAGGTCTCGGGCGACTACGACGTCATCCTCATCGACTGCCAGCCCTCGCTGGGGCTGCTCACCGTGAACGCGCTCACGGCCAGCCACGGGGTGCTGATCCCGCTCGCCTGCGAGTACTTCGCCCTGCGCGGCGTCGCCCTGCTCATCGAAACGGTCGAGAAGGTGCGCGATCGGCTCAACCCGCAGCTCGACCTCGACGGCATCATCGCCACCATGTACGATCCGCGCACCCTGCACGCGCGCGAGGTGCTCGAGCGCGTGGTCAGCACCTTCGACGACAAGGTGTTCGACACGGTCATCGGGCGCACGGTGAAGCTTCCCGACGCCTCGGTGGCCGCGAAGTCGATCCTCGAGTACGCGCCGAGCAATCCCGCGGCGGAGGCCTATCTGCAGCTCGCGCGCGAGCTGGTCGATCGCGGTACCGTCGCCTGAGGCATGGTCGAATGGACGAAGACGCATCGCGCTCCAGCGTGATCCCCGATGATGCCTCGGACCCCGGTGCCGCCGAGCACCGGGACGGCGACGCCGGTGCGGCTGCGGGCGGCTTCCACGTCTCGCTCGAGGTCTTCGACGGCCCCTTCGACCTGCTGCTGAGCCTCATCACCAAGCACGAGCTGGATATCACCGAGGTATCGCTGAGCCTGGTCACCGACGAGTTCATCGCCTACCTCGCGAGCATCGAGGGGCAGGGGATCGCCGAGCTCGATCGCGCCAGCGAGTTCCTGGTGGTCGCCGCCACGCTCCTCGATCTCAAGGTGGCGAGCCTCCTGCCCCAGGGCGAGGTCGTGGACGCGGAGGATGTCGCCCTCCTCGAGGCGCGCGACCTCCTCTTCGCGAGGCTGCTGCAGTACCGCGCCTACAAGCTGGCGAGCGTCTGGTTCGCCGAGCGGATGACCGCGGAGGAGACCAGGCACCCGCGCCAGGTGCCGCTGGAGCAGAAGTACCGCGAGCGCGGGCCGGAGCTGCACTGGACGCTCTCGCTCGAGGATTTCGCGGCCATCGCCGCGCTGGCCTTCGCGCCGCGGGAGATCCCGATCATCGGTCTCGACCATCTGCACGCACCACTGGTGTCGATCCGGGAGCAGGCGGCCGTGGTCGTGGCACTGCTGCGCGGCGGCGGCACGCACAGCTTCCGTCAGCTGATCGCCGGCGTCGCCGAGCGCGGGGTGATCGTGGCGAGGTTCCTCGCGGTCCTGGAGCTCTACCGGCGTGATGCCGTGCTCTTCGAGCAGGCCGAGCCGCTGGGCGAGCTCATGGTGGAGTGGGTCGGCGAGGACTGGAACGATGAAGCACTCTCGACCCTAGGCGGAGATTATGACTGACTACGACACGGATACCGTGCAGGTGGCCGAGGTGGCCGAGGTGGCCGAGGTGGCCGAGGTGGCCGAGGTGGCCGAGACGGCCGAGACGGCTGGGGCAGTGGAGAGCGCGGAGGCGCAGGACGCCCCTGCGCTCACCGCGCTCGACCGCGCCCGTGCCGAGCACGGGCTGGGGCAGCAGCTGGAGGCCCTGCTGATGGTGGCCGATGAGCCGATCGGGGCGGTGAGCCTCGCGACTGCGCTGGACCGCCCGGTCGCCGAGGTGCGCCGCGCCATCGCCGCGCTCGCCGCCGACTACGACGGTGCAGGGGCGGGCCCGCAGCGGGGCTTCGAGCTGCGCGAGGTCGCCGGCGGCTACCGCTTCTACGTGCGGGAGAGCCTCGACCCTCTCGTCGCGGACTTCGTGCAGCAGCAGAGTCCCACGCGGCTGTCCCAGGCGGCGCTCGAGACGCTCGCGGTGATCGCCTACCGCCAGCCGATCTCCCGCGGCGCCATCGCCTCGGTGCGGGCGGTGAACGTCGACAGCGTGGTGCGCACCCTGGTGGCGCGCGGACTCGTCACCGAAGTCGGGCACGATCCCGAGACCGGCGCGATCCTCTACGGAACCGACGAGACCCTGCTGGGCCACCTGGGCATCGGCGGCATCGACGAGCTGCCGCCAATCGCCCCGCTGCTCGAAGATGGATCGGAGGGCTTCGATGGTGAACAGCTCTGAGCCCGCCGACGCCGAGATGAACGGCGCCGAGCCTGCCGGCGCCGACGAGGGCGTGCGCCTGCAGAAAGCGCTCGCCCACGCCGGCGTCGCCTCGCGCCGCGCCTGCGAGAGCCTCATCACGGGCGGCAGGGTCACGGTGAACGGCGAGATCGTGTGGGAGCTCGGCAGCAGAATCGATCCGGCCGTCGACACCGTCCGAGTCGACGGGGTCGTGGTGCAGCTCGACGCCGCGAAGCGGTACTTCGTGCTGAACAAGCCGCGCGGCGTCGTCTCCACGATGCGGGACGAGCAGGGGCGGCCGGATCTGCGCGAGTTCGTGGATCCGCTCGGCGAGCGCCTCTACAACGTCGGCCGGCTCGACACCGACACCTCGGGCTTACTGGTGCTCACCAATGACGGCGCCCTCGCCCACCGCCTGGCGCATCCGAGCTTCGGGGTGCAGAAGACCTATGTGGCGAAGGTCCGAGGGCGCGTGACGCCCGCGGTGATCCAGCAGTTGAAAGACGGGGTGACCCTCGAGGACGGGCCGATCCGCGTCGACGCCGCCAAACTGCTCTCGGGCGGCGCCGGCCCCAGCCGCTCGCTGGTGGAGGTGACTCTGCACTCGGGCCGCAACCGCATCGTGCGACGCATGCTCGCCGCGGTGGGGCACCCCGTCGAGGAGCTCGTCCGGCGCCAGTTCGGGCCACTGCACCTGGGCTCCCTGCGGCTGGGCGAGATGCGCGAGCTGTCCGCGGCCGAGCGCGGGGCGCTGCTGAGCGCGGCGGAGGATGGGGAGAGCGCCGCCGGCTCCCCGGTGATTACCGCCGGTCGTCCGGGCGATGGCAAGGGGGCCCGTGGCATGCGCGGCGTCGCCGCGCGGGCGAAACGCTAGGAATCGGGTGCATCGTGTTCGATCGGGTTTCGCCATCGCGCTTCGGCGCGAGATCCGCTCAGCTGCGGACAGGCATTCCGCAGACTCAGGATTAGGAAGAGAGCCGTGGCTCCGGGCAGACTGGACCGGCACGATCTCGACGGCAGAAAGGGCGGCTGAGCGATGAGCCGAGCAGCGAACGGTCTGGCGAGCCGGGTGAGCGGACAGATCCACGTGATCGGGACGGGGCTCCTGGGCGCCAGCATCGGCCTGGGCCTGCGGGCCAAAGGGGTCGACGTCACCCTCGAGGACGTCTCGCCCACCTCGGCCTCGCTCGCGGCCGACTACGGAGCCGGCAGGCCGCGCACCGCCGCCGATTCCGAACCCGCCCTCGTGATCGTCGCCACGCCCCCCGATGTCACCGCTGATGTGGTGGAGCGGGCGCTTCTCAGCCACCCGGGCGCGGTGGTCACCGATGTCGCCAGCGTGAAGCTCGCGCCGTATCGGGAACTGCTGCGACGCGGTGTCGACCTCACCAACTACGTCGGCTCGCATCCGATGGCGGGGCGCGAACGCGGCGGCGCGATCATGGCGCGGGCCGATCTCTTCGTCGGCCGCCCCTGGATCGTCTGCCGGGACCATGAGACCCCGGCGTCGGCGCTGGCGCTGGTCGAGTCGGTCGCGCTCGAGCTCGGCGCCACCCTGCTGGAGATGACGCCCGAGGAGCACGATCGCGCCGTCGGCATCGTCTCGCATCTGCCGCAGGTGTTGTCGAGCCTGCTGGCGGTGCGCCTGCTGCACGCCAAGGAGCAGGCGATCGGGCTCGCCGGGCAGGGGCTGCGGGACACCTCGCGACTGGCCTCGGGGGATCCCGAGCTGTGGGTGCAGATCCTCAGCGCGAACCACGGCCCCGTCGTCGAAGCGCTGCGCGCCTTCCGAGACGATCTCGACGACTTCATCGATGCACTCGACGATCCGGCGGAGGCGGGCGCGCGTCGTCGCGTCGCCGATATGCTCGCCGCGGGAGGGCGGGGAGTGGCGCGCATTCCCGGCAAGCACGGCAGCAGCGAGCGCTTCACCACGCTCACCGTGCTCATCGACGACCGACCCGGTCAGCTGGCCGCGCTGCTCACCGAGATCGGCGAGCTCGACATCAATATGGAGGATCTGCGCCTGGAGCATTCGCCGGGCGCGCAGATCGGCTTCGTCGAGATCGCGGTGCTGCCGGAGGTCGCCGAGCGCGCCGTCGCCGATCTGGTCGCGCGCGGATGGAGGGTGCTGTGAGCGGGGCGGGGGAGTCCCCGACGCTGACGGTCGCCATCGACGGCCCGGCGGGCAGCGGCAAGTCGAGCGTGTCGCGCGAGGCGGCGCGGCGCCTGGAGTACGGGATCCTCGACACCGGTGCGGCGTACCGCGCCCTGGCCTGGGCCGCGCAGCAGCGCGGGATCGACCTCGACGACGAGGCGCAGCTGCTCGGACTCCTGGCCGCCTGGCGCTACGACATCACCCTGCGCGGGGCGCAGCGGGTGACGGTCGCCCTGCCGGGTGAGACGGAGGCCGTCGAAGTGACCGCGGCGATCCGCACCCCCGAGCTCAGCGCCCAGGTGAGCCGGGTGTCGCGGCATCCGGCCGTGCGGGAGCGGCTGAACGACATGTTCCGGGCCATCGTCGCCGCCTCCGGGCTGCCCGGCGTGGTGATCGAGGGGCGCGACATCACCACCGTGGTGGCGCCCGAGGCTCCGGTGCGGCTGCTGCTCACCGCCTCGGCAGAGGCGCGCGCCGCGCGCCGCGCGGGGGAGCTGCCGGGCCTGAGCCCCGAGCAGGTGCTCGAGGACCTCGCTCGGCGCGACGCCAAGGACGCGCAGGTGGTCGACTTCTTCAACGCCGCGCCGGGCGTGACGCTGATCGAGACCACCGAATTGGACTTCGAGCAGTCGGTGCAGGCCGTAATCGACGCGATCGAGACGGTGCGTCGCTGAGAACCGTGACACCTCTCAGGCGAATCGCTGCAAAGATAGAGGGATTATGAGTGCTGAACAGAACGAGCCGGCGGATCTCGCCCCGGACGCCTTCGACCCCGCGTCCGTCGGCGACGAGGAGGTCATCGAGAGCGAGCTCTTCGATTCCGAGGTGACCGACGAGGAGCGTCTGCGCGCCATGCGCTCGAACCTCGAGGGCTTCGAACTCGAGGACGATGATCTGACGCTGCTCGGCGAGGACGGGGAGTTCCTCGGCTTCGCTCAGCCGGAGCCCGAGGCGCTGCCGGTCGTGGCGATCGTCGGGCGGCCGAATGTGGGCAAGTCCGCACTGGTGAACCGGATCCTCGGACGGCGCGAGGCCGTGGTCGAGGATGTGCCCGGCGTCACCCGCGACCGGGTGAGCTACCCGGCCGAGTGGGCGGGCACCCGTTTCACGCTGGTCGATACCGGCGGCTGGGAACCGGATGCGAAGGGCATCGACGCCTCGGTCGCCGCGCAGGCGGAGGTCGCGATCGATCTGTGCGATGTCGTGCTGTTCGTCGTCGACTCCCGGGTGGGGGCGACGGCCACCGATGAGCGGGTCGTGCAGCTGCTGCGGCGCACCGACAAGCCGGTCTTCCTGATCGCGAACAAGGCGGACGACGCCGCGCGGGACCCCGAGGCGGCGGCGCTGTGGTCGCTGGGGCTCGGGGAGCCCTGGCCGATCTCGGCACTGCACGGGCGCGGTGTGGCGGATCTGCTCGACGCCGTGCTGAAGGTGCTCCCCGACGAGTCCGCGGTGGCGAAGCCGCGGCTCGACGGACCCAGGCGCGTGGCGATTCTGGGACGCCCGAATGTCGGCAAGTCGAGTCTGCTGAACAAGGCCGCCGGCGAGGAGCGCGTGGTGGTCAACGACCTGGCCGGCACCACCCGGGACCCGGTGGACGAGCAGGTGGAGATCGCCGGCCGCGTGTGGACCTTCGTCGACACGGCGGGGATCCGACGCCGCGTGCACCTGCAGCAGGGCGCCGACTTCTACGCCTCGCTGCGCACCTCTGCGGCGCTGGAGAAGGCGGAGGTCGCGGTGGTGATGCTCGACGTCTCCGAACCCATCAGCGAGCAGGACGTGCGCATCATCGATCTGGTGCTCGAGTCGGGCCGGGCGCTGGTGCTCGCCTTCAACAAGTGGGATCTGCTCGACGACGACCGGCGCCGCTACCTCGAGCGGGAGATCGATCAGGATCTCGCGCATGTGGCCTGGGCGCCGCGCGTGAACATCTCGGCGCGCACCGGCCGCCACCTCGAGAAGCTCGTGCCCGCGCTCGAGACCGCGCTGGAGTCCTGGGACACCCGGATCCCGACCGCGAAGTTCAACGCCTTCGTCG
The DNA here is from genome assembly GCA_048516985.1 of Leucobacter sp. Classification (GTDB taxonomy): domain Bacteria; phylum Actinomycetota; class Actinomycetes; order Actinomycetales; family Microbacteriaceae; genus Leucobacter. Next base: position 2,862,832 of record CP183188.1, on the reverse strand, counting down.
CGGAGCTGGTGCAGGAGCACCCGCATCCGCTGCGCGGCGGGAAGCAGCCGCGGATCCTGTTCGGCACGCAGGTGCAGAACCGTCCGCCGACCTTCGTGCTCTTCACCACCGGGTTCCTCGATCCGGGGTACCGGCGCTTCATCCAGCGCCGACTGCGCGAGCGCTACGGCTTCGAGGGCACCCCCATCGTGCTGAATATGCGCATCCGTGAGAAGCGCCAGCGCCGCTGACGCTTCTCCGAGGAAGCCATTTCTGGCTTCCGAGAGGATGCGCCGAGAGCCTCTGTCTCTCGGGTTCGAGCAGAGCGGCCCGCGGAACGGGCTTCCTGCGGTGTGCCGTGAAAAGCGTCAGCGCCGCCGATCATGACGGCCGACGACCGCGACCGCGAGCTCACTCGACTCGAGGAGCGAATCGACCGCGTCGCCCACCGGCTGCTGAGGGATCGTCCCGTCTCCGGCCCCCGTGCCGTTCTGATCGAGTGCGCGGTCTTCGTGCTGAAACAGGCCTGGGCGTGCATCTTCGGCGTGCTGCTGCTCGCGGCCATCGTCGTGGCGCGGCTGTGGTGGCCCGACGACGCGGTGATCGCCCGCAACGATGCGCTCACCCTCGCGGCGGTGCTGATCCAGATCGGCATGTTCGTCTTCCGGCTCGAGAGCGGCCGCGAGCTCTGGGTGATCGTGCTCTTCCACCTCACGGGGACCGCGATGGAGCTCTTCAAGACCGATGCGGGCTCCTGGAGCTATGACGCTGATGGCGTACTGCGCATCGGCGCGGTTCCGCTGTTCAGCGGTTTCATGTATGCCGCGGTCGGGTCCTATATGGTCAGGGTGTACCGACTGCACGAGCTCCGTTTCAGCAGATACCCGAGGGTCTGGCTGACGGCGCTGCTCGCCGTCGCCATCTACGCGAATTTCTTCACCCATCACTACGTCCTCGATCTGCGGTGGATCCTGCTCGCCGCAGTGGCGGTGCTCTGGTTCCCGACGGTGATGCATTTCCGGGTGTGGCGCGCGGTGCTCCGGCTTCCGCAGCTGCTCGTCTTCGCGGGGGTGGCGCTGTTCATCTGGCTGGCGGAGAACATCGCGACCTGGGGCGGGGCCTGGGCCTATCCGCATCAGGAGGTCGGCTGGGAGCCGGTGGGGCCGCAGAAGCTGGTCTCCTGGTTCCTGCTGATGATCCTCTCCGTGGTGATGGTGACCTGGGTGTATCCGCCGCGGCCTCCGCGGGAGCGCCCGGCGGCGTCGTGAGCGGATATCGGGGTTGGCGCTGTCGCGTCGTCGATGGGATGATGGTGCACAGGCCCGTCGTAGCGGCGGCACAGGAGAGCGGATGAGAGGCAGAGATCATGCGGAAACCGGCACTGACCATCGGATCGGGCGTGCTGCTGGCGCTCGCATCGCTGACACTCGCGGGCTGCGCGAATCCGATCGACGAGATCATCACGCAGGGCACCCAGAACGCCATCGAGGGTGCGATCGAAGGTGCGACTGAGAACGCCGATATCGACATCAACACCGGCGGCGGGGCGTCCGTGCCGGCCGACTGGCCGAGCGAGGTGCCGCTTCCGGACGGCGAGGTGCAGATGTCGGTCAAGGCCGACGGCAGCTTCTCGCTGACGATGCTGGCGGAAGCGGCCGAGGTCGAGGCGACGATCGAGCGGATCAAGGCCGCCGGTTTCACCGATGACGGTTCCATCGATGTCGGCGAGATGCGTATCCTCTCGCTGAAGAACGACGCGTGGTCGGTGGGCATCACCGTCACCGAGGATCCCTCGAGCGGCAAGACGATGATGATGTACATCGTCTCGCCGGTGTAGGCGGGAGAGGCGAGGGCATGATCGGAACAGCAGACCTCTACGACGAGCGCGGGCACGAATTGCAGTCGGTGCCGATCCAGTTCCAGAGCATCGGCGGAATCACGCGGTTCTCGGGCCCGGTGCGGACGGTGCGCTGCGATCGCGACAACGCGCTGCTGAAGTCGATCCTCGGCGCCCCTGGAGAGGGGGCCGTGCTGGTGGTCGACGGCGGCGGATCGCTGGAGAGCGCGCTCGTGGGCGACCTCATCGCGCAGCTCGGCGTCGACAACGGCTGGGCGGGCATCGTCGTGCACGGTGCGATCCGCGATCGCGCGGCCATTGGTGCGCTGCCGATCGGCGTCAAAGCGCTCGGATCCAATCCCCGCAGACCGACGAAGACGGGGGCGGGCGAAGCGGATGTGCCCGTCGAGTTCGGCGGCGTGACCTTCCGCCCGGGCGCCATGCTCTGGAGCGATGAGGACGGGATCCTGGTCGAGCACTGAGCGGTGCCGACGCGCCCCCGTCCCTGCATAGCGTGTCGAGCGAGCCGATCGCAGGCCCGCTCGGCGAGACGATATCGTGGTCGGATGCCGGGTAGCGGCTCGGACTGATCGCGATGGTGCGAGAGAGGATCCTGCGATGCGTGCGAGGGCGCTGATCCCGTTCATCCCGTACATCGCCGTCTCGGTGGTGCACGTGGTGCTGAATCTCTTCGATCTGCCCGGGCGCGGCTACGAGACGAAGCAGCTGCTGATGCCGGCACTGGCGCTCGCCGCCGTGTGGGCCGCCTGGCGCATCCGACCCTGGCCGCGCGCGGCCATGCTGCTCCTGCTCGCAGCGGCGCTGTTCTCCTGGATCGGGGACGGGGCGGGTCTCTTCTTCCCGGGTTTCCCGACCCTGCCCACGATGATCCTGTTCTTCGGCATCGCGCACCTCGCCTACATCGTGCTGTTCTGGCGCGCGCCCGGGATCGCGGGGGTGCGTCGGGTGCCGTGGTGGGCGCTCGTCTACGCGCTCTGGTGGGTGGCGACGCTCGCCGTCGTGGGCCCCTACGCGGGGGACCTGCTGATCCCGCTCGCCGTGTACGGACTGGTGCTCGGAGGGACGGCGGCGCTATCGACCCGGCTGGGCCCCGTGGTGGCCTGGGGCGGGGCCTTCTTCCTGCTCTCGGACACGATCATCGCCTTCCGGGAGTTCCTGGACGTGCCTGCGTGGGTCTCCGAGTTCGTGATGCCCACCTACGAGTTGGGTCAGGGGCTCATCGTGTTCGGGGTGATCGCGGCGCTGCGACGCGGTTCGCGGCGGCGCGTCTCAGAGCCGGACGAGGCTGCCCGCTGAGATCAGGGTCTCGGCCGCCTGCTCCTCGCCGGCCTCCAGCAGGGGGCGCAGCAGCGGCCAGCTCTCGGCGAAGGCCGGGTGCAGCGGATACTCGGTGACGCGATCGAGGATCACCCACTCCAGGGCGTGGCTCTCCGGGTCGGTGATGCGCGCCTCGAACGGCTCTGACACCGTTGCGACGACGGTTGTGTAGGTCCAGCCGCCGCGGTCGATCAGGTAGCAGTATCGGGGGAGCAGGGCGTCCTCGGGGACCCCGGCTTCCTCGTGGGACTCGCGGATCGCGCCGGCCACGGCCGTCTCGCCATCGTGCCGCGCACCACCCGGAATGCCCCAGGTGCCGCCGTGGTCGCTCCAGCTCACTCGATGCTGCAGCAGAATGCCGCGCGCCGGGTCGTGGGCGAGCAGGCCCGCCGCGCCGAAGCGCCCCCAGTACCGGCCGCCGTCGGCGGCGGTGACCCAGGCGTCACCGGGGTTGCGCAGATCGCTCATGTCTCCAGGCTATCGGCTCCGGGGAGCCGGGCCGGGCCGGGTGCGGTCGAAGCTCGCCGAGGTGCCTCAGCTAAAAGTGAGCGCGAAGGATGAGCTGGTGCCTCATGGATTGTGAGCGCGAGGCTTGCGGTTCAGTTGCTTGTCGTGAGTCGACGGATCGACGGTTCCAAGGATGCCATGTCGAGCCCGCGAGATGCGGCAAGCGCCTCGGTCTTGGTCTGGGAGAGCTCGATGAGGCGTAGCTGGATCTTGTTGATCTGCCGGGTGAGGTCAGCGGGATTCATGCCCGCGACACGAGCTTGGGCGGCAGCGGCCTGCTCGTCGCTCAGGAGCCCTGACGCGAGCACGCGCTGCCAGGGTGTGGCGGGCTTGTCGTAGAGGCGTCTGCGGCGCCCGTCTGCGATGGTCGCGTAGCCGGTGGGCTTCTTCGTCGGGGTGAAGAAGTTCAACCGGAGCGAGACCAGTTCCCAGAGCTCGTTCAGCAGGGCGAGCTCGGCGGCGGTGTCGTACCGCCAGTAGAACGCGTGTTTGCGGACGACGTGATTGTTCTTCGACTCAACTGTGGCCTGGTCGTTCTTCCGATAGGGGCGGGAGCGAGTCTGCGCGATGTCCCGGGCCTGGAGCCAACCGGTGACGTCGTGGTTGATGAACTCGGAGCCGTTGTCCGAGTCGAACACGACCAGCGGGAACGGGAACCGATCTTGCAGGTCCCCGACCGCTGCGAGGATCCACTTCGACGCGTTGTTACGGATCGACGCGTTCTCGGTCCACCCCGTCACCAGGCAGGTCATCGTCAGCGTCCTGGCGAACTCTCCGGCGAACGTGGGCCCGCAGTGCGCGACCGTGTCCGCCTCGATCACTCCCGGCGTCGTGGGCGGGGTGTCACCTGCTTTGGACAGGCCGATCGAGTTGCGCAGCAACGCCGGTGCGGGCGTGGTCGTCGAGATCCCGCGCAGCTGCATCCGGCGTCTGGCCGGGGCAAGGTACCGGTCGATCGTGGCCGGGCTCATCGACTCGATCTCACTGATCGTACCTGCGGTCGCGAACGGCTTATCGAGGTCACCAGCGACCAGCAGCAGCGGTAGCCACATCGGCACCATCACCGTGAGGTACTTCCCGCACGGCATACCCATCAACGCCCACACATGCTCGAGGAGCGCCCGTGAGTCGTCGCTGTACTGCTTCGGGCGCAGCGTGCGGCGATCAACCTGCTCGGATGGATCAGGCAGCGGCGGTCCGGTCAGCATCCGCCTCGCGGTCGAACGGCCCATGCCCGTCGTCGCGATCACCTCGTCGAGGATCCGCGCCTTCTCGGCCTTGGATGCATTCCGGTATGCAATACGGAGCTTGTTGGTGACGTGCCTTCTCGCAGCCATCGGAATCTTGCCTTCCACTCGGCAAGCTTCGCGCTCAAAGTACCTGAGGCACCGCGCTGCTCCACGCGCTCAAAGAACGTGAGGCACGTCGCTCGCTTGATATCCGCGCCATCAGGGGTTAGTATTGCTCTTTGGTGCTCTGCGCCCGTTTCCGCGTTCCCGCGTACACGGTCGTTGCGCATTCGCATGATCAGCAGAATTACCTAAGCGAACCAGGGGTTATGGCCAAAAAAGACGGCGTCATCGAGATCGAGGGCCAGGTTGTCGAGGCTCTGCCCAACGCGATGTTCCGCGTTGAGCTGACCAACGGGCACAAGGTGCTCGCCCATATCTCGGGCAAGATGCGTCAGCACTACATCCGCATCCTCCCCGAGGACCGCGTGATCGTCGAGCTGACGCCCTACGATCTGACCCGCGGCCGTATCGTCTACCGCTACAAGTAAGTCTGCTGAGAAGTAACGGCCCGCGGCACCCCGCGGGTACGAGGACAGCGAACCATAAGGAATACCCATGAAGGTCAAGCCCAGCGTCAAGAAGATCTGCGACAAGTGCAAGGTCATCCGTCGCCACGGCCGGGTCATGGTGATCTGCGAGAACCCGCGTCACAAGCAGCGCCAGGGCTGAGTCCCGCTGCGTGCGGCGTCGTCGCAGCGCCCGGCAGGCGAGATCGCAGTGATCTCGCATCCGGTGCTCCGGCGGATTGCGGTCACGATCCACAACTGAATATCGAACCATGCGCATCGAAGAACCCGCGCGGATTTCTCAAGGGCGAATGCATCGCACTCAACCGAGATCCGCGGCGAGTCGTCAGACTCGCAAGCGGGGGACACCTCGGGTCGGAGGCCCGAACCCCCGATGCGCTCCACACCTCCACAACACCGCAAGGAGAGCCAGAATGGCACGTCTCGCAGGAGTTGACATCCCACGTGACAAGCGCGTGGAGATTGCACTCACTTACATCTACGGGGTCGGTCGCACGAGCGCCCTCAAGACCCTCGCCGACACCGGCATCGACGGAAACATCCGCGTGAAGGATCTCAGCGACGATCAGCTCGTCGCCCTCCGCGACTACATCGAGGCCAACTTCAAGGTCGAGGGCGATCTGCGTCGCGAGGTCGCCGCAGACATCCGCCGCAAGGTGGAGATCGGCAGCTATCAGGGCCTGCGTCACCGCAAGGGCCTGCCTGTGCACGGTCAGCGCACCAAGACGAATGCGCGTACCCGCAAGGGTCCGAAGCGCACCGTCGCCGGTAAGAAGAAGTAACCCCGGTCGCCGACCAAGACAGAGCTTTCAGGAGAACCTCAATGGCTGCACCAAAGTCTGCCGCGCGCAAGCCGCGCCGCAAGGATAAGAAGAACGTGGTCGTGGGCCAGGCCCACATCAAGTCCACGTTCAACAACACGATCGTCTCGATCACCGACACCACCGGTGCCGTGATCAGCTGGGCCTCTTCCGGCGGCGTGGGCTTCAAGGGCTCGCGCAAGTCGACTCCCTTCGCGGCGCAGCTCGCCGCCGAGTCGGCCGCCCGCAAGGCCCAGGAGCACGGCATGAAGAAGGTCGACGTCTTCGTCAAGGGTCCCGGGTCGGGCCGCGAGACGGCGATCCGTTCGCTGCAGGCCGCGGGCCTCGAGGTGGGGTCGATCACCGACGTCACCCCGCAGACCCACAACGGCTGCCGTCCCCCCAAGCGTCGCCGCGTCTGAACCGTTCGTCGCGGCGGCCTCTGGTCGCCGCGACTGCGGTCTCCGGTCACTCTGGGAACCAGGACTCCGGAGGTCCGAGGGCTCCCAGTCGGGGCCCGCAGGCATTCAGACCGATCCACTTCCATCAACCGCATGAGTCATATAGCGGACTCCAGCGAAAGGAATCAACACAGTGCTCATCGCACAGCGACCCACTCTGACTGAAGAATCAATCTCCGAGTACCGTTCGCGTTTCGCCATCGAGCCGCTCGAGCCCGGCTTCGGCTACACGCTCGGCAACTCGCTCCGCCGCACCCTGCTCTCCTCGATCCCCGGCGCCGCCGTCACCAGCGTGCGCTTCGAGGGCGTCGCCCACGAGTTCACCACCATCCCCGGCGTGACCGAGGATGTCACCGAGATCATCCTCAACATCAAGGATCTGGTCGTCTCCAGCGAGCACGACGAGCCCATCACCGCCTACCTGCGCAAGACCGGCGCGGGCGAGGTGACCGCCGCCGACATCTCCGCTCCCGCCGGTGTCGAGGTGCACAACCCCGAGCTCGTCATCGCGACGCTCAGCGATACCGCGCAGTTCGAGCTCGAGCTCACCATCGAGCGCGGTCGCGGCTACGTCTCCGCAGCCCAGAACCGCAACGACGACGCCGAGGTCGGCCGGATCCCGGTCGATTCGATCTACTCTCCGGTGCTCAAGGTCACCTACCGCGTGGAGGCCACGCGTGCCGGTGAGCGCACCGACTTCGACCGCCTCGTGGTCGATGTGGAGACCAAGCCCGCGATCAGCCCGCGCGACGCGATCGCGTCGGCCGGTTCGACCCTGGTCGAGCTGTTCGGCCTCGCCCGCGAGCTGAACACCGCCGCCGAGGGCGTCGAGATCGGCCCCGCTCCCGCGGAGGTCGTCGTCGACGGCGAGCTGTCGATCCCGATCGAGGATCTCGACCTGTCGGTGCGCAGCTACAACTGCCTGAAGCGCGAGGGCATCAACACGGTCAGCGAGCTGGTCGCCCTCAGTGAGGCGCAGCTGATGAACATCCGCAACTTCGGACAGAAGAGCGTGTTCGAGGTGCGCGACAAGCTCACCGAGATGGGCCTTTCGCTGAAGGACGCCGTGCCCGGCTTCGACGGCGCGCAGTTCTACAGCTACGAGGACGACGTCAACTAGTTCCCCTGGTCGTCCCGGCCAGATCTTTCATCCAACGGAGTAACCAATGCCTAAGCCCAATAAGGGCCCCCGCCTCGGAGGCGGCCCCGCCCACGAGCGCCTGATGCTGAACCAGATGGCTTCGCAGCTGTTCGAGCACAAGCGCATCCAGACCACGGAGACCAAGGCCAAGCGTCTGCAGCCGGTCGCCGAGCGCCTGGTCACCTTCGCCAAGCGCGGCGATCTGCACGCACGCCGTCGCGTGATGCGTCAGATCCTCGACAAGTCGGTCGTGCACGAGCTCTTCACCGAGATCGCGCCGCTGGTCGAGAACCGCGAGGGCGGCTACACCCGCATCATCAAGACCGGCTTCCGCAAGGGCGACAACGCTCCGCTGGCCGTGATCGAGCTGGTGCTGGAGCCGGTGGCCCCGAAGCCCAAGCGCGCGAAGGCCGCTGAGGCTCCCGCCGCTCCGGTGGAGGCCGAGGAGGAGGCCCTCGAGGCTGCCGCCGAGGAGGCGGAGGAGGCTGCTGAGGCCGTCGCCGACGCCGCTGAGGAAGCAGCCGAGGACGCCGCGGAGACGGCCGACGACGCCGTCGAGGCCGCTGACGCCGCCGCCGAGGAGAAGGCCGAGTAGTCCCGCTCTTCAGACTGTGAAGCACCCCGTCGCGATTCGCGGCGGGGTGCTTCGTCGTGGTGCAGGTTACACGTGAACCTGGGGCGGCGCAGGCGGTGCAGCTGAGGCGGTGCAGGCGGCGCTGGTGACGCGGCGCAGGGGCGCTCGCCCGCCGTTTGCGCAAGCGATTCGCGGGAACAAAGCCGAGAATCGCGCATTCGGGCTTTGGGAACCCGAATAGCTTTGGGAACGGTTCCCGGCGCGCGCCGGAGTGCGTGAAGAGCCGCCGCGGAGCCGAGGGCTCAGCGCTCGGGCCGCTCCTCCGGCAGGTTCAGCGCGAGGAGCGCCTGCTGCACGGTCTGCACGTAGACCAGGGCCCCCTCGTCGCCGGGGTGGATGCCGTCGCCGGCGAGGGCCCAGGGCAGCTGCGCGATCGCGGCATCCCAGTCGGCGAGCACCACGCCGCGGTTCGCCGCCGCGAAGTCCGCGAGCGTCTGGTTCACCTCGGGGATCCACCACCGGTCGCCGTGCGCGTTCACCAGCACGATGCGGCAGCCCGCCGACACCGCCTGCAACCAGGCGAGCTCCTCCGGCAGCACCGGGCCGTTGGTGCCGAGCCCGAGCACGAGCACCGGCCTGAGGCCCCCGGGCGCCTGCGCCTCGATGATGCGGACGCCGGCGCCGAAGGATCGGGACACATCGGCGTCGATCCACACGCCGGGCAGATTCGCGTTCAACTCGCCGGCGCTCGCCAGCATCACCGAATCGCCCACGGCCCAGATCTGATCGCCGAGGATCGGCGCGGGCTCAGGTTCTGGCTCTGGCTCCGGTGCGGGGATCGGCGCCGCCGCCGCCTCCTGCTGGGCCGCTTGCCGGCGGTGCTCCTCCAGCGCGGCCTGGCCCCGGGCGACCGCCTCGGCGGCGGAGCTCCGCTCCGGGGCGGTGAGCACCGCGGCGGTCGTCGCCGGGACGGTGACGATCAGCAGCGCGACCAGGCCGAATGCGACCGCGCGTCGCATGCCCGGCAGGCGCAGCGGTCGTGCGAAGGCGGCGAGGGAGCGGCGCAGTCCCAGGCGGCGCACCGGCTGCTCGACATAGCGGTAGGAGAGGGCCGCGAGCGGAATCGTCAGGGCGAGCGCGACCAGGCCCGTGATCCACTCCGACTCCGGCGTGCGCGCCCAGGGCGTCGGGCTCGCTATCAGGAGCACGAGCACGGGCCAGTGCCAGAGATAAATGCCGTAGGAGCGCTCGCCGATCCAGCGCAGCGGGGCGATGTCGAGGGCGCTGCCCGCCCAGGCGCCGGGGCGGGTGATCGCCCAGACCACGAGCAGGGCGGCCAGCGAGGCCAGCTGGAAGCCGCCGGCGAAGCTCTCCGGGCTGCCCTCGCGCAGGGTCCAGGCGAGCCAGCCGAGCACGCCGAGGCCGAGGGCCGTGGCGAAGAGCGAGACGAGCTGCCGCGGGCCCCGTGAGGCGACGGGGAAGGCGGCGCCCTCCGAGCCGGGATCGCGCACCGAGAGCGCCAGCGCCACCCCCATGAAGAGGCCGAAGGTGTGCGTGTCGCTGCCGAAGTAGATGCGGGTCGGATCCGCCCCGCCCGCGGCGAGTGCGACCATCAGCGACGCCGAGCCGACGCTCAGCACGAGGAACGGCATGGAGCGCCAGAATCTGGATCTGGTCGCGCAGGCCAGGATCAGCAGCAGTGGGAGGACGAGGTAGAACTGCTCCTCGATCGCGAGCGACCAGGTGTTGCGGAAGAGCTCGGGATCGTCGTGCGCGAAGTAGTCGGCGCCGCGCGCGATGAACACCCAGTTGCTCACGAAGAACGCGGAGCCGGCCAACTGGGCGCCGATGCCCACGAGCACATCGCCGCCCACGAGAAGGGCGGCGCTGCTGCAGACGAGGAGCACGAGCGCCAGCGCCGGCAGCAGGCGCCTGGCCCTGCGCCGCCAGAAGGCGAGCAGCCGGATCCGCCCGTGCCCGTCCCACTCCCGAAGCAGCAGCGAGGCGATGAGGAAGCCGCTGATCACGAAGAAGACGTCGACGCCGAGGAAGCCGCCCGGCAGCGAGGACGGGAAGAAGTGGTAGGCGAGCACCATCGTCACGGCGATGGCGCGCAGGCCGTCGAGACCGCCGAAACGGGGGCCTGCCGCGCTCCGGGTGGGAGAGGTGAAGGTGCTCATAGTGGGAGACGGCTGCGATCGCCGCATCATTCCAGTTTAAGTGATCGCGCGGGTAGGGACTACGGCTGCGGTGCGGTGACCGGAAATCTGACGGCGTTGTCGTCGGAATCTTCACCACCAGTGAAGCCTTCCTCCTCCGCCTTGTCAGATTTCCGGTCACCACATCCTCGCTCCGCAGCCCCTACCCGCGCGATCACTTAGCGCCGACTCGGATCTGGCAGGATCGGAGGCATGAACCCGAGCGAATCCACCACCGTGCGTCTGCGCCTGGACATCGGCTACGACGGCACGGACTTCCACGGCTGGGCCGCCCAGCCGGGGCTGCGTACCGTGCAGGGGGAGCTCGAGGCGGCGATCGGCGTGCTGCTGCACGGTGCGGAGGAGACGCCGCGGCTGACGGTCGGCGGCCGCACCGATGCCGGCGTGCACGCCCGGGGGCAGGTGGCGCATCTGGATCTGCCCGCGGGGTTCGCCGGGCGGATCACCGCGCGCCGGGTGAACGGCCTGCTGGGGCGCGCGGCACCCGACGCCATCGTGCACGAGATCCGCGAGGCGCCGGCGGGCTTCGACGCCCGCTTCTCGGCGCGCACCCGTCGCTACGAGTACCGGTTGAAGCCGCGGGGCGTCAGGCGGGATCCGCTCACCGCGCGCTTCACCGCCGAGGTGCCGCGCGAGCTCGACCTCGCCCGCGTGCAGGCCGCCAGCGACGAACTGCTGGGGCTGAACGACTTCACCTCCTTCTGCAAAGCGCGCGAGGGGGCGACCGCGGTGCGCGACCTCCTCCGCTTCGAGTGGCGCGAGACCGAGGACGGCGCCTTCGCCGCGCTGATCGAGGCGGATGCCTTCTGCCACTCGATGGTGCGCGCGCTCGTGGGCGCGGTCGTGGCCGTCGGCAGCGGCCGGATCGCCGAGCGGGAGCTGCTCGAACTGCGCGATGCCCGGCAGCGCACGAGCCGCTTCACCGTGATGCCCGCGCACGGGCTCTCGCTCGAGGAGATCTCCTACCCGCCCGACGAGGAGCTGGCGGCCCGGGCGGAGCAGACGCGGGCCCGACGCGATCCGATCCGGCCCGCTGGCGACGGCGATCCTGTGCTAGAGTAGATCTTTGGTGCGTCAGCACCGAAATGTGAGCCCCCCACACGTCGCGGCATCCGTCAGCGGAACCCGGCATCGGGGAGGGATCCACGAACCACTCCATTTCAGACGGAAGCAGCATACTGTGACTCGTACATATTCGCCGAAGGCCGCTGAGCAGCAGCACGACTGGCTCATCATCGATGCCGCCGATGTGGTGCTCGGGCGCCTCGCCTCGCACGCCGCCGCCCTGCTCCGCGGCAAGCACAAGACCACCTTCGCCCCGCACATGGACATGGGCGACCACGTCATCATCGTGAACGCGGACAAGGTCGTGCTCACCGCCAACAAGGCGGCCCAGAAGCGCGCCTACCGCCACTCGGGCTACCCGGGCGGCCTCAAGTCGGTCAGCTACACCGAGCTGCTCGAGAAGAACCCCGAGCGGGCCGTCGAGAAGGCGATCCGCGGCATGCTGCCGAAGAACTCGCTCGGTCGCGACCAGTTCCGCAAGCTGAAGGTCTACGCAGGCCCCGAGCACCCGCACGCTGCGCAGCAGCCGACCCCGTACACCATCGGCCAGGTCGCGCAGTAGTCGCCGGCACGAGACGTTAGTAAAGGACTTTCCAGTGACTGAAGAGAACGTGGCCGTCGAGAGCTACACCACCGAGACGCCCGCCGACCAGGCGACCGCGTCCACCCCGCGTCCGGCGCTCACCGTCCCCGGCAGCGCCGTCGGCCGTCGCAAGCAGGCCATCGCCCGCGTGCGCCTCGTCCCCGGCTCCGGCACCATCACGGTCAACGGCCGCGAGTTCGCCGAGTACTTCCCGAACAAGCTGCACCAGCAGCTGATCACCGACCCCTTCACCGTGCTCGAGCTGGGCGGCTCCTACGACGTGACCGCTCGCATCGTCGGCGGCGGCCCCTCGGGCCAGGCCGGCGCGCTCCGCCTCGCGATCGCCCGTGCGCTCAACGAGATCGACGTCGAGCACAACCGCCCCACGCTGAAGAAGGCCGGCTTCCTCAGCCGCGACGCGCGCATCAAGGAGCGCAAGAAGGCCGGTCTCAAGAAGGCCCGCAAGGCGCCGCAGTACTCGAAGCGCTAACCCGCTTCCGGTCCTATGGGTCGCCTATTCGGCACCGACGGGGTCCGGGGCCTGGCCGGGGTGGATGTCACCGCCGAGCTGGCCCTGGGCCTCGCTCAGTCCGCAGCCTTCGTGCTCGGACGTGACGCGCGCACGGAGAGCCGCCGCGCCACCGCAGTGGTCGCCCGCGATCCGCGAGTCTCGGGCGAGTTCATCGCGGCCGCGGTCTCGGCCGGGCTCGCCTCGGCCGGGGTCGACGTGCTCGACGCCGGCGTGATCCCCACCCCGGCCGCCGCATACCTCGTCGCGGACACCGGCGCCGATTTCGGCGTAATGGTCTCGGCCTCGCACAATCCGGCGGCCGACAACGGCATCAAGTTCTTCGCCGCGGGCGGGCGCAAGCTCCCCGACGATGTCGAGGACGAGATCGAGGCGGCGATGTCGCGCCCCCACGCGGGCAACACCGGTCGCGAGGTGGGGCGGATCAGCCGCTTCGCCGACGCCGAGGACCGCTACCTCGTGCACCTGCTGGGCACCCTGGAGGGGTTGCGGCTGGACGGCCTGCACGTCGTGCTCGACTGCGCGCACGGCGCGGCCGCGGGCATCTCCCCGGACGTCTTCACCGACGCCGGAGCCCGGATCACGGTGATCGGCAACGCCCCCGACGGCTTCAACATCAACGACGGGGTCGGATCCACCCATCTGGGTCCGCTCGCCGCCGCCGTCCGCGAGCACGGCGCCGATCTCGGTATCGCGCACGACGGCGACGCCGACCGCTGCCTGGCGGTGGACGCCGCCGGAGAGGTGGTCGACGGGGACCGGATCATGGCGATCCTCGCCCTCTCGATGAGCGCGCGCGGGAAGCTCCACCGCAACACCCTCGTCGCCACGGTGATGAGCAATCTCGGGCTGAAGCTCGCGATGGCCAATAACGGCATCGATGTGATCGAGACCGGCGTCGGCGACCGCTATGTGCTGGAGGCGCTGAATGCCGACGGCTACTCGCTCGGCGGCGAGCAGTCGGGGCACGTCATCATGAGCGACTACGCGACGACCGGCGACGGGATCCTCACCGGTCTGCATCTCGCGGCCGAGCTGAAGCGCAGCGGCAAGTCCCTCGCCGAGCTGGCCGCCTGCATGACGGTGTACCCGCAGACTCTCGTGAACGTGCGCGGCGTGGATCGCTCGAAGGCCGCCTCGGACGAGGTGCTGCAGCAGGCCGTCGCGCAGGCCGAGATCGCCCTCGGCGGACGCGGGCGCGTGCTGCTGCGCCCCTCGGGCACCGAGCCCGTGGTGCGGGTGATGGTGGAGGCCGAGAACGAGCAGCAGGCCCGGCAGCTCGCCGCGGACCTCGCCGCGATCGTCAAGGAGCGGCTCGCGGTCTGAGGAGATCCGGGGCGCCTCGCCCCTTCCGCGCCGGATCACTGCGGCCGAAGGGACGCTAGGCTGATCGCATGCCGACTCTCCTTCGCATCGACAGCAGCGTCAGCCCCGAGAGCTCCGTATCGCGTCGCCTCACCGGTGCATTCGCGGACGCCTGGGAGCGGGCGGGCGGAACGGTCGTCGTGCGCGACCTCGACGCGGTGAAGCTCCCGCATCTGCCCTATCGCGGCCTGCACTTCCCGGACCGCCCCGACGTGCCCGAGGACGCGCCCGAGCGCGCGCTGCAGGACGAGGTGATCCAGGAGATCGTCGACGCCGATGCCGTGGTGATCGGGGCGCCGCTCTACAACTACTCGATGCCGTCCACGCTGAAGGCCTGGCTCGACTACCTGCATGTGCCCGGTCGTACCTCGCCCGGGCCCTCCGGACATCCCGTGCCGCTGGCCGGGACTCCGGTGGTCGTCATCTCGACGCGCGGCGCCGACTACAACGACCCGATCCACGAGACCGAGGCCGACCACGTCGTGCCCGCACTGCGCCTGCTGCTGGGCACAGGGATGGGCATGGAGGTGGAGGCGATCACCCTCGACCGGACGCTGGCGGATCTGCTGCCCGAACTCGATCCCGCCCTCGCCGAGCGGTTGTTCGAGGAGGCGAGGGATCGCGCCGCTGCGCGCGGGCGCGAACTCGCTTCGGCGCTCGGCGGCGGGAGCTGAGCCGAAGGCCCCGGCGGGCGGTGCCTCGGAACGGATGACGCCGCGTACCGGAGGACGCGCGAGCTGGGATAGCCTGGATTGGTTGCGGGAGGCGCCTCCTCGCGCGATCCGCCCCGGTTCGAGAAGGAGACCCATGAAGAAGCATCGGTTCGGACTCATCGCCATCGCCGCGCTGGCCCTCGCTGTGAGCGGATGCGCGGCCGAGAGCGCCACGGAGACGACGGCGCCCGCGGGGGAGACGACGGCCGCCGAGTGCACCGGCGTGCAGGTCGTGGTCGACTTCGGCGAGCTCCGCGACGAGAGCACCACCGAGTGCGTCGAGACCGACGCCGCGCTCACCGCGGCCGAGGCCTTCGCCGACGCCGGTGTGGAGCTCAGCGAGAGCGAGGCCTTCGCCGGAGCGATCTGCCGAGTCGACGGTCTGCCCGCCGCGGACACCGAGCTCGAGTACGAGGGCGAGACCCGCAGCGAGGACTGCGTCACCATGGGGCCGGTCTGGGCGTACTGGGGCCTGTTCATCGACACCGGGGACGGCTGGGGCTACGCCCAGGAGGGCGCATCCTCGCAGCAGGTGAAGCCGGGCGAGGCCATCGCCTTCGCCTGGCAGTTCGGCGACACCACCGAACCGCGCCTGCCGGAGGGGTAACCCCTCCCGGGTACCGTGGCGACACCCTCTTCCTCCTCCGCTTCCGCGCCGAGCCGATCGGAGCCGAACGGCTCGGCGATCCAGACCTCGCCTGTGCGTCGGCCCGGGCTGATCTGGCTGGCCGCGGTCGCCGCCGCGCTGCTCGGCGCACTCGCGCCGACGCCGTGGTGGCAGCTGGCGATCATCGCGCTCGCGATAGCGGTGTGCGCGCTCGCGGGGCGGCTCCGGGCCCGGGCGCTGCGCTGGGGGCTCTGGGGCGCGCTGCTGTTCGTGGCGCTGCGCGTCGTCTACCGCATCGTCTTCAGTTCCACGGTCGCGCCCCCGGTCGGTGCGACGCTGATCCTCGATCTGCCGGTGATCCCGTTGCCCGGGCCGTTCCGCGGTATCGCGCTGCTCGGGCCGTTCACCCTCGAGCAGCTGCTCGCCACCCTCGCGGAGGCCAGCCGTTTCGCGGTGGTCTTCGTGGTCTTCGGCGCGGCGAATGCGCTCGCCGATGCGCGCACGCTGCTCGCGCGCACCCCCCGGCCGATACTGCCGGTGGCCACGGTGCTCGCCCTCGCTCTGGGCACGGTGCCCGCCCTGCTCGCGGCCGCGCAGCGGGTCTCGTGGGCTGCGCGGCTGCGCGGCGAGCGGCGCAGCCCGCGGCTGCTGGTGCCGGTGTTCGAGCAGGCGGTCGAGCGCGCGGGCACGCTCGGCGCCTCCATGGAGCTGCGCGGCTACGGCTCCGCCCTGCAGGCGCTCCGTCCCGGTGCGCCCGGCTCCGTCGCCGGCAGCCCCGGCTCCCCCGGCTCCCTCGGCTCCCTCGCTGAGCCCGCCCACGCCCCGCCCGCGCCCCGCCCCGCCACCGCCCAGATCGCAGCGCAGATCCTCGGAGCGGAGGGGCTCTCGCTCCGCTACGACGGACCGGGCGGCGACACGGTCCTCGCCGCGGCGGGCATCGAGCTGTGCGCGGGAGAGCTCGCCGTCGTCACCGGCCCCACCGGAGGCGGCAAGTCCTCGTTGCTCGCGCTGCTCGCCGGGCTCGCCCCCGCCTACACCGGCGGGGAGGTGACCGGCACGGTCAGTATCGCGGGCCTCGCCGTACCCGCCGCGGAGCTCCGGCCCGCCCGGATGGCCGGCACCGTGGCGCTGTTGCCGCAGCGGGTGGAGCACTCCTTCCTCTCGGAGACCGTGCGCGCGGAGCTGGCCTTCGCGCCCGCCCGTCGCGGACTGAGCGGCGCCGTCCTCGCCGAGGAGGTCGAGGAGGCGCTCGAACGCTTCCGCCTCGTCCCGCTCGCCGAGCGCGATCCCGTCTCGCTTTCAGCGGGGGAGGCCACCCGGGTGGCGCTCGCCGCCGCCTGCCTGGTGCACCCCCGGGTGCTGCTGCTCGATGAGCCGATCGCCGATCTCGACCCGGACTCCGCTGCAGTGCTGCTGGACTCGCTGCGCTCCCTGCTCGCCGAGGGCTGCGCCGCGCTGGTGGCCGAGCACCGGCCCGAGCCGCTCAGGGCGCTGATCGGGAAGGTGCCGATCCGATGGTTCGAGATGCGGGAGGGGCGGCTGGCCGAGAGCGCGGGCGAGCCCGGGGCACCCGCCCGGGAAGCGCGCGCGGAAGCCGTCTCCGCGACCGTGCCCGGCGCAGAGTCCGTCTCCGGTGCAGAGCCCACTTCCGGCGCAGGGTCCGGTTCCCCACGGATCCGGCTTCGCGCCGACGCCCCCGAGGGCATCGAGCTGATGCGGGACCGGGTGATCGAGCGAGGCGGCCTGGCGGTGCTGAGCGTGCCCCGTCTGTCGGTGACGCCGGGCTCGGTGACCGTGCTCACCGGGCCGAACGGTTCGGGCAAGACCAGCCTGCTCGAAGGGATCGCGCTGCCGGTGGGCTCGAGCGTCCGCGCGCCGGGTATCGCGCTCGTGCCGCACCGGGTGGACGATCTGCTGATCCGCGACACCGTCGCCGAGGAGTGCCGTTTCGCCGACCGGCGCGCGGCCGCGTCGCCCGGCAGCACCGCCCGACGCTTCGAGGCCCTCGTCGCGGGATCCATCCCCCGCGAGGTTCGAGCCGAACTGCCAGAACGGCACCCGCGTGATCTCTCCGCGGGCACTCGGCTCGCACTCGGCATCGCCGTGCAGCTCGCGCATGCCCCGCGCGTCCTACTGCTCGACGAACCCACCCGCGGCCTCGACGCGCAGGCCCGGCGGCGCCTCGCCGCGCTCATCGCGGGGTTGACGGAAGACGGCACCGCGGTGCTGCTGGCCACGCATGACGCCGCATTCTCCGAGCTGCTGAATGCGGCGGGGGCGAGGATCCACCGGCTCGGCATCGTCGAGGGTGAGCTCCGATGAGCCGCGCCGGAACCGCCGCGCCGCCGTGCCGGCATCCGCCGCGCCGCGATCTGTCGCGACTGGGCAGCGGATTGCTGCTGGTGCTGGTGAGCGCGGGAGCACTCGCGGCCTTCTGCTGGCCCTTCCTGCAGGCGGCCCTGCCCGCCGATGCGCAGCGCGCGGTGCCCGTGCTGGCGATCGCCGCGGCGATCGTGCTCGCCGGTGCCGTGGTGGCGGCGCTCGGCAGCGGCGCGCAGGGGGCGATGCTGGTCGCGATGCTCGGCACGCTCACCGCGGTGGGCATGGTGCTGCGCTTCCTCGGCACCGGTTTCGGCGGAATCGAGACGGCGCTGATTCTGCTGATCCTCGCCGGCCGCGTCTTCGGGGCGAGATTCGGCTTTCTGCTCGGCGCCACGGTGATGCTCGGATCGGCGCTGCTGTGGGGCGGCGTCGGTCCCTGGCTGCCGTTCCAGGTCTTCGCCGCCGGCTGGGTGGGGGCGGGTGCCGGCCTGCTGCCGGGTCGGGGGAGCCGATTCGGGATCGGTCGAGCACACGGGACCCGCTTCGCCGCTGCCGCGGAACTCACCCTGCTCGCCGGTTACGGCGCCCTCGCCGCCTACCTCTTCGGCCTGCTCATGAACGTGTGGTTCTGGCCCTTCGCGGTGGGAGGAGACACCAGCATCTCCTACGACGCGGAGGCGGGGCTGGGGTCGAACCTCATCCGTTTCCTCACCTACTCGCTGGTCACCTCGACGCTCACCTGGGACACCGTGCGGGCGATCACCACGGTCGTCGGCATCGTCGTCATCGGCAGGCCGGTGCTCGCCGCACTGCGGCGTTCGCCTCTGGCTCGTCGGGCGGTGCGCTGAGGACGACCGCCGGGTGCGCCTCGCTGCTTGCGAGCGAGGGGCCTTCGAGTCTCATCCGCAGATCCCCCTGTAAGTCTGATCATGCTTAGGCTAGCCTTATCAATTGTTGGACGGTCGGCGACCCGGACGGGGTGCCGCGCTGCCACAGTGCAGCCGAGGACCGTCGCGGGGAAGGACAGCCGATGGCGAAACGAGGGTTCCAGGGCGCGGTCATGCGCGGCATGGGGGTGCGCGACCACACGGTGACCGTCGTGGACACGGAGCTCATCTGCCCGGGGTTCCTGCGGGTGCATCTGCGCTCCGAGACCCTCTTCGAAGAGGTGACGGTCTCGCCGACGGCCTGGCTGCGCTTCTGGTTCCCCGACCCCGAGGGCCGTGATTTCGAGCACCAGCGTGCCTACACCACCGTCGACGCCGATGAGCAGAGGGGCGAGTTCGCCGTGGACTTCGTGCTGCACGAGCCCGCGGGCCCCGCCTCCGCCTGGGCGCTCGCCGCATCGCCCGGAGACTCCCTGGCGGTCGGCACCCTCGGCTCCTCGAAATTCGACGTGCCCGAAGAGCTGCCCGCCGGCTACCTGCTCATCGGCGACTCTGCCTCGATCCCGGGCCTCAGCGGCATCATCCGCGCGCTGCCGCACGATGTCGCGATCGAGCTGTATCTGGAAGAGCATGGCGAGAACGACCGGCTGATCCCGATCCCGGATCATCCCATGCTGCACACGCACTGGGTGCACCGCACAGGCCCCGAGTCGCTCGCGGCCGCGATCGAGGGTCGCGACTGGTCGGACTGGTACGCCTGGGCCGCGACGGAGTCGGCGTCGCTCGGGCGGCTCCGCAAGCGTCTGCGCGACGACTTCGGTTTCCCGAAGTCCGAGGTCTACGCCCTCGCCTACTGGATCGAGGGCCGGTCCATGGGCACGCTGCGCGGCGACGGGACGAAGAAGCGCGAGCGCCCGGAGGCGGCCGAGCCGCCGGTGGAGGCCACGGCGCCGCCGGCACCGCCCGCCCGGCCCGCAGAGGATTCGGCGGCGGGTCCGCCGCGCGAATCCGCAGAATCCGCCGGAGCGGCCGGATCGCCGGAGCCCCCGGAGCGGCCGGGTCGCCGGGCGAAGCCGCCGCCGCGTCGGGGACTCCCCAGGAGCGGGTCCGCTCGGCACGCCGCGGCGAGTGGCGGGCGCAGGCCGCAGGCCGCCTGCTCCGACCCCTGAAGCCGGTCTTCATCGCCGCCGGTGTGCTGCAGGGCCTCGTCACCCTCGTCGAGCTCGCCCCCTTCTTCCTCCTGGTCGAACTGGCCCGCCGCATGCTGGCGGGAGCCGCGGGGGCCGAGCTCTGGGCCATCGGACTGTGGGCGGTCGCGCTGATGGGCGCCGGCATCGTGCTGTCGGCCGCGCTGCTGCTGTGGCTGCATCTCGTCGACGCCCGCTTCGAGCGCGATCTGCGCCTGCGACTCCTCGGCAAGCTCGCCCGGCTACCGCTCGGCTGGTTCCAGGCGCGCGGATCCGGCCAGGTCAAGCAGCTCGTGCAGGACGACACACTCTCCCTGCACTACCTCGTCACCCACGCCGTCTCCGACGCGGTCGCCGCGGTCATCGCCCCGGTCGCGGTGCTCGTCTACCTCTTCGCGGTCGACCCCTCGCTCGCCCTGATCCTGCTCGTGCCGGTGCTCGTCTACATCGTCACGATGGCGTGGATGATGCTGGCCTCCAAGGACCGGATCGCACAGGCCCAGCGCTGGGCGGAGCGGATGAACGCCGAGGCGGCCGGATACCTCGAGGGCCAGCCCGTCGTGCGCGTGTTCGGCGGGGCCGCCGCCTCGACCTTCCGGGCACGCCTCGGCGAATACATCGGCTTCCTGAACGACTGGCAGCGCCCCTTCATCGGCATGAAGACCTTCATGGATCTGGCGACCCGGCCGGCGACCTTCCTGCTGCTCATCTGCGTCTTCGGCACCCTGCGGGTCGCCGCAGGTGGGATGGATCCGGTCGCGCTGCTGCCGTTCCTGCTGCTCGGCACCACCTTCGGCTCCCGGCTGCTCGGCATCGGATACGGGCTCTCGGGCCTGCGCGGCGGGATACTCGCCGCGAGGCGCATCCAGGTGGTGCTGGAGGAGCCGGAGCTCAAGACGGCTGCGCCGAGCGCGCTCGCGGACGCCGCGGTGCCCGTTCCTCGGGGTCTGGTCGAGTTCGACGGTGTCGGCTTCTCCTACCGCCCGGGCGCACCCGTGCTCGAGAACGTCTCACTCAGGCTCGAACCCGGGACGATGACCGCGCTCGTCGGCCCCTCCGGATCGGGCAAGTCGACGCTCGCCGCCCTGCTCGCCCGCTTCCACGATGTCGAGCGGGGCACGATCCGCGTCGGCGGGCGCGAACTCCGCGAGCTCTCGGCCGAGGAGCTCTACGGCCTCGTCGGCTTCGTCTTCCAAGAGACCCAGCTGATTCGCGGCACGGTGCGCGAGAACATCGCCCTCGCGGTGCCCGGCGCCACGGCGGAGCAGGTCGAGGCGGCGGCGAGGGCCGCGCAGATCCACGACCGGATCCTCCGCCTGCCGCGGGGCTACGACACCGTGCTCGGCCCCGACGCGACGCTCTCCGGCGGGGAGCGGCAGCGGCTCACCATCGCCCGAGCGATCCTCGCAGACACGCCCGTGCTGGTGCTCGACGAGGCGACCGCCTTCGCCGACCCCGAGTCCGAGTACCTCGTGCAGCGGGCGCTGAACCGGCTCACCGCCGGACGCACGGTGCTGATCATCGCGCACCGGTTGCACACGGTGACCGGGGTGGATCGCATCGTGGTGCTGGATCATGGGCGCATCGCCGAGACCGGCACGCACGCGGAGCTGCTGGATCGCGACGGGCGGTACCGGCGGCTGTGGGAGGCGGGTGGTACAGCCGATGCGTCCGCCACCGGTACCGTGCCGGCCGCCGGATCCCTGCCGGTCGAGGGATTAGAGGCCCGGCGATGATCCGCACCCTGCTTTCCCTGCTGCCCGCCGGCAGCGGTCCGAAGGTCGCCCGGCACACCGTGCTGACCGTGCTCGGCGTCGCGCTCCGCGCGGCAGGAGCGGTGCTGCTCGTGCCCCTCGTGGCCGCGCTCTTCGGCGGTGATCCCGCCGGCGCCTGGCCCTGGGTGCTGTGGCTCGCCATCGTCACCGCCGCCGGCTGGGCCGTCGACTGGGCGGTCGCCCGCATCGGCTACGGCCTCGGCTTCG
This sequence comes from Leucobacter sp., assembly GCA_048516985.1. GTDB lineage: Bacteria > Actinomycetota > Actinomycetes > Actinomycetales > Microbacteriaceae > Leucobacter. The sequence continues at coordinate 2,840,917 of CP183188.1, read as the reverse complement.
GGCTGCTCGACAGCGGCCAGCGCGCCGTCGCCGACCGCATCGAGCGCACCCGTCTCGACTGGTTCACCGCGGACCGCACGGCGACCGCGCGGCAGGCGATCGCCGCCACGGGCCCCGAACTCGTCGGCCTCGTCATCTACCTCGTGACGCCGCTGCTGAGTGCGGTGCTGATGCCGATCGCGGTCGCGGTGGCGCTCATCCCGATCTCCTGGCAGCTCGGGCTGGCCGCCCTCGCCGGGGTACCGGTGCTGCTCGGCGCCTACCGGGTCGCCGGACGCCTCGGTCGCGGAGCCGACCGTGCGTCGGCCGCCGCGAACGATGCGCTGACCGAGCGGATCATCGAGTTCGCGCGCACCCAGCAGGCGCTGCGCGCCGCGCGGCGGGTGGAGCCGGCGCGCAGCCATGCGGGGGCGGCGCTCGCCTCGCAGCACGGCGCGATGGTGCGGCTGCTGCTCATGCAGATCCCGGGGCAGCTGATCTTCGGGCTGGCGACCCAGCTCGCGCTCGTGCTGCTCGCGGGCACCGCCGTCTGGCTCGCAGTGAGCGGTCGACTGGCGGTGCCCGAGGCGATCGCGCTGATCGTCGTGATCGTGCGCTACCTCGAGCCCTTCGCCGTGCTCGCCGAGCTCGCGGGAGGGGTGGAAGCCGCGACGGGCACCCTGCGCCGGCTGCGCGAGGTGCTCATCGCGCCCGCGATGCCGTCGGGGGCGGAGCGCCGGAATGGGTCGAGCGCTCAGGAGGCGCCGCGGATCGAGCTGCGCGGGGTCGGCTTCCGCTACGCGGAGGGGGAGGATCCGGTGCTCGACGGCCTGGATCTCGTCTTCGAACCGGGCACGACCACGGCGATCGTGGGACCCTCGGGTTCGGGCAAGAGCACGATCCTCTCGCTGATCGCGGGGCTCCGGACACCCGTGAGCGGAACGGTGCTCGTCGACGGGACGCCGCTGGACGCACTCGACGCCGACGCCCGCCGCGATCTCGCCGGCGTGGTCTTCCAGCATCCGTATCTCTTCGACGGGACCGTGCGCGAGAACGTGCTCGTCGGCGACCCCGGTGCCTCCGAGGACCGAGTGCTCCGCGCGGCCGGGGTCGCCCGGGTCGACACGCTGGTGAGCCGCCTGCCCGGCGGGTGGGAGACCCGCGTCGGCGAGGCGGGCGGATCGCTCTCGGGCGGCGAGCGTCAGCGGGTATCGATCGCCCGGGCCCTGCTGAAACCGTCACCCGTGCTGCTGGTCGACGAAGCGACGAGCGCACTCGACACCGAGAACGAGGCGGCGATCGCCGCGGCGCTGGGAAGCGATCCCGTGCCGCGCACGAGGGTCATCGTCGCGCATCGGCTCGCGAGCATCCGCACGGCCGATCGCGTCGTCTTCCTGGAGGAGGGCCGGGCGGTCGAGCAGGGCACCGTCGATGAGCTGTTGGCCGCCGGGGGCCGTTTCGCCGAGTTCTGGCGCAGGCAGGACGCCGCGACCGGCTGGCGCATCGGCGACGGAGGGAGCTGAGCGCCCGCTGCTTGCCCACCTGAGCGTTACATGTAACAATTGAGTATGGCTGTTCGTCAGAGAGTGAGCGACTATCGGCGGCGCATGCGCGAACGCGGCTACCGTCCGGTGCAATTGTGGTTGCCCGATGTACGCACCGCCGCCTTCGCCGCCGAAGCGAAGCGTCAGACGGCGCTTGTCGCCGAAGCCGATCGCAGGGGAGACGACCAGGAGTTCATCGAGGCCGTGTCCGTCTCCTGGGAGGATCAGTGAACCGCGGCGAGATCTGGACGGTCGCGGGTGGCGTCTACGCGTCCAAACCCCGACCGGCGCTCATCGTGCAGGATGACCTCTTCGCCGGGACCGAATCGGTCACGGTCATCCCGTTGACCGGGACCCTCGTCGATGCCCCGCTGCTGCGGATCCGGATCGCGGCGGCCGATCTCTCAGGGCTCGACCGTGCGAGTGATGCGATGATCGACAAGCTCACCACGGTGCGGCGGACGAATGTGCAGACTCGCATCGGGAGGGTCAGCGCGAGTCAGATGGTCGAGATCGAGCGCGCACTCGCCGCCTTTCTCGGCCTCGCGAGCTAGCGCACATCTCCCGAGCGGGAGGCGGCGGGGTGGTGCACCGGATTTCGTCATATGCGGGACCGAGCGATGTGGGAAGCTCTGCTCCCACATCGTGAAGGCCCGCCGGAATGATGGAATCCGGTGCGCCGCCCCGCCGCCGGAACCCTACACCGAGAAGTACTTCGCCTCCGGGTGGTGGAACACGAAGGCGTCGGTGGACTGCTCCGGGTGCAGCTGCAGCTCCTCTGAGAGCTCGACGCCGATCCGCCCCGGCTGCAGCAGCTCCACGACCTTGGTGCGATCCGCCATCTCGGGACAGGCCGGGTAGCCCAGCGAGAAGCGGGCGCCCCGGTACTTCAGCTTGAAGAAGTCCTCGATGTCGTCGGCGTCCTCGCCCGCGAAGCCGAGCTCGGAGCGGATGCGCTGGTGCCAGTACTCGGCGAGGGACTCGGTCAGCTGCACCGCCAGGCCGTGCAGCTCCATGTACTCGCGATACTTGTCGCCGGCGAAGAGCTTCGCGGTGTGCTCGTCGACCCGGGATCCCACGGTCACCAGCTGCACCGCGAACACATCGGGCCGGCCCTCCGCCTCCGCCGCCTCGCGCGAGCGGATGAAGTCGGCGAGGCACAGGTGCCGGTCGCGGCGCTGCCTGGGGAAGGCGAAACGCAGTCGCTCGGCGCCGAGCGGGCCGCTTGAGCCGCCGTCGGGGGCGAGCACGCCGCCCTGCTCGCCGTGGTGCAGCACGACCACGTCATCGCCTTCGCTGTAGGCGGGGAAGTATCCGTAGACCACCGAGGCGTCGAGCATGCCCTCGGTCTGCATGCGGTCGAGCCAGCCGCGCAGCCGCGGTCGCCCCTCGCTCTCGACCAGCTGCTCGTATGTCGCCGCGTCATCGCCGCGGCCGGCGCGCAGCCCCCACTGGCCCATGAAGACGGCCCGCTCGTCGAGCAGCGCCGCGTAGTCGGCGAGCGGGACGCCCTTGACGATCCGGGTACCCCAGAACGGGGGTGTCGGCACCGGGTTATCGGCGGCCACATCGCTGCGCGAGGGAAGGTCCGCTTCTTCGGTGACGGTGAGCTGCGCTCCGCGGCGGTGGATCCGCTTCTTCAGCGGCGGCAGGCCCACCTCGTCGGGGTCGGCGCCGCGGGCGATCTTCACCAGCGGCTCCATCAGCGCGAGCCCCTCGAAGGCGTCCTTCGCGTAGCGGACCTCGCCCTCGTAGATGGCGGCGAGGTCGTCCTCGACATAGGCGCGGGTGAGGGCCGCGCCGCCGAGGATCACCGGCCACCGCTTCGCGAGCCCGCGAGAGTTCAGCTCCTCGAGATTCTCCTTCATCACCACGGTCGACTTCACGAGCAGCCCGCTCATGCCGATCACATCGGCATCGTGCTCCTCGGCCGCCTTGATGATCTCGGAGATCGGCTGCTTGATGCCGATGTTCACGACCGTGTAGCCGTTGTTGGTGAGAATGATGTCGACGAGGTTCTTGCCGATATCGTGCACATCTCCGCGCACGGTCGCGATCACCATGGTGCCCTTGGAGGAGTTCTCGCCCTCGAGTCTCTCCATATGCGGCTCGAGGAATGCGACCGCGGCCTTCATCGTCTCGGCGGACTGCAGTACGAAGGGCAGCTGCATCTCGCCCGCGCCGAAGCGCTCGCCCACCACCTTCATGCCCGCGAGCAGAATGTCGTTGACGATGCCGAGCGCCGAGTGCCCGTCGTCGAGCGCGAGCTGCAGATCGTCGGCCAGGCCCTTCTGCTCGCCGTCGATGATGCGGCGCTCCAGGCGCTCGGCCACCGGCAGCGCCGCGAGCTCGGCCGCGCGCTGATCCCGCATCGAGGCGAGGTCGACATCGCTGAAGAGGTCGAGCATCTTCGCGAGCGGATCGTAGCTCACATTGCCGTCCGCGTCGTATTCGCGGCGGTCCCACACCAGGTCGAGCGCCACCTCGCGCTGCTCCTCGGGAATCGAGGCGAGGGGGAGGATCTTGGCGGCGTGCACGATCGCGGAGTCGAGACCCGCCTGCACCGCCTCGTGCAGGAACACCGAGTTCAGCACCACGCGCGCCGCGGGGTTCAGGCCGAAGGACACATTCGAGACGCCGAGCGTCGTATGCAGTCCGGGGTATTTATCCGTGAGTTCCCGGATCGCCTCGATGGTCTCGATCGCGTCGCGCCGGGTCTCCTCCTGCCCGGTGGCGATGGGGAAGGTGAGCGCGTCGACGATGATGTCGCCCTCGCGCATGCCCCACTCCCCGACGAGGGCGTCGACGAGCCGCGAGGCGATCCGCACCTTGTCCTCGCGGGTGCGGGCCTGCCCCTGCTCGTCGATGGTGAGCGCGATGACGGCGGCGCCGTGCTCCCTCACCAGCGGCATGATGCGCGCGAAGCGGCTGTTCGGTCCGTCGCCGTCCTCGTAGTTCACCGAGTTCACCACGGGGCGCCCGCCGATGAGCTCGAGCCCGGCCTGCAGTACGGCCGGCTCCGTCGAGTCCATCACGATGGGCAGTGTCGAGGCGCTCGCGAGCTTAGACACCACTTGCCGGGCGTCCGCGACCCCGTCGCGACCCACGTAGTCGACGCAGACGTCGAGCAGATGCGCGCCGTCGCGGATCTGGGCCTTCGCGATCTCGACGCACTCGTCCCAGTCTTCCGCGAGCATCGCCTCGCGGAAGGCCTTGGATCCGTTCGCGTTGGTGCGCTCGCCGATCGCGAGGAACGCCGCATCCTGTTTCAGGGGCACCGCCTGGTAGAGGCTCGAGACCTCGTCCTCGCGGGCCGGGGTGCGCGGGGCGGGGACGGATCCGCCCAGCCGTTCGACCACCGCCCGCATATGCGCCGGGGTGGTGCCGCAGCAGCCGCCCACGAGGCTGAGGCCGAATTCGCGCACGAACTGCTCCTCGGCGACGGCGAGTTCCTCGGGGGTGAGCGGGTAGACGGCGCCGCCTGGGCCCAGGACGGGCAGGCCAGCATTCGGCATCACCATGACCGGAACCCGCGAGTGCTTCGAGAGGTAGCGCAGATGTTCGCTCATCTCGGCGGGGCCGGTCGCGCAGTTCAGGCCGATCGCCTCGACGCCCATGGCCTCGAGCGTGGCGAGGGCCGCACCGATCTCGGAACCCATCAGCATGGTGCCGGTGGTCTCGACGGTGACCTCGACGAAGATGGGGAGCCTTGCCCCGGTGCGCTCCGCTGCGAGCTTGCAGGCGTTCACCGCGGCCTTCGTCTGCAGCAGATCCTGACTCGTCTCGATGAGCAGGGCGTCGGCGCCGCCGTTCGTCAGGCCCACGGCCTGCAGCGCGAAGGTCTCCTTGAGATGGGCGTAGCTGGTGTGCCCGAGGCTCGGCAGTTTCGTGCCCGGGCCGATGGAGCCGAGCACCCAGCGCATCCGCCCATCGGCCTCCTCCGCGGCGTCGACGGCCTCGCGGGCGATGCGGGCACCGGCCTCGGAGATCTCCTCGATGCGGTCGTCGATGCCGTAGTCGCCGAGGTTCGACCAGTTCGCGCCGAAGGTGTTGGTCTCGACGGCGTCGATGCCGGTCGCGAGGTAGTCGTCGTGGATCTTGCGGATGATGTCGGGCCGCGAGACGTTGAGGATCTCATTGCACCCCTCGAGGCCCTGGAAATCCTCGAGCGTGAGGGCCGCCTCCTGCAGCTGGGTGCCCATGGCGCCGTCGGCGATGACCACCCGCTCGCGCATTGCGTCGAGCAGCCCGGAGGATCGGGGCGGGAACTGGGATTCGAACTCACTCACCCCACAAGTGTAGGCACCCGCCGGGTGCTCGTCGCACTGCGGTGGTGCCGATCGGAGGGAGGGGCCGCCTCGGAGGCTTGCAAAGATGCGCAAGTTAATGTACAAAAGTACATGTACATCTGTTCATTAAGGAGGAATGGCCTCGTGACCGCCGCAGCCGCCGTGACCGCACCGCGACGCAGGGACCCGGAGGGTCGTCGCCGGGCGATCCTCGCCGCCGCCGTCGAGATCATCGTCGAAGAGGGCGGTCCCGCGCTGACGCACCGGGCCGTGGCCGCGCGAGCCGGCGTGGCGCTCGGATCCACGACCCAGTACTTCGACTCCATCGACGAGCTCCGCGAAGCCGCGCTGCAATCGTTGGCCGACGAGATCGACGCCGACCTCGTCGTCCTCGAGCGCGAGCTCCTCCCGCTCACCACCGCACCCGAGCGCTGCGCCCGCTACATGCGCGAGTTCCTGCTCGACCCCAGGCAGGTGCGCGCCGCGCTCGCCCTCGTCATGGCCGGCACCGACGATCCCGCCCTGCGCGCCCTGGCGCTGCGCTGGCCCGACCACCTCAGGGCGATCCTCGCGCGCCATATCGGAGCGGAGCGGGCTCTCGCGGTCGTCGCCTATCTCGACGGGATCACCGTGCACGCAGCGCTCAGCGAGGCGCCGGTGGCGGAGGAGACGATCGTCTCTGCGATCCGCACCCTGATGGCGATGCCCGTCGCGCGGGAGGCCTGACCGTGGCCGCCCCGACCATCGCCCCTGTCGCGCCCGGCCCCAGCCGCGCCCGCCGCTGGGCCGCGCTGGCGGTGCTCAGCGCGAGCCTGCTCGTCATCACCATGGACATGACGATCCTGAACATCGCGCTGCCCGAAATGGCGGCCGAGCTGCACCCCACCTCGGATCAGCAGCTGTGGATCGTCGACGTCTACTCCCTCGTCCTGGCGGGACTCCTCGTCTCCTGGGCCGCGATCGCCGACCGCTGGGGCCGCAAGCGGATGCTCATGCTCGGCTACGCGATCTTCGCGGCGGCCTCCGTGCTCGTGCTGCTCGCGAGCTCCGCCGAGGGCGTCATCGCGATCCGCGCGCTCCTCGGCGTCGGCGGGGCGATGATCATGCCGACCACGCTCTCACTCATCCGCGTCATGTTCACCGACGCCCGGGAGCGCGCCACCGCGCTGAGCATCTGGGCCGCGGTCTCAGGCCTCGGCGCCGCCATCGGGCCCCTCATCGGCGGCATCCTGCTCGAGCACTTCTCCTGGCACGCGGCCTTCCTCATCAACGTGCCCCTGATGCTGGCGGGCATCATCGCGGGGCTCCTCATCCTGCCGGAGTCGCGCGTCGCGAACCCCGGCCGCTGGGATGCGCTCGCCGCGGTGCTCTCCCTCGCCGGGATGACGCTGCTCGTCTGGGCGATCAAGGCCTTCGGCAAGGAGTCGAGTTTCGCCGTGCCGGAGGCGTGGGGCGCCCTCGGCGCCGCGGCGATCCTGCTCGTCTGGTTCGGGATCCGCTGCGTGCGCAGCGACCATCCGCTGCTGGAGCTGCGGCTCTTCCGCAACCGCACCTTCTCCGCCGGCATCATCGCCGCGCTCGGCTCGACCTTTTCCATGGTCGCCGCGCTGCTGCTGTTCGCGCAGTGGTTGCAGCTCGTCGACGGCGCCACCCCGCTCGAGGCGGGGGTGCGGCTGATCCCGCTCGCGATCGCCGGAGCGATCGCCTCGATCGCGGCGCCGCCGCTCGCGCGCCTGCTCGGGGCGCGAGCGGTGCTGGCCGGCGGGCTGGCGCTCGGCGGCCTGGGCATGATCCTGGTCGGGGTACAGCCCGAGACCCTGAACCTTTCCACCGTGATCGTCGCCCTCGCCCTCATCGGGGCGGGAATGGGGTCGCTCGCCATCGGCTCGGCCATGATCATGATGGGCTCGCCCGAGGAGAAGGCGGGGAACGCCGGCGCACTCGAGGAGACCGCGTACGAGCTCGGCGCGGTGCTCGGCGTCGCGATCCTCGGCAGCATCTCCGCCCTCATGTACCGCGCGGAGTTCACCGGAAGCGGTGCGCTGCAGGGGGTGGAACCCGGCATCGCCGCGCAGGCGGAGGAGTCCCTCGGCGCGGCCGTCGGCATCTCGGAGCAGCTGGGCCTGCCGGATCTCTGGGCCGCCGCCGCGGAGGCCTTCACCCACTCGATGCAGGCCACCGGCTTCGCCGGCGGGGCGATCATGCTCGGCGTCGCGTCGCTGGTCTTCCTGCTCACGCCGAAGGGCACCGACATCTCGCGGGCCGCGCACTGACGGGCGCCTCCCCGGCGCTTTCGGCCGCCGGCGACCGGATCCGACGCGCGGACCAGGAAAGCGCATCCTCTCAGCCAGGGGGCGTAGCCTGTCGGCAGAAGCCCGGAGGCCCGGGCTCGGGAGGCGGCGTGTGAAAACCATCAGCTACAACCTGAGGAAGAACCGCGCGTTGAGCGAGATCGGGGGGCTCGTCGAACAGTACGACGCCGACATCCTCTGTCTGCAGGAGGCCGACGCCGTGGCGCTGCCCGCGAGACTGGGCCAGCTGTACCTGGTCCACGCCACCGAGAAGAACCGACTGGGTCTGGCCATGTACGTGCGCGAGGACCGGTTCCAGGTCCGCTCGGCGCACACCTTCCAGCTGAAGAAGTCGCTGCACGACCGCGTGCTGCAGCCCGCCCACGAGCGGCTGCTCGGCGCCCGTCTGCACGACCGGCAGACCAGCCGGGATCTGGTGGCGGCCTCCTTCCACGCGGCGCCGCTGACGGCGCTGAACTCGCTGCGCCGGCACCAGATCAGTGCCGCGCTCACCGAGCTGCGCCAGCTGGGTCCCGGCCTGCCGGCGCTGATGGTGGGGGACTACAACTACCCGGTGTTCCAGGGCCGGCTCGACCGGCACATGCGCGATGAGGGCTACGAGCTGACGCTGAGTGACAAGCGCACCTACACCCGCTACAAGATGTTCCGAGGGCACTACGACTTCGCCACCTCGACCGGGCTCCGCATCGACAGCGTGCGCACCCTCGCCCGCGGCACGAGCGACCACCTGCCGATTCTCGTCTCGGCCGCACTCGAGCATCCGGAGCCGCTGCTGCCGCTCGGGCCGTTGCATCGCCTCGAGTTCGCGCCCGAGGCGGCGTAGCGGCCCGCGCCCGCCCCTGCTCGCGCCCGCACGTCTCCTGCCCGCGCCGCTCACTCGCGCTTCCTGCCCGCGCTCGTACCGCCCGCGCGTCTCCTGTCTGCCCGCGCGCCCGCACCCGCGCGCCCTCACCGTTTCCCAAAGCGATTCGGGTTCCCAAAGCCCGAAATCGGCGATTGCGGCTTTGGGAACCCGAATCGCTTTGAGAACTGCTCAACAGAGACCGCTCGACGGAAAGTGTTCAACCGGACCTGCTCAGGCGGAGAGGTGCAACCCCTGCGCGACGGCCTGCATGACGAGCCCCTGCACTTCGGGCCAGCTGTGCATCACCTGTTCGTACCCCACCCGGAGCACCGTGTATCCGAGGAGCCTGAGCGCCGCATCATGACGGATATCGCTGGTGCGCTGCGCCCCGACATGGTGGCCTCCGTCGATCTGCAGGACGAGACGGTCGCCGATCAGGAAGTCGACGCGATGCCCGTGGATCCAGACCTGCGCCACGATGCGCACGCGGAGCCATGCGAGCCGGATCCGCACATACGATTCGAGGCCCGAGTCGGCGAACCGGCTCGAATGCCGCAGCACCCTCCTGGAGGCGCCGCGCAGGGGCAGCCTCTCGAGCAGATGGGCCTGTGCGAGACCACTGTTGAGCGCCGAGTCCCAGATCGCGACGGCGTCTTCGAAGGGCTGGCAGTGGGCGATGTGGTCCAGCACGTTCTCGATGGAGTCCGTGAGGACGTCCGGTTCGCGCGGGAGGAGCGGCGCGCGCCAGTGCAGGATCGCGTTCCGGGGGCGAGTCCCGTTGCCGGCGCTTCTGACCGATAGATGCGGGACGCGCTCTCCGGTCGTCCACAGCCCCAGCCGAGTCGCCTGCGTGATGCAGCTGAGTATGAGAGCGTGTCGCGCAGCGAGCACGAGGGCCGGATCCGCGTCGGCCCGGGCGATCCACCCCTTCCGCGGTCGGATCAGGGTGCCGTTCGCCAGACCCTGTTTGAGTCGGTAGGGGCTCCAGCCGTTCGCGATCAGCGTCGAGGTGCGGGCGATGCCCTGGAGGCTGAAGATGTCCGTCATGCCTCCATCTTGTGCGCGCGGCAAGCGCCGGGGGCGCGAAGCAGCACATCTGTGGAGAGCTTCGGGAGATCCGCTCCAGATCTGGGTTGTGAGCGGCAAACGGCGTCGGGGCTCTCTGCCGGGGCGTCCTCGTCGAGGGCGGCACAAGAGAGTGCCGGCGCCGCACCGGATGCCAAAGCGATTCGGGTTCTCAAAGTCCGAACCGGCCGATTCGGACTTTATTCAGCCGAATCGCTTTGGGAACCGATCACAGCCGGGCAGGCAGCGCCGACCGGACAAGACGGGCAGAGCCGCCGGGCCTCACAGCTTTCTGAGCAGCACCTTCTTCACCCGGTGATCCGCGTCCTTGCGCAGCACCAGCGAGGCGCGCGCGCGGGTGGGCCGGATGTTCTCGATGAGATTCGGCTCGTTGATGCCCTTCCAGAACTCGTGGGCCAGCGCCCTGGCCTGATCCTCGTTGAGCCCGGCGAATCTGCGGAAGTGCGATCCGGGATCCCTGAACGCCTCGTCCTTGAGGCGCAGGAAGCGGTCCGTGAACCAGGTCTCGATATCGGCGGTGCGCGCATCGACGTAGATGGAGAAGTCGAAGAGGTCGGCGACCGCCAGCGGATGCTCCATCGAGGGCGGCTGCAGCACGTTCAGACCCTCGACGATGAGGATGTCGGGGCGGGTCACCGCCGTGAACTCCCCGGGCACGATGTCGTAGGAGAGGTGGCTGTAGTGCGGCGCCCGCACCTCGGGCACCCCGGCCTTCACCTGCGACACGAAGCGCAGCAGCGCCCGCCGATCGTAGGACTCCGGAAACCCTTTGCGGTGCGAGATGCCGCGCCGCTCCAGCTCGGCATTCGGGTAGAGGAAGCCGTCGGTGGTGACCAGCTGTACCGCCGGCGTCTCCGGCCAGCGGGCGAGCAGATCCCGCAGGATCCTCGCCACCGTCGACTTGCCCACCGCCACGGAGCCGGCGATGCCGAGCACGAACGGCGAGGGCCGATCCGTCTCCCGCTGCAGGAAGCCCCGCGTGCGCCGGTGCACCTCGCGCGCCGAGATCGCGTACTGGTTGAGCAGCCGGCTCAGCGGCCGGTACACCTCCCCGACCTCGGCCAGATCGAGCGGCTCGTTGAGCCCTCGGAACGCGGCGATCTCCTCCTCGGTGAGGGGCATCGGGGTCTCTCCTGCGAGCCTCGACCACTCCTGCCGCCCGATCTCGATGTAGGGGGAGAGGAAATCGGGGCGCGAGAGGGTCTGGGTGTCGCTGCTGTACTCAGTCATTGCCCTTCATCGTGCCACTAAACTGGGGCGCATGTGTGGAATCGTGGGATATGTCGGCCCGGGGGACACCCTGGGCGTGCTGCTCAGCGGCCTGAAGCGACTGGAGTACCGCGGCTACGATTCCGCGGGAATCGCCGTCGTCGACGGCACGGGTGAGATGTCGGTGCGCAAGCGTTCGGGGAAGCTCGGGCGCCTCACAGAGCTGCTCGAGGTGAACCCGGTATCGGCCAGCGGCAGCGGCATCGGACACACGCGCTGGGCCACCCACGGCGGGCCGACGGACGTGAACGCGCACCCGCATCTGGGCGACGGCGGAAAGCTCGCGCTCATCCACAACGGCATCGTCGAGAACTTCGCCGAGCTGCGCGCCGAGCTCGAAGCGGACGGGATCGATCTGCTCAGCGAGACCGACACCGAGGTGGTCGCGGCGCTGCTCGGGCGCGAGGTCGCGGCGACGGGCGATCTGGAGACCGCCTTCCGCGCGGTGGTGCAGCGGTTGCACGGCACCTTCACGCTGCTCGCCATGCACCGCGACAGGCCCGACACCGTGGTCGCGGCCCGGCACAACTCACCGCTGGTCGTCGGGCTCGGCGAGGGCGAGAATTTCCTCGGCAGCGACGTCGCCGCCTTCGTCGGCTACACCCGTCGTGCGGTGGCCGTCGAAGAGGACAATATCGCCGTCATCACCCCCGAGGGCGTGCGCATCACCGATTTCGAGGGCACTCCCGTCGACTTCGTCGAGTACGAGGTCGCCTGGGACGCCGGTGCGGCGGACAAGGGCGGTTGGTCCTCCTTCATGGCGAAGGAGATCACCGAGCAGCCCGACGCGGTGGCGAACACCATCCGCGGGCGGGTCTCAGACGATCATGTGGTGATCCCCGAGCTCGAAGAACTCGGCGACGAGGTGCTGCGCGATGTCGATCGCATCGTGATCATCGCCTGCGGCACCGCCTCCTATGCGGGACAGATCGGCGCCTACGCCATCGAGCAGTGGGCCAGGGTGCCCGTCGAGGTGCAGCTCAGCCACGAGTTCCGCTATCGCGATCCGGTGCTCACCGAGCGCACTCTCGTCATCTCGGTCAGCCAGTCCGGCGAGACCATGGACACGCTGATGGCAGTCAAATACGCCATCGAGCGAGGGGTCACGACGATCTCGGTGTGCAATACGCAGAGTGCCACGATTCCGCGGGAGAGCAGCGCCGCGGTGTACACCCACGCCGGGCCGGAGGTGGCGGTCGCCTCGACCAAGGCCTTCACCGCGCAGATCACCGCGCTCTACCTCATCGGCCTGCACCTCGGACGCGTGCGCGGCACCCTCGATCCCGCGGCCGAGGCCGATGCGGTGGCCGAGCTGCAGCGCGTTCCGGAGTACCTCAAGGAGGCCGTGGACACCCACGAGCAGCTGGCGCAGTTGGCGCACTGGATGGCCGACACCCGCTCGGTGCTCTTCCTCGGGCGCCACGTCGGCTACCCCACCGCGCTCGAGGGCGCGCTGAAGCTCAAGGAGATCGCGTACATCCACGCCGAGGGCTTCGCGGCGGGTGAGCTCAAGCACGGCCCGATCGCTCTGATCGATCACGGCCAGCCCGTCTTCGTGCTGGTGCCCAGCCCGCGCAAGGCCCCGCTGATGCACTCGAAGGTGGTCTCGAACATCCAGGAGATCCGGGCGCGCGGGGCGCGGGTGATCGCCATCGTGGAGAAGGGCGACACCTCGGTGCTGCCCTACGCCGACGATGTGATCCGGCTGCCGCTCACCGATGCGCTCTTCGAGCCGCTGGTGCAGGTGGTCCCGCTGCAGTGGTTCGCGCTGGAACTGTCGCAGGCCAAGGGGCTCGACGTGGATCAGCCGCGGAACCTCGCGAAGTCGGTGACGGTCGAATAACGGGTGCCATGATCCTCGGCATCGGAGTGGACACCGTCGACATCGACCGGTTCTCCCGGCAGATCGCGCGCACACCCGCGCTCATCGGGCGTCTCTTCGCGGCCGGCGAGCGGGAGCTGCCGCCTCGCTCGCTCGCGGCGCGCTTCGCCGCGAAGGAGGCGCTGATCAAGGCCCTCGGCGGATCGGAGGGCATCGGCTGGCATGATCTCGAGGTGCTGCGGGGGGCGGATCGCGCCCCCGCGTTCGCCCGGACTCCGGCGCTGGCGCGCGAGTTGTCCAAGCGCGGGGGAGACCGTGTGCACCTCTCGCTCGCCCACGACGGGGGGATCGCGACCGCCTTCGTCATCGTCGAGTCCGCGGCGAGGCCTGCGTCGACGTCCGCGCTGACATCCGCACCGACGTCCGCGCCGAAGGGAGTGAGCGAATGAGAACTGGATCGATGCGCATCGCCGAGGTCTCCCTGCCCGCGATCCGGCACAATGTGCGACGCATCAGCGAGGTCATCGGCGGCGGCACGGTCATCGCCGTGATCAAGGCGAACGGCTACGGGCACGGATCCGATCTCGCCGCGCGCGCCGCCATCGAGGGCGGTGCGGCGCTGCTCGGCGTCACCGACCTCGAGGAGGCGTTGGGGCTGCGCGCCTCGGGGGTCGACGCACCGATCCTGTGCTGGCTGCACGGGGTGCGCGCCGACTTCGACGAGGCCATCGTCCAGCGCATCGAGATCGGGGTGAGCCATCGCGCGCAGCTCGAGGCGGTGGCCGAGGCCGCGGCCCGGGTGGGATCGCCCGCCACGGTGCAGATCAAGGTCGACACCGGCCTCAGTCGCAACGGTGCGGCGCCCTCCGAGTGGGAGGAGCTCTTCGCGCGCGCGGCCGAGCTGGAGCGCGAGGATCGGGTGCGGGTGCGCGGCATCTTCAGCCACCTCGCCAATGCCGGGGACGAGCGCGACCGCGAGCAAGCGGCATGCTTCGACGAGGCGGTGCGGATGCTGCGCGCGGCCGGCTGCGAGCCGGAGCTGGTGCATCTCGCCGCCTCCGCAGCGACCTTCTCCTCCCCGCATCTGCACTACAACGCGGTGCGGGTGGGCGTCACCGTCTTCGGGCTCAGCCCCTTCCCCGACCGCACCTCCGCGGATCTCGGCCTGATCCCGGCGATGACGCTCAAGAGCGAGATCGTCGCGCTGCGGGACGTGCCCGTCGGCACGGGCGTCTCCTACGGCTACAACCACGTGGTGCAGAGGGACACCACCCTGGCGCTGGTGCCGGTGGGCTATGCGGACGGGATGCCGCGCGCGCTCAACGGCGCCGGGGCGACCGTCGCCATCGCGGGGCAGCACTGCCCGATCGTCGGGCGCATCGGCATGGATCAGTGCATCGTGGACCTGGGCAATCTGGCCAGGAAGGTCGACATCGGCGAGCCGGTGGTGCTCTTCGGCAATCCCGCCACGGGCGTGCCGCCGGTCGAGGTGTGGGCCGAGCTGATGCGCACCATCAACTACGAGATCATCGTGGGCATCGGCTCGCGGGTGGTGCGCGTCGCCGCCGACGACGAGCCCGCACCCGAGCCCGCACCCGAGCCCGCACCCGAGCCCGCTCCCGAAGAAGCGGCGGAGCCGGCTCGACAGACCGCCCGGCAGCGCCTCGAGGTGGCCGATCCCGAGGCCATGCACGAGCTCGGCGTGCGGCTGGGAGGCATGCTCGCCGCGGGCGATCTGGTGCTCCTGAGCGGTCCGCTGGGCGCCGGGAAGACGACGCTCACCCGGGGCATCGGCGAGGGGCTCGGCATCCGGGGTCCGGTGACCAGCCCCACCTTCGTGCTCGCGCGCACGCACCCCTCGCTCAGGGGCGGCGCACCGCTGGTGCACGTCGACGCCTATCGCCTGGCCGACGCGACCGAGCTCGACGACCTGGACCTCGACTTCGACGGTTCGGTGGTGGTGGCCGAGTGGGGCGCCGGTCTGGTCCCGGAGAGCGGATCCTGGCTGGAGGTCGTGATCGAGCGGCCGGAGGGCGCAGGGGCCGCAGCGGGATCGGAGCCGGAGGGCGACGGCGATGCAGGCGGTGGCGCCGATGCCGATGACGCCGCCGCCGACGCCGTCGACTTCGGCGAGGCGCCGGTCGAACCGCGCACGGTGACCATCACCGGTCACGGCCCGCGCTTCGAGGGCGTGCTCTGATGTGCGGCTATGTGCCAGGGGTGCACGATTCCGAATCCCCCGCGGATGCGACGCCGTTCGCGCCTCCCGCCGAGACCTTCTCATCCTTCCTGACCGAGCGGATCGTCGAGATCCCGGATCCGCTGGAGGGCGCGCTGCTCGCCGTCGATACCGCGCTCGGCACCAGCGTCGCCCTCGGCGCCCGCGGCCGGGTGTTCGAAGCGGTGAGCGACGACCCCCGCGGGCACGCCGAGGCGATCGGCACGCTGATCGCGCGCGTGTTCGAGATGAGCGGGGTCTCGCCCGCCGAGGTCACCGGCGTCGTCGCCGGCATCGGCCCGGGCCCCTTCACCGGGCTCCGGGTCGGCATCGCCGCCGCGCACGCCTTCGCCACCGGTCGCGGGGTGCCGCTGCTGCCGCTGCAGGGGCACGAGGCGGTGGCGCTGGCGGTGCTCGAGTCATCGCCCGCGTCGGAGCTGCGCGTGGTGCAGGACGCGAAGCGGCGTGAGCTCTTCGTCACCGAGTACGCGGGCCTGAGCGAGGCGGGGATCCCGGCGCGCCGTGCCGAGCCGCGCCTCGTGGCACGCGCCGAGCACCTCGCCGTGCCGCACGAGATCTGGCCCGAGCGGATTCCCGCGGCCCGGCTCGTGCAGCTCGCCGCGCGTCGACTCGCCACGGGCGCGGCATTCGAGGCGGATCGCGCGCTCTACCTGCGGCTGCCCGATATCGCGCAGCCGGCCGCCCCGAAACGGGTGTCCGCATGAGCGGGCCGCTGCTGCGCGCGGCCACCGAGGCCGACCTCGACGCCATCTGGGCGATCGAGTCGACCGTCTTCGGCGCCGAGGCGTGGAGCCGGGCCATGATGCGCGAAGAGCTCACCGCCGAGCACCGCGTCTACCTCGCCCTCGTCGACGAGCGCGGGACCGTGCTCGGATACGGGGGGCTGCTCGCCGTCGGCGTCGACGGCGACATCCAGACCATCGCCGTGGCCCCCGAGGCGCGCGGCGCGGGGCACGGACGCACGATGATGAACGCTCTGCTCGATGCGGCGGAGGATCGCGGGGTCGGCGAGGTCTTCCTGGAGGTGCGCGCCGACAACCCGACGGCGCGTGCGCTGTACGTCTCCCTGGGCTTCGCGGAGATCGCGGTGCGGCCGCGCTACTACCAGCCCGAGGGCGTCGACGCCGTGGTGATGCGCCTGGACATGAAGGATCGCCGATGAGCACCGAGCCCCTGGTCCTCGGGATCGAGACGAGCTGCGACGAGACCGGCGTCGGCATCGTGCGCGGCCGCACGCTGCTGGCCAACACCGTGGCCTCCTCGATGGACGAGCACGCCCGCTTCGGCGGAGTGGTGCCCGAGGTGGCGGCACGGGCCCATCTGGAGGCGCTGACCCCCACGATCGAGCAGGCGGTCACCGAAGCCGGGATCCGCCTCGACGAACTCGACGCGGTGGCGGTCACCTGCGGGCCGGGGCTCGCCGGCGCGCTGATGGTCGGCGTGAGCGCGGCGAAGGCCCTCGCCATCTCGCTGGGGGTGCCGCTCTACGCGGTGAACCACCTGGTCGGGCACGTCGGGGCGGATCTGCTGACGGGGGAGGGGCTGCGCCAGGTCACCGGAGCGGTCGGCGAGCTCGAACTGCCGACGGTGGCGCTGCTCGTCTCGGGCGGGCACACCTCGCTGCTGCTGGTGCGCGATCTCGTCGGCGATGTCGAGCTGCTGGGCGAGACCATCGACGACGCCGCAGGCGAGGCCTTCGACAAGGTGGCGCGCCTGCTCGGGCTGCCCTATCCCGGGGGGCCGCAGATCGACCGGGTGGCGGCGGACGGCGACCCGCGGGCGATCAGATTCCCGCGCGGGCTCTCCCTGCCCAAGGACCTCGAGCGGCACCGCTACGACTTCTCCTTCTCCGGGCTGAAGACCTCGGTGGCGCGCTGGGTGGAGACGCAGCAGAGCGCGGGGCGGCCGATTCCGGTCGCCGATGTCGCCGCGAGCTTCCGCGAGGCGGTCGCCGATGTGCTCACCGCGAAGGCCATCGCCGCCTGCCGCGATCTGGAGGTGCCGCGACTGCTGCTCGGCGGAGGCGTCGCCGCCAATGCACGGGTGCGCGAGCTCGCGGCCGAGCGCGCGCTCGCCGCGGGCGTCGAGCTCCGGGTACCGCCGCTCTCGCTGTGCACCGACAACGGGGCGATGATCGCCTCGCTGGGCGCGCAGCTGGTGATGGCCGGGCGCGCCCCCTCGGGTCTCGGCTTCGGTGCGGACTCCACCCTGCCGGTCACCGAGATTCAGCTCGGCTGATCCTCCGCGGCGTTCCGCCGAGACCGAATGGGACGGCGGGCCGTCGGCCGAGACCGGCGCACTCAGAACAGGGTCGGCGCTCCCGCCGTCCCGGTGGAGGCCGCGGCCTCAGCGAGGGCGGCGGGAGGCGGCACGCGCGGAGGCCGTTCGAGCCCGTAGCGGCGGATGAGGGGGCGGATCCGCCCGGCCAGTTCCATCCGGTACGCCTGTGGCGCACGGCTGGCGCTGCCGGGGTACAGCGAGCGATAGGCGGGCAGCAGCTCGGGGTGGCAGCGCTCGAGCCAGCTGAAGAACCAGGGCTTGACGTGGGTGCGCAGATGCAGCGGCCCGTACATCACCGAGCGGGCGCCGGCGTCCCGGATGTCGCGCAGCAGTTGCGAGAGATGCGCGGTCGAATCGGTGAGGCGCGGCAGCACGGGCATCAGGAAGACGTCGCAGGCGAAGCCCGCCTCGCGGGCCGCGGCGACGGTGTCGAGCCGGGCGCGGGTGCTCGGGGTGCCGGGCTCGATCGACTGCTGCAGCTCGGGGTCGCCGACCGCGATGGACATGGCCAGCGATACCCCTGAGCGCTCGCGCGCCTCGGCGAGTAGCGGCAGATCGCGCCGCAGCAGGGTGCCCTTGGTGAGAATCGACAGCGGGGTGCCGCTGCGGCTGAGCGCGCGAATGATCCCCGGCATCAGCCGGTAGCGTCCCTCGGCGCGCTGGTAGGGGTCGGTGTTCGTGCCGAGTGCGACGTGCTCGCGGGTCCATGAGGGGCGGGCGAGCTCGCGGCCGAGCACCTCGGCGACGTTCACCTTCACCACGATCTGGGAGTCGAAGTCCTCGCCGGTGCCGAGGTCGAGGTAGCGGTGCGAGCCGCGGGCGAAGCAGTAGACGCAGGCGTGCGAGCAGCCGCGGTAGGGGTTGATCGTCCATCCGAAGGGCATCGAGGAGGCGCCCGGCACGCGGTTGAGGGCGCTCTTGGCGATCACCTCGTGGAAGACCATCCCCGCGAACTCGGGGGTGCGCACGGTGCGCAGGTGGCCGGGCATTGCGGCGATCTCTCCGCGCGAGAGCCCGGGGAGGGCTCCCTCGTCCTCTCCGCTCGCCGTCAGTCGCTGCGCATTCCATCTCATCCATTCATTCGAACATATCTTCGAATGAATTGGCAAGCGCGCAGTCGCTTCTCGGAGAATCGCGATGGAAAACAGGCGACGGGATGCCCGGCCGTGAAGCCGGACATCCCGTCGCCTGTTCGAGAATCGCCTAGATTACGACGATGTTCGCCGCCTGCATGCCCTTCGGGCCGCGCTCGGGGTCGAACTGGACTCGCTGGTTCTCATCGAGGTCGCGACGTCCGCTGCCCTCGATCGCGCTGAAGTGCGCGAAGAGGTCGGCGGAGCCGTCGTCGGGGGAGATGAATCCGAACCCTTTTTCGGCGTTGAACCATTTGACGGTGCCTGTGGCCATGACGTCATTCCTTCATTGTCTGGGATCACGGTGTGATCTATTGAGCCGTGCCGATGTTCGTCACGGGGGAGCGTGGGCGCCCCGCGGGAGCCTGTCGAGGCTCGCGTCGGACGCGTGATGCTGCACGAGATGCGTGTGCGGCGGAGGGGGAAGAGATAAAGCCCGTTCGGTGGAGGTGAAAGGATCGCCGGCAGTGGCGAATACCGTGAAGGCGATGAATCGGATACCTGCTCGGGCGGAGTGCCCGAACTCTGAAGTCGGTCCGGGATGACCCGGCAGAAACGCAACTTTCTGTGCCTTACGCACTGAAGCTTACAGCAATGCCGCGTGATCTGGCTGAGAAGGTGCCGCATCGAGTCGATGGAGTGACGCAGAAGTCGAGCAAGGGCGAGGGGGCTCGTCGCTGCGCGAGCGGGTGGAGCTGCTGCGGGAACGGGTGAGCCGCTGCGGGAACTGCGCCTGAGAGCGATCCGAAACGACGGATAGCCCCTCGCCCGGCTCCGAGGAGTGGGCGAGGGGCTATCCGGTGCTCGGGGCTACTCGGCTGCGGGCTTCTCCGAGGGGGCGTTGGGCTTGTCCGCCGCTTCCTTCGCCGCGTCGGCGGTCTTATCGGTGCGGGGCGGCGTGTGGGCGGTTTCGTTGTTGCTGGACATGATGTCCCTGCTTCCTGATTGAGGTCCAGGAATCCCCGGGCCTCTAGTGCCGACAGTATCCGATCCGGACTGCCTGGAACTGAGCCTGTGAGTATTGGCAGCAACCGGCACGGATGCAGACGGCGACCCATCCGCCCGAAGAGAGCGAGAGGGCCTCTGACGCGGAGGCGTTACGCCATCCGTTCCACTTCGATGAAGACCATATGCCCGGATGATGATCGGTTCTCGATCCGATGCTCGATTTCCCATCGAGTGACTCCGAGACGGCCGGTCTCGAGTCCAACAGTGCCCCCGGAGAGATTCGAACTCCCGACCTACGGTACCGGAAACCGGCGCTCTATCCCCTGAGCTACGGAGGCGACCGGACCAGCCTAGCGCACCCCGGAGGTCGATGCGCGCCGCCCCGGGGCGGAACGGGCGATCACCCAGCCGCTGCGGAACTAGAATTGACCCTTGTGACGCCTCAAGAACTCGCCAGCCATCTCGCCCGCATCCTCTCCGACATCGCCCGGACCCGAGGCGACGACGCGGACGGCGACGCGATCGTGGTGACCGAGGCCGATACCGCGGTCGAGCGCCCGAAGAACCGCGAGCACGGCGATTGGGCGTCCAATGCCGCGATGAAGTTCGCGAAACGGCTCGGCACGAATCCGCGCGAACTCGCGCAGCAGATCGCGGCGGGCATCGAGCAGGTCGACGGCATCGCGAAGGCCGAGATCGCCGGACCCGGCTTCATCAACATCACCCTCGATGCGGCGAGCGCCGGCGAGACCGCCCGCCGCATCGTCGAGCAGGGGGCCGCCTACGGTCGGGGCGACTCGCTCGCCGGCCAGCGGATCAACCTCGAATTCGTCTCCGCGAACCCCACCGGTCCGCTGCATCTGGGCCACACCCGCTGGGCCGCCCTCGGCGACTCGATCTCCCGGGTGCTCCGCGCGGCCGGCGCCGAGGTGGTCAACGAGTACTACATCAACGACGCCGGCGCGCAGATGGACAAGTTCGGCCGCTCGGTCCTCGCGGCGGCCCTCGGCGAGGACGCCCCCGAGGACGGCTACCCGGGCGAGTACATCCAGGCGCTCGGCGAGAAGGTGATCGCCGAGCGGCCCGATCTCGCGGAGATCGCCGCAGGCGACCGGGCAGCGGCCCTCGCCCTCGCGCAGGAGGCCGCCTACCGGATCCAGCTCGCCGAGATCAAGGACTCGCTCGAGCGCTTCAATGTGCACTTCGACGTGTTCTTCTCCGAGCGCACCCTGCACGCGAAGGGCGAGGACGGCAGCCCCAGCCCCATCGAGACGGCCGTCGACCGGCTGCGCGAGCAGGGGCACGTCTTCGAGGCCGACGACGCCATCTGGGTGCGCACCACGGACTTCGGCGACGACAAGGATCGCGTCTTCACCCGCGGCAACGGCGTCTACACCTACTTCGCCGCCGATGCGGCGTACTACCTGTCGAAGAAGGATCGCGGCTTCGGCGAGAAGATCTACCTGCTCGGCGCCGATCACCACGGCTACGTCGGCCGCCTCACCGCCATCGCCGGCGCCGCGGGCGACGACACCGAGACCGACATCACGGCGCTCATCGGCCAGCTGGTGAACCTCAACGGCGCGCGCCTGTCCAAGCGCGCCGGCAATATCGTCGAGCTCGACGATCTGCTCGAGTGGCTCGGCAGCGATGCGATGCGCTACTGGCTCGCCCGCTATCCGGCGGACTCTCCGCTCTCGCTCGACGGCGAGAAGCTGCGCAGCCGCACCAACGACAATCCCGTCTTCTACGTGCAGTACGCGCACGCGCGCAGCTGCGCGGTGGATCGCAACGCCGCAGCGGCAGGGGTGGATCGCAGCGCCTTCGCCCCCGAGCTGCTGACGCATGAGACCGAGACGGAGCTCCTCGGCAAGCTTCAGGAGTATCCGGGGATCGTGTCCGGCGCCGCCGAGCTGCGCGAGCCCCACCGCATCGCCCGATACCTGGAAGAGCTCGCCGCGGCCTTCCACCGCTGGTACGACAACTGCCGGGTGATCCCGCTGGGCGAGGAGCCCGTCACCGATCTGCACCGCACCCGCCTGTGGCTGAACGACGCCGCCGGGCAGGTGATCCGCAACGGACTCGATCTGCTGGGCGTGTCCGCGCCCGAGCGACTGTAGCGATCCGAGATGGAAGAGAAGCGCAAGCCGCGCTGGTGGCTCCGCATCCTCGGCGTCGTCGTGGTGCTCGGGGTGCTGGCGGGTGCCGCGGAGCTGGCGCTGCGCCTGGTGATCCCCGGCATCGTGGCCTCGTCCGTGCGCGACGGCATGGGGCTCACCCCCGACCACCCCGTCGAGGTGGAGCTGCGCGGCTCGACGCTGCTGCGCGCGGTGACCGGCCGGGTCGGGCCGATGGAGGTGACGGTGCCCTCCGCCCCGCTGCCCGAGGGGATTGTGGCGAGCTTCACCGTCGCCGCCGACTCCGCGCCCTTCGATCCGAGCGGCGGAGAGATCCAGGGCGGCACGGCCTCGGTCACCATCCCCGCGGAGAGCCTCGGCTCCACGATCGCCGTGCTCACCCAGGGCCTCGCCGATTCCGGCGAGGTGCGCGGCGGGAATCTCGTGGTCGGCAAGACCACCCAGTTCTTCGGAATGGACGTGACGCTCTCGGTCACCCTCGCGCTCTCGGTCGAGGACGGCGCGGTGCGGGTCGATCCGCAAGCGGTGAGCGCGGCCGGCTTCGATCTGACGGCGGACCAGATCAGGGAGTTCTCCGGCGGATCCCTCGACGGGCTGCTCACCGCCCAGACCGTCTGCGTGAGCGACCGGCTCCCCGCCGGGATCACGCTGACCGGCCTCACCCTCTCCAGCACCGGTTCGGTCACGGTCACCGCCGATCTCGCACCGAGGATCCTCGCCGATTCCGCGGAGCAGGCGCCGGGCGTCTGCTCCGGCTGAACCGGCTAAACTTGTGCGGATGAGCGACGCCAACGAGATCGACCCGCGCGTGTTCCCCGCGACCGCGCGGCGCGGGCGCGAGTGCGGGCAGTTGAAGCTCGCGGACATCCGTGCCACCGAGCTCGTCGAGCGCTTCGGATCGCCGCTCTACATCGTCGACGAGCAGGCGGTGAGGGATCGCGCCCGCGCGGTGCGCAGCGCCCTGCAGGGCGAATTCGAACGGATCGGCACCGAGGCGAGCGTCTACTACGCGGGCAAGGCCTTCCTCTGCGTCGAGGTCGCCCGGTGGGTGGCCGAGGAGGGGCTGAACATCGATGTGGCCAGCGGCGGCGAGCTGGCCGTCGCCCTCGCCTCCGGCATCGCCCCCGAGCGCATCGGCTTCCACGGCAACAACAAGAGCGAGGCCGAGATCACCCGCGCGGTGGAGGCGGGCGTCGGCACCCTCATCATCGACAGCGAGCAGGAGATCGAGCGGATCGCCGCGGCCGCGGCACGCGCGGGCGTACGGCAGAGGGTGCGATTGCGGATCAACAGCGGCGTACACGCCGGTGCCCACAGCTTCCTCGCGACGGCGCACGAGGACCAGAAGTTCGGTCTGCCGCTGGACCGCGCGGTCGAGTTGGCGACGCGGATCGACGCGCGCGACGGCCTCGACTTCGCGGGGCTGCACTGCCACATCGGCTCGCAGATCTTCGCGAGCGACGCCTTCCGGGAGTCGGCGCGGCGTCTGCTGGGCGTCTACGGCGAGATCGCCGCCGCCCTCGGCAGGCCGGTGCCTGAGCTGAACCTCGGCGGCGGTTTCGGCATCGCCTACACCTCCGCCCAGGCGGAGGAGGCCCCCGATATCGCGGCACTGGCCCGGGAGCTCGCGGACATCGTCGCCGAGGGCTGCCGGGAAGCGGGGATCCCGCTGCCGCGCATCGCCTTCGAGCCCGGCCGCAGCATCATCGGCCAGGCCGGCGTCACGCTGTACACGGTCGGCACCACGAAGGCGGTGCGACTGGCCGGCTCGGACTCGGCCGAGGGCGGCGGCGACCCGGCCGATGCGGGCTGGGCTGAGCGCCTCTACGTGAGCGTCGACGGCGGCATGAGCGACAACGCGCGCCCCGCCCTCTACGGCGCCGACTACCAGGTGCGGATCGCCAATCGCCGCAGCGACGCGGATCCCGCTCTGGTGCGGGTCGTCGGCAAGCACTGCGAATCGGGCGATATCGTGGTGCAGCGGGATCTGATCCCGGGAGATGTGGCTCCGGGCGACCTGCTCGCGGTCGCCGCGACGGGCGCCTACTGCTGGTCGCTCTCGAGCAATTACAACTATCTGCCCCGCCCCCCGGTGGTGGCAGTGCGGGACGGTGCCGCGCGCGTCATCGTCCGCGGCGAGACAGAGGCCGAACTGCTGGCCAAGAGCGTAGTCGAGTGAAGACGACAGGAGAGAACCAGAAGTGAACGCATACCGCGATCTGCGGGTGGCGCTATTGGGCTGCGGCTCGGTCGGCGCTCAAGTCGCACGTCTCATCCTCGAACACGGCGACGAGCTCGCCGCGCGCATCGGCGCCAGGCTCACGCTGACCGGCATCGCCGTGCGCTCGCTCGACGCGAAGCGCGACGTCGAGCTCCCGCAGGAGCTCTTCACCACCGACGCCGAACAGCTGGTGCTGGGCGCGGACGTGGTCGTCGAGCTGATGGGCGGCATCGAGCCCGCGCGCACCCTGATCCTCCGTGCCCTGCAGGGCGGCGCCGATGTCGTCACGGCGAACAAGGCGCTCATCGCCACGCACGGCCCGGAGCTCGCCGACCAGGCCGAGCAGGTGGGCGCACAGCTCTCCTACGAGGCCGCCGTCGCCGGTGCGATCCCGATCATCCGACCGCTGCGCGAGAGCCTCGCGGGCGACCGCATCACCCGGGTGCTCGGCATCGTCAACGGATCCACCAACTACATCCTCGACCGGATGGACCGCTTCGGCGACTCCGCCGAGGACGCGATGCGGGTCGCGAGCGAGCTGGGCTACCTCGAAGCCGATCCGACGCTCGACGTCGAGGGCTACGACGCGGCGCAGAAGGCCACCATCCTCGCGAGCATCGCCTTCCACACCGAGGTGCCGGTCGAGTCCGTGCACCGCGAGGGCATCACGGGGATCACCTCGGAGCAGATGGAGGCCGCCAGGCACGCCGGCTACGTCATCAAGCTGCTCGCCATCGCCGAGCGGCTCACCGCCGCCGACGGCACCCAGGGCGTCTCGGCCCGCGTCTACCCGGCGCTCATCGGCCGCGACCACCCGCTCGCGGCGGTGCACGGCGGGAAGAACGCGGTGTTCGTCGAGGCCGAGGCCGCCGGTGAGCTGATGTTCTACGGCGCCGGCGCCGGCGGTGTCGAGACCGCCTCGGCGGTGCTCGGCGATCTCGTCTCGGCGGCTCGCCGGCACGTGGTCGGCGGCCCGGGCATCCCCGGATCGGCGCACGCCGATCTGCCGCTGCTGCCCATCGGCGAGGTGACCACGAGCTACCAGATCATGCTGCAGGTGCGCGACGAGCCGGGTGTGCTCGCCGCCATCGCGGGGCTGCTGGCCGAGCACGGCGTCTCGGCCGCGAGCGTCGAGCAGACGGTCGCGCACGGCGCGCAGGGCGCGCAGACGGGATCCGAGGGCTCGGCCACCGCCACCCTGGTGATCGGCACGCATCAGGCGCGCGAGGCGGATCTCGCGGCGACGGTCGAGGCGCTGCGCCTGAGCGCGGTGGTGACCGCGGTGACCAGCGTGCTGCGGCTCGAGGGGGACGCATGACTCAGCTGCGAGTACGGGTCCCCGCGACCAGCGCCAATCTCGGTCCGGGCTTCGACACGCTCGGCATCGCCCTGGCCTACGCCGATGAGCTGATCGTGTCGACCAGGCCCCAGCCCGGCGCGACCGTGCGGGTCACCGGGGTCGGCGAGGGCGAGGTCCCGGGCGACGAGAGCAATCTCGTCGCGCGCTCGGTCGCCCATGTCTACGAGCGGCTCGGACGGACCATGCCGGGGCTCGAGATCCACGCGCACAACCGCATCCCGCACGGTCGCGGCATGGGCTCATCGGGCTCGGCGATCGTGGCCGGCGTGATGATCGCGGCGGGCCTGCTCGCGGAGGATCCGAGCGATCCGCTGCAGCTCGACGAGGTGCAGCTGCTGCGCCTGGCCACCGAGCTCGAGGGACACCCCGACAATGTGGCCCCGGCGCTCTTCGGCGGGCTCACCATCGCCTGGACCTCGGAGGCCGGGCCGCGTTACAAGCGGCTGATGGTGCACCGCGGGATCTCGCCGCTGGTGCTGGTGCCCGAGTTCACGATGTCGACCGAACTCGCCCGCAGTCTGCAGCCCAAGCAGGTGCCCCACGAGGACGCCGTGTTCAACGTCTCGCGCTCGGCGCTGCTGGTGGCGGCGCTGACCCAGAGCCCCGAACTGCTCTTCGAAGCGACCGAGGACCGTCTGCACCAGGACTACCGGGGCGAGGCGATGCCCGCTACCCGCGACCTCATCCGCGCCCTCCGCGATGCGGGGCACGCGGCGGTGGTCTCGGGCGCCGGTCCCTCGATCCTGCTGCTCGCCGCCGATCCCGCGGAGCGGCTCGCCGCCGCGGAGATCGCGACCGCCCGGAGCGAGGTCTGGCAGCCGCTGTTCCTCGCGGTGGACAACCGGGGTGCTACAGTAGAGGTGATCCCCGCGTAGCGAACCCGCGCGACGTCGTCGCGTGCGCGATCCGGTGGATCCTTCCCTCACCGAACAGGTGATTCACAGCACGGTTGTGCGTGAGTGCGCAGGTCGAAGAATGATCTCGCTCGCATGACGTGCGTTCCCGAAAGGATGATCGTGGAGCAGAACTCCGAAGAAACCACTGCGCCCGCCGCAGCCCAGGCCGCTCCGGCCGCCGAGGCCCAGGCGCCCGCCGAGGCCGCACCGGTGCGCCGCCGCGTCTCGCGCCGAGTGAGCGCGCCCGCCGGCGAGGCAGCCCCCGAGCCGGCTGCCGCCGAGGCGCCCCAGAAGACGCGGACCACCCGGTCCAAGGCCGCAGCGGCTGAGCCCGCAGCCGCCCCCGAGGCGCCCGCGAGCGAGGCCGCACCGGCCGCCGCCGAGTCCGAGGCCCCCGCCGAGGCGCCGAAGAAGCGCCAGTCCCGCGCCCGCAAGAAGGTGGAGGCGCCCGCCGAGGAGGGCGCCGCGCCGGCGGCCGCTCAGGCGGAGGCTCCCGCTGAGGCTTCGGCCGATGCGGCTCCCGCAGCCGCTCCCGCGACCGGTGCTCCCGCCGAGTCCGAGGCCGCCGCCGAGGCCCCCGCCGCCCCGAAGAAGCGCGCCACCCGCAGCCGCGGCAAGAAGGCCGCAGATGCGCCCGCCGAGACCCAGGCCGAAGCCTCGGCGCCCGCGGGCGAGGCCGCCCCGGCGACCGACCAGGCCGAGGCGCCCGCAGAGTCCGCCGAGGCCCAGGCCGCGGAGAGGCCGGCGAGGGGCGAGCGCCCCGAGCGCAACAAGGGCCCCGCGAACGGCGGCCAGCAGGCCAAGAACGGCGACAGCCAGACCCGATCGAGCCGCACCCGCCAGCGCGAGCGCAAGCGTCGCCAGGGAGACGACCTCGAACCGGAGATCGCCGAGGACGATGTGCTGCTGCCGATCGCGGGCATTCTGGACGTCCTCGACAACTACGCCTTCGTGCGCACCAGCGGCTACCTGCCCGGTACGAACGACGTCTACGTCTCCCTCGGCCAGGTGAAGAAGTACGGGCTGCGCAAGGGCGACGCGGTCGTCGGCGCCATCCGCCAGCCCCGCGAGGGCGAGGGCGGCGGCCGCCAGAAGTACAACGCGATCGTGAAGATCGACGCGGTCAACTCCCGCCCGGTCGACGACACCGACACCCGCCCCGAGTTCGCCGAGCTCGTCCCGCTCGCACCCGAGCAGCGGCTGCGCCTGGAGACCGCCGCCGAGACGGCGGACACCCGACTGATCGACCTCTTCGCCCCGGTCGGTCTCGGCCAGCGCGGCATCGTCGTCGGGCCCTCGCGCTCGGGCAAGAGCACGCTGCTCACCCGGGTCGCGGACTCGGTCT
The DNA here is from genome assembly GCA_048516985.1 of Leucobacter sp. Classification (GTDB taxonomy): domain Bacteria; phylum Actinomycetota; class Actinomycetes; order Actinomycetales; family Microbacteriaceae; genus Leucobacter. The sequence goes on along the minus strand of CP183188.1, from coordinate 2,813,212 downwards.
CCAAGAACCAGCCCGAGGCCCACCTCATGCTGGTGGTCGTGGACGAGCGCCCCGAAGAGGTGACGAGGCTGCAGCGCAGCGTCGCCGGCGAAGTGATCGCCTCGACCTTCGACCGTCCGGCCGAGGACCACGCCACCGTCGCCGAACTGGCCGTCGAGCGCGCCAAGCGACTCGTCGAGCTCGGCCACGACGTGGTGGTGCTCATCGACTCGCTGAGCAGCCTGACCCGCGCTTACAACCTGCTGGGGTCCGCCGCGAACCGGCAGCCCGCGGGCCTGATCGATCCCGGCGCGCTGGCGCCGGTGAAGAAGCTGCTGGGCGCGGCTCGCAATATCGAGAACGGTGGATCCCTGACGATCCTCGCCACCGCCCAGTCGGGCTCCGCCGCCGACGAGGCGATCCTCGACGAATTGCTCGGCACCGCGAATCTGGAGATCCGGCTCAGCCGCGAGCTCGCTCAGAAGCAGCTGTTCCCCGCGGTGCTGCTCGCCTCCTCCGGAACCCGGGGAGAGGAGCTGCTGACCGGCGAGCCGGAGGCGGGGGTGATCCGTCGGCTGCGGGGGCAGCTCGCGGAGCGCAGCCCCGAGGAAGCGCTGGAGTCCGTGCTGCAGCAGCTGCGCGACACCTCCTCGAACGTCGAGTTCCTCACGCTGGCCCAGCGCTCGCAGACCCGATCCTGACACCGGCGGCCGAGTTACCGCGGAGGAAGCATGTTCGAACAGGTCGAGACGCTGATCGTCGAGCACGGTCGGCTGCAGGATGAGCTGGCCGATCCGGCGCTGCACGCCGACGCCGCTCGTGCGAAGCGCGTCAACCGGCGCTACGCCGAGCTGAGCAAGATCAAGGCCGCCTACGAGCAGTGGCGGCAGCTGGGCGACGACCTCGAGGCCGCGCGCGAGCTGGCGAAGGAGGACGAGGCCTTCGCCGAGGAGATCCCCGACCTCGAGACGGCGCTCGCCGAAGCGCAGGAGAAGGTGCGCAGGCTCCTCATCCCGCGCGATCCCGACGACGCCCGCGATGTGATCCTCGAGATCAAGGGCGGCGAGGGCGGAGCCGAGTCGGCGCTCTTCGGCGCGGATCTGCTGCGCATGTACCTGCACTACGCGGAGTCCAAGGGGTGGAAGACCGAGATCCTCGAGAAGGACGAGAGCGACCTCGGCGGCTACAAGAATGTGCAGGTGGCCATCAAGTCGAATGCGAGCGATCCCTCGCAAGGCGTCTGGGCGCATCTCAAATACGAGGGCGGCGTCCACCGCGTGCAGCGGGTGCCGGTGACCGAGTCGCAGGGCCGGATCCACACCTCGACCACCGGTGTGCTCGTCTACCCCGAGGTCGACGAGCCCGAAGAGGTCGAGATCAACCAGAACGACCTGAAGATCGACGTCTACCGCTCCTCGGGCCCCGGCGGCCAGTCCGTCAACACCACCGACTCGGCGGTGCGGATCACCCACCTGCCCACCGGCATCGTGGTCGCCATGCAGAACGAGAAGTCGCAGCTGCAGAACCGCGAGGCGGCGATGCGCGTGCTGCGCGCCCGACTGCTCGCGAAGCAGGCCGAAGAGGCTGCGGCGGAGGCCTCGGCGCACCGCTCCAGCCAGATCCGCACCATGGATCGTTCGGAGCGGATCCGCACCTACAACTTCCCCGAGAACCGCATCGCCGACCACCGGACCGGGTACAAGGCCTACAATCTCGACGCGGTGATGAACGGGGCGTTGGAGCCGGTGCTGCAGTCGTGCATCGAGATGGACGAGGAACAGCGACTCGCGGAGCTGTGAGGCCTCGTCTCGCGGCCCCGCCGCCGTGTCGCCGCGGCATCCGCCCCGATGGCCCGGCCAGTAGCATGGCTCTATGAACGCCGTGAAGCGCCCCCTGCTGCCCTGGGTGGTCTGGAGCGTCGCGGCGATCGCCTACGCCTTCGCGGTGGCCAATCGGTCCTCGCTCTCGGCGCTCGGCCCCGCCGCCCAGGAGCACTTCGGCATCGATGCGACGACGCTGGCGATGTTCGCGGTGATCCAGCTCGTCGTCTACGCGGCGCTGCAGATCCCGGTCGGGATCCTGCTCGACCGATTCGGCTCGACGGTGATGATCCTCGTCGGGGGCGCGCTGATGATGGCGGGGCAGCTGGCGATGGCCACCGTCTCAGAGGTGTGGTTCGTGATCCTCGCACGCGTGCTGGTGGGCGCCGGCGACGCCTGCACCTTCATCAGCGTGATCCGCATGCTGCCGGAGTGGTTCTCGGTGCGGCAGATTCCGACGCTCAGCCAGCTGACCGCGCTGATCGGTCAGGCCGGGCAGCTGGTGTCGGTGGTGCCGCTCGCGCTGCTGGTCGGCGCGGCGGGCTGGACCGGCGGCTTCCTGGGCGTCGTCGCGGTCGGTTTCCTGATCACGCTGCTGGGGGTGTTCGTGCTGCGCGATCGCCCCGGGGTGGGCACCGCCGCCGAGCGCCTCACCGGCCGGCTCGGGCGCAGCAGCCGTGAGGCGAAATCCCTGGGAGTGACGGACACCACGGGCATTCTCACCGCGATCGCCCCGCCGCCCACCAGCCTGATGCCCGCCGTCCACGAGGGGCGCGGGCCCCGGGAACCGGGAGCCGGGTTCTGGCGATCCGCCGGGCGGCTGTTCGGCTTGCCCGGGGCGCTGCTTTCCTTCTGGTGGTCGACCCGGCGCCTGCTCGGCGTGCCGGGGGTGCGCCTCGCCTTCTGGGTGCACTTCACCTCGCCCTTCGCGAGCACGGTGTTCCTGCTGCTGTGGGGCACGCCCTTCCTCACCGGCGGCGTCGGCATGGACGCCGCCGCGGCGCGCTCGCTGCTGAGCCTGACCGTCGTCTCGGGGATGGCCGCCGGCCTGCTGCTGGGCCCGCTGACCTCCCGCTTCCTGGAGAAGCGGGTGTCGTTCAACATCGGCATCACGCTGGCCATCGTGATCGTCTGGCTCGCGGTGCTGCTGTGGCCGGGCACGCCGCCGCTGTGGCTGCTCGTCATCCTCGTGGTCGTAATGCCCATCGGCGGCCCCGCCTCGATGATCGCCTTCGAGGTGTCCCGATCGCACACCCCGCGGAGCTTCGCCGGCTTCGGCACCGGGCTCGTGAACACCGGCGGTTTCATCGCGGCGCTCTCGGTGATCCTGCTCATCGGCCTGATCCTGGATCTGCAGGGAGCCGGATCACCCGAGCGGTACACGCTCGAGGCGTTCCGCTGGGCCTTCGCCGTGCAGCTGCCGTTCTGGGCGCTGGGGCTCACCATGATCCTCGTCGAGCGCCGCCGCACGCTGCGCTGGATGGGGGAGCACGGGCGCTCGCTGCGCTAGCCTCCGCGAAACTAGATCATGTAGAAGTCGGCCTGATCGGGCAGTTCGGCAGCCGGTGACCCCCGGCGCGGCCGGGGCTGCGCCGGGATCCCCGTCAGCGTGCTCCACGGCGGGGCGGAGTGGACCACCACGGCGTTCGCGCCGACCGCGCAGTCGTGGCCGAGCTCCACGGCGCCGAGCAGCTTCGCGCCGGCGCCGAGCACGCAGCGGTCGCCGACGGTGGGGTGGCGCTTCCCGGCGTCGTGGCCGGTGCCGCCGAGCGTGACCCCGTGGTAGATGAGCACATCGTCGCCGATCTCGGCGGTCTCACCGATCACGACGCCCATGCCGTGGTCGATGAACAGGCGCCGGCCGATGGTCGCGCCGGGGTGGATCTCGACTCCCGTGAAGAAGCGGGTGAGCTGCGAGACGGTGCGGGGGAGGAAGCGCAGGCCGCGCCGCCACATCGCGTGCGTGAAGCGGTACCACCACACGGCGTGCAGCCCCGAGTAGACGAAGAACACCTCTGCCGAGCCGCGCGCCGCCGGGTCGTGCGCGCGCGCCGCCCCGATGTCCTCACGCATTCGCGCGAAGATGCCCATCTCCACTTCCTCCCGTTCCAGTTGCGGTGCGGCGCCGATGCGCGCCGCCTATTCCTTCACCCGACAGCGAGGCGGCCGGGAGACGTCTCGCGCCCTCCCGACCGCCTCGCTCGGCGACTCAGACGTCGAGATCCTCGTAGAGCACGGTGGAGAAGTAGCGCTCGCCGAAGTCGGGGACGACGACGACGATGCGCTTGCCGGCGTTCTCCGGGCGCTTTGCGACCTCAGCGGCGGCCCAGACGGCGGCGCCGCCCGAGATGCCGGCGAGGATGCCCTCATCGGTGCCGAGCGCGCGGGCCTTGGCGATGGCGTCGGGCAGCGCCACGTCGATCACCTCGTCGTAGACATCGCGATCCAGGATCTCGGGCACGAAGTTCGCGCCCAGGCCCTGGATCTTGTGCGGGCCGGCCTTGCCCTCGGTGAGCAGCGGGGAGTCGATCGGCTCGACCGCGATGACCTTGACATCCGGGTTCTGCGACTTGAGGAAGCCGCCCGCGCCGGTGATGGTGCCGCCGGTGCCGATGCCCGAGACGAGGATGTCGACGGTGCCGTCGGTGTCGGCCCAGATCTCGGGGCCGGTGGTGGTGCGGTGGATCTCGGGGTTCGCCGCATTGCCGAACTGGTCGGCCCAGACCGCGCCGGGGGTGTTCGCGACGATCTCCTTGGCCTTCTCGACCGCGCCCTTCATACCGAGCGGACCCTCGGTGAGGACGATCTCGGCGCCGTAGGCCTTGAGCAGCTTGCGGCGCTCGATGCTCATGGTCTCGGGCATGGTGAGGATCACGCGGTAGCCGCGGGCCGCGCCGACGAAGGCGAGCGCGATGCCGGTGTTGCCACTGGTGCCCTCGACGATGGTGCCGCCGGGCTTCAGCGCCCCCGACTTCTCGGCCGCGTCGATGATGGCGACGCCGATGCGATCCTTGACGGAGCCGGCGGGGTTGTAGAACTCGAGCTTCGCGAGCACCTCGGCATCCGCCCCCTCGGTGACGCGGTTCAGGCGGACAAGGGGAGTATTGCCGAACGCCTGGGTGATGTTCTCGTTGATCCGTGCCATGGTGGGCGCCATCCTTTTCTCCGTCAGGCCTCTGTGGGCGGGTCGCAGGCCAAGCAAAACTATACCGTGAACTTATTCAACGATTCACTGATTCTTATGAATATGACAGGCCTGCGACGATCGGCTGCGGACTCGTGGGCGGGTGCGCGTGCGGGGCGCGCAGACGGGCGCCGGGCGGCCACGCCCTAGGCTTGGGGGAGTGAACAGGGATGGCGGGTCGGAGACGGTCGGAACGCAGACGGTCGGGGCGCTGCTGCGCGAGATCCGGGATCGGCTGGACGCGGCCGGCATCGACCATCCCGCGGCGGATGCCGAGTTGATCCTCGGTCATGTGCTGGGCGAGTCGCGCGGGCGGGTGCAGGCGCTCGCGGTCACGGGGGCCGGGATCCGGACCGAGGACCGCGAGGCCGCGCGGGAGCTCGCCTCCGAGCGCGCGGCGCGGGTGCCGCTGCAGCACCTCACCGGCCGGGCTCCGTTCCGCGGCATCGAGCTCTCGGTCGGGCCGGGCGTCTTCGTGCCCCGCCCCGAGACGGAGACCGTGGCGCAGTTCGCCATCGACGCGCTGATGGCCGTGCCGGATCCCTCGCCCATCGCGGTGGATCTGTGCACCGGAAGCGGGGCCATCGCCCTGGCGATCGCGCAGGAGGTGCCCACTTCCCGCGTCTGGGCCGTGGAGAAGAGCCGCGAGGCGCACGCCTGGGCCGAGCGGAACGTCGCAGCTCTCGGAGCGGGGCGGGTGGAGCTGCTGCTGGGCGATGTCCGCGAGCTCGATCCGCGCACCGGGGCGGAAGCCGCCGCCGGGCGGGCGGTTCCGGCCGGGATCCCGGCGCCGGAAACGCAGCGAACGCGTAGCCGCGCGGGCCTTGCGGCGGCGTTCGCTCCGCTGGCCGGGCGGGTGCACGTGCTGGTCTCGAATCCGCCCTATGTGCCGGAGGGCATGGTGCCGCGCGATCCCGAGGTGCGCGAGCACGATCCCGAACTGGCGCTCTACGGCGGGGAGGACGGCCTCGACCTCGTGCGGGTCATCAGCCGGGTCGCGCGGGAGTTCGTCGTGCCCGGCGGCACCCTGGTGCTCGAGCACGCCGAGACGCAGGGGGCAGCGATCCGCGCGCTGCTCACCGCCGACGGCTGGCGCGCCGCCGCCACGCACCGAGATCTCACGCTGCGGGATCGCGCCACCACCGCCCTGCGCTGATCCCTGCGCCACCGAGCCGGACCTCGGCCAGGTGCCTCCGGCTCCGCTCGCGCACCGATCCGGCCGATTGCACCTCGATCCTCCGGAATGGCGGTGCCCCAGGCCGGATCGGTGCGCGAGGAGTAGGCTTGAGAGTCATGTCCGAAGTGTTCGATTGCAGCGAGAGCGAGCAGCTGCTGTCCGCCGCGCGAGCCGCGCGCCAGGCCATCGGCCGGGGCGAGCTCGTGGTGCTCCCCACGGACACCGTCTACGGTGTGGCCGCCGATGCCTTCTCGCCCGAGGCCGTGCAGCGCCTGCTCGACGCGAAGGGCCGGGGGCGCCAGTCGCCGCCGCCGGTGCTGATCCCGAACACGGCCACGCTGACGGCGCTCGCCGCCGAGGTCGTCGAACCGGTCTCTCGCCTGGCCGAGCAGTTCTGGCCGGGCCCGCTCACCATCGTGCTGCCGGCGCAGGCCGCGCTCGATTGGGATCTCGGCGACACCGGGGGGACGGTGGCGCTCAGGATCCCGGATCACCGGCTGACGCTCGAGCTGCTGCAGGAGACCGGCCCCCTCGCCGTCTCCAGCGCGAACCGGACCGGGGAGCCCGCGGCCCGGAGCATCGCCGAGGCGCAGCGGATGCTCGGAGACGCCGTCGCCGTCTACCTCGACGACGGCGAGGCGCCGGGCGACGGCACGGCCTCCACCATCGTCGATGCGACGGGGCTCACCGGCGAGGGCGGATCGCTCCGGGTGCTGCGCGCCGGCGGGGTGTCCCGGGAGGCGATCGCCGAACTGCTGCCGCAGGTGACGATCGAGGACTGAAGTGATCCCGTTCCTGGTGATCGCCGCCGTCGCCGCAGTGGTGACCGCGGCGGCGTCCGTCGCCGTGCTGCAGCTGAGCCGCCGGCTGCGGCTGACCCCGAAGCTGCGCGAGCGAGACGTGCACACCGTCCCAACGCCCAGGCTCGGCGGAGTGGCCATGTACTTCGGGATCCTCGCGGCGACGCTGATCGCGGTCTTCGTGCTGGGCCCCGACACCGTGCTCGACGGGATCACGCAGCTGTGGGCGCTGCTGGGCGCCTGCACCATCGTCGGCGTCGTGGGCGTCCTCGATGATCTGCTCGACCTCGACTGGATGATCAAGCTGGCCGCGCAGCTGGCGGCGGCGGGCCTGCTCGCCTGGCAGGGCGTGCAGATCGTCTCGCTGCCCTTCGGCGACACCCTCGTCGTCGGCTCCCCGGCCGTGAACTTCGTGCTGACGGTGGTGCTGATGACGCTGGTGATGAACGCCGTCAACTTCATCGACGGCCTCGACGGCCTCGTCGCCGGGGTCGCGATCATCGCGAACTCGGTCTTCTTCGTCTACACACAGCTGCTGATCGCCCAGACGGGCAGCGACTCCTCCATCACGCTCGCGGCGATCATCGCGGCGATCGTGGTCGGCATCGCCGCCGGCTTCCTCCCCTTCAACTGGCACCGGGCGCGGATGTTCATGGGAGACACGGGGGCGCTGCTGATCGGACTGCTGATGGCCACCTCCACGGTCTCGGTGACCGGACAGCTGAACCCGGCCGCGCTCGACCAGAAGCTGGTGCTCGCCAGCTACATCCCGATCATCCTGCCGATGGCCGTGCTCGCCATGCCGCTGGCGGATTTCACCCTCGCGGTGCTGCGCCGCCTGCGGGCGGGCAAGAGCCCGTTCTCGGCGGATCGAAAGCATCTGCACCACCGCCTGCTCGACATGGGCCACTCGCCCCTGCAGGCGGTCGCGATCTTCTACCTGTGGACGGCGGTGATCTCGCTGGCGTGCCTGCTGGTGTTCACCATGCAGGACTTCTTCTGGCCCTCGGTAGTCGCCATCGCCGGCGGTGCGCTCTGCCTGGTGGTCACCTTCACACCCGTGGCCCGGCTGCGCGGGCGATTCGCCCAGCGCGGCTTGCTACGGTTGAAGGCGGCCGACGAGCAGACTCGGGATCCCGATGCCGTCACGGTCGCCGCCCCCGAAGGAGAAGCCCCGCACCCGGGAGTCTCCGCCGATGAGAGGAAGCCCGAGTGAGCGACGCCCCTGGGTACAACACCCCCCGACCCGATGCCGGATCCTCGAATCCTGCGGATGAGCCCGAGGGGCCGCGCCGGATGCCCTCCTCGCAGCCGATCCTGCTGAAGGCGTTGCGGTGGGGCGGCCTCGCCTCGGCGCTGCTCGTCGTGCTCTGCGGGGTCGTCGGCTGGTTCGTCTCCGGCTCTTCCGGGGCGATCGGCGGTGTGCTGGGCGCGGTCTTCGCAGGGGTGTTCCTCGCGTTGACGGCGGGCAGCATCGCCTTCGCGAACCGCTTCATCGGGAGCGATCTCTTCGTGGGCATCTTCTTCGGCGTCGTGATGGGGACCTGGCTGGTCAAGTTCGTCGCCTTCATCGTCGCGGCGCTGCTGCTGCGCGACCAGCCCTGGCTGAATCCGACGATGTTCTTCCTCTCGCTGATCGCCGGAGTGATCACCTCGCTCGTCATCGACGTGCTGATCGTCGCGAAGAGCCGTTTGGGGTACGTCTCCGACCTGAAGTAGCGGCGGGCTTCGCCTCGCGGTTTCGCCAGGGGTGAAATTCTTGCTAGCATTGACGTGTTCCATGTCAGGCTTCGCGGCTCATCGTCTGCGATCTATTGGGGCGTGACCATCGTTCGACGAAGTGCAGTTTTCGCCTGCACACCGAAACAGGAGAATAGCGCTGCTTACTCACGCTGTACACCTCGTCGCCTCTCGTCTGGTTCCTGCCGACGGTGAATTCCATCCTCCGTCGATCGAGGAGTTCTTCCCGCCGGCACTGTGGTTCGAGGGAACCCCCTTCGAGATCAACCGGATCATGCTCATCCGCATCATCATGGCCATCGTGGTCCTGGTGCTCTTCTACCTCGGCACCCGGAAGATGCGCGTCATCCCCACCCGCGGTCAGTCGCTCGCCGAGATGGCCCTCGACTTCGTCAGGATCAACATCGCCGAGGATCTGCTCGGCAAGCGCGATGCGCGCCGCTTCCTGCCGATCCTGTGCGCGATGTTCTTCATGATCCTCGCCTTCAACATCACGGGCATCATCCCCGGGCTCAACATCGCGGCGTCCTCGGTGATCGGCACGCCGCTGGTACTGGCGGCCGTCTCCTACATCACCTTCATCTACGCCGGCATCAAGAAGAGCCCGAAGAACTTCTTCAAGAACTCGCTCTTCCCCTCGGGCGTCCCGTGGCCGGTGTACATCATCGTGACGCCGATCGAACTCATCTCGACCTTCGTCATCCGGCCGGTCACGCTGACGCTCCGTCTCCTCATGAACATGATGGTCGGGCACCTCCTGCTCGTCCTCTTCTTCGCGGCGACGAACTTCTTCATCTTCTACGCCGGGGGCTTCTTCCCGGTGCTGGGCGTCTTCACCTTCGCCTTCGGCTTCGCCTTCACGCTCTTCGAGATCCTCGTCGCCGTGCTGCAGGCCTACGTCTTCACGCTTCTCACCGCCGTCTACATCCAGCTCGCGCTGGCTGAAGAACACTAAACCCACAGGGTTCGGCACCCGCCGCGCCCGACTACGGAAGGAATCACTTACTGTGTCTGTTCTCGCTGAGATTTCCGGTAGCATCGCAACCGTCGGTTACGGCCTCGCTGCCATCGGTCCCGCCATCGGTGTGGGTATCGTCGTCGGCAAGACCATCGAGGGTGTTGCACGCCAGCCCGAGCTCGCTGGCCGCCTCCAGGTCCTCATGTGGATCGGTATCGCCTTCACCGAGGCTCTCGCCTTCGTGGGCATCGGTACCGCGTTCATGTTCGGGTACTAATACCGATTCTGCGATCTACTTGAGAGGAGGCAGCGATGATCAACACAATCGTTGTTGCTGCTGAGGACGCAGCTCCCAACCCGCTGCTCCCCGCGACCTACGACATCGTGTGGTCGGCGGTTGTATTCATCATCCTTCTGATTGCCTTCTGGAAGGTCTTCCTTCCCAAGCTGCAGAAGTTGCTCGATCAGCGCTCCGCCGCGATCGAGGGCAATATCGCCAAGGCCGATGAGGCCCAGGCGAAGGCCGAGGCCGCGCTGCAGGAGTACACCGCCCAGCTCGCCGGGGCTCGCCAGGAGGCTGGCGAGATCCGCGATGCGGCTCGTGCTGACGCGACCAAGATCGTGGCCAAGGCCAAGGACGACGCGCTGGTGGAAGCCGCTCGCGTCGCCCAGTCCGCCCAGGCCCAGATCGAGGCCGAGCGGCAGAGCGCAGTGGTCTCGCTGCGCAGAGAGGTCGGCACCCTCGCCATCGACCTCGCTTCGGGCGTCGTCGGGGAGTCGCTCGCCGAGGACCAGAAGGCCTCGGCACTGGTCGACCGCTTCCTGGCCGACCTCGAGGCATCCGAGAAGGCAGCTCAGTAATGGGGAGCGCGTCACGGGAGGCACTGGCCAAGGCCAGCGCGGCGCTGAGCGGCGGCCTCGCCGCGGCCACGGGCGCCGAGCTGCTGGCGGCGGCGGCGCAGATCAGCGCCGCCCCGGCGCTCCTCGGGGCGCTCGGCGACGCGTCCGCGGCGAGCGGGGCGAAGGTCCAGCTCGTCGACCGCCTCTTCGGCGGCGCCTCGGCCGATACGCGGGGGCTGCTCGTCGCCGCGGTGAGCGAGGCCTGGTCGAGCCCCGCCGAGCTGGTCTCGGGCATCGAGGAGCTCGGGCTCCGCGCCGAGGCGGATGCGAATCCCGCGCTCGCCGATGAGCTGCTGGCCGTTGCGAGCGCGATCGACACCAGCCACGAGCTCGAACTCGGTCTCGGCAGCAAACTGAGCGCTCCGGAGGCGAAGGCGGAGTTGGTGCAGCGCCTGTTCACCGGCAAGATCTCGGACTCCGCACTCGGTGTGGTGAGCTACCTGGCCGCGAACCCGCGGGGCCGTCGCATCGGCGCCGCGCTGCGCGAGAGCGCGCGTCTCGCCGCGGATCAGGGCGGCAGCGAACTCGCGACCGTCACCGTCGCGGGGCCGCTCTCGGAGTCGCAGCAGGGCCGATTGGCCGAGCTGCTCCAGCAGAGCGCCGGCCGCCCGGTGCGAGTGACCACCGTGGTCGATCCCTCGCTGATCGGCGGCGTTCGCGTGCAGATCGGCGACAATGTGATCGACGGCAGCATTCGTTCTCGACTCGAGGATCTCCGCCTGCAACTCGCCGGCTAGAGCACAACTTTTCACACCGGGATCGTCCGGTACAGACAGAGGAAACGAAATGGCAGAACTCACCATCAGCCCCGACGAGATCCGCGCCGCGCTGAACGACTTCGCGAAGTCGTACGAGCCGGCCGCGGCAGCCAAGACCGAGGTCGGCTCCGTCATCGACGCCGCGGACGGCATCGCGCATGTCGCGGGCCTGCCCGGCGTGATGGCCAACGAGCTCGTGCGCTTCGCCGACGGCACGCTCGGTCTCGCGCAGAACCTGGACGAGAACGAGATCGGCGTCGTCGTGCTCGGCGAGTTCACCAGCATCGCCGAGGGCCAGCCGGTCACCCGCACCGGCGAGGTGCTCTCGGTGCCCGTGGGCGAGGGCTACCTCGGCCGCGTGGTCGACCCGCTCGGCAACCCGATCGACGGTCTCGGCGAGGTCACCGGCCTCGAGGGCCGTCGTGCGCTCGAGCTGCAGGCCCCCGGTGTGATGGCGCGCAAGTCGGTGCACGAGCCGCTGCAGACCGGCATCAAGGCGATCGACGCGATGATCCCCGTCGGCCGCGGCCAGCGTCAGCTCATCATCGGCGACCGCCAGACCGGCAAGACCGCCATCGCGATCGACACGATCATCAACCAGAAGGCGAACTGGGAGTCGGGCGACCCCTCGAAGCAGGTGCGGTGCATCTACGTCGCCATCGGCCAGAAGGGCTCGACCATCGCCTCGGTGAAGGGCGCCCTCGAGGACGCCGGAGCGATGGAGTACACCACCATCGTCGCCTCGCCGGCCTCCGATCCCGCCGGCTTCAAGTACCTGGCGCCCTACACCGGCTCGGCCATCGGCCAGCACTGGATGTACGACGGCAAGCACGTGCTCATCATCTTCGACGATCTCTCGAAGCAGGCCGAGGCCTACCGTGCCGTGTCGCTGCTGCTGCGCCGCCCGCCGGGGCGCGAGGCCTACCCGGGCGATGTGTTCTACCTGCACTCCCGTCTGCTGGAGCGTTGCGCGAAGCTCTCCGACGAGCTCGGCGCCGGCTCGATGACGGGCCTGCCGATCATCGAGACGAAGGCGAATGACGTCTCCGCGTACATTCCCACCAACGTGATCTCGATCACCGACGGCCAGATCTTCCTGCAGTCCGACCTCTTCAACGCGAACCAGCGCCCCGCGGTCGACGTGGGCATCTCGGTGTCGCGCGTGGGCGGCGACGCGCAGGTGAAGTCGATCAAGAAGGTCTCCGGCACGCTCAAGCTCGAGCTCGCCCAGTACCGCTCGCTCGAGGCTTTCGCGATGTTCGCCTCCGATCTCGACGCGGCCAGCCGCCGTCAGCTCGAGCGCGGTGCGCGCCTCACCGAGCTGCTCAAGCAGCCGCAGTACTCGCCGTACCCGGTCGAGGAGCAGACCGTCTCGATCTGGGCCGGCACCAACGGCTACCTGGACGATGTCCCCGTCGAGGACATCCTGCGCTTCGAGCGCGAGTTCCTCGACTACCTCGGCCGCAACAGCGAGGCTCTGAACACGCTGCGCACCACCAATGTGCTCGACGACGACACCGTCGCCGAGCTGGAGGCCAAGATCGCGGCGTTCAAGCTCGAGTTCCGCACCTCCTCCGGGCAGGCGCTCAACGAGCAGTTCGAAGAGCTGGCCGAGGAAGAGATCAAGCAGGAGCAGCTGGTCGTCTCCAAGAAGTAGCGGATCCGGGGGTGCCGGGAGGCGCCCCCGTCCCACTTCGGCAACGCACACACCACCAGACACAGGAGAGACATGGGAGCGCAACTTCGGGTCTACCGGCAGAAGATCCGTTCTGCCCAGACGACCAAGAAGATCACCCGTGCGATGGAGCTGATCGCAGCCTCTCGCATCCAGAAGGCGAAGGCACGCGTGGAGGCGACCACGCCGTACGCGCGCGCGATCACCCGCGCCGTCTCGGCCGTCGCCACGCACTCGAACTTCGATCATCCGCTGCTCACCGAGCCCGAGAAGGTGACCCGCGCGGCGGTCGTCATCTTCACCTCGGACCGAGGACTCGCCGGCGCCTTCAACTCGCAGGTGCTGCGGGAGGCCGAGGAGCTCAGCGAGCTGCTGCGCTCCGAGGGGAAGGAAGCCACCTACTACCTGATCGGACGCAAGGCGCAGGGGTACTTCTCCTTCCGCCACCGCCGTGCCGAGCGGGTGTGGACGGGCTTCACGGAGAGCCCCGTGTTCGAGAACGGCAAGGAGATCGCCGACGCACTGCTCGACGCCTTCGCCCAGGACACCGCAGAGGGCGGCGTCGATGAGATCCATCTCGTCTACAACCGCCTCATCAGCATGGTGACCCAGGTCCCCGAGGTGCACCGCCTGCTGCCGCTGCAGGTGGTAGAAGGCGTCGCCGAGGCCGGGGGCGGCAGCGAGCCGCTGTACGAGTTCGAGCCGGATCCCGACACGGTGCTCGACCGCCTGCTTCCCGCCTACATCGAGTCGCGCCTGTACAACGCGCTGCTCGAGTCGGCTGCGGCCAAGCACGCGGCGACGCAGAAGGCGATGAAGTCGGCGAGCGACAACGCCGACACCCTCATCCGCGACTACACCCGTCTGGCGAACAACGCCCGCCAGGCGGAGATCACCCAGCAGATTTCCGAGATCGTCGGCGGCGCCGACGCCCTCGCCGAATAGCCACGCTACGAAGAGAGAGATAGCAATGACCGATCAGGCCACCACGAAGGTCGCCGGGCGCATCGCTCGAGTCACCGGCCCCGTCGTCGACATCGAGTTCCCGCACGACGCGATCCCCGCCGTCTACAACGCGCTGGAGACCACCGTCGACTTCGGCGACGGATCCGAGCCGATGAAGCTCGTCCTCGAGGTCGCGCAGCACCTGGGCGACAACCTGGTCCGCGCCATCGCGCTGAAGCCCACCGACGGTCTGGTCCGCGGCCAGGAGGTCGTCGACACCGGAGACTCGATCACCGTTCCGGTGGGCGATGTCACCAAGGGCAAGGTCTTCAACGTGACCGGCGATGTGCTCAACCTCCCCGAGGGCGAGACCCTCGAGGTCGCCGAGCGCTGGAGCATCCACCGCACCCCGCCCCCCTTCGATCAGCTCGAGTCGAAGACGCAGCTCTTCGAGACCGGCATCAAGGTCATCGACCTCCTCACCCCCTACGTGCAGGGCGGCAAGATCGGCCTCTTCGGCGGTGCGGGCGTCGGCAAGACCGTCCTCATCCAGGAGATGATCCAGCGCGTGGCGCAGGATCACGGCGGCGTGTCCGTGTTCGCCGGTGTGGGTGAGCGCACCCGTGAGGGCAACGACCTCATCCACGAGATGGAGGAGGCCGGCGTCTTCGACAAGACCGCACTGGTCTTCGGCCAGATGGACGAGCCGCCCGGGACGCGTCTTCGCGTCGCGCTCTCGGCGCTGACCATGGCGGAGTACTTCCGCGATGTGCAGAAGCAGGACGTGCTGCTCTTCATCGACAACATCTTCCGCTTCACGCAGGCCGGTTCCGAGGTCTCGACGCTGCTCGGCCGCATGCCCTCCGCCGTGGGCTACCAGCCGAACCTCGCCGATGAGATGGGCATCCTCCAGGAGCGCATCACCTCGACCCGCGGCCACTCGATCACCTCGCTGCAGGCGATCTACGTGCCCGCCGACGACTACACCGATCCGGCTCCGGCGACCACCTTCGCCCACCTCGACGCGACCACCGAGCTCTCGCGCGAGATCGCCTCGAAGGGCCTGTACCCCGCGGTAGATCCGCTCACCTCGACCTCGCGCATCCTCGACCCCCGTTACTTGGGCGAGGATCACTACCGAGTGGCCACCACGGTGAAGCAGATCCTGCAGAAGAACAAGGAGCTCCAGGAGATCATCGCCATCCTCGGTGTCGACGAGCTCTCCGAGGAGGACAAGATCACCGTGGCGCGCGCGCGTCGCATCCAGCAGTTCCTCTCGCAGAACACCTACATGGCGAAGAAGTTCACCGGTGTCGAGGGCTCGACCGTGCCGCTCAAGGAGACCATCGAGTCCTTCGACGCGATCACCAGGGGCGATTTCGACCACGTCGCCGAGCAGGCCTTCTTCAACGTCGGCGGCATCAGCGACGTCGAAGAGAAGTGGGCGCAGATCCAGAAGGAGAACGGCTGATCATGGCCGCGCTGAACGTAAGCGTCGTCTCGGCCGATCTGGAGGTCTGGACGGGTGAGGCCTCCCAGGTCATCGCCAAGACCGTCGAGGGCGAGATCGGCATCCTGCGCGGGCACGAGCCCCTGCTGGCGCTGCTCGCCCACGGCGAGGTTCGGGTGACCACCGGCGACGGTGAGAAGGTCACCGTCGATGCGGAGGACGGCTTCCTCTCGGTCGACCACGACACGGTGACGATCGTCGCCAGTCGTGCAGCCCTCGTCTAGAAGCACCATTGCGTATCCTGCTGCCGCCCTCGGAGACCAAGCGCTCCGGGGGCGGCGGCGTCTTCTCACCCGCCGAGCTTTCCTTCGCCGGCGCCCTCGATCCCGTGCGCTCCGAGGTGCGCGCGGCACTGGAGGCGCTCTCCGCCGATGAGGAGCAGGCCGCCCGGGTGCTGAAGCTCGGCGTGAAGTCGCGGGGCGAGATCGCCCACAATCTGGCGCTCGCCGATTCCGGCGCCATGCCGGCGATCGAGCGCTACACCGGTGTGCTCTACGACGGACTGGATGTGACCACTCTCGACGCCGCGGCCCGGGCCTGGCTCGAGGAGCATGTGCTGGTGCAGTCGGCGCTGTTCGGCATGCTCGCCGCGGACGATGCGATTCCCGCCTACCGGCTCTCCGCGTCCTCCCGGCTGCCCGGGCTGGGCGCACCGCTCGCCGCGCAGTGGCGCCGGGCGCACGACGGCATCGCCTGGACGGAGTTCGGCTGGGTGCTGGACCTCCGCTCCAAGGACTACGAGCAGCTCGCGCCGCTGCCCTCCGGCGCCGGGGTGTTCCTGCACATCGCCCAGCGCGGCCCCGACGGTCGGGTGCGCGGGCTCAACCACTTCAACAAGGCCGGGAAGGGCGCACTGGTGCGGCGGCTCGCCGAAGACGCCGTCGACTTCCGCAGCACCGCAGATCTCCTCGCCTGGACCGCTGCCGCAGGGCTCGAGACCGCAGCCGGCCCGGGCGAGCACGAGCTCACCCTCGTCCTGCCCGCCGTCGCCCCGGGCGCACCGCTGCTAGGCTGAACCGGTGAATTGCAGGAGGCGGTCGTGATCGCGCGCGGGTCCAATGCGGTGCGCCGCCGATTGCGCGTCGCCGCCGACTCCGCGGTGGAGGTCGAGCTCTCCTGGTTCGGCCTCAGCGATGTCGGGCATCGCCGGGAGACCAATCAGGACAGCTATCTCACCGTGCCGCCGGTCTTTGCCGTCGCGGACGGCATGGGCGGGCACTCGGCGGGGGAGATCGCCTCGGCCGCCGTCGTGCGCCGGCTCGCCGATCTGAGCGGGCCGGAGCCCGTCACCGTGAAGGACATCGGCGAGGCGCTCTTCGACGCCGTCGAGGACATGGAGCTCGACGCCGGCGAGACCGAGCTGGGCACCGGCACCACCGTCACCGGCGTCGTCTTCGGGATGGATGAGGATCGGCCGATCTGGACCGTCTTCAACATCGGGGACTCGCGGGTTTACCAGTACTTCAAGGGTGCGCTGTCCCAGGTCACGGTCGACCACTCGGTGGTGCAGCATCTGATGGACACCGGGCAGATCAGCGCGGAGGAGGCGGAGTTCCACCCGCACGCCAATGTGATCACCCGCGCGGTAGGGCTGGGGGAGGATCCCGCGCCCGACTACGCGAAGCTGGCGCTCATCCCCGGGCAGCGCCTGCTCATCTGCTCGGACGGGCTCACCAAGGAGCTCACCGATATCGGGATCCAGCACTTCCTCTCCTCGGCGCCGAGTGCGGAGGAGGCGGCGAGGCAGCTGATGGAGCACGCCCTCGGCAATGCGGGACGCGACAATGTCACCGTCGTCGTCATCGATGTGCACGCGGTCGGCGATGTGCGCGACACCGCCGATATCGCGACGCTCGGGGGTGCGACGGAACTCGAGCTGGAGTAACGGCCGGGCGTCGGCTGACGGCGGCGGGAGCCGCTCCGGCTCAGCCCCGGCGCCCGCTGTGCCGAGCCCCGGTGCCCGCTACGCCCCTGCGGCGGTGAAGGCCTCGTCCAGCACCCGCACGACCAGCTCGCAGAGCTCATCGGTGAACTGCAGCGAGGGCAGGAAGCGGATCACATTGCTGTAGGCGCCCGCGCTGAGCAGCAGCACCCCCTGCTGGGCGGCGGAGTCGATCACGCGCTGCACGAGCGCGGGATCGTGCTCGAGCGTGCCCGGCTTCACCACCTCGATGGCGAGCATCGCGCCCTTGCCGCGCACCTCGGCGATGACGGGATGCTTCGCCGCGAGTGCGCGCAGCCCCTCGCCGAAGACCTCCTCGATGCGCTTCGCCCGGGCGAGGAGCCCCTGGCTCTCGATCTGCTCGAAGACCGCGACCGCCGCGGCGCAGGAGACGGGGTTGCCGCCGAAGGTGCCGCCGAGGCCGCCGGGAAGGGAGGAGTCCATGATCTCGGCGCGGCCGGTGATGCCGGCGAGCGGAAGACCGCCGGCGATGCCCTTGGCGGTGAGCACGATATCGGGCACGACGCCGAACTGCTCGATCGAGAAGACGGTGCCGGTGCGGGCCATGCCGGCCTGCACCTCATCGGCGATGAAGACGATGCCGTTCGCGCGGCACCACTCGGACAGCGCCGGCAGGTAGCCGTCGGCGGGCACGACGAAGCCGCCTTCGCCCTGGATGGGCTCGACCACGAGGCAGGCGAGATCCTCGACACCGGCGACCTTCTCGAGGTAGGCGATGGTGCGCGCCGCCGCCTCGGGGCCGCTCAGCCCGTCGCGCAGCGGGTAGGAGTTGGGGGCCTTGTAGATGTCGCTGGCGCGGGGGCCGTAGCCCGCCGCGTAGGGAGCGCCCTTGAAATTCATGCTCGAGGTGAGCAGGGTGCGGCCGTGGTAGGCGTGCTCCAGCACCGCCACGCCCGGGCGACCCGTGTAGCGGCGGGCGATCTTCACGCCGTTCTCGACGGCCTCGGCGCCGGAGTTCATCAGCAGGGTCTTCGCCCCGCCGCCGCCGGGGAAGTGCTGCGAGAGGTACTCGGCGACCCGCACATACGGCTCGTAGGGGGTCATGGTGAAGAGGGTGTGCGTCACCTTGCCGAGCTGCTCGGCGGCCGCCTCGACCACGGCGTCGTCGGTGTGCCCGATGGTGGTGACGCCGATGCCACCGCAGACGTCGACGATGTGATTGCCGTCGACGTCGACGAGGATTGAACCGTGCGCCCGCTCGATGTAGATCGGCAGCACGCTGTGCACCCCGGGGGGCACCACGGCCTGACGTCGGGCATGCAGATCGCGGCTCTTCGGGCCGGGGATCTCAGTGACGACGTGGGGCTCCTGGGCGATTCCGGTGACGCTGCTCATGCTGAAATCCTACTCCTGTCCGCGTGTCCCCGAGATTTCGCGGGCGCCGACCGCCGGGGCCGGCGCCCGCCGCTCAGAAGGCCTGCTCGATCCACGCATCGCCGCCCACCGGCTCGCCGAGGAACACGCCCTCGGCTCCGGCGGTGCCCTCGTAGACCGGGGCGCCGCCGAGGGAGAACTCCTGATCCTGCAGGCGCGTGGACACGACGATATCGGCGCCGAAGGAGGGGATCTCGACGCGGAACTGCTGCGCGTAGCTGTTTCCGCTCGACGGACTCGTCCAGAGCTCCCCGACCGGCGTCACCGTGCTCGCCACGTAGTAGAGGTTGCCCTCGTCGTCCTGGAGCGTGGCGTACGCCTCGACGCTGACCCCGATCTCGGGGGTGAAGCCCTCGCCGATGATGCCGGCGTTCGAGATCGTGTAGCCGTTGTCGAGCTGCATGTCCTGCAGCAGCCAGCGCACCCGCGAGTCGGAGGTGCTGCCGCCGAAGTACCCGTATTCGTGGTCCATCCAGGTGGTGCCCTCGACTTCGTACTCCACGCCGTTCACGGTGATGGTCCCCGAGGCGGCGAGCCGGGTGAACGAGAAATAGTAGTTGGTCTTGCTGATGTCGTGTGCGGTGGCGTGCGGTTCGATTCCGGTGCCGAAGACGTAGAACGGACGGCCCTGCTGAGAGAAGGTGAGATCGAACTCGATCTCCTCGAGGGTCTTGTCGTCGACGAGCAGCGCCTGGACCTGCATGTTCTGGGACGGGTCGGCCTGCGGCGCGGTCATCGACACATAGCCGGGAACGGCCACCGCTGCGGCGCCCGTGCCGTCGCCGCCGGTGAGAGAGACCTTCGGCGACTCGGTGTACCCCTCGCCCGGGCTCAGGAGAACGATCTGGTCCACTCGGTCTCCTTCGAGCACCGCGATCGCGGATGCCCCGCTGCCGTCGCCCTCGATCTTCACCTCGGGTGCCTCGGTGTAGCCCGAGCCGGCATCCGTGACCGAGAACCCGCCGACCTGCCAACTCGGGTCGCCGATTCTCGCGTACCAGTCCTTGCTCGGATCGCCTTCGGCCCAGGTGTTCGGGTCGAAGGAGCCGTAGGGCTTCGGCACGTACACCTGGGTGCGTTCGTAGTGCTGTTCCTCGTCGACGTCGCTGAGTGAGACCTGGGTCATGGCGAAGCCCTGGCCGACGAACGATGCCGCATTGATCTCGAAGCCGAAGACCCGATCACCCGCGCGCAACGTGCCGATGTGCCACCACCACTCGGTGGGCGCGTCCTTGTGCCGGTACATGTCCTCGGGCATGGAGAGCACGACATTGGCCTCCGGTACCGGATCCGGCATCGTGGTGCCCGTCCACAGCGGATTGTCGGGGATCGGCACTGTCGGCACGGGCACGCCGGTGGATGCCGCGCTGCAGCCGCTGAGCGCGAGCATCAGGGCGATGGCGGCCGCTGCAGCACCGCGCCGCGCAGTCGCAGCGGTGCGCGCTCGCGCACCCGGCTTCGGATTGTGTGAGCGAGCGATGAGAAGTCTCTGCATGGGGTTCATTCTTTCAGTGCCCCGCGCCCGAACCGGTGCATGACGCGGCCGAGATCTCGGATCCGGCGAACACCGCCCGGGCGCGTATCGTGGGGGGCATGGGAGATGCGCACCAGTACCGGATCGGCATTCAGTGGCAGGGCAACCGCGGCACCGGCACCAGCGGGTATCGCGACTACGGCCGGCAGCTGGTGGTGCGCGCGGGGGACGGCCGGGAGCTTCAGGCCTCCGCCGATCCCACCTTCCACGGAGACGCCGACCGCTGGAACCCCGAGGAGCTGATGGTCGCGGCCCTCGCGCAGTGCCACATGCTCTCGTATCTGCACATGGCCGTGCGCGCGGGAGTGGTGGTCACCGCGTACACCGATGAGGCCGAGGGGAGCATGGTGCAGCAGGGACTCGGCGGGCACTTCACCGAGGTCGTGCTGCGCCCGGTGGTCACCGTGGCCGAGGCGGAGATGGTGGATCGCGCGCGCGACGCGCACGCCGAGGCCTTCGAGCACTGCTTCATCGCCAGCTCGGTGAACTTCCCGGTGCGGCACGAGCCGACGATCCTCGTCGCCGGGTGATCCGCGGATCCTCATCACCGGCGTAACAGGCAGGCGAGCGCCCATAGAATTGAAGCCATGCCCGAACGCACGCAGTTCTTCCTCACCACGCCGATCTTCTACGTGAACGACGCCCCGCACATCGGGCACGCCTACACGGAGGTCGCCGCGGATGTGCTCGCCCGCTGGCACCGCCAGGCGGGCGACGACACCTGGTTCCTCACCGGCACCGACGAGCACGGTCAGAAGATCCTGCGCACGGCCACCGCCAACGGCGTGGATCCCAAGACCTGGGCCGACCGCCTGGTCGAGTCCGCGTGGAAGCCCTTGCTGGACACCATCGACATCTCCAACGACGACTTCATCCGCACCACCGACGAGCGGCACGAGTCGGGCGTGGCGAAGTTCCTGCAGAAGCTCTACGACGAGGGCCACGTCTACGCCGGCGAGTTCGAGGCGCTGTACTGCGTCGGCTGCGAGGAGTTCAAGCCCAAGAGCGAGATCGTCGATGGCACGGGCGCCTTCGAGGGCGAGAAGGTCTGCGCGATCCACTCCAAGCCCCTGGAGCTGCTGCAGGAGAAGAACTACTTCTTCAAGATGAGCGCCTTCCAGGACCGCCTGCTCGCGCTCTACGAGGAGCGCCCCGAGTTCGTGCAGCCGGCGAGCGCCCGCAACGAGGTGATCGCCTTCGTGCAGCAGGGGCTCGAAGACCTGAGCATCTCGCGCACCTCCTTCGACTGGGGCATCCCCATTCCCTGGGACAGCTCGCATGTCACCTACGTCTGGTTCGACGCGCTGCTCAACTACATCACCGCCACCGGCTACGGCAGCGATGATCCCGCCGCCGAGGCGGAGTTCCAGCGCCGGTGGCCGGGCAATCACATCGTCGGCAAGGACATCCTCCGCTTCCACGCGGTGATCTGGCCGGCGATGCTGCTCGCGGCGGGGCTGGAGGTGCCCGAGCACGTCTTCGCGCACGGCTGGCTGCTGGTCGGCGGCGAGAAGATGTCGAAGTCCAAGCTCACCGGCATCGCCCCGAACGAGATCACCGACACCTTCGGTTCGGACGCCTTCCGCTACTACTTCATGCGGGCGGTCTCCTTCGGGCACGACGGATCCTTCAGCTGGGAGGATCTCGCCGCCCGCTACCAGGCCGAGCTCGCCAACGGCTTCGGCAATCTCGCCAGCCGCGTGCTCGCGATGAACACCAAGTACTTCGGCGGGGTCGTGCCCGCCGCGGCGGCGGAGACCGAAGCGGATCGGGCGATCCGAGATCTCGCGGCTCAGGTCGCGGTGGTCGCCGACGAGCGCATCGAGGCCTTCGCGATCCACGAGGCCATCGCCGAGATCTGGAAGCTCGTCGACGCGCTGAACGGGTACATCACCGAGCAGGAGCCGTGGGTGCTCGCCAAGAGCGAGGAGGATCGGGATCGCCTCGGCACCGTTCTCGCGACCGCCACCGAGGGGCTGCGCGTCCTCGCCGAGCTGCTGCACCCGGTGATCCCGATCGCCACGGCGAAGCTGTGGACGGCGCTGGGCGCCGAGGCGACGCTCGGAGCGCTCTCCGAGCAGCCGATCCGCGAGGCCGGCCGCTGGGGCAAGCTGCCCGCCGGCGCCTCGCAGCAGCCGCTGGCCGTGCTGTTCCCGCGTATCGAGGCCGTCGACAGCGCCCAGGCCGCCGAGACCGAAGGCGCCGCCTAGTGGCCGAGGCCCCGGCCGGCGGTCTGCGGTCGCGCGCGAGCGATCCCGGACGCGATCTGAAGCGTCCGCCCTCGCCCGAGCCGCTGCCGATCCCGGTCTACGACAATCACACCCACCTCGAGTTCGAGGACGGGATGGAGCTGCTCGATCCGCTCGACTCGCTCGCACTCGGCGAGCGGGTGGGCGTGGCCGGGGTCGTGCAGGTCGGCACCGACCTCGAGACGAGCCGCTGGGGGGTCGAGCTCGCCGAGGCCGATCCGCGCGTGCTCGCCGCGGTCGCGCTGCACCCGAATCAGGCGCCGAAGCTCTTCGCGCAGGGGCTGCTCAGCGCGCACCTCTCCGAGATCTCCCGGCTGGCCGCGAGGCCCCGGGTGCGCGCCGTCGGCGAGACCGGCCTCGACTTCTTCCGCACCGGCGAGGACGGGCAGGCGGCGCAGATCGAATCCTTCGAGGCGCATATCGAGATCGCCCGGCAGAACGACTGCGCGCTGCAGATCCACGATCGAGACGCGCACGAGGCGGTGGTGTCGACGCTGAAGCGGGTGGGCGCCCCCGACCGCACCGTGTTCCACTGCTTCTCCGGCGATGCCGAGCTGGCCCGCATCTGCGCCGAGCACGGCTGGTACCTCTCCTTCGCCGGGACCATGACCTTCAAGAACGCGCCGGCGCTGCGCGAGGCGCTGGCGGTGGCGGATCCCTCGCGGGTGCTGGTGGAGACCGACGCCCCCTTCCTCACGCCCGAGCCGTACCGGGGGCGGCCGAACGCGCCGTATCTGCTGCCGCACACCGTGCGCCGCATGGCCGAGGTGCTGGACGAGCCGCTGGATCGGCTCTGCGCCCGGCTCGCCGCCAACACCGAGCGCGTCTACGGCTCCTGGGCCGAGGAACAGGCGCCGCGGTGACGCTCCTCGGTCCGGCCGAGGTGCGCGAGCTCGCCGAACGGCTGGGGGTGACCCCCACCAAGAAGCTCGGGCAGAACTTCGTCATCGACCCCAATACGGTGCGGAAGATCGTCCGGCTCGCGGGCGTCGAGGCCGGCGACCGGGTGATCGAGGTCGGGCCTGGTCTCGGATCCCTCACCCTCGGCCTCACCGAGGCCGGCGCCCGCGTCACCGCGGTGGAGATCGACCACCGGCTCGCCGCCGAGCTGCCGCACACGCTGCAGGCGATGCAGCCGGAGGCGATCGATCGCCTGCGCGTGATCCGCTCGGATGCCCTCGAGGTCACCGCCGAGCAGCTGCTGGCGGGCGAGGCGGGATCGCCCGATGCGCCGCCGGAGGTGCTCGTCGCGAATCTGCCCTACAACGTCTCGGTGCCGATCCTCATGCACCTGCTGGAGCTCGTCCCCTCGCTGCGCGCGGGGCTCGTGATGGTGCAGGCCGAGGTGGGGCACCGCGTCGCCGCGCCGCCGGGCTCCAAGGAGTACGGGGCGCCGAGCGCGAAATCCGCCTGGTACGGCGAGTGGGGGATCGCCGGCACCGTGAGCCGCCGCATCTTCTGGCCGGTGCCCGGCGTGGACTCCGTGCTCGTCTCCTACGCGCGACGCGCGACGCCGCTGGGCTCCGAGGCGGAGCGGCACGCGACCTTCGAACTGGTGAACGCCGCCTTCGCGCAGCGCCGCAAGATGCTCCGGCAGTCGCTGCAGCCGGTGCTCGGCTCGGCCGCCTCCGCAATCGCGGCGATGGAGCGGGCCGGGGTCGATCCCACCGCCCGTGCCGAGCAGCTCGGCATCGACGCCTATCTCGCCATCGCGCGAGCCGGAATCGAGTAGCGTTGTCGGCATGAGGGCAGTGGGGGATGTGCGGTCGGTGACCGTGCGCGCACCCGGCAAGATCAATGTGTTCTTCCGCGTGGGCGCGTTGCAGGAGGACGGCTACCACGAGGTGGCCTCGCTGTATCAGGCGGTCTCGCTCTACGAAGACGTCACCGCCGAGGTCGACGAGGGCTTCTCCGTCCGCTTCGTCGGCCCCGTCGATACCGCCGCGCTGCAGAGCGACGAGTCGAATCTCGCCATCCGGGCCGCCAAGCTGCTGGCCGAGCGCACCGGGCACCGCGGCGGGGTGCGCCTCACCGTGCACAAGCGCGTTCCCATCGCCGGGGGCATGGGCGGTGGATCGGCGGACGCCGCAGCGACCCTGGTGGCCTGCGACGAGCTCTGGGGCACCAGGCTCGGCCGATCCGGGCTGCTGCCGCTCGCCGCGCAGCTCGGGGCCGACGTCCCCTTCGCCCTCGAGGGCGGAACCGCGGTGGGCACCGGGCGCGGCGACGAGCTCAGCCCGGCGCTGGCCAGGGGCAGCTTCCACTGGGTGCTCGGCTTCTCGGACTCCGGGCTCAGCACGCCCGTGGTGTACCGGACCCTCGATCAGCACCGCGCGGACCACGCGGGGGATCTCGCGCCGACGCCCGAGCATGTGAGCGTCGACACGGCGGTGCTGCAGGCGGTGCGCGCCGGCGACGCCGCCACGCTCGCCGACTCGATGCACAACGATCTGCAGGCGGCCGCGTTGCGGCTCGCCCCGGAGCTCACCGAGCTGCTGGAGCTGGGGGAGTCGCGGGGCGCGCTCGCCGGGATCGTCTCGGGGTCCGGGCCGACGGTGGCCTTCCTCGTGGCGGACACCCAGGCTGCGGCCGAGCTGCAGAGCGTGCTCACCCGCCAAGGGGTGCGATCGCTGACGGTGACCGGCCCCGTGCCGGGGGCGCGGCGCCTCGACGCGCACTGATCCGCTCGCGCCGGGCAGCCGGATCGGAATAGGCGGGTGGGGCCGCGCGTTGCACCGGGCATGGCCGAGTCGACGACGGAGCAGAGCCCGGCGATCCACCTCGACGTCTGGTTCGATGTGCGGTGCCCGTGGTGCTTCCTGGGCACGCGGCGGCTGCGGCGCGCCACCGAGCTCTTCGCCGAGGCCGAGCCCGGGATCCCGGTGACCGTGCGCCATCACAGCTTCGAGCTCGCCCCCGGCATTCCCGAGCGCTTCGCGGGCGGCGAGGCCGATTACCTGCTGCGCTACGAGGGAGTGCCGCTCGAGCAGTCCGCGCGCACCATCCCGGCGCTAAAACAGCTGGCTGCCGAAGAGGGTGTGGAGCTGCGCTTCGGCGAGCTGCAGCAGGTGAACACGCGTCCGGCGCACCGGGTGTTCCAGTACGCCCGGGCCGAGGGTCGGGGCGAGGAGGCGCTCGACCGGCTCTTCACCGCCTACTTCTCGGAGTGCCGGGATCTCGCCGACGCCGACACCCTCGCCGAGCTCGCCGTCGAAGCGGGGCTCGACCGCACGCGTGCGCTCGCCGCGGCGATCGGTCCGGTCGTCGCCGGGGAAGGCGGGCCGACCGGAGCCGGTGCGTATCTCGCCGAGGCGGGGGCGTGGGATCGGGCCGTCGAGAAAGACGATGTCCGCGCGCGAATGCTGGGCGCCCAGGGCGTGCCCTACACCCTCGTCAACGCGAAGTACTCGATCTCGGGCGCGCAGCCGGTCGACATCCTGCTGGGAGCGTTGCGCGAGGTCGTGCGGCGGGATTTCCCGGGGCACCGGGTCGAGGGTGCGGATGGCGATCCCGGGGATCCGACGCAATAGCGTCACAGCGGATTGGGGAATAGCCGGCCCGAGCGCGCGGTTGGACTCGGCATGAGCGAAGCCATCCGCGTCGACATCTGGTCCGATATCGCCTGTCCCTGGTGCTACATCGGCAAGCGCCGCTTCGAAGCGGGCGCGGCCGCCTTCCGCGCCCAGCACCCCGATGTCGAGATCGAGGTCGAGAGCCACAGCTACGAGCTCGCCCCCGACACCCCCGACGACTACTCGGGCAGCGAGATCGACTTCCTCGTGAAGCACAAGGGCATGCCGCGCGAGCAGGTCGAGCAGATGCTCGCCCAGATGACCGGCATGGCTGCGGCCGAGGGCATCGTCTTCGACTTCGAGCGGCTGCGCCACGCGAACACCCGTCGCGCGCACCGGGTGCTGCACCTGGCGAAGGCGCAGGGCCTGCAGGCGGCACTGCTGGAGCGGCTGTTCCGCGCCTACTTCACCGAGGGGCGGGAGGTGTCGGATCCCGACACCCTCGCGGAGCTCGGCGAGGAGGTCGGTCTCGACCCCGAATCGGTGCGCAGCGCCTTCGAGGACGAACAGCTGGAGGAGGCCGTGGATCGCGACATCACCCGGGCGCGGATGCTCGGCGTGCAGGGGGTGCCCTTCTTCCTCCTCGACCAGCAGTACGGGGTGTCGGGGGCGCAGTCCGCCGAGACCTTCGAGAGCGTGCTGGGCCGGGTGCTCGAGCTGCAGCGCGGCGGCGGTTCCGACTCCTGAGCGTTCTCGCCATCGCGCATACCGCGCCTCTTGCGATAATGGCTCCATGCCCGAACTGCCGGAAGTGGCCGCGCTGGTCGACGATTTGAGACGACGGGCGGGCGGGCGGACCGTCGAACGTCTCGGCGTGTTCGCATTCGCCGCGCTGAAGACCGTCGCCATCCAGCCGCAGGATCTCAGCGGCCGGAAGCTCGACGAGATCGGCCGGCACGGCAAGTTCCTCGATCTGCGCTTCGGCGCGGATCACCTGATCATCCATCTCGCGCGCGCGGGTTGGATCACGTGGCGCGACGCAGTGCCGAAGACCCCGATCAAGCCCGGCCGGAGCCCGCTGGCGGCGCGACTCGTCTTCACGGGCGAGGGCGGCGACCCGCCCGCCTGCCTGGATGTCACCGAGGCGGGGACGAAGAAGAACCTCGCGCTGTACCTGGTGACGGATCCGGCCGAGGTGCCGGGGATCGCGCGGCTCGGGCCCGATCCGCTCGATGAGGCGTTCACCTTCGACGTGTTCGCCGGCATCCTCGCTGCGGCCGGTCGAGCGCAGATCAAGGGGGTGCTGCGCAAGCAATCGCTCATCGCCGGAATCGGCAACGCCTACTCCGACGAGATCCTGCACGCGGCCGGGATGTCCCCCTTCGCACCCGCGGCGATGTCGCACGACCAGGCCGTGCGACTCTACGAGGCTCTGCAGACCACACTCCGGGAGGCGGTGGATCGCGCCGCCCAGCTCGCCGCCGCGGATCTCAAGCGCGAGAAGAAGGCGAGCATGCGAGTGCACGGCCGCTTCGGAGAGGCGTGCCCGGTCTGCGGCGACACGATCCGGCAGGTGATCTTCAGCGACTCCACGATGCAGTACTGCCCGAGCTGCCAGACCGGCGGCAGGGTGCTCGCCGACCGCGTGCTGTCTCGGCTCCTGAAGTGAGGAACCGAGCGTTCTCGCACGAGGAGATCGTCCGCGTTCGGGATCCCGAACCGCTCTTCGCCGCTCTCAACGCGCGTCGGCACCCTCCGCGCGCAGGTACAGGTCGCGGAGCAGACAGACCTCGGAGAGGTGATGGATGAGCTCGCGGTTGATGTGCAGCACCAGCCGCGCCATGGAGCTCTCGGCGTACGGCCCCTCGGCCGGACCGCACGCCCGCGCGAGTCCGGCCTCACCGAGGGAGGCGACCCCCGCCAGCCACCGCGCGAGCTCCTCGTCGAGCTGGGCGAGCGCCTCGGCCGCGGTCTCCGCATACTCGAAGCTGAAGTAGTCGACGCCCTCGCGGCCGAAGTGCGAGGCGTTCCGCGTCGCGAGCACGCCGACGATCACGTGCCCGAGTCGCCAGGCGATCGTCGTGACCGGCGCAGGATCGGGCGGGGGAAAGGCGAAGTCGATCGTCATCGCTCCCGAGCCGGCCTGCACCGGTGCCGTTCCCGTGCCTCGCGGACGCACGTTCCAGCAGCCGGGGACCGGCTCCCAGAAGTACTCCTCGTCGCTCAGCCCGGCGAGGCGCTCGCGCAGCTGATGGCTCCAATGCCACTCGAACTGATCCACCACCAGCTCGTTCCAGGACTCGATCTTCGCGCTACCGTCGTTCATCTCCGCGCCCCTTTTGCCTTCTCGCTCCGTCGCAGGGCTTTCTCCCAGGCTACTCCCTCCCGCCGCTCCGAGCCGGAGTAGACTGAGGAGAGACATGAGCGAGGAGCGAATATGAGCGACACCGCACGCATCGAGAGCGCAGACATCGACGCCTCGGAGGCCGGCGAGGCCGATGCGCCCGCCGGGTTCGGCGCCGCCGCGTTCGCCGCCGCCGAGACGCGCGAGATCCTCAATCTGCTGGGCGAGGAGGCCTCCGGCGGCGCCTGCTGCGGGGGATCCTGCTGCAGCGCCTGAGCGGCCCCTGAGCTACACGACGGGGTTCACCCCGAACAGCCCGGTGCCGTATTTGACGAGCGCCTCGTAGGCCGCCTCGAAGGTCTCCGGCGGGTGCTCCTTCTCCTCCGGCGTGCCGTAGAGGTGGATCAGCAGCCCGATCAGGCCGTGCGCCGGCGGGCTGAGCGGCCGGGCCTTCTCCACCATCGCCGGGTGGACCTCCGGATTGGGCGGCACGAATGAGGCCGTCGTCTGCGGCCAGTCCGAGGCGTGCCGGGGCACCTTGCGGTTGAAGGCGTCGGCGATCGACTTCGCTCCGGCGTCCCGCCGGGTCAGCGGCTCGATCTGGAACCGTTCGGCGAGCGTCGCCGCGAGGGAGCCGTGGTGCATCTCCTCGGTGAAGACGCTGCCGCGCTCGACATGGGCGGAGACCAGAATCGCCGGTACTCGCACGCCCAGCCGATCGAAGCCGAAGCCCATCTCGCCCGGTCCGCTGTCGTCCGGGGGAGTCGCGGCCGGCGGGGTGACGTGGTCGTAGGTTCCGCCGTGCTCGTCGAAGGTGATGAGCAGCGCGGTGTTCAGATAGTTCGATCCCGTCTCGGAAGTGGAATTCCGGATCGCGGTGTAGATGTCGTGGATCAGTAGATCCCCGGCGCGCACGTCGGAGATCGCGCCGGAGTAGATCTCCTGTCCGCCCTCCTCGCCGTCGTGCAGGCGTCCGACCGCCGGGTGGAAGTCGTTGTGGTTGAAGATCATGCGCGGCTCGACGAAGGCGTACTCGGGGAGCGTGCCGTTCTCGACGTCCTCGTAGAACCGGGTCATGGTCGCGAAGCGATCCGTCTTCCAGAACTGCTCGAGCACCGGTGCGTGGAGGATGCCGGTCAGCGACACCAGCTGCAGCTCGTCGAAGTAGATGCACCAGTCAAGACCGGCCTCCTCGAGGCGGTTGAACACGGTGGGGGTCTCGGCGGCGTGCAACCACTTGTCGAGTCCGCCGCCGTGGCGGTTGGTGACGTATCCGTGCGAGGTCGAGGCGTGGAAGAAGGAGCGGTTGCAGTAGGTCTGGCTGGGCACGGCGCAGAACCAGTGGTCGAACACCCCGAACTCCCGCGCGAGGGTGGAGACCGCCGGCAGCATCTCCGGCGCGAACGACCCCATGATCTGCTTCAGCTCGTGCGGCTTCGGATCGCGCCCCTTGCGGTACTTGAAATCCACTTCGTAGTCGAGGGCGAAGCCCGACATATCGGCGGTCGCCCCCGGCGGGGGCGCGTGGTAGGGCTCCGTCATCTCGCCGGTGTCCTTGCCGCGGTTGTGCGGGTCGAGGTGGCCGAAGAGCTGGGTGTTGACGTGCGGGTAGTCCTCGCCGGGATCGGGCTCGGGCCGGCCCATGACATGATCGGTCGAGCCGGTGTAGACATGCGCCGGAATCACCGTGCCGTCCTCCGCGGCGTTCGAGTAGTCGCCGAAGGCCAGACCCTCGAACCGGCCTCCGGGCGGCGGGTCATCGGGGGTGTAAAGGTAGCCGAGCAGATTATCGAAGGATCGGTTCTCGCCCATCACGACCACCAGATGGTCGAAGCCGGGATCCTTGCGTGGCTTCGGGATCTGGAACTTCTCGGGCACGTACACATTGCCGTACTGCGGGGTGCCGGCGGCGGCGCCGATCGCCGCCCCAACGCCTCCGCCGACGGCGAGACCGGCGGCGATGAGGCCGCCCGATTTCAGGAAGCCGCGGCGGCTCGTGCCGCTGCTCGCCGCCGCCGCGGGATCGCCCGCCGCGGCGGACTCGTCCCGGCCGAGATCCGCTCCGTCCTGCTCAACACCCATACTCTGGCCCTTTCGATTGCTATTGGAATGCGTGCTCCGTCCGGCTAGGTCGCCGGGAGATCGTCGCAGTTCGGGGTGGGGGCCGCGCCCTCCCAGCGATCGAGCGTCCACTGCACGATCTGCGGAGTGAGCGGAGAATCGGCCGCGACGAGATCCACGTGGCCGAGACCGGGGAAGGTGCGGAAGTCGATCTCCTCGCCCGCCTTGCACCGGGCCGACACCCAGTCGCCCTGCAGCTGCGGCTTCACCAGCGGATCGGCGAGTCCCTGCGCCACCATCACCGGTGCCGGGAAGGGGCCGGTGGGGGAGTTCTCCCTGAGACGATCGCCGAGTCCGCCCTCCAGCAGCGAGTCGGGGAAGATCTGGTTCGGCACCTGGCTGCCGCGCAGAATCGCCGAGAGCGCGTCCTTCTCGTTGAAGCAGAGTTCGGAGATCTCCGCCACCCCGGAGCTGGAGCCCGGGGTGAGGTGCGTGAGCAGCTCGAGCTCGGGGTAGATCTCGTTCCAGGCCGAGGCGATGTAGGACGACACCGTCTTGCCCGCGGCTTCACTTTTGTCGGCGTTCGCGAGACCGTAGAGATCGGAGGCCGGGGCGAAGGCCGCGATCCCCTTCACCGTGAACTCCGGCGCGTAGTCTTCGGCGATCTGCCCGGTCCAGAGCGCGGCCTGACCGCCCTGGGAGTGCCCCCAGACTACGGTGTCGGTGCTCAGAGTCAGATCATTCAGTTGCATGGCGGCGCGTGAGGCGTCGAGCACATTGCGGGCCTCGGCATCGCCCACCAGATAGGGGTGCGTCCCCTCGGTGCCGAGGCCGATGTAGTCGGAGATAACCCCGGCCCAGCCGTGCTCGGTGACCATCTCGGCAAGGGCGGTCCCCGCACCGTCAGCAAAGGGGGTGGGGCTGAGCGACGGCGCGCATTTCGCGACGACGCCGGTGGTGCCGTGGGCGATCGTGAGCAGCGGCAGCGCATCGTCCGTGCGGTCCTGCGGGGCGATGACCACGCCGCTGGAGATCGCCGGGAATCCATCCGGGTGCGTGGTGGTGTAGAGAATCTTCCACGCCTCGGCGCCGTGCGGCACCCCAACGGTCAGCGGTTCGGAGCGCAGCAGCTGCCCGGGCTCATCAGGCACCTCGGCCGGGGCCGCGTAGAAAGCTCCGGGTGCCGGTCGGATATCGCCAGCAAGTATCGAGTGGCTTCCGATCGCGAGGAGGATGACCGCGATGAGCGCCGTCGCCGCGCCGAGGGTGTGCAGCCACCGCCGCCACGGCTTCCGGGGCTTCCCCGCTGCGTGCAACGTCCGCTGCCGGTGGCGGAGCAAGATCCCGAGGAACAGCTGCACGCCGATGAAGACGAGCCAGGCGCCGAAGCCGATCCGGAACAGCACCAGGGTGAGCACTGGCCAGGTGAAGCTCAGCACGCCGAGAACGATGCTCGCCGCCCCAATGAGGAAACCGGCGACACGATTGTCGGCGTCGTGGCGGAGAGAGATGACCGCGGTGAACGCGCCGTAGGCGATCAGGCCGAGGCCGATGAGGAGCGCCAGCGTCGGCACTCCCAGGCTCGGCCACAGTGCGATCACGGCGCCGAAGAGCACGAGCACGGCACCCGCGATGCGCGCCCAGATCCGGTGCTGCGGTGCGCGTGCCGGGTCGAGGATCGTGGCCGCGCCGATGAGGGCGATGCCGATGCCGCTGAGGATCGCGAGGACCGGCAGCGGCATCTCCACGAGTACCACGACGATGCCGAGCACCACAGCGGCGATGGCGAGCACGATTCTCACGGGAACGGCGAGCCGGTCGAATCCGCGGGCGAGCCCGGGGGAACCATGCCGCCGCTTCGTCACGACTTCCTCCTGTGGTACGGGTGACTGCCCTGTTCAGCGTATCGGGGAGATGTTTCCGAGGGGGCGATTGAGGCAGGAGTTGCCGCGTGCCGCGCAGAATCGGAACCCCGCATCTTGCTACCCTGTGGAGGTGCATCAGGGGGAGCAAGATTCTGGATCATCGGTGAGCGTGCGAAAGCCCGGCTGGGGGGTCGCGACCGTCATCGTGCTCGTGGTCTTCGGGCTGGTACTGGCACCATTTTTGCTGGCACTCGCAGCTCCCGACCGTGCCGAGGGCACCGTCGGGAAGCTTGAGCAAGTGACGCTCCAGACCGAGGACGGCGGGACGTCGGCGCGCGGCGGTTTCATCGCACCAGAGGGCTGGATGCACGAGAACGGCGAGGAGGACGAGGCCGAACGCAGTTTCGTATACGCCGGATCGGGTACGGGCGTGCGCCTGACCGTCTCGGTGCACGCGAATGTGTCGGATTCCGAGGCCTTGCTCCGCGAGGAGGTTCCGGCCGGTGCGGCCCTTGCGCCCGTGCAACGCATCGACGAGAGCGCCTGGGGTGAGACGCTGCTCCTCGAACATGATCTGAGCGCCGGCAGCGGGGTGAGCCAGCGCATCGTCACCTGTATGACCTTGCGTACCCAGGCGTGCCTGCTATTTGAGGTCGAGATGGAGGGCGCTTCGAGCGGGCAGGGAGATCCACTGCTCCCCGAGGTGCGGGCCGTGGTCGCGAGTGCGGAGGTTGTGGGATGAGCGAATCAGTGATCGTGGAACCGGCGCGCCGATCCGCGGCCCTCGTCTGGCAGCCCAAGACACCGGTATTCTGGGTCACCGTCGCTCTGATCCTGATCTTCGGGGTCACTACGGCCGTCGAACTGGTGATGCTGGTCTCGAATGTTTCGGCGCTCACCGCCGCATTGATCTTGCTCGCTATTCAGGGCGTGCTGCTGTGGCTCATCCTGCGCGCAATCGCTCGATTTAGGCGCCAGCCTCGGTCGCTGCGCCTGACCGCGCTTGTGTGGGGCGCGACCGTGGTGCCCGGGATCGCGATGATCGCTAACACCGCCTATATCACGCCGCTGTGGTCCTTCGGTCTCGAATCCCTGTCCGCATCGCTGACGGCTCCGATCAACGAGGATGCGCTGCGGACCCTGGGCGTCTTTGCCGTGCTGATGCTCGGGTACGGACGCAAGATCACGGTCATGGACGGCGCGGTTTACGGCTTTCTCGTCGGGATGGGGTTCGAAGTCATCGAGAACTTCCTCTATGCGCTGCGCGGAGACGACCTGGCTGGGACGCTGACCACCGGATTCACGCGACTCCTCGTGGGATTCGGCCTGCACGCGCTGTGGACCACGGTGGCAGGTGCCGGTCTCGCCTACTGCCTGTCGCGTCGGCAACAGCGTCTGAGTGGCCGCTGGTGGGTATTCGCCCTGGCGATGATTGTGCCGATGATGCTGCACGCCGGCTGGGACGCCCCGCCGCTGTCGATCTTCCCGTGGGTGAAGTTGCTGCTGCTCGTCGTGCTCTACGCGGTGTCCGTGCTCGCATTCTTCGTTGCGGTGCGATGGGGGCGCCGGAGCGAGTTCGCGTGGTTCTCTGCGGTGACCCGATCCTCCCTCGACCTCCGGGCCTTCACGAAGCTGCCCCGTGCCGAGCGCAGGCGTCTCTCTGCAGCAGCAGTTGCCAAGGAAACGGGCGCGGGTGCGGACCCGGTGGTAGTCGAGATGGATCTGCCCGCACGCTGATCCCTCGCCTCGAAACTGCCTAGACTCGAAGGGTTATGGCACATCTGCTCGGGGCTGAAGCCCTGCACCTCGAAGTCCCCACCAAAGTCGTCTTCGACTCAGTCACGCTCGGTGTTTCCGAAGGCGACCGAATCGGCATCGTCGGCCGCAACGGCGACGGCAAGTCGAGCCTGCTCGGGATGCTCGCCGGTCGCCGGCAACCCGACTCCGGTCAGGTGACCGTGCGCGGCGGCACCACCATCGGCGTGCTCGATCAGGAAGACCGCTTCGAGCCGGGCGAGACCGTCGGCCACGCGATCGTCGGGGACGCCCCGGAGTACGAGTGGGCGAGCATTCCCCGCGTGCGCGAGGTCATCGCGGGACTCGTCGCAGATCTCGACTGGGAGGCACCGCTCGACGCGCTCTCCGGCGGGCAGCGCCGCCGCGTCGCACTCGCCCGGCTGCTCGCGGGAGAGTGGGATGTGCTCGCCCTCGACGAGCCGACGAACCACCTCGACGTCGAGGCGATCGCGTGGCTCGCCGATCATCTGCAGCGCCGCTGGCCGGCGAATCAGGGCGCGCTTCTGGTCGTCACCCACGATCGCTGGTTCCTGGACGCCGTGTGCAACGCCACCTGGGAGGTGCACGACCGCATCGTCGAGCCCTTCGAGGGCGGGTACGCGGCCTACATCTTGCAGCGCGTCGAGCGCGACCGCCAGGCCGCTACGATCGAGCAGAAGCGGCAGAACCTCGCCCGGAAGGAGCTCGCCTGGCTGCGCCGCGGGGCTCCCGCGCGCACCTCGAAGCCGAAGTTCCGCATCGACGCGGCCAATGAGCTGATCGCCGATGTGCCCGAGATCCGGGATCGCGTGGCGCTGCAGTCGATGGCGGTGGCGCGGCTCGGTAAAGAGGTGGTGAACCTGCTCGAAGCCGGGGTCAGCTACGGCGACCGCGAGGTGCTGCGCGAGGTGGAGTGGCGACTGGCGCCGGGGGAGCGCACCGGCATCCTCGGCGTGAACGGTGCCGGGAAATCGACGCTGCTCGGGCTGATCTCCGGTGCGGTGGAGCCCACGTCCGGGCGGGTGAAGCACGGGAAGACGGTGCAGGTGGCGACCCTCACGCAGCGCCTCAACGAGCTGGAGGAGCACCTCGACGAGCCGGTGCGCGTGGTGATCTCGCGGCTGCGCACGAGCTTCACGGTCGGCACCGGGTCGAAGGCGCAGGAGCTCACCCCGGGACAGTTGTTGGAGCGCATGGGCTTCACGAGCGCGCAGCTATCGACCCCGGTGAAGGATCTCTCTGGCGGGCAGAAGCGGCGGCTGCAGCTGCTGCTGATCCTGCTGGCGCAGCCGAATGTGCTGATCCTCGACGAGCCCACCAACGACCTCGACACCGACATGCTCGCCGCGATGGAGGATCTGCTCGACTCGTGGCCGGGCACGCTCATCGTGGTGTCGCACGACCGGTACTTCCTGGAGCGCGTCACTGACCAGCAGTACGCGATCCTGGATCGAAAGCTGCGGCATCTGCCGGGCGGAGTGGACGAGTACCTGCGGTTGCGGGCGGCCGAGGACCGGGCGAGGGAGGCTGCCGCCTCGGCGCCGCAGGCCGCATCGCAAACCGCCCAGGTGGCGCCCGCGCTCTCCGGCGCGGAGCTGCGCGCAGCCCAGAAGGAACTCGCCGCGGTCGAGCGCAAGATGGAGCGGCTGCAGTCCGACGCATCCCAGGCGCGCGCCGGGCTGGCAGACCTGGACCAGGCGGACTACGCACTGCTGAATGCCGAGATGGTCAAGTCACCGCGCTCGAGGATGAGGTCGCGGTGCTCGAGGAGCGCTGGTTGGAGCTGTCTGAGCTGCTCGGGTAGGGTGCTCGGCCAGTCTGCTCGAACTTGGTCGGCGCGAGCGCGGGCGCCGGGACCAGTATCGGGACCGATCCCTTCAGCGGTTCCCAAAGCGATTCGGCGAGATAAAGTCGAAGATCACGAAAAGGGGCTTTGTTTCGCCGAATCGCTTTGGGAACAGGTGTTGCGGAGCTGCACGATCGTGGGGGATCCCGAAATCCGTGTGCTCGCGCGAGCGTGCGGCGCCTGGCGAGGCGAAGGGCCGCGGAGTGGCTACTCCTGCAGCAGCCCCGCCGCGGCGCCGTGGGCGAGCATCGAGCGCAGCAGTCCGCGCAGCTGATCGCGATCCTCGGTGCTGAGGCCGCCGGTGATCAGCTCGTCGACGCGGTCGACTGCCGGTGTCAGCTCGGCCAGGGCCTCCGCGCCCTGCGCGGTGACGGTCAGCACCTTGCGCCTGCGGTCGCTCGCGCTCCGCTCCCGCGACAGCAGACCGCGGCGGGTCATGCGGTCGACGAGATCCGCGATGGTGGACCGGTCGAGGCCGAGCTCCGAGCCGAGCTCCCGCTGGCTGATCCCGGGCTGCGCGGCGATCACGTGGAGCGCCGCGTACTGCACGCTCGAGATCTCGAGCGACACCTCCCGGTTCCACAGGGCGAGGTGCAGCTGCTGCGCCCGACGGACCAGGTGCCCGGTGTAGCGCAGCGAGTTCGAATGCTCCATGGGCTCCAGTCTGCCAGTCGGCTGCGATCCCGTGCGCTCAGCGGAGGAACGCCGAGAAGAAGCCGCTGAGGCTCGAGACCTCTTCCAGCGGCAGCACCTGGGAGATGTACTGGTCCGGGCGCACGAGCACGAGGCAGCCCCGCTCGCGGTCGATGCCACGCGTCTCGAAGATGTCGCCGCCGCGCGTGCGCGAGCTGAAGGCCTTCTCGTAGTCGGTGAGACCGAGCGCGCCGGTGCGGGGACGCAGCAGCTCGGGAAGGGCTCCCAGCTCGACCTCGCGATGCGGACGCTGCAGGATGCCGCGCACATCGATGACCGCGTCGATGTCGTCGCCCGCCGAGCGATGCGCGAGAACGGGGGAGTCGGGCGCGGTGCTCAACCACTCGCACGCGTCGAGGAAGCGCTGCTCGTCGGCCCCGGCGAAGAGGTAGAGCCGCCACCGCCCGTCGGCGCGGTGCACGTGGCCCAGCTCGAGTTCGCGCGCGTCGGCGACGCGCGTCACCGGTGCCGAGTGGAAGCGCATGCCGATCTCGAATCCGCTCGCCAGGGCCTGATGCGCCCCGCCGCCGGTAAGCAGCGCGGGAGCGTACTTCGTCGCCACCCCCGCCGTGTAGCGGCCGGCCCGTACGAAGAAGTCCTGCAGCTCCGCCGGATCCACCCCGCCGAGTTCCGGGCGATCCGGATCCCGCGGCTGGGCGGCCATCATCGTCGACCAATCGCGATCGAAGTCGATGAGGTTCTGGGCCACCGGCTGCCGCTCGGCAGAGTAGGTCTCCAGCAGCGCGGGATCGGCGAGTCCGCGCAGCACCGAGCTGAGCTTCCAGCCGAGATTGAGCGTGTCCTGCATCGAGACGTTCATGCCCTGGCCGGCCTTGGCGCTGTGGGTGTGGCAGGCGTCGCCTGCGATGAACACCCGGGGCTCGGCGTTCGCGCCACCCGCCGAACGCCCCGCGACATCGTCGAAGCCGTCGGTGAGACGCTGGGCGACCTCGTAGATCGACCACCACACCGTCTCCTTGACGTCGATGGAATAGGGGTGGAGCACCCGGTTCGCGGTCTCGGTGATCTCCTCGCGGCTGAGGCCCCGCACCCGCGCGCGATTCTCGTCGTCGACGGTGCCGAGGTCGACGTACACGCGCACCAGATTGCCGCCCTCGCGGGGGATCAGCAGGATGCTTCCCGCCTCCGAGGACTGGATCGCCGACTTGAAACGCCAGTCGGGGAAGTCGCTCACCGCCAGCACGTCCAGGACGCCCCAGGCGTGACCGGCCGCGTCGCCGGACAGGGTACGGCCGATCGACTTCCGCACCCCGCTGCGCGCGCCGTCGCAGCCGACGACGTAGCGGGCGCGCACCGTGCGGAGCGCACCGCCCTCGGTCTCGCGGAGCGTCACGGTGACCGGGTACTCCGCCTCGCGATCGACCGTGAGGGAGTCGAACTCCAGGCCGTAGTCGGGGGCGAGCCTGGTCCGACTGCGCGCCATGAAGCCCAGCAGATAGTCGTGGATGCGGGCCTGGTTCACGATGACGTGGGGGAACTCGCTCAGCCCGTCCTCGACGTCCTGCACCCGCCCGGTGCGCACGATGTCGCCGCGGTGCTCGGCATCGGGCCGCCAGAAGGTGGTCTCGTTCACCCAGTAGGCCTCGTCGATGAGGGTCTGGGCGAGGCCGAAGGCCTCGAAGGTCTCGACCGTGCGGCAGGCGATGCCGTCGGCTTGGCCGAGCTGCAGCGGGCCGGTTCGGCGCTCGACGATGCGGGTGGCGATCTCGGAGAATTGCGAGAGGTGGGCCGCCAGGAGGAGCCCGGCGGGCCCGCTGCCGACGATGAGCACATCGACCTCGTCGATGGCGCCGTCGGCGCTCAGCGGCCGCTGCGTCGCTGCGGCTTCGTCGCCCAGGGGGAAGATGGTGGGATCGCCGGGGGCGAATCCGTCTCGGTAGAACTGCATGGTGGCTCCTTCGCGTGCTGCTCAGAGCATATACTCAGTACCCCAACGATTTCAATGCGAGGTTCCGTGGGCATTCTGACGCGAGGCACCTTGTTCTGACGGTTCCGATACCTTGCTGCGGACGGAGAGGGAGGCCTGGAGAAATAAGGCATCCCTCGGCCGGGACGGGGCCGAGGGATGCGCTTCGTGAGATGCTGCCCTATTGCCCTATTGCCCTATTGCCCTATTGCCCTATTGCCCTATTGCCCTATTGCCCTATTGCACTATTGCCCTATTGCACTATTGCCCTATTGCCGTATCGCGCCGGGAGTTCCCGTGGGCTCGACCGGGGCGAGCCGGCGCAGCTGGGTGACATGCCGAGGCTCGAGCTCTTCGAGCGAGGCGACGCCGAGCAGGGTCATGGTGCGCTCGATCTCCTCGCGCAGAATCGTGATGACCCGATCCACCCCGGGCCTCCCGCCGGCCATCAGGCCGTAGAGATAGGCGCGGCCGATCAGCGCGAACTTCGCCCCCAGCGCCACCGAGGCGACGATGTCCGCCCCATTCATGATGCCGGTGTCGACCATCACCGTGGCGTCGCGGCCCACCTCGCGCACCACTCGGGGCAGCAGATGGAAGGGCACGGGGGCGCGATCCAGCTGGCGGCCGCCGTGGTTGGAGAGCACGATGCCGTCGACGCCGCGATCGATCAGCCGCACCGCGTCCGGCACGTTCTGCACGCCCTTCACGACGAGCTTGCCCGGCCACATCTCGCGGATGATGTCGAGATCCGCGTAGGAGATGGTGGGATCCATCGCGGCGTTCAGCAACTCGCCGACGGTGCCGCCGGTGGAGGAGAGGGAGGCGAACTCGAGCTTCGGGGTGGTGAGGAAGTCGAACCACCACCAGGGGCGCGGGATCGCGTTCAGCACCGTGCCGGGGGTGAGCTGCGGGGGAATGGAGAAGCCGTTGCGCTTGTCGCGGAGCCTGGCGCCGGCGACCGGGGTATCGACCGTGAACATCAGCGTGTCGAAACCGGCCTTCGCCGCGCGCTCGACGAGCCCGTAGGAGATCTCGCGCTGGCGCATCACGTAGAGCTGGAACCAGTTGCGCCCATCGGGGTTTGCGAGCCTCACATGCTCGATGGAGGTGGTGCCGAGCGTGGAGAGGGTGAAGGGGATGCCCGCGTCTCCTGCGGCGCCCGCCCCGGCCATCTCTCCCTCGGTCTGCATGAGTCGGGTGAAGCCGGTGGGGGCGATGCCGAAGGGCATGGCGGAGGGGCCGCCGAGCACGGTGGTGGAGGTGTCGACCTCGTTCGCCGGCTTCAGCACGTCGGGGTGGAACTCGATGTCCTCGAAGGCCTGGCGCGCGCGGCGCAGCGAGAGCTCGCCTTCGGCGGCGCCGTCGGTGTAGTCGAAGGCCGCCTTCGGGGTGCGTCGCTTCGCGATGCGGCGGAGGTCGGCGACGGTGAGGGCGGCGTCGAGCCGGCGCTTCCTCCCGTCGAGCTCGGGCTTCTTGAAGCGCATCAGTTCGAGGAGCTCGGCGGGGCGGGGGAGCTGTCGCTGCACGATGGGCGTCCTTTCATCGGTCTCGCGCACCCGACTTCCGAGTGTGGTAGGACCACATGCGAGTCTAGATCGGCGATCCGGGCGCGTCAACTGCGCCGGGGCGGGATTCTCAGCCCTCGGTCTCGCGGTAGTACCCCTCGATGTGAGCGCGCATCAGGCGCGCCCCTGTCTCGCGATCCCCGCGCCGAAGCGCGGCGAGGATGTCCCGGTGCTCGCCGCGCAGGCGCTCGGCCGCGGCCGGCCAATCGGGCAGCTGCCGCGCCCGGGAGAGGGTGTGCTCGGAGATCGAGATGCGCAGCGCCTCCATCAGCGTGCTGATCAGCGGATTGTCGCTGGATCGCGACAGCGCCACATGGAACTCGGCGTCGTGGGCGAGGAAGTGCTCGATGGGGAGCTCCGGATCCTCCATCGCCTCGAGCAGGTGCTCGGCTGCGGCCCAGTCGTCCAGTGCGGGGTCGGAGTGCTCGGCCGCCCAGCTCTCGAGCAGCACCCGCACCTCGGCGATGTGACGGTAGTCGGTGTGGCTGGTCGCGAGCTGCAGATTGAGCGCGAGGGAGAGGGCCTGCTCCGGCGCCGCGGTGACGACGGTACCGGAGCGCGGGCCGGAACCGGTGGCGCTCCGGATCGTGCCGAGCGCCTCGAGCACCCGCAGCGCCTCGCGCAGCGAGCCGCGGGACACCCCCAGCGTCTCCGCGAGCACCCGCTCGCCCGGCAGGTGGTCGCCGATGCGCAGGCGACCGCTGGAGAGCTCATCGGTCACCCAGCCCATGACCACCTCGTGCGCCTTCATCGCCTCGATTCTGCCACCTTCGCCCGAGAGGCGCGCGCTCAGCCGGTGCTCGCGGCCCCCTCGAGCGGCGGATCAGGCCTGCCGCAGCCGATCCTCGACCGCGTGCAGCACCTCTTCGGGGGCGACCCCGGCGTCGAAGGCGGCCACCACGATCCGGGAGGCGCCGCGATCCACCCCGCCGAACCACGGCGAGAAGCGGGAGATGAGGGTGCGAAGCTCGGTGTCCAGCGTGCCGGTGGCGCGCGGATCGGGATCCCTCAGCCAGCGGCGCAGCGCGGCGTTGTGCACGGCGACCAGCGCCGAGGAGAGCGCGATGGGAACCCAGTGCGGCGTCCCCGGTTCGGCCACCCGGGCGAGATACGCGGCGCAGACCCGCTCGTAGCGGTGGGTGATGACGAGCTCGCGCTCCCGCAGGGCCGGGGTGCGCCGCAGCAGATCGGAGCGCAGCTGAGCCGCCTCGGGGTCTCGGGTGAGCAGGTGCAGCACATCCACGATGCTGCGGGCGAGGGCCTCGGGGATCGGCAGCTCGGTCTCGCCCAGGAACTCCTCGATGCGGGCGAGCGCGAGATCGTGATCGGCGAAGATGACGTCGTCCTTGCTGCCGAACCGCCGGAAGAAGGTACTGCGGCTCATCCCCACCGCATCGGCGAGATCGCCCGCGGTCGTGGCCTCGAAGCCGTGCTCGGCGAGAAAACGGATCGCCGCGCCGCCGACCTCCGCCGGCGCCGGCGGACGCGGGCGCTGTGATGACATAGAGCGACGCTAGCACAGGAGAGTCTTTGATACTCGGTTTCATTCCCTTGTGTTTCCAAGGGAGCGTTCTCCTAGCCATCGATACACCGCGAAGTTCATCTTGAAATGGGACTGAGTCTCAGGCATACTCGGAGGCGAGAGCATCGACCGTGACGGCCGCGGGCCGCACCGGCAGAGAGGAATCCCGATGAGCGAGCACCAGACCCTCGGCACCGAAGAGCCCGACTACCAGCTGTGGGAGCCGATCGACGTCGACCTCGGCGGCGCCTTCAAGGGGATCTCCTCCGACGATCTCGCCTACCGCGCCCGCGCCCGCGCCTTCGTGCAGGACGAGCTGCGCCCCGTGATAGCCGGCTACTGGGATCGTGCGGAGTACCCCCTGCATCTCGCGACGCGCCTGGGTGAGCTCGACCTGATCCGCGACGGCATCGACGTGCCCGGCTTCCCCGAGCAGAGCCTGCTGGCGGCCTCGCTGACCACGATGGAACTCTCGCGCGGCGACGGCTCCGTCGCCACCATCGTCGGCGTGCAGGGTGGTCTCGCGCTGCGATCCATCGCCTACTGCGGCAGCGAGGAGCAGAAGGATCGCTGGCTCGCCCCGCTCGCCCGCGGCGAAGAGCTCGGCGCCTTCGCCCTTACCGAGCCCACCCACGGCAGCGACTCCGTCAGCCTCGAGACCCGCGCCCGCGCGGACGGCGACGGCTACGTCATCGACGGGCACAAGAAGTGGATCGGATCGGGCAGCGTCGGCGATATCGCCGTGGTGTGGGCGCGCGGCGACGACGGGCAGGTGCAGGGCTTCATCGTGCCGCAGGACGCCCCCGGCTACACCGGCACCACCATCGAGGGGAAGATGTCGCTGCGCGCGATCTGGCAGGCGCATATCGAGTTCGCCGGGGTGCGCGTCGGCGCGGACGCCAAGATGCCCGGGGCCCGCAGCTTCAAGGACACCGCCCGCGTGCTCCGGGCCACCCGGCTCGGCGTCGCCTGGGGCGCGCTCGGTCACGCTCAGGCCGTCTACGAGACCGCCGTGCACTACGCGAGGCAGCGCCAGCAGTTCGGACGGCTCCTCGCCGCATCGCCCATCGTGCAGAACCGGCTCGCCGAGATGCTCAGTCAGCTCACCTCGCTGCAGGCGCTGATGATGCAGCTCACCCGGGCGGAGGAGGCCGGTGAGCTCTCGGGTGCCGGCGCCTCGCTGGGCAAGTACACCGCCACGCGCACGGCGCGGCAGATGGCGGCGAATGCCCGAGATCTGCTGGGCGGCAACGGGATCCTGATCGAGAATCGGGCCGCGCGCCACTTCGCCGATGTCGAGGCGCTGCACACCTACGAGGGCACGGAGACCGTGCAGGCGCTCATCATCGGGCGCGATATCACCGGCATCTCGGCCTTCGCCTGAGGTTCGCCGTCTGCCGGGTCGCCCGGTTGAGCCCCCCGCTCAGAACTCCGGAACGGGCCTGAGCGACGGCCCACCCTGCTCGAACGCCGCCGCGTAGCCGAGCAGGGCGGGGTCGTCGCCCGAGCGACCCGCGAAGGTGATCCCCACCGGCATGCCG
This sequence comes from Leucobacter sp., assembly GCA_048516985.1. Classification (GTDB taxonomy): domain Bacteria; phylum Actinomycetota; class Actinomycetes; order Actinomycetales; family Microbacteriaceae; genus Leucobacter. The sequence continues at coordinate 2,769,991 of CP183188.1, read as the reverse complement.
ATATCGGCCATCGCACCCATCGCCACCGTCACCGTCGGAACACCCAGGTGCCGAAGCGCGTAGTTGCCGTTCGAGAAGAAGACGCCGTTCGACCAGGCCCGATCCGCAGCCGCCGCATCGCGCTCGGCCTGCTCGAGCCCGACATCCGCGTTCGCGGGGAACACCATGGCGTCGAGCCCGCGCTCGTCGAGCCACCGCTCGAAGAGCTCCTCCCGCAGCCGCACCAGGGCCGTGAGCCCCGCCGCGAAGTCCTCGCGGTCGCGCGGATCCGCGAGGCCCGCCTTGGCCAGCGCCACCACGGCCCGGTAGCGGTTCGGGTAGTCCTCGACCTCCTCGTAGCGGTCGGGCAGGGTGCCGGGCGGGGTCGGGAAGATGCGGTCCGGATCGACCTCGGCGAGCGAGCGGAGCGCCGGATCGCCGTTGGCGCGCAGGAAGTCGTCCCAGCCGTAGGCGAGGAAGTGGTTGAACTCCGTCTCCATCCACCCCTCGGGCAGCACCCCCAGCTCGGCGACGTTCTCCTGCCCGGGGCGATCGCCCTCATAGCGCTCGATCAGCGGGAAGTCGGTCTCCACCACCTCGGCGCCGAGCGCCTCCAGGCGCGCCCGCGCCGCCTCCCACAATTCCAGCACCGAGGGGCGCACCTCGATGGGGAAGGCCGGATCCTTCCCGAGATACATCCGGGGCACCCCCAGCCGCCGACCCCGGAGCGCGCCGGGATCCATCAGCGAGAGATACGAGTCCGGTCGGTGCTCGCTCGGCCGCGGCAGCGCGATCACCCGCTGCTGCCGCCAGAAGTCGCCGCGCGTCACCGGATCGTCCTGCACCAGCACATCGAGCAGCCGCAGCATGTCGGGCATGGACCGGGTGTGCGGCACCACCACGTCTCGGGCCGGGAAGAGCGGCCAGTTGCCGCGGATGCTGAGCACGCCCCAGCTCGGCGTGTAGGCGCACAGGCCGTTGTTGGAGGCCGGGCTGCGCCCCGAGCTCACCGTCTCCTCGCCCATGCCGAAGACCCCGAGGCTCGCAGCGGTGGCCACCGCCGAGCCGTGCGACGATCCCGAGGCGTAGGCGGCCGCGAGATAGCGCGGATTGTAGGGGCTCTCCGAGCGGCCGTAGAGGCCCCTCTGCATGCCGCCGTCGGCCATCGGCGGCATATTCGTCTTGCCGATCAGGATCGCGCCCGCCTCGCGCAGCTTCGCCACGCTGAAGGCGTCCCACTGCGCCACGAGATCCGCGAAGGCTGGGGATCCGGCGGCGACGGTGAGCCCGGCGACCATGTAGCTGTCCTTGACGGTGAAGGGTACGCCCTCGAGCGGCCCGGGGGTTCCGGCCGCACGCCGCTCATCGGAGGCCTCGGCCTCGGCGAGGGCGTTCGGATTCAGCACGGGCACCGCGTTCAGGCGCGGCCCCTTCCGGTCCAGCTCGGCGATCCTCCGCAGGCACCGCTCGGCCAGTTCCACCGCGGTGACGCGCCCCTCGTCCAGCGCCGCGAGCACCTCGGCGATGTCCGCCTCGACGAGATCGAAGCCCGCAGGTTCGTCCGCCGCGCGCACGATCACTCCGGATCGACCTGGCTGAAGCGTTCGACGCTGAGTGCGAGCCGCCGCAGCAGGGTCGCCAGGCGCTCGCGCTCCGCGCGCGGCACCCCGCCCAGCAACTGCTCCTCGGCGTCGGTCAGTCGCGTCATCGCGGCGTCGACGAGGGTCTGGCCCTGCTCGGTCATCTCCACCAGCACCCCGCGGCCGTCGTTGGGGTCGGTGAGCCGGCGCACCAGGCCGCGGGCTGCCATCCGGTCGATGCGATTGGTCATCGTGCCGCTGGAGACCATGGTCTGCTTCACCAGCAGTTTCGGACTCTGCCGGTACGGGGTGCCGGCGCGGCGCAGCACGGCGAGCACGTCGAACTCCCAGGAGGTGAGGCCGCTGCGGACGAAGGCCTGGGTGCGCACCCGGTCGACGTGCTTGGCGATTCTGGTGATCCGCGAGAACACCGCGAGCGGGGCGAGATCGAGATCCGGTCGAGCCGACGTCCAATCGGCGAGGATCCGGTCGACCTCGTCCTGTTCCTTCATTCCCCCATTATCCCGGCTCGGCGGGCGTCGATCCACCATCCGCGGGCGCGTGTGCGGTGCTCGGGCGGCTCCGCGGTTCGCCGAGCACGGTTGTGCTGAGCGCGGGCGGCGTCCCGTGCGCCGCGGACTGGCTAAACTATTACCCTGGCTGCACCGCGGCCGATCCGCCTTGGTGTAATGGCAGCACGACAGCCTTTGGAGCTGTGAAGTCTAGGTTCGAGTCCTGGAGGCGGAGCGAGCCAGCGAAGCATCGCTTCGAGGGCTTGCTCCGTTCCGGTGCCCACGGCGCCGGTAGCATGCAGGGAAGCGCAGCTTCTCAGCGCGTGGGGAGCGAGCCGGCGAAGCATCGCTTCGGGGGCTTGCTCCGTTCCGGTGCCCACGGCGCCGGTAGCATGCAGGGAAGCGCAGCTTCTCGGTGTGTGGGGAGCGAGCCGGCGAAGCATCGCCTCGGGACGAAAGGGCAGAATGACTACACAGCAGCTCGCGGTCGTGATCCTCGCAGCCGGTCAGGGAACGCGCATGCGATCGGCGACGCCGAAGGTACTGCACCGGATCGGCGGGCGCTCGCTCATCGCTCACGTGCTCGACACCGCGGCCGGTCTCTCCCCGCAGAGCGTGATCGCGGTGGTGCGGCACGAGCGCGAGCTGGTGGCCGGAGCGATTGTGGATCACGCCCCGCACACCCTCATCGTCGAGCAGGACGACACCCCCGGCACCGGCCGCGCGGTGGAGCAGGCGCTCGCAGCCCTCCCGGCGGACTTCGACGGCTCGGTGGTGGTGCTCTCCGGCGATGTGCCGCTGATCGATGTGGCGACGCTGCAGCGCCTGGTCGCCGGTCACCTGCAGCACCGGCGCGGCATGACGCTGCTGTCGGCGCTGTTCGAGGATCCCACGGGTCTCGGCCGCATCCTGCGCGATGCCGATGGGCAGATGCGCGGTATCGTCGAGGAGAAGGACGCCGACGAGACGCAGCGCCGCATCTCCGAGATCAACGGCGGGGTGTACGTCTTCGAACGGCGGGCGCTGGAGACGGCGCTCGCCGGGATCGGCACCGATAACGCCCAGGGAGAGAAGTACCTCACCGATGCCGCCTCTCGGATCATCGCCGCGGGCGGAATCGTCGATGCCGTGGCCACGGATGACACCTGGCTGATCGCCGGAGTGAACGACCGCGCGCAGCTGGCCGAGGTGGGCCGCGAGCTCAACCGCCGCATCGTGCTCGCGCACCAGCGCGCCGGGGTGACGGTGCAGGATCCGGCGACGACCTGGATCGACGCGGATGTGAGCATCGAGGCCGACGCCGAGATCCTCCCCGGCACCTTTCTGCACGGTGCGACGAGCATCGCGGCGGGGGCCGTGATCGGCCCCGACACCACGCTCACCGACTGCGAGGTGGGGGAGCGGGCGCGGATCCGCCGGAGCGAGGCGACCCTCGCCGTCGTCGCGGCGGGGGCCGAGGTTGGCCCCTTCGCCTACATCCGACCCGGCACCGAGCTGGGGGAGGGCGGCAAGATCGGTGCCTTCGTCGAGGCGAAGAACGCGAGGATCGGCGATCGCAGCAAGGTGCCCCACCTCAGCTATGTCGGCGATGTGACGATCGGCACCGGCAGCAATATCGGCGCGGGCACCATCGTGGCCAACTACGACGGGGTGAAGAAGCACCAGACGGTGGTCGGCGACGGCGTCCGGATCGGGTCGAAGAATGTGCTCGTCGCGCCCGTTACGATTGAGGACGGTGTCTATACGGCGGCCGGGACCGTGGTGCGCAAGCATGTGCCCGCGGGCTCGCTCAGCATGAGTGTGTCGCCGCAGCGGAACATCGAGGGCTGGGTGGTGGCCAACCGGCCGGGCACCGAGAGCGCCGAGGCGGCGCAGAACGCGACGCAAGCGCAGGAGAACGAGGGAGACCGCCAATGAGCGCGATCGAAATGGCCGGCCAGAAGAAGCTGGTGCTCATCTCGGGCCGAGCCTACCCGGAGTTGGCCGAGCATGTGGCCGCGGAGCTCGGGGCGGAGTTGGTGCCCACCGATGCGCGCACCTTCGCGAACGGCGAGCTGTACGCCCGTTTCGATGAGAGCGTGCGCGGCTGCGACGCTTTCGTGATCCAGTCGCATACGCATCCGATCAATGAGTGGTTGATGGAGCAGCTGATCATGGTCGACGCGCTCAAGCGCGCTTCGGCCAAACGCATCACGGTGGTGGCGCCGTTCTACCCGTATTCCCGTCAGGACAAGAAGGGCCGCGGCCGCGAGCCGATCTCCGCGCGGCTGGTGGCCGACCTGTTCAAGGCGGCGGGGGCGGATCGCATCATGTCGGTGGATCTGCACGCTCCGCAGATCCAGGGTTTCTTCGACGGGCCGGTGGATCATCTCTTCGCGATGCCGGTGCTGCTGGATCATTTCAAGAAGACCATCGACCGCGACGATCTCACCGTGGTGTCGCCGGATATGGGCCGGGTGCGCGTCGCGGATGTGTGGAGCGACAAGCTGGGCGCCCCGCTCGCGATCATTCACAAGCGCCGGGATCCGCTGGTGCCGAATCAGGTGTCAGTGCATGACATCGTCGGTGAGGTGAAGGATCGCTGGTGCGTGCTCGTGGACGACATGATCGACACCGGCGGCACGATCGCGAAGGCGGCGGCGGCGTTGAAGGCGAATGGGGCGAAGGGGGTGACCATCGCCTGCACCCATGCCATCTTCTCGGGGAAGGCGATCGAGCATCTCTCGCAGGATTTCATCGATCAGGTGGTGGTCACGGATACCTTGCCGTTGCCGCCGGAGAAGCGTTTCGACAAGCTGACTGTGCTGTCCATCGCGCCGTTGTTGGCGCAGGCGATTCATGAGGTCTTCGAGGATGGTTCCGTGACCTCGATGTTCGAGGGCGCGGCGTAGCAGAAGAGCATCGCTCTTCTGCAAGCCGCGCGGCCGCCACAGCGGCCGGCCCAGAGAGGCGGTGCGGAGCACCGCCCGGGTGGCGGCGTGAGAGCGAAACGCATCGCACTGTGACTACGCCGCGCGGCCGCTACAGCGGCCGGCCCAGAGAGGCGGTGCGGAGCACCGCCCGGGTGGCGGCGTGGACGGCACCGCCGCAACCAAAGCGATTCGGGTTCCCAAAGTCCGAATCGCCCACAACGGGCTTTGGGAACCCGAATCGCTTTGTCAACGGGCGAACTCGGTGCGCTCCGTCTCACGTCCCGTCTCATGCTCCATCTCGGGCCCCGTCTTGCGCCCAGCCTCGCCGGCGGTCCTCGAGAAGCGCCGACGCCTGATCCGCGTCGCCCCGAAGACGGCCGCGAAGAGGATCCCGTAGAACACCGCCATCCCCGCGCTGGTGGCCGCGTCGAGCACGTAGGCGATCCAGAATCCCGCGAGCGCCCCGATGACCGCGATGACCGCGCTCAGCGCGATCATCGTCGGCAGCCTCTTGCTGAGCAGATAGGCGGTCGCGGGCGGGACGATCATGAGGGCGATGACGAGGATCGCGCCGGCCGCGTTGAAGGCCGCGGTGACGGTCACCGAGACCAGGAACATGAAGGCCGCGTTCAGCAGGCCCGCGCGGATGCCGAGGCTGGTGGCGAATTGCGCGTCGAAGGTCGTGACCTTGAGCTTCGAGTAGAACGCCCCGAGGAACACGATGTTGAGGGCGAGCACGCCGAGCATCACGTACAGGTACACGGGACCGATGGAGGTGCCGCCGACGGTGAGCTGCTCCCAGGCGGCGAGGTTGAGATCGCCGACGAGGACGGCGTGGGTGTCGAGGTGGACATTGGCGAAGTTCAGGGTCACGAGGATCACGCCCATACTGAACAGGGCCGGGAAGACGAGCCCCTGGGGGGCGTCGCCGGTGAGCAGGCCCGTGCGGGAGAGCCATTCGCTGCCGAGGACGACGATCAGGCCGGCCAGCGCCGCGCCGAGGATCAGCAGAGGCGAGTCGAGGTTGTGGGTGAAGAAGTAGCCGACGACGATGCCGGGCAGGATGGCGTGACTGATCGCGTCGACGAGCATGGAGTTCTTCCGCAGCACGACGAAGGTGCCGGGCAGCGCGCAGGCGAGGGCGGTGACGACGGCCAGCAGGGTAGTGCCGAGGATGAAGCTCATCGCGCGGCCGCTTCCAGGATCAGTTCCCGCTTGAGGGCCGCGCGCGCGCGCCTGCGGGTGAGGACGCGGGTGATGATGCTGCGGCGGGGCGAGGCGATCAGCGAGACGAGGAAGATCGCGAACAGGGTGAGCACGATGAGCGGCCCGGTGGGCACCTTGCCGAGCACGATCGACAGATAGGCGCCGATCCCGCTGCCGAGTGCGCCGAACACGGCGGAGAGGGCCACCATCCCGGGCAGGGTGCGCGTCCACTGGCGGGCGGCGGCCGGCGGGGTGACGATGAAGGCGACCATGAGCACGAGGCCGACGGCTTTCACTCCGATGACGGTGGCGATGACGATCGTGGTGAACATCAGCGTGTCGATGGTGCGCGCCCGGAAGCCGAGCACGGTGGAGTGGTCGGGGTCGAAGGTGCGGAGGGCGAACTCCTTCCAGAACACCAGCATCAGCACCAGGGCGAGGGCGCCGACGGCGATGCTGGTGACGAGGTCGGCGACGGTGATGACGGAGGCGTTGCCGAAGAGGTAGTCCTGGATCCCGCCCTTGCCGGGGAAGGCGCCGTTCGCGATGATGCGCATGAGCAGCATGCCGGCGCCGAAGAAGATCGCGAGCGTCACCGCCATGGCGGTGTCGATGCGGATCTTCGAGCTGCGGGCGACCCCGTTGGCGAAGAGCACCGCGATGGTGCCGATGACCACCGCGCCGATGATCAGGCCGATCATATTGCGCCCGTCGCTGCCGAGCACGACGACGGCGGTCAGGAAGGCGAGCAGGGTGCCGGGGAGGGCGGCGTGGGAGATGACATCGCTGATCAGGGACTGCTTGCGCAGATAGGCGAAGCTGCCGAGGGCGCCGGCGACGAGGCCGATGGTCATCGTGCCGAAGAGCACCATGCGGTAGGTGTGGTTGTCGAGGAACTCCAGCGGGTTCATGAGGCCTCCGTGCTCGTTTCCCCGGTCACGAGACGAATGGGAGGAAGCTGTCGTCGTCCGCGGCGACCTCGTAGGCGGTGCGGATATTCGCCTTCGTGAACGACTGATCCGCGGGACCGGATGCCACGATGCGGCGATTGAGCAGTGTGACGTGATCGCAGTAGTCGCGCACGGTCGCCAGGTCGTGGTGCACGATCACGACGGTCTTGCCCTGCTCGCGCAGGGAGTGCAGCACCTGGACGATGGCCTGCTGGCTCTTCGCGTCGATGCCCTGGAAGGGTTCGTCCATGAAGTAGAGATCCGGCCCCTGGACGAGCGTGCGGGCGAGGAACACCCGCTGGCGCTGCCCGCCGGAGAGCTCGCCGATCTGCCGGGAGGCCAGATCCGGGATCCCCGTCTGCTCGAGGGCCTCGAGCGCCCGTGCGCGCTCGGCCCTGCCGGGCCGCCGGATCCAGCCGAGGGAGCCGTAGGTGCCCATAGTGACCACGTCGAGCACGGTGGTGGGGAAGTCCCAGTCGACGGTCGTGGACTGCGGCATGTATCCGACCCGTCGCCGCACCCGCGAGAGCGGCTGCCCGAAGAAGGCGCTCGACCCGGTGAGCGGCTTCACCAGCCCCAGCATCGCCTTGATCAGGGTGGATTTGCCGGCCCCGTTCGGGCCGACGATCCCCATCACCACGCCCTGCGGGACGCGGAAGTCGACACCGCGCAGCACCGGCTCGGCGCGGTAGGCCACGGAGAGGTTTTCGGTGGAGCAGGCGAGTGCGCCGGCCCGCTCGGCGGAGGCTGCGCGTTCGGTCGTCGGGGCGGTCATGATCGTTCCGTTCCGAGGGCGTCGGCGACGGCCTCGGCGTTGTGGATGAAGACGCCGAGGTAGGTGTCCACCCCGGGATCCGCGCCGAGGGAATCGGCGTAGAGCTCGTCGTCGGAGATCTCGACCTGCCAGCCCAGCGCGCGCACGGCCTCGCGCAGGCTCGTGATGGCCTGCGGATTGGCCTGGTTGTCCTGGAAGATCACGGGCACGCGGTTCTTCGCGATCAGACGGGCCAGCCCGGACAGCTCCTCCGCGCTCAGCGCCGCCTCGGTTGAGACGAAGTCCGTCGCGTACACCTCCAGATCGTAGGTGTCGCCGAAGTAGTTGAAGGCGTCATGGCCGGTGATGAGGATCCGAGGCGCGGGAACGCTCGCGAGCAGCTCCTCGGCCGTGGCCGCGGCCTCGGCGATCCGGGCCTGGTAAGCGGCGGCGTTCTGCCGGTACTCCGCGGCATTGCCGGGGTCGATCTCGCCGAGCTTGTCGGCGACGTATCCGACGACGAGGGACCAGGCCTCGGGGCTGTTCCAGACGTGCGGGTCGTGCAGCGGATTGCCCTCGTGGTCGGTTTCGGGCCAGGACAGCAGCAGCTCCGTCGGAAGCGCGTCGCCGACGGCGAGCTGCTTGTCGCCGAGGCTCTCCAGCTGGGCCATCATCTGCGCTTCCAGGTGCAGCCCGTTCCACAGCACCACATCGGCGTTCTGGATCGTCTGGATGTCCTTGGTCGAGGGCTGGTAGGTGTGCGGATCCCCGCCGGGGCCGACCATCGTGGTGACGACCGCGTCCGGGGCGATATTGGTGACCGCGTCGGCGAGATAGCCCGTCGTGGCGTACACGGTCAGCGCGTCCGGGGCCCCCTGTTGCGGGGCGGCGGCGCACCCGGTGACCAGGAGGGCGATCGCCGCTGCCAGTCCCGTGACGGTCATCGGTCTCGGACGCTGTCGCATGGGGTTCTTCTCGGATCGGGAGGTGTGGTGGTACCACCCACCATAGTTCAAGTTTCGGTGACTTCGTAAATAATCTTCGTCTAGACGAACATCTAAGTTGTATGGCCTGATCCAGCCCGGGAGCTCGCCCGTGCCGCGGGATGCTAGACTTCCTTGCTGTACTTCGGCGAGGGGCGCATGCGCCCGTGATCGACGCGGTGGAGCCTCCATGCGGGCCCTTCTGACGCGCTATTCGGCGAGACATTTCAACCAGGCGGGCCAGGCCCGCCCCGTTGGGCGCGAGCCCGCAAGGAGAAGAACATGAGCGAGATCAACAAGCTCGTCGGCACCCCCCGCGAGACCTTCGGCAAGGGAGCGGCCCGCAAGCTGCGCGCCGCCGGCCAGACCCCCGTGGTCATCTACGGGCACGGCGCCGATCCCGTGCACGCCTCGGTCGAGACCCACCCGCTGAGCCTCATCATCCGCCACGCGAACGCGCTCATCGAGGTCGATCTCTCGGGCAAGACGCAGCTCGTGCTGGTCAAGGACGTGCAGAGGGATCCGGTGCGCCAGATCATCGAGCACGTCGATCTGGTCATCGTGACCAAGGGCGAGACCGTCGAGGTGGAGGTCCCGGTGCACATCGTGGGCGTGCCCTTCTCGGGCACCAATGCGCTGCAGGAGCTGAACACGCTCCGCCTGAGCGTGCCCGCGACCAACATCCCCGAGAACGTCGAGGTGAGCGTCGAGGGCCTCGAGGCCGGCACGCAGATCCTCGCCGGGCAGATCGAGCTGGCCAGCGACGAGACGCTGCTCGAGGATCCCGAGGCCCTGGTCGTGCACGTCGTCGCCCCGCGCGGCGCGGCAGGCGACGATGAGGACGAGGCCGCCGAGGCCGCGGCGGAGTAGCTCTCCGTCCCTCCCATCATTTCGGGCTCGTCGAGGCTGGTCTCAGGCCGCTTCGGCGGGCCCGTTCCTTTTCGGCATTGACAGGGCGAGAATGCGCCGGCGCTCGGCGCATCGATAGGCGGTGCAGGTGTTCTGGCGGAAATCAAGAGAGAGAGGCGAGACGGTGAGCGACGCGTGGCTGATCGTCGGTCTCGGCAACCCCGGACCGCAGTACGAGACCACCCGGCACAACGTCGGGCAGCTCGCACTCGACGTGCTCGCCGATCGCATCGGCGCGCGCTTCGCCTCGCACCGGACGAACTCGCGCGTGGCCGAGGGCTTTCTCGCGCCCGGCGGCCCGAAGCTGATCCTGGCGAAGTCCAATGGCTACATGAACACCTCCGGCGGCCCCGTGTCGGCGCTGGCGAAGTACTTCGGCATTCCGACGGAACGCCTCATCGTGCTCCACGACGAACTCGATCTCCCCTTCGACACGGTGAAGCTGAAGCGTGGCGGCGGGCACGGCGGGCACAACGGTCTGCGGGACATCGCGAAGGCGCTGGACACCCCGGAGTTCCTGCGGGTGCGCATCGGCATCGGTCGCCCGCCGGGCCGGCAGGATCCCGCCGACTACGTGCTGCGCCCGTTCGGCTCCGGGGAGCGCGACGCCGTGGGGGTGCTGCTCGAAGACGCCGCCGACGCCACTGAATCACTGGTCACCGAGGGGCTGACCGCGGCCCAGCAGCGCTTCCACGGCCGGGAGCCCCGATGAGCCTGGCCGGGCTCGACGAGCTGCTGGAGGCCTCACCCTCATTCGCCCGCGCTCTGGACGCCGCCCGCTCCGACGCCGAGTTCGCGGCGCCGGAGGCCCTGCGCCCCACGCTCATCGCCGGATTGCTGCGGCGCCTGCGCGAGGGGGAGGATCACGGCCCGCTGCTGCTCATCGCCGCGACCAGCCGCGAGGCCGATGAACTGCGCACCGCGCTCGCCTCCTTGCTGCCCGAGGTCCTCACCGCGGAGTTCCCCGCTTGGGAGACCCTGCCGCACGAGCGTCTCAGCCCCTCGGCGGAGACGGTGGGCCGCCGCTCACTGGCGCTGCGGCTGCTGCGCGAGCACACGGGAGCGGTGCCGCTGATCCTTGTGGCCTCGGTGCGCGCCGCACTGCAGCCCGTGTCTCCGCACGCCGCCGGTGCCCGGCCGATCGTGCTGCGTCAGCGCGAGGACTCCGAGGGACTCGAGGAGATCTCACGGCGGCTCGTGGAATTCGCCTACTCCCGCGTCGACATGGTGACCCGGCGCGGCGAGTTCGCCCTGCGCGGCGGCATCCTCGACGTCTTCCCGCCGACCGCCGAGCAGGCGGTGCGCATCGACTTCTTCGGCGACGAAGTCGACGAGATCCGCCGCTTCGCGGTGTCCGATCAGCGCAGTGCCGGCGATCCGCTTCCGGAAGTCGAGCTGTGGCCGGCCCGCGAGCTGCTGCTCACCGAGGAGGTGCGCGCGCGTGCGGCGGAGCTGCTGCCGCGCTTCCCCGCGCTCTCGGCGCTGCTGGAGAAGATCGCGCAGGGCATCCCCGTCGAGGGCATGGAGAGCCTGCTGCCGCAGCTGCTGCCGGGCCTCGCCCCGCTCACCGCGCTGTTGCCCGCAGGCGGAGCCGTGCTCGTGGCCTCGCCCGAGCGCGTGGCCGGGCGGGCCGTGAGTCTCGCGGAGACCAACCGCGAGTTCCTGGAGGCCGCGTGGTCGGCGGCGACCGCCGGCGCCGACGCCCCGGTCCCGGTGGACGACCACGGCATGCTGACGATGGGGGAGCTGCGCGCCGCGGCCGCCGGGCGGCCCTGGTGGAGCGTGTCGAGCTTCGACCCGGGAGAGTCCGAGGGTGCCGGCGGCGATGCCGGCACCGGCGAGAGTGGCGACCGGATCGCCGCCGATCCGGTGCAGCTGACCGTGCACTCGACCCCGCTGCCAAAGCCCGCGCCCGGCGTCGATGCGAGCGAGGCCGCGATCCGCCACCTCGGCGAGCGCCTCGCCGAGGGCTGGAAGGTCATCGTGACCGCCCCCGGTGCGGGGCTCGTGGAGCGCGCCCGCGACCTCCTGGCCGAGGGCGGCCTCGCCGCGCGCATGGTCGAGCGACTGCCCGAGCACTTCGATGCGGGCGTGGCCTACCTCGTCCCGGGATCCGCGCGGGCCGGCTTCGAGAGCGCCGAGGCGAAGGTGCTGCTCATCACCGAGCTCGAGTTCTTCGGGCGCTCGGTGGCGCAGCATCAGACCCCCACCAAGCTCGCCAAGCGCCGCGGCAAGAATGTGGTGGATCCGCTGCAGCTGCAGGCCGGCGACTACGTCGTGCACGAGACGCACGGCATCGGCCAGTTCGTGGAGCTGACCCAGCGGCTGGTGCCGACCGGCATCGGAAGAGACGCGACGAAGGCGTTGCGCGAGTACCTCGTGCTGGAGTACGCCTCGAGCAAGCGCGGCATGCCGCGCGACAAGCTCTACGTGCCCACCGACCAGCTCGACCAGCTGTCCCGCTACGTCGGCGGCGAGGCTCCGGCGCTGTCGAAGATGGGCGGCGGCGACTGGGCGGCGGCGAAGAAGAAGGCGCGCAAGGCGGTGCGCGATATCGCCGTCGAATTGGTGAAGCTGTACTCGGCGCGCATGGCGGCCCCGGGGCACGCCTTCTCGCCGGACACCCCCTGGCAGCACGAGCTCGAAGAGGCCTTCCCCTACGCCGAGACCCGCGACCAGCTCACCACCATCGACGAGGTGAAGCGCGATATGGAGCGGCCGGTGCCGATGGACCGGCTCGTCTCCGGTGATGTGGGCTTCGGCAAGACCGAGATCGCGGTGCGCGCCGCCTTCAAAGCGGTGCAGGACGGCAAGCAGGTCGCGGTGCTGGTGCCCACGACGCTGCTGGTGGGGCAGCATCTGGAGACCTTCCAGGATCGCTTCGCGGGCTTCCCCGTGCGGCTGCGGGCCCTCAGCCGCTTCCAGAGCGACGCCGAGGCGCGCGACACCGTCGAGGGGCTCGCCGCGGGCACCGTCGACGTCGTCATCGGCACCCACCGCCTGCTCACCGACCGGGTGCGCTACAAGGATCTCGGCCTCGTCATCATCGACGAGGAGCAGCGCTTCGGGGTGGAGCACAAGGACTCGCTCAAGAAGCTGAAGACCGGGGTCGATATCCTCGCGATGAGCGCGACGCCGATCCCGCGCACCCTGGAGATGGCGGTCACGGGAATCCGTGAGATGTCCACGCTCGCGACGGCGCCCGAGGATCGGCACCCGATCCTCACCTTCGTGGGGCCGCGCAGCGACAAACAGATCACCGCCGCGATCCGCCGGGAGCTGCTGCGCGAGGGGCAGGTCTTCTTCGTGCACAACCGGGTGCAGTCGATCAATCGGATCGCCGCCCAGATCGCCGAGCTCGTGCCCGAGGCGCGGGTGGCGGTGGCGCACGGGAAACTCGGCGAGCACCAGCTGGAGCAGGTGGTGATGGACTTCTGGGAGCGCAAATTCGACGTGCTCGTCTCGACCACCATCATCGAGACCGGCCTCGACATCGCGAATGCGAACACCATCATCATCGACGCCGCCGACCGCTACGGGCTCAGCCAGCTGCACCAGCTGCGGGGACGTGTGGGCCGCAGCCGCGAGCGCGCCTACGCCTACTTCCTCTACGATCCCGATCGTCCGCTCACCGAGCACGCCCACGAGCGCCTTGAAACCATCGCCACGAACAACGAGCTGGGCTCAGGCATGCAGGTCGCGCTGAAGGATCTCGAGCTGCGCGGTGCCGGGAACCTGCTCGGCGGCGAGCAGTCCGGGCACATCGCCGGAGTCGGCTTCGACCTCTACCTGCGCATGATCGGCGAGGCGGTGGCGAGCTTCAAGGGCGAGGAGGCGGCCGTCGGCGGCGAGCTGACCCTGGAGGTGCCGGTGGACGCGCGCATCCCCGAGGAGTACGTCGAGAGCGAGCGGCTGCGTCTCGAGGCCTATCAGAAGTTCTCCGCTGCCTCGCATCCGCAGGCCCCGGAGGAGCACGTCTCCCTGGTGCTCGAGGAGCTGACCGACCGCTACGGCGAGCCGCCCGCCGAGGTCGAGCGCCTGGCGCAGGTCTCCGCGCTGCGCCGTCGCGCCTCGCGGCTGGGCCTCGCGAAGGTCGTGGCCGCCGGACCCGCACTGCGCATCGAGCCGGTGACCCTGCCCGACTCCCGGCGTATGCGGATGAACCGGATGTATCCCGGTGCCCGGTACACGGAGGCGAATAGGACGCTGCAGATCCCGCTGCCCGGCGGCACGGCGACGTCGCGCAGCCCGCTGGCCGGGGTGGGACAGCGCGGCGGCGCCTTCGACGGCGATGTGATCGCCTGGGTCGGCCAGGTGCTCGGTGCCCTGCTCGAGCCCGATGCTGAGACGCCCGCGGCGCAGTCGTGACGGTCGACGACTCCCGGCGCGGCCTGCTGCGGCCGGTCGATGCGGTGGACGTCTTCGTCTACGTGGGGGTGCGCCGCCTGCTCGGCCAGCCCAGCGGGAGCTGACGCCGAGGCGCAGACGATAGGGTTCCCCCATGGACAGGGGAGCAGCAGACGACGACAGACTCGAGGCGATGGCGGCGCTGCGCGAGACCGTGCACCGTCTGGCGTGGCCGGGCGGATGCGCCTGGCACGAGGTGCAGACGCACGAGTCGCTGATCCCGTTTCTCATCGAGGAGACGGCGGAGTTCGTCGACGCGGTGGAGCAGGGGCTTCCCGCCGAGGAGGTCGCCGGCGAGCTCGGCGATGTGCTCTACCAGGTGCTGTTCCACGCGGCGATCGCGGAGCGCGACGGTGAGGGCTGGGATCTCGGGGCCGTCGCCGCGCAGCTGGACGAGAAGCTCATCGCCCGGCACCCACACGTCTTCGGCGACCGCGGCTACATGTCGGTGGATGAGCTGCACGCGGAGTGGGAGCGGCTCAAGGAGGATGCGGCGGGGGAGGATCGCGGATCGCGCGGCGCGCTCGACGGGATCCCGGTCGGCATGCCCACGCTCGCCCGCGCCGCGAAGGTCGTGGAGCGGCTGAAGAGAGCCGAGCTCATCGACCCGAGTGCTGCGCAGGCGCAGGTGCCGGGCGTCGACGAGTCTGAGATCGGCGACGGGCTGCTCGCGCTGGTCATCCGCGCCAACGCCGCGGGCGTCGACGCCGATCGAGCCCTGCGCCTCGCGACGGCGCGCCTCGCCGATCGCGCCCTGCCCGCCGACTGACGTTCCGCGTACTGGTCAGGTGTCGCTTCGACGCGTGGGCCGGGCGGCGGTGGGAGCGGGCCGGGCGGGAGCGGGGGCGCGAGACCCGGGGGCGCCCGGCCCGATCCGATGCGGCGCGGGGAGAGCCCGAGGAGTGGAAGAATAGGGGACCATGGCCACACCGGTGAATCCGCCGCGCGGAATGCGCGATTTCCTGCCCGCAGACAAGGCACGCCGCGAGCACGCGCTGGGCGTCATCCGCGGAGTCTACCGCTCGCACGGCTTCGACGAGATCGAGACCCCGGTGGTCGAGGAGTGGTCGCGCCTGCACGCCGGTCTCGGCGGCGACAACGAGAAGCTCAGCTTCTCGATCCTCAAGCGCGGCATCCGGCCCGAGGCGCTCGCCGCCGCGGCCGAGGCCGGCGATCCCGAGGCGCTCGCCGATCTGGGCCTGCGCTTCGACCTCACCGTGCCGCTTACCCGCTTCTACGCGAGCCATCGCGCCCAGCTGCCCCCGGTGTTCCGCGCCCTGCAGATCGCCCCGGTCTGGCGCGCCGAGCGCCCGCAGAAGGGACGCTACCGGCAGTTCGTGCAGGCCGACATCGACATCATCGGCGAGGCCGGCCCCCTCGCCGAGATCGAGCTCATCACCGCCACCTCCGAGGCGCTGGCGGCCCTCGGTCTGGCTGGCTGCGTGATCCGCGTGAACGATCGGCGCATCCTCTTCGGCCTGCTCGCCCACTGCGGCTTCGCGGCGGATCAGCACGACCGGGCACTCATCACCATCGACAAGCTCGACAAGATCGGCTCGGAGGGCGTCGTGGAGGAGCTGCGCGGAATCGACGACGCCGCGGCCGAGCGGATCGGCGCGGTGCTCGCCGGGGTCGAGCCGCGTCTCGTCGGTGACGGGATCCCGCTCACGGGCGAGGCGATCCGCTCGGTGCTGCCCGAGACCGCGGACGCGGGATCGGGGCTCGCCGCGGGCGTGGAGAACCTCGCGGGCCTGGGCACGGCGCTCGCGGGCGGGCTGCCCGAGGGCGTGACGCTGCGCTTCGATCCCACGCTCGTGCGGGGCATGGGCTACTACACCGGCACCATCTTCGAGGTCGCGCACCCCGGCTCGGGCAGCTCGGTCGGCGGCGGCGGCCGCTACGACGGCATGGTGGGGCGCTTCCTCGGACAGGACGTCCCCGCCGTCGGCTTCTCCATCGGCTTCGAGCGCGTCGTCGACCTGATCGAGATCCCCGAGACCGCAGGCCCAGAGGCGATCGCGCTGGTCTTCGACGCCGACGCCGACCCGGTCGACCTCGCCGCGCTCAAGCGCGAGCTCGTCGCCCGGGGCCACCGGGTGCGCCTGGAGCGCCGCCAGAAGAACATGCGGGCGCTGCTCGACCGCGTGGCGACGGAGGGCTTCACCCGCTTCGCCGCGGTCGGCGCCGGCGTGCGCGGCGCCGACGGCCTCGAGCTCCGACCGCTGGACTGAGCCGCGGGAGCGACCTGACCGGCGCGTCCGGGCTGATCCGCCGGGCCCGGGCCGATCCGCCGCGCCCGCTTCGGTGAGTAGGATGCAGGCATGTCTCGCAGCGCCCCGGATCCTGTCGTCTCCACCGCTGCGGGCCGGGTGCGGGGATCCTGGCAGCCGGGCGACGCCGGCGGCGGCCCGGAGGCGCGTGTCGCGGTCTTCCGGGGGATCCCCTATGCGGAGCCCCCGGCGGGGCCGCTCCGCTTCGCGCCGCCGCGCCCCCGCGCATCCTGGGACGGCACCCTCGACGCCACCGCCTTCGGCCCGACGCCGCAGCGCGGGGAGACGGGGATCACGCTCATCCCCGAGCACGCGATCGCCGGCGACGACACGCTCAGCGTGAATGTGTGGACCCCTGAGCCGGATCCCGACGTCGCCCTGCCGGTGGTCGTGTGGATCCACGGCGGCGGCTTCATCTCCGGATCGCCGGCGAGCCCCTGGTACGACGGGCGCGCCTTCGCGCGGGACGGCGTGATCCTCGTGACGCTCTCGTACCGGATCGGCTTCACCGGTTTCGGCTGGATCGACGGGGCGACGCAGAATCGCGGCGTGCTCGACTGGATCCGCGCCCTCGAGTGGGTGCGCGACAACATCCGCGCATTCGGCGGCGACCCCGACCAGGTGACCATCGCCGGCCAGTCCGCGGGAGGCGGCGCCGTGCTGACCCTGCTGGGCGCGCCGGGGGCGGCGGGGCTCTTCCACGGCGCCTACGCGATGTCGGCGGCCGTGGCCGATCCCTCGGCGCAGGCGGCCCGGGCGCGCGGGCATCACCTCGCCCGTCTCGCGGAGGTCTCCCCGGATCTCGACGGATTCGCCGCGATCCCCGAATCGCGTCTGCTCGAACTGCAGCGCAAGGTCACCGCACCCGCCGCCCCGCACCTGCTGCACGATCTGCATGAGCTGCTGCGCGACGGACTGCTGCTCGGCCCGGTGATGGACGGCGCCGTGGTGACGGATCCGGTCGACGCCGCGGTCGCGCGAGGCGCGAATGCGGCGGTTCCGCTCGTGCTCGGCTGCACCGACGACGAGCTCTCGGGGCTGTTCCACCCCGGCGGCCTCCTCGACCATCTCCCGCGGCACGCGCTGCTGCTCGCGCTCGGCGCGGGCCCGGGCGCCGCCCATCGCTGGCTGGCCGATCCGGCGATCCGGGCGACGGAGGGATCCGCGCTGCTGCTCGGGCGCTACGCGAGCGATGCGCTGCTGCGCGTCCAGGTGCCCCGGGCAGCCGCCGCCCGGGCCGCTTCTGCGGCTGCGGGACCGACCTGGAGCTACCGCTTCGCCTGGCACGCCGAGGAGCCCCCGCGGGCCGGGCACTGCATCGACGTGCCCTTCGTCTTCGACCGGCTCGACGCCGAGGGAGTGGACCGCGTCGCCGGGACCGCTCCGCCGCAGGAGCTCGCCGACGCCGTGCACGGCGCGCTCGTGAGCCTCGCTCGAGACGGGGATCCGGGGTGGACGCCGGATGCGGGAGGATCAGGCCCCAGCCGCGTCTTCGACGTGCCGCTGCGCGAGGAGCCTGGCGCCTACGCCTCGGCCCGGGCACTGCTGGATCCCGAGGCCGGTTAGAATCGGTGTCGGACCGTCCCCGACCCCAAGGAGCACAGGTGGCATTTGTAGACGCGGTGATCGCACGCGAGATCCTCGATTCGCGCGGCAACCCGACCGTCGAGGTCGAGGTCGGACTGACCGACGGCTCGGTGGGTCGCGCAGCGGTGCCCTCCGGCGCCTCCACCGGTGCCTTCGAGGCCTACGAGCTCCGCGACGGGGACGAGGATCGCTACCTGGGCAAGGGCGTCACCAAGGCGGTCGACGCCGTCTTCGACGAGCTGGGCCCCGCGATCGACGACGTCGAGGCCAGCGATCAGCGTCTGATCGACCAGGCGCTGATCCAGGCCGACGGCACCGACAACAAGCAGCGCGTCGGCGCGAATGCGATCCTCGGCGTCAGCCTCGCGGTCGCGCACGCCGCGGCGGAATCCGCCGGCCTTCCGCTGTACCGCTACCTGGGCGGCCCCACCGCGAACACGCTGCCGGTGCCGCTGATGAACATCATCAACGGCGGCGCGCATGCCGACACCGGCGTCGACATCCAGGAGTTCATGGCGGTGCCGCTGGGCGCCGAGACCTTCAGTGAAGGGCTGCGCTGGGGCGTCGAGGTCTACCACGCGCTGAAGGCGCTGCTGAAGGAGAAGGGGCTCACCACGGCGCTTGGCGACGAGGGCGGCTTCGCGCCCGATCTGCCCAGCAACGCCGACGCGCTCGACCTGATCGTCGAGGCTATCACCCGTGCCGGCTACGAGCCGGGGCGCGACATCGCACTCGCGCTCGACGTGGCCTCGACCGAGTTCTTCGAGAACGGCGTCTACCGCTTCGAGGGCAAGGATCGGACCGCCGCCGAGATGTCGGCCTACTACGCGGACCTCGCCGATCGCTACCCGCTCGTCTCCATCGAGGATCCGCTGGCGGAGGACGACTGGGAGGGCTGGAAGACGCTCACCGATGAGCTCGGCGATCGCCTCCAGCTCGTGGGCGACGACCTGTTCGTGACGAACCCGGCCCGCCTCGCCGACGGCATCGAGAAGGGCGCGGCGAACTCGATCCTCGTGAAGGTGAACCAGATCGGGACCCTCACCGAGACGCTCGACGCCGTGCAGCTGGCGCAGCGCGCCGGCTACACCGCCGTGATGTCGCACCGCTCGGGCGAGACCGAGGACGTCACCATCGCCGACCTCGCGGTGGCCACCGACTGCGGCCAGATCAAGACCGGCGCACCCGCGCGCTCCGACCGCGTCGCCAAGTACAACCAGCTGCTGCGCATCGAGGAGGAGCTCGGGGACGCCGCCCGCTACGCCGGTCGCGCCGCCTTCCCGCGCTTCGCCGCGAAGTAGCCGCGGAGACGCCTCGTGGCGCGGCGCTTCACCGCTGAGCTCGGCGACTGGATCGCGAGCCTGCGCTTCAGCGGGTTCACCGTGCTCAGCGTGGGGCTGCTGGTGATCGGGGCGCTGATCGTCGCGCCGACGCTGTCCACCTATGTGCAGCAACAGCGGGAGATCGCTGAGCTGCGCGAGAGCGTCGCACTACACCGCGAGCAGGTGGCGGAGATCGACGCGGAACGGCTGAAGTGGCAGGATCCCGCCTATGTGCGCACCCAGGCGCGCGGGCGGCTGTTCTACGTGATGCCGGGGGAGACGCAGCTGAGCGTCATCGACGACGTGGTGGTTCCCGCCGAGTCCTCGGAGGAGACCCGCAGCGAGCTCACGCAGATCGAACGGAATTGGGCGCGCGAGCTCGCGGTATCGACGCTGCTCGCGGGATTGACGGACGCGGATCCGGAGCAGCTGCTCCGCTCCGAGGAGGAGAGAGACGGATGACCAGGCCACCCTACGCCGCGCCGAGCGCGGCCGATATCGCCGCCGTCAGCGAGCAGCTGGGGCGGGAGGCCCGGGGCGTGGTCGGGATCGCCGCGCGCGCGAGCGACGGATCCCCGGCGGTCGTCGCGACCGCGCCACGGCTCCCGGACGGCAGCCCCTTCCCCACCTTCTACTACCTGTGCCACCCGGAGGCGGTGGCGGCCGCCTCCCGGCTCGAGGCCGCCGGGGTGATGGCGGAGTACAACGAACTGCTGGCCGAGGACGAGGAACTGCGCGAGCGCTACCGACTCGCGCATGAGCAGTACATCGCGGATCGGGACAGCGTGGGCGGGGTGCCCGAGCTCGCCGGTGTGAGCGCCGGCGGCATGCCGAACCGGGTGAAGTGCCTGCACGTGCTCATCGGGCACGCGCTGGCCGCGGGGCCCGGGGTGAACCCCATCGGAGACCTCGCACTCGAGCGCAGCGGCTGGCAGCGAGGCGCCTGATCCCGCGCGGGCGCGGACCCTCCGACGGAGGTGACCCCGCGGTCAGAAAAGCGTACTAGACTGGCTCAGTCGGCGGCAACGCCCCGATACTGTCGTGCCCGTTACGCAGCGGGCCAAGGGCACACACTCTGCGTTTCAAGGAGACTGCTTCGTGACGAAGAAGATTCTGATCGTCGGCGGCGGCTACGCCGGCTTCTACACCGCCTGGAAGCTCGAAAAACTGTTGCGAGCCGGCGAGGCCGAAGTGACGATCGTCGACCCGCTGCCGTATATGGCGTATCTGCCGTTCCTGCCGGAGGTGGCGTCCGGGTCGATCGAACCCCGCCACGCCGTCGTCGCGCGGCGTCGTCACCTGAGCCGCACGCACAACATCGCGGGCAAGGTCACCGGCATCTCCCACGCGAACAGGACCGCGACCGTGACGCCGAACGAGGGCCCGGCCTTCGACTTCGTCTACGACCACATCGTGCTCAGTACCGGATCGGTGTCGCGCACCTTCCCCATTCCGGGTGTGGCCGACCAGGCCATCGGCATGAAGACCATCGAAGAGGCCGTCGCCGTGCGCGACCGTCTGGTGGGCAACTTCGAGCGCGCCGCGACCCTGCCCAAGGGATCCCCCGAGCGGGCCCGGCTCCTGACCACCACCGTGGTCGGCGGCGGTTTCGCCGGCATCGAGACCATCAGCGAGCTGCGCTCCTTCGCCACCTCGCTGCTACGCCGCTACCCCGAGATCGACTTCGACGAGACCACCTTCCACCTGGTGGAGGCGATGGGGCGGATCATGCCCGAGGTGTCGGAGAAGACCGCCGACTGGGTGATCAAGGATCAGACCCGTCGCGGCGTGCAGATCCACCTGGACACGCAGCTCAGCTCCGCGGTGGACGGCCGGGTCGAGCTCTCGACCGGCGAGCAGTACGACAGCGACCTCGTCGTCTGGACCGCGGGCGTCATGCCCCGGCCCTTCCTGCGCGAGACCGATCTGCCGATCGGCCCGCGCGGTCACGTGATCGGCAGCACCAATCTGCGCGTCACCACCGAAGACGGCGAGCAGCTCGAGGGCGTGTGGACCGCGGGTGACACCTCGCAGGTTCCCGATATCTCGCCGACCCCCGGGCCCGGCGGCTTCTGCGTGCCCAATGCGCAGCACGCCGTGCGCCAGGGCAAGCTGCTGGCGAAGAACATCGCCGCCGATCTGCGCGGCGAGGGCACGCGCGACTACAACCACAAGAACGCGGGCGCGGTTGCGGGCCTCGGCATCAACACGGGCGTGTTCCAGTCCGGCGGCTTCGCGCTGAAGGGCTACCTGGCCTGGCTCGCGCACCGCTTCTACCACGGTCTCGCGATCCCCTCGTGGGAGCGCAAGTGGCGGGTCTTCGGCGGCTGGGTCGGCCACTTCTTCCTGGGGCGCGACATCGTGAACATCGAGGCGCTCGTCGAGCCCCGTGCGATCTTCGAGGAGTTCGCGGCCAGGCCCAAGGCCTGATCGCCGATCCCTCGTTCCCGAGAACGCCCCGTCGAGCCCTTCGACGGGGCGTTCTCGGCTTCTGCAGCACGACCCATCGGGTAGCGTGAACCGGGTGAACCACCTCGCAGAAGCGGATCGCGGCACCTCCGACTGGCCGCGCACCATCTCCATCGTCGGAGCCGCCGGGCACGTCGGCGCCTCCCTCGCCGCGCGACTGGCGACGAGCGGGCGCGGAGCCCGTCTGCATCTCCAGGATCTCAGGGCGAACGTCCTCGAGTCGCACCGGATCGACCTCGCCGATACACAGGCACTCCTCGGGGTGGACTCGCCGGAGCTGCGCCTGGGCGCCCCGGCCGAGGGGGAGGCGGATCTGGTGATCCTCGCGGCGTCCCGGCCCGAGACCCCCGACGGGGATCGGCGCGACTTCCTGACGGGGAACCTTGAGATGCTGGACGGCCTGGCCGGCCAGATCGCCGCCGCGCTCGGCGAGACCGGGCTGCTGCTCGTGCTGACGAATCCGGTCGACATCGTCTGCGATTGGCTCTGCCGGTATCGGGGCTTCGACCCCGCGCGGGTCATCGGCTACTCCCTGAACGATTCGGCGCGCTTCCGCCGCGCGGTCGCCGAGGAGCTGGCCGTGCCGGTGAGCCGGGTGCGGGCCACCGTCGGAGGGGAGCACGGGGTGGATCAGGTTCCGTTGTTCTCGAGTGTGCGCGTCGACGGGGCGCCGGTCGAGGTCTCCGAGGCCGGGCGCGCCCGGATCCTCGAAGATCTGGGCGGGTGGTTCCCGCGGTGGTCGGCGTTGCGTTCGGGGCGCAGCAGCTCCTGGGCCAGCGGCTACGGCGCCGCCGAGTTCCTGGCCAGGCTGTATGGGGGAGAGACGACGGTGGCCTCCGTGTCGACCGTCGGAGTGGCCGGGCTCCCGGCGAGCTTCCTGTCGCTGCCGGTGCGCCTGGAATCCGGCGCGCCCCGGGCCGCCCCGTCCGGGATCACCCCTGAGGAGTGGGAGCTGCTGGAGCGGGCCGGGCACTCGATCCGCCGTCAATCCGAGGGGATCGGCCCCGATCTCGCCTGACCTCGATTGCCAAAGTCATTCGGGTTCCCAAAGCCCGAATGCGCCGGAACGGGCTTTGGGAACCCGAATCGCTTTGGCAACTCACCCTCGGGTGGTCGCGGGCCGGTGGGCCCGCCACCTTCGGAAGCGAAAGGCTGATCGCCTTTCGTTTTAATCCGACCGCGGTAGTGACCGCGGCGCCCGCTGAATCGAGAGGCTGATCCGCCTCTCGCTCTAAACAGCGGGCGCATGCTTCGACAGGAACTCGTACATCTCCGTGTCGTCCACCCCCGGGAAGGTGCCGGTCGGCAGCGGGGAGAGCACATGCGCGTGCATGCGGGCGCTCGGCCACGCCTTCCCCTCCCACCGCTCGCTCAGCGCCTCGTCGGGGGTTCGGCAGCACGCCGGATCCGGGCAGGTCGACACCGTGCGCGCCTGGGTGTCGCGCCCGCGGAACCACTTGGTGTCGTCGAAGGCGACGCCGCAGGTGATGGAGAAGGTGCCCTGGTCGGTGTCCCCGGTCTGCACGCTCGACCAGTAGGTGCCCGCCGGGGTGTCGGTGTACTGGTAGAACTCGCTGGTGCGGTTCGTCCGGTCGAAGGCGGTGCGTCCCGCCCACTTGCGGCACACCACCTGCCCCTCGATCGCCCCGGTCTGGTCGACGGGGAAGGGCAGGCCGTCGTTCTCGTAGCCGCGCAGCAGCCCGCCCGAGGTGTCGAGACGGTAGTGGTGCACGCGGAGATCCAGGTGCCGGGTGCCGAGATTCGTGAAGCGGTGCGCCGCGGCCTCATGGGTGACCCCGAAGGCGTCGCGCAGATCCTCGATCGCGAGATTCCGATTCTCCTTGGCCTGCTGGAGGAACTCGACGGTGCGGGTCTCGGGCATCAGGCAGGCGGCCGCGAAGTAGTTGATCTGCAGCCGCTGCTCGAGGAACTCCGCGTAGCTCGCCGGCCGATCGTGACCCAGCACCCGGTGCGCCATGGCCTGCAGGGCGAGGGATCGCAGACCGTGCCCGCCGGGGATCGAGGCCGGCGGCAGATAGATCCGTCCGTTCTCGAAGTCGGTGATGGTGCGCGTGTTCTCCGGCAGATCGTCGACGAAGATGAGGGTGAAGCCGAGCCTCTCGGCGAGGACGGCGACCTCTCGGTGGGTGACGGCGCTGGTGGTGGTGTGCCCGAGGCTCAGCATGAGGTCCTCGGCGATGCGCTCGATATCGGGCAGATAGTTGTCCAGCCCCCGCATATGCAGGCGGATCGCGGTATTGGCGCGCCGCGCCTCCTCCGGCGTGGCCGCGGCCGCCCGGCTGCGCCTGGCGAGTTCGTGATGCAGGCCGACGAGCGACTCGAGCGCATCGTCGCTCAGGGTGCGCGGGGCGCGCACGTGGGGCAGCTGCAGCTGCTGGTAGAGCGGGGCGCTCTGCGCGCGCTCGAGCTCGATCTCCAGGGCGCTGCGCCGATCCGGCGGCTCGGGGCTGAGGAGGTCGGCCGGATCGACGCCGAGCTCCCTCGCGATGGCCTGCAGCAGCGAGAGACGCGGCTCGCGGCGCCCGTTCTCGATCAGCGAAAGCTGGCTGCCGACCACCCCGACACGCTCGCCGAGGGCGTCGAGGGTCAGGCCGCTGCGCGTGCGGAAATGGCGTATTCGCTTGCCCAGAAGCAGCCGGTCGAAGGCGTCGTCGCCCAGTGTCGGAGTCGCTTCGGGTGCCATGACTTGACTATACGGCAAGAATCGCAAATCTTTACAGACGTAATGTGACTTGCGTCCACCAGATGTTCACCGAGAATAGATCTATCGCAGTTTCTTGACATGGAGAACGTACGGTATGGGCAGCACCTCGACTCTTGACACGAACGCTTCGATCACCGATCAGGTGATCGCGAGCGCAACCACCACGAACCCCGAGGTGGTGCAATGGGTCACCGAAGTCGCGCAGCTGACCAAACCCGACGCCGTGGTCTGGTGCGACGGCTCCCAGGAGGAGTGGAACCGCATCACCGCCGAGATGGTCGAGGCCGGCTCCCTGATCCCGCTGAACAAGAATCTGCGCCCGGGCAGCTTCCTCGCCCGCTCGCACCCCGGTGACGTCGCCCGGGTGGAGGATCGCACCTTCATCTGCAGCGAGAACGAGGGCGACGCGGGTCCCACGAACAACTGGCGCGCTCCGGCCGAGATGAAGGCCGAGCTCACGCCGCTCTTCGACGGCAGCATGCGCGGCCGCACCATGTACGTGGTGCCCTTCTCGATGGGGCCGGTCGGCGGAGCCATCACGCAGCTGGGCATCGAGATCACCGACTCCCCCTACGCCGTGCTGAACATGCGGATCATGACCCGGATGGGTCAGGCCGCGCTCGACGGCATCGTCCCGGGCAGCGAGTGGGTGCGCACCGTGCACACGGTGGGCGCGCCGCTGGAGCCGGGACAGCAGGACGTCGCCTGGCCCTGCAACGACCTGAAGTACATCACCCACTTCCCCGAGACGCTCGAGGTGTGGTCCTACGGCTCCGGCTACGGCGGAAACGCGCTGCTGTCGAAGAAGTGCTTCGCGCTGCGCATCGCCAGCGTGATGGGCCGCAACGAGGGGTGGCTCGCCGAGCACATGCTGCTGCTCAAGCTCACCGACACCGAGACCGACAAGGTCTTCCACATCTCCGCCGCCTTCCCCTCGGCCTGCGGCAAGACCAATCTCGCGATGCTCCAGCCCACCATCCCCGGATGGAAGGTCGAGACCATCGGCGACGACATCGCGTGGCTGCGCCCCGGCAAGGACGGGCGCCTCTACGCCATCAATCCCGAGGCCGGCTTCTTCGGCGTGGCGCCGGGCACCGGCGAGTCGACCAATCCGGTGGCGATGGACACCCTCTGGGGCAACACGATCTTCACCAATGTCGCGCTGACCGACGACGGCGACGTCTGGTGGGAGGGCAAGACCGATGAGGTGCCCGAGCATCTCATCGACTGGCAGGGCAACGACTGGACCCCGGACTCGGGCCGCCCCTCCGCGCATCCGAACTCGCGCTTCACCGTGCCGATCCAGCAGACGCCGACCCTCGCGGACGACTGGTTCGAGCAGGACGGCGTGCCGCTGGACGCGATCCTCTTCGGCGGTCGCCGGGCCACCAATGTGCCGCTCGTCGCGCAGTCGCGCTCCTGGCAGCACGGCGTCTTCGTCGGCGCCACCATCTCCTCGGAGAAGACCGCGGCCCAGGAGGGCACGGTCGGCGAGCTGCGCCGCGATCCCTTCGCCATGCTGCCCTTCTGCGGTTACAACATGGCTGACTACTGGGGCCACTGGCTCGAGATGGGTCAGGAGCTGGGCGAGAAGGCTCCGAAGATCTTCCAGGTCAACTGGTTCCGCAAGGGCGCCGACGGCCGCTACCTGTGGCCGGGCTTCGGCGACAACTCCCGCGTCATCGACTGGATCATCCGTCGGGTCGAGGGCCGGGTGGGCGGCCGGGAGACCCCCATCGGCGTGCTGCCGGCGGAGGGCGAGTTGAACCTCGACGGCATCGAGGAGGTCGCCGCGGATCTCGATGAGATCTTCGCGATCGACGCCGCCTCCTGGCTCGCCGAGAGCGATCTCACCGAGGAGTTCTTCGGGCGCTTCGGCGATCGGCTCCCCGAGGGGCTGCGCACCGAGCTCACCGAGCTGCGCGGGCGACTCGGCGCCTGATAGTTTTCCCAGACCGTGAGCCCCGAGCGCTGCCCAGCTCGGGGCTCACATTTTTCGGTACCGTGGTGCCAGCCCCCCAGTAGCCCAATTGGCAGAGGCAGCCGACTTAAAATCGGCACAGTCTGGGTTCGAATCCCAGCTGGGGGACGGAACGGATCCCGGGGTCGGCGGGCCTTGCGGCGCGAGGTTGTTTGCCTCGCGGGTTCGAGTCCCAGCTAGGGGACGCCGATCTGAGTGCAGCGCAGCTGCCCTCAGCGCCGTGGCCGCGCGAAGCGATGCTCCGCTCTGAGCGGCCGGGCGGGGTTCGAGTCCCAGCTGGGGGACGGATCGGCGCCGGTGCCGCGGACCCGATAGGGTGAGGCGTGCTCTTCGCCAAGTTCCTCCTCATCGCGGTCATCGTCATCGCGATCACCGCGGGGATCGCCCTGCGCGTCAAGCGCTTCCGAGACGGGCGCTCGAATCGCGGCTGCGGCTCCGAGGAGCAGGTCTAGACTGCAACAATGACCCTCGATCTCGCCGCGCCGGAGCTGCGCGCGGCGGCCGAGGCGCAGCCGTGGCTGAATCCCTCCGCCTACTGGCCGGGCTTGACCGCGGCGACCGCCGATCGCGCCGCCCCGATCGTCGCCCTCGGTCTCGAGGCGCTCAGCTGGAACGCGCACGACATGCTCCGCCGCGCGGGCGGCCTGCCGATCCGCGTCGCCAGCAAATCGGTGCGGGTGCGAGGCGTGCTGGAGGCGGTGCTCGCCCTGCCCGGCTACCGCGGCGTGCTCGCCTACACGCTCGCGGAGGCCCTCTGGCTCAGCGCCGCCGTCGACGACATCGTGGTCGCCTATCCGACGGCGGATCGCCAGGCGCTCGCCGAGCTCGCAGTGGATGAGCGCGCCGCGGCCCGCGTCGCCGTGATGATCGACAGCGAGGATCAGCTCGATCTGATCGACGCGGTGGCGCCGGCGGCGAAGCGGCGCCCGATCCGCGTCTGCCTCGACTTCGACGCCTCCTGGCAGAGCCGCTCGCTCGGTCGCATCGGAGTGCTCCGCTCGCCGCTGCGCACCCCCGAGGATCTCAGGGCCCTCGCCGAGCGGGTGCTGCGCCGACCGGGCTTCGAGCTGGTCGGGATCATGTCCTACGAGGCCCAGATCGCCGGTGTCGGCGACCGCCCCGCGGGCAGGCCGGTGCGGGCGGCGCTGCTGCGGGCCGTGCAGCGGGCGAGCGGTGCCGAACTCGTCGAACGCCGCGCGGCGGCCGTCGCGGCGGTACGCGAGATCGCCTCGCTCGAATTCGTGAACGGCGGCGGCACGGGATCGATCGAGCGCACCGCGGCCGAGGCCTCGGTGACCGAGGTGGCGGCGGGCAGCGGACTCTTCGGCCCCCATCTCTTCGACCACTACCGCGGCTTCGCGCCGGCACCCGCGGCGGCGTTCGCGCTCGATGTGGTGCGCCGGCCCGACGCAGGCACCGCGACACTCCTCGGCGGCGGGTGGATCGCATCGGGGCCCGCCGCGCCGGACCGGCTGCCGCAACCGGTGTGGCCCGCGGGTCTGCGCTACGCCCCGCGCGAGGGGGCCGGCGAGGTGCAGACGCCGGTCATCGGCGCGGCGGCAGGCCGGCTCGCGGTGGGGGATCGGGTGTGGCTGCGCCACACCAAGGCCGGGGAGGCCATGGAGCACACCTCAGAGGTGGTGCCGATCGCCGGCGGTGTCGCCGGCGATCCGCTGCCGAGCTACCGCGGCGAAGGGAAGTGCTTCCTGTGACCCTGAAATGGACGAACTGGGCTCGGACGGAGCGATCCTCCCCGGTGCTGAGCGTGGCCCCGCGCACGCTGGATCAGGTGGTGCTCGCCGTGCAGCGGGCGCTCGAGACCGGCCACACCGTGAAGCCCATCGGTGCCTCTCACAGCTTCACCGGCATCGGCGCGACCGACGGGGTCCGCCTCGATCTGAGCCGTCTGCGGGGCCTCGTCGGCGTCGACCTCGACCGCGATCGGGTGACGCTGTGGGCCGGTACCCACCTCTGGGAGCTGCCGGCCATTCTTGAGCCGCTGGGGCTCGCGCTCGAGAACATGGGCGATGTCGACCGCCAGACGATCTCCGGAGCCACGAGCACCGGCACCCACGGCACCGGGCTCCGCTTCGGAAGCCTCGCGACCCGTATCACCGGGGCGACGCTGGTGACCGGGCGGGGCGAAGTGCTCACCGTCGACGAGACGCAGCACCCGGAGCTGCTGCCCGCGGTCGCCCTGGGGCTCGGGGCCCTGGGGGTGCTGGTGACTCTCACCATCCAGTGCGTGCCGCGATTCCTGATGCGCGCCGTGGAGGAACCGATCCGGCTCGAGACCCTGCTGGAGGAGTTCGAGGCCCGCAATCGCGAGGCGGACCACTTCGAGTTCTTCTGGTTCCCGCACACTGAGAAGGCGCGCACCAAGACCAACTCCCGACTGCCCTTCGCCGCGGGCGAGGAGCCCCGCACCGTCCTCTCGAACTTCCTCGACGAGGAGTTCGCGAACAACGCGGTCTTCGGCGCGCTGGTCGGTCTCGAGCGGTGGATGCCCGCCAGCACCCCGCGCGTCAACCGCTTCATCGAGGCGGTGTCGAGCCGCCGAGACTATACCGAGGATTCGCACCGGGTCTTCGTCACCCCCCGCCGCGTCCGCTTCCGCGAGATGGAGTACGCCCTGCCCCTGGAGGCGGTGCCGGCGGCGGTGCGCGAACTGCGCGAGATGATCGATCGCTGCCGGTTCCGGGTCTCCTTCCCGGTCGAGGTGCGCACCTCGGCGGCGGATCCGCTGTGGCTCTCCACCGGCTACGAGCGGGAGTGCGGTCACATCGCCGTGCACCGCTACGCCGGTGATCCCGACCTCGACTACTTCCGGGAGGCCGAGACCATCCTCCGCGCGCACGACGGCAGACCCCACTGGGGGAAGATGCACACCCTCGGCGCCGATGAGCTGCGCGAATGCTATCCGGCCTTCGGCGATTTCCTCGCGGTCCGGGATCGGCTGGACCCGGACCGGGTCTTCGCGAACCCCTATCTGCAGCGCGTGCTGGGGGAGTGAGACCGCGGCCCCCCGCACTACTCAGGGTTTTCGATGCCTGGACGGATACGCTTCTCACTATGAGCGGAGCATGGATCGCCGTTATCGTCGTCGTCGGCATCATCGTCATCCTGGGCATCTATGTCTGGGCGACCTACAACTCGCTGGTCACGCTGCGGGTGCGCGTCGACGAGGCGTGGAGCGACATCACGGTGCAGCTCAAGCGTCGCGCCGATCTGATCCCGAGTCTCGTGGAGACGGTGAAGGGCTACGCGGCGCATGAGAAGACCGTCTTCGCCGAGGTGACGCAGGCGCGCGCCGAGACCATCTCCGCGCAGGGCCCCGCCGAGGCCTCGGTGGCCGAGAACCACATGCAGCAGGCGCTGAAGAGCATCTTCGCGGTGGCCGAGGCCTACCCGCAGCTGCAGGCGAGCCAGAACTTCCTCCAGCTGCAGGGCGAGCTGGTCGACACCGAGAACAAGATCCAGGCCGCCAGGCGCTTCTACAACGGCGGGGTGCGGGAGTTCAACACGAAGATCCAGATCTTCCCCAACACCCTCTTCGCCCGCGGCATGGGCTTCAAGGAGCGGGAGTTCTTCGAGGTCGAGGACGTGGCGGCGATCTCAGAGCCGCCGCGCATCCAGTTCTAGGCGGGATCGGTCGTGTACCGAGCGATCCGGCGCAATAAGGTCAACAGCTTCTTCATCATCCTGTTCTTCCTCGTCATCATCGGCGGGCTGGGATGGCTGGCCTCCGTCATCTACAATTCCTGGGCCATCGTGATCTGGGTGGTGGTGTTCGCGGGCGGCTACGCGCTGTTCCAGTACTTCTCCGCCGGCAAGCAGGCCATCGCGATGAGTGGCGCCCAGCGGATCTCCCAGGCCGACAACCCCCGGCTCTACCGCATCGTCGAGAACCTCGCGATCACCACGGGCACGCCGATGCCCGAGGTGTACATCGTGAACGACCCGGCCCCGAACGCCTTCGCCACCGGCCGCGATCCCCAGCACGCGATGGTGGCCGCCACGACCGGACTCCTCGACATCATGACGGATGCGGAGCTCGAGGGCGTGATGGCGCACGAGCTCGGGCATGTGCGCAACTACGACATCCGGGTGTCCATGATCGTGTACGGCCTGGTGGTCGCCGTCGGCATGATCGCCGATGTGCTCGTGCGCATGGCCTTCTTCGGGCGCAACAACAGCAATCCCGTGGTGATGATCTTCGGCCTGGTGGCGATGCTCGTCGCGCCGCTGGTGGCGAGCCTCGTGCAGCTGGCGGTGTCGCGTCAGCGCGAGTACCTCGCGGATGCCACCGGGGCGCTCACCACCCGGCACCCCGAGGCGCTGGCGAGCGCCCTGCACAAGCTGAGCGAGTACGGCAGACCGCTGCAGAAGCAGAGCAGCAGCATGGCGCATCTGTGGATTGCGGATCCGCTGAAGCCGGGGCTGATGCAGCGCCTCTTCGCCACGCACCCGCCGATTCCGGATCGGATCCGGCGCCTGCTCGATATGGGCGGGAAGTTCTAACCACCACTCCCGCAGTCTTCGCCGAGAGCGCGGTTCTCGGCCCTTCGCGCCCCGGGAACGGCCGAGAACTGCGCTTTCGATGAGCCCTCCGAGGGAGGGCTAGGCTGGGAGCCGAGCCCAGGAGGTGCCGCCGCCCGTGTCCGCCATGTTCCGCTCGCTCGCGATTCGCAACTATCGCATCTGGTTCGGCGGGGCGCTCATCTCCAATATCGGCGCCTGGATGCAGGCGACCGCGCAGAACTGGGTGGTGCTCACCGAGCTCAGCGACAACGACGCGATCGCCGTCGGCATCACCATGGCCCTGCAGTTCGGCCCGCAGCTGGTGCTGGTGCCCTTCAGCGGCACCGTCGCCGACCGCTTCGACCGCCGGCGCGTGCTCATGGTCACTCAGTCGCTGCTCATGCTCCTGGCCCTCGGGCTCGGCCTGCTGCTGGTGCTCGGCCACGCGCAGCTGTGGCACCTCTACGGCTTCGCCCTCGCCCTCGGCGTGGTCAACGCCTTCGACACCCCGGCGCGCCAGGCCTTCGTCTCCGATCTCGTCGGAACCGAGCACCTCTCGAACGCGGTGGGGCTGAACTCCGCCTCCTTCAACTCCGCACGCCTCATCGGCCCCGCATTCGCCGGCGTGCTCATCGCGCTCGTCGGCTCGGGCTGGGTCTTCCTCATCAACGGCGTCTCCTTCCTCGCGATGCTCGGAGCGCTGTTCGCCATCCGCATCCCGCGCCGCGCCGGCGCGGAGCCGAGCGGCAGGGAATCCCAGGCCGGTCAACTGGTGGCGGGCTTCCGCTACGTCCTCCGCCGGCACGATCTCGGGGTGATCTTCGTCATCGTCTTCCTCATCGGCGCCTTCGGCATGAACTTCCCCGTGTTCTCCTCGACCATGGCGGTCGAGTTCGGCCGGGGCGCGGGGGAGTACGGGCTGCTCTCCTCGGTGCTGGCGGTGGGATCGCTGACGGGGGCGCTGCTGGTCGCCAGGCGCCCCGCCGCCCGTCTGCGCGCCGTGATCCTCGCCGCGGGAGGTTTCGGCCTCGCCGCGCTCATCTGCGCGCTGATGCCGAGCTTCTGGTCCTTCGCCGCCGCACTGGTGCTGCTCGGATACACGACCTCCACGCTGCTGTCGACGGCGAACGCCTTCGTGCAGACCACGACCGATCCCGCGGTCCGGGGCCGGGTGCTGTCGCTGTACTTCGCGATCCTCATGGGCAGCACTCTGATCGGCGCGCCCCTGGTCGGCGCCGCCGCCGACGCCTTCGGCCCGCGCTGGGGTCTCGGCGTCGCCGCGCTCGCCGGCGTCTCGGCCTTCGCCGTCGGGCTCGGCTGGCTCATCGTGGAGCGGCGGCTGCGGCTGCGGCTCGGCCCCGACAGGCGCCTCGTCGTCACCCACGCCGGCCGGCCGAGCGAGGCCGAGCCCCGCGGCGAACAGCTCGAGACGCTGACCGCTCCGATCTCGGTGCTGCGCCGAGGCCCGGTGATCCTCTCCGAGCCCAACTCGGCGCCCCAGAGCGGCCCTCTCAGCGAAGGCCTCACCGGACCGATCCGGACCGCCGAGCCCTCGCCCGAACGGCGGGAACGAGACTAGGCTGGAGGGGGTACCTCAGCGGTGAGATCCGCTGGCCACTTTCGAACCGGAGCTGATCCCGTGAGCGACTTTCTGTCCGCCCAAACCCGTACTGAGACCGATTCGCTGGGGAGCCTCGAGATCCCGGCATCCGCCTACTGGGGGGTCCACACTGCCAGGGCGCACGAGAACTTTCCGATCGCCAGGCGACCGATCTCGGTCTACCCCGATTTCGTGCGAGCCTTCGCCTGCGTGAAGCAGGCCGCGGCACGCGCAAACCTCGAGATCGGGGCGCTCGACGAGCAGCGCGCGGTGCTGATCGACCGGGCCTGCGAGGAGATCAAGACCGGCATGCTGCACGACCAGTTCGTCGTTGGCGTCGTGCAGGGCGGAGCGGGCACCTCGACCAATATGAACGCGAACGAGGTGATCACCAACCGGGCCCTCGAGCTGGCGGGCCGGCAGAAGGGCGATTACACCTTCATCAACCCGAACGATCACACCAATCACAGCCAATCCACCAACGACACCTACCCGACGGCCATCAAGATCGGGCTCGCCTTCTCGCTGCGCAGCCTGCTCGACGAGCTCGAACTGCTCGCCGATTCCTTCGAGGCGAAGGGGCGGGAGTTCGCGAACATCATCAAGGTGGGCCGCACCCAGCTGCAGGACGCCGTGCCGATGACGCTCGGCCAGGAGTTCAACGCCTTCGCCGTGACGCTGCGCGAGGATGTCGAGCGGCTCACGGAGGCCGCCGCGCTGCTGCGCGAGGTCAATATGGGCGCCACCGCGATCGGCACCGGCATCAACGCGCCGAAGGGCTACCGCGAGGCGGTGGTGCGCCACCTCAGCGAGATCACCGGGCTCGACCTCGTCACCGCCCGCGACCTGGTGGAATCCACCAGCGACACCGGGGTGTTCGTCACCTTCTCCGCAGCGCTCAAGCGCAGTGCGCTCAAGCTCTCGAAGATCTCCAACGATCTGCGCCTGCTCTCCTCGGGCCCGCAGGCCGGTCTCGGCGAGATCAACCTGCCGCCGAAGCAGGCGGGATCCTCGATCATGCCGGGCAAGGTGAATCCGGTGATCCCCGAGGCCGTGTCGCAGGTCGCCTATGCGATCGCCGGCTCCGATGTCACCATCTCGATGGCGGTCGAGGCGGGGCAGCTGCAGCTGAACGCCTTCGAGCCGATCATCGCCCACTCGCTGTTCCAGTCGATCACCTGGTTGGAGCGCGCCTGTCAGACGCTGCGCGTCAACTGCGTCGACGGCATCACGGCGAATGAGGAGCGCCTCGCCGACACGGTGTCGCGCTCGGTGACGGTGATCACGGCGCTGGCACCGGTGATCGGCTACGCCGAGGCCGCGAAGCTCGCGAAGGAGGCGCTGGCCGGGAATGCGAAGGTGAGCGATCTGGTGGTCTCCCGCGGCCTGCTGGATCAGGACGAGCTCGACCGCATGCTGCAGCCGGCGAAGCTCGCCGGCATCGAGCCCGACGCCGAGAACGTCGACCGGGGCGATATCGACCGCGGCGAGCCCTAGTGTCCCGCGCCGGAAATTCGCTTCACATATCCGGGCACTCTCCGAGCGCCTCGCGGCGTTGTCATCGTCGGCTTTGCCACCAGCAAAGCCTCCTCCTCCGCCTTGCGAGACGCTCGGAGTGCACCCGCCTATGCAAAGCAACTTCCGGCGCGGGACACTAGCGGGACGGAGCGTGCAGAATGGGGGGATGAGGATCCCCCGGACCGCGCTCGTCGACGAACTCCGCACGCTGCTCGGACCGCGATGGGTGGAGGATCGGATCGCGCTCGACGCCGCGCGCACGGATCGCAGCGGGCTCATCGCCCGAGGCTCGGCGCTCGGCATCGCCGAGGCCGAGAGCACCGAGGAGGTGTCGGCGATTCTGCGGCTGGCCGCGGAGCACGGCGTCCCGGTGGTGCCGCGCGGGGCCGGCACGGGCCTCGCCGGAGGCGCGGTGGCCGGCGAGGGGGAGCTGGTGCTCTCGCTCAGCCGGATGAACCGCATTCTCGAGATCGACACCGTCGACGAGGTGGCCAGGGCCCAGGCCGGCGTCATCAATGCGGATCTCGACGCCGAGGCCAGGCTGCACGGGCTGCGCTTCGCACCCGACCCGGCGAGCCGGGCCATCTCGACCATCGGCGGCAATATCGCCACGAATGCCGGGGGCCTGCTCTGCGCGAAGTACGGCGTCACCCGGGAGGCCGTGCTCGGCCTCACCGCGGTGCTGGCCGACGGGCGGATCCTCCGCACCGGGCGGCGCACCATCAAAGGGGTCACCGGCTACGATCTGACGGCGCTGCTCACCGGCAGCGAGGGGACGCTGGCCGTGATCACTGAGGCGACGCTTCGGCTGGTGCCGCGCCCGACAGTACCGCCGCTGACCTTCGGCGCCATCCTCCCCTCCACCGACGAGGCGCTGCGACTGTGCGAGGAGATCCAGCGCGAGGGGCAGCGCCCCGCCCTGCTCGAACTGCTCGATGCGCGCTGTGTGGTGGCGATCACCGAGTATCTGCCGGTCGAGCTGCTGCCCGGACCCTTCGCGGCGCTCAAGGGCGCGGCGAAGGGTCCGGCGGTGGTCATCGCCCAGTGGGACGCCGAGGGCGCCCAGTCCGCGGCGGGCCGCGCGGAGCGGTGGGCGACGGAACTCGGCGGCGACTCGCTGCTGCTCACGGGCGAGGACGAGGGCGAGACGCTGCTCGAGGTGCGGCGGGCGATGAATCCGGCGCTTCCCTCCGGCACCGATGTGCTGATCGAGGATGTCTGCGTGCCCAGATCCCGGATGGCCGAGATGTACGCCGCCATCGCGCGCATCGAGGCCGAGACCGGGATCGAGATCCCGGCTCTGGCGCACGCGGGCGACGGCAATCTGCACCCGCACCTCTCGGTGGCGGAGCACGAGCGCACTCCCGGCGGCGAGATCCCCGATCGCGTGTGGGAGGCGGCCGCGCGAGTGTTCGAGGCCGCCGTGGAGCTGGGCGGCACCCTCAGCGGCGAGCACGGCATCGGAGTGCTCAAGGCCCGCTGGCTGCGCGATGAGATCGGCGAGGACTCCCTCGAGCTGCAGCGCGGGATCAAGCGGCTCTTCGACCCCGCGGGCCGGCTGAACCCCGGCAAGATGTTCCTCTGACAGCGAACTCCCACGTACGGGCACCGTCACTGCCGACAGAATGGAGGCATGAGCGAATCAGCACTGTCGAAGCCCGAGATCGAGTTCCACGAGGGCCCGGCGCCCGCGGAACTCCAGATCGTAGACCTCGTCGAGGGAAGCGGTGAGGAGGCCCTCGCCTCGAGCACCGTCAACGTGCACTACCTCGGTGTGGACTTCGAGTCCGGCGAGGAGTTCGACAGCTCGTGGAGCCGGGGCGAGTCGATTAATTTCCCACTGCGCTCCCTGATCCAGGGCTGGCAGCTGGGCATTCCGGGGATGAAGGCGGGCGGCCGCCGCAAGCTGGTCGTCCCCCCTGCGCAGGCCTATGGAGTGGCCGGCGGTCACCCTCTCGCGGGCAAGACCCTGATCTTCGTGATCGATCTCATCGGCGTCAGCTGATCCGATCCGCACCTCGAAGACCCGCCGGAATCTCCGGCGGGTCTTCTCTTTTCCTGAGAACCAGCTGAGTGGTAGGTTGCTGTCTCATGAGTGCCCGTAACGAAGGAGAACAGGTGGCAGAGACCGAGACGTCGACCCGGGCGGAGAGCGCTGCGTCCCGCGGATTCCTCGACCGCTACTTCGAGATCAGCAAACGAGGATCCACCTTCGGCCGCGAAGTGCGCGGCGGCCTGGTCACCTTCGTCACGATGGCCTACATCGTGGTGCTGAACCCGATCATCCTCACCACCACCACCGATGTCGCGGGCAATCAGCTGGGCTTCGGGCAGGTCAGCGCCGTCACCGCGCTGACCGCCGGCGTGATGACGATCCTCTTCGGCATCGTCTCCCGCCTTCCCTTCGCCTTCGCGGCGGGCCTGGGCATCAACGCCTTCCTCGCCTTCTCGGTGGTCGGGCAGGTCACCTGGCCCGAGGCGATGGCGCTCGTCATGATCAACGGCGCGCTCATCGTGCTGCTGGCCGTCACCGGCCTGCGGCGCATGATCTTCGACGCCGTCCCGGTCGAGCTGAAGCTCGCGATCACGGTCGGCATCGGCCTCTTCATCGCCTTCATCGGATTCGTGAACGCCGGCTTCGTCACCGCCACGGGCGCGAACTCGCCGCCGGTCGGCCTCGGCATCAACGGCTCCGTGGGCACCGTCCCCACCATCATCTTCGTCGTCACCCTGGTGCTCACCGGCATCCTGGTCGCCCGCAAGGTGCGGGGCGGTCTGCTGATCGGCCTCGTCACCGGAACGGTGCTCGCCGTGGTCATCGAGGCGATCTGGCATCTGGGATCGAGCGTCGACAACCCCGGGGGCTGGGGGCTCACCGTGCCCGCGCTCGACGGCAGCCCCTTCAGTGTCCCGGATCTCAGCCTGGTCGGCGCGGTCAGCTTCGACTTCGGCAAGGTCGGCGTGATCGCCATCGTCATGCTGGTGTTCACCCTGCTGTTCACCAACTTCTTCGACGCGATGGGCACCTTCACCGGACTGTCCCGTGAGGCCGGTCTCGCCGATTCGCGGGGCAACTTCCCGCGGCTGAAGTCGGCGCTGGTGGTGGAGGGCGTCGGCGCCATGGCCGGCGGTTTCACCTCCTCCTCTTCGAACACCGTGTTCATCGAGTCGGGATCGGGCATCGGCGAGGGGGCCCGCACCGGCTTCGCGAATCTGGTGACCGGTGCGCTCTTCCTGCTCGCGATGTTCTTCACCCCGCTCACCCAGATCGTTCCGACCGAGGTGGCCGCGGCCGCGCTGGTGGTGGTCGGCGCCATGATGATGACCCAGATCAAGGGCATCGACCTTTCGAACTTCGGCGTCGCCCTGCCGGTGTTCCTCACGGTCACGGTGATGCCGCTGACGTATTCGATCGCGAACGGCATCGGCGCGGGTTTCGTGTCCTGGGTGATCATCCAGACGTTCTCGGGCAGGGCCAAGCAGGTCCACTGGCTGCTCTGGGTGGTCGCGGCCGGCTTCGTGATCTTCTTCGCGCGCGGGCCGATCGAGGCGCTGATCGCCGGGTAGCGCCGATCGCGGGGAGTGCTCCGCGTCGCAGCTTCAGGGCCGGGATCCGAGCGGGTCCCGGCCCTTCCCATGCCCGGCGGGCGTCGCGATAGGGTGGTCGCAGACGCAGCGAATGGAGTGCCATGTCCCAGAACGTCCCGGGCGAGGAGCCCGTATCCGAGCAGCCGGCGGCAGCAGAGCAGACACCGCCTGCGGCGGCTCCGGGAGACCCCCGATGCTCCCGCGGTACCCGATGCTCCCGAAGTCCCCGGTGCTCCCCAGCCCCCGGCGGCGCCTGAGCCGCCCGCCGCGCCGGTGACGCCGCCCGCGGCGGCCGAGCAGCCCGTCGCTCCGCAGGAGCCCGTGCCGCCGACGTATGCTCCGCCGGCTCCGCCCGCCTATGCCCCGCCGGCGCCTCCCGCGTACGCTCCGCCGGCCGCACCCGCGCCCGGCTACGCGCAGCAGCCGCCTCCCGCCTACGGCGCCCCGGGCTACCCGCCGCCCCAGCAGCCTCCCGCCTACGGGACTCCCCAGCCGCAGGGGTATGCACAGCAGAGCTACGGCACGCAGCAGAGCTACGGTGTGGCCTACGCGCAGTACGGCCCGGTCCAGCCCAAGGGTCTCGCGATCACCTCGATGGTGCTGGGCATCGTCGGCCTCGTGTTCTGCTGGGTCTGGTGGCTGGGTCTGCCCGCCAGCATCGTCGGTCTCATCCTGGGCATCGTGGCGCTGAAGAAGGGCCAGCCGCGCGGTATGGCGCTCGCAGGCATCATCACGGCCGGCGTCGCGCTCGCGCTCGCAGTGATCGTCACGATCATCATCCTGATCCTCGTCTTCTCGGTGATGGGGGTCACGAGCTACTACTGAGCGGGCCGCGTTCGGTACGGCATCCGCATGACAGAGGCCCGGTGCGCACCGGGCCTCTGGGCGTTTCACAGGCGGTCCTCCGTCAGGACGCGCAGACGGAAATCCGCCACACCGCGCAAAATAGCTCTTGGGTTGACCCAGATGCTCCACTATCGTGAATACAGGGAAGTCTCAGCTTCCTCTCAGGGACACACCAAAGGAGAATCATGTCTCAGAACGTTCCGGGCGATCTGCCCGTAGAGCCGCAGCCCGAGCAGCCGGCGGCCCCCGGTTACGCGGCCCCTGCGGCCCCCGCATACGGCGCGGTCGCCCAGCAGCCCAAGGGCCTGGCGATCACGGCCCTGGTGCTCGGCATCGCCGGCATCGTGCTCGCCTGGATCCCCGGTGTCAACTGGGTGGCGCTCCCCGCCGCCATCGTCGGCCTGATCCTCGGCATCATCGCCCTGAAGAAGGGCCAGCCGCGCGGCATGGCGCTGACCGGCATCATCCTGGGCGCGATCGCGATCGTCTTCGCGATCATCGGGATCATCCTCTTCCTCACCCTGCTCGGCACCGTCGGCGCTGCGATCAGCAGCGGCAGCGTCAGCGTCAGCTGAGCTCGCCAACCGCGAGGGGTCCGGCGTCGCGCCGGGCCCCTTCGGCGTTTCCGGGAGCCTCGGCGCGCATCAGCACCGCTCGGCGAGCAGCGCGATGTGCCTCCCGGCGGCGCGGGTGAGGAAGAGGGTCGCGCTGCGCGAGCCCTTCAAGCGCAGCCGGGCGCGGAGCGCGGCGGGATCCGCATCGGCTCCGCGTTTCTTGATCTCCAGCGTGCCGATCTCCCGCTCCGCCAGCGCACGGCGCAGCTCCTTCTCCCGTACGGGCAGCTCCTCGATGACCCGGAAGGCGCGCGCGAAGGCGGTCTCGACGGGGGCATCGCCGGTGAGATAGGCGATCCCCTCGCTCAGGAGTCCGGCGCCGATCCGCTCCGCGAGCAGGCCGATGAGTCTGGCA
This sequence comes from Leucobacter sp., assembly GCA_048516985.1. GTDB lineage: Bacteria > Actinomycetota > Actinomycetes > Actinomycetales > Microbacteriaceae > Leucobacter. The sequence goes on along the minus strand of CP183188.1, from coordinate 2,730,403 downwards.
CGGATCACCGCGCCGTCCGGTTCGAAGAGGTAGCGGCCGAGCGGCCGCACCTCGGGATCGGGGGAGTCGGCGCTCGCCGTGAGCTCGTGGGCCTGCCCGCCCTGTAGCAGCAGCGCCGCCCGGGCGATGCCGGGTCGTGCCACGGATCCGCACCACAGCCCCGTCTCGACGAGCTGGCCGTCGACCGAGATCCACTGCGCCTCCGCGCGCCCGGGAATGAGCTCTCGGTCGAAGCCCGGGCCGAGCTTGACACCTGTGGGGAACCGCTCCGCGAGGCCGAAGGCGAAGTCCAGCGAGGGGGAGTAGTCGTCCGGCGAGGTCAGCCGACGCGTGTCCCGATGACCGGTGGTTCTGCGGGCGGGGTCGAGGAAGACCCCGTCGACGCCCTCGAGCGCCGCGGTTTCCGCGTCGGCCACGGCGACCGGCACTCCCAGGTTGTGCTCGGCCAGGCGCGCGGTGAAGGGATCGAGCTCGACCGGGTGCGGCATGACGCCCGAGGCGAGGAGCGCGAGCGACTCGGAGCCGAGACCGCAGCCGAGATCCGCGACGTTCGTGCAGCCGGCCTCTGCGAATCGTCGGGCGTGCAGCGCGGCCACCGGCGCGCGGGTGGCCTGTTCGAGTCCGGCCGGGGTGAAGAGCATGCGGGTCGCGGCCTCGCCGAATTTCGCCCGGGCCTTCGTTCGCAGATCGGCCTGCGTGAGCAGTGCCGCCACCTCATCAGGGGCGACGCCCTCCGCGCGCAATCGGGATCCCGCCTGTGCGGTGGTAGCGCCTGCGGCGAGCTCGGCTTCGACCTCGGTCAGGCGCTTCGCCCCGGATTCGCCGAGCAGGGACTCCCAGCCGGGGGGCGGTCCTCCGTTCCCGGGGGGCGCGGTGCTTTTCCCGCGAGTCGGGCCCCCGCCCTGCGGTGCCGGAGGGGTTGAAGACGACGACCCCGAGGCGGTGCCCCGGGGTCGTCGCGGATGCGGCGCGCCGCGCATCGACTCAGTAGTAGTTGTCGATGGACGAGCCGATGGCTGCGAATGCCATCGCGACGATGCTGATGTAGGCGATGAACGCGAAGACGATGAAGGCCACGTAGATGTAGCCGATGATGAGCCCGGTCAGCGCGAGGCCCCGTCCGGTATCGCCGTTGCGCTTGATCTGGCCGAGCGCGATGTGACCGAAGACGATGCCGGCGATCGGCTGGAGGAACGCCAGGATGATCGCCACCAACGCGAAGGTGTTGGTGTGGGCGAGCGTGGTCGGCAGCGCCCGTGCGGGCGGCTGCGGGGGGTAGCTCGGCGCCGGCGGTGCCGCCGGTGCGGGCTGCTGCGCGTAGACCGGCTGCTGGGGGTACGGGGGCTGGGTGGGGTTCGACATGGTCGCTCCTCGAGGGTTCGCGGCCGGTGCCTCCGACCGTCTCCCCGATTATTCCACGGGGCGGCGCTGCCGGGGCGGGCATCTGCGCGGAGCGTCGTCGCGCGTGTTCGCCCAGCGCGATCCCGACCCCATCTATTGGCACTCGCCTTGCGAGAGTGCCAGCTCAGACCCTAAACTCGCTTCAGGACGCCCGAGCCGGGCGCCGGTCAAGCATGTGTCACGCGAAGAAATGAGGTCAACCGTGTCGGTCGCCATCAAGCCGCTCGAAGATCGTATCGTCATCAAGCAGGTCGAGGCGGAGCAGACCACTGCTTCAGGCCTGGTCATCCCCGACAGCGCCAAGGAGAAGCCCCAGGAGGGCGAGGTCGTGGCCGTGGGCCCGGGCCGTGTCGACGACAACGGCAACCGCGTCCCCCTCGACATCGCTGTCGGCGACATCGTGATCTACTCGAAGTTCGGCGGCACCGAGGTCAAGTACGGCGGCGACGAGTACCTGGTGCTCTCCGCTCGCGACGTGCTCGCGGTGGTCGTGCGCTAACTCGCTGAGACGAGGAGGGGTCGGTGCTATGCACCGGCCCCTTTTTTCTCGCCGCTGAATGATCCCTCACGCGCCGAGCCGGTATCGTTTCGCCCGGACGGCCTCTGATTCGCGCGATTCCGATGCCGTCCGGGCGGGCGCATGCGGTTTCGAGGGACGGGGCGCGCCGGCGTTAGGCTGGGTCGGTGAGCGCTCGTTCGGGCTACGTCTACGGCGTCGCCGCCTACCTCTGCTGGGGCACCTTCCCCCTCTACTTCATGCTGCTCGCCGCGGTCGACCCCTTCGAGCTCGTCCCCTGGCGCGTGCTGACCGCACTGGGCTTCTGCTTCGTCGCGCTCGCCGTGATGCGCCAGTGGCGATCGCTCGGGCGGATCCTCCGCTCCCCGAAGCAGCTGGGCTGGTTCACCGTCTCCTCCCTGCTGCTCTACGCGAACTGGCAGATCTTCGTCACGGCGGTGGTGACCGGCCACATCATCGAGACCGCCCTCGGCTACTTCATCAACCCGCTCGTCACGATTCTCATCGGCGTGCTGGTGCGCCGCGAACGCCTGAGAGCCGCGCAGTGGGCGGCGGTGGGCATCGCCGGCGCCGGCGTGCTCGTGCTCGCCTTCGCCTACGGCGGCTTCCCCTGGATCGCCCTGGGCGTCGCCTTCTCCTTCGGCCTCTACGGCGCCGTGCGCAAGCAGGTCAGCGAAGACGTCGACGCGCTCACCGGGCTCACCGTCGAGACCATCATCGCCACCCCGGTCGCCATCGTGCAGCTCGCGCTGACCGCGGTCTTCCTCGGCGGGCTCAGCGCCTTCGCCCACGGCCCGGCCGTGACGATCCCGCTGCTGCTCAGCGGCCTGGTCACCGCGGTGCCGCTGGTGCTGTTCGGCGCTGCGAACCGGCGCCTGCCGCTGTCCCACCTCGGCTTCATCCAGTTCACGACGCCGATCCTCAGCTTCCTCACCGGGTGGCTGATCTTCGGGGAGCAGATGTCGCTCGCGCGATGGATCGGCTTCGCCACCGTGTGGATCGCGCTCGCGGTGCTGCTCGGGGACATGGTCGCAGCGATGCGCCGCGGGCATCGCGGCGCGGCCGTGGAGCCGCCGGCGTCCACCGGCGAGATCGGCATCCGGCTGTGACCGCGTCCCGCCCGCACGGGAACAACGCAGCCCGCCCGACGTTACACTGATTCACACGCCCGCACCCCCGCGAAAGAGGTTCCATGGAACAGCGCGATCCCTTTGCGTTCACCGGTCTCACCTACGACGATGTGCTGCTGCTCCCGGCGCACACCGACGTCATCCCGAGCGAGGCGGACACCGCCTCGCAGCTCACGCGTCGGATCCGCCTCGGCATCCCGCTGATCTCGGCCGCGATGGACACGGTGACCGAGACGCGCATGGCGATCTCGATGGCCCGCAACGGCGGCATCGGCATTCTCCACCGCAATCTCGCGATTCAGGATCAGGCGGAGATGGTGGATCGCGTCAAGCGCAGCGAGGCGGGCATGATCACCAATCCGGTGACCACGACGGTGCACGCCACCGTCGCCGAGGTGGACGCGCTGTGCGGCGAGTACCGGGTGAGCGGACTGCCGGTGATCGATGAGGCCGGTGTGCTGGTGGGCATCATCACGAACCGCGATATGCGTTTCATCTCCGCCGAGGATCGCAAGACCACGCGGGTGGCCGAGGCCATGCGGCCGATGCCGCTGATCACCGGGCATCCGGGCATCTCGCGCGAGGCCGCCGCGGCGCTGTTCCAGGAGCACCGGATCGAGAAGCTCCCGCTGGTCGACGGCGCGGGCAAGCTCACCGGCCTGATCACCGTGAAGGACTTCGACAAGGAGGAGGAGTACCCGAACGCCGCCAAGGACGACGCGGGTCGTCTGCGCGTCGGTGCGGCGGTCGGCTTCTTCGGTGACGCCTGGGACCGTGCGGGCGCACTGGTCGAGGCGGGCGTCGACGTGCTCGTGGTGGACACCGCGAACGGGGACAGCCGAGGCGTGCTCGACATCATCGCGAAGATCAAGGGCGACCCCGCCTTCGCCGGCGTCGATGTGATCGGCGGCAACATCGCCACCTACGCGGGTGCGAAGGCGCTGGTGGAGGCCGGCGTCGACGCGGTCAAGGTCGGGGTCGGCCCCGGCTCCATCTGCACCACCCGCGTCATCGCGGGCGTGGGCGTACCGCAGGTGACCGCGGTGTACGAGGCCGCGAAGGCGGCGACCCCGGCCGGGGTGCCGGTGATCGCCGACGGCGGCCTGCAGTACTCGGGCGATATCGCGAAGGCGCTGGTCGCCGGCGCCTCCTCGGTGATGATCGGCTCGCTCTTCGCGGGCACCGACGAGAGCCCGGGGGATCTGGTGTTCATGGGCGGCAAGCAGTTCAAGAACTATCGCGGCATGGGATCGCTGGGCGCCCTGCAGACGCGCGGCGAGCGCACCTCCTACTCGAAGGATCGCTACTTCCAGGCCGATGCGCCCAGCGACGAGAAGCTGATCCCCGAGGGCATCGAGGGGCAGATCGCCTACCGCGGCCCGCTGCGCTCGGTGGCCCACCAGCTCATCGGTGGCCTGCGCCAGTCGATGATGTACGTCGGTGCGCGCAGCATCGAGGAGCTGAAGGAGCGCGGTCAGTTCGTGCGCATCACCGCCGCGGGTCTCAAGGAGAGCCACCCGCACGATGTGCAGATGGTGGTCGAGGCGCCCAACTACAAGCGCTAGGGGTGTCGCCGCGGCGGGATGCTGCGGCGGCGTTCTCCCAGTGGTCGAAGGGTAGGCTGGGTTCGTGAGCAACGAGATCGAGATCGGCCGCGGCAAGCGCGCGAGACGCGTCTACACCTTCGATGAGATCGGCATCGTCCCGACCCGTCGTACGCGCGATCCCGAAGTCGTCAGCACCGAGTGGTCCATCGACGCCTTCAAATTCGACATCCCGGTGCTCGGCGCCCCGATGGACTCGGTGATGTCGCCGGCCACCGCCATCGCGCTCGGTCGGCTCGGCGGGCTCGGCGTCCTCAACCTCGAGGGGCTGTGGACCCGGTACGAGGATCCGACGGCGGTGCTCGACGAGCTCGCCGGGCTGGGCGACGACGCCGAGACCGTCAAGCGCATGCGCGAGATCTACGCGGAGCCGATCAAGCCGGAGCTGATCCGGGCCCGCCTCGGCGAGATCCGCGAGGCGGGGGTCACCGTCGCCGGCGCCCTCTCGCCGCACCGCACCGCCGAGTTCTCCGAGACGGTCATCGGCGCCGGCGTCGACCTCTTCGTGATCCGCGGCAATACGGTCTCGGCCGAGCACGTCTCGACCCAGGGCCGCGTGCCGCTCAACCTCAAGCAGTTCATCTACGAGCTCGATGTGCCCGTCATCGTCGGCGGCGCCTGCCACCTACCAGTCGGCGCTGCACCTGATGCGCACCGGCGCGGCGGGCGTGCTCGTCGGCTTCGGCGGCGGGGCCTCCTCGACCACCCGCGCGACCCTCGGCATCCGCGCCCCCATGGCGAGCGCCATCGCCGATGTGGTGGGTGCGCGCAGCGACTACCTCGACGAGTCGGGCGGCCGCTATGTGCACGTCATCGCCGACGGCGGTCTGGGCACCTCCGGCGACCTCATCAAGGCCATCGCCTGCGGCTCCGACGCGGTCATGCTCGGCGCGGCCCTGGCCCGCGCCACCGACGCCCCCGGGCGGGGCTGGCACTGGGGGCAGGAGGCCCACCACGACGATCTGCCGCGCGGCAAGCGCATGCGGGCGGGCGGGGTGGCCCCCCTCGCCGAGATCATCGGGGGACCGGCGCACGTCGCCGACGGCACCGCGAATCTGATCGGCGCGCTGCGCCGCGCCATGGCGACCACCGGCTACAGCGAGCTCAAGGAGTTCCAGCGGGTGGGCATCGTCTACGCCGAGCGGTGAGCCGCTCACGGGTCCCCGCGACCCGCACGCCGACGCTCGCAGCAGCTCGACGCCGAAGGGGAGGAAGATGAGCACGAGACTCGGCCCCGCCGAGCGCGACGCCGCCATCGCGCGTCTGCGCGATCCCGAGCACGAGCTCGATGTGCTGGTGATCGGCGGCGGCATCACCGGAACGGGTGCGGCGCTCGACGCGGTCACCCGCGGACTCTCCACGGGCCTCGTCGAGTCCCGCGACTGGGGCTTCGGCACCTCCAGCCGATCCTCGAAGCTGGTGCACGGCGGCATCCGCTATCTCGAGCAGCTGAACTTCTCCCTGGTGCACGAGGCGCTGGTCGAGCGCGGTCTGCTGCTGCAGCGCATCGCCCCGCATCTGGTGCGCCCCGTGCGCTTCCTGTATCCGATCACGAAGCCAGTGATCGAGCGGGTCTACGTCGGCGCCGGCATGATGCTCTACGACCTCTTCGCGCGCGGCGGCGGCAGAAGACCGGGCGTGCCCTGGCATCGGCACCTGGGACGGCGCCGTCTCGCCCGCGACGCCCCGGGTCTTCGCCGGGGGGTGTTCCGCGGCGGGCTCAGCTACAGCGATGCGCAGGTCGATGACGCCCGCTACGTGGCGGTGCTCGCCCGTACCGCGGCCTCCTATGGCGCGCATATCGCGAGCCGGGTGCGGGTCGAGGGCTTCCTCAAGGTGGGCGAGCGGGTGGTCGGCGTCACCGCGCGCGATCTGCAGCGCGACGAGGTCTTCGAGATCCGGGCCAAGCAGGTGGTGAACGCGACCGGGGTGTGGACGAGCGAGCTCCAGGAACTCGTGGGGGAACGGGCGACCTTCCAGGTGCGCGCCTCCAAGGGCATCCACCTGGTGGTGCCGCGCGACCGCTTCCGCTCAAAGTACGGACTGCTGCTGCGCACCGAGAAGAGCGTGCTCTTCGTGATCCCCTGGGGCAGGCACTGGCTCATCGGCACCACCGACACCGACTGGGAGCTCGACAAGGCGCACCCCGCCGCGACCGCCGCCGATATCGACTATCTGCTCGGACACGTCAACCGAGTGCTGAAGACCCCGCTGGGCCGCGACGACGTCGAGGGGGTGTTCGCCGGCCTCCGGCCGCTGCTGGCGGGGGAGAGCGACGAGACCTCGAAGCTCTCCCGCGAGCACCTCGTCGCCCAGCCGGTGCCCGGCCTGGTGATGGTGGCCGGCGGCAAATGGACCACTTACCGCGTCATGGCGAAAGACGCCATCGACGCCGCCGCCGATGCGCTCGACGGGCGGGTGCCCGCCTCGATCACCGAGGACATCCCGCTGCTGGGCGCCGAGGGCTACCGCGCCGCCTGGAATCGCAGATCCCGCATCGCGCGTGCCTTCGGAGTGCACCCGACGCGCATCGAGCATCTGCTGCGCCGCTACGGCTCGCTCGCGCACGAGGTGCTCGATCTCATCCGCGAGACCCCCGAACTCGCCGATCCGCTGCCCGGCGCCGATGACTACCTGGGCGCCGAGGTGGTGTACGCCGCGAGCCACGAGGGAGCGCTGCACCTCGACGATGTGCTCGCCCGGCGCACGCGCATCAGCATCGAGGCGTGGGATCGCGGCGTCTCCGCCGCCCCCGTCGCGGCGGCGCTGATGGCCGAGGCGCTGGGCTGGTCTGCCGAGCGGACCCGGACCGAGGTGGATCGCTACCTCGCCCGGGTCGCCGCCGAGCGCGCGAGCCAGCGAGAGCTCACCGATGAGGCCGCCGATCGCGTGCGGCTGGAAGCCCCCGAGCCAGGAGCGTGAGATGAGTCGGAGTACGCGCCCGCAGTACGAGGGCGATCCCACACTGGGCCGGGTGATGCTGCGCCCCCGGTGGATCGCCGCCTTGCTGCTCGCACTCGCCGTCGCCGGGGGCTTCGCCTGGTTGGGGCAGTGGCAGCTGAGCCACGCCATCACGGTCGAGGCCGAGCACGCCGCCGACACCGAGATCCCCCGTCCGCTCATCGAGGTCACGGCGGCGGGAACCCCGGTCAAGGACACCGCCGCCGGCATGGTCGTCACGGTGGACGGCGGCCTCGTCCCCGGCGATTTCCGCGTGGCGGAGCAGCGCACGAATGCCGGCCGGGAGGGGGTCTGGGTGACCGGCCACCTCCTCACCGCGGGCGGCGGGAGCCTCGCCGTGACACTCGGCTGGGCGCCGGACGCGGCGACGGCCGAGCGCGCGATCGCGTTGATCGAGGCGGATCCCGCGCTCACCTCCGCGGAGCTCGCCCTCGAGGGCCGGTACATGCCCAGCGACGGCGCCGCTGCGCCGAAGAAGGGGGAGGATCCCACCCGCATCACCAGCATGTCCGCCGCGCAGCTGGTGAATCTCTGGGCGCCCTTCGCGGGCGAGGCCTATCCCGGCTATCTCGTCATGCACCCGGCCCCGCCGCTGGACGAGGCCGCACTGGCCGCGCTCGGCCTCGAGGCCGTCGACTCGGTGCCGCCGCTTCCGGTGGAGACCATCAGCTGGCTCAATCTCTTCTACGCCGTGGAATGGGTCGTCTTCGCGGGCTTCGCGGTGTACCTCTGGTACCGCCTGGCCCGGGACGACTGGGAGAAGACCCACGAGCTGCAGATCCTGTCACGGGCCGAGGCCGAGGCGGTCGCAGCCGCTGCGTGACGAGGATCCGCCGGACCGGCCGTCGACCGGATCCTCAGCCGCGTCTCGATAGGATGAGGATCATGGTCCTGCAGCCCAAGCCCGCCGATTTCCCCCGCATCCGCAAGGCGCTGAAATTCTACAAAGTGACCTCGATCATCACCGGTGTGATGCTGCTGCTGCTGCTGACCGAGATGATCCTGAAGTACTCGCCCACCCACGTCGAGCTGTTCGCGGGCGGTTCGGCCGGGGGGCTCCACTTCGCCCCGGTGGCCGTCGGCGAGGGCTGCCAGTGGTACTCGATGTTCTTCCCGTGGCAGGAGAGCTGCGAGATGACCTCGACCGGCGACGGAGCCAATCTGTCGCTGCTGATCCTCATCGCCCACGGCTGGTTCTACGTCGCCTACCTCATCTCCTGCTTCCTGCTGTGGAGCCCGATGCGCTGGCGCTTCCCGCGGTTCCTGCTGCTGGCGCTCGGCGGCGTGATCCCCTTCCTCTCCTTCTTCCTCGAGGTCCGCACGCACCGCTCGGTCACCGCCTATCTCGAGGCGCACGCGCAGCCGTAGACGGTCAGCCGGTTCCGGCTGTTCATCGGCAGCGCCATGCCGCTCTAGACTGAAATCCCGCCCGCCCACGGAAGGCCGCCCATGACTCCCACTCCCGTGCATCGTCCGGTGCTCGTCGTCGACTTCGGCGCGCAGTACGCGCAGCTGATCGCCCGCCGCGTTCGCGAGGCCGGCGTCTACAGCGAGCTGGTGCCGCACACGATCACCGCGGCCGAGGTGCAGGCGAAGAACCCGCTCGGCGTCGTGCTCTCGGGCGGGCCCTCCTCGGTGTACGAGCCGGGCGCCCCGAGCTTCGACGAGGCCATCTTCGAGCTCGGCGTCCCCGTGCTCGGCATCTGCTACGGCTTCCAGGTGATGGCCCGCGCGCTCGGCGGCGAGGTCGGCAACACCGGCGATCGCGAGTACGGTGCCACCGATGCGACGCTGGTGGGCGACGGCGGCACGATTCTCGCCGGGCAGCCGGGGGAGCAGAACGTGTGGATGAGCCACGGCGACGCCGTGCAGAGCGCCCCGGCGGGCTTCGAGGTGCTGGCCCGCACGGCGGTCACCCCGGTGGCGGCGTTCGGCTCGGCGGAACGCCGGATGTACGGGGTGCAGTGGCATCCCGAGGTGAAGCACAGCGACTACGGGCAGCGCGTGCTCGAGAACTTCCTGCACCACGTCGCGGGCATCCCCGCCGACTGGAACCCGGGCAATATGATCGCCGAGCAGGTCGAGGCGATCCGCGCCCAGGTCGGCACCGGCAAGGTGATCTGCGGACTGTCCGGCGGGGTCGACTCGGCGGTGGCGGCGGCGCTCGTGCACGAGGCGGTCGGGGACCAGCTGGTGTGCGTCTTCGTCGATCACGGTCTGCTGCGCCAGGACGAGCGGCGGCAGGTCGAGGAGGACTACGTCGCCTCCACGGGTGTGCGGCTGGTCACCGTCGACGCGCGCGAGCGCTTCCTCACGGCGCTGGCCGGGGTCACCGATCCCGAGGAGAAGCGCAAGATCATCGGCCGCGAGTTCATCCGCACCTTCGAGCAGGCGCAGGCGGAGCTCGTCGCCGAGAGCGCGGAGGAGGGGGATCCGATCCGCTTCCTGGTGCAGGGCACCCTCTACCCGGATGTGGTCGAGTCGGGGGGCGGATCCGGCACCGCGAACATCAAGAGCCACCACAATGTCGGGGGGCTTCCCGAAGACCTGAACTTCGAGCTGGTCGAACCGCTGCGGACCATGTTCAAGGACGAGGTCCGCGCCATCGGCCGCGAGCTGGGACTGCCCGAGGTCATCGTCTCACGGCAGCCGTTCCCCGGGCCGGGACTCGGCATCCGCATCATCGGCGAGGTGACCGAGGATCGGCTGAACACGCTGCGCGCGGCCGATGCGATCGCCCGCGAGGAGCTGACCGCCGCGGGTCTCGACGCCGAGATCTGGCAGTGCCCGGTGGTGCTGCTCGCCGATGTGCGCTCGGTGGGGGTGCAGGGGGACGGCCGCACCTACGGGCACCCGGTCGTGCTGCGCCCGGTCTCCTCGGAGGACGCGATGACCGCCGATTGGACGCGCGTGCCCTACGAGGTGCTCGCGCGCATCTCGAACCGCATCACCAATCAGGTGCCAGAGGTCAATCGCGTCGTGCTCGACGTCACCTCGAAGCCCCCGGGGACCATCGAGTGGGAGTGACGGAGTCACACCCACTCGCGGTGGACGCTGGGTGGCACGCGATCGCGTGAGCGATCGAGTGGGAGTGACGGAGTCAATCCCACTCGCGGTGGATACTGGGTGGCACTCGATCGCGTGAGCGATCGGGTGGGAGTGACTCCGTCACTCCCACCCGGGGTGGACACCGGGTGGCGCTCGATCGCGTGAGCGATCGAGCGAGAGTGACCGGGCGAGGCATCCTCGTCTGAGTGCCTTCGGGCGCCTCTCGCTCCCGGGGCGCCTCTGCGCACCCCTGCCGGGCCCTCTGCGCCTTGCCGAGCGTCTGTGCTTCCTTCCCGAGTAGCTCTACCTCCCCGGGAGGCCCGTCCAGAGTGCACTTCTCGGCCCTTCCCGGGCGTTGAAGGGCCGAGAAATGCACTCTCGATGCACCTGGGCGCGGGACGGCGCCGTGCTCGGAAGGCGGTGAGCAGGGCGCGAATACGACTGAGGGCCGGCAGTGCCGGCCCTCAGTACTCGATGATGTCCCTCAGTTTCGGAAGATCGCGAGGATGCGCAGGATCTCGATGTACAGCCAGATCAGGGTGACCGTGAGGCCGAAGGCCGCCGACCACGCCCACTTCTCGGGCACGCGGTTCTTGACGCCGTTCTGGATCATCTCGAAGTCCATCACGAGGGAGTAGGCCGCCAGCAGCACGGCGAGCACGCCGATGGCGATGCCGATCCACCCGTTGCGCATGCCCCAGGGATCCTGGTTGACGCCGGTGACCATGAGGATCACGTTGACGACGGAGAAGGCCAGGTAGCCGAAGATGGCGATCATGAATATCTTCGTCATGCGCGGGCTGGTGCGCACCTTGCCGCTGCGGAAGAGCAGCAGGGTGACGCCGAAGACGGCGAGGGTGCCGATGATCGCCTGGGAGACGATGCCGGCCCACTGGGCCTCGAAGATGCCCGAGATCCCGCCGAGGAACACGCCCTGGAATGCGGCGTAGAGCAGGATGAGCGGAACGCTCGGCTGCTTCTTGACGGCGTTGACGATGCCGAGGACGAGGCCGACGATGGCCGCCGGAAGCGCGAGGATCGGCATGAACCAGCCGACCGCGCCGAAGGCGAGCACGATGACGAAGAGCAGCACCGTCTTGGAGATGGTGTTCTCGTAGGTCATCGGCCTGGCGCTGCCCGCATCCGGGGGAACCGGCGTGCCGGCCTCGGCTGGCTGATCCACACCCGGGCGGTGGAGATCCGCGGCGGGCTGATCGTAGATGCGGCGCAGCTCATCGGCGGTGAGGGTCTTGCCGTTGAGGGCGGGGTTGCTGCTGAGTGCAGGGTTGCTCATGCGTCGGGGTCCTTCCTGGCGCGTATGTGATTCCACTCTACCGGCGGCGTCTCGGCGCGTGGCTGGGATTCCGCGGTGGATCGCCCCTCGTTCGCCCAGGGCAGAGGGCGACCGTCCGCCGCCGGGGCATGCTCTAGGGTGGTCGCATGTCGCGATCCGCATCGCCCGGACCCATCGACGCGCAGATCCGCCCGCTCGTCATCGGGCATCGGGGTGCGCCGGGCTACCGGCCCGAGCACACGGCCTCCGCCTACCGCCTCGCCTTCGAGCAGGGCGTCGACGCGGTGGAGCCCGATATCGTGGTGAGCCGCGACGGGGTGCTGCTGATCCGCCACGAGAACGAGATCTCCGGCACGACCGATATCGCCGCGCATCCCGAGTTCACCGATCGTCGCACCACCAAGACCGTCGACGGGGTGCGGACGACCGGTTGGTTCGCGGAGGATCTCGACTGGGCGGAGCTGGCCCGTCTGCGCTGCCGGGAGCGACTGCCGCAGCTGCGCCCGCTGAGCGCTCGGCACGACGGCGCCGAGCCGATTCTGCGCCTGGCCGATCTGCTCGCCCTCATCGACGCCGAGGCCCGCCCCGTCGCCGCGGTGATCGAGCTGAAGCATGTGCACTTCCTCGGCGAGCAGGGGCACGATCTCGTCGAGCTCCTGCTCGCCGAACTCGCCGCCTGCGGCTGGGCTGACAGGCCCGGGCGGCTGGTGATCGAGTGCTTCGAGCTCGCGCCGCTGATCCGGCTGCGCGAGGCGGGGCTGGCGGCCGAGTACGTGTTCCTGCTCGAGAGCGCCGGGGCGCCCGCCGACGAGCTCGCGCGGCTCGGCCGCCGCGCGCACGACTACGAGTGGTATCGCGGCGACTCCGGCCTCGACGCGCTTGCCGGCAGGGTCGAGGGGGTCAGCATCGCCAAGCGGGATCTCCTCTCCGATCCCGGCATCGTGGAGCGCGCGGCGCGGCGCGGACTCGGCGTCTACACCTGGACGCTGCGACCCGAGAACCGCTTCCTCGCCCGCGAATATCGGATCGGTCGCGATCCCGCGGCCTGGGGGGACTGGCGGGCCGAGTGGTCGTGGATCCTCGAGACCGGCGTCGACGGCGTCTTCGTCGATCACCCCGATCTGTGGCTCAGCCTCGTTCCCCGACGAGATTGAGCCCCATCACCGCCCGCAGCTCGGCGTCGCGCATCCCGCGGTCGAGCGCGTAGCCGAGCTTCGCGACGGCGCTCTCGAGCGTCATATCGCCGCCCGGCATCACGCCGGCCTGCGCCAGATCGCGGGCCACCGCGTATCGGGCGAAGTCGAGGCGGCCGGTCGCGCACTGCGTCACGGCGACCACGGGTACCGTCGCGCAGACCTCTCGCAGCGCATCCAGCATTCCGGCTCGGCCGGTCGGCGCGTTCCCGGCGCCGTAGCACTCGAGCACGAGCCCGTCGGGCCGCCCGCCGACGGCCGCCCTGAGGTCATCTGCGGTGACGGCGGGCACGAAGCGGAAGGAGATGACGCGCGCGCTCCGCGGCTCCGGGCTCTGCTGGGGGATCCCGGCCTTCGCTGCTCCGACCGCGCCGGCCGCCAGCGGGCGCTCGGATCTGAACGCCTGGAGCGCCTCCGCCTGGAACTTGGTGGCCCGCACCGCGGGCACGAGTTCGCCGCCGAAGGCGATGGAGACCGGCGCGTCGGGATTCGCGCGCAGCGCGACCCGGATGGCCAGCTCGAGATTGGAGCCCGCATCGGTGCCGGGCGCGCCGTGCGGGAGCTGGCTGCCGGTGACCACCACCGGCGCGCCCAGGCCGTCGAGCTCGAACGCCAGGCGGGCGGCGGTGTGGGCGAGGGTGTCGGTGCCGTGCAGGATCACCACTCCGCGCGGCCGGACGGTGCGCACTCTGGCGCGCACCGACGCGGCGAGCCGGGGCGCGGTCTCGGCGTCCGCGTTCGCGCTCTCGATGGCGGGGGAGAGGTGGTTGATCCGGTAGTCGGCCCGCAGCCTGCTGCAGACGGCCGAGACCATTGCCTCGAGGGCGTCGGGAAAATCGGGGTCGAGGGCGAGGCCGCGCTCGGTCTCGCGCATGCCGATGGTGCCGCCCGTGGCGACCACGAGCACGCTGGGGGTGGATCCGCTCATCCCGCTATTCTCTCGCGAAGCGGGTCCCCGCAGATGGAGGGTCGGGACGGGTCGGCGTGCCGTGCGCGCCGTCGGCCTCAGAGCCGTGCGCGCACGCGCCGGACGATCAGGACGCCGCCCGCCGCGAGGACGGCCACGATCGCGGCGGACACGAGGATCGTCGCCGGTCCGGAGGAGGCCGGTTCGACGATCTCGGGAACGTGCACGGGTGCGGTGCCGCGCAGCTGCAGACCCGCCGCGGTGGTGGTCACGATCGGGAGGATCGCGGCCGGCCTCGCGAAGGAGATCGGTTCGCACTCGCCGCCGCAGGCGACGCTGCTCGCCGGGAGGACGGTCCTGGTGATGGAGGCGATCGCGGTGCTCGCGGCGCCCGTCGTCACGGTGCGGTCGGGCTCCACGGCGCTTCCGCCGCCCGTGCCGACCCCTGCTCCGCCGCCGACTCCGGGTCCTCCGCTGCCGATCCCTGCTCCGTCTCCGCCCGCTCCGGTCTCGCCGTCATCCGACTCCTCATCGCAGGAATGCTCGTCGCCCTCGGTATCGCCTTCCGATCCGCCCGGACGGGCATCCCCGGCTCCGCATCCCTCGCCTCCGGCGCCGCCGCCCGGCAGCTCGCCGTCGCCCGTGCCGCACGCGCTCGCGCCGATCATGGCGGTTCCGGCCTCGCCGCCGGGCTCTGCGTCCTCGGCGGCGAAAGCGGGGGCCGCCGCCCCACCGAGCAGCGCCGTCGCGAGCGCGGCGGAGACGAGGAGGCGCACAGCAGCTCGCAATCGGCAACCTCCTCACACGCCTCGGACGGGCGCGCCCAAGCGCCCCCGTGTTCTTCGGTCCAGTCTGCTCCTCAACCACCCCGGGGCACAAGTGGGGGTGTCCGCGGTCCGGGGATCCTCGATGTCCGAGGTCGCTCCTACACTTGAGGGGATGCACGATTTCGAACTTCTCGCTCCCGACGGCACTCCCTTCGGCGACGGCGACGACTCGCGGGGCGGTCCTCATGCGGGCGGCGACGCGCTGCTCGAGGGCCTCAATCCCGAGCAGCGCCGCGCGGTCGAGGCGCGCGGTCCCGCCCTGCTCATCGTCGCCGGCGCGGGATCGGGCAAGACGCGGGTGCTCACCCATCGCATCGCGCAGCTGATCCGGAATCGCGAGGCCTGGCCCAGCCAGATCCTCGCCATCACCTTCACCAACAAGGCTGCGAGCGAGATGCGCGAGCGGGTGCAGGGGCTCCTCGGCGGCGCGGCCGAGGGCATGTGGATCTCCACCTTCCACTCGGCCTGCGTGCGCATCTTGCGGCGCGAGGCCGAGCGCTTCGGCTACGTCTCCGGCTTCACCATCTACGACAGCGCCGACTCCCGCGCGCTGCTCAAGCGCATCATCAAGGAGACCGAGGCCGACAGCTACGGCTTCACCCCGGCGAACACCGGCGCGAAGATCTCGCGGCTCAAGAACGAGCTCGCCGACGCCGACTCCTACGCGGCGACGGCCAATGAGTCGGATCCGCGCGATCGGCTCTTCATCGAGATCTTCCGCTCCTACGAGCAGGAGCTGCGCCGGGCCAACGCCTTCGACTTCGACGACCTGATCGGGCAGACCGTCCACCTGTTCCGCTCGCACCCCGAGGTGGCCGCGGTCTACCAGCGGCGCTTCCGCCACATCCTCGTCGACGAGTACCAGGACACGAACCACGCGCAGTACTCGCTGATCCGCGAGCTCACGCGCCCGATCGAGCTCGCAGAGGTGGATCGGCTCACGCCGCCCGCCCGCCCCTTCGAGCTTGATGCGAGCGGCCGAATCCCGGGGGCCAGCCTCACGGTGGTGGGCGACTCGGATCAGTCGATCTACGCCTTCCGCGGCGCGGACATCCGCAACATCGTCGAGTTCGAGCGCGACTTCCCGGGCGCCGAGGTGGTCAAGCTCGAGCAGAACTACCGCTCCACGCAGAACATCCTCAGCGCCGCCAACGCGGTCATCGGCAACAACTTCGACCGCCAGGAGAAGAACCTCTGGACGGCCGAGGGCGATGGGGAGAAGATCGTCGGCTTCACCGGCTACTCCCAGCACGACGAGGCGCGCTTCGTCGCGGAGGAGATCGAGGATCTGCACCGGGCCGGTCTCGCCTACGGCGATATCGCCGTGTTCTACCGCACCAATTCGCAGACGCGCGCGCTGGAGGAGCTGCTGATCCGCTCGGCGGTCCCGTACCGGGTGCTCGGCGGCACCAAGTTCTACGAGCGGGCCGAGATCAAGGACGCGATGGCGTACCTCACGAGCCTCGCGAACCCCTACGATCCCATCACCTGGTCGCGGCTGCTGGGCGCGCCCAAGCGCGGCATCGGGCCGATGGCCGAGGCGCAGCTCGCGAACTTCCAGGAGTCGCAGGGCATCTCCTTCCACGAGGCGATGCTGCGCGCCGACGAGATCGGTTTCGGGCCGAAGGTGCGGGGCTCGATCCTGGGTCTCGGCGAGCTGCTGACGCGGGCCGCGGTCATGGCCGCGGGCATTCCGGCCGCCGCGCCCGGCGATCCGGCCTCCGAGTCCGCTGATCAGACCGCCGAGTCCGCCGAACGACCCGGATTCGCGAGGGCCCCGGCGCCGGTCGCCGATGTGCTGAAGCTCATCCTCGATGAGACCGAGATGATCGAGAAGCTGCGCGAGAAGCGCGATCCTCAGGACGAGGCCCGGGCCGAGAACCTCGAGGAGCTCGTGTCGGTCGCCCGGGAGTTCGATGTGCGGGCGCCGGGAGCGGGGCTCATCGAGTTCCTCACCGAGGTGAGCCTCGTGGCCGCCGCCGACGAGCTCGATGACCAGAGCGGCACCGTCTCCTTGATGACCCTGCACACGGCGAAGGGACTCGAATTCCCCGCGGTCTTCATCACCGGCGTCGAAGAGGGGCTGTTGCCGCACCAGATGTCGGTCGACGAGCCCGGGGGCGTGAACGAGGAGCGCCGCTTGATGTACGTCGGCATCACGCGCGCCCGGCAGCGACTGTACCTGACGCTGGCGAGCACGCGGGCGACCTTCGGCGACATCGGCGTGGCCATGCCGTCGCGCTTCCTGCAGGAGGTCCCGGCGGGGCTCATCGACTGGCGGCAGTCCCCGGGCGAGGTGACCGGTCGCGGCGGGGCCGAATCGCGGGCGCTGAACGCGAGCCGGGGCGGGGGCTACGGGCGATCCTCTCGCGGCGGGCCCCGCCAGCCCGCCGAGTCCCCGGTCTCCTTCGGGACCGGCGCGGGCGGCGGCGCGGTGAGCGAGCCGGCCAGCGGCAATATGCAGTCGGCGCTCGACGCCTGGCGGGAGCGCAAGCGCTTGGCCAAGGAGGCGCAGGCGGCCGGCCGGGGCTTCCCGAACATGGTCGGGGCCGGGGCCCGCGACAATGAGGGTCTCGTCCTCGCACCGGGGGACCGCATCCGTCACGACGACTACGGCGAGGGGCGTGTCACCGGCATCACCGGCGAGGGGTCCAAACGCGTCGCCCACGCGGTCTTCGACTCGGTGGGGGAGCGCAAGCTCCTCGTGAAGCTCTCGCCGATCACGAAGATCGACCCGGACGCCACTGAGAGCGACTGAACCTCACCGAGAACCGCTGAGACCGGCCGAGATCTGCTGCGATCTGCTGAGACCGGCTGCGGCCCGATGAGCGGGGCCGGCACCGGAGCACCGCCGCCACCTCGCACGTTTTCGGCGACGAGCCACCGTCCGCCGCCGATCATCGATCGAGGTGGGGTAGTCTCGGGAGTGCGCGGGGTCAATCGTGTGCGCTCATCCGCGGGTGCGTCACGAGACGATCGGCCGCGTCGCGATCGGCGCTCTTCGCGTCTCGCGCGGGTACCCCTTGGAAGTGGGAGATTGACCAGCACTCAGGTAACACCCCTCGCCCCTGCAGGCGGGGTGCTGAGACGATTGTGGATCCGGCAGAACCCGCACTCCTTCTTCTGCGCGGCGGCGGCCGTCTTCTTCAGCTGGACCCTGATCATCGACCTCGCGCTGCACCGGCCGGGCATGGTGGCGTGGGTGCTCTGGGTGCTGCTGGCCTTCTGCCTCACCCTCGCGGTCTCGGCGCTGCTGCTGGGCCGGGATTTCCCGCTGCCGGCGGGCCTGAGCTGCGTCGTGGTGTTCACCGTCGCCAGCATCCTCTTCCTCGGCCCCACCGGCGACGAGCAGTCGGCGGTGTCCAGCGCCCAGGAACTGCCGATTCTCGCGCTCTACCTGGGCTGGTTCGTCCCCAGGCCGCTCGGTCGCATCCTGATGCTCAGCGCGATCGTGCTGCTGGTGGTCGCGGTCGCCCTGAATCCGCTGTTCTGGGCCGACGGCGTCCTCGGCGTGCCGACGGCGGTGCAGGCGATCGTCATCGCGCTCTTCTGCTTCGAGGTCGGATCGATGCTGTGGCGCAGCTCGGAGCGGAAGATCTCCACCGACCAGCTGACCAAGGCGCTGAACCGGGCGGGCTTCATGACGCGGCTGGACCGGGAACTGCGCCGGGCGCAGCGCAGCGGGGCGCCGCTCTCCCTGGTCGTCATCGATTTCGACGGTTTCAAGCGGCTCAACGACACCAACGGCCACGCCGCCGGAGACGAGGCGCTCATCGAGACGGTGGAGGCCTGGCGCGCAGGGCTCCGGGTGCGGGATGTGATCGGCCGTACCGGCGGCGACGAGTTCGCCCTGCTGCTCGAGCGCACCAGTGCGGCTGCCGCCGATCAGACCGTGCGGCGGCTGCGTGCCGAATCCCCGCACGCCTGGTCCTGGGGCATCGCCCAGATGCGGCCGGACGATGACGGCGAGTCGATCTTCGGGCGAGCGGACCGGGCGCTCTACGAGATGAAGCGAGGGGGAGGATAATGCTCGCCCGTCGGGATTTCGACTCAGGGATCGCGCTGCTCGGCTATCTGCGCGACCTCGGCGGCCATCTGAAACGCTGGCAGACCCACTTCTCAGGGGTGAGCGCCGCGCTCGCACTGACCCTCGCGCTCACTCTGATGGTCGACTACGCGGTCGGCCACCAGCACATCGCGCGCGGTCCCGTCGCGCTCTGGATGGGCGGCTACGCACTGTTCGTCCTGCTGCCGCTGCTGCTCGGACGTCGCTACCCCCGCTGGCTGGGGCTGGTCTTCGTGGGGTATCTGAGCTACTGGTCGGTGTCCTCCCTGCTGCGCACGAACCACCCGCATATGGAGCTCAACGTCCTGATGGAGGCGCCGGTGGTCGCCCTCTACCTCGGCTGGTTCTTCCGATCCTGGGTGGCGCGGACGACGCTCGGGGTCTATCTCATCGGCATCTCCGCCGCAGTCCTCTTCGGCCCGAACGACGTCCCCCACGCCTTCTCCTCCAATCTCGCGCTGCTCTACGCCCTGCTCATCGCGGGCTTCTGCCTGGAGACGGGCGCGTATCTGCGCCGTCGGGCCGCCCGGCAGTCGAGGCACGATCCGCTCACCGGTGCGCTGAATCGTCGCGGACTCGTGGAATACGGGGAGCGAGCGCTGTCCCGGGCTCGGCGGACGGGAGCCCCCCTCACCCTCGCGGCGATCGACTTCGACGATTTCAAGGCGATCAACGATGCGGGTGGACACGCCGTCGGAGACGCCGCGCTCTGCGAATCCGCCGCGCTGTGGATGCGGGGCCTCGACCCGCAGGACCTGGTGGTGCGGACCGGCGGCGACGAGTTCCTGCTGCTGATCCACGCCGACGAGGTGCAGGCCGCCGCGCGACTGGCCGCGCTCAGGAAGCAGGCGGAGTACCCCTGGTCGTGGGGGCTGGCGCAGTACCGGCCGGGGGATCTTCTCGATGATCTGACCCGTCTCGCCGACACCAGGCTGTACCGTGCGAAGGAGCATCGCAGCGGGCGCACCGGGTGACCTTCTCGGGTGGTAGGCTTGACGATTGGTCGGTATTCCGACTATTTCGACATCGAGACATTTTCGCCTCGCAGCAACCACTCTCAACCTCGAAGGAAACCACGTGGATCTGTACGAGTACCAGGCACGAGACCTATTCGAACGCTACGGGGTGCCGGTGCTCGCCGGTATCGTCGCCGATACTCCGGAGGAGGTTCGTGCGGCGGCCGAGAAGCTCGGTGGCGTGGTCGTCGTCAAGGCCCAGGTGAAGACCGGAGGCCGGGGCAAGGCCGGCGGCGTGAAGGTCGCGAAGACGCCCGAGGAGGCCTATGAGGCCGCCCAGGCGATCCTCGGCCTCGACATCAAGGGCCACGTCGTCAAGCGCGTCATGATCGCGGCAGGAGCCGACATCAAGCAGGAGTTCTACTTCTCGGTGCTGCTCGACCGTGCGAACCGCTCCTACCTCTCGCTGTGCAGCGTCGAGGGCGGCATGGAGATCGAGCAGCTCGCGGTCGAGAAGCCCGAGGCGCTCGCGCGCATCGAGGTGGATCCCATCACCGGCATCGACGCGGCCAAGGCCGAGGAGATCGCCCGTGCGGCGCGGTTCCCGGAGGAGCTGATCGGCAAGGTCGTGCCGGTGTTCCAGAAGCTCTACGAGGTCTACACGGGCGAGGACGCGACGCTGGTCGAGGTCAACCCGCTGGTGCTCACCGGTGCCGGCGACATCATCGCGCTCGACGGCAAGGTGACGCTCGACGAGAACGCGGCCTTCCGTCACGCCGAGCACGAGGCGCTCGAGGACAAGGCGGAGGAGGATCCGCTGGAGCTCAAGGCGAAGGAGCAGGACCTCAACTACGTGAAGCTCGACGGCGAGGTGGGCGTGATCGGCAACGGCGCGGGCCTCGTGATGTCGACGCTCGACGTCGTCGCCTACGCCGGCGAGGCCCATGGCGGAGTCAAGCCCGCGAACTTCCTCGACATCGGCGGCGGCGCCTCCGCGGAGGTCATGGCCGCCGGTCTCGACGTGATCCTCGGCGATCCGCAGGTCAAATCGGTGTTCGTGAACGTCTTCGGCGGCATCACCGCCTGCGACGCGGTGGCGAACGGCATCGTGGGTGCGCTCCAGAAGCTCGGCGACCACGCGAACAAGCCGCTCGTCGTGCGTCTCGACGGCAACAACGTCGAGGAGGGGCGCCGCATCCTGCAGGACGCCGCGCATCCGCTGGTCACCCTGGCCGCAACCATGGACGAGGGCGCCGACAAGGCGGCCGAACTGGCGCACGCCGCCTGATCCCCACGAGACTCACCGGACATACGAAAGAAGCACACACATGTCGATCTTCCTGAACAAGGATTCCAAGGTCATCGTGCAGGGCATCACCGGTGCCGAGGGCACCAAGCACACGGCCCGCATGCTCGCCGCCGGATCGCAGATCGTCGGCGGCGTGAACGCGCGCAAGGCCGGCACCACGGTGTCGCACATCGATCAGGACGGCAACGCCGTCGAGCTGCCGGTGTTCGCCACCGTCGCTGAGGCCATGGCCGCCACCGGCGCCGACACCTCGGTGGTCTTCGTGCCGCCGGCCTTCACCAAGGATGCGGCCGTCGAGGCCATCGACGCCGGTATCGGGCTGCTCGTCATCATCACCGAGGGCGTGCCGGTCAAGGACAGCGCCGAGCTGTGGGCCCACGCCAAGACCACCGGCAACACCCGCATCATCGGTCCGAACTGCCCCGGCATCATCACCCCGGGCGAGTCGCTCGCGGGCATCACCCCGGCCACCATCACCGGCAAGGGCCCCATCGGCCTGGTGTCGAAATCGGGCACCCTCACCTACCAGATGATGTACGAACTGCGCGATCTCGGCTTCTCCACCGCCATCGGCATCGGCGGCGACCCCGTCATCGGCACCACGCACATCGACGCCCTGGCCGCGTTCGAGGCGGACCCCGAGACCAAGGCGATCGTGATGATCGGCGAGATCGGCGGCGACGCCGAGGAGCGGGCGGCCGAGTTCATCAAGGCCAATGTGACCAAGCCCGTCGTCGGCTACGTCGCGGGCTTCACCGCGCCCGAGGGCAAGACCATGGGTCACGCCGGTGCGATCGTGTCGGGTTCCGCCGGCACCGCGCAGGCGAAGAAGGAGGCACTGGAGGCCGCCGGCGTTCGCGTGGGCAAGACTCCCACCGAGACCGCGGTACTGCTGCGAGAGCTCTACGCGGCGCTGTAGTCGTCGGAGAAGAGGATCGGGGCCCGTCGCACGCGACGGGCCCCGATCCTCTTCCCTGGCCTCCCCGCTGCTCGCCGGGGCTGCGCAGCCGGTCAGAGGCTGAGCGTGACGACCTCGTCGAGCGGACGGCGATCGCGCGGGCTCGCGTCCATCTGCAGCAGGTCCTCGGGCGCTGCATCCGAGTGGTCGAGCTTGCCGATCGCGAAGACGGTGGCGAGCCGGTACTCCTCGCCGAAGCCGAAGGCGGTGCGCAGCGCCGCTTCGTCGCTTCCCGCGGTCTGGTGCACGTTCAGGCCGCGGCTCTCCGCCTCCACGGTCAGGAGGGCGACGGCCTGGCCGACGTCGTGGCGCGCGAAAGGCTGTTCGGCGCCGTCGTTCGAGACGCGCGCGAGCGCCGCGACGAGCACGGACGCCCGGCCCGCCCAGTTCTGGTTGAAGGGGACGAGCGCTGCGGCGATGGCCTCGAAGGCCGCGGTGCCGCGCGCTCCCGCGATGAACTTCCACGGCTGCGAGTTCATCGCCGACGGCGCCCAGCGCGCCGCTTCGAAGATCGCCTGCAGATCCTCCTCCTGCGCCGAGTACTGCGGATCGTAGCTGCGGGGGCTCCAGCGGTCGGCCAGCACGTCGATGATGGGTACCGAGGTCTGGTTGCGAGTCGCGGTGGCTTCCGTCACAGGGGTTCTCCTTTGTCGTGATGATGTCGAGCATGCGGTGAGATGCTCCGATCACAGTTCACCTCCCGGGGCGAGGATTTCATTCCAGGCGCCGCGGTTCCCGGCAGTGCCGACGATCGCGCCGCCCGCGATCTCGCGCGCCTCAGGCCGGTGACGGCGGTGCTCGATACCCTTGAGGCGATGAGAGCAGTGCTGACGGCCGTGGTGGCCGCGATCGAGGCGTGCGCGGTGGCGCTCGCCGGCTTCGTGCTCGTCGCCGTGCCGGTGCTGCTGCTGTGGTGGCTGAGCTTCGATCTCGCGGCGGAGCCGGAGGCGGCGGCGGCCGCTGCCTCGGGCATCTGGCTGCTCGCGCACTTCGTGCCGATGAGCGTGGGCTTCGACGCCGAGACCGCGCTCGGCCTGGGGCTCGCCCCCGAGGCGCTGAGCTTCACCATCTCCCTGGCTCCGCTCGGCCTCACCCTGCTCACCGTGCTGCTGGCCTTCCGCGCCGGGTGGCGCTTCGCCGGACGCGGCGGCCAAGGGGCGACCGGGGTGCTCGGCGGCACGCTCGGCTTCGCCGCAGCGGCGTTCGCGATCGTCGCCCTCTGCGCCCCCTCACTGGGAGCGCCGGTCTGGGCGGCGGTGCTGCTCCCGGCGCTCTGCTTCGCCGTCGGCATCGGCGGGGGGTTCCTCTGGCGCTCGGTGGCGGATGCGCAGGACTGGTGGCTCGTCGCGGTGCGCCGGTTGCAGCGGGCCGTCCGGCAGATCGCCCCCTCCGCCGCGGCCGCGTTGCCCGCCCGGACCCTCGAAGTGCTCCGCCTCACCGCGGCCGCGCTCGCCGCCCTGCTGGGACTCGCCGCGCTGGGCCTGATCCTCGCCATGATCGCGGGCTATGTGGAGATCGTCACGCTCAGCCAATCGCTGCAGTTGGACCCGCTCGGCGCGGTGGTGCTCTTCCTGCTGAATCTGCTGCTGCTGCCCACCATCTCCATCTGGATCGTCGCCTGGTTCAGCGGCGCCGGTTTCGCCCTCGGCTCGGGCAGCTCCGTCTCGCCCTTCGAGACCCTGCTGGGGCCCGTGCCGGCGCTGCCGCTGTTCGGGGCGATCCCTCAGGGCTGGGGGTGGGCGGCGGCGCTCGCACCGCTGCTCATCGTGATGATCGGGGTGACGCTGGGCGCCCTGTCGGGGCCGGCGCTGCGACGCGCGAGCCTCGTCCGCGCCGTCGCGGTTCCCGTCGCCGCAGCCGTGCTCGTAGGGCTCGTCCTCGTCGCCCTCAGCGCGCTCGCGAGCGGGGCCATCGGGCCGGGACGGATGGCCGAGACCGGGCCGGAACCCTGGCTGGTCGGCGGTCTGGTCGCCGCAGAGCTGGCGGTCGGGCTGGTGCTCGGCGTGCTCGCGCGCCGGGCCGATCTCGCGCGTTTCGGGATGCCCGGCTCGATCGAGACGGCGTTGCGAGAGACACCGGCCGACACGGCCGAGCAGAGCGCCCGGTCCGCGGCGGATCGGCCGAGCCCGGCCGCGGGATCCGCGCTGCCGCTCGCCGAGGCGGAGACCGTGCCGATCGAGCCCCTGACCGCGCCCTCGCGCGCGGAGGCGCCCTCCGCCCTCCGAACGTCCGCCGAGGCCGAGGCGGCGCCGAGCGAGGCGGTGCCGATCAATACGGCGCCGGCCCGCACTGCGCCGGCCGACACCGTGCCGGTCGGCACGGCGCCGGTCTCACCGGCCCCCGCGCCCGAGGAGATCCCGCCCGGCGCCGACGCCGAGACGATTCTGCGCGCCTACGCCTGGGATCCGGGCGCCGCGGAGATCGAGGCGGATCGGCCCGCGAAGCCCCCGCGTTGGCGTTTCCCCCGGCGCAGGGGCTAGACTGATCCCTGCAATCCACGGGGGTCCGCACGCGGCGGGCTGAGAGTGAACTACGCGAGTTCTCACCGTTCAACCTGATCTGGGTAATGCCAGCGGAGGAAGGAAGCGTATGACTACGCCTGTTCACACGTCCATCATCGGCGGAGGGCGCGGTCGCTCCCTCTCCACGGCGCTCGCGGCCGTCGCCGTTCTCGCCCTCGGTCTCAGCGGCTGCGCTGCGGGCTCCGGCGACGAGCAGATCGCCGACACCGTCACCGTCGTGGTGCACGACTCCTTCCCCAATGACGAGTTCGCGGCCGCCGCCAGCGCAGCGACCGGCTACCGGGTCGAGGTCGTCACCGCCGGCGACGGCGGGGAGCTGACCAATCAGCTCGTGCTCACCAAGGCCGCTCCCATCGCCGACGTCTTCTTCGGCGTCGACAACAGCTTCGCCTCGCGGCTCGTCGAGCACGATGTGGTCGAGCCCTATCTCCCGGCCGAGCTCCCCGCGCGCGCCGCCGAGTACGCCTACGACGAGGCGGGTTCCCTCACCGCCGTCACCCTCGGCGCCACCTGCATCAACATCGACCCGGCCTGGTTCGAGGCGAACGGCCTCGCGGAGCCGACCGGCTACGAGGATCTGGCCGATCCGCGCTACGAGGGCCTCACCGCGCTGCTCGATCCCACCTCGTCCTCCACTGGCGCCTCCTTCCTGGTCGGCACGGTCGCGGCCTTCGGCGAGGACGGCTTCGCCGACTACTGGAGCCGCCTCGCCGGCAACGGCGTCCGACTCGAGCAGGGCTGGACCGAGGCCTACAACGGGCAGTTCACCCAGGGCGGCGGCGACGGCACCTTCCCCATCGTGCTCTCGTACAGCACCTCGCCGGCGTGGACGCTCACCGAGGACGGCACGGCATCCACCACCGTGGCCCTGCTGGACACCTGCTCCTCGCAGATCGAGTACGCGGGGATCCTCAAGGGCGCCGAGAACCCCGAGGGCGCGCGCGCGGTCATCGACTTTCTGATCTCGGGCGAGTTCCAGGACACCATCGCCGACAGCATGTACATGTACCCGATCGACGCCGAGGCCTATGTGCCGGCCGAGTGGCAGGAGTTCGCGCCGGTTCCGGCCGAGCCGAACGACCTCTCCGCGGCCGAGATCGGCGCCGGCCGCGAGGCCTGGCTGAAGACCTGGGCCGACGCGACGGGCTGGTGACTCGCACCCGGGGCGGGCCCGGCGGCTCGGCGGAGCGGACCGCTCCGACCGCCCCGCCGCGCGCCGCCCCGGGCGGTTTCGGCTGGTTCTGGGCGGTCGCGGCGGCGATCCCGCTCGGCTTCCTGACGCTGTTCTTCGCCTGGCCGGTGCTCGCGCTGTTGGCCACCGGGTTCCAGGACGGAGGATCCTTCAGCCTCGCGGGGATCCCCGAGGTCTTCGACGAGAGCCGGAGCTGGCGCGTCATCGGGCAGACGCTGACCCAGGCGAGCCTCGGTACCGCGCTCTCGCTGCTGCTCGGGATCCCCGCCGCCTTCGTGCTCTACCGGCTCGACTTCCCGGGACGCGGCTTCCTGCGCGGGCTCGCCACCGTGCCCTTCGTGCTTCCCACGGTCGTGGTCGGCGTGGCCTTCACCGCGCTGCTGGGGCCGGGAGCACCGCTGGAGTGGCTGGGCCTGGATCAGAGCCTCACCGCCATTGTGCTCGCGCTGGCCTTCTTCAATGTGACCGTGGTGGCGCGCACCGTGGGCGGCTTCTGGGCCCAGCTGGACACCCGGCCGGAGCAGGCCGCGCAGATGCTCGGCGCCTCGCCCGCCCGGGTCTGGTGGACGGTGACGCTGCCGACGCTCGCACCCGCCATTGCCTCGGCGGCCTCGCTCGTCTTCCTGTTCTGCGCCACCTCCTTCGGTGTCGTGCTCCTGCTCGGCGGCCGCCGCTTCTCGAACATCGAGACCGAGATCTACCGTCTCACCGTGCAGTTCCTCGACCTGCGCTCGGCGGCGGTGCTCTCCCTCGCCCAGTTCGCCATCGTCGCGGCGGTGCTCGTGGTGTCCGCGCGACTGCGCCGCCGGCGCGAACGCGCGGTCGGCATGCGCTTCGACCGCGTCGGCTGGACGGCCCCGCGCCCGAACCGCCCGGCCCGGGTGCACCTGCCGGTGATCCTGGTCTTCGCGGCGACCGCGCTGCTGCTGCACGCGCTGCCGATCCTCACTCTCGTCGCCCGCTCGCTGCGCGGCCCGGATGGCTCCTTCAGCCTGGTCAACTATCTGCACCTCGTCGTGCCGCCATCGAACTCCGTGCTCGACGGCACGGTGTTCCAGGCGATTCTGCTCTCGCTCGGGATCGCCGTCATCGCCACCGGAATCGCGGTTCCGCTCGGCGCGCTCACCGCGCTGGTCGCCTCCCGACGACCGAGGAACCGCCTGCTGCGCCGGGGGGTGGAGCTCTTCGACGGCTTCGCGATGCTGCCGCTGGGGGTCTCCGCGGTGACGCTCGGCTTCGGCCTGCTGCTGACCATGCACCGGCCGCTCGGCATCGGCTTCGATCTGCGCACCTCGGTGGTGCTGATCCCGATCGCCCAGGCGCTGGTCGCGCTGCCGCTGGTGGTGCGCACCATGCTGCCGGTGCTGCGCGGGGTGGATCCGCGGCTGCGGGACGCGGCGGCGATGCTGGGCGCCTCGCCGCTCAGGGTGCTCGCGACGATCGATCTGCGGATGCTGGGGCGCAGCGCCGGACTCGCCCTGGGCTTCGCCTTCGCCACCTCGCTCGGCGAGTTCGGGGCGACGGCGTTCCTGGTGCGGCCGGGCGCGCAGACGCTGCCGGTGGCCATCGCCGCGCTCATCGGTCGGCAGGGGGCGGAGAACTACGGGATGGCGCTGGCGGCCGCGGTGGTCCTCGGCACGCTCACCGCGGGAGTGATGCTGCTGGCCGAGCGCTGGCGGGGCGAGGGGCGAGGGGAGTGGTGATGGGCGAAGGCATTCGCGGGAACGACGGAGGCGCGTCGGCGCCCGGGCGCGCCGCGGACGCGGGGCTTCGGGTGCGCGAGGTCACCGTGCGCTACAGCGGCGAGGGGGCGCCCGCGGTGCGGGAGGCGAGCTTCGGGGTGGACCCGGGGGAGATCGTCGCGCTCACCGGACCGAGCGGCTGCGGGAAGTCCACGCTGCTGCGGGCGATCGCGGGACTCGAGCCCCTCGCTGCCGGGCGGGTGAGCTGGGCCGGGGAGGATCTCGCGCGGATCCCGCCGCACCGGCGCGGATTCGGCCTGATGTTCCAGGACGGGCAGCTCTTCGTGCATCTCACCGTCGCCGAGAACATCGCCTACGGACTGCGCGCGCAGCGCATGCCGAGGGCCGAGCGGGACGACCGGGTGGCCGAGCTGCTGGCGCTCGTGGGACTGCCGGAGTACGGTGCGCGCGCGGTCACGGAGCTCTCCGGCGGGGAGCGGCAGCGGATCGCGCTCGCTCGCTCGCTCGCCCCCGCGCCGAGGTTGCTGCTGCTCGACGAGCCGCTGTCGGCGCTCGACCGCGGGCTGCGCGAGCGCCTCGCCACCGAGCTGGCCGCCCTGTTGCGGCAGACCGGCACCACCGCGATCCTCGTCACGCACGACGAGGAGGAGGCGCGGGTCATCGCCGATCGCCGCATCGGGATGCGCGCGGGAAGGCTGATCGGCTGATGCCGGGCGTCGTCGTCATCGACGGGCGCTCGGGATCGGGCAAGACCACGCTCGCGGAGCGTCTCGCGCGGGCCTCGGGCGCCCAGATCCTGCACCTCGACGAGCTCTACCCGGGCTGGGACGGGCTCGCCGAGGGCTCGCGCACCGTCGCCCGGGCGCTCGAGAGCGGCGGATATCGCCGCTACGACTGGGGGAGGGGGGCGTTCGCGGAGCGGATCGCCCTCGATCCCGCCAGGCCGCTCGTGATCGAGGGCTGCGGCGCGCTGACCCGGGAGAACCTCGCCGCGGCTCGGCGGTGGGCGCGATCCGGGGCGGCGGGCGGTGCGAATGGTGCGGACGGTGCCGGTGCCGCCTGGGGCCGGGACGCTTCGGCGGATCGGCCCGCCCGAATCCGGAGCATCTGGATGGAGTGCTCGGACGAGCTGCGACGCCTCCGCGCCCTGGACCGCGACGGCGAGATGTTCCTCCCGCACTGGGACCGCTGGGCCGCGCAGGAGGAGCTCCACCTGCGGGCGAACCACCCGCTGGCGCTCGCCGCCGAGATCGTGCACGCGGACTGATCCGCGCGGGTAGAATGAACGGGTGCTGAAGGTCGTGGTGCTCATCTCGGGCGGTGGCAGCAACCTCAAGGCACTGCTCGAGGCCGCTGCGGATCCGGCGTATCCGGCGCGTATCGCCGCCGTCGGCAGCGATACCGAGGCCTCCGGTCTCGATCACGCGCGCGCCGCGGGGGTGCCGAGCTTCGTCGTGCGACCCCGTGACTACGGTTCCCGCGAGGAGTGGGGGGCGGCGTTCGCCGCCGCGATCCGCGAGTACGATCCCGGGCTCGTGGTGAGCGCCGGGCTGATGCGCATCCTGCCCGCCGCCTTCGTGCGCGAGTTCTCCCCGCACCTCATCAACACCCACCCGGCGCTGCTGCCGCTCCACCCCGGAGCGCACGCCGTGCGCGATGCGCTCGCGGCCGGCGCCACCGAGACCGGCGTCTCCGTGCACATCATCGACGAGGGCGTGGACACCGGTCCGGTGCTGCGGCAGGCCCGCGTGGCGATCCGCCCCGGCGAGACCGAGGATGAGCTGCACGAGCGCATCAAGCAGATCGAGCGTCCGCTGCTCGTCGAGACCGTGCGCGAGATCGCCGTCGGTCGACTGACTCTTCCCACATCCTGATAGGAGCCCCACGCACATGGCAGTCCAGAGCCAAGACCCCAGCCTCTACGAGCACCGAGACCTCGTGCCGGTGCGGCGCGCACTCATCTCGGTGAGCGACAAGAGCCGCCTGCTCGACCTCGCTTCCGCGCTCGCCGAGGCGGGCGTCGAGATCGTCTCGACCGGATCCACCGCGCAGACCATCCGCGATGCCGGCCACGCCGTCACCGACGTCGCCGAGGTCACCGGCTTCGCCGAGGCCCTCGACGGCCGTGTGAAGACGCTGCACCCGGCCGTGCACGCGGGGCTCCTCGCCGATCTGCGCCTCGCCGACCACCGCGCCCAGCTCGAGGCGCTCGGCTACGCGCCCTTCGAGCTCGTCGTCGTGAACCTGTACCCCTTCGAGCAGACCGTCGCCGCCGGGAAGCCCGCCGCCGATGTGATCGAGAACGTCGACATCGGCGGCCCCGCCATGGTGCGCGCCACGGCGAAGAACCACGCCAATGCCGCCATCGTCGTCTCGCCCGGCCGCTACGAGGAGGTCATCGAGGCGGTGCGCGCCGGCGGCACTACGCTCGCGCTGCGCCGCTCGCTCGCGACCGAGGCCTTCGTGCACACCGCGCAGTACGACGCCTCCGTCGCCAACTGGTTCCTGGAGCAGGAGGATCAGGACTGGAGCGGTGCGCCCGCCGACGAGGACGCACTCGGCGAAGCCACGCTCGACAGCCTCTTCAGCGATGCCGAGGCCTATGTCGGCTACGAGATGTTCGGCCTGCGCGAGGCGGTGCTGCGCTACGGCGAGAACAGCCACCAGCGTGCTGCCCTCTTTACCGAGAACGAGGGATCGGGCATCGCCCAGGCGACGCAGCTGCACGGCAAGGAGATGTCGTACAACAATTACGTCGACGCGGACGCCGCCCTCCGCGCCGCCTTCGATCATGAGCGCCCCGCGGTCGCCATCATCAAGCACGCGAACCCCTGCGGCATCGCCGTCGCCCCCGAGGGCGCCGCTGATCCCATCGCCGCCGCGCACGAGCTGGCCCACGCCTGCGATCCGGTATCGGCCTTCGGCGGCGTGATCGCCGCGAACCGCGTGGTCACGAAGGGGATGGCCGAGACGGTGGCGGAGATCTTCACCGAAGTCATCGTCGCGCCGGGCTTCGAGCCCGAGGCGCTCGCGATCCTCACGCAGAAGAAGAATCTGCGTCTGCTGGTGCTGCCGGCCGACTTCACCCCGAATCCGGTCGAGCTGCGTCAGGTCTCGGGCGGCTTCCTGCTGCAGGACGCGGATCGCTCCTTCGCACCCGCGAGCAGGTGGACGCTCGCGACGGGCGAGCCCGCCGATGCGGCGACGCTCACCGAGCTCGAATTCGCCTGGCGCTCCTGCCGGGCCGTGAAGTCGAATGCGATTCTGCTGACCTCGGGCGGCGCCTCGGTGGGCGTCGGCATGGGACAGGTGAACCGGGTCGACTCGTGCCGACTCGCGGTGGATCGCGCCGGCGACCGGGCCCGTGGTTCGGTGGCGGCCTCGGACGCGTTCTTCCCCTTCGCGGACGGGCTGCAGGTGCTGCTCGACGCGGGCGTGCGCGCGATCGTGCAGCCCGGCGGCTCGGTGCGCGACGCAGAGGTGATCGCCGCGGCCGAGGCCGCCGGGGCGACGATGTACTTCACGGGCGAGCGTCACTTCTTCCACTAGATCGCTGTGGGCGGGGTCAGCGGCCCGGCTCGCGGAGCGAGCCCGGCATTCGTCTGAAGTGGGCCAGTGCACCCTTCTTTGCGGCGCTCGCCGGCTCGGATGAGAATTGACTCATGGAGATCTTGAGGAATGTTCTGCTCATCCTGCACATCCTGGGCTTCGCGGGCATCATCGCCGGCGTGCTCATGCAGCTCCCGGCGGTGAAGCAGGGCGCCGCGAAGATCAACGGCGCCATCCTGCACAGCTCGATCCTGATGCTGGTCACCGGACTCGCACTGGTGGGCGTCGCCTACGGGCGCGGTTTCGGGGACGAGGTGGACAACGCGAAGATCGGGGTCAAGAGCCTCGTGCTCATCGTGATCCTGGTGCTCGCGATCGTCGGCAAGGTGAAGAAGCGCGCGGGCGCGGGCCTGCTCGGCGCCATCGGCGGCCTCGCCGTGCTGAATGTGATTCTCGCGGTCGCCTGGTAGCCCTCCCGGGAACAGGTTCGGCCGCAGACAAGCGTGAGGGGGAGGATCCGACGGATCCTCCCCCTCACGCTTGTGCCGTGTCTACTGGCGGTCGAGCGTGCCGATCTCCTGGCCGTCCGCGTCGGCGATGACGAGGGTGTCGCCCCGCAGCGTCGCGGTGACGCCCTGGTTCAGCCAGTCGTCCACCCCCTCGCAGAACATCATGGTCGAGGCCATCTCCCCGAGGTCGATGGAGTCGCCGTCCGCGGTCCAGCTCCCCATCAGCCGATTGCAGCCGTCGGTGCCGGCGTAGCGGCCGTCGTCCTGGAACTCCAGCGAGGGCTCGCCCTGCGCCTCGGGCTGACCCCAGACGCCGACGACGGAGGCGGATCCTCCCGAACAGGCGGTGAGGCCCAGTGCGGCGACTGCTGCGACCGAGAGGAGGAGGGTCGAGAGCTTCTTCTTCATACGCTCAGCGTAGCCCGCTTCCGCCCGATTCTCGGCGTGCCGAAGGGAAAAATTCACGCGAGGGGCCTTGGTCGTTCGCGGAGGCTGGATCGGCAGAGGCTGGATCGACAGAGGCTGGATCGACAGAGGGCGGATCAAGAGGGGGCGGATCGCGGATCGCCTCCGCTCAGGCCACCAGCGGCTGCTGCTGGGTGATGCAGTGGATGCCGCCGCCGCGGGCGAACAGCGGTCTGGCGTCGATGCCGAGCACCTCTCGACCGGGATAGTGCTCGCGAAGGATGCCGAGGGCGCGGTCGTCGGCGGGATCGTCGAAGGCGCAGGCGAGCACCGCGTCGTTGATGACGACGTGATTCACGTAGCTGTAGTCCACGAAGCCCTCGGCGTCGCGCAGGGTCTCGGGGGCGGGCAGATCCACGATCTCGAAGCCGGCCGAGACGTCGTCGCGGTAGCGCTCGGCGACCTCGCGGTTGCGGCGGGCGATGACGTGGTCGGGATGCGAGGCCGCGTCCTGGCGGTGCATGAGGAGGGCCCCCGGCTGCGGGAACACGGCGAGGATGTCGCTGTGCCCGCGGGTGCCGAAGGTGTCATGGTCGCGGGCGAGGCCCCGGGGGAGCCAGAGCGCGCTGGTGGCGCCGATGGTGCGCTCGAGCTCCGCCTCTACCCGTTCCTTGGTCCAGCCGGGATTCCGGCCGGGATCCAGCTGCACCGTCTCGGTGAGCACGACGCGTCCCGCGCCGTCGACCTGGATCCCGCCGCCCTCGTTCACGAGCTCGCTGGTGACGGGCTCTGCCCCGGCGGCCTCGGCGACGATCCGGCCGATATGCCGATCCTTGTCCCAGCGCGCCCACTGCTGGCCGCCCCAGCCGTTGAAGACGAAGTCCACGGCGCCCAGGCGGCCGTCGTCGCCGATCACGAAGCTGGGCCCGATGTCGCGCATCCAGGCGTCGTTCAGCGGTGCGCTGAGCAGCTCGATGACGCCCGAGAGGAATCGCCCGGCGATCGTCTCGTCGCCGGGGTTCACCATCACGGTGACCGGCTGGAACTCGCTGGCCGCATTCGCCACCGCGGCCCAGCTGCGCCTGGCCTCCTCGGCCTCCGCCTCGGTGTCGCCGAGCGTGTAGCCGGTGGTGGGCCAGGCGAGCCAGAGGCGGCTCTGCCGGTGCCCCTCGATCGGCATGCGCCAGACGGTCACCGGGGCCCCTACTCCTCGAAGCTCAGTGCCCGACGGATCAGATCCTCCTGCTCGTCGGCGTGCACCTTGGCCGAACCGGTGGACGGCGCCGCCGAGGCCGCGCGCGAGACCACGCGGATCAGGTCGTTCGCGAGGTGCTTGGCCAGCACCAGCGAGATGAAGGGCCACGCCCCCTGATTCTCCGGCTCGTCCTGCACCCAGACCAGCTCGGCGCCCTGGTACTCCGAGAGCACGCGGCTGAGCTCGACGGTCGGCATCGGGTAGTACTGCTCGACCCTCACCAGGGCGATGCGCGACTCAGACCGCTTCTCGCGCTCGGCGAGCAGGTCGTAGTACACCTTGCCGGAGGTGAGGATCACGCGCTCGACCTTCGAGCGATCGACGCTGTCGTCGTCGATCACCGGCTGGAAGGATCCGCTCGTGAAATCCTCGACCGCCGAGGTCGCCCCGCGCAGGCGCAGCATCGACTTCGGCGTGAAGACCACCAGCGGCTTGCGCGGACGGGCGTAGGCCTGACGGCGCAGCAGGTGGAAGTAGCTGGCCGGGGTGGACGGCCGGGCCACGATCATATTGTCCTGGGCGCACAGCTGCAGATAGCGCTCGATGCGGGCGGAGGAGTGGTCGGGCCCCTGCCCCTCGTAGCCGTGCGGCAGCAGCATCACCACGGAGGACTGCTGGCCCCACTTCTGCTCGGCCGCGCCGATGTACTCGTCGATGACGCTCTGCGCGCCGTTGGCGAAGTCGCCGAACTGCGCCTCCCACAGCACCAGGGTGTCCTCGCGCTGCAGCGAGTAGCCGTACTCGAAGGCGAGGGCTGCATACTCCGAGAGGAATGAGTCGTAGATCCAGAATCTGGCCTGATCCTCGGAGAGGTTCAGCAGTGGGATCCACTCCTGCCCGTTCGCGCGGTCGTGGAAGACGGCGTGGCGCTGGGCGAAGGTGCCGCGACGCGCGTCCTGCCCGGCGAAGCGCACGGCCTCGCCCTCCATCAGCAGCGATCCGAGGGCGAGCAGCTCGCCGAAGCCCCAGTCGATGCCGCCCTTCTGGCTCATCTCCACGCGCTTGTTCAGCAGCTGCTGCAGCTTCTGATGCACGGTGAAGCCCGCCGGGGGATTGGCGTGCGCCTCGCCGATGCGCTCGATCACGCTGCGATCCACCGCGGTGCGGACATCGGCGACGACCTGGGCCTCCTCCGTTTCGCTCTCCTCGTTCAGCCCGCTCTGGTCGATCACCTGGATCGAGCCGGTCTGCGCCGCGTGCGTCTCCATGAAGGCCTGCTCCAGACGATGCTGGAAGTCCTCCTTGGCGCGCTCGTACTCCTCTTCGGAGATATCTCCGCGGCCGACCAGCGACTCCGAGTAGAGACGACGGGTCGAGCGCTTCGCCTCGATGAGGTCGTACATCAGCGGCTGGGTCATCGAGGGGTCGTCGCCCTCGTTGTGACCGCGCCGGCGGTAGCAGATCAGGTCGATGATGACATCGCGGTGGAACTTCTGCCGGTACTCGTAGGCGAGCTGCGCGACGCGCACCACCGACTCGGGATCGTCGCCGTTCACGTGGAAGATCGGCGCCTGCACGACCTTGCCCACATCGCTGGAGTAGATCGCCGAGCGGGAGTCCTGCGGCAGCGTGGTGAAGCCGACCTGGTTGTTGATGATGATGTGGATCGTGCCGCCGGTGCGGTACCCGCGCAGCTGCGACATCTGGAGGGTCTCGTACACGACGCCCTGGCCCGCCATCGCGGCGTCGCCGTGGATGAGCACGGGGAGGGTGGTGAAGGAGCCAATGGGCTTCAGATCCTGCTTCGCGCGCACGATGCCCTCGAGCACGCCGTCCACGGTCTCCAGATGCGAGGGGTTCGCGGCGAGGTGGACCGGCACCTGGGTGCCGTTGGGGGCGGTGAACACGCCCGAGGTGCCCAGATGGTACTTCACATCGCCCGAGCCGACCTTCTGCGCCGTGCCCTCGAACTCGCGGAAGATCTGCCCGTAGGTCTTGCCGGCGATATTCGACAGCACATTGAGGCGTCCGCGGTGGGCCATGCCGATGTCGACGCTGTCGACCCCGTCCTCCGCCGCGTCGATGAGCATCGCGTCCAGCAGCGGGATGACCGACTCGCCGCCCTCGAGGCTGAAGCGCTTCTGCCCCACGTACTTGGTCTGCAGGAAGGTCTCGAAGGCCTCGGCCTCATTGAGCTTCTCGAGGATGCGCATCTGCTCGTCGTGCCCGGGCTTCGCGTAGGGCACCTCGATCTGCTCGCGGATCCACAGCCGCTCCTCGGGGCTCTGGATGTGCATGTACTCGATGCCGATCTTGCGGCAGTAGGAGTCGCGCAGCACGCCGAGGATGTCGCGCAGCTTCATGGTGCGCTTTCCGCCGATGCCTCCGGTGACGAATTCGCGGTCGAGATCCCAGAAGGTGAGGCCGTGGTTCTCGATCTCGAGATCCGGGTGCGTGCGCTGCACGTACTCGAGCGGATCGATATCGGCCATCAGGTGGCCGCGGACGCGGAAGGAGTTGATGAGCTCCTGCACCCTGGCGGACTTGTCGACCTGACCGGTGACGTCGACGTGGATGTCGCTGGCCCACTGCACCGGCTTATAGGGGATGCGCAGCGCGGCGAAGATCTCCTCGTAGAAGCCGTGGCCGCCGGCGAGGCGCTCGTGCACCTTCTTCAGGAACTCGCCGGAGCCGGCGCCCTGGATCACCCGGTGGTCGTAGGTGCTGGTGAGGGTGATGGTCTTCGAGACGCCGAGCTGAACGAGGATCTCCTCGGCGGCGCCCTGGAACTCGGCCGGGTACTCCAGCGCACCCGCGCCGATGATCGAGCCCTGGCCCTGCATCAGGCGCGGGACGGAGTGCACGGTGCCGATGCCTCCGGGGTTCGTCAGGGAGATGGTGGTGCCCTGGAAGTCGCCGGCGGAGAGCTTGCCGTCGCGGGTGCGGCGCACGAGATCCTCGTAGGCGGCCAGGTACTCGTTGAAGTTGAGCGTCTCGGCACGCTTGATCGAGGGGACCAGCAGCGAGCGGGTGCCGTCGGGCTTGGGCAGATCGATGGCGATGCCGAGGCCGATATGCGCCGGCACCACGATGCTGGGCTTGCCGTCGACCTCCGCGTAGGCGACATTCTGGCTGGGGAACTCCTTGAGCGCCTGGATGAGCGCCCAGCCGATGAGGTGCGTGAAGGAGACCTTGCCGCCGCGGCTGCGGCGCAGGTGGTTGTTGATGACGATGCGGTTGTCGATCATCAGCTTCGCCGGCACCGTGCGCACGCTCGTCGCGGTGGGAACGGTGAGGCTCTCGTCCATGTTCTTGGAAAGGGTGCGCGCCATGCCCTTGAGCGGCGACACCCGATCCTCATGGATCTCCTCGGCCTCGATGACGCCGGTCACCGGAGCCGTGCGCGGGGCATCGGCGGGGATCGGAGTCTCGCGCGGCGCGACATTGGTGGTTCGCGAGGGCTGGATCGGGACGGTGGCGGTGGCGGGCGCGGCGGCCACCGGCTCGGCCTGCGCCGCAGCGGGCGCCGTCTCCTCGGAGCTCTCGGCACCGCCGGCGTATCGTTCGAGCACCGGCCACCAGGATCGATCGACCGAGCTCGGATCCGCGATGTACTGCTTGTACATCTCGTCGACCAGCCAAGCGTTCGCGCCGAAATCTTCTGCGGAGTCTCCGTTGCCGGAAACGTTCGTCCGCTCAGCCAAAGCGATATCCTCTCCTCGATTCAGAAGGCGCGGAATGCACCCGCGTGCACGCGCAGCCCTTGCGCGCGCACGGGATCAAGCCTACGCCTATTTTCTGGGCGAATGTACGCCGGAACCGGGATCCGCCGCCCGGGATTCTCCACCGCTCTCGCGGATGTCGATGATAGGGTGATTCCGATCATGGATGCGCCCCCTCGAAGACCCTCGGACCCCCCGAGTACCGGCCGCGCTGAAGCGCGGCACATCGCTCAGGGGCGCGCATGAACGAATGGTGGCTGCTCGCCATCGGCGTGATCCTCACTTTCGGAACCGGCGTGTTCGTCGCTGCGGAGTTCTCCCTCGTCGCGCTCGACCGCTCGGAGCTCGAACGCCGTCGTGAGGGCGGCGAACGGGGGCTCGACGGCGTGATCAAGGGATTGCGCCGCACCTCCACGCATCTCTCCAGCGCCCAGCTGGGCATCACACTCACCACGCTGCTCGCCGGCTACACCCTCGAGCCCGCGATCAGCGGCATGCTCGACGGCCCGCTCGCCGCGATCGGGATCCCCGACGGGATCCGCCGCGGAGTGGGGGCGACGATCGCGTTGATCCTCGCCACGCTGGCATCGATGGTGATCGGCGAGCTCGTCCCGAAGAACTTCGCGATCGCCCGGCCGCTGGGAACCGCGCGGCTCGTGATGCCGCTGCAGGCCGCCTTCACCACGGTCTTCAAGCCCGCCATCCTCGTGCTGAACGGAAGCGCGAACGGCCTGCTGCGGGCTATCGGCATCGAGCCGAAGGAGGAGCTCTCCGGGGCGCGCACCGCGGAGGAGCTGTCGTCGCTGGTGCGGCACTCCGCCAGCGCCGGGCTGCTCGAGCAGGACACCGCCACCCTGCTGGACCGCAGCCTGCGCTTCGCCGAGCACACCGCCGCGGATGTGATGACCCCCCGCACCCGGATCGAGAGCATCCACCGCCTGGACCCCGCGCGCGCCGTGCTCGAACTCGCCGGGCGCACCGGTTTCTCCCGTTTCCCGGTGATCGACGAGGACCGCGACGACGTGGTGGGCGTGGTGCATGTGAAACAGGCCGTCGCCGTACCGCGGGCCAAGCGCGAAGAGGTCCCCGTCGCCGCCCTCGCTGAGGAGGTGGTGCGCGTACCCGAGACCATGCACCTCGACCATCTGCTGGAGGAGCTGCGCACCCGCGGCTTCCAGCTGGCGGTGGTCGTCGACGAGTACGGCGGAACCGCGGGCATGGTGACGCTGGAGGATCTCGTGGAGGAGATCGTCGGCGAGGTGGCCGATGAGCACGACCGTGCCCGGGCCGGAGTGGTGGGATCCGGCGACGAGCTGATCCTGCCGGCGGATCTGCGCCCGGACGAGGTGCGCGCGCAGACGGGGATCGCGATCCCGGACAGCGACGACTACGACACCATCGCCGGTTTCGTGCTGTCCGAGCTCGGGCGCATCCCCGAGCGGGGCGACGAGGTGACCCTGCCCGACGGCGCCACCCTGCGCGTCGAGCGAATGGAGGGGCGCCGGATCGCGCGTCTGCGCTATCGGGCGGGCGAGACCGGGAGACCGGATGGCGCCCCGACGGTCGAGACGCCGGGGGAGGGCGGCGCGTGAGCGACTGGATGGGCATCGTCTGGCTGGTCGTGCTGCTCGCGATCAACGCCTTCTTCGTCGGCGCCGAATTCGCGGTGATCTCCGCCAGGCGCTCGCAGATCGAGCCGCGCGCCGAGGCCGGATCCAAGCGCGCGCGCACCGCGCTCTACGCCATGGAGCACGCCACGCTGATGCTCGCCACCAGCCAGCTGGGCATCACCGTCTGCTCGCTGCTGATCCTCAACGTCTCCGAGCCCGCGATCCACCATCTGCTGGAGGGGCCGCTGAACTGGACGGGGCTCTCGCCCCAGTTCGTGACCGTCACCGCCTTCGTGATCACGCTGCTCCTGGTCTCCTACCTCCATGTCGTCTTCGGCGAGATGGTGCCGAAGAACGCCGCCTTCTCGATGCCCGATCAGGCGGTGCTGCTGCTCGCGCCGCCGCTGGTGGCGGTCTCCCGCGCGTTGCGGCACACCATCGCCGGACTCAACGCCGTCGCCAACGGCGTGCTGCGCATATTCGGCGTCGAGCCGAAGTCGGAGGCCAATGCCACCTACACGCTGGAGGAGGTGGCGAATATCGTGAGCCACTCCACCCGGGAGGGGGTGCTGGAGGATCCGAGCGGGGCGGTGAGCGCCGCATTCGAGTTCACGACCAAGCGCGCCATCGACCTGCTGGTGCCGCGGGAGCAGCTGATCACCCTGACGCCCCTGGCCACCCCCGCCGATGTCGAGGCCGCGGTCACCCGCGACGGCTTCTCCCGGTATCCCGTGCGCGACGAGTCGGGGGAGCTGATCGGCTACATCCACATCAAGGATCTGCTGCGGTTGTCCGAGGATCGCATCCACGAGCCGATCCGTCGGAAGCGGATCCGCGAGATGCTGACGGTGCCGGCCGACACCGACGTCGAGGACGTCCTCGCCAGGATGCAGGCGCGCGGCGTGCACCTGGCGCGCGTCGTCGACCGCAGCGGCACCGAGCTCGGCGTGGCCTTTCTGGAGGATCTCATCGAGGAGCTGGTCGGCGAGATCAACGATGCCACCAAGCGCCGCCGCTACGAGTGAGCGCCCCGGTGCCGGCCTCGATTCCGAGATCGGTGCGGGGATCGGCGCCGGAGCAGGCATCGACGCCGCAGGCGGTCAGGTGTTGAGCAGCCGGGTCAGATGCTCGCCGACGCGCTCGTGCTCGATCAGGAAGGAATCGTGCCCGAAGGGGCTGTCGAGACGGGTCGCGAGATCTCCGTCGAGACTGCCGGGGGAGTACCTGGCGATCTGATCCTGCCCGTCGATGGTGAAGAGGCGATCGCTCGGGATCCCGATCACCAGCGTCGGCAGCGTCAGGGCGCTGAGCGCCTCGGCGACGCCGCCCCGATCCCGGCCCACATCGTGGGAGTTCATCGCCTGCACCAGGGTGAGGTAACTGTTCGCGTCGAAGCGGCGCGTGAACTTGTTGCCGTGGAAGTCGAGGTAGCTCTCCACCGCGAAGCGCCCGCCGCCGCCCAGCGGGCTGACCGCCGACTGCCAGGCCCGGCCGAAGCGCTCGTCGAGCTCGGTGTTGCTGCGGTAGTTGAGCAGGGCCAGGCGTCGGGCCGTGGCGAGCCCGTGGTGGGGCCCCAGCCCGTCGGGCGCGTCGTAGTAGTCGCCCCCGCGCCAGGCGGGATCCGTGCGGATCGCCTCGAGCTGCACGAGATTCAGCCCGATCTGATCGGCAGTGGTCACCGGGGGCGCGGCGATGACGGCGAGGCGCTCCGCCCGCTCCGGGTACATCAGGCCCCACTCGAGCGCGTGCATGCCGCCGACCGATCCGCCGATGACCGCGACGAAGCGCTCGATGCCGAGCACATCGGCGAAGGTCGCCGCCGCCCGGACCTGATCCCGGATGGTCAGGTAGGGGAAGCGGCCGCCCCACTCTGTGTGGTCCGGTGCGAGGCTGGCGGGCCCGGTCGATCCCTGGCAGCCGCCCAGCACATTGGGTGCGACGATGCAGTAGCGATCCGTGTCCAGCGCGCGGCCGGGACCGACGACATCGCCCCACCAGCCGTCGGTCGGGTGGCCGGGGCCGGCGGCGCCGACGAGGTGGCTGTCTCCGGTGAGCGCGTGGAAGACGAGGATGGCGTTGTCGCCACGCTCGTTCAGCTCCCCGAAGGTCTCATAGGCGAGGCGGGCGTGGGGGATCTGGGCGCCGCCCTCCGTGGTGACGGTGCCGATCGACGCGAAGCTGCGCTGCCCGACGGGGTCGCCGTCGCGCCAGCCGCCGCTGATCGGGGGCCTGCCGATCAGCGCTCGCAGCTGGGCGTCGGTGATGAAGTCAGTCGGGGAGGAGTCCTCGTGAGTCTGCCAGTCCATAGCTCCCTATTCTCTCGTCTCCGGTCGCGCCCGCCGACTCTGTGACACGGCTTCGGGCCCCGACGGCGCAGGCGCAGCCGATCCGCACCCCTCGGAACGCGAAAGCGGGCGGCCCCGCAAGGGATCGCCCGCTTCCGCGTGCAGCGAGTGTTACGCGTTCGCGCGCGCGGCGGCCGCAGCGTTGCGCGCCGCGGAGAAGCCGGCCTCGAGATCGGCCTTCAGATCCTCGACGTTCTCGATGCCGACCGAGAGGCGCACCAGGCCCGGCGTGACACCGGCGGTGAGCTGCTGCTCGGGGGAGAGCTGCGAGTGCGTGGTCGAGGCGGGGTGGATGATGAGGCTGCGCACATCGCCAATGTTGGCGAGGTGGCTGAACAGCTCGACGTTCTCGACGAGCGCCTTGCCGGCGTCGACGCCGCCCTTGAGCTCGAAGCTCAGCACGGCTCCGACGCCCTTGCGCGCGTAAGTGTTCGCCGCCGAGTACCACGGGCTCGAGGGCAGGCCCGCGTAGTAGACGGTCGCGACATCGTCGTGGTTCTCCAGCCACTCGGCGATCTCCTGCGCGTTCTGCACGTGGCGCTCGATGCGCAGCGACAGGGTCTCGATGCCCTGCAGCAGCAGGAAGGCGCTGTGCGGGGCGATGGACGATCCCAGATCGCGCAGCAGCTGCACGCGGGCCTTGATGATGTAGGCCGCCGCATCGCCGACTGCCGCCGTGTAGGAGGCGCCGTGGTAGGAGGGGTCGGGCTCGGTGAGCCCGGGGAACTTCTCGACGTTCTTCGACCACTCGAACTTGCCGCCGTCGACGATCGCGCCGCCGATGGTGGTGCCGTGGCCGCCGAGGAACTTGGTGACCGAGTGGATGATGATGTCGGCGCCGTGCTCGAAGGGGCGGATCAGATACGGCGTGGCGATGGTGTTGTCGACGATGAGCGGCACGCCGTTCTCGTGCGCGACATCGGAGACGAGGGTGATGTCGAGCACGTTCACGCGCGGGTTCCCGATGGTCTCGGCGAAGAACAGCTTGGTGTTCGGGCGGACGGCGCGCTGCCACTCGGCGGCATCGTCCTGGTTCTCGACGAAGGTGACCTCGATGCCGAGCTTCGCGAGGGTGTACTTGAACAGGTTGTAGGTGCCGCCGTAGATCGAGCTCGAGGAGACGATGTGATCGCCCGCCTGCGCGATGTTCAGCACCGCGAAGGTCGCCGCGGCCTGGCCGCTGGCCAGCAGCAGCGCGCCGGTGCCGCCCTCGAGAGCGGCGATGCGCTCCTCGACGACCGCCTGGGTCGGATTCATGATGCGGGTGTAGATGTTGCCGAACTCGGTGAGCGCGAACAGGTTCTTGGCGTGCTCGGTGTTGTCGAACACGTAGGAGGTGGTCTGGTAGATCGGCACCGCGCGCGCGTTGGTCGCGGGATCGGGCTGAGCGCCCGCGTGCACCTGCTTGGTCTCGAAACGCCAGGTCTGCTGTTCGGTCATGGGGGCTCCTCGTTCTGGTTCTGGTGAGGTCTCTCGGGAAGACTGCGGGGGAGTGGAGGCTGCGCCTGCTGCCTCAATGAGCGTAGGCAGCTTCAGGGCTTCAGGCAAGCCCGGGCGGACACGAGGCGTCACAAAACTATTCGCCGCAGCGGATCCGCCGTCTCGCGCATCGTCGTCACTAGACTGATGCACAGCCGCGCCCCTGATCGCCCCGCGGCGGGCACCGACACTCAAGGAGGAGCGGACTATGCCGTTCTGGACTGCAATCTGGGATGCCATCTGGTGGTTCCTGACCGCCTTCGTTTTCATCGCGTATCTGATGGCCCTCTTCTCGATCATCACGGATCTCTTCCGCGACCGGAAGCTGAACGGCTTCCTCAAGGCGGTCTGGTTCTTCTTCCTCATCGCCATTCCCTTCCTGACCGCGCTGATCTACCTGATCTTCCGCGGTCGCGGCATGGGGGAGCGCAGCGCAGCCTCGTTCCGCGAGGCCAAGGCGGCGCAGGACGACTACATCCGCCAGGTCGCCGGCGGTGCGAGCGCCGAGATCGCCGAGGCGAAGAAGCTGCTCGACTCGGGTGCGATCACCCAGCAGGAGTTCGACGCGCTGAAGGCCAAGGCCCTCGCGTAGCACCCCTCGAATGAGAGCGGGGCGGTGCCGGTGGGCGCCGCCCCGCTGTCGTTTCCGCCCGGTTCGCCGGGCTCGCGAGAGGATAGACGGGTGAACCGCCTGCCGCCGCTCGATCCCGCCGTCGCCGAGACGCGGCTCGCGGTGCGTCGGGCGCTCGCCGAAGAGCCTGCCGTGGAGGCGAGGCGCGGCGGATCCCAGCTCGTGCTCGTCGCGCTCTCGGGAGGGGCGGACTCCCTGGCCCTCGCGGCGGCCACGGCCTTCGAAGCGCCCCGCCGGGGCCTGCGTGCCGGGGCGGTGATCGTGGATCACGGCCTGCAGCCGGATTCGGCCCTCGTCGCCGCCCGCGCGCAGGCGCAGGCCACAGGGCTGGGGCTCGATCCGGTGATCGTGCGCCGGGTGACGGTGGAGACCGGTCGCGGCGACGGCCCGGAGGCCGCGGCGCGCACGGCCAGGTACCGCGCATTCGAGTCCGTGCGGGTCGAGACCGGCGCGGCGGCGATCCTCACCGCGCACACGCGCGACGACCAGTCCGAGCAGGTGCTGCTGGCGCTGGCGCGCGGCTCGGGCATCCGGGCGATCTCGGGGATCTCCCCGCGGAGAGAGGGGATCCTCCGCCCCTTCCTCGGGGTGGCCCGCAGGACGACCGAGCGCGCCTGCGCGGCGCAGGGGCTCGAGGCCTGGGCCGACCCGC
The DNA here is from genome assembly GCA_048516985.1 of Leucobacter sp. Lineage (GTDB taxonomy): Bacteria > Actinomycetota > Actinomycetes > Actinomycetales > Microbacteriaceae > Leucobacter. The sequence continues at coordinate 2,686,718 of CP183188.1, read as the reverse complement.
ACAACAGCGACCCCGCCTACACCCGGGTGCGGGTGCGCACGAGGATCCTGCCCGCACTGGTGCGGGAGCTGGGCCCCGGGATCGCGGCGAATCTGGCGCGCACCGCCGAGCTCGCCCGGGAGGACGCCGATGCGCTCGACGCGCTCGCCGCCGAGCGGCTCGACGCGCTGCTCGCCGAGCGGGACGATACCGCCCCGGGTGCGGACCCGGCCGCCGAGCTGCCGGTCGCGGGGCTCGCCGAGCTGCCGGCCGCGCTGCGCAATCGGATCATCCGGTCCTTCGCGAACCGCTCCTTCGGCACCTCGCTCAGTCGCGAGCACACCCTCGCGGTCGCGGCGCTGGTGACGGCATGGGAGGGGCAGGCGGGCATCGATGTGCCGGGCGGCTCGGTCCGGCGTTCAGGGGATCGGCTCCTCTTCTCCCCGCGCTGATCCGCGACACCGGCGAGGCACTACAGTGGGCACATGGATGCGAAGGATCTGGGCGACGATCTGGCGAAGGTACTGGTCACCGAGACCGAGCTGAAAGCGCGTCTGGCCGAGATGGCGCGCGAGATCGAGGCCTACTACGGTCACGAGAACCCGCCGCTGCTCGTCGGCGTGCTCAAGGGCGCGGTCATGGTGATGGCGGATCTGGCGCGCGAGCTGCGTTTCCACGCCGAGATGGACTGGATGGCCGTGTCGTCGTACGGGGCGAGCACCAAGTCCAGCGGCGTGGTGCGGATCCTCAAGGATCTCGACACCGAGATCGCCGGCCGCGATGTGCTCATCGTCGAGGACATCATCGACTCCGGGCTGACGCTGGCCTGGCTCAAGGAGAACCTCGAGTCGCGCGGGGCGAAGTCGGTGCGCATCTGCACCATGCTGCGCAAACCCGAGGCGGCGAAGGTGGAGGTGGAGGTGGCCTATGTCGGCTTCGACATCCCGATCGATTTCGTGGTCGGCTACGGACTCGACTACGCCGAGCGCTACCGCAATCTGCGCGATGTCGCCGTGCTGAACGCGCACGTCTACTCGGAGGAGTAGCGCGCGGTTGCGCTGAGAGCGATCCTCGGCTCTGCCACAGGCCCCTCACAGTGGCTTTGTCGCGGGTGGCGACTACGCTAAAGAACGTTCGTCGTCGCGAGGAAAGGCCCCGACTTGGCACAGACCGCATCCAAGGGCAGGAAGCTCTTCAAAGGGCCGCTGCTCTACCTGATCCTGGCGCCGCTCATCGTGCTGCTGGGATGGTCCTTGCTCTCCGGCGGCGGCTCCCGCGAGATCAGCACGCAGCAGGGGCTCGAGCTGCTGGGATCCGGTGACGTCACCAAGGCCGAGATCATCGACGGCGACCAGCGGGTCAATCTGACGCTGGAGAAGGCCGAGGAGAAGACCGGGGCGACCGAGGTCTATTTCTACTACGTCTCGCAGCGCGGAGACGCCGTGGTGCAGGCGGTGAACGAGGCCGCGCCCGAGGACGGCTTCACCGACCAGGTGCCACAGCCGAACGCCTTCTGGTCGATCATGGGCTTCATGCTGCCGCTGCTGCTCATCGGCCTGTTCTTCTGGTGGATGCTCTCCTCGATGCAGGGCGGCGGCAACAAGGTGATGCAGTTCGGGAAGTCCCGGGCCAAGCTCAATTCCAAGGAGATGCCGCAGGTCACCTTCGCCGATGTCGCGGGCGCCGACGAAGCCGTCGACGAGCTGCACGAGATCAAGGACTTCCTGGAGGACGCCAGCAAGTTCCAGGCGGTGGGCGCGCGCATCCCCAAGGGCGTGCTACTGTACGGCCCGCCCGGCACCGGAAAGACGCTGCTGGCCCGCGCGGTGGCCGGCGAGGCGGGGGTGCCCTTCTACTCGATCTCGGGATCCGACTTCGTCGAGATGTTCGTGGGCGTCGGCGCGAGTCGCGTGCGCGATCTCTTCAAGGAGGCGAAGGCGAATGCTCCGGCCATCATCTTCGTCGATGAGATCGACGCGGTCGGCCAGCGCCGCGGCCAGGGCATGGGCGGCGGCCACGACGAGCGCGAGCAGACCCTCAACCAGCTGCTGGTCGAGATGGACGGCTTCGATCCCAAGACCAATGTGATCCTCATCGCCGCGACGAACCGTCCCGATATGCTCGACCCCGCGCTGCTGCGCCCGGGCCGCTTCGATCGGCAGATCGGCGTGGACGCGCCGGATATGAAGGGGCGCCTGGCCATCCTCCAGGTGCACGCCAAGGGCAAGCCGCTGTCGAAGAACGTCGATCTCGACGTGGTCGCGCGCAAGACCCCCGGCTTCTCCGGTGCGGATCTCGCCAATGTGCTCAACGAGGCCGCGCTGCTCACCGCCCGCTCGGGCGCGCAGCTCATCGACAATCGCGCGCTCGACGAGGCCATCGACCGGGTGATCGCGGGTCCGCAGCGGCGCACCCGGGTGATGAAGGATCACGAGAAGCTGATGACGGCGTACCACGAGGGCGGGCACGCGCTGGTGGCTGCGGCGCTCAACCACACGGATCCGGTGACCAAGATCACCATCCTGCCCCGAGGGCGCGCGCTCGGCTACACCATGGTGATCCCGCTCGAGGACAAGTACTCGGTCACCCGCAACGAGCTGCAGGACCAGATCGCCTACGCGCTGGGCGGCCGCGTCGCCGAGGAGCTGGTGTTCCACGACCCGACCACGGGGGCCGGCAACGACATCGAGAAGGCGACCGCCACGGCCCGCAAGATGGTGACCGAATACGGCATGTCGGCCTCGCTCGGCCCGGTGCGGCTGGGACAGGCCCAGGCCTCGCCCTATCTGGGCGAGTTCGGCACCTCCCGCGACTACTCCGAGGGGGTCGCGGTGTCCGTCGACGCCGAGATCCGGGCGATCATCGAGCAGGGGCACGACGAGGCCTATCGGGCGCTGGTGCTCAACCGCGCCGTGCTCGACCGGCTCGCCGGCGAACTGATGGAGAAGGAGACCCTCGACCACCTGCAGGTGGCCGAGATCTTCACCGATGTGGTGCGACTGCCCGAGCGCCCGGTGTGGCTGTCCAGCGATGAGCGACCCGTGAGCGATCTGCCGCCCATCGACATCCCGCCGGCGGTCCGCACCGACGGCGTGCTGGCCGGCGGCGGCATCGAGGTCGGGCCGGTCGTCGACGGCCTGGAGAGCACCGCCGCCGACGCGGGAGCGCGCGAGGATTCGGCGGAGTCGTGACGGCGGGCGTCGATCGGGGGCGCGTGGCCGCAGTGGTGCGCGAGCTCCTCGCCGCGATCGGCGAGGACCCCGACCGGGAGGAGCTCGCCGGCACCCCCGGACGCGTCGCCGACGCCTATGCGGAGTTCTTCGCCGGAGTGGGCGTCGATCCGCTGACCCATCTGAGCGACGCGGTGCCGGTGGGCGATGAGACGGGCGAGCTGGTGCTGGTGCGCGATATCGCGCTGCGCTCGGTCTGCGAGCACCACCTGCTGCCGTTCCGGGGCAGGGCGCATGTCGCCTACCGCCCGGGTGCGCGGGTGGTAGGGCTGGGCGCGATTCCGAAGGTCGTGAACACCCTGGCGGCCCGCCCCCAGGTGCAGGAGCGTCTCGGCGAGCAGATCGCCGAGACGCTGCAGCAGGGGCTCTCGCCCGAGGGGGTGCTCGTGGTGCTGGAGGCCTCGCACGGCTGCGTCGCCGATCGCGGGGGCCGGCAGACCGAGGCCCTGGTCGTGACGATCGCCTCCCGCGGGGCGCTCGCCCGCACCGCGGAACGCGCCGAGGTGATGGCGCTCATCGCGCGGGGCGCGGACGACGAGCGGCACCGGGCCTACGCGGCGCATGTCCCCGCTTCGGCGCAGACCCCCGCTTCATCGCACGGGGACAGGACACCGCGGTGACCACGCGGGTGATGGGCGTGCTCAACGTCACCCCCGACTCCTTCAGCGACGCAGGCAGCTATCTCGACGTCGACGCTGCGATCGCGCGGGGGCGGGAGCTCGCCGCGCAGGGCGCCGACATCATCGACATCGGGGGCGAGTCCACGCGCCCGGGCGCGCAGCCGGTGCCGCCCGAAGAGGAGCAGCGCCGCGTGCTCCCGGTGATCCGTGCGCTCAGCGCCGAGGGCATCAGGGTGTCGATCGACACCCTGCACGCGAGCACCGCCCGGGCCGCCGTCGTCGCGGGCGCCGAGATCATCAACGACGTCTCGGGCGGGCTGCACGACCCCGGGATGCACCGGGCCGCCGCCGAGACCGGTGCCGGGTACATCGCCATGCACTGGCGGGGCATCCCCGATCCGCGGCACGAGCGCTCCCGCTACGACGATGTGGTGACCGAGGTGCGCGAGCAGCTCGCGCGCCTGGCCGACGCGGCCGTCGCGGCCGGCATCGCCCCGGAGAAGATCGTGCTCGATCCGGGCCTCGGCTTCGACAAGACCGCCGCGCAGGGCTGGCAACTGCTCGCGGAGCTGCCGCGCCTCGCGGAGCTCGGCCATCCGGTACTGGTGGGGGTCTCGCGCAAACGGATGCTCGCCGACACCCTCGGCCCGGCGGCGACCATGGCGGATCGCGATCTCGCGACGGCGGTGGTCAGCGCGCTGGCCGCGCGGCATGGCGTCTGGGGGGTGCGCGTGCACGAGGTCGCGCCGACCGTGCACGCCCTCGCGGTCGCCGAGGCCTGGAGCGCGGCGGCGATCCGGCACCCTCATCGAGAGGTCACTTCCGGGCCTTTCGAGGCGCAGGAAGTGCCGAGAACTGCGCTTTCGACGCAGGGGGAGGCCGCGGGCGCGGCGGTGCCGGGGTCGAGGCCGGTGCCGGATCCTGCGCCGGCGTCATCCGCCGAGGCGGTGCCGCGCGATCGCATCACCCTCACCGGGCTCGAGGTCTTCGCGCACCACGGCGTCTTCGACTTCGAGCGCGAGCGGGGGCAGCGCTTCCTCATCGATGTGGAGGCCTCGCTCGATCTCCGGCCCGCCGCCCTGGGCGATGCCCTCGAGCGGACCGTGCACTACGGCGAGCTGGCCGAGGCGGTGGTCGCCGCTGTCGGCCGCGACCCGGTGGATCTCATCGAGACCGTGGCCGAGCGGGTCGCCGCCGTCGCGCTGGGCTTCGCAGGCGTCGCCGCGGTGCGCGTCACCGTGCACAAGCCCGAGGCTCCGATCGACGCGAGCTTCGCCGACGTCTCGGTGACGGTGGAGCGCCGAGGCGGGGAGGGCGCCGCGTGATCGCGCAGGTGGTGCCCGTGCTGCTCGCCTTCGGCGCGAATCTCGGCGACCGGGGCGAGACCATCTTCGTCGCCCAGCAGGAACTGGCCCGCACCCCCGGAATCGAGGGCTTCCGCGCCTCCGCGCTGCGCGAGACCGTGGCCCTGACCGAATCGGGTCCGGATCCAGACGCCCCGCGCTATCTCAACGCGGTGGCGCTCGCCCGGACCACGCTCGGCCCGCACGAGCTGCTCGATGTGCTGCAGGACCTCGAACGTCGCCACGGCCGGGTGCGCAGCGCCCGCTGGGGCGACCGGACGCTCGACATCGATCTCATCCTCTACGGCGGCCGTGTGATCAAGGACGAGCGGCTCACCGTCCCTCACCCGCACGCCCACGAACGGGATTTCGTGCTGGCGCCCTGGCTCGACCTCGATCCGGACGCGGTCCTCCTCGGCCACGGCCGGGTCTCCGATCTCCTCGCCCGCATCGGCGACACCACCGGACCCGTCGAGGAGGCCGGCCGTGCCTAAGCTGCAGCGCACCTCGCCACTGGCGATCACCGCCTTCGCCGTGGTCGGTCTCGCCGTGGGCCTGCTGGTGCAGTTCGCCCGATCCTCGTGGGGACTCGCCCCCTTCGTCCCCCCGGTCTCGCTGGCGGCGACGCTCGTGGTGATCGGCGCCGTCGTGCTGGTGCTCGGCATCGCCCTGCGCCGCGCGGTCACGCGTCGTTCGGGAAGGCCCGTCAACCCCTTTCACGCGGTGCGGCTGCTCGCGGGAGCGCGGGCCTCGCAGTTCGCCGGCGCCCTCTTCGGCGGCTTCGGCGGCGGGCTCGCCCTGCAGCTGCTCACCCGCAGCGTGCCGCCGCCCGTGGCGAGCTGGCTGCCGATGCTGCTGGTGCTGGGGGCCGGCATCGCGCTGCTCGTCTGCGGGCTGATCGCGGAGCTCCTGTGCCGGGTGCCGCCGCAGGACCCGGAGGAAGGGCAGGATCTCGAGGCCGGCGATCAGCCCGCCTGAGCACGGCTCCGCCCATTCTGGGCGCCGGCGCCGGCCCCGGATCGGGGCGGCGAGCAGGGCGCTCTAGGCTTGTGGGTATGAGCGAGACGCAGCAGCAGAACGTCGAGCAGGGCGAGCAGCCCTGGCAGCGGGTGTCACCCAGCTACGCCTGGGCGGATCTCGCGATGAACCTGCTGCTCACGCTGCTGGCCGTGGCGGTGCCCGTGATCCTCACCCTCGTCGCCCCGCAGCGGCTGCCGCTTCTCGTGTACCTCGCGTTCGGCGTCGTCGTGCTCCTACTGCTGGTCAACGCCGTGCTCGCCTTCCGCCGCGTCCGAGCCATCGGATACATGCTGCGCGAGGACGACCTGCTCTTCCGTCGCGGGATCATGTTCGAGCGCTACGTCGCCGTGCCCTACGGCCGGCTGCAACTGGTCGACGTCACCCGCGGCCCGCTGCTGCGCGCGCTCGGGCTCGCCACCCTGAAATTCGTCACGGCCAGCGTGGCGACGGGCGTGCGCCTGCCGGGCCTCCCCCTGGATGAGGCCGAGGCGCTGCGCGACCGCCTGGTGGAGCTCGCCGAGACCCGGCGGTCGGGGCTGTGACCACCCCGGACGGCACGCCCGAAGGCGCGCCGGAGGTCGGGGATCAGGCGCAGGATCCCGCGGCCTCCGCCACCGACTGGCGTCGTCTGCACCCGCTGACGCCGCTGCTGCGCGGCGGCCTGGTGCTCATCGTGATCGGCGGCATCCTCCTCGCGAACTTCCGCGATCACTTCCTCGGTCTCTTCATCGCGGAGGAGTATCTGAACGCGCTCGGCCCGAGCGAGGGCGATCTCATCGACTTCATCGTCGGGGAGAGCCTGATCGTGGTCGCCCTGCTGGTGGTGCTCGGAGCGATCGCGCTCATCGTCTTCGTCTCCTGGCTCTCCTGGCGGTTCCACACCTTCCGCATCACGGCGGAGGCCGTCGAGGAGCGCAGCGGCATCGTCTTCAGGCAGCACCGCCGCGCCCCGCTCGATCGGATCCAGAGCGTCAATCTGCAGCGCCCGCTGCTCGCCCGGGTGCTCGGCCTCACCGCGGTGGATGTGCAGACCGGCGGGCAGGGGGGCAAAGTCTCGCTGCGCTATCTCGGGCACCGGGACGCCAAGGACGTGCGCGAGCGGATCCTGCTCGAGGTCGCCGCGCGCCGCGGCGGTCCGACGGCGGATCGCTCCGCGCCGTCCGGAACCGAGCGGCCCGGAATCGCGCCGCTCGCGACGGCACCGTCCGCGACTGCGCCCTCCTCGACCGCGCCCTTCGAGACCGCACCGTCCGGAGCCGCCGCCCGGCCCGAGGCCGCCTCTGCCGGGGCACCGCGCGACGGCGCCCCGGTCGTTGCCCAGTTCGACGAGCGAATCCGGGATCTCGCGGATTTCGACATCGATCCGGCGGCGCGCGAGAGCGGATCCCTCGTCCGAGTGCCGATCGGCCGCTTGATCGCGAGCATCCTGCTCGGCTCGGAGATGCTGGTGATCGTGCTGATCGCCGCCGGGATCCTCGTGGGGAGCATCTGGTTCTCGCCATTCCTGCTGGTGAGCGTGCTGCCCCTCGCCCTGGTGCTGATCGGCCTCCTGGTCGGCCAGTTCAACCGGGGCTTCAACTTCGTGCTCTCGCGTTCGAGCGACGGCATCCGGGTCGGCGCAGGGCTCACCTCGACCACCACCGAGACCGTTCCCTTCGGGCGCATCCACGCGGTGGAGGCCCGGCAGCCGATCGGGTGGCGACCCTTCGGCTGGTGGAAGGTGCGGATCACCACGGCGGGTCACGCCGTCGCCCAGGGCGGTCAGAACCGGTTGCAGAACACGGTGCTGCCGGTGGGCCGCGTCGAGGATGTGCTGAGGGTCTTCGAGACCCTGCTGCCCGGATCGCCGGGGCCTGCGCGCGCCGAGGAGCTGCGCGCCGCGCTCCTCGGACCGGTCGACGGGTATCTGGGGGCCGGACCCGGGGCCGCCTGGGTGCTGTGGTTCGGCCGGCGACGCGCGGGCCTGCGCCTCGACGACGCCGGGGGGCATCCCACGCTCAGAATCCGCCGGGGCGCCGTCACCCGATCGCTGGGCGTGCTGCCGATCGTACGGGCGCAGTCGGTGCAGCTGCGGCGACCGATGGTGCACCGGATGCTGGGACTCGCCTCGGTGCAGGCGCACACCGTGCTGGGCCCGGTGCAGATGGAGATGCGCGGCCTCGGCCTGGACCAGGCGCGCCGGGTCTTCGAGACGCTCGCCCGCACTATCGTTCGGGTGCAGTCGGAGGAGTCCGATCAGCGGAGCGGGGCGCCGATCCTCGATCCCTCGGCTGAGACGGGGGAGGCGCGGTGACCGCTCAGCGCGCGGGCCGGCTCGGCATCGGGGTGATCGGGGCCGGTCGGGTGGGCCCCATCCTCGCCCTCGCGCTCGCCGGTGCGGGGCACGCCATCACCGGGATCAGCGCCATCGGCGCGGAGAGCCGCGAGCGCGCCGAGACGCTGCTGCCGGGCGTGCCCGTGCTGGACGTGCCCGAGCTGGTGCGGCGCAGCGAGCTGGTGCTGTTCGCCATCCCCGGAAGCGAATTGCCCGGACTCGTGAGCGGGCTCACCGAGACCGGCGCCTGGCAGCCGGGGCAGCTCGTCGCCCACACGGCCCCGGAGCACGGATACGGGGTCTTCGCCCCCGCGCTCGCCGCCGGGGTGATCCCCTTGGCCCTGCACCCGGCGATGGTGTTCACCGGGACGAGCCTGGACCTCGGCCGGCTCGCGGGCGCGACGATGGTCGTCACCGCGCCGACTCCGGTGCTGCCGATCGGACAGGCGCTCGCGGTCGAGATGGGGGCCGAACCGGTGGTGCTGGCGGAGGGGGATCGTGCCGCCTATGCCGAGGCGGTCGCGGCGGCGGCGGAGTTCTCCGCCGCGGTCGTGCGGCAGGCGACCGGTGCCCTGCGGGAGCTCGGCGTCGCACGGCCGGACCGGGTGATCGGCGCTCTGGTGCGGGCCGCCGTGGAGGAGGAGCTGACGGCGGCGGCCGGGCTCTCGGGGGACGCCGATCCGGAGATCGGGTAGTCGCGGATCGCGCTCACGCGCGGCCGCCGGGGCGCAGCGCGATCACCGCGCACACGCAGGCGCCCGCCGCGGCCGCGGCCATGATGGTCGCCATGGGCACCGCGGTGCCCTCGCCCCACAGGCCGGTGAGCGGTGCGACGATGCCGCCCAGCAGGAACTGGATCGCCCCGAGCAGTGCCGAGCCGGATCCCCGCGCGTAGTCCGCGCGGGCCAAGGCGAGGGCGCTGGCATTCGACAGGATCAGGCCGCTGCCCGCGGAGGCGACGAATGCGCAGGCGATGAAGCTCGCGATGCTCAGTGCGCCGGTGAGCACGAAGAGGAGCATCGCCGCGGCGCCGAGCGTCAGCAGACCGACGCCGACGACCAGCATGCGCCGCGGCCCGACCCTCGGTGCGATGCGGGAGTTGATCAGATTGCCGAGCACCATCGCCGAGGCCGCGGCGGAGAAGCTCAGCGCGTAGAGAAGCGCGTTCATGCCGAGGATCCTCTGGCCCACGAAGGGCGATGCCGAGATGTAGGCCATGATCGATGCGAAGCTCAACCCGAAGCCGATCGTCAGCGCGAGGAAGCGCCCGTCCCGCAGCAGCCTGCCGAAGGGGGCGACGATGCTGCGGAGGCCCGCGCCCGAGCGCTGCGCCACGGGCAGCGACTCGGGCACCGTCCGCCACGCGAGCAGCAGCATGATCGCGGCGATGCCGCCCAGCGTCGCGAGCGAACCGCGCCAGCCCCACCACTCGTGGGTGACGCCGCCGATCACGGGAGCGAGCAGCGGGCCCAGGCCGCTGACGATGGCGATGAGGCTGAGCGCGCGCACCGCGGTCTTGCCCTCGCTGAGGTCGGCGGCGATGGCGCGCGAGAGCACGAGGCCCGCGGCGCCGGAGAACCCCTGCACCAGGCGCAGCGCGATGAGCAGCTCGATGCCGGGGGTGAAGGTCATGGCGATGCCGGAGAGCGAGAACACCGTGAGGGCTGCGAGCAGCACGGGCCGGCGCCCCCGGGAGTCCGAGATCGTGCCGAGCAGCAGCTGGCCGGCGCCCATGCCGAAGAAGAACACCGAGAGGGTGAGCTGCACGAGCGAGGGGGAGGCGGCGAGATCCTCCGAGATGCTGGGGAGCGAGGGGAGGTACAGATCGGTGGAGAGGGCGCTCGCGGTCGCGAGGACGCCGAGTACTGCCAGCAGGCCGGGGGTGAGCCGGCTGGGGCGGTCGGTGGTCACGTGGGATCCTCTCTGGCGGGCGGGATCCCGCTCCTAGATCGTATATGATCGATGCCTGCGATCGCTGCCGCACCCGCAGGCATCGGCGGCAGGGCGAGCGCTGCAGCCGAATAGACTGGGGTGTCCACGCCTCGAACACGAAGGATCCGAGTAGATGAGCGACCAGCACGCGCCCGAGACCGCCGCACTCAGCGAGGAAGAGGTCTTCGAGCAGAAGCGGGTGCGACTGGAGAAGCGCGACAGGCTGAACGAGAACGCCGAGCTCGGCGGCGGCGCCTACCCCGTCGCGGTGCCCGTCACCGCGACGATCCCCGAGATCCGTGCCCGATGGGCGCATCTCGAAGAGGCCCCCGATAGCCGCAGCGGCGAGATCGTCGGCATCGCGGGCCGGGTGGTGTTCCAGCGCAACACCGGCAAGCTCTGCTTCGCGAGCCTGCAGGCCGGCGACGGCACCCGTATCCAGGCCATGGTGAGCCTCGCCGAGGTCGGCGAGGAGTCGCTCGCCCGCTACAAGGAGCTCGTCGATCTGGGCGATCACCTCTTCGTGAGCGGCGAGGTGATCTCCAGCCGTCGCGGCGAGCTGAGCGTCATGGTGCGCGAGTGGCGGATCGCCTCCAAGGCGCTCGCCCCGCTGCCGAATATGTACGCCGAGCTGAACGAGGAGACGCGCGTGCGGCAGCGCTACCTCGACCTGATCCAGCGCGAGCAGGCCCGCAGCAATGTGCTCACCCGCGCGAAGACCATGGCGAGCCTGCGCCGCACCTTCGCCGAGCGCGACTTCGTCGAGGTCGAGACGCCGATGCTGCAGACCATGCACGGCGGCGCCTCCGCGCGCCCCTTCGTGACGCACTCCAACGCCTTCGACACCGAGCTCTTCCTGCGCATCGCCCCCGAGCTGTACCTCAAGCGCGCGGTCGTCGGCGGGCTCGAGCGGGTGTTCGAGATCAATCGCAACTTCCGCAACGAGGGCGCCGACTCCACCCACAGCCCGGAGTTCGCGATGCTCGAGGCCTACCAGGCCTACACGGACTACCAGGGCATCGCCGATCTCACCCAGGCGCTGGTGCAGAACGCCGCCCTCGCCGTCAACGAGGACACCGAGCGCGCGGGCACGCACACCGTGCTCTGGGCCGACGGCACGCTCTTCGAGCTCGGCGGCCAGTGGGACCGCATCTCGATGTACGGCACGCTCTCCGAGGCCGCCGGCCGCGAGATCACGCCCGAGACCTCGGTCGCCGAACTGGAGGAGCTCGCCGCGGCCGAGGGCGTCGAGGTGAAGCTGCCGAACCACGGCAAGCTCGTCGAGGAGCTGTGGGAGCACTTCGTGAAGGGCGGGCTCACCCGTCCCACCTTCGTGATGGACTTCCCCGTCGAGACGAGCCCGCTCACCCGGCATCACCGATCGGTCCCCGGCGTCGTCGAGAAGTGGGATCTCTATGTGCGCGGTTTCGAGCTGGCCACCGGGTACTCGGAGCTCGTCGATCCCGTCGTGCAGCGCGAGCGCTTCGTGCAGCAGGCCGCGGAGGCGGCCCGCGGCGATGACGAGGCGATGCGCGTCGACGAGGAGTTCCTGCGCGCGCTGGAGCACGCGATGCCGCCCTCGGGGGGCATGGGGATGGGAATGGATCGTCTGCTGATGGCGCTGACCGGTCTCGGCATCCGCGAGACGATCCTCTTCCCGCTGGTCAAGTAGCGCGCTGGGGACGGCGGCGGCCGCGGGCGCGGCGCGCTCGGCGCACTCAGCGCGTCCGGGGCACCAGCCTGGCGATCGGCAGCGGTGGTGCCGGCAGCGGCGGCTCGGGCTCGCCGTCCGGCAGGCCGAATCGATCCCCGTCCACCGGTGCGGCGGCGCTCGCCGCGGGTGCCGGGTGGCCCTCCGGTGTGACGTCCGCCACGCCCACCGCGGCGATCTGGGCCTGCCAGTCGGCGCGCGCCCGGGCGATGTCCTCGTGGCTGCGGCCGATGAAGTTCCACCACATCACGATCTGATCCGCCATCGGCTCGCCGCCGAGCAGCAGCAGCCGCGCGCCGAGGCCGCCCGCGCGAAGGCGGATCGCCGCAGCCCCCGCCGGTACGAAGGCGAGTTCGGCGGGAGCGATCGACGCCGTCTCCTCCTCGGCGTCCGGATCGCCGGAGATGCGCACGATCCCGAGCTCCCCGGTGTCGAGGAGCACGCCGTGCTCGAAGCCGGCATCGACCGGGACGGAGAGCTCCGCTCCGGGAGCGAGGCGCAGCTCGGCGCCCAGCAGCGGGGTGTGCGCCTCGACGGGGGAGTGCTCGCCGAGAAGCGAGCCGAGGAACACCTGGGCGGTCCATCCCTCGCCGCGGCGCACGGGCGGCGCATAGTGCTCGAAGGTCTTCGGGCCCCCGCGGGCGTGCTCCGGCAGCGCGACCCAGAGCTGGGCGCCGTGCAGCACGGTGGTCCGGGGGGTCGAGCGCTCGGAGTGGCTGATGCCGTGACCGGCCGTCATGAGATTGAGCTCCCCGGGCCGCACCAGGGCGTGGAAGCCGGCGCTGTCCCGGTGCTCGATCTCTCCGGAGAAGAGCCAGCTGACCGTCTGCAGACCGGTGTGCGGATGGGCGGGCACGTTCATGCCGCCGGTGACCGCGACATCGTCGGGGCCGTAGTGATCGAGGAAGCACCAGGCGCCGATGAGCGATCGGCGGCGCTGCGGCAGTGTGCGCCGCACCGGCATCGCGCGCAGGCCGCCGAGCGGCACCTCCCGGGGCTCCAGGATCTCCACCCCTTGCGTCCCCACCGCCGCCCGGCAGATCGTCTCGACGGGGTGCTGCTCAGGATTGCTCACGCGGTCCTCCGATCTCGACTACAGCAGGTGACCCCCGCCGCTGACCTTCATCCGGTTGACGAGGCCCTTCACGTCCTGGGCGTGCTGCTTCGAGGTGACCAGCAGTACATCGGCGGTGTCGACCACGACGACGTCCTCCATGCCCACCAGCGCCACGAGCCGATCGCTCTCGCTGACCACGATGCCGCTGGAGGCGTCGGAGAGCACCTGCGCGCCGTCGCCGAGCACGGCGAGATCGCCCTTGCGTCCGCGGGTCATCAGATCGGCGATGCTGGCGAAGTCGCCCACATCGTCCCACTCGAAGTGCGCGGCCACGCAGACCATGCGACCGGCCGCCGCCGCCGGCTCGGCCACGGAGTAGTCGATGGCGATCTTCGGCAGTCCCGGCCACAGCCGCTCGCGCGCCTCGGCGGCGTGCTTCGTGCCCCAGACCGAGGCGATCTCGCGCAGGGCGGCCACGAGATCCGGCTCCGCGAGGGCCATCTGATCGAGCAGCACCCGCGCTTTGGCGATGAACATGCCGGCGTTCCAGAGATAGGATTCGCGCTGCAGATAGTCGGCGGCGGTGGCCTCATCGGGCTTCTCGACGAACTCGTCGACGCCGTAGACGTCGAAGGGCGCGAGATCGGTGCGCGCGGTGCCGCATCTGATGTAGCCGAAACCGGTCGCCGGGAAGCTCGGGTGGATGCCGATCGCGGCGATGTATCCCTGATCGGCGGCCTTCACGGCGGTGCGCACCGCGCGCTGGAAGAGCACATTGCCGCGGATCACGTGGTCCGCGGCGAAGGAGCCGAGGATCGCATCGGGGTCGCGCAGCTCCAGGATGGCCGCCGCGAGGCCGATCGCGGCCGAGGAGTCCTTCGGCTCGTTCTCGGTGACGAGGTTCTCGGGGAGCAGCTCGGGGAGCTGCTCGGTCACGGAGTCGCGGTGGGCGTTGCCGGTGACCACCATGATGCGCTCGGGGGGCGCGATCGGGGTGAGCCGGTTCCAGGTGGCGCGCAGCAGGGAGTCGCCGCTGCCGGTGAGATCGAGGAGGAACTTGGGGGCGTTCGCCCGGGACAGCGGCCAGAGCCGTGAGCCGACGCCGCCGGCTGGGATCACGCAGGTGAAGCGGTCGAGGGGCGACGTGTCGATCATGCCCTAAGCCTACCCGCGGCGCGGACTGCCGGTCCGGCCGGGATCGGGCGGAGAAGCCCGCGCCGGGGCGCAAACATCTGATGAAAATGAGGCTCGGATCAGCACGGTTTCGCGCATCCGTCGCGTATCCGCCACGCGTCCACCGCGCGGTTCGCGTGTCAGGGGCCGGACGAAAATGGTGCCATAATGGGCTGGAGTGCGATCCCTGCGAGTGTGCAATGACTGTGCCCGCCGAGACGCTTGACATCGGATGCCGGAACCTGGCGCAACCCGAATCTAGGAGGATGCTCGTGTCACCCCAAACGGCAGAGGCTGTGCCCGCGGCCGCGAAGAAGAGCCGCGCAGGCGGCACCCTCTATCGCGGCAATGAGGGAATGTGGTCCTGGGTGCTGCACCGCATCACGGGCATCTCGATCTTCTTCTTCCTGCTGGTGCACGTGCTCGACACCGCGCTGATCCGCGTGAGCCCGGAGGCCTACAACGCGGTCATCGGCACCTACAAGACCCCGATCATGGGCCTCGGCGAGGTCGCGCTGGTCGGGGCCATCGCTTTCCACGCGCTGAACGGCCTGCGCCTGATCCTGGTCGACTACTGGAGCAAGGGCACCAAGTACCAGCGCGTCATGTTCTGGACCGTGATCGTGCTCTGGGTGATCGTGATGCTGGGCTTCACCCCGCGTCACCTGATGAACGTGTTCGGACACTAGGAAGGGGCGCGGAGATATGACTATGACCATCGAAACTCCCCGTTCGCAGGCGCCCGCCAAGAAGCGCACCAACTGGGAGAAGTGGGGCTGGATCTACATGCGCGCCTCGGGCGTGCTGCTCGTCGTGCTCATCTTCGGGCACCTCTTCTCCAATCTGATGGTGGGCGATGGCGTCTCCGCCATCGACTTCGGCTTCGTCGGGGGCAAGCTCGCGAATCCCTTCTGGCAGGTCTGGGATCTGCTGCTGCTGTGGCTCGCGCTGATCCACGGCGCCAACGGCATGCGCACCATCGTCAACGACTACGTGGCGCGCCCGCGGCTCGCGAAGGCGCTGAAGGTGGCGCTGTTCCTCTCGGCGGCTCTGCTGATCCTGCTGGGAACCCTGGTGGTCCTGACCTTCGACCCCTGCCCCCCGGGTGCGGATCCCGAACTGCTCGCCTCGTTCTGCACGGCGTGAGCCGGTAACCGCTCGGTGAAGACTTCTCGAAGAATAGGACAACAGTGACTACCAACACCCACGAGGGCGAGGACGTGACCGTCAAGGACGGCGTCACCTACCACCAGTTCGACGTCGTGATCGTCGGCGCCGGTGGTGCGGGCATGCGGGCCGCCATCGAGGCCGCACCGAAGGCCAAGACCGCCGTCATCACCAAGCTGTACCCGACGCGCTCGCACACCGGCGCCGCGCAGGGCGGCATGGCGGCGGCTCTCGCCAATGTCGAGGACGACAACTGGGAGTGGCACACCTTCGACACGGTCAAGGGCGGCGACTACCTCGTCGATCAGGACGCGGCGGAGATCCTCGCGAAGGAGGCCATCGACGCGGTCATCGACCTCGAGAACATGGGCCTGCCCTTCAACCGCACCCCCGAGGGCAAGATCGACCAGCGCCGCTTCGGCGGTCACACCCGTGACCACGGCAAGGCGCCCGTCCGCCGCGCCTGCTACGCGGCGGACCGCACCGGCCACATGATCCTGCAGACGCTGTTCCAGAACTGCGTGAAGCTGGGCGTGAACTTCTACAACGAGTTCTACGTGCTCGATCTGGTGATGACGGGCGAGGGCAAGGATCGCCGGCCCTCCGGCGTCGTCGCCTACGAGCTGGCCAGCGGCGGGCTGCACGTCTTCCAGGCGAAGTCCATCGTCTTCGCCACCGGCGGCTTCGGCAAGATCTTCAAGACCACCTCGAATGCGCACACGCTCACCGGCGACGGCGTCGGCATCGTCTGGCGCAAGGGGCTGCCGCTGGAGGACATGGAGTTCTACCAGTTCCACCCGACCGGTCTCGCGGGTCTCGGCATCCTCCTCACCGAGGGCGCTCGCGGCGAGGGCGCGATCCTGCGGAACGCCTCCGGCGAGCGCTTCATGGAGCGCTACGCCCCCACCATCAAGGACCTCGCCCCTCGCGACATCGTCGCCCGCTGCATGGTGCAGGAGGTGCTCGACGGCCGCGGCGCCGGGCCGCACAAGGACTACGTCTACCTCGACTGCACCCACCTGGGCGCCGAGGTGCTCGAGACCAAGCTGCCCGACATCACCGAGTTCGCCCGCACCTATCTGGGCGTCGACCCGGTGACGGAGCCCGTGCCCGTGTTCCCCACGGCGCACTACGCGATGGGCGGCATCCCGACCAATATCCGCGCCGAGGTGCTGATGGACAACGAGACCGTCGTCCCGGGCCTCTACGCGGCCGGCGAGTGCGCCTGCGTCTCGGTGCACGGCTCGAACCGCCTCGGCACCAACTCGCTGCTGGACATCAACGTCTTCGGCAAGCGCGCGGGCAACGCCTCCGCCGACTACGCCAACGGCGCCGACTTCGTCGAGCTGCCCGAGGATCCCTCGAAGGAGATCCGCGAGCTCGTCGAGAAGCTCCGAAACTCCACCGGCACCGAGCGCATCGCCGATATCCGCAAGGAGCTGCAGGAGGCGATGGACCGCGGTGCCCAGGTGTTCCGCACCGAGGAGTCGCTGACCGAGGTGCTCGGCGTGATCCACGATCTGCGCGTGCGCTACCAGAGCATCTCGGTGCAGGATCGCGGCCAGCGCTACAACACCGATCTGCTCGAGGCGATCGAGCTGGGCTTCCTGCTCGACCTCGCCGAGGTGCTCGTCTTCACCGCGCGCAACCGCAAGGAGAGCCGCGGCGGGCACATGCGCGACGACTACCCGGAGCGCGATGACGAGAACTACATGAAGCACACGATGGCGTACCTCTCGGGCGATCCGCACTCGCCGAACCCCGAGGATCACATCCGGCTGGACTGGAAGCCCGTCACCATGACGAAGAACGAACAGGGCGAGTTGCGATACCCGCCGCTGGAGAGGAAGTACTAGGCCATGAGCACCGTCACCTCCGAGGCGCCCGGCACACCGGCCGAAGAAGCGGGCATGAAGCCCTTCAACGTCACCTTCCTGGTGCGTCGCTACGACCCCGAGACTGGCCGCGAGGCCTACTGGGAAGACTTCGACGTGCCGATGTACCCGACCGATCGCGTACTCGACGCCCTGCACCGCATCAAGTGGGACCAGGACGGCACGCTCACCTTCCGCCGCTCCTGCGCGCACGGCATCTGCGGCTCGGATGCGATGCGCATCAACGGCCGCAACCGCCTGGCCTGCAAGACGCTGGTGAAGGATCTCGACGTCTCGAAGCCCGTCTATGTGGAGGCCATCAAGGGCCTGCCGCTCGAGAAGGACCTCGTCGTCGACATGGAGCCCTTCTTCGCGGCCTACCGCGCGGTGAGCCCCTTCCTCGTCGCCGATTCGAAGCCGGAGGCCGGCAAGGAGCGCGTGCAGTCGATTGTGGATCGCGATCGCTTCGACGACACCACCAAGTGCATCCTGTGCGCCGCCTGCACCACCTCGTGCCCGGTGTTCTGGACCGACGGCCAGTACTTCGGTCCGGCCGCGATCGTGAACGCGCACCGCTTCATCTTCGACTCCCGCGATGACGCCGCCCAGGTGCGCCTCGACGTGCTGAACGACACCGAGGGCGTGTGGCGCTGCCGCACCACCTTCAACTGCACCGACGCCTGCCCGCGCGGCATCCAGGTGACCAAGGCCATCGCCGAGGTCAAGGCGGCGATCCGCAGCGGCAAGACGAACTGACCCGGACCCGTTCGGAAGGCCGTCTCCCTCATCGGGAGACGGCCTTCCGGCGTTTCCGGGCTCGACTGATATGTGGTGTTTTTTGTCAAGTGGGCAGGGGTAAGCACCCGTCAGGCCGGCTTGCCTGACGGGTGCGGTATCGCCTGTGCTGTCGGTGTGATGGTGCGGCGTGTCTATTGACGCGTGGTCAGTCTGATATTCGCGGGTTGAGTACCGCATGACCCTGTTCCGGTAAGAGCAGCCAGCTTGTCTAGGATCGAGCGTGATGCCCCAGCAGGGCGTTGCTCATAGTCGAATCGCTGGTGCGCTCCTCACGCTGCATGCTCCGGTCCACACGACGGCACGGGCGAGCTTTCACGGTTACTCGTCCATGACGGCAAGTGACCAGCACCAGCCCGCGAGCTCGCGAGCGATCGCGGTGTTCGCGACGGTGTGCTTCTTCTTATTGGCTTTCATCACACCCCACCTGTGATGAAGCCGCCGGTTCCCAGCATCTCCGCGCGCCGCGGCCTGAGGGTGGCCTTCGCCCAACGATCAGTCATCGTCTTCCCCGGCATATAGCAGGGTTTGTGATGCCAGGCCGCCTCGATCAAGAGTCTGCGAGCGTGACTGTTGCCCGTTTTCGTGACTGCTCCGAGAGACCGGGTCGCGCCTGAGGAATGCTCCGAGGGAACGAGCCCGAGGTAGGCAGCGATCGTGCGCCCGGTGAGGCGATGCCAGTCACCGATCTCGACCGCGAGAGCGAACCCGGTGAGCGTGTTGACCCCGCGCAGACAGCACAACCGGTTCGTCACCGCGGTGAACTCCGAATCGGCTGCCATGCGCCCGATCTCGGTGTCGAGCCTGTCACGTCTGGCCAGTCCGAGTGTGATGGCGTCGAACGCGGCATCGAATGCGACCAGAGTGCCAGCTCCGGCTCCGCTCAGACCGTCCTTGCGTATCCTGCGCAACCAAGCGTCATGCGTGCGGTTCCAGGTGGTGGCCCCGTCGTAGACGATGCCGTGTCGAAGTAAGAGTTTCGAGAGCCGATGCCGGCACATCATCAACTCGATCCTCACGTCATCACGGGCACGGACGAGATCCCTGGCGGCTTCTTCTGCGACCGTGGGCACACGAACCGCGACGAGTTCATCCATCTTCAACAACCGGGCCAATAACAGCGCGTCACGGGCATCGGTTTTGACCCGGTCGCCGCTTGGGCGGATGAGTTTCGAGGGGGCTGCGACCGTGACCGGGATGCCCGCAGCCTCGAGTGTGCGGGCGAGGCCGAACCCGGTCGGGCCGGCCTCATAGGCGACTGTGACCGGGCCGTGTCCGGCCGCGACGCTCGTCACCCACATCGTGACGGCTTCGCTGCCGCCGGGCAGTCTTGCTTCGAGAATCTCACCGGTTCTCGTGTCGATCGCTGCTGCTCGGACGCTTCTCGCGTGCACATCGAGTCCGATCGCCGTACGCTGGTTGAACATCAGGGCCTCCGCTGCATGTCGGCATCCTCGAGCTGCTCTCGGGGATGATCCACGAATTTGCACCGTGAGGCCCTGATCCTGCAAGACCTACACCATCAGGCCCCCACCCTCATAGGGTCTAGGCTCGTCCCATGACCATTCGCCGCGCTCCTGAGATCGTCGGCGCGGCGAAGGCGCGCTGGAGATGGGTGCAGCGTCTGCGTCCCTGGCGCGCGTACTCCCACTTCACCGATGTGGGCGGGGGTGTGCTCTCCGCCGGGATGAGCTATCAGGCGCTGTTCGCGGTGTTCGCGGCACTGTGGGTGAGCTTCGGCATCTTCGGCATCTGGTTGCGAGGCAAAGAGGAGCTGCTGGAGACGCTCGTCGAGCAGATCAACCGGCTGGTGCCGGGACTGCTGGGCGAGGGAGGCCTCGTCTCGATGAACGTGCTGATGTCGGCGCGCAGCCTGGACTGGACGAGCCTCGTCGCCGGCGCCTCGCTGCTGTGGGTGACCCTCGCCTGGTTCACCGGCACCCGCCGGGCGATCCGCATCATCTTCGGCATGGAGGTGAAGCAGTACCGCAACGCGCTGCTGCTGAAACTGCGCGATCTGGTGCTGGCGCTCGTGTTCCTCGGGGCGCTCCTGGTCTCCGCCGCGCTCACGCTCGCCAGCACGAATGTCGTCGACCACCTGATCGGCTGGATCGGGGCCGATCCCGACAACTGGCTGCTCGGAGGCCTCGGGACGACCGTGCGCTACAGCGCCATGTACCTCTTCGATGTGCTCGTGCTGCTCGCCATCCATCTCTGGCTGGCCGAGGTGCGGGTGCCCTGGTGGTCGATGTTCTTCGGCTGCGCACTCGGCGGCGCGGTGCTCTTCGGCCTGAAAGTGCTCGGGACTCTGCTGCTGGGCGGCGCGAGCAGCAATCCGCTGCTGGCCTCCTTCGCGGTGCTCATCGGTCTGCTGATCTGGTTCAACCTCGTCTGCCGCACGCTGCTGCTCACCGCATCCTGGATCGCGACCGGGCAGGACCGGCACCTGGGCAGTCCTGCGGGACGCGGGAAGCGGGGCTGACCGGTCCGCGGATCCCTCAGCAGAAGGTCGGCGAGGAGACGCCCGACTCCTTGATCGTGATCCAGGGGGAGAAACGGCCGTCGGGCAGCACCAGGCGGAACTCGACGCGCGCATCGGCGAAGTTCACCCCTCCGAACTCGCCGCCCCACTGGGACAGCGGGGTGAGCGGGGGAGCCACCCAGAACAGCGACGGCGCCGGATCGGTGCCGCTGAAGAAGCCGAAGTCGAAGGTGTTGCCGTACGGGTCGGTGAACACGCCGTCGACGAACTCGGTGTCGGGGTGGTGCGGGTCGAAGCGGGGCTGGACGACCTCGAGCGGATCGCCGTCGGCGGGAATGAGCCGGGCGCGGATGACGCCGTAGTCGTTCGCGGTGCCGGCGTAGCCGGTGCCGGAGGCGAAGCACTCGAAGCCCAGGGTGATCGAGGGGTCGCCGTCGTCCGCGGGGTCGACCGGGTCCACCGGGTCGACAGGATCCACCGGCGGCTCCGGGTCCACCGGGTCCACCGGCGGCTTCGGCTGCTGCGGCGGTGACGGGGCGGTGACGGGGTTCCTCGTGGCGGCCGTATCGACCTTGGTGGCGACCGCCTCCCGCACCGGGGTCTCCGCGTCGGCGCCTCGGCGATCCTCGTCCTCCGACCGCTCCGCGGGCGGCGTGCGCGGGGTCGATCGCGCGTCGGAGGCGGAAGCGGCCTCGGTCGCCTCCGTGCCGATCGGCGAGGACTGCTCGGGGGACCCGCCTGCGGCGGAGGAGACGGCGAACACCACCCCCGCTCCGATGCCGATCACCACGGCGACCGCGGCGGCGACCGTCAGCACCGCGGTCCCCACGGAGGCGCCGCCCGCGGCCGGAGCCCCGGACCCCGAGGATCCGGACGCCGTGCCGGCGGCCGTTCCCGTCGAGGCCCCTGTCGGAGCCCCCGCGGCGGCGACACCGGCGGTCCCGGCGGCTCCGAGCGAGGCTCCGCCGAGCAGCGCGGCGGCGGTCCCGCCGCCCAGGAAGATGGTGGCCAGCACCAGTGCGAGCTGCGTGTTGAGCACGCGGTACTCCGCCGCCGCCGCCGAGCACTCCGCGCACTCCGAGAGGTGCGCGGCGACCTCGCGCGAGGCCGCCGCGGTGAGCTTTCCCCGCTGGTAGCGCTGCAGCCGCTCGAGCGTCGAGCGGCAGGATTCGGCGGCCAGCTCGCGATCCACATGGGCCTCGACCCAGGCCGAGCGCAGTGCGTCGCGGGCGCGAACCGCAAGCGCCGAGACCCCATTGGCCGAGATGCCCAGAATCGCCGCGATCTCTCGAGGCGGGAGCCCCTCGACCTCGGTGTACCAGAGCACCGCCTGCCAGCGCTCGTTCAAGGAGGCGAAGGCGCGGGCGGTGGCGTTCAGGTCGAAGGCGTTGTCCTCCCAGGGCCCCGCCTCGGTGAGATCGGGGATCCGATCCAACTCGTCGCTCGCGGACTCGGGGGAGCGGAGGCGGTCGGCCGCCGTGGTCCGGATCACCTGATAGAGATAGGGCCGGAACGCGCCGCGCGGGCCGCGGCCGTCCATGACGAGCTCGAAGATCTTGAGGTAGGACTCCGAGACGAGATCGTCGGCATCCAGGCCCGGAGCGATATTGCGCGCCGCCGTCCGGGCAGCGCGATGATGACGGTCCCACACCAGTGAGAACGCCTCCGTGTCACCTGCGCGACAGGCATCCAGCAATTCGGAATCCGACGCGGCAGTCCACCGCCGGGGCATAGGAGTCCTTCCTCAGTCACTCATACCCACGGATATATGCGTACGCATAGCCCTTCAGTCCCCGTCACGCCTCTCCGGCCGACGGTTTCCCCCGCTACTAGTATCCGCGACTTCTCTGACAGTCGCATCTCAGCGCCGCTCGGACGAAGAATTCGAGTGATTTCTGCAAACGCGCGTCACGATTCACTCCTCCTGCCGTGTTCTCAGTGCCCGACTCCTGCACCGTTCCCCCCAAGGATTACCCCGGTGCAGGGGTCGGGTTCAGATGCGGGTTCGGACACGGGCTCCGAACCGCACTCGAGCGAAGGGGACAGGGATGGATCTGCGTGCGGGGAAACACTACCGGCGGGGCGAGCGGCGCATCACGCGCCGAAGCCGCCTCGGCAGCTGGCTGGCCGGCGGACTCGCGGTCCTGCTGTTCGGCACCGCCCTGATGGCCGGAGGCGCCGGAGCCGCTCCCGCCGCGGCCATGGAGGGTGCATCGCTGCGAGTGGTCAAGACCGTCGACGGTCAGGATGCCAAGCGCGATCTCCGTCCGGGCGACTCGGTCGTCTACCGCGTCGAGTTCCGGGTGAACGACGAGGACGCCGACGCGCCCGTGCGCGTGATCGACCGGCTGCCCGAGCAGTTCGCGGGCTGGCAGATCAGCGGGCTGACCGCCACCGTCGGCGGCACCACCACCGGCGTGACACTCGATCTGCCCGGCATCGCCTCGGGCCAGGCCTCGTCCGCCCCGGTGGCCGGCACGCTCGGCAGCACCAGCGAGGAGCTCGCCATCACGGTGGGGGTCGCGCAGCCCGTGCAGGCCGGCACCGGCAACGACAGCGGCCTCGGCATGTCCACGCTGCACACCGGCTGGATCGACTACACCATCACGATCCCGTCCGGGCTCTCGCCCCTCGACCCGGTGCTGCGCACCGACCTCACGAACACCGTCACCTTCACGGCGAAGGCGGGCGCGGTCGATCTCAGCGCCTCGGACAGTGCGATCATCTCCGTCGACAACCCGATCGCCGTCGACGTCACGCCGAGCAAGACCTGGACTCCCGCCGGCCAGAACTTCCAGCCGGGAGCGGCCTCCGCGATCCTCATCGGCGCGACCCAGGCCTCGAATGTCGCGGCCAGCGCCCTGCGCCTGCAGGATCCCGCCGATCCGGCTCAGGCGATCGACGGCGCGACCTCGCTGCATGCGGACAACCCCTTCAACTACGTCGACTTCGCCGGCTTCACCGGGGATCCGACGACGAATCTTCCCGCGGGCGCCGACTCGGCCGCGGTCGAGGTCTACCGTCTGAGCGGTGGAAGCTGGAACTGGGCGCCGTGGGACGCCTCGATCCCGAACAGCGAGATCGCCGGTGTGCGCCTCGCCTACATCGGGTCGATCCCGCCGGGCGCGAGCGTCGCACAGGGCTTCGCCGTCGGGCAGCGCAGCACCCACCGCACCGAGGGAACCAGCATCTCAAATGGATACCAGACCTCCAACGAGGTGCGGGCGACGGTCGAGGTGCCGAACCAGCCAGCGGTGTCGAAGGACGCCGCGGCGCCCTTCACCGTGGCTCGTGAGCAGATCGACGTATCGGCGCAGAAGCGCTTCATCGCGACTCCCGGAAGCGCGGAGATGATGAGCCTGAGCGGTGTGACCGCCGGCGACACCGTCGGTGTCGTGCTGCGCGCGATCAACGGCGCGGTGCCGCAGAGCACGGTGCTCGACCGGCTGGTGATCGCCGAGCCCGGCGCGGGCTCCGACGCGCGCTACTTCGGCGAGGATCTCGCTTTCGCGGGCTTCGACAGCGGCGACACCGCGGCCATCTGGCCCAGCGGTGCGACGAGCGCCGAGATCACCTGGCAGCACCCCGGCGGCCCCACCACTGCGACCGTGGCCGCGGGCGATCCGCTGCCGTCCGCACCCGCGGGCGTCACCGGCTTCGAACTCGCCTTCCTCGGGGCGATCGCCCCCGGTGCCGCGGCGGAGGTGCGCTACCAGCTGGCGACGAATCCGGACGAGGGCTTCGTCGGAGCGGGCGGCCCCGCCGGCCCCTTCCGCAACACCATCGACGTCACCGGGCAGAAGACCGGACTCGACGACGACACCGCGAATGCCGGCGCGAATCTGTCGCTGGTCGCCCCGCGCATCGATGTGAGCATCGAGAAGCGCGTCGGCCCGGGAACGGTGCTTCCGGGCCAGGGGGTCGTGGTGCAGCTCGACACCGAGGTGCAGACCTCCGGAGGCCGTACCGTGCCGACCGAGATCGTGGTCGAGGATGTCCTCAGCGGTCCCGGCACCTTCTGGGACGCCTTCGACGCGAGTGAGATCCTGCCGCCGATCAGCCGCCCGGTGAACGGAGGCGATCCGGCGGTGCAGGCGGATCTGCGCATCGAGGTGCGAGACTCAGGCGGCGCCTGGACGACGCTGGCGACGAATCCCGATGAGAGCACGCCGATCCCGGTTCCCGCCGGGGCGACGGGCCTGCGCTTCGTCTACACCAATGCCGCGGGCCTGTCCCAGATCAGCTATGTGAAGCCGAATATCGCCTTCACCGCCCGCACCGCACTGCGCAGCGACGCCACCCCGACCGCCGGCGTCTTCGGCGAGCCGAAGCTCTACGAGAACGTCGCCTCGGCCTCGTCCACCGGCGTCCTCGACAGCCGCACCGTCACCGGTTCGGACGAGGATCGCCAGAGCGTCGGCATCCGCGGCACCGAGGGCGGCACCGGCCCCGGCCCCGGCGGACTCTGGGCCGACAAGGACTGGGCGCACAACTCCCTCGTCTCGCAGTCGGGAACCAGCAGCTGGACCGTCCAGGAATGGGCGGTGACGCAGAGCGGCTACCGGAGCGTAGAACTGCAGGATCCCGCAGCGCCGACCGCGTCGGGCGCCGGCACCGTCTTCGAGGCCTTCGACCTGACCCACATCCGTCCGATCGTCTTCCAGGGGGCAGCGGGCTCCGGCAGGTTCGACCCCATGCTGCGCTGGGACCTCGTCACCGATGTGCAGCTCTGGGACGGCGCCGCCTGGAACAGCGTCACCGCTCCCGTGGGCGGCTGGATGAACGCCGACGGCTTCGTCGGCCACACCCTGACCGAGCCGCAGCGGCAGAGCGCCCTCGGCGTGCGTCTCGTGCTCGCCGAGAACACCGCGGCCCGACAGGATGCGGCCACGGCCGGGGATCTCACCGCTCCGGCCGTCGGCAGCGGAGTGGCCGCCTCGGCGGAGATCCGATCCTTCCGCCTCGACTGGCAGCTGCGCGATCTCGCCCGCACCGCCGACGGTTCGCAGAAGTGGGTGAAGGAGAACGACACCCCCTTGAACTGCGAGGGCGGCTCCGACGGCTGCATCGACAATGTATTCCGCATCACCGGTGTCGCGAGCGACGACAGCCGGATCACGGCGACGGCGAACGACAGCATCCAGCTGCTCGACGACATCGCCAATGTCACCCTGAGCAAGCAGGTGCGCCCGCTGCCGATCAGCTCCGCGGCCCCGCTCGCGGATCGCATCGATATGGTGGCGCCGAACCCCGGGGAGCTCGCGCAGGCGGACTATCCGCAGGCCCGGTACACGCTGACCACCTCGAACTCGTCGACGATGCCCGCGGGTGCGCGAGGGGTGATGAAGCTCGGCAAGATCCGGGTCACTGACACCTCCACGCATCAGCTGGATCCGGCGCCCGACTTCGACATGGACCACAGCCCCTTCGCGGGCCGCGACTTCGCCACCGAGGTCGCGGGTCCCTCCGGCAACCACTTCGACGAGTTCACCCTGACCGGGGTCTCCTTCGAGGCGCTGCCCGCCTACATCGACACCGACTGGAGCACCGTCGAGCTGTGGCTCTACGACGGAACGGACCCCGCGGGCACCACCCGGGAGTTCACCCTGGACCAGGCGTGCAGCGGCGACGCCGAGTTCCTCGCCTCGCTGCCGCAGACGATCGGCGTCGCCGTGACATACTCCGGCACGGATCCGGAGGTCAACGGCAACCGCATCGTCGCCGGCGACACCCTCACCGTGCACCTCAATGTGCAGCTGCGCCAGACCGAGCGCCTGAGCGGCGAGGCGGTTGCGGGAGGCACCGAGGGAGCAGTGGTCCCCGTGACCAATGAGGCACTCTCCCGCGGCTGGGACGCCGTGGTGAACCCGGAGGACATGCCGACCGACCAGGCGGATGCCGCCGTCGATCTGACCAGTGCGCAGATCAGCGTGAACCTCGAGAAGCAGATCACGGTGGATCACGGATCCTCTAGCGACCAGACGATCGTGGAGACCGATCCCGATGCCCCGGTGAGCGTGCTGCTGACCGCGGACCCGGACGGCTCGACCGCCCCGCTGAACACCCTGCGCATCGAGGACGACACGGCCTCCTTCTGGGACCGCTTCCAGTTCACCGGCTTCGGCACCCCGACGCATCCGACGAACGCCGACTCGGCCGCCTTCGAGGTCTACGCGGACGAGGCCTGGACGGCCTACTCGGAGGACATCGATCCGGCGGAGATCCGCGGGGTCGCGGTCACCTTCTCGCGGACCACGGGCGAGGCCCCCTTCCTCTTCCCAGAGGGTTCGGTCTCCTGGAACAACTCCTGGGGGACGGCGACCCTGCCCTTCACCGTGCAGCTGCGCGACGGCGCCGCCGTCGACTGGGAGAACGGCGATCAGGAGGAGAACACGGCCACGGCCACCGCGGACAACGTCCAGTACGGTCAGGCCGTGAACGGCGCCGACGCCGGGGTGGACTTCTCGCCGGGCACCCATTCCATCCAGGTGGTCAAGCGCGCTCCGAACGACACGACGACCCACCTGGTCGACGCGCTGGCGAGCCTGCCCTGGCAGCTGGTGTTCACCAACACCGGTGACAGCTATCTGCCGATCACCCGCGTCACCGACGCGATGCCCGAGACGATCGGCTGGGACGGCGAGCAGCCGACCTTCGCGAGCACGCCGGGTGCCGCGGGGGTGAGCGGACTGAGCGAGGATCCCGCCGACATCGCCGTGACGCTCTCGGATGACGGGCGGAACCTCGTCTTCGAGTGGCCGGAGGGTTCGCGCATGGAGCCGGGGGAGACCATGACCATCGGGCTCGGGCTGATGCTGCAGCCGCTCCCCACCGGTCAGCGCGCCACCAACTCGGTAGTGGTGGAGACGGGCGTGCCGCTCGAGACCTGCCGGCAGCCGAGCGACTTCGGTCAGGAGCCCCAGGCCCCGAACGCCGCGAACGAGTGCTCGAACACCAATTACGTGCAGCCGCGCGCCGGCACCGTGATCGCCCCGGTCAAGACCGTCAACGGCGAGCACCTCGACACGCTCGGCGAGGATCTCGTCGGCGGCGCGCTGAACGTCCGCACGGGCGAGGAGTGCGCTCCGGGCAACTACCTGCCGATCGGCTCGGACTACACGCGTAGCCCCTGCGCTTCGTACACCGCCGTGGGCGCGACCGATCTGTGGAAGCTGCAGCAGATCAACTCCGGCACCAATCCGCTGTCCCGGATGACCATCGTCGACATGATGCCCTACCAGGGCGACAAGATGCTCGACGGCGGCGCGGAGCGCGGGTCCACCTTCCGCCCGGTGTTCGTCGGCGAGACCGCCGCGGACATCTTCACCCTCTCGGGGCTGCCGGCCGGTGCGACGACCGTCATCGATGTCACCACGGACCCGCACGCCTGCGTCGGGCCGAATCCGGGCAGCTCGCTGTGGGCGGCCGATCCCGAGTGCGTCGACACGGCGAGCAATCCGGCCAATGCCACCTGGGTCGGGCTCGAGAGCTACACGGGCGGCATCGAGGAGATCGCCGGTTTCCGCATCCGAATCGACATGTCGGCTCAGCCGCTGCAGCCGGCGGGCAATGTGGTCGTCGAGTTCGAGACCGTGAACCGTGTCGTGGATCAGGCGGCGGATGGTCTGCAGCCCACGCTCGCGCAGTTCCAGACGCCGCAGTTCGCGTGGAACCAGAACGGCGTCATCGCCTGGGACACGGCGGACAACCGGGTGAATCTGCCGGCCGCCCCGCAGCGGGCGGGGGTCACGGTGAAGACCGGCGAGCTGGTCGTGGCCAAGGAGGTGCTGGGGGCGGGAGCCGACAATGCGCCGGACTCCTTCCCGGTGGAGCTCTCCTGCACCGTGCCCAGCGGCGTCGCCGAACCCGAGCGGGTCGAGCTCGATCTGGGGGAGTATGCCCTGCTCACCGTTCCGAAGGACGGTTCGGCGACGGTGCCCGGTGTGCCGATCGGCGCGGACTGCACGGCCCGCGAGGCCGGTGCGGTGGGCGCCCACGGCGAGACCGGTCGCTCCATCGAGACCTCGCCGGGGGTGAACCCCGCAAGCGACGGCCTCTCCGCCGAGATCAAGATCCGTGAGCGCGACGGCGAGGACACCCTGCTGAGCCTGCGCAACACCTACACGCTCGGCGAGCTGGTGATCGAGAAGGCGGTCGTCAGCAGCACCGAGTACGCGTCGAGCGCGGAGGAGCTCGGGGCGAGCTTCGACTTCGAGCTGGTGTGCCGCGCGAACGGGATGGAGAGCGAGATCCGCCGCGGCTTCCAGCTTCAGGCCGGTGAGCAGCACCGTGAGGCGGATCTGCCCGAGGGCGCCGAGTGCGTGCTGACGGAGACCGCTACCCGGGGGGCGCAGTCCACCGCCATCACGGTCGCCGGCGAGGAGTCGTCGGGCGAGAGCCGTGACGGGATCGCCGTCACCGCGGCCGGAGGGCACGTGCTGGTGTCCAATGTGTTCCTCGGCGTGCCGCCCGAGGAGCTGCAGAGGACCGGTGCGCCGGGGGCCTGGTGGACCGCCGCGATCGCGGTGCTGCTGCTCGGCCTCGGTGCGGCGGGGATGGCGATCAGCCGCCGTCGACGGATCGACGCCGACTGATCCGCACGCCTGAGGGCCCCGGTTCGTTACGACGACCGGGGCCCTCCGACGTGCGTCCAGCCCCCGCCCGATTCGCGCGAAAGCTAACGATCAGGTCACGGAAACCCTTGAAAACACGCGGTTCTCCGGGGATCTGACCGCTTGGTGCACTCATAGTCAAGAACGTTGTCACTCCTCAGCAATCATTCGGGATACGGTGCTTGTACCGTTGAGACCGGAATTCGGTACTGCGATGTGCCTAGGCGCCCAGCAGCAACGAGTCATCCAAACAACGATGTTTGAAAGGACGATGATGAAGAGATTCCACGCGAAAGCGCTGGTGGTGCCGGTTGCGGCCGCCGCGCTGGTTCTCGCCGGGTGCTCGGGCGGAGGCTCCGCTGGCGGCGACGACGACGGCGGCAACGCCGCGACCGGTGATCCGATCAAGGTCGCCGCGCTGAGCTCGATGCTCTACTTCCCCGAGGCGCCGCCCGCGGCGCAGGCCGTCTTCGACGAGTACAACGCCGCCGGCGGCTTCAACGGCCGGCCGATCGAGTTGCAGGCCTTCGACGACAAGGCCGATCCCGCCGCCTCCACCACTGCGGCCCGCGATGCGCTCGCGAGCGGTGCGGTGGCGCTGGTGGCGAGCTCCTCCATGCTCGACTGCTCGGTGAACCACAAGACCTGGGAGGACAACAACATCGTGTCGCTCCAGGGCACCGGCGTCGACCCGTTCTGCTTCGCGACGCCGAATATCGCGCCGCTGAACACCGGGCCGTACTTCGACATGTTCGCCTCGCTCTGGAACGGCAGCGAGACGCTCGGCTTCGAGAAGATCTGCGCCTTCATCGTCCCCGACGACGCTGCGGGCCGCTCGGCCTACCAGCAGGCGGAGGACGCGTGGGCTGCGGAGACCGGCAAGTCGCTGGTGATGATGGACGACTCCCTGGTGCGCGGTCAGGCCAGCTACGCCGGCAATGTGGCTCAGATCACCACGGACAAGTGCGACTCCATCTTCATCAACGAGGTGGGTGCCGCGGTCACCGCGTTCCTGTCCGAGGCGACCAACCAGGGCATCGATCTGCCGGTGCTGGCGCTGACCTCCACCTACTCGCAGGAGTTCGTGGACACGCTCAACTACGGCGGGGCCGTGCATGTGCCGGCCGAGTTCTCGCCGTGGAGCGATCCCAGCGACTCCTCGAACGACGCCTGGCGCGAGCTGATGGAGGCCAACAACATCGGCCTCACCTCGTTCGCCCAGGGCGGGTACCTCGCGGCGAAGGCCTTCATCCACATCCTCGAGACCATCGACGGCGATGTCACGCGTGATTCCTTCACCGAGGCGGCGCGCGGGATGACGGAGGGCATGGACACCGGCGGCATGATCGGCGCCCCGTGGCTCTTCGGCGAGGGCGATTCGCACCAGGCGAACTCCTCGGCGTGGCCGCTGGTCATCGAGGCGAACAGTGGCGAGTGGACCTCACTCGGTCCGTGGTTCATCGGCACCGACAACGGCTGGGTGAACACCACGGTCCCCAGCGGCAGCTGAGCGTCCGAGTGGCCTGAGCGCCGAGCGACCATCCGGGTCGCTCGGCGCTCAGCGCCCTTCACTTCCTATCCTCCGAAGGAGCAATAGTGAACCCACTTCTCGCAATCAGCGTGGGCCTCACCGCGGGCGGAACCTTCGCCCTGTTCGGCGTGCTGCTCACGGTCATGTCGCGGCTGGGCAAAGTCGTGAACTTCTCCCAGGTGGCCGTCGGCGTATTCGGCGCCTTCCTGGCCATTCGGATCGTGCCGAGGGACATGCAGCCCTGGGGATCCGTGGTCGTCGGCATGATCGTGGCGATGCTGCTATCGGTCGCCATCGGCTTCATCATCGCCAAGTGGCTGGGCGACGCCTCGGTCGCCGCCCGCTCCGCCACGACGGTGGCGATCCTGCTCGGTCTCTTCTCGCTGTCGAATCTGCTCTTCGGCACGCGCCCCCAGCCGGTGCTCGCGCCCTTCAAGGGCCCGATCATCCAGACCGACATCATCAACATCTCGCAGCTGGCCGTGGTGACCACATTGACCGCGGTCGTCGTCGCCGTCGTCACGAAGCTCGTGCTGCGCTACACCATGGTGGGCACGCGACTGCGCGCGGTGTCCGATCGGCAGGACGCCGCGGAGCTGATGGGCATCAATGTGATGGGCCTGCAGCTGGGCGTCTGGGCCGTCACCGGCCTGGTGGCGGGCTTCGGCGTCGCCGTGGTCGCCAACATCCAGGCGACCGACGCCAACTCGATGATCACCATCTTCATCCCGAGCGCGGCCGCCGCGCTCGTCGGCGCCTTCCGACGCCTCGACCTCGCCATCATCGGCGGTCTCGCCATCGGCGCCCTGCAGGGACTGCTCACCGCATTCCCATCGATCGTGCTGCTCAAGGACTGGATCCCGATCCTCGTGATCGTCGTGTTCCTGCTCTGGACCGAACGGAAGGAGGTGTGGGATGTCGCACGCTAACGCAGTCGCGCGCCGTCAGCGCACGCGTTTCTGGATCATCCTCGCCGCGGCCGTCGTCGTGGCGGTGGCCGTCACCTTCGGCCTGCCCAGCTACTTCGTGTTCATCTCGACCACCGTGCTGGTGACTATGGTCTCGCTGATGGGCCTCGGCATCGTGACCGGCAGCGCCGGCATGATCGCGCTCTCGCAGCTCACCTTCGCCGCGGTCGGCGCCTGGGTGATGGAATACCTGATGTTCCTCACTCCGCTGGGCACGATCTTCGGCGGCTTCTCCTTCATCGTGTGCATGCTGCTCGGTGCGGTCGTGGCGGCGGTGATCGGCTTCATCGTGGGGCTGCCGGCCCTCCGGCTGCGCGGCGTGAACCTCGCCGTGATCACCCTGGGCGTCGCGGCCGCGGCCGATATGACGCTGCAGAAGGTCTTCTTCCCGGATGCCTGGCTCGACCGCCGGATGGAGCGCCCCTTCGGCCTGGATCACAGCGAGGGCGGCGACCGGATGTATTTCCTGTTCGCGGCCATCGTGGTGATCGTGATCGCCGCCGTCGTGTTCCAGATGGGCAAGGGCCGACTCGGTGCGATGTGGCGCTTCGTCGCCTACTCCGAGCGCGGCACCGCCGCGGCAGGGACGAAGGTGCGCAACGCCAAGCTCAGCGCCTTCGCGGCGAGCGCCTTCATCGGCGGTCTCGCGGGCGGGCTCACGGTGGGTCAGATCGGCCAGGTGAACTACGTCTCCTTCCAGACCGCCTCCTCGCTCGGCCTCTACGTGCTGTGCATCGTGGTGGGCGCCCACTACATCGACATGGCCTTCGTCGGCGCGTGCCTCTTCGTCTTCATCCCCGAGATCCTGAAGCAGTTCGGCCTGCCCCTCGAGTGGGCGAACATCGTCTTCGGCATCCTCGGCGTCCAGGCGCTGACGACCAACACGACGCTGGGCGACCAGATCAGATCGGGCCTGCGAAAAGTCAAACGGCGAGGGGCGACGGTGGAACCGGTCACCGCGCATCTGGAGGAGGTGGACCTTGAGCGCACCAGCGCCGTGTTCACCACCACCGGCAAGCCGCTGCTCGAGGTGCGGGACGTCACCGTCACCTTCGGCGAGCTCAAAGCGCTCAGCGATGTGAGCCTGACCGTCTTCGACCGCGAGGTGGTGGGGCTGATCGGGCCGAACGGCGCCGGGAAGTCCACCATGATCGACACGATCACGGGCTTCATCTCCGGCTACGAGGGCACCATCACGCTTGACGGGGCTCCCATCGACGGGCTTGCCCCGGACCGACGCGCGCACGCCGGCATCCGCCGCACCTTCCAGCAGGACCGCGTGCCGAGCTCGATGACGGTGGGGCAGTACGTGCGGCTGATGTCACACGGCAAGTCGACGAACGAGGAGATCACCGAGGTACTGGAGTACTTCGGCTGCCCGCCGGCGCACACCCCGCTGCGGGTGGTCGACGTGGGCACCCGGCGCATCGTCGAGGTCGCCGCGAATGTGGCCTCGAAGCCGCTGGTGCTGCTGCTGGACGAGCCGGCCGCGGGCCTCTCGCACGACGAGCACGTGGTGTTCGGCAATCAGCTGCGCAAGATCCCGCAGAAGTACGGGATCTCGGTGCTGCTGATCGAGCACGACCTGGATCTGGTGCGCAGCGTCTGCTCGAAGCTCGTGGTGCTCAACTTCGGCGGCGTGCTCGCCTCCGGGCCCCAGGAAGAGGTGCTTCGCAACCCCGAGGTGCTCAAGGCCTATATGGGAGAGAAGGTGGAATGATGAGCCTGATTCTTTCGGACGTCACGGTCAGCCGCGGCATCGGCCCGGTGATCAGCGGGGTGAGCCTCGAATTGGAGCCGGGGGAGATCACCACGATGGTCGGCCCCAACGGCGCGGGAAAGACCAGCCTGCTCGAGGCCGTCTCGGGCCTGGTCCGTAGCTACAGCGGCAGCATCGAGGTCGACGGACGGGACATCCGCAAGATGAACCGCCGTCAGCGCGCCCGGGCCGGCATCGTGCACGTGCAGCAGGGGCGCGCCATCTTCCCGAGCCTCACCGTGCGCGAGAACATCGAGCTGGCGAGCCGGGACAAGGAGCGCTTCGCCCTGATCCTCTCTTACTTCCCGGAGCTGGAGAAGCGGATCTCCTCGCCGACGGGACTCCTGTCGGGCGGCGAGCAGCAGATGGTGGTGCTGGGGCGGGCGCTCGCGACCGATCCCAAGTATCTGCTGATCGACGAGATGTCGCTGGGGCTCGCCCCGGTGGTGTTCACCCGCCTGCTGCCGGTGCTCGAGCAGGTCGCGCGGACCGGGGTGGGGATTCTGCTCGTCGAGCAGTTCGCGCATCTGGCGCTGGGCATCTCGCGGGACGCGCTGGTGGTCTCCAACGGCAAGGTCTCTTACCACGGCAGCCCCAAGGAGCTGCTGGAGGACGACGCCAAGCTGCACGCCGCCTATATGGGCGACTAGGGCGGGGGCCGGCGCCCCCGCCCGCCTCGCCTGTCGTGCCGCCGGCTCCGCCTGCCGCCTCACCGGCCTCGCATGCAGCCTCACCGGCCTCGCCGTCACCACTTGCCAAAGCGATTCGGGTTGCCAAAGCTCGTTTCGGAGGATTTCGGCTTTATTCGCCCGAATCGCTTTGGCAAGTGGTGACGGCATTCCCGCGCCCGCGCGGCCATCAGGCATCGCCACCCGCGCACCGCGCTACCCGTGCGCCGCTACCCGCGCGCCGGCATGGCCACCGCGGGCCCGCCGCTCAGTCGGCCGACAGCAGCGCGTTGAAGCGGTACTCCGTGGGGGAGACGCCGACGATCTGCCGGAAGAGCCGGGAGAAGTGCGAGGAGTTCAGGAAGCCCCAGCGGCCGGCGATGGCGGAGACCGAGAGATGCGCCAGCAGCGGGTCGCTGAGATCCCGGCGGCACCGCACCAGGCGCGCCTGGCGCAGATAGCCGGCGACGGTGATGTCCTCGTCGCGGAAGATGCGGTGCAGATACCGCGTCGAGATGAAGTTCGCCGCCGCGATCTGCTGCGGGTCGAGCTCGGGATCGTGCAGGTGGCAGTCGATGTAGGCCTGGATCTGCATCAGCAGCTCGCGCCGCCGGGTGCGGTGCGGCTCCGAGACGGTCTGCCCCACCAGGCTGAACATCATCGTCTCGACCAGATCGACGGTGTTGCTCATCAACCGCACCGCGCTCGGACCGCTGAGATCGCCGATGTTGCGGGCCAGAGTGGTGAAGAAGGGGATCACGGTGCTGGACACGCCGACGCCGTCCTCGATGCGCTGGCCGATCAGATCGTTGGTGGCCGCGTCGGGCAGATCGAAGCGGTCGCGGGGGATCAGCAGGAACACCATGTGGAAGTCGTCATCGAGATGCATGGTGTACGGGCGGGCGCTGTCGTGGATGATCATCTGCCCGGGCTCGAAATCGGTGGAGCTGGTGCCCTGCACCGAGTTCGCGTGGCCGCTCATCAGCAGGCTCACCTTGAGGAAGCGGTGATCCTTCGAGAAGCGGGCCACATCGGCATCGCCCCGCGCGATCTCGTGCTGGGAGCTCTTCACCTCGTTGACGTAGACCTCGCCGAGCACCCGGCTGTGGATCCCGCCGTGGAAGCGATCCGGCTTGTCCGCGATGATCTGCACGGGCGAGTAGATGCGCGAGACCATCTCGGTGAACTCGCCGATGCTGCTGGTCGAACCGCCCTCGACAGCCGGAGGCAGCGCAGGGCTGTGGAGGTCGAGCACAGACGACATATCTCCTCCTTGAGCGCCGGATACCGGCCATCTTCCCGCATTGTACGCGCATCGCGCACCGGAGTGGGCCGCAATGCCCAGTCAGTGGGTCCGCGGGCGAAAGCGCGGCTCAGAACACGACGACCGGTTTCAGCGTGATCCCCGCCTCCGAGTCGGCGAAGGCCTGGTTGATCTCGGCGACCGGGTAGCTCCGCACGAGCCGGTCGAAGGGGAAGCGGCCCTGCCCGTGCAGATCGATCAGCAGCGGGATGAAGGATGCCGGCACTGAATCCCCCTCGACCACGGTGGTCACGGTGATGCCGACGGGGAGCCGGCTGCCGATGTCGATGGTGGCCTCCACCCCCAGGGCCGCCGCCCCCACCAGCGCCCCGTGGCCGAGCGCACCCAGCGAGTCGGTCATCTGCCGGAACACGGCAGGGACCCCGGTTGTCTCCACCGCGTAGTTCACGCCGAGGCCGCCGGTGATCTCGAGGATCGCGGCCAGCGCGTCGCCGTCCGCGGGGTTCACGGTGTGCGTCGCCCCCAGCTCTCGCGCGAGATCGAGTCGTGCCGGCACCGTGTCGATCGCGATGATCGTGGTGCAGCCCGCGATGACCGCCGCGAGGATCGCCGAATCGCCCACGGCGCCCGAGCCGAAGACGGCGATGCTCGATCCGGCCTCCGGGTTCAGCGTGTTCAGCACCGCCCCCGCCCCGGTCTGAATGCCGCAGCCCAGGGGCGCCAGCAACTCCAGCGGCGCGGACTCGGGCACCCGCACCACGCAGCGCGCGGGCACATTCGCGAGCGCCGCGAAGGAGCTCTGCCCGAAGAAGTGGCTCGACACCCGGCCCTCGGCCCCCTCGTAGGAGCTGGATCCATCGCCGCGGCCGCCGCCGAAGTTCCGCGCGAAGAAGTCGCGGCAGTAGGCGGGTCGGCCCTTCTGGCAGAGGTCGCACAGGCCGCAGGAGCTGAAGCTCAGCAGCACGTGATCACCGGGCTGCACGGAGGCGACGGCGGCGCCGACGGACTCCACGATCCCCGCCCCCTCGTGGCCGAGCACCGCCGGCAGCGGCGTCGGGTACCACTGATCCCGCACGATGGCGTCGGTGTGGCAGACGCCGCTTGCGACGATGCGCACCCGCACCTCATCGGCGCGCGGCTCGTCGATGGTCAGCTCCTGCTCGATCAGCGGCCGGCTCGGCGCGGTCGCCACCCAGGCTGTGGTCTTCATCGTCGTCTCCTCGGCGTCTCTCGGCTCAGAAGGGGTAGCGTGCGATCTCGCCCTGGACCGTGACCCACTGCGTCTCGGAGAAGGCGTCGAGGTTCGCAGCGGCGCCGCCGAAGCGGGATCCGGTGCCGGAGGCGCCGACGCCGCCGAAGGGGGCGACGGACTCGTCGTCCACGGTCTGGTCGTTGATGTGCACGATGCCGCTCGGGATCCTGGCCGCGATGTCGAGGCCGCGCATCACATCGCGGGTGAGGATGCCCAGCGACAGTCCGTACTCCGACTGCCGGGCGATATTGATGGCCTCCTCGACGGTGCTGAACTTGAGCACCGGGGCCACCGGGCCGAAGATCTCGTCCTGGAAGGCCGGGTGATCGGGCTTCGAATCGGCGATGACGGTGGGCTTGTAGAACAGCCCGTCGTACTCGCCGCCCGCGGTGATGGTGGCGCCCGCGGCGCGGCTGCCCTCGACCAGGGCGTGCACCTTGTCGCGCTGGCGCTCGTCGATGATCGGGCCCAGCGGCACATCCGAGGCGCCGGTGTCGCCGACGGGGAGGTTCAGCGCCTTCTCGGTGAGCAGGCGCACGTACTCGTCGTACACCGACTCGTGCACGATGTGACGGCCCGTGGTCATGCAGATCTGCCCCTGGTGCAAGAAGGAGCCCCAGGCGCCGGCGGAGGCCGCCGCCGCGACGTCCACGTCGTCCAGCACGATCAGGGCGTTGTTGCCGCCGAGCTCGAGGTGCACGCGCTTGAGCTTCGCCGCACCGGCGGCGCCGACCGCGCGTCCGGCCTGGGTGGATCCGGTGAAGGAGATCACCGGAACCCGGTCGTGCTCCACCAGCGCCGCGCCGACATCGGCCCCGCCAGGCAGCACGTGGACGAGACCCTCGGGGAAGCCGGCGGCCTCGGCCACGCGTGCGAAGAACAGCCCGCCGGAGACCGCGGTGCGGGGGTCCGGCTTCAGGATCACGGCATTGCCCGCGGCGAGTGCGGGGGCGAAGGAGCGGGCCGAGAGGATGCCGGGGAAGTTGAAGGGGGAGATGACGCCGACCACGCCCACCGGGATGCGCCGCGCCATCGACAGGCGGGGCTTGCCCGAGCGCAGCAGCTCGCCGTAGGGCTGCTCGACGAGCGCCGCCGCGGAGTAGAACTCGGCCGCCACCAGATGCGACTCGAAGCCGGCCTTGCCGACGCCCGACCCCGCCTCGCGGGTCAGCCACGAGATCAGCTCGCCCGCGTGCTCCTCGACCAGCTGTCCGGCCTTCCGGAAGATCGCGGCCTTCGCCTCGAAGGAGAGCGCCGCCCACTCGCGCTGCGCCTGGACGCCGAGTTCGACGGCGGTGTCGAGATCCGCGACACTCGCCACCCCGTACTGCCCCAGCACCGCACCGGTCGCGGGCGCCACGATGTCCGCCGCGCCCGCGCCGCCTGCGCGCCAGCCGCCGCTGTAGATGCGACCCGACCATGTCTGCTCGTCGAAAAAGCTCATCTGAAATCTCTCCTCGTTGAATGATCCCGCGGATCCGCCGGAGTCTCAGGGGCGTGCACCCCTGGCCGTGGGACCGAGTCTGCCAGAGCGGCCGGAGGAGGTCCACGGGGCCGCCGGTGCTCGTGCACTGCGGGCACAACGCTTGTGCGCGGGGACGCAACTGCGCCGTTCGCCGGGGTGTGAAGCTGATCCTGCAACGATGCGAAGGAGAGGATCTCGATGGCGAGCTTCACACATGACGCAGTGATCGTAGGTGCGGGCATCGGCGGTCTGTACGCACTGATCCGGGCGAGACGACAGGGGCTGGACGCCGTGGTGCTCGAGCGCGGCGGGGATATCGGCGGCACCTGGTACTGGAACCGCTATCCGGGTGCGCGCTGCGATGTGGAGAGCTTCGACTACTCCTACTCCTTCGACGAGGAGCTCGAACAGGAGTGGAACTGGACCGAGAAGTACGCGGGGCAGCCCGAGATCCTCGCCTATATCCACCATGTGGCTGATCGCTACCGGCTGCGCGACGGCGTCCGTCTGCACCAGAACGTGCGCTCGGCGCACTGGGACGAAGAAGGCCTGGTGTGGACCGTCGGCACCGAGGACGGCGACGAGTACCGGGCGCCGCTGCTGATCATGGCCACCGGGGTGCTGTCGACCCCGAAGATCCCCGATATCCCGGGAACCGACCGCTTCGGCGGCGAGCTCTACAGCTCGGCGCACTGGCCGGAGACCGGGGTCGATTTCGCCGGGAAGCGCGTGGCGGTGATCGGCACCGGATCCACCGGGATCCAGATCATCCCGGAGGCCGCGAAGACCGCCGGCCACGTCTACGCGCTGCAGCGCACCCCGAGCTACTCGCTGCCCGCGCACAACCGGCCGCTCACCGAGGAGGACCAGCGGCGGGTGAAGGGCGGATACCGGGAGTTCCGCGCGCGGGCGCGGGCCAGTGCGCTGGGGGCCTTCACTGACACGCAGGACCGTTCCGCGCTGGAGCTGAGCGCCGAGGAGCGCGAGGCCGAGTACCGGCGCGTCTACGACTACGGCAGCCCGATGCGCTTCGCCTCCGCCTTCACCGATCTCATCACCGACGAGGAGGCGAATCGCACCGCCCGCGAGTTCGTGAGCGCCCGCATCGCCGAGCGGGTGAGGGATCCGGAGACCGCGGCCCGCGTCACCCCGGAGGGCTACGCGCTGGCGACCCGCCGGCTCTGCATCGACACCGGCTACTACGAGAGCTTCAACCGGGAGAATGTGACGCTGGTCGACCTCCGGGACGAGCCGATCGCCGAGATCACCGAGACCGGGATCCGCACCGCCCACCGCGAGATCGAGCTCGACATGATCGTCTTCGCCACGGGCTTCGACGCGGTGACCGGGACGCTGCGCCGCCTCGACATCCGCGGCACCGAGGGGACGCTGCGCGAGAAGTGGGAGCGCTCCCCGGACTCCTGGCTCGGGGTGATGGTGCACGGCTTCCCCAATATGTTCATCGTGACCGGACCGGGAAGCCCCTCGGTCTCCTCCAATATGTTCCTCGCGGTGGAGCAGCACGTGGAGTTCATCAGCGAGCTCATCGAGGATTCCCGCGCGGCGGGCGTGGCCCGGATCGAGCCCGGTGCCGAGGCGGAGGCCGACTGGGTGCGGCACGCGAAGGAGGTCTCGGACGGCACCCTGTTCCGGGATGCGGCCTCCTGGTACACCGGTGCGAATGTGCCGGGAAAGCCGCGCGCGGTGCTGCAGTACCTCGGCGGCGTCGGCACTTACGAGCAACGACTGCGCGCGGAGCGCGAAGCCGGGTATCCGGGGCTCGAACGAGCCCCTCGACACGAAGGAGTGCAGATATGAGCGAGAGCTACGGCATGGCGGGCAGACGCGTGCTGATCACGGGCGGCAGCGGCGGCATCGGCGGTGCGACCGCCAGGCTGCTGGCGGAGCGGGGCGCGCGGCTGATCCTGGTGGATCGCGACGAGGAGGCGCTCGGCGCCTTCGCCGAGGAGATCCGGGGGACGGGGGCCGAGGCGCTCGCCATCGTCGCAGATGTCACCGTCGAGGAGGATGTGCAGCGCTACCTCGCGGAAGCCGTCGCAGGCCTCGGCGGCATCGACGGCTTCTTCAACAATGCCGGCATCGAGGGGCGGATCACCCCCGGCATCGATCTCGACTACGCGGACTGGCTCCGGGTGATCGGCGTCAATCTCAACGGCGTCTACCTGGGGCTCAAGTACGTGGGTCGGCAGATGGTGGATCAGGGATCCGGATCCATCGTCTGCACCGGCTCCATCGCGAGCGAGCGGGGCCTGCCGAACACCGTGGCCTACAACGCCGCCAAGCACGGGGTGCTGGGCCTGGTGCGCACTTTCGCCGCCGAGTTCGGCGGCACCGGCGTGCGCGTGAACGCGGTCCTGCCCGGCATGATCGACACCCGGATGCTGCGCAACATCGCCTCGCAGTTGATGCCCGAGGTGGACGGCGCGACGGGGGCGGCGGCCGCGGGGGCCGCGGCGGCGCCGATGGGCCGGGTGGGGCGGCCCGAGGAGGTGGCCCAGCTGGTGTCGTTCCTGCTGTCGGATCAGGCGAGCTTCGTGCACGGCGCCGGTGTACCGGTGGACGGCGGGGCGCTCGCCGTGATGGACAACAAGGGCTGATCAGCCGCGGCGCACGACCGCGACGGCGGCGGGCAGCGCGTGCGCGACGTCGAGCGCGGTGATGGGGCGGACGGTCCCGTCACCGCCGGTCTCGTCGTCGTCCGCGCCATCGTCACTCGCACCCTCGCCCGCGGCCAGGCGCGCCGCGACGTCGTGCAGTAGAGCGGCGCTGGCCGCCAGGGGGCCGAGCAGTTCGGGATCCCCGCGCACCTCCCGGGAGTGGGCCGCCAGGAGCGCGCCGAGGATCCCCGCGAGCACGTCCCCGGTGCCCGCGGTCGCGAGCCAGGGGGTGGCCGGCCCGCAGCTCGCGGCGAAGCCGCCCGGGGTCCGGACCACGGTCGTCGAGCCCTTCAGCAGCACCGTGGCGCCCAGGCGGGTCGCGAGCGAGACGGCGGCATCGTGCAGCGCCGCCTCACCGGGGAGCTCATCGCGCGAGGCCGGCCACCCGGAGGGGCGCTCGCCCAGATCCAGACCCCGCCAGAGGGCGAGGAACTCGCCCCGATGCGGGGTCAGGACCACCGGAGCCTCGGGCGAACCCCGCAGCAGGAGTCCGATGGCCCCGGCGTCGACGACGACGGGGTCGGCGCCCGCGAGGAGGCGGCGGATCGCCTCCTCCTCGGCGAAGCTGCGCAGGGCCGAGTCGGTGCCCGATCCCACCACCCAGGCATCGCAGCGGGCCGATCCCGCGGTTCCGTCCGCGAACACCGTCTCGGGTCTCGCCGCGAGCACGGCTGCGGCAGGTGTCGGCAGGCCCAGCGCGGGTGCCGGGTCGCCCACCGGCGGCACATAGCGCAGCATGCCGAGACCCGTGCGCCAGGCGGCCTCCGCGCCGAGCACCGCCGCGCCCGGATACGCCGTCGACCCGGTGCGCAGCCCCAGCACTCCGCGGCGGTACTTGTCCGATGCCTGTCCGGGTCGGGCGAGATGCGCCGCGGTCCGAATCCGGTCCCAGCGGATCATGAGCGGACCTCCTCCAGATACGCGCGAACGGCCCGCTCGATGGGGGCGAGCGCGCCCTCGGCGGCGGTGCGGCGCTCGGCGGCGGAACCGCTGGTGCAGCAGGCGTCGAGGTAGACCTTGAGCTTCGGCTCGGTGCCGCTCGGACGGACCATCACCCGGGATCCGTCCTCGAGATCGTAGGCGAGCACATCCGCCGGTGCGGCCGCGGCTCCGGGGCGGCTGAGATCGCGGTGGTGTCGCACGGGCACCCCGCCGAATGCGGCGGGAGGGGCCTGGCGCATCCGCCCGGTGAGCCGGGCGGCCTCGCGGTTCGAGCCCAGGCGCAGCACCACCTGGGTGCTGGCGTAGTGGCCGAAGCGCTCGCTCGCCTCCGCGAGACGGTCCCAGACGGTGCGGCCGGCGGCGTGCAGCTCACGGGCCATCGCCAGCGCCTCGCCCGCGGCGGAGATGCCGTCCTTGTCGTGCAGCACCCCGGGCGTGCTGAGGTAGCCGAGCGATTCCTCGTAGCCGAAGAGCAGCTCGGGCACGCGCGAGACCCACTTGAAGCCGGACAGCGTCTCGACGTGCGTGAGGCCGTAGGCGCGCGCGACGGCGCCGAGCGCGGGAGAGCTGACGATGGTATTGGCGAGCGCGCCTCGCGGCGCGCGGCCCTCGCGCTCGGCGGCGGCCCGCTCGCGCTCGGCGGCGCGCCAGCCCAGCAGCAGACCGAGCTCATTGCCGCTCAGCCGCCTGAAGCCGTCCGTCTCGTCGGGATGGGGGGCGGCGATCGCGAGCCGATCAGCGTCGGGATCGTGCGCGACGATCAGCTGCGCCTGGTGTTCGCGGCCGGTGCGATAAGCCAGTTCGAGTGCGCCCGGTTCCTCGGGATTGGGGTAGGCGAGCGTCGGGAAGCGGGCGTCCGGCTCCTGCTGCTCGGGCACCGGGATCACCTCGGGGAGCCCGGCCGCGGCGAGGACCTGCCTCGTGGTCTCTCCGCCGACGCCGTGCATGGCCGTGTAGACGACGGTGAGGGATCGGGCGCCCGGCTGCGGGGCGGGTGCGGTGCGCACCGCGGCGGCCGTCTGCTGCACATAGGCCCGCTCGATCTCCGTCCCTGCGACCGTGTAGGCGGTGGATCGGGGGATCCCGGCGATCGGCGCCGCCGCTACCTCGGCGATGAGCTCGGCGATCTCCCCGTCGACCGGCGGCGTGATCTGCGAGCCGCCGTCGGCGTCGCCGAGGTACACCTTGTAGCCGTTGTCGCGGGGCGGGTTGTGGCTCGCGGTGACCATCACCCCGGCGGAGACGCCCAAGCGCCGCACGGCGAAGGCCGCGATCGGCGTGGGCGTCGGATGGGGGAGCAGGGTGACCCGGAGACCCGCGCCGGCGAGGATCTCGGCCGCCTCCCGGGCGAAGACCTCGCTGTTCACCCG
This sequence comes from Leucobacter sp., assembly GCA_048516985.1. Lineage (GTDB taxonomy): Bacteria > Actinomycetota > Actinomycetes > Actinomycetales > Microbacteriaceae > Leucobacter. The sequence goes on along the minus strand of CP183188.1, from coordinate 2,643,512 downwards.
CGCGTCGTAGCCGATGACCACCGAGGGGGGATCGGCGGCCTGGCCGCGCGCGGCGCGCTGCTGCAGATACGCCGCGAAGCCGGCGCTCGTCTGCGCGACGACGACGCGGTTCATGCGCCGGGGGCCCGCGCCGCGCTCCGCGCGCAGCCCCGCCGTGCCGAAGGCGAGACGTCCCTCGAAGGCGTCGCGCAGCCGCTCGGCCGCAGCGGCGTCGCCCTCGAGCGTCGCCCGCAGCAGGGCTTCGGCCTCGGCGCGGGTCTCGGGATCGGGATCCGCGGCGATCCACTCGCGCACCCGGGCGGCCAGAGCCTCGGTGCTCCCGTTTCCCCTCACCATCCGTTCACGCTATCACCGTGCGCGCATGCTCCAGCTGTGCGGGCCAGTGTCCTGCGCCGGAAATTCGCTTCACATATCCCGGCGCTCTCACGGCGTCTCGCGGCGTTGTCGTCGTCGGCTTTGCCACCAGCAAAGCCTCCTCCTCCGCCTTGCGAGACACCGTGAGACCACCGGTCTCTGCAAAGCAACTTCCGGCGCAGGACACTAGGCGAGCGAGAGAAAGAGCTTCTCGAGCTCGGCGGCGTCGAGTCCGTCCTCGGCGTTGGGATCCGCATCGGGATTGCTCAGGCACTCCTTGAGCGCGGTCGAGATGACGAGGAAGCCGGCTCGATCGAGCGCCTTCGACACCGCGCTGAGCTGCTGGACCACATGCCGGCAGGGGGCATCGGATTCGACGGCCACGATGACCGCCGCGAGCTGCCCGTGCGCCCGGCGCAGGCGGTTGGCGATCTTGCGCTGGGCCTCGGCTCGGCTCAGCTCGTCGGAGCCGCCGAGCTCGTCGGGGCTGTCGTGGCCACCATGCGCGCTCGGGTCGCCGGCGAAGGCGGGCGCGCCGGGCGAATCGGGTGAGCTGCGGGGGGCATCGGCAGGCATGGGCGGTTCCTCTCTGGCCGGGCTCGTCCTGGCGGGGCATGATCCGCCGCCGTCTCCCAATATGATACTCCATGGGGTATAGTTGGGATGCGCTGGCCGATCCCGCTCGGTGAAAGATCGAGTATCCTCTCAAAGACCGAAGGCAAGGCGCGACGAGGAGGTACACCATGTGCGCACGAGTGAGCTGCGGTGACTGCGGCAGGCCGACCTGGAGCGGCTGCGGCGAGCACATCGAAGAGGCGCTGGTCGGCGTATCCGAGGCGGATCGCTGCGCCTGCCCGCGCTGAGCCCGTCTGATCGAGCGAGTCCCTGCCGAGCGCTCCCTGCCGAGCAGGTGGCTGAGCGCGACTGATCGGGCGCCCGGGCCTTCGCTCTCGGCTCAGAGCTCGCCCAGCAGCGCCTTCCAGTGCGCGCGCCAGAGCTCGATCCGATCGGCGTCCGGCAGCCCGTCGTGGGAGATGCTGATGGAGGATCTGCCCGCGTCCTTGGCGTGGGGGCTCGCCGCCACCTCGACCCGTCCGGCGCCGTCGAGATCGATGCGCCAGAAGGTGCGCTTCTCGGTGCGCGAGCGCCGCGGCGGCGAGGCCCGGTGGTCGAGATGCTCGGCCGCGGTGCCGGGGCCTGCGGCCCACGCCTCCACCGCCGCATCCCGGTCCATCGGCAGCGTGCGGCTGACGCTCACCCGAAAGGCTCCGCTCGAGGACTGTCCCGGGATCCGGAGTCCCGCGTGCTGCTCGAAGGCGATCGCCGTGCCCTGCGCCCACCAGTCGGGATTCACCAGAGTCTCCGGCATCGCCGCCCGGGCGAGGCGCGCGATCTCCGCGTGCGTCAGCGTTCTCGCCGCGTGGGACTCGAAGTACGCCGTCCACTCGCTCCATGACCGCCCGGTGGCGCGCTCGATCGCGGGAATGCTCTCCGCCCGGGTCTGATTGCCACTCGCCTCGGTCATGTCTGCTCCTCACGCAACCGGATGGGGATGATCCGCTCGGCGTCCCAGGGCTGCGCCCATCCGACGCCCTCGAAGATGCTCGACAGCAGCATCCCGGTGAACCCCCAGACCACATGCCCGCCGAAGCGGGGGCCCAGCTCGAATGCGGCGCCCCGGAAGGTGATGGGGCCGCGCCGCAGCACCGAGGTGGCACGGGCCGCCGGATCGAGCAGCTCGGCCACCGGCACCCGGAACACCTCCACCGACTCGCTGTGATCCGCGGCGACCTCGCTGGGCAGCCGCCACCAGCCGACCACGGGCGTCACCAGATTGTTGCTGACGGGGATGTGGATCGCGGGCAGCTCGCCGAGCACATCGATCCCCGCGGGATCGAGCCCCGTCTCCTCGTTCGCCTCGCGCAGCGCGGTCGCCGCGAGATCGGCGTCGCCGGCCTCGACCCCGCCGCCGGGGAAGGCGATCTGCCCGGGATGGTGGCGCATGCCGTCGCCGCGCCGCGTGAGCAGCACATCGAGTTCGCTCGGAACGGGGCCCGCCGCGCTCGCCGCCGGGACGTTGTCGAGCGCCCCGAAGAGGATCAGCACCGCCGAGTGCCGCAGCTCCCGATCCGCGAGGCCCCCCTGCGGCGCGTAGTCGATGCCGAAGCCCCTCTGCACCGCGGATGCGAGCTCGGCCCTCGCCTGCTCCGCCGCACCTGTCATGCCTCCAGGCTACCCCTCGGCGAGGAGATCCCCGATTCCCTCGGGCACCCGCTGCGAACGCGACCACGGCTGATGCTCGCGCCGCTCGACGCGTCGCACGCGCTGGGTCTCCTCGGTCCTGATCGCGGTCAGCACCGCGATCACCGCGGCCTGCTCCTCATCGCTCAATTGCCGGGTCGCGAAGCGGAAATCGCCGCTGCTGATGGCGTGCTCGGCCTCGCCGAGCTCCTGACGCTTGGCGGCGTCGCGGGCCGCCGCGTCGGGCGGGAGCGCGGTGCTGCTCACAGCGGGATGTTCCCGTGCTTCTTGGCGGGCTGCTCGGTGCGCTTGCCGCGCAGGCCGCGCAGGGCCTTGATGACCGCCAGACGGGTGCCGGCGGGCTCGAGCACATTGTCGAGCTCCCCCCGCTCGGCCGCGAGGAAGGGACTCGTCACATCGGCGTTGTACTTCGCGGTGAGCTCGGCGCGAAGCGCCTCCACGTCCCGTCCCTCGGCCTCGGCGGCGGCGAGATCCTTGCGGTAGAGGATGTTCACCGCGCCCGCGCCGCCCATCACCGCGATCTCGGCGGTCGGCCAGGCGATGTTGAAGTCGGCGCCCATCTCCTTGGAGCCCATCACGATGTAGGCGCCGCCGTAGGCCTTGCGGGTGATGATGGTGACGAGCGGCACCGTCGCCTCGGCGTAGGCGTAGAGCAGTTTCGCGCCTCTGCGGATCACCCCGTTGAACTCCTGCTCGGTGCCCGGCAGATAGCCCGGCACGTCGACGAGCGTGAGGATCGGGATCGAGAAGGCGTCGCAGAAGCGCACGAAGCGCGCCGCCTTCTCGCTCGCGTCGATGTTCAGCGTGCCGGCCATCTGTGCCGGCTGATTGGCGATGATGCCGACGGTTCGGCCCTCGACGCGGCCGAAGCCGATGACGATGTTCGGGGCGAACAGCGGCTGCACCTCGAGGAAGTCGCCGGAGTCGAGGATCGCCTCGATGACGATCTTCATGTCGTAGGGCTGGTTCGGGCTGTCGGGGATGACCGTGTTGAGCCGGCGGTCGGCATCGGTGATCTCGAAGGCGGTCTCGCTGTCGTAGATCGGCGACTCGGCCAGATTGTTGTCGGGGAGGAAGCTGATCAGCGCGCGGGCGTAGTCGAGCGCGTCGAGTTCGTCGCTGGCGAGGTAGTGGGCGACGCCGCTGGTCTTGTTGTGGGTGAGCGCCCCGCCGAGCTCCTCGAAGCCGACCTCTTCTCCGGTGACGGTCTTGATGACATCCGGACCGGTGACGAACATGTGGCTGGTCTTGTCGACCATGATCACGAAGTCGGTGAGCGCGGGGGAGTAGACTGCGCCGCCGGCGGAGGGGCCCATCACGATGGAGATCTGCGGGATGACCCCGGAGCTCATGGTGTTGAGACGGAAGATCTTCGCGTAGTTGGAGAGCGAGACCACGCCCTCCTGGATGCGCGCGCCGCCGGAGTCGAGGATGCCGAGGATCGGAGCCCCGGTCTTCAGCGCGAACTCCATCGCCTTCACGATCTTCTCGCCGGCCACCTCGCCGAGCGAGCCGCCGAAGGTGGTGAAGTCCTGCGAGTAGACCACGACCTGTCGGCCGTGGATGGTGCCGGCGCCGGTCACCACGGAGTCGCCGAAGGGGCGGCTCGCGTCCATGCCGAAGGCCTGGCTGCGGTGGCGGACGTACTTGTCGAACTCGACGAAGGATCCCGGATCCAGCAGTGCGGAGATCCGCTCCCGGGCGGTCATCTTGCCGCGCGGATGCTGCTTCGCCGCGGCTGCGGCGTCGCGGTCGCCGACGGCCTCCTGGTACTTCAGCCGGTGGTCGGCGATCTTCCCGGCGGTGGTGGGCGCGACGGGCGCTGGGGTCTCTGCAGTCACGCATGTCAGCCTAGCGCGCACGAGGGGCGATCCCTCGGAGGTTTCCGCTAAAGGAATCGGGGTTTCTTGTGCCGAACTCTCCGAGCGGGCTCCGGGCGCGCGCCGCCGGGTCGCGACGGGCGGCGCGGGGTCAGTCGCTCGTGCGCACGATCAGCGCGGTCGCGATGGCCGCGAGGCCCTCGCCCCGCCCGGTGAGGCCCAGGCCGTCGCTGGTGGTGGCCGCGAGGCTCACCGGGGCGCCGATGAGCTCGCTCAGGCGCTGCTGGGCCTCGGCGCGGCGCGGCGCGAATCTCGGGCGGATCCCCACCAGCTGCACCGAGACGTTCACCGGCCGCCAGCCGGCCTCCGCCAGGCGCTCGACGGCGAGGGCGAGGAACCGGGTGCTCGCCGCATCGCGGGTCTCGGGGCGATCCACCCCCACCAGCTCGCCGATATCACCGAGGCCGGCGGCGGAGAGCAGTGCGTCGACCGCCGCGTGGCAGACCGCATCGCCGTCGCTGTGCCCGGACAGACCGGGCTCTCCCGGCCACTCGAGTCCGGCGAGGCGCAGCGGCGCCGCGGGGTCGTAGGCGTGCACATCGACACCGGTGCCGACCCGCATCTCGGGGTTCATCGCCCGGCTCCGCCGGCGAGGAACCCTTCGAACACCAGCAGGTCATCCGGCGTGGTGAGCTTGTGGGCGCGCTGGCTCCCCGCCACGGTGCGCACCGTCCCTCCGGCGCGCTGCACGACCTCGGCGTCATCGGTCGGCGCTCCGGCCGCCCCCGGGTCCGAGCGCGGGCCCTCGCCGCCGCGCTCGGCCAGCGCCGCGTGCGCGGCCTCCAGCTCCTCGCGGGGGAAGCCCTGGGGCGTCTGCACCGCGACCAGGGAGGCGCGATCCACCGTCTCGATCACCACGCCGTCGCCGTCCCGCCGCTTCAGGGTGTCGGCGACGGGGATCGCGGGCACCACCGCGGTGCCGGACTCGTGCACGGCGGCGAGCACCCGCTCGAACACCTCGACGGGGGTGAGGGGACGCGCGGCGTCGTGCACGAGCACGGTGGCGATGGAGTCGTGCAGCGCCTCGAGGCCGAAGCGCACCGACTCGTGCCGCTCCCTGCCGCCGTGCACGGCGGAGACCTGCCAGTGCGAGCCCCGGGGGGTCGCCTGCTCGGCGATCCGCAGCGCCTCTGCCGCGTGGGTGTCCGGCACGACCAGCACCAGCTGTCCCTGCTGGGGGAGCGCGGTCACCGTGCGGATGGCGTGCTCGAGCAGCGTGCGACCGCCGAGTTCGACGAAGGCCTTGGGAAGACCGGCGCCGAGGCGCTCACCGCGACCGGCCGCCACGAGGACGACGCCGAGTTCGGCGACGCCGCGCGGAGTGATCCTCATGCCACCATTCTCGCGCACCCGGCTCATGCCGCGCGATCGGGCGCGCGGGCTTAGGAGGCGAGAACCTCGTCGAGCACCTTCGAGGCCTGCTCCTCATCGGTCTTCTCGGCGAGCGCGAGCTCGGAGACCAGGATCTGCCGGGCCTTGGCGAGCATGCGCTTCTCACCGGCGGAGAGCGAGCGCACCTCCTGATCGCGGCGCCAGAGATCGCGCACCACTTCGCTGACCTTGATCACATCGCCGGAGGCGAGCTTCTCGAGATTCGCCTTGTAGCGGCGCGACCAGTTCGTGGGCTCCTCGGTGAACGGCGCGCGGAGCACCTCGAAGACGCGCTCCAGGCCCTCCTGGTCGATCACATCGCGCACGCCGACCAGATCGCAGTTCTCGGCGGGAACCTCGATGGTCAGGTCGCCCTGATTCACCTGCAGCTTGAGAAAGAGCTTCTCCTCGCCGCCGAGTTTGCGCTTCTTCACCTCGATGATCTTCGCGGCACCATGGTGGGGGTAGACGACGGTCTCTCCGACCTCAAACTGCATCCGAGCGGCTCCTTTGTGCTGCTTATACCAGGCAAGCATCTATAATACCACAGTTCAAGCGCGAGCTTAGGTGAGCCTTAGTTCCTCGGGCCCGTGCTCTCCGGTGTAGGATTTCATGTGTTGGCGCCGTTCTCGGCGTCTATCCTGTGTCGCACACCGCCCGGAGGATCACTCTTGAAGACCCGCCTCGTCACGTCCATTGCCCTTGCGGCGGTTGTCTCCCTCGGCTTCAGCGGGTGCGCGTTGATCTCCCCGCAGGCCACGCTGCAGCCGTACTCGCCCAGCGACGGCGTCGAGACCACGGTGGCCGGTCTCGATGTGCGCAATCTGATGCTCATCACCGATGCCGAGGCGGAAGAGCTCAACATCGTCTTCACCGCCGTGAACAACGGCGAGAACGCTCAGCGCCTGGGCTTCAGCTTCGTGAGCCCGAGCGGGTCGCGCACGGCGTCCGCCGAGTTCCTGGTCGAGCCGGGCAGCACGATCTTCGGCGATCCCGAGGGCGAGGCGGTGTTCATCTCGCTGCCGGGCGTCATCCCCGGATCGACGGTCACGACCTATGTGCAAACCCCCGGTGGAGACGCCGAGCTCAATGTGCCCGTGATCGACGGCACGCTGCAGGACGAGGGCGGCGTGTACGCCTTCCCGGAGTACCGCGTCTTCGTTCCGTAGGGCGCAGGTTCCTGAGAGCGCAGCGGTTCCGTCGGGCAGCGGTTTCGGAAAGCGCTCCCTGAGCGTGGTCTCTGGAGCGCGCTCCTGAAACGCCCTCCGAGCGCGAGCGCCGAACCGCCGTCTCAGGCGAAGCGGTAGCCCACGCCGCGGACGGTAGTCACCAGCTTCGGCTCCTTGGGCTCCTCCTCGATCCGCGACCGGATGCGTTTGACGTGCACATCGAGCGTCTTCGTGTCGCCGTAGTAGTCGCTGCCCCACACCCGGTCGATGAGCTGGCCGCGGGTGAGCACCCGACCCGAGTGGCGCATCAGCAGCTCCAGCAGCTCGAACTCGCGCAGCGGCATCGGTACCTCCTCTCCGCGCACGGTCACCGTGTGGCGTTCCGTGTCGAGACGGACCCCCTCCTCCTCGAGGACCCCCTCGTCGAGGTACTCCTCCTCGCGCTCGGAGGTGCTCTCCACCCGGCGCAGCGCGGCGCGCACCCGCGCCAGCAGCTCGCGCGTGGAGTAGGGCTTGGTGATGTAGTCGTCGGCGCCCAGCTCGAGCCCCACGACGATGTCGATCTCGCTGTCCTTGGCGGTGAGCATGATGATCGGCGCCGTCGATCTGGCGCGGATCGCGCGGCAGACCTCGGTGCCCGGCAGGCTCGGCAGCATTAGATCGAGCAGTACGAGATCGGCCGCGGAATCGGGGAACACCCGCACGGCCTCGGCGCCGTCGGCGACCACTTGCACGCGGTAGCCCTCGCGCTCGAGGAGGAAGGCGAGCGGATCCGAGATCGAGGTCTCGTCTTCGACCAGCAGAATTCTCTGACTCACAGTGCCGCATCCTCTCGCTTGCCCTGGACTTTGCGCTGCTTGCGCTTCTTGGACTTCTTGCGCTTCTTCGGATCCTCGTCGATCACGGGGAAGGTGAGTGTGAAGGTGGATCCCACCCCCGGCTGAGACCACACCTCGATGTCGCCGCCGTGCGAGCGCATCGTGTGCCGGGCGATGGACAGGCCGAGCCCCGTGCCGCCGCCGTCACGGCTGCGCGCGGTGTCGACGCGGTAGAAGCGCTCGAATATGCGCGGCAGATGCTCGGGGGAGATGCCCTCGCCCTGATCGGTGACGGTGACGACGCAGTCCTGGCCGCGATCCTCGAGCCCGATGCCGATGTGCCCGCCCTCGGGCGAGTGCCGGATGGCATTGCTGATCAGATTCGCCATCACCGTGCCGATGGCGGCGGGTCGGCCCATGGTGTAGGGGTCGTAGGCCGCATCGTCGCCCCTTCCGGCGGTATCCGGTTCGGTGACGATGAGATCCACGCCCTGCTGTGCGGCGTAGTCGCGGTGGGCCTCGACCTCGGTGCGCAGCACGGCGCGCAGCGAGACCGCTTCGCGATCCTCCGGGCGCAGTGTGGCCTGCGCCTCGGAGAGCTGGATGATGTCGCGCGAGAGCTCGCCCAGGCGGCGGGACTCCTTTGCCAGCTTCTTGGCGAAGCCGCGCACGATCTCGGGCTCGTCCGCGGCTTCGAGCACGGCCTCCGAGAGCAGGCCCACGGCCGCGATGGGGGTCTTCAGCTCGTGGCTGACATTGGCGATGAAGTCGCGCCGCATGGCGTTGACCCGCTGCTCCTCGCCGAGGTCGTAGGCAAAGACGACGAGGAAGCGGCGCTGCAGGCGGACGATGCGCACGCGCACGGAGTCGCTCGGATCCTCCGGGGAGGGATCCCGGGTGTCCGGCGCGCCGGTGGACATCACCCGGCGCGCGCGCTGCAGGAACTCCGGCTCCCGCAGCTCCTCGCCGCTGACGCGCGGATCGTCGCGCGCGGCAGGGTTCGCGTAGACGACCGAGAGCGAGGCGTCGAGGATCACGGCGAAGCTGTCCAGGGAGTGCAGCACCTCGACGGCCGCCTCGGGCAGCTCGGGGCGCAGTGATGCGACGCGGCGCCGGCCCGCTCCGCGCGCGGCGAAGATCGCCCAGCTCGCGAGCGCTCCGGTGACGATGCCGAGTCCGACGGAAGTCAGCACGAGAGCGGTCGGATCCATGCAACTATCGTAGGCTGAGCCGATGGAGGCCGAGTCGCGAGTTCAGGTTCTGTTCACCTTGGCGTCCGGCACTGTTCATGCGCTTGGGAGAGACTGGGCGATGTTCAAGTCCAGAAGGGGAATTCATGCGTGAGGTCTTTCAACAGGAGCTGCGCGAGGTGCAGAATCGCCTCGTCCAGATCGCCGAGCTGGTGGAGACGGCGATCCAGCAGGCCACAGGGGCCTTCGGATCGAGTGATGTCGCCCTCGCTGAGCAGGTGATCGACGGCGGCGAGCGGGTGGATCAGCTCGCGGCCGAGCTCGATGAACTCACCATCGACATCCTCGCCCGCCAGCAGCCGGTGGCCAGCGATCTGCGATTGATGGTGGGATCACTCCGGATGAGCGCCTCCCTGGAGCGCATGGCCGATCTGGCCGAGCACATCGCCCAGCTGGCGCGTTACCGCTACCCGGAGAGCGCGATCCCGCAGGGGCTGCGCAAGACCTTCACGAAGATGGGCGAGATCGATGTGGCGATGGCGGCGAATCTGGTGGAGCTGGTGCGCACCCTGAACCCCGAGCTGATCGCGACGATCCGGGATCTCGACGACGCCCTCGACGAACTGCACGCCAAGGTCTTCGAGAAGGTGCTCAGCGACAAGATCAGCGCCGACGCCACCGGTGTGGTCGACGCGACGCTCGCGAGCCGCTACCACGAGCGCTTCGGGGATCACGCGGTGAACATCACCAAGCAGATCAACTTCTTCCTCAGCGGCGCGATGGAGTAGCGGCGCCTCTCCTCTTCAGGCGCTCAGTCTCTCGACCTTCCCGCGCCCCTCGAGTCTCTCGACCCTTTTCGCACCCCTCGAGTCTCTCGAGAGAACACGCAAAGCGCGAGCGGATACCCGAAATGCAGCATTTTCGGTATCCGCTCGCGCTTTGCGTGTTCTTTTGGCGGGACTGGGCGAGGTGCGGGATGGGCGTGGGTGCGGGATGAGTGAGGTGCGGGCGGAGCGAGAAGACGACATGATGGAGGGAGGAACCGAAAGCTGATATAGTTCTAACTGAAATAGAACTATAGGGAGCTGGGTGATGCTGATCCGGATGGACCCCGCGAGCGAGCGGGCGATCTACGAGCAGATCGCCGACTCCGTGCGGGCCGGGATCGCCGCCGGGCGCGTGCGCGTCGGCGAGACGCTGCCGCCGGCGCGGGAGCTCGCCGCCGGTCTCGAGGTCAACCAGCACACGGTGCTGCACGCGTACCAGCTGCTGCGCGATGAAGGCCTCGTTGACCTTCGGCGCGGCCGCGGCGCCGTCGTGACCCCGCTCGCCGCCGCGGTCGCCGAGCTGTACCGGGAGGCCCAGGCGCTCGCCGCGCACGCCGCCGCCCTCGGCGTCGCGCCCGCCGCCCTCGCGGCGCTCATCGCGGGCACGGGCCTGCATGAGGTGCAGCCGGCGCCCGGCAGCCCGCCGCCGGGCAGTCCGCCGATACCGTCAGACCGTTCCGCGAAGGAGGCCCGCGCATGAGCGCTCACCCCACCGGCCCGCCGACCGATCCGCTCGCCCACCTCGGTGAGGCGCAGCGGGCCCGACTCGCCCTCGCGAGGCGCGCCGCGCGCTGGGTCGGCCTGATCCTCCCGCTCGCGATCACCCTGATCGCCACCGTCGTCACGGCGCTGTGGATCCCGCGCATGCCGGATCCGACCGCGCTGCACTGGGGCCCGAATATGGAACCCGACGGTTTCGGACCGCCCTGGTCGAACGCGGCCATCGCCCTCGGCGTGGGACTCCTCCTCACCTCGCTCTTCGGCCTGCAGGCCCTGCAGAGAGCGCAGACGCGGCGGCGCGGGGGCGCGATCTGGTCGTCGTCGTACCGCTTCCTGTCCGCCATCGTGCTCGGCACGGTCGTCTTCGTGCAGATGCTCGCCGTGGGCACCGCCTGGGTGCAGCTCGACGCCGTCGACGCCCGGACGACGGGCTCGATCGGCTGGGTGATGCTCCTCGGCTTCACGCTGTGGATCGCGGTCACCGTGCTCGCCTATCTCGCCCAGCCGAGGCTGCGCATCGACGCCCCCGGATCCGGTCCGGCCGCGCCGCTGCCCCTGGCCCCCGGCGAGCGCGCCGTCTGGGTGGGCGAGGTGCGCCCCTCGCGGGCCTTCGTCTGGATCATCTCCGTCGCGCTCGTGCTGCTCGCCGCGGCCGCGCTGCTGAGCTTCAGCGTGCAGCCGGTCGCCGGTTGGATCATGCTGCTGTGCTTCGTCCTCGTCCTCGGGCTCACTCTCATCAGCTCGTGGTTCCGGGTGCGGATCGACGCCTCCGGGCTCGAGGCCCGGGCACTCCTCGGCTGGCCGGTGTTCCGGCTGCCTGCGCAGGAGGTGCGGAGCGTGTCGGCCGCGCAGATCAGCCCCTTCGCCGAGTACGGCGGCTGGGGTCTGCGCTGGACCCCGGATCGTTTCGGCATCGTGATGCGCACCGGCGAGGGGATCGTCGCCACCCGTCGCAGCGGGCGACTCTTCGGAGTGACGGTCGACGACGCCGAGACGGGCGCGGCACTGCTGGCGGCGGCCGCGCGGGACGCGGGGGATCGTGAGGCATCGGGCAGGACCGAGGAAGGGGCGGGACGATGACCGGGTACGGAGAATCAGCGAGGCGCGCCGATCGGCCGAGCGCCGTACCCTGGGGGGCGGTCGCCGTGTACATCGCGGTGTCCTTCGCGCTGGCGTGGGCGGTGTCGCTGCCGATCTGGCTGAGCGGCGGGCCCGATTCGCCGATGCTTCCGGCGGGCCTCGCACTCACCGGCATAGCGATGATGTTCACGCCCGCGGTCGCGACGGCAGTGGTCGTCTTCGCGCTGCGGGTGCCCCGTGGAGAGCGGCTGCGCTTCCTCGGCATGTGGCCGCTGCGACCTGCGAAGCGGGTGGTGTGGTTCACCGTCGGCGCGATCTTCCTGCCGCCGGTGCTCGTCGCCGTCATCGCCCTCGTCTCGGCCGCGCTCGGACTCGTGCGCCTCGATCTCGTGGGCTTCTCCGGCTTCGAGGCGACGCTCGCCCTGCAGGCCGCGGGACTCGAGCCGGCCCTCATCGAGGCGATGCCGCCCGCGGGTCTGCTGGTCGCGATCCAGCTCGCCTCGATTCCGCTCGGCGCGCTGATCAACTCGGTCTTCGCCTTCGGCGAGGAGATCGGCTGGCGCGGCTGGTTGCTGCCGGCGCTCAGGCCCCTGGGAACCTGGCCGGCGCTGCTGATCTCGGGCGTGATCTGGGGGCTGTGGCACTCGCCGCTGATCCTGCTCGGCTACAACTTCGGCTACACCGACTGGCGCGGAGTGGCGCTGATGACGGGAGGCTGCATCGCCTGGGGCGTGCTCTTCGGGTGGACGCGCCTGCGCACCGGGTCGGTGTGGCCGGCGGTCTTCGGACACGGCGCGCTGAACGCGGCGGCGGGACTCGTGGTGCTGCTGTCGGCGGCGGGAGCCGAGGTGGATATGGGGGTCGTGGGGCCCCTCGGCCTCGTCGCCTGGGGAGTGATCGCGGTGGTCACCGTGGTGCTGGTGCTCTGCGGGCAGTTCCGCCGCCAGCCGGGACTCGCCGAGCGGGCGAGCCGCTCATAGGCCGGCCATGGATCCGTCCCGCAGAGGCCACCGCCTAGGCGAGCACCGAGCGGTCGAAGGGATCGAGGCTGATCCCGCGTTCGAGCACCAGCCGGCACCACTCTCTGGCCGAGTGCAGGCTGTGATCGCGGTAGTTGCCGCAGCTGCGCGCATCGGTGCCGGGCACGTCCTCCCAGCTGACGCGCTCGGCGATGTCCTCGAGGGAGGCCTTGATCGCCGAGGCGACATCCGCGGGGGAGGGCTCGCCCCAGACGAGCAGGTGGAAGCCCGTGCGGCAGCCGAAGGGGGAGATGTCGATGACGCCGTCGAGGCGCGTGCGCAGAAGACCTGCGATGGTGTGCTCGATGGTGTGCAGCCCGGCCGTGGGGATCTCGCCCTCATTGGGCTGCACGAGACGGATGTCGTAGTTGGTGATCGCGTCGCCGCGAGGACCGTGCTCCACCGCGATGCGGCGGACATAGGGGGCGCGCACTTTCGTGTGATCGAGGCTGAAGCTCTCGACTTCGGCCAGTTCGACGTCGCTCATTTGGCTCCTCGGTTCGGGTGGGCGAAGGGGGTGCGGGGCGCGCATCGCTTCATTGGCGTGGCGCGCCCCGCCACTGCTGTCAACGGTACGCGATCATCGCTCGGAGGATCCGCCGGTTACGCGGCCTTGCGGCTGAGTGCGATACTCGCGGCGGTGCCGTCGGCGCGGTCGATCTGCACGTTCCAGCCGCGGTCGGCCAGCGCGTCGAGATCACGTCGCGCGGAATCGATCCGGTCGGTCTCCACCAGGTAGAGGGTGCGTCCGGCCGAGCGGTAGACGCTGCGACGCTGAGCCCAGGCGGGAACGCGCGGGGTGCCCGCATCGCCGAGCTCGTGGTACGGAGTGTGGATCGGGGTGATGGTGTCTATGTGGTTGCTGCTCATGATTGAGTCCTTTCTGCCTTCTGCGCGTGATGCGCGGCCGCAGCGTGTGCGGCGGCAGGGCTCGCGGTTCTCGCGCGGAATGAGCTCGGTGAGCTGTAGCGGGCGGGCCCTGCGGGCATTCTCCGATGCCCGGTGAGCGTCTGCGATGGAGTGGAAGTGGATCGGTGCCCTTCATCGGGCGACGGATCGGCTATCGCAAGCTCAGCCTCTCAGTATAGCCAGAATCTTGCAGAATTGCTAGGATTGATTCTTTGAGCCGCAAAGGGAGAGGGATGTCGGATGAAGGAGCGCACGCTGCTCGTGTTCGCGCACGCCGATGAAGCGGCGGCCTTCGCCCGCGCCGAGGTGCCCCATCTGGTGACCGGCATCGGGAAGGTGAACGCAGCTCTCGAGCTGACGAACGCCGTGGCTGAGGCGGGATCCCGGGGGCTGGAGCGCGTGGTGGTGTTCGGCACCGCCGGCGCGATCACGGCCGAGCCGAGACTCGACGCGGTGTACCAGATCGCCGCGGTGTTCCAGCACGACTTCTCCCTGCCCTCGCCCCGACTGGAACCCGCCGGCGAGATCGTGGCGGAGACGGCTGTGATCGCGACCGGAGACGTCTTCGTGCAGGACGACCGGCAGCGCGATCAGATCGCGGCGCTCGGGGCGTCGCTGGTGGATATGGAGACCTACGCCTACGCGAGCGTGTGCCAGCGCCTGGGGCTGCCGCTGCAGGTGTTCAAGACGCCCTCCGATTTCGCGGACAGCTCCACCACGCAGCAGGAGTGGGACGGCATCGTGCTCTCGAAGAGCGATCAGCTCTTCCGCTTCGCCGCTGAACGACTGCCGGAGCTGCTGCGGTAGCGAGTCGCCGCGGGACCGTCGAAGTCGCCGCAGCGAACACCGACTCGGTGGCGTTCGGCGAGGTCTTACCCGGATCGAGTGCCCCGCGACCGCGAATACCGAGGAAAAGCTAGCCATGACCACGCGATAGTCGTACCCTCTGTACATGGCGATGTCGCACACCACTGCTGTGCCGATCTGTCCGTCGTGTCGGACAGAGTTGATGTGGCCTACCGGTCGGGAGTGGCGGTGCGAGGCCTGCGGCAGCACGGCCCGATGCGAGTCTGACGAGGAGACCGAGCCGGGGTAGCGGGGTTCCGCGGCCGGCTCTCCGACTGCTCCCTCAGGCCAGCAGCAATCCGGTCGCGAGGACGACCACGGAGAGCAGCGGGATCGCGCCCTGCGTCACCGCGGCTCGGCGCTTGCTCCGCGACGAGGCGAACAGCACGAGCGCTGCCGCGAGCATCGACCCGGTGCCGGCGAATACGAGTGCGTAGCCGATGCCCGCCAGAGGTGCGCTGAGGATGATCCCGAGTACCGTGACGATTGCGAGGAAGAGATTGTAGAAGCCCTGGTTGAAGGCGAGCTCGCGAGTGGAGGCGGCCTCCTCGGCTTTGAGCCCGAACACCTTCCGGGTGCGCGGCGCGGTCCAGGCGATGGATTCCAGGTAGAAGATGTAGACGTGCAGCAGCGCCGCCGCGGCGGCGAGCACGAGACCGGCGATGACCATGCGGATTCCAATGACTCGGGGATCCCACCCTACCGCGATGCCGCTGGTGACGACTGCTTAGCCGTTGCCGAGGCCGGGCCAGATGCTCGGCATCGCAGTGAGGATCTGGTCGACGCAGATGGCGAGCAGGATGAGCCCGAAGAGCTTCTGGAAGATGTTCATCCCGGCCGGGCCGAGGAGCTTTGCGAGATAGGGGGCGAAGAAGAAGATGACCGCTGTGGCGACCGCCGAAACGGCGACGATGACCAGTCCCCAGAGATAGTCGGTGAACGCGGGGTTCTCCTTCGCGAAGGCGATGACCAGGGCGATCGCCCCCGGGCCGGCGACCACCGGCATGGCCAGCGGCACGATGGCGGGGTTGCCGTTGTTCTGCGTCGGGAGGATCGCCCCGCTCTTGGTCATCATGGCCCAGGCGATCGAGGCGACGAAGAGGAAGCCCGCGATTTTCAGCGCCGGCACCCCGATGCCGAAGAATTGCAGAATGAGGGATCCGAGCAGGAGCGACACCGCCAGCACCACGAAGACGCCGACCCCGGTCATGAGGGCGATGCGCCGCTGCTTCGAGAGAGGGACCCCGTCGGTCACGCTCAGGAACACCGGGATCGTACCGATGGGGTTGCAGATCGTGAACAGGGCGACGCCCGCTGTGATCAGTGCCGCTTCGTCGATGGCGGATCTCCCCTCGTCTCGTTCATCCTAACGAGGACGGGGGATTCCGCCGTGAGCTGGGTGGCGCTCGTGATGAACGCCTGGAACCGGATCGCCACCCGGAGCGGCCACCCGGTCAGCCCGTAGCGGCGACCAGCCCCACCCAGAGGACTCCGGGAACCCGATCGATCACGGGAACTGCCGTCACTCGATCCCTGCCCTCCGAAACGAGGGGTGCCGGTCGGGATGGACCTTGCCCTTCACGAAGATGATCGCGACGATCGCGAGCACGATGTACACGAGGTCGAAGCCGCCCGCCAGTGAGATGAGTCCCTCGGAACCGGACGTGGCGCCGTGGGCGTCGACGCCTCCGGTTGCGAGCATCGTCGTCGGGTCGGTGGCCGCGTGCACCAGCATCGGCCAGATGATGCTGCCGGTGACCCGCAGCAGGAGGTACATCATGATCCCGAAGGTGAAGGCGTAGACCACGGTCAGCGCGACGTTCAGGATCGGCTGGTTGAAGGCGTTCACGGAGTGCATCAGCGCGAAGATCAGCGAGGACAGCAGCATCACCGCCTTCTCGCCGTAGCCGGCGCGGCGGAGCAGGTTCACCGCGAGACCGCGGGCGAGGAGTTCCTCGGCGAGCCCGATGCACAGCCCGGTGATAAGCAGAGTCAGCACGACACTGAGGGAGTAGGCGGTCCAGTCCGTGCCCACGAGCCGCAGCAGGATCGGGATGAGCAGAACCGCGACCGCGATCCACATCCACCAGCTGCCCCTGATCGGCTGCCGCCCGAAGATCTCCCTGAACCAGCCCAGCGCCCACACGAAGACCAGCAGGATGATGCCGCCCAGCAGGATCGGCAGCGCGAGGCCGAAGAACACGCTCGCAGGCGTCGCGAGGATGTTCTCGGAGTCGACCAGATGACCGAAGGGCACGCGGAGAAGTAGGCCCAGGCCCTCGTAGAGGGCGAGATAGACGACCGCGACCGCGAGCGCCTTCCACCACCCGCCACGATTCCAGAATCGGTGCCATCGGCTCGCTCTGACATGCTCGTGTTCGCTCACGGCGCCCCCCGCTCTTCGCCGGTTCGCCCCAGTGCTACCTGTTGTCGATATCATCATGTCGGAAGCTTTCGGGCACGCGCAATAAGCGCAGAAAAAGTGGGCGAGCCGAAGCAGAAGGGCCCCGATTCCCGCGTGCCCGCTCGGGGAGGCAGGTGGGGGAGTCCGGTGCCTTTGCTGAGAAGCGACCACTCGTCACGTGCTCGGCCATCCTCTTGCTGGTCAGAATGTACCACCTCACTACGCCCTGCCTGCTCCTGCTCGGTACCATGACTCGACCCCGGAAGGAACCCCGATGCCGCATTCCAAGAACTCGAAACTCGTCATCACTCTGCAGACCGTTGCCATCGTGATCGCCGTGTTCCTGACCGTGATGGTCGTTCTCGATCTCGTCAACGGCCAGCACAGCCCTTCGGTGTGGATCGGCTTGGTGTGCTGGCCGGTCGTTGCGATCTTGGGTGTCGTCCAGATCGTCCAGGTGCGTAAGCGCGTCTGATCTCGTCACCCGTCAGCCCCTCTCCTGAGAGCGCCCGGAACGCGGCGAGGATCGCATCGGGGAAATTCGCCGCGCGCGATCAGTCCGCGGGGTTCTCCCGGGTCGTCGGAGAGTCCTTTCTGTGGCACCCACACGCTGATGGGCTATGGTCAGGGCAGGGTGTCTATACCCGGAAATGAGGGCAGTGAAATGTCCAAAGACAAAGGCCAGAAAGCCGCGAAGAAACCCGCCGCGATGACGGCCAAGGAGAAGAAGGCCGCCAAGCGAGACAAGAACCAGGCGACAGCCACGGCGTTGAGAGTCAGCAAGTAGCTTGAGTGCCGCCCGTCCACGATTGGGGGGCGGCACTCATGGCTTCTCCCCGCTCTGCGAGGACGCGGAGGCCGGGCCGGCATGGCCTGACACGCCCGACATGATCCACACGTTCTGCCGGTAACCCGAAAACCCCCGCGATCCCGGTGTTCGCAGGTATCTAGCGGGGGTTTCAGTGGCGGTGACGGTGGGATTTGAACCCACGGTAGGGGGTTACCCTACACGACTTTTCGAGAGTCGCACCTTCGGCCGCTCGGACACGTCACCGCGGAAAAGCTTACGGGATGCAGGCGCGGATCGCGAATCGGCACGGATGTCCATCTCGTCCGGCCGGGCGTGCCGATCCTAGAATGATCGTGAGCGGCCGGGCTGCGTGCTGCGAGGAGACGGAGGGTGCACGTGAGCGATGCGACGAACCCGGGCCCCGAGCCCGTTCCCGGCGACCTGGACGGCGACGGAGCGGTCTCCGCCGCAGAGGCGGTCGAAGCCGCGCGACTCGCGCAGGAGGAGCTGCAGGCCGCGATCGCGAAGGCGGAAGCCGCGGCGAAGGCGGCGGCGGATGCCACCGCAGCGGCGGGTGTCGGGGCTGTCGCCGCCGCGGCATCTGAGCCGGAGCCCGCGCAGGACGATCCGCTCCCCGCGTCCACGGAGCCGGTCGTGGCTGAGCTGGCTGAGCCTTCTGGGCCGGCCGAGTCGGCTGAGCCGACCGAGCCGTCTGCGGCATCCGAGCCGTCCGCGCCTTCTGCGCCGTCCGCACCCGCGGCGGGCCCGCTCGGCGAGGAGCAGGTCGAGGCGATTCGGGCCGGCTACGCGAAGGCGGGCGAGAGCGGCGCGACGATGCTCGAGCTCGGCGCCCTCGTCAACGGCGAGGCGCGCCCGGAGGTGCGCATCACGATCCCGCTCGGCATGCTGAACCGCCACGGCCTTATCGCCGGCGCCACCGGCACGGGCAAGACGAAGACGCTGCAGGTGCTCGCCGAGCAGGTCGCGGCCGCGGGCGTCCCCGTCTTCGCCGCCGATATCAAGGGCGACCTCTCAGGCATCGCGACAGCGGGCACGCCGAATGACAAGCTGCTCGCGCGCACGCAGGGCATCGGACAGGACTGGCAGCCGCGGGCGGCGCAGACCGAGTACTTCTCGCTCGGCGGGCGGGGCGTCGGCGTGCCGATCCGCACCACCGTCCTGCGCTTCGGTCCGATCATGCTCGCGAAGGTGCTGGGCCTCAACCAGACCCAGGAGTCGAGCCTCGGCCTCATCTACCACTACGCCGAGGAACAGGGGCTGCCCCTCGTCGACCTCGCCGATCTGCAATCGCTGCTCGCCTTCCTCGTGAGCGACGAGGGGCGGGCCGAGATCCAGCAGATCGGGGGGCTGTCGAAGCAGACCACCGGTGTGATCCAGCGCGCGGTCGTCGGCTTCGCGGATCAGGGCGCCGACGTCTTCTTCGGCGAGCCGTCGTTCGAGCCGATCGACGTGCTGCGCACCGCGCCCGACGGTACGGGCGTCGTGAGCCTGCTCGAGGTGCCGGGCGTGCAGGACAGCCCGGCGCTGTTCTCGACCTTCCTCATGTTCCTGCTCTCCGAGCTCTTCGAGGCCCTGCCCGAGGTCGGCGACCAGGACAAGCCGAAGCTCGTGTTCTTCTTCGACGAGGCGCATCTGCTCTTCGCCGACGCGTCGAAGGCGTTCCTGCAGCGGATCACGCAGACGGTGCGGCTGATCCGCTCGAAGGGCGTGGGCATCTTCTTCGTGACGCAGACCCCGAAGGATGTGCCGGGGGACGTGCTCGCGCAGCTCGGCTCGCGGGTGCAGCACGCCCTGCGGGCGCACACGCCCGATGACGCCAAGGCGTTGAAGGCGACCGTCTCGACCTACCCGAAGTCGGGCTACGAGCTCGGCGAGGTGCTGCAGAGCCTCGGCACCGGCGAGGCGATCGTCACGGTGATGAACGAGAAGGGCGCCCCCTCGCCGGTCGCCTGGACGAGACTGCGCGCTCCGCAGGGGTCGATGGATCCGACACCGGTGGTGAATATGCAGGCCGCCGTGCTGACCTCGCCTCTGCAGGCGAAGTACGGCACGGCGAGCGATCCGCATTCGGCGGCGGAGATGCTTCAGGAGCGCGCCGCCGCGGCCGCCGAGGCGAAGGCCGAGGCCGAGGCTCAGGCGCAGCGGGAGGCCGAGGAGGCCGCCGCGGCGAAGGAAGCCGAGAAGGCCGCCGCCGCGGAGGCGAAGAAGGCCGAGCGCGAGGCGCTCGCGGCGGAGAAGCGGAAGGAGCAGGAGCAGGCGCGCAAGGAGCGCGAGCGCGCCGCCGCCGCGAAGAAGACCGCCGACCGCGTCGGCTCGGTCGTCACCTCCGGGGCGCGCACCGTCGTCAATCAGCTGCTGCGCAACCTCTTCAAGAAGTAGTCGCCGCCGCGCGCTGGGCCTGGCCGCCGCGTCGGATGCACAGTGCTCTGCCGTGCAGGGTTTCGTGCGCGGATCGGCATGCCGCCCGCTTGCACGGGGGAGTCGGGCGCGCCTAGCGTTGCTGAGAGGGGCGCTCCTCCCGGGAACAGCCTCGGGAGGAGCGGTATGAAGACGGCGATCGTGGGATCAGGGGCCATGGGGCAGCTCTTCGGCGCGCACCTCGTGCGGGCCGGCGAGGAGGTGATCTACCTCGACGCCAACCCGGCGATCATCGAGGCGCTGAACGAGCGCGGGGTGACCCTGCACAGCGAACGGGGCGCCGAACACACTCCGGCCCGCGCGATGCGGGCCGAGGAGCTCGAGGGCGAGGTGGATCTCGTCATCGTCTTCACCAAGGGCTTCCACACCGAGGCCGCGGTGGCGTCGGTGGGCCATCTGATCGGGCCGGGCACGGTGGGTCTCACGCTGCAGAACGGCCTCGGCAATGCGGAAGCGCTCGAGGAGGTCTTCGGGGCCCGGCGCACGCTGCTGGGCATGACCGATTTCCCCGCGGATATGCGGGAACCCGGAATCGTGCACACGAGCACCGAGGGCAAGGTGCGCCTCGGATCGAGGGCCCCCGGCGCGGAGGCGGAGAGGATCGCCGCGGCGCTGGACGCCGCGGGCCTCCACGCCGCCGCGGACGCCGATATCCAGGTGCCGGTGTGGGAGAAGGTGGCCTTCAACGCCGCCTTCAACACGCTGAGCGCCGCGACGGGCATGACCGTGGGGGAGATCGAGGCGAGCCCGCACACCCGGGCCATCATCGCCGCGGTGCTGGACGAGGCGGTCGCGGTCGCGGCGAGCCGGGGCGTGCCGGTGTCGCGCGAGCGGATCGACGCCTCCGTGGCGAACGCCTACGAGCACCACACCCATCACAAGACCTCGATGCTGCTCGACCGGGAAGCCGGGCGGCGCACCGAGATCGACACCATCGGCGGCGCCATCGTGCGCATCGGCGCCGAGGAGGGGATCCCCACCCCGGTGCTCGCCACACTCGCCGGCATCGTGCGCGCCCTCACCGAGGCTTAGGAGGCGCGGCTCGCAGCGGACTGAGGATCCCGGCTCCGGCGATCGCGTCGTCCGCAGAGGGCTCAGGCGCGGCGGCGGATGCGCGTCGTCAGGATCAGCGATCCGGCGAGCAGCAGCGCGAGGGCCGCAGCCAGCGCCACGTTCAGCGGCTCCGCACCGGTCTTCGCGATCTCCTCGGCCGCGGGAGTGTTTCCGCCCGCTGCGGCCGAGGCAACCGTCCAGGAGCGCTCGGCGATCTCGCCGACGTTGCCGACCGTGTCGATCGCCCGCACCCGGAAGCTGTGGGCGCCGGCCGCGAGCGCGGAGGTCGTCACCGGCGAGGTGCAGGCCGCGAATGCCGCGCCGTCGAGCGAGCACTCGAATCCGGCGATCCCCGAGGCATCCGTCGCGGTGAAGGCGAAGCTCGAGGCGGAGTCCGGTGCGGTGCCCATCGAGACCGCGCCCCACACGACGACCGGAGCGGTCAGGTCGACGGTCCAGGTGTAGCCGGCCGCACTCGGGTCGGTCGCGCCGAGGGCGTCGACGGCGCGCACGGCGAGCGTGTGGGATCCGTCGAGGAGCCCGCCGAAGATCGGATTGTTTGAGCAGGCCTCGAAGACGCCGGTCGGTCCGAGATCGCACTCGAAGGTGTACGGGCCCGTTCCTGCGGCGGCGGAGAGGGCGAACGTCGCCTCATCCGAGCCGGTCGGAGAAGCGGGGCCGGTGACGATCGTGGTGTCGGGCGCTGCGGTCAGCTCGACGGCGCCGACATCGCACCCCGCGCCTGCGGGACGCGCTTCTCCGCGCTGATCGACGGCGCCGCAGCCGATGGCGGTGTCGATCGCGGGGCTGTCGGGCAGCGGAACCCGGGTCTGGGTCGGGCCGCCGAAGGATCCGAGTGCGCGCAGACGCGGATCCAGCGGAGCCTCGACAGTGCCCGCACGGTTGTTGGCCGCTCCGTCGATGACGGTGCCGCCCGCGACACCGACGATATTGCCGTTGCCGCCGATCGTGCCGCTCAGATCGCCGCCGGCGTTCTCTGCGACGATGGAGTACTGAACGGTCACCGTGCCCGAGCTCTGGGCGATGCCGCCAACAGTCGGTGCGACGTTTCCGGTGACGGTCGAACTCGAGAACAGGATCTCCCCGGCCGCGCCGCCTGCGGAGTGCACCGCGCCTCCGCTGCCGCCGGCGGTGTTCCCGACGATGGTGGTGTCGCTCACGACGGTCTGGCCCTGATGGGAGGCAGGGAGCGCGATGCTGCCGCCGTTGCCGCTCGCCGTGTTGCCCGAGATCGTCGACTGCTCGATGGTCGAGAAATCCGAGCCGCTCGACTCGAGCACGAGCCCGCCGCCGGTGGTCGCGGTGTTCCCGGACACCGTGGTGCGCTGCATGTAGAACGAGCCGACCGCGAAAACGCCGCCGCCGGAGCCTGTGGCGGTGTTCCCCTCGATGATGGAGTCGAGCAGGGTGAGGCTGCCGTAGATGGCGGCGATGCCGCCGCCGCTGACCGCGGTGCCGCCGGTGATCCGCACACTGTTGAGGAAGACGTCCATGCCGAAGCTGCTGATAGCGCCGCCCTCGGGGATCCCAGAGCTGGTCGCATCGCCGCCGATGACGGTGAGCTGCTCGAGGGCGATGCCGTTCCCCGTCATCGCGTAGGTGTCGATCGCCTTCTCCGTCGCGGAGGCGTCGATCGTCGTCGTATTCATGCCGGCGCCGATGATCGACACCTTGTCCGTGACCTCCAGCGGCGAGTTCAGCGGGTAGACCCCCGCGGGGAGCAGGATCTCGTCGGGACCGAAGGTCGAGTTCGCCAGGCACACCGCCTCGCGCAGGCTCCAGAGCCCGTCGGGGCCTGGATCGGCGATGCCAGAGGCGCAGCCTGCCGCGTCGGAGACATCGGCCGTCGTGGTCACCGAGAAGGTCGCGGCGTGGGCCGGCGCCGACACGGACACGAGACCGACTCCGGCGACGAGGGCGCCCAGTGCGAGAGCCGCAGCGGAGAGGCGGGCAGGGCGGTTCAAGGCGAACGTCATCGTCGTGTTCATCAATCTCGGGGGCAACCTCCCAATCCTGGCAGAGATCGGGGGACCGCCGCCACTCGTTTCCGGATGGGCGTCGGTGGCGCACCGGGACGAGGCGGTAGACTCGGATGATGAATGATCCCGATTCCCCCGAGACGACCAGCGATCGGGACGCAGCGGAAGCCGCCGCAGAGGCGCCCGCTGAGACTGCAGACATTGACATCACCGATCCGGCCGACACCGATCCGGTCAGCACCGAGGCGCCCGATCCCGAGACCGCCCCCGACATTGCCGCGCCTGAGGCCGCCCCCGAAGCCGAAGCCGAAGCTGAACTCGAAACCGAGTCCGCTCCCAAGCGCGCCGGTTTCGACACGCTCGGCCTCGACGGGCGCGTCCTTCAGGCGCTGAAGGACGTCGGCTACGAGACGCCCTCCGCGATCCAGGCGGCGACGATCCCCGTGCTCCTCCAGGGTCGCGACGTGGTCGGCCTCGCGCAGACCGGCACCGGCAAGACGGCCGCCTTCGCGCTGCCGATCCTCTCCCGTATTCAAGCGGGCCAGGGCGTTCCCCAGGCGCTGGTGCTCGCCCCCACCCGTGAACTGGCGCTGCAGGTGTGCGAGGCCTTCGAGAGCTACGCGGCGCATCTGCCCGAGGTGCACCTGCTGCCGGTCTACGGCGGGCAGGCCTACGGTCAGCAGCTCAGTGCGCTGCGCCGCGGCGTCGACATCGTGGTGGGCACTCCCGGTCGCATCATGGATCACCTCAAGCGCGGCTCGCTCGATCTCGGCGAGATCAAGTACCTGGTGCTCGACGAGGCCGACGAGATGCTCAAGATGGGTTTCGCCGAGGACGTCGAGACGATCCTCGCGGACACCCCCGACAGCAAGCAGGTGGCGCTGTTCTCGGCGACCATGCCCGCGCAGATCCGCCGCATCTCGCAGCAATATCTGAATGATCCGGAAGAGATCAAGATCGCCGGGAAGACCCAGACCAGCGCGAGTATCGCGCAGCGCTACGTGGTCGTCTCCTATATGCAGAAGCTCGACGCCCTCACCCGGGTGCTCGAGGTCGAGGATTTCGACGGCATGATCGTGTTCACCCGCACCCGCGGCGACAGCGAGCAGGTGGCCGAGAAGCTGCGCGCCCGCGGCTATTCCGCGGCGGCGATCAACGGCGACATCCCGCAGAATCTGCGCGAGAAGACCGTCGACCGGCTCAAGTCCGGTGATCTCGACATCCTGGTCGCCACCGATGTCGCCGCGCGCGGCCTCGATGTCGAGCGCATCAGCCACGTCATCAACTACGATCTCCCGATCGACACCGAGAGCTATGTGCACCGCATCGGCCGCACCGGCCGGGCGGGCCGCACCGGCGATGCCATCAGCTTCGTCACCCCGCGCGAGCGTCGACTGCTGAAGGCCATCGAGAAGGCGACGAAGCAGCCGCTCACGCAGATGCCGCTGCCGCGCGTCGAGGAGGTCAACGCCACCCGACTGTCGCGCTTCGACGACGCGATCACGGCGGCGCTCGGCGATGACCAGCGGATCGATACCTTCCGGGACATCATCGCGCACTACGTGCGACATCACGATGTGCCGGAGACCGACGTCGCCGCGGCGCTCGCCGTGGTGGCGCAGGGCAAGAAGCCGCTGCTCCTCGACGAGGCCGATGACGAGAAGTTCGCGCGCGACCGGGCGCAGGCCGCGAAGTTCCTTGATGACGGGCCCGAGCGCGGCGGGCGCGGACAGCACGACACCCGTCGCGAACGAGAGGACCGCGGACCGCGCGAGCGCCGCGACGATCTGGTCATGTACCGCATCGAGGTCGGGCGCCGTCAGCGCGTGCAGCCCGGGCAGATCGTCGGAGCGCTGGCGAATGAGGGCGGCCTCGATCGCGGCGACTTCGGCCGCATCCAGATCCGCGAGGACTTCTCCCTGGTGGAGCTGCCGAAGCGACTGTCCCCGAACGCGCTCGAGCAGCTGGCGCGTACGCGCATCGGCGGCAAGCCGATCGAGCTCAAGGAGGACCGGGGCCCCGGCCCGCGTGGCAAGGGCTGGGAGGATCGCCCGCGCCGCGACGACCGTGGCGATCGGCCGCAGCGCAACGACTGGCGCGATCGCGACGATCGTGGATCGCGCCCCCGCAGCGACGGCTACGACCGCGGAGGGCGCGGCGATCGTAACGATCGCTACGACCGGGGGAGCGGCAACGATCGCTATGAGCGGGGCGACCGTAATGATCGTAATGATCGCTACGACCGCGGTTCCAGGGACTCCCGGAACGACCGGAACGACCGTCCGCACCGCGACGACCGGAACGATCGCCGTGGCTGGAACGACCGGGGCGACCGCAATGACCGTGGGCGCGACCAGGGCGATCGCGGAGGCCGCAAGCCCCGCTGGTAGCCCGCGCGCCGCGTCGGCGCCTCCGTGCGTGCAGCGGGGGCGTGCGGGGTCCCGGGGCGCCGCTCCCGGACGGGGCGCCGCCGCAGGGGCTGCGCCGCCGCGGGGGCTACACCGTGGTGAACACCTTGCTGGTGATGCGCCAGACGCCGTCGCGGCGGATCAGCCCGAAGAAGTTGCGGAAGTCGGCGCCGAGGAACTGCTTCTCGTCGAGCATCGCGGTCGCGACATCGCCCTGCACCGAGACGCTGTGGATGTCGGCGGCGTAGGAGTCGCCCGCGGGCTCCGCCGTGCCCACGACATTCGCCGCGAAGTCGGCCCCGCTCATGGTGACGTAGTCGGCGCCCAAGTAGCCCCACATCACCGCGTGCTCGTCGAAGGCCTCGCGGACGAGATCCGGATCGGCGGCGACGCAGCCGTCGACGTACTTCTGCACCGCGGCCTGGACATCCTCGTGCATGGGGTTCCTTTCTGAGAGGCGAGTGGGACGCGAAGGGCGGATGCGGCCGAGAACGACCGCATCCGCCCTTCGCGTGATCCCGCGATTACTTGGCGTACTGGATGACCTGGGGCTGGGAGACCGCCTTCAGGCCGGCCACACCGAACTCCTGGCCGTAGCCGGACTGCTTCGCGCCGCCGAAGGGGACGAAGGGGTTGATGGTGCCGTGCGAGTTGATCCACACGGTGCCGGCCTGGATGCGCGAGGCGACCGCTGCGGCCTTCTCGCGATCGTTCGACCACACCGAACCGCCGAGGCCCACCTCGAGCTCGTTGGCGAGCGCGATGGCCTCCTCGAGATCGGTGTACTTGATGATCGGCAGCGCGGGGCCGAACTGCTCCTCCACGACCAGCGCGTTCTGCGGATCGATATCGGCGACGAGCGTGGTCGGGTAGAAGTTGCCCGGTGCGTCGTAATCGGGGTCTCCGCCCAGGACCACGCGCGCGCCCGAATCCTTCGCCGCCTTGACCAGCCGGTCCACGACGTTGAACTGCATCTCGTTCTGCAGCGGGCCGAGCACATTGTTCTCGTCGAGGCCCTGGCCCATCGGCATGTTCTTCGCGACCTCGGCGAGCGCGTCGATGACCTCGTCGTAGATCGACGCCGGGACGTAGAGGCGCTTCAGCGCGGCGCAGGTCTGGCCGGTGTTGATGAACGCGCCCCAGAACAGGCCCTCGGCGATCGCCTTCGGATCGACGTCGTCGAGCACGATGCCCGCGTCGTTGCCGCCGAGCTCGAGGGTCAGGCGCTTGACGTTGCCGGAGCTGGCCTCGATGATCTTCTTGCCGGTGCGGGTCGAGCCGGTGAACATGATCTTGTCGATGTCCTCGCTCTCGACCAGGCGCGCCCCGAGGTCTCCGGCGCCCACGACGGTGTTCAGCACACCCTCCGGCAGCACCGAGTTGATGACGTGGTTGAGGGCCAGACCCGAGAGCGTCGTGTACTCGGAGGGCTTCTGCACCACGGTGTTGCCCATGCGCAGCGAGGGGATGATCTGCCAGATGGCGATCATCATCGGCCAGTTCCAGGGGGTGATCGCGCCCACGACGCCGAGGGGGCGGTAGTGCACCTCCGCGTAGGTCGTATCGTCCTCGTGCACGACCTCGACGGGGAGCGGGGTGCCGGCGGGAACGCGGGTCCAGGCGACGCAGCCGCCGACCTCGAAGCGGGCGTTCGGCCCGTTGAGCGGCTTGCCCTGCTCGCGCGAGAGCAGCTCGGCGAGGGGCTCGGCGTGCGCCTCGATGGCATCGGCGATCTTGTTCAGGTAGTCGACTCGCTGCTCGTCGCTGAGCGCCGCCCATGCCGGCTGGGCGGCCTTCGCGCGGGCGATCGCCGCGTCCACATCGGCGACGGTCTGCACCGGTACGCGGCCGATGAGCTCTCCGGTGGCGGGGTTGAAGACGTCGCGGCCCTCACCATCCTGCGTGGTGATGGCGGCGAGCAGGCTTTCGTAGGTATCCAAGGTGACCTCCACTGTGAGTTCGATAGGTGGTTCGAGCATACGCCGCCGGGCTCGAAGCGTGTTGCCTGGTGCGGTAGCGCAGTTGTCTGAGCGCGAACAGTCCCGTCTCAGCTGCGCGGGGCGAGGCGTCGCACGACGGTGAGGGCGATCGTCGCCGCCGCCAGGGTGCCGGCCGCGATGACCGAGACCATGGTGATCGCGCTGGTGCCGGCGAGCTCGGCGATCACCGGTCCGCCGATGCCGCCGACGGTGAACATCGCCATGCCCATCACCGCCGAGGCGGTTCCGGCCCGACCGCCGTGCCGGCCCAGGGCGAGCACCGTGCCGTTCGGCCCGCCGACGCCGATACCGCCCAGGAACACCGCGAGCAGGGCGAGGAACAGCCACAGCGGGGCCCCCGCGAGCGTGGCGATGAACAGCAGCAGCCCGGTCACGGCCCCGGTGGTCTGCCCGATCAGGTACATGCGCCGGGGACCCACCCGCCGCACGAGCAGGCGGCTGGTCTGGGCTCCGCCGAGTTCGGCGACGGCGTTCATCGCGAAGACCAGGCTGAACCACTGCGGCGAGAGGCCCAGTTCGTCCTGCAGCACGAAGCTCGACATCGAGAGGTAGCAGAAGAAGGCGAGCCCGCCCAGGCAGGAGGCGATGAAGAGCGCGGCGAAGAGCGGATCGCGGAACACCGCCCCCAGATGCGAGGCCGTGCCGCCGAGCAGCGCCCCGTCGTGGCGGTGCTCGGCGTGCAGGGTCTCCCCGAGCCCGAAGATCGCCAGCAGCGAGAAGACGGCGCCGATGCCCGCGAGCACGAGGAAGATCCCGCGCCAGTCCATGATGTGCGCGAGCTGCCCGCCGATCACCGGCGCCACGATGGGCATGGTGAAGGTGACGAGGGCGAGCATCGAGAGCATCCGCGACAGCTCGGCGCCCTCGAAGAGATCCCGCGCCACCGCCATGGTGATCACCACGCCGGCCGATCCCGCGAGCCCCTGGAGGAAGCGGGCCGCCAGGAGCACCTCGATGCCGGGGGCGAGGGCGCACACCACGGAGAAGACGACGAAGAGCAGCACGCCGATCACCAGCGGGCGCTTGCGCCCGAAGCGGTCGGACAGGGGACCTGCGATGAGCTGGCCGATCCCGAGCCCGATCATGCACAGCGACATCGTCGCCTGCGCGAGCGCATCCGAGGTCCCGAGCTTCGCCGCGAGCTCCGGCAGCTGCGGCAGGTACATGTCGATCGAGAGCGGCCCGAAGGAGCCCAGCAGTCCCAGCACCAGGGTCAGGCGGAGCGTGCCGCCGCGACGGCGCCCGGGTGTCAGCACCCCAGGATCCGGCGCCACCAGCTGTCGCGGGCGGCGTTCGCGGCCTGGGCGACGACGGCGTCGGGGGAGAAGCCGCTGAAGCCGTGGTAGCCGCCCGACCAGATATGCAGTTCGGCCTCGCCGCCGGTCGCCCAGATGCGGCGGGCGTAGTCGGCGGCCTCGTCCCGGAACACCTCGGCCGCGCCGACCTCTATATAGGCGGGGGCCAGGCCGGCCAGATCCGCGGCGCGCGCCGGAGCCTGATGCGGGTGCACCCGCTCGGTGCCGCGATCCTCGCCGAGGTACGCGTCCCAGCCGCAGTCGTTGTTGTTGCGGTCCCAGGCGCCGATGCCGTCGTACTGCCACGACGAGACCGTCGCGTTGCGGTCGTCGATCATGGGGCAGTCCACCCGCTGGCCGGAGAGGGCGGGGCCGCCGCGATCCCTCGCCATCAGGGCGACCGCGGCGGTGAGTCCGCCGCCGGCGGAGGATCCGGTGACCACGAGGCGGTCGGGATCGACGCCGAGCTCCTCGGCATGCTCGGCGAGCCAGCGGAGCGCGGCGTAGCCGTCCTCAGCGGCGGCGGGGGCCGGGTGCTCGGGCGCCAGCCGGTACTCGACCGCGATGCCGACCGCGCCGTAGCGCTCGGCGAGCTCGATGAGCTCGCCCGTGCCGAAGAAGCGGGTGCCGAGCACGTAGCCGCCGCCGTGCAGGCCGATCACGCCGGGGCGCGGCCCCTCGGCGGGAGCCGTCGGCCGCACGATGGTGATCTGCACCTCGGGGGCGCCTTCGGGGCCGGGGATCGTGCGATCCTCCCAGCTCACCGCCCGCCCCTCGGCCTGCACCTCCATCGGCGGGATGACGGTGGCGAAGTGGGCGCGGTTCTCCAGGATCGTGTGCTCGCGCAGCGGGATCCGCTCGACGAGATCGAGGAAGGCCGCGAGCCCCGGTTCCA
Organism: Leucobacter sp.; assembly: GCA_048516985.1. Lineage (GTDB taxonomy): Bacteria > Actinomycetota > Actinomycetes > Actinomycetales > Microbacteriaceae > Leucobacter. Next base: position 2,613,783 of record CP183188.1, on the reverse strand, counting down.
GCTGCGGATCGTAGGGGACCGGGGTGGGCCGGACCTCTGGCTCGACGGCGCGGTAGCGATCGCTCATCGTCGTCCTCCTTCGGTGATGCGGGTGATCCAGGAGTCGCGCGCGGAGAGGGCCGCTCGTGTCAATTCGCTCTCCGGGGCGTAGATGTCGAAGCCGTGGAAGCCGCCCGACCAGATGTGCAGTTCGGCCTCGCCGCCGGTCGCCCAGATGCGGCGAGCGTAGTCGACGTCCTCGTCGCGGAACATCTCGGCGGAGCCGGCCTCGATGAAGGCGGGCGGGAGGCCCGAGAGATCGCTCGCCCGGCTGGGGGCGGCGTAGGCGGGGGCCTCCTCGGAGAAGGCGAGCTCTTCGCCCAGCACGCAGCGCCAGGCGAAGAGGTTCGCCTCGCGCTGCCAGGTGCCGATGCCGTCGTACTGCAGCGAGGCCGGGGTCGAGTTGGTGTTGTCGATCATGGGGCATAGCAGCAGCTGACCGGCGATCGCGGGGCCGCCGCGGTCCCGGGCCATCAGCGAGACGGCCGCGGCGAAGCCGCCGCCCGCGCTGCCGCCCATCACGATGAGTCGCGCGGGATCCGCGCCCAGCTCGGCCGCGTGCTCGGACACCCAGCGGGTGGCCGCGTAATCGTCCTCCACGCCCGCCGGATAGGGGTGCTCGGGGGCGAGCCGGTACTCGACGTTCACGCCGACGACGCCGTGGCGCAGGACGAGATCGGCCACGCGGGCGTGCTCCCAGCTGCGGTGGCCCATGATCATGCCGCCGCCGTGGAAGTTCACGAGCACGGGGAGGGCCGCACCGGCCGGGCGTTCGGGCGCGAAGACCGTGATCTCGAGCTCCGGGGCCCCTGCGGGGCCGGGGATGGTGAGCTCCTGGACGGTGATCGCGCGCCCGGCAGCGATCTCGGCCCCGTCGGGGAAGGAGAGGCCGGCGCGCATCAGCGGCAGGCCCTCCGCGGTCATCGGCGTCCGCGGCGCCTGCGCCATCGCCTCCAGCGCGGGCTGGAGCTCCGCGGCGAAGGGCACGGGCGGCAGGCCCGGCGCGCCATGGGCGACGGGCACCTGGGTGTCGGGCACCTGGACGACGGGGACGAGGGTGTCGGGCGCCGCGGGGCGCGCCGCAGCGCGGATGTCAGTCTCGCTCACGGTCACGGGCCTTCCGGATCGACGACGTCCCGATCGGCCCAGAAGGGCTGCACGCGGGGGCGGATCTCCTCCGCGCCGACGCGATCGAGAAGGTCGAGGCTCGCCAGATTGGCGTTCAGCTGCTCGACGCTCGAGGCGCCGAAGAGGGTGGTGGCCGTCGCCGGGTGGGTGAGGGTGAAGGCGATGGCCAGCTGCGCCGGAGTGGCTCCGAGCTCCTCGGCGAGGGCGATGAAGGCCGGCACATCGTCGATGATCCGCTGCCGGATCCCGCCCGGATCCCGACCCACCTCGCGATCGGTGGCGACCTTGCCCGCCAGATAGCCGCCCTCCAGCACATCGGAGGCCTGCATCGAGAGACCCTGCTCCCAGAGCCTCGCGAAGGGCGCGCCGTCGGGGATGGATCGACGCGAGACGCTGTACTTGAGCTGCGCGATCGCGGGTCCGTCGACGCCCTCGGCGGCGGCGATGTCGATGAGGGCCTGAATGCTCCCGGCGGACCAGTTGTTCACGCCCCAGGCGCGGATGAGGCCCGCCTCGCGCAGCTGCGCCAGGCTCAGCACGAGATCGCGCAGTTCGAGGTCGTCGCGGCGGAGGTCTCCGAGGATCACGAGATCGGCGTGCGCGGCGTCGACGCGGAAGAGCGCCCGCTCGAGCTGCGGGCGGAAGCCCGCGGCATCGTCCCAGCCCTCGAGCCAGAGCTTCTCCGAGAGTAGGTACTGCTCGCGCGGGATCCCCGCGGCGCGGATGGCGGCTGCGAAGAGCACATCGGTGAAGGCGGGCGCCATGCCGTGGACGCCGTACACGCCCACGTCGAAGAGGTTGACGCCGAGATCGAGGGCGGTGCGCAGCAGCTCGACGGTGTCCTCGAAATGCATGCGGTCGTAGACGTGCCAGGAGCCGAGCGCGAAGACCGAGGTCTCGAGTTCGCTCGTGCCGATGCGGCGGCGGGGGAGGGGAGTCATGCGGGTCTCCTTTGGCGGAAGCGGAAGCGGAAGCGGAAGCGGAAGCGGGTGCGTCGGGCGGCTCAGCGGGCGACGGTGAGGCGGGGATCGATCACGGCCTTGACCTCGCCGAGCTCGTGCATATTGGCGATCTTCGCGGAGGCCTCGTCCAGCCCGCAGGGGGCGGAGAAGAGTTCGTCCCAGGGGAAGCGGTCCGCGAAGCTGCGGAAGAACTCGATCGAGCGGTAGTAGTCGGAGACGTCGCCGTTGAGGGAGCCGACGACGGTGAGCTCCTTGCGCATGATGCCGGAGAGCGGGAAGGGATCGCCCGCGGCGCCGGTCGAGCCGACCACGACGAAGACGCCGCGCTGGGCGGCCATGCCGATGGCCTCGGGGCCGATGCCGGGGGCGCCCGCGAAGTCGAGCACGAGGTCGGCTCCCTCGCCGTCGGTGAGTTCGAGCACCCGGGCGACGGTCGACTCGGAGCCGCCGGCGATATCGACGGTATGGTCGGCGCCGAAGCGCTCGGCGAGGGCGAGCCGCGAGGGGGGAGCGCCGACCGTGATGACGGTGCCCGCGCCCGAGATGCTGGCGACCGCGGTCGCGAAGAGGCCGAGCGCGCCCGAGCCCTGCACCACGACTCGGGATCCCGGCCGCACCCCGCCCGCGCGGTCGAAGGCGCGCAGCACGGTCTTCGCGGCGCAACCGGCGGCCGAGGCCCAGGTGTCCTTGACCTCGGCGGGCAGGCGCAGCTTCTGCGCGCCGGGGGTGACATAGGCGTATTCGGATAGCCCGGCGGTGGCGTAGGGCGGCACATCGCTGCGCTGCAGGAAGCCGTAGCCGCGGCTGCTGCAGGCGACGGGCTGGCGCAGCACCGTGCAGCCGAAACAGGTGCCGCACACCGACTCGGACCAGCCGATGCGATCGCCGATCGCGAGAGGGGCGCCGAGCGCGTCGACCGCGCCCTCGCCGACGGCGACGATCTCGCCGACCATCTCGTGCCCGAGCACCATGGGCAGCATTCCAGGGAAGCTCATCTTCCCGGCCCAGATCTCGATATCGGTGCCGCAGAGCGTGGTGCAGGTGATCCGCACCAGCGCGGCGCCGGGCTCGAGCTGCTCGGGGAGCGGCAGCTCCTGCAGTTCGAGGGCCGAGCCGTGCGCGGTGAGCACGGCCGCCAGGGTGCTGCGGGGAATCGTCATCGAATGCTCCGTTTCGTGGAATGCCGACGCGGCTGCGTTGTCCGGACGTCGGGAATGTGGTTTTATTCTACATATGTTGAACTTAAACGGAAGCGCCGAATCCGCGGTCGCAGATCTGGTGCTGCGCGGTGGCGCGGTACACGTGCTCGACGCCGCCGGCGCGCGCGCGGAGGCCGTCGCCGTCGTGGGCGGGCGCATCGCCCGGGTCGGATCCGAGAGCGGGATCGAGGGGTGGATCGGCGAGCGCACCCGCGTGGTCGAGCTTCGCGGCCGCGCGGTGATCCCGGGCATCAACGACTCGCATCTGCACGCGGCCTGGCTCGGCGCCCGCTGGCCGCACACCTTCTTCGGCGCCGCCGATCCCGAGGCCGCGGCCCGGCTGAGCGGGGCGCTCGTCACCAGCCGGGAGGAGCGACGGGCCGCCATCCTGCGGGCCGGGAGTCTGCTCGCAGAGCTCGGCATCACCAGCTACACCGAGCCCGGCATCGGCCCCGGGGAGGACGAGGGCGAGACCGGCTGCTTCACGAGCGATGTGCTGGAGGCCTACCGCGAACTCGCCGCCGAGGGCGCGCTGCGGCAGCGCGTGACCATGCTGGCGCTGTACGGCATCCTCGACGGACCGAGCGAACTCGGCGTCGTGCTCGCCGGCATCGCGGAGCGCGCCGAGGCCCCCGCGGAGCCCGACCCCCGCTGGCTGAACGTCACCGGCGTCAAGATCTTCGGGGATCTCATCCCGATGACGCGGCAGGCCTGGACTCGGCACGCCTACGACGACGGCAGCCACGGCGCCCTGCTGGTGGAGGGCGATTCGATCGAGGATCGAGCCGCGAATCTCGCCGCCATGGTGCGCGCGACGCATCTGGCGGGGCTGCAGCTCGGCGTGCACGCGACAGGGGATCGCACCATACAGCTCGTGCTCGACGCGCTCGCCGCGGCCGAGGCCGAGGCGGGACCGGAGGCGGGTTCCGTGCGCGAGCTCGCGCACTACGTGATCCACGGCGATCTCGCCACCGAGGCGCAGCTGCGCCGCATGGGCGAGCTCGGCGTGCGGCTGAACACGCAGTCGGGCATCGCCGCGCTGACCGCCGATTGGCTGGCCGGGGTGCTGGGCGCCGCCGCCGCGGAGGCCTGGCGGATCGAGACCGCCCTCGACGCCGGGGTGCTCGTGCTCTCCTCCGACTCGCCGGTGCTCGGCTTCGACTGGCGGCGCGGCATCGCCGACGCCGAGGCGCGCATCGTGCACGCGGGCGGGGCCGATGACGAGGCCTCGAAGCGACGGCGACTGCACGGGCTGCTGCGCGCCTACACGGCGGTGGCGGCGGAGCAGGATCGGGTGGCGGCCTGGAAGGGCACGGTCGAGGCCGGCAAGGCGGCCGATCTCGTGGTGCTCGCGCGCGATCCCTACGAGGTCGGCGCCGCGGGCCTGCCCGAGGTCGAGGTGGATCTCACCGTGCTCGACGGCCGGGTGGTCTTCGAGCGCGGGGCGTGAAAGCGCAGGCCTGAGAGCGCAGGTTCCGGGAACCCGGGCCCGAGCGCGGGGCCCGGGGCGCGCCCGGCCCCTGCGCCGGGGCGCTACTTCAACAGCTGCCCGCCGTCGACCGGGAGGCTCACGCCGGTGATGTGCGCGGCGCCCGGGCTCGCCAGGAACACGGTCGCGTGCGCGATGTCCTCCACCGAGGCCAGGGCGCCCAGCGGGATCCGATCCGTCCACGCCTTGCGGGCCGGTGAGCCCTCGGGCAGCCCCAGCTGCAGCATCGGCGTGGCCACGGGGCCCGGCGCGACCGCGTTCACCCGGATGCCGTGCGCGGCGAGCTCGATGGCCGCCCAGCGGGTGACGGAGTCGACGGCGGCCTTGCTCGACTCGTAGGCGCCCATGCCCGGGGTTGGCTGCCGACCGCCGATCGAGGAGAGGTTGACCACGGTTCCGCCGCCGCCCGCCGCGATGCGGTGCTGGGCGAAGGACTGGATCATCTGGAAGGTGCCGATGACATTGACCTCGAGGATCGAGCGGTAGGCCTCGGCGGGCAGCTCGGTGACGGTGCCGTGCACCGAGAGGATCCCGGCGTTGTTCACGAGGACGTCCACGCCTCGGCCGGCTGCGGCGAGGTCCGCGAAGGCCGCCTGCACGGCCGCGGTGTCGCTGATGTCGAGGATCAGGGCTTGCGCCCCGAGCTCGGCGGCGACGGCGGAGACGGCGTCCCCGTCGCGATCGGCGAGGACCACCTCATCGCCCGCGGTCAGAAACGCCCGGGCGATGGCCTGGCCGATGCCGCCGGCGCCGCCGGTGATGAGAACTGTTCGGGAAGCGGTCACGGTGACTCCTTCGTCGCGGCGCCTTCGGGCGCCGGCTCGGCTGCGGTGCGGATGCCCCGCGGGTGGCGGAGCACTGTCGGGAACTCCCCGATGCTGATATTATACAAGTGTAGAAAAAAGATGGAAGGGCGGGCGATCCGCCGGAGCGTCCGCTCCGCGCACCGCTCCCGCCGTTCACCGCTAGGAGGCAGACGTGACCGAATCCCGAGCCGTTCCCACTCGCAGACTCGGCCCCGGCGGTCCCGAGGTGCCCGTCTTCGCCCTCGGCTCGTGGAACATCTGGGATCGGATGGAGGCTGGGGAGCGCGTCGCGCTCATCCGGCGCGCGGCCGAGGCGGGATCCGCCTTCTTCGATGTGGCGTACTACAACATGGGCCCGCATGCCGAGGCCTCCCGCACCGATCTGCTCTTCGGCGAGGCGATCCGCGAGGCCGGTCTCGCGCGGACCGAGTACCAGCTCTGCGGCAAGCTGTGGCTGTGGGAGTACCCGCGGACCGGTTTCGCCGAGCAGATGGACGTCTCCCTGGAGCGCATCGGCGACGACTCCTTCGAGACCGTGGTGGTCGGCGATTTCTTCGGCGACATCGACATCGCCCAGGTGACCCGCGATGCGCACGCCGAGATCCAACGCGGCAGCTTCGCGAGCTGGGGCGTGAACAACTGGCCGGCCGAGGCGCTGCAGCTCGCCTTCGACACCGCGGAGGCGGAGGCGCTCACCCCGCCGAGCTTCGCGCAGCTGAAGTACGGACTCGTCCGCCGCAGCATGGCCGAGGGGGAGTTCTACGGCCGTTGGTTCGCCGAGGGGCGCCTCGCGCTGCAGGCCTCGGACCTCTTCGAGGGCGGCATCCTGGTGGGCAAGCTCTCGCCGCAGCGCAAGATCGGCGCCGATGTCGGCGGCATCCGGGAGCGGATCGTGGCGGTCTATCCCGAGGTGCAGCGCATCGCCGGGGAGCTCGGCGCGACGCCGGCGCAGCTCGGCATCGCCTTCTGCCTCGCGAACCCCGCGACGGCGAATGTGCTCTTCGGCGCTTCGAGCGTGCGCCAGTTCGAGGACAATCTGGGCGCACTCGAGGTACTCGACCGGGTCGGTGCGGAGCGGATCCGCGAGGCCGTGGTGGATCTCTGGCTCGATCGCGAGGTGCGCGCCGACGGGGTCTGGGCGCCGCCTGCCTAGGCGCCTCTGGCTCCACCTCCCTCGCGTGAGGCGGTGGAGGCATGGGGCTTGAGTGTGCGGGCCGAGGGTCAGCCCGCCAGGAACTCGATGGCGGCGGTGCGGAACTCCGCGCTGTCGAGCGCGCCGCGGTGATCGCCGGGCACTCGGATGAGGCTCGCCTGGGGCAGGGCGCCCGCGAGGGCCTCGACGCCCTGCGCCAGCTGATCGTCCGCGCCCGCCACCAGCAGCGTCGGCACCGCGCGGGCCCCGGCTTCGGGGGCGAAGGCCTCCGAGCCGAGGCCGGCGACGAGGCGCACCAGGGAGGCGGTGTCGCTGCCGGGCGCCGTGACCATGGCCGAGATCGCCCCCACGAGCGGATCCGCGGGGGGAGCCCCGGCGATCGCGGCGTCGAGGGCGGCCGCGTCGATGGCGGCGAAGGGGTCGAAGGGGCTGACCCCGCCGAGCACTGCGCGCCGCACGCGGGCGGAGGCTCCGGGCAGCTCCCAGGCGAGCCGGCCGCCGAGCGAGTAGCCGATCACATCGAATTCGCCCTCGGGGGCGACGCTGGAGATCGCGTCGAGGATCGCGGCCACGACCGCCGAGGTCGGCACCTCTCCGGCGGAGCCGACCGCCGGGCTGTCGCCGTGCCCGGGCAGGTCGACGGCGATGACGCCGCGTCCGGCGGCGTTCAGATCCTTCTGCCATCCGGTGGACAGATAGTCGCCCGAGGCGCTGGAGGAGAAGCCGTGGAGCAGGACCACGGGCGCGAGCGCCGAGTCGGCGACGGGGAAGTGGTGGACGGCGAGTGCCATATGCGGGCCTTTCGACGGTGACGGGGCGGTGCCGGGATCGACGCCTCATTTATTTTCTATGTTAGTAGAAAATAAAAGGAATCGAGGCTGGACTTTTATTGTCTACGATTGTAGAGTTTCCCGCAGAACCGCAATCGAACACCGTCGTTCCGCACCCGCCGGGCCGGCGCCGAGCACCCAAGGACACGCAATGACCGTCACCCCCGAACGCATCGTCGACATCGCCATCGGCTTCATGGGCGCCAAGCAGCTCGACGCCGCCAGCCGCATCGGCCTGTTCAAGGCACTCGCAGGCGGCCCCAAGAACGTCGCAGAGCTCGCCGCCGCCACGCAGCACGCCGAGCGCCAGGTGCGCACCCTCGCCGACGCGATGAACGCGCTCGGCCTGCTCGAGCGCGCGAACGGCAGCTACTCGCTGGCCGCCGACGCCGAGAAGTACCTCTCCGGCGCGGGCGAGATCGACCTGACCCCCTTCATCGCCTTCCTCGGGGACATCAGCTACAAGCAGTGGCTCGGCTACGATCGCACGGTCGACACCGATCAGGCGGGCACGCTCGATCTGGACGAGGACGGCTGGACCGACTTCATGGCCGGGGTGATGACCTACAATCAGCTGCACGCCGAGCAGTTCGGCGAGGCCTTCGACTTCTCCCCGTACCGCAGCGCGCTCGACTTCGGCGGGCTCGCGGCCGGCTTCTCCTTCGCCGCGATGGCGCAGAACCCGGAGCTGTCGACCCGCTTCGTCTACGCTCCGCGCTTCGGCGACGCCATCGCGAGCGCCGCGGCCGAGGCCGGGCTGCAGGATCGCGTCACCGTGGAGGAGGGGCCGACCGAGTCGACCCGCCCCGGCGGCGAGCACGACCTCGTGCTGCTCACCCATGTGCTGCACCGCTTCGACGAGCCGCAGAACCTCGCGATCCTGGCGGCCGCCCGCGACGCCGCCGCCCCCGGGGCGACGCTGATGCTGCTCGACTTCTTCCTCGACCAGGACGACACCCAGCGCGCCATCGACGCGCTGCACGCCGGCGAGTACTTCAACATCGACGGCACCCTCGTCTACCCGATCGAGCAGGTCGAGGGCTGGCTCGCGGAGACGGGGTGGAAGTCGGATCGCCTCGTCGCGCTCCCCGGCAGCCCGCGCGTGCTCATCGCCACCGCCGTCTGATGACCGCCTCCGCGCCCGGCGAGGTGCTCGGCGCAGTGCTCGGCAAGGCGTCCGACACGGTATCGAGCAACGTGCTGGGCACCGTTCTCGGCACTGTCGAGGCGCGGGGGATCGGCACCGTGCTCGCCGCGGAGACGCCGCTGCGCGCCTCGGCGCCCGAGGCGAGGTCCGCGGCGCGGCCCGCCACCGATGTCGAGTTCGAGCTCGCCCCCGTGGCGATGCCGATGCTCGGCAGACTGCTCATGGGCGCGCGCAATCGCGACGACCGCACGCTCGCGCCCGCCGACGCCGAGGCGGCGCTCGGCGGCTTCTCCCGCGCAGGCGGCGGCGCGGTGGTCGCGCTGGCCGGTCGGCGATCCGACGCGAGCGGGGCGGAGCTCGCCCGGCTGAGCGCGGTCAGCGGCGTCGCGATCATCCGGGGCGCCGCTCCCGCCGGCTCCGCCGAGGAGGGCGATCCCGAGGCCCACGCGGCGCGCATCCTCGCCGAACTCGACGCCTCCCGGCACCCGGCCGGCGTCGTCGGTCTCGTCCGGGCGCCGGGCGAGGGAGAGCGCGCGCCCGAGCGGCGGATCGGCGCCGCGGCGACCGCCGCGCACCGGGCCGGCGCCGCCCTGGTGCTGGAGGCCGGCCCGGATCCGGCCACCGCCGAGCGCTCGCTCGCCGCGGTCGATGCCGCGGGCCTCGCCCGCGAGCGGGTGATCCTCACCGGCGTCACCCGGGCGCTGGGCGGCAGCGGCAGCGTCGTTGGCGGCAGCGCGGGCGCCCGGCCCGGGCGACTCGAGGCGCTGCTCGCGCTCGGCACGGCGCTCTGCTTCGACGATCTCGGCCGCATCCCCACGGTGCGCACGATCGTCTCCGATTTCGACGCGGCGCTCGCGATCCTCGGCTGCGCCGAGCGCGGGGCGGCCGAGCGGGTGACGCTGAGCTGCGGCATCCGCAACAAGCACCGCCTCACCGCCTACGGCGGCAACGGCCTGGAATTCGTGGGCGAGCAGTTCCTGCCGCTGCTGGCGCGGCTCGGCGCCGATGAGGCGCTTGTGGCCGCGGTCGGCGGCGGCAACGCCGCGCGGATCCTCGCGCGGCGAGTCCCCGGCGCAGCGGAGGAGACGCCATGACCGAGATCGACATGACCGAGATCGACGTCGATGCGTTCGACATCGACGCGTTCGACATCGACGCGCTCGCCATCCCCGACCGCAGCGGCCTCGTGCAGACCGTGCTCGGCACGGTGCGGCCGGAGGAGCTCGGCCCCACGCTGATGCACGAGCATCTCTTCATCGACGCCCGGCGTCCGGCGCACTCGCCGAACCCCCGCCCCGGCGAGTGGGACGAGGCGGCCGGCGATCCGCTCACCCTCGACAATCTCGCGGCCGTGCGCCGCGGCCGGCCCAACACGGAGAACGACATCCTCGGCGACGTCGATCTCATCCTCGACGAGATCGGCGATTTCGTCCGGCAGGGCGGCGGCACCGTCGTCGAGGTCTCCTCGATCGACATCGGACGCGACGCCCGCGCCCTCGAATCCCTGAGCCGCGCATCGGGGCTGCATGTGGTGATGGGCGGCGGCTGGTACCAGAAGGACCTGCACCCGGTCGATTTCGCCGAGCTGAGGGATGAGGAGCTCACCGCCCGCATCGTCCGCGATCTGGTCGTGGGGGTCGACGGCACCGGGATCCGCTCGGGCATCATCGGCGAGGTGGGAGCGGAGGGCGCTCCGATCCACCCCCAGGAGATGCGCAGCGTGCGCGCCGCCGGTCGCGCCTCCGCGCTCACCGGCGCGCCGATCACGCTGCACATGGGCGGCTTCGGCGAGGAGCGGCTGCGGGTGCTGGACGCGCTCGAGGAGGAGGGCGCGGATCCGCGCTCGGTCGTCTTCGGGCACGCCGGGACCATCGCCGAGGACATGGATCTGGCCCGGCGGCTGCTCGCCCGCGGCGTCTTCGTGGAGGCGGACTTCCTCGGCACGACCGGCAGCCCCTGGGGAACGCTCTTCCCCTTCACCGACCGGACGGTCGCGCGCGGCTTCGCCGAACTGGCGGCGGACGGCTGGGCCTCGCAGCTGGTGCTCGGCGGCGATGTCTGCCAGCGGATCCAGCTGCGCCGCTACGGCGGGCACGGCTACGGTTACATCCTTCGGCACTTCCTGCCGGCGCTCGCCGAGTTCGGGGTCTCCGCGGACGATCAACGCCGGATGATGGTCGACAACCCCGCCCGCGCGCTCGCCTTCCGCGCGCCGCAGGGCCGCTGAGGCATCGCAGCCCGCGGGCGGCGGCCGACCGGGGGGCTCAGTCCGCCCGCTGCAGCCGCGCGAGGAAGTCGGTGACCTGGGCCTCGAGTCGCTCGTCGTCCAGATGCTCGGGGTTGACCACTTTGATGACGGTGGCGCCGATGTTCATCATCACGATCTCGTCCACCAATTGGGCATCGGGGGTGGAGATGCGCACATCGCCGTCCTCGCGACCCTCGGCGAGATACCGCATGTAGCTCTGCTTCCACGCGGTGAGGTGCTCGCCGTAGCCGTGCTCGATCTCCGTGCTGAAGGCGCAGCGCTCCCAGAAGGAGAGCAGCACCCGGGCCGCCGTGGCGTCCTCCTGCTCGATGGGCAGGGTGTAGCGCATCGAGATCTCGATGGCCTCGAGGCCGCGCTTGCCCGCGACCTGGGCGCGGAGCCGCTCGGCGAGCCCGTTCAGCGAGCGCTCGTAGGCGCCCGTGATGATGGCGTCCTTGCCGGGGAAGTAGTGCTTGAGGGCGCCGTTGGCGAAGCCGGCGCGCGAGGCGATCTCACGCATCGTCGCGGCTTCGATGCCGCCTTCGACGATCAGCTGCCAGGTGACGTCGACGATGTCCTGCCTGCGCTGATCGTGGTCGATGATCTTGGGCATGGGCGTCCTCACAGACGGGGCGCTGAGGCGCCTGGAGCGGGGGAAATGCGGATTTCCTCCATTGTAGACGAACACGGAGGGCCGGTGGATCCGCGGATCCACCGGCCCTCTCAGCGCCCTGCTATGCGCAGCAGCTGTCTCCGCCCTTGGCGTCCTGAGAACGCGCGTCCTCCGGCAGATCCATGGTCGGGTTCTGATCGAGGAAGCCGTGGGGCTTGAGCCAGAAGCCGGAGTAGTCCACCGGCATCACCGGCCAGTCCTCCGTCCGCGGGAAGTGGGTCGGCCCGAACTGGTGCCACAGCACGATGTCCTCGCCGTCGAGGCTGCGATTCGCCTCGGTCCAGGTGGGCAGCCCCTGCCAGCCGGAGCTCTGGCTCGGGTACATGCCGGCGGGGTAGATCTCGCCCTCGGCGTACTGCGTGCCCCAGAGGTGCTTCGTCGCGAAGTTCGCGCGGGCGAAGACGCTGGACTCCGGCTGCGCGAGCAGCACGGCCTTGCCCTCGGGGATCAGCCAGAAGGCGGTGGGCTTGCCGGTGTGGTTCTTGCGGTGGGCGCTGCGCACCTCCCAGACGCGGCTGGTGAGGCCGTTGGCCATGCGCTGCGCGCCCTGCTCGTCCTTCAGCTGGACATTCGACCAGGTGAAGGCGTTGCCGCGCGGATTCAGCGGACCCATCGGGATCGGCACCGCCTCGATCTCGTGCAGGGTGTTGTCCTCGCCGTCGACGGCGACATCGAGCCTGGCCGAGAAGATGTGCTGGTGCACGGGCGCGAGCAGCCCCGGGGCCATCTCGGTGTTGAAGGCGTTGGGGGCGCCCGGGATGCCCGCACCCGCGAACACCACACCGGTGGCCTTGGCCTCGACCTGGATCGAGCCGTCCAGGTAGAAGTACCAGAAGAAGCCGTAGTCGTAGTTGCCGACGGTGGCGAAGTAGCTGATCACCAGTCGCCGGCTGCGGCGGGTGTCGGGCTTGCCCTCGAGATCCGTGTGCTTCCACTGGATCCCGTAGTCCTCCTCGTGCATGCAGATGACCTGGTCGAGCTTGACCGGGTTGCCGAGGTCGTCGTTGACGAAGCCGTCGAAGTAGTGGATCACGCCGAGGCAGTCGCAGCCGAGCGAGAGCGGATTCGCGTTGCGGCCGAGCAGGTACTCGCCGGCGTCGAAGTAGCTCACCCAGTAGCGGGTCTCGTCGACGTCGCCGTAGGGCACCACCATCTCGGGCACGCTCGCCCGGGTGAGCACGGGGCGATCCTCATCGCCGTCGCGCCAGGTGATGTTGCTGAGCACCAGTCCCTCGCGGGAGTTGAAGCCGACGTGCAGCTTCCAGTTCTCCCACTGCACATTGTTGCCGTTGACCGAGAAGCTCGGACCCTCCGGCATGGTGATGTCGATCGGCTTCAGGCTCTTGCGCGCCGGCCCCTGCACATCGATGCCGTAGTTGCCGTGCGCCATCGGGGTCGGGGCGGCCTCGGGGTCGTCGTAGACCTTGAATACCTCGCGCGCGACCATGTCGACCTTGACGATCAGGCCCTCGACCGGATGCGCCCAGGGGCTGTCGCCCTCGTTCGGGATCAGATAGGTCAGCGAGCGCAGGTAGCGCCGGCCGGCGTCCTCGGTCTCCTCGGGGAAGTAGCCGGGGGCCAGCGGCGAGCAGAAGGCGCCGTCGATGTACTCGCCGTAGCCGCGGCGCTCCATCGCCGCGCGCCACTGCGGATCGGCCTTGACGATGTCGGCGACCTCGAAGAACTCCTCCATGGTGACCGCGGCCTGGCCGCGCTCGGGGGTGTTCGGCAGCACGGTCTTCTTCATGACCTTGGCCTTGGTGATCGAGACGAGCACCTCGGTGTGGGCGCCGTCGGCGCGGTCCAGCAGCGTCGCGACCGCGCGGCGCTCAAAGGGCTTGCCGGGCTGCCATCTCGCCAGCGTCCGCTTCGGCGGATCCACCGGCAGCAGCATCGCCATCCTGACCTGCTCGGTCATCAGGCCGGCCTGCTTGAGCACCTTGCGCACGCTCGTGATCTCGGCGGCGCTCAGCGGATCGAGCGGATGCTTCGGCTTCTTCGGTGTGCTCACTCGTTTGCCGTGCGTGTGCGTCTTGTCAGGAGTGTGCGCCATCGGGAGTCCCTCACTCTTCGTCGATAGGTCCGGATACCCCCTCAGTATCCCGCGGAACGGACGCGAAGGGGAGGGCCCGGTCTGGTCGTGCACGACCAGACAAGAACTGCTCAGCCCTGGCGCAGCTCGCTCGGCGAGACGCCGTAGGCGGCGCGGAAGATCCGGCTGAAGTGCGCGGCGTCGACGAAGCCCCAGCCGGTGGCGATGGTCGCGATGCCCCGGTGCGCGAGGGCCGGATCGAGCAGATCCGTGCGGCAGCGGTCGAGCCGGCGCTCCTTGATCCACGTCGACACCGTGGTGCCGGCCTCCTGGAAGAGCGCGTGCAGATGCCGGGTGGAGATGTAGTGCGCGGCGGCGATGCTCGCCGGCCCCAGATCGGGCGAGGCAAGATTGGCGCCGATATAGGCGTGGATCTGGTGCAGCAGCAGCTGGCGCGGGCTCCGCGCCGTCGTCTCGACGTCGAGCACCGCCGAGAGCATGGTGCTCAGCAGCTCCAGGCTGGAGTGGGCGAGCTTGGTCCGGGCGAGCTCGGAGAGCCGGCCCAGCTGCGGAGAGGCCTGGGTGATGAAGGAGGCCACCGCATTCGCGAGCGGGTGCTGGTCGCCGAGGGACACCGCGGTCAGCGAGTCCGTGAGGCTCGACGGGAAGTCGAGGCGATCCTTCGGGAGCATCATGATGAGATTGCGGAACTGCTCGTCGAAGAGCAGCGAGTAGGGGCGGGAGGTGTCGTAGAAGGAGATGTCGCCGGGCTTCATCACGATCTCGCGGCCGTCCTGGATCAGGATGCTGGAGCCCGCCAGCAGCAGGCTGACCTTGTAGTAGCCGCTGCCGCCGCGGGCGATGCTCTCGGCGTTCCGCTCGACCAGCTGCGGAGAGGAGGACACCTCGGTGAACACCACTCCGTCGGCCTCGGTGCCGGAGAGCTCGGCGACGAAGCGCTCGCGGCCCCGGGGGCTCACTTTCAGCGGGACGAAGGAGTCGTCGACCTGCCGCTGGTAGACGGTCGGGTCGTCGGTACGCGTCGCCACGGATCGGGCGTCGTGCGAGATCTGCATTCGATTCACCTCGGGGCGGAGCCGGAACATCGTCGTTGGCGGGCTGCGGGGGAACTGGCTCCTCCCCAGGATGCTATCCGAATGGCAAGCCCTCGGCAAACATCGCAGCCTTCGAACGGCTCGGGTGCGCCGCGTTGACCGCCTGGGCACTCGGAGTTGACTGTGCGCGACAGAGTGCCCGTGGCCCCCTCGACGGGGCCTCGCCGGAAGTGTGAAGCTGAGGGTTGCCGCGCGGCGACGAGGCCGCGCGCGGGAGGAGATGAGATGGCCGCGCAGTCGGAATCGGGCGAGGCCCCGCGGAGCGTCATCGTCGTCGGCGCGGGATCGGCCGGATCGGTCATCGCCCGCCGGCTCGCGGACGCCGGGGTCGAGGTCACGGTGCTCGAGGCGGGGGGAGAGGACACCAACCCCGCGATCCACGATCTGAGCCGGATGGGCGAGTTGTGGCACAGCCCCGAGGACTGGGACTACTACACCACGCCGCAGGCCGGGGCGAACGGGCATCGACTGCACTGGCCCCGCGGCAGGGTGCTCGGCGGATCCCATGCGCTCAACGCCACGATCTGGGTGCGCGGCGTGCCGGCGGACTACGACCACTGGGCCTCGCTCGGCAACGAGGGGTGGTCGTGGGCGGATGTGCTCCCGGTGTACCGGGAGATCGAGAACTCCTCGGGCGCGGGCGATCCCGAGCTGCGCGGTACCGGAGGCCTGCTCGACGTCACCGACGAGTACGCGCTCTCGCCGATCCAGCAGTCGATCGTCGACGCCGCCGTGCAGGAGGGGCTGCCGCGCAATCCCGACTACAACGGGGCGAGCATCGAGGGCGTCTCCCAGGAGCAGATCACCGTGCGCGACGGCGCGCGCCTGAACACCTACCTGGCCTATCTCAAGCCGGTGCGCGACCGCGTGCGGGTGGAGATCGGCTGCCAGGTGCACGAACTGATCTTCGCCGAGACCGCGGAGGGCGATCGCCCGCGCGTCATCGGGGTCCGCTACGAGCAGGGCGGGCGGCCGCACGAGCTCACCGCCGACGAGGTGATCCTCGCCGCAGGAGCCATCGACTCGCCGCGCGTGCTGCTGCGCTCGGGCATCGGCCCGGCGGAGGAGCTGCGCGGGATCGGGATCGAGCCCGTGCTCGATCTCCCCGGCGTCGGCAGGAATCTGCACGACCACTATCTGGCGCCGGTCATCTTCGACACCGAGCGGCCCGTCGACCCGCCGCGCGCCGGCGTGTCGGTGACGCAGACGCATCTGTTCTGGAAGAGCCGGGAGGATCTCGACCGGCCCGACACCCAGCCGATCAATTTCTCGGTGCCGATGTACGGCGAGTTCCTGGAACCCAGGGGAGAGGGAGGCTTCTCGCTGATGGCGGGGCTCGTCACCCCGAAGTCGCGCGGCTCGATCACCCTCTCTGGACCGGCCCCCACCGATCCGCTGCTGCTGGATCCCGCAGCCCTCAGTCACGAGGACGACGTCGCCTCCCTCGTCGCCTCGGTGCGCCAGTGCCGCAGCATCGGCCGTCAGGCCGCGCTCGCCGCAAGCGTCTCCGACGGCGGCTGGGGCGCGGTCGAGGTCTACCCGGGCCCTGAGGTGGGCGACGGTGAGGATCTCGTCGACTACGTGCGCAACACCCTGGCGACCTACCACCACCAGGTCGGCACCTGCAAGATGGGCGTCGACGCGGAGGCGGTCGTCTCGCCCCGGCTGAATGTGCACGGGGTCGACGGGCTGCGCGTCGCGGACGCCTCGGTGATGCCGCGGGTGACCACGGGCAACACCAACGCCCCCTCGGTGCTCATCGGCGAGCTGGCCGCGCGTTTCATCCTCGCCGGCGAGCGGGCGTGAGCCGCGATGACATCGATGGATCGGATCGACGCGAGCCGTGACCGTGCGCTGCGCTCCCTGGAGGCGGCGCGCGGCGAGCAGCTTCGCGGCTTCACCCAGGTCTCGGCGGAGGCGGTGGTCGAGCGCGAGCTCGAGGCCGCCCTCCGCCGGGAGGCTTCGCCTGCGGAGAGCGGGCTGACCGGGCGCGCGCTCGCCGTGAAGGACAACATCCACGTCGCCGGCCTCCGCAACACCGCCGCCACCCCGGCGCTCGGCGACTTCGTCCCCGAGGCGGACGCTCCCGCCGTCGTCCGCCTGCGCGAACGGGGCATGGTGGTCATCGGGAAGACCAATATGCACGAGCTGGCGCTCGGCATCACCTCCTCGCACACGGCGACCGGGCCGGTGGTGAACGCCGTCGATCCCGCCCGCGTCGCCGGAGGATCCAGCGGCGGCTCCGCGGCGGTGGTCGCGGCCGGCGTCTGCGAGCTGGCGCTCGGCAGCGACACCGGAGGATCCACCCGCATTCCGGCCGCCTGGAACGACGTCTGGGGCTTCCGCCCCAGCACCGGCCGCTACGACGAGGCCGGCGGCACCAGCATCGCCTTCTCGCGCGACACGATCGGCCCTGTGACCTCGAGCCTCGGCGGCCTGGTGGAGCTCGATGCCGCGCTCGCCCTCCCGGCGCGGGCCGCGGTGGCCTCCGCGCCCGTCGCGCGCATCGGCTACGACCCCGCCGACGTCGAACTGTGCGAGCCGGCGGTGGCCGCCGCCTTCCGCGCGGCGCTCGAGACGATCTCCGCGGCGGGCGATTGCGAGCTGGTGCCGGTGGAACTGGAGGTGCTGAACCGCGTCTCGCGCGGCTTCGAACCGGAGCTCGGCGCCCAGGAGCTCGCCCCCTCGCTGCGCAGCTACCTCGCCTCCTCGACGCGGCTGCCCTCCCTCGAGCGCGTCATCGAGCAGCTCGTGGATCCGCATGTCGCGCATCTACTCGAGGGGAGCCTCGCGGCGACGGCGGGCGGGGTTTGGACCGGGACCTGGCATCGCCTGCAGAATCAGATCGCCCGGCTGCGCGCCGCCTATCTGCGGCTGCTGGGCGAGGCCGGAGTCGTGGCGACGCTGCGGCCGACGGCGCCGACGCTGCCGCCGGCCCTCGCCGCGGTGCTGGACATGGGCATCCCCGAGCGCGACGCGCTGTTCGGCCGGAGCACCCACTTCGTGGGCTTCGCCAGTGTCATCGGGGCGCCGAGCCTGTCGCTGCCGCTCGGTCCGCTGCTCGGGCACTCGATGACCGGGCTGCTGCTGGAGAGCGCCCCGGGCCTCGACGCCGAACTGCTGCGGCTCGGCGGCCGGCTGGAGGCCGCGCTGGACGGCTGACGCTGCGGCTCCCGCGGCAACCGCAGCGTCAGCGGCCGCGCTCAGTCGCGCGCGAAGACCCGGCGTCCGGCGAACCAGGTCTCTGCGACCCGGGTGCGCGCGAGCTCGTTCTCCGGATGGGCGAAGGGATCGCGATCCAGGATCACGAAGTCGGCCGATTTGCCGAGGCTCAGCGATCCGGTCTCCTCCTCGAGCCCCATGGCCCGGGCCCCGCCGATGGTGAAGGCGGCGATGGCCTCGGCCAGGGTGATCGCCTGCTCGGGCCACAGCGTCCCGGGGTAGCTGCCGCTCGGATCCTCCCGGGTGACGAGACCGTGGATGCCCTCCCACGCGTTCGGCGAGGGGGAGACCGGCCAGTCTGAGCCCCCGGCGACCACCGCGCCGGCGTCGAGCAGCGCCCGATTGGGCTGGATCCGCTCGGCGCGGTCGGCGGGGAGCACCTCGCGGATGGCCTCGACGATGGGGCCGGGCACCCAGATGAAGGGCGAGATATCGGCGGAGACGCCGAGTTCCGCGAAGCGGGGGATGTCGTCGGGGTGCACGAACTGGCCGTGCGCGACCTGGTAGAGGGTCTCGGTGAAGCCCTCTGCGCGCAGGGTCTCCACGGCGTTCAGCACCGCGTGTACGGAGGCGTCGCCGGTGCAGTGGATCTTCGCGGAGATGCCGTGCTCGGCGACCCGGCGCAGCCAGTCGACGAGCTCCGCCGGGTCCAGCAGCGTCTCGCCGCAGAAGTGCGCGCCGTGCAGATCGTCGGGCAGATACGGCTCCAGGAAGGCGCCGGTGCGGGTCGGCGGCACCCCGTCGAGGAAGATCTTCACGAAGTCGGGGCGGTGGTGCTCGGTGCGGTAGCGCTCGCCGTCGAAGACGAGATCGTCGCCGATGGTCTCGAAGCCGAAGATCTCGTCGTTGATGAGCATCGAGGAGACCGTCCACGCGTTCAGCTCGCCGTCGGCGTCGAGCGAGCGGAGCGCCTCGAGGATGCCGGTGGAAACGCCCGCGTCCTGGAAAGCGGTGACGCCGAAGGAGTTCAGGATCTCGACGCCGCGCCGGCAGGCGAGGCGGACCTGCTCGGCGCTCAGCCCGCCGGCGGTCTCCTGGGCGTGGGCGACGGGGATCCCGGCCGCCTCGAAGAGCACGCCGGTGGGATTCCCCGCGGCGTCGAGGGCCACGCCCTCCTGCTCCGGCCGCACCCCGCCGAGCCGCATCGCCTCGGTGTTCGCCCAGCGGTTGTGGTGCGAATCGTCGGTGAGCACCACCGGGCGCCCGCCCGAGGCCTCGTCGAGCCTGGCCAGCGCCTCGGCGCTGTTCACATCGTTCAGCCGGTCGCTCGCCCACGGGGCTCCGGTCACCCAGGCGCCCTCGGGAAGCGAGGCCGAGTATTCGCGCACGGCCTCGACGATGCCGTCGAGATCGGCGCCGATGGGGATGCTCAGCTCGAACAGCTCCTCCTTGCCGGAGAAGAAGTGGTGGTTGTGCACATCGGTGAGCCCGGGCATGACGAAGGCGCCGTCGAGCTCGCGCAGCTCGGTATCGGGGCCTGCGAGCGCGGCGAGATCGGCGCTGTCGCCGACCGCGACGATGCGCCCGGCCGCGATGGCGACCGCCTCCGCCCAGGGGCGCTCCGGGTCCACGGTGTAGATGCGTCCGCCGGTGAGGATCAGATCGGGGGTGGCTTGCGTCATCTTCGACTCCGTTCGTGCTGAGGGCGCGGCAGGGGCGCCGGGCCGATCCCGTGCCTCGATTCTCGCTCGGAACCGGTCGTTCGGGGTTGACCGTGGGCGAAGAGCGGTGAGATCTGCGTGACCGATCCCCGTGGTTCCTGGCGGCTTCTCGGACCGCGGACGAGAATGCTGTCACTGTATCTTTTCGCGAGTGGAGAGGCGGCGCCAATGGGAACGCAGCAGGAGATGCACGATCGAGCACCGCACGATGGTGCACTGCACGGCCGGGTCGTGATGATCACCGGCGGAGGAACCGGAATCGGCGCCGCCGTCGCGGAGCGCTACATCTCCGAGGGGGCCACCGCGGTGATCGTCGGCCGCCGCCCCGAACCGCTGCAGGAGGTGGCGGAGCGCATCGGCGCCGTGCCGATCGCGGCGGACGTCACCGACGGGGCCTCCGCCCGGGCGGCGGTGACTGAGGTGCTCGAGCGCTTCGGCCGTCTCGACGTGCTCGTGGCCAATGCCGGCGGGCACGGCTTCTCACCGGTGGGCGACACCGACGACGAGAACTGGGCCGGCGCGATGAACGTGAATCTGAACACCGCCTTCGTGATGGCGCGCGAGGCGCTGCCGGCGCTTCTGGACGGCGGCGGGCAGATCGTCATCGTCTCCTCGCTGGCGGGGCTCTTCGCCGGGCCCTCGGTGGCCGGCTACACCGTCGCCAAGCACGCGCTGATCGGCCTCACCAAGAGCCTCGCCCGCGACTACAGTCGCAAGGGCGTGCGGGTGAACGCGGTCTGCCCGGGCTGGACCCGCACCCCCATGGCCGACGATGAGATGGACGAGTTCGCGCGGCACGCCCCGGAGATCGTCGATCGCGAGGCCGGTTACGCGGCGGTCACCCGGGATGTGCCGCTGGGGCGTCCAGGGGAGCCGGCGGAGATCGCCGCGGTGGTGCGCTTCCTCGGCTCGGAGGAGTCCTCATACATGACCGGTGCGACCCTCGTGGTCGACGGCGGCGCGCATATCGTCGATCTGCCCACCGTGGCCTTCGAGCACGCGGGGATGTAGGCGCGCTCGCCCCCCTCAGCGCAGTTCGCTGGGCGAGAGGCCGAAGTGGGACTTGAAGATGCGACTGAAATGGGCCGCGTCCACGAAGCCCCACCGGGCGGCGATGGCGGCGATGGTGCGCTCGGCGAGGATCGGATCGAGCAGATCGGCGCGGCACCGTTCGAGCCGCTGCTCCCGGATCCAGGTGGAGACGGTGGTGTCGAGCTCCCGGAACAGCGCGTGCAGGTGCCGGGTCGAGATGTAGTGCTCCCGGGCGATGAGGCCGGGCGAGAGATCCGGCATTCCCAGATGGGTCTCGATGTAGGCGTGGATCTTCTGCAGCAGCAGCTGATGGGGATCGCGCGCCAGCGGATCCACATCCAGCACCTGCGAGAACAGCGTGCCGACGAGGTCGAGGCTCGTGTGCGCGAGCTTCGTGCGCACCCGGTGGGGGAGGCTCACCAGCTGAGCGGGGAACTGGGCGAGGAAGGCCGAGACCACCTGGGCCAGCCCGGTCTCGCCGCTCAGCCGCACGGCGGTGAGCTGCTCGGTGAAGGGCACCGGAATGTCGAGCCGATCCTTCGGGAACATCATGATGAGGTTGCGGAACTCCTCGGCGAACAGCAGCGAGTAGGGCCGCGAGGTGTCGTACAGCGAGAGGTCGCCCGGCCGCATCACCACCTCCCGGCCGTCCTGCACCAGCACACTGGTGCCGGACAGCAGCAGACTGACCTTGTAGTAGCCGCTGCCGCCGCGGGAGATGGTCTCCTCCGTGCGCTCCACGAAATGAGGCGCCGCCGAGACCTCCGTGAAGACCACCCCGTCCGCCTCGACCGAGCAGAGCCTCGCCGAGAACGGCCCCGACCTGCCGTGCTGCTCCCGCGTGACGAGCAGCGGCACGAAGGAGGAGGAGACGGCGCTGCTGAAGTCGCGCAGATTCTCGGCCCGGGTGGCTGAGACGGGCGCGGCTGCGCGCGACGAGACCGCGGAAGACTGCATTCGAATCACCTCGCAGAAGGCTGCGCCGAACCCGGGGGCCGGCTGCGTCCGGGAGCTATCCCACTCTGGATTATACGTCGAGACCGTTCACCCGCTGGATCTCGCGCTGATACGGGGCGACGACCGATCGTGACACCCGGCAGTCGAGCAGGATCGTGCCGGTGCCGCCGGCCTGCCGCCACTCGGCGAGCGCGTCGAGATCGGAGAGCCGATCCACCCGCACCCCGGTCGCGCCGACCGCGGCCGCCAGCGCGGCGAAGTCGACGCGGGGGATCATCATGGCGGTCTCGTCGAGCCCCATCTCGCCGTAGAGATGCACCTCCGCGCCGTAGGCGCCGTCGTTCCAGACCACGATCACGCAGCGCTCGGCGGTGCGCACCGCCGTCTCGAGGTCGGCGAGCGCCATCAGGCCGCCGCCGTCGCCGGTGCTCAGCACCACGGTGCTGCTCGGCGCCGCGGCGGCCACTCCGGCGACCGTCGGCAGTCCGAGCCCGATGGTCTGGTAGGCGGTGCCGACCATGACCATGCGCTCGGGCGAGGCGACCGGCCAGAACATGTTCGCCCAGCCGATGAAGTGACCGCCGTCGCTGGTGACGTGCCGATCCTCGGGAAGGAGATCGGCCAGGCGCGCGGCGACCGCCCGGGGGTCGAGCAAGCCGTCGGCGCAGACACCCTCGGGGTGCTCGGCCAGACCGCTCTCGCGCAGCCGGAGCGCTCCGCCCGGCTCGAGGCCGGCGACCCGGTCCCGCCAGTCGCTCGGCTGCGGTCGGGCGGAGGCCAGGCCGTCCGCGAGCGTGCCGAGCAGCTCGCGGGCGTCGCCCTGGAGCAGCAGTTGGGTGACGGGGAGGTTCGTGCGCGGCGCATCGACCTCATCGGCGTCGATGCGCACCAGTGCGGTGCCGGCGCCGAAGAGGTCGCCGAAGCGCATGGTGAACTGGTTGAGGCTCGCGCCCACGACGAGCACCGCGTCGGCCTCGGCGATCACGTCCATGGCCGCCTCCTGACCGAAGCCGCCGGTGATGCCGAGGTCGTAGCGGGCATCGGGGAAGACGCCGCGGGCGAGCGCGGTGGAGGAGGTGAGCGCGCCGAGGATCTCGGCGACCCGTCCCAGCTCCTCGGAGGCGCCGGCGAGCCAGGCGCCGTGACCGGCCAGCACCAGCGGGCGCGAGGCGGCGGCAAGGGTCGCGATCGCCGTATCGAGGCCGGCCGGTGCGGGGGTGGGCTCCGCGGCGGTCGTCTCGGAGCCGGCGCGAGTGGCGGCGAGGAGTTCCTGCGCGACCGCGGGATCGCTCAGATCGATGCCGGCGTCGACCGCCGGCGGTACCGCGACGGCCGCCAGATCGTAGGGGATAGCGATGACGACGGGGCGCCGCAGGCGCAGCGCCGTCTGGGCGGCCCGATCCACCTTCTCCTCGACATCGTCCGGTCCGACGGTGATGGTGCGCACGCCGACGGCCGCGGCGAGCATCTCCTGATCGACGTCCCAGGGCCGGGGGCCGGCCGAGGGGGCGTCGCCGACGACGAGGAGCATCGGGGTGCGCGCCTGCGCCGCCTCGGCGAGCGCGGTCAGGGTGTTGGTGAATCCGGCGCCGTAGGTGGAGGTGGCGACGGCGATGCGACCGCTCACGCGGGTGTAGGCGTCGGCCGCGGCGACGGCGCCGGCTTCGTGGCGCACCTCGCTCAATCGCATGCCGAGCCGCCCGAAGGCGTCGATGAGGTGGGCGTTGCCGTTGCCCATCAGGCCGAAGGCCTGCCGGGTGTGGCGCACCAGTGCGGCGGCGAGTGCGTGGGAGAGGGTGTGCGCGGGCAGCGAGAATTGCGAGGTCATGGCGATCCTTGAGAGCGTCGATACGGAAATGAGAGAACCGTATGTGTCTCGCCTCGATCGGCAGCAGCGCCCCTTTTTCGAGCGCCTTACCCGGCGGTCACCGCCGCCCGGTTGGACCAGCCCATTCTATTCGGAAGAGATGTTCATTGGCGAGGGGTACGCAGGTAGCGGATCAGCCGGGCGATCGCACGCCAGCCCAGCAGCGCGAGGCCGAGCGTCCCCGCGGCCACCAGCACGAAGGGCAGGGCGGCCCCGCCATCGGTGAAGACCACGCGCAGCAGCAGACCGAGGGCGACCGTGCCGATCCACACCGGGAGGCCGCTGCGCAGCAGCGCGGTGGGCCTCCGCCAGACGCGCGCCACCAGCCAGACCGCGGCGAGTGCGGCGAGGAACGGCCAGGCGGTCTGCCAGAGTCCGGCGAGCGTCTCCACCCGGCCGTGCTGACTGCGGCCGAGCGCGGCGAAGACAACGACGCAGGCGGCGTCGAGCAGGGCCGAGACCGCGACGATCCAGGCGCCGGCATCGGCGTTGGCACCGCGCGCGGGCGCCCTCAACGCTCCTCCTGCGCGGCGCTGGCCGCCGCGGCGACCGCCTCGACGACGGCCCCGTGCAGCAGCCCGTTGCTCGCCAGGGCGCTGCCGTTCCACGCCGTCTCCCGACCCTCGATATCGGTGAAGCGCCCGCCGGCCTCGCGCACGATCGGCACATGCGCGGCGAGATCGTAGGCCTTCACATCGAACTCAGCGACGATGTCGACGAGCCCCTCCGCGAGCAGCATGTACGACCAGGAGTCGCCGTAGGCGCGATCCCGCCACACCGCCTCGGCGAGGGCGAGCAGCGACGGCAGGCGGCCGGCGTCCCGCCACTGGGCGATGCTCTGGAAGCTGAGGGAGGCGTCGGTGAGCTCGCCCACCCCCGAGACGCGCAGCCGGCGCGGATCCGCGCCCGTCTCGCGCCCCCAGGCGCCGCCGCCGATCTCCGCCCACCAGCGCGCGCCGAAGGCCGGTGCCGACACCACGCCGACGGTCGGCGATCCCTCGACCTCGAGGGCGATCAGCGTGGCCCAGTTGGGGACGCCGCGCAGGAAGTTCGCGGTGCCGTCGATGGGATCGAGGATCCAGCGGCGCTCCCCGCCGCCCGCCGCGCCCGACTCCTCTCCGAAGAAGCCGTCTCCGGGCCGCTCGGCCTCGATGCGTTCGCGCAGCGCGCGCTCCACCGCGATATCCGCGTCGGTGACATGGGTGCGGTCGGGCTTGGTGTCCACGCGCAGATCCGCCGCCCGGAAGCGCGGCAGCGAGACGCCGTCGGCGAGGTCTGCGAGCTCGAGCGCGAAGGCGAGATCCGGGGAGGGGGTGGGGGGCTGCTCGGTCATCGCCATCCTGTCGCGGGGTACCTGGAACGGTTCCATTCTTGCAGTTCGCCCACTCGGCTTCGCCTCCGCCTCGCGCTTGTCCCGCGCTTGTCTCTGAGCGACGGCCCCCGTTTCAAGAGTGCGAACATCGGGCGCGGCGTATAGACACCCAGTGCCCCGTATGGTTCACTTTCGGGTACTCGCTTTCCCGATAGATACTTCAAAGGAGAAGCCATGTCAGATGTCCGCAACGACGCGTTGGCCCGAAACCAACTCGGCGTCGGCTCGATCGTCTTCCTGGTCCTCGCGGCGGTCGCACCGGTCACGGTGCTCATCGTCGTCCTGCCGCTCGCCATCGCACTCGGCAACGGCGGCGGCATCCCGATCGCCATCCTGCTGGTGGCGCTCGCGCTGCTGCTGTTCGCCATCGGCTACGCGCAGATGACCAAGGAGCTGACGAACGCCGGCGGTTTCTACGCCATCGCGGTGAGGGGCCTCGGGAAGACCGCCGGTCTCATCACCGGCCTGATCGCCACCATCGGCTACAACGCCTTCGTCGCGGGCGCGCTTGGCACCATCGGCTTCTTCGC
Organism: Leucobacter sp.; assembly: GCA_048516985.1. Taxonomy (GTDB): domain Bacteria; phylum Actinomycetota; class Actinomycetes; order Actinomycetales; family Microbacteriaceae; genus Leucobacter. The sequence continues at coordinate 2,588,321 of CP183188.1, read as the reverse complement.
CGGCATGGTGGTCGTGCCGGAGCTCACCGGCGGCGCGGTCACGCTCGACTGGTTCTGGACGGGCGTGGTGCTCTTCGTCATCGTCTTCCTGCTCGCGATCTCCGGCATCCACGTCAGCGCGGTCGTGCTCGGCGTCGCGCTGATCCTCGAGATCATCCTCGTCTTCGTCTTCGGCTTCTCGGTGCTGTTCACCAACGGCTTCGACTTCGCGATCTTCACGCCCCAGGTGATCATGGGCGGATCCCTCTGGATCGGCCTGCTGCTGGCGGCGACCGCCTTCATCGGCTTCGAGGCCACCGCGCTCTTCGGCGAGGAGGCGAAGGAGCCGCGCAAGACCATTCCGCGGGCGACCTACACCGCCATCATCGTCATCGGCCTGATGCACGCCTTCGCAGCCTGGGCGATCGTCAGCTCGCTCGGGCTCGAGGCGGCCCAGGACGAGGCCCTCGCCCACCTCGACGCCGGCGACCTCACCCTGATGCTCATCGACAAGCACCTCGGCCCGGTCTTCGTGATCATCGCCCTGATCCTCGTCGTGGTCAGCCTCTTCGCCGCGCAGCTCGCCTTCCACAACTCGGCGGGTCGCTACCTCTTCTCGCTCGGCCGCGCCCGCGTGCTGCCGAACTGGCTCGCGAAGACCAACGGTCGCGGCGCCCCGGCCCGCGCCCTCCTCGTGAACCTGCTGTTCGCGGTCATCATCGCCGCGATCTTCCGCTTCGTCTTCCCGGAGCTGCCGTCGATCCTCACCCTGGTGCCGGTCGGCCTCGGCTTCGCGACCCTCGCCATCATGATCGTGCAGGCCATCGCGGCGCTGTCGGTGGTTGTGTACTACCGCCGCAAGCGCGATCCGCGCTGGTGGAGCACCTTCATCGCACCGGGCCTCGGCTTCCTGGCGCTCGCGGTGTTCAGCATCATGGCGATCGTGCAGTTCCCGACGGTGGCGGGTTCGGAGGAGCCCTACGTCGTGGTGCTGCCGTGGATCCTCGTGGTCGCGGTCGTCGGCGGCATCATCTTCGGCGCCGTGCTCCGGGCGAAGTACCCCCGGGTGTACGAGGGGCTGTCGGACGACCTCGAGAAGTTCGACGAGGAGCTGGCGGAGGCGGCGGCCGAGAGCAAGTAGCCCGTGGCTCCGATCACCGATCAGCTGGGTCTTCCCCGGCGCGTCCTCATCACCGGGGGCGCGTCGGGGATCGGCCTCGCCTGCGCGCGGCTCTTCCACGAGGCGGGCGCATCCGTCGGACTGCTCGGCCGCTCCGCGGAGCGGTTGGAGGCGGCCGCCCGGCAACTCGGCGACTCGGGGGAGGGCGTCGTGGCCACCGCGGCGGCGGATGTCTCCGACGAGGAGTCGGTGAACGCCGCGGTCCAGCGGATCGCGGGTGAACTGGGCGGACTCGACGCCCTGGTCGTCTGCGCCGGGATCGAGGGGGAGATGGGCGCCGCGATCTCGGAGGTCACCGCCGCCGGATTCCGCGAGGTGCTCGAGGTGAATGTGCTCGGCGTCTTCCTCGCGGTGAAGGCCGCGCTGCCGGAGCTGCGGCGGTCCGAGGATGCGAGCGTCACCATCATCGGCTCCGACTCCGGTTTCGTCGCCGTGCCCGGGATGCTCGCCTACAACGCCTCCAAGGGCGCGATCGTGCAGCTCGTGCGCGCCTTCGCGGTGGAGCTCTACGACGAGGACGGGATCCGCGTGAACAGCGTCGCCCCCTCCATCGTCGACACCCCGATGGCCCGGCGGGGGCTGGGCGACGAGCTGATGGACGCGCCGAACTTCCCGCTGCAGTCCGCGGAGGACGTCGCCTGGTCGGTGGCGTATCTGTCGAGCCGGCGCGCGCGGGCCGTCAACGGCACCACCCTGATGTCCGACTTCGGCTACACCGGGCGCTCGTCCTTCCCCGCGTGAGAGACCTCCGGCCGCCCGATTTTTGGAGCGCCCCGGAGCCGTGCTAGGGTTGATCCGTTGCCCAGCGGCAGCATGCGCCTCTAGCTCAATTGGCAGAGCAGCTGACTCTTAATCAGCGGGTTCGGGGTTCAAGTCCCCGGGGGCGTACGGTCCAGGCCCGAGATCTAGGCGATCTCGGGCCTTTCCGTTTACCGGGCCTTCCTGGCCGCCTTCTCAGCGAGCTTGGCGCGATGCTCGGCCTCTTTCATCTCCGCCTCGTGCTCCTCGTCCTGCGGCTGCTTCGCGACGCTGACGATGGCGAGCGCCAGCCCGGCCGCCCAGATGCCCCAGACGAGGAAGCGGCGCCAGTCCTTCGGCATCGACTGCGTCTGGCGCAGGGTGCCCAGCGCGCCGAACAGGGCGGCGATGACGCCGAAGTTGGTCAGGTACTTGCCGATCGACATGCGGCCTCCTCCGTGCTCGCCCCCAGACTACCCTGCTGTCTCCGGAGCCCCCGTGGGGGCCCGCGCGCGCCTCCCCGGGTGCGCTACGCTGGGGGCATACGCGGGCACCAGCCCGATCCGCTCAGTCAAACGGAGAGGTCAGCATGGCGAAGAAGAACGAGGCGCTGTTCGAGGAGAGCTCACAGGGTTCGGTCAGCGCCATCACCGCGGTCGGGTTCGTGCTCTCGATGGTGCTCGCCTTCGGCGGTCTGATCCTGGCCAGCTACGGCTTCGATCCCGCGCTCGGCGACGCCGGCGCCTGGATCTTCAGCGCCGGAATGGTCGCGAGCTTCCTCGGTTTCGCCCTGCCCTTCACCTTCCTCGCCGCGACCGGCAAGTAGCGCGGGAGCGCAGCGCAGCTGCGCCGCGCCCGCGGCGCGATCGGCATGCGCTCGGCGCTAGACTGGCTCCATGGCAGAAATCGACATGAAGCCTCGCAGTCGCGATGTCACCGATGGAATCGAGAAGGCCGCGGCGCGCGGCATGCTCCGCGCTGTCGGGATGGGCGATGAGGACTGGGACAAGCCCCAGATCGGCATCGCCAGCTCTTGGAACGAGATCACGCCCTGCAATCTGAGCCTCGACCGGCTCGCGCAGGGCGCGAAGGAGGGCGTGCACTCCGGCGGCGGCTATCCGCTCGAGTTCGGCACCATCTCCGTCAGCGACGGCATCTCGATGGGGCATGAGGGCATGCACTTCTCGCTGGTCTCGCGCGAGGTCATCGCCGACTCGGTCGAGACCGTCGTGATGGCCGAGCGCCTCGACGGCACCGTGCTGCTGGCCGGCTGCGACAAGTCGCTGCCCGGCATGCTGATGGCGGCCGCCCGTCTCGATCTGGCGGCGGTGTTCCTCTACGCGGGATCCATCGCCCCCGGCTGGGTGAAGCTGAGCGACGGCACCGAGAAGGAAGTCACCATCATCGACGCCTTCGAGGCGGTCGGCGCCTGCAAGGCCGGCACGATGAGCGAAGAGGACCTCAAGCGCATCGAGTGCGCGATCGCGCCCGGCGAGGGCGCCTGCGGCGGCATGTACACCGCCAACACCATGGCGTCGATCGCCGAGGCGCTCGGCATGAGCCTGCCCGGATCGGCGTCGCCCCCCAGCGCCGACCGTCGCCGCGACTACTTCGCGCACCGCTCGGGCGAGGCCGTGGTGAACATGCTGCGCCAGGGCATCACCGCGCGCGACGTCCTCACCAAGAAGGCCTTCGAGAACGCGATCACGCTGCTCATGGCCTACGGCGGATCGACGAATGCGGTGCTGCACCTGCTCGCCATCGCGCGCGAGGCCGAGGTCGATCTCACCCTCGACGACTTCAACCGCATCGGTGCGAAGGTGCCGCATCTGGCGGATATGAAGCCCTTCGGCAAGTACGTGATGGCCGATATCGACCGTCACGGCGGCGTGCCCGTGGTGCTGAAGGCGCTGCTGGACGCGGGGCTCCTCCACGGCGACGCCCTGACCGTCACCGGCAAGACGATGGCCGAGAACCTCGAAGCGCTGAACCCCGATCCGATCGACGGCACGGTGATCCACCAGCTCGACGACCCGATCCACGCCACCGGCGGTCTGACCGTGCTGCACGGCACGCTGGCGCCCGAGGGCGCCGTCGTGAAGACGGCCGGCTTCGACGCCGAGCTCTTCGAAGGCCCCGCGCGGGTCTTCGAGCGCGAGCGCGCGGCGATGGACGCGCTCACCGAGGGCGCGATCAGCGCCGGCGATATCGTGGTGATCCGCTACGAGGGACCCAAGGGCGGCCCCGGCATGCGCGAGATGCTCGCCATCACCGCGGCCATCAAGGGCGCGGGGCTCGGAAAAGATGTACTACTATTGACGGACGGCAGATTCTCGGGCGGCACAACCGGCCTGTGCATCGGCCACATTGCTCCTGAGGCGACGGGCGGGGGTCCGATAGCCCTGGTACGCGACGGTGACCTGATTCGGGTCGATATCGCCGCACGAACGCTCGACCTTCTGGTAGATCCCGCCGAGCTCGAGGCCCGCAGAGCAGACTGGGCCCCGCTTCCCCCGCGGTATACGCGCGGCGTGCTGGCCAAGTACGCGAAGCTCGTGCATTCGGCGTCCGAGGGCGCGATCACGGGCTGAGCCCGGTGATCCACCGCGCGATACGCGATTCCTCCCTTCGTCTACAGAAAGTGTGAAATGAACTCGGACCCGGGCGCCGACCCCACCGAAGCGCAAGCAGAGACCGCGAGCCGCGGCGAGCGGATGACGGGAGCCGAGGCTGTGGTGCGCAGCCTCGAACTGCTGGGCATCACCGATGTCTTCGGGCTGCCCGGCGGCGCGATCCTCCCCGTCTACGACCCCCTGATGGACGCGAGCCAGCTCCGTCACATCCTGGTGCGCCACGAGCAGGGCGCCGGTCACGCGGCCGAGGGCTACGCCGCGGCGAGCGGCAGGGTCGGGGTCTGCATCGCGACCTCGGGCCCGGGGGCGGCCAATCTCGTCACCGCCATCGCCGACGCGTACATGGACTCGGTGCCGCTGCTGGCCATCACCGGGCAGGTGTTCTCCACGCTGATGGGATCCGACGCCTTCCAGGAGGCCGACATCGTCGGTATCACCATGCCCATCACCAAGCACTCCTTCCTGGTCAGGCGGGCCGAGGAGATCCCGACGGCCCTCGCCGCGGCCTATCAGATCGCGACCACCGGCCGTCCCGGCCCGGTGCTGGTCGACATCACCAAGGACGCGCAGCAGGACGAGTTCGACTTCGTCTGGGAGCCGCGGGTGGATCTGCCGGGCTACCGTCCCATCACCAAGGCGAACAGCAAGCAGATTCAGGCCGCCGCCGAGCTGATCGCCGAGGCCTCCCGCCCGGTGTTCTACATCGGCGGCGGTGTGGTGCGCGCCGGTGCCGCCGAGGAGCTCCGCCAGCTCGCCGAACTCGTCGGGGCCCCCGTGGTCACCACGCTGATGGCCCGCGGCGCCTTCCCCGACTCGCATCCGCAGCACCTCGGCATGCCGGGTATGCACGGCACCGTGCCTGCGGTGCTCGCGCTGCAGGAGGCGGATCTGCTGATCACCATCGGCGCTAGATTCGACGACCGGGTCACCGGCAAGGTCGCGCTCTTCGCGCCCGAGGCGAAGGTCATCCATGCCGATATCGACCCGGCTGAGATCGGCAAGATCCGCACGGCGGACGTGCCGATCGTGGGCGATGCCGCCGAGGTGACCTCGGATCTGATCGCCGCGGTGAGCTCGCTGAAGCGCACCCGGCCCTTCGCCGAGCTCGCTGCCTGGTGGGAGCGGCTGAACGCGCTCCGGGACGAGTTCCCGCTCGGCTACCAGCCGACCACCGACGGGCTGCTCTCCCCGCAGTACGTGATCCAGCGCATCGGCGAGCTGAGCGGGCCCGAGGCCGTTTACGCGGCCGGCGTCGGACAGCATCAGATGTGGGCGGCGCAGTTCATCCGCTATGAGCGCCCCAACTCCTGGCTGAACTCTGGCGGCGCCGGCACCATGGGGTACTCGGTGCCCGCGGCCATGGGGGCGAAGGTCTCCCAGCCCGATCGCGTGGTGTGGGCCATCGACGGCGACGGATGCTTCCAGATGACCAATCAGGAGCTCGCCACCTGCGTCATCAACAACATCCCGATCAAGGTCGCGGTGATCAACAACTCCTCGCTCGGCATGGTGCGGCAGTGGCAGACGCTGTTCTACGACAAGCGCTACTCGAACACCGATCTCAACACCGGTCACGGAACCGATCGCGTTCCCGACTTCGTGAAGCTGGGCGAGGCCTACGGCTGCCTCTCGCTGCGGGTGGAGCGGGAGGATCAGGTCGACGAGGCGATCCGTCTCGCGCTCGAGACCGATGACCGTCCCGTGGTCATCGACTTCGTGGTGAGCGCCGACGCAATGGTGTGGCCGATGGTCCCGCAGGGCGTCTCGAATAACGAAGTCCAGTACGCCAGAGACCACAGCCCCGAGTGGGGGGAGGAGTAAGCCGTGAACCACCGCCATGTTCTGAGCCTCCTCGTCGAGGACAAGCCGGGCCTGCTGACCCGTGTCGCCGGTCTCTTCGCCCGTCGCGGCTTCAACATCCAGTCGCTCGCCGTGGGTCCCACGGAGGTGGCGGGCCTGTCCCGCATCACCGTGGTGATCGACGAGGAGGATCTGCCGATGGAGCAGGTGACGAAGCAGCTGAACAAGCTGATCAACGTCATCAAGATCGTCGAGCTCGAGCCCGATCAGTCGGTGCAGCGCGAGCACATGCTCATCAAGGTGCGCGTCGACAACCAGACGCGCTCGCACGTGCTCGAAGCGGTCAACCTGTTCCGCGCCCGCGTGGTCGACGTGGTGCCGGACGCGCTGGTGATCGAGGTCACCGGCGACTCGGGCAAGATCCAGGCCTTCCTCCGGGTGCTCGAGCCCTTCGGCATCAAGGAGATCGCGCAGTCCGGGCTCATCGCCGTGGGGCGCGGCTCGAAGTCGATCACCGAGCGGGTCTACAAGAGCTAGCGGATCGCCTCCGAGGCTGATCCGATTCGGATCCCGAACAAGATTTCACACACCACACAACGAAGGAGAATCCCAAGTGGCAGAGATGTACTACGACGGCGACGCCGATCTGTCGATCATCCAGGGCAAGAAGGTGGCCATCGTCGGCTACGGTTCGCAGGGGCACGCGCACGCCATGAATCTGCGCGACTCCGGCGTCGAGGTCGTCATCGCCCTCAAGGAGGGCTCGAAGTCCACGCAGAAGGCCGAGGAGGCGGGCTTCTCCGTCAAGACCGTGAATGACGCGGCCGAGTGGGCCGATCTCATCATGATCCTCGCCCCCGACCAGTACCAGCGCACGATCTACGCCGAGTCGATCGCCCCGCATATGAAGCCCGGCAAGACGCTGGCCTTCGCGCACGGCTTCAACATCCGCTTCGGCTACATCCAGGCGCCCGAGGGCGTCGACGTGATCCTCATCGCTCCGAAGGCCCCCGGCCACACCGTGCGCCGCGAGTTCGTCGCCGGCCGTGGCATCCCCGACATCATCGCGGTGGAGCAGGACGCCTCAGGCACTGCCTGGGACATCGCCAAGTCGTACGCCAAGGCGATCGGCGGCACCCGCGCCGGCGTCATCAAGACCACCTTCACCGAGGAGACCGAGACCGATCTCTTCGGCGAGCAGAGCGTGCTCTGCGGCGGCGTCTCGCAGCTCGTCCAGTACGGCTTCGAGACCCTCACCGAGGCCGGCTACCAGCCCGAGATCGCCTACTTCGAGGTGCTGCACGAGCTCAAGCTCATCGTGGACCTGATGTGGGAGGGCGGCATCGCCAAGCAGCGCTGGTCGGTCAGCGACACCGCCGAGTACGGCGACTACGTCTCGGGCCCCCGCGTGGTCGATCCCCGCGTCAAGGAGAACATGCAGGGCGTGCTCGCCGACATCCAGTCGGGTGCCTTCGCCAAGCGCTTCATCGACGATCAGGACAACGGCGGCAAGGAGTTCCTGGAGCTCCGCGCCAAGGCCGAGCAGCACCCGATCGAGGTCACCGGCCGCGAGCTGCGTAAGCTCTTCGCCTGGAAGCAGGCCGACGAGGATTACGTCGACGGCAGCGCTGCGCGCTGACGACCACGTAGTCCTGAGGACAGCACTGTTTGGTGAGGATCGCGAGCGATCCTCACGCGTGGACGGTGCCGCTGCGCGCTGATCCGTGTATCTGCGAGAAGGACCCGGGGCCCAGGCTCCGGGTCCTTCTGCGTGCGCGGGGTTCTGCGCGGCTTCTGCGCGGAGTCAGCGCCGGGGAAAGCGCCACACCGCGATCAGGCCGCCGACGACGATGATGGCGGCGCACCACAGCAGGGCGAAGGGCGCCTGCGCCCCGGGATCCTGCCCCATCAGCAGCGCGCGGATCGACTCCGTGAGCGGGGTGACCGGTTGCGCGGCGGCGATCGGCTGCAGCCAGTCGGGGAGGCTCTCCAACGGCACGAAGGCGCTGGAGAGATAGGGGAGGAACAGCAGGATGAAGCCGTAGCCGTTCGCGGCCTCGGGGCTCGAGGTGAGCAGGCCGATGGCGGCGAAGACGACGGTGACGGCGAGGATCCAGGCGAGCACGAGACCCGTCGCCGCGATCCACTCCACGGGACCTGCCAGCGGCCGGAAGCCCAGCAGTAGCCCGACGCCGATCACGATCGCGGTGGCCAGGGTGTTCCGCAGCACGCTCGCGACGATGTGGCCGACGAGGCAGCTCGCGGCGGGGATGGGCAGGCTGCGGAATCGTCGCATGGCGCCGCCGGTGACGTCGCGGTTCACGGAGACCGCGACCGAGGAGGCGCCGAAGCCCGCGCAGAGCACGATGATGCCGGGGATCACGAAGTCGACGTATCCGCCGCTCGCGTCGATCGCGCCGCCGAAGACGAAGGTGAACAGCAGCATCAGCATGACCGGCAGCACGATGGCGAGCATCAGCCCCTCGCCGTCGCGCAGACTGTGCCGCATGCTGCGGCCGATGAAGACCCGGCTCGCGGTGATGGCGCCCACGCCGGGGTGGGGGAGCGGCTGGGTGTGGGCGCTCATGCCGGTACCCCCGTCGTCGTCTCGTGGCGCTCGGTCCGGTGCTGTCCGGGTGCAGCGGCCCGTGCCGTGAGTGCGGCGAAGGCATCGTCGAGGCTCGGTCGGCGCAGTTCGAGCCGCAGCTGCCGCTCCTGCTCGCTCAGACCGGCGAGCGCGTGGGCGAGGCTGCCGGCGCTGCGCCCGACTTCGAGGGTGCGTTGTTCACGTCCCTCTGAGTCGACCAGCACCGCGGTCTCTTCGCCGACGAGCGAGATCAGGGAACTCACCGTGCCGTCGGCGATGATCCGCCCTCCTTGCAGAATCGCGACCCGGTCGGCGAGCGCCTCGGCCTCGTCGAGGAACTGCGTCGTGAGGAAGATGCTGCACCCCTCCGCCGCGAGACCCGCGATGTCCTGCCAGAGCCGGGCGCGGCTCGTGGGATCGAGACCGGTCGTTGGCTCGTCAAGGAAGAGCACCGCGGGGGTGCGCACGAGCGAGGCGGCGAGGTCCACGCGCCGGCGCATGCCGCCGGAGTAGCCGGAGACGGGGCGATCCGCGGCATTCTCGAGGCCGAAGGCGGCGATGAGCTCCCTCGCGCGCGAGCGGGCGTCGACTCCGGGCAGTCCCAGCAGGCGCGCGATCATGACGAGGTTCTCGCGCCCGGTGAGCGCCTCGTCGACCGAGGCGTACTGTCCGGTGGCGCCGATGAGCCGGCGCACCTGCCGGGCCTCGGCGACCACGTCGTGGCCGAGCACGCGCGCCCGGCCGCTGTCCGGCCGGAGCAGGGTGGTGAGGATCGACACGAGCGTGGTCTTGCCCGCCCCGTTCTGCCCGAGCAGGGCGAAGATCCCGCCCGAGATCTCGAGCGAGAGCTGGTCGAGCACCGGGTGGTCGCCGTAGCGCTTGCCGAGATCGGTGATCTCGATAGTGGGGGACATGGGGTCTCCTCTCGCGTATTGCTTAAACAGTATGCAACATAAACAGTAGATTTGTCACGCAGTTATGATTGAATGCGAGTGGAGCGAGGAGGATCGCATGTCGGACGGAGCGGAAGTGTCGCGCACGCTGGCGCTCGCCTGGGGGCTCGCCGCCGCACCGCAGCGCGGCCCGAAGCGGGAGCTCTCGCTCGAGCGCATCGTGGAGGCCGCCATCGCCATCGCCGATGCGGAGGGGCTCGCGGCCGTCACCATGCAGCGAGTCGCCCAGACCTTCGAGTTCAGCACCATGGCGCTCTACCGCTATGTCACCACCAAGGACGAGCTGCACCGGCTCATGCTCGACACCGCGCTGGGGGGCGACGCCTTCGGCAGGGCCGGGGGTGACGCGCTCGGTGCGGGTGCGGGTGCGGGTGCCGGTGCCGACGCCGTGGACGGGGGCACCTGGCGCGAGGACCTGGCAGGCTTCCTCCGCGAGCTGGTCGAGGGATACCGGCGGCATCCGTGGGCGCTGGATATCCCGCTGGTCCCGGATATCCACCTGATGCCGGGTCAGGTCGCCGCCGCGGATCGCGGGCTGCGCATCATGCGCGCGCTGCCGATCGCGGCGGAGGTCAAGCTCGGAGTACTGACCCTGATCTCCGCATTCGCCCGCGGGCACGCCGCGGTGGAGCAGGAGGTGCTGGCCGGAGGGGTGATCGGTTCGGAGACGCGGGCGCTGATCCGCGAGGCCGTCACGCTGAGCCGATTCCCCGAGGTGGGGCTGCTCGTGGCGAGCGGTGTCTATTTCGGTTGGGACGAGGTCGCCGACTCCGAAACCGGTGCTGCCGCTGACGCCGCTGCAGCTGCAGCTGCAGCTGCGGCCGCTGCCGATGCAGAGGCGATTCTCGACTTCTCCTCAGAGGTGCTCCTCGCCGGGCTCGCGCAGTTCTTCGAAGGCGCGCAGGATCCATCCGGGACCTTCTCTGAGGAGGCGCCGGTGCTCTCACCGCAGCAGGCCTATGAGGCGGCCGAGGGCGCGCTTCGGGCGCATATCGCGCTGCGCAAGCGGACGCAGCAGCGTGTGCGCGAACTCGAGCGCGAGGAGGCCGCGCTGCATCGTGCGCGCGACCGGGCCAAGGAGTTCGCCAAGGCGCACGCCAAGCTCGCGGGGGAGTGACGGCGTGCGGGGCTCGTCTCTTTCGCCGTCTCGTGCCGTAGCCGGTGGTAGGTCTTGGGTTTTCGGTCCTCGTCCTCGGTTATCGAGAGGGCCCCTGTGGGTTCCTACAAAGACTCGCCCCGGATCTTGTCCGCGGATGGCGCTGCTCGGGCCTGCGGATGTCGGTGGTCCCTGATGTACTGATCGCATGACCGAGACCCTGGCCCCCGACAGCCTGACGGCGACCGCCTTGCACGCGATCGTCACCGGGCTCGAGGCCGTCGAGCACGCCATGCGCGAGCTCGAGGCGGAGCGGATGCGGCTCCTGGCCGAGGCCTTCGATCTCGCGGCGATCGAGAGCGAAACCGTCACCGGCGCTGAGACGCCACTTCCATCCGGAGCCCGAGGGAATCTCGCGCTGCGCGCGATCCGCGCCGAGATCGCGACCGCGCTCGACACCACCGAGCGCACCATCGACCGCCACCTCACCCACGCGCACACCCTCACCCGTGACTATCCGGCGGTATTCGCGGCATTGCATGCCGGCGAGCTGTCATACCGCCATGCCACCGTGATCTGCGACGCCGGCCGGGTCGTGGGCGCCGGCGACGATATCGACACGCTGTTCCGTCGCAGCGACTACACCGCGGAGGTGCTCGACCTCGCCCCCGGCACGACCCCGACCGTGCTGGCCGTGCAGGCGAGGCGCATCGCCGAACGATACGCCGAGACTTCGCTCGATGCGCGGCACGACAGCGCGAGGCGTGATCGGCGGGTGTGGGTGGAGGATCGCGAGGACGGTATGGCCGATCTCATCGCTCATCTGCCGGCGGTCGAGGCGTACGCGATCAAGAACCGGCTGACCCGGGTCGCGCGCGGGGTGCTGGAGGTGGAGCGCGCCGCCGCATCGGAGCACAGTGCGGCAGCGGAACACACCGCCGATCCCGGGCGGTGTCGCGATGAGGTGCGCGCGGACGTGCTCGCCGAACTGCTGCTCCGGGGGGCCACCGATGTGAGCACCGGCTTTGGCAATCACACGGGCACCGACAACCACACGGGCACTGACACGGACACCGACATCGATACGGGAGCCAACCTCGATACGGGCGTCGACGCCGGCAGCGAAGCCGATGCCCTGCGCGGACGGGACGGCCTCTCCACTACCGGCATTCATGGGATCGTGCAACTACTCATCCCGGACACCGCCCTCGCTCTGCACGACGGCACCCGCAGCACTCACGGTACCTTCGAGGACCGCAGGACCGAGGGCGGCCAGGGCACCGCCAGCGCGGCCCATACCGCGGGTGCCACCGACACCGGGGGTTCAGCTGGCATCGCGGGTGCCACCGACGCTGCCGACGACCCTCTCGGGCAGCCGCCCTGGCCTGTGCCTCCCGAACTCGAAGGCTACGGGCCCATCGACACCCGCACCGCCCGGGAACTCGCCGGGGACGCCGCCCACTGGGAGACGATCCGCACCGATCCGCGCACCGGGGCGATCCTCTCCGTCGAACGCTACCGGCCCACCGAACAGATGCGGCGCTTCCTGCGCGCCCGCGACCGGCACTGCCGTTTCCCCGGTTGTCGCATCCCCGCGGTGCGCTGCGATATCGACCACACCGTCGACGCCGCACTCGGCGGCTCGACCAGCACAGAAAATCTTTCCCACCTCTGCCGAGGGCACCACACGCTCAAGCACCACACCGGATGGCGAGTGGCACAGACCGGGCAGGGCACCCTGCGCTGGCGATCCCCGACCGGACGCCAGTACGACGACCATCCGCCGGGTACCGGGAGCCGCGTCAGATTCGAACAGGCCGGGGCAACCGCACCCGCCGCAGTGACCGGGAGGGGTACCGCGACAACCAGGAGCACGGCAACGGCCGCGAACACCTCGACGACCGAGAACGCCGCAGCGATCGGAAACACCGCGCCCGCATCCGCACCGCGGTCGATACCGTACGAGTAACCGTAGCTCTAGTAGCCGTACTCGTGCTCCTGCCCGAGTTGCCGCCCTGCGCAGCGGCAACCGCTGAGATCAGCTCGCGACCCGCGTCGCGATGATCAGGTCGTTCTTATCGGACTGGTCCCAGGTCGTCTCGATGATGCAGGTGATGATCACCAGGCGGTTCGGATCGTGGTGCCAGACGTCCTGCTGGGCGATGTCGACCTTCATGATCTCGCGCGCATCCTCGACGCGGTACAGCTCGCCCTTGTAGGTGAGCGTGTCTCCGACCTCGAGCAGGCGGAACTGATCGCCGGCGCACTGCTGGTCCTCGCAGGCATGGGCGAGGATGAAGTCGGTGCCACCGTCCTCCGGGTAGCCGTTGGCGGGGTCCACGATCTGCCAGAAGTACTCGCCCTGATCCGGCGGATTCCACACCGGCGTGTACGGCATCTGCCGCGTCTCGGGAATGTCGATCTTCGGCGCAGGAGCGGTGACGGGCTCCGGCGCGGGAGCGATATCGCGAGTCGGGCGGGGCTCCCGTTCCGCGGCGGCGGTCGGTGTGGCGACCGGCTCAGCCGAGCCGGAGCCGAACCATCCGGTCAGCGGCAGAACCAGTATGCCGATGGCGACCAGCAGCACGACCCCGCCCGCCGCGAACCACGGCCAGGAGCGCCGGACACTCTTCTTCGTTGTCATTGGGAGCCTCACAACAGAATCCGGTGGCTGCTGCGCACCGACTGGAGTCGACGCACAGCAGCCACCGGATGTAGATACTGCTTACAGCTTACTTCTTTGGCTGCTTACTTCGCGGTCGCCTCGACGGCGGCCGGAGCAGCCGTCTGCACGGAGCCCGGCGGGGTCGGTGCGAGCGGTGCGCAGGAACCGGTGCCGAAGAAGTAGGTGTTGCCGCCGAAGGAGATCGAGTTCACGACCGTTCGGGGGGAGCCGGTGAAGCCGACGCCGAGGATCTGGAAGATCTCTCCACCCGTGATTGCGGCACCGAACCAAGCCAGAGTGTCGGCGACCGTTTCGCCGGGAAGGCTCCAGCCGTTCGAATCGGTCAGCACGGTGTCCGCGGTCAGGGTGTGCACACCGGCGCCGAGGCCGGTGGCATTGCGGAAGGTCGTGAAGTCGGGAGTCCCGGTCGTATCGCCGAGGTAGGAGAAGACCGGCAGCTGCAACGTGACGGAGCCGGAGGCCACATCGATGGAGATCGTGTCGATCAGAGCCTGCAGTTCGCTGACGTCGCCGGTGAACTCGGTGGTCGGACGCTGATTACCGGGAATGACGGGCGGGTTGAAGCCGCTCAGCACCTGCGTCACCGACTGCCCCGAGACGGGCGGGGGAGCCAGCACGGTGACATTGCACTCGCCGAAGGAGAGGCTGTCGGTCACAGGGGTGCCGACTCCTGCAGGGGCGGATACCGAGCCGATGTGCCAGGTGTTGTAGTTGAAGCCGGGCTCCGTGCCGACGCCGCCGACCTCGTAACCGGCGATGTCATCCGGGCCGAGCTGAATATCGGCGGCGAAGGCGGGCGATGCCGCTCCGAAGGCGAGTGCTGCGGCGGCCAGCGCCGCGAGCCCGAACTTGATCGATGTCGCCCTACCGCGGCGCATGGTGCGTTCCATGGGAATTCCTTATCTCTACTACTCACTCACATCACTACACGTACGCTTGCACAGACGAGGAAAGCCGCGCACAGGCATAACAAAAGTCCCCCCTGTTGATTACGAAGACAACGAATCCCTATGAGCCGGGCAAGTTCTTCCTGAGATGTTCTGCGGATCGCGCTTCGACACGAGCGGAGAATCGGCCTCGGCTCCCGGAGCTTTCCAAGCCCCTCGCAGATAGGGTGGTGCGCATGCCCAGGAAGTCCGAGCGCGAGCCGCGCGAGAGCTCGCTCGCGAGCGGCTGGACGGTCGAGGGTGTCGAGGCGCCCGCCGAACCCGCCGCCGAAGCACCCGCTGATGCACTCGCCGCAGAGGTGCCCGTTGCCGCGATCCCCGATGGCGGGATGTCTGATGACGGGACTCCCGAGGCGGCCCCTGCCCGGCGCGCGCAGCTCTCGACCGGCGCCCTGGTGCTGCTCGGCGTGGTCGGCGGCCTGTACCTCGTCTACTCCTGGATCTGGTTCAGCTGGGCCCAGTACACCGTGGCCGTCGTCGGCGCCGACCTGAGCCTCGCCTCCGGGTCCCTCGGCGCCGCGCTGCAGCTCGCCCTGTACTGGCTCGCACCGCTCGCACCCGCCCTCTGGTTCATCACGGTGCTCGTGCTCGGCCGCAGCGGCCGCACCTGGAAGCTCGCCCTCTGGCTGCTCATCGGCGCGGTGCTGCTCGCACCGCTGCCCTACTTCCTGTGGGGGGCGTGATGGTCCGCCGCATCATTCCCTGGGTCATCGGCGCGCTGATCACCGGCCTCTACGGCTACGCACTGGTGGCTCCGATCGGCAATCTCGTGGGGCTCCCGCAGCTCGGTCTCGCGATCAATCCGATCGGCTGGTTCTGGCTGGTGGCGGGCGTGCTGCTGCCCCTCCTCGCCTACGCGCTCGCGCTCTGGGCCGGTCGCGGTCGCGCCCCCGCGACGCGACTGCTCGCGCTCGGCACCGGACTCGCCGTGGTCGCCGTCCTCCAGCTCGAGATCCAGCTGCTGGTGCAGACCTCCACCTTCTTCGGTTGAGGCGCCGGGAGCGGGCGGCGAGCGACCGGAGAGCGGACGGAGAACGGCCGAAAGATCCCCGCGCGGGCTGCACTGCCGCAGACGGTAGAATGTTCCGGTGGCTCGATCCCGAGCCGATGTGATGACCTCGCTCCGAAGCCCCGAAGGAACCGCCTGATGCCTGCGCCGGTCGTGCTGATCGCCGAACAACTCTCGCCCGCCACGATCGCCGCGCTCGGCCCGGACTTCGAGGTCGTCCACGTCGACGGCACCGACCGCGAGGCGCTGCGCGACGCCCTCGCCGGGGCGGACGCGATCCTCGTGCGCTCGGCCACCCAGCTCGACGCCGAGGCCATCGGCTGGGCGCCGAAGCTCAAGGTCATCGCCCGCGCCGGTGTCGGCCTCGACAACGTCGACATCAAGGCCGCGACGCAGGCCGGGGTGATGGTGGTCAACGCGCCCACCTCGAATGTCATCAGCGCCGCGGAGCTCACCGTGTCGCACATCCTCGGCCTCGCCCGTCACCTGCAGCGCGCCCACGGCTCGATCTCCGCGGGGGAGTGGAAGCGCTCCGCCTTCACCGGCACCGAGCTCTACGAGAAGACCATCGGCATCATCGGTCTGGGCCGCATCGGCGCCCTCGTCGCCGAGCGGCTGCGCGGCTTCGGCGTCGAGCTCATCGCCTACGACCCCTACGTCACCGCTGCGCGCGCCGGCCAGCTCGGGGTGGAGCTCGTCGAGCTCGACGAGCTGATCGCCCGCGCCGACTTCCTCACCATCCACATGCCGCGCACCCCCGAGACCCTCGGCATGATCGGCGAGGCGCAGCTCAAGGCCATGAAGCCCACCGCCTACGTCGTCAACGTCGCCCGCGGCGGGCTCATCGACGAGCAGGCGCTCGTCGCTGCGCTCGACGCCGGCGAGATCGCCGGTGCCGGACTCGACGTCTTCTCGCAGGAGCCCCCGGCCGATCACTCGCTGACCGGGCATCCGAAGGTCAACGCGACCCCGCACCTGGGCGCCTCGACGGACGAGGCCCAGGAGAAGGCCGGCGTCGCCGTCGCGAAGTCGGTGCGCCTGGCGCTCGCCGGCGAGCTCGTCCCCGATGCGGTGAACGTCGCGGGCGGAGCGATCAGCGAGTACGTGAAGCCGGGTCTGCCGCTGACCGAGAAGCTCGGCCAGATCTTCGCCGGCCTCGCTGCCGGCCCCGTTACCTCGCTCGATGTGGAGGTCCACGGCGAGCTCAGCGAGCACAACGTCGAGGTGCTGAAGCTCGCCGCACTCAAGGGCCTGTTCAGCCAGGTGGTCAGCGATCCGGTGTCCTATGTCAACGCGCCGCTGCTCGCCGAGCAGCGCGGCCTCGAGGTGCGTTTCTCCGCCGACGCGGTGACCGAGAGCTTCCGAAACGTCATCACGCTGCGCGGAACCACCGCCGACGGCGCCCAGATCTCGGTCTCGGGTACGCTCACCGGCCCGAAGCAGATCGAGAAGATCGTCGGGATCAACGGCTACGAGCTCGAGCTGCCCATCAGCGAGCACCTCATCATCTTCAGCTACGAGGATCGCCCGGGCATCGTCGCCGCCTACGGCAGCCTCCTCGGCGAGGCCGGCGTCAACATCGCGGGCCTCCAGATCGCTCGCGACGAGAAGAAGGGCACCGCGCTCTCGGTGCTCTCCATCGATGCCCCGGTTCCCGCGGAACTCGTCGAGGAACTCGGCCGGGCCATCGGCGCCGAGGTGCTCCGCACCGTCGACCTCGTCGTCGACTGATCCCGTCTCAGCCCTACCCGCGCCCCCGGTGATAGACTGGGGGCGCGGGCGTCTGTCCGCGTCAACGATGAATCGAGCGCGTCGGCAGGCGGGCTGGTCTTCGGTGGTAGATCCCTCAGAGCCCGTGCGGGCGACCGGGTGGCCTTCTACTGAACATCAGCACCGCGGAAGTCGGAGCAATCGCTCGCAGCTTCTCGGGCTGCCCGCCGCGTGCTCACGCACGCAAAGGAGTACCCGTGGAGGGTCCTGAAATCAAGTTCGCCGAAGCCGTTCTCGACAATGGCAAGTTCGGCACCCGCACCATCCGCTTCGAGGCCGGCCGGCTCGCCCAGCAGGCGCAGGGCGCCGTCGCCGCCTACCTCGATGAGGAGACGATGCTGCTCAGCGCGACCAGCGCATCCAAGCAGCCGAAGGATCACTTCGACTTCTTCCCGCTGACCGTCGACGTGGAGGAGCGCTCCTACGCCGCCGGCAAGATCCCCGGCTCCTTCTTCCGCCGCGAGGGCCGCCCCTCGACCGAGGCGATCCTCGTCTGCCGCCTGATCGACCGCCCGCTGCGCCCCTCCTTCGTCGAGGGCCTGCGCAACGAGGTGCAGATCGTCATCACCGTGATGTCGATCGCCCCGGGCGAGTTCTACGACGCCCTGGCCATCAACGCGGCCAGCGCCTCCACCCAGATCTCCGGCCTGCCCTTCTCCGGCCCCATCGCGGGTGTGCGCCTCGCGCTCATCGGCGAGCAGTGGGTCGCCTTCCCGAACGTCGAGCAGCTGAAGGACGCCGTCTTCGACCTGACCGTCGCCGGTCGCGTCGTCACCAAGGCCGATGGCAGTGAGGACGTCGCGATCATGATGGTCGAGGCCGAGGCTACCGAGGGTTCGTGGAACCTCATCAAGGCCGGGGCCGTGAAGCCCGACGAAACCGTGGTCGCCCAGGGTCTTGAGGCATCCAAGCCCTTCATCTCCCAGCTCGTGAAGGCGCAGGAGCAGCTCGCCGCGCAGTCCGCGAAGGAGGTGCAGGAGTACCCGGTGTTCCTGCCCTACACCGCCGAGACCTACCAGGCGGTTGCGGCGCTCGCCGAGACCGAGCTCGCCGGCATCTACCAGATCGCCGACAAGCAGGCCCGCCAGGATGCCGATGACGCGCTGAAGGCACGCGTCAAGGAAGCCGTCGCCGCGAAGATCGCCGCCGGCGAACTGCCGGCCGAGGCGGAGGCCCAGGTGTCGGCCGCTTACAAGTCGGTCACCAAGAAGATCGTGCGCGGCCGGATCCTCACCGAGGGCGCCCGCATCGACGGCCGCGGCCTGCGCGACA
The DNA here is from genome assembly GCA_048516985.1 of Leucobacter sp. Classification (GTDB taxonomy): domain Bacteria; phylum Actinomycetota; class Actinomycetes; order Actinomycetales; family Microbacteriaceae; genus Leucobacter. The sequence continues at coordinate 2,569,671 of CP183188.1, read as the reverse complement.
TCCGCGCGCTCGACGCCGAGGTGCAGGTCATTCCCCGCGTGCACGGCTCGGCGATCTTCCAGCGGGGCGAGACGCAGATCCTCGGCGTCTCGACCCTCAACATGCTGAAGATGGAGCAGCAGATCGACTCGCTCTCGCCCGTCACCTCCAAGCGCTACCTGCACCACTACAACTTCCCGCCCTACTCGACCGGTGAGACCGGTCGTGTGGGCAGCCCGAAGCGCCGCGAGATCGGCCACGGCTTCCTGGCCGAGCGCGCGCTCGTGCCGGTGCTGCCCGGCCGCGAGGAGTTCCCCTACGCGATCCGGCAGGTCAGCGAGGCGCTCGGCTCGAACGGCTCGACCTCGATGGGCTCGGTCTGCGCGTCCACGCTGTCGCTGCTGAACGCCGGCGTGCCGCTGCGTGCGCCGGTCGCCGGCATCGCGATGGGCCTCGTCAGCGACGAGGTGAACGGCGAGACCCGCTACGCGACGCTCACCGACATCCTGGGTGCCGAGGACGCGCTCGGCGACATGGACTTCAAGGTCGCAGGCACCTCGGAGTTCGTCACCGCGCTGCAGCTGGACACCAAGCTCGACGGCATCCCCAGCGATGTGCTCGCGGGCGCCCTGTCGCAGGCGAAGGAGGCGCGCACGACGATCCTCGGCGTGATGGGCCAGGCCATCGACGCGCCCGACGAGATGGCGCCCACCGCGCCTCGCGTCATCACCGTGAACATCCCGGTCGACAAGATCGGCGAGCTCATCGGCCCCAAGGGCAAGACGATCAACGGCATCCAGGACGAGACCGGCGCCGACATCTCGATCGACGACGACGGCACCGTCTACATCGGCGCGGTCGACGGCCCCTCGGCCGAGGCGGCCCGCGCGCAGATCAACGCCATCGCGAACCCGCAGAACCCCGAGGTGGGCGAGCAGTACCTCGGCACCGTGGTGAAGAACGCCGCCTTCGGCGCCTTCGTCTCGCTGCTGCCCGGCAAGGACGGTCTGCTGCACATCAGCGAGGTGCGCAAGCTCGCCGGCGGCAAGCGGATCGACTCGGTTGACGATGTGCTCTCGATCGGTCAGAAGATCCTGGTCAAGATCACCAAGGTCGACGATCGCGGCAAGCTGTCCCTCGAGCCGGTGCTCGAGGAGGACGCTGCCGCCGGTGCAGAAGCCGAAGCGCCCGCCGAGGCTCCGGCGGAGACCGTCGACGCCGAGTAGTCGCGCACGAACCGAAGGCCCGGTGCACCGTCCTGGTGCCCGGGCCTTCGCCGTGCCCGAGGCTGTGTCCGCGGCCCTACCGCGACTGTGGCGGGATTGTGCACCCTGTCCCTGCCCGCGCGCCGCGGCCGATAGGGTAGTGCTCGTGCCAGAACCCCTGATCCTGCCCCTCGACCTGCCCGAGCTCGAAGCCGATCTCGGCGGCGGACTGATGCGCCGAACCGTGCACCCGAGCGGCCTGCGCGTGCTGACGGAGCGGATGCCCGGTGCGCGCAGCGCCACCGTGGGCTTCTGGGTCGGCGTGGGATCGCGCGACGAGCAGGCCGAGCGCGGCGACGCCCCCGGCAGCCTCGGCTCCACCCACTTCCTCGAGCACCTGCTCTTCAAGGGCACGCCGACCCGCGACGCCTACCAGATCGCCACCAGCTTCGACCGCATCGGCGCCGAGCACAACGCGCTCACCGCGAAGGAGTACACCTGCTACTACGCGAAGGTGCGTGACGTCGATTTCGAGGGTGCCGTGACGGTGCTCGCCGATATGGTGACGAAGTCGGTCATCGACGCGGACGAGTTCGAGAACGAGCGCGGCGTGATCCTCGAGGAGCTCGCGATGGCGGCCGACGATCTCGCGGATGTCGCCAATGAGCGCTTCTTCGAGGCGGTGCTGGGCGCGCACCCCCTCGGCCGGCCCATCGGCGGCAGCCCCGACACCATCCGCGCCGCCCGCCGCGACGACGTCGCCTCGCACTACCGCGCCGAGTACGATCCCTCGACGCTGGTGGTGGCGGCGGCAGGAGCCGTGGATCACGACCTCCTGGTCGAGCAGGTGCTGGGCGCCCTCGGCGTGGCCGACGACCGCTGGAACACGGCGGTGGATCGCCCGGCGGTCCGCCGCGCGCCCTTCGCCGGCGATCCCGATGCGGTGGTCCCGGATCAGCTTGTCGGGGTGCAGGCGACCGCGCGCGAGAGCGAGCAGTTGAACCTCATGATCGGCGCCCCCGGCTTCCGGGCCGGCGACGAGCGCAGATTCGCCTTCGGCCTCATGAACGCGGTGCTCGGCGGCGGCATGGCGAGTCGGCTGTTCCAGGAGATCCGCGAGAAGCGGGGCCTGGCCTACACCGCCTACTCCTTCGGCGCCGGATACAGCGACGCCGGCGTGTTCGGCATGTACGCGGGAACCGCTCCCGAGAAGGCCGCGGAGGTGGTCGAGCTCGCCCGCACCGAGCTGCAGCAGATCGCCGAGACCGGGATCACCGAGGAGGAGCACGAGCGCGCCCTCGGCCAGCTGGCGGGATCGGCGGCGCTGGCCCTGGAGGACAGCGACACCCGGATGGGTCGGCTCGCGCGCGCCGAGCTCGGCACGGGAGAGCTGTTCACCCTCGACGCCTCGCTGGCGCGCTACCAGCGGGTGACGGCGGAGGAGATCAGGGGAGTGGCCGCGACCATCGCCTCTCGGCCGCAGACGGTAGTCGCGGTGGGCGATACGGCCCGCAGTTCGCTGTCCGCCTGAGACCGGGCCCGGAGCCGGATACCCTAGAGGTATGTCTGTTGTAGCGGTAGCGGGTGCCCGGGGTCGTCTCGGTTCACTGGTGTGCGAAGTGATCGAGGACCACCCTGGCTTCGTCCTCGGCGCGCAGCTCTCGAGTGCCTCGGGTCCCGACGCCGGCGCCGATGCCGCGGTGCTCGTGGATGTGAGCCACCCCGACGCCTCCCCGGAGATCGTCGAGCGGGCGCTGAGGCGCGGTCAGCGGGTGATCGTCGGCACAAGCGGCTGGTCCGCCGAGCGCCTGGAGAGCCTGCGGACGCTGGTGTCGGAATTGCCCGGCAGCGCGGCGATCGTGGTGCCGAACTTCTCCCTGGGCTCGGTGATCGGCACCGTGCTGGCGCGCATCGCCGCGCCCTACTTCGACAGTGCGGAGATCGTGGAGGCCCACCACCCGCACAAGGTCGATTCGCCGAGCGGCACCGCGGTGCGCACCGCGGAGCTGATCGCCGAGGCGCGCGAGGGCCGCTCCCTCGACGCGCCCTTCGCCGAGCAGCCCGCCCGCGGCCAGCTGGTCGCCGGGATCCCCGTGCACAGCCTGCGCCTGGCGGGAGTGATCGCCCGGCAGGAGGTGCGCTTCGGCGGCAGCGGCGAGGTGCTGACCATCACCCACGACACCCACTCGGGAGACTCGTACCGGGCCGGGATCCGCGCGGCGCTCGAGGCGATCGGCAGCACCTCCGGCCTGACCGTCGGTCTCGACCGCGTGCTCGGGATCAGCGCCGCATGAACGCTCGGGCGAAGGCGATCACCGGGGTCGTGATCATCAGCGCGCTGCTGGTGCTCTACTTCGTGTTCGCGGGCGTGCGCGCGGTGGCACTGCTCGCCTCCGGCACCCCCGTCGCCGTGGCGATGGGGGTCGCGCTCATCGTGCTGCCGCTGATCGGGGTGTGGGCGCTCGGGCGGGAGCTGCTCTTCGGCCTGCGATCCACGTCCCTGGTGGATCGACTGGCCGCCGAAGACCTGCTGCCCGATGATCTCGGAGAGGCGACCGCCACCGGTCGCGCCGATCGGGAGGCCGCCGACGCGGTGTTCGACCGTTACCGGGAGGCCGCCGAGGCGGCGCCCGAGGACTGGCGGGTGTGGGCGAGGCTCGGTATCGTCTACGACGCCTGCGGGGACCGCCGCCGCGGGCGAGCTGCGATGCGCGAAGCGATATCGCGCAAACGCGACTGAATCAGTGGCAATATCCCGGAAAAATTAGGGAAACAGGCCGTGCCCTCCTAGAATCTTCCCTGTGCCGCAGTGCGCGGGTCCCGTGACCCCGACTCGGAAAGCTCGGCATCATCGGAGGCGATAGGGCCGGAGCGCCCGCAGGAGGACGGCCATGCTGGAGCAGACGGAGAATCCGCCCACCAGAGCACTCGACTCGGTCAGCGGCATCAGCCGCAAAGGCCTGCCGAGCGGCACCATCGGCGCCTTCGGCGCGGTCATCATCGGGCTGTCCGTGTGCGCCCCCGCCTACACGCTGACCGCGGCCGTGGGCCCCGCGGCCCAGGAGGCCGGCTGGCAGACCCCGGCGATCTTCCTCGCCGGTTTCATCCCGATGCTGCTGGTCGCCCTCGGCTACCGGGCGCTGAACGACCGCATGCCGGACTCGGGCACCTCCTTCACCTGGGCGACGCGCGCCTTCGGCCCCTGGATCGGCTGGATGGCCGGCTGGGGCCTCATCGCCGCGACGGTGCTGGTGCTCTCCAATCTCGCCGGCGTCGCCGTCGACTTCCTCTTCCAGACGCTCGACATCGTCTTCGCCGGCGGCGGCGAGATCGCGGCGCTCTCCGGGGTGGTGTGGATCAACATCCTCGTCTGCCTGGGCTTCATGGCGATCGCCACCTGGATCTCCTACACCGGAATGACCTCGACCAAGATCTTCCAGTACATCACCGTCTTCTTCCAGCTGGGCGTCATGGTGTGGTTCATCCTCGCGATGTTCTTCTTCGCCGATCCGAACCCCGACACCGGGGTCCGCAACGTCCCCGAGATCTCCTGGTTCAACCCCTTCGCCATCGACGGCTTCGGCGCCTTCGCCGCCGGACTCGCGGTGTCCATCTTCGTGTACTGGGGCTGGGACACCGTGCTCACCCTCGGCGAGGAGACCAAACCCTCCAGGGGTCGCATGTCCACCGAGGGCAAGGCCGCCATGATCCTGGTCGCCATTCTGCTGGTGCTCTACGTCGGCACCGCGACGGCCACACTGGTCTGGTCGGGTATCGGCACCGGAGAGTTCGGACTCGGCAACGAGGCCATCGCCGAGAACGTCTTCGCGGCCATCGCGCATCCGGTGATGGGCCCCTTCGCGGTGCTGCTGACCATCGGCATCCTGCTCAGCGCCGTCTCCTCCATCAACACCACGGCGATCTCCCCGGCGCGCACGCTCCTGGCCATGTCGCACTACGGCGCGCTGCCGGCGAGCATCAAGCGGATCCACCCGAAGTACAAGTCCCCCTATGTCGCACTGCTCTGGTCGTCCGTGGTGGCCTCGGTCTTCTACGCGGTGATGCGCTTCCTCAGCTACGCAGTGCTGTGGGACACGATCACGGCGCTGGGCATGATGGTGTGCTTCTACTACGGCGTCACGGCACTCTCGAGCACCTGGTACTTCCGCAAGACCGCGCTGCGCGACGGTTTCTCGGCCTTCGTCACCAAGTTCCTGCTCCCGGGCCTCGGCGGCGTCTTCCTGCTCGTCACCTTCGTGCAGACCACCTGGGACAGTTTCGATCCCGCCTTCGGGTCCGGCACCAATATCGCGGGCATCGGTCTCGTCGGCATCCTCGGTGTGGCGGTGCTGCTCATCGGCGTGGTGCTGATGCTGATCTGGTCGCGGAGATCCCCGGCGTTCTTCCGCGGCGAGGTGATAGCCCGCGGCGACGACAGCGAGGCCGATGTCCCTCTCGACGCCTTCGACGACGGGATGGGGCACTCCGTCGAGCGGTAGAGCCGTGTTTTCGCGCCGCCCCCCGGGACGACGACGCGTATGCTGGGGTCTGGCATTGAGCGCTGGGGGGAGGCGTAGGTGAAGCGGATGCTGCGGAACCAGTCGGATCTCTCGGCCGCCTCGGCGATCTTCTACTTCTCCGGCAGCCTGTTCTCGGTCCTGATCCTCACCGTGTTCCACAGCGATACGGCGCGGAACCGTCCGGTCCTCATCGCTCTCGCCGTCGCCTCCTTCATCATCGGCGTCCTGTTCGTGTACTTCGGCCGTCGTGTCCGCACCGACCTCGCGCTGGTGCTGGTGTGCCTCGCGGCGACCGCCGTGCTGACCACGGTGCTGTTCACCCCGCTCGAGCTGCGCGCGATGAACAGCGGACTGCTCTTCTACACCTTCCTCATCTACCTGGTGTGGTTCGGGCCGATGTGGCTGGCTCGCGGTTTCGGCTACACCTGGCTGCTCGCCTACAGCACCGTGGTGATCGTCCGGTTCAGCGAGGATCTCAGGCCGTATCTGGTGACGCTGATGGTGACCGCGGTGGTGCTGGGCGAGCTGATCGGCCGCTTCAAGCGGCGCCTGGAGACGACCTCGCTCACGGATCCGCTCTGCGGCGTCTGGAACAAACGGGCCTTCGAAGCGGGACTGCTGCGCTCGGTCGCGACCGCCACCCGCAACGGCCGACCGCTGTCGCTGATGTACCTCGACCTCGACGGCCTGAAGGAGGCGAACGACGATCACGGTCACGCGGAGGGCGACCGGATCCTCAGACAATTCGCCCGTGAGATCGAGGCCGGGATCAGGCCGCAGGATCTCTTCGCCCGCCTCGGCGGCGACGAATTCGCGCTGCTGCTGCGGGAGACCCCGGTGGCGGAAGCGGTTCTGGCCGGCAACCGCCTGCGCGAGAGCGCGACGTCGATCTCCTGGTCCTTCGGCGTCGCCGAACTGCTGCCGGGGGAGGATGCGGCGGCGTTCCTCGCCCGGGCCGATGCGCTGATGTACGAGGAGAAGCTGCGGCGCCGACGCTCCGAGCAGTAGGGGGAGGTGCCGGCTTGGTGCCGATCCGGCGTCGACGCGGTGCCGACGCAGCGCGAGCGCGGTAGTCTTGAGCCATGGCTCAGACCCCGGTGACCCCCTACGAGGATCTGCTGCGGGAGGTCTTCGATCACGGCACGGCCAAGTCCGATCGCACGGGCACGGGCACGCGCAGTCTCTTCGGACGGCAGATCCGTTTCGACCTCGCGGAGTCCTTCCCACTGATCACCACGAAGCGGGTGCACTTCAAGTCGGTCGCCTATGAGCTGCTGTGGTTTCTCCGGGGCGAGGGCAACACCTCCTACCTCAGGGATCACGGCGTCACCATCTGGGACGAATGGGCGGACGAGCAGGGCGACCTCGGCCCGGTCTACGGTGTGCAGTGGCGCTCGTGGCCGACGCCCGACGGGCAGCACATCGATCAGATCGCGCAGGTGATCGAGCAGCTGCGGCAGAACCCGGATTCCCGGCGGCACCTGGTCTCGGCGTGGAATGTGGCGGAGCTGGACGAGATGGCGCTGATGCCCTGCCACGCCTTCTTCCAGTTCTACGTCGCAGACGGGCGGCTGAGCTGCCAGCTCTACCAGCGCTCGGCCGATATGTTCCTCGGGGTGCCGTTCAACATCGCCTCCTACGCGCTGCTGACCCTGATGGTGGCCCAGCAGACGGGCCTCGAGCCGGGGGAGTTCATCTGGACCGGCGGCGACTGCCACATCTACGACAACCACGTCGAGCAGGTGCGCGAGCAGCTGACGCGCGAGCCCTACCCCTACCCGCGGATCGAGATCGCGAAGCGCGACAGCATCTTCGACTACGAGTTCGAGGACTTCACGCTGCTGGGCTACGAGCATCATCCCGGCATCAAGGCTCCGGTCGCGGTATGAGAGCCGCGGCATGAGCGTCGGCCTGGTCTGGGCCGAGGCGCGCGGCGGGGCGATCGGGCGCGGCGGCACGATGCCGTGGCATCTGCCGGAGGATCTGGCGCACTTCAAGGCCGTGACGCTCGGCGCCCCCGTGGTGATGGGCCGGCGCACCTGGGAGTCGCTGCCCGAACGCTTCCGGCCGCTGCCCGGGCGCGAGAACGTGGTGGTCACGCGCGATCCGTCGTTCGCGGCGGAGGGCGCGCGGGTGGCTGCGTCGCTCGAGGCGGCCCTTGCCCTCGCCCTCGTCGAATCGGGGACGCTTGCGCACGATTCGGAGGGGACGAAAACGGCATACGCGTCCCCGATTTCGTCGGGGGAGGATGCGGCGGCGAGCGGTGCGGCGGCGAGCGGTGCGCCGGCGAGCAGTGCGGCGGCGAGGAGTGCCCCGGCGAGCGTCTGGGTGATCGGTGGCGGTGAGCTGTACCGGGCCGCGATGCCGCTCGCGAGCGAGCTGGTGGTGACGAGGATCGAGCTCGACGTGGACGACGCCGACACCTTCGCGCCCGAGATCGGCCCCGAATGGCGGCTCGCCGATCCGGGAACCCCCGCGACCTCGAAGACCGGACTCGGCTACCGCTTCGAGCGCTGGGTGCGCGACTCGGATACCCTGTATAGGTGACGACAGTAGAGAACCCCTTCGGCCAGGTGCTGGTCGCGTTGGTCACCCCGTTCCGCGCCGATGGCGAGGTCGACTGGGAGGCCACCGAGCAGCACATCGAGAACTGCATCGCGAGCGGCGCCGACGGCATCGTGGTCACCGGCACGACCGGCGAGACCTCGACGCTGACGGACCCCGAGAAGATCAAGCTCGTCGAGGTCGCGAAGTCGGTGAGCTCGGGACGGGCCAAGATCATCACGGGCGGCGGCTCGAACGAGACCGCCCACGCCATCGAGCTCTACCAGGCCAGCGAGAAGGCGGGCGCGGACGGCGTGATGATCGTCACCCCGTACTACAACAAGCCCACCCAGGCGGGCATCCTCACGCACTTCCGTCTGGTGGCCGACGCCACCGATCTGCCGGTGATCCTCTACGACATCCCCGGCCGCACCGGCGTGCCCATCAAGTACGAGACGATCCTGCGCCTGGCCAAGCACCCCAATGTGCTCGCGGTCAAGGACGCCAAGGGCGATTTCAGTGAGGTGAGCCGTGTGCTCAACCAGACCGATCTCCTGTACTTCTCCGGCGACGACGCGAATGTGCTGCCGCATCTGTCCATCGGGGCCACCGGGCTCATCGGCGTCACCGCGAATGTGACCGCGGCGCCCTACCGCACCATCGTCGACGCGGTGAACCGCGGGGACCTCAAGACGGCGATGGCCGAGCATATGGCGCTTGAGCCGCTGGTACGCGCGATTATGACGCATGTGCCCGGCACGGTCGCAGCGAAGTACGTGCTGCACGGCCTCGGCCGCATCGGCAGCCCGCGGGTGCGCCTGCCGCTCGTCGGCCCGGAGGAGTGGGAGGCCGCCCTCATCGAGGACGAGCTCGCGCTGGTGAAGGACGTCGCCGGCGTCGACTTCTCGAACTTCCGCCCCGACCGCAATGCGGCCGCCGGCGGCGCACTGCCCAAGATCGCCGGCACCACCCGGTGATCAGAACCAAGCCGTAGGAGGCTGAATCACTTGACCACCGTGCACTACGCACCCCCCGCGCTCGAAGCGGGCACCCTGCGCGTGACCCCGCTGGGCGGCCTCGGCGAGGTCGGCCGCAATATGACCGTCTACGAGATCGACGGCAAGCTGCTCGTGGTCGACTGCGGGGTGCTCTTCCCCGAGGAGACGCATCCGGGAGTGGATCTGATCCTGCCCGACATCTCGAAGATCGAGCATCGCCTGGACGACATCCTGGCGATCGTGCTCACGCACGGCCACGAGGATCACATCGGCGGCGTGCCCTATCTGCTGAAGCGCCGCGAGGACATCCCGCTGGTGGGATCGAAGCTCACCCTGGCCTTCGTCGCCGCGAAGCTCAAGGAGCACCGGATCCGGCCGGTGCTGCGCGAGGTCGCGGAGGGCGACCGTGAGCGTTTCGGCCCCTTCGACCTCGAGTTCATCGCGGTGAACCACTCGATCCCCGACGCGCTCGCCGTCGCGATCCGCACGAGCGCGGGCCTCGTCATCGGCACGGGCGATTTCAAGATGGATCAGCTGCCGCTGGACGGCCGCATCACGGATCTGCGCGCCTTCGCCCGCCTGGGCGAGGAGGGCGTCGACCTCTTCATGACCGACTCCACCAACGCCGATGTGCCGGGCTTCACCCCGCTCGAGAAAGACATCGGACCGGTGCTGGAGCGGGTGATCCAGCAGTCGACCGGCAAGGTCGTGGTGGCCAGCTTCTCGAGCCACGTCCATCGCGTGCAGCAGGTGCTCGACGCCGCGCAGGCGAGCGGTCGCCGCGTGGTGCTGCTCGGCCGCTCGATGGTGCGGAACATGAAGATCGCGACGGAGCTCGGCTATCTCGAGGTGCCCGAGGGTCTGCTCGTCGACCTCAAGAAGAGCGGCGACATCCCCGACCACCGCATCGTCTACATGTCAACGGGGTCGCAGGGCGAGCCCATGGCGGTGCTCAGCCGTATGGCGAACCGCGAGCACCAGGTCGAGATCGGTCAGGGCGACACCGTGATCCTCGCCTCGAGCCTGATCCCGGGCAATGAGAACTCGGTGTATCGCGTGATCAACGGGCTGATGAAGCTCGGTGCGAACGTCGTGCACAAGGGCAATGCGAAGGTGCACGTCTCCGGGCACGCCGCAGCGGGGGAGCTCCTCTACGCCTACAACATCGTGCAACCCAAGAACGTGATGCCGATCCACGGCGAGTACCGTCACCTCGTGGCGAATGCGGCGCTCGCCATCGAGACCGGGGTTCCGCAGAACCGCACCATCATCGGAGAGAACGGCACCGTGGTCGACCTGGTCGACGGCGTCGCCCGCCAGGTGGGGCAGCTCGACATCGACTTCATCTACGTCGACGGCTCCAGCGTCGGCAAGGTCACCGATGACGACCTGCGCGACCGCCGCGTGCTCGCCGAGGAGGGCTTCATCTCGGTGATCACCGTCGTCGAGACGAGCCTCGGCCAGATCGTCTCGGGCCCCGAGATCCACGCCAAGGGCGTGGCGGAGGCCGATCACGTCTTCGACAAGATCAAGCCGCAGATCGCCGATGCGCTCGAGCAGGCGATGAAGGAGGGCGTGAACGATCACCACCAGCTCCAGCAGATCGTGCGCCGCACCATCGGTCGCTGGGTGGGCACGAAGCTGCGCCGCAAGGCGATGATCGTCCCCGTCGTCGTGGTGGTGTGACCGGTGGGCGCTGCGGCGCGTCCCGCCGCGCCTGTCGCCCGCTTCGCGAGCGAGGCGGAGGCGGCTCGCTGGAATGAGCTGGTCGCCGCGAATCCCGGCGGCGGCGAGGTCTGGGCCGGTGAGGAGTACCTCGAGGCGAAGCGGCACGGCGGCTATCTGCCGCGCCGCGTGATGGTGGATCGGCCCGACCGATCCACGCTCGCCGTCGGCGTGCTCGCCAAGCGCGTGCCGCTGTTGGGCGAGTGGTGGCACCTGCCCGCAGGCCCCCCGGGAGAGGATCTGCGGGCGGTGTTCGAGGCCTCGGCCGCGGTGGGCGTCCTCGCGCGTGCCCACGGCGCCTTCATGCTGAAGGTCGAGCCGCGCCTCGGGCCGGAGGAGGCGCCCGCGATCCGCGATGCGGGCTTCGTGCCGTCCGTGCGCATCGTGCCGAATCCCTCGACCGTGCTGGTCGAGGTCGGCGGCACCGAGGCGGAGCTGCTCGCGAGACTCGGGAAGAAGGCGCGCAACTCGATCACCCGCGCCGCCCGAGACGGCATCGAGGTCGCACGGGTGCCCGCCAGCGACGAGAACTGCGCGGCGCTCTACCGGCTGCTGCGGGAGACCGCCGAGGGGCGCTTCGTGCTGCGCGAGGAGCGCTACTACCGGGAGTTCTGGCAGCGCTTCGCGCGAGCGGGCGAGGGCCAGCTCTTCTTCGCCACGCGCGACGGGGAACTGCTCGCCGGGGCCTTCGCGATGGCGCTCGGCGAGAAGACCACCTACAAGGACGGCGCCTCCGTGCGGGCGAAATCGGCCTACGGCGCCTCGCACGCGCTGCAGTGGGAGGTGCTGCGGTGGGCGAACGAGCGCGGCGCCCGGGTGCACGACCTCTGCGGCGCTCCGCCCTCGGACCGCGTGGACGACCGCACGCACCCGTTGCACGGCGTCGGGCAGTTCAAGAGGTCGTTCCAGCCGGAGACCACCGATTACGTCGGAGCCTTCGACCTGTCGCTGAAGCCGTGGGCCTACCGCTTCTGGCGCTCGCTCGGCGACCGCATCGCGCGGCGCTGGTCACTGGCGGTGAGGAAGGATCCGTACTACTGAGCCGACTAGCGATTGATGAGCTCTCACGATTGAATACTGGCTGCAGCGGCAAGCGGCGAGCGCGGGGCGAGAAGCCCCGCGCTCTGTCGAATCAGTGAGTGTACTCGATATCGAGTTCCGCCACGTCCTGATCGGTGAGGTTCACCACGATATTGTCGGGGTTGCGGGTGGTCAACCAGATGAGTTCTGTCGATCGGCTGGCATTGCCCTCGATGTGCGGCACAAAGGGAGGGACATAGACGAAGTCGCCCTCATTGAAGTAGAGGATCTCTTCGTAACGCTCGCCGAATCTGATGTAGCCACGACCCTGAAGGACGTAGCCGCCGGTTTCAGCCTTTCCGTGGTGGTGAGGGTCGGAATGCTCTCCAACTCCGGTATGCACGCGGCCGAACCATAGATCAACTACGTCAGTGTTCTCCACCGAGACGCCGGAGTAGCGCAGCGCCCTCGAAGTTTGACCAGGTGCCAAGGGCAACTCGTCCCTCCGTTGCACACTGATGCGTTTGAATGGTCGTCCCTGTGGGTCAAGCTTCTCCGTCATCGGTGAATCCTTCCATAATTTCTCAACCCGCTCGGATCGATACGGATCGGGACTGAAACTACCTTCATTTGGGGCACGTATCGAAAATTTCCGTATAGCGGGTCGCTCGGCGGGAAAAGCTTGGGTCGGAACCGAAGAACGATCAGTATGCAAGCAGTGACTCTATCCGTCTGGCCGCCTCTCGTAGCGCTTCTAAGAGCAGCAACTCGTGCGATGCAGGATCTATCCCCAGCGCCGGATCGATGCGTGAAAGCGGTGCGGCAATCGTGAGACTTGCAATCACCTCGCCTCTCGGGCGCCGGATCGGGACCGCAAGTGCATACATATCGATCTCGGACTCTCCCAGGTTCCGTGCAAAGCCGAACTGCCGCACACCTTCCAACTCTTGGAGCAGCGCTGAACGAGTGATGATCGAATGCTCAGTCACGGCTTCGAGTTCGTCGTTCGGCAGTAGTTCGAGAAGGCGATCCGCTTCGAGTGCGGCGAGTAGGACTTTACCTCCGGCCGCGGTGTGTGCGGGCGGTCCCTGCCCCACCCGGCTGGTCACTCGCGCCCTGCGCTGAGATGGATAGGAAGCAGCGAAAAGGCATGTGGTACCGCGTAGCACTGAGAGATGCACCGTTTCCTGCGTGCACTCCTGCAACTGTTCCATAATCTGTGCGCTGACGGTCACGCAGTGCTCGAGTACTGAGACTCCCGAGGAGAACAGCATCGCGGACCCGAGCTCATAACGTTTACCACCAGGCTGCTGTCGCACGAAGCGCTGCTCACGCAGTGTTGAGATGAGGCGGTGCGCAGTCGATGTTCCGACACCGATTCCTGCTGCGATCTCGGAAAGACGCAGCGGTCCGCGCTGCCGTAGGAGATGCAGTATCTCGAGGGCGTTGTGCACCGAGGTCAGGGTTGTACTCATCTCATGCTCGGTTTAACAAATGAGAGTTCGCGGTACATTCTCCAGAACTGCGCCTTGACCAAAGGTCCCGGTCGCCTAGGCGAAACGGAGGACCGGATCCTGTCGAACATGTCCTGTGAGGCCCTCGGGGCCGCCCGTATCGACGAAGCATGGAATGAGTAGCGGCTCACGATTGCAGGTCGAGTTGCTCTCGCAGTTTGAAGTGTTGCAGTTTGCCGCTTGGATTTCGCGGCAAACTCTCCGCAAAATGGATCTCGCGCGGGTACTTGTACGGTGCGATGGTCTGCTTCACGAAGTCCTGGAGTTCTTTGCGTTTTGCGTCGTCGGCGGTCACACCCTCGCGGAGCACGACGTAGGCGACGACGATCGATCCACGGGCGACATCGGGTTTGCCGATCACCGCAGACTCGATCACGTCGCCATGTCTGGCCAGCGCGTCCTCTACTTCGGGGGCTCCGATGTTGTATCCGGAGGAGACGATCATGCTGTCGCTGCGCGCCTCATACCAGTAGTAGCCATCTTCATCGCGCCTGAAGGTGTCACCGGTGACGTTCCACCCCTGTGATACGTAGTTGCCCTGGCGGTCACCGTGCAGATAGCGACATCCGGTTGGGCCGATGACGGCGAGACGGCCCAGCTCTCCTGGAGGGAGTTCGTTTCCCTCCGCGTCGAGGATGGTCGTGCGGTATCCGGGAACGGCACGCCCGGTGCTTCCGGGGCGAATGTGCTCGTCGGCCGCTGAGATGAAGATATGGAGCAACTCTGTGGAGCCGATCCCGTTGATCAACTGCAACCCGGTGGCGTCTTCGATCTCGTGCCAGACGCTCTCGGGTAGATGCTCGCCAGCGGAGACAGCGCGGCGTACACCACCCAGCAGAGCGGCCTTCTCAGCGCGAACGATTGCCCGGTAGGCCGTCGGCGCGGTGAAGAGCACCGTAGCTCCGAACTCGTGGACGAGTTCAGCAAGTTCCACTGGCGTCGCCCGCTCGATTAGCAGACTGGCCGCTCCGAAGCGTATCGGGAAAACGAGCAAGCCGCCGAGCCCGAACGTGAATGCGAGTGGCGGGCTCCCGGTGAAGAGATCTTCCGGGGTTGGTTTCAGCACGTGGCGCGCGAAGGTATCGGCGTTCGCCAGGATGTCCCGGTGGAAGTGTACCGTGATCTTCGGTTTGCCAGTTGTCCCGGAGGTGGGAGCGAACAGTGCGACGTCGTCAGCTACGGTCTTGACATCGTCGTGAGTCGTCGGCTTACCTTTCATCAACCGACCGAGGTCGCCGTCTGCCGCATCGTTGGGCCCGTCTGCCGCCGAGAACGACACAATGCGATCCGTGGGTAGGAGTTCCGGTGCAGCGCCAATGAGGTCCTCGACGAAGCGCTCGTCGCAGAGCGCTAGCTGCGCCTGAGTTGCGGAGACTATCGGGTTCAACTCTGTGGCGCGCAGCACATGCATAACCGACACGGCTATCGCGCCGGTCTTGAGTACGCCAAGCCAACACATTGCCATCCACGGCGAATTCGGACCGCGCAGGACCACTCGATTTCCTGGCACGATACCCAGATCCTGCTTCAGGACATGGGCGATCTGGTTGGCTCCTGCCAGTACTTCGCCATAAGTCCAGCTTCGGCCATCGGGAACGCGCAAACAGACTCGATCCGGCCCGTAGAGGGCGACGGCCTCATCGATGAGCGCAGTGGCCGCGTTGAGGCTCGAAGGATATTGGACATCCTCGATGGTGAACTCGATGTTCGGCCAGTTCTCTCGCGCCGGCAACGAGTCCCGAGCGAAAGTGTCAACGTGCGCGGACGGTCCGGCGTTCATGATAGATGCCTCCTGTTTCGTCGGGTGAACCTAGTGGGTAGAGAGCTCATATGGGTGACGGTGGCGAAGATTCTGAGTTTGAGCTGCCGTCGTCCGGATCAGCTGACGACCGGTAAGGGGTCGGCACAGGCCTCTTCGGTAACGACCGTGAGTCCACTGATCCAGCGGGTATGGGTGGCATCGAGGGGATTCGCGCTGGAGAGCAACTCGAGGCGGGGGCGGATTGCGTCGGTGCGGGCGGTCGGCGGCTTGCGACGACCCGCGCGGTAGGGTGGGATCCATTCGGCTCCGGTGCCACGGTACTCCTGGTCGGCTGCGGCGTGCAGAGTCCACTGCGGATCCCATAGTTGCGTGCGGCCGAGCGCGACGAGGTCTGCGCGGCCGGCGAGCAGGATCGAGTTGACATCGTCGTACGAGGAGATGGCGCCCACCGCGACCACGGCTACGCCGGCCTCACGCGCAACCCGGTTGCGGATCTTATCAGCGAAGGGGGTCTGGAAACTCCGCCCGTACGCCGGCTTCTCCTCCTTCGCAACCTGCCCCGACGAGACGTCGATGGCGTCGACGCCATGCGCTATGAACGCCGCCGCGATCTCGACCGCGTCATCGTCGGTGTTGCCCCCGGCAATCCAGTCGGTGGCGGAGATGCGCACCATGAGCGGACGATCGGCAGGCCAGGCGGCCCGCACAGCGTTGAAGACCTCGAGGGGGTAACGCAAGCGGTTCTCGAGCGACCCGCCGTACTCGTCATCACGCCGGTTCGAGATCGGGGAGAGGAACGAAGAGAGTAGGTAGCCGTGCGCGGCATGCAACTCGAGCAGGTCAAAGCCCGCCTCGGCTGCGCGTCGAGTGGCCGTCACGTAGTCAGCGGTGATGCGATCCATGTCGGCGCGAGTCGCCGCGCGCGGCACGTTGCTCCCCGGCCCGTAGGGGATCGCCGAGGGACCCACGACTTCCCAACCGCCGGTCTCCACCGGGTCGTCGATGCCCTCCCACATGAGCTTTGTGGAACCCTTGCGGCCCGAGTGGCCGAGCTGGGCGCCGATTTTCGCGGTGGTGCTGTCGTGAACGAAGTCGACGATGCGCTTCCATGCGTCGCGCTGTTCGTCGGTGTAGAGCCCGCCGTCTGCGGGCGAGATTCGGCCGTCGGCCGACGGCGCGATCATCTCGGTCATCACGAGACCGGCGCCGCCGATGGCCTTGCCGCCGAGATGCACAAGGTGGAAATCGCCGACAACGCCCTCCTTGGCCATGTACTGGTCCATGGCCGAGACGATGACGCGATTCTTCAGTTCGAGCCCGCCGATCCTGAACGGCTGGAACATCGCGGGCACCTCGGGCTCGCCGCCCTGCCACTCGGCGAAGTCGGCCCGCACCAGCTCCGCGAAGCCGGGATCCCGCACGGCAAGATTGTCGAAGGTGATACGGCGCGAACGGGTCAGCAGGTTGAACGCGAACTGCAACGGTTCTTGCTCCGCGTATTGGCCGATGTTCTCGAACCACTCGAGTGAAGCCTGTGCTGCGCGCTGCAGCGAGAGCACCACGGGCCGGCGTTCGGCTTCGTAGGCCTCAAGCGCAGAGGTGGTATCGGGCTGTTCGTGCAGATTCGCGACGAGTGCGAGCGCGTCCTCGAGCGCGAGTTTCGTGCCCGAGCCGATGGAGAAGTGCGCGGTGTGGGCGGCATCTCCGAGCAGCACCACGTTTTCGTGGCTCCACTTCTCGTTGCGCACCGTGTTGAAAGTGATCCACTTCGAGTTG
The DNA here is from genome assembly GCA_048516985.1 of Leucobacter sp. GTDB lineage: Bacteria > Actinomycetota > Actinomycetes > Actinomycetales > Microbacteriaceae > Leucobacter. The sequence continues at coordinate 2,552,628 of CP183188.1, read as the reverse complement.
TTGGTGAGTAGCGTCGCGCCGTCGAGCTCGTCGGCGAAGATCTCGGCGAGCTCTGCGACGGAGGCGTCGTCGCTGACGCCGGGCGGGAAGAACTCGCCCTCGCTCGCATCGAAACCGGCGGCGCGCCAGACGTCCTCGTGCATCTCCACGAGGAAGGTGCTCTCGGTCGCCGAGTAGGGGTAGGCGTGAACCTGGATGATGCCCCACGGCGTGTGTTTGACGTGGAAAGTGAAGGCCTCGAGCGCCCGGTCGATGCCGAGCCAGATGAACTTCGATCGGCGCGGATCGAGCGAGGGCATGAACGACTCAGCGTAGTGGGGCCGGATCTTCGAGTTGATGCCGTCGCAGGCGACGACGAGATCGTAGTCGCGCGCGAGTTCGTCGACGTCTGGCGCCTCGGTGAGGAAGTGGAGCGCGACGTCCAGCTCGCGGGCGCGCGCTTGCAGCAGCAGCAGCAGATTCTTACGACTGGAGGCCGCGAAGCCCTGGCCGCCGACCGTGAACACCTCGCCGCCGAAGTGGACGTCGATGTCGCTCCAGCGGGCGAAGTGCTTCTCGGCCTTCGCGTAGAACTCGGGATCGGCGTTCTCGATGCCGGTCAGCGTCTCATCGCTGAACACCACGCCGAAGCCGAAGGTGTCGTCGGGGGCGTTGCGTTCCCAGACGGTGATGTCGTGGCTCGGGTCGAGCTTCTTGGCGAGCACCGAGAAGTACAGGCCTGCCGGCCCGCCTCCGATGACTGCGATCTTCTTACCCATGCGTCGATTCCTTTCTGAGGGTAAAGTCGGGGTCCGCGCCGCGCGCGGGGTGGTGGGAGTCGAGTGCGGAAGAGATCAGCGGGGATCAGCTCCGCTTCAGCATGCCCTCCTGCGCGACGGTGGCGACGAGCGCCCCGTCGCGAGTGAAGAAGCGGCCGAGGTTCAGGCCCCGCCCCTTCTGCGCGCCGGCGGCCTCCTGTGCGTAGAGCAGCCATTCGTCCGCTCGGGCGCGGCCGTGGAACCACATGGCGTGGTCGAGGCTCGCGGTCACGAGGCCGGGTGACGACCAGTCGAGCCCGAGCACCCGCAGCGAGGGCTCGAGGATCGTGTAGTCGCAGACGTAGGCAACCGCGATGCGGTGGGTGTTCTCGTCGTCTGGCAGCGCGTCGAAAGCCTTCACCCAGACGCCCTGGTGGGGCACCCGCTCGCCCTCGACCCGCACGTAGACCGGGCCGGGCGCGTGACGCATGTCGAAGCTGCGCCCGAGAGACCAGTAGTCGGCGGCCGCGGGATCCGCTCCGTCGTTCGCCGCGAGGTACTCCGCCGAGCTCGGCAGATCCTCGGGTGCCGGCACCTCGGGCATCTCGGGCTGATAGCTCGCCCCGGCCTCGGGCACCTGGAAGGAGGCGGTGGTGATGAAGACGGGCCTCTCGTTCTGGTAGCCGCGCACGTGCCGGGTCGAGTAGCCGCGGCCGTCGCGCAGCAGCTCGACCTCGTAGCGCACGGGAGCGCCGATCTCGACCGGGCGCAGGAAGCTGCTGTGGAGGGAGTGCAGCTCCCGATCGTCGCCGATCGTGGCGATCGCGGCGGCGGCGGCCTGGGCCACGGAGTCGCCGCCGTAGGCCTTCGGCCACGGCACGTACTGGGGGATCACCTCGAAGGCTCGGTCGAAGATGCGGGGCTCGGTCTCGGTGAGCCGGGTCGTCGCGGCGAGGAAGCGCGCGCTCGAGGCAATGTTCGCGGTCTCGATACCGGTCATGCGACTGCTCCCCCGTCCGAGACGCTCACCCGGTTGACGAGCGTGCCGATGCCCTCGATGGAGGTGGTCAGCACCTCGCCGTCGCGCAGGAAGCGCTGCGGAGTGAGGCCGAGGCCGACGCCGCCCGGAGTGCCGGTGAGCACGATGTCGCCGGGGGCGAGCCGGGTGAACTGCGAGACGTAGGCGACGAGATCGGGCGCGTCGAAGACGAGTTCACGGGTGTTGCTGAGCTGCACCACCTCGTCGTTCACGAGGCAGCGGATCTCGAGTCCGTCGCAGGGCGAGATCTCGTCGGCGGTGACGACCACGGGCCCGATCGGCGTCGTCGCGTCCCAGGCCTTGCCCTGGAACCACTGCAGGGTGCGCGACTGCCAGTCGCGGTAGGAGACGTCGTTGGAGACGGTGTAGCCGAGGATCGCCGCCTCGGCCTCGGCGCGGCTCGCGCGGCGCAGCGGGGCGCCGATCACGACGGCCAGCTCGGCCTCCCAGTCGACCTTCTGCGAGTCGCCGCCGACCTCGATGTCGTCGTTCGGACCCGTGAGCGTATCGGCGAACTTCGCGAAGAGGGTCGGGTACCGGGGCACCTCGCGGCCGGTCTCCGCGATGTGATCGCGGTAGTTGAGGCCGCAGCAGACGACCTTGCCGGGCCGCAGCAGCGGGGCGGCCAACTCCGATCCATCGAGCGGCAGACGCTCGGCGTCGGCGGTAGCTGCGGCGGCGACTCCCTCCCGCCAACCGTCGCGGGCGATGAGTTTGCCTGCGTCCGGGGCGTGGAGCAGTACCCAGGCGTCGCCCTGTTGCACGGCGGCGCGAGTCCCCGCTGTCGTTCGAACCGTTGCCAATCGCATCTTCGCTCCTCCGGGTGATGCCGCCGGAGGCGAGGTCCGATTGCTCGGTGCCCCTTCCCTCTGCGGCCGATTCACCATAGTATGTCAGAATAGTCACGAACGTCACAAGACAGTGATGAAAAACTTTTCCACCCCGCTGACATCAGCCAGAATCGCATCAACTGCTCGCTCACCATTCGAAACAGCACACCCGCATAGAAAGGCGGCACCCATGTCCCGTCAGCTCGTCAACCCTCCCCACATGCTCAAGCCCATCGGCTTCTCGCACGGCGTCAAAGCCGGCCCCTTCGTCTACCTCGGTGGTCAGACCGCGCTGAACGCTGACTACCAGATCGTCCCGGGAGGCATTGTCGAGCAGTTCGTGCAGGCATTCGGCAATGTGCTCGCGACCCTGGAGCACGCGGGCGGCAAGCCCGCCGATCTCGTCGACGTCACGATCTACCTCACCGACGTCGATGACTACCTCAAGCACGGCAAGGAGATCGGGGCGAAGTGGCGCGAGATGGCCGGCACCGAATACCCGGCCATGGCCGGCATCGGCATCACGCGACTCTGGCAGCCCGAAGCGATGATCGAGATCCAGGCGGTCGCCTACATCGATCCCGAGGGGACCCGGTCGTGAGCGGCGACCCGGCGCGCACCGTGTTCGGCGAACTCGACGAGCGCCTCGGCATCGAGTTCGTGAAGGTGCGCGCAGCGCAGGCCATCGCCACCATGCCCATCGCGGGCAACCGGCAGATCACAGGGTCGATGCACGGCGGCGCGTACTCCGTGCTGGCCGAGACGCTGGCCTCCCTGGCTGCCTGCGAGCACGCGGGCGCCGAGCGCACCGCCTACGGCCTTGACCTCAGCATCACCCACACCGGACGCGCCACCTCGGGGCGCGTCACCGCGACGTGCACCGCGATCCACCTCGGCCGCGGCATCGCGGTGCACGAGGTGATCATCGAGGACGAGCAGGGCTCGCGCGTCTCAACCGCGCGGGTCACGAACGTGCTGCGCGACAGATAGACCTTTGGAGCTCCGGCCCCGACCTTTCACGAGTCACGCATCCGACTCACGCGTGAGAGTATGTTAGGCCGGGGCGACCTCGACGCTCCACCCTGGGTCGACGAGCAAACGGGAGAAGCATGGCCAACGGTAGTTCACGTACCCTGCTGGTCACCCTGCTCGGGGCATTCGCCCGTCGTACCGATGATTGGATGCCGATCAGCGCCATCGTCGAACTCCTCGGCGCCCTCGAGGTCGATGAATCGAGCGTGCGTACCGGAGTCTCCCGCCTGAAGAAACGCAGGTGGTTCGAGGCCGAGAAGCGCGATGGGCGCAGCGGCTACCGCCTCACTGACGAGGCCAAGCATGCGCTCGCCTCGGGTGACCGGGTCATCTGGCATGCCCGCCAGCCCGCGGTGCTCGAGGAAGGTTGGTGCATTGCCAGCTTCTCGGTGCCGGAGAAAGAGCGTGCCAAGCGCCACCTGCTGCGGTCTCGACTCGCCATGCTCGGCTTCGGCAACATCGGCTCCGGCATGTGGATTGCCCCGGCTCGAATGTCAGTCGATGCACGGCAACTGATCGACACGCTCGATCTGCAGGAATACACCAACATCTTCTGCGGGCAGCATGAGGGCGGGCAGGATCTCATCCAGCTCGTGCAGGAGAGTTGGGATCTGGATGCCATCCACGGCGAATACCGACAGTTCGCTGAGGCGCATGGGGACGATGTCGAACAGCTGATCAAGCGGTACGGTTCAGGCGGTATTCCGCTGCGCGAAGCCTTCGTGCAATACATGCGAGCGCTCGACGATTGGCGCGTACTTCCCATGCGGGACCCCGGCCTGCCTCGCGAGCTTCTCCGCGAGGACTGGGCCGGCGATCCTGCTGCCGAACTCATCGGACGAGTTGTCTCCGAACTCGACGGCCCGGCCTTTGAATTCGTGCGAGAGGTCGTCACCGCCTGAGCGGCTGTCCCGAGGGCCTGGCGCTCACCCGGCGAATCGACGGGCGAGGCGGTAGAGCGCGTAGCCCACCGGCTTCACCGGCAGCTCCCAGGTGCCCGAGAAGTCCACCTGGCGCCCGCCGAAGGACCGCTTGAAGTCGCTGAAGCCCGACCAGGCGTGATCCCGCACCTCGGGAGGTACCACGCCGTAGAGGTCGAACTCGCGGAGCCCCGCCTTGTGCGCGTCCCGCATCATCGAGGTGACGAGGATCACCCCGGGGGAGAGGGCGCGGTGCGCGGTGTCCGCCGCGGCGTGCCCGTAGTAGCGCCGTTCGGCGTCGTCGTAGACCATGGCGGCGGCGACGGGCTCCGCCCGGCCCTCGAGATCCACCAGGTAGATGCGGGCATCGCCGCCGGGCACCAGCGTCTTCGCCTGAGTCCGCAGATAGTCGCCCGAGTGGGCGTGCATGCCGGTGCGGTCGCTCACCTCGCCGAGCAAGCGGATCAGATGCTCGACATCCGCGGGGTCAGTGCTCTCCCGTACGCTCAGCCCCTTCTTCGCGAAGTTCCGGTGCAGATTCCGGTTGGACTTGCGCATCTCGCTGAGCACCTCGTCGAAGGGGCGCGCGAGATCCACCCGCTGGGTGTGCTCTGGTTGCTCGCGACCGACGCGGCGCAGCCCTGCGGCCTCCAGCAGCTCGGCACCCAGCCTCGGCCCCGCAGGCTGGTCGAGCATCGGCTCCACCCGCACGAAGGCCGCGCCGCGCCGCTTCGCCTCGGTCTTCAGCGCCGCGAGCGCCGGCCCCAGCGCCTCCGGGCGCTCAAGCCTCGGCCCGTAGGGCGCATAGAGTCGGGAGTTCAGCCGACCGCGCTGCAGCACGGCCAGCGCGCTCCAGCCATCCCCGGAGAGACGGACGACCGGGCGATCCATCGCGGTCTGCACCCGCTCCCAGGCCTCGCTCTGCAGAAAGTGTGTCATGCGTCTCGTTCGTTTCTTCGTCGGGCGATGCGGTGGGCCTCGCAGCTGCGAGCCTAGTAGAGGTCGAGGTCGCGGTAGCGGCGGCGGTGCAGGCGCTGGGCCAGGGGGAGCCCCAGGCGCTGCCACAGCCGGTAGGCGCGGGGCTTGAGCACGAGGTCGTAGGCGCCGACGAACTCGGTGACCCCGCCGGCGAAGGAGAGCTTGAAGGCGGCCAGGCTGTGATTGGGCGACGCCGGATCATTCAGCCGGTCCCGGGGGGGCGTGCCCATGAGATCGTAGCTCGTCGCCCCCGCGTCGCGAGCCTGACGCATCATCTCCCACTGCAGCAGATTCGACATGCCGGGGCTGGTGCGGGCCCGCTCGGATCCGCCGTCCTTGTAGTAGGCCCGCTCGCCCACCCGGATGACATAGGCCATGAGCGCCGGAGAACCATCCACCTCGATGCCGACAAAGCGACCGAGCCCCGCCTCGCTGAAGCCGCGCCAGAAGCGCTCGGCGTAGTCCTCCGAGCGCAGGCGCAGCGTCTGCCCGCCGCCACCGACGAGCCGCATCAGGCGGTGCATCTCGGCGAAGGTCTCGGGATCGGTGGGGTACTCGCGTACGACCACACCGTCGCGCTGCGCGCGGCTGATCGAGTTGCGGCACCGTTTCTGGAAGCCCGCGAGCAGCGTCGCATCGTCCCCGCGCAGTTCCACGATCGCGGTGCTCGCATTGCCCTGGATCCCCGGGCGCCAGCGGGCGCCGAGCTCGGCGAGCGGATCGGCGAGCGCGAGCCTCGCGTCGCCGGCTGCGTCGTCCGCGCCGCCTGCGCCGCCCGTCTCGATCGGGGGTTCGACGGTCGCCGCGAATACGCGCGGCTGCTGCGCGCGCAGATAGTGGCGCAGCGCGGCCGTGTGCTCCACCGCCGCGGCCGGATCCTCCACCGCGGGACCGTGCGGAAGATACCAGTAGCGGCCGAGCAGCGGGAGGCGCCGCTCGAGGGCGAGCGAGACCGACACGCGCTCGCCGCCGCGCTCGAAGACGAGGAAGCGCGGGATCCACCCCACGGCGGCCTTGACCTCGGCGTAGGCTCGCGCCTGCACGAAGTCGCCGCCGGCCGGGTTCCGGGTGACCAGTGCGTCCCAGTTCTCCAGCTCGGCGTTCAGCGCCTCGCGTACGGTGAGCCCGGTCATCCGAGATCCTCCTCTTCTGCGACGGCGCGGCGAGTCACCCGTCCGATGAGGGCCCGCGCCTCCTGATTGCGCAGCGCCAGCAGCACCAGGCCGTAAATCAGCGCCATCGCCGCGGTGACGATCGCCGAGCTGACGAGCGCCCCGAAGAAGCCGCCGACCGCGAAGGCGCCCTCGCCGGTGCCGCCGAGCAGCACCAGCACTCCGTAGCCGGCCGCCGCCGCGACCGCGGCCGCCACGAGATTCTGGATCAGGCCGGCGGCGATGCCGCGCCCGCCGATGGCGCCGATCCTGCGCCTCAGCAGCAGGAAGGTGGTCAGCGCCTGCAGCGCGATCAGCACCGAGATCGCGAGCGTCAGCGTCACCGTGATCCGTCCGCTCGGCAGCGTCGCGCACCAGAGGGCGACGAGCAGGGTGAGCGCCGACTGGGCGAGGGCGATGAAGAAGGGGGTGCGGGTGTTGCTGTGGGCGAAGAATCCGCGGTTGAAGACGAAGAGCAGGCTGAAGGGCACGAGGGCGACGAGATTGGCCACCAGCACCGGGGCGACCGTCGCGATGACGGAGTAGGAGGCCCCCGGCTGGACGATCCGGATCAGCGGCAGTGCGAGCACCAGCATCGCCGCGGTGAAGAACATCATCGCGAAGCCGGCCTGGCGGGCCGAGGCGATGAGATCCCTCGCGAATGCGGCCCGGTTCTCCGCGTGCACGCTCTCGCTCATCCGGGTGAATCGCGCGGTGACGAGGGAGATGGTGATGATCGAGTGCGGCAGCACGAAGATGAGCCCGGCGAGCTCCGCCGCGGCGAGGCCCGCGTCGTGCGGATCGGCGAGGTTCATCACCCGGGTGTTGACCAGGCCGATCACCTGGGTGAGCAGCACCGTGAGGAAGGTCCAGGTGGCGACCTTGCCCATATGCCCGAGGCCGATGCCGCGGAAGCGGAAGTCGAGGCGGAAGGTCAGCCCCGCGCGCCGCCAGAAGGCGAAGAGCACCAGCGCCTGCACCGCCACCCCGAGCGTCGCGGATCCGGCGACCAGGGCAACCGCTCCCGGGTCCCAGACCGCATCGCCGCGCAGACCGTCGGGATCCGCCCCGAAGAGCAGTACGAAGGCGACGAGCCCGGCGATGTTCAGCACATTGTTCAGCACCGGCGACCAGGCGTAGGGGCCGAAGAGGCTGCGCGCGTTCAGCACTTCGCCGAGCACGGTGTAGAGGGAGTAGAAGAGGATCTGCGGCAGCAGCCAGTAGGCGAACACCGTGGTCAGGCGCACCTGGTCCTCGGGCCAGTCGGTGGTGAGCCAGGCGATGAGGGCCGGGGTGATCAGCGCCGCGGCGGCCATGATGCCGGCGGATCCGACGATCGCCAGCGTGATCAGCTTGTTGATGTAGCGGGCGCCGCCGTCGGAGGCGAGCGCCGCGCGGGTGATCTGCGGCACGATCACCGCGGTGAGCGCTCCGGTGGCGATCAGCGTGTAGACGGTGTTCGGCACCCGGCCGGCCGTGGCGAAGGATTCGGCCGCGAAGCCGACGCTGCTGATGGCGTAGACGAGCACCATCGCGCGCAGGAGTCCGAGCACGCGAGAGACGAGGGTGCCGGCGGCGATGACCGCCCCCGCCCGTCCGGTGCTGAGTCGCGCCACGGCGCGCCTACCCGCGGATCGCGCGTCTGGCCGCCTGAGCGGCGCGCCAGGCGCGGTACTTGAGCGGGGCGACGGCGATCTCCCAGGTGCCCGCGAAGGTGAGGGTCTCGCCGCCGAAGGTGCGCTTGAAGACGGTGTAGCCCGTGGTCTCGTCCTCCACCTCGTCGCTGTCGGAGATGCCGAAGAGGTCGAAGGTGGCCAGGCCCCGCTCCTGGGCGTCGCGGATCATCCAGGTGATGAAGGGGGAGGAGATCTGCAGGCTGTTGTTGCCGAGCTCCCGGCCGACGTAGAGGTAGTAGCGGATGCTCGCCTCCTCGTCGTCGACGGTGATGCCGACCACCTGGATCTCGCCGTGCTGCCGGGCGACGAACATCCGCGCGATCCCGGGCTCGATCAGACAGCGGTAAAAGGCGTCGAAGTAACCGGCGTCGCGCACCTCGAAGCTGCCGGCGTCGCCCTGCGCGCGGTAGAGCCTGAGGAAGACGTCGAAATCCTCGCGGCTGCGGCTCTCCTCGAAGGTCATGCCGCGCTTCTCGGCGCCGCGGAACTGCTTGCGGCGGCTGGTGCTGAGCTCCCCGAACACCTCGTCCCAGGAGCGGGTGAGGTCGATCGCCTGGGTGCGCGAGTGGCGGAAGCCGCGGATGCGGCGCGCGGCGAGCGCGGACATCTCGTCCGCGGTGGCCGGAGGCGGCGGTTCGACGATCGCGCGATAGGCGCCCGCCTCGCGTGCGCGGAACCTGAGATCGTCCAGCGCCGCGCCGAGGGCGGCCGGGCCGTCGGCGACTGGTCCGCCGGGTGCGTAGACGTAGGGCCCGAAGCCGTCGCGCTGCACGCGGGCGAAGTAGTGCCAGCCCTCGCCCTCGCCCGAGATGAGCCGGGCGCCGAGGTCTCGCTGGAACCGCTCCCACGCGGCGCTCTGATAGAAGTCGCTCATCGGATCGAGTCTACCCGTCCCGCGGGTTTCCCCACTCGCCGGGATCGATCCCGGCCGGTGTCGGGGGTGCACTGTACCGTGAATGCCATGGTGAGCAAGGCGTCGTCACGCTCGAAACCGAGGGCGTCCTCCGGCTCTCGGGCGAGCGCGAAAACGAGAGTGATCGAACCCGAACCGAGAGGCGGGGTGCTGAGCCGTGCCTGGCTGGGCCTCGCCCACGCGGTCGGCGGCGCCGCGCGGGCCTTCCGTCCCGAGCCCATCGCTCCCGAGGATCGGCGCGACGGGATCCCCTTGGCGCTGGTGCTGCTGGCGGTCGTCGGCGCGGTGGTCGAGTGGTTCCTCATCGGTAATCCGGTCACCGCGCAGCTGAGCGCCTGGACCTTCGGCGGCCTCTTCGGCCGGATCTCCTTCGGCCTGCCCATCATCATGGTCGGCTTCGCCTTCTGGCTGTTCAACCACCCCTCCGGCACGCACGACAACCGCCGCATCGCGATCGGGCTGTTCCTCGCGCTGCTGAGCGCCTCCGGACTCGCGCATGTGCTCGGCGGCGCCCCGAATCCCAGCGATGTCGATCCCGGCATCGCCGATGCCGGCGGCGTGCTCGGCTGGCTCATCGGGGCCCCGCTGGCGCTGCTCACGGCCTGGGTGGCGGTGCCGGTGCTCGTGCTGCTGCTGATCCTCTCGCTGCTGATCACCACCAAGACTCCGCCGGGCCGCATCGTGGCACGGCTGCGCGAGGCCTACGGCTACCTCTTCGGCGCCGCGGTGCCGGAGGCCGAGGCCGCGCCGTCCCGTCGCGGCTCGCGGCAGGGCGGCGACACCGCGCTCTTCGACATCGAGGAGCACACCGCCACCGGGGAGCTGCCCTGGTGGCGGCGCAACGCTTCCGGGCGCGAGGAGGATCCCGACTACTCCGACGGCGCCTCCGAGCTCGAGGGGCTGCTCGGCGGAGAGGAGAACGGTCGCGACCGGGCCTTCGACACCGCGCTCGAGCCGGAGCAGCCGACGGATGTCTTCACCACCGAAACGCTGGTGGAGCCGGCCCCTGCGCCTGCGGCCTCCGCCGCCCCCGCGGCGAGCGAGGTCGACGACTCCGAGCTGCGCAGCCTGCACGACGAGGCCGCCGCGACGAGCACCTTCGAGGTGGCGCCCGCGCACGACTCCCGGCAGCAGCCCTACGAGCTGCCCGATCAGCGCACGCTCTCGGCCGGCGAGCCGGGCAAGGCCCGCACCCAGGCGAACGACGACATCATCGCGGCCATCACCGAGGTGCTCGGCCAGTTCAAGGTCGACGCGCAGGTCACCGGCTTCTCGCGCGGCCCCACCGTCACCCAGTACGAGGTGGAGCTCGGCCCGGGCGTGAAGGTCGAGAAGGTCACCGCGCTGTCCAAGAACCTCGCCTACGCGGTGGCCTCCAACGAGGTGCGGATCCTGTCGCCCATTCCGGGAAAGAGCGCCATTGGTATCGAGATCCCGAACAAGGACCGCGAGAACGTCGCCCTGGGCGATGTGCTGCGCTCCTCGAAGGCCCAGCGCAGCACCCACCCGCTCACCATCGGCGTCGGCAAGGACGTCGAGGGCGGCTTCGTCGTCGCGAACCTCGCCAAAATGCCGCATCTGCTGGTCGCCGGCTCCACCGGCTCCGGCAAGTCGAGTTTCGTGAACTCGATGATCACGAGCCTGCTGATGCGGGCGACGCCCGCCGAGGTGCGCATGGTGCTGGTCGACCCGAAACGGGTCGAGCTCACCATCTACCAGGGCGTGCCGCATCTGATCACCCCCATCATCACCAATCCCAAGAAGGCGGCCGAGGCGCTGCAGTGGGTGGTGAAGGAGATGGACATGCGCTACGACGATCTGCAGAGCTTCGGCTTCCGGCACATCGACGACTTCAACGAGTCCGTGCGCGCGGGCACCATCGTGCTGCCCGAGGGCAGCGAGCGCAAGCTGAAGCCCTACCCGTATCTGCTGGTGGTGGTCGACGAGCTCGCCGACCTCATGATGGTGGCGCCGCGCGATGTCGAGGATTCGATCGTGCGCATCACCCAGCTGGCCCGCGCGGCCGGCATCCACCTGGTGCTGGCGACCCAGCGCCCCTCGGTGGACGTGGTGACCGGCCTCATCAAGGCGAATATCCCGAGCCGGCTCGCCTTCGCAGTGGCGTCGGTCACCGACTCCCGCGTCATCCTCGACCAGCCCGGCGCCGACAAGCTCATCGGTCAGGGCGACGGACTGTTCCTGCCGATGGGCACCTCCCGGCCGGTGCGCGTGCAGGGCGCCTGGGTGCAGGAGGGCGAGATCCAGCGGGTGGTCGAGCACGTCAAGACCCAGGCCCGGCCGGAGTACCGCGCCGATGTGGCGCAGGCGGCCGAGAAGAAGGAGATCGACGCCGATATCGGAGACGACCTGGATCTCCTGATGCAGGCCATCGAGCTGGTCGTCACCTCGCAGTTCGGCTCCACCTCGATGCTGCAGCGCAAGCTCCGGGTCGGCTTCGCCAAGGCGGGACGCCTGATGGACCTGATGGAGTCCCGCGACATCGTCGGCCCCTCCGAGGGATCCAAGGCGCGCGATGTGCTGATCACGCCCGATCAGCTGCCCGAGGTGCTGGCGGCGGTGGCCGGCGGCGGATCGGCGGCACCTGCGCCGGTGGCCGCACCGGCGGCGGCGGCACCCGCCGCGGCGCCGGTTTCGGCCGGGCCCGCGGCATCCGCCCGTGCTGCCGAGGCGATCACCGAGGCCTTCGACTCGCTCCCCACTGAGGACGACCGTTACAACGATCCGCTGCAGCGCCACGAGGCGAGCCTCGAAGAGGTCGACGGCGATGACGACGAGGACGCCTGGCAGTTGACGGGCAGGGACTGAGCGATATGGCAGGCACGGCGGCGAAGCCCTCGAATTGGAACGCTCCGAACATCATCACCGGCGTCCGGATCCTCGCCACCCCCTTCTTCATCTGGATGCTGCTCGCGGACGACGGCCGGATGGGAGCCCTGCGCTGGGCTGCGGCCGTGTTCTTCGTGGCGGCCATCGCCACCGACGCCTGGGACGGGTATCTGGCGCGCTCGCGCGGTCTGGTCACCGATCTCGGGAAGCTGCTGGATCCCATCGCCGACAAGTTCCTGACCGGGGGAGCCCTGGTCGGACTCTCGATTCTCGGCGAGCTGCCCTGGTGGGTCACCATCGTGGTGCTGGTCCGGGAGATCGGCGTGACCGTTCACCGGCTCTTCGAAGCCCGAAGCGTGGTGCTGGCGGCGGCGTGGATGGGCAAGCTCAAGACCGTGGCGCAGTCGGTCGCCATCGCCCTCGCGCTCTTCCCCTTCGCCGCGCTCCTCGGAGGCTGGGTGAACTGGGTGAACGCCGCGACGATGACCATCGCCGTGGCGCTGACCATCGCGAGCGGCATCGACTACATCGTCAATGTGGCCAGGCTGGGGCGCTCGGGAGCCGCTGAGGATCGGCGGTGACCGAGCGCACCGGATCCGCGGCGCAGCTCATCGGGGCCGCCTCGCGGCTGGGCCTGCGCATCGCCGTCGCCGAGTCGCTGACCGGGGGCCTGCTCGCCGCCGAGATCGTCTCGGTCCCGGGGGCCTCCCGCGTGTTCTCGGGCGGCGTCGTCGCCTACGACACGGCGCTGAAGCACACGATCCTCGGTGTCGACGCGGAGCTGCTGCACCGCCGCGGTCCCGTGGACGAGGAGGTCGCACGGCAGATGGCCGCAGGTGTCCGCCGCGCCTGCGCGGTTCTCGCACCGGGCTCGCCCGAGCCGCGGCCGGCCGATCTCGGCCTGGCGACCACCGGTGTCGCGGGCCCCGAGTCCGATCCCCAGACCGGGCAGGCCGCCGGCACCGTCTGGGTGGCGGTGAGCGGTGGCGCGGGCGAGCGGGCGCAGCTGCTGAGCGGTCTGGACGGCCTCGGCCGTGATGAGATCCGGGCCGCCGCGGTCGAGGCGGCGCTTCGCCTGGCGATCGAGGCGCTGGCGGCCCCGGCCGGCGGACGCGGTTGACGAGCCGAATCGACAGCTTGAGCAGGTAAACTTGAGCCAACTCGGCTCATATTCAGGAATGTCCCAGGAATAGTCCGGCGAATCCCGCGGTTACTCTCAGTGACACCAGGCAGTGTGGAAGGTGTCACCGCCGAAGCGCAACAGCGCCGAAGCGGGTAATGTGGAAGCACACCGTAGGGATGTGCAGGAAGAAGGAGGAGGGCGCCATGGTTCTAGTTCGTCAGGAGATCGGCGACGTGCTCCGCGACTTCCGCCTGCAGAAGGGGCGCACCCTGCGCCAGGTCGCAGGCGATGCGAGTGTCGCCCTCGGATACCTGAGCGAGGTCGAGCGCGGTCAGAAGGAGGCGTCGAGCGAGATTCTCGCCGCCGTCGCCGATGCACTCGATACACCGCTGTCGGTGATCATGAGCGAGGTGAGCGATCGTCTCGCCGTCATCGAGGGACTCAGCGTGCCGCTGACCGGCCAGGTGCCGGACACCGTGCCGGCGGAGCTCGTCTCGGGGTACCGCTCCGAGCTGCTCGCGCAGCGGTAGTGGAGACTCGGTTCAAGCGCCCGGCTCTGAGGAGCCGGGCGCTTCGCCGTCTGCGCGAGGCGGTGCAGGGGTGCGGCTGAGCGAGTTCCAGCGCGCGATGCAGGAGGAGTTCGGCGAGGTCTACGCCGGTGTGCTCATGCGCGATCACTGGCTGTCCGTCCTCGGCGGCACCGCGAATGAGGCGCTGGATCGCGGCGTGCCCGCGCGCGAGATCTGGCAGGCGCTGTGCGTCGAGCTCCAGGTGCCCGAGGAGCGTCGCCACGGGCGGGGGCTCATCGATCCGCGCGACTGAGCGCGGTACCCGGAATTCCGTAGAATCCCGGATGCCGGCGAGCGGGGGATCCGAGATCCTGGGCAGGACGGCGAGCGAGGGCGCTCCGCCGGATCCGATCGGAGGAGTACCGCATGACTGACACGACCAAGCGCACCGGCTACCTGTGGAACACGCTCTACGGCTGGGTGGACACCGGCTCCGGCGGGCTCGCCCCCTCGAGCGTCGCGGCCGGGCTGCAGCCGATCTCCCACCACGTCGCGCATCCGGACACCAAGCGGCGCCTGCACGAGCTGGTGGTCGCCTCCGGGCTCATCGACCACCTGGTCGAGCTGAGCGCGGTGCCCGCCACCCGGGAGGACGTGCTGCGCGTCCACGACGCGGCCCACGTCGACCGCATCGTCGCCGAGGGGGCGCTGCCGAAGGGCGGAGACGCCGGCGACGGGGTGTCCCCATTCGGCCAGGGCGGCGACCAGATCGCCTTTCTCGCCGCGGGCGGCGCCATCGAGGCGGTGAAGGCCGTGGTGAACGGCGAGGTCGACCAGGCCTACGCATTGATCAACCCGCCCGGGCACCACGCCGAACGCGCCCTCGGCCGCGGCTTCTGCATCTTCAACAACACCGCGGTGGCGGCCGCCTACGCGCTCGATGTGCTGGGGCTCGAGCGGGTCGCCATCGTCGACTGGGATGTGCACCACGGCAATGGGGCGCAGGACATCTTCTGGGACTCCTCGCGGGTGCTGAACATCTCGCTGCACCAGAACCGCTGCTTCCCCTCCGACTCCGGGTTCATCGAGGAGAACGGCGCCGGCGAGGGAACGGGGTACTCCCTGAACGTCCCGCTGCCGCCCGGCGGCGGCAACGCCGTCTACGAGTACGCGCTCGAGACGGTGGTGATCCCGGCCCTCGAGGCCTACCAGCCGCAGCTGATCCTCGTGCCCTGCGGATTCGACGCCGCGATCATGGATCCGCTCGCGCGGATGATGATGCGCGCCGACGGCTTCCGCCGTTTGACGCAGCTCATCGTCGACGCCGCCGAGCGCCTCTCCGAGGGGCGGATCGTCTTCCTGCAGGAGGGCGGCTACAGCCCCTACTACGTGCCGTTCTGCGGTCTCGGCGTCATCGAGGAGCTCGCCGGGGTCTCCACCGGCGTCGCGGATGCCTACGAGCCGATCGTCGGGGCGATGGGCGGAGACGAGCTGCTCGAGCACGAGCGCGCGGCGGTGGACGCCGTGCGCGAGGCGGTGACCAGGATCAGCGTGCCTCAGCGCTGATGCGGCGGGGGAGCGCCCCGCACGCCCAGAACGGACCCGATGGGGCAGTGCTCCGGATCCGGGAGGTAGGAGGCCGTGGTGATCGCACGCACCACGGCCTCCACCCGGTTCTTGGCGCCGAGTTTGCGTCGCGCGCTCAGCACATGCGATTCGACGGTGCGCCGGCTCAGATGCAGCAGCACGCCGATCGCGGCGTCATCGTGCCCGGCGCAGAGCAGGGCGAGCACCCTGAGCTCCTGCGCCGAGAGTCGGTGGTAGCTGTCGGGATCCGCCTCGGCGACGCCGACGACGATCTCCGCCGACCGCGGGAGCATTCTGAGTTCGAGGCGGAGCAGGCGTCCTCCGTGCGGCCAGAGATGACGCACGGAGGGCATGCCCGTGTCCCGGAACTGCTCGAGATGGGTGCGGAAGGCCGGGGTCTCCAGGAAGGCCGGGATCGGCGCCGGTCCGAGGGCCGCGGTGCGGTGCAGGGCCGAGAGCGCATACCAGGACTGCCCGGATCCCGAGCCTCCGAGCGCTGAGTCTTCGAACGCCGGGCCTGCGAATGTCGGGCCTGCGAGCGATCGCGGATCCCCGCCCTGCGGCTGTCCCGCGATCAGCGCGGCGAGGAGGCCGCGCACCGAGGAGGCCGCACGGCGGCTCTCCTGGCTGAAGCCGAGGGGTCGTTTCGCCGAGAAGTGGGCGATCCCGACATACTCCTGTCCGAGGAACAGCTCCATGCTCATCCCGTCGCGATAGCCGTTCGTCTGCAGGTAGTCGCGGTAGATCCTCGACTCCACGAAATCGTCGCGGAACTCCGAGCGCACCGAGCTGATGGCGGGAGGCAGGCCGTCGTTCGGGCTCAGCGCATGCGTGAACCCCACCCGGTACTTCTGCACGAAGAGGTGCTGCAGTGCCCAGGCGGCGTCAGGGCCGTAGCCGATGCGGAGCACCTCGCGGACCTCCGAGCGCCTCGGCTCGTGGCGGAGCAGCTGGATGGCGTCGAAGGGGAGGATCGCGTGCAGCTCGGAGACGGCCGCGAAGGCGTGCTCCTCGCCCCGGTGCGGCTGCTGTCGCCGAGGCATCGTGTCCGTGCGAGCCATGCCGCAACGCTACGCGGGCCGTCGGAACCCGTCAAGGCCGGCTCGCCCCTGGGCGCATCCCTGCGCCCATCCCGTGTCCGTCCCGCGTCTGTCCCGTGTCCGTCCCGCGTCCGTTCCCGCAGCCGTCCCCGCGACACGCGATGAATCGTTCGAAGATGTGTTCGAATTCAAGTATGCTCGCTCACAGGTGGTGAAGTGCTCCTGTTCTCCACAGATTTCACGATCCGGCTCGGAATGTCGGTGGTGCGATCTAGTGTCGAACTCACCCACCACCTACGCCTTGTCTGCCGGGTGCACATCCGGTCGAGACAGCAGGTAGGCGGCACCAGACGGCGATGATCGCCCCGAGTAGAGGAGTCAGAGATGGCAGCAACCCAGGATCGCGAGAAGGCACTCGAAGCCGCGCTCGCGAATATCGACCGGCAATTCGGCAAGGGCGCCATCATGCGTCTCGGCAGCACGGAGCGCCCCCCGGTGGAGGTCATCCCGACCGGCTCCATCGCACTCGACATCGCGCTCGGCATCGGCGGGCTTCCGCGCGGCCGGATCATCGAGATCTACGGCCCGGAGTCCTCGGGCAAGACCACCCTCACCCTGCACGCCATCGCCAATGCGCAGCGCGCGGGGGGCATCGCCGCCTTCATCGACGCGGAGCACGCGCTCGACCCCGAGTACGCGCAGAAGCTGGGCGTCGACATCGACCAGCTGCTCGTCTCGCAGCCCGATACCGGGGAGCAGGCGCTGGAGATCGCGGATATGCTCATCCGCTCCGGCTCCGTCGATCTCGTGGTCATCGACTCGGTGGCGGCGCTCGTGCCCAAGGCCGAGATCGAGGGCGAGATGGGCGACAGCCACGTGGGCCTGCAGGCCCGGCTCATGTCCCAGGCGCTGCGGAAGATCACCGGTGGCCTGAACCAGACCAAGACCACCGCGATCTTCATCAATCAGCTCCGCGAGAAGATCGGCGTGTTCTTCGGCAGCCCGGAGACGACCGCCGGCGGCAAGGCGCTGAAGTTCTACGCCTCGGTGCGCCTCGACATCCGTCGCATCCAGACGCTGAAGGACGGCGCCGACGCGGTGGGCAACCGCACCCGGGTCAAGGTCGTCAAGAACAAGATGGCCCCGCCCTTCAAGCAGGCCGAGTTCGACATCCTCTACGGCACGGGCATCTCCCGCGAGGGCTCGCTCATCGATTTCGGGGTGGAGCACGGCATCGTGAAGAAGAGCGGCGCCTGGTACACCTATGACGGGGATCAGCTGGGTCAGGGCATGGAGAACTCCCGCAAGTTCCTGCTCGCGAACCCCGATATCGCCGCCGAGATCGAGGACAGGATTCTCGTCAAGCTGGGCATCAAGGACGGCCCGGAGGCCGGACTCGCCGCAGTCGGTGAGTCGGTCGACGAGCGCCTGGGCGCCTGACAGGGGTCGTCATGGCCGTGAGGTTCCTCCCGCCGAGAGACGAGCCCGCGCCGGTGTCCGGCGGCGAGCGAGCAGATCTCGCCGAGGTCATCGATCTGCGCTCGCGTCTGCCGCGGGTGGTCGCGCCGAGCACGGAGAGCGCGCCGGGCGAGGCGAGCGCGCCGCAGCAGGCGGCGTCGGGAGCGCCGGAGGTGGCGGAGCAGGTGCAGGACGCCCCGCCGCCCCGCAGCGCGAACGAGGACGCCGTGCGCCTGCTCGCGCGGAAGGCGCTCTCCAGCGGAGAGCTGCGCCGCGAGCTCGGAAAGCTCGGACACGGCGGCGAGGAGACCGAGGCGGTGATCGACGAGTTCACCGCGAGCCTCTACCTCGATGACTCGGGACTCGCCCGCCTGCTGGTCGAGGGGCTGCGGGAGCGCAAGCGGTCAAGTCGCGCGCAGCTGCGCGCGAAGCTGCGGGAGCGGCTGCTCCCCGACGCCGTGATCGAGGAGATCCTCGGCGAACTCGACGACGACACGGAGTTCGAACTGCTGCGGGCCGCCGCGCAGGACCGCGCGAGGCGGCTCGGCGATCTCGACCGCCAGACGGCGGAGCGCCGACTGCTCGGCTATCTCGCCCGGCGGGGGTGGTCCGGCGAGCCGGCCGTTCGCGCCTGCCGGGAGGCGCTCGACGCCGCAGGGAGGCCGGCGGCGCCGGGAGTATCGTTCAGATAGCTCGGTAGAATCGTCGATATGCCCACCGCCGAAGCCACTGTCATCGAGTCCTCGCCCGCCGCCCTGCGTGCCGACGGCTCACCGCGCAGCTACACCGTGCGCACGCTCGGCTGTCAGATGAACGTGCACGACTCCGAACGCCTCTCCGGTTCCCTCGAGGCCGCCGGCTACATCGCCGCCGACGACCCCGAGCAGGCCGATGTGATCGTCATCAACACCTGCGCGGTCCGCGAGAACGCCGCGAACAAGCTCTACGGCAATCTCGGGCATCTCGCCGGCGTCAAACGCGAGCGCGAGGGCATGCAGATCGCCGTCGGCGGCTGCCTGGCCCAGAAGGATCAGGGGACCATCGTGGAGAAGGCCCCCTGGGTCGACGTGGTCTTCGGCACCCACAATATGGGCTCGCTGCCGGCTCTCCTCGAGCGCGCCCGGCACAACGCCGAGGCGCAGGTCGAGATCCTCGAGGCGCTCGAGGTCTTCCCCTCGACGCTGCCCACCAAGCGCGACTCCGCCTCCAGCGGCTGGGTGTCGATCTCGGTGGGGTGCAACAACACCTGCACCTTCTGCATCGTGCCCGCGCTCCGCGGCAAGGAGAAGGATCGCCGCCCCGGCGACATCCTCGCCGAGGTGCAGGCCCTCGTCGACGACGGCGCCATCGAGGTGACCCTGCTCGGTCAGAACGTCAACACCTACGGCGTCGAATTCGGCGACCGTCAGGCCTTCGGAAAACTGCTGCGGGCCATGGGCGAGATCGAGGGGCTCGAGCGCGTGCGCTTCACCAGCCCCCACCCGGCCGCCTTCACCGAGGACGTCATCGCGGCCATGGCAGAGACTCCCAATGTCATGCCCTCGCTGCACATGCCCCTGCAGTCGGGCAGCGACGCGATCCTCAAGGCGATGCGCCGGAGCTACCGCAGCACCCGCTTCCTCGGCATCCTCGACGCCGTACGCGAACGCATCCCGAACGCCGCCATCACCACCGACATCATCGTGGGCTTCCCCGGCGAGACCGAGGCGGATTTCCAGGAGACGCTCCGCGTGGTCGAGCAGTCCCGCTTCTCCAGCGCCTTCACCTTCCAGTACTCCATCCGCCCGGGCACCCCCGCGGCGACCATGGAGGATCAGGTGCCCAAGGCCGTCGTGCAGGAGCGCTACGAGCGCCTCACCGAACTGCAGGAGCGTCTCTCGCTCGAGGAGAACCAGGCGCAGCTCGGTCGCACCCTCGAGGTGCTGGTCGCCGCTCACGAGGGCAAGAAGGACGGCGAGACCCACCGCCTCTCCGGCCGGGCCGAGGACAACCGCCTCGTGCACTTCGCCGTGCCCGCGGGAGCCGATGCCCCGCGTCCCGGAGACGTCGCGACGGTGCGGGTGACCGGCGCCGCCCCGCACTTCCTCATCGCCGACGACGCCGAGGCCTACGCGGTGCGCCGCACCCGGGCGGGCGAGGCCTGGGATCGCCGCCAGGCCGAGAGCTGCGGCGTGCCCGCGCCGGCGGGCTCCGCCGCAATCGGCGTCCCCGCCGCGGTGGGACTCGGCATGCCCACTCTGAGAGTGCGGTGACCTCCCTGCCGAGAGCCGCCCTCTGGGCGGTGGTCGGCGCCACCGGCACCGGCAAGACCGCGCTCTCCCTCGACCTCGCCGAGCTCCTCACCGCGGCGGGCCGACCGGCCGAGATCGTCAACGCCGACGCGATGCAGCTCTACCGCGGCATGGACATCGGCACCGCCAAGCTCCCCGCCTCGGAGCGTCGCGGCGTCCCGCACCACCTCTTCGACGCGGTGGAGCCCCGCGAGGAGGCCAGCGTCGCCTGGTACCAGCCGGTCGCGCGCGCCGTCATCGGAGAGATCCAGGCGCGGGGCCACGACGCGATCCTCGTCGGCGGATCGGGCCTCTACGTCTCGAGCGTGCTCTTCGACTTCCGCTTTCCGCCACGGGACGACGCCCTGCGCGCGGAGCTCGAGGCCCAGCTCGACGCGGTCGGCACCGATCCGCTGCTGGAGCGGCTCCGCCTGCTCGACCCCGCGGCCGCGGTGGCGGTCGACACGCGGAACCCGCGCCGCGTGGTGCGCGCCCTGGAGGTCGCCCTGCTCGGCGGCGAGGCCCAGGTGACGCTCCCCGAGACGCCGAGCCTCTGGCAGGGCGGCACCCGGATCCTCGGCATGCACCGGGAACGCGCCGAACTCGTCGAGGGCCTCGACCGCCGGGTGCACGGCATGTGGGCGGCGGGCCTGCTGGACGAGGTGCGCGCACTGATCCCGCAGGGGATCGAGGAGGGCAGAACTGCCAGTCGTGCCATCGGCTATGCGCAGGCGCTGGCCCAGCTGCGGGGCGAGTGCGGCGAGGCCGAGGCGATCGCCCAGACCCAGGCGCTCACGCGCCGCTACGCCCGTCGCCAGGTGAGCTGGTTCAAGCGCTATCCGGGCGTCGAGTGGCTGAGTCCGGGGGAGCAGCCGGCCCCGTAGACTGGTCGGATGACGACGCTCGCCTTCACCAAGGGTCACGGCACCGGCAATGATTTCGTGCTGTTCACGGATCCCGACGGCGAGATCGAGTTGAGCCCCGAGCAGATCCGCTACATCTGCGACCGGCACCGCGGCATCGGCGCCGACGGCATCATCCGCGCGGTGCGCTCGCGCGCGATCCCCGAGGGCGCCGCCGCGCTGGCGGAGGAGCCCGAGGCCGAGTGGTTCATGGACTACTGGAACGCCGACGGCACCGCGGCCGAGATGTGCGGCAACGGGATCCGGGTGTACGCCCACTACCTCATCACCGAGGGGCTGGTCGCCCCGGAGCGCCGCGACACCCTCCCCATCGGCACCCGCGCCGGCGTCAAGGACGTCCTCGCCGGCGTCTCCGGCTACACCGTCGATCTCGGCAGATGGCGGATCGCGGGCGAACACCTGGTCGCCGCCCGCGGCCTGCACGTCCCGCGCCCGGGCCTCGGCATCGACCTCGGCAATCCCCATGTGGTCACCGCGCTCGCCGACGACGCCAAGCTCGCCGGCCTCGATCTGCACCACGCACCCGAACTGGAGCCGGCCCCGGAGCACGGCGCGAATGTGGAGTTCGTGGTGCCCGAGGAGCCGCTGCTGAAAGAAGGCGTCGCCCGCATCCGGATGCGGGTGCACGAGCGGGGATCCGGGGAGACCCTCTCCTGCGGCACCGGAGTCGCCGCCGCGGCCCTGGCCTTCCGGCACTGGGGCGGCGAGGGCATGCCCAACAGCTGGAGCGTCGAGGTGCCGGGGGGTCGCCTCGCGGTGCGGATGTTCCCCACGGAGGAGGGTGAGCACGTCTCCCTCAGCGGACCGGCGACGCTCGTCTACCGGGGGACGCTGGAGCTGCCCTGACCGCCCTCCGCTGATCCGGCGTCGAAGCGGGTCGGATCCCGTCAGGGACAGGGCAGGGCGTCGGCGATGACGAGCGCCGCGTGCACCTCCTGGGTGCGGCCCGCGATCGGCTGCTTCATCAGCTCCTCCGCCCGCTGCACCCGGTAGCTCACGGTGTTGCGGACCACGTGCATCCGGCGAGCCACCGCCTGCCCGCTGCCCTGCTCCTCGAGGTAGCAGCGCAGGGTCGACCTGAGCACCTTCATCTGGGGCCTCGCGCTCCAGAGGGGGCCGAGCACTCTCGATGCGAAGGCGACGGCCCGTTCGCGGTCGCCGAGCAGGAGCGAGAGGAGCTCGACGTCCCGATAGAAGACCGTGCGTCCCAGCCCGGTCGTGGATCTGGTGAGCTCGGCGGCGGCCAGCGCCTGGGCGTGGGAGGAGCGGAAGCCCTCGAGCCCCTTCGCCGGCCGACCGACCGCGACGCGGATCTCCCTGGGGAGGCCGGCCACCGCTTCGCGCAGCGCATCGGTGGCCAGCGGATCACCGGTCGCCCACGCCCACACGGTGCCCGCGTCCACCGGAAGCACCAGGCGATTCGCGATCGGCAGCGTGCGGAACACGCCCGCGATCGCGCGCTGCACCTCCGCGGTGTTCGTGTCGCTGCTCGCCGCATCGGTCCAGAACACGAAACCGTGCTGCGTACCGGTGAACGGATACTGCAGCCGCCGGGAGTGGGAGGCCGGATCGCTCGGAGTCTCGCGGAGGATGCTCATCACCAGCGAGCGACGAGCGGCGAGCTCGCTCGTCGACCAGTGCACCTGCTCCTGCACGTACTGCTCCGACATCGCCCTGGAGAAGGCGTCGATGTAGTCGAAGAGCTCGTCCGAGATCCGCTTAGCCTCGGCGATGCGCTCCTCTGGGGCGACCAGGCGCTCGCATCCCGCGAGGAACCCCCGGGCCATCTGCGCATGGCCGAGGCGCACCCCGCGGAGCACCGAATCCAGGCCGATGCCGCGTCTGACGAAATCCCGCACCCCGTCCAGGGACTCCGGCGTCGCGCGCCGCTCGGCGGATCCGGTCGCCAACCAGACCAGCGCCTGCACCGTCGCGGCCTCGGTGCCCATCCGCAGCACCTCGAAGCCGGTGCTCGACCCCCCGAAGAGCGGCATCTCGGCGACGATGGTCACCGCCATCGCGTGCCCCTGCTGCACGCCCCACTCGACCGGTGCTCGCCCCAGGATCGCGACCGCCTCCTCGATGAGGCCGGCGCTGCTCGCCGGCTGGACCGGCGTCTCCCAGTCGGGAGAGAGCTCCCGCATCCACTGCGCCCGCACCTCGCCCATGTCCCACCTCCGGTCCCGCGGGTCGCCGACGCGCCGCTGCGATCGGCACGGCTCATCGGGGCGGCCATCGATTAGCGCCCTCGGCCATCCACGCACTTCGACTGTACTCAGATCGACCTCGCTGCGGAACAGGGAAGATTGCGCAAAATGCTCAGATATTCGGCTGATTCTTGCGTACATGGCCCTAGCAGTCGTGCTCGGCGACAGGTTTGGATGGACCCCGAGAGCAGCGGCGTGTACGAGTCGGCACGCATTCTCACGACCAGAGCATCACTACAATCAGAGGAGATTTCCGTGACCACTCTCGAGAACAGCAGCACCGCTACCGAGCAGGAGATGCTCGACCGGGTCCGCGGGCTTCTGCCGCTCATCAGGGAGCATTCGGCTCGGGGAGAGCAGGACCGGCGCGTGACCGAGGAGACGATCGAGGCGCTCGCCCAGGCGGGCGCCTTCAAAGCCGCCGTCCCGCGCCGCTACGGCGGCTACGAGACCTCGGTGAAGACCATGCTCGAGGTCTCGTCGATCGTCGCCGAGGGCGACGGCGGCGCCGCCTGGATCGTGGCGCTGACGAATGTCTGCGCGTGGATGACCTCGCTGTTCCCCGTCCGGGCGCAGGAGGAGGTCTGGGGCAGCGATCCCGATGCGCGCGTGTCGGGGGTGCTCGCTCCGACCGCCACGAGCGTACGGGTGGACGGCGGGCAGCGCGTCACCGGGAAGTGGCTCTGGAACTCGGGCTCTCTGCACGCGCAGTGGGCGGTGCTCGGCATTCCCATCGCCGACGAGCAAGGAACGCCGGTCGGTCAGGGGCTCGCCCTGATCCCGCGGGCCGAGCTCGGCTTCGAGGACACCTGGTTTGTCGCGGGCATGCGGGCATCCGGCAGCAACGCGCTGATCGCCGATGACGTTTTCGTCCCCGATCACCGCATCGTCTCGGTCCCCGAGGCGATCGGCGGCGACTACGGCACCGAGAAGCACGAGGAGACGCTCTACCGCTCGGCCTTCGTCCCCACGCTCGCCGTGGTGCTCGCCGGTCCTCAGTTGGGACTGGCCCGGGCGGCTCTGGACATCGTGCGGGAAAAGGCCTCCTCGAAGGCGATCGCATACACGAGCTACGAGCGGCAGGAGGACTCCACCGCGTTCCAACTCCAGCTGGCGGAGGCGGCGATGCTCATTGATTCGGCCCATCTGCACGCCTTCCGCGCCGCGGCCGACATCGACGACGCGGCCGTAGCGGACTCCTACCCGGACTTCCTCACCCGGGCCCGCGTGCGCGCGGACACCGGATGGGCGGTCGAGCGCGTTCAGGACGCGCTGCAGATCCTGCTCTTCGCACACGGCGCGAGCGGCTTCGCGGAGTCGAGCCCGCTGCAGCGCATCTGGCGCGACGCTGCGGTGGCCGCCCGTCACGCGGTGGTGCTTCCAGTGGTGAGCTACGAGGTCTTCGGCAAGGCGCTCCTCGGGCGCAGCGACCAGATCACGCCGCTGATCTGATCGATCCGGCGGGCGGGCGGGACCGCATCCCGCTCGCCCGCACTGCACACTGGCTGCACAGCCAGGTGGCGCGGACAGGCAACACGGAGTAAGGATCCTGCTTCACACTCGGACTGACGCAATAGTCATCCGAAGGAGTGCAGTGATGTCGATGAACCCCGATACCCCCGGCACGGACGGCCTGCCGCAGAGCTATGCCATCGTCGGCGGAGGCCCGGCGGGACTGCTCGTCGCTCGTGCCATGCTGAAGCGAGGAGTGCCGTTCGAGATCTTCGAACGGCACCACGAGCTCGGCGGCATCTGGAACATCGAGCAGACCGGCTCGCCGATGTACCGCAGCTGCAATTTCATCTCGAGCCGCGACTACGGCGGCTTCATCGACTATCCGATGCCGGCGACGTACCCGATGTACCCGAAATGGCATCAGATCCGCGAGTACGTGCGCTCCTTCGCGCGCAGCTACGGCCTCGACGAGCGCGCACGCACCGGCGTCGCGGTCGAAGGCGCGCAGCCTATCGACACCGACGCCGGCAGGTTCTGGCGGCTCAGCCTCTCCGATGGGAGCACGCGCGACTTCCGCGGCGTGGTCATCGCCACCGGCGCGCAGTGGTACCCGGTGATCCCCGAGTACCCGGGGCTGGACGCCTTCACCGGGCGCGTCATCCACAGCGCGGAGTACGGATCCACCGATGAGTTCGTGGGTCAGCGGGTGCTCGTGGTGGGCGCGGGAAACAGCGGCGTCGACATCGTCGCCGATGCCGCCTTCTTCGCAGCCGCGGCGCGCCTGTCCACGCGCCGCGGCTACTACTTCTTCCCGAAGTTCACGCACGGGATTCCGACGCCCGACCTCCTCGCCGGGAACATCCCCGAGGCGGAGCTGCCCGAAGCGCTGCAGGGCAAGAGCTTCGAGGAGAAGCTGCGGACCGTGATCGACGGGGTGGGAGACCTCACCCATTACGGCCTCCCCTCACCCGACCACGGCTTCGGGCAGACCCACCCGATCATGAACTCCCAGGTGCTGCACGCGCTCGCGCACGGTCTGCTGGAGCACCGCCCGGATATCGCCGAGCTCGCCGGCCGCACGGTCACCTTCGCCGACGGCACCTCCGAGGACTTCGACGTGATCGTCTTTGCGACCGGCTACGACGTGTTCGTGCCCTGGCTCGATGCGGGCGTGCTGCGCTACGTGAACGGCCACCCCGAGGCGGTGCTGGGATCCTTCTTCGAGGATCAGCCGGGGCTCTATCAAGCCGGTGCGCTGCACTTCGCGGGCAACACCTTCTCGATCTTCGATCAGGAGGCGCAGTTCATCGCGGCCGAGGCCGACGCGGTGCTCCACGGTACCAACGCCGAGAACGTGCGCCGTGTGCGGGAGGCCTTCCGTCCGGATCTCCAGGCGGGGGCGGAGTTCCTCAGCACGCGCCGGAACGGCAACCAGGTGCACATCCCCGCGCTCGAGGCCGCCTGGGACGCTCTCGAAACCGAGTTCGGGATCCCGATCCCGCGGATGGGCGAAGCGGGCTTCTACGCGGGGTTGCGGGTGGATCAGGGCGCCGGTGCGGAGACCGAACGGGCCGCGTAGGAGGCGGCGCAGTCCTCAATCGCGCAGCGCCTCGATGACGTGGAAGCCCCGATCCCGGGCCGCCCGCCGCACCTGCAGCTCGGGGAACTCCGCGGCGATCCAGCGCTGCAGTGATTCCGCTCCCAGATGCTTCGCCACGACCAGATGCGCGGATCCGCCCGGCACGAGTCGCGGCAGCCACTGCCGCAGCAGCTCGTGCAGCACGGCCTTGCCCACCCGGATCGGCGGATTCGAGTGGATCGCGGCGAAGCCGAGCGATTCCGGCACCGCCTCCGGCGGAGCGATTCGGATATTCGCCAGTCCCAGCGCGCGTGCGTTCGCAGCGGTGAGATCGCGCGCCCGCTCGTTCACGTCGACCGCCCAGACCTCGGTCTCCGGACTGCGCAGGGCGGCCGAGAGCGCGATGGCCCCCCAGCCGCAGCCGAGATCGAGGATCGGGCCGTGATCCGCCGCGTCCTCCTTCTCCAGCCAATGCAGCAGCACCTCGGTGCCCTGATCCAGGTGCTCCGGGCTGAAGACCCCGCCCGCGGTGACGACCCGCCGCGAGGCACCGGCGAGGGTCGCCTCGATCTCGCGCGGTCTGAACTCGCCGCTGGGCGCCTCGCTGAAGTAGTGCTGGCTCACCCCTCAAGTATCCCAGGAGGAACCCCCGCGGCTGCGCTGTGGGTGAACACCGCCCGCGGGGCCGGTCGCCGCGCCTACACTGGGAGCAGATGACAGTACGAGACACAGACACCCCCGCAGCGGATCGACCGGGGCAGGACGACCCGCTGGAGCGAGTGCTCGCGCGCGCCGAGCAGGCCGGCCGGGCCACGGTGATCCGCGACCTCAGCAGCGGCGCACAGGCCCTGGGCGACGAATCGCACGACCAGCTGGCCGAGGATCTCGACGCGATCCGCCTGGAGCGCGAGGAGCGCGCGGCCCTGCGGCGGGTCGGCGGGCTCTCCACCGAGCTCGAAGACGTCACCGAGGTCGAGTACCGGCAGCTGCGCCTGGAGAAGGCGGTGCTGATCGGGATCTACTCCGGCTCTTCTGGGCACGCCCAGGAGGACGCCGAGAACTCGCTGCGCGAGCTCGCGGCGCTCGCCGAGACCGCGGGCGCCGAGGTGCTCGACGGGCTCCTGCAGCGTCGCGCGAATCCGGATCCCGCGACCTATCTGGGCAAGGGCAAGGCGGCCGAGCTCGCCGAACTCGTCACCGCCGTCGGTGCGGACACGGTGGTCGCCGACACCGAGCTGGCGCCGAGCCAGCGGCGCGCTCTCGAGGATGTGGTGAAGGTGAAGGTGATCGACCGCACCGCGGTGATCCTCGACATCTTCAGTCAGCACGCGAAGAGCCGCGAGGGCAAGGCCCAGGTCGAGCTCGCGCAGCTCGAGTACCTGCTGCCGCGACTGCGCGGCTGGGGCGAATCGATGTCCCGGCAGGCCGGCGGCCAGGTCGGCGCGGGCGGCGCGGGCATGGGCTCGCGCGGTCCCGGTGAGACGAAGATCGAGCTGGATCGGCGCCGCATCAACACCCGCATGGCGAAGCTTCGGCAGCAGATCAAGGGCTTCGCGCCCGCCCGCGAGGCCAAGCGCGCGAACCGCAAGCGCGGCGAGGTGCCCTCTGTGGCGATCGCCGGATACACCAACGCCGGGAAGTCGAGTCTGCTGAACCGGCTCACCGGCAGCGAGGCACTGGTGCAGAATCAGCTCTTCGCGACGCTCGACACGACGGTGCGGCACGCCGAGACCGCCGACGGCCGCCGCTTCACCTACGCCGACACGGTCGGCTTCGTGCGCAATCTCCCGCACCAGCTGGTGGAGGCCTTCCGCAGCACGTTCGAAGAGGTCGGCGATGCCGATGTGATCGTGCACGTGGTCGACGGATCGCATCCGGATCCGGCCTCGCAGCTGCAGACGGTGCGCGAGGTCATCGCGGAGGTGGGCGCCCAGGGCATCCCCGAACTGGTGGCGTTCAACAAGTCCGATCTCATCGACGAGACGCAGCGGCTGGTGCTGCACGGTCTCGCCCCGGATGCGGTCTTCGTCTCGGCGCGCACCGGCGAGGGCTTGGAGGAGCTGAAGCGTCGCATCGACGCCGCGCTTCCGATTCCGGATCGCGAGGTCACGGTGATCGTGCCCTACGAGCGCGGCGATCTCGTCGCGGAGCTGCACGAGCGCAACCGCGTGCTCGCCACCGACTACGAGGAGGGCGGCACCCGGGTGCACGCCTTCGTGAGCGGCGAGACGCTGGCGAAGCTCGAGCCTTTTCTGGCCTGAGCGCACCGCTGGGGAGCGGGTCTTGCCGTCGCGGTCGGGCCATGCTGCCGCGCACCGCCGAAACCACCCCTGACTCATTGCATAAGCTTATGGTTGGGGCGGATAACCTGCGCTGAGCGTAATATTTCGTCGTACTCGTGCAGACAGGCCGCGCCGCGCAATAGCCTCGAAGAGTTCCACGGGGAGAGGCGCCGTTCTTCGGTCGATCTCGATCCTTGAGTTCTCACACAAAGGAAGTCATGTCGACTCATCACCGTTCCCTGCCCACCGCCACGATCCTCGGCTACCCGCGCCTGGGCCGCCGCCGCGAGCTCAAGCGCGCCGTCGAGTCCTTCTGGAAGGGGGGCATCGACGAGGCCGAGCTGGGGCGCGTCGCCCGTGAGCTGCGCGCGAGCACCCGTGCGCGCCTGGTCGAACTGGGGCTTCCCGCCGAGGGCGGCGCGGTGCCCGAGAGCTTCAGCTACTACGACCAGGTGCTCGATGCGACACTCGCTCTCGGTGCGATCCCGGGCCGCTTCGCCGATGTGGCTGCCCGCGAGGGAGCGAGCGACCTCGATGTGTACTTCGCGCTCGCGCGCGGGGATGAGCGTCACCAGCCGCTCGAGATGACCAAGTGGTTCGACACGAACTATCACTACAGCGTGCCCGAGATCGACGAGCGGACCGCCTTCGCCCCGAACGCCGCGGCGCTCGTGCAGCAGCTCGCAGAAGCAGCGGATCAGGGCATCCAGTCCCGACCCGTGCTGGTGGGCCCGGTCACCTATCTGCTGCTCGCGAAGGCCTCCGACGATGCGGGCGAGGGCTTCAGCCCCGTCGACCGCCTCGACGAGGTCGTCGCCGTCTACGCTGAGCTGCTCGCCGTCGCGGCCTCGGCGGGCGCCGGCTGGGTGCAGCTCGACGAGCCGGCGCTCGTCTCCGACTCGCTCGCGGTGCCGCGCGAGGAGATCCTGGCACTGGTCGAGCGGGCCTACCGGGTGCTCGGCGCCGCCGAGCAGCGGCCGGCGATCCTGCTCACCGCACCCTACGGCGACTCCTCGCGGGCGCTGGCCCGACTCGGCTCCCTGCCGGTGGAGGCCGTGCAGGCCGATCTCGTGCGCGGCTCCCTGCCGGAGGACGCACTCGCCTCGGGCGAGCTCGCGCGCGCCTTCGAGGGCACCCAGCTGGTCGCGGGCGTCGTGGACGGCAGGAACATCTGGCGCACCGATCTGCGCGCCGCCCTCGCGCGGCTGACCGGGCTCGCCGAGGCCGGCATTTCCGTCGTCGTCGGCACCTCCAACAATCTGCAGCACGTGCCGCACGATGTGGACGACGAGTCGAAGCTCGACGCGCGCCTGAAGTCGTGGCTCGCCTTCGCCGACCAGAAGGTCGAGCAGGCGGTGCTGCTGGCCCGGGGCCTGGCATCGGGTGCGGCGGCCATCGACGCCGAGCTCGCGGAGAGCGAGCGGGTGCTGGCGGATCGCGCCGCGGCTCCCGGCGTGCGCGTCGACGCGATCCGTGCGCGCGCCGCGGCCGTGACCGTGGCCGACCGCAATCGTGCCGACGAGGTGAGCCGTCGCGAGGCGCAGAGCGCGCTGGGCATCCCGAGCTTCGCCACCACCACCATCGGCTCCTTCCCGCAGACCGGTGAGATCCGCCGCGCCCGCGCCGCCTTCACCCGGGGCGAGATCGACGAGGCCGCCTACGACGGCTTCCTGCGCGAGGAGATCGAGCGGGTCATCCGGCTGCAGGAGGAGATCGGCCTCGATGTGCTCGTGCACGGCGAGGCCGAGCGCAACGACATGGTGCAGTACTTCGCCGAGCACTTGGGGGGCTTCGCGGTGACCGAGCACGGCTGGGTGCAGTCCTACGGCACCCGCGCGACCCGGCCCTCGATTCTCTGGGGCGATGTGTCCCGGCCCGCGCCCATCACCGTCCCGTGGTCTGCCTACGCCCAGTCGCTCACCTCGCGGCCGGTGAAGGGCATGCTCACCGGCCCGGTCACGATCCTCGCCTGGTCCTTCGTGCGCGACGATCAGCCGCTCGCGAACACCGCCGAGCAGGTGGCGCTCGCGCTCCGCGACGAGATCGACGACCTCGTCGCCGCGGGGATCGGGATCGTGCAGGTCGACGAGCCCGCGCTGCGGGAGCTGCTGCCGCTGGACGCCGATCGCCAGGGCGCCTACCTCGACTGGTCGGTCGGATCCTTCCGTCTCGCGACCGGCGGAGCGGCGCCCGAGGTGCAGATCCACACCCACCTCTGCTACTCCGAGTTCGGCGAGATCATCGACGCGGTCGACGGACTCGACGCCGATGTGACCTCGATTGAGGCCGCGCGCAGCCGGATGGATGTGGTGGAGCCGCTTGGCGAGCACGGCTTCTCGCGCGGGATCGGCCCGGGCGTCTACGACATCCACTCGCCCCGCGTGCCGAGCCTCGAGGAGCAGACCGAGCTGATCCGGATCGCGGCCTCGCGGATCCCGGGGCGGCAGCTCTGGGTGAACCCCGACTGCGGGTTGAAGACCCGGGGCTACGAGGAGACCGTCGCGAGCCTCACGAATCTGGTGGGTGCCGCGCGGGCCGTGCGCGAAACGGTAGGGTGACCTCTGTGACGGATCCCTGGGAGTCGACGGGTTCGGTGGCGCTGCCCACCGAGCCCGTCGGTTCCGTGCCGCGGGCGGCCCGCCTGCAGCAGGCCGTGCTGCAGGCGGAGGCCGGGCTGCTGAGCGCGGAGGAGCTCGCGGCCGAGCAGGACGCGGCCGTTCGCGAGACTCTGCGCCGCTTCGCCGAGACCGGCTCTCCGATCCTCAGCGACGGGGAGCAGCGGCGATCGAGCTTCGCCACCTATCCGGTGGGTCGGGAGGATGCCGAGGCGGGGGCCGTGTTCGCGGTGTTCGCTGACGGCCACCACCGGGTGCTGCCGAGGCTGGTGTGCGCGCCGTTCCGCTTCCGCCACTGGGCGGCGGACGATGTGCGCGCCGCCCGGGCGCTCACGGAACTGCCGCTCAAGCAGGCGGTGGTCTCACCGTCGATGCTGTCGCTGATGGTGCCGGCGGAGGGACTCGGGGACTACTCCCGCGAGGAGTTCCTGGCCGATGTGGTGGCCGGCTGCGCGGAGGACATCACCCGCTGCTTCGAGGCCGGCGCCGCGCGGGTCTCCATCGACTTCACCGAGGGACGTCTCGCCCTGCGCCGGGATCTGCGGGCCCCGTGGGCCGGTCCCGAGGCGATCGGCGACTTCATCGAGCTGGTCAACCGGGTGCTCGACCGCGTCGCACCCGAGTACCGGGCGCGCATCGGCGTCCACACCTGCCCCGGCAACGATCACGACTCCGCGCACAGCGCGGATGTGGACTACGCGGAGCTGATCCCCGAGCTGCTGCAGATCGAGGCGGGCTACTTCCTGGTCGAGGCCGCGGGGGAGAAGGATCCGTTGCGCGTCGCGAGGCTCATCGGCGCCGAGCTCGGCCGCAGGGGCGCCGCCGACAGGCTCCCGCGGGTGCTGCTCGGGGTCACGAATCCGACCAGCCCGAAGCTGGAGTCCTCCGAGCAGGTGCGCGACCAGCTGGTGGCCGCCGCCAGATTCATCCCGCCGGAGCTGCTCGGCTCGACCGACGACTGCGGTTTCTCGCCCTATCTCGTCGACAAGAAGCCCAAGCACGGCTCGCCCGACTACGCCAGGGACGTCGCCTTCGCGAAGATCGCCGCCCGCGTGCGCGGCACTGCGCTCGCCGCCGAGGTGCTCGGGGGTGCGGCGTGACGGATCTGCTCTCCGCGAGCGAGGCGACACGGGTGCGCTTCTCCTTCGAGGTGTTCCCGGCCCGCAGCCAGGCCGCGGCCCTCGCGCTCGGCCACGCCGTGCAGCACCTCTCCGCCGCCGGACCCGACTTCATCTCCGTCACCTACGGCGCGAGCGGATCCAACCGCGATGCCTCCCTCGACCTGCTGAGGTATCTGCGCGGCAGCACCGAGGCGCTGCCGCTGGCCCATCTGACGACCGTGGGGCGTTCGCGCGAGGAGCTGCGCACCGAGATACTCGCCATGATGGAGTCCGGGATCCACGACTTCCTCGCCCTGCGGGGCGACGCCCCCCGGGGCGTCGCGGAGGACGATCCGCTCGTCACCGGCTCCCTCAATGCGGCCGAGCTGATCTCCTTCATCGCCGAGGTCCGGGCCGAGCGCCCCCCGTTCACCAGCGTCGGCCGCACGGCCGTGGCGGTCTACCCGAACGGGCATCCGCTGTCGCGTTCGCGCGAGGCCGATATCGACTGGCTCATCGAGAAGGAGCGGGCCGGCGCGCAGCTGGGCATCACCCAGCTGTTCTTCGAGGCCGAGGAGTACCTCTCCTTCGTCGCCGACGCGCGCCGAGCCGGGCTGACCATGCCGATCCTGCCCGGTTTGATGCCGGTGTCCACCAGCGCGCAGCTGCGCAGGGTGGCCTCGCTCGCGGGGCGGCCGGCACCGGTGGAGCTGGCGCGCGCGCTCGAGGCCGCGGGCGGCACCGCCCCGGAACTCGGGGTCGCCCACACGGTCGAGCTGGCCCGCGCGCTGCTCGCGGGCGGCGCCCCCTCGATCCACCTCTACACCTTCAACCGGCACGAGCAGGTGCTGGCGGTGCTACGCGAGCTCGGCCTGCTGGTGGCCGATCCGCTCGCGTAGCGAGGATCCCGGGGGCCTCCCTACACCGCTTGGGGGAAGGCGTTCGCCTCGCGCTCGGCGAGGTGGTGCAGTGCCTCGGGGATCGTCCGCCCCTTCGTCCGCATGACCTGGGCCCACAGGCGCCCGGCGCGGTAGGAGGATCGCACGAGCGGGCCCGCGAGCACTCCGGAGAAGCCGATCGCCTCGGCCTCGGCCTTCATCTCGACGAACTCCTCGGGGCGCACCCAGCGCTCGACGGGATGATGCAGCTTCGAGGGGCGCAGGTACTGCGTGAGCGTGAGGATGTCGCAGCCGGCCTCGGCGAGTTCGCGCATGGTCTCCGAGACCTCTCCGCGGGTCTCGCCCATGCCGAGGATCAGATTCGACTTGGTGATCATGCCGGCCGCGCGCGCCTGCCGGATGACGTCGAGGGAGCGCTCGTAGCGGAATCCGGGGCGGATCCGTCGGAAGATCCGGGGCACGGTCTCGAGATTGTGGGCGAACACCTCGGGGGCCGCCTCGAAGACGAGCGCCAGATGCTCGGGCCGTCCGCCGAGATCGTCGGCCAGCACCTCGACGCCCGCACCCGGGGTGAGCTGGCGGATCTGGCGGATGGTCTCGGCGTAGAGCCAGGCCCCGGTATCGGGCAGATCATCGCGGGTGACCCCGGTGATCGTCGCGTAGCGCAGCCCCATCGTGCGCACCGACTCCGCGACGCGCCGCGGTTCGTCGAGGTCGAGTGGGAGGGGCTTGCCGGAGGTGATCATGCAGAAGTCGCAGCGCCTGGTGCAGATGGAGCCGCCGATGAGGAACGTCGCCTCGCGGTCCTCCCAGCACTCGTAGATGTTCGGACAGCCGGCCTCCTGGCAGACGGTGTGGAGGCCCTCGCTCTGCACGAGATCGCGCACCGCGCTGTACTCCGGGCCCTGGCGGGCGCGGGTCTTGATCCACTCGGGCTTCTTCCCCGCGGGCACCTCGGCGTTGCGGGCCTCGATTCTGAGCAGCCGTCGACCGTCGATCTGCGGGGGTTCGGCGGCGACCGCGGAGGTCGCGGCGGCTGCGGCGACCGCGGCCTCGCGCTCGGCCAGCACCTCCGAGAGCGGGCGTCCGAGATTCGCGGCGCTCATGCGGCGGCCTCGTCGATCAGCGCGGCGAGGCGGTGCTGCAGCTGCGGCGCCGCGTCGCGGGGCGAGATCCGCACCCCCGCGAGCCCGCTGAGGGTCTGCACCCCCGCGTCGGTGATGCCGCAGGGCACGAAGCTCGCGAAGGGCGCGAGGTCGTTGTCGCAGTTCAGGGCGAGGCCGTGAGTGACGATGCCGTCGCGGGTGTGGATGCCGATCTGCGCGAACTTCGCGGGGGCGATGCCGCCCGCATCGGCCCAGACGCCCGGGCGCCCACGCACGCGGAATCCGGTCACCCCGAAATCGGCGGCGACGTCGATGATCACCTGCTCCAGGCCGCGGACGAAGTCGACGGGGCCGACGCCCTCCCGCAGCCGGATCACGGGATAGGCGACGAGCTGCCCCGGGCCGTGCCAGGTGACCTTGCCGCCGCGGTCCACGGGCACCACCGGCGTGCCGTCGCGCGGATACTCCTCGGGGCGGGCGCGGCGGCCGGCGGTGTAGACCGGCTCGTGCTCGACGAGGAACACGGTGCCGCGATCCTCACCGGTGTCGATGCGCCCGACCGCGCCGCGCTGCAGCTCGAGGCCGATGTCGTAGGGCAGCAGCCCGGGGGCGAGCCGGGTGTCGAAGGGGATCGGCGGAGCGGGGTGCTGCTCGGCGGAGAGCTGCGGAGCGGTGAGCGGTGGTGCGGTGAGCGGTGGCGCGGTGAGCTGTGGCGACGGCATGCGCACCAGAATATTTGCACTCAGTACAATAATCAATTCGAGCGCGGGAGAACGCGCTTTTCCGCGTAATCTTCGCTCGCGCTGTTCGGGCTGTTCGGGCTGTTCGCGCTGTTCGCGCTGTTCGCGGTGCTCGCGATGCGCGGATCCCCTCCGCCGCGGATCACACCGAGCGGAAGACGGCGACGACTCTGCCCAGTACTTCGGCGTGGTCGCCCAGGATCGGTTCGAAGGCGCTGTTGCGCGGCAGCAGCCAGGTGTGGCCGTCGCGGCGCCGGAACACCTTGACGGTGGCCTCGCCGTCGAGCATGGCGGCGACGATGTCGCCGTTCTCGGCGTCGCGCTGCTGGCGCACGACGACGAAGTCGCCGTCGCAGATGGCGGCGTCGATCATCGATTCGCCGGTGACCTTGAGCATGAACAGCTGACCGTCGCCGACCAGCTGGCGGGGGAGCGGCACGAGCTCCTCCACCTGCTGCTCGGCGGTGATGGGCACGCCGGCGGCGATGCGCCCCACCAGCGGCACATAGGCGGTCTCCTCGGGCTGCACCTGCGGCGAGTCGGCGATCGCCTGCGCGGTGCTGGAGAGCTCGACCAGCACCTCCAGGGCGCGCGGGCGATTGGGGTCGCGCCGCAGATAGCCGGCCAGCTCCAGCCGGCTGAGCTGATGGGTGACGCTCGAGAGCGAGGACAGGCCCACCGCGTCCCCGATCTCCCGCATCGACGGTGGATAGCCGCGGCTCTCCACCGAGCGGGCGATGAATTCGAGGATCGCCTGCTGCTTCTCGGTGAGCGGCTTGCCCGGGCGTTCCGTGTCGATGCTGCTCATCGCGGGTTCTCCTTCGGTGCGGCGGTGGTGCTTCGTTGCGCTGCGGTCGCGGTGCTTCGCGGGTGCCGTGCGGTTGCGGTGTCGCGTGGTTGCGGTGCGGTGCGGTTTTGGTGCTGTGCGCCGCGCGGATTCGCGGAATCTTGCGGCGGAACGTGAATGTCGGTGGTTGCTGTTTGGGTGGTCCCGTTAGCGAAACCCTAGTCGCCGTCTTCGAATCAGGGCAAACATGTGTTCGAGTGTCGCCCGAAAAATATCGATCAAAAATTCGATGATGCGGCTTGCGGTTTCGATTCATCGAAGATACATTCGAAACAGATGTTCGAGAAGCTCCGCTGATCGGCATCGTGAGCGAAGGGAAGCGGCCATGAGCGCACCGATCATCACTATTCCGACCGCCCGCCTCGAAGAGACGGGCGCGACCACCGTGACTCCGCGGACCAGGCTCAGGCTGACGCGTCGCGGGCGCATCGTGCTGGGATCCCTGGGGGTTCTGGTCGTGGGTGCACTGCTCGGCCTCGCGGCCATGTTCGGCTCGACGCGTGCGGAGGCGGTCGACGTGATGGGCGGGGACGCGGAGTTCGGCTACGTCGTCGTGCAGCCGGGGGAGTCGCTGTGGGGCGTGGCGACCGCGCTCGATCCTTCGGCCGATCCGCGCGATGTGATCGCCGAGATCGTGCGTCTCAATCAGCTCGGCGGCTCCGATGTGCAGGCCGGCCAGCCCATCGCGGTTCCGCTGCGCTACGCGGAGGCCCCCGGAGTGGTGTCGGGTGCGGAGCTCGGGCTTGGCAGTTGATGCGAGTTCGAGGCTCGGCAGCCGGTGCGAGATCCAGACTCCGCGCCTCAGGCGAGTTCCGAGCCCGATGTGTGACGCGACCTCGGTGCTCGACCTCGGAACGGCGCTCTAGACTGGATCGGTGACCAGCCTGAACGACCTGCCTCTGCGCGCCAATCTCGTCGGCAAGAAGCCCTACGGGGCTCCGCAGGATCCGGTGCCGATCAGCCTCAACGTCAACGAGAACACGCATCCCATCCCGGAGGGCGTGGTCGCAGATATCGTCGCCTCGCTCGCCGAGGCGGTGCGCGGGGTCAATCGCTATCCCGACCGCGACTTCCTCGCACTCCGGAGCGCGCTCGCCGGATACCTCGGGCACGGCCTCGTGGCCGAGCAGATCTGGGCGGCGAACGGCTCGAACGAGGTACTGCAGCAGATCCTCCAGGCCTTCGGCGGCCCAGGGCGCAGTCTGCTCAGCTTCACCCCGACCTACTCCATGTACCCGCTGCTCGCCGGGGGCACCGACACCGAGTGGCTTCCCGTCCCGCGTCCGGCCGACTACGCGCTCACCCCGGACTTCGTCGCGGAGGCGCTGCGCGAGCGGCAGCCCGCGATCGCGATCCTCTGCGGCCCGAACAACCCCACCGGCACCCCGCTCGATCTCGACACCGTCGCCGCTGCCTACGACGCCTTCGACGGCATCCTCATCGTCGACGAGGCCTATCACGAGTTCGACGCCGAGCACGAGAGCGCGATCACCCTGCTCGACGGCCGCCCGCGCCTGCTGGTCTCCCGGACCATGAGCAAGGCCTTCGCCTTCGCGGGCGTGCGACTGGGCTACCTCGCCGCCGAAGCGGCCGTCATCGACGCGCTCCGGCTGGTCCGCCTGCCCTACCACCTCTCCGCCCTCACGCAGACGGCGGCCCTCGCCGCGATCCGGCACGCCGAAGAGATGCTCGCCACCGTCGCCGATATCCGGGATCAGCGCGACCGTCTGGCCGCCTCCCTCACCGAGCTCGGCTACTTCGTGCACCCCTCCGGTGCCAACTTCCTCCTCGTCGACGGCTTCGCAGACCCGGGCGCCACCTTCGAGGCGCTGCGCACGCAGGGCATCCTGATCCGCGATCTCGGCATCCCCGGGCACTTGCGGCTGACCGCCGGCACCGAGGCCGAGACCACGGCTCTCATCGAAGCGCTGCGGGCACTCGGCCCCGGCGGTGCCGGGTAGGCTGGACTCCATGAGCACCACCCCGCGCACCGCCTCGCTCGAACGCAGCACCAGCGAGTCGCAGATCAGTCTGAGCGTCGACCTCGACGGCACCGGCGAAGCCGACATCGAGACCGGGGTCCCGTTCTTCGATCACATGCTCACCGCCTTCGCCCGGCACTCGCTCACCGACCTCGTGGTGCGCGCCCAGGGCGACACCCACATCGATGTGCACCACACCGTGGAGGACACCGGCATCCTGCTGGGCCAGGCGCTGCTCCAGGCCCTCGGCGACAAGCGCGGCATCAGCCGATACGGCGACGCGCTCGTGCCGCTCGACGAGGCGCTCGCGCAGGCCGTGGTCGACATCTCCGGGCGCCCCTACCTGGTGCACGGCGGCGAGCCGGCCGGCTTCGAGTTCCACCTCATCGGCGGCCACTTCACCGGCAGCATGGTGCGGCACTTCTTCGAGGCGCTGACCCTCAACGCCCGCCTCACCGTGCACCTGCGGCTCCTCGAAGGCCGTGACCCGCACCACATCGCCGAGGCCGAGTTCAAGGCCTTCGCGCGCGCCTTCCGCCAGGCGAAGTCCCTCGACCCGCAGGTGACCGGGGTGCCGAGCACCAAGGGCGCGCTGTGACCGAGGCCTCGACGACGGCTCCGAAGAAGTCCGTCGTCGTGCTCGACTACGGATCCGGCAATGTGCACTCCGCGGTGAAGGCGCTCGAGAGGGCCGGCGCGGTCGTCGAGCTCACGCGCGATCCCGAGCGCGTCATGAGCGCCGACGGACTGGTGGTGCCGGGCGTCGGCGCCTTCGACGCGGTGGTCGCGGCCCTCCGCGAGGTGCGCGGCGACGAGCTGATCGACCGCCGCCTCGCGGGCGGGCGGCCCGTGCTCGGGATCTGCGTGGGCGAACAGGTGATGTTCAGCCGCGGGATCGAGCGGGGCGTCGAGACCGAAGGCCTCGCCCAGTGGCCCGGAACCGTGCACCAGCTGAACGCCCCGAGGCTGCCGCATATGGGCTGGAACACCGTCGAGCCGGCCGAGGGATCCGTCCTCTTCACCGGCATCGAGCAGGAGCGCTTCTACTTCGTGCACAGCTACGCCGCGACCGAGTGGAGCATCGAGGGCCGGACCCCGGCCACCGCACCCAAGGTGACCTGGGCCGAGCACGGCGAGCGCTTCATCGCGGCGGTGGAGAACGGCCCGCTCTCGGCCACGCAATTCCATCCCGAGAAGTCCGGCGACGCCGGGATCCGGCTGCTGCGCAACTGGATCGAGAGTCTGTAGAGAAAGCAAAGAGATGACCGAACTCAACCACCTTCCCCGACTCGAGCTGCTGCCCGCGGTCGACGTCGCCGACGGCAAGGCCGTGCGGCTCACCCAGGGCGAGGCCGGCACCGAGACCAGCTACGGCAGCCCCGTGGACGCGGCGCTGGACTGGATCGAGCAGGGGGCGGAGTGGATCCACCTCGTCGATCTCGACGCCGCATTCGGCCGCGGCAGCAATGCCGCACTGCTGCGCAAGGTCGTGAAGCAGTCCAAGCATGTCAAGGTCGAGCTCTCCGGCGGCATCCGCGACGACGCCAGCCTGGAGGCCGCCCTCAGCCTCGGCGTGAAGCGCGTGAACCTCGGCACTGCGGCGCTGGAGGATCCCGAGTGGACCCGTGCGGTCATCGCCCGCTACGGCGAGCAGATCGCGGTCGGCCTCGATGTGCGCGGCGAGACCCTCGCCGCCCGCGGCTGGACGCAGGAGGGCGGCAATCTCTGGGAGGTGCTGGACCGCCTGGAAGCGGCCGGCTGCCCCCGCTACGTGGTGACCGATGTCACCAAGGACGGCACGCTGCGCGGCCCGAATGTGGAGCTGCTCGCGCAGGTGTGCAAGCGCACCGACCGCCCCGTGGTCGCCTCCGGCGGCGTGTCGAGCCTCGACGACCTCGTCGCCCTGCGCGAGCTGGTGCCCCAGGGCGTCGAGGGCGCCATCGTCGGCAAGGCCCTCTACGCGGGGGCGTTCACCCTGCCCGCCGCGCTCGACGTCGCGGGGCGGTGAGGCCCCGAAGCCGAGGCTTCCATGGCCATCGAAAAGCTCCCCTCGACCGGTGACGCGCCGCGATCCACCGGGGTCCCGGCGAGTCTGGTGCCGGGTGGAGAAGCCGACTCGGCCGGGTTTCCCTGGTCCGGGCGCGACTTCGATCACCACGGCACCGCCTTCGCGGACGACGACGGCGAGACGCCCGAGGAGTGGCGCGCGCGCGTCGCCGCGGTCCGGGCGGCCGTGGATCCCGAGGCCCAGGCTGCGGCGCAGGCGGAGGCGTTGCTCGCGCTCTCGCGCACCCGCCTGCTGATCCCGCTGCTCGCGGAAGCGGGGGAGCTCGGCCTCACTCCCGAGGGGCGCACCGTCGAGAAGACGCAGGAGCTGTCGATCGTGACGGTGGCCGCCCCGGACGGGCGGCGCGCGATGCCGGTCTTCAGCTCGGTCGCGGCCATGCATCATTGGAACCCCGAATCGCGTCCCGTCCCCGTGCCCGGCCCGCAGGTGGCGCTCGCCGCCGCGCAGGAGGGGACCGCCATCGTCATCATCGATCCGGGAACGCCCGAGCAGGAGTTCGGCGTGCGCCGCACGCAGCTGGAGGCGATGGCGGTGGGGCGCAGGATCCTCCCCGCCTGGGCGGATCCCGAGGTGCTGGAGGCCTTCCGAGCCTCGCTCGCAGCGGAGCCGCGCGCCTTGGCGGTGGAGCTTCTCGCGGGGGATCCGCAGGCGCGGCTGCTCGAAGCCGAGGCGATCGTGATCCTCACCCTCGAACCGGGGCTCGACCGGGAGGAGCTCCGCGGGCTGCTGGAGGCCTTGCAGCGGCGCTGGGCGGCGAGCGAGATCATCGCGGAGCGGGTGGACTCGCTGCGCGTCAGGGTCCGCTGAGATCGAAGCCGAAGCCGAAGCCGAAGCCGAAGCCACCGTTGACGTCGGAGCCGACGCCGAGCTCGACACCGGCGCCGAGACCCGCAGTCCGGCTTCCGAGAATATGGTTTAGCGGCTAAACTACTTTCCATGACGACGATTGCGCTGTTCGGCGGCACCGGCAAGACCGGCCGCCGCGTCCTCGATCGCGCGCTCGCCGCCGGGTACACCGTGCGAGCGCTGGTGCGCGACCCCGCGAAGCTCGACCGCTCCGATGAGAAGCTCACGGTCATCCGCGGCGATGTCACCGATCCGGGATCCGTGGCCGAGACCGTCGCGGGTGCCGATGTCGTGCTCAGCCTGTTCGGCCAGGTCAAGGGCTCGCCGAAGACCCTGCAGACCGACGGCACCCGGGTCATCGTCGAGGCGATGCGGGCCGCGGGCGTTCGCCGGATCGCCACGCTCTCGGGCGGGGGCCTGCGCGATCCGCACGACCGGCCGAAGGCGCCCGACAAGATCATCCGCTTTCTGCTGAAGACGCTGTCCGGTCACGTGCTGGCGGATGCCGAGGGCCACCTCGAAGTGCTGCAGGCCTCGGGTCTCGACTGGACGGTGGTCCGGGGCCCTCGCCTGACCGAGGATCCTGGCACCGGCGGCTACCGCCGCGGCTGGGTC
The DNA here is from genome assembly GCA_048516985.1 of Leucobacter sp. Lineage (GTDB taxonomy): Bacteria > Actinomycetota > Actinomycetes > Actinomycetales > Microbacteriaceae > Leucobacter. The sequence continues at coordinate 2,511,254 of CP183188.1, read as the reverse complement.
GGCGTCGGGACGGGCATCTCGATCAGTCGAGACGATCTGGCCGACTTCATCCTGACCCAGGTGGAGGATCGCGAATTCATCGCCCAGATGCCCTTCGTGAGCAACTGAGCCGATGCCCGATCGCGAGCGGTCGCTCGGCGAGGTGCTGGCCGGGGTCGTCGCGCTCAGCCGCAGTGTCGCCGCCGAGCGGCGCACGCCCTTCGACGGCGTCGAACTGACGCCGAATCAGCTGGCGCTGCTGTTCCTGCTCGCGCGCAGCCGTTCCGCGGTGACGCCGGGCGCCTGCGCATCCGCTCTCGGCGTCACGGCCGGGGCGATCACCCAGCTGGTCGACGGCCTGCGCGCCGCCGGGCTGATCGAGTCGGTGCAGAATCCCGACGACCGCCGCTCGCGCCTGCTCAGGCTCACCGATGCGGCGCGCGAGAGCGTGCGCGACTACGAGAGCGGCGTCGTGCGCCGGCTGCTGCCGCTGTTCGCGGGCCTGAACGATGTCGAGCTCGAGACGCTCGCCGAACTGCTCGGCAGAATCGAGGGCGGCGGTATCGAAGGCGACGGTATCGAGGGCGGCGCCTCTAGAACAGATTGAGCAGCAGCACGTAGACCGCGGTGCCGGCGAAGATGCTCAGCAGCGCCCGTCGGCCGGCGAGCAGGTGCACCAGCACGGTCGCGGCGGTGGCCGCCGCCACGATCCACAGCTGCCCGGGCCGCGCGACGATCTCGCCCGCGAGGATCACGACGGCCAGGATCAGCAGCAGCCCGGCCGGCATCCAGCTGCCGATGGCCTGCACGAAGCGGGATTTCCGCAGCGGTTTCAGGATCGCGAAGGGCAGCGCGCGCAGCAGCACGGTGATGGCCCCCGCGACGACGATCACGGCGATCATGTAGCCGGTATCAGGCATCGCGATCCACCCCCTCATCCGCGAGCGCCTCGCCGTTCCGACGCGACCAGAGGTATCGGATGACCAGGAGCAGGGTGAAGATCGCCAGCGCGGCGAGCACCGGCGCGCCGGGGAAGGCGACCATGGCCACGGCGACCGAGAGGCCCGCGAGCACCACCGAGGGGATCTCCCGCTTCGATCGGGCGGCGTCGAGCGCCATCACGATGAAGAGCGAGACCAGCGCGAACTCGAAGCCCTCGATGGGTTCGGGCAGCAGCGAGGCAAGGGCCACCCCGACGATGCCACCGCCCACCCAGTAGGCCTGCATCAGCGCCTGACCGGTGAGCATCCTGGCCGAGGAGAGCTTCTCGGGCGGCATCAGTACATAGGTAGCGTAGGCCTCGTCGATCATCGCGTAGACCGAGTAGGCGCGGCCGAAGCCGGGCCTTACCACCTGCAGCGGGAACGACAGCGGGTAGAAGACGTGGCGGAAGTTCACGGCGAACACCGTCACCGCGATGGTGAGCAGCGGGGTCGAGGCCGCGATCAGGCTGACCAGCAGCAGTTCCACCGACCCCGCGAAGACGCCGATGGAGAGCGCGGGGGCGAGCCACCACGGCAGCCCCGCCTGGATGACCAGCACGCCGAGTGCGATGCCGAGGGGGAAGATGCCGAGACCGACGCCGAGTGAATCGACGAGGCCCGCGCGCAGCTGAGCGCCGCGCGAGGGCCGCTCGGAGTGCTCGGCGTCGGGAGGAGATGACATCCCTCAATCGTGCCCGATTCCCGGCGCAATATGGCTGCAATATGCGCGCATTCTGCGGGGGATCTGGCAATATATGAGAGATGGATGCACTGGATCGCGCAATCATCGATGAGCTTCAGCGAAACGGGCGGCTCAGTAATGTCGACCTCGCCGCGCGGGTCGGACTCACCCCGGGGCCGTGCCTGCGACGGGTGCAGCGGCTCGAGCAGGCCGGGGTGATCCTCGGGTACCGGGCGATCGTGGATCCGGCGGCGGTCCACCGCGGTTTCGAAGTACTGCTGCACGTCGACCTCAACACGCAGGAGGGGACGGTCGTCTCGGGCTTCGAGCGTGCGGTGGCGGGGCTCGACGAGGTGACCGAGTTCAAACGACTCTTTGGCACGCCCGATTATTTCGTCCGGGTGGCGGTGGCCGACCTCGAGAGCTACGAGGCTTTCCTCACCCAGAAGATCATGCCGCTGCCGGGGCTCGGGAAGGCGAGCTCGCACTTCGCGATGAAGAACATCCTGCCCGCGCCGTCGAAGCGGGACTGAAGGGGCTGCGCGCTAGATGACCGAGCCGGTGTACTTCTCGCCCGGGCCCTGACCGGGCGCGTCGGGGATGAGCGAGGCCTCGCGGAAGGCGAGCTGCACCGAGCGTAGCCCGTCGCGCAGGCTCCGCGCGTGGGAATCGCTGATCTCCGGAGCGCCGGCGGTGATGAGACCCGCGAGGGCGTTGATGAGCTTGCGCGCCTCGTCGAGATCGGTCTGCGAATCCGGGTCGTCCGCGAGGCCGCACTTGACCGCGGCGGCGCTGAGCAGGTGCACGGCGGCCGTGGTGATCACCTCGACCGCGGGCACATCGGCGATATCGCGCGCGGCCTGCTCGGCGTCGACGGGCTGTGCCGCGCCCGGATCGACCTCGTGCTCGGCGGGGGAGGTGTTCTCGCTCATGGCTTCCTGTTCTCGGATCGATCCGAATCTGGCCGCTTGGCCGGCTGACACGATTCTGCTAGTATCTATGAGGTTCACGGTATTCTGCCGAGAACTGGCAAGTGGAGATACTCCCACCCGTCGCCGACATACAGGCTATCGGGTTGTTGGCACCCCGTCGCACAGCGACAGCAGTCAAAGGGTGTGGAACCTCGCGTATGCGTGGATTCCTCTGCTTGCGAAGATCCCCAGGATCACCCCGCACCCAGATCAGAGGAGCCAGCGATCAGCGATCCCCGTACGAATGACAGAATCCGCGTCCCCGAGGTGCGACTGGTTGGACCCAGTGGCGAGCAGGTCGGCGTCGTGTCGATCGAGAGAGCGCTGCGCCTTGCGGCGGATGCAGATCTCGACCTCGTAGAGGTAGCCCCGGACTCGAAGCCGCCCGTAGCCAAGATCATGGACTACGGCAAGTACAAGTACGAGGCCGCCCAGAAGGCCAAAGAGGCGCGTCGCAACCAGGCCAATACCGTGCTCAAGGAGGTGCGGTTCCGTCTGAAGATCGACACGCACGACTACGAGACCAAGACCAAGCGCGCCGTCGGTTTCCTCTCGCAGGGTGACAAGGTGAAGGCCATGATCCAGTTCCGAGGCCGCGAGCAGTCGCGTCCCGAGCTGGGGGTTCGGCTGCTGCAGAAGTTCTCCGAGGACATCGCGGAGTTCGGCACGGTCGAGTCCAACCCCCGCATCGACGGCCGCAACATGGTGATGGTCATCGCCCCGCTGAAGAACAAGAGCGAGGCGAAGGCCGAGCAGAACGCGCGCCGTGCCGAGGAGAAGGCCACCCGCCGTGCCGCTGATCGCGCGGCATCCGCGGACGAGGCCCCCGCCGCCTCGGGCGACGCCGCGCCATAACAGACCTGCGACCCGAGCGGTCGCACCAGACGCAGTCGCCCAGGCGGCGCGCACCACAACAAGGAGAAGAGATGCCCAAGCAGAAGACCCACTCGGGCGCCAAGAAGCGCTTCAAGGTGACCGGTAGCGGCAAGCTGATGAAGCAGCAGGCCGGCATGCGCCACAACCTCGAGGTGAAGGCCTCGAAGCGCAAGCGCCGTCTGAACGCCGAGCAGGTGCTGTCTGCCGGCGATGTGAAGCAGGCCAAGAAGCTGCTGGTTCGCTAAGGCCCCCCGGATCACTGAAAGTCTCGTAAGGAACAACTGAAATGGCAAGAGTCAAGCGGGCCGTTAACGCCCACAAGAAGCGTCGCGTAATCCTCGAGCGTGCCGAGGGGTACCGCGGACAGCGTTCGCGCCTGTACCGCAAGGCCAAGGAGCAGGTCACCCACTCGCTCGTCTACGCGTACAACGATCGCCGCAAGAAGAAGGGCGACTTCCGCCGTCTGTGGATCCAGCGGATCAACGCCGGCGCCCGCGCCAACGGCCTCACCTACAACCGCTTCATCCAGGGCCTCGGCCTCGCGGGTGTCGAGGTGGATCGCCGCATGCTCTCCGAGCTGGCCACCAACGAGCCCGGCGCCTTCGCCGCCCTCGTCGAGGTCGCGAAGCAGGCTCTGCCCGAGGACACCTCGGCGCCCAAGGCCGCCTGAGCCCAGCGTCATCTGCGGAAGCCCCGTCGCGTCAGCGGCGGGGCTTCCGCTTTTCTGCGTCCGCACTGATGTGACCCGGCCTGCCCCTGAGCCAGCTCCTGCCCATCTCCACCTGAACCAGCCCCTGCCGGAATCGGGGACGCTCCCGTCGCTTTCACTCGGTCCGAAAGCTGCAGAAGCGTCCCCGATTCGGAGAAGGGAAGAAGCGGAGGCATGGCCAAGGGTCAGTAGGCTGGGGATTGTGATCGACAATCCGAAGAGCGCGCGCGTGAAGCGCGTGGCCGCGCTCGCGCGGAAGAAGGATCGCCTCGCGGCCGGGCGCTTCCTGGTCGAGGGGCCGCAGGCCGTGCGGGAGCTCCTCGCGCACCGCCCGGATCTGGCCGAGACCGTGTACGCGACGATGGGCACCGAGCCCTGGCAGCACGAGGTGGATCGCCTGGCCTCGGAGCACGGCGTCCCCATCGAGCGGGTGACCGAGTCCGTGCTGGCCGCGATGGCCGAGACGGTGAATCCGCAGGGCGTGCTCGCCGTCGCCCGTCTCGATGCCGCACCGCTCGCTGCGGCGCTGGCCGGGGCGCGCCTGGTGGCGGTGCTCAACGAGGTGCGGGATCCCGGCAACGCCGGCGCGGTGCTGCGGGCCGCCGATGCGGCCGGCGCCGACGCCGTCGTGTTCTCGGGCGAGAGCATCGATCCTTGGAATCCCAAGGTGGTGCGCTCGACCACGGGTTCGCTGTTCCACCTGCCGGTGTCGGTGTCGGACACGCTCGCCGAGGTCGTGGACGCCGCGCGCGATGCGGGCCTGAGCGTGCTGGCCGCCGATGTGCGCGGGGCGGAGCTGCGCGGCCCGGATGAGGCGCTGGCAGGGCCGGTCGCCTGGGTCTTCGGTAATGAGGCCCGCGGGCTCACCGAGGCGGATCGGAGTCTCGCCGACCGTTCGCTGCGCCTGCCCATCTACGGCAAGGCCGAGTCGCTGAACCTCGCCACCGCGGCCAGCGTCTGCCTGTACACCACCGCATTCGCGCAGCGATCGGGATCCTCGGGCGAGGGGTGACCCCCGCCCGAGGATCCCGGACGCTCAGCTGTACCAGGTGGGCTGCGGGATCTCGCCCAGCAGCACGTACCTGCCGACCTCGTGCTTCTTGTAGGGCACCGGGTCGTGCAGGCTGTGGGTGCGGAGGTTGCGCCAGTAGATGTCGAGGCCGACGGAGTTCGCGCTCGCGCGCGCACCGGTCAGCTCGAAGATCTTCGTCGCGATCTCCAACCCGTCCTCGATGATGCGCAGCTTCCCGGCCGCGACCCGCACGGCGATCTCGCCGCGCCGGCGCTCGGTGAGCTCCTCGCGCGGGGCGTGCAGCACCTCGCTGATCTCCAGATCGATCTGCTCGATGAGCGCGGCGTCCGCCCACAGCTTGGAGGCGAGCTCGCCGTAGCCCTCGAGCACGTAGAACTCGTCGGTGCCGCGCTGCTTGTTCTCGCCGCCGTACGGCCAGGCGCGCGTGTACTCGCGGGTGTAGGCCGCCGCCGTGCGCAGCGCGCCTTCGGCGATGCCGAGATAGAGGTTGTTGAAGACGGCCTGCAGCGCGGGCACGTTGAGGGTGTTGTAGACCAGCGGCTGGTAGACCCGGTCGACGAAGCCGGCCGCCGCGGCCCAGTCGACGCGGACATCGCGGATCTCCACCGAGCCCGACTCGGTGAGCCGCTGGCCGAGATTGTCCCAGTCCCCGGCGAAGACGATGCCGGGCTGATCGGTGGGCACGATGGCGAAGATGTGGGTGTCGGTGCCCTGCAGCACGCCCTCGAGCACGGTGAGGTCGGCGACGCGGCCCCCGGTTGAGAAGGACTTGGCGCCGTTGAAGACGAGCTCGTCGCCGTCCTCCGTGATCACGAGATCCGAGTCCCGGGGGTTCACGGCGCCGCCGAAGAAGAGGCTGTTGGCGGTGTAGAGCTCCTCCACCGCGGCGATCTGGGCCTCGGTGCCGACGAGTCGCACGGCCCAGGCCCAGAGGTAGTGGTAGCCGAGGAGCTGGGCGATGGAACCGTCGGCGCGGGCGATGATCCGCACGATCCGGTTCACGACGTGCCAGGGCAGCTCCGCGCCACCGAAGGCCTTCGGGCCCAGCACGGTGACCAGGCCGGCGCTCTTGAGCAGCCGCACCTCGGCGTGGGGCGGCTGACCCGCGCGGTCGCGCTCGACCGCGTCGGCGGCGAGGATGTCGGCGACCTCTTCGGCTCGGGCGAGCCACTGCTCGGCGGTCTCGGGTCGCGGCTGATCCTGCCAGCGGTCGAGGAGCTGCTCGGAGGCGCTCGTGCTCTCGGTGATGGTGCTCATGGGGTTCCTTCCTCACGGGTCTTCGGGCGGGTATCGAGTCGGGCGGTGCCGCCGAACTTGTGCGGAACACTACGAGCGCCGGAGCGGGGGATTCAAGCACCGCCGCCGAGAATGACGCGGCGTGTCCCTCTGTGACGCGGATGACGAAATCCGGCGTCACAGGGCGTCAAGAAGCTGTTGCGCGGGGGCGGCGCGAATCTAGACTTCCGGCAACCGCGATCCGCGACCACGAACCACAACTGCGATCCGCAACGATCCGCAACCGCGATCCACCGCACGGAAGGACCCTCCGATGACCCAGCAGCTCTCCGCCCAGCTTCCCGCACAGCTCCCCGCCCACCTCGGCGACGAGCTCTCCCTCGGCGCCGACTACGAAGAGCTCGCCGCGCGCTTCCGCCCGCTCTTCGCACGGATCGCCGAGGGCGCGCTCCAGCGCGAGCAGGATCGCACGCTGCCCCGCGAGGAGATCGCGCTGCTGAGCGCCGCCGGCTTCGGCGCGGTCCGCGTGCCGCGCAAGTACGGCGGCGCGGGCGCCTCGCTGCCGCAGCTGATCGAGCTGCTGGGGGAGCTCGCCGCGGCCGACTCCAACATCCCGCAGGCCCTGCGCGGCCACTTCGCCTATGTCGAGGATCGGCTGAACCAGCACGCGACGACGGATCAATCGGCCTGGTTCGCCCGCTTCGTCGCGGGAGAGATCGCGGGCAACGCCTGGAGCGAGGTCGGCGATGTGCTCATCGGAGAGGTGAACACCAAGCTCCGCCGCACGGATGACGGCCTCGTGGTCGACGGCGCCAAGTACTACAGCACCGGCAGCATCTTCGCGGACTGGCTCGACGTCTACGCCGAGCGTGAGGAGGACGGCGTGCCGGTGATCGCGATCGTGCGGGCCGAGCAGGCCGGGGTCGCCGTCCTCGACGACTGGGACGGGTTCGGGCAGCGCACCACCGGCAGCGGCACCGCCGTGTTCGAGGGGGCTCGGGTGGATGAGGCGGAGGTCACTGTGTTCGCGGATCGCTTCCGCTACCAGACCGCGTTCTACCAGCTCGTGCACCTGGCCACCCTGGCGGGCATCGTCACCGCCGCCGCGCAGACGGTCGCGGGGGAGGCGCAGGCGCGAAACCGCGTCTTCAGCCACGGCTCGAGCCCGGTCTGGCGGGAGGATCCGCTCGTCCAGCAGGCGGTGGGCGTCGCCACGGCGCAGGGCTTCGCCGCGCGCGCCATCGCCGTGCGCGCGGCCGAGGCGAGTCAGGAGGCCTATCTGGCCCGCTTCCTCGCCGTCGCGGGCACCGGCGACGCCGAGGCGGAGGAGCGCGCGAATCAGCGCGCCGAGCTCGACTCCGCGCAGGGCCAGATCGTGCTCGTCGAGCTCTCGCTGCGTGCGACCAGCGATGTGCTGAACGCGCTGAGCGCCTCGGCGGCCTCCGAGACCAAGAAGCTCGACCGCTTCTGGCGCAATGCGCGCACGGTCTCCTCCCACAACCCCGTGATCTTCAAGCAGCGCATCGTCGGCGACTGGGCGGTGAACGGCACCCCCGTTCCCTACGCCTGGGCGATCGGAGCGCAGAAGCCGGCCTGATCGGCGTGCTCGGGTCCGTAACAATCGGCCGCATTCGCCTGCCGCGGCAGTGCCGCCCCTAGGCTGGACGGGGTGTTTTCCGCCCAGAGACCGAGGGAGTCGTTCCGCATGTCATCGCCCGCTCACGTGATCACCTCCGACGCCGAGGCGCTCGAACAGGCCGCCCGCTTCCGCGACGCGGTGCTCGAGCGCGCCCCGCAGATCGACGCCGACCGCGTCATCCCGCGGGACATCGTCGAGGACTTCTCGCAGCGCGGCCTCTGGGCCATCACGATCCCCGCCGAATACGGCGGCGCCGATGTATCGACGGAGACCCTCGCCGAGGTGATCGCGATCGTCGCCGAGGCCGACGGCTCCCTGGCGCAGATCCCGCAGAACCACTTCTGCCTGGTCGAGGACATCCGGTTGAGCGGCACCCCCGAGCAGCACGAGTTCTTCTTCGGCCTCGTGCGCGAGGGCCGCCGCTTCGCGAACGCCTTCAGCGAGATCGGCGGCAAGAACGTCGGCGAGCTGTCGACGCGGCTGCGCTACGACGGCGACGAGGTCGTGGTGAACGGGCAGAAGTTCTACTCGACGGGATCGATCTACGCGGACTGGATCCCAGTGCTCGCCGTCGACGAGGAGGAGCACGAGGTGCTCGTCTTCGCCGAGCGCGACGCCCCCGGGCTCACGATCGGCGACGACTGGTCGAGCTTCGGCCAGCGCGCCACGGCCAGCGGCTCGGTGCTGCTGGAGGATCTGCGGCTGCCCCGGAACCGCGTCTTCCCCATGTACCAGGAGTACGAGAACCCCACGCTCGCCGGGCCCTTCGCCCAGATCACCACCGCGGCCATCGACCTCGGTCTCGCCCGTGGCGCCTTCCGCGAGGCGCTCGAGGCGACCCGGCAGGCGCGCCCCTGGATCGACGCGAAGGTCGACTCCGCGACGGAGGATCCGCTCTCGCTCGCCATCATCGGACGCCTCGACATCGACATCCGCGCCGCCGAGGCGCTGCTGCGCGAGTCCGCCCGCGCCATCGATGCGGCCAAGCCCGCACCCGACGCCGAGAACGTCGCCGTCGCCTCCATCGCGGTCGCGCGGGCCAAGGTGCTGACCACCGAGGTCTCCCTCGAGACCTCCAGCCGCATTCTGGAGCTCGGCGGGACCCGCTCGACGCTGGGGGAGCGCGGCCTCGACCGCTTCTGGCGCAACGCCCGCGTGCACACCCTGCACGATCCGGTGCGCTGGAAGCCGCATGTCATCGGCGACTACGTGCTCAACGGCACGCTGCCCGCCCGCCACTCCTGGCTGTGACGCAGAGATGAGCGAGACGAGCGAGGCGGGGCGGATCCACCTCAACCTGTTCACCATGAACACGGTGGGGCATCTCTCGCCCGGGCTCTGGCGGCATCCCCGCGACCGCAGCCGGCGCTACACCCAGCTCGACCACTGGCTCGACATCGCCCGCACCGCCGAGGCGGGCTACCTCGACGCGATCTTCTTCGCCGATGTGCTCGGCAGCTACGACGTGTATCGCGGCGGCCCGGAATCGGCGGTCTCCGGCGGGGTGCAGATCCCGGCGAACGACCCGCTGCAGCTCGTGCCGGCGCTCGCCTCGGTGACCGAGCATCTGGGATTCGGCGTCACCGCCTCCACCTCCTTCGAGCACCCCTTCCCCTTCGCGCGGCGCATGTCGACGCTCGATCACCTCACCGGGGGCCGCGTGGGCTGGAATGTGGTCACCTCCTATCTCGGTTCCGGCGCCCGCAACCTCGGGCTCGACGGACAGGTCTCCCACGACCGCAGATACGACATCGCCGAGGAGTACCTGGAGGTCTGCTACAAGCTCTGGCAGCGCAGCTGGGACGACGACGCGGTGATCGAGGATCGTGAGCGCGGCGTCTTCGCCGACCCCGAGCGCGTGCACCCGATCGCTCACCGCGGGGAGTTCTTCACGGTGCCCGGCTTCCACCTGGCGGAGCCCTCGCCGCAGCGCACCCCGGTGCTCTACCAGGCCGGCGCCTCACCGCGCGGCGTCGCCTTCGCGGCCCGCCACGCGGAGCACGTCTTCGTCGCCGCCCCCAGCACCGCGGTGCTCGGGCGGCAGGTGCGCGCGGTGCAGGAGGCCGCCGGGGCGGCCGGCCGATCCACCCCGCCGCCGGTGCTGAACCAGCTGACCGTGATCGTGGCGGCAACGGACGCGGAGGCGAAGCGGCGTTTCGAGGAGTATCTCGAATTCGCCTCCCCGGAGGGGGCGCTCACCCTGATGTCGGGCTGGACTGGCATCGACTTCGCGCAGCTCGATCAGGACGCCCCGCTCGCCGGTCTCGAGAGCGACGCGATCCAGTCGGCGCTCTCGGCCTTCAGCGACGCGGACCCCGGGCGGGTCTGGACGCCGCGGGAGATCGCCGACTACGCCCGGATCGGCGGAGACGGTCCGGTGATCGTGGGATCTGCGACGACCGTCGCCGACGCGCTGGAGTCGATCGTCGAGGAGACCGGCGTCTCGGGCTTCAATCTCGCCATGGCGGTGCAGCCGGAGACCCTGGAGGGGATCACCCAGCACCTCGTGCCCGAATTGCAGCGCCGCGGCCGTTTCAAGCGCGAGTACGCGCCCGGCACGCTCCGCGAGAAGCTGGGCGGTGCGAGCGCCACCCCGGCGGCGGATCACCCCGCGGCGTCGGTGAGGATCTGATCAGCCCGGACCTGACCGGCGCGGGCCTGATCAGCGCCTGACCATTGCTGATCCGATCAGCGCAGATCCGATCAGCCCCGGCGCGAACGGCTGAAGTGGTGCACCGCCCGGTCGCCGAGGAACTGGATCAGCTGCACCAGGATGATCTGGATGGCGATGGTGATCACCATGACATCGGTCTGGAAGCGCTGATAGCCGTAGCGGATCGCCAGATCGCCGAGGCCGCCGCCGCCGAGCACGCCTGACATCGCGGTGTAGTCGATCAGGGCGATGGCCGTGACCGTGATGGCGGCGAAGAGCGCGGGTCGGGCCTCGGGGAGCAGGATGTGCGTGATGATCTGCCGGGTGCTCGCCGCCATCGACTGCCCGAGCTCGAGCAGGCCGTGATCCACCTCGCGCAGGGCGATCTCGACGAGTCGGGCGAGGAAGGGGGTGGCGGCGATGATCATCGGGGGCAGCGCCCCTGCGACGCCGATCGTCGTGCCGACGATGAGCGCGGTGAAGGGCAGCACGGCGATCATCAGGATGATGAACGGCACGGAGCGGATGATGTTCACGACGAAGGCCACGATGCCGTAGACGAAGGGATTGGCGCGCAGCTGCCCCTTGCCGGTGAGATACATCAGGATGCCCAGCGGCACCGCGAGCACGACCGTGAAGACGAGCGCGATCGACAGCATGGCGAGCGTCTCGCCCAGTGCCTCGGCGATCTCGCCCCAGTGCACATTGGGCAGAAAGGTGTCCATGCGATCTATCATGTCCTGCCGTTTCGCCCGCGATCGCGAATGTTTCCTCCCGTGACTGCGGCACCTGCGCACGGGTGCGACGGTCGCCTAGCATTCAGGGGAGTCTCGGCCCCAGGCGGGCCGCGAGCGACGCGCGCCCACGGAGGCGCGCACACCGAGCTGTACGAACCCAGCCGTACACACCGAGAGGATCGAATCGATGTCGAATGAAGCAGAGCAGCAGCCGTCGCCCGGCGACGCTGCGGCGCAGGCCCTGATCGCGGAGTCCGAGCAGCGTCGTGCCAGGGGACGCAGGCGCGGTATCACCATCGCCGCGGTGGTGCTCGCGGTCATCGCCGTCGCTGCGGTCATCATCGCCTTCGTGGTGCCGCGCGGCGCCCCCGCCGAGAACCGCTTGGTCGTCGGAGCCACGCCGGTGCCGCACGCCGAGATCCTCGAGGTGGTCAAGCCGATCCTCGCCGAGGAGGGGATCGAGCTGGAGATCGTGGTGTTCCAGGACTTCATCCAGCCGAATGCGCAGCTCGTCTCCGGCGAGCTCGACGCCAACTACTACCAGTACCTTCCCTTCCTCGACAACTTCAACGCCGAGACCGGCAGCGATCTGGTGCCGACCGTGTCGGTGCACATCGAGCCCTTCGGCGCCTTCTCCGAGAAGTTCGCCAGTCTCGAGGAGGTCGCCGACGGCTCCACCATCGCGATCCCCAATGATCCGGTGAACGCGGGCCGCGCGCTGACCCTGCTCGAGCAGGAGGGCCTCATCACGCTCCGCACGCCGGGGGATCCGAGCTCGACCGTCAACGATGTGGCCGACAACCCCCGGAACCTCGACATCGTCGAGCTCGAGGGCGCGCAGCTCGCGCGCTCGATCGATCAGGTCGATGTGTCCTTCGTCTTCGCCAACTACGCGCTCGATGTGGGGCTCGATCCGCTGAGCGCGATCTTCACGGACAAGGGCAATCCGCTCTACGCCGAGTACCTGGTGACGCGTCCCGAGCTGGTGGACGATCCTCGCATCGAAGCGCTCGGCCGTGCCCTGAACTCGGAGGCCGTCCGTCAGTTCATCCTCGAGGAGTACCAGGGAAGCATCGATGTCGCTTTCTGACGCCAACGCGTCAGCGGTGCCCGTCCGCGGGAGCATCCGGCTGGAGGGTGTGCGAAAGACCTTCCGCCGGACCCGCGGCGGGCCCGAGCACGCCGCCCTCGACGGGGTCGACCTCGACATCCCGGGCGGCTGCATCTTCGGAGTGATCGGGCGCAGCGGGGCCGGCAAATCCACCCTGCTGCGCACGATCAACCTGCTCGCCGCACCCGATTCGGGCCGGCTGCTCATCGACGGCGAAGAAGTCGACGGGGCACGCCGCTCGGATCTCGCGGGGCTGCGTCGCCGGACCAGCATGATCTTCCAGCACTTCAGCCTGCTCTCCTCGAAGACGGTCTGGCAGAATGTGGCGCTGCCGCTGCGCCTGGCGGGTGTGCCGGCTCCCGAGATCGATCGCCGCGTCGCCGATCTGATCTCCCTGGTGGGGCTCGCCGATCTCGCGCACGCCTACCCGGCGGGCCTGTCCGGCGGGCAGAAGCAGCGCGTGGCGATCGCCCGCGCCCTCGTGCACAACCCCGAGATCCTGCTCTCCGACGAGGCGACCTCGGCGCTCGACCCCGAGACCACCCGCTCGATCCTCGAGCTCATCCGGCGCATCAACCGGGAACGCGGGGTCACCGTGGTGCTCATCACCCACGAGATGTCGGTGGTGGAGGCGGTCGCCGATGAGATCGCCATCGTGGACGCCGGGCGGATCGTGGAGCAGGGGCCGACCTGGCGGATCTTCAGCGATCCGCAGCATCCGGTCACCGCCGAGTTGGTGCGCTCGGCCAGGCGGGACAGCCGCGAGGACATCGAGGCGTCGATCGCGCATCTGCCGCGGCACGGCGCGCACCGCTACGTCGCCCGCTTCGACGGCACGACACCGGTCGATCTCGGCGCCCTCGCGCCGGATGCTCGGGTGCTGGCGAGCTCGATCCGGCCGGTGCAGGGCCATTCTCAGGGCTACACCGTCTTCGAGAGCGCCGAGGGGCCGGCTCCGCTGGGTGAGCGCGCGGCTCGCCTGGGCATCGTGCTCGAGGCCCTCGATCCCGATTCCGATTCCTCCGAGGTGAGCCCTGCCCCGCAGTGACATTAGTTGTCATTATGCAAGCAATCATGTAATCTAATGCATTGTGATTCGCATCCATTGGTGTTGTCGGCGCTGAGCGCGACCCCCACACCCGATCGATCGTCTCCACGCCCGAAAGGCCGCGAATCACATGCCCATCTACGATCACGTCACCGAGCTGATCGGCGGCACCCCGCTGCTGCGACTGCACACCATCACCGCCTCGCTCGCCGCCGAGGTGCTGGTGAAGCCCGAGTACCTGAACCCCGGCGGTTCGGTGAAGGATCGCATCGCGCGACGCATCATCGAGGCCGCTGAGCGCTCGGGGGAGCTCGCCCCCGGCGGCACCATCGTCGAGCCCACGAGCGGGAACACCGGGGTGGGACTCGCGCTCTACGCCCAGCGGCACGGCTACCGCTGCATCTTCGTGGTGCCCGACAAGGTCGGAGAGGACAAGCGCGCGGTGCTGCGCGCCTACGGCGCCGAGGTGGTGGTCACCCCCACCGCCGTGCCGCCGGAGCACCCCGAATCCTACTACAGCGTCTCCGACCGCCTGGTGCGGGAGATTCCCGGGGCGTACAAGCCCAACCAGTTCTTCAACGAGAACGGACCGCTCAGCCACTACGAGACCACCGGTCCCGAGATCTGGCGCGACGCCGGCGAGGGGTTGACCCACTTCGTCGCGGGCGTCGGCACCGGCGGCACCATCAGCGGCACCGGGAGATACCTCAAAGAGGTCTCCGAGGGGCGGGTGCGCATCGTCGGCGCCGACCCCGAGGGCTCCATCTACGCCGCCGGCGGCCCGATCCGCCCCTATCACGTCGAGGGAGTCGGCGAGGACTTCTACCCGGGCGTCTACGATCCGAGCGTGATCGACGAGTTCTTCACCGTCTCGGACGCCGAATCCTTCGCGATGACCCGGCGGCTCGCGCGCGAGGAGGGCCTCTTCGTGGGCGGATCCAGCGGCATGGCGCTCGCCGCGGCGGTGCGCCTGGCCGAGGACCTCCCGGCGGAGGCGAGAGTCGTGGTGCTGCTGCCCGACAGCGGACGCGGCTACCTCGCCAAGGCCTTCGACGACGAGTGGATGCGCGAGCACGGCTTCGATCCGCAGTGAGCCCGGATCGCTCCCACGACGCCATCTCGACCAGCAGATAGGAACCCCGATGACCTCCTCAGATCACGTCTCCGACCACGCGACGGCCTTCGACAGCCTGGTGATCCACGCGGGTCAGCACTTCGATCCGACGACCGGGGCGGTGGTCCCGCCGCTGCACCTGACCTCGACCTTCGTGCAGGACGGTCTCGGCGGGCTGCGCGGCGGCTACGAGTACAGCCGCAGCGCCAACCCCACCCGCACCGCCCTCGAGCAGCAGCTGGCGGCCATCGAGGGCGGCCGGCACGGGCTGTCCTTCGCCTCGGGCCTCGCTGCCGAGGACGTGCTGCTGCGCACCCTGCTGAAGCCCGGCGATCGCGTGATCGTCGGCAACGACGCCTACGGGGGCAGCTACCGTCTGATCGCTCGCGTGCTCGGGGGCTGGGGGATCGAGCACGCCGTCGTCGACATCACCGACACCGCGGCCGTGCAGGCCGCCTTCGCCGAGGGCCCGGCCCGCGCGCTCTGGGTGGAGACGCCGAGCAATCCGCTGCTGGGCATCAGCGACATCGCGGCGCTCGCCGAGATCGGGCACGCCCACGGGGCCGCCGTCGTGGTCGACAACACCTTCGCCTCGCCGGCGCTGCAGCGCCCCCTCTCCCTCGGCGCCGACGTCGTGGTGCACTCCACGACGAAATACCTCGGCGGGCACTCGGATGTGGTGGGCGGCGCGCTGGTGCTGAACGACGACGAACTCGCCGAGGGGCTGCGCTTCCTGCAGAATGCAGCGGGCGCGGTCTCGGGACCGCATGACGCGTGGCTGACCACGCGCGGCATCAAGACCCTGGCCGTGCGCGTGCAGCGGCACAGCGAGAACGCCCAGCGCATCGCGGAGTATCTGAGCGAGCACGCCGGTGTCGCGCGCGTGCACTACCCGGGCCTGGCGAGCCACCCGGGGCACGAGATCGCCGCCCGGCAGATGCGGGGCGGCTTCGGCGGAATCGTCTCCTTCGCGCCCGTCGGCGGCGAGGGGGCCGCGCGGCGCTTCGCCGAGAGCACGAGGCTCTTCCAGCTCGCCGAGTCCCTCGGCGGGGTCGAGTCCCTCGTCAATCACCCGGCATCGATGACGCACGCCTCGGTGAGCGGCACCCAGTTGGAGGTTCCGGCGGATGTGATCCGGCTGTCCGTGGGCATCGAGGCGGTCGAGGATCAGCTCGCCGATCTCGAGCGCGCGCTCGGGCTGGTGCAGGCCGGCGCCTGAGCGGCGCAGGCGCGGGGGCTTAGCCCCGGGCCTCCAACTCCCGCACCAGCGGGATGACCTGCTCGGCGAAGCGCTGCTGCTCGGCCAGATGCGGCGAGAACTGCAGCAGGAACACCTCGACGCCGACCTGCGTGTAGGCGTGGATGCGCTCGGCGACCTGCTGAGGCGTGCCGATGAACTCGGGGCGGAGCCCCCGGTTCGACACCGAGTAGTCGCGCAGATTCACCTCGGTGTCGAGCTGCGACTTGCTGACGAAGTCCTGGTACGAGCCGTAGCCGGCGGAGTCCTCCGAAACCGAGGTGATGCGGCGCAGCTCTTCCTGCGCCTCCTCCTCGGTGTCCCGCACGATCGCGTAGGCGGCCATGCCGAAGGAGTCGAAGGGGGTGCCGTGGATCCGCTGCCTGCGGGCGTTCAGATCCTTCACCTTGGCCGCGAGTTCCTCCACGGTGCCCCCATGGGTGAGATAGGAATCGGCGAAGCCGGCGATGGACTCCCGCCCCGCCTCGCTCTCGCCGCCCGCGTAGATGCGGGGGAGGGTCGCGGGCTTCGGCTCGAAATGGGTGCCGTCGAGCTGGTAGTAGTCGCCCGAGAAGCTGAAGGGGTTCTCCTGCCAGAGACCGCGGAGGATCCGGGTGAACTCCGTGCTGCGCTGGTAGCGGTCGTCGTGCTCGGAGAAGATCGCGCCGTACTGGCGCGCCTCCTCGGCCCACCAAGCCGAGACGACGTTCAGGGAGAAGCGGTCGCCCGAGATGTCGGCGATGGTCGCCGAGCGCTTCGCGGTGAGCGCCGGATTGTAGTAGCCGGGGCGGATCGCCGCGATGATATCGAGGTTCTCGGTGATCGCGGCGATCGCCGTGGCGATGCTCCACGCGTCCAGGCTCGGCTCGTCCTCGCCCTTGATGTCGTTGAGATTCAGCTCCGGCACCAGCGTCAGTTCGAAGCCGGATGCCTCGGCGGCGCGGGTGATCTCGGCGATGTGCTGCCAGTTCGCGGGGGTCTGCTCGTCGTCGATATTGCGCAGCCAGCCGCCCCAGATGGGGGTCCAGTACCCGAAGCGCGCGCGTGGACTCGCGCTCACTCGCCCGACTCCTCGAGCAGCCGCCCGAAGTAGCGGGCGTTCTCGCGGGCGCCGCTGCGGGGAGAGCTCTCCTCGACCGCGGGATTGTAGTTGGTGTTGGTGTTGATGTCGTAGGTGACGAGTCGGCCGTCGACGGTCTCGATGAACTCGATGCCGGCGACGGTGACGCCGTTCTCGCGGAGGAAGTTCCGGTAGAGATCGAGGATCGGGTAGCCATCGACCTCGGGACGGAGCTGGAACTGCGGCGGCGCCTGCGTGGCGGTGCTCGTCGCGGCTCCCGGGGCGGGCACCTCGCAGGCCGCACCGGCCGGGACGAAGGCCGGGAGCTCGCAGGCCTCGGCGGGGCAGAGCTCGAAGCTGCCGCTGGAGGTGTCGACCCGCACCGCGTAGAGGTACTCGCCGCCGACGAACTCTACCCGGGTGATGAAGGGCTCCTGGGCGGGCAGGTACTCCTGCACGAGGGTGATGCCGTCGGGGGAGGGCTCGAACTCGGGCGAGGCGACGTGCCGTTCGAACTCCTCGTGGGAGTCGAAGCGGCGAACGCCCAGCCCCTTGCCGCCCTGATTGTGCTTGACGATGAAGGGCGCGGGGTACTCGCGCGCGGTCTCGAGGAGCTCGGCGGTGCCGAAGACGGCGGAGGTGCGGGGCACCTCGATGCCGGCGGCGCGCAGCTTCGCGTACTGGGCGACCTTGCTCACCTCGAGCTCGATGACCGAGCTGCCGTTCACGACGGTGCGGCCCCAGGACTCCAACCAGCTGAGCACCGCGCGCGCGTACTCCTTGGTGCGCTCATTGCCGCGGGTGTGGGCGGAGGCGCTGATGCGGGACCAGAAGACGCCCTCGGGCGGCGCTGCGGAGAGATCGATGGCGCCCCCGGTGAGCAGCCAATCGCGCACGGGCACGCCCTCTGCGGAGAAGGCGCGTTCGATCGGCGCGAACCACTCAGGGTTCTCGTGGAGGACGTAGACAGCGGGCGAAGCAGACATACGATCAAGCGTAGAGCAGTGGGCGCCGTGGCCTGTCTCAGATGAACGAATATGACGAATCGGCTTGGGTCGGGTCCCGGAACTCCGTAGCCTCATAGGGAAGAGCGCCGAAAGATCGAAGGAGCAGGCGAGTGAGTGAATCAGCGGCGGGGCGCATCCCGCACGAGGTGACCCCTCCCGAGACCGATTGGACCTCCTACGGCTTCAACACGCGCCAGGTGCGCGCCGGCGAAGCTCCGGAGGGTGCCGCGGTCCCGCCGATCGCCCTCACCGCCGCCTACACCCTCGACTCCTTCGAGAACGGCTTCGAGCGCTTCACCGGGGCCGACCCCGTGCAGTTCTACTCCCGGAGCGCGAACCCGACGAATGCGGTGGCCGAGCGGCGGATCGCCGCACTCGAAGGCGGTGTCGGCGCCCTCGTCGTGGCCTCGGGTCAGGCGGCGGTGAACACCACCGTGCTCACCCTCGCCGCCAACGGCGAGCGGATCGTGTCGACGGCGAGCATCTACAGCGGCACCAAGTACCTCTTCGATCGCACCCTCGCCCGCTGCGGGGTGGGCGTGGACTACGTCTGGGATCCGAACGACGAGGCGGAGTGGGACGCGGCGATCACCCCGGACACCCGCGCGATCTTCACCGAGACCCTGCCGAACCCGAAGAACGACGTGACCGATCTGACGCTGATCGCTCGCGTCGCCAAACGCCACGGCCTGCCGCTCATCGTGGACAACACCATCGCCACCCCGTATCTGATCCGTCCGATCGAGCACGGCGCCGATATCGTCATCCACTCGGGCACGAAGTTCCTGAGCGGGCACGGCGCCGCGCTCTCCGGCGTCGTCGTCGATGCGGGAACCTTCGACTGGGGCGGATCGGACCGGCATTTCTCGCAGCTCGAGGATCCGCTGGTCCCCGGCGCCATCCCCTTCGTCTCGCGCTTCGGGCGCGATGTCTTCATCCTGGCGGCCCGTCAGACCGTGATGAACGATACCGGGCCGGCGCTCTCCCCGTTCAACGGCTTCCTCCTGCAGCAGGGCATGGAGACGCTCTCGCTGCGGATGCGGCAGCACGTGGAGAGCTCGGGCACCATCGCTCGCTGGCTCGACGCGCACCCCTTCGTCGAGAGCGTCGACTTCGCGGGGCTGCCGAGCCATCCGCAGCACGAGATCGCCGAGCGGCTCTACGGCGGCAGAAGCGGCTCGGTGTTCTCCTTCACCGTCTCGGGCGGCACCGCCGGCGCGGAACTCGTCATCGATCGGCTCCGCGTGTTCCGTCGCATGACCAATATCGGCGACACCCGCTCGCTGGTGCTGCACCCGGCGACGACCACGCATGTGAGCCTCACCGAGGAGGAGAACGCCCGGCTCGGGATCACGGGCGGGCTGATCCGCCTCTCGGTGGGTCTGGAGACCGTGGAAGACCTGATCGCCGATCTCGAGCAGGCGCTCGCCGCGGCGAGCGAGGCGCTGCGCGGCTGAGCGCCCGTCTCGGCGACTGAGCCGGCCCCTATCTTGGGCGCCTGCAGCTCAGCGGCGCCGCTGCTCTGCGGCTGAGCGGGGTTCCTGCCTCTCCGTGCTGCCCCTCCGCGCTGCCCTCCACCCCGCCCCCTCCACGTTCGGGTGTCAATTTGGTATTCCGCGGAATACTGCGCCAAAGTGACACCTGAACAGCGGGAGAGTGGGCGGGGCGTGCAGTGAGGGGGTGCAATGGGGAGGGGTTGAGAGCGCGCGCACAGAGGCGCCCCGAGCACGCAGATGTGGCCCCCGCGCAGCCGAGGCGCGCAGGGGCCACATCGAGGCCGGATCCCGGCCCTAGGAGACGCCGAGCAGCAGCTCCTCGGGCACCGGACGGCCGGTGCCGGTGTAGTCGTCGATGGTCGACAGCTCGCCGCCGACCCGGTAGTTCGAGCCGTGGTGGCTCTCGGGCAGCCGGTCGCCGGCGCCGAAGAGCTTGTTCCGCAGCGTGCCGGGCGCGTACTCGGTGGGGTAGACGCCGCGGCGCTGCAGCTCGGGCACGATGTACTCGACCACATCCTCGAAGGTGCCGGGGGTGATCGCGTAGGCGAGGTTGAAGCCGTCGACTCCGGTCTCCTCGACGATGCTCTCCAGCGTGTCGGCGACGGTGGTGGGGGAGCCCACATAGGTCGCGCCGAGACCGCAGAGGGCGCCGAGGTTCGCGATATCGCGCACGGTCCACTCGCGGCCGTCGTCCATTTCCTCCTGGAAGGCGGCCACGGTCGACTGGATCGCATTGCTCTCGACATTGCCGATCGGGTCGTCGAGATCGTACTTCGAGAGGTCGACCCCCATCCAGCCGGACATGAAGGTGAGCGATCCCTCGATGCTCGAGTAGGAGAGGTACTCCTGGTGCTTGGCCTCGGCCAGCTCATCCGTCTCGGCGGTGACGATCGTGGCGAGCAGGTAGATCTTGGCCGAGTCGGGCGCGCGGCCGGCCTTCACCAGTTCCTCGCGGATGGCCGCGACCGTCTTCTTCGCGATGGCCCGCGTGGGGGAGCCGATGAAGATGGCCTCGGCGTTCTGCGCGGCGAAGCGGATGCCGCGGGGCGATGAGCCCGCCTGGTAGATCACCGGGGTGCGCTGCGGCGAGGGCTCGGAGAGGTGGATCCCGGGCACCGTGAAGTGCGTGCCCCGGTGGCCGATGTGGTGCACCTTGCTCGGCTCGGCGAAGACGCCCCGCTCGGCGTCGCGCACCACCGCGTCGTCCTCCCACGAGCCCTCGAGCAGCTTGTAGATGACCTCCATGTACTCGTCGGCGTGGTCGTAGCGCTCGTCGTGCTCCATCTGGTCCTTGTCGCCCATATTGCGGGCGGCGGAGGGCAGATAGCCGGTGACGACGTTCCAGCCGACGCGTCCCTTGGTGAGATGGTCGAGAGTGGAGAGGCGCCGGGCGAAGGGCATCGGGTGCTCGAAGGCGGTGGCCGCGGTGATCCCGAATCCGATGTTCTCGGTGACGGCCGCCATCACGGCCGCGAGCTGCAGCGGGTCGTTCACGGGGACCTGGGCGCCGTTGCGGATCGCGGCGAGATCGTTGCCGCCGAAGACGTCGTAGGTGCCGAGCACATCGGCGACGAAGATGCCGTCGAAGATCCCGCGCTCGGCGGTGCGAGCGAGATGGGTCCAGTACTCGATGTCCTTGTAGCGCCAGGCCTGGTCATCGGGGTGACGCCAGAGGCCGGGGCTCTGATGGGCCACGCAGTTCATATCGAATGCGTTGAATCGGATCTGCCTGCGGGCGGTCATGGTCTCTCCTCAGCTGCGTCGTCTCCCGTCCCCGCGCAAGGGACGATATCAGTTCCCCATACTCGCAAGCGAAGTGCCCCGGCACCCGAATGTTTCCTTGTATTTCGGCGATTGTGACACCTGCAGTCATGGAAGGTCACGACGCGTAACAGTCGGTACGGGCCGCTTCGAATGTTGTGTAGCTTGATGGAAATTCATAACGCAAATGAATGCCACCTGTTAGTCAAGCGGATGCTTCCTCGTCTCGGATCATCTCGCCGGCAGGTGAATGAACCGATCCGAGAGGAAGACGATGAACACCCGAACACCGCAGGCGATCCGCCGCATCAGCCCCGTGATCGCCACCGGAGCCGCGGCGCTCCTCGCGCTGACCGCCTGCTCGGGCGGAGGCACCGCGCAGGCCCCCGCGGCGAACGCCCAGCGGGTCGACGGCGGGACCATCGTGTACGCGCATCAGCAGGAGCCCGACTGCGTCTTCGGCGGTTGGATCGAGCAGTCCTACATCTCCTACAACGTGCTCGACAGCCTCTTCGCGCTGGACGAGAACGGCGAGGCCGTGCCGTGGCTGGCCGACTCCTGGGAGCTGTCGGACGACCGCCTGACCTACACCATCACCCTGAAGGAGGGGATCGAATTCACCGACGGCTCGCCCGTGAACGCCGAGGCGATCGTCTACAACTTCGACTACTGGATCGCCGGCGGCAACAGCACCGCGCTCGCCTGGATCGAGGGCTACTACGACTCCGCCGAGGTCGTCGACGAGCTCACCCTGCAGGTGCACCTCTCCAAGCCCTACCTCAACTTCATCGAGAATCTGACGCAGGGCTACTTCGGGATCCAGTCGCAGCAGGCCCTCGAGACCCGCAGCGACGAGGAGAACTGCGAGGCGCCCATCGGCTCCGGCGCCTTCACCGTCGAGGAGTGGAACCGCGGCGAGAACCTCGTCCTCGTGCGCAACGACAACTACAACTCCGCACCGGCGAACGCCGACCACACGGGACCCGCCTACGTGGAGAAGATCGACTGGCGCTTCGTGCCGGAGCCGATCACCCGGGTGGCCGCGCTCCAGTCGGGCGAGGCCGACGCCATCTACGACGTCCCGGCGGTCGAGTGGGCCGGCCTCGACGAGGCGGGCTACACGCTGGAGAAGTACGTCACGGCCGGGCGCCCGCAGCAGGTCTCGCTGACGACCTCGCGCGGTCCCTTCGCCGATGAGAACGTGCGCAAGGCCTTCGTCCACTCGCTGGATCGCAAGAGCGCGGTCGAGACCATCGGACAGGGCGTGATCCCCTACGACGGCAACGCCGGCATCAGCCAGTCGACGCCGGGCTACAGCCAGGACGCCGCCGACCTCTACGACTACGACCCCGCAGAGGCGGATCGCCTGCTCGACGCGGCCGGCTGGACCGAGACGGACGCCGACGGCTACCGCGTCAAGGACGGGCAGGTGCTGGAGATCCAGTTCCCCTACTTCACCGGATCGATCATCAACGCCGACGGCGCCTCCATTCTGCAGGCGCTGCAGGAGCAGGCGAAGGCCACCGGTTTCAAGGTGAACCTCATCCCCGTGCCGCAGGCGGAGGCCTTCGCCGGAGCCTACTCCACCCCCGAGGAGCGCGACGCCTACCCCGGTTACTGGACCGCGATCAACGGGGGCATCCTCTACATCAACTGGCGCCAGAGCACCGAGGAGTGGCCGAACTACTGGAACGCCGCGTTCTACAACAGCGCGGAGCTCGAGAACCTCATCCTCGAGGGCAACTCGGCCCCCGACAAGCAGACGCAGGAGGACTACTACAAGCAGGCCCAGGAGTACATCTCCGAGCACGCGCTCGCCTTCGGCGTCTACGACCGGCTGAGCACCCTCGCGGTCTCGCCGCAGCTGCAGGGACTGAAGCAGGAGCACGCACAGGGGGGACCGACGTTCTATGACGCTCACTTCGTCCAGTAGCGGGAGGATCGGGGCCGGCGCCACGCCGCCGGCCCCGGCTCCGGCCCGGGTTCCGGCCCCGAGGCGACGGCCGAGCCTGCGCGTGCGGCGGATCCTCGCCTCGCTGGGCGGCGCGCTGATCGTCCTGTGGGGAGCGGCGACCGTGGCCTTCTTCGCCCAGCTGGCGCTTCCCGGCGACCGGGCCACGGCGATCCTGAACATCCGCTCGGGCCAGGTGCGCATCCGCACCGCCGACGAGCTCGCCCCCGTCAACGAGCAGTTCGGCCTCGACCGATCGCTCTTCGCGCAGTACTTCGACTACCTCGCCGCCCTGCTGCGCGGAGATCTCGGAACCTCCTATCTGCAGTTCAGGCCGGTCTGGGAGGTGATCGGCGATCAGCTGGGGGCGACCCTGCTGCTGACGCTGACCGCGATCGCGCTGTCCTGGATCATCATGGTCGCCTGGGTGACGCTCAGCGCCGGACGCGGCCCCCGCCTGCGCGCATTCGGCTCGGCGGCCGACACCTTCGCCGCCGGCCTGCCCCAGTACTGGCTGGGCATTCTGCTGCTGCTCGTCTTCGCCTTCCAGCTGGGCTGGTTCCCGGTGCTGGGCGGATCGGGCTTCGGGGCGCTGTTCCTGCCCGCCCTGACGCTGGCCATCCCGCTGGCGGGCTTCATGGGTCAGGCGGTGCGCACCGAGTTCGAGCGCACGCTGGAGCAGCCCTTCGTCCTCAGCGCGCGGATGCGCGGAATGGGCGATCTCGAGATCCGGCTGAGGCACGTTCTCCGCCACGCCTCGATCCCGGCCGTGACGCTCACGGGATGGGCGCTCGGCGCCACCATCTCGGGCGCCGTCATCGTCGAGTCCGTGTTCTCGCGGCCCGGCATCGGAAAGGTGCTGATCGGCGCCGTCAGCTCACGGGACCTCCCCGTCGTCACCGGCATCGTCGTGCTGGTCGCATTCATCTACGTCATCGCGAATCTGCTCGTCGACGTCCTGTACACGCTGATCGATCCGAGGCTGAAGGCATCATGACCGTACTCGAACCACCCGCCGCACCGCAGCGCACCGCCGGCCCCGAGGCCCGAACGCCCGCGCGGCGCCCGGCCCGGATGCGGCCGGGGTGGAGCCTGATCCTCTCCGTGGCCGTCCTGGTCTTCTTCGCGATCGCGGCGCTGACCCCGGCGCTTCTGGCGACGCACGACCCCTTCGCCGTCGAGTTCGCGCGCGCACTGCAGGCGCCCTCGTGGGCGCACTGGTTCGGCACCGACGAATCGGGGCGCGATCTCTACAGCCGGGTCGTCTTCGGCACTCGGGAATCGCTGCTGATCGGCGTCGGCGCCGCGGCGCTCGCCCTGATCCTCGCGATCGTGCTGGGCAGCACCGCCGCACTGGCCGGTCGTTTCACCTCGACCGTGGTCGACCGCTTCATCGAGATCGTCTTCGCCTTCCCGCTGCTGCTGCTCGCCCTGCTGGTCGTCACGATCCTCGGCCCGGGGGCCATGACGGGCGTGATCGCGATCGGCCTGAGCACGGCGCCGGGATACGCCCGCATGGTGCGCGGGCAGGTGCTCTCCGCGAAGAACGCCGGCTACGTCGAGGCGGCGCGGGCGCTCGGCCACACCCGGTGGCGGATCCTGCGCCAGCACATCCTCCCCAATGCCATGCGGCCCCTCATCGCCATCTTCACCATGGCCATCGGCCAGTCCATCGTCTGGGCCTCCGGCCTCGCCTTCCTGGGGCTCGGCGTCGCCCCGCCCTCCCCGGAGTGGGGGGCGCTGCTCGACGCGGGCAGGCCCTATGTGCTGCAGGCCGGCTGGCTGACCTTCATCCCCGGTCTCGTGATCCTCGTCCTCGCACTCGCGGCGACCATCACGGGCAAGCACATCCAGCACCGACTCGAGAACGGAGAGGGACAGTGACCATCACCCATGAGGCACCCCTGCGCAGCGCCGCACCCCCGAAGGAGGCGCCCCGCCTCGTCGTGGACCGGCTGAGCGTCGGATTCGAGACCAGAGGCATCGTCCGGCAGGTCGTTCGTGACATCTCCTTCGAACTCCGCACGGGCCGGTGCGTCGCGATCGTCGGGGAGTCGGGATCGGGCAAGAGCGTTACCGCGCGCACGCTCGTCGGCCTCACCGGCAAAGGCGCGGTGATCGAAGCCGAGGCGCTCCGCCTGGGCGAGCTCGACCTCGCGGCGCAGAGCCCAGCCTCCTGGCGCGGCATCCGCGGGCGCCGCATCGGCTTCATCCAGCAGGACGCGCTCGTATCGCTCGACCCGTTGCGGAAGGTCGGCAAGGAGATCGGCGAGGCACTCCGGCTCCACGGCTGGAAGGATCGCGCCTCGCGGAGGAAGAAGGTCGTCGACCTGCTCGCCAGCGTCGACGTGCCCGATCCCGAGCTCCGCGCCGGGCAGCGACCGCACGAGCTCTCCGGTGGCCTGCGCCAGCGCGCCCTCATCGCCTCGGCGATCGCGCTCGATCCCGAGATCATCATCGCCGACGAGCCGACCACCGCGCTCGACGTCACCGTGCAGGCGCAGGTGCTCGCGCTGCTCTCGGATATGAAGCGACGCGGCGCCTCGATCGTGCTGATCAGCCACGATCTCTCGGTCGTCGCCCACCTCGCCGACGAGATCCTCGTCATGCGCGGCGGCGAGGTCGTCGAGCAGGGCAGCGCGGATCGGGTGCTCGGCGATCCGCAGCATCCCTACACCCAGAGCCTCATCGACGCCGTGCCCGGCGGCCACACCCGGGGCGAGCGCCTCGCGCCGCAATCGGCGACCGCGCCGAAGCTCCTGCTGCACCGGGCCGAGCCCGGGGGTCGCGAGCGCCCGGCGGGTCCGGTGCTCCGCGCCGAGCACCTGTTCAAGCGCTTCATCGCGGCCGACGGCACACCCACCAATGCGGTGGAAGACGTCTCCTTCGAGCTGAACCGCGGCGAGACGCTCGGCATCGTCGGCGAATCGGGTTCGGGCAAGAGCACCACCGCCCGCATCGCGCTGGCGCTCGAGACCGCCGACTCCGGCGAGGTGCGGCTGCTCGGCGAGCCGTGGCTGTCGGTGCCCGAATCGCAGCGGCGCCGACTGCGGAGCCGGATCTCGGTCGTCTACCAGGATCCGCTGAGCTCCTTCGACCCGCGGTGGAGCACCGAGCGCATCCTGCTCGACGCCATTCCCGGCAGCGACGGGCTCGGGCGGGCTGTTCGCGCCGCCCGCGCCCGTGAACTGCTGGCGCGAGTGGCGCTGCCCGAGGAGGTGCTCCACCGCTCCCCGCTCAGGCTGTCCGGCGGGCAGCGCCAGCGCATCGCCATCGCCCGCGCACTCGCCCCCTCGCCCGACGTGATCGTGCTCGACGAGGCGGTCTCGGCGCTCGACGTCTCGGTGCAGGCCCAGATCCTCGACCTGCTGGTCGAACTGCAGGACGAGTACGGGCTGAGCTACCTGTTCATCTCGCACGACCTCGGCGTGATCCACCACATGAGCGACCGGATCCTCGTGATGCGGCGCGGCCGGGTGGTCGAGGCGGGCGACTCCGAGCAGATCTTCCGCAGTCCGCAGCACCCCTACACCCAGGAGCTGGTGAGTTCGCTCCCCACGCTCGACGACACCCACCCCCCAGCAGAAGGAGACCTCCGATGAGCCGCCCCGAGCGACCGCTTCACTTCAACGCCTTCGTGATGAACACGAACTCCCACATCCAGCACGGGCACTGGCGCAGGCCCGACGCCGAGCAGGTCGACTTCGAAGACGTCAGTGTCTGGATCGATCTGGCCAAGCTCCTGGAGGAGGCGAAGTTCGACGCGATGTTCTTCGCGGATGTCACCGGACTCTACGGCGACGCCGACGCCGATTTCGAGGTGTACGCCCGGCACGGCCTGCAGATCCCGAGCAACGACCCGACGGTGCTGCTGGGCGCGCTCGCCGTCTCGACCGAGCACATCGGACTCGCCCTGACCTCGAATGTGGTGCAGAACCACCCCTTCAACTTCGCCCGTCAGGTCTCCACCCTCGACCACATCTCGCGTGGCCGGATCGCCTGGAACATCGTCACCGGC
The DNA here is from genome assembly GCA_048516985.1 of Leucobacter sp. Lineage (GTDB taxonomy): Bacteria > Actinomycetota > Actinomycetes > Actinomycetales > Microbacteriaceae > Leucobacter. Next base: position 2,483,953 of record CP183188.1, on the reverse strand, counting down.
ATGCAGGACAACGGCGCGCGCAACTTCGGCCTGTCCCGTCTCGTCGACCACACCGAGCGCTACCGCTGGGCCGAGGAGTACGTCGATGTGGCCTACAAGCTGTGGGAGGGCTCCTGGGACGAGGGGGCGCTGCTCAAGGACAAGGAGCGCGGCGTCTACGCCGACGTCTCCAAGATCCACAAGATCAATCACGAGAGCGAGCGGTACCGGGTCGAGGGTCCGCATCTGCCCTCGCCCTCCAAGCAGCGCACGCCGCTGCTGTTCCAGGCCGGCTCCTCCGAATCCGGTCGACGCTTCGCGGCGGCGCACGCCGAGGCGACCTTCATCATCGCCCCGAACCCCGAGATCGCGAAGATCCAGATCGATGAGACGCGCGCCCTCGCGGTGGAGTTCGGCCGTGAGCCCGACGACATCAAATTCTTCCAGGGCCTGAGCTTCATCATCGGCGACACGGAGGCCGAGGCGCGTGAGAAGGCCGAGGAGTACGACCGCTGGTCGAGCACCGAGGGCTACCTCGCGCATATGGCCCTCGTCGACCCCGAGGGGCGGGTCTATCCGCCGGAGACCGCGCTCAAGGACATCGACACGAACACCGCGCGGGGGTTCCTGGAGTGGACCAGCCGCGCGATCACCGACCGCGAGCCGCTGGTCGAGGATCTGGGTCAGCGCCTGACCCGCAACAACCGCGTCGTGGGCACCCCCGAGCAGATCGCGGATGCGCTCGAGGTCTGGCAGGCGGCGGGCGTGGACGGCATCAACGTGGTCAACTGGGTGCTTCCGGGATCCTTCGAGGAGTTCGCCGAGAAGGTGCTGCCCGTGCTGCGCGAGCGCGGGCTCGCGCAGAGCGAGTACGCGCAGGGGCCGCTCAGGCAGAAGCTCTTCGGTGCCCCGCTGCTGAACGAGCGGCACCCCGCGGCGCGTTACCGGGGCGCGTTCGCAGAGGTGGGGGTGGGCTGAGCCGCCGGCCCGGGGCTCTCAGGAGGCGAGTAGCGTCTCGCCGAGAGCGCCCCCGGGCCGGAAGCCCGGCAGCATCGCGAACACGGCGCTGCCGGTGTGCGTGATCCACTCGTTCAAGAGGTCGGCCTCGTCCAGTCGCTGCTGGATCGGCACGAACTGGGCGAGCGGATCTCGCTGGTAGCAGGCGAAGAGGAGCCCCGATTCGCCGCCGTGCTCGTAGTTCACGGCGCGGCGGAAGATGCGCTCCGCGGGATCGGCCGAGTGCGCCCGACGGATATGGGCGGCGGGCCCGATGACCGTGAGCCCGATCCCGTTCTTCGCCTCGAAGTCGGGCTCGTCGTGCTCGGCGTCGCCGGTGAGGGGGGCGCCGTCCGAGAGTCTGCGTCCGACGGATTGCTCGCGGCCCGGACGATCGACCGCGTCCCAGGTGTCGAGTTCCATCCGGATGCGGCGCAGCACGAGGGCGCTGCCGCCCGAGAGCCACCCGGCCTCCTCGTCCAGCCAGACGAGCGAATCGAAATCATCGTCCACGGGCGCGGGGTTCGCGGTGCCGTCGACCTGGCCCATCAGATTCCGCATGGTCGTACCGTCTGCTTCGGCTCCCCGTGCCGTCCGGAACCCCTGCTGCGTCCACAGCGGCTCGGCGAAGCTGGCCAGGTCCCGGTCGATCATGCGGGCGGCATGCGCGATCGGCATGAGGTCGTCGCTCTGCACGGCGATCAGTAGATCGCCGCCGTCGTAGCCCTCGCCCAGTCGGTCGCGGCTGAACGGGGGCAGCGGGCCGAGCCACGCCGGGCGCCGGGAGGGATCCACGCGCTCCACCAGCTCTCCGCCGACGCCGACAGTGATGGCGAGCCTCGCCGGGCGGGCGGCGAGCTCCGGCTCCGGATCGGCCAGCGGTCCGGCACCCGAGGTCAGATCCTCGATGTCGCCGGTGAGGATCCGGAACATGCGCGCGAGCGCATCTCTCCCGGTTTCCGGCCTGAGTCGATATGCCGTGAAGCGAATATGCGCGCCGGGCTCCGTGACGATCCCGGCCTGATGGACGCCGTGGCAGGGAAGCGACTCGCCGCCGAAACCGGGGAGCAGACCTCCGGCGCCGAGGGAGGGCTCGGTGCCTGCCGCCGCCGCGCCGCCGGGGGCGGCAGGGGCCGGCCGCAGGCTCCCGGCGCCGAGCGCCGCACCGGCACCGAGGATCGCCCCGAGCCCCGCCGCGCCCCCGGTGAGGAGGGCGCGGCGGGCGAAGCGCCGCGGCGGCTCGGGATCCTGCGGTGTCGGCTCAGTGCGCGGAGTGCTCGGCATCGCCGTGTCCGCCGTCGTATTCCTCGTTCGCGCCGGAGTAGTCCTTCACGAGCACGGTGAAGGCCGACTCGCTGCCGTCGTCGAAGCGGAGCCGCACGCTCACCTCTTCACCGGGCTTCAGATCCCGGGTGAGCGCCATCAGCATGATGTGATTCCCGCCGGGCACGAGCTCGAGGCTGCCGCCCGCGGGGATCACCACCTCGCCGGCGATCTCCCGCATCACGCCGTCCGCGGTGACCTCGTGCAGCTCGACCATGCCGGCGGCATCGCTGGTGACCTCGGTGATGACGAGATCCTGCTCGCCGTGGTTCTCCAGCACGCCGAAGAGTCCCGTCATGCCGTCGGTCTCCGCGGATTTCGCCCAGCCGTCGCCGAGCGTCACCGTCTCGATGTGCTGCGAGGCGGAGGCGTCGGCCGCGGTCCGCTCGGATTGATCGCTCGCGCAGCCGCTCAACAGGGCAGCCGTGAGCGCCGCCGCGGCGCCCGCGGCGGTCAGTCCGTGCCTCATCGCTGCGCGCCCGGCTCGTCGGTGGCGGTGCCGGAGCCTGAGCCCGTGTCGGAGTCCGTGCCGGAGTTCGTGGCGGTGTCGGCATCCGTGTCGGCGCCCGTATCGCCGGCCTCACCGAAGGCACGGGCCCGGCGCTTGGAGCCGATGGCCACCGCGGCGACCGCGCCCGCGGCGGCGAGTGCGACCACGACGACGATCAGCGTCGTCACCAGCGGGCTCATGCCGGCGCCGTCCTCGTCGGCACCCTGGGTGTGCACCGTCTCGCCGTCATCCGTGGCCGCGGCATCGTCGTGCTCCTGCTCCTGCTCGTGTTCGTGCTCCTCGGCGGCGCCGTCCGCGTTCGCGGGGGAGAGCACTCCGGTCCCGTCCGCGGCGATGGCGAGGCTCAGCACGCCCTGGATCGGGTGCCCGTCGCTCGAGACCACTCGCCAGGCCACCTCGTACTCGCCCTCGGCCAGCGGCCAGGTGATCGCCTGCGTGACGCTGCGGCCCGCGACGGTCGCGGCTCCGTCGACGACGTTCTCGCCGTCGGGTCCGGTGACGAGGAACTCGGTGCCGATGTCCATGATCTCGTTGTTGAACTGCAGGGTGACGGCGGTGGCGGAGCCGTCGTTCACGTCGACTTCCACCCCGAAGCCGACCATCTCGTCGTGCGCGAGGGCGGGGGAGGCGCCGGCGAAGAGCCCGGCGATCGCGAGCAGCGCTGCGGCCGCGGCGGCCGCGACCGAGGTGAGGCGGCGCCTCGCACCTCGCGCGGGAGCGGGGGCGGGGCCGGCGTCGAGGGCCGCGAGGGCGTCGGTGCCGGTCTGGGTGTCGGTCGAACGACCGAGTGCGTGCGCGACAGGGGTCGCGGAAGAGATTGCGTGCATGAACGTCTTTCTGTGGTGCCCGGAAACCGGGTCAGCGGGGTGCCGCTGAGAAAGGGACGCTCAGCGGCTCGGGATGAGGAGTGCGAGGGTCGCGGGCGGGCCCCGGTGGCTGATCGGGGAGAGCGGGCACAGGCCGGCGCGAAGCGGCGTGCGCGCCTCTGAGGCGCGGATTCGGGGCCGGGGGACGGGGGAGGTCGCGCGCGGAAGCGCGAAGGGCCGAGCCCGGCGGATCAATCGCATCAAGCCCAGCGCCGCGCGCTCGCCGCGGTACAGCAGCGCGACGGTGACGAGCGCGGCGAGGGCGTGGGAGGCCCACATGGAGGCGTCGGCCGCGCCGGAGGCGAGGAGCTCCGGTGCTGGAGGCGCGGGGCCGAGGACTGCGGGGCCGAAGTGCGCGGCGTGCGGATTCGGCGCCGAGCCGCCCGCGGAGGTCGGGGCCGAACCCAGCGCGGCGAAGCACCAGTGGAAGAGGAACTGGCTCGCGCCGACCGCCACGGCCAGCCGCCACAGCGAGGCGAGCCTCCCGGCGAGGGCGACGCAGAGCGGCAGCGCCAGCACGATGGTCGCCACGACGGCGATGGGCGTGATGCGGCCGCCGCCGAGTGCGTGCGAGGCGGCCGCGAAGAGCGTCGCGATGACTGCGCCGCCGAAGCCACGCGCGGTTCTCACCGCGCGGCTCATGCCTTCACCTCCGACCACCCCGCCAGTCTACGCGCCCCGGCCGGGCACTTCGTCCCACTCCCTCAGCAGGCAGCGGGCCGAGGCGCCGGGTCGGGCGACTAGGATTGACACTTGTGTCAGAGAGCAATCCGATCACCCCAGAGGCCGCCCAGGCGGCGGTCGACGCGGCGCTCGCCGCATTCGCCGCGGCCGGTACCGTCGCCGAGTTGAAGCACACCCGAGCGGAGCACGCCGGCGAGGGATCGCCGATCGCGCGGCTCAACGCCCGCATGCGCGAGGTCCCCAAGGAGCTGAAGGCCGAGACCGGCAAGCTGATGGGCCAGGCCCGAGGCCGCATCGAGGGCGCCTACGCGCAGCGCGAGATCGCTCTGGCCGAGGCCGAGGCGCGGGCCAGGCTCGTCGCCGAGACCGTCGACGTGACCGAGGCGCCCGTACGCCGCAGCACCGGCACCCGGCACCCGCTGGCCCAGCTGCAGGACGAGATCAGCGATGTGTTCATCGGCATGGGCTGGGAGGTCGCCGAGGGACCCGAGCTCGAGCACGAGTGGTTCAACTTCGACGCGCTGGGCTTCGACCCGGACCACCCCGCCCGGGCCATGCAGGACACCTTCTTCGTCGAGCCCGCGGACCGGCATCTGCTGCTGCGCACCCACACCTCCCCGGTGCAGGTGCGCTCGCTGCTGGATCGCGAACTCCCCGTCTACGTGGTCGCCCCCGGCCGCGTCTACCGCACCGACGAGCTCGACGCCACGCACACCCCCGTCTTCCAGCAGATCGAGGGGCTCGCCATCGACCGGGGCCTCACCATGGCGCATCTGCGCGGCACCCTCGAGCACTTCGCCCGGCAGATGTTCGGCGCCCGGGCCGAGATCCGGCTGCGCCCCAACTTCTTCCCCTTCACCGAGCCCTCCGCCGAGATGGACGTATGGCAGCCGAACGCCAAGGGCGGCGCGCGCTGGGTCGAGTGGGGCGGCTGCGGCATGGTCGACCCGAATGTGCTGCTCGCGGTCGGCGTCGATCCCGACGAGTACCAGGGCTTCGCCTTCGGCATGGGCATCGAACGCACCCTGCAGTTCCGCCACGACCTCAACGACATGCGGGACATGGTCGAGGGCGATATCCGCTTCAACCGTCAGTTCGGAGGACTGGTCTGATGCGCATTCCACTGAGCTGGCTGGGCGAGTACGTCTCGCTCCCCGAGAACGCCACCCCCGAGCAGGTGCACGCCGATCTGGTGCGCGTCGGCTTCGAGGAGGAGTCGATCCGCCGTTTCGAGGCGACGGGCCCCATCGTGGTCGGTCAGGTGCTCTCGCGGGAGCCCGAACCGCAGTCCAACGGCAAGACGATCAACTGGTGCCAGGTGCGTGTCGCGCCCGATGGCCGGGCCGCCGCCGACGGCGGCGCTGATGTGCGCGGCATCGTCTGCGGCGCCCACAACTTCGAGGCGGGCGACAAGGTCGTGGTGGCGCTTCCGGGCGCCGTGCTGCCGGGCGACTTCCGCATCGCCGCCCGCAAGACCTACGGCCACGTCAGCGACGGCATGATCGCCTCGGCGAAGGAGCTCGCGCTCGGCGAGGATCACGACGGCATCATCGTGCTCTCCCGTCTCGGCTTCTCCGCCGAGAACGGCACCGATCCCGAGATCGGCGCCGACGCGCTGGAACTGCTCGGCATGCGCGACAGCGCCGTCGAGATCAACGTCACCCCGGATCGCGGCTACGCCTTCTCCATCCGCGGCGTCGCCCGCGAGTACGGGCACTCGACGGGCGCCGAGTTCCGCGATCCCGCGCTCGCGATCGAGATCGGCAGCGGATCCGGCTTCCCCGTCGTACTGGACGACCGGGCGCCGATCCGCGGCCGGCAGGGCTGTACCGGCTTCGTCGCGCGCGTGGTCCGCGGTATCGACCCGACGCGTCCGACACCCGCATGGATGGTCGCGCGCCTGCAGCTCGCGGGTATCCGGTCCCTCTCCCTCCAGGTCGACATCTCGAACTACGTGATGCTCGAACTCGGCCAGCCCCTGCACGCCTACGATCTGCAGAAGCTCAGCGGCGGCATCACCGTGCGCCGGGCTCTTCCGGGCGAGACCCTGGTCACCCTCGACGGCCAGACGCGCACCCTGCATCCCGAGGATCTGCTGATCACCGACGAGTCGGGCCCGATCGGCATGGCCGGCGTGATGGGCGGCGAATCGACCAAGACCGACGAGGGCACCGTCGACGTGCTCATCGAGGCGGCGACCTTCGACCCCGTGTCCATCGCGCGGAGCCTCCGCCGGCACAAGCTGCCGAGCGAGGCGTCCAAGCGCTACGAGCGCGGCGTGGACCCGCTGGTGGCGCAGGCCGCGGCGCAGCGCATGGTCGATCTGCTCGTGGAGCTGGGGGGCGGATCCGCCGACCCCCTGGGCGCCGATCTCGTCGCGCCCTGGGAGCCGGTGACGGTGGAGCTCCCGCTGTCGCGGGTGAACGGCCTGCTCGGCGCGGACATCTCCGATGCGGAGTCGCGGGCGGCGATCGAGATGATCGGCTGCGAGATCGAGGATCGCGGCGAGGGCGTGCTCGCCGTGACCCCGCCGAGCTGGCGTAGCGATCTGTCGCGCCCGGCCGATCTCGTCGAAGAGGTCGCCCGCATCGTCGGCTACGACCGGATCCCCTCGGTGCTGCCGGTGGCGCCCGCGGGCCGCGGCCTCACCCGCGAGCAGCGGCTGCGCCGCCGCGCGGCGAATGTGATCACCGCCTCCGGACTCGACGAGGTGCAGAGCTACCCCTTCGTCTCCCGGGCGCAGCTGGACGCCTTCGGCGCTGGCCCCGAGGACACGGTCGACGACGAGATCCTCGAGGATCCCGCCGGTCCCGAGGCGGTGCGCCTGGCCAATCCGCTCGACAGCGAGGCGCCGTTCCTGCGCCGATCGCTGCTGCCCGGCCTCGTCGGCGCGGCCCAGCGCAACGCCTCGCGCGGCCTGGTCGACCTCGCCCTGGTGGAGTTCGGCGCCGTGTTCGAGCCCGCCTCCGCCGGCGCCGTCCTCGGCACCGAGGAGGTGCCCCCGCTCGCCGAGCGGCCCACGGATGCGCGGCTCGCCGAGCTCGACGCCTCGATCCCGCGCCAGCCGCGCCTCGCGGCGGGTCTGCTCATGGGCTCCGCGGTCGAGCGCCAGCCGGGCGAGCCCGCCCGCGCCTACGACTGGGCCGATGCGCTCGACGCCGCGCGCACGGTCGCCGCGGCGGTCTCGGTCGAGCTCATCGTGCACCGCGGCGCCCACCGCGCCTTCCACCCCGGCCGCACCGCCGAGCTGCGCGTGACGGTCGACGGCGCGCACGAGGTCGTCGGAGTCGCGGGGGAGCTGCTGCCGGAGCTCGTCGCCGAGTCGCATCTGCCGGGCCGGGTCGCGGCCTTCGAGCTCGACCTGGGCCGGCTGATCGAGCTCGCCCCGCGCGAGCCCGAGACGCACCAGCTGTCCACATATCCCGCGGCGACGCAGGATCTCACCCTGCTGGTCGACGCGGAGGTGCCCGCCGCGGCGGTGCTCGCCGCGGTGACGGCGGGCGCCGGCGATCTGCTGGAGCGCGCGCGCCTCGTCGACGACTACCGGGGAGCGGGTGTTCCCGAGGGGCAGCGCGCGCTGACCTTCGCGCTGCGCTTCCGCGCCGAGGATCGCACGCTGAAGTCCGAGGAGGCCACCGAGGCGAAGCTCGCCGGTGTGCGGGCGGCGGAGACCGCCTTCGGCGCGAAGCTGCGCGAGTAGCCGCGGGCGGCGCCGTGGATTCCTTCCGCCGATCCGGATAGTCTCACCGGAGACCGCCCGTCCGGACGAAGGAGTCCCACTATGACCGTCGAGCTGTTCAGCCCGGAGGGCCTGATCCGAGCCGTGCCGTTCCGGCATGTGGCGGTGGCGAGCGGCGCCCGTCAGGTGCACATCGCCGGGCAGACCTCCACCGACGCCGACGGCGCACTGGTCGCGCCGGGCGATCTCACCGGACAGGTCTCCCAGGCGCTGCGCAATGTCGGCATCGCCCTGGCGTCCGCGGGCGCCGGCTTCGGGGATGTCGTGCGCTTCACCTTCTACCTGCCCGACTGGCAGACTTCGAAGCACGACGCCTTCCTGGCGGGCATCGCCGCGGTGGCCGAGGAGCTCGGCATCCCGCAGCCGATGCCGCCGTCGACCCTCATCGGCGTCGCGGCCCTGTTCGAACCCGGCAATCTCGTCGAGATCGAGGCGACGGCCGTCGTCGGCTGAGGGCCCGCAGCGCCGGCGGCGGTATGATCGCGCTGAGGCAGGGCGGAGACCCGGCTGAGACACGGCGGAGAGGCGGCAGGATCATGAGACTCGCGGTCGCGGGCGGTACCGGAATGGTCGGGTCGCGCATCGTCGCGCTCGCCCGAGCCGCGGGGCACGAGGCGCGGCTGCTCTCGCGCTCGCAGGGCGTCGATCTGACGAGGCCGGGCGCTCTCGACCTCTCCGGAGTCGATGTCGTCATCGACGCGAGCGGCACCAAGACCACTGCGGCGGCGAAGTCCCGCGCCTTCTTCCGCGCGGTGAGCGAGGAGCTGCTGCGGGCGGGGGCCGCGGCGGGCGTGCGGCACCATGTGGTGCTGTCGATCGTGGGTGCGGCGGATGCTCCCCACGGCTACTACGCGGGCAAGGCCGAGCAGGAGCGGATCGTCGAGGCCTCCCGGGTGCCCTGGACGATCCTCCGCGCGACGCAGTTCTTCGAGTTCGCGGATCAGGTGGCGGTTCCGATGGGGCCCTTCGCCGTGGTGCCCGCGATGCGCTCTCAGCCGCTCGCGGCCGAGAGCGTCGCGCGACGGCTCATGGAGATCGCCGAGGGCGCGCCCCTCGGCCTCGCCCCGGACATCGCCGGGCCTGAGGAGATGCGGATGGCAGAACTCGCGCGCGCCGTCCGGGCCGCGCGCGGGCAGCGCGGACGAGTCTTCGAGCTGCCGCTTCCGGGCGGTCTCGGCCGGGCGCTGCGGGAGGGCGCGATTCTGCCCGGCCCGGAGGCGCAGCTGCTCGGGCCGCGCTTCGAGCAGTGGCTGTCGGCGCAGGCGGTCTGAGGGGCCGCCGTCGAGCGCGGGACATCGGCGCCGGGGAGGCGTACGCTGGGAGCGACACGAGGAGGTCGTCATGACGCAGCAGAGGATCGTCCCGAACATCTGGTGCAACGGCACCGCGGAGGAGGCCGGCGCCTTCTACGCCGCCGCCTTCGAGAACGCCCGCTTCGAGGTCGAGGGGCGTTATCCGACGGAGGGGCTCCCCGACTTCCAGCAGCGCTTCGCGGGGCAGGCGGTCACCGTCGCGCTCACCATCTCCGGCACCCGCTTCACCCTCATCAACGCCGGCGACGAATTCCATCCGAACCCGTCGATCTCCTTCATGCTGAACTTCGACCCGCTGCTCTTCGACGGCTCCGAGGAACAGGCGCGGGCCAGCCTCGACCGGCTGTGGGCGCGGTTGAGCGAGGGCGGCACGGCGCTGATGCCGCTCGGCGAGTACCCCTTCAGCCGCCACTACGGCTGGATCCAGGATCGCTACGGCGTCAGCTGGCAGCTGATGCTGACGGATCCGGCCGGCGATCCGCGCCCCTTCATCATCCCGGCGCTGATGTTCGACGGGGAGGCGCAGGATCGCGCCGCCGAAGCGGCCGACTTCTACGTGTCCCTCTTCGCCGACTGGCCGGGCGGCTCCGAGGTCGGCAGCCGGGCGCCCTACGGCGCGCCCACGGGCAAGGCGAGCGCGGAGGCCCTGGCCTTCGGTGAGTTCCGAATCGGCGAGCAGTGGTTCATGGCCTCCGACAACGGCTCCGGCGTCGATCACGGCTTCAGCTGCGGGGTGTCGCTCGAGGTTCACTGCGCCGGTCAGGCCGAGATCGACCGGCTCTGGGAGGCGCTCTCCGCGGTGCCCGAGGCCGAGGCCTGCGGCTGGCTCGCCGACCGATTCGGGGTCAGCTGGCAGATCGTGCCGGAGAACATGGGCGAGCTGATGGAGCGCCCCGAGGCCTGGCAACGTCTGATGGGGATGAAGCGGATCGTCATCGCCGAGTTCTGAGCGGCGGCATCGCGCACGGTCAGGCGTTGTCTCGGGCGCTGCGGGTAGCGTAGGGGCATGCAGTTCATCGGCGCGCAGCCCACGGTCGACCTCACGTACTCGGATGTGTTCCTCGTCCCCCGCAGCTCGGCGGTGGCGAGCCGGCTGGAAGTCGATCTCACGCCGGACGACGGCACCCCGGCCACGATCCCCCTGGTCGCCGCGAATATGAACTCGGTGACCGGCCCCCGGCTCGCCGCCGCGCTCGCGCGCCGGGGAGGCCTCGGAGTGCTGCCGCAGGACATGTCGCTCGAGCACACGCTTCACGCCGTGCGCTGGCTCAAGCAGCAGCCCGTCGCCTGCGACACCCCCTTCGTGCTGCCGCCCGGGGCGACGGCCGCCGATGCGCTGCGCCAGCTGCCCGCCGTGCCCGGCTACGGGGTCGTGGTGGCGGAGCTCGGCGGATCCGCCGCCGACGACGACGACGCGAGCCTCCGCCGCGATCAGGTGCTCGGGCTGCTCTCCGCCGTGCGCCTCGCGAGCGCACCCGCCGACGCCCGCCTCGGCGACCTCATCCACTCCGAGCTCCACCTGATCGGGCTCGCCGAACTCGGCGAGGGGCGCGAGGCCTTCGACGCCGTCCACGCGCTCGAGGCGAGGCACGGCGAGGAGCTGATGGGCGTGGTCCACGGCGACCGCTTCGTCGGCACCATCACCTGGCGCAGTGCGCTGCGCAGCGCCCTCTACCGGCCCGCCGTCGACGCCCGGGGCCGGCTCGCGGCGGCGGCCGCGGTCGGCATCAACGGAGACGTCGCGGGCAAGGCGCGCGCGCTCGCGGAGGCGGGAGCGGATGTGCTGGTGCTCGACACCGCGCACGGCCATCAGGAGGGCATGATCCGCGCCATCGAGACCGTGGCGGCGCTCGATCTGGGGCTGCCGATCGTCGCCGGGAACGTGGTGACCGCCGACGGGGTGCGGGATCTCGTCGCCGCCGGGGCCACCATCATCAAGGTCGGTGTCGGGCCGGGCGCGATGTGCACCACGCGCATGATGACGGCGGTGGGGCGTCCCCAGTTCTCGGCGGTGCTCGAGGCGGCGCAGGCGGCCCGAGAGCTCGGCGCGCATGTCTGGGCCGACGGAGGGGTGCGCTACCCGCGGGATGTGGCGTTGGCGCTCGCCGCCGGCGCGGAGTCGGTGATGATCGGCTCGTGGTTCGCCGGCACCATCGAAGCCCCGGGGGAGCTGCGCGTCGACGCACAGGGCCGGCACTACAAGGAGTCGTGGGGGATGGCCTCGACCAAGGCGGTGCAGCAGCGTTTCGCGGGCCTCGACGCCTACGAGCAGGCGCGCAAGGCGCTCTTCGCCGAGGGCATCTCGGACTCGAAGATCTACCTCGACCCCCAGCGGCCGGGGGTCGAGGACCTCGTCGACATGATCACCTCGGGGGTGCGATCCTCCTTCGCCTATGCCGGGGCGGCCACGCTGTCCGAGTTCCACGTCCGGGCGCATGTCGGGCTGCAGTCCGCCGCGGGCTACGAGGAGGGCAAGGCGCTTCCGGTCTCCTGGTGAGAGCGCAGGGCGCCGACCTGAGAGAATGGAACGGCCCACCGGAAGAAGGAGCGAATCGGTGAAGTACATCTCGACCCGCGGCGGTATGGATCCCGCACCGTTCAGCGAGACCCTGCTCGAGGGGCTCGCCCCCGACGGCGGTCTGGCGGTGCCCGAGACCCTGCCGGGCGTCGATGCCGCGCAGCTGGAGGCCTGGCGCGATCTCGGCTACGCCGACCTCGCCACGGAGATCATCTCGCGCTTCGCCACCGATATCCCGCGCGCCGAGCTCGCCCGCATGTGCGAGGCGGCGTACCGACCCGAGAGCTTCCCGACGCCGGGTGTCGTCCCGCTCACCCCGATCGACGGCGGCCTCACTCTGGTCGGCCTCTCCGAGGGGCCGACGCTCGCCTTCAAGGACATGGCGATGCAGTTCCTCGGCCAGGTGCTCGAATACGCGCTCGCCCGGAGCGGTCGCGTGCTCAACATTCTGGGGGCGACCTCTGGCGACACCGGCTCGGCGGCCGAGTACGCGCTGCGCGGCAAGGACGGCATCGCCGTGTTCATGCTGTCGCCGCAGGGGCGCATGAGCGCCTTCCAGCGCGCGCAGATGTACTCCCTCACCGACGAGAACATCCACAACATCGCCGTCGCCGGCGTTTTCGACGATTGCCAGAACCTCGTCAAGGAGCTGTCGGGAGACCTCGTCTTCAAGCGCGCGCACGCCCTCGGCACCGTCAACTCCATCAACCTCGGCCGCATCACCGCGCAGACCGTCTACTACTTCTGGGCGTGGCTGCGCGCGACCGACGCGCTGCCGGCGTCGGAGCGCGCGGGCTTCGAGGTCTCCTTCACCGTCCCCTCCGGCAACTTCGGCAACATCCTCTCCGGCCACTTCGCCCGGCAGATGGGGCTGCCGATCCGCCGTCTCGTGCTCGCGGCCAACGAGAACAATGTGCTCGACGACTTCTTCCGCAGCGGTCTCTACCGCCCGCGCAGCGCCGCCGACACCCACGCCACCTCGAGCCCCTCGATGGACATCTCCAAGGCCTCGAATCTGGAGCGCTTCATCTTCGACCTGCTGGGCCGCGACGGCTCGCGGCTCGCCGAGGCCTGGCGCACGCTCGGCGCGAGCGGTGAGCTCGATCTCTCGGCCGAGCAGCCGCGCTTCGCATCGGAGTTCGGCCTGGTCAGCGGCACGAGCACCCACGCGGATCGGGTCCGGACGATCCGCGCGGTGCACGAGGCGACCGGCGTCGTGGTGGATCCGCACACCGCCGACGGTGTGAAGGTGGCCCGCGAGTACGTCGAGCCGGGCGTGCCGATGCTCGTGCTCGAGACCGCGAAGCCGGCGAAGTTCCCGGAGATCGTCGCCGAGGCGATCGGCGAGGCCGCGCCGCTGCCCGCGCATCTGGCCGAGCTGCTGGATCTGCCGCAGCACGTGACCGAGATGTCGGGCGATGCGGAGCAGCTGCGCGCCTTCATCGCCGAACGCGCCGTCACGCGATAGCGCGGCGACGCGGAGGCGCTCGCGCCGCATCGCACCGTCGCACCGCATCGCACCGTAGAGTGGGACGGAATCCTTCGAACAGGGGAGTCCGTCATGTGGTCGGGGAGACGCGCGCGTCGCGAGACGACGCCCAAGGCAGACAGCGAGGCCGTCGTGGTCGGAACGGGGCCGGCCCCGGTCGGCAGGCTCTGGGCGGACGGCTTCGGGCGGCTCGCGACCCGATCGCTGCAGATCATCATCGTCCTCCTGCTCACGGCCGGCTTCATCTGGGGGCTGCGCACCCTCAGCACGGTGTTCATCCCGATCGTGCTCGCCCTGATCTTCGCCAGCACCTTCTGGCCGGTCACGAAATGGCTGAGGGCGCGTCGGGTGCCCGGCGCGCTCGCGGCGGTGATCGAGCTGCTCGGGATCCTGGTGATCCTGGGCCTCGTGGGCTGGCTGATCGTCTGGGCGATCCGAGATCAGTGGGACGAGCTCGCGGTGAAGGCCCAGGACGGCTTCGCCGAGCTGCTCGCCTGGGTGCAGACGCTGCCCTTCGCCCCCGATGCGGAGCAGATCGAGGAGTGGCGGCAGACCATCGTCGACTTCGTCACCACCTCTGAGTTCGGCTCCGGCGCGCTCGCGGGAGTGGGCGCCGTCGCCAGCTTCCTCACCGGGCTGGTGCTGATGATCGTGGTGCTGTTCTTCTTCCTCAAGGACGGACCGAGGATCTGGCGCTTCCTGCTGCGGCCCTTCACCGGAGCGGCCCTGGCGCGCGCCGAGCGCATCGGCGGGAAGACCGTCGACACCCTCGGCTCCTATGTGCGCGGCACCGCGAGCGTCGCCCTCGTCGATGCGATCGGCATCGGCATCGGCCTGTTCATCCTCCAGGTGCCGCTGGCGCTGCCGCTCTCGGTGCTGGTGTTCCTGCTCTCCTTCATCCCGCTCGTCGGCGCGACCGTCGCGGGCATTCTGGCCGCGCTCGTCGCGCTCGTCGCGAACGGGCCGCTCAGCGCCGTGCTCGTCGTCGCGGTGGTGGTGCTGGTGAACCAGCTCGAGGGCAACTTCCTGCAACCGGTGCTGATGGGCCGGGCGCTCAAGCTCCACGCGCTCGTGATCCTGCTTGCACTGACCGCGGGCACCGTGATCGCGGGCATCCTCGGCGCGGTGCTGGCGGTGCCGATCGCCGCGGTGCTGTGGGGCATCGTCCAGGTGTGGGACGGACCGGATCTGCCCGCGAAGTGGTTCCGGCCGAAACCCGGCGAGACCGAGCCGCCGTCACCGCGGGAACCCGACGGCCGTCCATCCGAGATCGACTGAGGAGACCATCAGTGCCACTCGAACTGCGCCCGGCGGCCGAAGCGCCAGGGCTCCTCGCGGATCCGGTGCGCCGCGCGCTCGCGGAGTACGACCCTGCGCTCGCCAGGACGATCCGTGTCGCCGCCATCGATCCCGGTCTCGCCGACACCGCGGAGTTCTGCGCGGCCTATGGCGTGGCGCCGGAGGCCTCGGCGAACTGCATCGTCGTGGCCGGTCGCCGCGGCGAGACGGTGAGCTACGCGGCCTGCGTGATCCTCGCCACCACCCGGGCGGATGTCAACGGCATGGTGCGCGGGCTGCTCGGCAGCCGGAAGGCCGCCTTCGCGCCGATGGACGAGGCCGTCGCCCTCACCGGCATGGAGGTCGGCGGGATCACCCCGATCGGGCTCCCCGCGGGGTGGCGCGTGCTGGTCGATGCGCGGGTCGCCGAGGTGCCCGAGGCGATCATCGGAGCCGGGATCCGGGCCGCGAAGATCGCCCTCCCGGGAGCGAGCCTGTGCGCGCTGCCCGGCGTCGAGGTGCTCGAAGGGCTCGCGCGGGACGTGTCGCGCGCCGAAACCGCGGAGGCGAGGCGCTAGTCTGAGGCGAACGGCCGCTCCCCGCCGAAAGGAACCGTCATGATCCGCTTCCTCCTCGTTGTCGCCGCCAATCTCGTCACCTCGGCGCTGGCCCTGCTCATCGCCGGGTGGATCCTGCCGCAGTGGGTGACGCTGCAGCTCGGCGGCTTCCTCGTCGCCGTGGTGGTGTTCACACTGGCCCAGTCGATCCTCGCCCCCTTCGTGTTCAACACGGCCCGGAAGCACGCGTCTGCGCTCCTCGGCGGCATCGGCCTCGTCTCGACCTTCCTCGCGCTGTGGGTGGCGACGCTCTTCCACGGGGGCATCGCCATCCAGGGACTCGGCTGGGTGCTCGCGCCGTTGGTGATCTGGATCGTCACCGCGCTCGGCGGCTGGATCCTGGTGGGCGTGCTGATCAAGCGCTTCATCGAGAAGCGCGAGCAGAAGAAACTGATCCGCAGGGCCTCAGCGTAACTGGAGAACCCGGCCAGAAGACCGAACCACGAACGACGAGGTGAGAACTGAGATGACGCCGCACGACATCCCCGACACTCTGGAGAACCGCGAGAAGTTCGCCGAGGCGGGGAAGACGAATCTCTCGGCGCTCGGCTTGAAGGACGGCACCGTCGAGGCCTGGGAGGACGGCTACCGCGCCGCCGAGAGCCCGCACGACACCTTCGAGTGGTGGTATTTCGACACCCATTTCGACGACGGATCGACGCTGGTGGTCACCTTCTCGAACAAGCCGCATACGAGCCCGTCCAGCCCCGTCAGCCCGCAGCTGCTGGTGATCCGCCAGCAGCCCGACGGCACCAGCCGCCGTCAGGTCGTCGACTTCCCGGCCGGCGAGTTCAGCGCGGCGACCGAGCACTGCGCGGTGCGGATCGGCCCCAACACCGTCTCCGGAGACCTCGACACCTACACGATGCACATCGAGGTCGACGGACTGATCGCCGATCTCGTCATCGAGCGCGGCGCCCCGTCGTGGCGGCCCGGCGCCGGCATCACCTACTTCGATCAGGCGCAGAAGCACTACCTGGCCTGGGTCGTGCCGGTGCCCTACGGCACGGTGACCGCGACCCTGGTGGAGGACGGCGAGACCAAGGAGCTCACCGGCTCCGCCTATCACGACCACAACTGGGGCAACAAGCTCATGGGATCCTTCCTCGACCACTGGTTCTGGGGGCGGGCGCATGTGGGGGAGTACACCCTGGTGTACGTGCGGATGACGACCAAGTACGTCTTCCCGATCGGGCAGTACAACCTGCCCACCTTCTACCTCGCGACGAAGGATCGCGTCATCACCGACGAGCTGCTGCCGCTGCGCCTGGTCACCAGCGGCGAGGTCGACGGCCCGGGGCACCAGAGCTATCCGACCCGGATGGAGTGGAGCTGGGAGACGGAGCGCGGCACGATCACCTTCGCCGCCTCGAATCCGAAGCTCATCGAGGCGATCGACATGGGCGAGGAGCGGCACGGCATCCAGAAGCTCATCCACGCGGGCGAGCATCCGATGTACTACGACTTCAACGCCGATCTCGAGCTCACCATCGATCTCGAGGATCTGAAGGATCACGCGGTCGGGCGCACCCTCTACGAGAAGATGATGTTCCGCTGAACGAGTAGGGTAGAGGATCGATGGAGGGAAGGAGGCGGCGTTGCACCTGAAGAGCCTCACGCTCAAGGGATTCAAATCCTTCGCGCAGCCGACCACCTTCCAATTCGAGCCCGGCGTCACCGCCATCGTGGGCCCCAACGGCTCCGGCAAGTCGAATGTCCTCGACGCGCTCGCCTGGGTGATGGGCGAGCAGGGCGCGAAGACCCTGCGCGGCGGCAAGATGGAGGACGTCATCTTCGCCGGCACCTCCACCCGCGGCCCGCTCGGCCGCGCCGAGGTGCGCCTCACCATCGACAACAGCGACGGCGCGCTCCCCATCGAGTACACCGAGGTGACGATCAGTCGCACGCTCTTCCGCAACGGCTCCAGCGAATACGCCATCAACGGCGAGAACTGCCGCCTGCTCGACGTGCAGGAGCTGCTCAGCGACTCCGGGCTGGGCCGCGAGATGCACGTCATCGTGGGGCAGGGGCAGCTCGACGCCGTGCTCCGGGCCACCCCCGAGGATCGCCGCGGCTTCATCGAGGAGGCCGCCGGCATCCTCAAGCATCGCCGTCGCAAGGAGCGCACGCTCCGCAAGCTCGACGCGATGGAGACGAATCTCACCAGGCTGAACGATCTCGCCGGCGAGATCCGCCGTCAGCTCAAGCCCCTCGGCCGGCAGGCGGAGGTCGCGAAGCAGGCCCAGGAGATCGCCGCCGAGGTGCGCGACGCCAAGGCGCGCCTGCTCGCCGACGATGTCGCCCGGCTGCGCCGAGAGCTCGACGAGCTCGCCAAGGACGAGGCGGAGCGGCACAGCGAGCGCATCGTGCTGCAGGAGCAGCTGGAGCAGAAGCAGCTGCGGATCCAGCGCCTGGAGCAGGATCAGCAGAGCGAGGAGCTCGATGCGGCCCGCCGCGTCACCCTCGCCCTCGAATCCGCGCAGTCCCGACTCCGGGGACTCTACGCGCAGACCCAGCAGCGGCTCACCTTCCTCGCCACGCAGGCGGAGGCCCCGGATCAGCTGAACCGGCTCGGCCGCGCCACCGTGGACGAGGCCGGCGAAGAGGCGCAGCGCCTGGCGGGACTGATCCCCGAGGCCGAGCGGATCTGGCGCGAGGCCGGTGAGGCGACCCGGCAGGCAGGGCAGGCCCTCGACGCCTTCGACGAGCACCTCGCCGCGCAGAGCGCGCTGGTGTCGAGGCACGATCTGGAGCTCTCCAAGCTCCGCGGACAGGCCGAGGCCGCCGAGCAGAAACGGCAGACGGTGGCCCAGGAGGTGGCGCGTCGCGAGCACGCGGTGGTGCAGGCCGACGAGCGCGCCGAGCAGGCGCGGCAGGAGCTCGCCGCCTTCGAGGAGCGGCTCGGCGAGGGCGAGGCGCCCGAGGCCGGTCTTGACGACGCCTACCGGGCCGCGCAGGAGGCGCAGACCGAGATCGAGCGGCAGCGCGACGAGGCGCGCGATCGCGTGCACGCCCTCGAACGCGACCGTGCCGGCCTCGACGCGCGCATCAGCGCCCTGGCCGCCTCCCTCGATCAGCGCGACGCCTCCGGCGCCCTGCTCGCCGCCGCCCCGCGCGGCATCGGCGGCCGCGTCAGCGACAGCGTGCGCGTGGACGAGGGCTACGAGGCCGCGGTGGGCGCCGCGCTCGGCCGCTTCGCCGCCGCGCTGCTGGCCGACGACGTCGAGCACGCCAGCGGAGCCGTGGAGCAGGCGCACAAGGGCGAGCTCGGCCGGGTCGGCGTGGTGATCGCCCGGCCCGCCGGCGGTTTCGACAGCGGATCGGCCGGCCCAGAGGTGCCCGGCGCCGTCCGCGCCGTCGATGTCGTGCGCGCGCCCGAGGGGGTGCTCGGCATTCTGGCCCGCAGCTATATCGCCGAGGATCTCGCCGCGGCCCGGGCCGCGGCCGGCCGGTTGCGCGAGGCGCTGCCGGGCGGCGGCTACACCGTCGTGACGCGGTCGGGCGATGTGCTCACCGCCTACACGCTCACGGGTGGATCGGGCCTGGCCCCCTCCCGCATCGAGCTCACGGCCGACCGCGAGCAGGCCGAGAATCGCCGGGAGCTGATCGCCGCCGAGATCGAGGCCGCGAGCGCCGAGCTCGCCGAGCTGCGCGAGGCCGCCGTCCGGGCCAAGGCCGGAGCTGCGCGGGCCTTCGCCGAGCTCCGCGCGGCGGACGCGCGGCTGGCCGAGGTGGCCGAGCAGCGAAACCGGCTCTCGGTGCGCGCCGAGGCCGGACTCGCCGAGGCCGAGCGCGCCAGGCAGGCGCTCGCCGCGGTCGCCGACAGCGAGGCGGAGGCCCTGGCGGCGTCCGAGCGCGCCGCGCAGGCCCTCGCGGAGGCGGAGGCGCGCCCGCGACCCATCTTCGACGCCGGCGAGCGGGACGACTTCTCCGGCGAACTCGAAACGGCCCGCACCGCCGAGATCGAGCGGCGCCTGGCCCTGGAGACCGCCCGCGAGCGCGCCCGGGCGGGCGAGGCGGAGCACACCCTGCTGGTGGAGCAGTTCGACGCCGAGCGACGGGCGGCGGAGGAGGCGGCGCGGCGCGCCGTGCTCCGCTCCCGCCAGGTCGCGAGGGCGGAGCGGGTCGCGGGTCTGCTGCCGTCGATCCAGGCCGCCTGCGACCGCTCGCTCGCCGAGGCCCGGGTGGCGCAGCAGACCGCCGAGCAGGCCCGGGCCCGGCACAGCCAGGAGCTCACCCTGCTCCGCTCCGAGGAGGCCGAGCT
This sequence comes from Leucobacter sp., assembly GCA_048516985.1. Classification (GTDB taxonomy): domain Bacteria; phylum Actinomycetota; class Actinomycetes; order Actinomycetales; family Microbacteriaceae; genus Leucobacter. Next base: position 2,464,376 of record CP183188.1, on the reverse strand, counting down.
GCGCGAGCGCCTGCACTCCCTCACCGAGCGGGTGCACGGCGCCGAGCTCAAGAGCTACGAGCGCAAGCTGCAGCTCTCCTCGCTGCTGGAGCGGGCGGGGGCGGAGCTGGGGCTGGTCGAGGAGGTGCTGCTCGCGGAGTACGGACCGGGCGCTCAGGGCGACGCACCGCCTCGAGCGCCCCGGGTTCCGAGTGCGGGAACGCGCTCGGAGCATGACGAGCCGCCGGAGCAGGATCCGGCCGCCCTGTCCCGCGCCGATCAGGAGCGCCGCCTCGCCCGGGCCGAGAAGCGCCTCGCCGAGCTCGGCCGCATCAACCCGCTCGCCCTGGAGGAGTTCGCAGCCCTCGAGCAGCGGCACAACTTCCTCACCGAGCAGCTCGCCGATCTGACGAAGACGCGCGCCGACCTCCTCACCATCATCGGCGAGCTCGACGAGAAGATGCGCGGGATCTTCGCCGAGGCCTTCGCCGACACGCAGTCGGCCTTCGCCGAGGTGTTCCCGCTGCTGTTCCCGGGAGGGTCCGGCGAGATCGTGCTGAGCGACCCCGAGGACGTGCTCTCGACCGGCATCGAGATGACGGTACGGCCGGCGGGCAAGAAGGTCGAGCGCCTGTCGCTGCTCTCCGGCGGTGAGCGATCCCTCGCCGCGGTCGCCTGGCTGATCGCCATCTTCCGCGCCCGCCCCAGCCCCTTCTACATCATGGACGAGGTGGAGGCCGCGCTCGACGACGCCAATCTCGGCCGACTGCTGCAGGTCTTCGAGGGCCTGCGCGAGAACTCGCAGCTCATCGTCATCACCCACCAGAAGCGCACGATGGAGATCGCCGACGCGCTCTACGGGGTGTCGATGCGCCAGGACGGCATCTCGGCGGTGGTCGGTCAGCGCATCGGCGAGGAGCAGGCGTAGCATCCGCCCGCCGCGGAGTCGCCGCCGAGCCGGTGCCGAGTCGTCGCCGAGGATCATCCCGGAGGATGACCCGAGACGGTACCTGCGGCCGATGCGCCTCGCCCGCCGGGTCCGTAACGTGATCTCCGAGGGTCACCGCAGGCCCGCGGAAGGGAACACGATGATCGAGGCGAATACGCTCACCAAGCGCTACGGCGCGAAAGTCGCAGTGGAGGATGTGAGCTTCTCGCTGCAAGCCGGCCAGGTGACGGGCTTCCTGGGCCCGAACGGCGCGGGCAAATCGACCACCATGCGGATGATCATGGGACTGGATCGCCCCACCTCGGGCGCCGTGACCGTGCTGGGCAAGCCCTACGCGGAGCACCGCAACCCCTTGAACGTCGCCGGCGCCCTCCTCGACGCGAAGGGCGTCCACCCCGGGCGCACGGCGCGCAGCCACCTCCGGGCGCTCGCCGCCACCCACGGCATCCCCGACGCCCGGGTGAACCGGGTGCTGGAGCTCACCGGCCTCGAATCGGTCGCGCACAAGCGCGTCGGCGGATTCTCGCTCGGCATGGGCCAGCGGCTCGGGATCGCCGCGGCGCTGCTCGGAGATCCCCAGGTGCTGGTGCTCGACGAGCCGGTGAACGGGCTCGACCCCGACGGAGTGCTCTGGGTGCGCCGCTTCGTGCGCGCCTTCGCCGCCGAGGGACGCACGGTGCTGCTGTCGAGCCACCTGATGAGCGAGATGGCGCAGACCGCCGACCACGTCATCGTGCTCGGTCGCGGCCGGGTCATCGCCGATGCGCCGATCGCGGAGCTGCTCGCCGGCGGCGGGGAGCGCACCGTGCGGGTCAGCTCCCCCCAGGCGATCCGGCTGGGCGAGCTGCTGCGCGCCGAGGGCGCCCGCAGCACCCAGCAGAGCACCGGCACCGAGCTCGTGCTCGACGGCATCACCGCCGAACGCGTCGGCGAGATCGCCGCGGCCTCGGGCATCGTGCTGCACGCGCTGAGCACCGACGCCGCCACCCTCGAGGACGCCTACCTCGCGCTCACCAGAGACGAGCTCGAATACACCGCAGACGATGCGGCCGCAGCCTGAACCCGGCAGAGGAGACCAGATCATGACCACCGCAACACTCATCCCCGAACCGGCCACCGTCCCGCCTCAGCGCACGGAGGCGGCCGGCGGCCGGCTCTCCTTCGACGGCGTGCTCCGCGGAGAGTGGATCAAACTGCTCTCATTGCGCTCGATCCGCTGGTCCGTGCTCGTCATGCTCCTGCTGAGCTGGGGCGGGGCCGCGCTGATGTCCTCCGCGATGGCCGGCACCGAGTTCGCCACCGCCGAGTCGATGCCGCAGCTGCTGGCCCAATCGGCGACCTTCGGCAGCAATATCACCGTGCTCATCATGGGCGTGCTCGGCGTGCTCGCCGTCACCAGCGAGTACGCGAGCGGGCTGATCCTCTCGAGCCTCGCTGCGGTGCCCTCGCGCACCCCGCTGCTCATCGCCAAGGCGCTCGTCGTCGCGACCATCGGCGTCGTCGTCGGCGGGCTCAGCACCTTCGGCGGAGGCCTGATCGCAGCGCTGATCTTCGGCGACGGCGCGCTCGGGGTCTTCGTCGAGCCCGCCGTGCTCGCCTCGATGCTCGGCACCACCGTCTATCTGGCGCTGGCCGCGCTGCTGGCCCTGGGCATCGGCGCGCTGCTGCGATCGACCGCGGGGGCGATCTCCGTCCTGGTGGCGCTGCTGTTCGTCTCCACGCTGGTGCTGCAGATCCTGAGCCTCACCGGCTGGACCTGGGTGCCCGAGGTCGCGCAGTGGATGCCGGCCGATCTCGGCTACGAGCTCTCCACCGCCGCACTGATGCCGAGCGACGCCCCTGCCGAGGCGCTGGGCGTGGGATACTGGGCGGCACTGGGCGGGCTGGTCGCCTGGGCCGCAGCGGCCCTCGTGCCCGCCGCGATCCTGCTGAAGACGAGAGACGCTGTGTGAGAGACGCCCGAACCGCTCCGGCACCGCCGGGGGAGCCGCAGCCCGCAGAAGCGGAGCTGCGGCTTCCGCGTCCGCCCGGGGTGATCAGGCGCTGGCTCGCCGCGCATCCGAGGTTCGTCGACGGCGCCATCGTCGCCGGCTATCTCCTCGGCTGCGCGCTGGCGCTGCTCTTCGACGCGCTCTCGGGGCCGATCTCGGAGAACCTCGCCGATATCGACCCGGCCGCGGCGAGCGAGTTGGCCGCGCGCGGCGGTCACCTCGGCTGGCCCTGGGTGCTGGTCACCGCGCTGGCGGTCGCGGTGCCGGCGACCGCCCTGGCGTTCCGGCGCCGTTTTCCGCTGCTCGGGCTCATCGTCGTCTCGGCACTGCTGTTCTTCGAGCAGGGGATGCTCGCCGTCCCGAACTCGGTGGCGCTGTTCTTCCTGCTCTACGCGCTGCCGGTCTATCGCAGCGTCGCCGCGGGCTGGCTGGGCTACGGCATCGCAGCGCTCTCGAGCATCGTGGTCATCCAGCTCACCGGAGGCTCCAATACGGGCCTGATCGGACCCGCCGGAGTGGTGATCGCGGAGGGGCCCTTCGGCGTCGCCGACCGGGTGGCCCTGAACTCCCTGAACGCGCTGTGGCTGCTCGTGGTGCTGATGATCGGGATCAACCTCGGCAACCGGCGCCGCTACGTCGCGGCGCTCATCGACCGGGTGCACCAGCTCGCCCGCGAGCGCGAACAGCGGGCGCAGCTGGCCGCCGCCGCCGAGCGCGCGCGGATCGCCAGAGAGATGCACGACGTCGTCGCGCACTCGCTCTCCGTGGTGGTCACGCTCAGCGAGGCGGCTTCGGTGTCCGCCGACACCCAGCCCGCCGCGGCCAAGCAAGCGATGCAGCGGGCGGCGGAGACCGGGCGCACGGCGCTGGTCGAGATGCGACGACTGCTGGGCGTGCTGGCCGAGGGCGGCCCCGACGGGCCCGCCGCCCTCGCGGAGGGTGCGCTCGCACCGCAGCCCGGAGTCGCCCAGCTCTCGGAACTGGTCGCGGGCTTCGCCGACACCGGCCTGCGCGTCGCCTTCGCCGAGCGGGGTGCCCCGCACGGCGACGCGGTGCAGCAGCTCGCCGTCTACCGCATCGTGCAGGAGGGGCTCACCAATGCGCTTCGCCACGCGGGAACCGGCACCGAGGTCCGGCTGACCGTCGAGCACGACACGGCCGAATCGCGCATCGAGGTCGTCGACTCGGGGCCTGCGCCGGGGGAGCGGCCCCCGCACGCGGGCGGGATCCCCGGCAGCGGTCGCGGGCTCGACGGCGTCGCCCAGCGGGTGCGGATGTTCGGGGGTACCCTCGAAAGCGGCAGGCACGGCGCCGGCTGGCGCCTCTTCGCGATCGTGCCCGCCGGAGGGCGGGCGGCCTCTGCGCCGGCGAACGACCGGGAGGGGGAGCGATGACCGAGACGTCGATCCGGGTCTTCCTCGTGGACGATCAGGAGCTGATCCGCACCGGCTTCGCGCTGATCCTCGGCACTGCCGCGGGCATCGAGGTGGTGGGCGAGGCCGCCGAGGGCGCGGCGGCGCTCAGCGGCATCGATCGGCTGAGCGCCGAGGGGCGCACCCCCGATGTGGTGCTGATGGATGTGCGCATGCCCGGTATGAACGGAATCGAGGCCACCGCGAGCATCGCGCGCCGGTATGCCCAGACCCGGGTGATCGTGCTCACCACCTTCGACCTCGACGAATACGCCATGGACGCCGTCGCCGCCGGCGCGAGCGGTTTCCTGTTGAAGGACGCCAGGGCCGCGGAGCTGATCCAGGCCGTGCGAGCCGTCGCGGACGGCGACACCGTGCTCGCGCCGAGCGTGACCCGGCGCATGCTGCTGCGCATGCAGCAGGCGCGCGAGGGATCGCTCCCGGCGGCAGAGGCGGCGGATGCGCGCCTTCCCGCGCCGGTGACGGAACCGGGGCCGGCTGCGGTGCGTATCGAGCGGCTCACGGAGCGCGAGAGCGAGGTATTCGCGCTCATCGCCGAGGGGCTCAGCAACGCCGAGATCGGCGAGCGGCTGTTCCTCTCGGAATCGACGGTGAAGACGCATGTCGGGCGGGTGCTCGCGAAGCTCGAGTTGCGCGACCGAGTGCACGCCGTGATCCTCGCCTATGAGGCGGGTGTGCGGTAGCGCCTCACCTTCGGGCCGCTCCGGCATTGGAGAACGGGGCCATCGTTTGATCACGAGACGCTAACAAGTCTGTAAAGGTCCGATAATGCACCCCTATCGGCAGCTATGCGGTGGATATGCTCATCAAGAGTGCCGGCGATTTCGTGCGGCCCGACAGAAAGGCATCTTTCATGAGGATGAATATGAAGCGTACGACCGGCGCCGTGGCGCTGGTCGCGAGCGCCGCTCTGGTGCTCGCAGGTTGCTCGTCAGGTGGCGGCGAGGAGGCGAACGGCGGGGGTGAATCGGCAAGCGGCGAGGCGCTGAAGATCGCGACGCTGCTGCCGCTGACCGGCTCGCTCGGCTTCCTGCTGCCTCCGGTCCAGGCCGGTGTCGCCCAGGCTCTGGCCGACATCGACGCCGCCGGCGGTGTGCTGGGACAGCCCGTGGAGATCGTCACCGAGGCCAATGAGGGCGACGGCAGCGACATCACCGTGGTCGAGAAGGGCGCCGACGACGTCATCAGGAGCGGGGCCTCCTTCGTGCTCGGCGCGATGAGCTCCTCGCGCACCCTGCACGTGGTCGACCGGATCACCGGCGAGGGCATCCTGATGGGCTCGCCGTCGAACACCGCCACCGATCTCAGCGGTATCAGCGAGTTCTACTTCCGCACCGCTCCGCCGGATTCGGTCCAGGGCGATGCGCTCGCGAACCAGATCCTCAGCGACGGCGTCACAAGTGTCGCCTTCCTCACCTTCAACGACAGCTACGGAACGGGTCTGCGCGACACGATCCAGGAGGTCGTCGAGGCCGGCGGTGCCGAGACGCTGTACGGCGGCAACGGCGAGGGCAACGAGTTCCCGGTCGAGCAGACCAACTTCGCCTCCGAGGTGACCGCGGTCAAGACCTCGGGCGCCGAGGCGGTCGTGATCGTCACCTTCGATCAGATCAAGTACATCATCCCCGAGCTCGTCGCCCAGGGCGTGGATCTCTCGACGGTGTACCTGGTCGACGGCAACACCAACGGTTTCGAGGAGGACTTCGAGGCGGGCACCATGCTCGGCGCGCAGGGCTCGATTCCGGGTGCCGATCCGAACGAGGCCTTCAAGACGCAGCTCAAGGAGATCTACTCCGAGACCTACGGCAATGAACTGGTGAGCTTCACCTACGGTGCTGAGGCCTACGACCTCGTCATGCTGGTGGCGCTGGCCACGGAGAAGGCCGGCTCGTCCGCCGCAGCCGACATCCAGGCGCAGCTCGCTGCGGTCTCCGGCGCGAACGGCGGCGAGGAGTGCGACACCTTCGCCGACTGCAAGGCGCTGATCGCCGACGGCAAGGACATCCGCTACCTCGGCAAGTCCGGCACCGGCCCGCTGAATGTCAACAACGACCCGTCGTCGGCATTCATCGGCATCTACAAGTACGATGAGGCGAACAACCCCATCTTCCAGCGTTCGGTTGAAGGCGCGGTAGCGCTATAGGCCGATCTGGAGATCGAAGAAGAGGGGGCGGATCCGCGGATCCGCCCCCTCTTCTCGTGTTCGCGCGCCGCGCTCGAATCGCGCGTGCGACCTCCGCCCCGCTCAGTCCGCGGCGGCCTCCTTCTTCGCCTCGATATCGGCGGCGAGGGTGCCGAGGTAGAGCTCGATCACCTTCGGGTCGTTCGCCAGCTCCCGGCCGGGGCCGTCGTAGGCGTTCTTGCCCTGATCCAGCACATAGGCCCGGTCGCAGATCTGCAGGCACCTGCGGGCGTTCTGCTCGACCATGATGATCGTGACGCCGGTCTTGTTGATCTGCCGGGTGCGGATGAAGGTCTCGTCCTGCCTGACGGGGGACAGACCCGCGCTGGGTTCGTCCAGCAGCAGCACCTTCGGATCCATCATCAGCGCGCGCGCCATCGCCACGGACTGCCGCTCACCGCCCGAGAGCGATCCGGCGCGCTGCCTGCGCCGCTCGGCCAGCATCGGGAACAGCTCCCACATCTCCTCGACGCGGGTGGAGAACTCCTTGGGCTTCAGGAAGAGGCCCATCTGGAGGTTCTCCTCGATGCTGAGCGAGGGGAAGACGTTATTGGTCTGCGGGACGAATCCCACCCCCTTGCGCACCAGCTGATTGGTCGCCGCATTCGTGACGTCCTCGCCGTCGAGGGTGACCGCACCATCGCGGATCTGCACCAGCCCGAACATCGCCTTGAGCAGCGTGGACTTGCCCGCCCCGTTCGGCCCGATGATGCCGATGAGCTCTCCCTGGTACGCCTCGAGGGTGCAGCCGTTGAGGATGTTGATGCCGGGAAGGTATCCCGCGGTGAGGTTGTCGGCCTTCACCACCAGCTTCTGCTCGCTCATCGCGCCTCCTCCTCTTCCTCGACCTCTTCCTGAACCTGCTCGGCGATGGCCTGGATCATGCTGGTGTTCAGCACCGAGTCATCGCCCAGATCCCGGTCGTGGTGCGCGCCCAGATAGGCGTCGACCACGGCGTCGCTGGTCATCACGGTCTCTGGCAGGCCCTCGGCGATGATCTCGCCCTGCGCCATCACCACCACCCAGTCGCTGATGTGGCGCACCACATGCATATCGTGCTCGACGAAGAGCACCGTGGTGCCCTCGTCGCGCAGCGCCTGGATGTGGTCGAGCAGGCTCTGCGTGAGCGCGGGGTTCACACCCGCCATCGGCTCGTCGAGCATGATCATCGCGGGTTTCGACATCAGCGCCCGTGCCATCTCCAGCAGCTTCTTCTGCCCGCCGGAGAGATCCCCCGCCATATCGTCGCGTTTCGTGTCGAGCTTGAAGCGCTGCAGCAGCTCCTCGGCCCGCTCGATGTTCTCCCGTTCGCGCTTGGCCCAGAGGAACTTGAAGGGCGCGATGAGCATATTCTCGCCGGGCTGGTCGCTCGCGCCGATGAGCATGTTCTGCAGCACCGTCATCCGGCCCAGCGCCTTCGTCAGCTGGAAGGTGCGGACCATGCCCGAGCGGGCCGCCTGCGAGGCGCCGGTGTGCGTCAGGGTCTTGCCGTTGAAGGCCCAGCGGGCATCCCCGCCGCCGATCAGCTTCTTGGCGTTCGAGGGCTGGTCGAAACCGGTGATGAGGTTGAAGAAGGTGGTCTTGCCCGCGCCGTTCGGGCCGATCAGCGCGGTGATCGCCCCGCGCTGCACCTCGAGGTGCTCGACGTTCACCGCCGTCATGCCGCCGAAGCGCCGCTCGATGCGATCCACCGTGAGAATGGGGTCGGGCTTGGAGACGCCCGGCACCTGCTCCAGCTGGCGCAGTCGCTCGCGCAGGGCTTCGCGGTCGTAGGGATAGGGATCGTGCGCGGTCGACGATGGCGTCGTCGTCTTCGAATCAGACATTGAACGACAGCTCCTTCTTGTTCCCGAGTATGCCCTGTGGTCTGAATATCACCAGCAGCATCAGCGAGACGCCGATCAGCACCCAGGCCAGCTGCTCGGTCTGCTGCGCACTGAGGATGCTGGAGGGGATGAACTCGCCGGCGAACGTGGTGAGCAGGAGTCGCACGATGAAGAAGATCAGCGTTCCCAGCAGCGGGCCGAAGATGGTCGCGGCGCCGCCCAGCAGCATGATCATCCAGAGGTTGAAGGTCATCGGGCGGGCCATCGAGTCGGGCTGCATGGCGCTGGGCAGCGCCATCACGATCCCGCCGAAGGCGCCCATCACGCCGCCGAGGATCAGCGCCTGCATCTTGTAGGCGTAGGAGCTCTTGCCGAGGCTGCGCACCGCGTCCTCGTCCTCGCGGATGCCCTTGAGTACCCGGCCCCAGGGGCTGCGCATCAGCGCCCAGGTGAGGAGGATCGCGAGGATCACCAGGGCCCAGGCCACGATGCGCGTCCACCAGTCGTCGGTGCCCGTGTTGTTGTAGGTGAGGCCCAGAATGGTGGTCTTGCCGTCGGGCAGCGGCGAGAGGTCGGTGAAGGCGAAGCGGTACTTCGAGCCGTGCAGGCCCGTGGGGCCGCCGGTGATGTCCTGCAGCATCGCCATGCGCACGATCATGCGGATGACCTCCGCCGCCGCGATGGTGACGATCGCGAGATAGTCGCCGCGCAGTTTCAGCGTCGGGATGCCGAGGATCAGCGCGAAGATCACCGCGCAGGCGATGGCGATCAGCAGCGCCAGCCAGAAGTTCGCGCCGAAGGTGACGGAGACGCCGAAGCCGTATGCGCCGACCAGCATGAAGCCGGCCTGGCCCATGTTCATCAGCCCGGTGAATCCGAAGTGGATGTTCAAGCCGATGGCGGCGAGGACGAAGGCGGCGGTCGTGGGGGACAGCGCCGTCTGCAGCATGCTCGTGAGGAGTCCGGTCCAGAAATCCATGATGCGCTCCTAGCCGATCCGCTCTTTGCGACCGAATATGCCCTGCGGTCTGACCAGCAGGATGAGGATGAGGAGTACCAGCGCCGTGGCGAACTTGAGATCGCCCGGCAGCCAGATATTGGTGAGCTCGACCATCATGCCGATGATCATCGAGCCCACGAAGGCGCCGAAGGCGGTGCCGAGGCCGCCGAGCGTGACCGCGGCGAAGAACAGCAGCAGCATCTGGCCGCCCGTGAACCAGGTGATGCCGTTGAGCACCAGGCCGAAGAACACGCCCGCGAGGCCGGCCAGGCCGCCGCCGACGATCCAGACCACGTTGATCACGCGATCCACATCGATGCCCGAGGCCCGGGCGAGCGCGGGGTTGTCGCTGATCGCGCGGGTGGCCCGGCCGAAGCGGGTGTACATCAGCGCCAGGCCCACGAGGATGATCGCCACCAGCGAGATGCCCATGGCGATAAGCGACTGCACGGTGAGGACGACGCCGAAGAGGTTGACGGTGGCCGGCGTGCTCCGGTCGATGCGGGTCACGCCCGAGCCCCAGATGAACTGGAACAGGAACTGCAGGGTGATCGACAGGCCGATGGAGACGATCATCAGCTGCATGAGGCTGAGGCGTCTCTTGCGCAGCGGCTTCCACAGCGCCTTGTCCTGCGCCCAGCCGAAGAAGGCGGAGGCCGCCACGGCGAGGATCGCGGCGAGCCAGAGATTGCCGGTGACCGCCATGAACACCGCGGCGAGCAGGCCGCCGAGGGACACCATCTCGCCTTGCGCGAAGTTGCTGAGCCCGGTGGTGCCGAAGACCAGCGAGAGGCCGAGGGAGGCGAGGGCGATGAGCAGGCCCATTCTGAGGCCCGAGACGAATTGCTGCCAGAAGCGCGGCCAGCTGAAGGCGGAGGCGGAGGATCCGCTCTGCCCGGTCTCCGCGCCGGTTCCGGGCTCTCCGGTGCCCGCGGAGCCGCCGCCCGCGGCATCGGGATCGTTGGTGAGCGGGAAGAGGGCCCCGGCGGAGTTGTTCATCTCCACGGTCACCTCGCGGGTGCCGACGCTGCGGAGGAACTCGCCCTCCGGCAGGGTCGCCTCGTCGACGGTGACCGAGTAGCTGCCGGCCTCCTCGACGGCGAAGGACCAGCGTCCATCGCTGCCGGTCTCCGTCGTCTGATCCTCTCCATTGCCGCTGAGGGACAGGCCGATGCCGACCGCGGGCTCGCCGCTGCTCAGTCTGATGACGCCCTGCACGCACGCGGTGGTGGTGTCGGGGGTGCACTCCGCCGCGTGCGCCGGTGCTGCGCCGAGCAGGCCGCTGAACAGGGCGACGAGGAGCCCGAGCAGGAGCGCAATGCCGATCGAGCGCCTGGCGTTCACCGGTGCTGCCGTTGTACGGGTCACGGTACCTCCGTCGGTTCGCTGGGACGACCCGCCGCTCTGCGAGTGCGCCTCTGAATCCTTTGAATCGTAGCGGAGAGTGGGGTGCCGGGTCGCGTGAATGTGGGGATTCTGCAGTGCTTCGTGACCAAACAGGAATGCATCTTGTGGAGAATGCGCGTCGCCGATCACCGGATCCCCGCTGACGCCTCCCGGTCGGGCCGTGCTCGGCACGGCCTCTAAACTTGAGGCATGGCTGAGCGTTCCTGGTCCCTGACGAGTGTGTTCCGCGGTGTCTTCGGCGGGGCCGAGCGGGTGACCGAGGAGACTTGGGACGAGCTCGAGGCCGCGCTCATCACGGCCGACTTCGGCCCGGAGATCTCCGAGTCGATCCTCGATCAGCTGCGCGCCGATGTCGAACGGCACCGGGTCACCGAGGTGAAGGAACTGCGCAGCATGCTGCGCGACGCCATCGAGGAGCGGCTCGCGAAGTTCGATCCCACCCTCCACCTCTCCGAGCGCCCGGCCGTGATCCTCGTCGTCGGGGTGAACGGCGTGGGCAAGACCACCACCATCGGCAAATTCGCGAACTACCTGCGCTCCTTCGACAAGCGCGTCGTCGTCGGCGCGGCCGATACCTTCCGCGCGGCCGCGGTCGAGCAGCTCGCCACCTGGGCCGAGCGCGGGGGAGCGGCGATCGTGAAGCCGCAGCAGCAGGGGCAGGATCCGGCCTCTGTGGCGTTCCAGACCGTGGAGCGCGCGAAGACGGAGGGCTTCGACATCGCGATCATCGACACCGCCGGCCGGTTGCAGACCAAGGGCGGGCTGATGGATGAGCTGTCCAAAGTGCGCCGCGTCATCGAGAAGCAGGCGCCGGTGGCGGAGGTGCTGCTCGTGCTCGACGCCACCACCGGTCAGAACGGACTGGCGCAGGCCGAGGCCTTCATCGAGCACGCCGGCGTGACGGGGCTGGTGCTCACCAAGCTCGACGGCTCGGCCAAGGGCGGCTTCGTGTTGTCCGTGCAGCAGAAGACGGGGCTGCCCATCAAGCTGATCGGCCAGGGCGAGGGCATCGGCGATCTCACGGGCTTCACCCCGCACGTCTTCGCGCAGCAGCTCGTCGGCTAGAGGCGCCGTCTCGACGGCCTCGCCGTGCTCGTGCCCCGGGTGCGTGGGCCTGAAGAAGTGTCACTTTGGTGCGCGATCCGCCGCCCGGCTCCTGGGTCCTGGATCCCGAACAAGTGTCATTTTGGTGCGCTGTTCCGCGAGATAGCGCACCAAAATGACACTTTCAGCTATTCACTGCGTGGACGGGGGCGAATTCATCCCTGCCAGCCGCGGCGCCTGAGCGCCTCGACCAATCGATACCGCAAGCTGGGCCGCTGTTGATACAGCAGGCTCGCGGTCACTCTGAGCGTTTCCCAGCCCGCTGCGGCGTAGTCGCTGTACTTGTCGATATCGCGGTTCCACTGCCTCGCATCGGTGAGGTGGTGTCCGCCCTCGTACTCCATTGCCAGCCGATAGCGGGGAAAAACGATCTCGCTACAGCCGAGCAGGCGACCAGTGGAGTCGTAGACGTCGTGATCGAGTTGGGGTTCCGGCAAGCCCCACTTCCGGATCAACAGGCGGAGGTGGGTTTCCGGCGCAGAAGCGCTCTGGGTGGAGAGCAGCGGAATCATGGCGCGGAGCCGATCCGCGCCCGGTCGTCGAAGGATCGCAGCCGAGGCAAGGTCTTCGAGCCTGGCGAGGGGCGGTCGTTTCAAGCGCGCTGTCCCTGGGATGCGCGGGGCACGGATCACGGCGTCACCGAGAGCGATGCCGTCGGGGATCGCGAGGCGATGCGCGAGCATCGCCCAGGTCGATACGGGGTCGGTCACCATGACGCCGCGATGCTCGACCACCCGTGCGAGGTGCGGCTCCACTTTATGAGCGAGCAGACCAGCTCTGCGCGGGGCCCTGGCCGGAGCGAAGCAGGAGACCTCGAGGTCGGGTCTCGGATCTGCGGGCACCGGCAACTCCCAGAGCACAGCGGCCGTGCGACCGGAGAGGAATAGGCCGGATCTCAGGCATGCGCCGAGGGCGAGGGCATGCTCGAGTTGAAGTCTTCGCCAGGCTGCGGCTTGATGCTCGGCCGCGCCCTCGGGAGCACCCGAGGAATCACGGAGGTACAGGCCGCTGGCCACACGGATGACGTCATTCTGGCTGAGCCGCCGGGCGCCTACCCCGGCCGCACGCGCTTGCGCTGCTGAGAAGCCGGAGCCGAACGTCTCAGGCAGAGGGGAAGCGGATCGTGCCATGGGTACAGCTTCTCCGATCAGTGGGGGAGGCGAGGCGGATTCTCGGGAATTGTGGATGGATCGGGAACTTCGCACGGGGGAGAGGCATGTGAGCGGCGAGAACCTGCTGGCTTTCCTTGTGTTCCGCCTCCCTCCCTCCCATCCCCTTCCCGCGGGTGTCAATTTGGTGCACTATCCCGCGACTTAGTGCATCAAATTGACACCTGTACGGTGAACTCGGTGAAGAGGGGCCTCCGGGAAGGGTGAAGTGGGTCCGCGCGGTCGATGTGGGCGATGACCGAGCCGGTGCCCATTGTCGGGTGGAACCCCGAGAACCTCGGCAGGCCCCACCGGCTCACCGACCCCGAGGGCCGGCAGCGGGGCGATGGACACTCCCGCGCAGACTTCCGCGGGTAGACTGAGGACACCATGGCTACTTTCGGAAACCTGTCGACTCGCCTCACCGACACCTTCAAGAATCTGCGGGCCAAGGGCAAGCTCTCGGCGGCAGACGTCGACGGCACCGTCCGCGAGATCCGACGCGCCCTGCTCGAGGCCGATGTCGCCCTCGACGTCGTCAAGGGCTTCACCGGCAGGGTGCGCGAGCGCGCGCTCGGCGACGAGGTCAACCGTGCCCTGAACCCGGCGCAGCAGGTGGTGCAGATCGTCAACGAGGAGCTGATCGGCATCCTCGGCGGCGAGCAGCGCCGCCTCGAGTTCGCGAAGAACCCGCCCACGGTCATCATGCTCGCGGGTCTCCAGGGCGCCGGCAAGACCACCCTCGCGGGCAAGCTCGCGAAATGGCTGAAGGATCAGGGCCACACCCCGCTCCTCGTGGCGTGCGATCTGCAGCGCCCCAACGCCGTCACCCAGCTCGGCGTCGTCGCCGAGCAAGCGGGCGTCGCCATCTACGCGCCCGAGCCCGGCAACGGGGTGGGCGATCCGGTGAAGGTCGCCAAGAAGGGCGTCGCCGAGGCCAAGCAGAAGCAGTACGACTTCGTGATCGTCGACACCGCGGGCCGCCTCGGTGTCGACGCCGAGCTGATGAAGCAGGCCGCCGATATCCGCAAGGCTATCGACCCCGACGAGGTGCTCTTCGTCATCGACGCGATGATCGGTCAGGACGCCGTCGCCACGGCGAAGGCCTTCCAGGAGGGCGTCGACTTCACCGGCGTCGTGCTCACCAAGCTCGACGGCGATGCGCGCGGCGGTGCGGCGCTGTCTATCCGAGGCGTCACGGGCAAGCCGATCCTCTTCGCCTCGACCGGTGAGGGTCTCGGCGACTTCGAACCCTTCCACCCCGACCGCATGGCGAGCCGGATCCTCGATCTCGGCGATGTGCTCACCCTGATCGAGCAGGCGCAGCAGGCCTTCGACGAGGACGAGGCGCGCAAGGTCGCCGATAAGATCGCGAGCGACCAGTTCACCCTCGACGACTTCCTGAAGCAGATGCAGCAGCTGCGCGGCGCGGGATCCATCAAGAAGATGATGGGCATGCTCCCCGGCATGGGCAAGATGAAGGATCAGCTCGAGAACTTCGACGAGCGCGAGATCGTGCACACCGAGGCGATCATCCAGTCGATGACCCCGGCCGAGCGGCAGAATCCGAAGCTGCTGAACGGCTCGAGGCGCCTGCGCATCGCCAAGGGCTCAGGGATGACCGTCACCGATGTGAATTCGCTGGTGCAGCGCTTCGAGCAGGCGGCGAAGATGATGAAGACCGTCGCCAAGGGCGGTGTGCCGCAGATCCCCGGCATGGGGCCGATGCCCGGGATGGGCGGCGGCTACGCCGGCAAGAAGAAGCAGCCCCAGGGCAAGGGGAAGGGCGCGAAGCGCTCGGGGAACCCGGCCAAGCGCGCCCAGGAGGCCGCAGGGCAGCCCGCGACCCCGGCGCAGAGCGGATCGGGCTTCGGGCTCGGCGCGGGCGGCGGTGCCGCGCAGCCGAGCGAGGCGGAACTCGCCCAGCTCCAGCAGATGCTGCGCGGCGGTCGCTGATGGGAGAACGCATCGCGTTTTCCTGCGACCGCCGCGGGCCTCACTAGGTCCGGTCGCTGAGGGGAGAACGCATCGCGTTCTCCCGCGAGCACAGTGGGAGAGCAGGCCGCGGCTACTCGGCGAGGCCGGTCTCGAACTCCTCGATGAGGGTGTCGACCACCGCGCGGAGAGCCGCCTCGCCGCCGCCGTGCGCGGCGTAGGCGGCGAGCTGCCGCTCCGAGCTGGTCCCGTTCTCGAGCATCCGCCCGACCTCGACCAACTCGGCCTCGCAGCCGAGGCGCTCCGCCACCGGCGTCAGCTGCTCCACCAGCGCCCGGAGCTCATCCCGCAACGGCGCCTGCCGTCCGTCGCGATCGACCACGATACGGGTGTCCAGCCCGTATCGTGCCGCGCGCCACTTGTTCTCGCGCACGAACCAGGGCTGCAGGCGGGGGAGCTCCCCGCCCTGATCCGCAACCGTTTGATAGTGCTCGACCAGGCACTGGGTGAGCGCGGCCAGCGCCCCGATCTCGGCGAGCGTGGATGCGCCGTCGCAGGCGCGCACCTCCAGGGTGCCCCAGCGCGGCGCGGGCCGGATGTCCCAGCGCGCCTCGGTGGGTTCCGCGATGATCCCGGTGGCGCTCAGATCGTGCAGCACCCGGGCGAAGTCGTCCCAGTCGTCCATGTCCCAGGGGAGCCCGGCCGTAGGCAGCTGCTGGAACATCAGGGTCCGGTTCGAGGCGTAGCCGGTGGCCTCGCCCGCCCACAGCGGACTCGACGCCGACAGCGCGAGCAGATGCGGCAGATGAGTGAGGAGCGCGTGCATCAGCGGTACCACCCGGTCGCGCCGATCCACCCCGACATGCACGTGCACGCCCCAGATGAGCATGTTCCGGCCCCACCAGCGATACCGCTCGACGAAGCGGTCGTAGCGCTCGCTGGGGGTGACGCGCTGATCCTCCCAGCTGCTGAACGGGTGGGCTCCCGAGCCGATGAGCGCCGCCCCGTGCGCCTGCGCCTGCGCCTGCGCCGCACGGGCGAGGGCGCGCAGCTCCGTCAGGGCGTCGGCGACCAGCCGGTGCGGGGAGGTGACGAGCTCGACGGTGTTCTGGAGCAGCTCGCTGGTGAAGTGCGGGAAGCGTTCCGCGGGGAACCGGGGCTCGAGCTCCTCGAGGATCGCCGGCCCCAACTGCGCGAGTTCGCGGGTGGTCCGGTCGACGACGGCCACCTCCCATTCGACGCCCAGCGTCGAGCGAGGGGATGTTGCGAAGGGGATGGACAAGATCGGCTCCTCCCGCAGGTGCGTGCGGCGGGTTCGCCGTGCCCACTCAGCCTAACTTTTCAGCATCCTGTTTTCACGCACGGGCGATATTCGACGTAACGCGTGTCGGAGAGCCGCTCGGAGGAGCCGGGCGGATCGGGCCCCGGGTCACTGAGCCTCGGACGGGAACTCCCGAAGGTAGAGCAGCATGCGGTCCTCGGTGCCCTGTTCGGTGTTCACGAAGCCGTGCCGCTCGTAGAAGCGGCGGGTGTCGACGTCGACCTCGTCGACGTTGATGTGCATCTCCTCGCCGCCGCGATCCCGCAACTCCTCGACGGCCCGCCGGAGCAGCGCCGTGCCGATTCCCTCCGCCCGCAGTGCGGGACGCACGTAGAGCTCGTCGAGCACCGCCAGGGGGCCGTCGGAATAGATCGTCGGCCGAAGCGTCACCAGGGCGTAGCCGTCGGGGGTGCGGGGCGATCCGGCGAGCAGCGCGTAGGCCTCCGGGCGCGCGAGTATCGCGCGATAGCGACGGGCGAGCTCTTCGCGCGTGGGGCACGGCGACTCGAATTCGGCGTTGAAATCGATCTGGAGCCGCGCGAGCGCCTCCGCGGCGTCGGGCACGGCGACCGAGATCATGATGCGCGTCATGAGTACAGTCTCCGTCCGCCGCGCGCGAGATGGAAGCCCGGCGCGTCGACCAGCAGTTTCGGCATCCGGGGCTCCGCGCGGCCCTCTGGCACCCTCGTTCGGAAGAAAAACCCCTGGTCATGACGAAAATTGCTTTTCGAATCGGGGCGTGGGATGATGGATCGTTCGCGCGAACCGCGCGTCGGGCTTCCGTGCCGCAGATGCGGCACGGCAACGCACATCATCACAAGGAGCACCATGGCAGTCAAGATCCGCCTCAAGCGCCTCGGCAAGATCCGAGCACCCTACTACCGCATCGTCGTCGCCGACTCGCGTACCAAGCGCGACGGCCGCGTCATCGAGGAGATCGGCAAGTACCACCCGACCGAGCACCCCTCCTTCATCGAGGTGAACAGCGATCGTGCCCAGTACTGGCTCGGCGTGGGCGCTCAGCCCACCGAGCAGGTGGCCGCGATTCTGAAGCTCACCGGCGACTGGGCGAAGTTCAAGGGCGAGGGCGACACCGAGTCGAAGGTGCTCGCTCCCGAGCCCAAGGCCGTCTTCGAGGCCGATGGCGCGAAGAAGCCGGTGCTGCGGCCCAAGAGCGAGAAGCCGGCCGTCAGCGAGGCCGCCGCAGAGGCGCCCGCCGAGGCTCCCGCGGAGGAGGCTGCCGAAGCAGCCGCCGACGCCGAGACGAGCGAGGCCTAGACCATGGCCGTAGGCGCTCTCGCCGAGGCGCTCGAGCACCTCGTCAAGGGGATCGTTGATCACCCGGACGAGGTGCGGGTCGACAGTCGCGAGACCGGTCGGGGCGAGCTGCTCGAGGTTCGCGTGCACCCGCGCGACCTCGGGCGCGTCATCGGTCGCGGCGGACGCACCGCGCAGTCGCTGCGCACCGTGATCGGCGCGCTCAGCGACGGGCAGCGCGTCCGGGTCGACGTGGTCGACACCGACACGGACGACGCCGACGCCGAGACCCCCGAGACCGCGGACTCCTCCGTCTGATGACGGCTCCGAGCAAGCCTTCCCGCCCCGCTCGCGGGGAGGGGTCCGGCCCTCGGGCCGGGAGCAAGCACCGCGCCGTGGCTCCCCTTCCCGCTCGCGGGGAGGGGAGTCTGCGCGTCGGGCGCCTGACGAAGCCGCACGGGCTCAAGGGCGGCATCAAGCTGGAGCTCTACACCGACAACCCCGAGCTGCGCTTCGTGCCCGGCGCGGTCTTCCAGCTCCAGGTGCCGGAGGAGTCCGAGTGGTTCGGCCGCACCGTCACCATCCGCGAGCTGCGCTGGTTCAACGATTCGCCGGTGGGCTTCTTCGACGAGGTGCCCGATCGCACCGCCGCCGAGAGCATCGTGCGGGCGATCCTCTGGATCGACGAGGCCGCGGTCGAAGCCGGTGTCGAGGAGAACGCCTGGTACCACCACCAGCTGGTGGGGCTCGCCGTCCGGCGCGACGGTGAGACCGTCGGCACCGTCGCCGAGGTGCAGCATCTGCCGGCGCAGGATCTGCTCGCGGTGAAGACCGCGAACGGCGTGGTGCTGGTGCCCTTCGTGGAGGCGATCGTGCCGAGGATCGACCTCGAGGCCGGGATCGTCGAGGTGACCCCTCCCGCGGGGCTCTTCGAGGAGCTGCCAGAGGATCCGGCGGCCGAAGCCGGGGATGACGGGGATGACCGAGCCGGCGCGGGCGATGTCGGCGACACGGCTGGCGCGAGCGACACGGCCGAAGCGGGCGCCGCGGATCCCGCGAGCGGCTCAGCCGACGGCTCCGAGTGACCTGATGAGAATCGACATCGTCACGATCTTCCCGGGATACTTCGACACGCTCGAGCTGTCGTTGCTGGGCAAGGCGAAGGATCGCGGCCTCATCGACGTGCGTGTGCACGATCTGCGCGACGCCGCCCACGACCGGCACCGCACCGTCGACGACACCCCCGCCGGCGGCGGCGCCGGCATGGTGATGAAGCCCGAACCCTGGGGCGAGACCCTCGACGGGATCCTCGCCGAGGCGGCCGGCCCCGATCCGCTCCTCATCTTCCCCTCTCCCGCCGGCGAGCTCTTCACCCAGGCCAAGGCCCGCGAGCTCGCCGCGGAACCCCATCTCGTCTTCGGCTGCGGCCGCTACGAGGGCATCGACCAGCGCGTCTTCGACGAGTACGCCGAGCGCGGCCGGGTGCGTCTGGTGAGCCTCGGCGACTACGTGCTCAACGGCGGCGAGGTCGCCACCCTCGCCATGATCGAGGCGATCGGGCGGCTGCTGCCCGGGGTGGTCGGCAACCCCGACAGCCTCGTCGAGGAGTCGCACGAGGACGGGCTGCTCGAGTACCCGAGCTACACCAAGCCCGCCGTGTGGCGGGGGCGCGAGGTGCCGCCGGTGCTGCTCAGCGGCAACCACGCCGCGGTCGAGAGCTGGCGGCGCGAGCAGTCGCTGGAGCGCACCAGACGGGTCCGTCCCGATCTGCTGCCCGCGGCGGAATCCGGGGATTCAGGCGATCCCGAATCTGTGGCATAATAGACACTTGTGCCACGGTGCGGTACTGCCGCGAGGGTCCGCACTCACCGTGAGACACCAGACATACTTTACGTACGATCAGTTGCGTCCCGACTTGCGGCGGGCGCAGGAAGAGACAGTCATGCAGAAGCTCGACCACGTCGATGCCGCCTCCCTCAAGAGCGACATCCCCGATTTCCGCGCCGGCGACACCGTCAAGGTGCACGTCAACATCGTCGAGGGCAACCGCTCGCGAGTCCAGGTCTTCCAGGGCGTCGTCATCGCCCGCCACGGCGACGGCGTGCGCGAGACCTTCACCGTGCGCAAGGTGAGCTTCCAGGTGGGCGTGGAGCGCAAGTTCCCCGTGCACTCGCCGGCCATCGACAAGATCGAGGTCGTCACCCGCGGCGATGTGCGCCGGGCGAAGCTGTACTACCTGCGCGGTCTTACCGGCAAGAAGGCCAAGATCAAGGAGAAGCGCGAGATCTGATCCTCTCCCTTCGCGCTTCAGGCTCCTCCCGGTCACGGGTGGGGCCTGAAGTCTTTCCGGGGTCCGCCGCGGCGCTGCGGCGATCCCACAGTCGGGTGCCAGTGAACCGCGATACGCTCGACTTCCCACCCCTGTCCGCGTCACATCGGAGTATTGAGTGAGTCACGTCGAAGCCCCGACGAGCAGCGGACACCGCGCCGGACGCAGGCTGCTGGGCTTCCTGCGCGATCTGGTCGTGATCGTCGTCGTCGCCTTCCTCATCTCCTTCCTCCTCAAGACCTTTCTGGTGCGCAGCTTCTACATCCCCTCGGGATCGATGGAGCGCACCCTCGAGGTCGAGGACAAGATCCTGGTGAATCAGCTCGTCCCGCAGCTGGTCGGCGTCGAACGCGGGGACATCGTGGTGTTCAAGGATCCCGGCGGCTGGCTGAACCTCGGCACCACCGTGCCCGACCCCGGCCCCATCGAGCGGGTGCTCCAGGCGGTGGGACTGGCCGCGGACACCAGCGCCGAGTACGTGGTGAAGCGGGTGATCGGCGTCGGCGGCGACCACGTGGTCTGCTGCGACGCCGATGGCCGGATCACCGTCAACGGGGTGCCGCTGGACGAGCCGTACACCGTGATCCCCACCGGCGAGACGCGCGCCTCGGCCATCGACTTCGACGTCGAGGTCCCCGCGGGCTCGGTCTGGGTGATGGGCGACAACCGCTACAGCAGCAAGGACTCCCGCTACAACCAGGATCAGCCCGGCAAGGGCTTCGTCTCCGAGGAGGAGATCGTCGGGCGGGCCTTCCTGATCAACTGGCCGCTGAACCGGCTGCAGTGGCTGGGCAACTATCCCGAGGTCTTCGCCGAGGTGCCGGACCCGGGGGTGGAGACGGCAGCGGTTGCCCGAGCCGCAGGTGCCGATGGCTGATCGGGCTGCGGTCCGAGCCGCCGACCCTGGCAAGGATCCGAGCCTCGACTTCGAGGCCGCCTGCTTCGCCGCGGGGTCCCCGCTCGTCATCGGCGTCGACGAGGTGGGGCGCGGCGCGATCGCGGGCCCGGTGGCCGTCGGCGTGCACGCGGTGCCGGCGGGCACCCTCGTCTTCCCAGAAGGGCTGCGCGATTCCAAGCTGCTCAGCGAGAAGCGGCGCGAGGCGCTGGCGCCGGAGGTGCTGCAGTGGGGCACGGGGGCCGTCGGCTACGCCACCGCCGAGGAGGTCGACGCGCACGGCATCGGCTGGGCGCTGGGGGCGGCCGGGCGGCGCGCGCTGCTGGCGCTGCACGAGGCCGGAACCGCGGTGCCGCACGCGGTGGTGCTGGTCGACGGCTCGCACGACTGGCTCACGCCGGCGCTGCGCTCGCCGCTGAACGTGCGGACGCGGGTGGGGGCGGATCGCGCCTGCGCCTCGGTGGCCGCAGCCTCCGTGCGCGCGAAGGTGGAGCGGGACGAGCTGATGCGCGCCGCCGACGCCGAGCATCCGGGATACGCCTGGGCCTCGAACAAGGGCTACGGGGCGAAGGCGCACTACGAGGGGATCGCGGCGCTGGGCCTGACCGCCCTGCACCGCCGCAGCTTCATCCACTGATCCGGAGCCCGGCGATGCGCACCGGCGCGCTAGGCTGGTCGGGTGGAGCAGGGCGAGCTGAACGACAGGCCGATCGGGGTCTTCGACTCGGGCGTCGGGGGTCTCACCGTGGCCCGCGCCATCCGCGACCAGCTGCCGGGCGAGTCGATGATCTACGTCGGCGACACCGCCCGCACGCCCTACGGCCCCCGGCCCATCGCCGAGGTCCGGCGCTTCGCCCTCGAGATCCTCGACGACCTCGTCGAGCAGGGCGTGAAGATGCTCGTCATCGCCTGCAACACCGCGAGCGCCGCCATGCTGCGCGACGCGCACGAGCGCTACGCGGTGCCGGTGGTCGAGGTGATCGGCCCGACCGTGCGCAGCGCCATGAGCATCACCCGCAACCGCCGGGTCGGCCTCATCGGCACCGAGGGCACCATCCAGTCGCGCGTCTACGAGGACCTCTTCAGCATGCGACCCGAGATCGAGCTGACCTCGCAGGCCTGCCCCCGCTTCGTCGAACTCGTGGAGGCGGGTCGCACCAGCGGGCCGGAGGTGCTCGCCGTCGCCCAGGAGTACCTGGCTCCGCTCGTCGCGCAGGACATCGACACCCTCGTGCTCGGCTGCACCCACTACCCCTTCCTGCGCGGCGCCATCAGCCAGGTCGTGGGGCCGGGCGTCGCGCTCGTCTCCAGCGATATCGAGACCGCCGCAGAGGTGTACCGGGTGCTCACCCAGCGCGGGCTGCTGCGCGACCCCGATGTGGGAGAACCTGCGGTGCGCTACGAGGCCACCGGGGCGGATACCCACGCCTTCGTGGATCTGGCGCGGCGCATGCTGGGCATCGGAATCGAGGCCGTGGATCATCTGTCGACCGGGGTCATCAGACTGCCCGGGGCGTGACGGGCAGACGAACGCATCGAGAGTGCAGTTTTCGGCCCTTCAACAGCGGGGAACGGCCGAAGAGTGAGTTCTCGAGAGACATTGAGCGGTTTTCAGAACCAGGTTTCCAGAGGAGAGCCAGAGGAGAGAGTGTGACTGAGACGAATACGAGCGCCCGGGTCGACGGGCGAGAGGCCGGGGCGCTGCGCCCCGTGGTCATCGAGCGCGGTTGGAGCCGTCAGGCCGAGGGCAGCGCGCTGATCAGCTTCGGCGAGACGCGGGTGCTGTGCACCGCCTCCTTCACCCCCGGCGTGCCGCCGTGGCTGCGCGGGCAGGGGAAGGGATGGGTGACCGCGGAGTACGCGATGCTGCCCCGCGCGACGAACGACCGCAGCCCCCGCGAATCGGTCAAGGGCAAGATCGGCGGGCGCACGCACGAGATCTCCAGGCTGATCGGGCGGAGCCTGCGCGCGGTGGTGGACACCCGGGCGCTCGGCGAGAACACCATCGTCGTCGACTGCGATGTGCTCCAGGCCGACGGCGGCACCCGCACCGCCTCCATCACGGGCGCCTATGTCGCGCTCGCCGACGCGATCGCGTGGGGGCGCCAGCAGGGGCACATCGCCAAGAACGCCCGTGCGCTGACGGACAGCGTGGCCGCGGTGTCCGTGGGCATCGTGGGCGGCGTGCCGATGACCGATCTCGCCTATGTCGAGGATGTGCGCGCCGACACCGATATGAACGTCGTCGTGACCGGTTCGGGCGGCCTCGTCGAGGTGCAGGGCACCGCCGAGGGGGTTCCCTTCAGCCGCGACGAGCTGGACGCGCTGCTCGATCTCGCGCTCGCCGCCACGGAAGAGCTGCGCGAAGCGCAGCAGTCGGCGCTGAACGGGGAATGACCGTGTCCCGGGTCGTGCTCGCCTCCCACAACGCGCACAAGCTCGAAGAGCTGCGCAGGATCCTGACGCCGCTGGTGCCGGGTCTCGAGCTGCTCGGCTACGACGGTCCGGAGCCCGTCGAGAGCGGCGTCACCTTCGAGGAGAACGCCCTGCTCAAGGCGCGGGCCGCCGCACGGCACACGGGTCTGCCCGCGATCGCCGACGACTCGGGCATCGCGGTCGAGGTGCTGGGCGGCTGCCCGGGGATCTTCTCGGCCAGATGGGGCGGCCCCGCCCGCAGCGACACCGCCAATGTGGAGCTGCTGCTGTGGCAGCTCAGCGACCTCGCCGACGAGTACCGGGCGGCGGCCTTCGTCTGCGCGGCCGCACTCGCGCTTCCCGGCGGCGAGGAGCTCGTCGTCCGGGGGGAGTGGCCGGGGAGCGTGCTGCGCGAGCCCGCGGGCGCGGGCGGCTTCGGCTACGACCCGGTGTTCCGCCCCGAGGGCGAGACCCGCTCCGCGGCCGAGCTCAGCCCGGCGGAGAAAGACGCCGCCTCGCACCGCCGCCGCGCATTCACCGCGCTGGCCCCCGAGATCCTCCGGCGCCTCTCATGACCGAATCGGGCGGACTGGTGCGACCGGAGGTGAGCCCGGCCGACGCCGCGGAGATCGCCCGTGAGCGCTACGGCATCGAAGCACGCGCCGAGGAGCTCGGCAGCAACCAGGACCGCAACTTCCTGCTCACGGAGCCGGGCGGCGCGCGCAGCGTGCTCCGCGTCGACAATCCGGTCTTCGGAGATGCCGCCCGGGACGCCCAGCACGCCGCCATCGAGGCCTATCTGGCCGCCGGGGTGCCGGTGGCCCGGGTGCTGCCGGGCATCGACGGCGAGCTCACCCAGCGCTGGCAGGGTTTCGCGGTGCGGCGCAGCGAGTTCGCCGAGGGCACCCCGATGATCGAGTGCGGATACCTGGCTCCGACGGTCATCGAGGAGTTCGGTGCGCTCGCCGCAGCGTCGGTGAACGCCCTCGCGACGCTCTCCCACCCGGGCCTCGACCGCTCGCAGATGTGGGATATGCGCGTCGCGCACGAGGAGACGCTGCGGCTCGCCCCCGCGATCGCCGAGGAGCCGCTGCGCGAGGGGGTGCTCGCCGCCGCTCGGACCGCCCGCGCCGCGCTCGCCCGGGTCTCGGAGGCGCTGCCGGTGCAGGCGATCCACGGCGATCTCACCGACGACAATGTCATGGGCCTGCCGGGCGAGGACGCCCGGATGCACCCGCACACGGTGCTCGATCTCGGCGATCTCGGCACCGGCTGGCGGGTCGCGGAGCTCGCCGTCACGGTGAGCTCCCTGCTGCACCACGAGCCGGATCGCCCGCTGCGCGTGCTCGACGCGATTGAGGCCTTCCACCGCGACGCTCCGCTCAGCGAGGCCGAGGCGCGCGCCGTCTGGCCGCTGGTGGTGCTGCGCGCGGCGCTGCTGGTGGCGAGCGGCTGGCGGCAGCTGCAGATCGACGGCGACAACCTCTACGCCCGGGAACGGCTGGCGGGGGAGCGAGCCATCTTCGACGCCGCCACGGCCCTGCATCCCACCGAGGTCACCGAGCTCGTGCTCGCACGGCTCGGCCTCCCGGACGAGGACACGGCCGAGCACGACGCCGCTCCTGCTCCCGAGGCCCCGGCCGCGCAGCCGCTCGGGTCGCTGCTCCCCGGCCTCGCGGGCGAGGTGCGGATCCTCGATGCGGGCGTCGAGAGCGAGCAGTTGGACGCGGGCGGCTGGCTCGACCCCGAGGCGGAGGATCGTCTCGTCTCGGTCGCCCTCGCCGCGGGAGCTGCCGCCGCGGCGTTCCCCTACGGCGTCTACCGGCTCACCCGGACCAGGGTGGACGCCTCCGACGCCGCCGCCACCTGGCCGGTCGACACCGAGATCCATCTCGCCCCGGGTGCCGCCCGCGAGGTGACGGCTCCCGCGGATGCGACGGTCGAGTCGGCCGGCGGCCGCGGCATCGTGCTCGAGCTCGCCGACGGCTGGCGGCTGATCCTCTCCGGGCTGCTTCCCGAAGCCGCGCCGGGGGCGGTGCTCGCGAACGGCGCCCGCATCGGCTCAGTGCCCGCGGGCGAGCGAGCGCGCAGGCTCGTGGTGGGCCTGCGCCGCGCCGACGCCTGGGAGACGGGCTTGGGTGCCCGGTCCCGCTTCGCCACGGGGTCGCCGGAGTACGCGGCCGACGGCGATCCGCTCTTCGTCGAGGCCGAGCGGGCACCGGCCTGGGCGCGGCTCAGCCGCGATCCGGCGGGGCTGCTGGGGCTGCCGAGCCTCGCCCAGCGCGATGAGTCGGCCGCGGAGCAGCGGCGCCGGGAGCGGATCTTCGCCAGCGCCCAGGAGCGCTACTACGAGCGGCCCATGCAGATCGAGCGCGGCTGGCGGCACCACCTCGTCGACACCGTCGGCCGCAGCTATGTCGACATGGTGAACAATGTCACCGGGCTCGGGCACGGCCACCCCGGCGTCGCCGAGGCGATGAGCCGGCAGGCGCGGATCCTGAACACCAACTCGCGCTTCCTCTACCGCGAGCTCGCCGAGTACAGCGAGCGTCTGCTCGCGCTGATGCCCGCCGGCAGCGGTCTCGACACGGTGCTGCTGGTCAACAGCGGCAGCGAGGCGGTGGATCTCGCACTGCGTCTCGCGCAGGCGGCCACCGGGCGCAGAACGGTCGTGGCGCTGCGCGAGGCCTATCACGGGTGGACCGCCGCCTCCGACGCGGTCACCACCAGCGCCTACGACAACCCCTTCGCGCTCGAGAACCGCCCCGACTGGGTGCATATCGCCGATGTCCCGAACCGCTACCGCGGCAGCCACCGGGGCGAGGGGACCGGGCCTCGGTACGCGGCGGATCTGGACGCCGATCTCAGCCGTCTCGACGCAGAGGGGCGCCCGGTCGCGGGCTTCATCTGCGAGTCCGTGCTCGGCAACGCCGGCGGCGTGCTGCTGCCGGAGGGCTACCTCGCCGAGGCCTACGCGCGGGTGCGCGCGGCCGGCGGTCTCGCCATCGCCGACGAGGTGCAGGTGGGCTTCGGCCGCATGGGCACGAGCTTCTGGGGCTTCGAGCTCTCGGGCGTGATCCCCGATATCGTCGCCGTCGCGAAGCCGATGGGCAACGGCTTCCCCATCGGCGGGGTGATCACCTCGCAGCGGATCGCCGATGCGCTGGCGACTCAGGGTCAGTTCTTCTCCTCGGCCGGCGGCAATCCGCTGAGCTGCCGGGTCGGCCTCGCGGTGCTCGACGCGATGGAGCGGGAAGGGCTGCAGGAGAACGCCAGGATCCAGGGCGAGCGCCTCGCGGCCGGATTCCGGGCGCTCGCGGAGCGGCACGAGATCGTCGGGCCGATCCACGGCCGAGGCCTGTACCTCGGTGTCGAGTTGGTGCGCGACCGCGAGACGATGGAGCCGGCCACAGCCGAAGCCGCGGCGATCTGCGAGCGGCTACGGGAGCTCGGCGTGATCGTACTCACCACCTCGGAACGATCCAATGTGCTGAAGGTGAAACCGCCGCTGTGCCTGAGCGCCCGGAGCGCCGATTTCGTGATCGAGCAGCTCGGCCGCGTACTGCGCGAGGGCTGGTAGCGACCCGATCAGCCGGCGGAGAGCGCGGCGAGGGCGAGCTCGATGAGGATCGCCGCCGCGACCAGGATGAACACCGCACCGGCCGCGATGTCGATGACCGGTGTGGCCCGCCCGAACCACCGCTGGAAGCCGCGGGAGGAGGTGAGGAGTGCGAAGGCGATGAACCACGAGATGCAGATCGCGGTGAGCAGCACCAGGATCACCGCTCGGTCGAACCACCCGACGTCGGGCGGCAGGATCTGCGAGAACAGCGCGGCGAAGAAGAGCAGCGCCTTCGGATTCGACAGATTCGTGATCACGCCGAGCCTGAGCGGGTGATCGGTGACCCGGCCGGGCGAGGCGACCGGGGCCTTCCCGGCGGCGCGCCGGGCGCGGATCCCACTGCGAATACTCTGCACCCCCAACCAGATCAGCACCGCCGAGCCGAGCAGTTGCAGCGCGGGCAGCACTCCGGGCAGCGCGCGCACCAGCGCGGCAAGCCCGAGCAGAGAGACCACCGTCCACACGGTGTTGCCGATGGTGATGCCGCAGGCCGCGAGCACCGCCGAGCGGCGCTCCCTCACACCCAGGCGCAGCAGCAGGAAGGTGTCCGTGCCGGGCACCATCAGGGCCAGTGTGAAGGTGATGAGCAGCGTCGCCCAGGCGGTCGCGGTCAACGGAGAATCCTCACCGCTCCATCCTGACAGAGTCGGCGCATGTGCGGACGCTGAGCACCGACGCCGCCTTCCACCGGCGCATCGCCCATCACCTGCTCTGCACCTCCGGTGTGACGGATGCGCAGTCCGCCGCGGATCCCGCCAGTCATGTCGCACACCGCCCGGACTCGACAGGGTAGGCTGAGTGGGCCCGCGCGAGTGGCGGAATTGGTAGACGCGCTGGATTTAGGTTCCAGTACCTTCGGGTGTAGGGGTTCAAGTCCCCTCTTGCGCACGTCAGGGATCGCAGCCCATCAGCATCATTCGATACTGGTGGGGCTGCACCTTGTTTAGAGGCGTTCCGGGTTCTGCCTCTTGCTCTGCCGTGAGTTTGCCCCCAGAGTGCCCGGAGAACACCGGGCACCCGTGTCTGCTCTCGTATTCTTGGATCCATGAAGTGCCCCACAGATGGATCGACGCTCTTGATGAGTGAGCGCAATGGTATCGAGATCGACTACTGCCCGGAATGCCGGGGGATCTGGCTCGACCGAGGCGAGCTCGACAAGATCCTGGACGCGGTGAAGGCGGATGCCCCGGTCCAACGGGATGCCCCTCAGCAGCCGGAACCCCGCCAGTATCGTGAGGATCGACGGTATGATGAACGCCGTGATCCTCGAACCGGTGACGCGAAATACCAGAAGAAAAAGAAGAGCCCGTTCGAGTTCCTCGGTGACCTGTTCGAGGGATGACCTTCTCGGGGCACAGCCCCTCCATCCTGCGGAAGGAACAGCACCAGGGGGACCCCACCTGGAGCGTGACCGGTCGATCTCGACGCCCACGCGGCAAAGGTCCCCGTGACCGCGATAGCGGAGCACGTGCGACTCTCCCGAAGGCAGGTGCATCGCATTATCCACGTCCACAACATCGAGAACGCCCCGCCCACTCCGAGAAGTGAGTGAGAGCGGCCAGGTGAAGTTCGAGTGGCGTCGGTCAGCGTTCCAGATTCCGGTGTGCACGACCGGATGCTTCCCCTGCTGTCGACCGATTGGGATCGGCTTCGTCTTGGCTGGGGCACTGCGATGATTCGCGCCCGGGTCAGAACTCCGGGCGCAGCATCTCCCGACCCTCGATAAGCACCGACTCGATGCGGGCGGCGTCACCCGACCACACCACCTGGGCGTAGGCCTCTTCGACGGTCGAGGGCGCGCTCAGCGGGCGCAGCATCACGAGATCGGCGCTCTTGCCCGTGGCGAGGGAGCCCGTGACGTCGTCGATCCACGCCGCGCGCGCCGCCTGCAGTGTCGCCGCGGCGAGGATCTGCCGGTAGGCGCTGCCGGGCGGCGGCGCGCCCTCCACCCACAGGGCCTCCCTCACCAGCAGCGCCGCTGCGCGCATCTGCGAGAACATGTCGGGTGGCGAGGCGAGCGCCGTGTCGATGCCGAGCGCGTAGGGAATCTCCTGGGCGGCCATGCGCCTGAGCGGCGGCTCGCCGGTGCCGGTGATGAGTTCCGCGATCGCGGGCACGACGAATCTGACATCGGCCTGCGCCGCGAGCAGCAGCTCGGCGTCGCTCGCATCCGTCGCGTGCACGAACTGCAGATCCGGGCCCAGCAGCCCTGCCTCGTGCAATGCGGTGATGGACCCGGGCCCGTTGCGGCGGGTGCTCACGTGCATGCTCATGGGCAGTCCCACCGCGCGCGCCCGTTCGATGTCGCCGCGCCACACGGCCGGCGGCGACAGATCGGGTCCGCGCAGTGCCGCAGCCCCCCGGATGCGCGAGCCCCGCTGCGCGGCGAGCTGGGTCGCGAAGGTCTCGAACTCCGCGGGATGCGGTCGATCGGAGCCGTAGTAGCCGAGCGCCACCGGGGGCCCGTAGCCGAACACGTAGCGGCTGCCCGAGTCGGCGGCGGCCGCGAGTGCGGCCTCGGCGTGCTGCAGCGTGTTCGTGGCGTGGCACCAGTCGAAGGTCAGCGTCGTGCCCGAGGCGATCGCCCGCTTCAGCGCGGTGGAGGTCGTCTCGAAGAGGCTGTCGGGGGTCACGGCCGGGGCGTGCTTCGGGATCCACTCGGCGAAGTACGGTCCCATGCCCGTGTCGGGGTGCATGATCGGGGCGAAGGCCTCCCACATGTGCTGGTGCGCGTCGATGAGGCCCGGGAAGACGATGCGTCCGGCGCCGTCGACGACGCTCGCGCCCGGGGCGTCGATGCGCTCGGCGCTGATCCGGGCGATCCGCCCCTCTGCCACGAGCAGCTCGCCCTCGAACACATCGGGCTGCGCAGGATCGCAGCTGAGGATCGTCGCGCCTCTGATCACCAGTTCCATTGCAGTTCCCAACTCCGGAGTCCGTTTGCGCCGGCGCGACTTGACGCAGGCCGGGCGCCTGCGGCCCGCCGCTCCATTCTCGTGGCTTCCGCTTCCGATGCGCCGAGGCTCGGCGAGTGTTCGCCTGCTCGGCACCCGGGTTCCGCGCGGCCGGGCCGTGTAGAGTTTTCTGCAGGCGATGGTCGCCGTTCGACCCGTCGCATGCGCCGCGGGGCTTCCGCGCTCATCCGCGCCGCGGGGATCCGCGAACCGGATCCTCGCCCCGGCACCGCCAAGATTCAGAAGGAGCCCTTGTGACCCGCACCATCAAGCTCGCAGTGATCCCCGGCGACGGGATCGGTCGGGAGGTCACGGAACAGGCGAACCGCGTGCTCGACGCGGTGCTCGCGGGCGGCGACGTCGAGCTCGCCCGCACCGAGTTCAAGCTCGGCGCCGAGCGCTACCTCGAGACCGGCGAGACGCTGCCCGAGGACGAGCAGGCGGCGATCGCGGAGCACGAGGCGATCCTCTTCGGCGCCGTCGGCGGTGTGCCCGGCGACCCGCGGCTCAAGCACGCGAACATCGAGCGCGGCCTGCTGCTGAAGCTCCGCTTCGACTTCGACCACTACGCCAATGTGCGCCCCTGCACCCTCTACCCGGGCGTGCGGTCCACCCTCGCGGATCCGGGCGAGGTCGACTTCGTCGTCGTGCGCGAGGGCACCGAGGGCCCCTACGCCGGCAACGGCGGCAGGCTCCGTCCCGGCACGCCCGCGGAGGTGTCGACCGAGGTCTCCGTCAACACCGCCTACGGCGTCGAGCGCGTGGTGCGCTTCGCCTTCGAGGTGGCCCGCAGCCGCCCGCGCAAGAAGCTGACCTGGGTGCACAAGACCAATGTGCTGGTGCACGCGGGCGCCACCTGGCAGCGCATCGTCGAGGCCGTCGCCGCCGAGTACCCGGAGATCGCCGTCGACTATCTGCACGTCGACGCCGCCACCATCTTCATGGTGCAGGATCCCGCGCGCTTCGACGTCATCGTTACCGACAACCTGTTCGGAGACATCCTCACGGATCTCGCCGGTGCGATCGGTGGCGGCATCGGGCTCGCGGCCAGCGGTAACATCAATCCAGACGGCGCCTTCCCAAGCATGTTCGAGCCGGTGCACGGCTCGGCGCCCGACATCGCGGGGCAGCAGAAGGCCGATCCCACCGCGGCGATCCTCTCGGCCGCGCTCATGCTCGACCACCTGGGCCTCGCGCCCGAGGGCGACCGGGTGCGCGCCGCCGTGCGGGACGATCTCGCCCGGCGCGGATCCGCACCCCGAACCACCTCCGAGGTCGCCGACGCGATCATCGGGAGCATCCCGCCCCGCTAACGCCCATCCCTCTCCGGCACCGCAAGAAAGCACCCCTTATGAGCGAGCTCACCTTCACCCGCACCACCGCTTCGCGTCTGCCCGACGCGGAGCGCGCCGAGATCCTCGCCGATCCCGGCTTCTGCAGGCGGTTCACGGATCACATGGTCTCCATCGTCTGGGATCGCGACACCGGGTGGCACGACGCCGAGGTGGTGCCCTACGGCCCCATCGAGCTCGACCCCGCCTCCTCCGTGCTGCACTACGGGCAGGAGATCTTCGAAGGGTTGAAGGCCTACCGGCACCCGGACGGCGACATCGTCGTCTTCCGCCCCGAGGCGAACGCCAGGCGCCTGAACGAGAGCGCCCGGCGCCTCGCGCTGCCCGAGCTCCCCGAGGAACTCTTCGTGCGCGCCGTCGAGGAACTGGTGCGCGCCGACGCCGACTGGGTGCCCAGCGGCGAGGACCAGAGCCTCTACCTGCGCCCCTTCATGATCGCCTACGAGAACTTCCTCGGGGTCCGCTCCGCCGAGCGCGCCAAGTTCATGGTGATCGCGGGTCCCGCGGGATCCTACTTCTCGGGCGGGGTCAAGCCGGTCTCGATCTGGCTCTCCGAGAGTCACGCGCGTGCGGGCCACGGCGGCACGGGCGCCGCCAAGTGCGGCGGCAACTACGCCGCCTCGCTGCTGCCCACGCGCATCGCCCAGGAGCACGGCTGCGCGCAGGTGCTGTTCACCGACTCGAACACCGTCGACACCATCGACGAGCTCGGCGGCATGAACATCTTCCTCGTGCGGGCCGACGGCACCCTCGTGACGCCGAGGCTGAACGGCAACATCCTCGACGGCGTGACGCGGCGCAGCCTGATCCAGCTGGCCCGCGACCGCGGCCACGCGGTGGAGGAGCGCGAGGTCACCGTCAGCGAGTGGCGCGACGGCGTGGCCGACGGCACCATCACCGAGGCCTTCGCCTGTGGCACCGCCGCCGTGATCACCCCGATCGGCCGGCTGCTCGGCGAGGCCGGCACGATCGTCGACTTCGGCGACCGGGCTCCGGGGGAGCTCACCATGTCGCTGCGCGAGGAGCTCACCGGCATCCAGTTCGGCACGGTTCCGGATCGCCACGGCTGGGTGCACCGCATCGTCACCGCGAAGTAACTCGCTCCCCGGAGTTGCCTGCTGAGCGCTAGGTTGGTGCCAAAGGCCATTTCGAGGGGGAAACATGGGCGCTGCAGCCGAGACCGAAGCCGAGCTGCGCGAACGGATCGCCGTGCTGGAGCGCGAGAACGATCGGCTCCGCTCCGACGGTGCGAATCTCCGCTCGGACGGCGGCGACGGCCGCGAGTCGGGACCGGGGCGCCGCCGCGGTAGCTGGGCTCGCTCGTTCGCCTCGGCACTGTGCATCGTCATCGCGACCGCGCTGATCCCTGCGGCCGTCGTCTCCGGCTGGGCGGGCGCGCGCCTCGTCGACGAGACGACCTTCGTGCAGACCTTCGCGCCGCTCGCCTCGGATCCCGCGGTGCAGACCGAGATCACCCGGCAGGTGAGCGATCTCATCGAGCGCGAGGTCGATATCGACGGTCTCACCGATGCCGTATTCGACGGCGTGGCCGAGCTCGGGCTTCCCGATCGGGCGGCCGCGGCGCTCGATCTGCTGCGGACACCTGCGGCCACCGGCGTGCGCAGCATGCTGCACAGCGGCGTCTCCGAGTTCGTACACTCCGATCTCTTCGCCGGCGCCTGGGAGTCGACGCTGCGCGTCAGTCACCGGGCGCTGGTGGCCGCGGCCACGCAGGACTCCCTCGCCCGCGGGGCGGTCACCATCAGCGATCGGGGAGAGATCGCCATCCAGCTCGGCCCCGTCATCGAGGAGGTGAAGGCCGCCCTCGCAGACTCCGGCTTCGGCCTCGCCGCGGCGATCCCCGTGATCGACGCCTCCTTCGTGGTGGCGCAGAGCGACGCCCTGCCGCTGGTCTCCCTGGTCTACACGCTCACCACGGCGCTCGGCTGGTGGTTGCCGCTGGTGGCGCTCGGCCTCTTCGTGCTCGGCGTGCTCATCGCCGTCCGCCGGCCGGCGGCGATCGCCGGCAGCGGCATCGGCCTGCTGCTGGGAGGCGCGATCTTCCTGGTGACGCTCGCGGTGGTGGCGGTGGTGCTGCAGAGCTCCGCCCCCGGCATGGGCGTGTCCGCCGCAGCGGTCGATGCGGTCTTCGGGCAGACCGTCGCCGGAATGCGCACCAGTTCCTGGGTGCTCGTCATCCTGGGCATCGTCACCACCCTGCTGGGGCTCTCCCAGGGCCGGGCGCGGTGGGCGACGGCCTCGCGCGGCGGTCTCGGCCGGCTGAACGACACCCTGCGCGCGGGGCTCGCGGGTCTCGGCTTCACCACCGGCGGCTTCGGGCGCTGGCTCGCGCGCAACCGGGCGCTGACGGGCGTGCTGGTGCTGGTGCTCGCCGTGCTCGCGCTGCTCGTCCTGCCCTTCACCACTGCGGCCGTGATCTGGGTCGCGGTCCTCGCACTGCTGCTGTGGTGGGTGCTCGCGCTCTGCGCGGCACCGACTCCGCCGTTCGAGGCCCCGGAGGCACTCGCAGAGGAGGCAGCCCCGTGAAGATCGCTCGCTTCAGCATCCAGGATCGGATCGCCTTCGGCGTGATCGACGCCGCCGAGGACGGTTCCGGAGTCGAACTCGTCGAGCTCGCCGGGGATCCCGTCCTCGTCGGATACGACACCACGGGGCAGCGGTTCCGTCTGGATGAGGTGCGTCTGCTCGCGCCGGTGATCCCGCGCTCGAAGATCGTCGGCGTGGGCAAGAACTACCTCGACCACGTCGCGGAGATGAAGGATGTCACCGGGGGCGGAAAGGCCGAGGCCCCGGCCGAGCCGATGCTGTTCCTGAAGCCGAACACCTCGGTGATCGGGCCCGGCGACGAGATCGTGCTCCCGGCCATCGCCGAGCGGGTCGAGCACGAGGGGGAGCTCGCGGTCGTCATCGGCGCGGTGGCGAAGGAGGTGTCCGCGGACCGGGCCGCGGAGGTGATCTTCGGCTTCACCTGCGCCAATGACGTCAGCGCCCGGGATCTGCAGGTGCGGGACAGGCAGTGGGCGCGAGCGAAGGGCTTCGACACCTTCTGCCCGCTGGGGCCGGTCATCGAGACCGAGCTCGACCTCTCCGACGCCCGGATCGAGACGCGGGTGAACGGTGAGGTGCGGCAGCGCGGCTCGACGGCCGATCTGATCCACTCGGTGTCCGCCATCGTCGCCCACGCCTCCCAGGCCTTCACCCTGCTTCCGGGGGATGTGATCCTCACCGGCACCCCGGCGGGTGTCGGCCCGCTCACGGCCGGCGACACGGTCGAGGTGGAGATCGCCGGCATCGGCACGCTGCGCAACCGCGTGCGCTGAACCCGATCCCGACCCGCGCACCCCTGGCCCGGCACCGCCCGGCTGAGCTACGCTCGAAGGTGTCCGAGACCGCGAGGAAGGGGTCGAGGTGGGAAGCGTATGGCAGGCGCTGCGTCAGGGCGAATCGGCGCCCGATCGACGTCGGCAACTCGCCCGCGCCCACGACCACTTCACCAGCGGCACGGCGATCGCCGAGGATCCCGAGCTGCGCGAGCACTTCGCCGCGCTGACCGGGATGCGCCCGGTCGTCTTCGAGTCCTGGCTGCGCTCCCAGCGGAGCACCATCGCCCCCGACCGCGTACCGGATCAGCCGGCGCTCGGAGAGGAGGAGCTGCAGGAGTTGAGGCGACGCCACCCCATCGCCCGGGTGCTGCCGCTGGTGCAGCGCCTGCTCTTCGACGAGGCCGCCGGCTCGGGCCTCATCGTCGCCGTGGGGGACGCCGCCGGTCGGCTGCTCTGGGTCGACGGAGACGCCGCGCTGCGCTCCCGGGCGGAGGAGATGGGCTTCCGCGCGGGCATGGACTGGTCGGAGCGCGCGGTCGGCACCAGTGCGCCGGGCAGCGCCCTCGCCCTCGACCACGCGATCCAGGTGCTCGGCGCCGAGCACTACAACCGCTTCGTGCACCAGTGGAGCTGCACCGCGGCTCCGGTGCACGATCCGGTGAGCGGATCCCTCATCGGAGTGGTCGATGTCACCGGAGGCGACAGCGCCGCCTCGCCCCATCTGATGCCGCTGCTGGAGGCCACCATCGCGGCGGTCGAGGCCGAGCTGAAATTCGAGTCGCTGCGCGATCGCATCGAGCGCGAGCGCGCGCAGGAGCGGCCGCCGCGCCGCGCCGCGCCCGCAGGCGCCGCCGCGCCGCACCTCGCACCGACCGTTCCGGCTCGGCTCGTGCTGCTGGGGCGGGACCACCCACTGCTCGAATGCGCGGAAGGTGCCCTGCCGCTCAGCTCCCGGCACGCCGAGATCCTGCTCGCGCTGGTGCTCGCACCCAGCGGGCTCAGCGCGGCGGCGCTCGCCGAGCAGGTCTACGGCGACGCCCGGGCGGAGCAGACGCTGCGGCCGGAGATCGTGCGACTGCGCCGGTGGCTCGGCCGTCACGCCGTCGGGCTCGATCTGGGCTCCCGCCCGTACCGGCTGAGCGGAGAGCTGCGCGTGGACGCCCTCGACATGCTCGGCGCACTGGGGCGCGGCGCGCACCGCCTCGCACTCGCCGCCTACGAGGGGCCGGTGCTCCCGGCCTCGGCGGCGCCTGCCGCCGAGCGGCTGCGCGCGGAGGTGGACGCGACCCTGCGGGAGGCCATGCTGCAGGCGGCGGGCCCCGATCCGCTGTTCGAATACGCGCAGAACTGGGCCTCGGACGATGCGCAGGTGTGGGAGACGCTGCTGCAGCTGCTGCCGCCCCTCTCGCCCAAGCGCGCCCGCGCCGTCGCCCGGCTCGAGCAGTTGCAACGTTGATGCAACGCTGCGCGGCGTAGCGTCGGAATCGCGGATCGTCCCTGTGATCCGCGTCCGACAACGACGTCGTAAGGAGACGCGCCATGACCGTGTACGCAGCCCCCGGCCAGCCCGATTCGCTGGTGACCTTCAAGAGCCGCTACGAGCACTACATCGGCGGCGAGTGGGTGCCGCCGGTCAAGGGCCAGTACTTCGAGAATGTGACGCCGGTCACGGGCAAGGCCTTCTGCGAGGTCGCCCGCGGCACCGCGGAGGACATCGAAGCCGCCCTCGACGCCGCGCACGCGGCGGCGGCGAGTTGGAACAAGACGAGCCCCGCCGAGCGCGCGGTGATCCTCAACAAGATCGCCGATCGCATGGAGCAGAACCTTGAGCTGCTCGCGGTCGCCGAGACCTGGGACAACGGCAAGGCCGTGCGCGAGACGCTGAACGCCGACATCCCCCTCGCCATCGACCACTTCCGCTACTTCGCGGGTGCGATCCGGGCGCAAGAGGGCGGCATCTCGCAGATCGATGAGGATCTCGTCGCCTACCACTTCCACGAGCCGCTCGGCGTGGTCGGCCAGATCATCCCGTGGAACTTCCCGATCCTGATGGCCACCTGGAAGCTCGCCCCGGCCCTCGCCGCCGGCAACGCGGTCGTCATCAAGCCCGCGGAGCAGACCCCGGCCTCGATTCTGGTGCTCTTCGAGCTCATCGGCGATCTGCTGCCGGCGGGCGTCGTCAATATCGTCAACGGCTTCGGCGCCGAGGCGGGCAAGCCGCTCGCGTCGAATAAGCGGATCCGCAAGATCGCCTTCACCGGCGAGACCACCACCGGCCGGCTCATCATGCAGTACGCCTCGGAGAACATCATCCCGGTGACGCTGGAGCTCGGCGGGAAGAGCCCGAACATCTTCTTCGGCGATGTCATGGCCAAGGACGACGCCTACTTCGACAAGGCGCAGGAGGGCTTCACCATGTTCGCCCTCAACCAGGGCGAGGTCTGCACCTGCCCCTCGCGAGCGCTCATCCAGGAGTCGATCGCGGGCGACTTCCTCGACGCGGTCGTGGCCCGCACCGAGCGGATCACCCGCGGCAACCCGCTCGACACCGACACGATGGTGGGCGCGCAGGCCTCCAACGACCAGTTCGAGAAGATCAAGTCCTATCTCGACATCGGCCGGCAGGAGGGTGCGCAGGTGCTCACCGGCGGCGGCGTGGAGGATCTCGGCGGCGAGTTCTCGGAGGGCTTCTACATCCAGCCGACGATCTTCCGCGGCGACAACTCGATGCGCATCTTCCAGGAGGAGATCTTCGGCCCGGTGGTCTCGGCGACGACCTTCACCGATTTCGACGACGCGATCCGCATCGCCAACGACACCCTCTACGGGCTCGGCGCCGGCGTGTGGAGCCGCGACGGCAACACCGCCTACCGCGCCGGGCGGGCGATCGAGGCGGGTCGCGTGTGGGTGAACAACTATCACGCCTACCCCGCGCACGCGGCCTTCGGCGGATACAAGTCGAGCGGCATCGGTCGCGAGAACCACCTGATGATGCTCGACCACTACCAGCAGACCAAGAACCTGCTGGTGAGCTACCGGGAGACGGCCGATGGATTCTTCTGAGCCCGAGGCCTGCGAGGTGTCGGGGGCCGAGCCCCCGGCACCCGCCCCGGCGGACACGGCCCCGATCCCGGGCAGCGTCGACGCCAGACCTGAGATCGCGGGGGAGAGCCGGAGCCGGCTCGCCTTCACCCCGGCGGCCATCGAGCTGATCGAGCGGCTGTGGGCCATGCACGGCCCGCTGATGTTCCACCAATCGGGCGGCTGCTGCGATGGCAGCTCTCCCATGTGCTACCAGGAGGGGGAGTTCAAGACGGGCGGGCAGGATCTGCGACTGGGCACCCTCGAGCTCCCGCCGCTGGAGGGGGATCAGACCCCTCGAGAGATCGGCTTCTGGATGTCTCGGGAGCAGTTCGGCGTCTGGTCGCACACCCACCTCACCGTCGACGCGGTGCCGGGGCGGGGCAGCGGCTTCTCTCTCGAGGCCCCGGAGGGGCAGCGCTTCCTGATCCGGTCCCGGTTGCTCTGACGCGGCCCCGCCGCCCGAGTCGCCGCCGCCTCCCGTAGACTCGGTCTTCTGCGACGGCGAAGCCCTGCCCCTCATGATCCCGGGCTGCGCCGCCAGCCCCGCGAAGAGGAGGACGGCGCCGATGATGGGTGAGGCGTTCACCATTCCGCTCTGGGCGGATCTCGCCGCCGTCGCGATCGGCAGCCTGCAGGGCGCGCTCTTCGCGGCCGGATTCAAGCGCCTCGACCTGCTCGGGGTGGCGATCATCGGCATCGCGGCGGGAATCGGGGGCGGCTTCCTCCGCGACATCCTGCTCGGGATCACCCCGGCGGCCTTTTCGAGCGACTGGTATCTGATCGCCGCCACCGCCGCGGCCTTCCTCGGCATGCTGCTGCCGAGGCTGTTCCACCGGGTGGACCCGGCGGTGACGCTGCTGGACGCGGTGAGCATCGGCGCCTTCGGCGCGATCGGCACCACCAAGGCGCTGGCCATGGGGCTTCCCGTGGTGCCGGCGCTGTTCATCGGCACGGTCTCGGCGGTCGGCGGAGGGGTGATCCGGGATGTGATCCTGAACATCCCGATCGCCCTGATGCACGTCGGCTCCCTCTACGCCGTGGCCTCGATGGGCGGGATCGCGGTGCTGCTGGCCCTGCTCGCCCTCGATGTCCCGGTGCTCATCGCCGGGATCGTCTGCGTGGCGGTCACCACCGTGCTGCGTCTGCTCGCCGTGCGCTTCGGCTGGAGCCTGCCCGAGCAGCGCGCGCTCAGCCGGCTGCGGCTGCGGCGGCAGCGTCAGGTGGAGCAGGCCATCGACGAGGCGCTGCAGACCGGGGCGATCACGCTGCCCGAGCCTCCGGAGCGCCGCGAGGAGGACGAGTGAGCCGGGGCCGCGCGCTGCCCCTGGGTGCGCGTTCATCCGGTGCGGAGCCGGGCCTGCGACAATAGAGGGGTGGATCCCAACGAACTCAACCGCGACGGGAAGGCCCCGGCCTCCCGCGTGATCCCGACGCGAGCGCGCGGCGAGCGTCCGCAGACGCGCCCGCGCGCCGAGGGCTGGACGCAGCTGACCGGGCCCGACGGCCGGCCGACGCTGCAGTTCGCCTCGCCGCGGGTGAAGCAGCCGCCGGTGCACCTCGCCGACCTCACCCTCGCCGAGCGCGAGGAGCGGGTGGTCGCCGCGGGACTGCCGAAGTTCCGCGCGACGCAGCTGTCGAAGCACTACTTCACCCACCACACCAGCGACCCGGCCCGCATGACCGATCTGCCGCAGACCGTCCGAGAGGGGCTCGTGGCGGAGCTGCTGCCGCCGCTGCTCACCGAGGTGAAGCGGCTCACCACCGATGACGGGGCCACCGTGAAGTTCCTGTGGCGCCTCTTCGACGGCGCACTCGTGGAGTCCGTGCTGATGCGCTATCCGGGGCGGATCACCCTGTGCGTGTCGAGCCAGTGCGGCTGCGGGATGAACTGCCCCTTCTGCGCGACCGGCCAGGCGGGGCTCACCCGAAATATGTCCACGGCGGAGATCCTCGATCAGATCGTGCAGGCGAACCGGGTGATCGCCGAGGGCGGGCTCGGCATCGGTCGTCAGGCTGGAAACGGGGCCGAGCCCGAGCGGGTGAACAACATCGTGTTCATGGGCATGGGCGAGCCGCTGGCCAATTACAAGCGGGTGATGAACGCCGTCCGCCGGATGGTGGCGCCCGCGCCGGAGGGGCTCGGCATGAGCGCCCGGGGGATCACCGTGTCGACCGTCGGCCTCGCCCCGGCGATCCGCAAGCTCGCGGACGAGGAACTGCCCGTCACCTTCGCGCTCTCTCTGCACGCCCCCGACGACGAGCTGCGCGACGCGCTCATTCCGGTGAACAGCCGCTGGAAGGTCGACGAGGTGCTCGACGCCGCGCGCGCCTACTTCGATCGCACCGGGCGACGCGTGTCGATCGAGTACGCCCTCATCAAGGACATGAACGACCACGCCTGGCGGGCCGAGCTGCTGGCGCAGAAGCTGAACGCCCGCGGGCGCGGCTGGGTGCATGTGAACCCCATTCCGTTGAATCCGACGCCGGGCTCGGTGTGGACGCGCAGCGAGACCGGGGTGACGCGCGAGTTCGTGGACCGGCTGAACGCGGCCGGCATCCCCACTACGCTGCGCGACACCCGCGGCAAGGAGATCGACGGCGCCTGCGGGCAGCTGGTCGCCACGGAGCAGGATCAGGCGGAGGCGGCCCGGTTCGCCGGCGTCTGAGCTTGCTGGCGTCTGAGAGCATCGCGACCCTTGCATAAGCTTCGCAAATAGGTATTCGGATTCACTTCCGCAATTGTTATGATGTCCGCATGAGCCACAGCCGACACACCGACCCGCTCGGCGCGATCGATTCCACCGAGCTGCGGATCCTGCACGCGCTGGCGACCACCGGCTCCCTGACCGCGGCCGCCGGCAGCCTCGGCCTCAGTCAGCCCGCGGTGAGCCAGCGCATCAAACGGGTCGAGACGCGACTGGCGGTGCCGCTGATCGAACGCCAGGGCCGGGGGATCCGTCTCACCACGGCCGGCCACATCCTGGCCGATCACGGCCGCACCGTCGTCGCCGAGATCGACGCGGCGCTCGCCGCCATCGACGATCTGCGCGGAGAGCGCGGCGGATCGCTCCGACTCGTCGGCTTCCCCTCGGCGTCCGCGACCATCGTGCCGCTGGTGATGCGGCGCCTCGCCGAGGAGGCGCCTGAGGTCACCCTGCAGTACCGCGAGGCCGAGCCGCCGGCGGCGGTGTCTCTGCTGCGCGACGGCGAGATCGACTGCGCGCTCATCTTCGACTACGCCGGCGCCGGGGAGCTCCCCGCCGGAAGCGTCTTCACCCCGCTGTGGCGCGAGACGGTGAGCCTCGTCCTCTCCGCCGAGCGCGCCGCGACCCAGGAGACGGCGCATCTGGGCGACTACGCGGCCGATCACTGGATCGCCGGCTGCGAGAAGTGCCGGGGCCACCTGCTGGCCGCGGCGGGGGAGAGCGGTTTCGAGCCCGACATCGTGCAGGAGACCGACAACGTCCCCGCCATGCTGGCGATGGCCGCCGCCGGCGGCGCGGTCGCCCTGGTGCCCGGTCTCGCGCTGGCGGCGGCCCGCACGCTGCCCGAGGGGGCCGCGGCGCTGCCGCTGGATCCTCCGCGCTACCGCACCATCGGCCTGGTGTCGATGGACACCGCGAATGAGAGCCCGCAGGTGAAGCTCTGCAAGCGCCTGCTCGCCGGGGTGGACGGCAGCTCCTGGAGCCTGGAAACCGTGAAGTGAGCGAGCGGATCCTGACCGCCCAGCAGCATCCCGTCGAGCCGCCGAGCCCCGAAGAGATCGCCCGACTGCAGCGCCGCACCCTCTGGGTGCTCTCGGTGGTGACCGTGCTCGGCGGACTCGGCGTCGGGGCCACCCTCTCGGTCGGCGCGCTGCTGCTCGCCGAGGTCAGCGGATTCGACGCCATCTCAGGCCTCGGCTCCGCGGTGTTCAACGCCGGAGCGGCCCTGGCGGGCATTCCGCTCGCGCGACTGGCCGCGAAGCACGGTCGCCGGCGCGCGCTGGTGATCGGAAGCCTGGTCGCGATGGTCGGCGCGGTCGTCGCCGTCTACTCGACGGTGGTCGGCCAGTGGTGGCTGCTCGCCATCGGACTCGCGATGATCGGCGTCGCCAGCGCGGTGCAGCTGCTCTCGCGCTTCGCCGCCACCGATCTCGCGATCCCCGAGAAGCGGGCGCGGGACCTCTCCCTCGTGGTGTGGTCCATCACCGTGGGAGCCGTGGTCGGCCCGAACCTCATCGGACCCGGAGCCGTCGTTGGCGCGCTGATCGGGGTGACGCCGCTCGCGGGCGTCTTCGTCTTCGCCGTCATCGCCCAGCTCCTCGCCGCGCTGACCTCCTTCCTCGGACTCCGGCCGGATCCGCTGCTCACCGCTCACACCCTGCACAGCGCGGAGGATCGGCACTCGCCAAACTCGCCGGGCGTCGGATCCGTGATCGGGGACCGCCGCTCCCAGGTGCTCACCGTCTTCGTGGTCGCCATGGCCCAGGCCATCATGGTGGCGCTGATGGCGATGACCCCTCTGCATCTCATGCACCACGCGGGAACCCCGGAGATCGTCGGCATCACCCTCAGCCTGCATATCGCCGGCATGTACGCGCTCTCTCCGGTCTTCGGCATCCTCGCGAGCAGATTCGGGCGCATCCCGGTGATCGCGCTCGGCTGGGCGCTGCTGCTGGTCTCCGTGGTGATCGCCTATCTCGCCGGACCCTCGCATCTGCTGATCCAGATCTCGCTGACCCTGCTCGGCCTCGGCTGGGGCGCGGTGACGGTCGCCGGCGCCGCGCTGCTGACCGAGATCACCCCCGCCATCGACCGTCCGCGCTGGCAGGGCCGATCCGACACCTTCATGAGCGCGGCCGGTGCGGTCGCCGGCGCGCTCTCGGGCGTCATCTTCGCCATCGGCGACTTCTCCTTCCTCGCCCTCATCTCGGGGCTGCTGCTCGTACTCGGGGCGCTCGCCTCGATCCAGATCAGCCTGCGCGCTCGCCGCTCGCGGGCCTGAGCCGCACCTCGCCACCCAGTAGACTGGGCGCGATGTCTGACACGGTTACGCCCCAGTTCTCCACCGCCGTGGGCTCCGAAGTGCGTGTGCGCTTCTGCCCCTCGCCCACCGGAACGCCGCATGTCGGCATGGTCCGCACGGCGCTGTTCAATTGGGCCTATGCGCGCCACACCGGCGGGACCTTCGTGTTCCGCATCGAGGACACCGATGCGGCGCGCGACAGCGAGGAGAGCTATCAGCAGATCATCGACTCGCTGCGATGGCTCGGACTGGACTGGGACGAGGGCATCGACGTCGGCGGCCCGCACGGTCCGTACCGGCAATCCCAGCGCGGCGAGATCTACCGCGAGATCGCGGCGAAGCTGCTGCACGCGGGCTATCTTTACGAGAGCTTCAGCACCGCGGAGGAGATCGACGCGCGCAACGAGGCGGCGGGCCGTCCCAAGCAGCTCGGCTACGACAACCACGACCGCGAGCTCAGCGAGGAGCAGAAGGCGGCCTTCCGCGCCGAAGGGCGCCAGCCCGCGCTGCGTTTCCGCGTGCCCGACATCGATCTCGGCTTCGACGACCTCGTGCGCGGCGACATCAGCTTCCCCCCGGGCAGCACCATCGACTTCGTCGTGGTGCGACCGAACGGCGCTCCGCTCTACACCCTCACCAATCCCGTCGACGACGCGCTGATGGGCATCACCCATGTGCTGCGGGGCGAGGATCTGCTCTCCTCGACCCCGCGGCAGATCGCGCTGCACCGCGCCCTGGTCGACCTGGGCATCGAGCAGCGGATCCCGCGCTTCGGGCATCTGCCCTATGTGATGGGCGA
Organism: Leucobacter sp.; assembly: GCA_048516985.1. Taxonomy (GTDB): domain Bacteria; phylum Actinomycetota; class Actinomycetes; order Actinomycetales; family Microbacteriaceae; genus Leucobacter. The sequence goes on along the minus strand of CP183188.1, from coordinate 2,421,043 downwards.
GGGCAACAAGAAGCTCTCCAAGCGCGATCCCGAGTCGAATCTGCTGCATCACCGCGACCGCGGCTTCATCCCGGAGGGGCTGCTCAACTACCTCTCGCTGCTCGGCTGGTCGCTGTCCGCGGATCGGGACGTGTTCACCGGCGACGAGATGGTCGCCGCCTTCGACGTGGCCGATGTGAACCCGAATCCGGCGCGCTTCGACCAGAAGAAGGCGGATGCGATCAACGCCGACCACATCCGGATGCTGCCCGAGGAGGAGTTCGCCCGGAGGATCCTGCCCTATCTCATCGCGGGCGGTGCACTGCCGGTGGAGCCCAGCGAGGAGCAGCTCGCGATCGTGCGCGCCGCGGCGCCCCTGGTGCAGACCCGCGTCACCGTGCTCGGCGAGGTCGTCGGGATGATGGGTTTCCTCTTCACCACCGCTGATGCGCTCGTCATCGAGCAGGATGCGCTCGCGTCCCTGAAGGACGACGCCGTCGAGGTGCTGAGCGCGAGCATCGACGCCCTCGGCGAGGTGCCCGAGAGCGAGTGGTCGACCGAGCGGATCCAGCAGACGCTGCAGGACACCCTCATCGAGGGGCTCGGCCTCAAGCCCCGCACGGCCTTCGGTGCGCTGCGCGTCGCCGCTTCCGGCCGTCGCGTCTCGCCGCCGCTCTTCGAATCCTTCGAACTGCTCGGCAGGGAGGAGACTCTGGAGCGCCTGCGGCGCCTCCGCTCGCTGCGGGAGCAGGGCTGAGCGATGATCGAGACCGTGGCTGACAATCCGCACGCGCCCTACGGCGTCGCGGTCATCGGCGGCGGCCCGTCCGGCCTGTCCGCGGGGCTTCAGCTCGTGCGCGCGAACCGGCGCATCGCGATCCTCGACTCGAACCGCCCGCGGCACGCCGCCACGCTGCAGTCCCACGGCTTCCTCACCCGCGACGGCGTGTCGCCGCTCGAGTTGCGCAGGCTCGGCCGCGAGGAGTTCGAGGCCTATCCGACCGCGCGCTTCGCCCAGGCGAAGACCACCGAGATCCTCCCGCTCAGCCGCGAGGAGGCGCTCGAGGTCGGCTTTCCCGACGGCATCGGGTTCCGGGTGCGCGGCAGCGGGATCCGCGGGGCCGCCGATGTCGAGATCGTCTCGCGCCGGGTGCTGCTCGCCGCGGGGCTGACCGAGGAGCTGCCGCCGCTGCCGACGCTGCGCGCCTACTACGGCACGGCCCTGCACAGCTGCGTCGAATGCGACGGCTTCGAGAAGACCGACAAACCGCTGGCGCTCATCGGCGAGACCACGGACGTCTTCGCCCGGGCGCTGCTGATCAGCAGATTCTCCAGCGACCTCATCATCTTCACCAACGGTGCCGACACCATCCGCGCCGAGCAGGAGGCGCAGCTCGCGGCGATCGGGATCCGGGTGGAGCGCCGCCCCATCGACGACGTCACCGGCGAGCGGGCGGAGATGACGGGGGTGCGGCTCATCGACGGCGAGGTGATCCCGCGCGTGGGCGGCTTCGTGCGCCCGCGCTGGCACGCGCCCGTCGAGTTCCTCGGGGACCTGCCGCTCGAGCGGGACGACTGGGGACTGGTGGTCGTCGACGATCGCGGAGAGACCTCGATCCGCGGCGTCTACGCGACCGGCGATATCGTGCCGCCGGGGCCTCAGCAGCTCATCATCGCGGCGGGGGCCGGTGCCCGCGTCGCCGCGAAGCTGAATATGGATCTGATCCGCGGTGCACTGGGAGTGGGATTGATCGATGAATGAGACGGGAATGCGAACCATGGCGGCTGAGGCCGAGGAGCGAGACTACGCGACGCCCGCCGCACGGGCGGCGGCGATCGGCACGCGCTACGCGATCATCACGGCGGTGTTCGTCGGGCTGCTGCTGATCTCGAATGTCGTCGCGGTGAAGCTCATCAACTTCGGAACCGTGACCATCGGGTCCTGGGAGTTGCCGATGATCTTCGACGGCGGGGTGTTCCTGTTCCCGCTGGTGTACATCGTCGGCGATGTGCTGGCAGAGGTCTACGGGCTGAAGGCGACGCGGCGCGCGATCTTCTGCGCCTTCGCGCTGGCGCTGTTGACCTCGCTCACGATCTGGGTCGTGCAGCTCTCGCCGACCGGGCTCGGGGAGGAGCACCAGGCGGCCTTCGAGACGGTGCTCGGCTTCGTGCCGAATATCGTCATCGCGAGCCTCGCGGCCTTCCTCGCCGGCCAGCTGATGAACGCCTGGGTGCTCGTGCGCATGCGGGAACGCACCTCGGGGCGGTTCCTGCGCACCCGACTCATCGGCTCAACGCTCGTCGGGCAGCTCGTGGACACCGTGGTGTTCTGCACCATCGCCTTCTGGGGCACCATCGAGGGCCTGGAGTTCTTCATGTATGTCGCGCTCGGCTACGCGATCAAAGTGCTCGCGGAGGTCGTGCTGCTGCCCATCACCACCCGGGTGATTGCCGCGGTGCGTCGGGCCGAGAACCGCACGGTCAGCGCCTGAGCCGGCCGAGGGTCTCCTCGCGCAGCTCGGTGAAGCTGTCGTCGAGGATGCTCTCGCGGATCCGGTCGACGAGTCGCACGATGTAGCGCTCGTTGTGGATGGTCGCCAGCGTCGAGGCGAGCATCTCCTTCGCCTTGAAGAGGTGGTGCAGGTAGGCTGCGGTGTAGTTCGCGCAGGTGTGGCAATCGCAGTCGGGATCGATCGGCTCGAAGCGTCGGCGCTGACCCGCCGACTTGGCGTTGATGCGGCCGCGCGAGGAGTATAGGGTGCCTCCGCGGGCCTGCCGCGAGGGGGCCACGCAGTCGAAGGTGTCGGCGCCGGCGGCGATGCTCGCGAAGAGATCCTCCGGTTCCGAGATGCCGAGCAGATGGCGGGGCTTGTCGTCGGGCAGCTCGTCGCTGACCCAGCTGACGATGGTGCCCAGCTGCGACTTCTCGAGCGCGCCGCCGATGCCGAAGCCGTCGAAGCGCTGCCCGCTCGCCTCGTCTCCGGTGAGGGCGGCGAGGCCGCGCGCCGCGGCACGGCGCAGATCCTCGTACTGCGCGCCCTGCACCACGCCGAAGAGCGCCTGGTAGGGGCGATGCGCCCGCGCCTCGGTCTGCCGGGCGTGCTCGTCGAGGCAGCGGATCGCCCAGCGCTCGGTGCGCGCGACGGAGTCCTCCTGGTAGGCGCGGGTGTTCATCAGCGTGGTGCACTCGTCGAAGGCGAAGATGATGTCGGCGCCGAGCTGGTGCTGGATGTCCATCGACACCTCGGGGGTGAAGCGGTGCACATCGCCGTTGAGGAACGATTTGAAGCTGACGCCGTCCTCGTCCACATGCGCCAGCCGCTCTTTGTTCTTCGCGATCACCTCGTCGCTCTGGTAGGCGTTCTCGTCCATCGAGATGACCTTCTTGAAGCCGACGCCGAGCGACATCACCTGGAAGCCGCCGGAATCGGTGAAAGTGGGCCCGTCCCAGTTCATGAACCGGCCGAGGCCGCCGGCCTCGTCGACGATGTCCGCGCCCGGCTGCAGGAAGAGGTGGTAGGCGTTGGCCAGCACCGCCTGTCCGCCGAGGGCCGTGACCGTTTCCGGCAGCATGGCCTTCACCGTCGCCTTGGTGCCGACCGGGATGAAGGCGGGGGTGCGGATCTCGCCGTGAGGGGTGCGGATCACTCCGGCCCTGCCGAGCGGGCGACCGTCGCTGCCGGAGGAGCCGCCATTCTCGAGGCGATGACTCGTCTCGAATCCGAAGTCTGCGGGGGAGGGGTGGGGAGAGGCTCCTGCTGGTTTCGGCACCCGTCTATTCAAGCAGCTTGCGCGGGACCGGATGCTGCACGTCGTCAATGGATCTTGACGAATCGAAGATCGTCAAGGATGATTGACGCATGGACGCCGTACGGATGGCGGAGCTCGCAGAGGCCGCCGAGCAGGAGAACGCGCTGATCGCGCTGGACGCCGTCGTGCGGATGCGCGGCGAGCTCGAGCGGCAGGAGGCGACGCTTGTGCGTCGCGCGCGCAACGCGGGGGAGAGCTGGGCGACGATCGCCGCGGTGCTGGGCGTGACCAAGCAGGCGGTGCATCAGAAGTTCGGTCGGAGCGGCCCGCGCGGATCGCGCAGAGGCGGATCGAGCAGGGGTGGATCGAGCAGAGAGGGCTGAGATGCGGACGGCAGTGGCGGCGGCGGGCGGGCCGGGGCCCGAGGAGCTGGGCGAGTGGATCGGGCGCGGCTTCGCGCTGGCGCAGGCGCGCGAGTGGATCGCCGACGGCGTTCCGCTTGAGGAGGCCGAGGCCTGGCGGGCGATCGGGATCCCGGAGGCCGGGTCGGCTCTGCGGTGGCGGGTGCGTGGAATGACGCCGGGAGAGGCGCGTCTTCTGGCGGGCGCCGGGCGGGGCCGCCGGGCGACACGCCCGCGTGGCCGTTGAACGGACAGTCATTTCTGGCTGTCCGTAGGTCGCGCCGAGAGCCTCTGGCTCTCGGGCTCGAGTACAGCATCCCGGGCGACACGCCCGCGTGGCCGTCGAACGGACAGCCATTTCTGGCTGTCCGTAGGCCGCGCCGAGAGTCTCTGGCTCTCGGGCTCGAGTACAGTATCCCGGGCGACACGCCCGGGATTCCCACCCGGTTTGCACCCCGGGGCGGTTCCGTCCTAGAGTTATCACTCGTTGGGCCGGCGCCGAAAGGCACTCGGAACAATGATTTCAAGCCAAAGGCGGCGAGTTGAAACAGCTCGTCGCTTATGTTATGCTAGGAAATCGCCTCTCCTCTGGTTTTACCGGAAGCGCCTTCGCAGCGTGCCCGGCCGGGGATGGCAATCATCTGCTTTTCGGAGGACCTGTTCCAGGTCGCTACGGAGGGTGTGTGGTCCTTGAGAACTCAATAGTGTGCACTTGATTGTTCAATGCCAATTATTTAATCCCCGGCACCTGCCTTTGTGGTGGGTGTGGGAGATTCCTTTTGGATAACGAGAATCGTCAGTAATGATGGTTTTGTTGTCAGGTCAAACTCGTGTCTGGTGACCGTTTTCCCGGTTGCTGGGTGCTTTTTGTTTTTTACGGAGAGTTTGATCCTGGCTCAGGACGAACGCTGGCGGCGTGCTTAACACATGCAAGTCGAACGCTGAAGCCCGAGCTTGCTCGGGTGGATGAGTGGCGAACGGGTGAGTAACACGTGAGCAACCTGCCCATCACTCTGGGATAAGCGCTGGAAACGGTGTCTAATACTGGATACGACCCACGGGGGCATCTTCTGTGGGTGGAAAGATTTATCGGTGGTGGATGGGCTCGCGGCCTATCAGCTTGTTGGTGGGGTAATGGCCTACCAAGGCGACGACGGGTAGCCGGCCTGAGAGGGTGACCGGCCACACTGGGACTGAGACACGGCCCAGACTCCTACGGGAGGCAGCAGTGGGGAATATTGCACAATGGGCGCAAGCCTGATGCAGCAACGCCGCGTGAGGGATGACGGCCTTCGGGTTGTAAACCTCTTTTAGTAGGGAAGAAGCGAAAGTGACGGTACCTGCAGAAAAAGCACCGGCTAACTACGTGCCAGCAGCCGCGGTAATACGTAGGGTGCAAGCGTTGTCCGGAATTATTGGGCGTAAAGAGCTCGTAGGCGGCTTGTCGCGTCTGCTGTGAAATCCCGGAGCTCAACTCCGGGCCTGCAGTGGGTACGGGCAGGCTAGAGTGCGGTAGGGGAGATTGGAATTCCTGGTGTAGCGGTGGAATGCGCAGATATCAGGAGGAACACCGATGGCGAAGGCAGATCTCTGGGCCGTAACTGACGCTGAGGAGCGAAAGCATGGGGAGCGAACAGGATTAGATACCCTGGTAGTCCATGCCGTAAACGTTGGGAACTAGATGTAGGGCCTGTTCCACGGGTTCTGTGTCGTAGCTAACGCATTAAGTTCCCCGCCTGGGGAGTACGGCCGCAAGGCTAAAACTCAAAGGAATTGACGGGGGCCCGCACAAGCGGCGGAGCATGCGGATTAATTCGATGCAACGCGAAGAACCTTACCAAGGCTTGACATGTAGAAGAACACCGCAGAGATGCGGGACTCTTTGGACACTTCTATACAGGTGGTGCATGGTTGTCGTCAGCTCGTGTCGTGAGATGTTCGGTTAAGTCCGGCAACGAGCGCAACCCTCGTCCTATGTTGCCAGCGGGTTATGCCGGGGACTCATGGGATACTGCCGTGGTCAACACGGAGGAAGGTGGGGATGACGTCAAATCATCATGCCCCTTATGTCTTGGGCTTCACGCATGCTACAATGGCCGATACAAAGGGCTGCGATACCGCGAGGTGGAGCGAATCCCAGAAAGTCGGTCTCAGTTCGGATTGGGGTCTGCAACTCGACCCCATGAAGTCGGAGTCGCTAGTAATCGCAGATCAGCAACGCTGCGGTGAATACGTTCCCGGGCCTTGTACACACCGCCCGTCAAGTCATGAAAGTCGGTAACACCCGAAGCCGGTGGCCTAACCCCTTGTGGGAGGGAGCTGTCGAAGGTGGGACTGGTGATTAGGACTAAGTCGTAACAAGGTAGCCGTACCGGAAGGTGCGGCTGGATCACCTCCTTTCTAAGGAGCATCTGGCACCACACCCCCTGGGGTGCGGGTGTCCAGGCATGCCGGAACATCACCGAATGTGTGATGCCGGCAGCTCATGGGTGGAACATTGAACAACAGAGCAAGCTCTGCTTCCTCGCCTGTGTCAGTACGCAATGTGTCCTTCGGGATGGCGTTGTTGGAACGGATGGGCGTGTGGTGGGTTTGTTCGTCGGGTGCACATTATTGGGTCCTGGAGGCCCAGACCCTGTGTCGGGTGCCGTGTCAATCCTTTGTGGGTTGGGGTGGTGTCTGGTGTGGGTGATGGTTCTTCTGGCCTGGGGGTTCCGGACGTGTTGCCGGGGTTTCCGGGATCGACCGTACGTTGAGAACTACACAGTGGACGCGAGCATCTTTGAGGCACTTTTTGTGTCTCATTATGTGGTCTGAACATGCGCGCCTTTTGGGTGTGTGTGTTTTTTCTGTTTACTTATGTGATTTCAAGTTGCTAAGAGCAAACGGTGGATGCCTGGGCATCTGGAGCCGAAGAAGGACGTAGTAATCTGCGATAAGCCTCGGGGAGTTGATAAACGAGCTGTGATCCGAGGATTTCCGAATGGGGAAACCCCGCCAGGGCGCGTGCGTGCCTGGTGACTCCCGCCTGAATATATAGGGCGGGTAGAGGGAACGTGGGGAAGTGAAACATCTCAGTACCCACAGGAAGAGAAAACAATAGTGATTCCGGGAGTAGTGGCGAGCGAAACTGGATCAGGCTAAACCGGTTATGTGTGAGACCCGGCAGGGGTTGCATGGTCGGGGTTGTGGGACATGCCTGGAGGGTCTGCCGGCCTTCCGACGTGAATGTCAACGGTATAGGAGAACGCCTTGGAACGGGCGGCCGGAGTGGGTGAGAGCCCCGTATCTGAAATGCTGTTGCTGCGTGGTGTGTATCCCAAGTAGCACGGGGCCCGAGAAATCCCGTGTGAATCTGTCAGGACCACCTGATAAGCCTAAATACTTCCAGATGACCGATAGCGGACTAGTACCGTGAGGGAAAGGTGAAAAGTACCCCGGGAGGGGAGTGAAATAGTACCTGAAACCGTTTGCTTACAATCCGTCGGAGCGGGCTTTGTTCCTGTGACGGCGTGCCTTTTGAAGAATGAGCCTGCGAGTTAGCGGCATGTGGCGAGGTTAACCCGTGTGGGGTAGCCGTAGCGAAAGCGAGTCTGAATAGGGCGATTGAGTCGCGTGTCCTAGACCCGAAGCGAAGTGATCTATCCATGGCCAGGTTGAAGCGACGGTAAGACGTCGTGGAGGACCGAACCCACTTAGGTTGAAAACTGAGGGGATGAGCTGTGGATAGGGGTGAAAGGCCAATCAAACTTCGTGATAGCTGGTTCTCTCCGAAATGCATTTAGGTGCAGCGTTGTGTGTTTCTTGCCGGAGGTAGAGCTACTGGATGGCCGATGGGCCCTACAAGGTTACTGACGTCAGCTAAACTCCGAATGCCGGTAAGTGAGAGCGCAGCAGTGAGACTGTGGGGGATAAGCTTCATAGTCGAGAGGGAAACAACCCAGATCACCAACTAAGGTCCCAAAGCGTGTGCTAAGTGGTAAAGGATGTGGAGTTGCTGTGACAACCAGGAGGTTGGCTTAGAAGCAGCCACCCTTGAAAGAGTGCGTAATAGCTCACTGGTCAAGTGATTCCGCGCCGACAATGTAACGGGGCTCAAGCACACCACCGAAGTTGTGGCATTCATATGTGAGGTAGGCCTTCGTGGTCCAGCCGTATGGATGGGTAGGAGAGCGTCGTGTGGGCAGTGAAGCGGCGGAGTGATCCAGCCGTGGAGGCCACACGAGTGAGAATGCAGGCATGAGTAGCGAAAGACGGGTGAGAAACCCGTCCTCCGAAAGACTAAGGGTTCCAGGGTCAAGCTAATCTGCCCTGGGTAAGTCGGGACCTAAGGCGAGGCCGACAGGCGTAGTCGATGGACAACGGGTTGATATTCCCGTACCGGCGAAGAACCGTCAAACGCTGATCCATGAGTGCTAAGCATCTGAATCTGTCTTCGTGCCTTCGGGTGTGTTGGTGGTGGAGGGTGCGAACCCGAATTGGTGAGGTGAGCGTGTTAACAGGTGTGACGCAGGAAGGTAGCTGGTCCCGGGCGATGGTTGTCCCGGGCTAAGCATGTAGCCTGCGGGATAGGCAAATCCGTCCCGCGTGAAGGGTGAGATGTGATGGGGACCCGTATGGGGAAGTCAGTGATCCTATGCTGCCGAGAAAAGCATCGACGCGAGGTTTGAGCCGCCCGTACCCGAAACCGACTCAGGTAGTCAGGTAGAGAATACCAAGGAGATCGAGAGAATCATGGTGAAGGAACTCGGCAAAATGCCCCCGTAACTTCGGGAGAAGGGGGCCACCCACTTATACGGGTTTACCCCGGAAAGGGTGTGGTGGCCGCAGAGACCAGTGGGAAGCGACTGTTTACTAAAAACACAGGTCCGTGCCAACACGCAAGTGGATGTATACGGACTGACGCCTGCCCGGTGCTGGAAGGTTAAGAGGAGAGGTTAGCCCTTGGGCGAAGCTTTGAATTTAAGCCCCAGTAAACGGCGGTGGTAACTATAACCATCCTAAGGTAGCGAAATTCCTTGTCGGGTAAGTTCCGACCTGCACGAATGGCGTAACGACTTCCCAGCTGTCTCCACCGTGAACTCGGCGAAATTGCACTACGAGTAAAGATGCTCGTTACGCGCAGAAGGACGGAAAGACCCCGTGACCTTTACTACAGCTTGGTATTGGTGTTCGGTGTGGCTTGTGTAGGATAGGTGGGAGACTGTGAAGCGGGCACGCTAGTGTTCGTGGAGTCGTTGTTGAAATACCACTCTGGTCATACTGGATGTCTAACCATGCACCCTGATCGGGTGTTGGGACAGTGCCTGGTGGGTAGTTTAACTGGGGCGGTTGCCTCCCAAAAAGTAACGGAGGCGCCCAAAGGTTCCCTCAACCTGGTTGGCAATCAGGTGGCGAGTGTAAGTGCACAAGGGAGCTTGACTGTGAGACTGACAGGTCGAGCAGGGACGAAAGTCGGGACTAGTGATCCGGCAGTGGCTTGTGGAAGCGCTGTCGCTCAACGGATAAAAGGTACCTCGGGGATAACAGGCTGATCTTGCCCAAGAGTCCATATCGACGGCATGGTTTGGCACCTCGATGTCGGCTCGTCGCATCCTGGGGCTGGAGTAGGTCCCAAGGGTTGGGCTGTTCGCCCATTAAAGCGGTACGCGAGCTGGGTTTAGAACGTCGTGAGACAGTTCGGTCCCTATCCTCTGCGCGCGTTGGAGATTTGAGAGGATCTGACCCTAGTACGAGAGGACCGGGTTGGACGGACCTCTGGTGTGCCAGTTGTTCTGCCAAGGGCATGGCTGGTTGGCTACGTTCGGGATGGATAACCGCTGAAAGCATCTAAGCGGGAAGCCGGCCTTAAGATGAGATCTCCGTCACCCTTTGTGGTGGTGAGGCTCCCGGGAGATGACCGGGTTGATAGGCCAGATGTGGAAGCCCGGTAACGGGTGGAGCTGACTGGTACTAATATGCCGATGACTTGTTATCTTTATCATTTGTAACGAAAATGGACCCCCCGCACGTGTGTGGGTGGTGCTCGCGTCTGCTTTGTGGTTCTTGACGTACGGCCACACCCCCCTGGTTGGGGGTGGTTGGTTTGTCAATAGTGTTACGGCGGTTATAGCGTCAGGGAAACGCCCGGAAACTTTCCGAACCCGGAAGCTAAGGCTGACAGCGCCGATGGTACTGCACTCGGGAGGGTGTGGGAGAGTAGGACACCGCCGGACCTCTTCACAGGGGCCGACCTCAATTACGAGGTCGGCCCCTTTTTTATTTGCGCGTCGACATATTCCTCTGCGGTGATGTATCGGCGGCGGAATGGGCCCGCTTCCTCCGGTAAGATTGGTGAGAGCGCTTGGTCAAAGCGGAGGGGAGCGGCGAATGGGGATGATGACGACCGCGCTTCTCGTCCTCTCCATCGTCGCATTGCTCGCGTATCCACTCATCCGGCGGTTCCAGCGCAACGCCTTCTTCGCGGTCGCCGCGGCTCTGGGCGCGGTGTTCGTCCTCTTCGCCTGGCAGCTGCCCGCGGTCCTCGACGGCGCGGTCTTCGTCGAGCGCCTGAACTGGGTGCCGCAGCTCGGGCTCGACTTCACCCTGCGCCTGGACATGCTCGGCCTGCTCTTCGCGCTGCTGGTCACCGGCGTCGGCGCGCTCGTGCTCCTCTACTGCCGCAATTACTTCGAGAACGGCGAGGAGGGGTTGGCGCGCTTCGGCTCGGTCTTCCTCGGTTTCGCCGTCTCCATGCTCGGCCTGGTGCTCGCCGACAACATCTACCTGCTCTTCGTGTTCTGGGAGTGCACGAGCGTCTTCTCCTTCCTGCTGATCGCGCACTCGTCCCGTCAGCGCACCAGCCGCGCCGCGGCTCTGCAGGCGCTGATGGTCACCACCGCGGGCGGACTCGCCATGCTGGTGGGCCTCGTGATCCTCCACTCGCTCACGGGCGCCGCCGAGCTGAGCGCCATCATCGCCGCTCCGCCGACGGGCGCGGCCACGACGGTCGCCATCTACCTGATCCTCGCGGGAGCCCTGTCCAAGAGCGCGATCTTCCCCTTCCACTTCTGGCTGCCCGGCGCTATGGCGGCGCCGACGCCGGTCAGCGCCTACCTCCACGCCGCCTCCATGGTGAAGGCGGGGATCTACCTCATCGCCCGCATCGGGCCCGGCTTCGGAGACGTCCCCGGATACCGTGAGACGCTCGTCATACTCGGCGCCATCACCATGCTCAACGGCGGCATCCGCGCGCTCAAACAGTACGACATCAAGCTCATCGTCGCCCACGGCACCGTCAGCCAGCTGGGCCTGCTGGTGATGGTGCTCGGCCTGGCCGAGCCGCTGACCGAGTTCGCGGGCCTGGCTCTGCTGTTCGCCCACGCCATCGCGAAGGCGCCGCTGTTCCTCACGGTCGGCATCATCGACCACCGCACCGGCACGCGCGATCTGCGCAAGCTCAGCGGACTCGGTAGACAGGCGCCGGGGCTCGCCACGGTCGCGATACTCGCGGGCGCCAGTATGGCCGGACTTCCGCCCTTCTTCGGCTTCGTGGCGAAGGAGTCGGCGTTCACCGAGATGCTGGCGATCAGCGCCGAGCAGCCCATCGCCTGGCTCGCCTTCGCCGTGGTCGCGATCGGCAGCGTACTCACCGTCGCCTACACGATCCGCTTCCTCTGGGGGGCCTTCGCCACCAAGCGCGGCACCGATCGGTGCACGATCGCGCACCGGGACTCGCCTTCGATCATGGTCGCACCGGCCGTCTTCGCCGGGCTCACCCTCGCGGGCGGACTCGCCGCACCGCTGATCGATCCGTGGTTGCAGGCCGCGGTGGCGGGACAGGGCGCAGCCCACGCCCCCGAGCACCTGGCCCTCTGGCACGGCCTCACCCCCGCGCTCGGCGTCTCCGCCCTGGTGCTCGTGCTCGGCGGACTGCTCGCGTGGGCGCTGATCCGGCGCCGGACCCCGCTGCCGGCGGTGCCCGAGCGCTTCTCGGCCTCGCACACCTACTGGCTGATCACGCACTGGCTTGATGTGCTGGCCGTCAGGCTCACCGCACTCACCCAGCGCGGATCCCTGCCCTTCTACCTCGCGGTGATCCTCGCGGTGCTGGTGGGCAGCCTCGGCGGAACCGTGCTGCTCACCGGCAGCTGGCCGAGCGAGATCGTGTTCGCCAGCTCCCCGGCGCAGGTGTCGATCGCGATCGTGGTGATCGCCTCTGCGGTGTTCGCGCTGCGCGCGCGCACGCGCTTCCAAGCGGTGATCCTCGTCGGCGTCACCGGCTACGGCATGGCCGCGATCTTCGCGCTGCACGGCGCCCCGGATCTCGCGCTCACCCAGGCGCTGGTGGAGACGGTCACGCTCATCGCCTTCGTGCTGGTGATCCGCCGGCTCCCGCAGTACATCATGGTGCGTCGCAGCAGTGCGCCCAGACGCTGGATCCGGGCGCTGCTGGGCGCGGGTGTGGGGCTCGTCCTCGGCACGGTGGCCCTGATCGCCCTCGGCTCCCGCGTCGCGGATCCGATCTCCCTGCTGCTGCCCGAGCTGGCCTATCAGGGCGGCCACGGCGAGAACGTCGTCAATGTGATGCTCGTCGACATCCGCGGCTGGGACACCCTCGGCGAGTTGTCCGTGGTCCTCGCCGCGGCGACGGGCGTGGCCTCGCTGGTGTTCATCAGCACCCGGGTGGATCGGCTGCCGAAGCTGAGCCGACGGCAGGCGCGCTCGCAGGTCCACGATCATCTGCGCCGCGTGGCCGACCCGAACGATCCCGCCTCGCGCCGCACCTGGCTGCTCGCCGGCCGCAACCTCGACCCCTCCCGCCGCTCGATTCTGCTCGAGGTCGTGGTGAGGCTGATCTTCCACGCCCTGATCCTGCTCTCCTTCTACCTGCTGCTGACCGGGCACAACACCCCCGGCGGCGGGTTCACCGGCGGCCTCGTCGCCGGCCTCGCTCTGGTCGCCCGATACCTCACCGGCGGCCGTGATGAGCTGGGGGCGACCGTGCCCATCGATGCCGGGCGCATCCTCGGCGCAGGGCTCGCGCTGGCCGCGACCATGGCGGTGCTCCCGCTCTTCTTCGGGCAGTCGGCGCTGGCCTCGACCTGGATCGATCTCGATCTCGGCCCCTTCGGCATGCTGCCGCTGGTCACCTCCACCCTTTTCGACGTCGGCGTGTATCTGGTGGTGTTCGGGCTCATCCTCGATGTGCTGCGCAGCCTCGGAGCCGAGGTCGACAAGCAGGAGGAGACCGACGTCGACACCGCCCTCCAGGATGAGGCGGTGCAGCGATGAACATGCCTCTCGCCCTCGTCGCCATCATGGTGGTGCTCTACGCCTGCGGGGTCTACCGGCTCTGTTGCAAAGATTGGCGGCAGTCAGAGGTAGGCTGTCGCTCTGCGCCGATCAGGCGGCTGCTGCGAAATGGTGGTTGAGCATGCCCATGGCCTCCGTCAGCGCCGAGGGCCCAATGCCAAAAGCTCTCTCCACAAGGCGCACCTCGCCCCTGATGCCGGGCTGCAGGCACCAGGGGCGAGCCTGTCCTTTGCGCAGGGCTCGCATGACTTCGAATCCCTTGATCGTGGCATAGGCCGTGGGGATCGATTTGAAACCGCGCACCGGCTTGATCAGTATCTTGAGCTTTCCGTGATCGGCCTCGATCACGTTATTGAGATACTTCACCTGCCGGTGGGCCGTCTCCCGGTCCAGCTTTCCTTCGCGCTTCAATTCGGTGATCGCTGCACCATAGCTCGGCGCTTTGTCGGTATTGAGCGTGGCAGGCTTTTCCCAGTGCTTCAGGCCTCGCAGGGCCTTGCCCAGGAACCGCTTCGCTGCCTTGGCGCTGCGGGTCGGCGACAGGTAGAAATCGATCGTGTCGCCCCGCTTGTCGACTGCCCGGTACAGGTAGGTCCACTTGCCCCGCACCTTGACGTAGGTTTCATCCAGGCGCCAGCTCGGATCAAAGCCACGCCGCCAGAACCAGCGCAGCCGCTTCTCCATCTCCGGGGCGTAGCACTGGACCCAGCGATAGATCGTCGTATGGTCGACCGAAATGCCGCGTTCCGCCAGCATTTCCTCAAGGTCGCGATAGCTGATCGGATAGCGACAATACCAGCGCACCGCCCACAGGATCACATCACCCTGGAAATGGCGCCACTTGAAATCCGTCATCGTTCCGTCCGTCCAATCTCCGCCAAGCATGCTCAAGCTTCACGATTTTTGCAACAGAGCCGTAGGGCTTATTATGCACGCTTAAAAATAATAAAAGCAGACTTGACCTGATAGTTTGGCTGTGAGCAATTATGTGCTTAGTGCATCTAACGCCGGAGTTAAGCCGCCGCGCGTAGCGCGGTCGGCTTGAACGAATTGTTAGACATCATTTACCAACTGACTTGATGATCTCGCCTTTCACAAAGCGAATAAATTCTTCCAAGTGATCTGCGCGTGAGGCCAAGTGATCTTCTTTTTGTCCCAGATAAGCTTGCTTAGCTTCAAGTAAGACGGGCTGATACTGGGCAGGTAGGCGTTTTATTGCCCAGTCGGCAGCGACATCCTTCGGCGCGATTTTGCCGGTTATTGCGCTGTACCAAATGCGGGACAACGTAAGCACTACATTTCGCTCATCGCCGGCCCAGTCGGGCTGCGAGTTCCATAGCTTCAAGGTTTCCCTCAGCGCCTCGAATAGATCCTGTTCAGGAACCGGGTCAAAGAATTCCTCCGCTGCCGGACCTACCAAGGCAACGCTATGTTCTCTTGCTTTTGTAAGCAGGATAGCTAGATCAATGTCGATCATGGCTGGCTCGAAGATACCCGCAAGAATGTCATTGCGCTGCCATTCTCCAAATTGCAGCTCGCGCTTAGCCGGATAACGCCACGGGATGATGTCGTCATGCACGACAAGGGTGACTTCTATAGCGCGGAGCGTCTCGCTCTCGCCAGGGAAAGCCGAAGCCTCCATAAGATCATTGAGCAATGCTCGCCGCGTCGTTTCATCAAGCTTTACGGCCACAGTAACCAACAAATCAATATCGCTGTATGGCTTCAGGCCGCCATCCACTGCGGAGCCGTACAAATGCACGGCCAGCAACGTTGATTCCAGATGGCGCTCAATGACGCTTAGCACCTCTGATAGTTGGTTCGAAATTTCGATGGTCACCGCTTCCCTCATGATGTCTAACTTTGTTTTAGGGCGACTGCCCTGCTGCGTAACATCGTTGCTGCTCCATAACATCAAACATCGACCCACGGCGTAACGCGCTTGCTGCTTGGATGCCCGAGGCATAGACTGTACAAAAAAACAGTCATAACAAGCCATGAAAACCGCCACTGCGCCGTTACCACCGCTGCGTTCGGTCAAGGTTCTGGACCAGTTGCGTGAGCGCATACGCTACTTGCATTATAGCTTACGAACCGAACAGGCTTATGTCCACTGGGTGGCTCTGTTGCAAAGATTGGCGGCAGTCAGAGGTAGGCTGTCGCTCTGCGCCGATCAGGCGGCTGCTGCGAAATGGTGGTTGAGCATGCCCATGGCCTCCGTCAGCGCCGAGGGCCCAATGCCAAAAGCTCTCTCCACAAGGCGCACCTCGCCCCTGATGCCGGGCTGCAGGCACCAGGGGCGAGCCTGTCCTTTGCGCAGGGCTCGCATGACTTCGAATCCCTTGATCGTGGCATAGGCCGTGGGGATCGATTTGAAACCGCGCACCGGCTTGATCAGTATCTTGAGCTTTCCGTGATCGGCCTCGATCACGTTATTGAGATACTTCACCTGCCGGTGGGCCGTCTCCCGGTCCAGCTTTCCTTCGCGCTTCAATTCGGTGATCGCTGCACCATAGCTCGGCGCTTTGTCGGTATTGAGCGTGGCAGGCTTTTCCCAGTGCTTCAGGCCTCGCAGGGCCTTGCCCAGGAACCGCTTCGCTGCCTTGGCGCTGCGGGTCGGCGACAGGTAGAAATCGATCGTGTCGCCCCGCTTGTCGACTGCCCGGTACAGGTAGGTCCACTTGCCCCGCACCTTGACGTAGGTTTCATCCAGGCGCCAGCTCGGATCAAAGCCACGCCGCCAGAACCAGCGCAGCCGCTTCTCCATCTCCGGGGCGTAGCACTGGACCCAGCGATAGATCGTCGTATGGTCGACCGAAATGCCGCGTTCCGCCAGCATTTCCTCAAGGTCGCGATAGCTGATCGGATAGCGACAATACCAGCGCACCGCCCACAGGATCACATCACCCTGGAAATGGCGCCACTTGAAATCCGTCATCGTTCCGTCCGTCCAATCTCCGCCAAGCATGCTCAAGCTTCACGATTTTTGCAACAGAGCCTGTCTGCGTAACCGGCTCAAACGCGTCCACGCACAGCCCCGGGCGCCTTACCGCTGCTCGACATCGTGTACGGAGAGGCATCTGCGCAGGTCAGAGCCCTCGCCAGACGTCTCGCAGCACCATGTCGCCCGGGGGACCGTGGTGATTCATCTGATGCAATACGCAGACTAGTCAACCTAATAATCCGGGTTATAGGCCAAAAAGAGTGGATGAAGGGGCTGCTGAGGCTGCAATTGAGTCTGAGGCATTTGGGCCGTTGACTGCTGAGCTCCGTCGTGCAGAAGCAAACCACCATGATGTGGATACTCTGCTGCCGCGATTGGTGCGCGCACGAGGCTTTGATGATGCCGATGATGTCGCAGCAGTCTTGCGAGACCGAGTCGCCGCGGCGACCGCACGTGCTGCAGTGGCCGGGCGTGCGCGCAACACCCCAAGGCTAATCGCTGGGCTCGTGCCCGAGGCAACCGGGAGTATGAGTGAAGACATGGTGGTCGCGCTTACGGAGCGTCGGGCCTTGATGGAAGAGCGTGCTGATGCGGTGCTCGACCGTGATGTTGCTGGCGGAGCAAGATGGGTCGGTTCGCTTGGGGCCGTGCCGACTGATCCACGACACGCAGCCGCGTGGCGACGGTCAGCTCGCACCGTCGCCACATATCGAGACCGCTACCAGATCACCAGCGACGCTGCACTCGGCGCACCATCGGGGGTAACCTCCCAGAAGATCGACTGCGCACGTGTTGAAGCAGCATTGCGTACGATCGAGAAACTCAACCGCCCACGCCACCCAGAAGCGCCCGTGCGTGCAGCAGAGCCTCGCGGGTTGCGCTTGTGAAAGGATTGCTCACATCCCTTGCGGGGTAATGCTCCGCGGACGTGAATGCCACTGCTTGTGCTGGTGTGTTTGGTTGCATGCTGGCTGAGGCGGTTGTTGCGACTCAGATGCGAGAAGCAATCGCTCGAAGTCGAAACTGCCAGAAACTAGCTGTGCGAGTCCGTCTCGAATCGCCTGATTCGTGCCGTAGCTCGCTGCGCTCGTGACCGGGCCTGGGACCGCACCCACGATGTGGCCGAGATCCTGCGCCTCTTGTGCGGTGCGCATGCTGCCAGAGTGGGCGCCAGCCTCAACGATGACGGTGGCACCCGCGAGTGCCGCCTGAAGGCGCGCCCTGTCGATGAAACGCTGACGGGTTGGCGCGGACCCGGGCGGCACCTCAGATATGACAAGCCCGCGCTGGGCGATCCTTTCGAGGAGCTGATTGTGAGCTGCCGGGTACGGGCGGTCGATACCCGACGCCATCACTGCGATCGTGCTGCCACCCCGGCAAGTGCGGCGCGGTGAGCGGAACCTTCGATGCCGTAGGCGGCACCAGCCACGACCGTTCGGCCTTTCTCGGAGAGGCCGCTTGCGATTTCTTCGGCGACGAAAGTGCCGTAGCCGGTAGCTGCGCGTGCTCCCGTAATCGTGACGCGGTCAGCAGCATCTCCACGGAGCAGATCGGTGTTGCCGTTCACCCAGAGCCCGTAAGGGGTGCGGATCGCTCGTCTCGTACGAGATCGGAGAGGGTAGGCATCAGCTGGCTCCTTCGCTGTCAAAGCTCACCACACAGGTGCGTGCCCAGTGCCACAACACAATCACTCGAAGATATGTTCGATAGAATGCTCAGCGATGCAAGATCCCGAACCCCTGATGCTCACGCTCGACGTTTCATTGCCAGTCGCCCCCGAGGCTGCGCCGTGCGGGTTTCCGAGCCCAGCCCAGGACTACCCAACTGAAGAGCTGAGCCTTGTCGAGCATCTCATTCGCGACCGTGCGGCCACCTACTTCTGGCGAGCTGCGGGGCGGTCGATGGAGCCCGTGATTCCAGACGGGGCGCTGCTGATCGTTGATCGCGGTGTCACGCCAGTGCCCGGGCGCATCGTGGTTGCGATCGTTGACGGCGAGTACACGGTGAAGCGCCTGCATGTTGACAAGAGCGGCCAGGTCACACTGCGGGCCGAAAACCCGGGGTTTCCGCACCTCGTGCTGCCTGAGCTGAGCGAGATGACGGTGTGGGGCGTCGTTACGTTCATCATTAGCCCGGCCTCATAATGTCGGAGGCTCGGCGCGCACTCAACCTTCACTCAACAGGAGTCGCAGAGAACCTGAGAGGGGCTGTTTTTTACCCCTGCTCAGGACCCTGCTTCTATCGCACTTAGGGCCGAGGATGCCTCACGTCCAGGGCGGCGAATGTACCAGCGCCTAGAGCCTCCTGGTGCCGCCTGTACTCGCGCGGCGTCAGCCCACGGGCTGCGAGTTCTCGAGCGCGCTCGGGATAACCAAACACCTCGGGCAACCCACCGGCCTGCAATTGCTGCATGGCCTCGTGGCGCACCTGCGAGCCGGGGTGTGTGAAGCCGTGCGGCTCGTACTGAAACAGATTCCAGCACCAAGCAACGGCGTCGCCCCGACTGAACCCTGCCCAGCGCCCTTCAGTGATCACCCGATCCGAGTTAGGGGCGGCCAGCGCCTCCTCGATCTTCGACCAACCGAGCAAGCGCCGCTCCTCAGCAGCAGACTCCCGCTGGTTTTTTGCTTCCTGCTCGGCGTTCTCGACCGCGCCTCTGACTAGCTCGTTGAGCTGATCCGCAGAGATCTCGCTGCCTCCCGTGTCACCGACGAAGCCGACCGGCGGATGAGTCGCCAGCACTGCGAGTGCGGCTTGCTCGGCTTCGAACTCATGCCCTGACTGAAACGGGACGTGCTGGTAACGCAAGTTGAGTTCGCTCCACCAGCCGTCCCGGTGGGAGAATCTGTTCTTTGACGTAGGCATGTTGAATGCCCCTCTCCGGGGCATCGCCCCATCGAATCTTGCATCACGAGGTTTCGTGAGCCCGTTCTTCCCCTGGGACACCCGGGAATCGATGGATTCGGGTTGTCGCGTGACCAGCCAGGTACCTACGGTCACGACTCTTGAACGTGAAAGTGACTCTAGCACGATTATGTGGCGGCTGGCCCTTTCGTTCAATGTCGGTCATTGAGGTTTGAGAACTTCAAGTCTGAGAGGATCACCTAGAATCTCCATGTGGCCTACGAACGAAAACCTGGCGAACCACTAACTGTTGAGTTCGTTCCCGCTGCGACAGTCGAACCGTTAGTTTCTGTCAAAGAGTCTGACTCGCTCGCACTTGCCCGCACGCAAATGGAACTGCATGATTTCTCACAACTTCCCGTCCTTCGGGGGCCGAAAGCCGTAGGCGTCGTGAGTTGGGAAAGCATCGGCCGCGCACTTGTGCGCAATCCGGATGCGACGCTTGAAGATTGCTTGGATGAATCCTGGCAAACAGTACGTCTTACCGATGAGCTACTGCCGATTATTCCCCGAGTAAACGAGCACGGATACGTTGTTGTCCTTGACGAACGTGACCATGTTCGTGGAATTGTCACAGGTGCAGATCTCGGCGAATTGCTTGCGGGAGTTGCGGGGCCTTTTCTTGAGTTTGAAACCATCGAGAATGTACTACGTGAAATTGTCACGAAGTTGAAAATCGCGAACTTGCTCAGTGTAGACACCATCAAGGCAGTGCTCCCGAAGAGCGACAAACCAGCCGATCGCATTGCTCAGGACTTCACATTCGGTGAACTCCGACAGATCATTTGCAGCGAGAAGGTCTGGCCTGCCTTGCAGAGCAGTTACGACCGTGAAGCAATACTGGTGCACCTAGATGATGCTGTTCGCACCCGAAACCTTCTCATGCACTTTCGCACCCTCACAGAAATGGACAATGACGCCATCTCGCGACTACCAAGCCTGAGAAAAGTGATGGTCGAGGTGCGAGACGGGTTGGAGAACAACTGAATTACTGGCATAGCCGCCTTGTAATCAGCCCGGCCTCATAATGTCGGCGGCTCGGCATAGCATCATCGCGTGCCTGCCCCGATGTCCGTTGCGCTGATAGACGCTGAAAGTTTCTACGCGAGCTGCGAAGCCGCGTTCGACCCGAAACTTCGCGGCCGACCCATCGTGGTGCTCTCTAACAATGACGGCTGCGTCGTCGCTGCCAACTCGATCGCGAAGCAGATCGACCCTGGCATCATGTTCAAGCCCTATTTTCAGATTAGGGCCTGGGCAGAGACGATGGGAGTCGCGGTTCGATCGTCGAATTACGAACTATACGGTGCGGTGTCGAACAGAATCGCCGAGATCATCTCACGCTACTCCGCCTGGCAAGAGGTGTACTCGATTGACGAATCGTTTGTGGGATTGCGAGGCGCACCTGAAGAGCTGGAGCGAGTCGGCACCGAAATCAGGCAGGCAGTTCGACAGCTCACGGGGGTGCCGGTGCGTATCGCAATGGGGGCTACCAAGTCCCTTGCGAAGGTCGCCGCCATAGGTATCAAGAAGACAGCCGCCATGAACGGAGTGCTGCACGTCGGGCGATACTGCGAAGAACAAACGAGCCGGATCCTCGAATCCATCCTCGTCACTGACCTTTGGGGAGTCGCAGGGCGCAGCGGAAAAAAGCTAGCAGCGATGAACGTGCACAGCGCAAGAGATCTGCGAGATCTTGATCCAAAATGGGCCAGGAAGAAGTTCAACGTGAATATGGAGCGCATCGTGCTCGAACTACGCGGGATTCCGTGCATTCCGCTTGAACTGATCCCACCGACAGCCAAAGATCAGCTGATCTTCTCGCGCAGCTTCTCGAAGAAGATCACTGACGACCGTGAGATGGAGCAGGTGATCTCGCTGTACGCGCAGCGAGTATCGGCGAGGCTACGTGCACAGGGTTCACTCGCCGGGCATTTGTCTGCCTGGGCAATGACTGGCTGGGCAGACACCGGCACCGTTGCCCACAGCGCTCAGGCTTCTGTGGGGCTCTCCGCACCAACTGACGACCCGATCACACTCACCAAGGCTGCACGAGCACTGATGCCGAAACTGTTCCCAACCGAGGGCATCAGGTACGCCCGCGCCGGTGTCGTGCTCACCGACCTACGACAGGCAGACTGCGTGCAACCGCTCGATCTTTTCAGGCCAGAATTCGAAGGACGCGGTGTGGGTCAAGCCCTCGACGCGATCAATCAAAAGTTCGCGACCACTGCGGTTGGCGTCGGACTTGGCGGCATGAAGGCCCCACCCGGTTGGGAGATGAAACGCGAACTGCTATCTCCAAGATGCCTCACCAACTGGGACGAGCTACTCGTCGCCGCGGCGTAGTTCAGCGCGAGGATGGTTGCTGGCTACGGGTTCAGGCGTCGACGAGTTGCTCGTTCGCGTGCACAGTGGCCCCGTTGGCAGTAGACCTCTGGAGTCGTCGCTCGTGAACTCGAACTCGCGCGAGGAGCCCCGTGCACACGATGCCGTTCGCTACAAACTTCAACGCGTTCCAGATGCACACAAGGAAGATGACATAGAGCCACTTCGATGCGCCACCGTCAACGAGAGTCGCGACGTAGCTTGCAGCGAACAAGTAGGGCACCGACAGAAGCATCGCCGGTGCGGCCCACTTGAGGCCGCTGCGAGTGCGGAGCGCGGTGATCGCAATATTGCTAGGCATGAAGCGTCGCATGAAGCTGCGAACGTAGATGCTGACGATCCAGATCAGGCGAAACATGGTGACAGTCCTCTCCAAGTCGAGGGCGACAGGAGGAAGAAAAACTGTTCAGCCAAGGCCGTTGAGTTGTGTCACCGCTCGAAGCGATGACGTAGCAGGTAGAGGCCGCCTAACCCCAGGGTACGCTTGCTTCTGAAGGAACGGAAGCGGAATGCTCCGGTTTGGGTAGTTCAATCAGCCGAAGGCGCGTGTCGCCCGTGCGTCGCGGCATGCTTAGACGAGTCCGATGGCTCTCAGTTGTCCTAGCACGTGTCTCGCGCCGTACACACCGCAAACCCAACTCAATCACTCCTGACGGACCGACGATGATCGGGTACACTCGAAAGAGGCGAAACGCCTACTTCCCAGTCCACACTAGGGAACCCGAGACAATCCAAGATTTTCGGAAAAACCCGCTCTGACCAGGGATTTTCCAAGGGGTCGCAGGTTCAAATCCTGTCAGCCCGACCGTTGTCGAGTCGCGACATCGTTGACAGGCGAGTCGCGGCTCAGGGCCAATTCGTGGGCTCACCGTGTTGACAGTGCGCCCGGGCCGGTGAGTCGGGTGATCGTTGGCGAGGGCGGGTCATGCCTGTTTCGCCTAGGAGTCGCGGTTCGGGTCGATGAGGTACTCGCCGAGGATCGCCCCGATCCATGGCCACTACCGTACGCGTCTTCAGTCCTCAGCGAGAGCAAGGCTCTGTTGTCATCGGAAGGCAACAGCCAACGAATCTTTCTTGACAGAGGCAAGATGCATCAGAATTGCGGAGTCTCGACTCCGCGATGCGTGAGTCGGCGTACCGCGCCGCCGCGGTGGATAACGCCCTGCGGCTTGCGACGGGACCCGTCGTGGGCGATTTGGCAGAAGCCCTCATGTGGGGGCAGCGCATCAATTTAACATATGTTAAATTGTGTGCGTGCTCATCAATACTGACGGCTCTGTCGACCTGAAAAGCAACTGGCGCCTCACATGCGCCGACGAAATTGAGGGCGATGGTGCCTCGCTGTCTCGAGCCACCGTGCATGAGGGGATCGGCGTGCCGCAGATGCCCTCGACGATCCTCCGTGCGCAAATTGACGCGGGCGTCTACGACGAAGACCTGTATCTCGGGGACGCGCTGACTCGAATCGATCAGGACCTCTGGAAGCGCGACTGGTGGTACACCCTGACGTTCGAGGTGCCGACGGGTCACGAGCGCTATACGCTTCAGTTCGATGGATTGAGCTACCGCGCCGAGATCTGGCTCAACGGTGAGCTCATCGCGGGTCAGTACGACGTCGTCGGATCGTGGCGGCGCTTCGAGTTCGACGTCACTCGTCTCGTCACGCCCGGGGAGGAGAATCACCTCGCCGTGCTCATCGTCCCCGAGCGCCGGACGCCGGGACTCGTCGTGACAGACATACCGACCGAGGGTGAGCCTACGGGGGTCGATCTCGTGGACACCTGGGCGGACTGGATCAACTTCCATCACCACGGCGACGAGGCGGACAAGAAGACGTTCCTCCCCGACAAGAACAGTGGGATCTTCCGTCGTGTGCGGCTCACATACGGCGGGTCCGTCGCGATCCGTCACCCCTACGTCGTCACGACCCTGCCGCAATTGTCCGGTGCGCCCGGTGAAGTCGGCGACGCGGCGGAGCTGACGGTCCGCGCCGATGTGCACAACTTCTCCGATGCGCGAGTCGAGGGTTCCTTGCATGGAGTCATCACGCGTTCCGGCGCGCCGGTTGCCGAGTTCCACGCTCCACTGTCTCTCGCAGCCCGAGAGACCCGCGACGTCTCGGTGAGTCCACAGGACGAACCGACGCTGCTCGTGACCAAGCCCGACCTGTGGTGGCCCTATACCTGGGGGGATCCGGCGCTCTATCGACTCGAGCTGTCGTTCGAGCCCGCGGCGGACAGCACTTCGCTTGGAATCGTGAGCGACACCGCAGCGCTCGATTTCGGCATCCGTCAGATCACGGGGCACCGTGACGACCAGAAATCGCAGCCGCAGTTCCCGAATCCCGGCTCGTTCTTCCTGCGAGTCAACGGGCGCGATTACCTCGTGCGAGGCGGCGCGTACAGCCCCGACCTCTTCTTCGAGAGCAACGATCCGCAGCGGGTGCGAACGATCATGGATCACGCAAAGGATCTGGGTTTCAACCTGATGCGCTGGGAAGGACATCTGATCGACGACGGCATGCTCGAGCTGTGCGATCGCGAGGGTATGCCCGTCATGATCGGCACGATGTGCTGCGGTGCGTGGGAGCGTTGGCACGAGTGGGACTCGGAGAACTACGACATCGCTCGCGACTCGATTGCCGACACTGTCCGCGCCATGCGGGCCCATCCCGCCATCTCGTTGTGGTCCAACGGGAGTGATGGATTGCCTCCGGAGGAGGTGTTGGGTGGCTACCACCGCGCCCTCGAATCGGCCCACTGGCAGAACCCGATCCTCGACACGGTCAGTACGCGCAACCGCGACTGGAGCGGGATCCACATGAACGGCCCGTACACGTGGCGTGCGCCCGTGTATTGGTTCTTGCCGGATAACCCCGTCGCGACCGGCAGCTGTGCAGAAGAGGGCAACAACGAAGCGGTTCCGCTCCTATCCAGCGTGCAGAAGATGCTCGGCGACAAGGCCTGGCCTTTCAGTGACGCGTGGGCCGTGCACACGGGATCGATGAACAGTCAGATGGGTGCAACCCGGAAGGTCATCGAGCGTCGCTTCGGCGGCGCCGATTCTCTCGAAGATTTCGTCACGAAGGCCCAGATTGCTCAGTTCGAGGGTGCCCGAGCGCACATGGACGCCTACGGCGCGCGCGGGTGGGAGACGAACAAGTTCACGGTCTACTGGATGATGAATGCACCGTGGCCCTCGTTCTTCGGGCACGTCTTCGATTGGCACTGGGGGAAAGGCGGGACGTATTACGGCATCAAGGCGGCCCTTCGGCCCGTGACGCCCGTCTTCGACTACTTCGCCGAGGGGGATCGCGAGACCGCTCGAGTTTCGCTCGTGAATCAGAGCCTCGATGCGATCGAGGGTGCGACCGTGCGCATGCGCGTCTACCGTTCCGACGGATCCGTCTTCTCGGACGAGACTGCGTCGTCGCTGACGGCTGCGCCGTTGACGACGCAGTCGATACTGACGCTCGCGCGCCCCGGCGCCGAGATCGGCGATGTGTACTTCGTGCGCCTGACTCTCACCGATGCAGACGGCGATGTCCTCGGCGACAACACCTACTGGCAGGCGACGGAACACGATGTTCCGAACCTTAGGGTCATCGACGGTATCTTCGATGCGATGCGCGTTCGGCAGTTCGCGTGGCCGGACTTCACGTCGCTCCTGAGGCTTCCTGCGGTCGATCTCGTCACCGACCTGCAAGAGCGGGACGCAGCGGATGACGCGACGAGGCAGTTCCGGATCCGCGTCACGAATCCCTCCGACAGCATCGCCTTCTTCATCAGGGTCGAGCTACGGCACCCAGGCACGCAGGAGGAGATCCTTCCGAGTCGCTACAGCGACAACTTCGTGACCGTCTACCCGGGCGAGAGCGTCGAAATCGACGCGGAGTTCGCGCGAGCGCTCCTCTCGGAAGGGCAACCGGAGCTGCGCATCGAAGGCGTCAACCGGTAATGGATCTGACGTTCTTCCTCATTCCGTTGGCGGCCGTGATCGCTCCTCTCATCGCCGCCGCGGTGGGCCGAGCGCTCGTGGTCCCGCTCATCGTCTTCGAGATCGCGCTCGGTATGCTGCTCGGCCCTTCCGGTCTCGGGTGGGTGCAGGATGGCGCCGTGCTGGAGAGCTTCTCGCAGCTCGGTCTCGCGATGCTCTTCTTCATGGCGGGGAACGAGATCAACCTGGACGCCGTGCGTGGACGCTCCGGCGGCCGCGCACTGGGCGGGTGGGTCATCTCGCTCCTCATCGCTGCGGGCGTAGGGCTCCTGTTCGCGGACGGCATCGAGGCCGTCGTCATCATCGCGATCGCCCTGTCGGGGACCGCCTTGGGGACCATCACGCCCATCTTGCGAGATGCCGGTCTGACGACGGGGCCTGTCGGGAGAGCGATTTCTGCCCACGGTGCGGCCGGCGAGTTCTTTCCGCTCGTCGCGGTCACCGTCTTTCTGACGGCGAGGAATCCGATCGTCGGTGCGCTCACGCTCGTGGTCTTCGTCGCGGCGGCGGCGTTCGCCTTCTACACGTCGGCGCGCAAGGAGCAGGCCTGGCTCAAGCGCATGGTCAGTGCGACGCTTCAGACGAGTGGACAGTTCGCCGTTCGTCTCGTCATCTTCGTGCTGGCCGGACTCATTGCGCTCACGCTCGCTCTCGGCGTCGACTTCTTGTTGGGTGCGTTTACGGCGGGCTTGTTGTGTCGCGTTCTTCTCCGCGGAAGTCCGGAGGTCGAGCGTCGCGTCATCGAGACGAAGCTGGAGGCGTTCGCGTTCGGTTTCGTCGTCCCGATCTTCTTCGTCACGACCGGCGTGACATTCGCGCTGTCGGAGCTCGTGAGCAACGTCCATACACTCCTTCTCGTTCCCGTGTTCGCCGTGGTCATCCTCCTCGTGCGTGGCATCCCCGGGTACTTTGCCCTCGACCGAGGCGCATCCGCGGGAGATCGACGGACGGTCGCGCTCTTCGCTGCCACGACGCTGCCACTCGTGATCGCCGTGACGCAGATCGGTGTCGACAACAAGGTCATCGAGCCCGGGTTCGCCGCCGCGATGACCGGTGGCGCGATGCTCACCGTCCTGCTCTTCCCGATGCTCGGTCTTCTCGGTCGTGGGCGCGTTCGCTCAACCCACGCGGCGGGCGCGGTGGGGTAGCGACGGGATTCAGCCGTCTCACTTCTTCCCGCTGACTTCTCCCATCCTCTTCAGACCGGCATCCGATGACCCCTCCGGGTCCTCGGTCCCATGTGCTGGGCGTCCTGCTCCTGGTGTTCGGTCGTCGTCGCTCTCGTCCTGCGTCCCGCGAGCGTTCCCGCGATCCTGCGGACGATCGTGATCGCGCTCGTCGTGTCGAGGCTGATCGCCGTCGTCGAGGCGTGTGTCATCGTTTCGTAAGAACGAGCGGCGCAGGAGCTCGCCAGGTCACTGGCCTCATGCTTCCGTTACCATCGAAGGATTATCTAGGGAAAGAAGAACTATGGCTCGCCGTTTGGTGCCGGAAGCTCGCAGGGCGGAAATCATCGCGCGTACGCGCAAGATGATTTCCGTGCAGGGTGGCGAGAATCTGAGCTTGCGCGAGGTTGCACGTTGGTGCGGTATGAGTGCGCCTGGCTTGCTGCATCACTTCGACGGATTGACAGCGATCCTCGAAGCCGTGCTCACAGAACGGGCCGAAGAAGAGCGGCAGATCTATGCGCGAGAGCTCGATGCAATCGGTGCCCAAGCTACCTTGCGCGATCTCGCGGACACAACGGTGCGTATCGCGGCGAATCGACCGGAGGAGAGCCGTAATTTCGATCGCCTCGAGATGATCGCACTCGCAGATCCCACGCATCCCGCCTACGCGTTCTACCGGCATGGAAGCGATATCAGGCAGCTACGGCCATTGTCACTGATGCTCGCTGAGCGAGAGTACGAGGATCCGCTCGCGGTCGTTTCCGTACTGGGTCTGGTGGCTGAGGGCCTACGATTGCGTTGGTTGCGCTCGGAGACCCCTCCTGACTATGTAGGTGACTGGGAGTCTGTTCGTGATGCCATCTTCTATAGCTTCGAGCGTTTCCGGAAAGCGACGTGATCGAAGCCGGATACCACCCTTCGCGCCCGAACAGTGAGCTTTGGGCGCAGTAGAGGGAGCTGCAGACGTGCGCCGAACCACCGGCTCCCTTCCTTGATCCCGCGCGCTTCTCAATTGCACACTTGTATTGTCTTACAGGTGCTAGATAAGTAATGTAGTGGGCAGCCTCATCTCATCTGGAGTTTCCACGGGGCCTAAGCAGGGGGAGTGGCCGTCATGGGGGCGGAAGAGTATTGCAGTGTTCGCACGCGACAGGGAAAACTACGGGGGAAGTGGAGACGATCCGACTCTGGCGAGAGCGCGGCGTTCCTGGGAATTCCTTTCGCGCAGGCCCCGGTGGGGAGCTTGCGCTTTGCGGCTCCGGTGCCAGTAGAGCCGTGGGACGGGGTGCGTGACGCACTCCAATACGGGCCAACGCCCGTCCGGCTGGAAACTCCAGGTGGCCTGATTCCTGAACCGGCCATTCCCGGAGATTCAACGTTGAATCTCAATGTATTCACGCCAAAGCCAGGCGAAAGCGATGCTGCCCTGCCAGTGCTGGTGTGGATCCACGGAGGTGGGTACTTCGGCGGATCATCCGCCAGCCCATGGTATGACGGGCGTAACTACAACCGCGATGGCGTGGTCGTGGTCAGCTTGTCCTATCGACTCGGTTTCGACGGATTCGGGTGGATAGACGGAGCGCCTGCGAATCGAGGTGTGCTCGACTGGATCGCCGGTCTTGAGTGGGTGCAAGAGAATATCCGCGAGTTCGGTGGCGATCCCTCGCGTGTGACGATCGCGGGCCAATCAGCGGGTGGTGGCGCAGTACTGACACTGCTCGGCATGGAGAGGGCCCAACACCTCTTCGCTGCGGCGCATTCGATCTCGGGCGCCTTCGGCGATATGCCGAAGTCGGCCGCGGTGGAGTTCGCGAGGCTGCTCGGAGAACGGCTTGGCGTCGAGCCGACCGTCGAGGCTCTTCGAGAGGTACCCGAAGACAAGATATTCGCCGTGCAACAGGAACTTTCGATGCCACCAGGCATGGACTACTTGAAGTCGATGGTCGAAGACGGGCCGCTCGTTGCGCCGGTCGTCGACGGAGATCTCATCCAACGCCCTACCTTCGAGTCGTATGCAATGGGTGTCGGTTCGGAGAAACCGCTGATGCTGGGTGCGACCGATGAAGAGTTCCTCATGCTGGTAGCCGGGCAAAGCGAACAGTTGGCTCAGGTGCCCCTGCCTGATCTGCTCGAGTCAGTCGGGCTCAGCGGGGCGACTCGCGATGCATACCTCGCGTCCCAGCCTGCCTATGTCGCTCGCGGCAACGCCGCTCTCCTCGGAAAATACTTGACCGACGGAATCTTTCGCAGCACAGTGCTGCGAGCGGCTCATGCGCGTGCGGGCGCGCCCACTTGGCTGTATCGATTCGCGTTCGTGTCGACCAGCTATGGGCTCTCCGGGCACTGCCTGGATGTCCCATTCTGGTTCGACTGCCTCGACTCATCGGAGGTGCCGGCGCACACCGGGCCGAACCCGCCGCAAGCACTGGCAACTGCGATGCACAGTGCCGCCGTCGAATTCGTCTCCGCGCACGATCCGGGGTGGTCGGCATGGGCCGCCGACATGGGAACCACTCAGGTCTTCGGAGATGGGGCGGAGGCCGCACATCTCTCCCGGGATGAATTCAATGATGTCGAATGCTTGCTGAAGACCGCCTTCCGGCGCTGAGGGAGCCGGCACGGGTGGAGTCGACCGGGCCCGTGCCGGACTAGGATCACGATCTACTGGAGTGCCGAGGTGAGCCGCGCACGGCCATCGAGCAGTTGCGACCGAGGCGGCTGTCTCACCCGCTCTTCAAGAGGGCGCTTGCGTGAATTCTCGCGAGAGTCGTCGGTCCCTCTGTCGAGCTCAGTCACCAAGCCCGCTCCACTCACGATCATCGATACCTCCGGTTGATCAGCCATTTCGGAGACGAAGAGCTCGACGGCAACCGCATGAGGTTGCTGATCGGAACGCATACATCATCGCCTCATTCGGCACGAAGGAGGGGCTTCTCGCGTCGGCAACGTCGAGGGTGGCGTCGAACGGGAAGAGTGCCCATTAGGACTTCGATGAAAAATGAGAACATATCTAACGCGAGTTAGATATGACGCTATCCTCGCTGTATGAAGCTCCGTGCAGGCGGGATGTTTGATACATGCCGTTCCCGGCTTTGGTGAGCGAAAGGAGGACCATGGCTGAACGCTCGGTGTTGGCGACTCATGAGCCAGCAGAAAGGGTGCAGTCCCGGGTGACGGTGGGTGCGCTCATTGCAGATGGCTGGGCAATCATGCGCCGTGGCGGCATCGCCACTGTCGCAATTGCATTCGCCCTGAACCTTCTCTTCGCGCTGCTCGGTGCACCGATGATCAGCTTGTTGTTCCGAATGGCGCTCCGAACAAGCGGGTTGGTGGGCGTTGACTTCGGTGCGATGAGAATCAGTGTCGGGACGCTACTCTCTGTCGCATTGCTGCTCGTGATCGGGGTGATCGCGTTCGCGCTGGTGCTTATCCAGCTGACGACAGTGCTCGTGATGCTGCAGCGCGCTCGAGACGGTGGAGGGTTTCTCTGGCATGACATCGCTCGTGAGGTTGCGGCGACCATTCGAGAGCTCTTCAGGCCGTCGTCCTTCCCGCTCTTCCTCTACCTCTTTCTCATGCTTCCCATCAGCGGCTTAGGGATCCTCTCCGTGCTCACTCAGCACATTTCGGTGCCGAACTTCGTTTCGGGCGAGCTGATGAAAGACCCGATCACCGCGGTGCTCTGGACCCTCGTGATGTTGGTGGTGCTGTGGGCCAACCTCCGATTCGTGCTGAGCCTGCCTGCGATTGTGCTTTCCGAGGCGCGAGCCACTCACGCCATGAAACTGAGCTGGCGAGCCATGAAAGGACGGAACCTCGCGACGTTCTTCGTTGGAGCCGCGCTGGTGCTTGCCGGGGCAGGGCTCGTCGCAGTGTGCCTCGCGTTCGTCGCCGTGGTGCCGACCCAGATCACCGACGGTCTCGCCCCCGGCGCGTCCGTGCCGGTCGCTGCGTTCAGCGCGGGCGCGGCTCAAGTCGCGCTCTCCATTCTCCTCAGCGCCACGACGGTGCTGCTGCTCAGTATGGTGCTCTTGCTCGGTATTCGCTCCGGGGTCATAAGCGACGGTCCGGTAAAGACTCCGAGAGCACCCCATCGCAGGCGGCACTGGGGCTACGGGCTCGCGGCGCTGGCCGTTGTGACCGCAGCTGCGCTGGGTATCAGCTATCTCGCGCCACTGCAGAATCTTGCTACCCCGCCCGTGACCGTCGTGCTCGGGCACCGGGGTTTTGTCGCGGGCGGTGTCGAGAACACGCTTGAAGCGCTCGAGGCCGCGTCTGACGCTGGCGTCGATCGAGTCGAGATGGATGTGCTGCAGACGAAGGATGGGCGATTTGTGGTGATCCATGATCCCCATCTCGGTCGCCTGGCTGGCATCGACGCGAACGTCAAAGACATGACGCTCGAAGAGGTGACGAGCGTCACGGTACGCGATGAGGCGGGTCATAGTGGGTCCATCCCATCCCTCGAGGCCTATGTGCGCCGGGCTGCGGAACTGAATATGCCGCTGCTCATTGAGATCAAGCTCGGCGGCCTCGATACGCCCGACCATGTCGACCTCCTGGTCGAAGAACTGCAGACTTTGAACGCCATCAGTGGGAATGCGTTCCACTCGCTCGACCACTCAAGCGTGACGCGGGTGAAGCAGTTGCTCCCAGCTACTGAGGTCGGCTACATTCTGCCCTTCGCGGGCGAAGGGATCCCGCAGACCAAAGCTGATTTCCTCGTGCTTGAGGAGTACACGGCGACGGAGGGGATGCTCCAGGATGCTCGGCGCGCGGGACTCGGTTTTGTCGTCTGGACAGTCGATGATGGTCTTGCACAGCGAGTACGCTTTCGCGAAGGTGTGGACGCTATCATCACCGATCGGCCCGATATCGCGTTGGAATCTCGGCGCGACATGGGTGAAGAGACTGGGCTCGCCGGGGCGCTGCGTGATCTCATGCTCGGGTTCGTGATGCTATGACCGAGCTCACCATGAGAGCCGCCATCGCCATCACGCGAATCGAGGCGAATGCTGCAGACGCGAAGGCCTCGGAATCTGCTGCGCAGAGCTTCTACGAGGCGAACAGTGCTCTGATTCTGACGGTGGTCACGATCGTGCTCACCGCGTTGGTGACCTGGGTGCTCGTCAGAATTGCGCGAAGGATCACCGCGAATCTCGTGAATGGTGCTCAGGCGAGCCTGGATCGTACGGAGGCGGGCACCGCAAGCCACCTCAGCAAGCAGCAGCTTCTGCGTCGTGTGCGCACCATGAGCAAGCTCATCACGAACACCATCGTGTGGGTGCAGGTCGCAATCGCGATGGCGATCATCTTCAGCATCCTCGGCGTGAATATCACTGCCATCTTCGCGTCTGCCGGTGTGGTGGCGGCGGCACTCACGTTCAGCGCGCAGACCATACTCAAGGACATCATCACCGGGCTCTTCTTCATCGCTGAGGATCAGATCGATATCGGGGATGTCGTCGACGTCGGTTTCGGCTTGGGGGTCGTCGAGTCCGTCAGTTTGCGCGTCACTCAGGTGCGTGGATTCGATGGGTTTCTCTGGTCGGTGCGCAACGGCGAGATCGTGCGTACCTCGAACCGGAGCCGAGGGTGGCTGCGCCTCCTCTTGGAAATTGATTTCACCCTCGACTCCGACATCGAGCTGGCCAAAGAGACCGTTCTCCGGGCACTTTCAGATGCACTGACCCAACACGCGGCACCACATGAGGTTCAGGCGACACCTACCTGCTGGGGACTTCCGGCCTTCAACGGCTACGGGTACCGGCTCAAATTCCAGGCCGAGTACTCTGCCCAGGCCTTCGATCGGCTCGACTCGGCGATGCATGAGGCCGCGTTCCGGGCGATTCGCGCGGAGAAAGCGCTCACGCTGGCGCTGGTGCCTGCCGTCATCGGGGACACCGTGGTTGCGCAGCTGCCTCCGTCGCGCCCATGACGGATGCCGGGGCTCGACAAGCGTCGGCCGCGTCCACTAGGCTATCGCCGAACACGTGTTAGATAAGCGGATCGCCTCGCTGCGATTGGCCTAGGGGAGGAATCGCAACATGACGGAGCAGGTCGATCCACGGAACCCGACTTCCCCTGATGAGCGGGCGCGAATCACTGAAGCGCAGATGACGGATGACGAGCGCTTCTCGTTGCTGGTGAGCGTGATGGGGCAGAACCCGATTGTGGTCGACCGCGACCCCCGGATCCCCGAAGGCACCCCCATGAGTGCTGGCTACGTACCCGGTGTGCCGCGCCTTGGCGTGCCGGCGCTGCTGATGAGCGATGCCGGTCTCGGAGTGACGAACCCCGGTTATCGCCCCGGTGACGGCGCGACGGCGCTCCCCGCCGGGCTGTCCCTCGGATCGAGCTTCAACCTCGAGCTCTCGCGGAGCGCGGGGGGATTGCTCGGGCGCGAGGCCCGCAGTCGAGGCTTCAACGTGCAGCTCGCGGCTGGTGCGAACTTGGTCAGGGACCCGCGCAATGGACGCAACTTCGAGTACCTGTCCGAGGACCCGCTGCTGTCTGCTGAGCTCGCCGCCGAGACGGTCAACGGGATTCAGGCCGAAGGCGTGATCTCGACAATTAAGCACTTCTCGCTCAACTCGAACGAGACCAACCGGCAGTGGCTCGATGCGATCATCGATCCTGCCGCCCACCGCGAGGCCGACCTGCTCGTCTTCGAGCTCGCGATTGAGCGCTCGCAGCCCGGCACGATCATGGCCGGGTACAACAAGATCAACGGGGCGTATGCCACCGGGAATGAGATCCTCCTCACTGAGGTGCTCAAGGGAGCCTGGAACTACCCGGGCTGGGTGATGTCCGACTGGGGTGCGACCCCGACCTGGGAGAGCGCACTCGCGGGTCTCGACCAGGAATCCGGCCTGCAGCTCGACCTCCTGATCTGGGGCGCCGAGGCCTTCACCGACCGGCTGCGTGCAGCGCACGCCGACGGTCGTCTTCCCAGGGAGCGCCTCTCGGATATGGTGCGCCGGATTCTGCGCTCGATGTATGCCGTTGGAGTCGACGCCTGGGGTCCCGCGCCCGAGGTCGATCCAGCCGCGCACGACCTCATCGCCCTCGAGACAGCGCGACAGGGCATGGTGCTGCTCAAGAACGACGACGGCATCCTGCCGCTCAGCGACACGACGGCGCCGCGCATCGCGGTGATCGGCGGCCACTCACAGGTGGGTGTCCTGGCCGGTTGCGGTTCGAGCACCGTACTTCCGGTGAAAGGCTACAACGAGATCATCACTGTTGGCGGTCCGGGCATCATGGGTCCGGCTCGTAACCTCTACCTCTATGGTGACGCACCGCTCGACACCTTGCGGGCGGCCCTGCCGAACGCCACCTTGGAGTTCGACCCCGGAATCAGCCCGGCCGAGGCGGCATTGATGGCGAAGCGCTCCGATATCGCAGTCGTTTTCGCCTTCAACCTCATGGGTGAAGGTTTCGACAATGGTGACATTGATCTCCCCTGGGGGCAGAACGAGGTCATCGCGGCGGTCGCCGCAGCGAATCCGAACACCGTCGTCGTCCTCGAGACGGGCAGTGCGGTCAGGATGCCGTGGAATGACAGCGTCAAGGCAGTGGTCCAGGCGTGGTACCCCGGTCAGGCGGGTGGTCGGGCGATCGCTGAGATCCTCACGGGGGCCGTGAACCCCTCAGGCCACCTCCCGATGACGTTCCCAGTCAGCTTGGAGCAGACCCCTCGCCCGACATTCGAAGGCCAGGGCTCGGCGTGGGCCACCCCGATCACGATCGACTACCATGAGGGCGCGGAGGTCGGGTACCGGTGGTTTGCGCAGACCGGCGATACGCCGCTCTACGCCTTCGGCCATGGGCTGAGCTATACGACGTTTGACTTCGCCGATCTGGTTGTGACCGGTGGCGACACCGTGACGGCTGCATTCACAGTGACGAACACGGGGGACCTGCCCGGTGCCGACGTGCCCCAGGTCTACCTCACGCACGTGGACGGGAAGGCCCGTCAGCGCCTGCTCGGCTTCGAACGGGTGGAACTGCAGCCGGGCGAGCAGCGCAGAGTCGAGCTCACCGCCGACCCGCGCCTCCTCGCCCACTACGACGCCGGTGCGGGGCAGTGGACGGTCGACGCGGGGAGCTACCGCATCGCACTGTCCTACTCCGCCGTCAGTGAAGCGAGCTCGGCGGACGTGGTTCTGTCCGCGAGGGTCTTCGGCCGCTGATGCACGGCGGTGTCTCGGTGCGGTGCCTCTTCGGCGCCACGCCGAGGCGGAGCACTGCCTATCTTCCCCCTTCCTCTTCCACCTCTATATTGAGAAAGGCTGCCGCATGAGCCGCACGAGCACCCTTCTGTCCGATTTTCAGCTGGCCGAAGCTGAGCTTGCTTCGACCCCCGATACGCTCGCGAGCTTGCCTGCCGATGCCTGGCTGCCGGTCGAGGTGCCTGGCGGCGTGCACGAATCGCTGCTCGCCGCGGGTCGGATTCCACACCCGTACCTGAATGACAACGAAGGCGAGATCCGGTGGATCGAAGAGCGCGACTGGTGGTACCGCTGCCGCTTCGCCGGCCCCGCCGATCTGCGCGAGGGTGAGGCCCTGAGCCTGCGATTCCTCGGGCTCGATACGGTTGCCGACATCTGGCTCAACGGCGAGCGACTCGGGCATCACGAGAACATGTTCCGCCCGGCCGAGTTCGCGATCACCCCGCAGGTGCAAGACGATAATGAGCTGCTGATCCGTTTCTCGCCGCCGTTGGCAGGGCTAGAGCTGCCGAAGTCGACGGAGACATGGGCCAGGCTGAGTCAGATGATGCCAGTCTCCTCCGACATCATGCAGCTGGCCGCGCAGCGGCGGAAGGCGATCTTCTCGTGGGGCTGGGACTTCAGCCCGCGGGTCCCTTCGATCGGAATCTGGCGCCCCGTCGAGTTGGTTCGTCGCCAGGAGGCGGTCATCGCGGGGCACCACCTATGGACCGATCGGATCGACGCCGATGGCACCGCGCACTTGAGGCTGCAACTCGAGGTGGACCGCTTTGTCCTTTGCCGGGACTTGGCGGCAACGGCGCGCATCACGACCCCCTCCGGCGAGACCATCGAGCTCGACGTCCCGGTCGAAGACGGGATCGGCCGGTCGCGGACCGCGATCGACATCGAGCTGCCCAATGCGGAGCTCTGGTGGACGCATGACCTCGGCACCCCGGCCCTGCACCTGCTGCAGCTGCGGCTGGACGCGCCGCAGGGCGCGCTCGACAAGATCGAGGATCGCTTCGGGGTTCGAACGATCGAGGTCGATCGTTCGAACGACCCGGAAGGCGGTCGTTTGTTCCGATTCATCCTCAACGGGGTAACGACGTTTGCCCGCGGTGCATCATGGATCCCTGCCGATATGCTCGTCGGTTCGGTATCGGAGGAGCGTTACCGCTCCTTGCTCACGCTGGCGACTGACGGCGGCATGACCATGCTGCGGGTGTGGGGCGGCGGCGTCTACGAGCATGACGCGTTCTACTCGCTGTGCGACGAGCTCGGTCTGCTCATCTGGCACGACTTCATGTTCGCCAACGCGGAGTATCCGAGCGAGTCCTCGCCGCAGCTACGGGCCGAGGTGACCGCCGAGGCGGAGTACCAGGTACGCCGGCTGCGCAATCGCCCGAGCCTGGCACTGTGGTGCGGCAATAACGAGTCGCAGCTTTTCCATGGCATGGGATACCACAACCTCGAGCCCGGCGAATGGGGCTGGGACATTTTCTTCCGCATCCTCCCCGACGTCGTCGACCGGGAGGATGGGCGGACCATGTATTGGCCGGGCAGTCCTTGGGGCGAGGCCGCCGATGAGGGCTTCATGGCGCCCGGCGGTGTGCTCGACGGTGACCGGCATGCCTGGGAGGTGTGGCACGGCATCGACTTCGGTGCGGGTAGCGAGGACTATGCGTCGGTCGGTGAGGCCCGCCATTACCGGCGCTACGCCCGCGACCGGGGCAAGTTCATCAGCGAATTCGGCATCCATGCCTCGCCCGAGGTGACGACGCTGCGCCGGTGGATCGACGAGGACCTGCTCTCGGTGCACAGCCCCACCTTCGATGCGCACAACAAGGACCACCCGAAGAATAAGGGTGATGCCATCCTCGAGATCATTACGGGGCTGCCAGAGGGGTTGGACGAGTACGTCGACTTCAGTATGGTTTCCCAGTCGGAGGGGCTGAAGTTCGGCATCGAGCATTACCGTCACCGGCAACCGCACAACAATGGCACCCTGATCTGGCAGCTCAACGACAGCTGGCCGGGTTTCAGCTGGTCCATCGTCGACTACGACGGGGTGCCGAAGGCCGGATATTACGCGGCCAAGCGTGCCTTCCAGCCGGTGATTGCCCTGTTCATCAACGAGGGGGACCGTCTCGAACTGTGGTTCAGCAACAGTACGGCGGCGACCGAGACGATCACTGCGGAGATCTCGCTCGAGGAATTCGACGGCACCGTGCGGTCAAGTGAGCGGGTCACCCAGACGGTACCGGCGGGGGAGTCGGTGCTGGCTTGGTCGCAACCGTCTCCGTCGGATCCCGCGATCGTCGCGTGGGTGCGGAGCCCCGACGGGCGCTTCCCCAATAATCGGTTCTTCTTCGGCGAGATCCGGGAGCTGCCGTTCACTCCAGCTGAGCTGGCCGTTCAGATCGAGGCCGGGCAGCCCGGGACCGCGACGGTGACGGTGTCGGCGAGCACGCTCGCCTACCTCGTCAGGATCCCCAGTCCGGCGCCCGGGGTGCGTTTCAGTGACAATTACCTCGATGTTGCACCGGGTCGACCGGCACGCATCGTGGTGACCG
The DNA here is from genome assembly GCA_048516985.1 of Leucobacter sp. Lineage (GTDB taxonomy): Bacteria > Actinomycetota > Actinomycetes > Actinomycetales > Microbacteriaceae > Leucobacter. The sequence goes on along the minus strand of CP183188.1, from coordinate 2,383,429 downwards.
GGCTTCCCGCGGGGTTCGACCCGCACGAGCTGCAGGTGCGCGCCTACGCGGGTGCGCGCTCGAACCCGTGACGCGCGAGTCAGTGGGGTGATGAGGCATATTGAACCCAGGAGTCGCAGGTTCAAGTCCGCTCACCCGACGGAAAAGCCCTGGTCAAGCGCAAGTTTGGCCAGGGCTTCGCCCTGTACTCCGAGTGGGTCTTGGGCCTCGGGCACCGCACCATCGTGGTTTGCGCCGAGTGAGAGAAGGCGCAGACGCAGCATCGGGCCATAAGGGCAACGAATCACGAACGTCATCTTGATGGGCGAAGCGAACGGTATGGTAGCCAAGGCGTGCAAACCTCGAGAGGCAAGGCGTCTAGGCCGTCAGAAGTTCGTCCAAGAAAGCCGCGACTCACGAGGTGCATGTAATGGGGAAACGCTTCAATCCGGCCACGACGCGGGCGCGTCATGTCGCACAGACAGGCAGCGTCGCTTTGGCAGTTGTACTCACTGCGATGTTCGCAGGCTGTGCCGCCGACCCGGCAACGCCCAGCACGAACACGAGCGCACCGCAGGGTTCGCCGGAATTGCAGTCGCTCTCACACGATGCCCTCGAGGCGACACTCGCGGCATCTGCCCAGAAGAACCTCGTACCCGGAGCGCTCGCCCTCATCACCACACCAGAGGGCAGTGTCTTCGCCAGCTACGGTACAACGGCCCTCGGTGAGACGAGAGAGCCGTTGGCATCGGACGTTTTCCGCATCGGTTCGGTCACCAAGACCATGGTGGCGGCCGTCGTATTGCAGCAGGTTGGTGAGCAGAAACTTGCCTTGACTGATCCGATCTCTCAGTTCGTGCCTGGCGTGCCGAACGGTGAGAACATCACCATCGCCGACCTGCTGCAAATGCGCAGTGGGCTGCACAACTATCTGGACACCGACGGATTCGCGTCGGTGTTCAATGCCGATATGACCCATGTGTGGACTCCCGAACAGCTCGTGGAATTCGGTATCGGGTACCCCTCCGGCGGCACTCCGGGCGAAACGTTTGACTACTCCAATACGAACACGACTCTTCTGGGCCTGGTTGCCGAGCAACTCGACGATAAGCGGTTGCGTGACATCTTGCACGATCGCCTGTTCGAGCCGCTCGGAATGGCCGACACCGAACGTCCTGACGGGACCAGCCTCACCCTTCCCGATCCGATGGTGCAGGGCTATCAGTACGGCGTGTTCCCCATCAACCATCAACCGCTCCTGTCTGCAGAGGAGCAGGCGGCTGCGGTTGCAGGAACACTCCAGCCGAAATGGTCGCCATTCAGAGCCCTTCCTGGTCGTGGGCAGCCGGTGGCGTGATTTCCACGGCGGATGACCTGACGAAATGGGCGCACGCCCTGGGCGGTAGCGAGCTGCTCGGCGAGGAACTGCACCAAGAATGGCTCACCGACATGGGGCCGATGGACCCGGCGAATCCTGATGACGGTCCACAGTACGGGCTCGGCATCGAACAGGCTCGCTTCGGATCGAATCGGCTCTACCTGCACGAGGGCGAGCTGCCGGGGTTCAACACCTTCGTCGCAGTCGACCCAGCGCACGATGTGACGATCGTCATCTGGACGAACCTCGCCCTGTCGCTCGACGGCCAGCCCAACGCAAAAGCGGTGGCAGGAGACGTGATCGGTCAGCTCTACACCACGCCACTCGGCACACCCGCACTGCCGGTGGACTGAGGAATGCGCGGCGTGAGCCCTGCTCGGCGGGCTGTGCAACGGATCCCGCTCGGGGCCCTCATCGTGGCGCTTCTCCTGACGGGTTGTAGCGCGGGCGGGGTGTCCGCCCCGGATGCTTCCACCGGCGCGTCCACCGATGATGCCTCCCGCAACACGAGCATCTCGGGGAACTACGAGGTCGACGGCAGGTCGATGTACATCGAATGCCGCGGTTCCGGTTCGCCAACGGTCGTTCTCATCGGAGGGCTGCGGGCCGCGGCCGACTACTGGGATCGCGCGGGTCAGACCCTGCCCACCGTCGGGTCTCAGGTCGCCGAATTCACCCGGGTCTGCGCCTACGATCGGCCGGGCACGGTGCAGGGGGATAACACCTTCAGCCGTTCCGAGGCAGTGGCGCAGCCGTCGAGCCAGGCATCCGCAGTCACCGATCTGCACGAGCTGCTTGCCGTTGCTGGCGTCCAGGGACCATATGTGCTGGCTGCCCACTCATACGGTGGGTTCGTCGCCCGCGCCTACGCTGCTGCCTACCCGGAGGAGGTGACGGGGCTCGTGCTGATCGATGCGCTATCCGAGGGCTTCCAGACAGCGCTGACGCCGGAAGAGTACTCAGCGTGGAAAGAGTCCCAGCGCGTGTCCGATTCCGATGTCGCGGAATACCCCGGCATCGAACGTCTTGATGAAGACGCCGTGATGGCAGAGATGCGCGCGACGCCGCCGATCCATCCGATGCCTTTGACGGTGCTTTCCGCCGACCGCCTCTACGGTCCCGGGTGGGCGGACCTGATCCGCTCAGGCTCCCTGCCAGCGGACACGCCGCCCGAGCTGGGCTACGCCATCGACGCCGCACAGCGTTCGTCGCAAGAGCTCCAGGCAGCGCTCCTGCCCGATGCAGTGCACATCACCAACACGCACAGCGGACACGACATCCCACTCGAGAATCCGGGAATCGTCGTGGAAGCGATCCGTGACATCGTGCTGAAGCTCCGCTGAAGCGGTGGCGCCCGGGGAGACCGGTACGGTATCCCGCGGCTCGGCTGGGTGAGCGTGGGCGTCCCCGGGGATCTCCGCGCCTGGCTCGTGCCGCTTGCGACAGGCGCCCTTTCCGCCCACGGCATCTGGATGGTCGTCAGCGGCTTCGTCGCCGCCCGGAGGAGGGCCTCACCGAGCGCCTGCAGCTGAAGCGCGTCACCTGCTGCGCTTCAGATCCCGCGAGATGGAGCGGGCGATCGCCACCACCGCTGGTTCGAGCATGCGGGTGTCGATCGAGCCGTCGGAGCCGAGCACCGACAGCGCGGCGACGCACTCGCCCGAACGGCCGAAGACGGGCGCCCCCACCGAGATCGCGGGCTCGGGGAGCAGCCGCGACATATGCGCCACCCCGGTGGATCGCACGGCCTCGATCTCGGAACGCAGCTCCGCGGCCGTCATCGAGGTGTGCTCGGGCTCGAGGAAGAGCTCCCGCTGCAGATAGGCGTTCTGGAACTCCGGGTGGCTGTACGCGAGGAGCACGTGGCCGAGGCCTGTCCCGTGCAGCGGCAGCCGCCCGCCGACGTAGTACAGCACCTTTCCGGCGCCCGGCGCCGACAGCCGCTCCACGATGACGCCCTCGTCGTTCTCCCGCACGGCGAGCTGCACATGCTGCCGGGTCGCGCGATGCAGATCCTCCATATAGGGCAGCGCGATCGCGCGCAGGCCGTGCCCGCGCGGCGCGAGCGCCGCGTACTCCAGCATGCGCAGGCCCATCGTGAAGCTGCCGTCGGCCTGCCGCTCCAGCGCGCCGAGTCTGCACAGATGCACCGCGAGCCTGAGCGCCGAGCTGAGGGGAATGCCGCTGCGCCCGCTGAGCTGGGTGAGGGTGAGATTCGGCTCTTCGTCGGTGAAGGCGTCCAGCAGACGGAACGCCCGATCGAGCACGGGCTCGCCCGCCGAGGGGCGGCCGCCGCGTCGAGGCCTGGTCGTCATGCTCCGAGAATGCCATTCATTGAAAGTCTCCGCAATGCGAGAAGCCGCTTCGGGCAGCATCGAAGGGTCAAGGACGACCCACTCGACATCGGAGCCCGCATATGACAGACGAAGTTCTTCCCGTGCTGATCGTCGGCGGCGGTCCCGTGGGCCTGGCGCTGGCGGAGGAGCTATCGCTTCGCGAGGTGCCGGTCACCGTGGTCGAGCCCCGCACCGTCATCGAGCACTCCCGCCCGCGGGCGAAGAGCACCTCAGTGCGCACCATGGAGCATTTCCGCCGCTGGGGGATCGCCGAGCGCCTCCGCGAGGTGGCGCCGCTGAGCGCCCAGTGGTCGCAGCGGGTGACCTTCGTGCAGACGGTCACCGGCCGCGAGATCACGCACGTCGACGACTGCCTGGGCCTGAACGCCGGACCGGAGCTGACCCCCGAACCCGCCCAGCAGGTGACGCAGCCGCTGGTCGAGGAGGTGCTGCGGGCGGACCTCGAGGGCAAGCCGGGAGTCGAGCTGCTCTTCGGCTGGCGCGCGGTCGAGGTCGCCGAAGGGCCTGATCGCGCGGAGGTCGTGATCGAGAGCGAAGCGGGGGATCGCCGAGTCATCGCCGCGCGCTGGGTGGTCGGCGCGGACGGGCCGCGCAGCGTGGTCCGCGAGGCCATGGGCGCACGCTACGAGGGAGCCGCCGGAGGGCGGCCGAATGTGAACATCACCTTCCGATCCGAGGAGCTCGCGGGGCTCATCCAGCACCCCGCCTCGATCCACTTCTGGGTGCTGAACCCCGACTCGCCCGGAGTGGTCGGCCCGCTCGACAACGCCGGCACCTGGTGGGCGATCTCCACGGGAACCGAGCATGTGGAGGGCGAGGATCACGCGAAGCGGATCGTGCACTCGCTGGTCGGCGCGGAGATCGATGTCGAGATCCTCGCCACCGATCCGTGGCAGGCCCGCCTGCTGCTCGCCGACCACTACCGCAGCGGCCGCCTCTTCATCGTCGGCGACGCCGCCCACCAGAATCCGCCCTGGGGCGGCCACGGCTTCAACACCGGCGTCGGCGACGCCGTCAACCTCGGTTGGAAACTCGCGGCGGTCATCGCGGGCTGGGCGCCGGATCAACTGCTCGACAGCTACGGCACCGAACGGCGACCCGTCGAGGAGCAGACCATCGCCCTGGCCTCGGCCAATATGGAATCGCTGTCCACCGATCTCAGCGACCGGCGGCTGATGGCGACGGGCGAGGAGTTCGAAGCCGCGCGCACCGAGCTGGCCCCCGCGATCCGGCGCCTGAAATCCCCGGAGTTCACCAGCACCGGGCTGGTGCTCGGCTACGGCTACGGCCCGGACTCCCGGGACCAGGCGCCGACGCCGGCCGAATACCTGCCGATCGTCGGCGCCGGGAACCGGCTTCCGCACCGCATCGTCGACGGTCGCTCCCTCTACGATCTGCTCGGCCCCTGGTTCACCGCGATCGGCGCCGCGGAGGCGGTCGCACCGCTTCGGTCGGCGGCAGCCGCGCGCGGCATCCCGCTCGCGTATATCGAGACCGCGGATCCCGGCGTGATCCTGGTGCGGCCCGATCAGCACATCGCCTGGGCGGGCGAAACGGATCCCGACTGGGACGCCGTCCTCGACGCTGCCCTTCGCGGATTCCAGTGAAGACGCGACGAAGCGGCTGAGGCGAACTCAGATCCATCCGCCCAGTGATGGGGGAGATCCATGAAAGTTATAGCGATCGAGGAGCGTATGCTCCCGCGGCATCTTCGAATCGGCCGGTCTCGCACTCGGCCGCCGCGCTGGCAGGCGGGTTCGATGAGCTCACGACGGTGAGCAGCAAACCCGGAAGGCCCCCCTTCCGGCATCGCCCGAGATCTCCGATAGGAACACCGAGACCGCTGCAAGGAAGCAGCGAGATAGGAAGCACCGATGCACCCTGATTCACGGTCACCGCAGGTGACACGCACTGCCATCACGAATGCCCGGGTACTCGACGGGGGCTCGCTCAGCGAGCCGCGAACCGTCGTCATCGAGGACGGACTGATCTCCGCCGACGGATCCATCGAGAACGCCGCGGTCGTCGACGCGGCCGGGGCGACGCTGCTGCCCGGGCTGATCGACACCCATGTGCACGCGAGGACCCGAGCGCAGCTCGGCGCCGCCGTCTCGGCGGGGGTGACCACCCTCATCGACCTGGGGTCGTCGGATCTCGAGCTGCTCCGAAGCCTGCAGCACCTCCCCGGCCTCCCCACCCTCAAGAGCTCGGGGCGCTCGGCGAGCGGGCCCGGTTCGCAGTTCATCGAGGTGATGGGGATGCACGCCAGCACCGGGGTGACGGGGCCCGCCGATGCCGCTCGCTTCGTCGCCGAACGACAGGCCGAGGGCTCGGAGTACATCAAGATCCTCATCGAGGATCCGAAGTTCCCCGGGGCGAAGCCGCTGTCGACCGAGACCGTCGCGGCGATCACCCGGGCGGCCCACGATGCGGGCTTCCTCGTGATCGCGCATGTCGTCAGCGCATTCACGCTCCGGTCCGCGCTCGACGCGGGCGTGGACGTCGTCACCCACGCGGCGCTCGGAAGCGAGTTGGATGCCGAGACCCGTGCGCTCATCACCCGGAACGGGACGACCATCATCCCCACGCTCGGCATGATGCAGGGGATCGTCGACACCATCGGCAGCAAGCTGATGATGAAGATCGTCGGTGCCATCGTCCCCGCCGCCCGGATGAAGTACCGCTTCGCCGAGGCCACCGTGCGCACCTTCAAGGAGGCGGGCAGCATCGTGCTCGTCGGTACGGACGCCAATGACGAGCACACGGCCCCCTACCAGCTGCCCTTCGGGGTGGGAGTGCACGAGGAGCTCGCGAGGCTCGTGGGCGCCGGCCTCACCCCGCTGGAGGCCATCGAGGGAGCGACCTCCCGGGCGGCAGAGGTCTTCGGCCTCGGCGATCGGGGGCGGATCGCCCCGGGGCTGCGCGCGGATCTGCTGCTCGTCGAGGGAGACCCGCTCGAGCAGATCACCGCGACCCGCAATATCACCGGGGTGTGGATCGGCGGCGAGCGGGTGCGATGAGGAGGTCGCCCTTCCCGCCGTCACCGCAGGTGGCGGCGGGAAGGGCCAGGCTCTCAGCCGGGTGAATCGGTGTTCGGCTGCACGCAGCAGCAGAGGGGGCCGGCGGATCACTGATCCGCCGGCCCCCTCTGCGCTCGGGTCAGGCCGCCGCGGCCCGCGCGCACTCGCGGGCGAAGGCGAGCTGCTCCAGCTGGAACTGCTCACCGGCGTGGTGGAAATCGATGCAGTGCCCGCTGCCCGGCTGCAGGGCGGTGTCGATGGAGGCCGCAGAGGTGAAACCGGCGCGGAACTCGTCGATCTCGTCCTGCGAGGTGATCCAGAGCGCATCGAACTCGCCCTGCCGATGCAGAACCGGAACCGACACGCGGGCGCAGACCTCGGCGCGACGCTCGATCCAGTCGCCCGTGATGTCCAGCAGCTCGGCCTTCGGAACGGTGGTGTTCGAGGGGTGGCTGGCGGCGGGCATGTCCTCGGAGTAGCTGCCGGCGGGCCCGAACATGACCTGATCCTTCACCGGAACGGGGAGGTCGATCGTCGGGATCGGCGGGAGCGCCTCCCAGGCGGCGCGCGACTCCGCCGGGACGCGGACGAGGCAGCCGGAGATCGCGAGTCCGAGCAGCGGCCACGACGGCGAGGAGGCCGCGATCGCCGTCGCCACCGCGGCGCCGATCGAGTGGGCGATGATGACCACGCCGGGGGCGTCGCCGCGGTACTGCTCCCAGATCGAGCCGATCGCCTCGTTCAGCACCTCGGCGTTCGCGAGGATGATCGAGTCGTCGCTCTCGAGCGGGGTCGAATCGAGGTAGTTCGGGCGGTCGATGGCGATGACCGGGATGCCCTGCTCGCTCGCGCGGTCGAGGAGCGAGTAGCCGGTGATGTCGAAGTACTCCGAGCTGTAGGTGCCGCCGTGGATCGCCACGACGAGCGGGGCGCCATCGGCGCGAGCGAATCCTTCGGTGATGTTCGTGCGGCCACTGTAGCTTCGACCACCGACGGTGTGGGTGAAGGGGAGAGACATTGTCGTCCTTTCGGGTGTCCAGCGCATCTTCTTCGATGCTGAAAAAACGCTATCCGGCGCATCTCGATGGGGGACAAGAACTTTCATTGGATGGCAGTGCCTGGAAGCGGCGATTCGCCCCGCCCCGAGAACGCCGCCGGCCCGGGCGGCGGTGATCCGCTGCCCGGGCCGGAAGGGGTTCGGCTCGGTCCGTTCAGTCGACCAGGTCGAGCGCCGAGCGCACGATCGCGTCGGTGTCGATGCCGTGGTACCGGTAGACATCCTGCACATCGCCGGCCTGGCCGAAACCGGTCACGCCGAGGTTGCGCGCGGGGACCCGGTTGATGCCGGCCAGGAAGGCGAGCGTGTGCGGGTGCCCATCGAGCACGGTGACCATGGGCGCGGCCCGCTCGGCGGAGAACACCTGATCGAGGATCCACGGCGAGCCCTCCCCGAGACCGCGACGCGCCTGCAGCGCCTCGAAGAGCAGGCCGGAGCTGGTGACGCAGACCACATCCGCGTGAATACCCTGCGCAGCCAGACGATCCGCCGCCTGCAGCGCCTCGGTCACCATGGCGCCCATGGTGACGATGGTGAGCGCCGGTGCGGCGGGCGCGGCGCGCAGCATATAGGCGCCCGCGACCACCTGGCGGCGACGACGCTCGCGCGCCGCCGGATCCTCCGGCACCTCGGCCAGCTTCTGATCGACGGGCCGGGTGGACAGCCGCAGATAGGAGCTCTTGCCCCCGGGGCGGCCCATCTGACCCATCGCGGCCAGCAGCGTCCACTCCACGTCGAGCACGAATGCGGGCTCGTAGCTGATGCACTCGGGCTGTTCGAGACCGATCGAGGGGGTCTTGATCGACTGGTGCGCGCCGCCCTCGGGAGCCAGCGTCACACCGGAGGGCGTGCCGACCAGAATCGACTGCCCGCCCGAGTACATGCCGTACGACCACGGCTCGAGCGCGCGCTCCACGAAGGGATCGTAGATGGTGCCGATGGGGAACAGGGTCTGGCCCCAGCGGCTCCAGGTCGTCCCGAGCTCGCTGATCAGGCTGACGAGGTTGACCTCGGCGATGCCGAGCTCGATGTGCTGGCCGCTCGGGCGCTCGCGCCAGTGCAGCAGCGTCTCGGCGTCGTCGTCGAACCAGTCGCGACGCTCCTCGACGCTCCACGCGCCGACCTTGTTGATCCAGCCGGCCAGATTGGTGCTGCTCGAGACATCAGGACTCACCGTGACCACGCGCGCCGCGGCCTCAGGTGCGACCCGGCTCAGATCGAGCAGCGCACGGCCGAGTGCGGCCTGCGTGGTCGCGGTCCCGCTCGGGGTGCGGCCGAGATCGCTCGGAACGGCCGGGGTAACCAGCTCCGGCACCGCGCCGCGCTGCAGGCGCAGCGCGGCATCGGCGCAGATGCGGGCGGGCTCGGTGCCGTCGGCGAAGCGCGACCAGGGCGCATCGGCGTTCTCGCCGAGCTCCGTCGCGAGATCCCGGTACTGCTCGATGCTCAGCAGCGAGGAGTGGTTCTGGGGATGGCCCTCGATCGGCAGACGGTGGCCCTTGACCGTGTAGGCGATGATGACCGTCGGACGCGAGTCGTCGATCCGTGCGTAGGCGGAGCGGAGGGCGTCGAGATCGTGACCGCCGAGATTGCGGATCGCCGCCAGCAGCGTGGCGTCATCGACGGTGTCGCACAGGGCGGCGATGGCCTGGGCATCCGCCTCGGCGCCCGGCAGCCGCCGGCGCAGCTCATCCGCGCTGCAGCGCAGCAGACGCTGGTACTCGGGATTGCCCATCCGGGTGATGCGCCTCCGCAGCGCCTCGCCTCCGGGCCGGGCGATCAGGGATTCGAGCAGCTTCCCGAACTTGACGGTGATGACCTGCCAGCCCGCGGCATCGAAGAGGCGCTCGATCTTCTCGGCGGCGATATTGGGCACCACACGATCCAGCGACTGGCGGTTCAGATCCACGATCCACACGATCTCGCCGAGATCCTTCACCGAGCTGTCGAGCACGGCCTCCCAGATCGCCCCTTCGTCCAGCTCGGCGTCGCCGATCAGGGAGTACTGGCGTCCGTAGCCGGCGCCACCACCGTGCGTCTCGGTGTAGCGCCGCGCGATGGCGCCCCAGATCGGCGCGGTCGCGCCGATGCCGACCGAGCCGGTCGAGTAGTCGGCGGGATCGGGATCCTTCGAGCGGCTCGGGTAGGACTGCAGCCCGCCGAACTCGCGCAGCGTGGTCAGATAGCGCTCGTCCAGCGTGCCCAACAGGTAGTTGATGGCGTGCAGCACGGGCGAGGCGTGCGGCTTCACCGACACCCGGTCGTTCGCGCGCAGCTGCTCGAACCAGAGCGAGGTCATGATGGTGGTCATCGACGCGCTGGAGGCCTGGTGACCGCCGACCTTGACGCCCGAGACATTGGGCCGCACCTTGTTGGCGTGGTGCACGATCGAGGTCGCGAGCCAGAGCACGCGCTTCTCGATGAGCTCGAGCGCGCTGGTGGCCGCGGCGGGAGTTGAGGGGGCGTCGGAGGAGAGGAGGGTGGGGTTCATGGGCGGAGCTCTCGGGCGTCGAAGGGCGGAGGAGAGCCGCGCCGAATGCGCGTGTGCGGCTGGACGCGCACCGGGCGGCTGAGAGCAAGGCCCGCTTCTTGTGGGAGCGGCCGGTCGCGCGCTGATCCGTTCGCTTCGTTGGCGAGGGGTTCGGCGCGCAATGCTTGTCCATAAGTGCACCATCGGCTAATCTTCTGCGCAATTTGCGATGATCAAAATGCGCATAATGGTCATATGACTCCGTTTGTCATCCCGAGAAAGTGAGCAAAATGAACACGCCCCGCATCGCCGACGACATCGACGCGCTGCTGCTGCGCGCGTTGGTGGAGGACCCCGAGGCCACCAATGTGGCCCTCAGCGAGCGGACCGGTCTCGCCCGCAACACGGTGCGCGCGCGGCTCACCCGCTACGCCGCCGAGCGCTCGCTGCGCTCCTTCGAACGCCGGATCGACCCCGCCTTCCTCGGCTTCCCGATCGAGGCCTTCATCATGACCTCGGTCAAGCAGCGCCTGCTGACGCCGATATCGGCCACGCTCGCGGAGATCCCCGAGATCGTGCAGGTGCACGGCCTGTCCGGGGTCGCCGATCTGCTCGTGCACGTGGTCGCGCGCGACGCCGACGACCTGTACCGCATCGCCGGGCGCATCCTCGCCATCGACGGCGTCAAACGCACCGAGACCGGACTGGTGATGGGGGAGTTCGTGCAGCATCGGATCGCGCAGCTGCTGGGCTCCTGAGGCGATCCGCGCGCGGTACTCCTGCTCGCCGAGGACGAGGAGGAGACCTTCCGCGCGATGTCACGCCGAGGTGATCTCGCGCCGCACCCATGCAAGCGGCAGCCGGGACCTCGGTCTGCTGCGCGGCCGACCGTCCGCGACTCCGGGATGACGCGGAAAGGACCGCTCAGCCGCGACGACCGGTGAGACTGCGCAGCAGCCAGGCGATGATCGCGATGATGGCCAGGATGATGCCGACCCAGAGCAGGAAGTTCACCGCTTCCACCAGCCCGCCGACGATGGCCAGCACGATCGCGACGACAATGATGATGATGAAGATGGCGTTCATGGTCTGAGACTAATTCCGCCGAAGGAATATCCGCTACCCCTTGCGCGGAGCCCGTGCGATGTGGCAGGCACCCGGAGATGCTGCCGTGCCGGAGCTGTTCAATCGGGGCTGTCGAGCGAGATCACGTCCTCGTCCTGGCGCTCCTCGCTCACCGGTTTCTTGACCTCGAGCGCCTCCTCGCGGGTCTCAAGCGCATCGGCGCCCTCCTCCGGGTCGAGGTCCTTGCCCAGCTCGAAGCTCGCCCCGGCTTCGTGCTTGCCCTCGGCGCGCGGCGGATCCGCCGCATCCGGCCCCTCGTTGCCGGCGTACTCGGCCTCTTCGTAGACGGACTCCTCAACCGAGGGGGGAGCGGTCGCGGTTGGCTGCCGCGGATCCCGCTCGCGACGAGGGGGATCGCCCTCCTCGGGGCTCGGCTGCTGCGGAATGCCCTGCGAACTCTGCGATTCCATGATCTCCGACCTCCTCATTCGATGGCCCGAGCCTAACCAGCCCGAGTTCGACCGCGGCAGGCCTTGCCAACGGCTGCCGCTGACGCTAGGCGGTCGTGGCGCACCGTGCCCTGCCCCTTGCGCTTCGCGGATCGCGGATCGCGGATCACACCGAGCCGAGGTGTCATACAGCGGCGCCCGCCCCGGAACCGCGCAAGAATGGGCGAGATGGAACTGGGTGAGATGGAACAGCGTGAAATGAAACGGAGACGCGGATGAGCGACCAGGCCTCGGCAGCGCGCGGCGACCGATTGCTGGCCGCGCTCACCCAGGAGAGCTCCGACGCCCGCCTGCAGGCCGCGCTCACCGCGGGGACCTACCCGGATCCCGCCTTCGTGGGCCCGCTGGTGCATCGCAGCGGCGTGGAGCCGGACTTCTACGTCCGCGACATGCTGAGCTGGGCGCTGGTGAGGCATCCAGCGGAACTCGTGCTGCCGAGGCTGCGCGCCGAGCTCGGATCCTCGAATCCGCAGGCGCGGAGCCAGAGCCTGCACACGCTCTCGAAGATCGGGGCGGCGCACACGCGAGCGTGGATCACGCGCGACCACCTGCACGACCCCGACGACGAGGTGGCCCGAGCCGCGTGGCGCACCGCCGTGGGGCTCGCGCCCGAGACGGAGACCGAGGAGCGCGCGCGGCTCGCCGAGGAGCTGCTGGCGGAGCTCGGGCGCGGAGAACCGCAGGTGCAGCGTAGCCTCAGTCGGGCGCTCGTCGAACTCGGCGACACGGCGGAGGCGCCGTTGCAGCGACTCAGCGCCCGTCTCGACGGCCCGGCGGGCGCCCACGCGGCCGCGACGCTGCGCCTGCTGCACGATCCCGAGAGCAGTTTCTTCCTCGGCCCCGCTTGAAGGCCGAGGGCCGCCCGGGCTCCCGCCGTGCCCGGGCATCGTCTACGCTCGGGAGTGCAGATGAGGGCGATGAACGGGGAGAAGCGGAGATGGCCGGCAATATCGAACGCGTCTACCGGATGAGCATGGCGAGCGTCTACCCGCACTACCTGACGAAGGCGGAGCGCAAGGGGCGCACCAAGGACGAGGTCGACGAGATCATCCGCTGGCTCACCGGCTACAGTCAGCAGGAGTTCGAAGAGGTGCTCGAGGCGGAGACCGACTTCGAGGCCTTCTTCACCGAGGCGCCCCGGCTGAATCCGGCGCGGTCGCTGATCACCGGGGTGATCTGCGGCGTGCGCGTGGAGGAGATCGAGGATCCCATCATGCGCGAGGTCCGCTACATGGACAAGCTGATCGACGAGCTGGCACGGGGCAAGGCGATGGAGAAGATCCTCAGAGGCTGATCCCGGCCGCGACTGAGCGCTCAGCCCCCTTCAGACAGCTCCCCGAGCACTTCCTCGAGCACCGCGGCCTCGCTGATGTCCACCGCCTTGGACGCGGTGAGCAGGGTGACCGGGCCCTGCGCGGCGAGCTCGCGCAATCGCCCCAGCGCCTCGGCGCGTTCGGGATCCTCGAGCTCCTCCCGGTAGCGCTGCCCGAACTCCGCGTACCTCTCGGGATCGTGGCCGTACCACTTCCGGAGCTCGGTGGACGGCGCGACCGCGCGCAGCCAGAGATCGAGGTGCGCGCGCTCCTTCGACATCCCGCGCGGCCACAGGCGGTCGACGAGCACCCGCGATCCATCCGCGGGCTCCGGATCCTCGTAGACGCGCCGCACCCGGATGCGCGGCGTCCCGCCGCCGCTATCGCCCATGGCGCCCTCCTCGCTCGGTGCCCTCAGTCTCCCACCGGCATAGCCAGGCGTCGAGCCCCCGCGATACGCTGGGCGAATGCTGAACGGAGAGATCTTCGAGATCATCGTCATCGCCTTCGAGATCCTCGGGGTCGCCGCCATGATCATCGGCTTCGCCGTCGCGGCGATCCTCGCCATCCGACTGCTGGTGCGGGGCGGGGGCGGGCGCGCCGCCTACCTGACGCTGCGCTCCGCGCTCGGTGCCTCGATCCTCCTCGGTCTCGAGGTGCTGGTCGCGGCCGATCTGATCCGCACGATCTCCTCCGATCCGACGCTCGAAGAGGTGGCGGTGCTGGGGCTCATCGTGCTCATCCGGACCGTGCTCAGTATTTCGCTGCAGATCGAGATGGACGGCGTGGTGCCGTGGCGGCGCGCGCTGCTGCCCAGCGGCGGCGCGCTGCTGGCCGAGTCGGTCTCCCGCGGGCTGCACGCGGGCCGCGCCGAGGCCCAGGATCCCTCCGCGGCCGCACCCGAGCAGGCGTCCGGGGACGCCGCCGAGCCGCGCGGATAGCCGGTTACCGCGTCGCCTGCTCGCCCCGATCCGCGGCGAGCAGCGCGGGGAAGACGTGCTCGGTGTTCAGCGGCGCCATATCGTCCCGGGCGACGGCCGGATCCACCCACTCGAGATGCTCGATCTCGGCGCGCGCCACCGTGCCCGGCACGAAGGGATGCGCGAAGACATGCGCGATCACGGTGAAGCCGTCCTCATTCGCCGCCGCCGCGCGGAACTCGCCGACGAAACTGAGCAGGGCGGGATCCAGCGCGATCCCGAGCTCCTCCCGGAACTCCCGGAGCGCGGTGCCGGCCGGCGCCTCGCCGGGCTCGGGCTTCCCGCCCGGCAGCATCAGCATCTGCGTGCCGCGCTTGCGCACATTGAGCACGCGGCCGCTCTCGTCGCGCATCGCCACCGCGCTCACCCGGATCTCGCTCATGCCGACCCGTCTCCGCCGCGCTCCGTCGTCCACAGCTCCTCGAAGGGGATCGCGCGATCGAGGATCCGCTCCGCCACCCGGTGCCCCGACATCAGCGCCGCCGTCACGGTGGCCGGATCCTCCGTCCAGGTGGCCTCGCCGGCGAGATGCAGCGCGCCGTCGCCCACCGGTGTCGCGAGCAGATCGTGATCCCGAGTGCTGGATCCGACGGTCATATAGGCATAGGAGCCCAGGGCGAGAGGGTCGAGCTGCCAGTGCGTCACCTGGCCGTGCACCGGATCCGGAACCCGATCGCCGTGGAGCTCGCGCAGCGCCGCCAGCACGGAGTCGATGACCTGATCATCGCTCCAGTCGCGGATCGCCTGCGCGCAGGGGCCCGCGGCGAAGGTGAGCAGCGTCGGCTCGCCGTGCAGCTCCGTCAGGTCGTACCAGGAGTGCCACCAGCGGGCGGCCTCGCCCTGCCTGCGGAAGGCGTACACCCCCTCGGGCCAGAACCGCTCGGGGAAACGCAGGAAGACCTTCTCGAAGGCATTCATCTCGAGCCGGTCGAGGGCGCCTGCGACCGGTTCTGGCAGGGGCGGCTCGATGGCGAAGTCGCCCGATTTCAGCACCCCGACCGGAACGGTCACCACCGCGCGATCCGCGATCCACTCGCCGCGATCCGTGAACACCGCGACACCGCCTCCCTCGGCCTCCCGCGACCAGCGCGCCCCGTGCACCGTGTGCCGGAGACGCACGTCGAGCCCCTCGGCGAGATGCGTCGCCAGGCGGTCGTAGCCCTCGGGGAAGACCACCTCGTCGCCGTCGACCGCATCGTCGTCGAGGCCGTGCGCGTCGAGCTCGTCGATCCACACCCCGTACTGCTCCTCGCTGCGGTGACGCAGGAACTCCCGCGCCCGTTCGGCCCGATCCGCGTCCCAGGCGAGCTCCGCGAGCGCCCGCTCGACCGCGTCGCCGTAGGAGGATCCGGGCGCCGCCCCGGCGATGGCGCGCGCGAGCTCGTCGTCGACGGCGTGGATGTCCGCCGCGAAGCGGGCCGCCGCCTCGTCGCTCAGGCGGCGGCCCGCGGGGTCGTAGTAGGCGATCGGGCGGCTGTCGGGCTGGAAGCTGCCGACGGTGAACTCGACCGTGCGCATGCCGAAGGCGCCCGCCGCCTCGGCGACGGGGGAGTCCTCGATGCCGTGGATCCACGAGGCGCCGAGATCGGTGATGCGACCGCCCTCGCGCTCGGTCCAGGTGCGCCCGCCGAGGCGATCGCGCGCCTCGAGCACGGCCACGCGCTGGCCGGCACGGGCGAGGAGCCGCGCCGCGGTCAGCCCGGCGACACCGGCGCCGACGACGACGGTGTCGACGCGGTTCGCCGCGTGTGCGGAATCGCTCATGCGTGATGCCTCGTGTTTTCCGACGTTTCTCGGTGCATCTCGGTGCATCTCAGTGCTTCTCGGAGCTTCGGCGTTCCGACGCGGAGGGCCCGGCCGCTAGCGCCGATCCTGCTCGCGGGCGGCCAGCAGATCCCGGATCTCGGTGAGCAGCTCGGTCTCGCTCGGCGCGGCCTCCTCTTCGCTCGGCTTGTGCCCGTGCTTGCGCAGGTACATCGCCTCGTTGAGTTTGTTGATGGGCACGATGATGGCGAAGTAGACGACGAGCGCGACGAGCAGGAAGTTGATGATCGCACCCAGCACGGAGCCGACGCCCAGCGTCACCGGGCCGATCTGCCACACCGCCTGGTTGATGTCCTCGGCGTTGAAGATCGCCGCGATGATCGGATTGAAGATGCCGTCGACGATGGCGGTGACGATCGCGGTGAACGCCGTGCCGATGATGACCGCGACCGCCAACTCGATGACGTTGCCGCGCATGATGAACTCTCTGAAACCCTTCACGACTCCCGGCCTTTCTCTGATTGGCCGCCCGGCCGCAGGGTGCGGCGAGCGGGATCCGACCCTCCCACCCTAGAGGCGCGGAGGGCCGCGAGTCACGGTTTCATCGCTCCCCGCTCATCGCGTCCGCCCCGAGTTCTGGCAGAATGGGGGCAGCCGCCTCGCGCGGCGCGGCGGTGGGGCTCGCCGTATCCGAACCTCGGGCGACCGACAACAGTCCCTACCTGAACCGCACGAGCATGCCCTCGTGCCCGAATGGTAGGAGGATCCGTGCCCGAACCCACTGAGCGCCCCGCAGACGCCCCTGAAGTCGGGATCCGCCCGATCCACCTGCGGTTCCGCTATCTGTCACTCGTCTTCCTCGGCGGCGTCATCGGCACCGCGGCCCGCGAGGCACTGAGCCTCGCCGTGCCGGGTGTCAACGGGATCCCGGTGGCGATCCTCGCGGTGAACCTCGCCGGCGCCTTTCTGCTCGGGCTGCTGCTCGAATCGCTCGCCCGTCGCGGCGCCGACCACGGGGCGCGCCGCCTCGTGCGACTGCTGCTCGGCACCGGGGTGATGGGCGGCTTCACCACCTACAGCGCGCTCGCCGCCGACACGGCGCTGCTGCTCGGCGACGGGTGGGCGGGTGCCGGGATCCTCTACGGCCTGGGTACGGTGCTGCTCGGCGCCGCGGCCACCTGGCTCGGGATCTGGGCGGGAATGTGCGCGCAGGAGCGGCGAGGAGCGGCGCGATGACCGCCCTGCTCTTCGTCTCGGTCGCCGTCGCCGGGGGCCTCGGCGCGGCGTCGCGACTGCTGCTGGACGGTCTGATCCGCGCGCGCACCCGGGGAGCGGCCTGCCTTGGGGCACCATCGCGATCAATCTCAGCGGATCGCTGCTGCTGGGCGTGCTGCTGGGGCTCGCCGCCGGGCTCTGGGTGTCGCCGGAGTGGGTGCAGATCCTCGGCGTGGGCTTCCTCGGCGGCTACACGACCTTCTCGACGGCGAGCTTCGAGACCGTGCGGCTGCTGCAGGAGCGGCGCCGGGGCGCGGCGCTGTTCAACGGCATCGGCGTGCTCGTTGCCGCGGCGGCGGCGGCCGGGCTCGGCTACTGGCTCGGCATCCTGCTCGCGACCGGAGGCTAGGGCCCCGCGTCATCGCCTGCGCGGGCGGCGCGGCCTCCGGTCTTTGGGCACCGAATGCGGCCCGTGGTTTGACACGCCCGGAAATCGGCGTATTCTGAGTTATGGTCTACTTGACTTTAAGTTGACGATACTCGGGAGAGCCGGCACGAGGAGGTGGGAGATGAGTTACGCGACGACCAGCATCGACCAGCGCGTCTTCCTGCCGCCCGCCGTCGCCGTGTCCACCGTGGCATTCGCGCTGCGCCCGCCCGCCGATGCGCGCATCGGCGATTCCGAGTCGACCGCCTCAGCGGCCGGCATCGACGAGGTCGCGCTGTGGATCCCGCTCGTGCGCCGCACCAGACCCCCGTTCTCCGGCTGCTGGGCGCTGCCCGGCGGCCCGATCCCGTGGGACGAGACGCTGGTCGACACCGCCCTGCGCACCCTGCGCGCCGCGGTCCGGCGCGCACCCGGCTACCTCGAGCAGCTCTACTCCTTCGGCGCCACCGAGCGTTCCGCCGACGCGCAGCGCCTGGTCACCATCGCCTACTGGGCGCTCTACGGGGAACGCGAGCTGGAAGAGGACCCGGAGCCGAACGGCTCCCAGGCGGATGGCGCCGCACCCGACCCGAATGTGGCCTGGTTCTCCGCCGATCGGCTGCCGCCGCTCGCCTTCGATCACGCCGAGATCGTCGCCTACGCCCTCGAGCGTCTGCGATCGAAGACTGAGTACTCGGCCGTCGCCCACCGCTTCCTCGGCCAGGTCTTCACCCTGGCCCAGCTGCGCGGGGTCACCGAGGCGATCCGCGGTCACGCGGTGGACCCGGCGAACTTCCGGCGGCAGGTGCTCGCGCAGGGCTACCTCGTCGACACCGGCGAGACGCTCAGCGGAGCCCGGCACCGCCCCGCGCGCCTCTACCGCTTCCGCACCGAGCTCGAGACCGAGGCGAGGATCGGCTGACGCAGCCGGCCCCGCATCCCAGACCACCCCACCGAAAGAAGCGAATCATGACGAGCGTTGCCGAACTCATCCGCCGCACGGCGGGAGCCGAGAGCGTCGCCGAGGCGACGGAGCTCGCCGCAGCCCCGACCGCCGCCGCGACCGCCGCCGCAGAGCCCGGCCATCGCCGACCCATCGTGCTCACCTCGACCGGGCTCTCCAGCTGCGACACCGAGCTCGTCAGCGACCCCTGGGCGATCGACCGCGCGCCCGGCTACGGTCCCGGCGCGTCGACCGCCGACCGCATCCCGGGGGACGCGCCGCGGCAGGGCCCGCTGCCTGCGCGCTATACGGAGGCGAGCGAGGAGGAGCTCGACCGGTGGATCGTCGAGGCGAAGGAGACGCTCGGCGACCGGGTGCGGATCCTCGGGCACTTCTACCAGCGCGACGAGATCGTCAAGTACGCCGACTTCGTGGGCGACTCCTTCATGCTGGCCCAGGCGGCGAAGCAGCATCCCGAGGCGGAGGCGTTCGTCTTCTGCGGCGTGCACTTCATGGCCGAGACCGCCGACATCCTCTCCACTCCCGAGCAGGCGGTGATCCTCCCCAATCTCGCCGCGGGCTGCTCCATGGCCGATATGGCCACCATCGAGCAGGTGGAGGACTGCTGGGACGAGCTGATGAGCGTGCTGGGCGACGAGAACGGCGAAGACGGTCTCGCGCCCGCGATCCCGGTCACCTATATGAACTCCTCGGCCGCGATCAAGGCCTTCTGCGGTCGCAACGGCGGCATCGTCTGCACCTCCTCGAATGCGCGCACCGTGCTGGAGTGGGCCTTCGAGCGCGGGCGCCGGGTGGTGTTCTTCCCCGACCAGCACCTCGGCCGCAACACGGCGAAGGCCATGGGTGTCTCCGAGGCCGAGATGCCGCTGTGGCGCCCGCATCTGCCGATGGGCGGCAACAGCGAGGAGGCGCTGCGGGACGCGAAGGTGATCCTGTGGAACGGCTTCTGCTCGGTGCACAAGCGCTTCACCGTGGCGCAGATCGAGCAGGCGCGCGCGGAGTACCCGGGCGTGCGCGTGATCGTGCATCCGGAGTGCCCGGCCGCGGTGGTCGAGGCGGCCGACGGCAACGGCTCGACGGAGTACATCCGCCGCGAGATCGAGGCGGCGGCTCCCGGCTCGGTGCTCGCCGTCGGCACCGAGATCAACCTGGTGAACCGGCTGCAGGAGCAGCACCCGGATCTGACCATCTTCTGCCTGGACCCGGTGGTCTGCCCCTGCTCCACGATGTACCGGATCCACCCGGCCTATCTGGCGTGGACGCTGGAGTCGCTGGTCGCGGGGGAGACCCCCAACCGGATCCGCGTCTCGGACGCGGTCGCGGGAGACTCCCGGGTCGCCCTCGAACGGATGCTGGCGGCCAAGCCGTGATCCTGATCCTGGGCACGGGCGTCGCGGGGCTCGCCTGCGCGCTCGCCGCGGTCGAGGCCGGGGCGGAGGTGACGCTGGTGACCCCCGGCGCACTCGGCGGCGCGGACGGCGGTGTGGACGTCGGCGCGGTGGCGCTCACCGGCGGCAGCACGGCGATGGCGCAGGGCGGTATCGCGGCTGCGGTGGGTGCGGGCGATGGCCCGGCGCTGCACGCCGCGGACACCGTGGCGGCGGGTGCGGGTCTTGTCGACGCCGAGGCGGCGCGGGTGCTCACCGAGGAGGGGGCGGACGCCGTTCGGGCGCTCATCGCCGCCGGTTTCGCGGTGGATCGGGGCGCAGGCGGCGCCCCCGCGCTGGGACTCGAAGCCGCGCACAGCCGTGCGCGGATCGTGCACGCCGGCGAGGATCGCACCGGCGCGGCCCTGCACGCCTGTCTGCTCGCCCGGGTGCGCGCGCTCGCGGCGGGCGATCGCCTGCGAATCATCGAGCGGGCGACCGCGGTGTCGCTGCTCAGCGCTGCGGGCGCGGTGGACGGCGCGGTGCTGAGCGACGCCGCCGGCCGGCTCTCCGTGGCGCGCGCCTCGGCGGTGGTGCTCGCGACGGGCGGCTATGCGGGGCTGTACCCGCGCAGCAGCGGTCTCAGCTCCGCCACGGGCGAGGGGATCGTGCTGGCGGCCCGCGCCGGGGCGCTCGTCGCGGATCTGGAGTTCGTGCAGTTCCACCCGACGGTGCTCGCGGGCACCGGCTTCCTCGTCTCGGAGGCGGTGCGCGGCGCCGGCGCCGTGCTGCGCGACGGCTCGGGTCGGCGCTTCATGCAGGAGGTGGATCCCGCCGCCGAGCTGGCGCCGCGGGACGTCGTCTCGCGCACCGTGCACCGGGTGCTGCGCGAACGCGGGGAGGATGCGGTCTGGCTCGACGCCACCGGTATCGAGCGCGAGGGGGGCGCGGGCACGCTCGCCCGTCGCTTCCCGCGCATCACCGCCGCCGCGGCCGGTCGGGGCTACGACTGGACGCGCGAGCCGATCCCGGTGTCGCCCGCCGCGCACTACACCATGGGCGGGGTGGCCACCGATCTCGACGGGCGCAGTAGCGTCCCGGGCCTCTTCGCCGCGGGGGAGACCGCGTCCACGGGGGTGCACGGCGCGAACCGGCTCGCCTCGAACTCCCTGCTGGAGGGGCTCGTCTTCGGCGCCCGCGCCGGTCGCGCCGCCGCCGCGTTCGCCCGCGCCGGTCTTTCCGTGCCCGCCCTCTCCGGCGCTGCGCTCTCCGGCGGCGCCCTTTCCCGCCCCGCGTACGCCGCCCTTTCCCGCCGAGAGGATACGCAAGCGGCGAACGGACACGCAACAGGCAGCGTTTCCGATGTACTCTCGCCGCTTGCGTATCCGCTCGGCGAGTGGGAGCTCACCGGGAGGGCGATGGCCGAGCTCGCGGCGGGAGCGCGTGAGCTTCCAGGTTCCCCGCGGCCGAGCGATGCCGGGAAGGCGGGCCTCTCGCGCGAGCAGGGCGGGAACGGGCGAGTCGCGAACGAAGGTGTCGGAGACGAGCGAGCCGCCAACGGGCGAGCCGCGAATGAGCGATCCGCACGCGAGCGTGCGGCGGACGCCGACGCCGCGGTGCGTCGCGCGGCCGAGGCGGGGCTCGGCATCGAGCGCGACGCCGAGGGGCTGCGGCGGGTGGCCGAGATCTGCGCCGAAACCCCCGGATCGCTCGCCGAACTCGCGGCGATGGTGGCGGCCGCGGCCACCGCACGCACCGAGTCGCGCGGAGCCCACCAGCGCGCCGATCACCCGGAGCGCGATCCGGAGCAGAGCCGCAGACAGGCCTGGTTCGCCCCGGCGAGCGCGACCGTCATCGATCCGACCCCGAGGAGCCTTGCCGCATGTTGACCCCCGAGATCGTCCGGGACTCCGTCCGACGCGCCCTCGCGGAGGACGCCCCCTGGGGAGACCTCACCGTCGCGCTGACGATTCCGGAGACCACTGAGCTCGACACCGCGCTCACCGCGCGCGAGCCGGGCGTCTTCGCCGGCGGCCCGCTGGTCGTCGAGGCGTTTCGGCAGCTGGATCCCCGCATCGAGGTGACCGGGCTCGCCGCCGAGGGACACCGTTTCGCCGAGGGGGACACTCTGGCGCGGATCTCCGGCCCGGCCCGGGGAGTGCTGACCGCCGAGCGCGTCGCGCTGAACTTCGCTCAGCGGCTCAGCGGCATCGCCACGCTCACGGCTCGCTATGTCGCAGAGGTCGCCGGCACCGCGGCCCGGATCGCGGACACCCGCAAGACCACTCCCGGGCTGCGTGCGCTCGAGAAGCACGCGGTGCGCGCCGGCGGAGGCTCGAACCACCGCTTCGGGCTCTCCGACGCCGTGATGGTGAAGGACAACCACCTCGCGGCGCTCGGCGCGGTGGACGGCCCGTCCATCACCGCCGCGCTGCGCGAGCTGCGGCAGCGCGCGGGTCACACTACCTCCGTCATCGTCGAGGTGGATCGGGTCGATCAGCTGGAACCGGTGCTCGCCGCCGGGGTGACCGGAGTGCTGCTCGACAACTTCTCGATCGCGGAGCTCGAGGAGGGGGTACGCATCGTCGCCGGTCGCGCCATCTGCGAGGCCAGCGGCGGGGTGACGCTCGACACTGTCGGGGCCATCGCGCGCACCGGGGTCGACGTGGTCTCGGTGGGCAAACTCACCCACGGCGCGTCGGCGCTGGATCTGGGTCTGGACGCCGTCGGGGCATGACCGGGTCACGCTACCTCGATGCCGCGGCGACCGCGCCGCTGCGGCCGGAGGCGAGGGCCGCGATGATCGCGGCGCTCGACGCCGGGCTGGGGAATGCGTCGAGCGTGCACTCCGCCGGGCACCGGGCTCGGGTGATCGTCGATGATGCGAGAGAGCGGATCGCCGCCGCGCTCGGGGCCAGGCCCGGCGAGGTGGTGTTCACCTCGGGTGGCACGGAGGCGAACAATCTCGCCGTGATCGGGCTCGCCCTCGCGAATCCCCGCGGCCGGCATCTGGTGACGACTCCGATCGAGCATCCCTCGGTGCTGGAGAGCTGTCGTTTCCTCGAGCGCGTGCACGGCTTCGAGGTGTCGTTCGTGCCGGTGGACGCCTCGGGCCTCGTCGATCCGGCCCAGGTGGCGACGGTGCTGCGCGAGGATACGACCCTGGTGACCGTGGGCCTCGCGAACGGCGAGATCGGAACGGTGCAGCCGGTGCCCGAGATCGCTGCGCTGGCCCGTGCCCGGGGAGCGCTGGTCCACACGGATGCGGTGCAGGCCGCCGCGACGCTGCCGGTCTCATTCGGCGAGGGCGGGTGGCCCGGCACGGCGGTGGACGCGATGACGATCGCGGCGCACAAGTTCGGCGGCGCTCAGGGGGCCGGGGCGCTGCTGCTGCGCCGGCAGCTGCGCATCGAGCCCGTGCTGCACGGCGGCGGGCAGGAGGGCGGCATCCGCTCGGGCACGGAGAACGTTCCGGCGATCGCGGGCCTCGCCGCCGCGGTGCAGGCCGCCTCGCAGGGGATCGGCACGCGGGCGCTCGCGCTCACCCGCAGTCGTGACGAGCTCATCGAGCGGGTGCTGGCGGAGGTGCCGGGTTCGCGGCTCACCGGGCACCCGGCGGAGCGTCTTCCCGGTCACGCCTCCTTCGTGGTGGAGGGGGTGAGCGGGGAATCGCTGCTGGTCGCCCTCGACGCGGCGGGGGTCGCAGCGTCCTCGGGATCCGCCTGCGCGGCGGGGAAGGACGAGCCCTCGCCGGTGCTGCTGGCGATGGGCGTCGACCCGGTGCTCGCGCAGACCGCGATCCGCTTCACCCTGCCCGCGCCCTTCGACGGGGCTGAGGGCGATGCCCTGCTCGATCGGGTGCTGGGTGTGCTGAAAGCCGAGGTCGCGATGGCCCGGGCGAAGCGTCGAGGCTGATCCGCCCCGCGCAGGCCCTGTGCGGCGTTGAGAGTCGGGACCGCATCCCGGGCCGTCATCGCCGCCCATCGCGCAGATCGAGCAGTTGCCACGGCGGCGGCGCCTGATTCAGGCGCCCGACCATCAGCGTCAGCCGGTGCTCGGGGTCGATCTCGAGGGACTGGGCGATGAAGCGCTGCGAGACCGTCTGGAGCCCGATCATCCACCAGGCCCAGGCCAGCAGGGCGAGCAGGCCGGGACGCCTCGGTTCGGGCGCGTGGGCGATCGCATCGCCGAGCACCGCGGCCACCCGCCGCAGCTTCTCCGGCTCAGGTCGGTCGTAGGAGAGCGAGGAGAGCAGGCCCTGAACGCTCCGGTCCGGCGCGGGATCAGGTCGGGCAGAGCCGCTCGGCGCGAGGGGGAGACCGATGAGGCGATCCGCCTCCCCCTCTCCGACCGCATCCACGATGAACTCGGCCCGGGTGAGCGCGGTCAGGGTGAGCGCCAACCAGCGGTCGGGATCCTCAGCCGCGCGGATCAGTCGCGCGACCAGTGGTGGTTCCGGCAGTCGCTCGCCTGCCGCGAAGCAGGCCCCGGCGATCCGTGCCGCCCCGTGCAGGACCGTCGCTGCCGCTGGCCCTCGGCCGGCGGCGACGGGACGACCCCGGCGGCTGCGCTCCCGGCGGTCGAGCTCGGCGAGGCAGGCGGCGATTTCAGCGGTACGCGCCGGATCCGGCTCGGGAAGGCGTCCGAGCGCGTCGAGCGATGCCGGAGGAGGCGCGGCTGCGGCGGCCTCTGCCGCAACCGGACTCGCGCGGATCTCCGCGAGCGGCCGCCGCTCACCGGCTCGGTCTCCGAGCATGCACGCCCAGCCGTCGGGAGCCACCACCGCCAGCTCGCGCAGCGGCCAGTCCTCGCGGGCGAAACGCCGCCGGAGCAGCCTCGCGAGACCCTTCCACGGCGCGCCGTGCGTCTCCGCGAAACCCTGTTCGCTCGTGATGACGAGTGCCGGGCCCGCGGCCCCCGCACCGGTGTCGCGGAGTATCTCGCAGAGCCCGTCGACGAGCGCGGCGGTGAGCTCCGGCGCCCGGTGCGGTGGCAGATCCACCCGCATCGCACCATCGCTGCGCTTGCCGTGGAAGAACACGATGAAGAGGCTGTTCTCGGCGGTGAAACCGGTGAGGAAGGGCAGGGCGGCGAGGAAATCGGCGGTGTCCGAGCAGCGGATCACCGGAGGCTGCGGCCCGTCTCCGGTCGCCCGGGAAGCGGTCGTCAGAGGGTGGGAGGGGAGCGTCGCTGAGGTCGTCATCCCCTCATCGTGCAGCAACGTGGAAGCCGGATCCGGCTTATCCCAAGATCCTCCGAGAACTCATTGAAAATACATGAATCCGGGGCATGTGGAGGGCGAATCAACCCGTCCGGACAGCGGCCGAGAGCGCGTCGATCGAGCGGGCGAACTCCTCGGCGGAGATGACCCGGCCACGGACCTGGCGCCGAGGCCAGCCTTGCGAGGGCGACATCTTGATCTCGGCGCTCCTTGCGCCGACGGTGCGACCTGATTCCCGAGATTTGTGTTGCCGGCGCAGCGGCGGAGAGCGGCGATCTTCATAGCGTTGGCACGTCACCACCGACACGAACACACAACTCGAAGGAGAGACCGTATGTCAACCGCCAGTGCCCCGGTGAACTCGATTGCCATCCCTACTCGTGATGAACTGCTTGCGAAGGCGGCGGCGATCATTCCCGTTCTGCGTGAGAACGCAGGCATTACTGAGAAGGATCGTCGCGTCGCCGATGACAATATCCAGGTTCTGCGATCAGCCGGTCTTGCCCGTATGGCGACAGAAAAGCGGTTCGGGGGATACGAAGCGGATCTGCTCACACAACTGCTCGCCCTCGTTGAAATCGGAAAGGGCTGCCCCTCTACCGGCTGGGTCGAGGCGATTCTCCTCGCCGGTCGGGAGATGATCAGGTCTCTCTCCGAAGATGCGAAGCAGGAAGTTTTCGGCGACAACCCGGATGCTCACATGTTTACGTCGAACTCGCCGACCGGCACCATCACCCAGGCTCCCGGCGGCTACCTCGTGAACGGGAAATGGGGATTCTGCTCCGGGTCCGACCATGCCAAGTGGGGATTCCTCATGTGCCTCGCGAAGGACGAAGCAGGCAATCCGACCGGGATGGCCATGGCGGTCGTGCCGAAAGACGAGCTGATCAAACACGACGTCTGGCATGTCGCAGGCATGTCCGGCACGGGCAGCAATACCTGGGAGGCGAAGAACGTCTTCGTTCCCGAGCATCGAGCAACCCTCGCAGTCGTGATGCGTCCCGGATCGACGACGGCCATGTCGCTCACTCTGCTCGCGGTCGTGCTCGGAGCCGCTCGTGGAGCTCAGGATCTGATCGTGAGCCAGCTCGCCTCAGGTCGGGCCGTCACCTACTCCAAGATCCTCGACGCTGCGGGATCGCCGATTGTTCAGGTGTGGCTTGCCGAGGCCGTAGCGCTCTTCGATCGTGCCGAAGCGGAATTGCGCGCTGCCGCGGTGATCGCAGAGGAATGGCTGGAGACCGGGACCGTTCCGCCCGCGGACGGTGCACGAATGCGATACCGCATAGCCGATGCGCTTGAAAGCGTCCGTCTGGGGATGAACAAGCTCCTGGATCTGGGCGGGGCGAGCAGTTTCGCATACTCCAATCCGCTCCAGCGATTCTGGCGCGACATCGAAGTCGGCAGCCGCCATGCGCAGCTGAACAATTACATCCCCCGCGAGGACTACGGTCGGACCCTTCTCGGATCCACCGACGTCATCTCCATCCTCGAGTGATTCGTGCAGACGAGTCATCCGTTGAACGACAGCGAGGGAATTCTCCATGCGAGAAAGAATTTTTCGCCCCGATATCGTCGCCGTCTTGGAGCGGATAGATGAGCTGCGACCGATGATCAGTGCTGCTGGCGGTCAGGCAGATGAATCGCGCAGGACGTCTTCGAAGCGGTGGCGACGACGTATATCCGGGGACCGATCTCGAAGCGAGCTATCGAACGTCCTTCGTGCCCTCGCTGTCATCGGGAGGACGAGGCGCGGCTCGTCCTCCCGATCCTGTGGGATCGCCTGCCCGAGCCGTCCGACGACGAGAGAGAACAGAACTGAGGAACACCGCATGAGTGCAATGACCGAAGCGACCAGGATGACCGCCGGGGATTTCCGCTTCGCCTTCCGATCACATCCGGCAGGCGTGGCGGTGGTCACCGCGGATGCCGGTGACGGTCCCGTCGCGATGACCGTGAGTTCAGTGGCCTCCGTGTCGAGCGATCCGCCGACGCTCATGTTCTCGACGTCGGAGAGATCCTCGAGCTCGCCCTCGATCCGTCGGGCAGACACTATCGTCGTCCACCTTCTCACGGCAGATCAGGTCGAACTGGCGAAGCTCGGCGCGCGCAGCGGCGCGGAGCGTTTCAGCGACCGAGTCCATTGGGGGCGCCTACCGACCGGCGAGCCGTTCTATCCGGATGCGAACTGGCTTCGCGGGAGAGTGACCCAACGTCTAGAAGTCGAAGGCGCGACGATCGTCGTCGTCGAAGTGTTCGAAGCGAAGCCTCGAGAGGAGGGGCTGAGGTCGGCACCGATCCCGCTGGCCTACCATAACCGCCGATGGCACGCGCTCACCGAGAGATCCGTTCTGCCTCCGGCGATCCCTCCATTCTGCGTCGTCTACGGACGCGATGAGTGAGAGGCGCTCGGGAAACCGATGAGCATTCAGCGCGGACGCGAGCGCACGAGAGTACGAGCGACATCCCAGAAGACGCGGAGCTAGGCTCATACGAAAGCTCCGTCTGCCTCGAGGAATCATGATGAGCCCTGATCCGAACCGACCCTGGATGGCTCTGCTGCGCCCTTCGAGAGGTGGACTCCTGGGTGAATCACTGGTTGATCCGGAGGTCGTAGCGGAGATCGCTCTTCAGGTGGGAGAGCCTGCGACCGAGTGGGCGATAGAGACGGCCTGCGAGATGCAATCGGTGCAGGATGTCGCACGACTCGGGGGCGCGTTGCTGCAAGCAACCCCGAGGAGCGCGGAGACAGAGCTCTTCGGTCTCTGGGCGATCATGGTCGTCAGCGGGCGGAGTCACGCCTCGACAGCGCTGTTCACCCGCTTGGTCAACGGGGTCATCGACAGCCTTCCTCAGATGCTGTCGCTGGAGCAGTCCATTCTCGGGCTCCAGATCGCTCACGGCTACTTCCTCGATCGGCTCCTCGAGATATGCAGTGCCGATGAGGCCGGCGAATCGGCACCCGCTGCCATGAAGCAGATCTCATCAGAGCTGCACCACGGACTTCGATCTCTGAGTGCGAAATTGGCCCAGCGATTCGACGCCGAGCGAGGGCGTTGGCTGTCGACGAGTTCCGCGATAAAACACGAGACGGTACTCGCGATTCTCGCCGGAGAATCAATCGTCGATATCGACCGGGCATCTACTCGTCTCAGCTACGACTTGCGAGCCGAGCACATCGGCTGACCGTCTGGAGGCACGATTCGGCAGAGGAGGAAGGGAACGAACCGAGCCTCTCCTCGGCTGCGGATCAGATCCTCCATGATCTCGGCTGTCGCGGTGTCCTGATTCTTCCTGTGCATGCGGACCATGTGTGGGCATGGGGGCGGATCACCGTTGAAGACCGGCCCGTGATCAGCGGGCTCTCCGTGCCGAATGGTGTGAAGACTGCGGTAGGCCTGCCTGCTCGTGGCGTCTCGGGCTTCCGCTCGAGTCACTCGCAGGCCGTAGAGGCCGAGCGCATCGCCCGCTCAGGCGCAGCTCCTCCGGCCGCTGTCTTCGATTTCGATGCCCTGGAGCTGTTCGGCATTCTCTCGATGAGACCGGAAGCTCTAGCGGCTTTCGTGGTGCGGGAGCTGGGCGCATTGGCGCGCAGCGCACCCGGTGAGAAAGTTCTCCGCGAGACGCTCATGTGCTATCTGGAGAACGACAGAAGCCTCTCCGCGGTCGCCTCCCGTTTGCATATCGCGAAGAACACGGTCCTCCATAGAGTTCGCCGGAGCGAGCAGCTCCGAGGAAGATCCGTGCACGAGAACAGACTGCGTTTGTTCGTCGCGCTCTACGCCTGCGAGGTTCTCGGCGCCATGGGAACCGAGCCGACGACTGATTCGTCCGGCATTCGCTGAGAAGATGCGGGCAAGCCGACCGCTGAAGCGCCAAGTGATCGCGCGGATAGCTCCGGGATTCTTGTTTGGTCGCCCGTCCCATCGGCACCGGGTCCAGGCCTCGGCGATCAGCCTCCGGATACTGATCATCGCGTTCGCAAGCCGGATGAACGCATCGATCTCACGCACTCTCGCCTCGATACAGATATGAAGCGTCCGGAATCCGTGAGAATACAGGAATACAGGGCATGCGGAGGGCGAATCAACCCGTCCGGACAGCGGTCGAGAGCGCGTCGATCGAGCGGGCGAACTCCTCGGCGGAGATGGCCCGGCTGAGATACTGGATCATGAGCCCGTCGAGCGCGGCGAATATGGCGCGGCTGAGCTCCGGATTCGGGTTCAGTCCCGCCGCGGCGCGCCCCTCCGCCACCGCGCCGACGTATCGCTCGTAGAGCGTGCGCGCGGTGTCTCTGAGCTGCGGCTGCCTGCTCGCCTCCAGCAGCATCTCGAACTGGAACGCGTGGATCTCGGGCTCGGCGAGGATGTTCTCGACCAGCGCGGTGCGGAAGGCGTCGATGTCGCTGGAGTACTGGGAGAGATCCGCGGCGTCGATCGACCGCTCGGCGCTCCAGACCAGCGCTGCGGAGAGGAGCTCGTCGCGGGTGCCGAAGTAGTGCGCGATCAGGCTGTTGCTCACTCCGGCGGCCTCTGCGACCGCGCGGAAGGTGAGACCGCGCAGACCCTTGCGGGCGGTGACCGTCACCGTTGCTGCGAGCAGCGCCTCTCGGCCTTCGCCGTAGTCGAGGGATCGAGGAGATGCGGTCACGTCCCCAGCATATGGGAAAGCGTCGTCACGCCCGCTTGACCAGGAATAGAGCATGTGCTTAACTCATGAGAACAATTGAGCACTTGCTAAGTTATTTCTCGTGCTCGACTCGTCGAGAGGATCGTTATGATTGCGCCTGATTTCCACCCCACCGCCGAAGACCAGGGGTTCGTCGCGACCGAGGACTGGCCCGATGTCACCAGGATGCTCGACGGATTCGGGGAGCCGAGTCTGGGGCCGAGCCGAGCGCTGGAGGGACGCTCCTTCTCCGTCGAGCTCGAGGGCGATCGCGTCATCGCGTACGCCTTCGCCGAGGGGCGGTTGACCTGGGAGGTCACCGCCGGGCAAGGGGCTGGCGCCGCGGGCGCCCACCGCTATCGGGCCGTCGAGCTGCGGCCCGGTATCTTCTTCATCGACTTCCTGGCGGGCGAAGGCGCGCATCAGCGCAATGTCTCGATCGTGCTGGATCTGGGCGACGGGCGGGTGACCCTCGCCGATTCGCGCTTCGTCGACCGCAAGGGCTCGATCCGCATGGAGACCGAGATCCTCTCGGGCCGGCTCTCGGGGACCGGTGAGATCGAACCGCGCCCGTTCAGCGCGGAACTCGTCGGGAAGCGCATCTTCTACCGGTACAGCCCCACCGAGCAGTACGAGCACATCTACCTCAATCGAGGCACCTTCGTCTGGCACTGCGTGCGAGGGGGCGAGGCCGGGCTCGCCGATGTTGATCCGATTCAGGTCTGGGCGGTCGCCGATGACCTCGTGCTTCTCCACTGGAGCGAGACCGTGATGCCGGTCGAGTCGATCGTGGCGATCGACCTGAAGCTGAAGCGCTCGATCGGCCGGATGTTCTGCTGGGACGGGCCGACGCTCGCGCCGGTGCAGATTCCCTTCGACAGCGAGTTCACGGTGCTCTCCGACACCCGCTATCCGCGGGACTGAGCCGCGCGATCCAGCGAGTCCGGATGGCGGATCCGGGCAAACTCAGCAAATGCTTGACTTTCCGGAAATCTCGATCTACCTTTACTAAGCACTTGCTTAGTGCATTGATTCGCAAGCGGATAGGCCCGACCTCAAAGGAGAGAAACATGTCAGAACACGCGCACTTCGTCACACGACAGGACCCCGCCGCGGCCGGGCCCTTCGAACTCGGCACCCTGCAGTGGCTGCGCGAGTTCGGCTCGGCCGACCGCCCGGGCCTCTCGGCCGGATACTGGTACGTCACCACCGAGCAGGCGCCGGAGCCCTTCCCGCTGACCGCCGCCTTCGATGAGACCTTCCACCTGCTCAGCGGCAGGCTGCGCATCGAGTTCATCGGCGGCGAGACCGTCGAGATCTCGGCCGGCGACTCCATCTCCTACAACGCCGGAACCGAGATGCGCTGGACCGTGCTCGAGGACGCCTCGAAGTTCTTCGTCTACAGCGGGACCGGGGCATGAGAGCGCTCGTCGTCGGAGCGGGGTTCGCGGGCCTGACCGCCGCCCGCGAACTGGGCTCCCGCGGCCACGAGGTCACGGTGCTCGAAGCGCGCGACCGGATCGGCGGTCGCACCTGGCTCGACCACCGCTTGGGCATGGATCTCGAGATCGGCGGCACCTGGGTGCACTGGAGCCAGCCCTATGTCTGGGCGGAGCTCGAGCGCTACGGGATCGGCCTGGTGCCGAGCCCCGAACCGGCGGCCGCCCACTGGTTCGGCACCGAGGGCCTGACGAGCGGCACCCCGGAGGAGATGCTCGACGCCCTGGACGAGCCCAACCGCCGCCTGCTCGCGGAGGCCAGGGAACGGTTCCCGCTGCCCTTCCGCGCCACCTCGGCCGCGATCCCCGCGGAGCTCGACGCGCTGACCCTCGGCGAGATGATCGACCGTCTTCAGCTCGACCCCTCCGCGCAGCAGCTCCTCGAGGCGTTCTGGACCCTGAACTTCAACGGCTTCGGCCGTGACGGAGCCTACACGCAGGCACTGCGCTGGGCCGCGATGACCGAGGGCGACTGGCGGGTGATGTTCGAGGCCTGCGCCACCTACAAGATCGAGGGTGGGACCAGGCGACTGGCCGAGGCCATGGCGACGGGGCTCGATATTCGATTCGGCGCCCCCGTGGCCTCGATCGATCTCGGCGACGCGACGCGCACCGCCCGCGCGACGCTCGGCGACGGCACCGAGCTGGACGCGGACGTGATCATCGTGACCGTGCCGCTGCACGCGCTGCCCCGCATCGACTTCGCCCCCGCCCTGCCGTCGTCGCTGGGGGAGGCGCAGCAGACCGGTCAGCTCGGCCTCGGAGTGAAGCTCTGGATCCGGGTGCGCGGCACCCACCCGCACTACGTCGCCTTCGGCGACGCGGGCTGGCCGCTCACCTTCTTCCAATCGGAGTACCATCTCGACGGCGACACCATCATCATCGGCTTCGGCCCCGACGCCGCCGCGATCTCGGCGGAGGAAAGGGATCGGGTGCAGGAGATGCTCCGCGCCTTCGCCCCCGGGACCGAGGTCGTCGACATCGTCTCGCACGACTGGGTCGCGGACGAGTACTCGGGGGAGACCTGGCCCATGCACGCGCCCGGCTATCTCAGCACCGCACTGCCGGAGTTCCAGCGCCCGCACGGACGGATGCTGTTCGCCGGATCCGACTACGCGGACGGCTGGGGCGGGTTCATCGACGGCGCGATCCAGAGCGGATTGCGCGCCGCGAACGAGGCAGAACGCCTCGTCGGCACAGAAGGGAACGAATCATGAGTGAAACGTCAACGGCGACGACGCAGTCGCCGCCGCGACCGCGCCTTGCGAAGGACAAGCTCGGAGTCCTCTCCGTCGCGTTCTTCGTCTTCGCGGCGGCGGCGCCCATCGGCGCACTGGTCGGCGCGACGCCGCTGATCTTCGCGGGCGTGGGCCCCGGCGCGCCGCTCGTGGTGCTCGCCGGCGCTGTGCTGATCGCCGTCTTCGCCATCGGCTATCTGCGGATGAGTCGCAGGATCCGCAACGCCGGCGGCTTCGTGGTGCTCGTGTCGCAGGGGCTCGGCAAGGTCTGGGCGGGAATCGCGGCCGGCATCATCGTCGCCACCTACACCGGACTCTCGGTCGGCCTGTGGTCGCTGTTCGGACTCTTCGCCGAGGGACTCTTCGCCGGATGGGGGATCCACGTCCCGGCGCTGCTCTGGGCGGTCGTCGGTGTCGCCGTCGCCGCCTTCCTGGTGATCCGCGGGGTGGGCGTCAGCATGTCGGTTCTCGGGGTGCTGCTGGCGCTCGA
Source organism: Leucobacter sp. (assembly GCA_048516985.1). GTDB lineage: Bacteria > Actinomycetota > Actinomycetes > Actinomycetales > Microbacteriaceae > Leucobacter. The sequence continues at coordinate 2,350,448 of CP183188.1, read as the reverse complement.
GGTGATCTGCATCGCGGTGCTCATCATCGGCATCCTCGTGAACACGCCGCTCGGCAACTTCGCCACGCCCGCAGTCGCCTTCGAGGGGGCCATCGGTCCGGGCATCGGGATCGCCTTCCTCTTCACCTTCGCGATGTTCACGATGTTCGAGGCTCCCACCGTGTTCAGCGAGGAGGCCCGCAACCCCGAGCGGACCATCCCGCGCGCGCTCTACCTCGTGATCACCGTGATCGCGCTGCTCTACGCGGTCTCCACCTGGGCCATCTCGGCGACCGTCGGCAACGACGTCATCGCCGAGGCCGCGAGCGCGAACCCCGATGCCTTCATCTACGAGATCGCCGCCGCGACGGTCGGCGACTGGTTCGCCACGCTGCTCGGCGTGCTCGTCGTGGTGAGCTTCCTCGCGATGATGATCGCCGTGCAGAACGTGTTCAGCCGGTACGTGTTCTCGCTGTCGCGGGCGGGTCTCATCCCGCGGGCATTGAGCGGGGTCAACGCGAACAAGGCGCCGAGGATCGCCGCGGTGGCGGTCGCCGTCGTGATCATCGTGCTCCTGGCCGCCTTCATGCTCGCCGGCGTCGATCCCTTCACGCTGTACTCGTGGATGCTGGGGGTCGGCACCACCGGCTTCATCGTGGTGCTCACCATCGCCTCGGTGGCCGTCATCGTCTTCTTCCGCCGTCCCGAGAACGGTCCGGCGAGCGTCGGAAGCACGCTCGTCGCGCCGATCCTGGCAGGCCTCGGCACCCTCGGCGTGCTGATCCTGGTGCTCACCAACTACGAGTACGTCGGCGGCAGCGATGCGGCCGCCTGGCTGTTGCTGCTGCTGATCCCGGTGCTGGCCGTCATCGGTGCGGTGCTGGCCGTGCGGAGCCGGCGCATCGACTTCAGCGACGTCATCGAGTCGTAGTCGGATCGTCCCGAGGGGTGCGCCGAAGCCGCCGGCCGCGGCGCACCCCTCCTAGACTTGAACCCATGACCTCCCGCGCACGCCTTCCCCACGGTTCAGGTCGAGAGGCGATCCTCGAGGCCACCGTCCAGGTGGTCGCGGAGTCGGGGCTGCGCGGGCTCACCTTTCGCGCGGTGGGCAGCCGCGCCGGGGTCAACAACACCCTGATCGCCCACTACTTCGGCAATCGGGAGGCGCTGATCGAAGCGGCCCTGGAATGGACGGTCGACAGATCGATCAGCGTCACGCACTTCGACGAGTTCGCCACCTCGCCGGCGGAGTTCTTCAAGCTGATGCTCGAATCGCTGGTCGAGAACGCCGAGCTGCAGGTGTTCCAGTACGAGATGATCCTCGAGGGCAGGCGCAAGCCCGAGCTCGCGGGGGCGATCCGCCGGCTCTACGAGAAGTATGAAGCCGTGCTGGACAGCTCCTTGCAGCGGGCCGGGATCGTCGGAATCGATGAGGCCACTCGGCGCGCCCTCTTCGGCGGGGTCGACGGACTGGTGCTGCAGGTGGTGAGCGGCAACATCACCGCCGAGGAGTTCCGCGACGCGCTCGACCGGGTCTTCGGCTTCGCGCGCATGGCGGTGCAGCAGTCGAGACTCCAGGAACTGCCGACCGAGTCCTGAGCCCGGTCCGCCGCCGCCTCCGTCACTCTCCCGTCCCGGCGGCCTTCGCCTCGAGGAGCGCCCGCTCCCGATCGTTCGAGGCGAGGGCGGCCGCCTCGGCGAAGGCTCCGCGCGCTTCGGCGGTCCGTCCCAGACGCAGCAGCAATTCGCCTCGGGTGGCCGGCAGCAAGTGGTATCCGCGCAGCGCCCGGGAGGCGATCAACCCGTCGACGATGCGCAGCGCCGAGGCGGGCCCGGTCGCCATCACGACGGCCGCGGCTCGATTCAGTTCGACCACGGGAGACGGGGCGATCCGGCCGAGCGCCTCGTACAGCACGACGATGCGGTCCCAGTCCGTCTCGGCCACCGAGGGGGCCACCGCGTGGCACTCCGCGATCGCGGCCTGCAGCGCGTATGCGGCACGGCCCCGGCCGAGGGCGTCCGCCCGGGCCAGCGCGGCGCGGCCCCGGGCGATCCGGTCCCGCTCCCATCGGCGGCGATCCTGATCGGCGAGCAGCATCGGATCGCCGTTCGCGTCGCGCCGCGCGGGAAACCGCGCAGCCGTGAGCTCCATCAGCGCCAGCAGGCCGTGCACCTCGGCCTCCCGAGGGGTCAGCTCGGCGAGGATCCGCGCCAGGCGGATCGCCTCGCGGCCGAGATCCGGCCGCATCCACTCGGGGCCCGAGCTCGCGGAGTGCGCCTCGTTGAAGATCAGGTAGAGCACGCCCAGCACGGCGCGGAGCCGTGCGCCGTACTCCTCGGGCTCCGGCGGTTCGAAGGGCACCCGCGCGGCGGCGAGGGTCTTCTTCGCCCGGACGATGCGCTGCTGCACCGTCGCGGTCGGTACGAGGAAGGCGCGCGCGATCTCCTCGCTGGTGAGCCCGCCGACGACGCGGAGCGTGAGCGCGACCCGGGCCTCCGGCGAGAGCACGGGATGGCAAGCGATGAAGACGAGCCTGAGGACGTCGTCGTCGATCGCCTCCGGATTCGGCGGGTCGGCGCCCAGCGCCGCCTCCTGTTCGCGTTCGAGCTCGCGGGCCATCGAGGCGATCCGCTCGTCGTAGCGCTCCTTCCGGCGCCAGCCGTCGATCGCCCGGCGCTTCGCGACGGTGGTGAGCCAGGCTGCAGGATTCCGCGGCACCCCCTGCGCGCTCCACTGCGCGAGCGCCTCGACGAGCGCTTCCTGGGCGAGATCCTCGGCGAGGACGAAATCTCCGGTCAGCCTGGCGAGGGTCGCCACGATGCGCGCGGACTCCATCCGCCACACGGCGGCGAGGGTGCGCCGCACGGATTCCGAGATCTCCGTGCGACGCGCCTCGGCGTCGGTCATCGCCGAAGACCTGCGACCGTCACTCCGCGGAGCCCTCGGCCGCCGCCCTCCACTCCTCTTCCTTCTGGATCCACTCGTTGTCCTGCGGGAAGTCCTCGGGGCCGTGGACGCGGCGCACCTCGAGCTTCGAGCCGGGGCCCAGCGGGCAGCGCTTGGCCCACTCGGCCGCCTCCTCCCGAGTCGAGACCTCCAGGATCCAGAAGCCGTTGAACAGCTCCTTGGTCTCGCCGTAGGGGCCGTCGGTGACCAGGGGCGGATCGGCCGAGAAATCGACGACGAAGCCCTCTTCGGCCTCGCTGAGTCCTTCTCCGCCGGCCATCACGCCGGCCTTGACCAGCGATTCGTTGTAGCGGCCCATGCTCTCGATGATCTCCTCGAAGGGGATCTGCTTCGAGGCCTCGATGGCCTCGTCGGTGGCTCGCATGATCAGCATGTACTTCATGGGTGTTCCCTTTCATCGGCGGGTCGTTCTCGACCCTCTCACCCACTACGTCGAAAGGGAACCCCTCGGATCGACACGGGCGGAAGAATTTCTCGAGATTCTTCGGAGTTCTTCGAGAACCGCCTCCGGTGCGTCAGCGCCCGGCTTCGACCTGCCGCAGATCCGCCTCCAGCGCCACCCAGCCGAGCATCGCGCACTTCACCCGCATCACGAACTTCGCCACGCCCTGGAACGCCACTGCGTCGCCCAGCAGCTCCTCGTCCGGCTCGATCTCGCCGCGCGACTGGATCATCTCCCGGAAGGCGTCGATGCGCTGCTGCGCGTCGTCGAGGGTGAGCCCCTCATCCCGCACCAGCTGCGACAGCACCGAGGCGGAGGCCATCGAGATCGAGCAGCCCTGACCCTCCCAGGCGAGCCCCTCGATCTTGCCGGAGGCCGGATCCAAGGCGATGCTGAGCGTCAGCTCGTCGCCGCAGCTCGGATTGAACTCGTGATGCGAGGCGGTGAGCGCGCCCTGAGGCGCCAAGAGCTCTCCCTTGCCGATCGGCCGCTTCGAATGGTCGAGGATCAGCTCCTGGTACAGGCTGTCGAGCGCGCTCATGCGGCCACCTCCACCCCGAAGTAGTGCTGGGCCCCGCGGAGCGCCTCGATGAAGCGGTCGATCTCCTCCTCGGTGGTGGTGAGGTGCACGCTCGCCCGCGTGCTCGAGGCGATACCGAGCGCGCGGTGCAGCGGCTGCGCGCAGTGGTGCCCCACCCGCACGAGCACGCCCTGCTCGTCGAGGTACTGCCCGACATCGTGGGCGTGGAGACCCTCGACCGACACCGCCGCGAGCGCGACGCGCCTCTGCGTGCCCTGCGGACCCAGCAGCCTGACGCCCGGCGTCTCGAGGATCCCCGCGACGAGGCGCTCGACCAGCGCGTGCTCCCTGGCCGCGGCGCGCTCCATGCCCACCGACTCGGCGAAGGCGACCGCCGCCCCCAGACCGATCACCTGGGACACCGGCTGGGTGCCGGCTTCGAAGCGCAGCGGCGGGGGCATGAACTCGGCCGAGTCCATCGTGACCTTGGTGATGATGGATCCGCCGGTGCGCGCCGGGGGGAGCGCGGCGAGCATCTCCGGCCTGCCGTAGAGCACGCCGATGCCGTTCGGCCCGAACATCTTGTGCCCCGAGAACGCGGCGAAGTCGACGCCGAGAGCTGCGAGGTCCACCGGAATATGCGGCACGGACTGGCAGGCGTCGAGCACCGTGATCGCACCGACGGCCCGAGCGAGCTCTACGAGCTCTGCCACGGGGGCTACGAAGCCGGTGACATTGGAGACGTGGCTGAAGGCGAATATGCGAGTTCGTTCATTGATCGCCTCCCGTGCGGCATCGAGTGACCAGGTGCCGTATTCATTGACGGGAATATAGCGGAACGAGGCCCCTGTCTTCGCGGCGAGGCGCTGCCAGGGGATCAGATTCGCGTGATGCTCGGCCTCGGTGACGAGGATCTCGTCGCCCGCGCCCAGCGCGTAGCGCTCGCTGCCCGTCACGCCCAGTCCGGCATTGGCGTCGGCGATGCCGAGGGCGACGATGTTCAGCGCATCGGTCGCGTTCTCGGCCCACACGATCTGCTCCGGCGTCGCAGCGCCCACGAAGCGCGCGACCGCCGCGCGGGAGCCCTCGAAGAGCTCGGTGGCGGTCCCGACCGCCTGATAGGTTCCGCGGTGCACCGGGGCGTTCGCCGTCTCGAGGAATGTCCGCTCTGCCGCGAGCACACTCGCCGGGCGCTGCGAGGTCGCCGCGGAGTCCAGATAGGCGACCGGCCTTCCGTCGAGCCGCGGGGGTTCGACGAGATAGGGGAAGGCCGCGCGCAACTCGGCGACCTCCGCGGGGGAGAGAGAGGTCTGCATAGCCTCCATTCTCCCACCATCCCGCCTGCCCGGCCTCGCCAGTCGTTGCGCTCTCGGCGAAGTGCCGTTCTCGCGGTTGACGGCTCCGGCTCGCAGGGCCCGGCTCTGCCGCGGGCCTCAGCGCCCCCGTGAGGAGGGCGTCAGCCACCGATTGACGATGCCCGCGACGAGGACGAGCACGGCGGAGAGGAGCGGGAGCAGCAGCGAGGCGGCGGTGCCCAGGTTCTGCGCGACGACGCCGGTGATCGCCGCGGCGAGCGACTGACCCACCATGATCCCCGAGCCCAGCATCGTCATCACCGTGGCTGATCGCCCCTCGGGGGTTCGCGCCGCGCCGAAGCCGTAGATCGTCACGAGCAGCGGGCCGATCCCGAGCCCCATCAGCGCGAGTGCCAGCACCATGCCCGGAACATCCTGCACGGTCTGCAGCAGCACGCCGCCGGCCACGATCACCGCGGCGAACACCGGCCAGCGATAGCGCGGGGTGAACCGCGCCGGGAACCACGCGACGCCGATCGCGAGAAACGCGGATCCGACGCCCATCGCACCGTAGACGATGCCGGACGACTCCGCCTCGCCGCGATCCGCCATGAACGCGGTGAGAGAGGTGAGCGTCGAGCCGAAGAAGAGCCCAGTCGCGAAGATCCCGCCGACGGCCACCAGCAGACCCGGGCGCCAGAGCGCGGAGACGGGGGAGAGCGTCTGCGCCCGTTCGGCGGCGGAGACGGCCGGCGCACTCGTGCGGTGCACCGCGAAAGCGGTGATGAAGACGAGCGTGAGCACGGCCGCGGCGGCGATCGGAGCCCAGGCGCCGAACGCCGCCGCCAGAACCCCCACGATCACGGGCCCGAAGACGAACACGACCTCGTCCACCGCCGACTCGTAGGCGAGCACCGCGCCCACGGCACGCGGCCGCTGCCGCACCGGCAACCAGGTCTGCACGATCGCCACCAGGCGCGTGCGCGACATCGGCGAGGTCTGCGGAGCGGTCGCCCCGACGGCAGCCGCCGCGAGCAGCATGGTCCAGTCCGGAAGGTCGCTGAAGGCGATCCAGGCGAGCGCACCGAGCGCCGCGCTGTGCACGGCCCCCACGAGCAGCAGCGTCGAACGCTGCCCGTAGCGATCCGCCGCGGCGCCGATGAGCGGGCCGAAGGCGGCGACCCCGACGCCGATCATCGCCGCGGTGAGGCCGCCCAGCTCCACCGAGCCGCGTGCGGCCACGGCGAGGGTGAGCACCCCCACGGTCATCATCGCGAAGGGCACCCGCGAGATCAGCGCGAGCGGGAAGTAGGCGAAGCCCGTGCGGGCGAGAAGCGGTTTCAGAGCCCCAGCTCCGCGAGGAACGCGGCGAAGGCGGCGCCGTCGTCCGGGTGACCGGTGTAGGCCACCCCGTTCACCACCGCGAGCGGCGTCCCCTGCACGCGCAGCTGCGGATCCACCGCATTCGGCACCGGATTCCGGGTGACCCACGCGCTCAGCTCCTCCGCGAAGGAGACGAATCGGCCGGATTCGATGCAGTCCCGGGCCTCCGTCACCAGGCCGCCCGTCGCCGCGTCGAGCGCGTCCGCGAGCTCGGCGGCATCCGCGATGCCCTGGGTCTCCGGGCTGAGCAGGGCGCGATGCGCGGCCCAGGCGGATTCGGGCTGCGCATCGACGAGGCAGGCCATGGCGCCCGAGAGCTGGACCGAGAAGGGGCTCACGAAGGAGAGCGGGCGGATCTCGAGCGTGGCAGCGCCGCTCTGCACGAGCTCTTCCAAGAGCTGCGCGTTCGCCGTCTCGAACTCGACGCAGTGCGGGCAGCGGTAGTCGACGTGGAGCAGGATGTCGGCGGGACCGTTCTCCCGGTCGATCGCGGCCGACCCAGGGGCGGTGCCCGCGGTGATCGGCGCCGAGCGCACCGGTTCGGGGCCGGCTGTGCCCGCCGTGAACAGTACGCCGCCGGTGGCCATATTCGCCGGCCAGTCGATCAGCGACTCGGCCTCGCCGCCGGGAGTCCACCCGTTCGATCCCGATCCGGATGCGGCATCGCCCGACTCCGCACCGACTCCTGCGCCGAGGAATGCGCCCAGCATGAGGGCCCCCGCGCTCACCGAGACGACGACCGCCAGTGCGCCGGTGATCACCCCGGTGATGCTCGCGGGCCGCGGCGTCTGTCGCCGCACCAGGGCGGCGATGCCGAGTCCGGCCGCCGCCACGCCGAGCACTGCGGCAAGCAGCGCGAACCAGCTGAAGTACAGGGCCGCCACCACGGCGGTGAGGATCGCGACGAGGCCGAGCGCCATCGCCGAGATGGCGAGGCCCCGCCCGCCCGGGGCGGATCCCGCGGCGGATCCCGCGGCGGTGTAGGGATTCGGCGGCGGGACGGCGATCCACTCGCGATTCTCAGGAGTGGGCTGTTGCTCGTCGCTCATGCCCCCATTCTTGCAGGGCCTCGCGGGCGCGGGGTGTCGGTGCGCTGAGCACCGGCCGCGACCACCGCCCGACGGGCGACCTCCTAACATGGAGGCATGCTCCTGCTCGCGGCGACCCCCATCGGCAATCTGGGCGATGCCTCGACGCGGCTGCGCGAGACGCTCGCCGCCGCCGATGTCATCGCGGCCGAGGACACGCGCCGCACGGTGCAGCTGCTGCGCCTGCTCGAGGTGGACAGTCGCGCCGAGCTGATCGCGCTCCACGATCACAACGAGCGCGAGCGCGCGGCCGCTCTCGTCGAGCGCGCCGCTGAGGAGACGGTGGTGCTGGTCAGCGACGCCGGCATGCCCACGGTGTCGGATCCGGGATTCCGCGTGGTGCAGCTCGCCGCCGAGCGAGGGGTGCAGGTCAGCGCGATCCCCGGGCCGAGCGCGGTGCTCACCGCACTGGCCGTCTCGGGCCTGCCGACCGACCGCTTCGCCTTCGAAGGGTTCCTGCCGCGCAAGGCGGGGGAGCGATCCCGTGCGCTCCGGGATCTCGCGGGCGAACGCCGCACCCTGGTGTTCTTCGAATCGCCCGCGCGACTGGCCGACGGACTCGCCGCGCTCGCAGCGGCCTTCGGCGGCGATCGCCCGGCGGCCGTCTGCAGAGAACTCACCAAATTGCATGAGGAAGTGCGGCGCGGTACCCTCGCCGAACTCGCCGAGTGGGCGGCTGACGGTGTACGCGGCGAGATCGTGGTCGTCGTCGGCGGTGCACCGGCTGCGGCCGTGTCGCCCGAAGTCGCGCTCGCCGAAGTGCAGCAGCGGGTCGAGGGAGGCGAACGGCTGAAAGAGGCGACACGGGTGGTGGCCGGAGCAAGCGGGCTGTCCGCGCGTGAGCTGTATCAGGCGGCGCTCGCGGCGAAGGGCGCGAGCTCGCCTGGCGCGGCCGCAGACGGCCGGTCTGTGTGACAGGTCGGGAACGGGAGACGAATGTGGAGACGAAGCTGAGAGCCGAACTGTGGCGGCATGCGCTGCCGGTGGTGTGGATCGGGCTCATCGTCGGCATCTCATTCATCGAGGCACCGCTCAAGTTCCAGGCGCCCGGTATCACGATCCCGCTCGGGCTCGGTATCGGCCGGCTGGTGTTCACCGCGCTGAACATCCTCGAGGGCGTGCTCCTGCTCGCGCTCACGATCGTCACTTTCTGGCCGCGCGCGGCCCGGGTCGCCCGCGACCGCCTCTGGTGGTGGCTGGCACTCGCCATCGTGTTCGTGTTCAAGGTGGCGGTCGTGCGTCCGCCGCTCAACGCCCGCACCGACCTCGTGCTCGCAGGGGCCGATCCCGGACAGTCGCCCTGGCACTACGTCTACATCGCCTGCGATGTCGTGATGCTGGTGCTGCTGCTCGTCATCGCCCTGCAGGCCGGCGCGGGGGTGCGACGGGTCGCCCGCGAGGCTCAGGCCCCGCGCCCGCCCTCGGAGTAAGCGTCGGCGAGCTCCTGTCCGCTGAGCCGCTGGATCGCGCCCATGATGCGCTCGGTGGCCTCGCGCCGTGCGCGACCCGCGGGCAGCCCCGCGAGATCGTCGAGCGGCACCGGCGCGCCGAAGCGCAGCTCCATCCGCGGCACGCGGCCGGTGCGCGGATCCGCGAGCTTCCGATTCGTGCCGATGAGCCCCACCGGGATGACGACGGCCCCGGTCTCCAAAGCCATGAACGCCGCACCGCTGCGGCCCCGGTAGAGCCGGCCGTCGCGCGAGCGGCTGCCCTCGGGGAACACCGCGAAGACCTGCCCTTCGGCCAGCACCCTGCGCCCGGCGTCGAGTGCGGCCTGCGCGGCGGCCCCCGCCTCGCGGTGCACGGGCACCGCCCCGATCTGCCGGAAGAACCAGCCGCCGATCCTCCCCTCGAAGAGCGAGGCCTTCGCGAGGAACTGCACCTTCCTCGGCGAGAAGGACGGGATCAGGATCGTGTCGAGCCCGGAGAGGTGATTGCTGGCCAGCAGCACCGGGCCGGTGCCGGGAATACCCTCGGCGCCGGTGATGCGCGGCCGGTACCGAAGACGCAGCAGCGGCCGCAGCACGGCGCGACCCACGGTGAAGACGAGGCCCGGGCGGGCGGAGGGCTGGGGCTCGGACATGACACGAGACTACCGGCCGCGATTCGCGTCGCTTCGGCGAGGTCCTGACGTCGTCTTGCGGATTCAGGCTGCGCATAGGGTTGGCAGGGCAGAATGGGACGATCGGAGGGCGCACCGTTCTCCCCGACCGAAGAGGATCCTGTGAAGCGCACCCGTGCCCTGCTCGCCGCCGCCCTGCCCATGACCCTGCTCGTCGCCACCCTGGCGGGCTGCTCCGCGGGAGGCGGAGGGGGATCGACCACCACCGATGCGAGCGGGGTGGCCTGCGTCTCCTCCGGATCCGCCAGCGACGGGATCAAGGTCGACGGCGAATTCGGGGAGAGCCTGACCCTCGCCTCCGACACGCCGGTCAGCGCGGGCGAGGTCCAGCGATCCGTGCTCATCGAAGGCGACGGCGTGGTGTTCGCCGAGGGGCAGAGCACGACCGCGAGCTACACCATCTTCAACGGCAAGACGGGCGAGGTCATCAACAGCATGGCCGATGCCGAGCTGCCCAACAACGTCGACTCCCTCACCGGTGCGAGCTGGGCCTACGAAGCGGTCCGCTGCGCCTCGGTCGGCGAGCGGACCGCCATCGTGATGTCGGTCGACGAGGCGCTGGAGGGCGCGGACCCCGGGGAATTCGGTTTCGAGGATCTGAGCCGCGATGACGCCTTCGTCTTCGTCTTCGACTTCACCGGTGCCGCCGCCGTCTGCGACACGCTCACGCCCCGCGAGGAGAACTACCCGGAGGTGGATCTGGGCGATGGCAGCTCCGAGCCGACGATCACCATTCCCGAGTGCATGGAGCCCCCGACGGAGCTCGAGATCGAGGTGCTCGTCGAGGGCGACGGCGCCGTGGTCGCCGCGGACCAGAGCATCATGACGAACTACATCGGCGTGGACTGGAACGGCGCCGAGCGCTTCGACGGCAGCTGGACCGATACCGGAATGGCCTTCAGCACCGCCGAGGGCGCGCTGATCGACGGCTTCCGTCAGGCGATGATCGGACAGAAGATCGGCTCGATCATCCTCGTCACCCTGCCCCCGGAGCTCGGCTACAACGACGGGATGACGCGCACCTTCGTGCTCCAGCTCGTCAGCGCAGCGGACACCGAGTAAGCGGCCCCGATCGAGCCGCGGCGGCGACGACCCGCCGCGGCTCGGGCCGGGCTCGGGCAGAATGGGTGCCATGAGGCGCGTCATCATCCTGGGGTCCACCGGCAGCATCGGCGAGCAGGCGCTCGAGGTGATCCGCAGCAATCCGCGCCGCTTCGAGGTGGTCGGCCTCGCCGCGGGCACCCGGGCGGAGCGGGTGCGACAGCAGGCCGACGAGTTCTCGGTGGAGCACACCGCGCTCGGGGCGGACGAGGCGGTCTCCCTGGTGCGTGAGGTCCAGGCGGATGTGGTGCTCAACGGGATCACCGGATCCGTCGGCCTCGGCCCCACCCTCGCGGCGCTGGAGGCCGGCCGCACCCTGGCGCTCGCCAACAAGGAATCGCTGATCGTCGGCGGGGAACTGGTGACACGGCTCGCGAAGCCCGGCCAGATCGTCCCCGTGGACAGCGAGCACTCGGCCATCGCGCAGGCGCTGCGCGCCGGTACGGCGAGCGAGGTGCGCCGGCTCGTGCTCACGGCGAGCGGCGGCCCCTTCCGCGGCCGCAGTCGGGCCGAGCTCGAGTCGGTCACCCCCGCCGAGGCGCTCGCCCACCCCACCTGGGACATGGGCCGGGTGGTCACCACGAACTCTGCGACCCTCGTCAACAAGGGGCTCGAGGTGATCGAGGCGCATCTGCTCTTCGACGTGCCCTTCGCCGATATCGAGGTGGTGGTGCACCCGCAGTCGATCGTCCACTCGATGGTCGAGTTCACCGACGGATCCACCATCGCCCAGGCCTCGCCGCCCGATATGCGCCTGCCCATCTCGCTCGGCCTCGACTGGCCGCACCGGATCTCCGGAGTCGGTGCACCCCTTGACTGGCGCACGGCGCAGTCCTGGGAATTCGAGCCGCTGGACGAGGCCGCGTTCCCCGCCGTCGCCCTCGCCAAAGAGGTGGGCCGCGCCCGCAGCACCTACCCGGCCGTCTTCAACGCCGCGAACGAGGAGGCGGTCGACGCCTTCCATGACGGGCGGATCCGCTTCACCGGCATCGTCGACACCGTCCGGGCGGTGGTCGAGGCGCACGAGGGCCCGGCCGAGCTCACCGTCGAGACGCTCGTCGCGGCGGAGACCTGGGCGCGTGCGCTGGCCCGGAGCCTCATCGAGGAGCGTCGCCTCCGGTCGTGAGGAAGCCGTGCAGCAGGGCGTCCGTGCCCTCGATGTGCTCGAGCATGGCTGCTGCGGCGGCCTCGGGCCGGCCGGTGAGAACGGCCTCGGCGATGACCTCGTGCTGCCGGTGGGCGTGGACGAGGTTCGGCGACAGCATCGGGATGCAGTCGAGGGCCGCGTTCAGGCGGGTGCGCAGATCTGCCACCAGGCGCACCAGGGTCGCCGAACCGGTGAGCTCGGCGAACATCAGATGCAGACGCGAGTCGAGGCGCCGGAAGTCGGCGCTGCCTGCCGCGCCACACTCTTCCAGCGCTGCGCAGAGCGCCGCCCGATCGGCCGTGCTGAGATCGCGGACCGCGGCCTCGCGCACCGCGCCGACCTCGAGCACGCGGCGCAGCGCGCGGATGTCCTCGAGCTCGGCCGCGGTCGGCCGCGGGCCCTCCTCCCCGGCCGAGGCGGGGTTCGGGAGGACATCGACGACGAAGGTGCCACCGTACCTGCCGCGGCGCGGCACCAGGTACCCGGCGTCGGTCAGCGCCCGGATCGCCTCCCGCACCGTGGTCCGGCTGACGCCGAGCATGACCGCGAGATCCCGCTCGGCGGGAAGACGCTCCCCGGGGCCGATGAAGCCGAGGCCGACGGCCTGCAGCAGGCGCTGCACGGTGCCCTCGTAGGGGTTGCTCGGCTGCACGGTCTTCATGAGGAGCTCGACGCCCTCTGCGGTCGGGACCATCTCGCTCCTCCTCGGATACGCGAGCCGTGCGATAGCGATCAGCCTACAGCGGAGTCGTGTAGGCGCTGGTGAGCCCGCCGTCCACGAGGAAGGTCGAGGCGGTGATGAAGGATGCGTCGTCGCTCGCGAGGAACGCGACTGCGGCCGCCAGCTCCTCGGGGCGGGCGAAGCGGCCGATCGGCACATGCACGAGCCGGCGGGCGGCGCGCTCCGGATCCTTCGCGAAGAGCTCCTGCAGCAGCGGGGTGTTCACCGGCCCGGGGCAGAGCGCGTTCACCCGGATGCCCTGCCGGGCGAACTGCACCCCCAACTCGCGGCTCATCGCGAGTACACCGCCCTTGGAGGCAGTGTAGGAGATCTGAGAGGTGGCGGAACCCATGACCGCCACGAATGAGGCCGTGTTGATGATCGAGCCGCGGCCCTGCGCGGTCATATGGCGCAGTGCGGCGCGTGAGCAGAGGTAGACGCTCTTCAAATTGACGTCCTGCACCTTCTGCCAGGCGGGCAGCTCGGTGATCTCGATCGAATCGTCATCGTCCGGGGAGATACCCGCGTTGTTGAAGGCGATGTCGACGGAGCCGTATTCGCGGGCAGCGGTGTCGAAGAGGCGGTTCACCTGCTCCTCGTCGGTGACGTCGACCCGCACGAAGAGGCCGCCGACCTCCGTGGCTGCAGTCTCGCCAGTCTCGGGGTTCGTATCGCCGATCACGATCCTCGCGCCCTCGGCGCGCATGCGCCTAGCGGTCGCGAGGCCGATACCGCTCGCGCCGCCGGTGATGACGGCGACCTTGCCCGCAAGTCGCTGGGTGAGATTAATAGGGGTGATGTCGCTCATGATGGTTCCTTGTCGTGGAAGTGGTGCAGGGGATGAAGCGTCAGTCGGCGGCGAAGAAGACGTTCTTCGTCTCGGTGAAGTGCAGCGGGGCATCGGGGCCGAGCTCGCGCCCGAGCCCCGATTGCTTGAAGCCGCCGAAGGGCGTCGAGTAGCGGACGGAGGAGTGCGAGTTCACCGAGAGGTTGCCACCCTCGACGGCGCGGGACACTCGGATGCCGCGGCCGAGGTCGCGGGTCCAGATCGAGCCGCTGAGACCATACTCGGTGTCGTTGGCGAGGCGGATCGCATCGGCCTCGTCTTCGAAGGGCAGCACCGCGACGATGGGGCCGAAGATCTCCTCGGTCGCGATGCGGTCGCCGCGTTCCGGGGTGACGACTGTCGGCGCGAACCAGGCACCCGGCCCCTCGGGGCAGGAGCCGCGGAAGGCGACCGGGGTCGAGTCGTCGATGAACGACGTCACCGCCTCGCGATGCGCCAGCGTGACGAGGGGGCCGACCTCGGTCGTCTCGTCGGCGGGATCGCCGACCTTCACAGCCTTCACGGCCTGCTCGAAACGCTCCATGAAGCGGTCGTAGACGCTGCGCTGCACGAGCAGACGGCTGCGCGCGCAGCAGTCTTGACCGGCGTTGTCGAACACGGAGTACGGCGCCGTCGCGGCGGCCCGCTCGATGTCGGCGTCCGCGAACACGATGTTCGCGCTCTTGCCGCCCAGTTCGAGCGTCACGCGCTTCACCTGCTCGGCACAGCCGGCCATGATCCGCTTGCCCACCTCGGTGGACCCGGTGAACACCACCTTGCGCACTGTCTGGTTCGTCACGAAACGCTCGCCGACCACCGAGCCGCGACCCGGCAGCACCTGGAACAGGCCCTCGGGCAGTCCCGATTCGAGCGCCAGTTCACCGAGGCGCATACTGGTGAGCGGGGTCCACTCGGCCGGCTTCAGCACGACGGCATTGCCGGCGGCGAGCGCGGGTGCGAAGCCCCATGCGGCGATCGTCATTGGGAAGTTCCACGGGGTGATCACGCCCACCACGCCGAGCGGTTCGTGGAAGGTTACGTCGAGTCCGCCCGCGACCGGGATCTGCTGACCGATGAGCCGCTCCGGCGAGGCCGAATAGTATTCGAGCACATCGCGCACGTGGCTGGCTTCCCAGCGGGACTGGGAGATCGGGTGACCCGAATTCGCCGTCTCGAGTCCTGCGAGGTGCTCGATGTCACTGTCGACGTGCGCTGCGAAGCGGCGGAGCGCGTGGGCCCGGTCGGCCGGGGCGAGGCGCGCCCACTCGATCTGCGCTTGCGCCGCGGCGGCGATCGCCGCATCGGCCGCGGCAGCGTCGAGGTGCTCGACTTCGGCGACGAAGGTCTCGTCCGCGGGGTTGGTGACGGTGTAGCTCATAGCTGTTCCTCCGGTCGTGAGAGGCGGATGCGGCGGTGGACTCTCGCGGCGTCGACAAGACCGGCGAACAGGCGGCGATCATCCTCCCGCTCCTCCGGATGCCACTGCACCCCGACGCAGAAGGGTGACGCAGGCAGTTCGACCGATTCAATCACGCCGTCGGCGGTCCGGCTCGTGACGATCAGGGGGTCCGCAACCCGGTCGATCGCCTGGTGGTGGTAGAGCGGAGCGAGGGCGCGGCGACCGTTGCCGAGCACCTCTGCGATGCGGGTATCAGGATCGACCTCGATCTCGACCTCGGTGAAGCGGGCGTCACCCAGCTGATACCGCTCGTCACCGACCCGGTCGGGGAGGTGCTGGATCAGGTCACCGCCGAGCGTGACGTTGAGCAGCTGCGCACCGCGGCAGATTCCGAGAAAGGGCAGCTCGGTTTCGAGAGCGGCCCGCAGCAGAGCGTCCTCGAAGGCGTCGCGGTCCTCACGCGGTGCGCCGGTGCGTTCGTGCGCAGTCTGGCCGTAGCGGCGCGGATCGATGTCGGCGCCTCCGGCCATGATGAGCCCGTCGAGCGAGCCGATGATGCGCCGCGCGATCCGCCGGTCAACCGCTTGCGGGGGAAGTACGATCGCGATGCCCCCGACGTCGGTGACCGCCCGCAGATAGACCTCGGGCAGGAAGGACGCCCTGACGTCCCACACCCCCGTCTGCGCCTGCTCCAGGTAGCTCGTGATCCCGATCAGCGGCGCATCGGATGCCGGTGACGCGCCGGAGGCCGGCGGAGCGCTGGCGAACGGAGCTTCAAAGTCGTTCAAAGCCGCGCACCCGTTCCCAATCAGTGACAGCGGAGTCGAAGGCGGCGACCTCGACGCGCGCTGCGTGGACGTAATGGTCGACGACCTCGTCGCCGAAGACCTCGCGCGCGAGCGCGGAGCCCTCGAAGAGATCCGCCGCCTCGCGCAGTGTGGTCGGTACCCGTTCGACATCGCTCTCATAGGCGTTGCCGGCCAGCGGTTCGCCGAGTTGGAGTTGGTTCTCGATACCGTGTAGGCCGGAGGCGAGCATGCCCGCGACCGCGAGGTACTGATTCACGTCTCCGCCGGGCACCCGGTTCTCGACGCGCATCGCGTGGCCGCGCCCCACGACCCGGAGCGCGCAGCTGCGGTTGTCGTGCCCCCAGGCCACGGCGGTCGGGGCGAAGCTGCCCGCGACGAAGCGCTTGTAGGAGTTGATGTTCGGGGCGTAGAGCAGCGTGAACTCCCGCATCGCGGCGAGCTGGCCGGCGATGAAGTGCCGGAAGGTCGGCGACATGCCGTCGGGGGCATCGGCGTCTGCGAACACCGGATCGCCCGCGACGTTGCGCAGACTGGTGTGCACGTGGCAGCTGTTGCCCTCGCGCTCGTTGAACTTCGCCATGAAGGTGATGCTCTTGCCGTGGGCGTCGGCGATCTCCTTGGCGCCGCTCTTGTAAATCGAGTGGTTGTCGCAGGTGTTCAGCGCATGCGCGTAGCGGAAGGCGATCTCCTGCTGTCCGAGGTTGCACTCGCCCTTGACGCCCTCGCAGTACATGCCGGCACCGTCCATGCCGTTGCGGATGTCGCGCAGCAGTGGCTCCATGCGGCTCGATGCGTGGATGGCGTAATCGATGTTGTAGTCACTCGCCGGGCGCAGATCGCGGTAGCCCTGCCGCCAGGCGCTGCGGTAGTCATCGTCGAAGACGATGAACTCGAGCTCGGTCCCCACGTAGGGGACGAGGTCGTGGGCGCCGAGCCGATCGATCTGGCGGCGAAGGATCTGCCGCGGCGACACCGAGATGGGGGAGTGGTTGCTCGCGAGGGCGAGATCCCCGATGACAAGCGCCGTCCCGGGCAGCCATGGCAGCCTGCGCAGAGTGCCGAGATCGGGAATCATGGCCATGTCGCCGTAACCGCTCTCCCAGCTGGTCAGTGCGTAGCCTTCGACGGTGTTGAGCTCGACGTCGACAGCGAGCAGGTAGTTGCAGCACTCGGCGCCGTGCTCCATCACGTCTTCGACGAAGAGCCGAGCCGAGACCCGCTTGCCGACGAGCCGTCCCTGCATATCGGTGAAGGCGACGATCACCGTGTCGACCTCGCCCGACGCGACCGCCTCGCGCAGTGCTTCCGGGGTCAGGTTCCCGCTGTGCGCAACCATCCGCAACTCCTTCGCTCGAGGGGTAGACGCGCATGTGCGAATCTAAAGGTATTTGACTAGACCATTAAAGCACAACCGGATCCCGAGCGCACTCAGATCGTGAAGGTCGAGAACGTGCTCGGCGCGAAGAGCTCCTCCGGCGCGTACTGTCGCGCGGCCAACCCTTGCTCGTGCGAGTAACGCAGGAAGGTCTCGAGCGCGTGCCGGTTTCGGTCGATGCCGTAGGTCCAGTAGTCCTCGCCGAGGGCCTCGACGGTCTCTTCGACGTGATCTGCGAGCCACGGCAGCATGACCTTCAGCGAGCTTCGGTAGCGCAGATCCTCCATCGCGAGGACCCGCGACGACTCGAAGGCCTTCAGCAGCGAGCGCGCGATCCACGGCTCGCGTTCCAGCAGGCTCGCGCGGATCACGACCACGTGCATAATCGGGAAGATCCGCGTACGCGCGAAGTAGTCCTTCTCGACGGTCTTGAAATCGGGGAACAGTCGGACAACGTCCTCGTGCTCGCCGAACACGGCAGGTTCGTGCGCGGCGAACAGTGCGTCGATCTCGCCGTCGACCAGCATCCGTGAGAGGGTCTGCCCGGGGCCGATCGGCATGAGTTCCACGCCCGCGGGCGGCTCGATCCCGTGCTTCTCGACTCTGCCGGGCTCCTCGACCCCTCCCGTCCGCCACAGGATGTCCGCCGGCGTGACACCGTACTCGTCCGCGAGAATGCCTCGCTGCCAGACTCCGGCGGTGATCTGATACTCGGGTACTCCCACGCGCCTACCCCTCAGATCGGCGGGGCGCTCGATCCCGCTCCTCCGGTTGACGAACATCGTCTGGTGGCGGAAGTAGCGCGATGGGAAGACAGGGATCGCGGTGTAGGGGAAAGAGTCGCGCCCGAGACTCAGCACATACGTCGAGAGGCTCATCTCGCTCACGTCGAACTCGCCGAATACGGCCTGGCGGTAGAAGATCTCCTCGACCGGCATGGGAAGGATCTCGAGGTCGATGCCCTCGACCCGGACCCGCGAATCCTGCAGCGCGCGGAAGCGGTCGTAGTTCACCGCCGCCATGGTCAGGCGGAGCGCGGACATCCCGGCCTCCGATCCCGCGTTCCGCTCATGCGTCGAGCCCGCGCAGCAGGTATTCCCACACCTGCTCCAGCGCCTTCGGCGAGTAGATCCGATCCCGCTTCTCAAGCGCCTCGGCATCGTCGGTCCACCTGGGCGTTCCCCCGTAGGCGAGGGTACGCAGCTGCTGCTCGCACGCCTCCTCCAGCAGCAGCGCGGTGATGGTCGCCTCCTGCACGCTTGCGCCCACCGTGACGATGCCGTGATTCAGCAGGAACACCGCGTTGCGGTCTCCCAGCGCCCGAGCGACTCCCGCACCCAATTCGGCCGAGCGGATCAGATCCGTGGTGTCGTCGTAGCAGGGCACCGCGGGCGGAGTAAACAGCGTCGCCTGGTGGCTCACCGGCCGCAGCTCCACCCCGGATGCGGCCAGCGCGACGGCGTGGGGCGGGTGGATGTGCACCACACCCCCGACGTCGGGTCGTGCGGCATACACCTCGGTGTGGATCGGGTACTCAATGTGCCGGTTCCCCTCTCCCTGCAGTACTTCGCCGCCGGGGGAGACGAGCTGCACATCGTCGGGCTTTATCTCCGAGAGGCCGATCCCGCTGCGCTTGATCCAAGCCCCTCGGCCCTCCGGATCCCGCACCGAGGCATGCCCCCAGATGTAGTCGTCCAGACCTGCCGCACCCAGCACCCTGGATGCCTGGGAGACCAGCAGTCGGATGTTCTCATTCATCACATTCTCCATTCTCAAACATGCGCCCATCCTCCGTCGACGAGCACGGTCTGCCCGGTAACGAACGCCGAATCGTCGGAGGTGAGGAAGGCCAGAGTGCCGACCAAGTCCTCCGGCTCCTGGGTACGCTTGATCGCCTGCCCCGCGATCGCCAGCTGAAAGAGCCCGAGCTCGTCCTGAGGCCCCGTGCTCGTCCCCGGAGTGCGGGTCAGGCCGGGGGCGATCGCGTTGATCGTCACCCCGTCCCGGCCGATCTCTCCCGAGAGCGAGCGCACGAAGCCCTGCACGGCGCCCTTGCTGGCCACGTAGTGCGCGACCCCGGGCACCCCCAGCTGGTACGTGTTCGACGACATTGCGACGATCCGCCCCCAGCCCCGTGCGCGCATGCCTGGGAGCAGCGCCTTGCAGAGGTGAAAAAGCGGATCCACATTCACTGCCATCACGCGTCGCCAATCCTCGAAGGTCATCTGGTCGAAGGGGATGAAGGGCTGGATCGCTGCGTTGAGCACGAGAATATCGGCTCCGCCCAGGCCGTCTGCGGCGGCGAGTACCTCCTCGGCCGATTCAGCTTCGCTGAGATCCGCGCGCACGGCTACCCCATCGGAACCCGCAGCCGCGATCAGAGCGAGGGTCTCGTCCGCCGGAGCGACATCGGCCACGACGATCCGGGCACCGCGCTGCGCGAGCTCGCGGGCGTAGGCCCGCCCGATGCCCTGCGCGGCTCCGGTGATGACCGCCGTTCTCCCGGCGTGGGTCTGCATCACGTTTCTCCGTCTCCTCAGTACCGGCGCAGGCCGGCTTCGACCAGCAGGGGGCGGATCCGCTCGTCGTACTCGGAGATCCCCTCCGAGTAGTCGATCCAGTTCACCGCCGCGCCGGTGATCCCAACGTTCTTGAACCCCTGGATCTTCTCGACGACCTGCTCGGGAGTGCCCACAAGGGGGGCCGAGTAGTGCCCCATGGCAACGCGCATCTCCTTCGAGTTGAAGGAGAAGTCGGGGGCGGTTTTGAGGTTCATGTCGCTGAACCTGTGCACCGCGTCCCACTCGCCGAGCTCCTTGATGTAATGATCCAGCTTCCGGTGCGCATCGGCCTCGGTGTCGCCGAGGACGATGCCGATCTGCGTCATCACGTTGATGTCGCGCCCGTAGTCCTCGCGGGCGATCTGCTTCACGCTCTTCACGTAGGCGGCCATGTTCTCGGGATCGTCAGCGACCATGAAATTGATGTCGGCGAAGCGCGCGGCGAAGCGCCGTCCCGTCTCGCTGATCGCGGCGTTCATCACGAGGGGCCGGGGCGATTGGATCGCGTGAGGTCTCGAGATCGCGCCCTGCGCGGAGAAGAAATCGCCGCCGTAGTCGAACTCCTCGTCCTCGGTCCAGAGTCGCTCGACCAACTCCATCCACTCAGTTGCGAAGGCGTAGCGGTCCGGATGGGCCTTGACCTCGCGATCGAACATCGCCATCTCAGCAGCGTTCCAGCCCGCGACGACATTGAGGCCGAAGCGGCCTCCGGAGATGTGGTCGATCGTCGCCGCCTCCTTCGCCATCCGAACGGGGTGGATAGTGGGGGCATGTACGGTCGCGAAGATGTGGATCTTCGAGGTGACCGCGGCGAGGCCGGCTGCCCAGGGGATCGCCTCGAGACCCCATTCGTTGTAGTTGGTCTTTCCGCCGAAGCCCTTCCAGCGCGCGTTCGGCACGACCGCCTCGAAGCCCGCGGCCTCGGCGGCGAGCGCGATGTCGCGCGTCTCCTCCCAGGTCGCACGCGGGGTATTCTCGGAAGATGTGAACCACATACCGCCCCGGTTGTTGAAGCCGAAGGCGGCCAGGGTGAAGTGGTCCTCAGCGGCAACCAACGGGCTCTCGCTCATCGCTCGTCGCTGCGGATCGGGGTAGCTCGCGGACATGTTCGTATTCCTCAATTCTCGGTGTCTGCTCGGCAGCGGGTCAGCGGCCGGATCCGCCGGCACTCATCGCCGCGACCGCTGTCTCGTAGTGGTGCTGCATGTACCAGTCGGCGATGTCGTCGCTGGTCGTGTACCAGACGTCCTCGCGACCCGCGATGTGCTCGAGTGCCTCGACGAGGTAGCGGTGACGGCTCGGCTGGTTGATCAGGAATGGATGCAGCGAGAGCCCGAAGACCGCGCCGGGGCGCCGCGCGCTCTCCTCGTGCAGCAGGTCGAAGTGGTCCTCGATCATCTGCCCGAAGTCGGGGGCGGTCATGTCGTGGTCGAGGAACGCGGGAATGTCGTTGACCTCGATCGAGTAGGGCACCGAGATCATCCGGCCCCCGTCGTCCAGGGTGAGGGGGAAGGGCTGGTCGTCGGCGACCCAGCCGAGCGTGTAGGTATAGCCGAGTTCGGCCAGCAACTCGGGGGTGTTCTCCGTCTCAGTCAGCGCCGGACCCAGCCAGCCCCGCGGCGACTTGCCCGTGGCCGCGGTGATGGTCTCGGTGAGTTCGCGCAGACCCGCGCGCTCGTCCTCGAGCTCCAGGCCCGTCCACATCTTGGAGTTCGTGGCGCCGTGACCGAGCCAGGCCCAGTCGCGCGCGACGCCCGCTTCGATGATCTGCGGGTACTCGGTGCAGACCTCGGCGTTGAGCAGCACGCTCGCGCGCATCTCAAAGCGGTCGAGCAGTTCGATCATGCGCCAGATGCCGACCCGGGTCGAGTAGTCACGCCAGCCGTGGTTCGCAGGATCGACTGGGAGGTGCGCGGTGAGCGGCAGCACGCTCGTCGAAGGTGAGCCGGCTCGGAAGTGCTCGATGTTCAGGCCAATGTAAAAGGCGAAGCGCTTGCCGTCGGGCCACTCGATCGCGGGCCGCTCGGTGATGGGCCAGTAGGCGTAGGGAGGGTTCTTCATGATGATCTCCTTATCGTTCTCCGGATTGGTCGGAATATCGGTTGCTGGAAAGGCTCTCCGTGCAAGTAACCATATGGAAGGCGCGGGGCCAGCGGAAACGAATTGATCTCATGCATCCGCATCGATCTCATTCATGTGTTCGGACCGCGCCTGGCTGAACCGGACGGCATCCTGCGCCACCTCACGCAGGCGCGCGCGCAGCCACTGATGCCCGGGGTCGTCATGAGTGCGCCCGGTCCACGCCATGACGGTCGACAGCGGCGGCAACTCGACCGGAGCCTCGGCGAGCTTCAGCCCGACCGAGTGCGACAACCGGTGCGCGAGCAGTCGGGAGGTGACGGTGATGAGCGAAGTCCCCCTGAGTAGGAACGGGGCGAGTAGAAAGCCCGCAGTGACCTGGACGTCACGGGCGACTCCGAGGCGCTCGAGGTGGGCGTCTACCAGAGAGGGGTGGAGATCAAGATGCGTGACCACGTGCGGCATCGTACAGAACTCTTCGAGTGAGAGAGTGTCACCGAATTGCGCGTTGTCGGCGTCGGCCGCGACCACATGGTGATCCGTATAGAGGATCTCATGATGGAATCCGCCGACGCCTGGCAGTACTTCCTTCGGGGCGAGAAGAAGGTCCACCTGATTGCGCTCGAGTCTGCCGCCGACGTCGTGATCGGGGGGCTGGATGCGCAGCTGGATCCCCGGCGCCTCCCTCGCGAGCAGCGCGAGCAGCGGGTGGAGGATCGCTGTGGCTTCGTAGTCGCTTGCGGTGACGGTGTAGCTTCGGCGATCCTTCGCCGGATCGAAGCCGCTTCTGGCCGCGAGCACCGACTGAACCTCGTCGAGTATCTCCCGGACGCGCGCGGTCATCGCCTCGGCGAGCGGGGTCACCAGCATCCCCCGGCCGTTGCGCACGAGGACGGGGTCGTCGAGCAGCGCGCGCAGCCGCGCAAGCGAGGCGCTCATCGCAGATTGGGTAACCGACATCCGGATCGCCGCGCCGGTAACGCTGCGCTCCGCCATAAGCGCGTCGAATGCCACGAGGAGATTGAGGTCCACTCTCCTGAGGTCGAACGACGCCGCGGTCAAGAGACGGCCGGGCCCTGTCCGGCGAGGTATTCGACGACCTCGTCGACTGAGACGACATCGGCGTACTTCTGCTCGAGGTCGAACAGCGCCTGTTCGTGGGCGGCGGGGGAGCGGTCGCCGACCGCCTCTCTCACGATCATCGGGCGGAAGCCGTTCTGCACCGCATCCACCGCGCTCGCCCGGACGCAGCCGCTGGTCGTGCAGCCGACCATGATCAGGGTGTCGATGCCCTGACTCACCAGGCGGGGCACGAGATCGGTGCCGAAGAACACGGAGGCGTACTTCTTCGCCAATACCTGCTCGCCTGGGCGCACGTCGAGCCGCTCGTCCACCTCCACCTCCCGGGTCCCGGCACGCAGTGTCGACAGGCCTGCCTGCTTCAGAGCCCACACTCCGGCATCGGCGAGCCCGCCGTCCTGATAGGCGACGGTGGTGTGTACGATCGGCACGCCCGCTGCGCGGGCGGCATCGAGCACCGAACGGGCCGCCGTGATCTCCGCGGAGAGGTCGGAGCCGAGCGGCATCCCGGGATCGGTGAACGCGTTGATGATGTCGATCGACAGCACGGCCGGTCTAGTGCCGAATCCGATCCTCATACCGAAGCCCCTGCTGCGGAAGAACTCCGCGCTGCTCCGATCGTCGCTGGTCATGCTCCTGCTCCTTTGTCATCGAATGAGAAGGCCCGGAGGTGGGGCGGTATCGGCGAGCCTGAGCGTTCGACCGCTCGGACCGCACCGATACCGCCCGGCCTCACGACGCCGATGCCGAGTTGCGCCTGACCAGCTGCTCCACCGCGCGCTCGAACTGGAAAGCCCGGTCGAACTGCACGAGATGGGCCGCCTGATTGATCAGGTTGAAATCGAGGTGCCCGGTCCCGCTCGACAGGATCTCGGCGAGCACCGAGCCCCGCGCGACCGAAACCGTCGGATCTCCCGCGCCCCAGACGAGCGAGATCGGCACCGTGTACCCCTCGTTCCTGCAGTAGGCGTAGAGATGGTCCTGCTCTCGCAGCTCGTCGCCGACCAGCGTCGAGATGGCGAGCGGATCAGCTGTCGCCGCCTCAGCCGCGCGATGCGGCGCACCCGAGGCGTTGCCGACCATCGTGTCGATGATCGCCTCGGGAACGAGCGCCGGCACATAGGCGAGCCGTCGCACCGCCCAGTTGTGGAAGCGATGGTCCCACCACGGACGCGGCGGGTTCAGCAGCGACACGTTCTGGATGCTGTCGCCGGTCGGGGCCGCCGTATTCGCGCCGATGAGCATGAGCGAGGTCACCGCGATGCCCGCGACCCCCTCGCGGGCCATCTTCAGTGCTGCCAGACCTGGCGCACCCTGTGCGATCACGTGCAACTCGTCGACCGGACCCACCGCTTCGAGCAGCTGGCCGACGAAGGCGATCGTGCCATCGACCCGCAACTCGTCGAGACCGAACAGATCGGTGCCGCCCGCGCCGGGCAGATCGGGGGCGAGCAGACGGTAGCCCTCGAGATCGACGCCTGCGAGCGTCGACGCGAACAGATCGGATGACCCGGCGAACGGCGGGCGGCCTGGTGCACCGGGATGCAGGAACAGCACGACCCGCGGCCCCGATCCCCGGCTGTGCAGGCGCACCTGCCGAGTCCCCTCCGTCCCGGTGGGCAGCGCCACTGTCGATACCGCGACATTCGTCATCGACTCAGACATCCGAGTCCACCTCCTCCAGGAACGATTCCACGACGCCCCGGAACCACTCCGGGTGCTCGCGGTACGGAAAGTGGCCGCTCTTGTCGACCACGCTCAGCGTGACCCGCGCCTCGTGGCGGGCCAGTATGTTGTAAAGGTCGTAGCCGAGCCGCACCGGCACGGTGCGGTCGCTCATACCCCACACGATGTGCACGGGCCGCTGCAGGCGCCCCTCCTCGAGCCACCGCAGCGTCTCGCGCTTGTCTCGCTGCAGCTCGGGGATGAAGAAGCGCTCGAGCAGTCGGCGCGACTCGATGCGCTCGAGCATCGTCTGGTACTGCTCCTCATGCAGCAGCTCGACGAAGGGTTTCATCCACTCCTCGGTGACGTGTTCGGTCTTATGGCTGTAGCCCTTGTGCACCCAGGTCATTCCCTCGAGCGAGGTCGGCTCGTAGGGGTTGCCCGCGAGCGCCACCGCGTTCATCCCGACGCCCGGGCCGAGTGTGCCCGAGGTCACGACGGTGACCGAACGGACGAGATCCTGTCGCAGCAGCGCCGTGCGCGCCACAATGAACCCGCCGCGCGAGTGGCCGAGCAGATGCACCGGGCCGCAGTCGAGCTGCTCGAGGAACGCGATCAGGTGATCGATCACGAACTCCATCGTGTAGTCGCTGTCATCGACCGGAGGCTCCGTGTAGCCGTTGCCGGGACGATCGTAGGTGATCACCCGGGTCGTCTCAGCGAGGCCTTCGAAGGTGTCGGCCCAGACCATGGCGCAGTTGCCGCCACCGAGCGTCGGCGGACCGAAGTTGCCGCCGTAGACGAGCACGAGCGGGGCGCCATCGGTCTCGCCCGACTCGGTCCACCAGGTGCGCAGCCCCATCACGTCCATCCAGCGACCTTCGGAGAGCGCCGGATAGCGCGGCACCGCTTCGGTGCCGGCTTCGGTTGCAGTGGTCATCGCGTGATCCCCTCCCTCAGGGCGAACTCGGCGATCTCGTCGCCGCGGGCGAACCAGACGCCGTCATGGCTCTGGCAGTACTGGATGAGCTCGCGCACACGCGGCACGAGCGTCGGCCGGCCGGCCGCATGGCAGTGCAGCACCAGGCCGACCGCGCCGGGCCTGCCGGCCTCGGCTTCGGCGTAGACTGCGTCGAAGGTCGCCTTGAAGCCCTCGACGATGACGTCGGGGGACTTGCCGCCGAACACCCACTGCAGCAGGTCGTTCGAGGCCAGGTCGACGGTCGGTACGACGGCGAAATCGCGATCGCCCACCTTCTTCACGAACGGCAGGTCGTCGCTCGCGTCGTCCCCGGTGTAGCGGATGCCCGCGTCGAGCAGGAACTCCTCGGTATCGACGGAGCCCATCTTGCCAGGGCTCACCCAGCCGGTGGGCCGCTCGCCTCCGGCCGCCTCGATCGCGTCGAGCGTGCGCTGGATCACCTCGCGCTCCGCCTCACCGCCGGGCATCAGCTTGTCGTTCACCCAGCCGTGGCCGACCAGCTCGTGGCCGTGCTCGGCGAGCGCCTTCACCACGTGCGGATGCTGCTCCGCCGCGCGGCCGTTGATCGCCACGGAGGAGACCACGCCGAGGTCGTCCATCAGGTCGATCAATCGCCAGGCGCCGACATGGGCGCCGTATTCACCGTACGAGATCGAGAACGGGTTGATCCCGGAGGAGGCCTCGGTGGTGAACTGCGAATGCTCGTCGAAGGCCTCGAAGGCCGTGATGATCTGCACCGCGACCTTCGCCTGATTCGGCCATTCAATGGTGCGCCAGTGCGGCAGCTTGCTGGTCATGCTCTCTTTCCTCTCATTGTGGGATCCGAACGCTCCGGACGGAGCGCTCGCTGGTGTCGCTGGTGCCTGCACGCATCAGGCCTCCTCGCGCAGGCTGCGGACGCCGCCGTCGATGGTGAGCGTCTCACCCGTCATCCACTCCGATTCATCCGAGGCCAGGTAGACGGCCGCCAGGGCGATATCAGAGGGGCGGCCGATGCGGCGCAACGGGATCGAGGCGGTGATCTGCTCGCGGGCGCCGGGTTCGGCGATGATCGGCGCGGTCACAGGAGCCTCGATGAAACCGGGCAGGATCGCGTTGGAGCGGATGCGATGAGGCGCGCCCTCCGCCGCGAGCTGCATGCTGAGCCCCAGGATTCCCGCCTTCGCCGCGCTGTGACCGGCGCTTGAACCGGGTGTGCGCACTGGCACGGGCATGCCCTGCACTGCCGCGGTCGAGGAGGTGGAGACGATGCTGCCGCCGCCGCCGCGCACGAAGTGCGGCCAAGCCGCCCGGATCGTGTCGAAGACCATGATGAGCTCCCCGCGGATGGTGAACTCGAAGGCTTCGAGCGCATCGGGGTCGCCTATGCGGCGCATCCGCACGGCCGCGGCGTTGTTGTAGAGGACATCAATGCGGCCGTGCCGACTGATGCCCTCCTCGATCCAGGCCTCGGGCGCACCCGGTTCCATCAGGTCGACGGGGTGCTGCGAGCTCACCGTTCCGTGACCGGGCTCGTAGGCTGCGGCCGCGAGCGCGAGGGTCTCCTTTGCCCCCGCCGCGTCGAGGTCACAGCCGAACACCGTGGCGCCCTGACGTGCGAACTCGAGCGCGGCTTCCCGGCCCTGGCCGCCGGCGATACCGGTGATGAAGGCGATCTTCCCGGCCAGCCGGCCGCTCGGGGTCGAGGTCGTGTCGTTCATGCGGTGTCTCCGATCGGCGCGAGGGGATGGGTTCTGTCGCGCAGCGCCGGACCGGGAGGGGCGAGCTCCGAGCGGAGATCCAGCAGCGGAAGCAGCAGGTCTGCGACGCGGTACGCCTCCTCGAGGAAGGGCGGCGCCCAGAGGATGAACCGGTCGATGCCGGCGAGCTCCTGGATCTCTCGCATGCGCTCTGCGACCTGCTCGGCCGAGCCGATCAGCATCGTCCCGGGCAGCGGGAGCGCCCGGATGACGTCGAGGCCGAGGCGTTCGATCGGGCCGTTCCAGAGGTTCGGGTAGAACTCGAGATCCCGCGGCTCCGGGAGCCGGCCAGCGTTCACCGCGTCGAGGCATCGCCGTTGGCGGTCATCGAGCTCGGAGCGGTCGACCTCGAGCGCAGCCTGATAGCCGACGTTCGAGCGGACGGTATCGAGGGATATGTGGGAGAGCCGCCGAGCGGCCGCCTCCCAGGCCTCCTCTTCCGTCTCACGGACCAGTACGCCGAGCGAGACCCCGAAGTGGGGCACCCGCAGATTGTTCGCCAGAGCGAAGTCGCGCGCGGCCCGGGTGCGCTCGGCCATCTCCTGCGGGGTGCCGGCCGCGGGAAGGTAGGTGTCCACGAGCGGGACCACGGCGCGCAGCCCCGCGGGGGAGCCGCCCGCACCCCAGAGCGGCGGGTGGGGCGTCTGCACCGCTTCGATCCCGAGCAGGTACTCGGGGTGATCGATGTCGAAGTACTTGCCGTTCGCGGGACTGCCGCCGGCGTAGAGCTCGGCGAACGACCGCCAGTACTCCTCCAGCATGGCGTAGCGCTCCTCCTTGTCGAAGTGCAGCCCGTGTGCGGCCATGGTCTGCGGGTTGCTGCCGACGATGTTGAGCATCAACCGCCCCTCAGAGAGATGGTCGAAGGTGAGCGCCTGGAGCGCGAGCTGAGTCGGCGTGACGACTCCGGGATAGGTGGCGATGAGGAAGCGCATCCGGCGAGTCCTGGTCGCCGCAGCCGCGGCGATGGTCCAGGGATCGAAGGCGCCGGGAACGCCGATGGCCATGAGAGCGCCCGAGAACGGAAGGTTGTCGATCGCGGCCGCCACCTGCAGCAGCCGCTGCGGGTCCCAACGCCAGCGGCGCCCCGGATCCCAGGGGAACTCGCCGTCGGTCTCTCCGCCGAGGGTCCAGAAGACATCCATGCTCATGATTCGGCACCTTCTTTCGCGCTGGGTGCGGTCGGTGGTGCGATGACCGCGGATTCACCGTCGAGGTGCTGCCGCAGCATGCGGCGGCGGCGACGACGGCCGAAGACCTGATCGCCGAGCACTGCTGCGACGAGGATGACGCCGGTTACGACCTGCTGCCAGAAGCTCTGCACGCCGGCGAGGCTGAGCCCGTTCTGCAGGATGCCGATGAAGAGCACGCCGAGCGCGGTGCCGCCGACGCCGCCGACGCCACCCGCGAGGGCGGTGCCGCCGAGCAGCACTGCCGCGGCGGCCTGGAGGGGGAGCTCGATGTTGACCTGCGGCGAGGCGGCGCCGATGCGCCCGACGGCGATGATGCCGGCGAGGGCCGCGCATCCGCTGACGATCGCGTAGACGGAGACGATCGTGCGCGTCGAGCGGATGCCGGAGAGCCGCGCCGCGGTGATGCTGCCGCCGACCGCGTACATGTCGCGCCCGAAAAAGGTTCGCGACTGCACGAACAGCGCGACCAGGAAGATGATCAGCATGATCCAGACGGGGGTGGGCACGCCCAGCGTGAAGGTGACGCCGATCCAGCGGATGAGCGGATCGGAGATGTTGATGGTCTCGGTCTCCGACCAGAGATTCACGATGCCCGTATACGCCGTCATGGTCGCGAGCGTGACCACGAAGAACGACAAGCCCAGTCTGCCGATCAGCATGCCGTTGATCAGGCCGCCGAGCACGACGCCCCCGACGACGCAGACGATCACGGCGGCCCACGCGGGCACGCCCGCGGTGAGCATCTTGCCGAGCGCGATGGCGGAGAGCGCCGCGACCGCCCCGACCGACAGGTCGAAGCCGCCGACGATCGTCACGAAGGTCATGCCCATGGAGACGATCCACACCACTGCGATCGAGGTGAGCAGGTTGGTGAGATTCCGGCCCACGAAGAAGTTCGGGAGCAGGAACGAGAATGCGGTGAACATCACCACGACGAGCACGAGGACGGGCCGGAAGTTCCCGGTCATCGCCCAGACCCTGCCGAGGGGAGTGCTAGTCTTCGCGGTCATAGAGGGCTCCTCCTGTGTAGAGTCCGAGTTGGAATTCGTCGGTGGTCGAGGCGTCGAGGTCGGCGACCACGCGGCCGCTCGCAAGCACGACGATGCGGTCGCAGAGCTCGAGCAGCTCGGGGTTCTCCGACGAGGAGACGAGGATGGTGGTGCCGGTGGCGGCCGCGGCCTTCAGCAGGGTGTAGATCTCGCGCTTCGCGGAGACGTCGACGCCCCTGGTCGGCTCGTCGAGCAGCAGGACGGTCGAGCCTGCGACCGTCCATTTGCCGAGAGCCACCTTCTGCTGCCCGCCGCCGCTCAGGGTGCTCACGGGCACGTCGGGACCGTCGGCCTTGACCTGCATGGCCGCCATCGCCTCCTCCACGAGAGCGCGGA
Source organism: Leucobacter sp. (assembly GCA_048516985.1). Lineage (GTDB taxonomy): Bacteria > Actinomycetota > Actinomycetes > Actinomycetales > Microbacteriaceae > Leucobacter. The sequence goes on along the minus strand of CP183188.1, from coordinate 2,320,589 downwards.
CGCGCGCGACCCGCGGGGAGCGCAGACGCGGCATCGTCATCGTGGCGGCCATGGCCATGTTGTCGCCGATCGAGCGCTTGAGCACGAGCCCCTGGGTCTTCCGGTCGGGCGGCAGGTAGCCGATCCCGCTCGCGATCGCGGTGCGCGGGTCGCGCGGCGTGTACGGCTCGCCGTCGAGCAGTATGGTGCCCGAGTCGGCCTGGCCGACGCCGAAGAGGGTTTCGAGCAGCTCGGAGCGGCCAGATCCGGTGAGCCCGGCGAGTCCGACGATCTGCCCGGGGGCGACCTGGAGGCTGATGCCCTCGAAGACCCCGGTGAGCGTGAGGTCCCGGACCTCGAGCGCGTGATGGCCCGTCGCCGCGGCAGCGGGTCTCGGCAATGCCTCGGCCGCCACGGCGTCGACCGGATGGCCGACCATCGCATCGACCAGCGTCTCCGCGGTGAACGCCGAGGCCGGGCCGGTGGCGACGGTGCGACCCTCGCGCAGCACGGTGATCTCGTCGGCGATCTCGAACATCTCCGGCATCCGGTGGGAGACGAAGATCACCGAGACGCCCTGGGCGGTGACCGCGCGCACCGCGGCAAAGAGGCCTTCGACCTCGCGCCGCCCCAGCGAACTCGTGGGCTCGTCGAGGATCAGGATGCGCGCGTCCATGGACAGCGCCCGCGCTACCTCGACCATCTGCTGGCGGTCGGGGCTGAGCGTGCCGACGAGAGCGGCCGGGTCGAAATCCACCCCCAGTCCAGCCAGGATCTCCGCGGCGACCCGCTCCGTGCGCTGCCAGTCGATGCCGAAGGGGCCGCGCGCGAGCCGGCGCCCCATGAGGACGTTCTCGGCCACGGTCAGCTGCGGCGCGAGCGCGGTCTCCTGCGAGACCATCACGATGCCGCGCGCGATCGCCTCCGACGGGGAGCCGATCTCGACCGCCTCGCCGTCGAGCAGGACCTCGCCAGCATCGGGTCGCTGCTGCCCCGAGAGCACGCCGAGCAGCGTGGACTTGCCGCACCCGTTCTGCCCGATCAGACCGAGCACCAGCCCCGGGCGGCCGATCGTGAGATCGGCCCCCCGGAGCGCGTGGACCCCGCCGTAGCGCTTCTCGATGCCGCGCAGTTCGAGCAACGGAGGCTCGCCGCGATCACGAGTCGAGGTCATCGAGGATCAGCCCCCGATCCCGACCACGGAATCGGCGTTCTCCGCGGTGACGAGCGTCGGCGCAGGGACGATCTGCTTCGGCAGCGGCAGGTTCTGCTCGGTCAGGAGGTTGTAGAGCCCCCAGATCTGCTGGACGCCGATCTGCTCGGTGTCCAGCAGGACGGTACCGGTGGCGCTGCCCTCCTTGATGAGGTCGATCGTCGCCTGCTCGCCGCTGTTGCCGTAGACGAGCACGTCGGTGATGCCCGCTGCGAGCAGCGTGTTCGCCGCGGCGGCCGCGGCGGGGTCGTTGTAGGTGAAGATGACCTTGACGTCCGGGTTGCGCGTGAGGATGGTGTTCGTCGCATCGGCCGCGGCCTCGGAGGTGTCGCCCTGCGCGTCCACCCGCTCGGTGAACTCCAGGCCGAACTCGTCGGCCCAGTGCTCGGCACGACCGATCGAGTACTGCAGCAGCGGGACGGGGATGTTCACGCCGATCGTGGCGTACTTCGCGCCGGGCGCGAGGCTCGCAGCATGCTGGGTCACGAGGTAGCGCGGGTAGTCGACTCCCTGCAGCACCGCCGAGGTGTAGCTCGGCAGCAGCTCCTCGCCGGCCTGCGGCGGGGTGTCCTGCCCGATGACGGGGATGCCCAGGCTCGCGGCCTCCTCGAGGCAGGGGCCGAGGGCGGAGGGGTCGACCCCGTAGACGGCGATCGCGTCGACGCCCTGCGCGATCAGCTGATTGCACTGGCTGACCTGGTTGTCGACGTTCAGCCCGGCATCGAGGCCGATGAACTCGCCTCCGAGGCGCTTGGTCTCCGCTTCGCCGGCCTCGTAGACGGCCTTCACGAACGGGTTCGCCAGAGTCGGGGTGAGCCAGCCGACGGTGAAGGCGTAGCCCTCCTGGATCTCGGGCTCGCCGTAGGCGGCGTCGAGGCCGCCCTCGGCGCCGTCGAAGGCGACGTCGGGCACCTCCGCCGACGCGTCGCCGCCGGTCTCGGGTGCGGTGCTGCCGCCCCCGCCGGAGGCGCAGCCGGTGAGCGCCAGGGCCGCGATGGCCAGCATGGCGGCGAGCGCGGAAGTGGTGTGCTTCATGGTTTCGGTTCCTTATCGTCTGGGCAGTGAGCCGGTTCGGTACGGAGCGCCTGGGGCGAGCAAGCCGGTGATGCAGGGGACGGCGCGGAGGGGAGTGGCGGCTTGCCGCGGAGGCCTATCACTGTCAACATTGAAGTGTTAGCACCTCTAACAAAGATTTATAGCACACGTCGTTGGGGTGGGGAAGATCCATTTCCCGAGTTGTTACTCGACCGACACACGGCCGTCGCACTGCCCACGGCGGAAAGGGCCCCGTGCCGCGCAACTATGATTCGTATGTGAGCAGCAGCGAGAAACCCAGCACCGCGGACCGGATCGTGCGGGCGGCCGCGGCTCTGCTCGCCGAAGGCGGACGCGATGCCGTCTCCACGCGCACGGTCTCGCAGGCCGCCGGGGTGCAGACCCCGACGATCTACCGCCTGTTCGGCGATATGCGGGGCCTCTTCGACGCGGTGGCGACCTACGGCTTCTCCGAGTACCTCGCCAGCACGCTGCTCCCGGAGGGACCGGTCGACCCGCTCGACGAGCTGCGCCGCGGCTACGACATGCACGTCGAGTTCGGCCTCACCAACCCGGGCATCTACAAGCTCATGTACGGTTCCCCGACCCCCGGTGTGCAGGCCGAGTTCATGCGCGACTCGCTGCGAACCCTGGCGCAGCGGGTGGAGAACGTGGCCCGAGCGGGGCTGCTGCGCGTCAGCATGGAGGAGGCGGTGCTGATGATGCACTCCGTGGCCTCCGGAGTGACGATGACGCTGCTCGGACTGTTCCCCGAGCAGCGAGACCTGAGCATCGTCGAGACGTGCCGGGAGGCCACGATCGCGACGATGACCGTGCCCGAGGCCGAGGTGCTGCAGAGCCCTCGGGATCCGGTGGCCGAGGGCGCCATCACCATCGACGCGCATCTCAATGGGCTGCAGGACGTGCTGTCGGACGGAGAGCGGGCGCTGCTCGGGGAGCTGCTCGCCCGCATCGCCCGCAGAGCGCCCCGCACCGCCGCGGAGTGACCCCTCGTCCGTCGGCCTCTCGCCCGGAGGCCGGGGGCCTGCTAGGCTGAGCGCATTCGTGAATATCGGCTGACAAGCTGCAGCGGGAGAGTTCGGTCCCGCACCGGCGCCGTAGGAGCAAACCCTCCCCGGGAATCTCTCAGGCACCAGTACCGCTGCGGCGCGGCAACTCTGGAAAGCGGCGGGATCTCCCGCCCACCGACGGTGCAAGGCGTCTCCCCTCGGGAAGACGCCGAATCTCTCAGGTCACAGTACAGAGCGGGGAGGATCCTCGACCCGGTCGCGTCTGCGACCACGACCCCGGAGATCCACTCTTGAGCCTTCCCCGCGCCTCCAAGCCGTTCGCCGACCGCCACATCGGCGTCGTCTCCTCCGCCGACAGCCAGGCCATGCTCGCGGCCGTCGGCTACGAAAGCCTCGACGCGCTCACCGATACGGCGGTGCCGACGAGCATCCGAAGCACCGAGCCGCTCGATCTGCCCGCCGCGCTCAGCGAGGAAGAGGCGCTCGCCGAGCTGCGGGAGCTCGCGAATCGCAACACCGTGATGACGCAGATGATCGGGCAGGGCTTCTCCGGCACGCACACGCCCCCGGTGATCCTGCGCAATCTGCTGGAGAACCCGGCCTGGTACACGGCGTACACGCCCTACCAGCCCGAGATCTCGCAGGGCCGCCTCGAAGCGCTGCTGAACTTCCAGACCATGGTCGCCGACCTCACCGCACTGCCCATCGCCAACGCCTCGATGCTCGACGAGAGCTCCGCGACCGCCGAGGCGGTGCTGCTGATGCGGCGGGCGAATCGGACCGCTTCGGACGGGAAGACCGTGCTCGACGCGAATCTCTTCCCGCAGACGATCGCCGTGGTCCGCGGGCGGGCCGAGGCGCTCGGCTTCGAGGTCGAGGTCGCAGACCTCAGCCGCGGGATCCCGGACGGCGCGATCTCGGGCATCGTGCTGCAGCAGCCGGGCGATGACGGCACCGTCGTCGATCACACGGCCACCATCGCCGCGGCGAAAGAGCGCGGCGCCCTGGTGACGGTGGTGGCGGATCTGCTCTCGCTCACCCTCATCGTGCCGCCCGGCGAGCAGGGTGCCGATATCGCCGTCGGGAACACCCAGCGCTTCGGCGTGCCGCTCTTCTTCGGCGGCCCGCACGCGGCGTACCTCTCGGTGCGCTCGGGGCTCGAACGCATGCTGCCGGGTCGCCTCGTCGGCGTGTCGAAGGATCAGGAAGGCAGGCCCGCCTATCGGCTCGCGCTGCAGACCCGGGAGCAGCACATCCGCCGGGAGAAGGCGACGAGCAATATCTGCACGGCCCAGGCGCTGCTCGCCAACACCGCCTCGATGTACGCCGTCTACCACGGCCCGGAGGGTCTCCGCGCGATCGCCGAGCGCACCCACGCCCATGCGCGCACCCTCGCCGCCGCTCTGCGGACGGCGGGCATCGAGCTCGCCGGGGCGTCCTTCTTCGACACCGTCGTGGCGCGCGTGCCGGGGCGGGCCGCGGAGATCCTCGCCGCCGCCGCCGCCGAGGGCGTGAATCTGCGCCGGATCGACGAGGACACCGTCGGCGTCTCCACGGACGAGACCACCGAACGAGGCCACCTTGAGGCGGTCGCGCGCGCCTTCGACGCGGAGCTCGGTGAGCCCGTCGCCGCCGGCGACTACGGCTTCGACGGCGGCCTCGTGCGCACGAGCGAGTACCTCACGCACCCGAACTTCCACGCGATCCGCAGCGAGACCCAGATGCTGCGCTATCTGCGCCGCCTCTCCGACCGCGATCTAGCACTGGACCGCACCATGATCCCGCTCGGCTCCTGCACGATGAAGCTCAACTCGACCGCCGAGATGGCGCCGATCTCCTGGCCGGAGTTCGCCGGCATCCACCCCTATGCCCCGGCCGAGCAGACTGCCGGCTGGCGGGAGCTGATCGCCCGGCTCGAGCGCTGGCTCATCGAGATCACCGGTTACGCGGGCATCTCGCTGCAGCCGAACGCCGGCTCCCAGGGGGAGTACGCGGGGCTTCACGCCATCCGCGAGTACCATCTGGCGAACGGCGACGCCCAGCGCGACGTCTGCCTGATCCCGGCCTCCGCCCACGGCACCAATGCGGCTTCGGCGGTGCTGGCCGGGATGCGGGTCGTGCTGGTGCAGAACACCGCGGAGGGCGCCATCGATCTCGCGGATCTCGATGCGAAGATCGAGCAGCACCGCGAGCAGCTGGCCGCCATCATGATCACCTACCCCTCCACCTACGGCGTCTACGACGCCGATGTGCGCGAGGTGTGCGATCGGGTGCACGCGGCCGGCGGCCAGGTCTACATCGACGGCGCCAATATGAACGCCCTGGTGGGCCTCGCGAAGCCGGGGGAGTTCGGCGGAGACGTCTCGCATCTGAATCTGCACAAGACCTTCGCCATTCCGCACGGCGGCGGCGGCCCCGGGGTCGGCCCGGTCGCGGTGGCCGAGCATCTGGTGCCGTATCTGCCGGGCGATCCCACGGGCGCCTACGCCGTCGCGGACGGCGTCCCCGTGGTCGCCACCCTCTTCGGCTCGGCGGGGGTGCTGCCCATCTCCTACGCCTACATCGCGATGATGGGCCCCGACGGGCTCACCCGGGCCACCGAGACGGCGCTGCTGAGCGCCAACTACATCGCCGCCCGGCTCCGCGAGCATTTCCCGGTGCTGTTCACCGGCAACCAGGGGTTGGTCGCGCACGAGTGCATCCTGGATCTGCGGGAACTCACGGCGGCCTCCGGCGTGACCGCGGAGGATGTCGCGAAGCGGCTCATCGACTTCGGCTTCCACGCGCCCACCCTCGCCTTCCCGGTGGCGGGGACGCTGATGGTCGAGCCGACCGAGAGCGAGGATCTCGGCGAGATCGAGCGCTTCATCGAGGCCATGATCGTGATCCGTGGCGAGATCGACCGGGTCATCGCGGGGGAGCTGACGGTGGAGCAGTCTCCGCTGCGGAACGCCCCGCATCCGGCCTCGGTGCTGCTGAGCGACGGCTGGGATCGGGCCTACTCCCGGGAGCAGGCGGCGTTCCCGGTGGCGGGCCTGCGCCAGGACAAGTACTTCCCGCCGGTGTCCCGCATCGACGGCGCCTTCGGCGACCGCAACCTCGTGTGCGCCTGCCCGCCGCCCGAGGCCTTCGCAGACTGAGACCCGCACCGACACCGACACGAGAGACGATGATGAGCGATTCGAAGCACACCGCCCTCCACGACGAGCACGCGAGGCTCGGCGCCTCCTTCACCGACTTCGGCGGCTGGGACATGCCCTTGAAGTACAGCAGCGAACTGGCCGAGCACCGTGCGGTGCGCGAGACGGCCGGACTCTTCGACCTCTCCCATATGGGCGAGGTCTGGGTCGAGGGCGCCGACGCCGGACGCTTCCTGAACTCCGCGCTCGTCGGCAATCTCGCCGTGATCGCGGTCGGCAAGGCGAAGTACTCGCTGATCTGCGATGAGCGCGGCGGCATCATCGACGATCTCATCAGCTACCGTCTGCGCGAGGATCTCTACCTCGTCGTTCCGAATGCGGGCAACGCCCCCGCGGTGTTCGCGGCGCTCGGCGAGCGCGCCCGCGGCTTCGACGTGATCGTCACCGACGCCACGGCGAGCACCAGCCTGATCGCCGTGCAGGGACCGAATGCGGTGGCGATCCTGCACGAGCTCGTGCCCGAGGATCAGCGCGCCCTGGTGAGCGAGATGGCGTACTACGCCGCCGCCGAGGCGGATGCCGCCGGGATCCGGATCCTGCTCGCCCGCACCGGGTACACCGGCGAGGACGGCTTCGAACTCTATGTGCCCAATGAGCAGGCCGCCCGGCTCTGGACCGCGGTGCTCGCCGCGGGCGAGCCGCACGGTCTCACGCCGGCGGGACTCGCCGCCCGGGACTCGCTGCGCCTGGAGGCGGGCATGCCGCTCTACGGCAATGAGCTCGGCCTCGACATCACCCCCTTCGAGGCCGGGCTCGGCCCGGTGGTCTCCTTCAAGAAGGAGGAGCACTTCGTCGGGCGCGCCGCGCTCGAGGCGGCCAAGGAGGCCGGGCCCGCGCGCGTGCTCGTCGGTCTCAAGGGTCTCGGACGGCGCGCGGGCCGCGGCGGCTACGCGGTGCTGTCGGATGGCCGTGAGATCGGCCGCGTCACAAGCGGTCAGCCGAGTCCCACGCTCGGCCACCCGGTGGCCTTCGCCTTCGTCGAACCGGCCTTCGCCGAGATCGGCACCGCCGTGGAGGTCGATCTGCGCGGCAAGACGGAGCCCTTCGAGGTCGTCGCCCTGCCGTTCTACCGGCGGAAGCGCTGAGCCCCGACACACTGAAACCCACGCACACACAGCAGGAGGAATGAATATGAGCAAGGTGCAGGCAGGTCTCCGCTACTCGGCGGAGCACGAGTGGATCGACGACCGCACCCCCACCACGGTGGGCGTGAGTCAGGTCGCCGCCGACGCCCTGGGCGATATCGTCTACATCGAGCTTCCCGAGGTCGGCGCCGCGCTGACCGCCGGCCAGGTCTGCGGTGAGATCGAGTCGACCAAGTCCGTCTCGGAGCTCTTCTCGCCGGTGAACGGCACGGTCACCGAGGTCAACGACACCGTCGTCGACGATCCCGCGCTGGTCAACAGCGACCCCTACGGCGCCGGGTGGCTGTTCCGCGTCGAGGTGGCCGGGGAGGGCCCGTTGCTGACGGCAGAGGAATACGCCGCGGCCAATGGGGAGACGGTGTGAGCGCCATCGCGCCGGTGACCGCGGCCTCGCTGACCGAGCGCCTCGGCTCGCTGGACCCGGAGATCGCGGAACGCATCGACGCCGAGCTGGCGCGTCAGCGCCGGGGGCTCGAGATGATCGCCTCCGAGAACCACACCGCCCAGGCCGTGATGGAGGCCCAGGGCTCGGTGCTCACCAACAAGTACGCGGAGGGCTATCCGGGCCGCCGATACTACGGCGGCTGCGAAGAGGTGGACGTCATCGAGACCCTCGCTATCGAGCGCGTGAAGGCGCTCTTCGGCTCCGAGTTCGCGAATGTGCAGCCGCACTCGGGTGCGCAGGCGAACGCCTCGGTGATGCACGCGCTGATCCGACCGGGCGACACGATCCTCGGTCTCAACCTCGCCCACGGCGGGCACCTCACCCACGGCATGAAGATCAACTTCTCGGGGCGGCTCTACAACGTGGTCGCCTACGGCGTCGACGAGGCGGCGCATCGCGTCGACATGGACGAGGTCGAACGGCTGGCGCAGGAGCACCGTCCGAAGCTCATCATCGCCGGCTGGTCGGCCTACCCGCGCGTGCTCGACTTCGAGCGCTTCCGCGCGATCGCGGACTCCGTGGGCGCCTATCTGATGGTCGATATGGCCCATTTCGCCGGCCTGGTCGCCGCGGGCCTGCACCCGAGTCCGGTGCCGCACGCCCACGTCACCACCTCCACCACCCACAAGACCCTCGCCGGGCCTCGCGGCGGCATCATCCTCACGGACGATGCCGAAATCGCGAAGAAGATCAACTCGGCGGTGTTCCCCGGTCAGCAGGGCGGGCCGCTTGAGCATGTGATCGCAGGGAAGGCGGTGGCCTTCAAAATCGCCGCGAGTGAGGAGTTCGTGGAGCGCCAGCGCCGCACGATCATCGGCGCCCGGATCCTCGCGGAACGGCTCACCCGCTCGGATGTCACGGAGCGCGGGATCAGCGTGCTGACCGGCGGCACCGATGTGCACCTGGTGCTGGTCGATCTGCGCCATTCGGTGCTGGACGGTCAGGCCGCGGAGGATCTGCTCGCCTCAGTCGAGATCACGGTGAACCGGAACGCCGTGCCCTTCGACCCCAGGCCTCCGATGGTGACGAGCGGACTGCGGATCGGCACTCCCGCCCTGGCCACCCGCGGATTCAGCGAGGCGGCGTTCTCGGAGGTCGCCGACGTGATCGCCGAGACCCTGATCGCGGGGACGGAGGAGGGCGGAGCCGATGCTCGGCGTCTTGCTGCGCTGAAGAGCCGGGTGACCGCACTCGCCGACGCCCATCCGCTCTATCCGGATCTCCAGCACCTGGCCTAGCCCCACCGCCATGGCCATCAGCGTTTTCGATCTCTTCTCCGTCGGCATCGGGCCCTCGAGCTCCCACACCGTGGGCCCGATGCGCGCCGCGCACGCCTTCGCAGCCGGCCTCCATCGGCGGGGGCTGGCCGCGGCCGTCGCGGAACTGCGGGTGGACCTCTACGGCTCGCTCGCCGCGACCGGGCGCGGACACGGCACCTTCACGGCGGTGCTGCTCGGGCTCGAGGGCTACGATCCCGAGACGGTGCTCCCGGAGGAGGTGAATCGCGCGCTCGCGAGGATCGAGGACACCGGCGTGCTGCAGTTCGGGGCGCAACTCGGTGCGGGGTCCGCAGCGGTGCACTTCGGCGAGAGCGATATTGTGCTGCATCCGCTCACGGTGCTGCCCCGGCACAGCAACGGCATGCGTTTTGCCGCGCTGGACGCCGAAGGGCAGTTGCTCGACGATCAGACCTATTTCTCGGTCGGCGGTGGCTTCATCATTCGCGAGGGCGCGGAAGAGGCGGTGCTGGAGCGGCTCGAGCAGGCGCTCGCTGAGCAGCCCTACCCCTTCACCACCGCCGCGGAGCTGCTCGGGCACTGCGAGGAGAACGGCCTGAGCATCGCCGAGGTGATGCTCGCGAATGAGCGGGCCACCCGTGGCGAGGCGGAGATCCGCGCCGGGCTCGGCCGCATCTGGGAGGTCATGGAGGCTTGCAAGGACTCCGCGCTCACCCGGAGCGGGGTGCTGCCCGGAGGGCTGAAGGTGCGCCGCCGCGCGCCCGAGTGGCACCGTCGGCTCAGCGAGCAGGACCCGGACCGCGATCCCGCGTTCTGGCAGGAGTGGGTGAATCTGGTGGCGCTCGCCGTGAACGAGGAGAACGCCTCGGGCGGGCGGGTCGTGACGGCGCCCACCAACGGGGCGGCGGGGATCATCCCGGCCGTGCTCTTCTACGCCACGCACTATCTGCCGGGCGCCGGCTCGTGGGAGGAGCCGGAGCGGGATCGGATCGTCGCGGACTTCCTCCTCGCCGCGGGGGCGGTCGGCGTGCTCTACAAGGAGCAGGCCTCGATCTCGGGAGCCGAGGTGGGCTGCCAGGGCGAGGTCGGTTCGGCCTCCTCGATGGCGGCGGCGGGGCTCGCCCAGGTACTCGGGGGCACCCCGGCCCAGGTGGAGAACGCCGCGGAGATCGCGATGGAGCACAATCTCGGGCTCACCTGCGACCCGATCGGCGGACTGGTGCAGATCCCGTGCATCGAGCGGAACGCGATCGCCGCCTCGAAGGCGATCAACGCCGCGAAGATGGCGCTGATGGGCGACGGCTCGCACCACGTCACCCTCGACGAGGTGATCATCACCATGCGCGAGACCGGGCGAGACATGAGCGAGAAGTACAAGGAGACCGCGATGGGCGGGCTCGCGGTGAACGTGGTGGAGTGCTGAGCGGAGCGGATCCCGAATCTCGCCGGCGCAGCCTCCAGCCGTCTCGCAGCCGTCTCGCAGCCGCTCGCGACGAAGCTCACAGCGCCGCGCGCTAGCCTGAACCGGTGACCGACGTGCTGCTGTATATCCTGGGCATCCTGATCATCGTGATCGGGCTCGCCGTCTCGATCGGGTTGCACGAGATCGGCCACCTCGTGCCCGCGAAGCTCTTCGGGGTGAAGGTCACGCAGTACATGATCGGCTTCGGCAAGACCCTGTGGTCGCGACGCAGGGGCGAGACCGAGTACGGGGTCAAGGCGATCCCGCTCGGAGGCTACGTCGCGATGACGGGCATGTACCCTCCGCAGAAGCCGGGAGAGAAGCCGCGGGCGAGCACGACCGGGTTCCTGAACACCGTCATGCAGGAGGGCTCCGCGGTCAAGACCGGGGAATCATCGCTCGAGGTGATCGAGCGCGAGATCGAGCGGATCGGGGATCCCGTGACCGATGACGCCGATGAGCCCCGCCGGGGTCTTGCCGGTATGGTTCAGGATGCGCGGGCCGCGAGCGCCGAGACCATCGCCGCGGGTGAGGATCACCGCACCTTCTACCGCCTCTCCATGTGGAAGAAGATCGTCGTCATGCTGGGCGGCCCGGTGATGAACCTCGTGCTGGCCTTCGTCTTCTTCGGGATCGTGCTGGTTGGCTTCGGGGTGCCGCAGTACACCACGGCCGTCTCCTCGGTGACCCAGTGCCTCATCCCGGCCTCGAGCGACGCCGTCGAGTGCACGAGCGGCGACCCCGTGGCGCCCGCCGCCGCCGCGGGGATCGAGCCGGGCGACCGCATCATCGCGATCGACGGCGCCGCCATCGCCGACTGGGAGGACTTCCGCGACATCGTGAGCTCCGCACCGGGCCGCACGCTCGCCGTCACCCTCGAACGGGACGGGGCGGAGCAGACCGTCTCGCTCACCCCGGCCGCGAACGAGCGTTGGGTCACCGACGACCGGGGCAATATCGTCGAGGGCGCGGACGGCGAGCCGCTGGTCGAGACGGTCGGCATGGTGGGGCTCAGCCCCGCCTCGGAGATGGTGCAGCAGCCCGTCACCGAGGTGCCGGCGTTCATCGGCGAGAACGTCGCCACCATGGCGGGCGTGATCATCGGTCTCCCGCAGCGCATGGTCGACGTCTGGAACGCCGCATTCGGCAGTGAGGAGCGCGACCCCAACGGTCCGATCGGCATGGTGGGGGTCGGGCGCCTCGCGGGCGAGATCGTCAGCATGGACGAGGTGTCCGTCTCGGCCCGGGTGCAGACGATGCTGGGCCTGCTCGGCTCCCTCAACATCGCGCTGTTCGTGTTCAACCTCGTGCCACTGATGCCGCTCGACGGCGGGCACATCGCGGGTGCGCTCTACGAGGGGCTGAAGCGCGGCTGGGCGAGGATCCGGCGCAAGCCCGATCCCGGCCCCATCGACACCGCGAAGATGGTGCCGGTCACCTTCGTCGTGGTCGTGGTGCTGGGCGCCATGATGCTGCTGCTGCTCTACGCGGACATCGTGAAGCCGATCACCCTGACCGGCGGCTGAACCGGCGGCGCCGCTGTCGGGGCGCAGGAGGGTCGCCGGAGTCACTCAGTACCTTGTTCGCCCGCTCGGCGGGCCGCCCGGCACGCCATTCTGCCGGCACGCTATTCGGCCAGCACCGTCACCTCGGGGCCGAGGATCGCCGCCGAGGCATCGAACTGCTGGGCGGCGGTGACCCCGAAAAGGGTGCGGGAGAGCAGCTCATCGGACGCCGCGAGCGGGGTGATGCTCAGATTGGTGCGCGCGAGGAGATCGTTCGCCGCCGCCTGCTCGGGGGTCCAGTCGTAGTGCATATAGGTGAGGATCGCGGTGGGGTTCGCGACCTGCACGCCGCTGTCGCCGCGCACCAATTCGAATCCGGCGATCACCCCGGTCAACTGGTCGAGGCCCAGCTGCGTGCTCAGCATATTGCCGATCGAGTACCAGACGAGCGTGCGCCCGCCGTCCGCACGGTTCAGCCAGGCCACCGGCTGCAGCACATGCGGCCCGGTGCCGACGACGACATCCGCGCCGAGATCGGCGAGCTGCTGGGCGAAGGCCACCTGCTGGCCGTTCACCTCGTGCGAGTCCTCGGTGCCCCAGTGGGCGGAGACGATCACGATATCGGCATTCGCCCGGGCCTGCGCCATCAGGTCCTGCACCAGCGCGGTGTCGCCCATCCGGTTGAGCGACACCTCGTCGATCGGCGCATTCGAGTACTCGGCGAATGAGACGAGGGCGATCCTCACTCCATCGGCCTCGAAGACCGGCACCGTGCGCTGCTCCTGGGCGCTGCGGTTCGCGCCCGCCACCGCCGAGGGGGTGAGGCCGTCCCAGACCTCGCGCGTTCTCGCGATGCCGGCCGGCCCCTTGTCGGCGGCGTGGTTGTTCGCGAGATTCACGAGATCGCAGCCGACGGAGCCGTGCAGATCGCGCGCGAACTCGGTCGGCGCATTGAAGACGGGGTAGCCGCTGATCCCGAACTCGGGGCCGGCGCTGGGCACCTCCTGATTGCAGAAGGTCACATCGGCTGAGTCGAGCTGGGGACGGATCCCGTCGAAGAACCGGCCGTAGTCCCAGCCGCCCTCGGTCTGCGCGTTCAGATTCACCGAGTCGTGGGGGAGCATGTCTCCGAAGGCGATGACGCGAACGGGCTCCGGCTCCGGTTCGGGCTCCGGGGAGGGCGGGGGAGTCGTGCGCTGCGGCTGTGCGGTCTGCTCGGGTTCCGGCGCCGTGCGCGGCATGAGGGCGACGGTCGCCGCACCGGCGCCGAGCAGCACCACCGCTGCGATCGAGATGGTGATGATGAGGCGAGTACGACGGCTTCGCATGCAGCTCAGACTATCTCCGCACTAGTGTCCTGCGCCGGAAATTCGCTGCACATATCCCGGCGCTCTCACGGCGCCTCGCGGCGTTGTCGTCGTCGGCTTTGCCACCAGCAAAGCCTCCTCCTCCGCCTGGCGAGACACCGTGAGACCACCGGTCTCTGCACAGCGACTTCCGGCGCAGGCCACTAGCATGGAGGGATGCAGAAGCGCCATATCCCGGGCGCACTGGCCGCGATCCTGGTCTGCGGGCTCGCCCTGGTCGGATGCGCCGGGGCCGAAGCGGAGCCGCGCCCCACCCAAGCGGCGGTGGAGCCCTCGCCGACGGCCTCCGAGCCGGATCCCACCCCCGAACCCGAGCCCGAGTTCGACCGGGCGCTGCACCCGATCGACGACCCGATGTCCATCTGGGTCGTGAGCAACAAGCGCCGTCCGCTGAATCCCATCGACGCCGTACCGGGGGATCTCTCGATGCCGGTCGGCGTCGAGAACGAGTTCTCGCAGCCGCTGCGGGAACCCGCGGCGCGCGCGGTGGAGGCGCTGGTCGCCGAGGCGTACGCCGCCGGGCACACCGTCAGGATCATCAGCGCCTACCGCGACTACGGCACCCAGAGCGTGCTCTACAACGGCTACATCGCCCGCGACGGTCAAGCCGCCGCCGACACCTACTCCGCCAGGCCGGGGCACTCCGAGCATCAGACCGGGCTGGCGGTCGATTTCGACGATTTCGGATCCTGCTATCTCAATCCTTGTTTCGGGGAGACGCCCGCCGGCGCGTGGCTCGCGGAGCACGCGGCGGCGTACGGATTCATCGTCCGCTACCCGGCCGGGATGGAGCACATCACCGGATTCATGCCCGAGCCCTGGCACTTCCGCTACGTCGGCCCGGAGCTCGCAACCGAGATGAAGCGCACGGGTACGACGACGCTGGAGGAGTTCTTCGGCCTGGAGCCGGCTCCCGATTACGGCGGCTAGACTCGATCCGTGGCAGCTATCAATCTGGGAATGCCGAAGACCCCCGAGGTCTTGGCGCCGCGGCGCAAGTCGCGTCAGATCAAGGTCGGCTCGGTGATGGTCGGCGGTGACGCGCAGGTCTCGGTCCAGTCGATGACCACCACCCCGACCACCGAGATCAACGCGACGCTGCAGCAGATCGCCGAGCTCACCGCCTCCGGCTGCGATATCGTCCGAGTCGCCTGCCCGTCCCGGGACGATGCCGAAGCGCTGCCGATCATCGCGAAGAAGAGCCAGATCCCGGTGATCGCCGATATCCACTTCCAGCCCGCCTACGTGTTCGCGGCGATCGACGCCGGCTGCGCGGCGGTTCGGGTGAACCCGGGCAACATCCGCAAATTCGACGACCAAGTGGGGGAGATCGCCAAGCGCGCGAAGGCGGCCGGTGTCTCCCTCCGCATCGGGGTGAACGCGGGATCGCTGGACCCCAGACTGCTCCAGAAGTACGGCAAGGCCACCCCCGAGGCGCTGGTCGAGAGCGCCGTCTGGGAGGCCTCGCTCTTCGAGGAGCACGACTTCCACGACTTCAAGATCTCGGTGAAGCACAACGACCCGATCGTCATGGTGAAGGCCTACCGGCAGCTCGCCGAGCGCGGCGACTGGCCGCTGCACCTCGGCGTCACCGAGGCGGGCCCCGCCTTCCAGGGCACCATCAAGAGCGCGACCGCCTTCGGCATCCTACTCTCCGAGGGGATCGGCGACACCATCCGCGTCTCACTCTCGGCCCCGCCCGTCGAAGAGGTGAAGGTCGGGCTGCAGATCCTGCAGTCGTTGAACCTCAGGGAGCGCAAGCTCGAGATCGTCTCCTGCCCCTCCTGCGGGCGCGCCCAGGTCGACGTCTACACCCTCGCCGACGAGGTGACGAAGGGGCTCGAGGGCATGAGCGTGCCCTTGCGGGTCGCCGTCATGGGCTGCGTGGTGAACGGACCGGGCGAGGCGCGGGAGGCCGATCTCGGCGTCGCCTCGGGCAACGGCAAGGGGCAGATCTTCGTGAAGGGCGAGGTGATCAAGACGGTGCCGGAGTCGGAGATCGTGGCGACCCTCATCGAAGAGGCGAACCGGATCGCGGCGGAGATGCCGAGCTCTGAGACCGGCACCCCCGAGGTCGTCACGCTCTAGGCCGCTCTCGGCCGGCGGGCGCGGCGCTCCCGTACATAGGCGTTCGACGGCGGGAGCCAGGCGAAGGCGATGCCGAGCACGTGCAGTGCGATGAGCACCAGTCCGGCGTGATTCGCCCAGAGCGCGTTCAGGGGGATCCACGACAGACTCGCGAAGAGCAGCCAGAGCAGCACGGCGATCGGAGTCGAGACCCCGCAGAGCGCGGTGCCGGTGATGCGCGCCCAATTCGCGCCACGTATCGTCCAGATGCCGAACACCAGGTATCCGGCGAGGGAGAGGAGCGCGACGCAGACGTAGACGATGAGGAGTGGGATCAGCACCCAGCCGGCGGCGTCGAAGACCAGCGCCTCGATGCGATCGAATTCGGCGAGGTAGAGCTCTACCTCGAGCAGATCCGTGGGGTCGACCGTGCCCGCGAGGCCGGCGAGCCGGAAGGCCTGTCGTTTCAAGGAGCCGTACTGGAGCTGCAGCAGCAGCACGACCAGCGCCGGCCCGAGGGCGAAGACCACCCCGGCCGTGATCCACGAGATGCCGGCGAGTCGCAGCGACCACGGCGCGCGGTTCCGTTCCGCTGGGCGGGCTGCGCCTGGCGCCGGAGACGACGGCGCCTGATACTGCAGGGCCTGATACTGCAGAGGCCGAGACGACGGCGTCTGACCGGATGGCGGATGGCTGCTCACATGCCTCCTTCGCTCGACTTCGACCCTAGCCCAGCCGCGGGGCGTCGCGCACGGACCGGGTCCAGCGATCGCTAGGGTGGAGGCATGGATCAGCCAGTATCCGAACCGGCCGAACTCCGTGACGCGATTCTCGCGCTCCTCGACGTCGCAGGAGTCGACTGGCAGCGCAAACTCGTCTCCCGCATCATCGAATCGGGTCTCTCACTGGGACTCGACGGCACCAGCCGTCTCGATCTGAAGATCTCCGCTGCCGCGCTGGAGGAGATGCACTCCGCCTTCCGGCTGTTCGCGCCCTTCTCCGACACGCCCAAGGCGACCATCTTCGGGTCCGCTCGGACTCAGGCCCATGATCCGCTGTCGCGCCAGGCCGAGCTGGTGTCGCGCCGGCTCGCCGAACTGGGCTGGATGGTGGTCACGGGCGCCGGCCCCGGGATCATGGAGGCGGCCGCCACAGGCGCGGGCCCCGAGCAGTCGTTGGGCGTCTCGATCAGGCTGCCCTTCGAGGAACTGCCGCAGCACCACATCGCCCACAACGATCGACTGGTGTCGATGAAGTACTTCTTCACCCGCAAGCTCATGCTGGTGAAGGAGTCGCGCGGTTTCGTCTGTCTGCCCGGGGGCTTCGGCACCATGGACGAGACCTTCGAACTGCTCACCCTGCAGCAGACGGGCAAGATGGTGCCAGTGCCGATCGTGCTGCTGGACCGTCCGGGCGGCACCTTCTGGCGCGGATTCGAGAGCTTCGTCACCGACCACCTCGAGGGCACGGGCATGATCTCGGCGGGCGATCTCGACCGGGTGCTCGTCACCGATTCGGCCGAGGAGGCCGTGCGCGAGGTGACCGGTTTCTGGCGCAACTACGATTCGCTGCGATGGGTGCCCGATCGCAGCGGCAACGGTGCCGGTCGAGCCGCGGATGCGGCGGTCATCGCCGGAAGAGGAACGGCGCAACCCGGCGGCGATCAGCTGGTGATGCGGTTGCGGGCGACCCCAGAGGACGCGGAGATCGAGTCGTTGAACGAGCGCTTCGGGGATCTGCTGCTGAGCGGTCGCATCGAGCGCACCGAACCGCTGGCTCCGGAGCGCGCCGACGGCGACCGCCTCGATTTGCCGCGCATCGTACTGACCCCGCGCCGCCGGGCGGTCGGTGAGCTGTACCGCATCGTCCGCGCGCTGAACGAGCTGCCCTCGGCGCCGATCGAGTCAGAGCCCCCGGAGCCGGAACCGGACCTCTGAACGCCCGGTCCCGTCGCCGCAGTCCGGCTCCTTGAGACACAGGAACGGCGTCAGGGCAGCACTCAGGGACGCATCTTCTCGACGGCCGCGGCGACGCGGCGCTCGCGGGTCTCGGGCTTCTTCGCGTCGAGGATTGCGCGCACATGCTCCTTGCGGTGGCTGGGGGCGAGCCGGTCGAAGGCCTCCCTGGCGCCGGGGACGGCGGCCAGTGCCGCGGCGAGGTCTTCGGGCAGCTCGATCTCGCGCGGCTCGGTGTCGAGCTCGATGAGGGCGTCGACCTCATCGCCGATCTCGACGCCGAGTTCGGCACGACTCGCCTTCGACAGGCCGATGAGGTTCTGGCCGCCCATCACCGCGAGCCTGAGCTGGGCGGAACGCCCGCCGATGGTGACCCGCACCGCCGCGCGTTTGCCGCCGCCGAGCTCTTCCACCTGGGCGTCGTCGAGTTCGATGGCGGTGGCCGGACCATTCGGCTCGAGCGTCGTGCGGATGCGGATTCCCATCTGATGTCCTCTCCTCGGTGACGGTGACGGTGACGGTGACGGTGACGGTGACGGTGAGCGTGACGGTGACGGTGCGGCCTCGCCTAGGCGGTCGCGTACTCGGCCAGGTGCTGTCCGGTGAGCGTGGAGCGGGCCGAGACTAGTTCGCCGGGCGTTCCTTCGAACACCACCTGCCCGCCCTGCTGCCCGGCCCCCGGGCCGATGTCGATGATGCGGTCGGCATGCGCCATCACGGCCTGGTGGTGCTCGATCACGATCACGGATTTGCCGGAGTCGACCAGTCGGTCCAGCAGCGCCAGCAGATTCTCCACATCGGCCAGATGCAGACCGGTGGTCGGCTCGTCGAGCACATAGACGCCGCCGTCCTCGGCCATGGCGATGGCGAGCTTCAGCCGCTGGCGCTCACCGCCGGAGAGCGTCGACAAGGGCTGCCCGAGCGTCAGATAGCCGAGCCCCACATCGACCAGGCGATCCAGGATCTTGGCGGCCTTCGGCACCTTCGACTCGGCCGCGGCGAAGAACTCGCGCGCCTCGACCATGCTGAGCGCCAGGACCTCGACGATGTTCTTCCCGCCCAAGCGGTACTCCAGCACCTCGTCCTGGAAACGGCGCCCCTCGCACACCTCGCAGACGCTCTCCACGCTCGCCATGACGCCGAGCTCGGTGGTCACCACCCCCGAGCCCTTGCACTCGGGGCAGGCGCCCTCGCTATTCGCGCTGAACAGCGCCGGCTTCACCCCGTTCGCCTTGGCGAAGGCCGTGCGCACCGGATCGAGCATGCCGGTGTAGGTGGCGGGGTTGGATCGGCGCGAACCCTTGATCGGCGACTGGTCGACCGCGACCACCCCGTCGCGCTTGGACACCGAGCCGTGGATCAGCGAGCTCTTGCCGGAGCCCGCGACCCCGGTGACGACGGTGAGCACGCCGAGCGGGATGTCGACATCGACGTTCTGCAGATTGTGGGTGTCCGCGCCGCGCACCTCGATGCTGCCGCTGGGCGCGCGCACCGAATCCTTCAACTTCGCCCGGTCGTCGAGGTGCCTTCCGGTGACGGTGCCGCTCGCGCGCAGTCCCTCGAGGGATCCCTCGAAGCAGATCTCGCCGCCCTGCCGCCCGGCGCCGGGGCCGAGATCGATGACGTGGTCGGCGATCGCGATCGTCTCGGGCTTGTGCTCGACCACGAGCACCGTATTGCCCTTGTCGCGCAGGCGCAGCAGCAGCTCGTTCATCCGCTGGATGTCGTGCGGGTGCAGCCCCACCGTCGGCTCGTCGAAGACGTAGGTGACATCGGTGAGGCTCGAACCGAGGTGGCGGATCATCTTCGTGCGCTGCGCCTCGCCGCCGCTCAGCGTGCCGGCGGGACGATCGAGGCTGAGGTAGCCGAGCCCGATCTCGACGAAGGAGTCGAGCGTCTCGCCGAGGCTCGCCAGCAGCGGTTCGAGGCCGCGCGCGGCGGGAGAGGCGGCGAGGGTGGTGATCCACTCGGCCAGATCGCTGATCTGCATCGCGCAGACGTCGGCGATGCTCACCCCCTCGATCTTCGAGGAGCGGGCCGCCTCGCTCAGTCGGGCGCCGCCGCACTCCGGGCAGGTGCCGAAGGTGATGGCGCGATCCACGAAGGCGCGGATATGCGGCTGCATCGCCTCCCGATCTTTCGACAGGAAGGACTTCTGGATCTTCGGGATCAGCCCCTCGTAGGTGATGTTCACCCCGTCGATCTTCACCTTGGTGGGTTCCTTGTAGAGCAGCGCATCGAGTTCCCGCTGTGTGAAATCGCGGATCGGCTTCTCGGCGTCGAAGAAGCCGCAACCGCGATAGATGCGCCCGTACCAGCCGTCCATGCTGTAGCCGGGGATGGTGAGGGCTCCCTCGTCGAGGCTCTTGCTGTCGTCGTAGAGCGCGGTCAGATCGAAGTCGGACACCTGCCCGCGCCCGTCGCAGCGCGGGCACATGCCGCCGGTGATGCTGAACTCGCGTCGCTCCTTGACCTTCCGGCCGCCGACCTCGAGCGTCACCGCGCCCGCGCCGCTCGCCGAGGCGACGTTGAAGGAGAAGGCCTGCGGGCCGCCGATATGCGGCTCGCCCAGCCGGCTGAAGAGAATGCGCAGCAGGGCGTTCGCATCGGTCGCGGTGCCCACCGTCGACCGCGGGTCGGCCCCCATGCGCTGCTGGTCGACGATGATGGCGGTGGTGAGCCCGTCGAGCACGTCGACGTCCGGGCGCGGCAGCTGCGGCATGAAGCCCTGCACGAACGCCGGGTAGGTCTCGTTGATCAGTCGCTGGGACTCCGCGGCGATGGTGGCGAAGACGAGCGAGCTCTTGCCGGATCCCGATACGCCGGTGAAGACGGTGAGGCGCCGCTTCGGGATCTCGACGCTGATGTCTCTCAGATTGTTCTCGCGCGCCCCGTGGACGCGGATCAGTTCGTGGGAGTCTGCGGGGTGCGAGTTGGTCATGCGGAACAGGCTAGCGGGTGCCGCCGACATCGGACTTCTCCGATTCTGATCGGATCGGATTCCGCCCGGTTCCGGCGCGAGCGGCAGCGCCGGCACGGCGGGCGCGGGCGGCAGTCGCGAGCGTCAGGCTCGAGCGACAGGTCCCATCGGCTCACGGCGCGGTGGGGAAGATCGCGGGCATCCCAGGGGTGTGGGCGTAGACCAGCACCAGGAACACCACCGCGTCGAAGAGCAGGTGTACGGTCACCACATAGGCGAGCGACCGTGTGCGCAGGAAGATGTACCCCTGGGCCAGGGCGAAGGGGATCGTGAGCAGCGGCCCCCAAGAGCGGTAGCCCAGCTCCCAGAGGAAGGAGACGAACACCACGGCCTGCAGCAGATTCGCGGCCCAGGCGGGGAAGTGTCGCAGCAGCACCGCGAACACGGTGCAGATGAAGAAGAGCTCGTCCCAGATGCCGACCGCGCCGACGCCGATGAAGAGCCGGACGATCTGTTCCGGCGTGTCGACCACGGGCCAGTTCTGGTAGACGCCGGAGGCAATGAAGTAGAAGGGGAGGATCAGCCAGCCCAGCACCAGCACGGCCGCCAGCCAGCCCCAGTGCATGGCGCGCCACCTTCCGCCTCCCCGCCACGGAAATCCGCTCGCGCGATCCCGGTAGACGAAGCGGGAGATGAGATACGGGACCGCGACCGCGCCGCCCAGTGCGAGCGCGAAGCGCACCATCGCCCAGTTGTCGAGCTCCGCCGACAGCGGGATGAGGCGGATGATGCCGAGACCGATGGCCACCAGCGAGAGGTCGCGCAGCAGCGAGGGCGGGCGAGGATCGGCGGATCCCGCCGGCACCGGAATCCTCGGCACCGGGCAGCGCCGATCCGCCCACCAGGCCGCGGCGAGCCCGAGCGCCAGTAGCAGCGCCCCGGAGAGGAGATCCTCGAAGACGAAGAAGGCCGGTGCCGCGAGCACCGTGAGCGCGGCGGCGATCACCGCCCAGGGGGAGACCGGGCCCCGGTGCAGAAGGATCCGTCGTGCCACGGCTCTAGCCGAGCAGCGTCGCCAGCCGCCGCACCGCGAACTCGTAGCCTTGAACGCCCGCCCCCGCGATCACGAACTCGGCGATGGGCGAGATGTAGGAGTGGTGGCGGAATTCCTCGCGCGCGTGCACATTGCTGAGGTGGATCTCGGCCACGGGCAGCGACACCCCGCTGAGCGCGTCGCGCAGGGCGATCGAGGTGTGCGTGAAGGCGCCCGGGTTGATGACGACGGCCTCGCAGTCGGTGCGGGCCGCGTGGATCGCGTCGATGAGCACGCCCTCGTGATTGCTCTGCACGGCGCGCAGCTCGAAACCGAGCTCGCCGGCGACCGAGGAGGCGAGATCCACGACGTCTTCGAGCGTGTCGTGGCCGTAGATCTCCGGCTCCCGCACCCCCAGCAGATTGAGATTCGGGCCGTTGACCAGCAGGATCCTCCGTGTCATACTGCCGCTCCTTCTCGTGCGTCTCGCGTCTGGGCGGCGCCGGGCCGCCTCTTCATCGTATCCGTCGAGTCCGCGAGCAGCAGACGCACCCGGCTGAGCGCCGTCGCGAGCGCAGCCGCGACGAGGATCGCGATCGCGATGCCGACGCAGACGATGGCGACCGCCGCCGCCCCCCGATCCGGATTGAGGAAGGGATAGGGCACCCAGCCATCGCTCGCTCCGCGCGCGAGCACTACGGCGAGCCACACGGCGGGATAAGGCAGGCAGACCCAGAGTCGCCGCCATCGGAGCGGCGGGCGGTCGGCGACGAGGATCCAGTCCAGGGCGATCGCGATCGGCGAGACGAGGTGCATCACGGTGTTCGCCCAGGGCACCGGCACGCCGCCCTCGACGCCGAGCGGGGCGAGCAGCACCGCGTAGACGACGCCGACGACGGCGAGATAGGCGACGACGGCACCGCGGAAATCGGGAATCCAGCCCGGCCCCCGGCGACCGCGCAGCAGGAGGATCCCCGATGCGGTCAGGGCCAGCGCCCCCAGAATGTTGCTCTGGATCGTGAAATAGCCGAAGAAGTTGAAAGGATTGGGCGGCCCGCCGTTGCGGTTCGCGGTCTCGATGTAGGTCGCCACGATCGCCGCGAGAATCAGCACGGCGAGGACGAGCCTGACGGCGGCGATCGCGATCCTCATGGGCACAGCGTAGCCCGCCGGCGCCGCGCAGTCGTGGAGCGCGCCGCGCGGGGCGGCTAGGCTGTCGGGGTGAGAGAGACCCCCGGCCACCGCGAGACCCGCCGGCAGCCGTTGCCGCCGAAGAACACCGATTCCCGGGGCTTCCGCGACCGTCCGGTGTCCTTCGTGCGCCGCGGCGGGCGCATGACGCCCTCGCAGGAGCGCGCCTGGGAGGCGTTCCGCTCCGACTACCTGCTCGAGCTGCCGCGCGGCCACGCCGCGACGAGCATCGCGGATCACAGCGCCATCGATCCCGAGACCGTATTCGGTCGCTCCGCGCCGCTCACCGTCGAGGTCGGTTCCGGCCAGGGGCACGCCATCGTGCACGCCGCCACCGAGCACCGCGACCGGGACTTCCTCGCGATCGAGGTGTTCCGGGCGGGGCTCGCCCGGACCATGATCCGGGCCGAGTGGGCGGAGGTCTCCAATCTCCGACTCGTCGAGGCGAACGCCCCCGAGGTGCTCGAGCTCGCGCTGCCGGCGGGCTCGGTCGACGAGCTGTGGGTGTTCTTCCCCGATCCCTGGGCGAAGACGCGCCACCAGAAGCGCCGCCTGGTCTCCGCCGAGTTCGCGCAGATCGCGGCCCGCGCACTGCGGCCCGGGGGAGTGCTGCGTCTCGCCACCGACTGGCAGGACTACGCGGAGCAGATGCGCGAGGTCCTCGACGCGGCCCCCGGGTTCGTGCGCGGCTTCGAGGGGGAGTGGGCGCCGCGTTTCGAGGGGCGGGTGCTCACCGCCTTCGAGCAGAAGGGCATCGACAAGGGGCGCGTGATCCGCGATCTCCGCTATCTGCGGAGCTGACGCCGGAACTGAGCGTCGCCGCAGGCCACCCGTATGCCGTCGGTCTCGCTCCGGCGTCAGTCCGCGATCTCGGCGTAGGCCGCGGCGATCGCCGACTGCAGGCGCCGAGCCAGCGTCGGCGCCCCGGCGATGAGCAACGGTTCGCCCGGCAGGGTCGCCTCATCGCGGCCGAGCACCATCGCCCCGGCCTCGCGGGCGATGAGCACTCCCGCGGCGTAGTCCCAGGGCTGGAGCCCGCGCTCGTAGTAGCCGTCGAGGCGGCCTGCGGCCAGCAGGCAGAGATCGACGGACGCCGATCCCATCCGTCGGATATCCCGCAGCTGCGGGATCAGCCGCCGCGCCACCTCCGCCTGCTCGGTGCGCCGCTCGACGGTGTAGCCGAATCCCGTCGCCACCAGCGCGGTCGACAGCTCGGTCTCAGCGGGGCCGGGCAGGGGCACGCCGTTCAGATGCGCACCGCCGCCCTCCGCGGCGGTGAAGAGCTCGTCCGTTACCGGCAGGTACACCGCCCCGGCCACCGCCCGGCGGCCGTCGGCGGTGGCGCCGCGACCCTCGTCCTGAACCGTCGCGGCCACGCTGACGGCGTAGGCGGGAAGCCCGTACAGATAGTTGACCGTTCCGTCGATGGGATCGACCACCCAGGTGATCCCGGTGCTGCCTGCGATGCTCGCGCCCTCTTCACCGAGGATCCCGTCCTGCGGACGCAGCTCCCGCAGCCCCACCGTCAGCAGCCGTTCGGCCTCCCGGTCCGCCGCCGTCACCACATCGGTGACACTCGATTTCGTCGCGGCGACGTCGACGCCGCCGTCGCGCAGAGAGCGGATCACCACGCCCACGCTCCGCGCAAGCGACCCCGCCACCTCGGTTAGAGATCCGAGAGTGGCGGGGTCGATGGAAGCGGGGGTCATACCCCGAGCCTAGCGACTACCTGACGGTGAGCGCTTCGGCTGCCGCGACCTCCGTCTCGTCGAGCGCGTAGGCCTCCTCGCCGTGGGCGGCGGAGTCGATGCCCGCCTCCTCGACCTCGGCGGGAACGCGGAGCCCGGTGATGAGCTTGACGCCGAGGGCGATGAGCAGCGACACCACGAAGGAGTAGATCATCACGCCGAACACCGAGATGGCCTGGACCAGCAGGAGCCCGCCGTTGCCGCCGGTGAAGAGACCGTCGTCGAAGGCGAAGAAGCCCAGGTAGAGGGTGCCGATGACGCCGGCGACCAGGTGCAGGCCGACCACGTCGAGCGAGTCGTCGTAGCCGAGACGGTACTTCCAGTCGATGGCGAAGGCGCAGGCGGCGCCGGCGATGAGGCCGAGCAGCAGTGCCCACATCGGGGAGAGGTTCAGTGCGGAGGGGGTGATCGCGACGAGGCCGGCGATCGCACCCGAGGCGGCGCCGACGACGCTCGGCTTCTTGCCGCGCAGCGCATCGATCACGAGCCAGCCGATGATCGCCGCTGCCGGAGCTCCGAGGGTGTTGACCAGGATCAGACCGGCCTCACCGACCTCGGTCGACAGGCCCGCGTTGAAGCCGATCCAGCCGAACCACAGCAGCGCGGCGCCGATGGTGACCAGCGGCACGCTGTGCGGCTTGTGCGATCCCGGGGCGAAGCCGCGGCGCTTGCCGGCGACGATCGCGAGGGCCAGTGCGGCAGCGCCCGCGTTGATGTGGATCGCGGTTCCGCCGGCGAGGTCGATCACCTCGGGGGTGCCGAGCCAGGTGCCGAGCTGCTGGATCCAGCCGCCGCCCCAGACCCACGCGGCGACGGGGAAGTAGACCAGCGTCGCCCAGACGCCCGCGAAGATCACCCAGGAGCCGAGGCCGACGCGGTCGGCGATCGCGCCCGAGATCAGCGCCGTCGTGATCATCGCGAAGACCGCGCCGAAGCCGATGCCGATGAAGTCGAGCGGATTGGTCTCGATCAGTCCGAAGTCCTTGAAGGGATTTCCGGCGAAGCCGCTCTCACCCTCGCCGAAGTAGCTCATGCTGTAGCCGAAGAGGATCCAGAGCATTCCGACGACGCCCATGGCGCTGACGCTGAAGAGCATCATGTTGACAACGGAGCGAACCCGCACGAGACCGCCGTAGAAGAGCGCGAGTCCCGGGGTCATGATCAGTACGAGCGCGGCGCTCGCGAGTGTCCAAACATCTGTGGCTGCCAATTCCATGAGCTGCCATCCTTTCTTCTCCCGGTGAAGGCCCGAGCGAGTGATTCGGTCGTCTCGCGGTGGTCGAGACGCTGCCCGAAAACAGTCTCCGCCGCCGCTGTTTCAAAGCCGTCTCCGTATCGTGAAGGGGGCATCACGAGTGTGTTTCCGTTCGATGACAGCGGAATCGACCGCGGGAACGACCCGAGCGCAAGGCAGTCGCAAGAAGGTGCTAAACTGTGAAGGTTGCCGTCAAACGGCCGCGGATAGAGAGAGCTTCCAGCACCCCGCCGGAGGCGCCGCGCAGCAACAGAGAGGGGATCCCTATGGCACTGGATGCAGAGGTCAAGAAGGCGATCATCGACGAGTACGCGACGACCCCCGGTGACACCGGGTCCCCCGAGGTGCAGGTCGCGCTGCTCACCCAGCGGATCAAGGATCTGACGGAGCACCTGAAGACGCACAAGCACGATCACCACTCGCGTCGTGGTCTGCTGCTGCTGGTGGGTCAGCGTCGCCGCCTGCTCGGTTACCTGCAGGAGGTCGACATCGCCCGCTACCGCGCGCTCATCGAGCGCCTGGGTCTGCGCCGATAGATTCGGTCTTCGAGACTTCGCGAAACGCCTCCGCCCTCGGGCGGGGGCGTTTCTGCGTTCCCGCGCCGAAACGACAGCCGCCCGCCGAAACGGTACCCGATTCGCGTGGAATGGGTGCCGTCTCGACGGGCGGCTGATATCTCGCTGCGAGCCGGAGAACGAGGGCTCGGGACGACCTCAGATCCTCGCGGAGGCGTCCTTGAGCACGCTCCGGAGGATCCCGCCGATCTCGGCGAACTCCGCCGCGCCGATGGTCAGCGGCGGCGCGAGCTGGATCACGGGGTCTCCGCGGTCGTCGGCACGGCAGTAGAGGCCGGCCTCCCACAGCGCGGGGGAGAGGTAGTCGCGCAGGAGGCGATCCGATTCCTCGGCGTTGAAGGTCTCCTTGGTGGCCTTGTCCTTCACCAGCTCGATGCCGAAGAAGTAGCCCTCGCCGCGCACATCACCGACGATGTCGATGTCGAGCAGCTTCTCGAGCTCGGCGCGGAACAGCGGGCTGTTCTCGCGCACTCCGCCGTTCAGATCCTCCTCCTCGAAGATGTCGAGGTTGGCGAGGGCCGCTGCCGCCGCCGCGGGGTGTCCGGCGAAGGTGAAGCCGTGGTAGAAGGTGTTCTCGGTCGAGTTGAAGGGCTCGGAGACCTTGTCCGACACGATCATGGCGCCCAGGGGCGCATATCCCGAGGTGATGCCCTTGGCCGAGGTGATGATGTCGGGCTCGTAGCCGAGCGCCTTCGAGGCGAAGAAGTCGCCGACGCGCCCGTAGGCGCAGATGACCTCGTCGCTGACGAGCAGCACATCGTACTGGTCGCAGATCTCTCGCACCCGCGTGAAGTAGCCGGGGGGCGGCGGGAAGCAGCCGCCCGAGTTCTGCACCGGCTCGAGGAACACCGCGGCCACGGTCTCGGGGCCTTCGAAGAGGATCATCTCCTCGATGCGGTTGGCCGCCCACAGCCCGAACTCCTCGAGGGAGCCTCCGGGGAAGCCCATCTCCTCGGCGCGGTAGAAGTTCGTGTTCGGCACTCGGAATCCGCCAGGCGTCAGCGGCTCGTAGAACTTCTTCATATCCGGGATGCCGGTGATGGCCAGCGCCCCCTGCGGCGTGCCGTGATAGGCCACCGCGCGGGAGATCACCTTGTGCTTCATCGGCTGGCCCTGGATCTTCCAGTAGTGCTTGGCCAGTTTGAACGCCGACTCGACCGCCTCGCCGCCGCCGGTGGTGAAGAACACCTTGTTCATCTGCCCGGGGGCGTAGTCCGAGAGCCGCTCGGCCAGCTCGACCGCCGCCGGATGGGCGTAGGACCAGATCGGCATGAAGTCGAGCTGCTGCATCTGCTTGGCCGCCGCCTCGACAATGCGCTGGCGCCCGTGCCCGGCGTTGACGACGAAGAGACCGGCGAGACCGTCGAAGTACCGCTTCCCCGCCGCATCGTAGATGTGATGGCCCTCGCCGCGGACGATGATGGGAATACCGTCGTTCAGCACCTTGCGGTTGGTGAAGTGCGGCCACAGGTGGCGCTTGGCCTTGGCCTGGAGCTCGGCGGTGTCGACCGCTGCAGTCGGATCGTAGGACATGGTTATCGTGTTCCCCAGTCGTATTTCTGTTTCTTGAGTTGCAGGTAGAGGAAGGTCTCCGTGGCGGAGACCCCGTCGAGGGTGCGGATCTTCTGGTTCAGCAGCTCGATGAGCGCGTTGTCGTCCTCGCAGACGACCTCGGCGAGGATGTCGAAGCTGCCGGCGCTCATGACGACGTAGTCGACCTCGGGCATCTCCGCCAAGCGGTCCGCGACCGTTCTCGTATCGCCCGAGACGCGGATGCCGATCATGGCCTGACGGTTGAAGCCGATGCGCATCGGATCGGTGACGGCGACGATCTGCATCACCCCGGTCTCGGTGAGCTTCTGCACCCGCTGGCGCACGGCGGCCTCGCTGAGGCCGACCGCCTTGCCGATCTCCGCATAGGATCGACGGCCGTCGCGCTGCAGCTGCTCGATGATGGCCTTCGAAGTGCCATCGAGCGTCGGGGGCCCTTTCTTGCTACTCACACTATCGATACTGACAGCTGTATGTTGAAAAAGCAAAGGAATCCGTTCCTGTGACGGTGTTATGTGGATGATTTCAGTTGCATAGCGCTGTGAAATCAATCGAATTCCCCCTATGCTGGGCGGCATGCGCACTCTCAAGAACTTCATCGACGGTGATTTCCTCGCAGCCGAGACCGCGGAGTACTTCGACGTACTCGATCCGGTCACCGAGGAGGTGATCGCCCGCTCGCCGGTCTCCGGCGCCGCCGATGTCGATCGTGCCTACCGCGCGGCCGAGGAGGCCTTCGCCGGGGAGTGGGGGCGGACCACCCCGCAGCAGCGCTCGCTCGCACTGTGGCGCATCGCCGAGGAGATGCAGCGACGGGCGGAGGAGTTCGCCGACGCCGAGTCCCTGGACTGCGGCAAGCCCCGGCACAGCATCATCGCGGACGAGATCGATCAGTCCATCGATCAGCTGCGCTTCTTCGCGGGGGCCGCCCGCAACCTCGAGGGCAAGGCCGCCGCGGAGTACCTCGCGGGCCACACCTCCTATGTGCGTCGCGAGCCGATCGGCGTGGTGGGGCAGGTCACCCCGTGGAACTATCCGCTCAACATGGCGGTGTGGAAGATCGGCCCCGCGCTCGCCGCGGGCAATACCGTCGTGCTGAAGCCGAGCAACACCACCCCGCTGTCCACGCTGCTGCTCGCCGAGATCACCCAGGGGATCCTGCCCCCGGGCGTCTTCAACGTCGTCCTCGGCGATCGCAGCACGGGGGAGGCGCTCACTGCGCATCCGACCCCGGAGCTGCTGGCGATCACCGGATCGGTGCGCGCGGGCATGGAGGTCGCGCACTCCGCGATCGATCGGATGAAGCGCACGCATCTCGAGCTCGGCGGCAAGGCGCCCGCGGTGGTCTTCGCCGACGCCGATCTCGACGCAGCAGCGGAGGCGATCGCGACCGCCGCCTACTTCAATGCCGGACAGGACTGCACCGCCGCCACCCGCCTCATCGTGCACGAGAGCGTGCACGATGAGCTCGTCGCCGCGCTGGTGCGCACCATCGAGGCGCGGGTGAAGACCGGTCCCGTCGCCGAGGCCTTCTACGGGCCGATGAACAACGAGCGGCAGCTCGAGAGCGTGCTGGGGGTGCTGGAGCGCCTGCCGGCGCATGCCACCGTGGTCACCGGCGGCAAGCGGCTCGGCGGGACCGGCTACTTCATCGAACCCACCGTCGTCACCGGTCTGCACCAGGACGATGAGGCGGTGCAGGAGGAGATCTTCGGCCCCGTGCTCACGGTGCAGAGCTTCGCCACCGAGGAGGAGGCGCTCGCCCTCGCGAACGGGGTGCGGTACGCCCTCGCGGCCTCGGTGTTCACGAGGGATCACGGCACGGCGATGCGGATGACGGCGCGGCTCGACTTCGGCTGCGTGTGGGTGAACACGCACATCCCCTTCATCTCCGAAATGCCGCACGGCGGCTTCAAATACTCCGGCTACGGCAAGGATCTGTCGATGTACGGCTTCGAGGACTACACCCGGGTGAAGCACGTCATGCACTTCCTGGGGGAGTGAGCCGGATCCATCGCCTCGCGCAGCGAGCGGCCGGAGGAGGGTGCCGTATTCTACGGGTTCCGTAGCAATCGAACGCGAATAGTGTCGAAACCGAAGCTCGGGTCTCGGAAACGTAACTGTTGCGTGTCGAAATCACGAAACCCCCGCGTCTTGATTGTCACCGCCGGTCGCTGTGCGCAATACTTCTACTCACCGACCCGGCGACGACGCCCTGGTGCGAGTCGCTCGGGTCTGCCGGTACATAGATGAAGAGAGTCAAGGAGTCTGACCGTGGCGAATCGTATTCCTGAAGACCCGATCGTTCGCAAGCTCGTCGGCATGGTGCGTCAGCAGCAGGTCAGCCGCCGTCAGCTGCTCCGCGGGGCGGCAGTCGGTGCGGCAGGCGCGGGCACGCTCGCGCTCGCGGCATGCTCCCCGGGCGGCGGCTCGGGCGGCATCGACCGCGGGGATGGCTCCGCCGGCTCGATCGTCTGGGGGAACTGGCCGCTCTACCTCGACTACGACGAGGCCAACAACACCTATCCCACGCTCGACGAGTTCATGCGCCAGACGAACATCGATGTCGAGTACAGCGAAGAGATCGACGACAACAACACCTTCTACGGGCGGATCAAGGACCAGCTCGCGCTGAACCAGCACGTCGGCTTCGACGTGATCACCTTCACCGACTGGATGAACGGTCGCCTCATCAGCGACGGCCAGGTGCAGGAACTCGATCACGCGAATATGCCCAACACGGCCAATCTGCTGCCGGCGCTCGTCGACAGCCTCGATGTGGATCCGGGCCGCAGGTACTCGATGCCCTGGCAGGCCCCGGCGGCGGGCTTCGTCTGGAACACCGAGGCGGTGCCCGGCGGGATCAAGGAACTCGACGACTTCCTGCAGCCGGAGCTCAAGGGCAAGGTGGGCATGCTCAGCGAGATGCGCGACACCATCGGCATCATCATGCAGGCGCAGGGCGTGAACATCGCCGGCGACTGGGGCGACACCGAGTTCGACGCGGCGCTGGAATGGCTGCAGGACGCGGTCGACGGCGGCTGGGTGGTGCTCAAGGGCAACAGCTACGCCGAGGACCTCGAACTCGACAACACCCTCGCCGCGATCGCCTGGACAGGTGACATCGCGATGATGAACTTCGAGCAGGGCGATCGCTGGACGCTGGAGGTGCCCGAGTCGGGCGGCACCATCACGGCCGACTCCTTCACCGTGCCCAACGGCACCGACGCGGAGAACAAGGCGCTGGTCGAGGAGATGATCAACTTCTACTACGAGCCCGAGATCGCCGCCCAGGTCGCCGACTACGTCTGGTTCGTGACGCCGGTGGTGGGCGCGCAGGAGGCGATGGAGCAGGTCAACCCGGAGAACGTCGACAACCCCTTCATCTTCCCCGACGCGGAGATGGAGAGCCGACTGCACACCTTCCGCACGCTCACCCCGCAGGAGGACAAGAAGTACAGCGACGCCTTCAACGCAGTGATGGGCCTCTGACCGTGGGAGGTGCGCTCACCTTCGACGACGCCGGCGCGGATCTCGAACTGATCGGCATCCAGAAGGAGTACCCGGGGTTCACCGCGGTCGACGAGGTCGATCTGCACATCCCCGCCGGATCCTTCTTCGCGCTCCTGGGCCCCTCGGGCTGCGGCAAGACCACCACCCTGCGCATGGTCGCGGGCTTGGAGGATCCGACCCGGGGGAAGATCCTCATCGGCGGCCAGGACGTCACCTCGCTCAAGCCGCATAAGCGTCCGGTCAACACGGTGTTCCAGTCGTATGCGCTGTTCCCCCATATGACGATCCTCGAGAACGTCGCCTTCGGCCTGCGCCGGCGGAAGGTCGCAGACGCGACCGCGAAGGCGCATGAGGCGCTGCAGCTCGTGGAGCTCGACCAGATGTCCGACCGCAAGCCGGCTCAGCTGTCCGGCGGACAGCAGCAGCGGGTGGCGCTGGCCCGCGCAATCGTCAACCGCCCGGCACTGCTGCTGCTCGACGAGCCGCTGGGCGCGCTCGATCTCAAACTGCGCAGGCAGATGCAGCACGAGCTGAAGGTCATTCAGCAGGAGGTGGGACTCACCTTCCTGCACGTCACCCACGATCAGGAGGAGGCCATGACGATGGCCGACACCGTCGCGGTGATGAACAAGGGCCATATCGAGCAGATGGGTGCTCCCGAGGAGCTCTACGAACTGCCCAGGACGATCTTCGTCGCGAACTTCCTCGGCCAGTCCAATCTCTTCCTCGTGGATGTGGTGGGCGGCACCGACCAGGCGATCCACACGGACCTCCTCGGCGCCAGGGTCACCGTTCCGCGAGGCCGCACCGAACGGGACGCCGGGCGCATCACGATCGGGGTGCGACCCGAGAAGCTGCGCCTGCACGCACAGCAGCCCGCAGAGGATCCGGGGGTCAACGTCATCGGGCCCGGGCGCATCACCGATGTCTCCTTCATCGGCGTCAGCACCCAGTACGCCGTCGAGGTGCCGGGCGCGGGCGAGGTGCAGGTCTTCGCGCAGAACGTCGAGGCCGGACCCGCCGCGCAGCTGGGCGCCGAGGTGTGGCTGAGCTGGTTTGTCGAGCACACCTTCGGCCTGGCCGACGATGAGCTCGACCCCGGAGCGCTGACGGCCGATTTCTCGACCCAGGCGATCGCCACTCGGGCAGGGCTCGCGGAGTAAGGGCGGGATCGCATGGCTTTCACCGCTTTCGCCGGGAACACCCGAACCGTCGAGCAGGCGCCGCGCAAACGCGGGTGGATCGCGCTCGCCCTGCTCGCGCCGGGCATCGCCTATATGGCGCTCTTCTTCGTCGCCCCGTTCTTCCAGCTCATCGGAACCTCCCTGCAGGCCGCTCCGGAGAACGCGGGGAAGGGCGAGTACGTCGCCGCGCTGGAGTTCTCCAATTACGTGGCCGCGGTCGCCGCATATTGGCCGCATATCCTGCGGTCATTCATCTACGCGCTGATCGCCACCGTGGTCGGGCTCCTCATCAGCTACCCGCTCGCCTATCTCATCGGCGTACGGCTGCGTTCGCGCGCGCTGCTGCAGGGGCTCGCGCTGATCCTCGTGGTGGCCCCCTTCTTCATCAGCTTCCTGCTGCGCACCCTCGCGTGGAAGCAGATCCTGCCGGGGGACTGGATCGGCACCGACTTCTCGGTGATCTTCGGTCTCACCTACAACTTCATCCCGTTCATGACGCTGCCGATCTTCGCCTCGCTGCAATCGCTGGACCTGCGACTGGTCGAGGCCGGCAGCGATCTCTACGCCTCACCCTTCACCACCTTCCGGAAGGTGACCCTGCCGCTGTCAATGCCGGGCGTGGTCTCCGGCACGCTGCTGAGCTTCATCCCGATGGCGGGCGACTACGTCAACGCATCGGTCGACTTCCTGGGTTCGGCGCGGACGGCCATGGTCGGTAACGCGATCGAGGCCAACTTCCTGCGAACCCAGAACTACCCGATGGCGGCATCGCTGTCGGTGATCCTGATGGCGGTGATCCTGGTGATGATCGCGGTCTATGTGCGCAGGGCCGGAACGGAGGATCTGCTGTGAACAGATTCAGCCTCGGCAAGGCCTTCGTCCCCACGGTCGGGGTCATCGTCCTCATCTACCTGCTGCTGCCCATCGTCTGGGTGATCGCCTTCTCCTTCAACGACGCCGGGCGCAGGAATCTGCTCTGGCGAGGTTTCACCCTCGACAACTGGATGAACCCGTGCGGGGCGCCGAATGTCTGCGAGGCCTTCGGCAACAGCATCCTGGTGGGTGTGGTGGCCACGATCGCCGCCACGGTGCTGGGCACGATGATCGCGATCGCGCTCGTGCGCTACCGCTTCAAGTTCCGCTCCGGGCTCAGCCTCATGCTCTTCGCCCCCATGGCCACCCCCGAGGTGGTGCTGGGTGCCGGCCTCGCCGCGCAGTTCCTGCTCGCGGGTGTGGAGAAGGGCATCGGCACCATCATCCTGGCGCACACGATGTTCTGCATCTCCTATGTCGTGGTGGCGGTGAAGGCCCGGGTGGCGAGCCTGAACCCGGCGATCGAAGAGGCCGGTCGCGATCTCTACGCCTCGCCCGGCCAGGTGTTCTGGCGCATCACGCTGCCGATGCTGATGCCCGGCATCATCGGCGCGGCGCTGCTCTCCTTCGCATTGAGCTTCGACGACTTCATCATCACGAACTTCAACTCGGGCAGTGCCACCACCTTCCCGAAGTTCATCTACATCGCCGCACAGCGCGGAGTGCCGGTGCAGGCGAATGTGCTCGCCTCGATCGTCTTCGTCGGCGCGATCCTGCTCGTACTGATCGTGCAGCTGGTGAACATCAACCGACGCAGGAAGCTCGCCCGCAGCTGATCCTGCTCGGCACCCGGCCGCGGAGTCGATCCCATCGACTCGGCTCCGCGGCCGATTCCCGCGGATTCGGCGGTGAGCGCGGGCAGGCGGGCGCGGTAGGCTTGGAGGATCATGCTCGAACTCGATCTCGGCGGCCGTATCAAGGCCGTGCGCGCCACCTATTCCGACATTGCGACCGTTCTCGATCTGCCCAGACTCGAGCGTGAGATCGTCGAACTCGAGGAGCAGGCGGCGGCGCCCGGTCTCTGGGACGATCCCGAGGCCGCGCAGAAGGTCACCAGCGGGCTCAGCCAGCGCAAGTCCCGGGTGGCGAAGCTGCGCGGGGTCGAGCGGCGTCTGGACGATCTCGAAGTGCTGATCGAGCTGGCGGAGGAAGTCGACGACGAGGCCTCTGCGGAGGAGGCCCGGAACGAGCTCGCCGATATCGAGTCACTGGTCGGCGAACTCGAGGTGCAGACCATGCTCTCGGGTGAGTACGACGAGCGCTCCGCGGTGATCACGATCCGCTCGGGCGCCGGCGGCGATGACGCCACCGACTTCGCCGAGATGCTGCTGCGCATGTATCTGCGCTGGGCCGAGCAGCACGGCTACCCCACGAAGGTGCTCGACACCAGCTACGCCGAGGGCGCGGGCATCAAGTCCGCGACCTTCGAGATCGACGCCCCCTACGCCTTCGGCACGATCTCGGTCGAGGCCGGCACGCACCGGCTGGCGCGCATCAGCCCCTTCGGCTCCGCCGACAAGCGGCAGACGAGCTTCGCCGGTGTCGAGGTGATCCCGCTGCTGGAGGAGGCCACCGAGGTCGAGGTGCCCGAAACCGACATCCGCGTCGACGTCTACCGCTCCAGCGGCCCGGGCGGCCAGTCGGTGAACACCACCGACTCCGCGGTGCGCATCACCCACCTGCCCTCGGGCATCGTCGTCTCGATGCAGAACGAGAAGAGCCAGATCCAGAACCGCGCCGCCGCCATGCGCGTGCTGCAGACGCGCCTGCTGCTGCTGCAGCGCGAGGAGGAGGCGGCGAAGAAGAAGGAGCTGGCGGGCAGCATCACCGCGAGCTGGGGCGACCAGATCCGCTCCTACTTCCTCTACGGCCAGCAGCTGGTGAAAGACCTGCGCACGGGGCACGAGAGCTCCCAGCCCGATGCGGTGTTCAACGGCGATCTCGACGGGTTCATCGCGGCGGGGATCCGCTGGCGCTCGCTCAATAAGTAGACGCGTGCGGGGTTGGGAATCCGATTCTCATCATTTCGGGCGTCTTCGCGACACGGCCACACAGTGTGCCGTGTCGCTCCGCCGCCCATATGACGAGAATCGGGTTCCCGCCCCCGGCACGCGCCTGACGATCTCGCTCGCGGTGCTTTCTGAGAACCGCGATCTTCTCAGCGCGTCGCGGAAGCGGTGAGCGCTTCGGCGCGTAGTGTCGAGGCGTCATGATCCTCTTCGAGAACGTCACCAAGAAGTACCGCGGCACGCAGCGCCCGGCGCTCGACAGCGTGAACCTCCAAATCGACCGGGGCGAGTTCGTCTTCATCGTCGGTGCCTCCGGTTCGGGAAAGTCGAGCTGCCTCAGACTGATCCTGCGAGAGGAGCAGCCGAGCGGGGGCCGGATCCACGTCCTCGGGCACGACCTCTCCAAGATCTCGAATCGCAAGGTGCCGTATTTCCGCCGCACCCTCGGCGTGGTCTTCCAGGACTTCCGTCTGCTGACGAACAAGACCGTCTACGACAATGTCGCCTTCTCCCTGCAGGTCATCGGCAAGTCGCGCGGCTTCATCCAGGAGGCGGTGCCCGACACGCTGAAGATGGTGGGCCTCGAGGGGAAGGCGAAGCGCTACCCGCACGAGCTCTCGGGCGGTGAGCAGCAGCGCGTCGCCATCGCGCGCGCCATCGTGAACAAGCCCGCGATCCTCCTCGCCGACGAGCCCACCGGCAACCTCGACCCCGCCACGAGCCTCGGCATCATGCAGCTGCTGCGCGCGATCAACGCGGCGGGCACCACAGTGGTGATGGCGACGCACGAGGCGACCTTCGTCGACATCATGCAGCAGCGCGTGATCGAGCTCTCGCAGGGTGTCGTCGTCCGCGACGAGCAGAGCGGCGGCTACGGCGAGACCGCATCGATTCCGGTGCAGGATCTCACCGCCGCGGGCGTGCGGGTGCTGCGCACCAGCGAGGACGTGGTGCGGGCCACGCTCGCACCGGAGGTCGCAGAGGCCTCCGAAGCGCCGGAGGCAGGTGCGGGGCAGGTCCAGGCCGAGACGCCGGCCGCCGGCCAGGTGCCCGGTGCGACCGCCGCCGCAGCGGCTGCCGCGCAGCCGCCGACGGCGCCGCCAGGGCAGGCACTGCCCGTGCAGCCGCCGGCCGTGCAGGTGCCGTCCGCACCGGCTCAGCCGCAGGCCGAGGATCCGGAGTCCGATAAGACGCTGCGCGTGCAGACGGATTCGAAGCCGCGCATCCCGGCCTTCCTCGAACCGGCGGCGCAGGTCGATCCGGTGCGTCTGGCCGAGGAGCGGGGGAGCCTCGCCGAACGCCTCGGCCTCGGCGACGACGATGAGACGGATGTGGGGCCGGTGCGATGAGAGTGGGCCTAGTGCTCGGCGAGGTGTGGAGCGGACTGCGCCGCAACCTCTCCGTGGTGATCTCGGTGATCCTGGTCACCTTCGTCTCGCTGACCTTCGTGGGAGCGGCGATCCTCCTGCAGCTGCAGGTGCAGCAGATGAAGACCTTCTGGTACGACCGCGCCCAGGTGGCCATCTATCTGTGCACGCAGTACGACCAGAGCGCCACCTGTTCGGGAGAGGACGTCGACGAGGAGCAGATCGCCGCAGTCGAGCAGGCGCTGCAGTCGGACACTCTGGCGCCCTACATCGAGGAGTTCTTCTTCGTCGATCACGACCAGGCCTACGCGGAGTTCACCCAGCAGTTCGAGGGGAACCCGATCGTCGAGATCACCCGACCCGACCAGCTGAACCAGACCTTCTGGGTGCGGCTGGAGGATCCCTCGCGCTCGGCCATCATCCAGGAGACCTTCACCGGCATCCCCGGAGTGCAGAGCGTGT
This sequence comes from Leucobacter sp., assembly GCA_048516985.1. Classification (GTDB taxonomy): domain Bacteria; phylum Actinomycetota; class Actinomycetes; order Actinomycetales; family Microbacteriaceae; genus Leucobacter. The sequence goes on along the minus strand of CP183188.1, from coordinate 2,283,266 downwards.
CGGATCAGCGGAGCCTGCTCGATCGAATCTTCCTCTTCCTCGGGGTCGCCAGCTACACCGCGGTCGCCATCGCGGGTCTCATGCTGGTGGCGGCGATGCTGCTCATCTCGACCACGATCCGCCTCTCCGCCTTCTCGAGACGCCGGGAGATCGGCATCATGCGATTGGTGGGGGCGTCGAACAGATTCATCCAGACGCCGTTCATCCTCGAGGGCATACTCGCGGCGCTGATCGGCGCGGTGCTGGCGGGCCTGGCCTCCGTCGCGATCGTGCAGTTCTTCGTGCAGGGCTTCCTGGTGAAGAACGTGCCGTTCACGAGCTACATCACCGTCGAGCAATCCCTGCTCGTGCCGCCGATACTGCTGCTCGTGGGGGTCGTGCTCTCGGCGATCGCGGCGAAGATCGCGATCTCGCGGTACCTGCGGGTGTAGCGCGTTCGGCGCGTCGTCCGCCGCTGCCCTCCGTCCGCACGCTGTTCGCCGCCCGCTGTTCGGCGCGTCGTGCGCCGCCGCCCGCAGCGCCACTTCCCAAAGCGATCCGGGTTCCCAAAGCCCGAATTCCCTGGATGGCGACTTTGGGAACCCGGATCGCCGTCGCAACCGGCGGGGCGGATCCGGCCCGTATCCAGCACGGGCCCGGAAGCGGGTTCCGAGCCGGGCCCGAGCCGGGTCCCAGCCGGCTCCCGATCCGGCGCCTTGGGCACCGCGCGAAGACGGGTAGACTGATGGGTCGGCGACGACGGAGGAGGTGCCATGCCGAAGGAGACCGGTCAGAAGCTGATCGCCTCGAACAAGAAGGCACGCCACGACTACCTGATCCTCGACACCTTCGAGGCGGGGATGGTGCTCACCGGTAGCGAGGTGAAGTCGCTGCGAATGGGACGCGCCTCGCTGGTGGACGGCTACGTCTTCATCGAGAACGGCGAGGCCTGGCTCGATGCCGCCTACATCCCCGAGTACTTGAACGGTTCGTGGACCAATCACGCCCCGCGGCGCAAGCGCAAGCTGCTGCTGCATCGCCAGCAGATCGACAAGCTCTACCAGAAGACCCGCGAGGGCGGGATGACGATCGTCCCCCTGCAGCTGTACTTCCGCGACGGTCGGGCGAAGGTCGAGATCGCGCTGGCCAAGGGCAAGAAGGAATACGACAAGCGCCAGACGCTGCGCGAGAAGCAGGATCGTCGCGAGGCGGAACGCGCGATCGCCTCGAGGAAGCGCCTGGGGGAGTAGGCACACCTCGGTCGACTGCGGCCGGGCTCGGCTCAGGGCGGTTGAGCCCGGCGCGAGACGGTCGAGTTCGGCCGACTTCGACCACGGGCGGCTGAGCTCGCCCACCAGGGTGGTCGAGCACGACCGAGTCCGGGCAGATCGGCATGCGAACGGGCCCCGGGGCGGAACCCCGAGACCCGTTCCAGGCCATGGCCGGCTCAGCCGGCGAAGCGGAACAGCTTCTTGTTCGCGAACTCCTCCATCCCGCCCTTGCCCAGCTCACGCCCGTAGCCGGACTTCTTCACACCTCCGAAGGGCACGTCGACCCCTTCGAGGCCCGCGGCTCCGATGAAGACCATGCCGACGTCGAGCTGATCGCCCACGCGCTCGGCCCGCTCCAGATCGTCGCAGATGATCACCGAACCGAGGCCGTAGGGCGAACTGTTTGCCAGCGCGATCGCCTCCTCGTCGCTCGAGACCCGGTACAGCTGGGCGACCGGGCCGAACAGCTCCTGGCTGTAAACGGCCATCGACGGCGTGACATCGGCGATGACCGCCGGAGTGTAGAGATTGCCGTCGGGTTCGTTGCTGCCTGCGAGCAGCGTCGCCCCCTCGTCGAGCGCCCCCTGCACCTGCGCGACGAGGGTCTTCGTGGCGGTGTCGGAAGAGAGGGGTCCGAAATCACCGTCTGCGTGGGACTGGCCGTTGATGGCGGCCGAGAACTTCTGCGCGAACTCGTCGTAGTAGGTATCCAGCACCACGATGCGTTTGGAACCGTTGCAGGCCTGGCCGGTGTTCTCCATACGGCCGTTCACGGCCTGCGCGACGGCGTGGTCGAGATCCGCGGTGTCGAGCACCAGGAGCACATCGCTGCCGCCGAGCTCGAGCACGCACTTCTTCAGTGCGCGACCGGCCTGCTCCGCAACGATGGCACCGGCCCGCTCGGAACCGGTGAGGGAGACGCCCTGCACGCGCTCATCGGCGATGATGGTGGAGATCTGCTCGTGGGTGGCGAAGATGTTGACGTAGGCGCCCTCGGGGAAGCCTGCGTCGCGGAAGATCTTCTCCAGCGCCAGCGCCGACTCCGGGCACTGATTGGCGTGCTTGAGCACGACGGTGTTGCCGAGGATGAGGTTCGGCGCCGCGAAGCGGGCCACTTGGTAGTAGGGGTAGTTCCACGGCATGATGCCGAGGATCACGCCGATGCCCTGCTTGCGGATGAAGCTCTTCAGCCCGTCCTCGACCTCGAGCACCTCGTCCGCGAGCCACTTCTCGGCGTTCTGGGCGAAAGCACCGACGATGCCTCCGGAGAACTCGACTTCGCCGATGGACTGGTCCAGGGGCTTGCCCATTTCGCGGTTGATGATGGCGGCCAGCTCGTCCTTGCGCTCCTCGAAGAGCTCTGCGGCGCGCTGGGCGAGCGCCGCGCGCTCGGCTACCGTGGTGGTGCGGGACCACTCGGTGTAGGTCTTCTGCGCCGAGGCGAGCGCGCGCTCGATGTCCTCCGCGGTGGCGTCGGGATAGGTGGCGAGGGTTTCGCCGGTGGCCGGATTGATGACGGCATAGGTGGCCATGGATCACTCACTCCCTGAATAGCGCTCTCGTTGGTGTGTGCTGCCAGTCTGTCACAGCGGCGCGCACAGCTCCATGATCTCAGGAAAGAGCGGGATGATCCACAATTCTGGTGGATACCGACGGTAGGAACGCGAAATTGCTGCGGAATCAGTGGTTTGTGGCAGGGCTGCGAAGATCAGGGATGCTTCGGCACGGAGATCGGCTCGGTATCGGGGATCGGACTCGCGTCGCGGCCCCGCAGATCCGGCACCCAGGGGGTGCTGATCGCCGCCGATACCACCGTGGAGATCAGGAACAGCACGGAGACGACGATGCCGCCGACCGCACCCATGGCGTCGATCGCCACGCCTGCGGCGGCCGATCCTCCCGCGGCGCCCACCAGCTGGCCGGTGCCCAGCCAGCCGTAGGCCTCGGCGGTCTCCGAGAAGCGCACCGTGGCGCTCACGATGGTGAACAGCGCGGCCAGCATCGGCGCCACCCCGAGCCCCGCCAGGAATCCCATGATGCACAGCCACAGGGTGTCCTGGCTGAAGATGCACAGCGCGGTCCCGAGCGTGACCACGGCGGAACGGACGATCAGGCTCCAGGGGCGGATGTCCCGATGCCCGATGGTGAGGCCGCCCACCACCGAGCCGATCGAGAAGACCGCGAGCACGATGCCCGATTCGATGCCGTCGTGCCCGAAGACCGCGACGATGCCGGCCTCCAGCGAGGTGAAGGAGGCGACGAAGAAGAAGCCCACGATGGTCGACACGAGCACGGTGGGCCTGCGGAGCACCGCGCCGAGCCGATTCCGGGCCCGCGGGAGATTCACCCTGCCGACCTCGGGGCTGAGGATGAACCAGAGACCGCCGCCGAAGAGGAAGGCGGCCGCGACCAGCAGCCCCCATACGGTGCTGATCTGCACCGAGACGAAGACGGCGATGACAGGCCCCACGATCCAGATGATCTCCTGGGCCGTGGCGTCGAGCGAGAACAGTGCGGTGACCTGCCTTGCAGGGACCAGCGTCGGATAGATCGTGCGCACGGCGGGCATCACCGGGGGAGTGGTAAGCCCCACGAGAAGCGCCATCACCGCGACGGCCACCAGCGGGAACTGGGTGAGCGCGATGAGCACCAGCAGCCCTGCGCTCACCAGGGTCGTCAGGGTCAGCACTCGCCGCATGCCGAGGCGGCCCATCAGCCTGCTCGCCAGCGGGCCAGAAACCGCTTGACCGACGCTGAGGCCCGCGAGGATGACGCCTGCCGAGGTGTAGTTGCCGTAGACCAGCTGCACATGCAGCAGCAGGATGATCGTGAGCATGCCGAAAGGGAAGCGCGCCGTCAGCTGCGCGAGCAGAATGCGGTAGACCCCCCGGCTGCGTCCCAGGTCACGATAGATGCCCACCACAGGATTCTAGTGCGCCGAAGGCATGGGCGGATCCGGATGGGGCGACGTTCGCTGTGGATCCGCACCCGGTCTCAGCGCTCGGCGAGCACCTTCTGAATGCGCTGCAGCGACACCGGCTCCGCAGTACGCAGCTGCTGCGCGAAGAGGCTCACCCGCAGCTCCTCGATGAGCCAGCGCACCCGCACCACCCGCTCGGGCGCATCCGGCGGGAGGGGGATCGCGCCGCCCGCCTCCGAGAAGAGCCCGAGGGCCCGATCCACCTCGTTCTGCCAGGCCCGGTCTCGGCCCGGTTGCGCCTGCAGTCCCGTCATGCGGTGCTGGATCGCCTCGCAGTAGACCGGAAGCCGTGCGAGCCGGTCGAGACCGGTACGGGCGACGAAATTCTCGAAGATCAGCCCGTCGAGCTGAGCCTTCGCGTCGGTCACCTGGCTGAGCACCGCGAGGGACTTCGCCGCCTCGATCGCCTTCCGCGCCTTGCGGGCCGCCCCCAGCACCTGGGCGGTCAGCGCGATGCCGCGGTAGATCTCATCGATGAGCGCGCGGGCGTAGTCGGTGGCGATGGCCTCGAAGTTCTCGGCGCTCCACACCAGCCCGTCGGGCGCGTGCCGGCGGATCACCCGATCGGCCACCGCGAGCGACACATCGGCGATGGCGTCATCGAGGGTGCGGTGGGGACCCGCGCCCAGGAGCAGCTTCTCTTCATTGGAGAGGTGATCCCGCACATAGCTCGCAGGGCTCGGGCTCGACAGCACCAGCAACCGCCTGATCCCGCGCCTCGACAAGCGGGTCTGCTCGGCCGCATCGGCGACGAGCGCGAGATCGACGGAGGTACGCCGATCCACAATCGCAGGGTAGGCGCGCACCGTGCCCCCTCCGACTCCTCTTCCGCCGGCGTAGACGGTGTCGAGCTGCCGGGGCAGATCGCCGAACTCCCACCTCGTGAGGCCCGTGCGCTCGAGCGCGTGCTTGGGCAGGGCGGCGGCGGCCACCCGGGCGACCCCCTTCGTCGCCTGCTCCCGATGCGTGCGCTGCAGCGCTGCGAGATCCTTCCCCGCGCCGATGGTGCGCCCCCGGGCGTCGACCACGCGGAAGGTCGGGGTGAGATGGGCGGGCAGTCGCGCGATGTCGAAGTCGGCGGAGGTGATCTGCGCACTGGTGCGGCGGCGGATCTCCGCGGCGAGCAGCTCGGTGAGGGGCGGCGCATCTGCAACAGCCGGGTTCGAAGCCGTCGCCGAGGCCCCCGAGGAGCCCCCGGCCTGCTCAGCCGCGGCGCCGTCCAACTGCGGCCCGATCACTCCCAGCAGGGTGCGCGCCCAGTCGGCGGCCGGCACCACGTTCTTCCGGATCGCCTTGGGCAGTGTGCGGATGAGGGCGGTGACGAGCTCTTCGCGCAGTCCGGGCACCAGCTTCTCGAACTCGCGACCCTCGATGCGCGGCAGCAGCGGCAGCGGCACGGAGACCGTGACGCCGTCGTCCTCGGCGGTGGGATCGAAGCGGTAGCGCAGCTTCAGCGTCTGGTCGCCGTGGCGCCACTGCCGCGGGAACTCGTCCTCGTCGATCCGGGTCTCTTCGTCGGCCAGCAGATCCTCGCGGCGCATGGTCAGCAGTTTCGGCCGGTCGCGCTGAGCCTGCTTCCACCACCCCTCGAAACTGCGGGTGCTCACCACCTCGGCCGGGATCCGCTGATCGTAGAAGTCGTAGACCGCCTCGTCGCCCTCCACGAGGTCGCGGCGGCGGCTGCGCTCCTCCAGCTGCTCCAGTTCCCGACGCAGCTGCCTATTCGCACGGTCGAAGGCCTGTGGAGAATCCCACTCGCCCTGCACCAGGGCGTGGCGGATGAAGAGCTCGCGGGCGTGCTCGGCGTCGAAGCGCGCGAGCTGCACCCGGCGCCGCTGCACGATGGGCACGCCGTAGAGCGTGACGCGCTCGTAGGCCACGGCGGCGCCCTGCGACTTCTCCCAGTGCGGCTCGCCGAGCTGGCGCTTGGCGAGGGCCCCGGCGAGCTCCTCCGCCCACTCGGGTTCGATCGTGGCGTTCCCGCGCGCGAAGAGCCGGCTCGTCTCCACCAGCTCGACGCTCATCACCACCTCGGGCGGCCGCTTCGCGAGCACCGATCCCGGATGCAGTGCGAAGCGCGTGCCGCGGCTGCCGAGGTACTCCTGCGCGAGCCTGCGCCTCCCGGGGCCCGCGCCCCCGGGGGGCCGGCGATCTTGCCGGTCGTCGCGGATCCCGATGCGGGACAGCAGCCCCGCGAGCACGGAGCGGTGGATCAGCTCCGCGGGGGTGCCGTCGTCCGGTGCATCGTGCGCCTGCCTCTCGCCCGGCGCGGCGGCGCCGGCCGCGCCGGCGCGAGGGACGGGAGCCGGCGCTGCGCTCCCTCGCGAGGATCTCACTCGCCCGAGCTGTCGGACCAGATCCATCCACTCGCGCACCCGGAGGAAGTTCAGGTACTCGGCTTTGCACAGCCGTCGGAAGGCGCTGGAGGAGAGCGCCGCCTGCTGCTCCTGAAGGTAGTTCCAGAGGTTCAGGAGGGTCATCAGATCGCCGAGCGGATCGGCGAAGCGGGCGTGCAGCTGGTCCGCGTGGGCGCGGTGCTCGGCCGGGCGCTCGCGCACGTCCTGGACGGTGAGACCCGCCGTGATCGCGATCACCTCCGCGGTCACACCGTGCCGCCTGGCCTCGACGATCATGCGGGCGAAGCGGGGCTCGAGCGGCAGCCGGGACAGCTCCCGCCCGATCCGCGTGATCCGGTGGCGCTTGCCGCGAGGCTCGACCGCGCCGAGCTCCGTCAGCAGATTCACCCCGTCGGTGATGTCGCGCCGATCGGGCGGGGTGAGGAAGGGGAAGTCGGCGATCTCGCCGAGGTCGAGGGCCAGCATCTGCAGGATCACGCTCGCCAGTCCGGTGCGGAGGATCTCCGGCTCGGTGAACTCGGGACGCCGCTCGAAATCCTCCTCGCTGTAAAGCCGGATCGCGATACCCGGGCTGGTGCGCCCCGAGCGCCCCGAGCGCTGCTTCGCGCTCGCCTGCGACACCGCCTCGATGGGCAGCCGCTGCACCTTGCTGCGCGCGCTGTAGCGGGAGATGCGCGCGGTGCCGGCGTCGACCACGTAGCGGATGCCGGGGACGGTGAGGCTGGTCTCCGCGACATTGGTGGCGAGCACGATGCGGCGGGCACCGCGCCGGGGGGAGAAGACGCGGTGCTGCTCGGCGGCGCTCAGGCGTCCGTAGAGGGGGAGGATCTCGGTGGAGGCTCCCCGCTTCTCGCCGAGCCTGCCCTTCAAGGCATCGGTGGCGTCGCGGATCTCCGCCTCGCCGCTGAGGAACACCAGGACATCGCCGGGCTCCTCCCGGGAGAGCTCCTCGACCGCCTCGCCGATCGCGTCGAAGAGATCGCGCTCGGCGCCCCGCGCCCCTTTCCGCGGTGCCCCGCCCGGTGCTCCCGGGCTCCGCGGATCCACGATCTCCGCCTCTTCGACCAGTGGACGGTAGCGGATCTCGACCGGGAAGGTGCGCCCCGAGACCTGGATCACCGGTGCCGCTTCGCCGGTCGCGGGGTCCGCGAAGTGGCGGGCGAAGGACTCGGGGTCGATCGTCGCCGAGGTGATGATCACCCGGAGATCGGGGCGGCGGGGGAGCAGGGTCTTCAGATAGCCCAGCAGGAAGTCGATGTTGAGGCTGCGCTCGTGCGCCTCGTCGATGATGATCGTGTCGTAGGCGGAGAGATCGCGATCCCGGTGGATCGCGTTCAGCAGAATGCCGTCGGTCATCAGGCGGATCCGGGTGCCCTCGCTCACCTTGTCGGTGAAGCGCACCTGGTAGCCCACCAGGTCCCCGAGCTCGGTCCCGGTCTCCTCGGCGATGCGCTCGGCGACCGAGCGCGCCGCGATGCGGCGGGGCTGCGTATGGGCGATCTTCTCGCGGCCGAGCGCCAGGGCGATCTTGGGCAGCTGGGTGGTCTTGCCACTGCCGGTCTCGCCCGCGACCACCACCACCTGGTGCCGCCGGATCGCCTCCGCGATCTCCTCCCGCATTCCGCTGACGGGCAGTTCTGCGGGGGACTCCAGACGCGGCGGAGTACGCGGGGCTTTCGACATGACCGTTCCATTATCCCCGGCTTATGGCTCTGCTGGGCATAGACTGTGCCGGGAGTTACGCAATGGAGGAACCACGATGACTGCTCTGCCGATTCCGAATATCCGGCTGAACGATGGGAATCTCATCCCTCAGCTCGGCTTCGGGGTATTCCTGGTCGACCCCGCCGAGACGGAGCGCATCGTCAGCGAAGCCCTCGAAGTGGGCTACCGGCACATCGACACGGCCAGTATCTACAAGAACGAGGCGGCCGTCGGTCGCGCGATCGCCGCGAGCGGCATTCCGCGCGAGGAGCTCTTCATCACGACGAAGCTGTGGAACTCGGATCACGAGGATCCGCACGGCGCCTTCGACGCGAGCCTTGAGCGACTCGGCCTCGACAGCGTCGACATGTACCTGGTGCACTGGCCGGTGCCGATGTACGGCACGGCGCTCGGCGCCTGGCGCGGTCTGGTGGAGATCGTGGGCTCGGGCCGCGCGGACTCCATCGGAGTGTCGAATTTCGAGATCGAGCATCTGCAGGAGCTGCTTCGCGAGACCGGGGTGGTGCCGGCGGTGAACCAGATCGAGCTGCACCCGCTGCACCAGCGCCGCGAGCTGCGCGAGTTCTGCCGCGAGCAGGGCATCGCGATCGAGTCGTGGGGTCCGCTGGCGCAGGGCAAGAGCGATCTCTTCGAGCGCGAGGCGATCTCCGAGCCGGCGCGCATCCATCGCCGCACCCCCGCCCAGATCGTGCTGCGCTGGCACCTGCAGCAGGGCACCATCGTCTTCCCGAAGACCACGAGCCGCGAGCGCATGGTCGAGAACGCCTCGCTCTTCGACTTCGTGCTGAGCGACCCGGAGATGGAGGCCATCGCCGAGCTCGACGAGCAGCGCAACTTCGGGACGAACCCGCGTGAGATGAGCGTGCGCTGATCGCGCTGCCCTGAGCCGGCTCTACTGCGCCGGTGGGCGCGGGCCGTCGCCGGGCGCAGGGTCGCCCGGGCGGCCCCGGTGGACGGGCGCGGCTTCGGGGCGCTCTAGGATAGAGAGCATGTCCAAGGTCCTTTCCTCCCTTCCCGTCGGCGAGCGCGTCGGCATCGCTTTCTCCGGTGGTCTCGACACCTCCTGCGCGGTCGCGTGGATGCGCGAGAAGGGCGCGGTGCCCTGCACCTACACCGCCGATATCGGCCAGTACGACGAGCCCGACATCGAGGGCGTCGCCGGTCGCGCGAAGGAGTACGGCGCCGAGATCGCGCGCCACGTCGACGCGAAGCTGCCGCTGGTCGAAGAGGGCTTCGTGGCGCTGCAGTGCGGCGCCTTCAATGTGCGCTCGGGCGGCAAGACCTACTTCAACACCACTCCGCTCGGACGCGCCGTCACCGGCACCCTGCTCGTGCGCGCGATGAAGGAGGACGGCGTCGACATCTGGGGCGACGGCTCCACCTACAAGGGCAACGACATCGAGCGCTTCTACCGCTACGGTCTGATGGCGAACCCCGCGCTGCGCATCTACAAGCCCTGGCTCGACAAGCAGTTCGTCGAGGAGCTCGGCGGCCGTCACGAGATGAGCGAGTGGCTCGTCGCCAACGGCTACCCCTACCGCGATGCCACCGAGAAGGCCTACTCGACCGACGCGAACATCTGGGGCGCGACGCACGAGGCGAAGAAGCTCGAGTTCCTCGACGCCGGTCTCGACATCGTCGAGCCGATCATGGGCGTCGCCGCCTGGCGCGAGGACGTCGAGGTCGCCACCGAGGAGGTGTCGGTGCGCTTCGAGGCGGGGCGCCCGGTGGCCATCAACGGTGTCGAGTTCGCGGATCCGGTCGCCCTGGTGCTCGAGGCGAACGCCATCGGCGGCCGCCACGGCCTCGGGGTCAGCGACCAGATCGAGAACCGCATCATCGAGGCGAAGTCGCGCGGCATCTACGAGGCCCCGGGCATGGCGCTGCTGCACATCACCTATGAGCGCCTGGTGAACGCGATCCACAACGAGGACACGCTCGCGAGCTACCACACCGACGGGCGCAAGCTCGGGCGCCTGATGTACGAGGGCCGCTGGCTCGACCCGCAGTCGCTGATGCTGCGCGAGGCGCTGCAGCGCTGGGTCGGCTCGGCGATCACGGGCGAGGTGACGCTGCGGCTGCGGCGCGGCGACGACTACACGATTCTGAACACCACGGGCCCGAATCTCAGCTACCACCCCGAGAAGCTCTCGATGGAGCGCACGGTCGGCGCGGCCTTCGGCCCCGAGGATCGGATCGGCCAGCTCACCATGCGCAATCTCGATATCGCTGACTCGCGCCAGCGCCTCGAGCAGTACGCGGCGCTCGGCCTGGTGGGCGGGGCGACCGCCGAGCTCGTGGGTGAGCTCGAGCGCGGCGGCGCGGATGAGATCGCCGACGCGGTGCGCGGTATCGACGAAGAGGCGGATGAGCTGGGCCTCAGTGCCGCATTCGATGCCGGCACCGACTAACGGTGCCGGCAGTGCCGCCTTCGACGCCGGCACGGACTAGTCCGGGGTGCGGGGTCCGCTCATCTCCCCGCCCTGCCGCCCGGCACACACGCACCGAATCGGCCGAGTGCACCGCAATTCCCCGGAATTCGGGTGCGGTACGCTGATTCAGTGCGTCGGCGAAGGCCGGCGCCGCGCCCGGCGCGCTCCGCCTCGGAGGGCAGCAGTGAGCCCCGGGTCGAGATCGACCCGGGGCTCACTGCTCGAAGATCAGGAAGCGCGGCGCGCGCGGGCGGCGCGGCGCTTGAGTGCGCGGCGCTCATCCTCGCTGAGCCCGCCCCAGACACCGGAATCCTGGCCAGTGTCCATGGCGTACTGCAGGCACATCTCGGTGACCTTGCAGCGGGCGCACACCGCCTTGGCGCGCTCGATCTGCTCGACGGCGGGGCCGGTGTTGCCGACCGGGAAGAACAATTCCGGGTCGACGGTGAGACAAGCGGCTTGCTCTCTCCAGTCCATCAGTTTCTCTCCATTCGGTGCGTGCGCACGCGAGCGAAACCACGTCTCGGCTAGTAGCCTGATCTCGCGCCGGGTGCTGTGTTGCGGGGCTGAGAATGCCCACAGCAGCGTGCGCGAAACTCTCTGTATATATATTTCCATGAAGCTTGTAGGAGATCAATAGTTGAATGGAAATAATTTGGAAAGGACGTGTTGATGAGCTCGTCATCTGAGGTTCACGCACGCTCGCGCATCGCCTGGGCGGTGCTGGGGCTGGTGCTCGCCATCGAGGCGATCGGAGGCCTCGTGATGCTGGTCCCCGTGGTGCAGGGCTTCTTCGGGGCTGATGACGAGCCGATCGGCCAGCGCGTGAGCATCTTCCTCGCCGTGCTCATCGCCTGGGTCTGGGTGTGCATCACGCTGTGGGGCGCGCTGCGCATCCGCGCCAGCTGGGTGCGAGGATCCGCCATCACGATCCACGTGCTGCTCTTCGCGGCGGGAACCGGCGTTCTGCAGTTCGCGCTCGGCGATGCGCTGCTCGGCTGGGGGCTGATCCTGCTGGCCTTCGTCGGCTTCGCCGCGGGGCTGCTGGCGAAGCCGGTGCATCGGGAGATCGAGGGATCCCCGGGCGCGCCGTAGCGCGTCAGACGCCGAGGAGCTTGCGCACCCGGGCGACGTGCCCCGTCGCCTTGACGTTGTAGAGGGCATGCTCGATGCGCCCCTCGGCGTCGAGCACGAAGGTCGAGCGGATGACGCTGGTGACGATGCGCCCGTAGCTGTTCTTCTCCCCGTAGGCGCCGTAGGAGATGAGCACGGCGCGATCGGGATCGCTGAGCAGCGGGTAGTTCAAGCCGTCGCGCTCCTCGAAGCGCTTCAGCTTCTCGGGCGCGTCGGGGGAGATGCCGAGCACGGCATAGCCTGCGGCCTGCAGCGGGCCCACGGAGTCGCGGAAATCGCAGGCCTCCATGCTGCACCCCGGAGTCAGTGCCTCGGGGTAGGCGAAGAGGATCACCCGCTGTCCGCGGAACTGCGCGAGCGAGACGGTGTCGCCGTTCTGGTCGCTGAGGGAGAAATCGGGTGCGGCCTGGCCGGCCTCGAGGATCACGCGTTCGGTCACGCTCCCATCCTATCGGGAGGGGGAGTCGCCGAGTCGTCGAAGTCTCTCGATGTCGAGAGACTTTCAGCGGGGTGCGATAGCATCGGGAGTGCATTTCGCACACGAACGGAAGAGCTACGAGACGTGACCGACTCCACCATCATCTACACCCACACCGATGAGGCACCCGCTCTGGCGACCGCCTCGTTCCTGCCGATCATCCAGGCATTCACCGGGGCCGCCGACGTCGACATCGACACCCGCGACATTTCGCTGTCCGGGCGCATCCTCGCCGTCTTCCCCGAGCGTCTCACCCCCGAGCAGCGCGTCGCCGACGCCCTCGCCGAGCTCGGCGAGCTGGCCAAGCTCCCCGAGGCGAACATCATCAAGCTGCCGAACGTCTCCGCGTCGATCCCGCAGCTGAAGGCCGCGATCGCCGAGCTGCAGGCCCAGGGCTTCGATGTGCCGGACTACCCGGACGAGCCCGCGACGGACGAGGAGCGCGAGACGCGCGCCCGCTACGACCGCATCAAGGGATCCGCGGTGAACCCGGTGCTGCGCCAGGGCAACAGCGACCGCCGCGCACCCCTCTCGGTGAAGAGCTACGCCCGCAAGCACCCCCACCGCAACAAGCCCTTCGGCGAGGGGTCGAAGACCCGCGTCGTCACGATGGGGCACGACGACTTCTTCTCGAATGAGAAGTCGGTCGTCCTGGCGGAGGCCGACACCCTCTCCATCCGGCACACCGCCGCCGACGGCACGGTGACGGTGCTGAAGGAGCAGCTGCCCGTGCTCGCGGGCGAGGTCGTCGACGCGACCTTCCTCTCGGCCGCGGCGCTCGACGCCTTCCTCGCCGAGACCATCGCCCAGGCGAAGGCCGAGGACGTGCTGTACTCGCTGCACCTCAAGGCCACGATGATGAAGGTCAGCGACCCGATCCTCTTCGGCCACGCGGTCAAGGCCTTCTTCGCCGACGTGTTCGAGAAGCACGGTGCGACGCTCGCCGCCGCTGGCCTCACCCCGAACGACGGTCTCGGCTCGATCCTCGCCGGTCTCGACCAGGTGCCCGGCGGCGCCGAGATCGCCGAGGAGATCGCGGCCGATATCGCTCGCGGCCCCCGCCTCTCCTACGTCGACAGCACCAAGGGCATCACCAATCTGCACGTGCCCTCCGATGTCATCGTCGACGCCTCGATGCCCGCGCTCATCCGCAACGGCGGCAAGCTCTGGGACGGCGACGGCGTCGAGGACGACACGCTGGCCGTGATCCCCGACTCCTCCTACGCCGGCGTCTACCAGGCCGCCGTCGAGGATTCGATCGCGAACGGCCCGCTGGATCCCGCGACCATCGGCACCGTGCCGAATGTGGGCCTGATGGCGCAGGCGGCCGAGGAGTACGGCAGCCACGACAAGACCTTCGAGATCGCGGCTCCCGGCCGGGTCGAGATCGTGAACGGCGCGGGTGAGACGCTGATCTCGCACGAGGTCGCCGCCGGCGACATCTGGCGCGCCACGCAGACCAAGGACACGCCGATCCGCGACTGGGTGAAGCTCGCCGTCTCGCGGGCCCGCGCCACCGGGGCGCCGGCGGTGTTCTGGCTGGATGCGAACCGCGCCCACGACGCGCAGCTCATCGAGAAGGTGCAGCGCTATCTCGGCGAGCACGACACCGAGGGACTCACCATCGAGATCCTCGCCCCGGCCGAGGCGACCCGCTACTCGCTGGAGCGCATCCGCCGCGGCGAGGACACCATCTCGGTGACCGGCAATGTGCTGCGCGACTACCTCACCGATCTGTTCCCCATCCTCGAGGTGGGCACCAGCGCCAAGATGCTCTCCATCGTGCCGCTGCTGGCGGGCGGCGGCCTCTTCGAGACCGGCGCCGGCGGCTCCGCCCCGAAGCATGTGCAGCAGCTGGTCGCCGAGGATTACCTGCGCTGGGACTCGCTCGGCGAGTTCTTCGCGCTGGCGGCCTCGCTCGAGCATCTCGCCCAGTTCACCGGCAACGCGAAGGCCCAGGTGCTCGCCGACACGCTCGACCGCGGCACCGGCACCTTCCTCGAGGAGGATCGCTCGCCCGGCCGCAAGCTCGGCACCATCGACAACCGCGGTAGCCACTTCTACCTGGCGCTCTACTGGGCCCAGGAGCTCGCGAAGCAGAGCGACGACGCGGAGCTCGCAGCGGCGTTCGCCCCGGTCGCCGAGGCGCTCGCGGCGAATGAGGAGAAGATCGTCGCCGAGCTCATCGCCGTGCAGGGCTCGCCCGTCGAGATCGGCGGCTACTACCGGCCCGATCCCGCGCTGGTCTCGGCCGTGATGCGCCCCTCGGCCACGCTCAACGGGGTGATCGACGCGCTCTGATCGCGGCAGCGGATCTGAGGGGCGGCTTCGGCCGCCCCTCTTTCGTTTCGGCGCCCGGCGCGGCGTCAGGCAGCGCGCGGGGGAGCGCCGCTCAGCGCAGCAGCCGCCGCAGCGATTCCACCCGGCGCGCCCCCGCCGCGTCGAGCCGCCCGTCGGCGATCGCGACATCGAGCTCGCAATCGGGCGCGTCATCGAGGTGGGTGCAGCCGCGCGGGCACTCGTCGAGGATCGGTGCGAGCTCGGTGAAGCCGCGCAGCACGCTCTCACCGGTCACATGCCCGAGCCCGAAGGATCGCACCCCCGGGGTGTCGACCACCCAGCCGGTATCGCCGTTCGCGCAGCCGGGCGTCTGGGCGCGCAGCGCCACCGAGGACGACGAGGTGTGCCGGCCCCGCCCGGTGACCTGGTTCACATGACCGGTCGCCCGGTCCGCATCGGGCACCAGCACATTGATCAGGGTGGACTTGCCGACGCCGGAGTGCCCGACGAACACCGTCATGCGGCCGGCGAGCAGCGCGCGGATCTCGTCGATCGGCTCGGCGCCGGGCGAGGAGCGGAGCACCGGGACGTCGAGGCCCGCGAAATTCGAGAGGAACTCCTCGGGATCGGCCTGATCCACCTTCGTGACGCAGATGATGGGATGGATCCCCGCGTCGTACGCGGCGACGAGGTAGCGGTCCACCAGCCGCACCCGGGGCTCCGGATTCGCGGCGGCGACGACGATGAGCATCTGATCGGCGCCCGCGACCATGACGCGCTCGACCCGGTCGCTGTCGTCCGCGCTGCGGCGCAGCACAGTGCGTCGCTCCTCGATTCCGACGATGCGCGCAAGCGTTCCCTCCGTGCCACTGATATCGCCGACGAGCTGGGCCCGATCGCCGATGACGATGGCGGTGCCGCGCAGCTCACGGGCCCGGGCGGCGGTCACGGCGCGCTCGGTGGGGTCGGTGGGATCGGCGCCCGCGGGGACCAGCACCGAGTAGCGTCCGCGATCCACCCCCGTCACCATCCCGATCACCGCATCGGCGTGCTCAGGGCGGCGCTTCGTGCGCGGGCGGTTGGCCTTGGGATTCGGTCGCTGCCGCACCTCGCGATCAGCGTACTCGCCGTAGGGGACGTCTTCGTCTCCTTCGTCGGGCGGCAACCAGCTCACGCGCTCAGAGCCCTTCGAGCAGGCCGCTCATCAGGCCGGTGATCGCGATCCCGTCGCCCGCGGACAGATCCGCGGAGGCGCCGCCCGCCGGGGCGATGCCGAGCATTCGCGCCCACAGCTGCGCGAACTGCGGCAGCGTCTTCGCGGTGCAGTCGATGTCGTCCACCCGCACCCCCGGGATCGCGAGGCCCAGCAGGGCGCCGGTGGTGGCCATGCGGTGATCCTCGTAGCTGTGCCAGAGGCCGCCGTGCAGAGTGGAGGGATGGATCGCGATGCCGTCTTCGAGCTCCTCCGCGCGGCCGCCGAGGCCGGTGATCTCGGCGACGAGGGCGGCGATGCGGTCGGTCTCGTGCTGACGGATGTGGCCGATGCCGGTGATACGACTGGGCTGTCCGTCGCCCGCGCCCGTGCCGTGCGCGGCGATCGCGGCGAGGCCGACGAGGGTCGGGGCGAGCTCGCCCGCCTCGGGCAGGTGGAGCTCGACGCCGCCGGGACGGCCGTCGCCCGAGACCGTGAGCCGGTCGCCCTGCAGCTCGACCGCGGCGCCGAAGCGTCCCAGCAGATCGCGCAGCCGATCGCCCACCTGCGTGGTCTCGGCGGGCCAGCCCGGCACGGTGACGCTGCCGCCGGCGACGAGCGCCGCGGCCAGGAACGGTGCCGCATTCGACAGATCCGGCTCGATCGCGAGATCCCGGGCGCGGATCGGACCGGGCGCCACCCGCCACTCGCCCGGTGCGGGGGAGTCGGCCTCGACGCCGCGGGCGCGCAGCGCCTCCAGCGTCATCTCGATATGCGGTGCGCTCGGCAGCCGTTCGCCGGTGTGCACCACATGCACGCCCTCGTCGAAGCGCGGGGCGCTGAGCAGCAGCCCGGAGACGAACTGGCTCGACAGGGAGGCGTCGAGCTCGACGCGGCCGCCCCGCAACGAGCCGGTGCCGTGCACGGTGAAGGGCAGGGCGCCGCGGCCCTCATCCGCGATATCGGCGCCGAGCGCGCGCAGTGCGTCGAGCACGGGGCGCATCGGGCGCTTGCGCGCGTAGGGGTCGCCGTCGAATGCGGTGGGGCCCAGGGCGAGGGCCGCGACCGGCGGCAGGAAGCGCATCACCGTGCCGGCGAGCCCGCAGGCGATGCTGGTGGAGCCCTGGAGCTCGGCGGTCGGGGTGATGCGCAGATCCGCGCCGAAGGGGCCGGGGGAGCCGATCGCCTCGATGCCCACGCCGAGGGCGCGGAGACCCTCGACCATGAGCCGGCTGTCGCGGGAGTGCAGGGGGGCGCGCAGCACGCCCGGCCCCTCGGCGAGCGCCGCGAGGATCAGCTCGCGATTCGTCAGCGACTTCGAACCGGGCAGCGGAACGGTCGCCACGAGCTCGGAAGCGGCCACGGGAGCGTCCCAGGGCTCCACCGCATCCGCGGATCCCTCGCCCTGGCCCGCCGGATCCTCGTCGTCGCGACCCGCATTCAGCTTCGCAATCAGCACCGTGTGCTCTCCACCTCGCCTTGTCTGCCCGTGAATGTGAACGCAGCGGGCCCGGTCCCTGCACTGCGGTGAAGACCGAGCGGGCCTTCGTCTCGAGCGCCGCCCCGGGAATGAAACGCCTTCGCCATCGGTTGAACAGTCTATCGCGAGCGTCGGGAGGAGGTGCGGATGAGCGGAACCACCGTGCTCGAAGCGCCAGTAGGCTTGACTACTGTGAGCCGCAGTGACATCTCCGCATCCGAGCGGGCCGAGCTCGAGCGGCGCTTCTCGAATGAGGCGCTGCCGTACCTCGACCAGCTCTACGGCGCCGCCATGAAGATGACGCGCAATCCGCAGGACGCGCAGGACCTGGTGCAGGAGACCTTCATGAAGGCCTTCGCCGCTTTCGCGAGCTTCGCCGAGGGCACCAATCTCAAGGCCTGGCTGTACCGGATCATGACGAACTCGTACATCAACAGCTATCGGAAGCGGCAGCGCGAGCCCTATCTCGGCGCGGTCGACGAGCTGGAGGATTGGCAGCTGGGCGGAGCCGAGTCGACCACCGCGATGTCCTCGCGCTCGGCTGAGGCCGAGGCGATCGACCGCACCCCGGCGGGTGTGGTGACGGAGGCGCTGAACTCGCTGCCGGAGGACTTCCGCATGGTGGTCTACCTCGCCGATGTCGAGGGATTCAGTTACCAGGAGATCGCCGACATCATCGAGCGGCCCATCGGCACCGTGATGAGCCGCCTGCACCGCGGCCGGGCCCGACTGCGGCAGGCGCTGGGCGACTACGCGCGGGAACAGGGCATCGGGCCGGAGGCGAAGGCGTCTTCGCAGCAGAGAGCAGGAGGTGAGTGAGATGAGCGGATGCGGATGCGAACACGCGCGGGCGAATCTCGAGGAGCTGATCCGCGGTGAGCTGTGCGAGACCGACGGCGCGCCGATCCGCGAGCACCTGGAGACATGCGTCGAGTGCCGCGACGAGCAGCAGGTGTTCGAACGCCTGACCGTGGCGGTGCGGCGGGCCTGCGAGGGACCGGCGCCGGCGTCGCTGCGGGAGGCGATCCTCGGCTCGCTGCGCGGCCTGCACGAGAGCTGAGGCCGTGAGGGCCGAGCCCAGGCGGGCCGCGCCCACCTGAGCCGAGCCTTGGGGGACCCGAGGGCGCCGCGGCTTCAGCGCCCTCGGCGCGGGCTCAATCGCGGGAGACGAGGACGTCGAGCGATTCGAGCGCCCGCGCCAGCCCCACCGGCGCCGCCTCGTGGAGGTTGTGCGGCCCGTCCACGGTGAGCACGGCCGAGCCCGGGAGCCGCTCGGCCCACTCCTCGCGGAGCTCGGGGCCGACGAGACCGTCGCTCGCGGCGATCAGGGCGAGCGGGACCCCCGCCGCCTGCAGGGACTCGAGCACTGCCCACAGCGGGGCGAAGGGCGCGGGATCGTCGCCCTCGGCGATCGGCAGGCCGTCGAGGTGCGCGAGGTGGTGCATCCACTCCCAGCGCCCATCCGCGCGGCGCCGGGTGTTCAGCGCGACCCCCCGGGTGAGCGCCTCGCGGTCGCTGCCGATGCCGAAGGCGATGGCGCGATCCACGATCTCCTCCTGCGTGCCGTAGTCACGTTTGCCGGTGATGAACTCAGCGATCGTCCCGGCGTCGCGCTGCGGGATCACGCCGGGGGAGATGTCGACGATGACGAGCCGGCGAACCCCGCCCGGGGCCGCGGCGGCGGCGAGCATCGCGGTGAGGCCGCCCAGCGAGTGCCCGACCAGGGTGACAGGCTCCGGGGCGCGCTCGGCCAGCACGGTGCCGATGTCGCCGGCCAGCAGGTCCGGGCGGTAGTTCGCGTCCTCCCGCCAGTCGCTGCGGCCGTGGCCGGGCAGATCGACCGCGAGCGCCGGGACCCCCATCGCCAGCACGGTCGGATCGAAGCTGTGCGCGTTCAGGCCCGCACCGTGCAGGAAGACGAACTCGGGCGCGGACTCGGGCTCCCAGGAGAGCGCGCTCACCCGGCGCCCCTCGCCGATGTCGACGGAGATCCGTTCGACGGTCGGGAGCGCAGCGGATCGCTCCACCCGGGCGGCGTCGCTGGACAGGAACCGGAACTCGTCGTCGAGAGTGCTCATGCGCACGAGCCTATCGGCTGCGGCGCAGATAGCCCCCGTCTTCGAGACCCGCCTCGATCTCGAAACGGTTCTTCAGCGGGTCACGGCCGGCGAGGAGATAGAGGATCGGCAGCGCCATGCCGTAGCGGCGCCACTGCTCGCGGTGCACCGCTTCGTGGCGCAGCACCGCAGCGCCGGCGTTGCGGTCGGTCAGATAGCAGGCGCCCACGCAGCTGCCGCCGCGCTTGAAGGTCCATTTCGGCATGCCGGTGAACACCCAGAGCCCGTCGACGCGCCGCACCCGGCCCGTGCTCCAGATGAATCCCCAGATGAATCCGATGGTCGTCGCGTACCAGTAGCCGAGCCTCGCGCACGGCCAGGGGCGGGGCTCGGGCACCGGCACGGAAATGGGGTCGGCGGCGGGCTCGGTCGCGGGCCCGGTCACGCCGCCGGCTCCGTCACGAAGTCGATGAGCTCCTCCACCCGGCCGACGAGCGCCGGATCGAGGTCGCGGAAATCGCGCACCCGCCCGCGGATGCGCGACCAGGCGTCCGCGATGTCGGCGGGCTCCTCGGCGGGCCAGCCGAGCGCGCGGCAGATCCCCGTCTTCCACTCGATGCTGCGCGGGATCTCGGGCCAGGCCTTCAGGCCCAGCCGTTCCGGTTTCACCGCCGCCCAGATGTCGACGAAGGGATGGCCGACGATGCGCACATGCGCGCCCCAGGGCTCGCGGGCCACGCGCTCGGCGATCCGGGACTCCTTGCTGCCGCGCACGAGATGGTCGAGCAGCACCCCCGCGCGCTGCCCAGGAGCGGGTCGGAAGTCTGCGAGCACTTGACCGAGATTGTCGGCGCCGTCGAGCAGCTCCACCACCACGCCCTCGACGCGCAGGTCATCGCCCCAGACCTGCTCCACCAGCTCCGCATCGTGGCGCCCCTCGACGAAGATGCGGCTGGGCATGGCGACCCGCGCACGCTGCTGCTCCACCGCGATGGAGCCCGAGGCCGTGCGCCGCTGCTGCGGTGCGCGCTTGGGCATCACCAGGCGCACCGGCTCGCCGTCGATGAGGAAGCCGTCGGCGAGGGCGAAGAGGCGCACCAGTCCGGTGCGATCCTCCAGCTGCACATGCCCCTCGCGCGCGCCGACCACCGCACCGCACCACTCGGTCTCGCTGTGCTCCAGCACGAGTCCGCGGGCGAGCGTCACCTCGCGGCGCTGGATCGGACCGCGCCGGGGCTTCATCGCGGCGATGGGATCCTGGTCGTAACGCTCATCGAACACCCGTACAGCCTAACCCTCGAGTCGGGTGTAAGGTTCGGGGGTGGGCGAGACCGAAGACGCGGGGGAGCGGCCGCGGCGGCGAGGCCTGCGCGGCCTGTTCGTCGACACCGCCCCGCTGAAGCAGAGCCCGGCATTCGCCCGGCTCTGGCTCGGCACCTCGATCTCCTTCATCGGCACCCAGCTGACCATCGTGGCCGTGGGTCTGCACATCTACGCCCTGACCGAGTCCACCCTCGCGGTGTCGCTCGTCGCCCTCTGGGCGCTCGGCCCCATGATCCTCTCCGGCTTTGTCGGCGGCGCCCTCTCCGATCGCTTCGACCGTCGCCTCGTCTCACTGATCACGGCCGTGATCGCCTGGTGCTCGATCGGCGCGATGACCCTCGTCGCCTTCCTCGGCGTCGAGGCGACTTGGCCCTACTATCTGCTCGCCGCGGTCAACGCCTCGGCGTCGACGATTATGGGTGCGGCCAGAGGGGCGATGCTGCCGCGGCTGCTGCCCACCCAGCTGCTGCCGGCGGCATCCGCGCTGAACGGGATCAGCATGGGGCTCTCGGTGACGCTCGGGCCCGCCTTGGCCGGCGTGCTGGTCGCCGCGGTCGGCTTCTCCTGGACCTATCTGCTCGATGCGGTGCTCTTCACCGCCGCGTTCATGGGGATCCTCGGCCTGCCCCATATCAAGCCCGAGGGCACCCGCGCGGCCCCCGGCCTCCGCTCGGTGGTGGAGAGCATGCGCTTTCTGAAGAACGCCCCGAACGTCCGCGCCACCTTCGTCGTCGACCTCATCGCGATGGGCCTCGGCACCCCGCGCGTGGTGTTCCCGGCGGTGGGGGCGCTGGTGCTCGGCGGCGGCGCGGTCACGGTGGGGCTGCTCACCGCCGCCTTCGCGGTGGGCGCGCTGCTGAGCAGCCTGCTCTCGGGGCCCCTCGGCCGGGTGCGACTGCAGGGCCGCGCGGTGCTCGGAGCGGTCGCGGTCTACGGGCTGTTCATCGCGCTGTTCGGCGTGGTGCTGCTCGTCACCGGGGCGCTCGGCGGGGTCGGCGGCGGGGCCGGCGCCGGCCAGGTGCTGATTCCCGCGCTGCTGCTCGCCTGCGCGGCACTCGCAGGCGCCGGGGCCGCCGACAATGTGAGCGCGATCTTCCGCAGCACGATCATGCAGGCGGCCGCCCCCGATGAGGTGCGCGGCCGGATGCAGGGGCTCTTCTACGTGGTCGTCGCCGGCGGCCCCCGGGTGGGCGATCTGCTCGCGGGCGCCGCCGCCACGGCGATCGCGCTGTGGGCGCCGGCCCTGATCGGCGGACTCGCGATCCTCGCGATAATGCTCATGCTCTTCCGCGTGTACCGTGGATTCCAGCGCTACGACGGGCTGCATCCGACGCCCTGACGCGAATGGAAGGAGCGCCTGTGCCGGCATCGACCCCCGCCCCTGCGAGCGAGGAGGCCCTCGTGCTGGTGCGCCGCGAAGGCGCCGTCACCCGGGTCACGCTGAACCGGCCGCGCGCCATCAACGCCTTCAACCTCGAGATGGCCCAGGCGGTGCGCGCGGCGCTCGCCGAGACCGCGCACGACGGCACGCGGGCGGTGCTGCTGGACGGAGCGGGGGATCGCGGCTTCTGCGGCGGCGGTGACGTGAAGGCGCTGTCCTCCGGCGGCGTCGAAGCGGGCATCGAGTTCCTCAGACGGGAGTACCAGGCCGACTACGCGGTCGGCGCCTCGCCGGTGCCCGTGGTCGGGATCATGCACGGCATCACCATGGGCGGCGGCATCGGCCTGACCGGGCACGCCGCGGTGCGGGTGGTCACCGAGCGGAGCGAGCTCGCCATGCCCGAGGTGCGCATCGGCATCGTGCCCGATGTGGGCGGTCATCTGCTGCTCGCCCGCGCGCCCGGCCGCCTGGGGGAGCTGCTCGCGATCACCGCGGGCAGCCTGACCGCCGGCGACGCGATCGCGCTGGGCTTCGCCGACCGCTTCGTACCCTCGGAGCGGCTGCCCGAGCTGGTGAAGCGCCTCATCGCGGGGGAGGCGCCCGCGGAGGCGGTGGACGCCGTGGCCGATGCGGCTCCCGAGGCGCCGCTGCTCGCCGCGCGCGAGTGGTTCGACCCGATCGCGGAGGCGGTGCTGGCCGATCCCGCCGAAGTGTTCGCAGACCCCGCCGCCGCCGCGCAGCGGCTGCTTCAGACCCTCGAAGCCGCCGATCGCCCCGAGGCGCGTGAGGCGGCCGAAACGGCCAGGCGGATGAACCCCGCCTCCGTCGCGGTGACGCTCGCTCAGATCGCCCGCACCCGCAGCGCAGGGCTGGGGCTCGCCGAGGTGCTGCGCGACGACCTCCGCGTGCTCGGCCGCATGATCGGGCTGCCGAACTTCGCCGAGGGCGTGCGGGCGCAGCTCGTCGACAAGGACGGCGCACCGCGGTGGAATCCGGCGCGGGTGGAGGATCTCGACTCGGTCGCGATCGCCGCGATCGTCGACCCGGTCTTCATCGAGGGGGAGATCCCGCTCGAGTGCTGAGCGGGCCGGGCTCAGGCCTCAGGCCTGCTCGGGCTCGCTGATGCAGAACTCGTTGCCGTCCGGATCCGCGAAGGTGTCCCAGGCGAGGCCCTCCTCGCTGCGCAGGCCGAGATGCACGGCTCCGGCGGCGGTCCAGTCGGCGATCATCGCCTCGCGGTCCAGCCGCGGATCGCGGTCCAGGTCCAGATGCAGCCGGTTCTTGCCGGGGGTCGGATCCTCGACCTTCTGAAAGCCCAGGACGATATCCGACTCCGGCAGATTCACCACGCAGAACCATCCCTCCGCGTCGCTCGCGATCTCGCCGCCGAGCCGCTCGGCCCACCAGGCGGCGAGCCGCCGTGCATCCGTCGTGTCGAAGGTCACCATGCCGATGCGGATCATCCTTGCTCCTCTCGCGCCGGATCTCCCACGCTACCCGGCGGGCGCCGCGCCGGGAAGCACCCCGGGTGAATCGAAGCCGGATCGGCGGATCGGATCGTCCCTTCGGCTGCCCGGCTGCCCGGCTGCCCGGCTGCCCGGCTGCCCGGCTGCGCCGGATGAGCCGTTCAGCCGCGCCGGGTCTGCGCCAGCAGCGCCCGGTGGAAGGCCGGATCCCCGGAGAGCTCGGGGTGGAAGGAGATGCCGGTGACGCGTCCGAGCGGTGCGCGGGCGTCCGCCCGGTCCGCGACTGCGCCGGTCGCGGCGCCGGCCGCGGCCGCGGCCTCGGTCCCGGTGCGAGCCTCGATCGAGGTGGCGCCGAGCACTCGGCCGCCGTCGCTCACGATCGCGCGCGCCGCCGGACCGATGGAGGCGATCTCCGGGGCGCGGATCAGGGCGCCGCGCACCGAACCGCGCTCGCCGAGACCTTCGACTCCGGCCGCGTCCACCTCGAACTCCGCCTCGGTCGAGGCGATCTGCGAACCCAGCGCGTTCCGCCGCACCGCCACGTCGAGCAGACCGAGGGATCCCTGCCCGGGGGCCGGGTCGAGCACCTCGCGGGAGAGCATGATGAGACCCGCGCAGGTGCCGAGCACCGGGACGCCCGCCTCGATCGCGGCCCGCAGCGGCGCTGCGAGATCCAGCAGTCGCAGCAGGCGGTCCTGGGTGCTCGACTCGCCGCCCGGCAGCACGAGCGCGTCCAGCCGCGGGCCGTCGGGGCCGAGCAGTTCGCCCTCGCGGCGCACGAGCGTCACCTCGGCGCCGAGCGCCTCCAGTAGCGCGGCGTGCTCGGCGACCCCGCCCTGGAGCGCCAGCACGCCGGCGCGCGGACGCGGGGCGGGAGTCACCAGCCGCGCTCGGCGAGGCGGTGCGGCGCCGCCAGATCGGCCACGTTGATGCCGACCATGGCCTCGCCGAGGCCGCGCGAGGCATCGGCGATCGCCTTCGGATCGTCGAAGCGCGCGGTGGCCTTCACGATCGCCGCGGCGCGCGCCTCGGGGTTGCCGGACTTGAAGATGCCGGATCCCACGAAGACCCCGTCGGCGCCGAGCTGCATCATCATCGCCGCATCGGCCGGTGTGGCCACGCCGCCGGCGGTGAAGAGCACGACCGGCAGCGAGCCGGTGCGCGCGACCTCGAGCACCAGATCGTAGGAGGCCTGCAGCTCCTTCGCGGCGACGTAGAGCTCGTCGTCGTTCAGCGCGCCGAGCCGGGCGATCTCGCCCTTGATGGTGCGGATGTGCTTGGTCGCCTCCGAGACGTCGCCGGTGCCGGCCTCGCCCTTCGAACGGATCATCGCCGCGCCCTCGGTGATGCGGCGCAGCGCCTCGCCCAGATTCGTGGCACCGCAGACGAAGGGCACGGTGAAGCCCTGCTTGTCGATGTGGTTCACGTAGTCGGCGGGGGAGAGCACCTCGCTCTCGTCGATGTAGTCGACCTCCAGCGCCTCGAGCACCTGGGCCTCGACGAAGTGGCCGATGCGCGCCTTCGCCATCACCGGGATCGACACGGCCGCCTTGATGCCGTCGATGAGATCGGGATCGCTCATCCGGGCGACGCCGCCCTGGGCGCGGATATCGGCGGGGACCCGCTCGAGCGCCATGACGGCGACGGCGCCGGCGTCCTCGGCGATGCGGGCCTGCTCGGGGGTGACGACGTCCATGATGACGCCGCCCTTGAGCATGTCGGCGAGGCCGCGCTTGACGAGGGGGGAACCGGTGACGGGGGATGCGGTGTGATCAGTCATGGAGTCCAGCTTGCCGATGCGCAGTGGTTTATCTCAAGATCCAAGAACATGGAAACCAAATGGACCAAGGAGAGGGATCGGTGCCACACTGGTATCGTGCTCGCCTCCGACCCCAGAAGCCCCGCCGAACTCCCCATCGCGCTGGACCGCCGCTCCGAGGCCTCGCTGCCGGTGCAGCTGGCGGCCGCCCTGCGCGAGGCCATCGACGGCGGGGCCCTCAGGCCCGGCGAGGCGCTGCCGGCCACCCGCGGCCTCGCGGCGCGGCTGGGCGTCGCGCGCGGGGTGGTGGTGGCGGCCTATGAGCAGCTGACCGCCGAGGGGTACCTCCTGTCCGGGCACGGCCGCGGCACCGCGGTGCACCCGGAACTGGGTGCGGTGCGCGGCCGGACCGCGGCGGCTTCCTCGCCGGCGCCCGCGCGAGGGGCGGTCGCAGGAGCGCCCGCACCGGCACCGCAGCGCGGCTCCGCCGATCCGCCCCAGCCGGCAGGGCCCCTGGCCGTCGGCGTCCCCGACACCAGCGCGGTCGACACCCCGGCCTGGCGCGCGGCCTGGCGCCGGGCGGCGACGCGCGCTCACCTGGAGGCCCCCGAGCTCGGCGATCCCCGGCTGCGCGAGGAGATCGCCGAGCATCTGCGCCGGATGCGGGGGACGCAGCGCGCGGCCGAGGATGTGATCGTCACCGCCGGCGCGCGGGACGGCCTGCACCTGCTGCTCACCGCCCTCGCGGCGCGGCGCGGCGGAGGCCTTGCGATCGGGGTGGAGGATCCCGGCTACCCCTCGCTGCGCCGGGTCGCCGCGCGCCACAGCGCCGAGATCGTGGCCCTTCCCGTCGATGCCGAGGGGCTCGACCCGAGACGGCTTCCGGAACGCGGTCTCGACGCCGTGATCGTCACCCCCAGCCACCAGTACCCGCTCGGCGGCTCCCTGCCGCTGGCCCGCAGGCGGGAGCTCCTCGCCTGGGCGGCCGGCGCCTCCGCGGTGATCGTGGAGGACGACTACGACTCCGAGCTGCGCTACGCGGGAAGCCCGCTGCCCGCGCTCGCCGCGCTGGACGATCCGGTGACCGGCTCGGTGGCGCTGCTGGGCACCTTCTCGAAGACCGTGTCGCCGGCGTTGTCGGCGGGCTATCTGCTCGCGCCGGCGGCGTTGCGAGCGGTGATCGAGCCGGTGCGGCACGAATTGGGCGGCCCGGTCTCGGCCGTGGTGCAGGCGGCGCTCGCCGAGTACCTGGCCGGCGGCGAGCTGCGCCGCCACACCGCGCGGATGCGCCGCCGATACGCGGCCAGGCGGGAGCTCGTGATGGCGAGGCTGGGCGGGATACCGGGGGTGCGGGTGCGACCGATGAGCGGCGGGCTGCACGCGGTGCTCGAACTCGGCTCCGATGCGCGCGCGGCGGCGGCGGAGCGCGAGGTGTGCGCCGCCACCGCCGAGCAGGGGCTCGGTGCGGTGGCACTCAGCGGCTACTGGCAGCGGCGCGGGAAGGTCGAGGGGGAGCGCTTCGGGCTCGTCGTCGGCACCGGGGGGCCGGACGCCGCCGCCTTCGAGCGCGCCCTCGACGCGCTGCGCGCGATACTTCTCGCAAGATCGAAGGGCTGAGCCTCTCGAGATTTGAGATACTGGGGAGCGCAGTGCGAGATGCGCGGAAAGAGGTGGCTGTGAGCTGGTTCCGGCGGAAGCGGCGCGCGAAGAGCCGCCCGCAGCGAAGACTGCCGCGCCGCGAGCTCGCCCCCGTCGAGGACATCGTCGAGCAGGGCCTGCTCGTGGCCGATGTGGCGGTGCGCATGACGGTGAAGAACGCGATCATCATGAACGCGCTGAAGCGGCACGTCGACTACGACGAACGGCAGATCATCGACATGGTGCGCGAAGCCGTCGTCGAAGTCGCCGATGAGCGCGAGCGCGATGCCGAGCACATCGGCCGGGTGCGCGGCGAGATCCGCAATCACGGGCGCAGCTCCTGGACGGATGCCGAATACGGCAACAGCGACAGCCGCACGCTGCGCCACCGGGAGCAGGTGTACGCGGGCGTCGCGCAGGAGCTGCGCGAGCGCGCCGAGGACGCGGACTACCTCCGTGCGACCGCCGAACGGGCGCGGACGGCGGCCTGGGGCGAGATCGGCGACTCGCTCAAGAATCGCGCCAGCGAGCCCTACTACGGCGGCGGGGGCACCGAGGAGTACGCCCGGGCCCGGGAGTCCCGGATCCAGCTGCTCATCGAGAAGGATCTCACCGAGCTGGCACGCAAGAAGGCCGAGCGCGCCGACTGATCACGGCCCCGCTCAGGCCCCGGTCTCGCGCAGCTCGGGGTGCTTCTCCAGATAGCCGTCGATGAACCAGCAGGAGGCGCGGATCGTGCGCCCGCGCACGATCTCGTCGGTGAGCGCCCGCTGCGCGAGGACGCCGGAGAGTCCGGTGCCGCGCATCTCGGGATCCACCACCGTGTGGTCGAAGTCGATGCCGTCGTCGCCGAGCAGGGTGTAGTGCGCCTCGCCGAGTTCGCGGCCCTGCTGCGCGAGTACGAAGCGGTGCCGATCCCTCTCGTGCTCGACGGTGAAGCCGTCGACTGCCGCTGATTCTGCGTCGAGATATCTCGTCATGGACTCAGCTTACGCCCGTGGGTGGGTATAGGGTTGAGCAGTTATGCCCTCCTTCTCAGGCAACGCGGAGTCGCCCCGCGAGTCGGGCCGGGAGCAGACACTCGGGGCCCGCGAATCGCTGGCCATCTGGCTGCTGCTCATCTCGGCCTTCGTCGTTATGCTCAACGAGACGATCATGGGCGTCGCCCTGCCCAGGCTCATGCACGAGCTCGATATCACCGCGGCCGCCGGACAGTGGCTCACCGCGGCGTTCCTGCTCACCATGAGCATCGTGATCCCGATCACCGGCATGCTCATCCAGCGCACGCGCACGCGCACGCTCTTCATCGTGGCGATGAGCCTGTTCAGCGCCGGGACGCTGCTGTCCGGGATCGCCCCGGGCTTCGAGGTGCTGCTGCTCGGACGCGTGGTCCAGGCCGGCGGCACGGCTCTGATGATGCCGCTGCTGATGACGACGGTCACCACCGCGGTGCCGAAGCACCAGCGCGGGGCGATCATGGGACGCGTCGCCGTCGTCATCTCGGTCGCTCCCGCCCTCGGTCCGACGCTCTCGGGCGTGGTGCTGCAGTACCTGAGCTGGCGCTGGTTGTTCTTCATCGTGCTGCCGATCGCCCTGACGGTGCTGGTGCTGGGGATCCTGCGCATGCCGAACGTCGGCGAGCAGCGCATGGCGCGCGTCGACCCGCTGTCGGTGCTGCTCACCGTCTTCGGCTTCGGCGGCCTCGTGTACGGTTTGAGCGCCTTCGGAGAGCAGGCCAACGGTCACGCGCTGGTGACGCCGTGGATTCCGCTGGGGGTCGGGATCGCCGGGCTCGGGCTCTTCATCTGGCGGCAGCTGGCGCTGCAGCGGGAGGATCGCGCGCTGCTCGATCTGCGCACCTTCAACACGCGGCAGTTCGCACTGGGCTCCCTGCAGTTCGGCATCTTCTCGATGGCGCTGTTCGGCAGCCTGATCCTGCTGCCCATCTACGTGCAGGACGTGCTCGGCTACGAGACCCTCATCGCGGGACTGGTGCTGCTGCCGGGCGGCCTGGCGATGGCGCTGCTCGGGCAGTACGTGGGCCGGCGCGTGGATCGGCGCGGTGCGCGGACGGTGCTGATCCCGGGCGCCATCATCACCGCGGCCTCGCTGTGGGCGATGGGACTGTTCACCGACACCACTCCACTGTGGCAGGTGGTGGCCACCCATGTCCTGCTGAGCATCGGCCTGGCGAACACCTTCACCCCGCTGTTCGAGGTGTCGCTCGGCTCGCTGCCCCCGCGCCTGGCCTCCCACGGTAGCGCGACGATCTCGACCGTGCAGCAGGTCGCCGGTGCGGCGGGAACCGCGCTCTTCGTGACCGTGATGACGCTCGGTTCCATCGCCGCGGCGGGATCGCCCGAGGCGGTCGACCCGCACGCGCTGGCCGCCGGCACCCGCATCGCGTTCCTCATCGGCGGCTTCACGGCGACGCTCGCCGTGATCGTGGCGCTGTTCATCCGCGACCCGAAGGAGACGGTCACGGTGGTGGGCGGCTAGGAAGAGCCGGATCGCTACGCGTCCGCAGCCGCGTCGCGCGGGCAGGCGACGCCGGATCGTAACTTGCGCGGCGCCCCCGGGCGGGTAGAGGCTTGAGCCATGCCCCACGAGGAACTCCGCCGCAGGCTCTCCGCGGCCCAGTCGAGTGCGCCCTACGCCGATGCGCTGCGCCGCCACGCCGCCGCGCAGCCGCTGCACGTCATGGTGCCGGGCCACGGCAGCGCCCACGAGTTCGGCGGATCCCATCTCGCCGAGGTCTTCGGCGAGGCGGCGGTCGAACTCGACGTCCCGCTGATGCTCGAGGGCATCGATCTGGGGGCCGAGGCGCCGCTGCAGCAGGCCCTGCACCTCGCCGCGGAGGCCTGGGGCGCGCATCGGGCATGGTTTCTCACCAACGGCGCCTCGCAGGGCAATCGCACGGCGGCGCTCGCGGTGCGCGGCCTGGGGGAGCGGGTCCTGATGCAGCGCAGCTCCCACTCGAGCTTCACCGACGGGATCCTCATCGCCGGGCTCATCCCCGCCTTCGTCGCCCCGAGCATCGACCACCGCAACGGCATCGCGCACGGCCTCACCCCCGCGGCGCTCGACACGGCGCTGCGCCTCGAAGCCGCGGCCGGACGCCCCGCCGACGCCGTCTACATCGTGTCGCCGAGCTACTTCGGCTCCACCGCCGATGTGGCGGGCCTCGCGGAGATCGCGCACGCGCACGGAGCGGCGCTCATCGTCGACGGCGCCTGGGGAGCGCACTTCGGCTTCCACCCCGGGCTCCCAGAGTCACCGGCTCGGCTCGGCGCCGATCTCACCATCTCCAGCACGCACAAGCTGGCCGGATCCCTCACCCAGTCGGCGATGCTGCTGCTGGGCGAAGGCCCCTTCGCCGAACGGCTGGAGCCGCTGGTGCAACGGGCCATTACCATGACCTCCTCCACCTCGGCGAGCGCGATCCTGATGGGATCCCTTGACGCCGCCCGGCACGCGCTCGTGCAGGGCTACGAGGCGATCGACCAGGCGATCCGGCTCTCGGAGGAGTTCCGCGCACGGCTGCGGCAGGATCCGCGATTCTCCGTGATCAGCGACGACTTCGACCGCTACCCCGACATCGTCGCCACCGATGTGCTGCGCATCCCGGTCGATGTGTCGCGACTCGGCCAGAGCGGCCACTGGGTGCGGGATCGGCTCATCGCCGAGCACGGCGTCTACTTCGAGATGTCGACCGCCACCACCATCGTCGCCGTGTTCGGAGCGCTCGCCGCGCCTGATCTCGGCCGGCTGATCGACGCGCTCACCGCCGTCGCCGACGAGGCCGACGCGCTGCGCGCGGTCGGGGAGGCCGGGCGCTTCGAGGAGTTCCCGCCGCTGCCGGCCGCCGGAACGCTGCGGATGCTGCCGCGCGCGGCCTACTTCGCCGAGAGCGAGGTGGTGCCGGCGGCAGAGGCCCTCGGGCGGGTCTCCGCCGACACCCTGGCGGCCTATCCGCCGGGCATTCCGAACCTCATCCCGGGCGAGGAGATCACCCCCGAGACCGTGTCGTTCCTGCAGGCCGTCGCTGCCTCGCCGACCGGAGTCGTGCGGGGGGCCGCCGACGCGCTGGTGTCGAGCCTGCGCGTGGTGCGCGACCCGGTGACGGCGAGCCTGCAGGGCAGCTGAGGCGGACCGGCGGCCCGGGCTCTGCTGACGGTTCCCGGGCTAGCGGCCCGGGCTCTGCTGATGGTTCCCGGGCTAGCGGCCCGGGAACTGCGCCTTGCGCTTTTCCAGGAACGCCGTGGTGCCCTCGAGCATGTCGGGGGTGCCGAAGCAGGAGGCGAAGGCGTCCAGCTCGATGGCGAGGCCCTGATCGGTGGGCAGTGCCTGCGCGGCGCGGATGGTGCGCTTGGCGAGCGCCACCGCGGCCGGGGACTGCTGAGCGACGGTGTGCAGCATGTCGCGGGCCGCCTCCGACAGCGCACCCGTATCGGGCAGCACCCGGGAGACCAGGCCGATGCGCAGCGCCTCGAGCGCGTCGATATGGCGTCCGGTGTAGATCAGCTCGCGGGCGAGTGCCACGCCGACGTACTGCTGCAGCCGCACGCAGCCGCCGAAGCCGGGGATGATGCCGAGCGCGACCTCGGGCTGGCCGAACTTCGCGTTCTCCGAGGCGTAGATCACATCGCAGGCCATCGCGATCTCGCAGCCGCCGCCGAGTGCGAAACCGTTCACCGCCGCGACCACCGGCACCGGGAGGGTCTCGATCCACACGAACAGCTCGTGCGTCTCCGCCGTGTTGGCGCGCGACTGCTCGGGGGTCATCGCGTTCAGTGCCGAGATATCGGCGCCGGCGATGAAGGCCTTGCCGCCGGAACCGGTGAGGATGACCCCGCGGATCGACCAGTCGAGCTCCTCGCCGCCCTCGACGAGGGGGAGGCCGAGGCTCTCGCGCAGCGCGCCGAAGACCTCGCGGAACTCGGAGATCACCTGCGGCGAGAGGGCGTTGAGCACCTCGGGGCGGTGGATGACGACGGTGAGGATCTCCTCGGAGAGGTGCAACTCGAGGGTGTCGAGCTGGAGCGCCAGGACGCGATCCGTCGCGGACATGATCAGCGCTTCTTCTCGAATGCGCCACCGATGAGCACCGACAGGATCAGCACGATCGCCAGCAGCACGATACCGACGATGAGGATCGCGCCGACCTGCAGCGGGTCGCCGGCGGTGGAGAACATGCTCGCCGCGTCATGCGCTTCGCCGTCGTGAGCGAAGGCGGGGGCGGCGATGAAGACCGAGGCGAGAGCCGCGGTGACGGCGGTGGCGATGCGGGCGATGGTCTTCACGGGATGCTCCTCGCTGGGTCGTCGGATCCGGTGCGACGCGCGGTCGCCCGGGGATTCCTCTATTCTGCCGCCTTCCACGGGGTTCGCGCGACCCGGCGTGCAGGGAATGCCCCGCCCGCGCCCCTTTCCCCGGAATCGGGGTCGCTCGGATCGCTTTCAGCTGCGAGCAAAGCTACTACGCGGGCGACCCCGATTCCGGGTGGGCTGGGGGCCGGTGGGCTGAGGCCGCGGTCGGGGTCCGCTCAGTCGCCGGAGGGCCGCTGAGCGCGGCGGGATCCCTGCGGGCGCGGCCTCGGAGCGGAGGCCGTACCGGGCGAGCTGGTCGAGTAGACGGCGCCCGAGGACTGCGAGGATCGCGACTGCCCCTGCCCGCGGGACTGTCCCTGCCCGCGCGACTGCTCGCCGCCGCGTCGAGCCGATCCGCCCTCGCTGCGCTGTCGCTGTCCGCCGCCGCGCGCGACCCGATCCGCTTCGCGCTGGCCGCGCTGCTCGCCGCCGCCCTGGCCCTGGCCCTGCCCGCGGCCCTTGCCGCCGCGCGAGCGCTTGCGCTTCGCATTCGCGCCCTGCGACGAGCCCTGACCCGCCGGGGCGTGGCCGGCCGCGCGCTGCTGCTCGGTCTGCGCCGCGGCGCGCTTGCGCTCGATCTCCTTCGGGTCGACGCGCGGGGCGGCCTCGCCGATCAGCGCGAGCACCTCGGGGTCGTTCGCGGTGACCGCCTGCGGCGCCACCCGGATCTTCGCCGCGCGCATGATCTGGCGCATCTCGTTCCGCTGCTCGGGCAGCACGATCGTGACGACATCGCCCTCATTGCCCGCGCGGGCGGTGCGGCCGGAGCGGTGCAGATAGGCCTTGTGCTCCACCGGCGGGTCCACATGCACGACGAGCTCGACGCCGTCGACATGCACGCCGCGGGCGGCGACATCGGTGGCGACGAGCACCTTCGCCTCGCCGCTGACGAACTCGGCGAGGTTCCGATCCCTGGCGTTCTGCGAGAGATTGCCCTGCAGCTCGACCGCGGGGATCCCCTTCGCCGTGAGCTGCTTGGCGAGCTTCTTCGCCTGGTGCTTCATCCGGGTGAAGAAGATGCGACGCGCCGAGCCGCTGGCGAGCGCCTCGATGAGCAGATCCTTGCCCGCACCGCTGGCCACCTCGAAGACGTGGTGGGTGAGCTGCGGGACGGGCGACTCGGCGCTGTCCACCGAGTGCAGGATCGGATCGTGCAGGTACTTCTTCACGATGTTGTCGACCCCGTTGTCCAGGGTCGCGCTGAACAGGAGGCGCTGGCCCTGCTTCGGCGTGGCGTTCATGATGCGGGTGACGACGGGGAGGAAGCCCATATCGGCCATGTGGTCGGCCTCGTCGAGCACGGTGATCTGGACGTCGTCGAGGCTGACGAGTCTCTGACGCATCAGATCGTCGAGGCGCCCCGGGGCCGCGACGACGATGTCGACGCCGCGCTCGAGCACGGCCTCCTGGCGGCGCTGCGGGATGCCGCCGAAGATGGTGGTGACGCGCACGCCGACGGGGTCGGCGAGCATCTTCACGGTCTCGGCGATCTGGGTGACGAGCTCGCGGGTGGGGGCCAGCACGATGCCGCGCGGGCGGTTCGGCCGGCGCTTCTGCTCGACGCCTTCGGCGAGATTGGCCACGAGCGGGATCGCGAAGGCGATGGTCTTGCCGCTGCCGGTGCGGCCGCGGCCGAGCACGTCGCGGCCTTTAAGGGTGTCGGGCAGCGTGTCGCGCTGGATCGGGAACGCGTCGGTCTTGCCGTTCTTCTCGAGGGCGTGGGCCAGCGGGGCCGGCACGCCGAGCGCGGAGAAGGTCTGAACAGGGGTGGTCTGAGTGGTCACGGGGACCTTTCATCGTGGGGCAGGGCGCGCGCGTCGCCGATCGCGGCTCAGCCGCGTGCGTCACTGCCGAATGGTGCGAGTGCGCGGGATCGCGCATCCGTTCGCCGCGGATCGGGCCGAACGGCGCCCAGGCTCGCCGTGCGAGCGGGCGGTGCGGTGAATGCGACGCCGGGGCAGACGCTGCTGCCGCCGGAGCAAGCCTAGCGGATCGAACTGTGAATGTCGGACGCTGCCCCTATCGTATGAGTCACGACCCGAAGCGGGTCGTGCGGGACTCACCGAGGAGGCGCGGGTGTTCGTACAGACAGCGGGCGATGGGCGGATCCGCCTGGTCACCAGTGCGAGCGATCTCACCGTGGCTTCGGCCTGCGAGTTCGCCTTTCTCCGCCGGGTCGATATGCGCCTGGGGCGGGAGGTGGCGGTTCCGCCGGATGACGATCCCATGCTGGCCCGTGCAGCCAGGCTCGGCGACGCGCATGAGGAACGGGTGCTGGCGGAGTATCGCAGGGCCTTCGGCGCGGGATCGGCGGGCGAGCCGGGCGGAGTCGTCGAGATCGCCCGGGCCGACTCCCGGGATGAGGCGGCACTCGCCGCGGCGCAGGCCGAGACCGTGGCGGCGCTCCGTGGCGGTGCCGAGGTGGTGTTCCAGGCGACCTTCTTCGACCCCGCAGGGCGGCCGGCCGCGGCGGGCGATCCCGAGATCGGCTTCATCGGATACGCCGACTTCCTGGCGCTCGCCTCGGACGGGTCCTACGAGGTGCAGGACACCAAACTCGCCCGCAAAGCCAAGGTCACCGCGCTTATGCAGCTCGCGGCATATGCCGAGCAGCTGGAGCGTCTCGGCATCGCGGCGTCGTCGGAGGTCACCCTGATCCTCGGCGATGGAGCCCGGAGCGTGCACCGGCTCGCCGATATCGCGCCGGTCTTCCGCACCCGTCGCGAACGGCTGCATGAGATCCTGCTGGAGCGCGCGCGGGTTGTCGGAGCCGACGGCCGGCGTGAGAGCGGGGCGCCGGTGCCCTGGGGTGCCGAGGGTACGACGGCGTGTGGCCGCTGCGAGGTGTGCGAGCCGGAGGTGGAGCGCACCCGGGATCCGCTGCTCATCGCGGGCGTGCGGCGCACGCAACGGGACGCGCTGGTGGCCGCCGGATACGACACGATCGAGAAGGTCGCCGGGGCGCAGCCGGCCGCCCCCGGCGAGCCGGCGGTCGCGGGTCTCGGCCCGGCCGTGCTGCAGCGACTCGCGCTGCAGGCCGCGGTACAGCTGGCCGCGCGACAGGGGCAGGCGCCGCCCTTCAGGGTCGTCGACCCCTCGGTGCTCGCCGCCCTGCCGGAGCCCGACCCGGGCGATCTCTTCTTCGACTTCGAGGGGGACCCGCTGTATCGTGAGCCCGGCGACGACACCGCCGCCCGGTGGGGCATCGACTACCTCTTCGGCATGGTCGACGTCCAGGAGCGGTTCACCCCGCTCTGGGCGCACGACCTCGCCGCGGAGCGGCGGGCGCTCGAGGAGTTCCTCGCCCTGGTCGAGAAGCGCCGGCGACTCTATCCGGGCATGCACATCTACCACTACGCCCCCTACGAGCGCACCCATCTGCTGTCCATCGCCGCGCGGCACGGGGTCGGCGAAGCGGAGGTCGACCGACTGCTGCGCGATCACGTGCTGGTGGATCTCTACCCGATCGTGCGCAAGGCGCTGACGGTCGGATCGCGCTCCTACTCCATCAAGAAGCTCGAACCGCTCTACATGGGCGATGAGCTGCGCGACGAGACCGGGGTGACCAGCGGCGCCCAGTCGGTCACCGAGTATGCCGAGGCGAGCGCGCTGCTGCGTTCGGTCTCCCCCGGGGAGCGTGCCGCGGGGGAGCAGCGCCTCGCCGCCATCGCTGACTACAACCGCTACGACTGCGTCTCGACACTGCGCCTGCGCGACTGGCTGCTGGAGCTCGCCGTCGAGCACGGCGTCCGGCCGTATCCGGTGGAGTCGCTGCGTCCCCTCGACGATGCGCCGCCGAGCGAGATCAGCGAGACCGGAGCCAGATTGCTCCGTCTCGCCGAGAGCTGCGAGAATCCGGCCGACGCCGAGCCGCTGCGCCTGGCCGCCGCCGCCATCGACTACCACCAGCGCGAACAGAAATCCTTCTGGTGGGCGCACTACGCCCGCCTGATCGACCCCGTCGAGGATTGGGCCGACACCCGCGAGGTCATGGTGGTGACCGCGGAGGAGAGCCGCGTCGATGCCGACTGGCACCGGCCCCCGCGGGCGCGCTCCGACCGGCGCAGCCTCCGGCTGCGCGGCGAGATCGCCCCGGGCAGCAGCTTGAAGGCGGGCGCTCAGGTGTACGCCGTCTACGCGTATCCGCCGCCGTTCTCCCAGCCCGGTGCCGATCCGGGCGCCCGCGGCACGCGGATGGTGACCGTCGCCGAGGTGCACGACGACGGGGTCAGCGTCATCGAGACGCTGCCCGCAGACGCCGAGGAGTACGCGGTGCTGCCGATCGCGCTGACACCGGGCCCGCCGCCTCCCGCCGGCAGGCAGAAGGGCGCCATCGAAGAGTGGGGCCGCGCCCTCGCCGCGGCGGTGGCCGCGGGCCGGCCGGTCGAGGATCCGGTCTTCGACGTGCTGCGCCGGCAGACGCCCCGGCTCACGGGCCGGGCGGCGCTCGTGGCGCCGCACTCCGCGGAGGCGCTCGCCGCCGCCGGGGGCGATGAGGAGGCGCGATCCATCGGCGCCGTCATCGCCTCGCTGCGCCTGCTCGACCGCTCGGCGCTCGCCGTACAGGGGCCGCCCGGCACCGGCAAGACCTATCTTGCCGCGCGAGTCATCCGCGCCCTGGTCGAGGAGGACGGCTGGCACATCGGCGTGGTCGCGCAGTCGCACAAGGTTGTTGAGAATGTGCTCGAGGGGGTGGTCGCCGCGGGGCTCGACCCCGCGCAGGCCGGCAAAGTCCCCCAGGGCGGCAAGCTCGACGAGGAGGCGCCGGAGCCCGGCTACACCGTGCTCCCCAAGGACGGACACGCCGCCTTCGCCTTCCGCCACCGCGAGGCCGGGCGCGGCAGCGTCATCGGCGGCACGGCTTGGGACTTCAGCAATGAGGATCGCTTCGGGCGCGGCAGCCTCGATCTGCTCGTCATCGACGAGGCCGGACAGTTCTCCCTCGCCCCGACGGTCGCCGCCTCCGTCGCCGCCGACCGGCTCCTCCTCCTCGGCGATCCGCAGCAGCTGCCGCAGGTCTCGCAGGGCTCGCACCCCGAACCGGTCGACTCCTCGGCGCTCGGCTGGCTGCTCGGCGAGCACGAGACGATTCCCGAGGGAGCCGGGTACTTCCTCTCCGAGACGCGCCGCATGCGCCCCGAACTCGCCGAGATCGTCTCCGAGCTCGCCTACGAGGGGCGGCTGCACGCCCACCCGAGCGCTGCGCTGCGGGAGGTGATCGGCCGCGGGCACCCGGGACTCCACTGGCATCCGGTGGCGCACTCCGGCAACTCGACCAGTTCGCCCGAGGAGGCCGCCGAGGTCGTGCGCATCGCCGGGGAGACGCTGGGAGGAGTTCTTCGCGAGGCGGGGGAGGTCGATCGTCCGTTGACCCAGGGCGACCTCATCGTGGTCGCCGCCTACAACGCGCAGGTCGAGACCGTGGCCCACGCGCTTCTAGCGGCCGGGCTCGGCGAGATCAGGGTGGGAACCGTGGACAAGTTCCAGGGGCAGGAGGCGGTCATCGCGATCGTCACCCTCGCCGCCTCGAGCGCCGAGGACGTCCCGCGCGGGCTCGAATTCCTGCTCATGCGCAACCGACTGAATGTGGCAATCAGCCGGGCGCAGTGGGCGGCGCACCTCGTCTCCTCCGATCGACTCGGGGCGGGGCTTCCGACCACCGCGGAGGGGGTCGCCGCGCTCAGCGGCTACCTCCGCCTCATCGAACGGGGGCGAGCACGACCCTGAACCGACGGCACAGCCTGTAGCTTGGGAGCATGGCAAGACCAGGAGGCCCCTTTAAGACCCCGCCCACGGGGCGTCTGAGCGACGCGGTGCAGAGCTCCGGGCCGGCATCGCCGGCGGCGGCGCACGCGCTCGGCCCCTCGAAGCGATCCGCGATCCCCGCCTTCGAGGTGATGCGCATCACCGACCGGATCGCCCACCGCCGCGCCGCGGGGCACGACGTCGTCTCGCTCTGCGCGGGCGAGCCGAGCGCCCGCCCGGTTTCGGGCACGCTGAAGCCCGCCGGCTACACCGGCCCCCTCGGCACCATGCCGCTGCGGGAAGCCATCGCCGGCCACTACCGCTCCTGGTATGGCGTCGACGTCGACCCGGGCAGCGTCGCCGTCACCACCGGCTCCTCGGGAGCCTTCCAACTCGCCTTCCTCGCCGCCTTCGACCCCGGCGACCGCGTCGCGCTCGCGAGCCCCGGCTACCCCGCCTACCGGAACATCCTCACCGCCCTCGGCGTGCAGGTGATCGAGATCCCCACGGGCATCGACACCCGCTACCAGCCGACCCCCGAACTCCTCGACGCGGCGGTCGCCGAGCACGGCGCGCTCGCCGGGCTCATCATCGCCTCACCCGCGAACCCGACCGGCACCATGCTGGGGCGCGCCGAGATCACCGCGCTCGCCCGGTGGTGCCGCGCCCACGGCACCCGCCTCATCAGCGACGAGATCTACCACGGCATCACCTTCACCGCCGCAGGAGAAGCGGATTCGCGCGGCGTCACCGCGATCGAACTCGATCCCGAGGCGATCGTCATCAACTCCTTCTCGAAGTACTGGGGAATGACCGGGTGGCGGCTCGGCTGGGCGCTGCTGCCCGAGTCGCTGGTGGCCCCCTTCGAGGCGCTCGCCTCCAATTTCGCGCTCTCGCCGCCCGCGCCGGCGCAGGAGCTGGCGCTCACCGCCTTCACCGAGGAGAGCTACGCCGAGCGCGACGCCATCGTGACCGATTTCGCCCGTGCCCGCGCGCTGATCCTCGAGGCCGCGCCCGCGCTTGAGTGGGGGACGGCCGCACCCAGCGACGGCGCGTTCTACTACTACAGTGAGCTCGGGCCGCAGCTGCAGCGCTACGGCACCTCGACGGCCTACGCCGCCGCGCTGCTCGAACAGGCCGATGTGGCGGTCGTGCCCGGCGTCGACTTCGACCCCATTGCGGGAGATCGCGCCGTCAGGCTCTCCTACGCCGCAGGAGAGGCCGCCGTCGCCGAGGCGCTCGAGCGCATCCTGCGCTTCCACGGCTGAGGCTCGCTTCCACGGCTGAGGGCCTGCAGCGCCGACGCCCGAGAGGCCTCCCGTCTACACCGTGCGGATCGGCGTACCCGCGGTGAGGCCGGTGCGCGCCTGCAGCGCCGCATCGATGGCTGCGAGCTGAGCCGCCCCGGGGCTCACCGCGAGCCCGAGCTCGCCGAGCACCGCGGCCTCTGCGCCGCCGAGATCGAGCACCACGCCGGTCACCGAGCCCAGCAGCGGCTCCGGCAGCTCAGCGCCGGTGCGGGCCAGCACGGAGCGCACGGCCAGCGCGAGCCCGGCGGTGGAGCTCTCCGCGATCCGCTTCGTCGCGCGCGCGTAGGAGGCGCCGTCACCCGACAGCGCCTCGCACACCGCTTCGTCCCCGTTCAGCGACACCTTGAAGTCGAGCACGCTGCTCGTGGAGACCGGCTGCGAGGCGGCCCCGGCGAAGGGCAGCGGGATCCCAGGCGAGGCATGATCGTGGGGCTCGGGGGAGGAACCCCCGAAGGAGAACTTGAGACTCATGACCTCCAGGCTACTCGCCCGCGCAGCCTCCGATGACACTCCTCGAGCGTCGCCGACTCGCCGATTCGCCCGAGGCGCCAGCGGGATCAGCCGTGGCGCGGCACGGAGCCACCGCGCGAATCCACGGCGGACGGCCGGTGCCCCGCTAGCTCCGAGCGAGCACCTCGGTGTAGGGAAGGTAGGGGAGATCCGGGAAGGCCTCGGCGACACCGTGATTGGTGATGACGCCGCCGTGGGCGTTCAGGCCCTTGGCGAGCGCCTCATCGGCCGAGAGCGCCGCCGTCCAGCCGCGGTCGGCGAGCGCGACCACATAGGGCAGCGTCGCATTGGTGAGCGCCGCCGTGGAGGTCTCCGGCACCGCGCC
This sequence comes from Leucobacter sp., assembly GCA_048516985.1. Lineage (GTDB taxonomy): Bacteria > Actinomycetota > Actinomycetes > Actinomycetales > Microbacteriaceae > Leucobacter. The sequence goes on along the minus strand of CP183188.1, from coordinate 2,243,075 downwards.
CGGCATATTCGCCACGCAGTAGTAGATCGAGTTGTGCACCGGGAAGGTGGGATCGTCGTGAGTGGTGGGGCGGGAGTTCTCGAAGCAGCCGCCCTGGTCGATGGCGATGTCCACGAGCACCGATCCCGGCTTCATCTGGGCCACCATCTCATCGGTGACGAGCTTCGGGGCCTTCTCACCGGGGATCAGCACGGAGCCGATGACGAGATCCGCGTCTTTCAGCGCCTCGGTGATGTTGTGGGCGTTCGAGGTGCGGGTCTGGATGCGGCCGTCGAACTCGTCCTCCAGCTGCTTCAAGCGGGGGAGGAAGATGTCGATGATGGTGACCTCGGCGCCCATGCCGTAGGCGATGCGAGCCGCCTGCTCCCCGGCCGCGCCGCCGCCGATCACCACGACCTTGCCGCGACGGGTCGCGGTCACTCCGCCGAGGAGGATGCCGCGGCCGCCGTTCGCCTTCATCAGCGAGTAGGCGCCGACCTGCACCGAGAGGCGCCCGGCCACCTCGGACATGGGGGCGAGCAGGGGGAGGGCCCGGCTCGCGAGCTGCACGGTCTCGTAGGCGATGGCGGTGGTGCCCGATGCGAGGACCGCCTCGGTGAGGCTCCGCTCGGCGGCGAGGTGCAGATAGGTGAAGAGCACCTGGTCGCGCCGCAGCTTCTCGTACTCGGAGGCGATGGGCTCCTTGACCTTGAGGATCATGTCCGCCTCGGCCCACACGCCCTCGGCGCCCTGGACGATGGTCGCCCCGGCGGCCGCGTACTCGGCGTCGGTGATGGCGGAGCCGAGGCCGGCGCCGGCCTGCACCAGCACCTCGTGACCGCGGCGCTTCAGCTCGAAGACGCCGGCCTGGGTGATGGCGACCCGGTTCTCGTTGTTCTTGATCTCGGTGGGAATGCCGACGCGCATGATGACTCCGTGGTGATCTGGATTGCTGAGGGGCCGGGTGCTCCGCCGCGCCGCTCGAAGCCGGCAGCGGAGCAGGAGGCCTGATGCAACTGATTCTGCACTAAATTCGTCGATTTATGAGGAAAACAGAATATTCTTCATTGAATTGACATCGATATCCGCGAAAGTCGACGTTGTTCTGGAGAGAGAATATGGACCGCCCGAAGAATCTGCGAGACGAGGTCGCCCTCGACGGGGTGGACCGCCTGATCCTCGAACAGCTCCAACGCGATGGGCGCATCACGAACGCCGAGCTCGCCGAGCGGGTGGGGGTCGCCGCCTCGACCTGCGTGGCGCGCGTGCGCAGCCTGGTCGCCCGGGGCGCGATCACGAGCTTCACCGCACGGGTCGACCCGAGTGTGGTCGGCCGGAAGCTGCAGGTGCTGGTGAGCGTGTCGCTGCGCTCCGGGGCGCGCCAGCGGATCACCGAGTTCAGCGATGAACTGCGCGCGCTGCCGGAGGTGCAGCAGCTCTTCTTCCTGGGCGGGGTGGAGGACTTCATCGTCCACCTCGCGGTACGCGACTCCGATCACGTGCGCGATTTCGTGGTGGAGCATCTCTCGGCCCACCCCGCCGTATCGTCGACCCGCACGAGCATCGTGTTCAGCCACCACCAGAATCCGACGCACGTCGATGCCTCGGGCAGCTGAGCTCGCGCGGCCCGCACCAGGCAGCCGCGCGCCGCATCCGCACCGACTAGCGGCACGCCGCGCCCGCACCGGCGCCGCTCGTGCAGCCTCAGTGCTCCGCGGGCGGTGACAGTCTGAGCTCATGCGCGTCGAGCGCGGCCTCGGCCGCGCGCAGCGCGGAGCTGCTGTACTGCCCGATCGCGCGTTCCTCCAGCAGGGTGACCCGCTGCGCCTCGAGCACGGCGCGGGTGAGCCGCAGATAGGCGCGGGCATCGGCCTGGTGGTCGTTCTCCGCTCCCGTCTCCTTCGGAAGGGCGAAGGCGAGCGAGGCGATGGAGCTGTGGATGCTCGAGCGCACCCGGTCGACCACGGTGTCGGAGGGGACCGCGTGGCCGGGTTCACCCTCCGAGCGCTCGCGCTCCTGCGCCAGGGCGGCCTCGAGCGCGACCCTGCCCGATTCGACGAGATCGTTGTAGAGCGAGATCAGCTCCTCGGTGCGATCGCTCTTGGACGGCCCCGCCGGGCGGAGCTTCCGGATCAGCGCGGGCAGCGACAGGCCGTGCAGCAGCAGCGTGATCACCGCGACGCCGAAGGCGATGAGCACGAGCTGGGAGCGGTACGGCACGGTGGTGGGGATCGACTGCGCCGCGGCCAGTGTGACCACGCCGCGCATGCCGCTCCAGCCGAGGATCGTGGCGCCGCGCCAGTCGAGGCCCTGCTCCCGCGCGTGCGCGGCATCGGCGGCGGTGCGCCGCTCGATCAATTCCAGGCGCCGCAGTTTGAGCACCTGGGTCTCGGTGGGCTCTGCCTGCTGCTTGCCGCGCCAGCGGTCGGCGAGCCGGCGCATGCCGTCGGCCCGTGCCTCGTAGCGCGGGAGCGTTCGCGCCAGCGACCAGGTGACGGGCCCCATGAACGCCAGGCGCAGCACGATGAGCACCGCCGCCACCCCCAGTGCGATCAGCAGGGTGTGGCTCAGCTGCAGCGCGCTGCTCTCGACATCAGTCACGAGATTGTGCAGCTCGAGCCCCATCAGCAGGAACACGCCGTTCTCGAGCAGGAACTGGGCGGTGCGCCAGTTGAGCCGCTCGTTGATCCGGGCGGTGGCGCTGAACTTCCTGGCGGCGTGGTGCCCGGAGTACAGGCCGGTCACCACCACCGCCAGCACGCCGGAGGCGCCCAGGTACTCGGTGGGTACGAAGGCGATGAAGGGCACGCCGAAGGAGACGAGGGTGTCGTAGACGGGGTTCTGCAGCTTGGAGCGCACCCAGACGGTGATGACGCCGATGACCAGACCGATGATGATCGCGATGACCACGGCGTAGAGGAACTGCCCGGCCGCCTCCCAGAAGACGAAGCCGCCGGCCGTGGCGGCGATGGCGGTGCGCAGCAGCACCAGCGAGGTGGCGTCGTTGACGAGGCTCTCGCCCTCGAGAATGGTGACGAGCCGGGGCGGCATGCCCACCCGCTTGCCGATGGAGGTGGCGGCCACCGCGTCGGTCGGGGCGACGACCGCGCCGAGTGCGACGGCGGCGGGGAAGGGGATCACGGGTACGGCCAGGTGCAGCAGCCAGCCGATGACCAGCGCGGAGATGATGACGAGCACCACGGACAGCGCGGAGACCGGGCCGAGGTTTCGGCGCAGATCGATCACCGGCACATTCACCGCTGCGGCGTAGAGGATCGGCGGCAGCACCCCGAGCAGGATGATCTCGGGATCGATCTCGATGAGCGGCACACCCGGGATGTAGCCGATGCCGATGCCGACCACGACCAGGATCAGCGGGGTGGCGATGCCGATGCGACCGGCCAGCATCGCGACGGCGACGACGAGGACGAGCACGCCCACTGCGATCAGGGACACCTCTTCGATGTGCATGGGAGAAAGCGTATCGTCGGCCGCCGACGGCGTCAGCCCGGAGCGTCAGCCCAGTTCGGTCCGGATCCCTCGGAAGGCGCCCCACTCCGCCGTCCGGGTGCGCAGCGCATCCAGATCGACGGTCTCGCCCGGGAACGGTTCGAGATCGATGCGCACCCCTCCGGTGCGCGGGGTGCGGAGCCACACGCCCACGACGCGCCCGCCCGCGTCGACGATGGTGGATCGGAACATGCCGTTGCGACCGGGCACGATCCGCTCGAAGTGCTCGGCGGCGAGCACCGCGGTGCGGTCGGTGTAGCCGAGCAGATGCTCGTCGAAGCCCGGCAGCAGCAGGGCGGCCGCATCCGTCGGGGCGGCCGCGGACTCGGCCAGCAGTTCGGGATCCGCCCAGTACCGCGCGCCCTCGATCTCCACCGCGGTCAGCCGCCCGGCGTCGCTCGCCGCGGCGATCCCGGTCCGCACCTCGCGCAGGGTGAGGCCCGTCCACCACGCGAGGTCGCGCTCTCCGACCGGACCGCGGCCGCGCGCGAAGCGGGCGGCGAGCTCCGCGAGCGCCTCTTCGCCCTCGAGGCGACGCGGGGACGGGATCCACTCCTCGGCGAGCACGAGTTTGGGCTCGCCGCCCGCCTCGCCCACCGGACCCGCCACGACGAGCCCGTTCTGACTCAGCCACCACAGCACGTGGTAGCGCCACTGCCCGAGCCCCTTCTCCGGATCGCCGATGCCGGCCTCGATCCAGGCGGCGCCGAGCTCCTCGCGGCTGAGCGCGATGCCGCCGCTGAGCCGTTCCAGGGCGATGTCGGTCATCCGGGAGAGCGAGGCGTCGTCGATCCCCAGGAATTCGCGGCGCTTCGCCGCCCCGGCGAGCACCCGGCGGCCGGTGGCCGCCTGCATCCAGCCGAGATCCTCGGCGGGGACCACGTGGACGGTGCCCCGCATCGGCCAGGAGCGCACCAGCGATCCCGAATCGAAGGCCTGCAGCACCTCGGCCTCGGTGACGCCGGGGGCGCGCACCCCCAGCGCCCAGCGCGCCGCGTTCCAGTCCTGCCCCTGCAGGGCGAGCAATCCCTCGGCCACCGCGCGCACCCGGGCGGGGCCGTCGCCGTCACCGGGGGCGGTGCCGGGCAGCGGCCGCCAGAGGCCGAGCGCCCGCATCCGCCAGCCGATGAGATCTGCAGTGCTCGCCCGCGCGCCCTCCGCGTTCCCGCTCCCGCTCACGGTCAGCCCCGGAACCTGGCTCGGAAGTACTGCGGCGGAACGAGTTCGGCGGCCTTCGGCGCTCCCAGCCGGTGCGCCCAGGCGATCGGCAGATGCGGGTTCTCGAGCAGTGCGCGCCCCAGGAAGACCACATCGGCCTGGCCGCTGGCGAGGATGCCCTCGGCCTGCTCCGCCGAGGTGATGAGGCCCACGGCGCCGACGGGGAGACCCGCGGTGCGCAGCTGCGCGGCGAGGGCCACCTGGTAGGAGGGGCCGACCGGCACCCGCACATCGGGCACATTGGCGGCGGAGGACACATCGATGAGATCCACGCCGTCTTCGGCGAGCCAGCCCGCCAGCTGCGTCGCGGCCTCCGGATCGAAGCCGCCGTCCACCCACTCCGTCGCCGAGACGCGCACCAGCAGCGGCAGCGCGGGGTGGTCGGCCCGGATCCTTCGCGCGATCTCCCGGACGAGACGCGCCCGGTTCTCGGGGCTGCCGCCGTACTCGTCCTTGCGCTCGTTGCTGAAGGGGGAGAGGAACTGGTGCAGCAGGTAGCCGTGCGCCGCGTGCAGCTCGATCAGATCGAAGCCGGCGCGCACGGCCCGATCCGCCGCCTGTGCGAAGGACTCGACGACCCCCGCGACCTCGGTCGTGCTGAGCGCGTGCGGTGCGGCGTAGTCGCCGAAGGGGAGTGCGGAGGGCGCCACGGTCTGCCAGCCGCCCTCGCCGAGCGGCACGCTGCCGTTCGGCCGATCCGGGAGCATAGGGTGGGTGGATCCCTTCCGTCCCGCGTGCGCGAGCTGGATCCCGATCCTCGCCCCGTGCGCGTGGACCAGCGGGACGATACCGGCGAAGGCCTGCTCCTGCGCGTCGTTCCAGAGGCCGAGGCAGTTCGGGCTGATCCGCGCCTCCGGCACCACCGCGGTCGCCTCGACCATGACGAGCCCGGCGCCTCCGCGCGCGAGGCCGCCGAGGTGCTGCAGATGCCAGTCGCCGGGAACGCCCTGCTCCGGGCCCTCGCCGGGCGCGGAGTACTGGCACATAGGCGACACCCACAGCCGGTTGCGGAACTCGAGCCCGCGCAGCGCGAAGGGCTGGAAGAGGAGGGGGTTCGGCATGCTCCCACGCTACCGCCTGTGAGGGGAGCGCGCGCGGGTACGGGCGGGGCGCTCGGATACGAAAGAATGGGTGCGGATCGGAGGTTCCCCATGAGCCTGGCTGAAGTGCTCGACGAGCTGCGCGCCCAGAGCGCCGCAGCACCCGAGGCCGAGGCGGTCCTCGACGCCTTCGAGCGGTGGGCGGCGGAGGATCAGGGGGTGACGCTCTACCCCGCGCAGGAGGAGGCCCTCACCGGCATCGCCCTCGGATCCCACGTGATCCTCTCGACCCCCACCGGCACCGGGAAGTCCCTCGTCGCCCTCGGCGCCCACTTCGCGGCGCTCGCGGAGGGCCGGCGCACGGTCTACACGGCGCCGATCAAGGCGCTCGTCAGCGAGAAGTTCTTCGCCCTGGTCGAGGTCTTCGGCGCCGAGCGGGTGGGCATGGTCACCGGCGACACGGCGATCAACGCCGAGGCGCCGATCCTGTGCTGCACGGCCGAGATCCTCGCGAATCTCGCGCTGCGCGACGGCGAGGCCGACGACCCCGAGAGCGGCGGTATCGCCCAGGTGGTGATGGACGAGTTCCACTTCTACGCGGATCGGGATCGCGGCTGGGCGTGGCAGGTGCCGCTGCTGCTGATGCCTCGGACGCAGTTCCTGCTGATGTCGGCCACCCTCGGCGATGTCAGCGCGCTCGCCGCCGATCTCAGCCGTCGCAGCGGCCGCGACACCGAGTGCGTCACCGGCGTGGAGCGGCCGGTGCCGCTGCACTTCTCCTACGAGGTGCGCGCCGCGCACGAGGTGGTGGAGCTGCTGCTCGCCGAGGGCGGCACGCCGGCCTACCTCGTGCACTTCAACCAGTCGCAGGCGGTGGAGCAGGCGCAGGCGCTCGCCTCGATCAAATTGGTGGATCGCGCCCGGCGCGACGAGATCGCGGCCGCCCTCGGCGCCTTCCGCTTCTCCACCGGCTTCGGCACCACGCTGTCCAGGCTGGTGCGATCGGGCGTCGGCGTGCACCACGCGGGCATGCTGCCCCGCTACCGCCGCCTCGTCGAGCAGTTGGCGCAGCAGGGGCTGCTGCGGGTGATCTGCGGCACCGACACGCTCGGCGTCGGCATCAATGTGCCGATCCGCACCGTCGTGCTCAGCGCCCTCACGAAATTCGACGGCGAGAAGATGCGGCGCCTCTCCGCCCGCGAGTTCCACCAGGTGGCCGGGCGCGCGGGCCGCGCCGGCTTCGACACCGAGGGCGATGTGATCGCGCTCGCCCCCGAGCACGAGGTGGAGAACGCGCGCGCCAGCGCCAAGGTCGAGGCGCAGCGGGCAGCGGGCAAGAAGGTCGGCAAGGGACCGAAGAAGAAGGCCGCGCCGCAGGGCTTCGTCTCCTGGAACGAGCAGACGCTCGAGAAGCTCGTCGCCGCCCAGCCCGAACCTCTGGTGAGCCGCATGCGGGTGACGCACGCCATGGTACTCGGCGTCATCGGCCGCGGCGAGAGCCGCGAGGGCGAGGCGCTGGAGACCATGCGCACCCTCGTCTTCGACAGCCACGAGCCGCGGGCCGCGCAGTTCGCGCACGCCCGCACGGCGCTCGCGATCTTCCGCACCCTCCGCACCGGCGGCATCGTCGAGGTGCACCGAGATGCGCAGGGGCAGCGGCTGCTGCGCCTCACCGTCGATCTGCAGGCGAATTTCGCGCTGAACCAGCCGCTGTCGCCCTTCGCGCTCGCCGCGATCGAGCTGCTGGATCCCGAATCGAGCGACTACGCCCTCGACGTGATCTCGGTGATCGAGGCGACGCTGGAGGATCCGCGGGTGATCCTCCGGGCGCAGGAGCACCGCGCCCGCGGCGAGGCCGTCGCGGCGATGAAGGCCGAGGGCATCGAGTACGAACAGCGGATGGAGCTGCTGGAGGAGGTGACGCATTCGCAGCCGCTGAAGGAGCTGCTGACGGAGGCCTTCGAGGCGTACACGCGCGAGGTGCCGTGGGCGCGCGACTACGAGCTGAGCCCGAAGTCGGTGGTGCGGGAGATGGTGGAGCGGGCCTTCGGCTTCCGCGACCTCGTCTCCGCGTATCAGCTGGGCCGGGCCGAGGGCACGGTGCTGCGCTATCTCAGCGACGCGTACCGGGCGATCTCGCGCACGGTGCCCGAACAGGCGAAGACGGCGGAGCTCGCCGAGCTCATCGAGTGGCTGGGCGAAGTGGTGCGGCAGGTCGACTCGAGCCTGCTCGACGAGTGGCAGGCGCTCGAGGCCGGAGACGCCGCCGGTGACGGGGCGACGGGCGCCGAGCAGTTGGATCCCGCCGCGGCCGCCCGCCGCGTGCGAGAGGCTGAGGCGGCCGCCCTCGCGCCGCCTCGGCGATCCGTCGTCGCCAATGAGCGCGCCTTCACGGTGATGGTGCGCGGAGCGATCTTCCGCCGGGTGCTGGCGGCGGCCTTCGAACGGGTGGGGGAGCTGGAGGAACTCGACGGCCCGCACGGCTTCGGGGCCGAGCGGTGGGAGGCGGCGCTCGACGGCTACTTCGCCGAATACGATGCCATCGGCACCGGCCCGGAGGCGCGATCGGCGGCGCTGCTCGAAATCGACCGCGGGGGTGCTGGCGAGCAGATCTGGCGCTTCCGCCAGGTGCTCGACGACCCGGCCGGCGACCGCGACTGGGCGATCGAGGGCACCGTGGATCTGGCCGCCTCAGAGGAGGACGGCGAGGCCGTGATCCGCGTGGAGCGCGTGGGCCCGCATACTGGATAGCGGATGTAGGCGCACCCACCGAATTCATAGGAAATCCCGCTGGAATTGGGGCGGGGCGGGCGTCGGCGCCGGGGGAGTCCCGAGGGGGGAATCGCAATGATCCAGCACCGTGCGTCAGATGATGCCGCAAGCGGGGACGGGGTGCTCCGGCAGATTCGCGTGCTCGTCGTGATCGGCACCCGACCCGAGACCATCAAGATGATCCCGGTGATCCGGGCGCTGCAGCAGACGGGGGTGTTCCGCCCAGTGGTCATCGCGACCGGGCAGCACACCCATATGGTCGAGTCGCTCATCGCCCAGGCCGGGCTGCGCCTCGACGCGATGCTGCACGCCGGCCGGTCCGAGGACGGGCGTCCGCCCTCGCTCAACGAGCTCGTCGCACGGGTGATGGTCGGCATCGACCGGATCTGGCGGGAGCAGCGGGTGCCCGAGGCCTTCAGCGCCGACGGGCGGCGCACCCCCGAGGGGGCGGCCGTCTGCCTCGTGCACGGCGACACCAGCTCGGCGATGGCGGCGGCGCTCGCCGCCTTCAACCTGCAGATCCCCATCGTGCACGTCGAGGCCGGGCTGCGCACCTCGAATCTGAGCGAACCGTTCCCCGAGGAAGGCAATCGGCAGATCATCTCCCGGCTCGCCGCACTGCATTTCGCGCCGACCCAGGCCAATCGCGAGAACCTGCTGCGCGAGGGCGTGCAGGCCGAGCGGATCGTCGTCACGGGCAACACCTCGATCGACATGCTGAGCTGGGCGGCGGGACAGCCGGCGGATTTCGGCCCCGGCCTCGAAGCGCTCACCGCGGATCGGAGCCGCCGTCTCGTGCTCGTCACCGCGCATCGTCGGGAGAACTGGGGCGCGGGACTGCAGGGCGTCGCGGTGGCGATCGCCCGGCTGAGCGAGACGTACCCAGATGTCGACTTCGTCGTGCCGATGCACCCGAACCCCGTGGCGCGGCGCCCGCTCCTCGAAACTCTCGACGGGCGCGAGAACGTGCACCTCGTGGAACCCCGCGACTACTTCGCCTTCGTGCAGCTCACCGCGGCGGCGAGCCTCATCATCACCGACTCCGGCGGCGTGCAGGAGGAGGCTCCGGCCTTCGGGATCCCGGTGCTCGTGACCCGCGGGGTGACCGAGCGCGAGGAGGGCGTGCGCGCCGGCACGCTGACGCTCGTCGGCACCGATCCCGACCGCATCGTGGCCGCTGCGAGCGTCGTGCTCGATCGCAGCCCGGAAGAGGCCGCGCGGGCGAAGCGGGAGGCGCCGGAGAACCCCTACGGCGACGGCCGGGCCGCGATCCGCATCGTCGAATCGCTGCTGCTGCTCTTGGACGGCACCGCCTCGGTCGAACTGGAGCTCGAGCTGCCAGGGCTCCGAGAGGCGGTGCGGGAGCATCTGGGCCGCGCGGCGGCGGCCTCGGTGCCCGGTCCCGCCGTGGCGGCGGAGGGCGTCTCCGCGGCCCTGTCGAGGTGATCCCGTTGCCGACGCAGCTCGATCCGGTCCTCGATGCCTCGGGGGTCGTCGCTGCTGTCGCCGCCCCGGCGCTCGAGGCGGGGTCCGCGCCCGCCGCCGGCACCGCAGCAGCCGCCGGCGTCCTGCCCACCGATCTGGCCCGGGATCTCGGCGATCTCTACGGCGGTCTGCCGCCGTGGTCGATGCCGTTCTTCTGGATCGCGCTGGTCGTCGTGCTGGCCTCGGGTCTCTCGCTCATCGTGCTCGTGGTGCGCGCGCAGATCGCGATCTCGCGTACCGAGCGGGTGCGGGGGCGCCATGGCGCGACGCCACCCGGTGCGAAGGAGTCCGCGTATCTGTGGGTCTTCGTCGTGCCGGCGCTGAACGAGGCGGTGACGATCGCCGACTCGGTGGGGCGCCTCGCCCAGGTCGCGGTGACGCACAAGCGCATTCTCGTCGTGAACGACGGCTCGGACGACGGCACGGGCGAGATCCTCGACGGTCTTCGCGTCGAGGTGCCCGAGCTCACCGTGCTCACGCGGGTCGCCCCGAATGCGCGACAGGGCAAATCCGAGGCGCTGAACGACGCGTGGCGGTACCTCACCCGCGAGATCCTGGCGGTGGGCGGCTATGCGGGCTGGGACCCGACGAGGGTGATCGTGGCGGTCGTCGACGCCGACGGGCGGCTCGACCCGGGAGCGGCCGCGATCGCGCACCACTTCGACGACGAGCGGGTCGGGGGAGTGCAGGCGCTCGTGCGCATCTACAACCGCCACAGCCCGCTCACCTGGGCGCAGGATGTGGAGTTCGGCGTCTTCGGCCGCGTCTTCCAGATGGGCCGGAAGGAGTGGGGCACCGCGAATATGGGCGGCAACGGCCAGTTCAACCGTCTGTCGGCGCTGAACGATGTCGCCCTCCCCGACAGCCGCGGCAATATCGGGCCTTGGCGCGAGGGTCGCCTCACCGAGGATCAGGACATCGGCCTGCGCATGATCCGCGCCGGCTGGCGGGGCTCGCAGTCGACGAGCGTCACGATCCACCAGCAGGGGCTCAACTCGCTGCGTCCGCTCTACCGGCAGCGCACCCGCTGGGCGCAGGGCGGGTGGCAGATGCTCGACATCGCGCCGAGCCTCCTGCGCAATCGGCGCATCGGGCTCGTGGCGCGCACCGACCAGTTCTGGTACCTGATGACGCCGCTGATTCAGATGTATCTCGGCTTCACGGTGGTGATGAGCGCGGCGCTGCTGGCGAGCGGCACGACGAAGGTGCAGTGGTCGCCGCTCGTGCTGGTGATCATCTATGCGCTGTCGATTCTGCCGAGCGTCATCAGCGTCGTGTTCGCGCGCGGGGGCTTCCGGCCGCTCGGCCTTATCCTGAGCTTCCTCTTGGCGCACGCCTATGTGCTCTACACCTGGCTGATCTATCCGGTCGTGGTGCACGCGGCGCTGCGGCAGCTCGCGGGGCGCACCTCCTGGGCGAAGACGAAGCGCGAGGCGATCGCGGCGCCGGTGGGGTGATCGGCGTCCCGCGCGGCGATGGTGCCGTGCCGGAGTTCGTGGCGATGCCGGTGCTCGGCGCCGGGGTGCGGTGCGGCGTGTTCTACGAGTCGGTGCCCACTGCGGCGACGGCCTCGTCGAGATAGCGGATCGCGCGAGCGCGGTCGATGCCGAGCCGGTGCAGGCGCTTCGCCGCCTCGAGCGCGATGCGTCGCGCCTCCGCGTCGACCGGATCGTCGCCCAGGCGAACGAAGGTGCCGGCGCGGCCCCGCCCCTCGACGACCCCTGCCGCTTCGAGCGACTTGTAGGCGCTCGCGACCGTGTTCGCGGCGAGCTCCAGCTGCGTGGCGAGCGCCCGCACGGTGGGGAGGCGCTGTCCCGGCACCAGCCGGCCGTCGGCGAGGGCGGCGACCACGGCGTCGTGCAACTGGCGGTACGGGGGAGCGTCGGCGTCCGGGTCGACGGAGAAGACCGAATGGGGATCCTCGCCCGATGCGGGGGAAGTCATGCCTCTCAGCGTAGGGCACCGGATCCTCCCTCTAGACTTTCTCCATGCGCCTCGGAGTGATCGACGTCGGGTCCAATACTGTGCATCTGCTGGTGGTGGACGCGCACCCCGGTGCGAGCCCCGTGCCCTACCACTCGCAGCGCTCCACGCTTCGGCTGATGCGCTATCTCGATGCCGACGGCGCCATCACTGAGGAGGGGCAGAGGCTGATCGTCGACGCGATCCGCGAGGCGGTGGCGGCGGTGGCCGAGATCGGGGTCGATGATCTGATCGCCACGGCGACCTCCGCGATCCGCGAGGCCGCGAACGGCGAGGAGGTGCTGGCGAGGATCGCCCGGGAGACCGGCACCGTGCTGCAGGTGCTGTCGGGGGAGGACGAGGCGCGGATCACGATGCTCGCCGTGCGGCGGTGGCTGGGCTGGTCGGCCGGGGAGATCCTGCTCTTCGACATCGGTGGCGGCTCCTTCGAGATCGCGCAGGGCGCGGATGAGTACCCGGATGTGCAGGTGTCGCTGCCGCTGGGGGCGGGGCGCACGACCATCAATTTTCTGCAGGAGGATCCGCCGCAGCGGGAGGCGGTGTCGGTGCTGCGCGCGCACGCGCGCGAGGTGTTCACCGAGACCCGCAGGCAGCTCTTCCAGGGGAGGCCGCGGCCGACGCGGGTGGTGGGAACGTCCAAGACGATCCGTTCCCTGGGGCGTCTCATCGGCGGGCCGCCGGACCCGGTGACGGGGGATCTCGCGCCGCTGCACTACGCGGGTCTGCGGGAGTGGGAGCCGACGCTGCGCGAGATGCCGGGAACGGTGCGCGAGTACCTGCCGGGGATCACGCCAGAGCGCGGGTATCAGATCCTCGCCGGTGCGATCGTGCTGCGCACCGCGATGAAGGTGTTCGAGGTGGAGACGCTGACGATCTCGCCTTGGGCGCTGCGGGAGGGCATCGTGCTGCGCTACATCGATGCGTTGGATGGTTCTGGCGCGAAGCCCGTGGTGGTCTGAGGCGGGGCGCTCACGCGCTCGCCGGGGGTTCTTCCGGAGCCGCGACACGCTGGTGGCGGCCCGTGCGCCCGCCCGTTCGTCTTGCCTCATGTCAAGATGTCCGGATGGTGTTCGCGCGTGCCTCACGAAAAATGTCCGGATGGGATGACTTCGTGGATTAGACCGCGGAATGGTTGGCCTGGGTACGCGCGGCGGCGAGCTGGATCAGTTCTAACTGGATCTTGTTGATCCGTCTGGTGATCTTTGCCGGGTTGAGTCCCTCGTGGATTTGGGCGAGTCTGGCCGCGGTCTTCGCGTCGAGGACTTTCGCGTCGAGCAGTCGCTGGTACGGGGTGCGTGGTTTGTCGTAGACGCGCTGCTTTCGCCCGGCTGGGGTGTGTTTCCAACCGCTCGCTTTCACGCAGGGCAGGAGATGGTTCTTGCGGAGCATCACGAGCTGCCAGAGCTCGTTCAACAGTCGCATCTCGTCTTCGCCCTCGTAGCGGTAGCGGAAGGCGTGTTTGCGGACCCAGTCGCCGTTGCGTTGCTCGACGTGGGCGTTATCGTTGTGCTGGTACGGGCGGCCCCTGGTGACATCGATCTCGCGTTCATCGAGCCAGGCGATCACGGACCAGTTGAGAAACTCGCTCCCGTTATCGAAATCGACTGCGGTCACCGGGGTGGGGGTGTTGCGTTTGATCCAGTCGAGCGCAGGTTTCACGTTCGCGTACGCCTTGTTCTTCACCGTTCGCAGCATCGTCCACCCGTACTGCGGGTTCGTCGCGGTGAGCGTCCAGAGGTGTTCGCCTTTCAGGGTGTGCCCGCAGTGCGCGACGGTATCGAGTTCGTAGAACCCTGGCTCGTTCGGGGTGCCGTCCATCGCGGTTCTCACCGGGATCGAGGAACGCAGAATATGCGAGGGCTTCGTGCCCGAGAGCGCGACGGGGTACTGGGCGTCTTTGTGGGGCTTCAGGTAGCGGTCGATCGTGGCTGGCGACATGGCGAGCAGCTCGTCGAGCACGCCGGGTGCTACCCGGCTTCCGACTTTCCCGAGTTCGCGGAATCTGATGAGCCTGTCGAGGGTGTCGTCCATGATCGCGGCCAAGTACGTGCCCGAGGGTTGCCCGGCGAGCCGCCAGACCTCTTGCAGGACGACGAGCGCGTCGTACGAGTACTTCCTGGGTCTTAGGCGACGCTGCTGCTGGGAGGCGGCGCCTTTCCTCGCGAGCGCGGCGTGGATCGCTCGTCTGGCGTGGTCACGGGTCCAGCCAGTGGTCTCGACCAGGGCGTCGAGGAGGCGGGACTTCTCGGGCTTATCGGCACGCTGGTAGGCGCGGGCGTATTTCTTCGTGATCTCGCGGCGCGCGGTCATGGATAGCTCCCTGCTCATCAAGCCAGGAAACTACGCGGACATTTTTATGTGAGGCACGCGTGGACGTTCCCGGACCTTTTAGCTGAGTCAAGTCGCCGTTTTGAGTTCCATCCGGCGAACCGGTAGAGTAATACCTCGGTGCTTGGCCGGTTTTCCAGCTGGGCCCTTGGGGTATGGTGTAATTGGCAACACAGCGGTTTCTGGTACCGCCATTCTTGGTTCGAGTCCAGGTACCCCAGCCATAGTGCTCTTGTTCAAACCAAGGGATAAGTGAACCGGCATTACATCTAAAGAATCCGAACTCTTCGCAGGCTTGTGGGGAGTTTTTGATTTCTCTGCGTCCTTCTTGCTGCGTGCGGTGCGCACGGTCGCGGCTACGTCGCGGAAGGACTGATTCGCCTCCGTTCGTTCCACCTCGATGTAGACCTTCTCCCCGTCTTCGTAGACACGAAGTCGGACGAAGAACGCCTCTAGGAGATCGCGCCGGACGCTGTCTGGGGCATTGCGGTAGAGCTCGCCAGGGTTCCGTAACAGCTGAAGGTACGACAGCGCTGTTTCGGCGCTGTAACGGAGTCGATCTATGGTGCGGGCGAGTTTTTCTTGGATGACGCCTTTCTGGAGGGTTGTTTCTTCGAGTTTGTCGCGGAGCTTCGGGACTGCGTACGTTCCGTTTGCGGCCAGGTCGATGAGTCGCTCCTCTTGTGCCTCCAGTTGCTTGAGTTGGCGCGCGAGCCCCGCCTTTGTTTCTTTGTCTGCAGCGAGCAGCATGTTGACGGTTTCGGCGATGAGATCGCTAAGATCATCGATGGTTTGCACGTCGAACATCTCTGCCGCCATCAATTTCACAATCTCATCTTCGAGTAGTTCCGCACGGAATCCGATGGTGCCGCAGAACACTCGGGTACGGGCCGAGCAGATGTAGTACTCGTAGGTGCCACCGTTTCCCTTAGCCTGGCTGTAGACAAGGCGACTGCGACGTCCTTCATCTATGCACCGACCGCACGCGAGTAAGCCCTTGAGATAGTGGCGGTGCTTCATGTCGCGATCACCGTCTCGGTTGCGTGAGTCGAGGATTTCCTGCACTTTCAAGAAGACTTCTTTGGACACGATTGCTTCATGTCGGCCAACGTAGAGCCTGCCCTTGTAGCGCATCACTCCCGTGTAGTACGGGTTGCGCAACATTGCCGCCATGCTGTTCTTACTCAAGGGGCGCTTTGGGCGGCTCGGTGAGGGGCGCATGGTGAGCCCGCGTTCATGCATCAATGTCGTGAGCTGCGCGATCGAGTACTCGCCGGTGGCGTAAGTTTCGAACGCCTCGGTTACCAGGGGTGCGCGTTCCGGGTCGGTTTCGATGGTGTTGACGAATCTTCCGCTGAAGTTTTTGCGCACGTTGAGGTAGCCGAGCTTGGCGACTCCGATCGAGCCGCCCTGTTCTACTTTGTGTGCCATCTTGACTTTGACGTCTTCGCCATTCATACGAACCTGAACTTCGTTCATGACGTCCGTGATGGCCTCCATGGCGTCAGCCATGTAGCCCTCGCCGAATTCCTCCTTTGCGGAGATGAGACGGAAGCCCTTTGCGAGTAGTTCGCGCTTGACCAGGGCGGCATCAGTGAAGTTCCGGAAGACGCGGGAACGCATGTAGATCACGACGTACTTTACGTGTGGGTGCTCGTCGATGAAGCGGAGCATCTTCTTGAACTCAGCTCGCTTCGCAATAGTCTGTGCTGACTGGCCGGGTTCGATGAACTCGCGAGCAACGGTGATGCCCATCTCTCGCACTTTGCGTAGCGTCTGGATGAGTTCGGGCGTGAAGCGGGTCTCGAGCAGCGACAAGTACGGCGGCGAAGCGATAGCGGCATCCGGATGCTCGCCCACCTCATCGTAAGTAACTGGACAACCGAGACCGTTCCGCAGCTCACCGCGCTTATCGACTACCACGAGGCGACCGGGTGGCGTGTTCACCTGATGACGCAGCGGCTCCACGTCGTGGAGATGAGCGAGCCAGAAGGCACCGTGTTTCAGGGAGACCAGCGCACCGAGCAGACCATCGAGTGGGTGCCTTCTGGGCAGCCGGACGAGGCGATAGAACTGCTTCGAGCAAGGATGCCACTCGAAGTCTCGGACGAAGCCGTTGAAACTTCGGTGGTGATCATCTGGCGCGGCGAGCTATGGCCAAAGTTCAATGTGCAGTGGATCACTCCTAGCCCACGCATGGGCTCGGAGTCGCTCGGGAATAAGCTCATGCTGCGACTTCACGGCTGAGTTTCGCATGAGCCTATCGAAATCATTGAGCTATTTGGAGCTCAACAGGTTCGCGCAGACCGGCTGCTGAATCACGCGAACAGAGCGTGACCAATCGATACCTCTTGGTGACTGTTTCCACCGTGCGCCGCAGAGGAGCCGCTGTATCCTGTGAACATGTCACCAACGACCCGACTCCAGCCCTGCCCACCCGGGCGGGGAAAGGTTTCGGGAAGGAAATATCGTGGCACATTCACCGCATCGCCGTCATCGTGGCTGTGCGCTCTGTAAACCTCATCAATGGCGCGGCCAGGGTCAGGCACGCAAAGCACCGTGGACTGTAAACCGCAAGATCGGCATCAAGCGCCGCTGGACGCGTCGCACGATTGGCGACTAGCAAGAATGAAGCTCCTCCGTTCCAGGCTTGCCTACCTGGGGCGGCGGAGCTTCTACTGTCTCCAAGAACGGCGGAATCGATCAGCTCCGTAGAACCCGATCTGCCGATCGCCCCACCATGCGAGGAACGTCGCGGCGTCCTCCGCGTTGTGGTCTCCTTCGAATGCAGAATCCAATGACGTGATGATTCCGCCTGTCGCTTCCGCAAACGCGGCGGCGACAAGCCCATAGCCTGTTGATGCAACGGCAGGCCCGCCGAAGTTCCGGTACTCCGAGAAGCGATACTGTACTGCTTCCATTTGCCGCAAGGTCTCGTCTGACAAGCGGCTCTCAAATTCTTCGACGAACCAGCAGCGGTCGAGAAACCGTGCGTCGGTGTAGTCGAGATCTTCGGTCGTGACGTAGTCTTCCGGTTCTCGGGCATCACAGCTGGGCCAGGAATCCGAGTCCCACTCGCCATTGATGTAGTACGAGAAGCAGACAGCGAGACCGGGCGACCAGCGGAGTTCCGGGGAGACCGGAATCTCGTACCGTTCGGCGTCCGATGCTCGCGTCGTCGCCTGCACTGTCAGCGTCGACTCAATGCCGTGCCGGTCGATGAGCTGCTGAAAGAGTTCTTCGGTGCGCCGCCGCGTCTCCTCGACCAGAGGAAGGTTGGGTCGCGTTGGGCGGATGTCGATGGTGATGGACATGCCGTAAGGCTACGTCTGACGACCGACATTCATCGTCGATCACCGGACTGCTCACCCTGTGCTGGCGGGGCATTAGACAAGTGTCCGTACCCGGTCATCCGCGTAGTTTATGATCGCATCGGCCTCGGCTGCAAACTGTTCCAGTTCCTCACCTCTGAGGTTGAGATATTGTCCAGTTTCGAGTCCGACAATGGCGAGTTGGCAGGCCGCGACTTCAAGAAGTTCCTCGAGTCGCGCCTTCTGCTCGTCGGATAGTGCGTCCCAGATATGAGGCGGCTCGCCAAAGGATCGCTGCCATTTTTGAAAGGCATGGCTGGCGTGAACAGCGATGTACTCGAGCGTCTCAGTGGCCTGAGGCAGTGCAGCTCGTAACATCTTGATGCCTGGGAGTGTGTGATTTAGCTCTGTCTCGATCGCGTCGAGTTCAGCGTTGATCTTTGCGACCTCTTGTCGACGCCGTTGATCCGCCATGAAACCTCCGATAATCGCGCCCGCCAGCGCCGATAGTCCCACGGTCGCCATAAGTGCTGACTTGCCGCCTTGGATACCGCCGCCTCCTTGTGCGAGCGTCCCGCCGCCAATCCCAGCTAGGACGGAGTTTCTAAGAGCAATGCCATTGAGCAGCTGGTTCGGTGTGCCGGTAGATGCAGTCCCCAACCACGCAAATCCTTGATATGTGCCATATGCGCCGATTGCGCCTATGCCTGCACCAGCCAGAGCACCAGTGGTCACCCCAGCAACTATGTAGCGAAGTTCAATGTTGAGCATCCTGACTTTGATCTCTGCAAGTACTGCGGGTGTTCGCGTTTTCGCGGGGAACTGCAGCTCGTTTGCTGGTGGTATCAAGGGTGCCGGTGCGCCCTCAACCGTCTGGGCGAAGTCCATGAGAGGACGGTAGAACTTCTCGGATGCTTCCTCGTGAGCTTTCGTAAACTCTGCCCCCAGTGATGCAACGCGCTGTTTACGCTGCTCAATTCGTCCGTGGAGCGCTTCGGCTCGGGCGCGGACACTGAGTTTCTGCGGCGTCTTTGCAACGGGAGTTAGTGTGAGGCCTTCCAGGGCTTGCGTCTCGGCTGAGGCCAGCTCCTCTAGTTCCACGAGCGAAAGACCGAGTGCCTTCGCGATCGCCTCCTGTCGGGCTTTAGGCGGTAATGTTCGTCCCGTTTCAATGCGGGAGATTGACACGCTGGCGCCAGCACCCGCCTTATATCCAACGCGGATTCCGAATTCATCTTGCTGGATCCCGAGCGCCTCACGCTTTTTCTGGACGGCACGGCCAAAGCCTGTTGGAGTGTAATTTGTCATACAAGCAGTTTCCCATCTAGCAAAGCTAAATGCAATATAGCTTCTGTTTTCTCTACTTAACTATCATCGGCGCTCCCGTCCCCCTCTGCGGGAAGAGGAGAACTGGTTGGGCGAGATCCCGAGATCCTACTTCGTGAGATTCGCGAATGGACGGACGCCGTGTTCCTGCCTGAACACACTGACCATCGTTGACTCGAGTTCGCTTGGGGTGTCCTCGGGAAGTGGAAGCCAGCAGACGAGGAGGTCTTCGGCGTCTTCGAGTTGCCAGATGTATCTCCCGCCCCAGTGCCCGACGTTCGCACCGGCACCGAAGCGCAAGTACTGCCACAGGCGGGTACGCAGGGTCGCTGTCTTCCCCGGATCGCCGGCCTTGCCGATGTAGACAGTAGGGCTGCTTTCCACCCAGTTCTGCTGCAGCACTTCGACCGGCACGTTGGGATCCTTGCCCTTGAAGAAGCCTCCCGTTCCCTTCTCGAGGAACACGGGGGAGTGGTTTCCGTCACGAAGCAGGACGTACACGCCCCGCACCGCAGGGATGAGTTCCGGGGAGGACCTTAGCTCTCGTATCGGCACGAAGCCTTGGAAGCCCCTGGTGCTGAGTGTCTCTCTCGTGAACTCGCTACTCATCGGTGCGTCAGTTATCTTCGAGGTATTCGATTACCAGCAGCACGATCCCGGCAGTGTTGAACTCCTCGGAAGACGCCAGCGACATCGACACAATGCGATGCGCCGGCTTCTCCGCTAGTACTTGATCAATCTCGGCCTTCGGTGAGCCCGAGACGAGGTTCCGTAGCTTGATCTCGACGATCTCTTGCCGTGGTGTCAGGCCGTGCCCCATGTGTTCTCCTCGCCTGGGATAGCATCCATTCTGAATGGTAATCGCTGTGGAGTATCAGTGCTCCCGAGGCTCGCTGGAGGACCACCGCATGCTCACACCGTCGGCATACGAGTCTCATGTAGCTAAGTACTACGAAGCGCAGGGCTATCGCACCCAGGTGACCAGCTACAGCAACGATTACGGCCTTGACGTGCTCGCCGAGAACGAGACCGAGCGACTCGCGATCCAGGCCAAGCTCTACGGCCACACCTCTCGGCAGGTGAACCGGCAGATGATGATGGAACTGCACGGAGTGAAGGACTATTTCGATTGCGACCGTGCCGTACTCGCAACAGACGGAATCGTGCGACAAGACGCTCAGGAAGTCGCTGACAAACTCAACATCGAGATTCTCCTCCTCTCGGCGACGTCCTCCGTCTCGGAGAAGCTGGAATTTGAGAAGCCAAAAGCAGCAGCTGCCCCGGTCGATGAGGGCAACCCTTCCAGCAAACAGGTATCGTTCGAGAGGATCTGGGAGCAATACATCATCCCGCTCGCAGGCTCTACCCTGACGGCGGAGGACGGTCGCACGAACGAGATTCTGCGGGTGGACTGGTCTGGCTTGGAACGGTTGACCTCAAACGGGAAGAAGAGCCGAATCGACATCGAGATCTTCAAGCTCGCAACAAACAAGCTGCTTCGCGATGGTGAGATCACTCGCGACGAGATCAACCAGAACTACGCAAAGCGAGCCTCTTCTGGTGTCGTCCTGGTGCTTTCGCAGGCGCCATGTTTTCGGGTTGAGCGGGGACCGCTGCGCCTGGCGTATGAGCATGGAGCAGTGAGCTGACAGCCGGAGTCCCATGCAGTGGTGGGGTTTGACTCGCGGGGGAGTTCGGTGGTGAAAGCGAGGAGTCATCCTTCTTCATAGCAGCGAGGTCGATGCGCCTCGCCCGGCAGGTCTCATTGTCACACCGGCTCGCCGCAGGGCTCGATGCACCGCACCATGCGACAACCCGAACTGCTCCTCGAGTTCGACCATCGTCGCGCCAGCCTCGTAGAGTTGCGCAAGCTCCTTGGTCTCCGCCCATTCAACGACTCGCTTTCGTACGATCATGTTTCGCTCTCGCATCAGGCGCAGTAGGGCCGATGGTGCGACACCATGCTCCTGCGCAAGTTGCCGAGCACTCTCACCGGCTTCGTAGCGACGAACGATCTCATCTACGACGTCGGGCCCGAGTCGGTCTCCGAGGCGGTGCTCCTTGAAGCCGGGAGACTCCGCGACAGGAGTTGTTGCGTCGCCCTCGATCGCCGCGATCTCCCGCAAGCCATCAGGGGTCAGGGTCAGCTCCGAATTGTTTGACAAGAGGGTGATTACGTCAGCGAATAGAGGGGTACCACTCGCTATTCGAACCGATGAGTGGATTCGCTGAGGGTTCGGAAAGCTGGCGGCTCTCATGCCCTTGGGCCAAATGTGTCGTTCGGCCAGGTTGCTCGGCGCAGTGAGTTCCTCCGCTTCCCGGGTAGGTTATCGGCCTGATCGGGAAAGAGAGTGTCGGCCTCCGCCCAGTAGGAGTAGCGAAGCGCCTATCGCGGCGAGTAGGAACGCGATGCCCAGCATGAGTTGCATGGTTTCACTATCGCTACCCGTAGTTGTGAGCGACGAGGGTGCCGCCTGAGCAGGTCCGGCGTCTCCGGTGTTCCCACTGTGGCCGTTGCCGGCTGTGTAGATTACGGGCCCTCCGGGGTCGGTGATCGAGCGGTTCATGCCCCCGTCGCTGTCTCCGCGTGCGCCGTCTTCGAAGGTCAGCACATGCGCGGTGCGGAAACCGAGAGGCCCGAGGTCGGCCACGCTGACGGTGCCTCCGGTCTGCGTGGTTTCGTCCCAGGTGAACTCGTACCAACCGGACGCGCCACCAGTCGCCTGCGGCCCATACTTCCAATAAGCGTTGCCGAGCAGCGGGTCGTCGCCATAGAACGACGCGAACATCACCGAAGTGCGTGCACCGCCGTAGGGCAGGTCGGAGATACGGAACGCCAGCGCACCGTAGGGCAGCGACCAGCCCTCGGGGTGTGCGCCGGGGGTCGGGTCATCGACGACG
Organism: Leucobacter sp.; assembly: GCA_048516985.1. GTDB lineage: Bacteria > Actinomycetota > Actinomycetes > Actinomycetales > Microbacteriaceae > Leucobacter. Next base: position 2,221,222 of record CP183188.1, on the reverse strand, counting down.
CGGAGATCCTCGAACCGCCCACCACCGAAGTCCTCCTCGAGGTCGTAGGGGGTTACCCGTGCGAGGAGCAACTGCTCGTTGCGCGTCGCGAGGATCGCGACCGTCGGATCCTGCTCCAAGCCGAGGATCCCGTCTATCGGGTCGACTGCACCGTCACCATCGCTATCGGGGAACCCCTGCCGCGACCCGACCTCAGACAGCTCGCTCGTGTTGCCGCTGCTGTCGGTGAAGGTCACCGTGAAGTGATCCCTGCCCGAAGCCAGCTGCACGATCCGCACCGTCTCATGCGCCCCGATACTCCGGGTGGCGTCGAGCACATGCTGCGCCTGACCGCCCGCTGCGGTGTCATTCGCGAAGACCTCGATCGTGCCCGTCTCACCTTCTGCGAGGCCGTCGATCAAGATCGTGGTGAGCGGCGATCCATCTGTGTCGGCGATGATCGCGGCTGCGATCCCTGGTGTTTCGGGCCCGTCCGGGTTGGCGATCGCCTTACCCGTGCTCTCCCAGATCCGGTTGGCGGTGAGCTTCGCCATCGCGCCGGGCGCCACGTCGACCCCGTTCCCACCGCTGCCGGCGATCACATTGCGGCTCGCGTCGATACTGCCCGAGTACACCTGCACGCCATGCCCAGTGTTGCCGAGGAGGGCGCCGTTCGCGGGTTCGACCCCGATGAGGTTCTCACGGAGCACGATCCCCTCGCCCGAGGTCGTGATCCCGATGCCCGACTGGACGATCGTGTTGTTCCTCACCTCGATTCGGGGCCCGTCGACCAGGATGCCGCTCGATGCTGCCTGCCTCACCGTATTGTCGTCAACCGCGACGCCGTCCCGCTCCGCGGTGATGCTGATGCCGATGGCATCTGCGCCGACGCCGGTGACCGTGTTCCCGGTCACGCTCGGTGCGACACCCGCAGCCCGTACGCCTGCGTCGTGAGCGTAGATCGAGTTCGCCTCAACCACCACTTCACCCACCTCATCGGCCTCGATCCCGGAACCGTCGAGTGGTGCGGATTGGCTGCCAAGCGTGTTGTCTGCGACTCGGTGCCCGTTGCCACCGTCGAGAATCACCCCGGCGTCGTTTGCGGCGCGCACCGTGTTGCCCTCGACCGTGATGCTTTCTGCGCCTGCCCAAGCCCAGACCCCGGCAAGCCCGGAGTCGTCGTCGCCTGAACCGATCGTGTTCCCCCTGACCGTCGCACTACCGCCGGTGACCGATGCCTCGGTCGGGTCATCGAGGGGGGAGTTCACGAGCACCCCGTCGTTCTCCTCGGTGGTCTGGTCTGATCCCGAGACCAGGACGCCAGCGAAGCTTGCGCTCTCGATCGTGTTCCCCGTGATCGTCGCCCCGGGTGCACCCTGTACGGATACCCCGATCCCGGATCCTGCGAACGCTGCCGCGCCGTCGGTTCCGATGCGGTTTCCCGTCACCTGCGCTTCCACCGCATTCGCACCGAGGAGCAGCACGCCGATGGTGCCACCATAGATCGTGTTGTCGATCACTGCACCACCGGCGCTCTCGATCCACACGCCTACCTTCGCGCCGGGAACCGGGGCTCCGCTCGCGTCAACGCCCAAACGGTTGTCGGTCACAGTGACCGGTGCTCGTGCCGCGACACCTGTTTCAGCGCCAGATTCACTGTCGCTGATGGTAGCTGTTCCTCCGGTGACGGCCACACCGAAAACCGTGTCCGACGTCGCAGCGCCGGTGCGGTCGAGCCCGACCCGGACACCGGTGATCTCATGACCCTCGCCGGATTCCACCCGGATCGCTTGTTCGAAGCCGTGCACCGAGAGACCGCTGAGCGTAGAGGCCGGGCCCGCCAGCACGATCCCATACGTGCTGTTCCCGGCCACCTCGACCCAGCCACCATCCTGCGTGGTGCCATCGATCGTGACCGGGGCGGTAACCTTGGGCAGCGCGCTCCCGGCTGCGATCACCGGGGCGCCAGCGATATTGAAGGTGATCTCCCCGCCGCCTGCCGCGTTCGCCGCTTCGATCGCGGCCCGCAGCGTGCACTCAGGCTCGTCGTCCGGCCCCACCGTGTCTCCGGTGTCGCAACCAGCGGCGGGGTCCTCGGCCGGGGCGTCACCGGCGGAGTTCACGATGAGGCCTGCCCCGACAGTCACCGAGCGGGTGAGGCTGTCGGTCTGGCCTCGGTCATTGGTCACTTCCAGCGTGACCGGGTAGACGCCCGGAGCCTCGAAGCGATGGGTCGGGCTGATCGCGGTCGAGGTCTCGCCATCGCCGAAGTCCCACGCATGGCTGAGATCTGCGGTGGCCTGCTGCGGATCGCTCGCCCTACTCTCGAAACCGAATTCGAGCGGGTCGGCGGTTGAGACTGTGGCGACGAAGTCGGCTTCAAGTTCAGCATCAACTGTCACATGCTCCACGGCCGTGGCAAGCATCCTTGAGGTGCACTGACCATGCTGGTTCACGGGGTATTCCCACAGATCCAGCTCGACCCTCATAGCGGGGATGCTCACGTCTGTCGGCGGGTGAAAGGTGGCGGTGTAAACGTTTTCGGACAGGTTCGCTCCCGGAATCTTGGAGTTCTTCCACCAGCCCATGAGACCGGCCCTTGAATCCGTAACGATCGGCCCTCCTGACTGCGGAGAGTAGATCTCAGCGGCTGGGACCCGCTGGTCTCCCAGGTTGCCCCATCGCAGAACGATGCCCTGGGGCCCCGTATGGTGTGTCGCGCCATACACGCAGGTTCCACGCGGCCCTGTGTACTCAAGCCTGACGCTGACGCTCTCCTGACCGACGATCGGGTTGCGCAGCAGGTCGGGCACGTCGCTATAGAGCTGAGCAAGCACATCGCCCTGAGTAACCAGCTCAGTGTTGAGCCCGATGGAGACGAAATCGGCGATGTGCACGAGCCCGTCATCATCCCCGTTGCTGAGCAAACCAGGACCGGCCGATCGCCCGGCGAAACCTTGCGGAAGAGCCTCCGCCAAGGACTCGCCGGGCGCAGAGTACTCGGAATCATCGTCAGCGCCGGTGGGCTGTTCAGAATCCATATCGGATCCATCAGCCGGATGAACCACAGAATCCTCCAGATCGGCGGGAATACCGGGGTCCTCGCCGACGACTTGTTCCCCGTCCGCCGGAACCTGCTCAACCGGTGGAGCCCCACTTGGCTCGACCTCCGGTGCTTGGACTGCCGTGGGAGCCTCCCCCGTGGGGGATGGTTCTTCTGCGAACGCGGTGGCTACCCCGGCCCCGCTGAGCGCAACAGCAGACACCACTATCGCGGCCAAGGCAAGCTTCGCTGTATGGGTCTGGCGGGCAGCTCGACGCTCATGGGGCCGACGAAGCGCTGACATTATGTCTCCTGGAAATAGCAGTGAACAGGTTACGATGCATCCAAGCACGCACCTCTAACAGGCCACTAACGGACGGAACGAGCGATGACGGAAACCCGTAGAGCACTGGATCACGGTGCACCGGCCGACCTGTTGTGTGTGCTCGGTGAGTGCCGAATCGAGACAGAAGAGCCCCGCCCGCAAGCCCCCTTGCCAACGCTCACCCAGCGTCGCGTTCTCGCTCGGCTCGCCCTCGCAGCACCCCACCCCGTGACTACCGAGCAGCTCGCTGCAGCGGTATGGCCAGAGCGTCCACCGACGCGGTTTCATCAGTCGCTGCAGAATCAGGTCAGTCGGCTACGGAACACCTGGGGCGAGCACATCGTCCGCACCGCCTCACGCGGGTATACCCTCGGCTGGGCTACCGACGCGGAACTGCTCCTCATCTCCACCCGTCAGATTGAGATCCAGGTGGCGAACCGTGAATACTCTGCGGCTTGCGACGCGGCGGATTCGGCCCTGCTGCATTGGCGGGGAGACCCGTACAGCGATATCGACCATCTTGCGGAGGTCGCAGCCGCAAGGCTCCCGCTCATTGCTGCGCATCGCGGCATCGAGGATCTGAGGCTTGAAGCGGCGATCGCGCTCGGGCGGTCAGTTTGGGCGGTGGTCGAAGCCGAACGTCTGCTTCTGCAGGATCCTCTCGACGAACGGCGACAGGGACTGCGCATCCGCGCGCTGCTCGTGGCGGGCAGGCGTGGCGAAGCTCTGGCCGCAGCCGCTCGCGCACGGCGCCTGTTCCGGGACGAGTTCGGTGTCGAGCCCGGCCCCTGGCTCACTGAGGCCGAGTCGATGGCACTGGGCTTCCTCAACCCGAACCCAGAAACCCTGACTGTGGTGGGCGGTAGCTCTGGCTCGCCACGCATGGAGCGTGACGATGAACTGCGTGACGCCTTGGCCGAGTTGCCCCCGTCAGAGGCCATCGCGGCTGGACGAGAGGTCGCTGCGGCAGCGAACCAGGACGGAGAGCATGCGGAAGCGGTGCTGTGGCTGCTGCGTTGCCTGGCGATCCCGGGCCTGAGCGACCACGAACAACTGTCGTTGCGTATCAGGCTCGGCGATGCGCAGCGTCTTGCTGGCGACTCGGCACATCTCGGAACGCTCCTCGATGCTGCAGGAGAAGCGCTCGAGTCCGGGGGTGAAGATCTGATCGCTGAAGCCTGCTTCGCGCTGCTGCAGCTCGGTGCGACGAGCACGAGCGGACGCCCGCTCCCCGAAGTTGAGCACATCCTCGATCTTGCACTTACTCGGTTGCAGGATGCGGAACTGCGGGCACCGGTGCTCGCTGCGGCGAGCCTGGCATCCTCCCTCATCGGCGACGCATCGCGCAGTCGGGCACTGATGCTCGAAGCATGCTCACTCATCGTCCCCGATCACACCAGGGCTCGGATCCTGCCTTTCTCCTACATGGCGTTCGGGTCACCGACCGACCTGGACGTGCGCAAGACAGCTGCAGACGAGCTGACCCGTCTCGTGGAGCGATCCGGTGACCCTGTCGCGGGGTTCGAGGCTCAACAGTTGAGGTTCTCGATCGCTCTGCAAGACGCCGACGGGGCCTTAGCGCGGCAGGCCGCGGCCAGCATGTCGCGTCTGAGCAGCCGCGTCGGCGATGTCGGCAGGCGATGGGCGCTGCTCTTCGTGCGAGCTGCTGTCGCGCACCTCGACGGCGACGACGACACCTGCGAACGCATCTCGGGGCAAGCTGCGCGGCTCTTCGCGCCTGTCTCGCCCGCCCGGGCGGCAGCAGCGCACCTCGGGCAACTCATCGCGTTGCGTTTCACCCAGGGCAGACTCGGCGAACTGGCACCCGAACTGACCGGGATGGTGACCGCGCAACCCGGGATCCCGGCGCTGCACGGGGCATGCGCACTGGCCCTGGTAGGTACTGACCCGGCCGCCGCCGCGACCCATGCGAGACTCGCGCTCGACCGCGCTCAGGAGGACGCGACTTGGCTCGCCGGGCAGGTCACCGGGGCCCGCGCAGCCGCGATCCTCGGCGACGAACCTCTCTGCCGCAGCTACCTCGAAAGGCTGACTCCCTGGACAGGCAGGGGTGTGTGGCAGGGGACCTGCAGCTACGGCCCGGTCGACACCGCACTCGCGCTCCTACACCGGGCAAGGGGAGACACTGCCGCGGGCGCGCATCACATCCGCGAGGCGCAACGGGTTGCGTCGAGCCTGGGGGCGGTGCCGTTCCTTGCAGAGATCCACGCGCTCGATCTGGTGTGATCCGATCCCGGAGTTTCGGCACGCCCCCAGGATCTCAGCCGAGTGCCAGCGCCAGGCGGCCCCACGGACCTTCTGCTTCGAGTCACAGGCCTTTCCTGCTGAGTTCGAACCGGAGCTGGGAGAACCAGGGATCGGTGTTCTCGGTGCCGAGCGCCGAATATCTCGGGTAGAGCTGATCTGAGATCTTGCGTGCGCGTTGGCCTTGCCCCGCTGCTACCAGGAAGGTGCCGTAACCGGAGGCGATGAACATCGTGTAGGAGTGGTCACGACCGAGCTTTCTGAGTGCAATGCGCAGAGCGGTCCGGCAGAGCCTTGCCGGGCGGATGACATGCCCTTTCTGCGAGAGCGTATTTACACGGTCGAGAAGTGCGTCGGCATAGCCGAGGGTACCCCGGTCGGATGCTGCCTCGGCAATGACAGCGACCCCGAGGATGAGGGTGGCCCAGAGGCCGAGGCCCGCAGAAGCACCGCCCAGCGGTTCGGTGATGCCAACCTCGTTGATTTCGAGCAGGACAGCGAGCGCCCAGAGCGTGATGAACAGGCCGAGCAGCACGGAGGCGGATCGCACCCAGGGAGTTCCGATCCGGACGACGCCGAACACGTTCACGCCTATGACAGCGGCAGCGAGGAGCACAAAGACTAAACGGGCATCGCTGATCCTGATCAGGTCGCTGGCAACGTCGTGTCCACCGCTGATGAGCGGGAGGAACGCGCTTCCGAGAAGCAACACACCCAAGGCCGCATTGATGATACGGAAGAGTCTGCCCGTGCTCCAGCCTTCTGCCGGTGGGCGCACGGCAACGGGATCCGTGACGGTGGGGGCTGTGTTCCCTGGCTGCGTGGTCATCATTACACCCCCGCTCGTACGAGGGTGTTCCAGGAGATCGTGCCGAGGATCACGACCAATACGGTCAGCAGTACTGCGAGCATCCAGAGCACGGCCCGGAACTTCGGAGCGCGAGCCGGGCCGATGATCAGGGCAAGAAGCAGCGGCAGGCTCCCGACGATGACGGCTGAGGTCGTGATGCCGAGGAACCCACGCAGCGGGCTCGTACCGATGGAAGGAAGAAGGAATGCGAGAGGGAAACCCGCTGCCAGCCCGTAGACACCATTCTTTACCAGCCCCATGAAGCCGGTGATCACTGGCCATAGCAACGCCAACGTAATGCCAATGCCGAGCAGATAGGTGCCGATCCCTGGAGCGGCTGGCTCAGCACCAGACCCATATCTTGGCCGCAGTCCAGCAGTATCAAGCACTTCATCTGCCCCGCGGGAATCGCCCCACGCGGCGCGCTGTTCGGCTTCGCCTCTAGCCCAATCTCGGCGCTCTTGGAGATCCATGATCGTTACGCCCTTTCGTATTCGGCCGCAAGTTTCACACTGTTCCGCTTCGCCGTCAGCACCACGAGCGTGATGAGCGATCCCAGCGCAGGGACGATCCATACCCAGGGCAGTGCCCCTGACCCGTCACCACCCCAGTACTCGAAAAGATGCGAGGTTGCGGGGATGAGCGCGAGAGACCCGGCGAAGCCGATCCAGAGCAGCAGGTAGAGCCACCAGGGTGCGGTGACCGAACGGCCACTCTCATAGGCGCGAGCCATCACATTCTCCTCATATCGATTCGGTCAAATGTCGCTGCGCGCGGGCCTCGACGGGCTTCCAGCGCGTGATCCGCCCTATTGCGAACAGCAAGACGAACAGCAGCGGAAAGACAGCCATGGGCCGACACGCGACCCGATAGTGAACGCACTCTCGTGAGAGCGAAGCCGAGCGAGGTGACCATTCGCCCCTCCCGTCTTGCCTCATGTCAAGATGTCCGGATGGTGTTCGCGCGTGCCTCACGAAAAATGTCCGGATGGGATGACTTCGTGGATTAGACCGCGGAATGGTTGGCCTGGGTACGCGCGGCGGCGAGCTGGATCAGTTCTAACTGGATCTTGTTGATCCGTCTGGTGATCTTTGCCGGGTTGAGTCCCTCGTGGATTTGGGCGAGTCTGGCCGCGGTCTTCGCGTCGAGGACTTTCGCGTCGAGCAGTCGCTGGTACGGGGTGCGTGGTTTGTCGTAGACGCGCTGCTTTCGCCCGGCTGGGGTGTGTTTCCAACCGCTCGCTTTCACGCAGGGCAGGAGATGGTTCTTGCGGAGCATCACGAGCTGCCAGAGCTCGTTCAACAGTCGCATCTCGTCTTCGCCCTCGTAGCGGTAGCGGAAGGCGTGTTTGCGGACCCAGTCGCCGTTGCGTTGCTCGACGTGGGCGTTATCGTTGTGCTGGTACGGGCGGCCCCTGGTGACATCGATCTCGCGTTCATCGAGCCAGGCGATCACGGACCAGTTGAGAAACTCGCTCCCGTTATCGAAATCGACTGCGGTCACCGGGGTGGGGGTGTTGCGTTTGATCCAGTCGAGCGCAGGTTTCACGTTCGCGTACGCCTTGTTCTTCACCGTTCGCAGCATCGTCCACCCGTACTGCGGGTTCGTCGCGGTGAGCGTCCAGAGGTGTTCGCCTTTCAGGGTGTGCCCGCAGTGCGCGACGGTATCGAGTTCGTAGAACCCTGGCTCGTTCGGGGTGCCGTCCATCGCGGTTCTCACCGGGATCGAGGAACGCAGAATATGCGAGGGCTTCGTGCCCGAGAGCGCGACGGGGTACTGGGCGTCTTTGTGGGGCTTCAGGTAGCGGTCGATCGTGGCTGGCGACATGGCGAGCAGCTCGTCGAGCACGCCGGGTGCTACCCGGCTTCCGACTTTCCCGAGTTCGCGGAATCTGATGAGCCTGTCGAGGGTGTCGTCCATGATCGCGGCCAAGTACGTGCCCGAGGGTTGCCCGGCGAGCCGCCAGACCTCTTGCAGGACGACGAGCGCGTCGTACGAGTACTTCCTGGGTCTTAGGCGACGCTGCTGCTGGGAGGCGGCGCCTTTCCTCGCGAGCGCGGCGTGGATCGCTCGTCTGGCGTGGTCACGGGTCCAGCCAGTGGTCTCGACCAGGGCGTCGAGGAGGCGGGACTTCTCGGGCTTATCGGCACGCTGGTAGGCGCGGGCGTATTTCTTCGTGATCTCGCGGCGCGCGGTCATGGATAGCTCCCTGCTCATCAAGCCAGGAAACTACGCGGACATTTTTATGTGAGGCACGCGTGGACGTTCCCGGACCTTTTAGCTGAGTCAAGTCGTGAGGTCGTATCAACCCGCGATAACCCGTAGACTGGTGCCGTAAGAACCGCATGAATACGCGGATTGAGCAGGTTTGCACGGAGCTGCCCGGAGAGCCAGAGCCCCCTCAGTTGTTCTTGGTTCAACTCCAGCGCCCGATTCGCGCGGGCATCTGAAGAAAGGTCGTTTCGGGCCCGAAGTCGCACTTGCCCAACGTGGCAGTCGTGACGCGCTGCCGTCACGTCGAACTCCCCACCTACGAAGCCGCGAGCGCGTCGCGTTCGGCCTCGAGCACGCGCTGCAGTTCGGTGTAGCCGAGCCAGCACTGGTTGATGCCGATCGCGGCGAGCAGACGATCGCGGGCCGGGTAGTAGCGTTGCTCGAGCAAGAGCTTCGCACGCTCCGGATCGATCTGCGTGAGCTCCGGGTTCGAGATGATGTTCCATGCATTGTCGACGAGCTTCACGAGGCGGCCGATCGGGTGCAGGCACGAGCGCTGGATCAGGTCTTCATAGCTCTCACCGCTCCGACGCGTGACCGACTCGACTGCCGCGACGATCTCCGCATCGACGCCGGCCTCGCGCAATTGCTCCGCGGTCGTATCGGTGTCCTCGAGTATGTCGTGCAGCCAGGCCGCCTGCACCGCCTGCTCGCCGAAAACCCATGCGCCCGCCGCAATGGGGGAGAGATGCGCCGTGAAGTAGTCTCGCCCGAGCTTGTCGGTCTGACCCGCATGCGCCCGGGCAGCGAGCTCGGCGATCTCATCGGTCTGCATACTTCCATTCTGGCGCACGAGGGAGAGGGCGCATCCTGGCTCGGAGCAGCGCCAGATCGGCCCGCTCCTATCCTTGAACCATGCACCTGAACGACACCCGCGCCTGGAACCGCTTCTACGCTCCGGGTACCCCGGTCGATATCGAACCCGTCACCGGCTCGCTCGTCGACCTCCTCTACGAGCGCGTCGCCCAGTGGGCCGACCGCGACGCCATCAGCTTCTTCGGCGCCACCGTGAGCTACCGCGAACTCGGCGATCGGGTGGCGCGCGTCGCCGCCGGCCTGCAGCAGCTCGGCGTGAAGGCGGGGGATCGGGTCGCGCTCGTCATGCCCAACGCCCCGCAGCACATCATCGCTTTCTACGCGGTGCTGCGGCTCGGCGCGGTCGTCGTCGAGCACAATCCGCTCTACACGCGCGACGAGCTCGAGGTGCAATTCCGCGACCACGGTGCGCAGGTGGTGATCTCCTGGAGCAAGGGAGTGCCCACGATCCAGTCGCTGCCCGCAGAGCTCGGGATCCGCACCATCGTCTCGGTCGACATCACGCGGGCGATGCCGCTCAAGATGCGCCTCCTGCTGAGACTGCCGATCGAGAAGGCGCGCGAGTCGCGTGAGAAGCTCACCGTGCCGACCACTGGCACCGTGTCCTTCGCGCAGCTCGAGCGCACGGCGCCGCTGCCGGCCGCGCACCCGCGCCCCGGCAAGGACGACCTCGCCTGCCTGCAGTACACCTCGGGCACCACCGGTGCCCCGAAGGGCGCGATGATCACCCACGCGAACCTCTGGGCGAACGCCCGCCAGGGCGCCGCCTGGATGCCCGACTTCACCCGTGGCGAGGGCAGCATCTATGGGCTGTTGCCGATGTTCCACTCCTTCGGACTGCTGCTCTCGGTCATCTACTCCGTCGAGACCGGATCCCGCGCCGTGCTCTTCCCGACCTTCGACCCCGAGCTGGTCTCGCAGGCGGCGAAGCGGTTCCCGCCGACCTTCGTACCGGCCGTGCCGCCGATGTTCGACCGCCTCTCGCGCGTCGCCCGCGAGGGCAGGCTCGACCTCAGCGGTGTCGTCTACGCGATCTCGGGCGCGATGACCCTCACCCCGGCCGTGGTGAAGCGCTGGGAGGATCTCGCGGGCAGCATGCTGAACGAGGGATACGGGCTCACCGAGACCAGCCCGGTCGCCCTCGCGAACCCCTTCACCGAGGCGCGGCGCATCGGCGCGATCGGCCTGCCCTTCCCCTCGACCGATATTCGCGTCGTCGACCCGGAGGAACCGGGCCGCGAGGTCGAACTGGGGGAGTCGGGAGAGCTGCTGATCCGCGGCCCGCAGGTGTTCCAGGGCTACTGGAACCGGCCCGAGGAGACCGCCGCGACGCTCCTCGACGGCGGCTGGCTGCGCACCGGCGACCTGGTGGTGCAGGATGAGGACGGCTTCGTGACGGTGGTGGACCGCAAGAAGGAGCTCATCATCACCGGTGGCTTCAATGTCGCCCCGAGCGAGGTCGAGGCGGTGATCAACCGCGTGCCGGGCGTCGCCGAGTGCGCCGTCGTCGGCGTGCCGCGCGGGGGCGGGGCCGAGGTGGTCACCGCCGCCGTGATCCTGGAGCCCGGGGCGAGCTTCGACCAGGATGCTGCGCGCGAATTCGCGCGCGAGCATCTCGCCGAGTACAAGCGCCCCTCCTCGTACCTGGTGTGGGAGGAGCTCCCGAAGTCGCTGATCGGCAAGATCCTGCGCCGCAAGGTGCGGGATGCGCTGATCGCCGACCGGAACGCCGTGCGCGCGATCGCCGACGACGAGTAGGCGGCGCAGCCCTGAGACCGCAGCCGGGGCACGCAGCGCCTTCGGGAGCATGGCTACCCGAAGTCAACGGCTCCAGGCTCTCGGGCCCCGGCTCAGGCTACGCGGCGAGCGGGGTGAAGCCGTCGCCGCTCAGCTCCTCGACCTCCTCGGAATCGGCAGCGAGAGCGGAGTCGGCTCCGGAGGCGGCCTCGCCGCCCTCGTCGCCCGGTTCATCCGCACGCCCCTCCGGCACCGTCCGCTTCTCGAAGCGGGAGACACCCCAGCGCAGATCATGCCCGAGCGCGTCGGCCTCGATCTCCACCGCCAGCCCGGATTTCTCCGCGGTCTCCCAGCGCCGCACGCGCAGCCTCCCGTTCACGATGATCCGCTCGCCCTTTCGGAACGACTCGTTCGCGTGCTCGGCGAGCGCCCGGAACGCGGTGACCCCGAACCAGTTGGTCTCGCCGTCCACCCACTTCTGCTGCACGCGGTCATAGCGCCGCTCGCCGCTGGCGACGCGGAAACTGCACAGCGTCACCCCCGACTGCGTGGTGATCAGCTTCGGATCGGTGGCGATGGTGCCGACGATGGCGATGGGATTGCTCATGGGATGCTCCTCACTCGGGATGATGCGCCCGCAACGCGGCAGACAGCAGTTAAGACAGCCGCGCGGGCGGTGGGTGGTGAGGGGGCCGGACGGGCCGTGCGTGGTCGCCCGGCCCCTCGCACCCAGTCTGCGCACACCGGAGCATCGCCGGGGCGGGCGAGAGCGGATCTGTGGACGGATCAGCGGATTCACGGCCGCCGCGCGAATGTGGGCGGCGAACGACAGAAAACGCTCAGCCCCGACCCTGCTGCGGCTCGCTACACTGACGACCATGATCCGCGCCGTCAGAGCCTCCGCCCGATCCGGCCGCAGGCGCAGCGCCCCGCTCGCCGTCGCCGCGCTCGCCATCACGGTGCTCGCAGGGCTCAGCGGCTGCGCGCCCGAAACGCCCACCACCACCGACCGGCCGACCTCCACCCAGACCCCGGCGACGCCTGAGCCAGCCCCCGAGTTCTTCCCCGACGGCAGCGCCGAGGACAATCTGCCCTATTTCGCGCATGTGCTGAGCACCTTCTCCGCGGGCGGCGAGGCCGTCGAGGGGCAGCCCGTCGTCGACGCCGTCGCCGCGGCAGGCTTCGACCGGGCCGCCATGCAGGTCAGCTACGACCGCACCAAGACCGATCTGGTCGTCGACAACATCTTCGTCTCCGTGCGCATCGGCGCCGACTGCCTCATCGGGCAGATCGTCACCGCGGATCGGAGCACCTTCGCGGTGACCGAGCCCGCGGTCGGACCGGATCAGAGCATCTGCCTGATCGGCGCCACCCGACCCATCGACTGGTAGCGGCGCGCCGCCGCGCCCCGCGCCGCACGAGGCCAGAGCCGCCGATCCTCCCACCCGCAAACTGGTAGCTTAGAGGCATCATGGCTGAATACATTTACCAGATGGTCCGCGCCCGCAAGGCGGTCGGCGAAAAGCTCATCCTCGACGACGTGACCATGGCATTCCTGCCCGGCGCGAAGATCGGCATGGTCGGCCCCAACGGCGCCGGCAAGTCGACGATCCTGAAGATCATGGCGGGGCTCGACACCCCCTCCAATGGCGAGGCGGCGCTCGCCCCCGGCTACACCGTCGGCATCCTCATGCAGGAGCCCGAGCTCGACGAGTCGAAGACCGTGCTCGAGAACATCGAGGGGGGCCTCGCCATCAAGGCGAAGGTCGACCGCTTCAACGAGATCTCCGCGCTGATGGCCGAGCCCGACGCCGACTTCGACGCGCTGCTCGCCGAGATGGGCTCGCTGCAGGAAGACATCGACGCCGCCGACGGCTGGGATCTCGACAACCAGCTCGAGCAGGCCATGGACGCGCTGCGCACCCCGCCCGGCGACGCTCAGGTCGCCCAGCTCTCCGGCGGCGAGAAGCGCCGCGTCGCGCTCGCCCGCCTGCTGCTGCAGAAGCCCGATCTGCTGCTGCTGGACGAGCCCACCAACCACCTCGACGCCGAGAGCGTGCTCTGGCTCGAGCAGCACCTGCAGAAGTACCCGGGCGCCGTGATCGCCATCACCCACGACCGGTACTTCCTCGACAATGTCGCCGAGTGGATCGCCGAGGTCGACCGCGGTCGCCTCTACCCCTACGAGGGCAACTACTCCACCTACCTCGAGAAAAAGGCCGAGCGCCTCGACATCCAGGGCAAGAAGGACGCCAAGCTCGCGAAGCGCCTGAAGGAAGAGCTCGACTGGGTGCGCTCCAACGCCAAGGGGCGCCAGGCGAAGTCGAAGGCGCGTCTCGCCCGCTACGAGGAGATGGCCACCGAGGCCGAGCGCACCAGGAAGCTCGACTTCGAGGAGATCCAGATCCCCGCGGGTCCGCGCCTGGGCAATCTCGTCATCGAGGCGAAGAACCTGCAGAAGGGCTTCGACGGCCGCACCCTCATCGAGGGGCTCTCCTTCAGCCTGCCGCCGAACGGCATCGTCGGCGTCATCGGCCCCAACGGTGTCGGCAAGACCACGCTGTTCAAGACCATCGTCGGCCTCGAGCCGCTCGACGGCGGCGATCTCCGCATCGGCGAGACCGTCAAGATCAGCTACGTCGACCAGACTCGCGGCGGCATCGACCCCGACAAGACGCTCTGGGAGGTGGTCAGCGACGGCCTTGACATCATCACGGTCGGTAAGACCGAGATCCCCTCGCGCGCCTACGTCTCGAAGTTCGGCTTCAAGGGTCCGGATCAGCAGAAGAAGGCCGGGGTGCTCTCCGGTGGCGAGCGCAACCGTCTGAACCTCGCCCTGACCCTCAAGCAGGGCGGCAATCTGCTGCTGCTCGACGAGCCGACCAACGACCTCGACGTCGAGACCCTGCAGTCCCTCGAGAACGCGCTGCTCGAATTCCCCGGCTGCGCCGTGGTCATCACGCACGACCGCTGGTTCCTGGACCGCATCGCCACGCACATCCTCGCCTACGAGGGCACCGAGGAGAATCCCGCGAACTGGCACTGGTTCGAGGGCAACTTCGAGGCCTATGAGGCGAACAAGGTCGAGCGGCTCGGCCCCGAGGCGGCCAAGCCCTCGCGCGTCACCTACCGCAAGCTCACCCGGGGCTGAGGCGTGGCACGGGTTCACGTCGACCTCGAACTGCGCTGGGGCGATCAGGACGCCTACGGCCACATCAACAATGTGGCGTATCTGCGCTACCTCGAGGAGGCGCGCGTGCGCGTCCTCTGGCGGGGTACCGCGCGCGAGAAGACCGGCATGGAGCGCCACTTCCGCGGCGACGACTCGGCAAACGGGCTGAAGACCCTGGTGGTGAACCACCAGATCGAGTATCTGCGCGTGCTCGAGTACTCGGACGAGCCGATCACCGTTGAATTGTGGATCGGCAAGCTCGGCGGTTCGAGTCTCGAGATCCACTACGAGATCATCGACGGCTCGATGCCCGAGCGCACCGTGGCCGCCCGCGCGATCTCGACCATCGTGGTCGTCGACGGCGAAACGCTCAAGCCGACCCGGCTCTCAGCCGAGGGCCGGGCCTCGGTCGAGCCGTGGATGGATGAGCCGCTGCAGCTCCGCCGGTGATCTGCTAGACTTGATCCTTGGCTTGCGTGTGGATCACACCACACACCCCGCAAGGCGCCCTCTCTCGCCGCGCGGAACAATCCCGTCAAACATTTACGTTTAAGGACACAACCCAACGTGGCAAATATCAAGTCGCAGCTCAAGCGCATCAAGACCAACCAGAAGGCGACCGAGCGCAACAAGGCGTACAAGAGCGAACTCCGCACCGCCGTGCGTCAGACCCGCGAGGCCATCGCCACCGGCGACAAGGCCGTCGCTGAGCAGAAGCTCTCGCACGCCGGCAAGAAGCTCGACAAGGCCGTGTCGAAGGGCGTGATCCACAAGAATCAGGCTGCGAACCGCAAGTCGAAGCTCGCCGTGCAGGTCGCTGCGCTCTAAGCGTCGCTCCGAGCCGAGAAAAGCCCCCGGCGCGCCCGGGGGCTTTTTCGCGCCCGATGAATTGCCGGGGCGCGGCAACAGAATGAGAGAATAGGCGGCAATGTCTCCTCGTAGTGTGAAACCCCCGGCTCCAGCCGCGACCGATCCGGCGCAGATCCGCAATTTCTGCATCATCGCCCATATCGACCACGGCAAGTCGACCCTTGCCGATCGCATGCTCCAGATCACCGGCACCGTGCCCGATCGTGAGATGCGCGCGCAGTACCTCGACCGCATGGACATCGAGCGCGAGCGCGGCATCACCATCAAGTCCCAGGCCGTGCGCATGCACTGGCAGGCGGGTGGCGCCGAGTTCGCGCTGAACATGATCGACACCCCCGGCCACGTCGACTTCAGCTACGAGGTGTCGCGCTCGCTCGCCGCCTGCGAGGGCGCGATCCTGCTCGTCGACGCCGCCCAGGGCATCGAGGCCCAGACCCTCGCCAATCTGTATCTGGCGATGGAGAACGATCTCGAGATCATCCCGGTGCTCAACAAGATCGACCTGCCCGCCGCCGATCCCGAGCGCGTCTCGCGCGAGATCGCCGACCTCATCGGCGGCGATCCGGAGGACATCCTGAAGGTGTCGGGCAAGACCGGCGCCGGCGTCGAGGAACTGCTGGATCGCGTGGTCGAGCGGATCCCCGCCCCGGTCGGCGACGAGAGCGCCCCCGCCCGCGCCATGATCTTCGACTCGGTGTACGACCCCTACCGCGGTGTGGTCACCTATGTGCGCATGATCGACGGCCGGCTCTCGCCGCGCGAGCGGATCCTCATGATGTCCACCGGCGCCGAGCACGAGGCGCTCGAGATCGGGGTGTCCGCGCCCGAGCCGACCCCCACCAAGGGGCTCGCGGTCGGCGAGGTGGGCTACCTCATCACGGGCGTGAAGGATGTGCGCCAGTCGAAGGTGGGCGACACGGTCACCACCAAGCTGAAGCCCGCGACCGAGGCGCTGTCGGGCTACACGGACCCGAAACCGATGGTGTTCTCAGGGCTCTACCCGATCGACGGCAGCGACTACCCGGTGCTGCGCGAGGCGCTGGACAAGCTGAAGCTCTCCGACGCCGCGCTGCAGTACGAGCCGGAGACCTCCGTCGCCCTCGGCTTCGGCTTCCGCTGCGGCTTCCTGGGCCTGCTGCACCTGGAGATCATCTCTGAGCGGCTGCGCCGCGAATTCGACCTCGACCTCATCGCCACCGCTCCGAGCGTGATCTACCAGGTCACCCGCGAAGACGGCGCCGAGGTGACCGTGACGAACCCGAGCGAGTACCCCGACGGCAAGATCGCGAGCGTGCGCGAGCCCATGGTGCGGGTGGCGATCCTCGCCCCGAAGGACTACGTCGGCACCATCATGGAGCTCTGCCAGAGCCGGCGGGGAAGCCTGCTCGGCATGGAGTACCTGGGGGAGCGGGTGGAGCTGCGCTACAGCATGCCCCTCGGCGAGATCGTCTTCGACTTCTTCGACCACCTGAAGAGCCGCACCCAGGGCTACGCGAGCCTCGACTACGAGCCGATGGGCGAGCAGGAGGCCGACCTCGTGAAGGTCGACATCCTGCTGCAGGGCGACAAGGTCGACGCCTTCAGCGCGATCGTGCACCGCGACAACGCCTACCACTACGGCACCATGATGGCCGAGCGCCTGCGCAAGCTCATCCCCAGGCAGCAGTTCGAGGTGCCGATCCAGGCCGCCATCGGCGCGCGCGTCATCGCACGCGAGACCATCCGCGCGATCCGCAAGGATGTGCTCGCGAAGTGCTACGGCGGCGACATCAGCCGCAAGCGCAAGCTGCTCGAGAAGCAGAAAGAGGGCAAGAAGCGGATGAAGATGGTCGGTCGCGTCGAGGTGCCGCAGGAGGCGTTCATCGCCGCGCTCTCGGGCGACGTGGAGGGCAAGGAGTCGAAGAAGTGAGTGACGAGGATCAGGTGCGGCGTTCCACCCACGTCGAGCACGAGGTCGTCTACGCCGCCGTCGGCGCCTCCGCGGCGCCGGATCTGCTGCGCTTCCCGCCGGAGGGCGCGACCCCCTACGCCGAGGAGCTGCGCCTGGGCAGCGGCGCCGACCGCTTCCTCACCGCCTCGAGCCTGCTGATGACCTGGGGGGCGCAGCGCGGCGCCGGGATCCAGGTGACCGACATCGACGCAGGTGACGGCGGACACTACGACCCCGTCGTCATCGGCGACGACGGCGTTCCGCAACCCGCCGCGGAGCGGGAGGATCGCTTCGGCCCGGATGGGGAGCCCTTCCTCACCGCGGGAACCACCGTCCGCCTGGTCTGGGAGGACGCGAAGCGCGCGGATCGGCGGTACCGGGTGGTCTACATCGTCGACGAGCCGCGGCGTGCGGGCTTCGCCTGGGGCAGCGCCGATGCCGAGGGCGCGGTCGGCGAGGAGGTCTTCGTGGTGGAGCACCGCGAGGACGACACCGTCTGGGCGACCGTGCGGGGCTTCGTGTGGGCGCCGGCTGCGGGGCTCCTCGGGGTGAAGGGCCGCTCCGTCGTCAAGCAGGCGGTGCAGGAGTCCCGGGATCAGCTGGCAGCGCTCGCGCCGGGCGGCGGGGCGGCGGCTGCGGTGGCGGCGGAAAGCCCGGCAGCAGCGGACAGCGCGGAAGCCGACAGCGCCGCAGCGGACAGCAACATGACCGACAGCACCGTGACAGACGGCACGGCGACCGGCAGCATAGAAGCCGACAGCACCGCAGCCGACGACTCCTCGGACGACTAGCGTGCCGAGCACCCCGCCGGAGGGAGAGCCGGCGCCGGCCGACGGCTCACTGCCGGCGAGTGCCGCGGCGGGGGCCGCAGAGCGCGACTTCGGCGTCTACATCCACGTGCCCTACTGCCGGGTGCGCTGCGGCTACTGCGACTTCAACACCTACACGGCGAGCGAGCTCGGCGGCGAGGCCAGCCAGGCCGGCTACGCCCGGCAGCTGAGGGCCGAGCTCGGCTTCGGCGCCGAGGTGCTGCGGCGGTCCGGGATCCCGGATCGCCCGGCCTCGACCGTGTTCTTCGGCGGCGGCACCCCGACGCTGCTGCCCGCGACGGATCTCGCCTCGATGCTCGCGGGGGTCCGGGAGGAGTGGGGGATCGCGGCGGGCGCGGAGGTGACGACCGAGGCGAATCCGGATTCCGTCGACGCCGACTATCTGCGCACGCTCGCAGACGCGGGGTTCACCCGGGTGAGCTTCGGCATGCAGTCCGCGGTCCCCGAGGTGCTGGCGACGCTGGATCGCACCCACGCACCCGAGCGGGTGCCCCTCGTGGTGCGCTGGGCCCGCGAGGCGGGCCTCCAGGTGAGTCTCGACCTGATCTACGGCACCCCGGGGGAGTCGCTCGCCGATTGGCGGCGCTCGCTGGAGGCGGCGCTCGCCTGCGAGCCGGATCACCTCTCCGCCTACGCGCTGATCGTGGAACCGGGGACGAAGCTCGCCGCCCGCATCCGGCGAGGCGAGACCCCCGCCCCCGACGACGATCTGCACGCCGAGATGTACGAGCTCGCGGACGAGGCGCTGGCTGAGGCCGGCTTCCACTGGTACGAGATCAGCAACTGGGCCCGTTCCGAGGCCACCCGCTCGCGGCACAATCTCGCCTACTGGCGAGGCGCCGACTGGTGGGGCGCGGGGCCGGGGGCGCACAGTCACATCGGCGGCACGCGCTGGTGGAACGTCAAGCACCCGCGGGCCTACGCCGAGCGGCTGGGCGCGGGGGTGTCACCCGCGCTCGCCCGCGAGAACCTGGACGATGAGACGCGGCGCGTGGAGCGGGTGCTGCTGGAGACGCGGATCGCCGAGGGGCTCGAGACCTCGGTGCTCACCGCCGAGGAACGCCGGGCGATCCCCGCGCTCATCGCCGAGGAGCTCGTCGACGGCCGGGCGGCGCTCGCCGGGCGGATCGTCCCGACACGTCGGGGACGTCTGCTCGCCGACACCGTGGTGCACCGGCTGCTGCGATAGACTTGGCACTCGAAGTTGTCGAGTGCCAGCCGGGGAGGTGTGCAATGGCGGTGGATCGCGTGGGCGGGCGCGGGCTCGCGGTGCTGCACGCCATCGTGGGCGATTACGTCGCCTCGAATGAGCCGGTGGGCAGCAAGACCATCGTCGAACGGCACCAATTCGGCGTCTCCGCGGCGACCATCCGCAACGATATGGCCCTCCTCGAGGAGGAGGAACTGATCGTCGCTCCGCACACCTCCTCCGGTCGCATCCCCACGGACAAGGGCTACCGGCTCTACGTCGACACGCTCGCGAAGATCCGTCCGCTGAGCTCCGCTCAGCGCACCGCCATCGAGCGCTTCCTCGGCGAGTCGAACGATCTCGAAGACGTGCTCGCCCGCACCGTGCGGCTGCTCGCGCAGCTCACCAATCAGGTCGCCGTGGTGCAGTACCCCTCGCTCGCCCGGATCCCGGTGCGGCACATCGAGCTCGTCGCGGTCGGCGAGAACCGGGTGCTGGTCGTGCTGATCCTCGGCAACGGCGTGGTGGAGCAGCAGGTGGCGAGTCTGCCCGCCGCGCAGGTGACGGAGACCTGGGTGCACGGTTTGCGCGACCGCCTCGCCGAGGCCGTGGTCGGCGCGGGCATCGAGGATGCGGTGACCGTGGTGCAGGCGCTCAAGGAGACGGTCGCGGACTGGGCGAGCGTCGGCGAGACGGAACTCGTCGGCCGGGTGCTCGACGTCGTGCTCTCGCAGTTGCAGGCCAATCGCAGCGAGCGGATCACCATCGCGGGGGCCGCCAATCTGTCCCGCCCCGGAGGCTTCGCGGGCAGCCTGCCCTCGGTGCTCGAAGCGATGGAGGAGCAGGTGACGCTGCTGCGCCTCTTCAGCGAGCTGGCCCGCGACGGGCGTGAGGTGGCGGCCTCGATCGGTCGCGAGAACGAGCCCTACGGGCTGCAGGGCGCGGCGGTGATCGCCTCGAGCTACGAGAACGAGGGCAGCGCGCCCAGCGGGCTGGGGGTTCTCGGTCCCATACGCATGGACTACGCCTCGAATATCGCCACCGTGCGCGCCGTTGCGAGATACCTGAGTCGGGTACTGGGCGACGAGCAGTGACTTCACCATTCTTCCCATCGAACGAGAGGCGGCCCTGAGTGGCGGACCACTACGAGACACTGGGCGTGTCGCGCGACGCGACCCCCGATGAGATCAAGAAGGCCTATCGCCGGCTGGCCAGAGAGCTGCACCCGGACGTGAATCCCAGCGAGGAGGCCTCGGAGCGCTTCAAACTGGTCACCCACGCCTACGATGTGCTGAGCGACCCGAATGAGCGCCAGCGCTACGACCTCGGCGGCTCGGGCTCAGGTGGAGCGGCCGGCTTCGGCGATATCTTCGAGACCTTCTTCGGCGGTTTCGGCGGCGGTCAGCGGGGGCCGCGCGCCCGCGCCGAGCGCGGCGAGGACGCCATGATCCGCGTCGATGTGGAGCTGCGCGATGTCATCTTCGGCGGGCAGCGCGAGGTGACCGTGAACACCGCCGTGCTCTGCGGCACCTGCCGCGGCTCCTGCTGCCAGGCCGGCACCGTGCCGACCACCTGCGACGTCTGCGGCGGCGCGGGGCATGTGCAGCGCCAGGTGCGCTCGCTCTTCGGCAACGTGGTCACCAGCCATCCCTGCGGCAGCTGCCAGGGCTACGGCAATGTGATCGAGCACCCCTGCGTCGAGTGCGGCGGCAAGGGGCGCGTGCGCGAGCGCCGCACCTTCAACCTCGACATCCCCTCCGGCATCGACACCGGCACGCGTCTGCAGATGCGCGGCGGCGGCGAGGTGGGCCCGGCCGGCGGCCCCAACGGCGATCTCTTCATCGAGTTCCGGGTGATGCATCACGACGTGTTCAGCCGCGACGGCAATGATCTGCTGGCGACGCTCAACGTCTCCATGCCCGATGCGGTCCTCGGCACGAAGGCGAGTCTCGAGGGGCTCGACGGCCCGATCGAGGTGGAGGTGCCCGCCGGCGTGCAGGCCGGGGAGATCCTCACCCTGCGCGGGCGGGGCATTCAGGGCCTCCGCTCGACGATGCGCGGAGACCTGCGCATCGCGGTGCAGGTGGTCACCCCGACGAAGCTCTCGAACCGTGAGAAGGATCTGGTGCGCCAGATCGCCGCGCTGCGCGGCGAGGAGCCGCCCACGCTCGGCGAGTTCCAGCAGGGGCTCTTCGGCAAGATCCGCGATCGCTTCTTCCGCGCCGGATAGCGATGGCGAACCTCTACTACCGGGATGATCTGCCGAGCTCGGCCTTCGAGGTCGGCTCGGTCGTGGAGGTCGCCGGGGACGAGGCCCGGCACGCGGTGCGCGTCGCACGGCTCCGCGCCGGCGAGCGGATCCTGGTGGGCAACGCCGCCGGCGTGATCGGCGGCGGGGAGGTGCTCTCCGCGGATCGGGATCGTTTTGCGGTACGCCTGAGCGAGGTGCGCGAAGACCCGATTCCCGAGCGACCCCTGATCCTCGTGCAGGCGCTCGCGAAGGGGGATCGCGACGAGCGGGCGGTCGAGCAGGCGACCGAGTTCGGCGTGGATCTCGTCATGCCCTGGCAGGCGGCTCGCTCCGTGTCGCGCTGGGACGGCGCCGAGAAGGCCGAGCGAGGCGCGCAGAAGTGGCGCCGCGTCGCGCGCGAGGCGTCGAAGCAGGCGCTGCGCTCGCGGGTGCCCGCCGTCACGCCCCCGGTCTCGCTCGACGAGCTCTGCGGCTTCTCCCGCGCAGGTGCGCAGACGCTGGTACTGCACCCCGGCGGCGAGCTCGCGCTGAGCGATTACACGCCGGCCCCCGCTCCCGAGGGCGCGACCCACGGAGACGCGGCCCACGGAGACCCGCGCGGCGGAGTGCTCGTCGTCATCGGCCCGGAGGGCGGCATCGACGACGCCGAGCTCGCGGCGCTCGCGGACGCCGGCGCCAGGATCCTCCGCCTCGGAGACACCGTGCTGCGCACCTCCTCCGCCGGCCCCGCAGCCCTCGCGGTGCTGAACGTCGCCCTCGGGCGCTGGTGAGTAGACTGGCGGCATGGCAGCAGACACCATCTTCGGCAAGATCGTGACGGGGGAGATCCCCGTCGAGAAGCTCGCGGAGACCGATCGGGTGATCGCCTTCCCCGATATCGCACCCCAGGCCCCCGTGCACATCCTGGTGATTCCGAAGACCGCCGAATACGCCGATGTGACCGAGCTCGCCGCGGGCGACCCGGAGCTGCTGGCCGAGATGGTCGCGGTGGCCAAGCGTCTCGCCGATGAGCACGCGGACGGCGACTACCGCCTCGTCTTCAACAACGGCGCGAACGCCGGGCAGACCGTGTTCCACGTGCACGCGCATGTGCTGGCCGGCGGACTGACGGAGGGTTCCCTCAGGTGAGCGACCCCGCTCATCCCGAGCTGCGGCGCACCGTCCTGCTCACCGGGGTCGACGTCGCCCAGTTCCTCGGCCACCGGGACCGGCTCATCTCCGAGCTCGAGCAGCAGCACCCCGGAGTCGAGTTCCACGCGCGGGATCACGTACTCACCCTCGTCGGCCCCGCGGACGAGGTGCGGGCCGCGGAGCAGGTGGTCGCCGAGGTGCTCGAGGTCGCCCGGCGCAGCGGTGCCGTGAGCGGGCAGGACGTGCGCGAGGTGACCCGCATGGTGGCGCGCGGCGAGGGGCCGACGGCCGCCCAGGTGCTCAGCGAGCCGATCCTCGCCGTGCGCGGGCACTCGATCCGCCCGCAGACCCGCGGGCAGCGCGCCTACGTCGACGCGATCGACACGCACACCGTCACCTTCGGCATCGGCCCGGCGGGCACCGGCAAGACCTACCTCGCCATGGCGAAGGCGGTGCAGGCGCTGCAGCGGCGCGAGGTGGCGAAGATCATCCTGACTCGCCCGGCGGTCGAGGCCGGCGAACGCCTCGGCTATCTCCCCGGCACCCTCGAGGACAAGATCGACCCCTACCTCCGGCCGCTCTTCGACGCAGTCGGCTCGATGATGGAGGCCGAGGCGGTGCCGAAGCTCCTCGCCAGCGGCACCATCGAGGTGGCCCCGCTGGCCTATATGCGCGGCCGCACCCTGAACGAGTCCTTCGTGGTCCTCGACGAGGCGCAGAACACCACCCCCGAGCAGATGAAGATGTTCCTCACCCGGCTCGGCTACGGCTCGAAGATGGTGGTGACCGGCGATATCACCCAGGTGGATCTGCCGATCGCCGCGAGCGGGCTGCGCGTGGTCAGCTCGATCCTCCGCGGGGTGGAGGACATCCACTTCGCCGAGCTCACCGCCGACGACATCGTGCGGCACAGCCTCGTCGGCCGGATCGTCGACGCCTACACTGCGTATGAGGAACAGCGCGCCGAACAGGGGAAGAAGTGAGCGTCGAGATCAACAACGAGGCCGGATTCGAGATCGACGAGGCGGTGCTGCTCAGACTCGCCGCCTTCGTGATGGAGAGCCTGCACGTGCACGCGCAGACCGAGCTCGGCGTCTCCTTCGTGGACGAGGCCGCCATCGAGCAGCTGCACCTGCAGTGGATGGATGAGCCGGGCCCCACCGATGTGCTCAGCTTCCCGATGGACGAGCTGCGCCCGGGGCGCCTCGACCAGCAGACCCCGGCCGGGCTCCTCGGCGATGTGGTGATCTGCCCGCAGGTCGCGGAGCTCCAGGCGGAGGCCGCCGGGCACGATACGGACACGGAGATCCGGGTGCTGCTGACCCACGGCATGCTGCACCTACTGGGCTTCGACCACGCCACCCCGGACGAGGAGGCGGAGATGTTCGGCCTGCAGCGCGATCTGCTGCTCGGCTTCGCGGCCCGCGAGCGCGGCCGATGAGCTCCGAGCAACCCGTCCCGCTCCTGCAGCGGCTCTCGGCGGCCACGCGCCGTCTCGGGAACCGGGTCGCGCTGGGGCGGGGACGCATTCGCGACGAGCAGCAGCTGCTCTCGATCGTGGATCAGGCGGCCGAGCAGGAACTGCTCGAGCAGGACGACCGCGACTACATCCACTCCCTCGTCGAGTTCGGCGAGACGCTCGCGCGCGAGCTGATGGTGCCGCGCACCGATATGGTGACCGTCGGCGCGGATCAGAGCGTCCGGGAGGCGCTGGAGATCCTGCTCGCCTCGCGGCACTCGCGGATCCCCGTGGTGGCCACCGGCGACGCCGACGATGTGGAGGGCGTGGCCTATCTGCGCGATGCCAGCGGCTTCGTGCTGCGCCGCCCCGAGGAGGCGGAGACGGCGCCGGTGACCCGGATCATGAAACCGGCGCTCTTCGTGCCCGAGCTGCAGCGCGCCGACGAGCTGCTCAGGCAGATGCAGCGCGAGGCGAATCACCTGGCATTGGTGGTCGACGAGTACGGCGGCATCTCCGGCCTCGTCACCCTCGAAGACCTCATCGAGGAGCTGCTCGGCGATATCAGCGACGAGCACGACCGGGAGGCGCCCGAGGTGGTGCCCGCGGCCGACTCCTCATTCACGGTGAGCGCGAGGCTGCCGGTGGACCGCCTCGGCGAGCTCTTCGGCATCGCTCTCGAAGACGATGAGGTCGACAGCGTCGGCGGGCTCGTCGCGAAGCATCTCGGCCGCCTCGCCGAACCCGGCGACGTCGTCGTGGTAAGCGGCATCGAATTGACCGCGCTCACCACCGAGCGCAAGCGGCAGCGTCTGGTCAGCGTGCGGGCGCACTGGGTCGGTGCGGACACCGGGGAGATCACCCTGCTGCCCGCCACGGAGAACACCAAGGAGGATCAGCGGTGAATCACGAGCACAGCGAGGGATACCGGGCCGGTTTCGTGTCCTTCGTGGGCCGCCCGAATGTGGGCAAGTCCACCCTGACGAACGCCCTGGTCGGCGAGAAGATCGCCATCACCAGCCCGAAGCCGCAGACCACGCGCCGCGCGATCCGCGGGGTGGTGCACCGCACCGACGGGCAGCTGATCATCGTCGACACCCCGGGGATCCACCGCCCGCGCACGCTGCTGGGCGAGCGGCTGAACGCGCTGGTGGAGGCGACCCTCGGTGACGTCGATGTGATCGGCTTCTGCGTGCCGGCGAACGAGAAGCTCGGCCCCGGCGACCGCTTCATCAACGAGCGGCTGAACGACTTCCCCCGGGCCAAGAAGGTCGCGATCCTCACCAAGGTGGACGAGGCCGGCAAGAGCGAGATCATCGAGCAGCTCACCCTGCTGGGGACGCTGCGCGAGTGGGACGCGGTCGTGCCGATCTCGGCGGTGACCGAGGAACAGCTCGATGTGCTCGCGGACGTGCTGCTCGGGCTGATGCCTGAGTCCCCGCCGCTCTACGAGGCCGAGACCACCACCGATGAGAGCGAGGACGACCGGATCGCCGAGCTGATCCGCGAGGCGGCGTTGGAGGGGGCCCGCGAGGAGCTGCCGCACTCGCTGGCCGCGACCGTGGACGACCGCGAGGAGCGCGAGCCGGAGCCCGACGGCGGTCCCGGGCTGCTGGAGATCTACGCCTCTATCTACGTCGAGCGCGACAGCCAGAAGGGCATCGTGATCGGCAAGGGCGGATCGCGTCTGCGCGAGGTGGGGGAGCGCGCCCGAGGCGAGATCGAGGCGCTGCTGGGACGCCGCGTCTACCTCTCGCTCAGGGTGAAGGTCGCCAAGGAGTGGCAGCGGGATCCGAAGGCGCTCGGCCGTCTCGGCTTCTAGCTCGGGGCCTCCCGTTCGCGCGGATTCTCGCTTGCGCGGTTCCCGGCCGCGCTCCGCATCGCGCCCTATGCTGGTGCCATGACCAGCGACTACGGCATCCAGGAGTTCTTCGCCTCGACCGCGGGCACCGTGTACCTCACGGTGCTGCTCGCGCTCTACGTGCTGTGGATCGTGGCCTGCTGGAGGGTCTTCTCGAAAGCCGGCTACTGGGGGATCCTCGCCCTCATCCCCATCGTCAACGCGGTCATCCTGGTGAGGATCGCCGGCTACTCGGGCTGGCTGGTGCTGCTCTACGTGATCCCCATCGTGAACATCGTGTTCTCGATCATCGTGGCGATCAAGGTCGGCGAGCGCTTCGGCAAGGGCGGCTTCTTCTCTGTCTTCTGGCTCTGGCTGTTCCCCTTCATCGGGTACTTCATCATCGGCTTCGGCCAGGCGAGGTACACCCGGGCGTAGCTCGTTCGGCGTCCTCGCTCACCGGCCCACCCGGCGCTGCGCGCCTCTATGGGCCGCGGCTGTAGCCGCGCCGGGCGCTGGCTTCGAGGCTTCGCCTCTCCGCTCAGCGCCCGCCCGAGAAACCGCCTCCGCCTCCGCCGCCGGAGAAACCGCCGCCTGAGGATCCGCCCGAACCGCTCGAGGTGTACCCGGCCGCGGAGCTCAGCGAGCCGGTGAAGCTCGACAACCGCTGGTCGAGCCCGTGAAGCCCCGCCAGGCCGAGCGTCGGATACCAGAACGGCGCCATCACCTCGGCATCGCGGTAGGCGACCTCGAGCACCCTGCCCCACTCCTTCTCCAGTCCGAAGAGCATGGCGTAGGGGAGCAGCCGCTCGTAGAGGTGCACCACGTCGACGCCGCCGTCGGCGCGCCGCTCGGCCCCGCGATAGCCCTGCAGCACGCGCAGTCGCTCCGACTCGGCGACGCGGATGAAGAGGCGCACCCCTTCCAGATGCTCCCGCGCCTCGGCGCCCAGCGGGGTGTGCACGCGGTGCCGGAAGAGCCCCACCGCGCCGAGGACGACCGCGCCCACCGCTCCCAGCACCGCGATGAACGGCGTCGCGCCGTTGTCGCGCTCGGACCCCAGAAAGACGAGGATCAGCGTCACCGCCGCGATCCCGAGGGCGATGAGGCCGAGCACCGCGGCCGGACGACTGCGCTCCTTCGTCAGATATCCGCGACGCTCCGCCGCGGTGGCCCCGGCGGTCACCACCGCCTGGATGCGCTGCCCGAATGAGACATCCCTCTTCGGAATGGTGACGGCGTCGCCGATGCCGCCGCCGGGGAACAGCTTCTCGACCATGCGGCGATCCAGCTCATCGCCGACGCGGGCGGGATCCAGCAGCCGGAACTCCGGTCGCGCCTTGCCGCCGAGGAGCCCCGTCCCGGCCGGGCCGTCCTCGATGCGGGTGACCCCGCGCACGGCGAGGTGGACGAACTCCGGCGCGGCCGTGGGCTTCGACGCCCCGACGATGGGGCCGGCGATGAGCGGCGGGAGCTCGTCCGGCACCTCGTACTGGGCGGTGATCGTACCGCGGAAGGTCCTGCGCTTGCCGCGCATCCGGGCGACGAGCATTGATCCCGCGACGCCGACGACGGCGCCGGCGCCGCCGAGGGCCATCGGCAGCACGTCGAGCGCGGCGTTCGGCAGTCGCTCGGGCGGCTGGACGACCGTGCCTGGATCGAGCGCGACCGCGACGGTCACCCCCGAACCCGCGTCGAGTCGCATCGGGGGCACGGTGAGCAGGGCGGATCCCGCCTCGAGCGTGCGAGCGGCGAGGGAGGCGGGATCCGCCTCACCGATCTCGCAGCGATCCGTCGCATTCGCGGGGCCGAAGTAGCAACTGGCGGCTCCCGTGAGATGCGAGGCCAGCTCGGGGGCGAAGACCAGCTCCGCGGAGAAGCTCTCGATGGGCTGGCGGCGCTCCAGCGGCACCAGATCCCAGTAGAACTCGTCCACTCCGGTCTCCGAGGCGGCGAGCACCACATCGCGGAGCGTATACGCGATCACATAGCTCTGCACGCCGTGCACATAGCTGTCGTCGCCGACGAGAATCGCCCGGAAGGTGTCGTCCTCGTCGACCTCGAAGGGAACGGGCGCGCCGTCCGCGTCGGTGACCGAGATGTTCTCGGGCGCGGCGGGTGCGCCCTGGTAGCGCAGCGGCAGCGCGCGGACGATGCCCCGGTTCTGATCGAAATCCGGGAAACGCGCCACGAGGGTCTCGGTGACCCGCGCTACCGCGCGACCCTCCGCATCGAGACCGAGCTCGGCGACGACGTCCCAGCGGTCGTAGCTGAAATCGTCCACATCGGCCGCGGCGGCGGAGGAGCCCAGCAGCGCTCCCGCCGACAGAAGAGCTCCCGCCGACAGAAGAGCTCCCGCCGATAGAAGCGCGACGACGAGCCACCGCGATGGTTTACGCATGCCACCAGGGTACGGGATGGTATACTGGTGCCGTGCTGTTCGGCTCGCTTCTCCTTAGCTGCCGCGACGAGTCCTAGTTTCCAGGCCTCCCTCGTCGCGGTGTTCGCGTTGGCTGAGCAAGACTTCCGACCAGGAGAGAGACGATGAAGAACACGCAGCAGCCCTCGGGCATGCCGACCCATAGGTATCGCCCGTATCACGAGATCATCCAGGTTGATCTGCCCGATCGCAGCTGGCCCTCGAAGCGCATCACCGAGGCTCCGCGCTGGTGCGCGGTCGATCTGCGCGACGGCAATCAGGCCCTCATCGATCCGATGAGCCCCGAGCGCAAGCGCATCATGTTCGACCTGCTGGTGCGCATGGGCTACAAGGAGATCGAAGTCGGCTTCCCGAGCGCGAGCCAGACCGATTTCGACTTCGTCCGGCAGCTCATCGAAGAGGACGCGATCCCCGAAGACGTCACCATCCAGGTGCTGACGCAGGCGCGCGAGCATCTGATCACCCGCACCTACGAGTCGCTGATCGGCGCCAAGCAGGCGATCGTGCACCTGTACAACTCGACCAGCGTGCTGCAGCGCGATGTCGTGTTCCGGGAGGATCGGGCCGGCATCAAGCAGATCGCCCTCGACGGCGCGCGGATCTGCGTCGCGAGCGAGGAGATCTGCGCGGGCACCGACATCTACTACGAGTACTCGCCCGAGTCCTACACAGGCACCGAGCTGGAGTACGCGCTCGAGGTCTGCAACGAGGTGCTGGAGATCTTCAAGCCCACGCCCGAACGCAAGGTCATTCTCAACCTGCCGGCAACGGTGGAGATGGCGACGCCGAACGTCTACGCCGATTCGATCGAGTGGATGTGCCGTCACCTGAACCACCGCGAGAACGTGATCGTGTCGCTGCACCCGCACAACGACCGCGGCACCGCGGTGGCCGCGGCCGAGCTCGGGTACATGGCGGGCGCGGATCGCATCGAGGGCTGCCTCTTCGGCAACGGAGAGCGCACCGGCAATGTCGACCTGGTCGCGTTGGGCATCAACCTGTTCACCCAGGGGATCGACCCGCAGATCGACTTCTCGCGCCTCGACGAGGTGCGCCGCACGGCCGAGTACTGCAATCAGCTGCGGGTGCCCGAGCGCAGCCCTTGGGCCGGCGATCTCGTCTACACGGCTTTCTCGGGGTCGCACCAGGATGCCATCAAGAAGGGCTTCGAACGGATGGAGGCCGACGCCGAGGCCGCCGGGGTCTCCGTCGACGAGATCGAGTGGGCGGTGCCCTATCTGCCGGTGGACCCGAAGGATCTGGGCCGCAGCTACGAGGCCGTGATCCGGGTGAACTCCCAGTCGGGCAAGGGCGGGGTGGCCTACCTGCTGAAGACCGACCACCACCTCGACCTGCCGCGCCGGCTGCAGATCGAGTTCAGCGCGGTCGTGCAGGGCGTGACCGACAGCGAGGGAGGCGAGGTCTCCAGCGGCGAGATCTGGCGGATCTTCCAGGACGAATACCTGCCCACCACCGACTCCTCCTTCGACCGCTGGGGTCGCTACGAGCTCTTCCGCACGGCCTCCACCAGCGCCGGCGACGGCATCACCGAGCTCACCGTCGACTACCGGGACGGCGAGGGCGAGCACCAGTTCATGGCGCGCGGCAACGGACCGGTCGACGCCTTCATCACCGCGCTGAACGAAGCCGGCCACGCCGTCACGCTGTTCGACTACGTCGAGCATGCCATGAGCGCGGGCGGCGACGCGGTGGCGGCGGCGTATGTCGACCTCGAGGTCGACGGCAAGCGGCTGTGGGGCGTCGGCATCGATCCCGACACCACGCGAGCGACGCTGAAGGCCATCGTCTCCTCGGTGAATCGCGCGGTGCGGGCGTCACGCCGGCGCGAATCAGCGCTGGCGTAGCCCGCAGTGCCGCCGTCGGCGGCAGCCTACGGAGCGAAGCGAGGGGTGCGGGCGTCACGCCGGCGCGAATCAGCGCTGGCGTAGCCCGCAGTGCCGCCGTCGGCGGCAGCCTACGGAGCGAAGCGAGGGGTGCGGGCGTCACGCCGGCGCGAATCAGCGCTGGCGTAGGGGAAGAGCCGCCGGGGCAGGGGTCGGAATCCAGCGCCGATTGCTTCGAGCCGCGGTGAATGACAAGCATTTCACCGCGGCTCTTCGCAAATGCGCCGGAATCCGACCCCTGCCCCGGCGGCTCGTGCACAGTGGGTTGCTTGAGTGGGTGTAGAACATATCTTCGAAGGGGCGGCGTGTGCGGTTCCGGATGTCGGCGCTCGGCCGTAGGGTGAGGCTGTGATTGCTTCGATACGCGGCGAGGTGCTCTCCGCAGGCGCCGGATGGATCGTCGTCTCAGTCGGCGGGGTCGGCCTGCGCGTCGAGGTGCCGGGAGCGCGAGTGAGCGCATACGCCGGCGACGAGATCTTCCTGCACACCTCGCTCGTGGTGCGGGAGGACTCGCTGACGCTGTACGGCTTCGCGAGCGCGGACGAGCTGGAGGTCTTCGGCATCCTGCTCGGCGTCTCGGGCGTCGGCCCGCGCAGCGCGCTCGGCGTCCTCGCCGAGCTCACTCCGGCGCAGGTCGCCCAGGCCGCTGCGAACGAGGACGAGCGGCCGTTCCGCAAGGTGTCCGGCATCGGCCCGAAGACGGCGAAGCTCATCGCCGTGCAGCTCGCCGGCAAGCTCGATCCGCGTCTATTCGCGGGCCCCGCCGAGCTCGCCGGCGGGGCGCCCCCGGAGACGGGCGAGGCGCGATCCGCCATCAATGTGGCCGCGGGCCTCGTCGGGCTCGGCTACGCGGAGGCCCAGGCCGAGGGCGCGGTGCGGGCCGCACTCGACGCGGGCGCGAGCTCCGGGGAGGCCGAGCTGCTGCGGGCGGCCCTCGCGCTGCTGCAGGCGCCGAAGCCCGCCGGGCGAACCGGGAGCGCACGATGACCGAAGAGCTGTCCCCCCGGGTCGCGCCGAATGAGCTGGGCTACGAAGGAGCGCTCCGACCGGGGTCGCTCGACGAGTTCATCGGGCAGGCGAAGGTGCGCCGACAGCTGCGACTGCTGCTCGACGCCGCGCAGATGCAGCGGCGCACCCCCGATCACATCCTGCTGGCCGGCCCGCCGGGCCTGGGCAAGACGACGCTTTCCATGATCGTCGCCGCAGAGCTCGACAAGCCGCTCCACCAGACCTCGGGCCCGGCGATCCAGCACGCGGGCGATCTCGCCGCGGTGCTCTCCGCGCTGACGCCGGGCGAGGTGCTCTTCATCGACGAGATCCATCGCATGGCCCGCAGCGCCGAGGAGATGCTCTATCTGGCGATGGAGGATTTCAAGATCGACATCATGGTGGGTAAGGGCGCCGGGGCCACCTCGATCCCGCTCGAGCTGGCCCCCTTCACCCTGGTCAGCGCAACCACCCGATCGGGCCTGCTGCCGAATCCGCTGCGCGACCGCTTCGGATTCACGGCGCACCTCGAGTTCTACGACGACGGCGAGCTCGAGCAGGTGGTGAGCCGCGCCGCCGCGCTGCTCGACTTCGGGATCGCCGCCGAGGGCATCGCCGAGATCGCGAGCCGTTCGCGCGGCACGCCGCGCATCGCCAACCGCCTGCTGCGACGGGTGCGCGACTACAGTCTCGTGCACGAGCTGCCGGGAGACGCCGAGACCGTGCACGCGGCCCTCAGCCTCTACGATGTGGATCGGCACGGGCTCGACCGTCTCGACCGCGAAGTCCTCCGCGCCGTGGTCGAACGCTTCGGCGGCGGACCGGTGGGGCTTTCGACGCTCGCCGTGTCCGTGGGAGAGGAAGCGGAGACCATCGAGACGGTCGTCGAACCGTTCCTGGTGCGCTCGGGGTTGCTGACCCGCACTCCTCGCGGACGGGTCGCGACCCGGCTCGGATGGGAGCACACGGGTGTTCCCCTGCCCGATGCCCTATAGTCATTACGGTTGATCGCGTATGCACGCGCGATCCTGTATGTCCAAAGGAAAGGACCGTCGTGGCTTTTGACCCGATCATGATCGTCATGCTGGCGCTCGTCGTAGTGCTGATCTTCTTCATGTTCCGCAATGGGAAGAAGCGGCAGCAGGCGATGGCCGAGTTGCAGAACAATATGCGACCGGGGGCCGAGGTCATGCTGCAGTCCGGCATCTACGGCGTCATCGAGGAGGTCAACGAGGCCGAGAACCGCGTGACGGTCCGCAGCGGCACCTCCACCCTGGTCGTGCATCGCAACGCCGTCTCCCAGGTCATCTCCGCGGTGGACGCTCCCGAGGAGCCCGTCGCCGAAGTCGCACCCGACGACGATCCCGAGTTCGGCGAGCGCATCGCTGATTCGGGCGCCCCCGAAGAGAAGCCCGAGAACGGCGAGGACGAGAACCCGAAGCCCTGACCGGGCGTCGGGCGGGTTCCGCCGATCGGGGCTGAGGCCCCGCACACTGCACGTACACACAGAAAGAAGTCGATTCGTGGCGTCCACCCCCGCGGTGAAGCGAGCCAGGCGCTCGCTCACGGTTCTGCTGGCCATCATCGTTGCGCTGGTGGGCGTGATCACCCTCGGCGTGGTCCAGGGTGAGGCGACCTGGACGCCGAAACTCGCACTCGATCTCCAGGGCGGCACCCAGATCATCCTGGCGCCGAAGCAGACCGACGGCGAGGCGGTGACCGGCGAGCAGTTGCAGCAGGCGGTGTCGATCATCCGTCAGCGCGTCGACGCCTCGGGCGTGTCCGAGGCAGAGATCACCACCCAGGGCAATCAGAACATCTCGGTGTCGATTCCGGGCAAGGCCGACGCGGCCACCCTGCAGCGCATCGAGGCCTCCGCGAAGCTCGAGTTCCGGCCGGTGCTGCAGGTGACCAGCGGCACCTTCGAATCGAATCAGGCGGCTGAGGAGACCGAGGCGGAGCCGGCAGCGGGCGAGGAAGCTGCGGAGGGCGAAGCGGGTGATGAGGCCGGGGCCGCCGCCTCGGTGGATCCGAGCCCGATCCCGGACACCGCCTACGACTCGGCCTGGCTCACCGAGGGCCTGCTCGCCGAGTTCGCCGCATTCAACTGCGACTCGGAGGCGGCACTCGCGCTCAGCGAGGCACCGGGGGATCGGCCGATGGTCACCTGCGACCAGTACGGGGTCTACAAGTACATCCTCGGACCGGTGGAACTCGGCGGCGAGGTGATCACCGACGCCGTGGCGCAGCCCTACACCACGCAGACCGGCGCCACCACAGGCGAGTGGGTCGTGCAGCTGACCATGAACGGCGAGGGCGCCGAGACCTTCGGCAAGATCAGCCAGCGCATGTACGGTGCGCCGTCCCCCTCGAACCAGTTCGCCTTCGTGCTCGACGGGCACGTCGTCTCCGCGCCGACGATGAACGCGCAGATCCTCGACGGCCGCCCTTCCATCACCGGCGGATTCACCCAGGAGAGTGCCGAGGCTCTCGCCGACCAGCTGAAATTCGGCGCCCTGCCGATCGGCTTCACCGTGCAGAGTCAGGAGGACGTCTCCGCGACGCTCGGCTCCAGCCAACTGCAGGCCGGCCTGCTGGCGGGCCTCATCGGCCTGCTTCTCGTCGTCGTGTACTCGCTCTTCCAATACCGGGCGCTCGGCTCGGTGACGATCGCCTCCCTCGCGATCGCGGGCGTGCTCACCTATCTGCTGCTCACCCTCTTCTCCTGGCGTCAGGGTTACCGCCTCTCGCTCGCCGGCATCGCCGGCATCATCGTCGCCGTCGGCTTCACCGCCGACTCCTTCATCGTCTACTTCGAGCGCATCCGCGACGCCCTGCGCGACGGCTTCAGCCTCGACAAATCGATCGAACAGGGGTGGAAGAAGGCCTTCCGCACGGTGCTCGCCTCGGACGGCATCAACTTTCTCGCGGCCCTGGTGCTCTTCATCTTCGCGGTCGGCAGCGTGCAGGGCTTCGCCTTCACTCTCGGCCTCACCACGCTGATCGACGTGCTCGTCGTGGCGCTGTTCACCCACCCGATGGTGGTGCTGCTCGGACGCACCCGCTTCTACCGCGACGGCCACCCCCTATCGGGTCTCGATCCGCAACGGCTCGGCGCCGTCTACCGGGGTCGCGCGCAGTTCAGGGCGCCCGTCGTCGCGAACCGCGGTGCCGCGCAGAAGACCAAGGCCAGCCAGAAGGAAGCGCAGCGGCGACAGACCATCGCCGAGCGAAAGGCCTCGGAGGCGAACGGGACGGCCGAGCTCGACAGCGTGTCCGCCGGCAGTGCGAGCACCGCAAACACGACCCCCGGAAAGGAGAGCTGAGATGGCTCGTCGCTCATTCGCCGAGTTCGGCAACGCGCTCTACACCGGTGAGAAGTCGATCGACTTCGTCGGTCGCCGCAAGATCTGGTACACCATCTCGGCGGTGCTGATCCTCATCGCCCTCGTCGGACCCTTCCTGCGCGGCGGATTCACCTTCGGCATCGAGTTCACCGGGGGCAGCCAGTTCCAGGTGCATATCGCCGACGGCCAGGAGCGCGACCCCGGCGTGGCCCTCGACGCGGTGGAGACCGTGCTGCCGGGCTCCGCTCCCCGCGTCTCCCTCGTCGGCCAGACAGATGTCCGGGTGCAGACCGAGCAGCTCGAGGACAACCAGTCCCGCCAGCTGCACGGCGCGCTGGCGGAGGCCTACGGGGTGGATGAAGGAGAGGTCACAGCCTCGTACATCGGCGCCTCCTGGGGACAGGACATCACCAGGCAGGCGCTGGTGGGCCTCGTGGTGTTCATCCTCTTCGCCGCCCTGATCATGGCGCTCTACTTCCGCACCTGGAAGATGTCGCTCGCGGCCCTCACAGCGCTCTTCCACGATCTCATCATCACCGCCGGGATCTACGGCATCTCGGGCTTCGAGATCACCCCGGCCGCGGTGATCGGCTTCCTGACGATCCTGGGGTACTCGCTCTACGACACCGTCGTAGTCTTCGACAAGATCCGCGAGAACACCGCCTCGGGGGAGCTGACCGAGCGACGCACCTTCGGCGAGGCCGTGAACCTGGGCGTGAACCAGACTCTGGTGCGCTCGATCAACACCTCCGTGGTGGCGGTGCTGCCGGTCGGCTCGATCCTCTTCATCGGGGCCTTCATCCTCGGCGCGGGAACGCTGCGCGATATCGCGTTGGCACTGTTCATCGGTATTCTCGTGGGCGCCTACTCGACGATCTTCATCGCGGCCCCGGTCTATGCCCAGCTGCGCCACAACGAGCCGGCGATCAAGAAGCACGACGCCCGGGTTCTGAAGCTGCGCGCGCAGGAGAAGGGGCGCACCGAGGGTGCAGAGCGCACCGAGGATCAGGCGATAGTCTAGCCTTCTGATCCTTGGGCGGGAGGTGAGCGTGTCCAGCAGCGAGACCGGTTCGTCCGGCACGGTATCGCTCCGCCGCCTGGTGCCGCGGATCTTCTCCCGCGCGAGCGCTCCGGGAGCCGTCGATCAGCTCATCCGCACCGTGCGCAGCAGCTGGCCGAAGGCGGATCTCTCCGTCATCGAGCGGGCCTATCGCGTGGCGGAGCGCGCGCACAGCGAACAGCAACGGCGCAGCGGCGAGCCCTACATCACCCATCCGGTCGCGGTAGCGCAGATCCTCGCGGAGCTCGGCGTCGCCCCGGTGGTGATCGCCGCGGCCCTGCTGCACGACACCGTCGAGGACACCGACTACTCCCTCGACCAGCTGGCCGCCGACTTCGGCGATGAGATCGCCATGCTCGTGGACGGCGTCACCAAGCTCGACAAGGTCAAATACGGCGACTCCGCGCAGGCTGAGACGGTGCGCAAGATGGTCGTCGCCATGTCCAGGGACATCCGCGTGCTGGTGATCAAGCTGGCGGATCGCCTGCACAACGCCCGCACCTGGGGCTTCGTCGCCGCGGACTCGGCCAAGCGCAAGGCGCAGGAGACGCTGGAGATCTACGCGCCGCTGGCGCACCGGCTCGGCATCCAGTCGATGAAGACGGAGCTCGAGGATCTCTCCTTCGCCGTGCTCAAGCCCAAGCTCTACGCCGAGATCGAGAACCTGGTCAGTCAGCGCAACCCCAAGCGGGACGAGCTGGTGGGGTCCGTGATCAGCTCCATCGAGGAGGATCTGCGCGAGTCGAGGATCCGGGGCGAGGTCACCGGGCGGCCCAAGGAGCTCTACTCGATCTACCAGAAGATGATCGTGCGCGGGCGGGACTTCGACGACATCTACGATCTGGTCGGCATCCGCGTGCTGGTGCACTCGATTCGCGACTGCTACGCGGTGCTGGGCGCCGTGCACGCCCGCTGGACGCCGATCCCGGGTCGCTTCAAGGACTACATCGCCACCCCGAAGTTCAACCTCTACCAGTCGCTGCACACCACGGTGATCGGCCCCGACGGCCGGGCTGTGGAGATCCAGATCCGCACCGTGGAGATGCACCAGCGCGCCGAGTACGGCGTCGCGGCGCACTGGAAGTACAAGCAGGGCCAGCCGGCGGGCGGGCCCTCCTCGAACGATATGGCCTGGCTCGCGCATATCAGCGACTGGCAGGCGGAGACCGAGGATCCGAGCGAGTTCCTGGACGCGCTGCGCTTCGAGATCGGCGCCAAGGAGGTCTACGTCTTCACCCCGAAGGGCCGGGTCATCGGGCTTCCCGCCGGCGGCACCACGGTCGACTTCGCCTATGCGGTGCACACCGAGGTGGGCCATCACACCATGGGTGCGCGGGTCAACGGCAGACTCGTGCCGCTGGAGACGGAGCTGAGCAACGGAGACGTCGTTGAGGTCTTCACCTCGAAGGATCCGAATGCGGGCCCCAGCAAGGACTGGCTCCACTTCGTCAAGAGCAAGCGGGCGCAGAACAAGATCCGCCAGTGGTTCACCAAGGAGCGGCGAGATGAGGCCGCCGAGCTCGGCAAGAACGATCTGACGAAGGCGCTGCGCAAGCAGGGGCTTCCGCTGCACCGGCTGATGAACTCGGAGGCCATCCAGCAGGTCGCGCTGCAGCTGCGCTACCCGGATGTCGCCGGGCTCTTCGCCGGTATCGGTGAGGGCCATGTCTCAGCCCAGTCGGTCATCGAGAAGGTGACGGCCCTGGTCGATCGGGACGCCTCCTACACCGAGTCCGGGGTGGATCCGCTTCCGGTGGCGGCGCCCACGAGGCCGGGCAAGGCCGGCTCGAACAGCGGTGTCGTGGTGCCGGGTGTCAGCGATGTGCTGGTGAAGCTCGCCAAGTGCTGCACGCCGGTGCCGGGGGACGAGATCCGGGGCTTCATCACCAAGGGGCAGGGCATCTCGGTGCATCGGGTGGACTGCCGCAACTTCGCAGCCCTCGCGCAGCAGGAGGATCGCCTGGTCGACGTGGAGTGGGCCCCGACCGCCAAGAGCGTCTTCCTCGTGCAGATCCAGGTGGAGGCGTTGGATCGCTCGGGCCTGCTCTCCGATGTGACGCGCGCCCTGTCCGAGCATCACGTGAACATCCTCTCGGCCTCGGTGCAGACCTCGAGCTCGCGGCTCGCCATCAGTCGCTTCGTCTTCGAGATGGCCAATGCGACCCATCTCGATCACGTGCTGAACGCGGTCCGGCGCATCGACGGCGTCTACGACACCTACCGCATCAGCGGGGCCTGAGCGGCTGCGGCGCTCAGCCCACGAGCTCGCGGAACCTCGCCTGGGCGAGTCGGCGGTGCGGGCGCCGGTGCTCGGCGAGGTGCCGCGCCATCGCGGCCGTGCCGCCGTCGGCGAGCAGGAGAAGCCGGCAGGCGACCGCCTCCCGGCGGCCGAAGACCTCGGGGTCGTGCAGCAGATCGAGCGCGGTGCGCATCGGCCTCGTCACCTGGAACGGGCCGAAGCGCTCGACGTCCTCCGCGCCGTAGCGCAGCTCGTAGACGCGCAGATCGGCGCGGCTCGCGAGCGGGCGGCGACGCCCGGCGAGCATGGAGACCTGCAGCGGGTCCCGAGGTTCGCGCACGGCGCCCCAGACCCAGGCCGCGGTGAGGTGCGAGGCGATCCGGTCGTGCCCCAGCCAGTCCGCGATCGCCGCCAGCCGCACGCGCGGGGTCTCGGGCCAGCCGATGCCGCGCAGCCCGGGCCCGCATCGCACGAGTGCGCCGCTCAGCCGCCAGGCCGAGCGCACCGCCGGCGGCCAAAGGTCGTAGCGGGGCGGATCGGGCAGTCCCTCTCGGGGGAGCGGCGGGGCGAGCTGCGGGAAGACGGGCATGCCTCATCCTGGCGCATTCCTCAGCTCATCGGAGGCTCGGCGAGCAATCTGTGGATAACTCGCCGTGCAGCTCGGTCGCTTCTCGCTTGTGAGCGGCGATCGGTACTCGCGACTCAGTCGCCCAGCGCCGCGAGCCAGGACTGCTGGGTGGCCAGCTTCTGCTCGGCTTCCGCCTTCGCGCGCGGGTCGCTCGTCGAGGCGATCTCGGCGGTGAGCTCAGCGATCGACTCCTCGAGCTGGCCGCGCAGCCCCTCGCTGCGAGCCTTGGTCTCGGGATTGGTCGAACGCCAGTGCTCGTCCTCCAGCGACTTCACGTGATCCTCGATTTTGCGCAGGCGTCCCTCGACCTCGCGCACCGAGTCCCGGGGCACCCGGCCGATCTCGTCCCACTTCAGCTGCAGCGCCGTCAGCTGCTTGCGCGCCGCGACACGGTCGGTGACCGACAGCAGTGACTCGCCCTCGGTCAGCAGCGCCTCCTTGGCCTGCAGATTCTCCGTGTACTCCTCGTCCTGCAGGGCGACCTCGGCGGCCTTCGCCTGGTAGAGCACATCGCCGGCGGCCTTGAAGCGGGCCCAGAGATGATCGTCGATCTTGCGGCTGGCGCGGCCGGCGGCCTTCCACTCGTCGAGCAGCGCGCGGTAGGCGGGGATGCCCTCCACGCCGCGCCCGGCAAGCGCCTCGGCCTGCGAGATCAGCCGCTCCTTGCGCTGCTTCACGTCCTTGTTGACGGCGTCGAGCTCGGCGAAGTGAGCGCGACGTGCCGTGTCGAAGCTCTGACGCGCGCTGCGGAAGCGCTTCCACAGCGCATCGGCCTGGGACTTCGGGACATGCGCTCCGGTGCGCTGGAGCTGCTGCCAGTCGGTGAAGAGCTGCTCGAAGGCCTGCCCGGTCTCCTTCCAGCGCAGCTGGGCGTGCGGCTGGGCCGCGAGGCGCTCGGCCTCGGCGACGATGGCCTCGCGGGCGGCCAGCGCCTCCGCCTTCGCCGCTTCGCGCTCGGCCTGCTGCTTCTCGCTGAACTCCTCGGCCCGGCCGCCGAGCTTCTCCACCCGGGCGCGCAGCGACGCCAGATCGCCCACCGCTGCGGGCTCCACGAGCTGCTTCCGCAGTCGTTCGACCGTGTCGGCCACCTCGGCGCCGGCCGTACCGCGCGCGATCCGCGCCTCCAGCAGCGTCACCTGACCCTCGAGGTCGTTGAACTTGCGTTCGTAGTAGGCGATGGCCTCCTCGGCCGTGCCGTCGGGGAACTGACCGACCTCGCGCTCGGAGTCGCCCTCTCGCACGAACACCGTGCGATTCTCGTCGACCCGACCCCAGGGGTGTTCCTTCGTCGTCTCGCTCACCGTGCCCACCTGTCATTCGTAGAGATGCCGGCATCGACGCCGACCGTGCAGTGCCTCACCCACTCTAGTCGCTGCAACCCCCGCGTGTCGGAGGTGATGGGTAGCATCGAGACGTGGACACACCGGGTATCTCCCAGACCGCGCCGCTCGCGGTGCGCATGCGGCCGCGCTCGCTCGACGAGGTGGTCGGCCAGCAGCGCCTGCTCCGGCCCGGCTCACCGCTGCGGGTGCTCGCCGAGGGAGGAGACAGCGCCGCCGGCGCGGTCTCTTTGATCCTGTGGGGTCCGCCGGGCACCGGAAAGACCACGCTGGCCCAGGCGCTTGCCGCCTCCAGTGGGCGCCGCTTCGTCGAGCTCTCGGCGGTCACCGCCGGCATCAAGGATGTCCGCACGGTGATGGAGCGCGCACTGAACGACCGCGACCTCTACGGCGTCTCCACAGTGCTCTTCCTCGACGAGATCCATCGCTTCACCAAGGCGCAGCAGGATGCGCTGCTGCCCGGCGTCGAGAACGGATGGGTCACGCTGGTGGCGGCGACCACGGAGAACCCCTCCTTTTCGGTGATCAGCCCGCTGCTCTCGCGCTCGCTGCTGCTCACCCTCGAGCCCCTCACCGAGGAGGAGCTCGCGGTGCTGCTGCGCCGTGCGGTCAGCGATCCCCGCGGGTTGAACGGCGCGGTCGAGCTGAGCGAGGAGGCGCTCGACGCCCTGGTGCAGCTGGCCTCGGGCGATGCGCGCCGGGCGCTCACGGGCCTCGAGGCCGCTGCCGCCTCGGTGCTGAGCGCCGGGCCCGCGCCCGCTTCGGAGGGCGAGGTCGAGCGGGGCCGCCGGAACGATGCGGACGCGGAAGACGCTGAGGACGAAGGCACTGAAGAGGAAGCCGCTGGCGACAGAGCTGACGCCGACAGCGACGCCGATGACGAAGGCGCAGGCGGGGAAGGCGCGGCGGAGACGCCAGTGATCACCGCCGAGCTCGTCGCGGCCTCGGTCGACCGGGCTCTGCTGCGCTACGATCGCAACGGTGATGAGCACTACGACGTGATCAGCGCGTTCATCAAGTCGATCAGGGGCTCCGACCCCGATGCCGCCATCCACTATCTCGCCCGGATGATCGAGGCCGGCGAGGATCCGCGCTTCATCGCCCGCCGGCTGATGGTGCATGCCGCCGAAGACATCGGCATGGCCGATCCGCAGGCGCTGCCCATCGCCGTCGCCGCGGCGGAGGCGACCCAGCTGATCGGGCTGCCCGAGGCGCGCATCCCGCTCGCCGAGGCGACGATCTACCTCGCCACCGCGCCCAAGTCGAATGCGGTGATCTCGGCCATCGACGGCGCGATCGCCGATGTGCGCAAGGGCGGCTTTGGGCGGGTGCCCATCCACCTGCGCGACGGCCACTACCCGGGCGCCAAACGGCTCGGCCACGGCAAGGGCTACGTGTACCCGCACGGCGATCCGCGCGGGGTGGTGCCGCAGCAGCATCTGCCGGACGAACTCGTCGACCGCATCTACTATCGACCGGGCGACCACGGCAACGAGCGCGCCGTCGCCGAGCGACTGGAGAAGATCCGCCGGATTACGAGAGGCGGATAGAAAGCTGGTATCCTGGTCGCTGGCCAACGTCGCGTTTCCTGCTGGCTGCAGGGAGACGCGGACGGCAGGCGCCCTGTAGCCGGGTTTCTGCAATGGTCGTTCCCTCACCGAGTATTCGGTTCGCTGCGTCGCGTGCATGACGAGTTCATGCGGGCGCAGCACGGCCGAGAGAACACGAATCAACACAGAAACCCGAAAGGACACTGCGTGTCGAAGACCACTCGCACCCGCGCCAAGGTTCGCCAGTCACGAGCCCTGGGCAT
Source organism: Leucobacter sp. (assembly GCA_048516985.1). Classification (GTDB taxonomy): domain Bacteria; phylum Actinomycetota; class Actinomycetes; order Actinomycetales; family Microbacteriaceae; genus Leucobacter. Next base: position 2,179,503 of record CP183188.1, on the reverse strand, counting down.
CCCGCTCACCCCGAAGGCTGCGCGCTACCTCGAGAAGCGCCCCTACGGCCCCGGCCAGCACGGCCGCACCAAGCGCAAGAGCGACAGCGACTACGCCGTCCGCCTGCGCGAGAAGCAGCGTCTGCGGGCCCAGTACGGCATCCGCGAGAAGCAGCTCGTCATCGCCTTCAAGGAAGCCCGCCGCCAGGACGGCCTGACCGGTGAGAACCTGGTCGAGCTGCTCGAGATGCGCCTCGACGCGCTCGTGCTGCGCGCCGGCTTCGCCCGCACCACCGCGCAGGCCCGCCAGCTGGTCGTGCACCGCCACATCCTCGTCGACGGCAAGATCGTCGACCGCCCCTCCTTCCGCGTGAAGCCGGGTCAACTCATCCACGTCAAGTCGCGCTCCGAGGGCACCGAGCCCTTCCAGGTCGCCGCTGCAGGCGGACACGCCGAGGTGCTGCCCCCGGTTCCGGGCTACCTCGAGGTCGAGCTCGACAAGCTGCAGGCGCGCCTGGTGCGCCGCCCGAAGCGTGCCGAGGTGCCCGTCACCTGTGACGTGCAGCTCGTGGTCGAGTACTACGCGGCTCGCTAAGCGAGGCGCGGAGTACTCGCAGTGAGCACAGCGTTTTCGGCGTCCGCGTCAGCGGTCGCCGTCTACGCGGCTCGCTAAGCGAGGCGCGGAGTACTCGCAGTGAGCACAGCGTTTTCGGCGTCCGCGTCAGCGGTCGCCGTCTACACGGCTCGCTAAGCGAGAGCGGAGTACTCCGCTCTCGCAGCGAAAGGGGTGTCGCCTTCGGCGACACCCCCTTTCGCGTCCCCTGCCCCCGCCTCCCACCCGCCACCGCCCGCCTCCCACCCGACCACCCCCGCCGCAATACCCCCCCCGCGAAGAATCCGGGTCGCATATGTCGCTTATCCGGTACAGGAAACGCGCATAAGCGTCCCCGAGTTCGGGAATGGTGGAGCCGATAGACTTGGCGGGTCGTCGCGGCTCGCCCAGCTGGCTGCGGACGGAATCCAGAGAACTTGGAGACACTCATGCGCAAACTCGCCCTGCTGATCACGGGGATAGCCCTCGGTTTCATCGCCGCGCACTTCGTGAACCAGACGCCCGGTGGCCGACGCTTCTTCGACCGGGTGAACCGCGGCGCGCGCGAGTTCGGCGATGCCGTGGCCTCGGGGTACCGCGAGGTCGAACGGAACTCCGCCGAGGCCCTCGACGATGTCGAGCGCCGTCTCGCCAAGCTGGAGTCGAAGCGCTGAAGATGCAGACCGCCGAAATCCGCCGCCGCTGGCTCGACTTCTTCGAGAAGAACGGCCACACCGTCGTCCCCTCCGCCTCGCTCGTCAGCGACGATCCCAGCCTCATGTTCACCGTGGCCGGCATGGTCCCCTTCGTGCCCTATCTCTCGGGCCTGGTCCCCGCGCCCTATCCGCGCGCGACCAGCGTGCAGAAGTGCATCCGCACCAATGACATCGAGGAGGTCGGCCGCACCCCCCGTCACGGCACCTTCTTCCAGATGTGCGGCAACTTCTCCTTCGGCGACTACTTCAAAGAGGGCGCGATCCGCTTCGCCTGGGAACTGCTGACCACCAGCGAGGCTGACGGCGGCCTCGGCTTCGACCCCGCGGACCTCTGGGTCACCGTCTACGAGGACGACGACGAGGCACGCACGCTCTGGCGCGAGATCGCGGGCCTTCCCGAGGAGCGGATCCAGGGCCTGGGCAAGGACACCAACTACTGGTCGACCGGCCAGCCGGGCCCTGCCGGCCCCTGCTCCGAGATCTTCTTCGATCGCGGCCCCGCCTACGGCATCGACGGTGGCCCGGCGACCGACGACGACCGCTACGTGGAGATCTGGAACCTGGTCTTCATGCAGTACCAGATCACCGATGTGAAGTCGAAGACCGACTTCACCATCGTTGGCCCGCTGCCCAAGCAGAACATCGACACCGGCATGGGGCTCGAACGCGTCGCCTTCATCAAGCAGGGCGTCGAGAACATGTACGAGATCGATCAGGTTCGGCCGGTGCTCGACGCCGCGGCCGAGCTCGCCGGCAAGCGCTACGGCGAGGATCACACCGACGATGTGCGCCTGCGCGTGATCGCCGACCACGTGCGCAGCGCCCTGATGCTCATCGGCGACGGCGTGACCCCCTCGAATGAGGGCCGCGGCTACATCCTGCGGCGGCTGCTGCGACGGGTGACCCTGTCCATGCGCCTGCTGGGCGTGGAGGGCCCGAGCTTCGAGCGGCTGTTCCCGGTCTCGCGCGACGCGATGAAGGCCGCCTACCCGGAGGTCGAGCGCGACTTCGATTTCATCTCCCGCACCGCCTACGCGGAGGAGCGGGCCTTCCTGCGGACCCTGAGCTCGGGCATCCAGATCCTCGAGGGCGCGGTCGATACCGCCAAGAGCGGTGGATCGCCTCTCGCCGGGGAGACCGCCTTCCTGCTGCACGACACGCACGGCTTCCCGATCGAGCTGACGCTCGAGATCGCCGAGGAGGCCGGTCTCGCGGTCGATCAGGCCGTCTTCGCGGATCTGATGCGAGAGCAGCGGGAACGCGCGAAGGCGGACGCCAAGGCGAAGAAGGGCCAGCGCGCGGATCTCTCGGTCTACAAGGAACTGCGCGGCCTCGGCGAGACCGCCTTCGTCGGCTACGACGAGCTGGTCCACGAGAGCCGGGTGCTCGGCATCGTGGTCGACGGCGCGCCCGCGCGCGAGGCGCACGAGGGCGAGATCGCCGAGCTGGTGCTCGCCGAGACCGCGCTGTGGGCCGAGTCCGGCGGTCAGGACAGCGACCAGGGCGTGATCGTCGGCGACGGCTTCGAAGCCGAAGTGCTCGACGTGCAGAAGCCGGTGCCGGGGCTCATCGTGCACACCGTCAAGGTGACCGTGGGCACCGTGGCCGTCGATGCCCGTGCCGAGACCCGGGTCGACGCCGACTACCGGCGCGGCGCGACGCAGGCGCACTCCGGCACGCATATCGTGCACGCGGCACTGCGCGATGTGCTCGGCTCTGGCGCCCACCAGGCCGGCTCCTACAACAAGGCCGGCTATCTGCGCCTCGACTTCACGCACAACGATGCGCTGAGCACGGAGACCAAGAGCGAGATCGAGGAGATCTCGAATCTGGCGATCCGCAGCGACTACGAGGTCGTCACCCGGGAGATGCCGATCGACGAGGCCAAGGCCCTGGGCGCCATGGCGCTCTTCGGCGAGAAGTACGGCGATCGGGTGCGGGTGGTCGATATCGGCGGCCCCTGGTCTCGCGAGCTGTGCGCGGGCACCCATGTCACCTCCAGCTCCGAGATCGGCATGATCAACCTGATCAGCGAGAGCTCCGTCGGCTCGACCAACCGTCGCATCGAATCCCTCGTCGGCATCGAGGCCTTCCGGAACTTCGCGGTCGAGCGCGCCATCGTGCAGCAGCTCACCAGCGATCTCAAGGTGCCGCGGAGCGAATTGCTGCAACGGATCGAGGATCTCGCGGCCCAGCTGAAGAGCGCTGAGAAGAAGGTCGCCCAGCTGGAGGCCGCGAAGCTCGGCGAGAAGCTGCCGCAGCTGCTGGCCGGTGCCGAGCGCATCGGCGAGGTGCAGGCGGTGATCGCCTCGCTCGGCCGGGTCGCCGGCGCGGATGACCTCCGCGGCCTCGCCACGCAGGCGCGGGAGCGTCTGGGCAGCGACGCGGCGGTCATCGTCTTCGCGGGCGAGGCCGGCGGGAAGCCCGCGGTGATCGCGGCGACCAACGAGGCCGCCCGCGAAGCGGGTGTGAAAGCCGGAGCGCTCGCGAAGCTGGGCGCGCAGGTGCTCGGCGGCGGCGGCGGCGGAAAGGACGACCTCGCCCAGGGCGGCGGTTCCGATCCGGCGAAGATCGACGAGGCGCTCGCCGAGATCCGACGCAGTCTGGCCGGGTGACGCGGGGTGCGGATCGGAGTGCGGCTGGGCGTCGATGTGGGTCGCGCCCGCATCGGCGTGGCCCGCTGCGATCCGCACGCCATGCTCGCCACCCCGCTCGAGACGGTGCCGCGCGACGCGAAGGCGAGTGCGGATATCGTCCGGATCCTCGCCCTCGCCGAGGAGTACGGGGCCGTCGAACTGGTGGTCGGCCTTCCCCTCGGGCTGAGCGGGCACCGCACCGCCTCCACCGATGACGCGGAGGACTTCGCCGGCAGGCTCGCGAGCGCGGGGACGGTGCCGGTGCGCCTGGTCGATGAGCGATTGAGCACGACCCAGGCTCAGGGCCAGTTGCGCGAGGCCGGACGCAAGACCAAGCAGAGCAGAGGCATCATCGATCAGGCCGCCGCGGTGGTGATCCTCCAGCACGCCATCGACGCGGAACGCGCGCGCGGGGAGGCGCCGGGCGAGCTGCTGGAGAACCCGGGAGAGGACGCATGACCCCCAGGCACGGCGTGGACGAGCAGTCGGAGGACATCTTCGAGATGTTCCAGGAGCAGCGGCCCCGTTCCGGCGGGTCCGAGCGGCCCCGGGGCTCCGCGGATCCGGCGGCCCAGGCGGAGCAGGAACGTCGTCGCCGCAGGCGGCGACGCGCCCGCCGCACGGTGATCTCGCTCATCGTGGTCGTGCTGCTGCTGGGCGGCCTCGCGGCCGTCGGCACGATGTTCTGGAATCAATTCGGGGATCGCGTCTCGCAGATGCTCGGATGGACTACCAACGATTACGAGGGGGAGGGGCACGGCGAGGTGATCGTCTCGATCACCGCCGGCGAGATCGGCGAGGATGTCGCGCGTTCGCTCGCCGCGGCCGATGTGGTCAAGACCTCGCAGGCCTTCTACGAGCTGCTGCTCGCCCAGGAGTCCCCGGTCGAGTTCCACCCCGGCTCCTACCGGCTGCGATTGCAGATGAGCTCCCAAGCGGCGCTCGATGCGCTCAGGGATCCCGCCAACCGGATGCAGCTCGCCGCGATGATCCCGGAGGGGAGGACGGTGGAGCAGGCGCTCGAGATCGTCTCTGCCGGCGCCGAGATCCCGCTGGAGGAGCTGCAGGCCGCGGCCGCGGATCCCGCGCAGTTCGGGATTCCCGCGGGCGTCACCACCCTGGAGGGCTGGCTGTATCCGGCGACCTATGAGTTCGAGCCCGGCACCACGGCGACCGAGGCGATCGCGAAGATGGTCGGCTACCAGATCGCCCTGCTCGATGAGCTGGGCGTTCCGGTCGAGGATCGCGAACGCGTGCTCACCATCGCCTCCATCGTCGAGCGCGAGGCCGGGCGGGCCGAGGACTTCGGCAAGGTCGCCAGGGTGATCTACAACCGGCTCGACACGGGCATGCGCTTGCAGATGGACTCCACCGCGCAGTACGGCTTCCGGCAGCACGACGACGGCAGCGTCTGGTCCACCGATGCGGCGCTCGCAGACGACAACCCCTGGAACACCTATCAGCACGCCGGGCTTCCCTACGGCCCCATCGCGAACCCCGGACGGGCGGCGATCGAGGCGACGCTGAGCCCCGAGCCGGGGGACTGGCTGTTCTTCGTCGCCGTGAATCTCGACACCGGCGAGTCGGTGTTCACCACCAATGCCGCCGATCACAACGCCGCGGTGGGACAGCTCAACGAGTGGTGCCTCGCGAATCCGGGGCGTGGATGCTGACCGAGGAGGACCCGCACGCCGGTGCGCCGACCGAGCACCTGGCCGTGCTCGGCTCGCCGATCGGGCACTCGAAGTCGCCCGCGATCCACGCCGCCGCCTACCGGGAGCTCGGTCTGGCCTGGAGCTACGGGCGCGAGGAGCTGCGGGCGGAGGAGCTGGCCGACTTCCTGCGCGCGCATCTGCGCGGCGGCTGGCGCGGCTTCTCGCTGACGATGCCGCTGAAAGAGGAGGCGCACCGGCTCGCGGCGATCCTCGATCCCGTGGCCCAGGAGAGCGGCGTCGTGAACACCCTGCTGCGCCTGGACAGCGAGACGCAGCCCTGGGCCGGATTCAACACCGATGTGGGGGGTCTCGCGGCGGCGGTGCGGGAGGCCGGGCTCGACGCGACCCGAACGGTCGTGCTCGGCGCCGGCGCGACCGCCGTGTCGGCGGCGCTGGCGGCGATGGGGCTCGGAGCGGAGCGCGTGACGATCGCGGCCCGGCGCCTCGAGGCCGCGCGCGCCGTCGCCGAGCGCTTCGGCACGGGTGCGGTGACGCTCGGCTCCGCCGACACCGAGCGCCTGCACCGGGATGCGACGCTCGTGATCTCGACCCTGCCCGGCTCCGCGGGCGAGCTGGTCGAGCTGCCGCCCGCGCTTCCGAGCATCCCGCTCTTCGACGTCGCCTACGACCCCTGGCCGTCGCCGCTGGCCGAGCGCTGGCGCCTGGCCGGGGGCGAAGCGCATTCCGGAATCGGCATGCTCGTCGAGCAGGCGCTCCTCCAGGTGCGCATCTTCGTGAACGGCGATCCCTCGATGGCGCTTCCCGGCGAGACACGGGTGATCGCCGCCATGCACGAGGCCGCCGAGGGCGCAGAGGGGACCCCCGCGAGTATGGGAGACTAGATCCCATGCTTCGTTGGCTCACGGCCGGAGAATCCCACGGCCCAGAACTCATCGCCGTGCTCGAAGGGCTGCCCGCGGGCGTGCCGCTCTCGCTCGGCGCCGTGCGCGAGGACCTCGCCCGTCGCAAACTCGGCTACGGTCGCGGATCGCGGATGAAGTTCGAACAGGATGAGTTGAACTTCTCCGGCGGCGTCGTGCAGGGCCGCAGCATCGGCGGCCCGGTGGCGATCCGCATCGGCAACACCGAGTGGCCGAAGTGGGTTGAGGTGATGAGCGCCGAGGAGACCGATCTCACCGAGCGCTCCCGCGGCCGCGGCGCCGCACTCACCCGACCGCGCCCCGGTCACGCCGATCTCACCGGCATGCAGAAGTACGGCTTCGACGAGGCGCGACCGGTGCTCGAGCGGGCGAGCGCGCGGGAGACCGCCGCCCGCGTCGCGCTCGGTGCGGTGGCCCGCGCCTTCCTCGCCGAGCTCGGCATCCGCCTCGTCAGCCACACGGTCTCCCTCGGACCCGTCGAGGTGCCTTCCGGCGCGCCGCTGCCCCGCCCGGAGGACGTCGCGGCGCTCGACGCCGATCCGCTGCGCTGCTTCGACGCGGCCACCAGCGCGCTGATGGTGGCCGAGGTCGATGAGACCAAGAAGTCCGGCGATACCGTCGGCGGCATCGTCGAGGTGCTCGCCTACGGACTCCCGCCCGGGCTCGGCTCCTATGTGCACTGGGACCGCCGCCTCGACTCGCGCCTCGCCGGCGCGCTGATGGGGATCCAGGCGATCAAGGCCGTGGAGGTCGGCGACGGTTTCGAGACGACTCGGCGCCGAGGATCCGGCGCGCATGACGAGCTGCACCTCGAGAACGGCCTCATCGTCCGCGACACCGATCGGGCGGGCGGCATCGAGGGCGGGATGACCACCGGCCAGGTGCTGCGCGTGCGAGCCGGCATGAAGCCCATCGCGACGGTTCCGAACGCCCTGCCCACCATCGACGTCGCCACCGGCGAGGAGTCCAAGGCGCATCACCAGCGCAGCGATGTCTCGGCGGTGCCCGCGGCGGGCGTCGTGGCGGAGGCGATGACGGCGCTCATCCTCGCCGATGCGGTGACGGAGAAGTTCGGCGGCGACAGCGTGGCCGAGACGAAACGGAATCTTCAGGCCTATCTCGCCGCCATACCCGAGACGCTCGCGACCCAGATCGAATCGTGAACGAGGATCGACCGAGCGAGGACGCCGCGGCGTCGGTCCGCCCGGTGCCGACCCCGCCGAAGCATCCGCTGACCCAGCCGATTCCGGTCGTGCAGACGCCGAAGCGGCGGCGCCGGCGCGCCCGCCGGCGCCGGAAGCGCCTTCCGCTGAAGGCCATCGTCTTCGTGGGTCCGATGGCCGCCGGCAAGACGAGCCTCGGTCGACAGGTCGCGAAGGAGCTGGGGGTGCCCTTCGTCGACACCGATGCGGTGTTCGTGCGCGGCCACGGCCCGATCACCGAGTTCTTCGCGACGCACGGCGAGGAGGAGTTCCGTCGCATCGAGGCGGAGGTGATCGCCGAGGAGCTGGCCCGCCCGGGCACCCGGATCGTGGCCCTCGGCGGCGGCGCGGTACTGACCGACAGCACTCGCGCGCTGCTGCACCAGCATCCGGTGGTGCTGCTGATGACCACGCAGGAGGCGGTGCTGCGCACCGCGAATCTGGCCCGCCGCCCGCTGCTGCGCGATGATCCCGACGCCTGGGGGCGCATTCTCGAGGCGCGCAGGCACCTCTACGAGGAGGTCGCCGATGTCACCTACCGCACCGATCGGGCGACGAAGGAGCAGCTGACGCGCCGCGTGGCGGAGTGGGTGCGCGGCTACGGAACACGACGGCAGGAGCAGCCATGAACGATGTCCCCACCCGGATCCAGGTCACCGGCGAGGGCGACTACACCATCTCGGTGGGCCGCGGCCTGCACGGCGAGGTGGTGGAGGCGCTCGGCGAGCGCGTGAACAAGGTGCTCATCATCCACACGCCGACGGTCGGCCGCATCGCGGAGGAGCTGCGTAACGAGCTGCAGCAGCGCTACAGCCAGGTGCTGCTGGCCGAGGTGCCCGATGCCGAGGCCGCCAAGCGGGTCGAGGTCGCCGCCTTCTGCTGGCAGATCCTCGGCCAGTCGGATTTCACCCGCAGCGATGCGATCGTCGGCCTCGGCGGGGGAGCGGTCACCGATCTCGCCGGCTTCGTTGCGGCCACCTGGCTGCGGGGGGTGCGACTCGTGCAGATCCCGACCACCGTGCTCGGCATGGTCGACGCGGCCGTCGGCGGCAAGACCGGCATCAACACCGCCGAGGGCAAGAACCTCGTCGGCGCCTTCTACGCCCCGCACGCCGTGATCTGCGATATCGATCTGCTTTCCACGCTGCCGAAGAACGAGATCCTCGCCGGCTTCGCCGAGGTGGTGAAGTACGGTTTCATCGCCGAGCCGGAGATCCTCGACCTCATCGAGAAGGATGTCGCGGTGGCGACGGATCCCGCCTCCGCGGAGTTCCGCCGGATCGTGGAGCTCTCCATCGGGGTGAAGGCCCGGGTGGTCAGCGAGGATTTCCGCGAGGGCGGGCTGCGCGAGATCCTGAACTACGGGCACACCCTCGGGCACGCCATCGAGCACGCCGAGCGCTACCAGTGGCGGCACGGCGTCGCGATCTCGATCGGCATGGTCTACGCGGCGGAGCTCGGACGCATGGCCGGCCAGCTCTCCGATGCGATCGTGGATCGCCACCGCTCGATCCTCGGCCTGCTCGGGCTGCCCGTGGGCTATCCCGCCGGGCGCTGGCCGGGCCTGCTGGCCACCATGCAGCGCGACAAGAAGGCGCGCGCCGGCATGCTGCGCTTCATCGTGCTCGACGACATCGCCAAGCCCCGGGTGCTCGCGGGGGTCGATGAGAGCGTGCTGCAGTTCGCCTACCAGGAGATCGCGAGCTGAACGCGGGCGTCGAGAGGGCCGTCGAGGCCCAGGGGATCGTGCTCGATCCCGCGCAGCGCGCGCTGCTGCTCGCCCTCGATCGGGTGAGGGCGGCGGCGGATGCCTCGGCGTCGCCCCGCGGCCTCTACGTGCACGGCCCGGTGGGCCGCGGGAAGTCGTGGCTCCTGGGCGCCTGGTTCGAGGCCCACCCCGAGCCGCGCAAGCTGCGCGTGCACTTCCACGCCTTTCTCGATCGCCTGCACCGGGAGGTCTTCGCCCAGCGCCAGGCCATGCCGCCGGGCGAGGGCGATCCGCTCGAGGCCGCATTCGCCCGTCTGCTGGGCGAGAGCCGCCTGCTCTTCTTCGACGAGTTCCACGTGCACGATCCCGGCGACGCCCGGCTGCTGACGAGACTGCTGGAGTACGTCTTCGAGCGGGAGATGGTGCTGATCGCAACCTCGAACTACGCGCCGCGCGAGCTCATGCCGAGCCCGGTCTGGCACCACCTCTTCGAACGGGGGATCGCGCTGATCCTGGAGCGGATGGAGGCCTTCGCCCTCGACGGCCCGGTCGACTACCGCACGGTGTCGGCCAGGGGCTCGGGCGGTTTCGCCTCGGGGCTCTGGCGGGCGCAGGCGCCGGCGCAAGCGGACGCGCAGGATGACGCGGACGCAGGGCGCGGCGGGGCCGCAGGGCCCACCGGCTCGGGCGCGGAGCTCGTGGTGCAGGGCCGGAGCTTCACGGTGTCTCATGCGACCGAGGACGAGCTGCGCGCCACCTTCGCCGAGCTCTGCGAGGCGCCGCTGTCGATCATCGAGTACCTCGCGTGGGCGGAGCGCTTCGACCGCTGGACGATCACGGAGGTTCCCGCGGCGGGCGCTATCGACGTGCAGGCGCTGCAGCGCTTCGCGAATCTGGTCGATGTGCTGGTGGAGGCGGATGTGCGGCTCACCGTCCTCTCAGCGCAAGCGCTTCCCGAATTCGTGTCTGCGGCTGCGGCGCTTCCCGACGCGGGCCGGATGCGGAGCAGACTGAGTCTGCTCGCGGGCTGAGCTCCGTCGCGAGCAGCCGGCCGACGCTGAGGCCGCGCACCCCCGGCGCGGTGCGGCAGAGCCCGGCGAGCGAGCGCACGAGCGCCACGGTCGAGGGAGTGCGGCTCCACACCGCCCTGCCTGCCAAGTCGCTCGCCGCGGCCTCGATGCGCGCGAGTTCGGGACCGAGGGACTCCCAGCTCTGCTCGTCCTGGGCGAGTCGATCGAGCAGTTCAGCGATGGTCCAATTCTGATCTATTGGCGCAGCGAAAGGTGATTCTGGTGCGAAATGGCTCGTCATTGGTCCAGAATGTCAAGGTATGAGCAGGGAAGAAAGAGCCAATAGTCGACCGGTGGACCAAGGATCGGCCGGGCTTCTCACGGCTCGGCTCGGTCGCTGGACGCAGGGAGACGGCACACTGGCGGACCGCCTCGCCCGCGCCGTCGCCGAGCTGCTCGAAGGGGGCGAACTGCGCCCGGGCGATCGTCTGCCGGCGGAGCGGGCCCTCGCCGAGGCGATCATGGTGTCCCGCGGCACCGTCGTGGCCGCCTATCGACTGCTGGCCGAGAGCGGCCTGGTCGAACGACGCCAGGGGAGCGGCACGAGTGTGACCGGTGCCGCACTGCGGATGCCCGGATCCGGCCGCACCGGGCGGGGCGAGGCGCTCTTCTCGGCGGTGCCCTCGTCCATCGACCTGCTGCGCGGCGTCCCTCAGATACCGGATCTCGCGGTGCGGGTCATCCGGGAGCATGCTCCCGTGCTCGACCCGGTGCTGCTCGCCGAAACCGATCCCGCGGGCCTGCCCGCGCTCCGCGCGCGGATCGCGCAGCAGCTCACCGCGGAGGGGACGCCGACCACGCCCGAGCAGATCCTCGTCACCCACGGCGCCCAGTCGGCGATCCACCTCGTCATCGATCAGCTGGTGTCGCCCGGCGACGTCGTGCTCGCCGAGGAGGTCACCTGGCCGGGGCTCTCCGACACCGTGCTCCGGCGCGGCGGTCTGGTGCACGGTGTCCCGGTGGGTGCCGATGGGCTCGAGATCACCGCTCTCGAGGAGGCGATCGCGCGGCTGCGACCGGCCCTCATCGCCATCAACCCGCACAATCAGAATCCGACGGGTACGCGGCTTCCGCCGGCCGGGCGGCTGCGCGTGGCCGAACTCGCCGCCGAGTACGGCGTGCCGGTGCTGGAGGATCGCGTGCTCGCCCCGATTTCTTTCGACAGGGTCGTACCGCCGACGCTCGCCGCGCTCAGACCGGATGCGCCGATCCTCGTCGCCGAATCGATGTCGAAGTGGGCCTGGGCCGGGCTCAGGATCGGCTGGCTTCGCGCCGATCCGGTGCTCGTACGCCGTCTGCGCGCGAGCCGTCAGCTGGTCGACCAATCGACGAGCGTTCCCGCCCAGCTGCTCGCCCTCGACCTCATCGAGCACGCCGCTGCGCTGCGCCGGGAGGTGAGCGATCAGCACGCGCGGAGGTTGGGCGTGCTGCGCGAGCTTCTCGCGGAGCATCTGCCCGAGTGGGGCTATGCGCCCCCGCGCGGCGGGCTCTCCCTGTGGGCGCAGCTGCCCGAGGGCTCGGCCGAGGAGCTGATCCGACTCGCCGCGATGCGCGGGGTCGCCCTCGCGGGGAGCCGAACCTTCGCGGTCGGGGCCTCGCGGGACGATCGGATCCGGATTCCGTTCACCGCACCCGATCCGGTGTTGCGCGAGGCGATCCGGCGTCTCGGCGAGGCCTGGCGCGACCGCAGCTGACCCTCGGCCGTCGCGGTGCCGAGAGGGGGTGCTGCGTTACGCCCAGAGGCTCGGCGCGGGCTCTCGTGTCGAGGGCAGCCGCGTCGTCCGGCCCCAGGCGAGGATCTCCTCGGGGACCTCGAACCTCGTCTCGTCCGCACCGGTCTTCTCGATCAGCTCGTCCATGCGCACGACACCGCCGCTCCGCTTGAGGATCCGCCCGCGGACCACTGCGCGCGCGTACACCTCGGACTCGCCCGAGGCGTCGGGGCGCACGAAGCGCTGCTCGATGTACACCGCCTGCTCGTCGAATCCGATGATGCGCGATTCGACGGTGAAGGCCATCCAGGGGTTCAGCGACTTCCGGTAGGAGATCGTCTGGCCGACGACCACCGGGTACCAGCCCTCCCGCGTGAACACCGTGAGGACTCCGGTGCGCTGGATGAGGTCGAAGCGGGCGACGTCCATGATGCTGAGGTACTTGCCGTTGTTCATGTGGCGGAGAATGTCGAGATCGGTCGGCCAGACGCGGAATCGGGAGGTCGAGACCTCGTGCATGGCGAGCTTCGGTTCGCGAGGGGCGACGGCCCAGAGATGCCAGAGGGTGCGGGGCAGCATATGCATGGGACCACACGCTATCCGAGACGGCAAGGTAGACTGGATCGGCTTGACTTTTTCTACAAACGAAGCGGAGACACGCGAGCGCATGGCAACCTCGAACGACATCAAGAACGGCACCGTCATCAAAGAGGGCGGGCAGCTCTGGAGCGTAGTGGAGTTCCAGCACGTCAAGCCCGGCAAGGGCGGTGCCTTCGTGCGGACCAAGCAGAAGAACGTGGTCTCGGGCAAGATCATCGACAAGACATACAACGCGGGCGCCAAGATCGAGACCGCGATGGTGGATCGCCGCGACTTCCAGTACCTGTACCAGGACGGCGCGGACTACGTCTTCATGGATCAGAGCGACTACGATCAGCTGACGGTCGCGGGCACCGTCGTGGGCGACGCCTCCAAGTTCATGCTCGAGAACCAGCAGGTGCAGATCGCTCTGCACGAGGGGGAGCCGCTCTACATCGAGCTGCCGGCCTCGGTCGTGCTCGAGATCACCTACACCGAGCCGGGCCTGCAGGGCGACCGGTCCACCGGTGGCACCAAGCCGGCCACGGTGGAGACCGGGGCCGAGATCCAGGTTCCGCTGTTCCTGGAGACCGGTACGAGGGTCAAGGTCGACACCCGCACGGGCGACTACCTCGGCCGAGTCAACGACTAGGCGCGCCCGCCACGATGAGCGCTCGTAGCAAGGCCCGCAAGCGGGCTCTCGACATGCTCTTCCAAGCCGATGTGCGGGCCGAGGCCCTCGCGGAGATCGTCGCCGCCGAGGCGGGCCGGGCGGCCGGCGAACCCGATCGGCAGGCCTCCTGGCTGTACGCGCGCGAGATCGTCGACGGCGTCGCCGATCATCGCGAGGAGATCGACGAGCTGCTCACCAGCTACGCGCAGGGGTGGACGCTGGATCGGATGCCGAATGTCGACCGCGCGGTGCTGAGGATCGCCTCCTGGGAGATCCTGCACAATCCCGAGGTGCCCAATGCCGTCGCGATCGATGAGGCCGTGGAGCTCGCCAAGGAGTACTCCACCGAGGACAGCGCCCGCTTCGTGAACGGCGTGCTCGGCAGGATCGCCCAGTACGCCTCGGCGTAGGCGCTGCCGGGCTTCCCCAGCCGAGCGCGGCTCGGGCTCGGGCGTCGACCCGAGCATCGGCGGAGGGATGTAGGATAGACAGTTGGAAGCACTTCTTTAACGGCGTCCTGTGAGGCGCAGAAGGGGGGCGGTGTTTGACTGCGCGAACTGTGCTCGAAGGAGCGGAGATCTCTCGGGCGCTCACCCGCATCTCGCACGAGATCATCGAGGCGAACAAGGGCGCCGACGATCTGATCCTGGTCGGGATCCCCACGCGCGGCTCGATCCTCGCACGGCGCATCGCCGAGACGATCGACCGCATCGAAGGCACCCACGTTCCGGTGGGACAGCTCGATGTCACCATGTACCGCGACGATCTGGCGCATCAGCCGGTCCGCACCCCCCACCGCACCGATATGCCCACCAGCGGAGTGGACGGCGCCACCGTGGTGCTGGTCGATGATGTGCTCTTCTCGGGGCGCACCGTCCGCGCCGCACTCGACGCGCTCGGCGATCACGGCAGGCCCCGCGCGGTGCGCCTCGCGGCGCTCATCGACCGCGGCCACCGCGAGCTGCCGATCCGCGCCGACTACATCGGCAAGAATCTGCCGAGCTCGAAGGACGAGCGCATCTCGGTGCGTCTCGTCGAGCACGACGGGGTGGACGAGGTGACGATCGCATGAGGCATCTGCTCGACACGCGCACCCTGGAGAAGGACGACGCGCTGCTGCTGCTCGACACGGCGGAGGACATGGCCGCCACCCAGCAGCGCGAGATGCGCAAGCTCCCGACGCTGCGCGGCAAGACCGTGGTGAACCTCTTCTACGAGGACAGCACCCGCACCCGCATCTCCTTCGAGGCCGCCGCGAAGCGCCTCTCCGCCGATGTCATCAACTTCAGCGCCAAGGGCTCCTCGGTGAGCAAGGGGGAATCGCTGAAGGACACCGCGCAGACGCTGCAGGCGATCGGCGCCGACGGCGTGGTGATCCGGCACCCCGCGAGCGGTGCGCCCGAACGGCTCGCGCGCAGCGGGTGGATCGATGCGGGTGTGCTGAACGCCGGCGACGGCACCCACGAGCACCCCACCCAGGCGCTGCTCGACGCCTTCACCATGCGCCGTCGCCTCTTCGGCGAGGAGGGGAGCCGCGGCCGGGATCTCGACGGCATCTCGGTGGTCGTCGTCGGCGATCTGGCGCACTCGCGGGTGGCCAGATCCAATCTCTGGCTGCTCACCACCCTGGGCGCGCATGTCACCTTCGTCGCTCCGGAGACGCTGCAGCCCTACGGCGCACGCGACTGGCCGGCGACGGTGCGGCACTCCTTCGACGAGGCGCTGCGCGAGGACCAGCCCGATGTGGTGATGATGCTGCGCGTGCAGAGCGAGCGCATGCACGCGGCGTTCTTCCCGAATGAGCGGGAGTACGCGCGCCACTGGGGTCTCGACGACGCCAGGCTCGGCGAGCTCGGCGAGCGCGCCCTGGTGATGCACCCCGGACCCATGAACCGGGGGCTCGAGATCTCCTCCGCGGCGGCCGACGGAGACCGCAGCACGGTGCTGGAGCAGGTGGCGAACGGTGTCTCCGTGCGGATGGCCGCACTGTATCTGTTGTTGAGCGGCGAGCGAGAGGTAGGCGCATGAGCGCGAATCCCGACATTCTGATCCGTGGGGCCCGCCTGGCGGCGGACCTCGCCGAGCCCGGCGCGGCGATCGCGGCGGCGAGCCCGGTGGATCTGCGCATCTCGGGCGGCCGGATCGTGGAGCGGGGATCCGCGGGATCGCTCGAAGCGCGCGAGGGAGAGCGGGTGATCGAGGCCGAGGGCCTCGTCGCGCTCACCGGTCTCGTGGATCTGCACACCCACCTGCGCGAGCCCGGTTTCGAGCAGAGCGAGACCGTGCTCACCGGCACGCGGGCAGCCGCGGCCGGCGGCTTCACCACGGTCTTCGCCATGGCCAACACCATGCCCGTGCAGGACACGGCGGGCGTCGTCGAGCAGGTGCAGGAGCTCGGGCGCGCGGCCGGCTACGCCACCGTGCGGCCGATCGGCGCCGTGACCGAGGATCTCGCGGGCGAGCGGCTCAGCGAGATCGGTGCGATGGCCGGCTCCCGCGCGAGCGTCAGGGTCTTCAGCGACGACGGCAAATGCGTGCACGACGCCCTGCTGATGCGCCGCGCGCTCGAATACGCGAAGAGCTTCGACGGGGTCATCGCGCAGCACGCCCAGGATCCGCGCCTCACCGAGGGCGCCCAGATGAACGAGGGCGCGCTGTCGAGCGAGCTGGGGCTGAAGGGCTGGCCGGCGATCGCCGAGGAGTCGATCATCGCCCGTGACGTGCTGCTGGCCGAGCACGTCGGCGCGCGGCTGCACATCTGCCACCTCTCCACCGCCGGTTCCGTCGAGGTGGTGCGCTGGGCGAAGGCCCGCGGGGTGCAGGTGACCGCCGAGGTGACGCCGCACCATCTGCTGCTCACCGAGGAGCTGGCGCGCGGCTACGATCCGCGCTACAAGGTGAACCCCCCGCTGCGTCGCGACACCGATGTGGCAGCTCTCCGGGCCGCCGTCGCGGACGGGGTGATCGACATCATCGCCACCGATCACGCCCCGCACCCGCTCGAGGCGAAGGAGTGCGAGTGGGACGCCGCGGCCTTCGGCATGGTCGGCCTCGAATCGGCCGTGCCGATCGCGATCGAGTCGCTGCTCGGGCCCGGCCACATCTCCTGGTCCGCGCTCGAGCGGCTGCTCTCGCAGCGTCCCGCGGAGATCGGCAGGCTCGAGGGCCACCCCGCGGCGCTCGAGGTCGGCGAAGTCGCCGATATCGTGCTCGTCGACCCGAACGGCCGCAGCGTCTTCGATCTGGAACGTCTGCACGGCCGCAGCGTGAACTCGCCGTACCTCGGCATGGAGCTGCCCGGCCGCATCCGCACCACCATCCGCCACGGCTACCTCACCTTCGACGAGGGCCGGCTCGTCGCGCCCGAGCAGGTGCGCGAGGCCGCCGAGGCCGCGCAGCGGGGAGACGCGCGATGAGCCGCCCCCTTTTCGCCCTGATCTGGGTGATCGTCATCGCGCTCATCTTCTTCGGCATGTGGTGGGGATGGCGCGCGCGCTCCCGCCGCGACGCCGATGTGCTCGGTTCGCCGACCGCGCCCAGCGGCGCGCTCATCGCCGAGTTCCCCCGGGCCGGCTACGTCTCGACCACCCCGGTGGAGGAGCCGCTGGTGCGGGTGGCGGCCCCCGGCCTGCGCTATCGCGGCTACGCGGAGGTCGCCGTGCGCGAGGACGGCGTGACCGTCGAAGTGCGCGGCGAGCGCCCGGTGCACATCGCCGCAGCACAGGTGCACGGCAGTGGATCGGCCAGCCGCCGAGCGGGCAAGGCGGTCGAGGCGGGCGGTCTCGCCCTGATCCGCTGGAGCGCCGCGGGCCGCGAGCTCGAATCGAGCTTCCGCTTCGACGACCGGGCGGAGCACCGAAGATTCACCGACGCGATCGATCGCGTCGCGAACCCAGACGGAGCGAATGAGGCGGGAACCGGACCGGCTCCCGACGACCAGGAAGGCACACGATGACCATCACCGCACCTCCAGCCGCCGCCGTGCCGGCGGGACGGGCCGTGCTCGTCCTCGAAGACGGCACCAGCTACGAGGGCCGCGCCTACGGCGCGACCGGGCAGACCCTCGGCGAGGTCGTGTTCTCGACCGGCATGACCGGCTACCAGGAGACCCTCACCGATCCCTCCTACGCCGGCCAGATCGTGCTGATGACCGCTCCGCACATCGGCAACACCGGAGTGAACGACGTCGACATGGAGTCCCGCAAGATCTGGGTCTCGGGCTTCGTCGTGCGCGATCCCGCGCGCCGCGTCTCCAACTTCCGCGCCGAGCGCTCGCTGGACGAGGATCTCGTCGCCGACGAGGTCGTGGGGATCTCCGGGGTCGACACCCGCGCGATCACCCGGCGCATCCGCTCGGTCGGCGCCATGCGGGCGGGGATCTTCTCCGGCGACGCGCTCGCGCTCTCCGAGGAGGATCGCCTCACCCGGGTGCGCGAGCAGGCGGGCATGGCCGGGAAGAACCTCTCGGCCGAGGTGACCACCCCCGAGCGCTACGACGTCCCCGCCGCCGAGGGCGTGGCGCGCGTCGGATCCATCGCCGTGCTCGACCTGGGCATCAAGCGCGCCACGGTGCAGTACCTCTCCCAGCACGGCTTCGACGTGATCGTGCTCCCGGCCTCCACCACGGTGGAGGAGATGCGCGCCATCGCCCCCGATGCGCTGTTCTACTCGAACGGACCCGGCGATCCCGCGGCCTCCGACCAGCAGGTCGAGCTGCTGCGCGAGCTGCTGCGCGACGGGATCCCGTACTTCGGCATCTGCTTCGGCAATCAGCTGCTGGGGCGTGCCCTCGGCTTCGGCACCTACAAGCTGCCCTTCGGCCACCGCGGCATCAACCAGCCCGTGCTCGACAAGCGCACCGGCCGGGTGGAGATCACCGCGCAGAACCACGGCTTTGCCGTCGACGCGCCCATCGAGGGCGAGCTCGACTCGCCCCAGGGCTTCGGGCGCGTGCAGGTGAGCCACTACAGCCTGAACGACCAGGTCGTCGAGGGGCTCGAGTGCCTCGACATCCCCGCGTTCTCCGTGCAGTACCACCCCGAAGCGGCGGCCGGTCCGCACGACGCGTTCTACCTATTCGACCGATTCCGCGCCCTGGTCGCAGGCCGCGCGAACCAGGAGGCCTGATCCGATGCCCAAGCGCCCAGACATCAACTCCGTTCTCGTCATCGGGTCCGGCCCCATCGTCATCGGTCAGGCCTGCGAGTTCGACTACTCCGGCACCCAGGCCTGCCGCGTGCTGCGCGAGGAGGGCGTGCGTGTCATCCTGGTGAATTCGAACCCGGCCACCATCATGACCGACCCCGACTTCGCCGACGCCACCTACGTCGAGCCGATCACCCCCGAGGTGATCGAGTCGATCATCCAGAAGGAGAAGCCCGACGCGATCCTCCCCACCCTCGGCGGCCAGACCGCGCTCAACGCGGCCATGGCGCTGCACGAGCAGGGGATCCTCGACAAATACGGCGTCGAGCTCATCGGTGCGAAGGTCGACGCGATCCGGCGCGGCGAGGACCGTCAGATCTTCAAGGACCTCGTCATCGAGTCGGGCGCCGATGTGGCCCGCTCGTACATCGCGCACACCCTGGAGGAGGCCAAGGAGTTCGCGAAGGATCTGGGCTACCCGCTCGTCGTGCGCCCCTCCTTCACCATGGGCGGCCTCGGATCAGGCTTCGCCTACACCGAGGAGGAGCTGGTGCGCATCGCCGGCGACGGCCTGCACTACAGCCCCACCAGCGAGGTGCTGCTGGAGGAGTCGATCCTCGGCTGGAAGGAGTACGAGCTCGAGCTCATGCGCGACCAGGCCGATAACACGGTGGTCGTCTGCTCCATCGAGAACGTCGACGCGGTGGGCGTGCACACGGGCGACTCCATCACCGTGGCGCCCGCGCTCACCCTCACCGACCGCGAGTTCCAGAAACTGCGCGATATCGGCATCGACATCATCCGTCGCGTGGGCGTCGACACCGGCGGCTGCAACATCCAGTACGCCATCGATCCCGAGACGGGTCGTGTGATCGTCATCGAGATGAACCCGCGCGTGTCCCGATCCTCCGCGCTCGCCTCGAAGGCCACGGGCTTCCCGATCGCGAAGATCGCCGCGAAGCTCGCGCTCGGCTACCGACTCGACGAGATCCCGAACGACATCACGCAGAAGACGCCGGCGAGCTTCGAGCCCACCATCGACTACGTCGTGGTGAAGGCCCCGCGCTTCGCCTTCGAGAAGTTCCCCGCCGCCGACGACACCCTCACCACCACCATGAAGTCGGTGGGCGAGGCGATGGCGATCGGGCGCAACTTCACGACCGCCCTGCAGAAGGCGCTGCGCTCGCTCGAGAAGCGCGGCACCTCCTTCCACTGGGGCCCGCAGGAGCGCGCCGTCGAGGATCTGCTCGAGACCATCAAGCGCCCCACCGACGGTCGCATCGTCGATGTGCAGCAGGCGCTCAGGCTCGGCGCGACCATCGAGCAGGTCTTCGAGGCCACGGCGATCGATCCCTGGTTCCTCGACCAGATCCAGCTCATCAACGAGGTCGCCGAGGGCGTCGCCGCGGCCCCGCAGCTCACCCTCGAGGTGCTGCGCGAGGCGAAGGATCACGGCTTCAGCGATGCGCAGATCGCCGCGATCCGCGGAGACTCCGAGGCCGAGATCCGCGGCCTCCGCCACGGTCTGGGGCTGCGCCCCGTCTACAAGACCGTCGACACCTGCGCGGGGGAGTTCCCGGCGCTCACGCCCTACCACTACTCCTCCTACGATCTCGAGACCGAGGTCGCGCCCTCGGAGCGGAAGAAGGTCGTGATCCTGGGGTCCGGCCCGAACCGCATCGGTCAGGGCGTGGAGTTCGACTACTCCTGCGTGCACGCCTCCTTCGCGCTGTCGGAGGCGGGCTACGAGACCATCATGATCAACTGCAACCCGGAGACCGTGTCGACGGACTACGACACCTCCGATCGCCTCTACTTCGAGCCGCTGACGCTCGAGGACGTGCTCGAGGTGATCCACGCCGAGCAGGCCTCGGGCGAACTGCTGGGCGTCGTCGTGCAGCTGGGCGGGCAGACCGCGCTGGGCCTCGCCCAGCCGTTGAAGGACGCGGGCGTGCCGATCCTCGGCACGACTCCCGAGGCCATCGACCTCGCCGAGGAGCGCGGGGCGTTCTCGGGCATCCTCGAGCAGGCCGGCCTGCTCTCGCCGCGCAACGGCACTGCGATCGACGAGGAGGGCGCGATCCGCATCGCCGAGGAGATCGGCTACCCGGTGCTCGTGCGCCCCTCCTTCGTGCTGGGCGGCCGCGGGATGGAGATCGTTTACGACACCCCCTCGCTGCACGGCTACTTCGAGCGCATCGAGGGTCACGCCCTCGTCGGCCCCGGCCACCCGCTGCTGGTCGATCGCTTCCTCGACGACGCCATCGAGATCGACGTCGACGCGCTCTACGACGGTGAGCAGCTGTACGTGGGCGGGGTGATGGAGCACATCGAGGAGGCCGGCGTGCACTCGGGCGACTCCAGCTGCACGCTGCCGCCCGTGACGCTCGGTCACGACCAGATCGCCGCGGTGCGCGAGGCAACCATCGGCATCGCCGAGGGCATCGGGGTGCGGGGTCTGCTCAATGTGCAGTTCGCCATCGGCCAGGGCGTGCTCTACGTGCTCGAGGCGAATCCGCGGGCCTCGCGCACCGTGCCCTTCGTGTCCAAGGCGCTGGGGATCCCCCTGGCCAAGGCGGCCTCGCGGATCATGGCGGGGGAGACCATCGCCCAGCTCGTGGAGAGCGGCTTCCTGCCCGAGCGCGACGGCTCGCGCGCCCCGATCGACGCGCCCATCGCGGTGAAGGAGGCGGTGCTGCCGTTCAAGCGCTTCCGCACCCACGAGGGGCTCGTCGTGGACTCCCTGCTCGGCCCCGAGATGCGCTCCACCGGCGAGGTCATGGGCATGGACCGCGACTTCCCGCGCGCCTTCGCGAAGAGCCAGTCGGCCGCGGGCAGCGAACTGCCGAAGTCGGGCACCGTGTTCATCTCGGTGGCGGATCGCGACAAGCGCGGGGTCGTGCTGCCGGCGCAGCGGCTCTCGGAGCTCGGCTACCGGCTCGTGGCGACCCAGGGCACCCAGGTGGTGCTCGCACGCAACGGCATCACGAGCGAGGTGGTGCGCAAGCACTCCCAGCAGAGCGATGGCGACACGGTCATCGATCTGATCAACCGCGGTGAGATCGACATGATCGTGAACACGCCCTCCGGCTCCTCGGCGCG
Organism: Leucobacter sp.; assembly: GCA_048516985.1. Lineage (GTDB taxonomy): Bacteria > Actinomycetota > Actinomycetes > Actinomycetales > Microbacteriaceae > Leucobacter. The sequence goes on along the minus strand of CP183188.1, from coordinate 2,157,793 downwards.
TGCCGACGGCTATGAGATCCGTGCCGCCGCGGTCGCCGCCGACAAGCCGATCTTCACCACCGTGAGCGAGCTCTCGGCCGCCGTCGGGGCGCTCTCCGCCCAGGTCGACGTCTTCGAGGTGAAATCGCTGCAGGAGTACGAGATCGATCGCGTCGCGGAGCGCGAGGCCGCGGCTCGGGAGGCCGCGGCTCGATGACGACCTCCTTCGGCTCCCGGCTCGCGGCGGAGTTCGCCGCGGGCCGGCACCTGTGCGCCGGCATCGACCCGCACGGGCCGCTGCTGGCGGCCTGGGGGCTCGACGACTCCGCGGACGGGGCTGAGCGGATGGGGCGTGAGGTCGTCGCCGCATCGCTCGGCGTCGCGGCCTGCGTCAAGCCGCAGGTCTCCTTCTTCGAGCGCTTCGGCTCGGCGGGCTTTGCGGCGCTCGAGCGGGTGCTCGCCGATGCGCGCCAGTCGGGGCTGCTGGTGATCGCCGATGCCAAGCGCGGCGACATCGGCTCGAGCTTCGACGCCTACGCCGAGGCGTGGCTGGCGCCGGGTTCGCCACTCGAAGCCGATGCGGTGACGGTCGCGGCCTATCAGGGCTTCGGCACGCTGGGCGGGGCACTGGGCCACGCGAGCGCGCACGGAAAGGGCGTGTTCGTGCTCGCCGCGACCTCGAATCCCGAAGCACGGGCGGTGCAGACGGCCCAGCGCGAGGACGGCCAGAGCGTCGCCGCCGGAATGCTCGCCGATGCCCGGGCCTTCAACCGCGAGGCCTTCGCGGATGAGGCGGTCGGCAGTGTGGGCGTGGTGCTCGGGGCGACACTGGATCTGGCCGACTTCGGCATCGATACGGGGGTGTCCGCGGATCGCGCCGATGCCGGGCCCGCGCTGCCGGTGCTGGCGCCGGGCTTCGGGCACCAGGGCGCCCGCATCGAGGAGGCGCACGCGATCTTCGGCTCGCTCGGCTCGGCGCTGCTCGCGAACGAGTCGCGCAGCATCCTCTCCGGCGGGCGCGAGGGCCTCGCCGCGCGGGTGCGCGAGCGCGCGGAGGCGATCTCGAGCGCGCTCGCCTGAGCGCTCACCTCGGGGCGCTCGCCCGGGCATGCTCGGGCCCGACAACCCACGTCGAAAGTGCACTTTTCGGCCCTTCCCGCGAGCTGAAGGGCCGAAAAGTGCACTCTCGATGGGTGTGGATCGGGTGGCCACGGGTGGATCACCCGTGCCGCAGTTCACCGCTCGGCGAAGAATCGGCGCAGAGCCGCGGATACCGGACGCAGGGGTCTCTCTAGGAAGTCCGCGATGCGCCGAGCGGTCTCCTGCGGGCGATCGAGCACATCCTCCCGGTGCAGACGGAGGATCCGGTAGCCGGCGGCGCGCGCCGAATCCAGACGGCGCTGGTCTTTCAAGTACTGCGCCCGATCACGTCGATGCTGCTCGCCGTCGTACTCGATGATGAGTCTGCGTTCGCGATCCACCATGTCGAAGCGCACGATCCACCGTCCCTCCGTATCGTGCACATCCACCTGCAGCTCGAGGACGTCGAGGCCGTATTGCGCCATGAGTAGCCGGAGCAGCGTCTCCATTCGCGATTCCGATCCGGGGCGCGCGAATCTCAGTGCGGCGAGTAGCCGCCGAGCACCCTTCCCGGAGTAGGCGGTCGCCGCATCCAAGAGATCCTCGAGGGCGGCGATACGGTCGCCGGCACCGCTTCGCGCGAGGTGAATGAGGTGGTCGATGGCGACGACGAGCTCGGTGAAGGGGAGGATCGCCGCGGACTGGAGCACTGCGAGGGTCGGCGGGACGATCCGGCGCCCAGACGAGTCGGACCAGACGGTGTGGGCCTCCGAGGTCCGATGCCCGAAGACTCCCTGTCGACGTGGCGGCTGCTGAGGGCCGACCACTGCGACATGGAGCGACTCGTCGCAGCGGATCGGGCATCCGAGCAGAATCAGGGCGGTGGTGTGGCTGAACGATCCTCCGCTCTTCTGCAGTATCGGGAGAAAGTCCTCCGTGCGCTGCCGCACGCGCTCCTCTGTGGTGGCAGGAAGGCCTTCGCTGCGTGTCAATCGACGAACACCGCGGAAGGGTCGCTCGAAGCGGGGGTGCTTGAGTACATCGGCGTTGATCTCATGACGACGCGCCTCGGCGATATCGAATGCGCGTTCGCTCAAAGCCTGAGGAAAGGGGGCACGGGGCTGTGGCATGAGAACATTGTGGGCTTCGCGCACGCGGGTGCGGGGGCGCTCACCCCAATCTGTGGACAGCTCGCGACCTCGGGGCCTGTGGGCGGCGAATGCCCCACACCTGACGCAATCATCGAAAGCGCAGTTGTCGGCCGTTCCCCGCTGATGAACGGCCGACAACTGCGCTTTCGCTCAAGGGAGCGACGAGGAGTGGGGACAGCAGCACGGAGAAAGCCGAGGTGCAGCTTCTGCCCGAGGCTGGGGTTAGGCTGGATGCGATGAGTGAGCAGTTGACGATGCCCGAGGTCGATCGAGTCGCCGCGAGCCGTGCCTCGGTGATGGCGCGCCGCGCGCGCGCCGAGGTGAAGCGACGCCTACGCAGCGGCGAGTTGTCCCCGCTGCGGGTGTTGCTGGACTCGGAGGATCCCTCGAGCCCCGCGGGCTCGCTGCGCGTCACCGAGTTCATGCAGACCTTCCCCGGCGTCGGCGAAGTGGGCGCCCTGCGCACCCTCGAGCGGCTCGGGATCTCACCGCGCAAGCGACTGGGCGGCCTGGGCCGCTGGCAGCAGGTCCGCCTCGAGGCCTATGTGCGCGAGCGGATCGGCGCCTCGCTGCGCACCGGCCGCCCGCCCCTGACCGTGCTCGCCGGTCCCACCGCCGTGGGCAAGGGCACCGTCGCGGGCTTCGTGCGCGAGCACTACCCCGAGGTGCATCTCTCGGTGTCCGCGACCACCCGGGCGCCGAGGCCGGGCGAGCACCACGGCGAGCACTACTTCTTCGTCGACGACGAGCAGTTCGACCGGATGCTCGCGGCCGATGAGCTGCTGGAGTGGGCGACCGTGCACAACGCCTACCGCTACGGAACCCCTCGTCAGCCGGTGCTCGAGGCCGCGGAGCGCGGCGATCTGGTGCTGCTCGAGATCGATCTGCAGGGTGCGCGACAGGTGCGTGCGAATATGCCGGATGCGCGACTGGTCTTCCTCGCGCCGCCGAATTGGGACGAGCTGGTGGATCGACTGGTCGGTCGCGGCACCGAGGACGAGGAGGAGCGTGCCAGACGTCTGGAGACCGCGAAGATCGAGCTCGCGGCCGCCGATGAATTCGATGAGGTCATCGTGAACGATGTGGTGGCGGATGCCGCTTCGAATCTGGTCGAGCTGATGCGGAACGGGACGCGCTGAGCGCGATCGCGCCTCTCACCCGGAACACTCCCATTGCCATACGAGCATTCCCGTCGCAGCCGGGGTAACGTAGGGGAGTGATCCCAAGCCTGCCGCTGACGCTTGAGCGCGCCGTCGGCGTGCTCACCGAAACACCGGATCTGGGCGAGCTGGTCTCCCTCGATCCTCGTCAATTCTGGGGCATTCCGCTCGCACTCGTCGGCGCGGCCCTGATGTCCTTCGGCGCGCAGTACCAGTCGCGCGGTCTCAACAAGGTCGAGCGCATCACCGGGCAGAGCGCCGGATCGGGCCTCTCCTTCCGCCATATCGTCAGTCTGCTGCGCCGCCCGTCATGGGTGGTCGGCACGCTGCTGCTCGGACTCGCGGTGCTGTTCCAGCTGGGCTCGCTTTCTCTCTCCCCGCTGATCGTGGTGCAGCCGATCGGGGTGGTGGCGCTCGTCATCACGGCGATCCTGAACTCCCGGATGACAGGCGTGCGGCTGCCCAAGCGGGCCAAGGCCGCGCTCGGCATGTGCGTGGCCGGCATCGTCGTCTTCGTGACCATCGCCGCCTTCACCGCGGCGGACCGTCCGGTCACCGACCAGAAGCTGCTCACCATCCTGATCCTCTTCGGCGTGGTGCTGGTGGCGTCGCTGGTGCTGTTCGTCATCTACCGGCACCGGGCCTTCGCCCTCTTCTACATCGTCGGCGCCGGGGTGCTCTACGGCTTCGTCGCGACCTTCGCCAAGGCGGTCATCGGTCGCCTGCAGCAGGGCGAGTTCGAGTGGCTGACCTGGGCCTGCGTCGCGGCACTGCTCGTCGGCGCTTTGCTCGGCATGGTCTTCGTGCAGAACGCGTACTCCTCCGGGCCGCCCGATCTGGTGATCGCCGGGCTCACGGTCATCGACCCGCTGGTGGCAGTGCTCATCGGCATCGTGGTGCTGCAGGAGGCGGCGAATGCGCCGCTGTGGGCGATCCTCGCCTTCATCGTGACCGGAGTGATCGCGCTGATCGGCGTGTTCGGGCTCGCGAAGTTCCACCCGCAGACCGGGCGCTCGGTGCTCGACGAGCCGCAGCGCGTCTGAGGCGGACCCGGAAAGGATCAGACCGCGGGAACGTTCCGGCCGGGCCGATAGGCGGAGACCGTAGGGTCTCCCGCGATCCAGAATCGCCAGGGGAAGACGCGGCTGCCGGCCTCCCCGCTGACGCCGACCCGGGGGCCGCTCGAGATCTCAGCCGGGCGCTCGTCCGCTTTCGCGAAAAGGAAGGGCGAGACGAAGAGATCGAGCCCGTCGTGGCTCGGGCGGGTGACGCCGAGGGCTGCGGCCAGGTTGCCGGGGCCGCGGGCGAGGAGATGATGGGGGATCGCCGCAGTCTCTCGTGGCGCCGATCCCCGTTTCGCGGTGCGGCGCCGCTGCGCGGTGTCGGCCCCCTCGACGACCTCGCCGGCCCGGAGCAGCACCCCGGACGCGGCTCCCTCGGGCGAGCAGACCAGGTTCAGCGCGAAGTGCATGCCGTAGCTCAGGTAGACGTAGGCGTGGCCCGGTGGCCCGAACATCGAGGCGTTGCGTTCGGTGCGGCGGTCCCGCGAGTGGGATCCGGCATCGTAGGGACCCGGGGTGCCGACCCCGTGGTAGGCCTCGACCTCGGTGATACGGATCGCGACCAGGCCGTCCGCGCCCTCGACCGTGAGGGTGGCGCCCAGCAACTGCGGAGCTACCTCCAGCGCGGGGGAGAGGAAGAGGTCGCGGCTCATCGGACCAGTATCCCAAGGGCCGGGGTGTGGCGGCGAATCGGTGGGAGAGTGCGCCGGCTCGCTAGGATGATCGGATGGGGAGCAGTGGGCTGAGACCTCGGTGGTGGCTCGCCGGGTCTCTCGTCGCGGTGCTCGCGATCACGGCGTTCGGCGTGTGGCTGCACCTGACAGACGGTGCACCGACTGCCGTCGACACCGCCTGGAACGGGTTCGCCCGGACGACGCCGGGGTCGCCGGCGTTCGCGCTCGCTCTGGGCTTGGCGTATATGGGCGGCACGCTCGGAGTGACGATGTGCGCGGCGATCGCCGTAGTCGTGCTGCTGCTGAGGCAGCGCGGCGGTGACGCGATCGCGGTCGCGCTGGCCGCACTCATCGGTGTGGCGTCCTCCGAACTGGTGAAGCTGCTGGTCGCCCGCCCGCGCCCGCCCGATGCGCTGGTGCACCCCTCGGGCTTCTCCTACCCCTCGGGGCACTCCATGGGGGCGGCGGTGCTCGCCGTGTCGCTGGTACTGGTGATTCTGGCATCGGATCACGCCTCCCGTCGGGCGGCGAGGTGGGCGATGCTCTGCGCGACGATCTGGGTACTCGCCATGGTGTGGAGTCGCACCGCGCTAGGGGTGCACTGGCTCACGGACACTATCGCCGGTGCGCTGCTCGGCGCGGTGGCCGCCATCGTGGCGCGCGCCCTGCGCCGAACGCCGCGCCCGGCGGCAGCCCGCTAGACTGGTGCAGTTGCCCAGGGGGCGTTAGCTCAGCCGGTTAGAGCAGCGGACTCATAATCCGTCGGTCGCGGGTTCAAGCCCCGCACGCCCTACCAATGTTTGCAAGGGATCGCGCTGTGTTCGTCCAGCAGCGGATTGCGAAATCCCCTCCAAAAACCCCTCCATGTGAATGATGGATGAACAAGCGCGTGTGCGAAGCCTTTGGCATTGCATTCTGATTCGATTGATATCAATATAGAAGAATGTCGAATCAAGAAAGACTGCGGACCATTCCTGCCACGCGTCGTCTCGCGGTGATGGATCGGTGGCTGCCGGCTTGGATCGGGCTCGCGATGATCGCCGGGTTGCTGCTTGGCCGTTTCATTCCCGGGGTTGCTGATCTTCTTACCCGCCTGGAGGTGGGTGGGATCTCGGTGCCGATCGCGGTTGGCCTGCTGGTGATGATGTACCCGGTGCTCGCGAAAGTACGTTACGACAAGGTCGCCGCCGTCACTGGCGACAAGCGCCTCCTCGTCTCGTCTCTCGTTCTGAACTGGGTCGCGGGGCCGGCAGTGATGTTCGCGCTTGCGTGGATGTTCCTGCCCGACCTCCCCGAATACCGCACCGGCCTCATCATCGTGGGCCTCGCCCGCTGCATCGCTATGGTGGTGATTTGGAACGATTTGGCTTGTGGCGACCGGGAAGCGGCCGCCGTACTCGTGGCAATCAACTCCATCTTCCAAGTGGTGATGTTCTCGGTTCTGGGCTGGTTCTACCTTACGATTCTTCCTAGCTGGCTCGGCCTCGATACTCACGGGCTCAACGTGTCGATGGGGCAGATCGCCCTGAATGTACTCGTGTTCCTCGGCGTGCCCCTGATCGCGGGGTTCGCGTCACGATGGATCGGTGAGAAACGTCTGGGCCGTGCCTGGTACGAAGAGACGTTCATCCCCCGGGTGGGGCCTTGGGCTTTGTATGGATTGCTGTTCACGATCGTGCTGCTCTTCGCCCTACAGGGCGACGCCATCGCCCAGAATCCGCTTGATGTGGTGCGGATCGCGGTGCCACTGCTCGTGTACTTCGCAGTCATGTGGTTCGCTGGTCTCCTCCTCGGTAAGGCCCTCGGGCTTGGGTATTCGAGATCGACAACGCTCGCGTTCACGGCTGCGGGGAACAACTTCGAACTCGCGATTGCGGTCGCCATCGGCACCTTCGGCGCGACTTCCGGGCAGGCACTCGCCGGTGTCGTCGGGCCGCTAATCGAGGTGCCCGTGCTCGTCGCCCTCGTCTACGTCTCACTCTGGGTCGCACGAGCCTGGTTCCATACCGACCTCTACACCTCCACTGTCGTCTTGAAGGAGCAGCCCGCATGACCATCACTGAAGAACTCGTATGCGCGCCGAGCCAGTCGCACGCGATGGACACCGAACCGGCGACCGCACTCGCGAATGTACTGAAGGCGCTCGCCGACCCGCTCAGGCTCAGAATGCTGTCAGCGATCGCGGCCGATCCGCGCGGCGAGTCCTGCGTCTGTGACCTCACCGCCCTCGCGAATGTCTCTCAACCCACCATCTCCCACCACTTGAAAGTCCTCAAGGATGTCGGGGTGCTCGACGCCGAACGGCGTGGCACCTGGGTCTGGTATCGCATCACCCCCGAGCATCGTCCCGCAGTGACCACGCTGCTGGACGGCTTCGCACCGACCGCCATTAACGCCACGGAGGCGAGTGAGATCCTGGCAGGGCCGGAACTCACTGACCTTGATGCCCGTGTCACCCGCCTCGCCGATGAACTCGCCGAGCAGACACCGGAGCTGTCGCGCGAGACGGTGGTTGTTGTGGTACGGGAATCATTTACCTCGCTCGCCAGAAGCGCAAAGATCACACGGCACCTGATCCCGCTGACCGAGCGATTCGCGAAGCAGCGCCTCGCAGATCTCACCCGCGACCGAGCGACGGCGTTGCCGCAGGTGCTGTTCGTGTGCGTGGCGAACGCAGGACGCTCCCAACTCGCCGCCGCCCTCACCCATCATCTCTCCGGAGGGAGAGTCGTGGCGCGTTCGGCGGGATCGACCCCTGCAGCTCAAGTGCATCCGCAGGTGCGGGCCTTCATCGATCAACTCAACACTACGGGGATGCCTGCCTTCCCCAAGCCCCTCACCGATGAGGCGGTGCGCGCCGCCGATGTGGTGGTGACGATGGGCTGCGGCGATGTCTGCCCGGTCGTGCCCGGTGTCCGCTATGAAGACTGGACCGTCGCAGACCCTGCTCTCGCGTCGTCCGAGGGGATTGTTGCGATCCGTGATGACATCGCCGCTCGTGTGCAGGCCCTCATCGCGACCCTTGCCGACCAGCCGTGACCGAGGGAGACAAAAACTCCATGAGCAAGATCAAAAAGCCATCCGTGCTATTCGTGTGCGTGCACAACGCCGGCAGGTCCCAGATGGCAGCAGGTTATCTCCAGCATCTAGCCGAGGGTCGGATCGAGGTGCGCTCTGCTGGCTCGATGCCTGCTGGCCAGATCAATCCTGTCGCTGTTGAGGCCATGCGCGAGGACGGCATCGACATCACCGGCGAACAGCCCAAGGCCCTTACTACCAAGGCGGTTGAGACGTCAGATGTGGTGGTCACTATGGGCTGCGGAGACGCCTGCCCCTTCTTTCCAGGAAAACGATATGAGGATTGGAAACTCGACGACCCCGCTGGACAGAGCCTGGACATGGTGCGCCCGATCAGGGATGAGATTAGAAATTGGGTGGCTGTCTTGGTTTCGCAACTTCTCGACGATACGAACTCGGTATCTGCCTCATAATCCGTCGGTCGCGGGTTCAAGCCCCGCACGCCCCACCAATGTTTGCAAGGGATAGCGTTGGAGGGCGCGTCCCTCAGAGATCCTGTTGATAAATATCGGGGACCCCATCATGGTCTGCATCTATCCGGTCGCGAGCTTGGATGCGTCCATACTGATAATTGCGGAAGCCCAGCAGGACCGCCGCGAGTGCGGCCGCGATCAGAGACGCGGCCAGAATCGCGACTTTCGCATAGTCGTGCTCGGACGATCCAGCTGCGAAGCTGAGTTCGGCCACCAGCAGCGATACGGTGAATCCGATGCCGGCGAGTAAGCCGACGCCGATCATGTCGATCCAGCGGAATGCCGGGTCGAGTCGACTCCTGGTGAGGCGTACCGTCAGCCATGTCGTCGTGACGATGCCCAACGGTTTGCCCAGCACCAGCGCAGCGATGATGGCGAGAGTTACAGGATGGGTGAAGGCGGCCTGGACTCCCTCCCACCCGCCGATGGAGACGCCCGCGGCGAAGAACGCGAATACGGGAACGGCGACACCGGCGGAGAGCGGTCGGAAGCGCTGCTCGAACTCCTCGGCAAGACCCGGTTTCGTATCTGCAGGATCGCTTCGGCCCTTCCGATGCAGGACAGGGATAGTGAACCCGAGCAGCACTCCTGCGATAGTGGCGTGGATGCCCGAGGCATGCATGAACGCCCAGGCGACGATACCGATGGGCAGGAGGATCACCCAGGCCGCGAACGGCCTCATGCCGAAGAACCCTCGGTATCGTTGGGCGATGAACCCATATACGCCGATCACGAGGAGGGCCACGATCAGCGGCGCGATATCGATGTGGTCCGTGTAGAAGATCGCGATGATGCCGATTGCAATGAGGTCATCCACCACGGCAAGGGTGAGGAGGAAGATCCGCAGCGCGGAGGGGAGGCGCGAGCCGATGATCGCGAGCACCGCGACAGCAAAAGCGATATCGGTGGCTGTCGGAATCGCCCATCCGTGCCGCAGTTCCGGTTGCTGCCACACGATCCCGACGTAGATGAGCGCGGGAACGAGCACACCGCCCACTGCGGCCGCGATCGGCACAATGGCGGTACTGACCTTTCTGAGGTCACCGGCGACGAACTCGCGTTTGAGTTCAAGGCCGACCAGGAAGAAGAAGATCGCGAGGAGCCCATCCGCTGCCCAAGCCCCGAGAGAAAGACGCAGATGCCAGGGCTCGTAGCCGATCTCCAAGTCGCGTAGAGCGAAATACGAATCCGCGAATGGTGAGTTCGCCCAGACGATCGCGATCAATGCGGCGACGGCGAGCAGAACACCGCCGACGGTCTCCTTGCGGAGAATAGCGGCGATCCGGCTGGCTTCGCTGAAAGAGCCGTAGCGCGGGAACGTGCGCGGCCTTTGGCGGGATTGATCGGTCATAGTGTTCCTTCGCCGCGCCGGTCTCTGGGGAGAGAGGAGCTCGGGGGTCATTCAGAGGGAGTCGCGGGCCCAGGCTTCGTGGAGGCTGCTATCGACGATGTCCTCCCAAGTCAAGGAGAGGTCGTTCCAAGTCCCGGAACGCATGTCGTGGGCTTCGCGGAGTCGCTCGCAGAGAACCTCTGGTCGGTCGCACCCAGTCACGTCGATGAGGAACACCTGCACGTATCTGGCGCGGTCACGTTCGAGGTCGTTGTGCAATTGTTTGGCGAGTCCGCTCGGGGCGCGGACAAGGGCGGACTGAGGAAACCTGGTCGGCCGAACGCAGACGATGCACACCTGTCTCACACTCGGGCGGCGACCGAGTTCCGTTTTCAACTCGTGCACGATCTGATGCCATCTGCTTCGGGCATGCTTCCTGGAGGTGCAGTCGGCGAGATCGACCCCCCAGACGACTCCTCGCGGTCGCTCCGGTTCCTCCGAGGAACGGCATGCCGTCAACTGGGTCAGCGAATCGCCACGCAAGAGATACGGGAAGTGCGGGGTATCAGTGTTTTCGGTGTCTGTCATATCGTCCTTCGCCGACCAGACTTCCCGGCACACCATTCACTGCACATACTTTGGGATTTGCGCAACGAGTACCCATAGTACGCCGTCGCTCAACCCCTCGCACGAGACACGCGGACCAGCTTCTTCTTGCATCCGGACGCGCTGATGAGAGTAGAGTCTGTATCCGGTGTGCCGGGAAGTCTGGTCGGCCGCTCTCCCAGATCGGGTCAGCGTTGACAGAAGGAATGGATCGATGCCTTCGCTTCCCGCACCCAGCGCGGCTCGACGTGTGCAGGCCATCGCGCACCGAGCTGCAACACGGGCACGGTACCTGCTGGGACATTCCTCGGCCCAGGCCGCGATTCTGGCTTTCCTGTGTATGGTGCTCATCGTCACGGCGCTACTCCTACTGCCGATATCCTCTTCGGCAGGAACCATCACCCCCTTATCCGATGCGGTGTTCACCGCTGTATCGGCGGTTACCGTCACCGGGCTGACCAGCGTCGACACGGCTGAACACTGGTCGTTCTTTGGTCAGATGGTGATCCTCGTCGCGATTCAGGCGGGCGGCCTTGGCGTGGTCACCATTGCCTTGCTTTTCGGACTTGCGGTCACCCGCAGGCTCGGGATCAGCACTCGCGTGTTCGCGAAAGCGAGCATCGGAACGAGCGGTCTCGGAGATGTGAAGCAACTGCTTCGCGTGGTCGTCGTGACGACCTTTACGATCGAGGGAGCATTGATGATCTTCCTCGTGCCTGCATTCGCGGTCGAGGAAGGATCCTTCTGGCTTGGCCTGTGGCATGGCGCCTTCTATTCCATCTCTGCCTTCAGTAACGCCGGCTTCACACCGCACCCCGGAGGGCTTGCCTCCTTTGATGGTCACATTGCTATCCTCGGCCCGATTGCGTTGGGAGTGTTTGTCGGGAGTTTCGGGTTTCCTGTTTTCTTGAACCTGATCAGGGCCAAGTGGACGCGTCGGAAATGGACACTCCACACCAAGCTGACTCTCACCACGACTACGCTCCTGTTGCTGGTTGGAGCGCTTGCCTGGGCGGTGTTCGAGTGGGGTAATGCGGACACCATCGGTGATCAGCCGTGGTGGAGCAAGATCGGCAACGCGTTCTTCGCGTCGACGATGATGCGCTCAGGAGGGTTCGCCATTGTGGATGTTGGGTCGTCCACCGGGACGACCATGCTCCTTAGCGACGCAATGATGTTCGTTGGCGGCGGATCCGCCTCCACCGCCGGCGGAATCAAAGTCACCACCCTTGCCGTGCTTTTCCTTGCGATCTTGGCCGAGGCCAAGGGAACGCAGAGCATCAACGTGATGGGGCGCAGGATTCCCCACAGTATTCTGCGCCTCGCGATCAGTGTGACCTTTCTGGGCGCAACTCTCGTTCTTGCCGCGGCAGGGCTGCTCACCATCGTGAGTGATGCGAAGTTAGATCGGATTCTCTTCGAAGTGATTTCAGCATTCGCAACCTGCGGGCTTTCCGTCGGCATATCCTCGGAGGTCGGCCCATTCGGTCAATACGTACTCTCGGCCCTCATGCTTATAGGCCGAGTAGGTCCCATAGTGTTTGCCACAGCACTCGCCATCCGCCAACGCAAAGAGCTCTACACTCTCCCAGAGGAACGACCGATCATCGGATAAGACATCCAAGAAATGCCCCAGGACCGCACTTCCTCCATGTCTCCTATGCCTGACCGAAAGTGGATTATTGTCCAAACTAGAGTTCGCTGATAAGGCAGTAAATCGGGTCGTCACGGTATGAGATGTGAAGCATCCTGTGGTTTGTTTGTCGCGCGTCAGACTATGTGGCAGGGGTAGTTAGTTGCTGAGGCAACGCCCCTATCGAAAGGTCTGAGAATCATGAGTCGTCCACCGAAGATCCCGGCGGAGAAGAAGCTGCGCATCGTGTTGAGCGTGTTGCAGGGCGAGATCTCGATCGCGGAAGCGGCCCGCCGCGAGAAGGTCTCCGAGCAGGCGATCGGGAACTGGAAGCGTCAGTTCCTCGAGGGAGGCAAGGCCGGAATCGAGGCCGGCAAGTCCAAGCCCTCGACCCGAGAGCAACAGCTCGAGGATGAGGTCGCCGAACTCACCCAAGCCCTCGGCGAGGCCGCGGTCGAGATCCGCGTCTGGAAGAAATCAGCGGAGGGCAGGTTGGGCCCTTCGAGGACCTCGAGGTGATCCGCACCGAGGCGGGCATGTCGACCGCGAGGTTCTGCGAACTCATCGACATGCCCGAACGAACCTGGCGGCGCTGGCAGGCCAAGGCCCGCGCGGATCGGTCGTTGAAGGGTCCGTGGCCGCAGCCGTCTCGCGTTGCTGTCCGTGATGTCGTCGTGCAGCATGCGAAGGCGCATCCGGGGTGGGGCCACCGGAAGATTTGGGCCATGACCCGTCACGACGGGCACCCGGTATCGCAGGCGACCGTGCTGCGGCTGCTGCGCGACGAGGGCCTGATCCTGGGTGCGAATTACCAACGGGAGCGCCGCAAGCTCGCTGAGCGCCGCAAGGCCGCGTTCGCGAAAGAACCGACGGGCCCGAACCAGGTCTGGCAACTCGACTTCTCCGAGTATGAGACCACGGCCGGCGGGGTCTGGCGGATTGCGTCGTGTCGGGACTATTGGGCGAAGTATGAGTTCGACGCACACGTGTCGCCGACCGCGAACATGCACGACGCGGTCACCGCGGTCGAGCTCGCCCTCGCCGAAGTCGCGGCGCTCCTCGGCCACCCGCTCATCGACGACTGCGAGGTCGACGAGCACACCGGGGAGATCCTGCCCACCTTGACGATCGTGACCGACAATGGCGGCCCGTTCCGGTCGTTCACGTTCGAAGCGTTCATCGCGACGCACCCCGAGCTCCGTCACGTCCGCACACGAGTGAGAACGCCGGGGCAGAACGGGTCACGCGAACGCGGCTTCGGGACGATGAAATACGAATGGCTGTTCCGCGAAGAGATCGACGACGGCCTCCAGCTCGTCGAACACGTGAACGCCTACCGGCAGGACTATAACCACGTCCGCCCGCACGAAGCGATCGCATGGAACCGGCCCGCAGAGGTCTACGCCGGCCTCGCCGACCCCACCATCCCCAACTTCGAAATCGAAGAAACCCTGCCAACTACTTGACGCGGGACATGTTTAGTCCTGTTCTGGCACCCGGTCGACGGGCTTTCGCGAAGTTGCCGCGTTTCGTCCTCCTCAGCGTGTCGACGTGCTTTATTGAGCGATCCAAAGCACCGCCTCATGATGCTTCGGGCGGGTCTCTTGCGCGGCTCACGCTTTGAGCAGAACATGTCTTTGGCGATGTCCAAAGTGCTCACGCCGGGCTCTCACCATGTCTGTGTGTATCGCTGTCTGAGGCGAGGTCGTCAAGTCGGCAGGATGCTCTCGTTTTGGTTACAACCTGCTCCAACACCGGTGCTCGGCTTCTACGGTGGAAGGATATGAGCACTGCTACTTCTACCCATGCCATTCGTTATTCTCCGATCCTTGCAGCAATCCTCGTCGGGGCAGTCCTGCTCACCGGCTGCGCTGTAGAAGACTCGTCAGCGTCGCACGAAACCGATGTCGGGACAGACATGGCGGACGTCCAGAAGGACGAAATCCCGCCGGGCCTCGAGTACACCGACTTCGGGAATCTTTCATGGGTGTTCCGGCCGGGCGGCAGCGTTCCCGAAACCGTGCAGATCGAACTCGTCAACGGCAAAGCGGAGGAGGGCGGGGCCACCTATGAGCTCGGAGAGGTGGTGCTTTCAGAACTCACGGGCGACGACCGGATGGATGCGGCCGTGCAGATCACCCGCCTGGACGGAAACGCGATCGATGAGCAATGGTATCTGTGGATCGCCGCCGATGACGGACCCACACAGGTAACGCTCCCAGTGGCCCGCACGGCGCGCTGCGGCACTGCCACCCACTCCGTCACCGCGGTCGACTCAGGTGGGGTGCAAATCTACGAGTCGCGCCGCAACATCGGGGAGGACGGTCTTGCCTGTTCAGAGACCGGCGGCGACGAGCGTACCCGTATCGTGCAAGCCGTTGAAGCACGCAACGCCGGAGAGTGGTGGCCGATACAAACCGCCCCCGTGGCCGGATTCGGTGGGCTGTGCCCGACCGCGGCAGAATACGAGACTTGGCCCAACGACGGTGCGCTCTACGCTGTGCCCGACGCTTCCGCAGCAGAAGACATTGACAGTGGAAAGAGGGCGTACATTTTCGCCTTGGAACCCTGGCCGATCTATGGCGAACCATTCCCGGGCTGGATATTGGTCGGTGTGCGGCAAGGGCAAGACGGTGACATGGGCTGCGCCTGGGCCGAAACATCCTGACATAGATATCGGATCTGCTGTACACCTGGGTGAAAATCAAGCCGGGCAGCCTTCTGGTTCTGACGAAATCCCCTCGAAATCCCCTCCACCGCGCCTCGCCGAGGCTATCCGTGGTTGACCGAAATGAATTCCTGCCTGCACCGAAGTGGCCCGAGATTACGCAGCAGAACGGTCAATCGAGGTCGCTCTGAGTTCAAAACAGTAAACCTCAGATAGACACTCGCCCCGTTCTCATAATCCGTCGGTCGCGGGTTCAAGCCCCGCACGCCCCACATAGTCTCTTATACGGTATCGCCGGGATGGTTCCTCTTGCTTGAGGTCATTTCGTCATCGCATCGGTGCCGTGTTGCACTTGGTTGTTGTTTTTAGACTCCCTGGCTTTGGTCAAGCCCCGGGACGTGGTGTAGCCGTTGGTGATCCTTCGGGTGTTGGTTAGGCGGTGAGCTCGAGCACGGGATCGCTCACCTCCTCGGTTCCGGTGTCGGGGATGAGGGTGAGACGGGACTTGGCGAGGATATCGAGGCCGAGGTAGCGGCGACCCTCGGCCCACTCGTCAGTCTGCTCGGCGAGGACCGCGCCGACGAGGCGGATGATCGCGTCCCTGTTCGGGAAGATGCCGACGCTGTCGGTGCGGCGGCGGATCTCGCGGTTGAGTCTCTCGTTGGGGTTGTTGGACCAGATCTGCTGCCAGAGGCCCTCGGGGAACCCTGTGAAGGCGAGGATGTCCGCTCTCGCCGTGTCGAGGTGCTCGTGCGCGTCGGGGAGCTTGCCGTCAACGTAGTCCAGGAGCCGGTCGAACTGGGCGTTCACCGCGGCAGCGTCGGGCTGGTCGTAGACGGAGTGCAGCATCGCTTTGACCGCCGGCCACATGGCCTTCGGCGTCACGGACATCAGGTTCGCCGCGTAGTGGGTGCGGCATCGCTGCCAGACCGCGCCAGGCAGGTTCGCCGCGATCGCTTCGACGAGGCCGTGATGAGCGTCGGAGGTGACCAGACGAACTCCGGAGAGCCCGCGGGCGACGAGGTCGGCGAAGAACGAGCTCCAGGCCGCTCCCGTCTCGCTGGTCGCGACCCGCAGGCCGAGGACTTCACGGCGGCCGTCGGCGTTGACGCCGGTCGCGACGAGCACCACGGCGTTGATCACGCGCCCGCCTTCACGGACCTTCATCGTCAGCGCGTCCGCGGCAACGAACGTGAACGGGCCCGCGTCGCCCAAGGGCCGGTGGCGGAACTGCTCGACGTGCTCGTCGAGCTCGGCGGCCATCCGCGAGACCTGCGATTTCGAGAGGGAATGGATCCCGAGGGTCTTCACGAGTTTGTCCATCCGCCTCGTCGAGACTCCGGCGAGGTAGCAGTCGGCGACGACGGTGATCAGCGCGGTCTCGGCGCGTTTGCGGCGCTCGAGCAGCCACTCCGGGAAGTACGTGCCCGCTCGGAGCTTCGGGATCGCGACATCGATCGTCCCAACACGGGTATCGAGGTCGCGGTGCCGGTAGCCGTTGCGTTGCGCGACACGGTCCGGGCTCGGCGTGCCCCATTCCGCGCCGGCGACGGCGTCCGCATCAGCGGACAACAGCGCGTTGATCGTGGTTTGCAGCAGGTTGCGCATCAGATCTGGCGACGCGTCGGTCAAAGCTTCAGCGAGCACGCTCGCAGGGTCGACAATATGAAGTGCGGTCATCGTGATGATGCCTTTCGAGTGGAGGTTAGAGACTTCTCGAAGGATCACACGGTGACCGCGTCTACGTCAGGAGCGACGAGCCGGCCACCGTGGGCTACACCACCTTAAGGGGCACTACTCTGGCTTTCAAGTCTTTTCGAAATGGTTGATGCTTTCGAGCCGTTCTTGAACAAAGAAGCCAAGTAACTTCCTGGGAACTCAAGGTCTACTGCATCGAGCCACGAAGTCTCGGCGCTCGACACGGTTTTGCGTGTTGGTAGCCCTGGTCACCAACGCATCGAACCGGTTGGAGGATGCTTCCAAGCTAATGAAACGAACTTGAACTCTCGCGTTACTGACCGCAGCAGGGTCCCGCTCTGCGAATCGTCCAATCGTGCCGACTGTTTGAGCCCCATTCACCACCGTCGCCCCGCGCAACTCGAACTTGCCTGTGCGCCGACTCGCACCACCTACGGGAGCTCGAACTACCTGATCGCAGAGTACTGTAATGCCATTGTTGAAGTACCAAAAGTGCTCTGGCTCACTCTCAAGCGTGGTGGCCAAGGCAACGTTTACCTCAGAATCAACAATGAACTTTCTAATGTTGCGATCGAACAAATTCGATCTGTGAGATTTCCACCACTCCGCAAGCTCTGTCGCCTCCACTTGGCCGTAGTAGGCAGTATAGGGTTCAGAAACCATTCCCCAGTCCTGCAGAGTTACAGTGATGTCAGGAGCCGCGACGGCAGCATCTTCTCGGATTGCCGCGTGAAGTTCTCTCTGATCAAGACAGCGGAAGGTAACAACTTCTGAGACATCGTTCAGATCGGCAATGAGATCCTGACCTATTTCAAGAACCGGAGGGGATTTCGCGGGGATCTAAATTCATGTAGTTCCGGCGGGTTCCCTGCGATCCCAGTAGACACAAGGCAGAACGCCGCCGCACCTGAAGCAAAACCGACGGATTATGAGTCCGTCGGTCGCGGGTTTAAGCCCCGCACGCCCTACCAATGTTTGTATGGGGTCGCGCGGTGTCCACCATCACCGGCCGCGTCGGTGCATTCTCCGCCCGCGCCTCCGGAGGCGCGCCCAGGGCCGTGATGACGAGTGCATAGTCCACCGAGGCTTCGAGGGAGTCCCCGTTCTCCGCGGTCACGGTGAACAGCGCCTCTCCCGGAGAGCTCGGCGTACCCGAGATCCGGCCTGTGACGCTATCGAGGCTCAATCCGGGCGGGAGCGCTCCGGTGGTTACAGTGAATGTCGGCGACGGCGATCCCGTCGCCGTGACGGTGAAGTCGTAGGGGGTGCCGACCGTACCCGGCGGGAGGTCCCCCGAGGTGATGACCGGCGGGGTGGTGTCTATAGGGGCGCCGGATGTCGGGCAAGGCGGCGGCACTAAGACAGTGTTCGTATCCAATGTGACGGCACCGTTGAGGGCGAGGAGTCTTCCGGTCACGGTGGCGCCAGTGGTGGCGGTGATGGATTGATTGGCGAGCACCGTGCCCTGGAACTGGGCTGAAAGGCCGATCGTGGCCGAACTTCCCACCTGCCAGAACACATTGCAGGCGCTCGCTCCGCCGGTGATGATGATGCTGGTGGCCGATCCGATGATGAGCGTCGAGGCCGCCTGGAAGACCCATACCGATTCCGCGTCACCGGCGAGCACCAGGGCTCCGTTATCGGAGAGCACCAGAGCCCCGCCCGAATAGACTCCCGGCGCCAGCGACAGTCCGTTCAGTTCGGTCATGCCCGAGCTGAACGGAGTGAGACTCGCCGCCACGTTGTAGGCCGTGAGCGTGTCGTTCTGAGCCTGCGCCGCATGGGCATCGGTCTGGTGCAGGGTTCCGTCGACGATCAGCCCGCCGGGCGGCCCGTCGAAACCGGTGATCGAGGATTGCGGACTCACTCCGACATTCCCGTTGACGATCGTCGGGCCGGTGTTGGTGACCGCACTCGCTCCGAGCACACCGTAGCTGTCTGCGCTCCCCAGGTCTACCGGCCCGTCGATGATTCTGTCTGCAGCTGCGCCTGAAGCGGCGAACGGCAGGAAGGAAAGCGCGAGGGCGATCCCCCCTGCGGTGATGAGGTTGCGGCGGAAGGAAGTATGCTTGGCCATGACGGCCCCTGCCCGAGAGAACGAAGCACAGGGCCGAATGTGGAGCTGTGCGATTCCCCCCACTTGTTTCTATCAATCGAGACTGATAGGCCCGCGTATTCTCACAGGAACCGCTCGCAGCTCTTCGGCGTAGGATTCCTCGGCTGTGCTCGATGCGCCCGACGGGACTCAGGCTGTCGGCCGTCGGATGGCGTACTGTTCGGAGGACCGGGTCCGTTTGGATCCGCTCTGAGGACCGATCGCGCGATTCGATGCGTTTCCGTCCGAACCCCCTGAAAGCTGCAGGTTCACAGGTGACCCTAACCATTGGAATTTTCGGCAGTTCATCGCTGGAGAACGAACACAGACTGCCGGTGCACCCGAGCCATTTCCAGCGACTCGATCCTCGGATCTCAGCATCCCTCTTCATCGAGACCGGCTACGGAGCCAAATTCGACATGACGGATGACGACTTGGCTCCGTACGTGGGAGGAATTCTCAGCCGCGCCGAGCTGATCGAGCGCTGCGAGGTGATCCTTCTGCCCAAGATGCAGCCGGTCGATCTGCTCGCGCTTCGCGACGGGCAGACGGTGTGGGGCTGGCCCCACTGCGTGCAAGACCCCGAGATCACGCAATTGGCGATCGACAAGAGGCTCACCCTCATCGCCTTCGAAGCGATGAACCACTGGAACCCCGACGGGAGCTTCGGCCTGCATGTATTCCACAAGAACAATGAGCTCGCGGGGTACGCCTCCGTCATCCACGCTCTGGAACTCATGGGAGTCACGGGCGACTACGGTCGACGCCTGACCGCAGCGGCAGCTTCGCGACCACCGACGATGAGGGACGGGTGGAGCTCGCCTCATACCTGGCGGAGAGCGACATCGTCGTCAACTGCACATTGCAGGACACGGCGAACCCCATCACCTATTTGACGACCGAAGAACTCGACGCGTTCCGGCCCGGATCCCTGATCGTCGACGTGTCCTGCGACGAAGGCATGGGCTTCAGCTGGGCAAAGCCGACCACATTCGATGATCCCATCTTCGTGATCGGCAACAACGTCCACTACTACGCCGTCGACCACTCGCCCTCACTGCTGTGGAACTCCGCGACCTGGGAGATCAGCGAGGCCCTGTCATCCCACCTGGGCACCGTGATCGCGGGACCGAGTGCGTGGCAGGAGGATGAGACGATCCGAAAGGCCATCGAGATCCAGGACGGAGTCGTGCTCAACGACGCGATTCTCGCGTTTCAGCAGCGGGAGGCCGCGTATCCCCACGCACCCAGGTGATCGTTCGGCGAAATGAGCATCGGGGCATCGGGCATGGATCGTCCGCCGATCAACGAGGAGGCTCCAGCTTCGCGTCCTGAGCGGGGAACACCACCTTCTGGATGATGATGATGATGCTCGCCGCGATCGGTATCGCGACCAGAGCGCCGAGCACCCCGCCCAGGGCGCCACCGCCGACCGCGGCGATGACCACGATGGCTCCGGGAACCGCGACGGCCTTGCTCATGATCCTCGGGCTGAGCAGATACGCCTCGACCTGGAGATACACCAGATAGTAGATCAGGGAGGCGAGGGCCGTCACCGGTGAGGCGAAGAAGCAGAGCAGCGTGTTGATGATCGCACCGCTCAACGTTCCCACGAGCGGGATCAGGGAGCCGATGAAAGCGATCAGTGCCAGAAGCGCCGGCATCGGAGCGCCGATGATCGTCAGGAAGATCAGACTCAGCACGCCGTTGATGGTCGCGAGGCTGACCTGTCCGATGACATAGCGGCCGACCGCGCCCGACACGTCCTCCAGCAATTCAGAGTACCGGGGCCGAGCATAGGCGGGCACGAACCGGGCGGAGACCTTCTTCATCGACCGGAGCGATGCCATGAAGTACAGGGTGAGGATCAGGACGATCGTCACCCCGGTGATCCCACCGGTGATCCCCGCACCGATGGCGAGCAGGCCTCCGCCGATCTGCGTGAGATTGCCCGGATCCTGGATGAAGCTCAGAACGCCCTGCGCGGCGGTGTCCAGCGTGTCGCCGTACTGCTCGGTGAGATCGACGAACCACGGGCTCGTCGTAAGATCTTCGAAGATCTGCGGCGCATCCTGCACGAGGGTGGCCACCTGCCGCACGATGAGCGGGATGACGGCCACCATGATCCCCGCGAACACCAGTACGACGGCGACCACCACGATGGTCACTGCGGCCGGCCGCGGAAGCTTGCGCTCGAGACGGGCGACGATGGGGTCCAAGCCGAGCGCGAGGAACAGCGCGACGCCGATGTAGATCAGGACGGTCGCGAGCTGTCCCACGATGGAGCCGATGAGCAGCGCCACCAGGACGCCGAGCGCACCGATCAGGCCGAAGGAGAACGGACGGATCCTGGAGGCGAGAGAGCCCGCTCGAGTCTCTCGATGCTGATCCGTGGTCGTTCCGTCTTGTTCTCTGCGCATAGTCGCTCCCCGCGGTGAGACCCGTTTCCACCAGTGGAGCACTGCCAGGGGGAGGAGTCAAGCGGGCGGGCAGTCATGCTCGGATCGCGTGCGGGGCCGCTACACTGCGGTGCGGCTCCAATATCGCGAGAGGGCCTCAGGCGCGTCGGTACTGCGCGGTGATGGGGCAGTCGAAGGGATCGCGCGCGGCGAGCCCGACCCGGTTGAGGTAGGCGATGACGATGCCGTAGGAGCGCCAGAGCGAGGTCTCCGTATAGGGCACGTCGAGGGTTCGGCAGTGCTCGCGAACGATCTCGCGCGCCATCGCGAGATGCGGCCGTGCCATGCTGGGGAACAGGTGGTGCTCCACCTGGTAGTTCAGGCCGCCCATCAGCCAGGTCGCCCACCAGCCTCCTCGGATGTTCCGCGAGGTGCGCACCTGCTTCGTGAAGAAGTCGAGCTTCGCGTCGTGGGCGATGACCGGCATGCCCTTGTGGTTCGGGGCGAACGAGGCCCCCATGTAGACCCCGAACACCGCGAGCTGCACGCCCAGGAATGCGCAGGCCATGCCGAAGGGGAGGAAGAAGAACACCGGCGTGAGCAGCACGGCGAAACGAGCCATGATGATGCTCAGCTCGATCCAGCGGCCCTTGACCGGCTCGCGGCCGAAGAGATGCTTGAAGCTGTGGAAGTGCAGGTTCAGGCCTTCCAGGGTGAGCAGCGGGAAGAACAGCCAGCCCTGCCGCTTCGTGATCTCACGGCGCAGGCCGCGCGCCTGGACGGCGTCCTCCTCGATGAAGGAGATCGTGTCGACCTCGATGTCGGGATCCTTGCCGATCCGGTTGGGGTTGGAATGATGCCTGGAGTGCTTCGAGTCCCACCAGGAGTAGCTCATCCCGATGAGTCCCGCGAGCACCCGGGCGAGGCGATCGTTCGCCGGACCGAGGGATAGGATCTGACGGTGCGCCGCCTCGTGGGCGAGGAATGCGATCTGGGTGAAGATGATGCCCAGCGCGCCGGCGATCAGCAGCTGGTACCAGCTGTCTCCGAGCAGGACGAAGCCGGTGATCGCGCCGCCGAGAACGAGGGCGATCGCGAGACCGACCATCGCGTAGAACCAGGGTGCGCGACGCAGCAGGCCGGATTCGCGAACGACCTCTGAAACGCGTGTGTACGCCTTCGCGATCGGAGGGAAATCGCCGGCCTTGGCTCGAGTGGGCCGAAGCGGCCCGAGACCGTCGAGCGTCTGAGTATGTGCAGTTGTAATGATCGGCACCTGTTCTATGACGGGCCGCGCCAAGACCCTGGCTAAGCCAAAGGCTGTCGCCGATCGCTGCTTCCACCGTAGCGACTCCACCATGCAGGAAGCTGTATGTCGCTGAACCCGTCCGCGTCCGAGCCTGACAGGAGCCGCTATCCCTGCCACACTGAGGGAGTGACGGATACTCAGCATGGCCGCGTCGCGGTCTACCTCGACTTCGACAACATCGTGCTCTCCTGGTACGACCGGGTGCACGGTCGCAACTCTTTCGCCCGCGACCGGCAGCGCATCGCCGAAGATCCCGGTGATGCCGAGATCGCTGCCCGCCTGCAGGCCGCGGTCGTCAGCATCGGTGCGATCATCGATTACGCGTCCTCGTTCGGCACGCTCGTGCTCACGCGCGCCTACGCCGACTGGTCGTCA
Organism: Leucobacter sp.; assembly: GCA_048516985.1. Classification (GTDB taxonomy): domain Bacteria; phylum Actinomycetota; class Actinomycetes; order Actinomycetales; family Microbacteriaceae; genus Leucobacter. The sequence continues at coordinate 2,135,024 of CP183188.1, read as the reverse complement.
CCGGTGAACGCCGAGTACCGATCCCAGCTGGTGGCACGAGCCGTGGACCTGGTGCAATTGTTCCCGGCCGCGGCGTATGCGAAGAACGGCGCCGATATCAGGCTCGCCGTGGACGCCGTCGAAGACATGTTCCGGCTCGACGATCTCACCCACGTCGTCATCGTCGCGGGGGATTCCGACTATGTGCCCTTGGCCCAACGCTGCAAACGGCTCGGCCGCTACGTCGTGGGGATCGGCGTGGCCGGATCCACCGCGCGCTCGCTGACTGCTGCCTGCGACGAGTTCGCCTCCTACGACTCGCTGGCGGGCATCGAGCTGCCCGAGCGCGTGCAACCGGTGAAGCGTCAACGGCGCGCGAAGAGCGCCGCGCCGCAGCTGCCGGTCGTGGCCGATGCCGAGGAGAGCATCGGAACGATCGCTGCCAAGGAATCCGGCGAGGTCTCCGAGGAGGTCTCCGATGAGCTGGAGACCGAGATCACCGGTCTGCTGATCCGCGCGCTCTGGCTCAGCCAGGAGAAGGACGACTCGGGGTGGATGCACAGTTCGGCCGTCAAGCAGCAGATGCGTCGGATGGATCCCTCCTTCAACGAGAAGGCGCTGGGATTCCGGTCGTTCTCCGACTTCCTGAAATCGCGTTCGGATGTCGCGGAGCTCGAGGAGACCGGGCATGAGCGGCTCGTCCGGCTGAAGGATCAGGGCAGCTGAGCCGCCGGCTCCGGAACGGGCCTTGAACTCATGACCGATCGAGTCGAACTCATGATCGTCGCCGATGCCCAGGAGTGGCGTGCCTGGCTGCATCGGAATGACGCTGTTTCAACTGGTGTGTGGCTGATGCTCGCCAAGAAGGGCACCGTCGATCCCACATCGCTGAGCTATCAGGAGGCGCTCGAGGAAGCCCTGTGCAGCGGTTGGATCGACGGGCAGCGCAAAAGCCTCGACACCCTGACCTTCGTGCAGCGCTTCACCCCGCGGCGCCCGCGATCGATATGGTCCAAGCGCAATGTCGAGATCATCGCCCGACTCGCCGCCGAGAGACGCCTTCGCGCACGCGGGATCGCCGAGGTGGAGCGCGCCAAAGCCGATGGGCGGTGGGAGCGCGCCTATGCGGGACCCGCGACCGCCGAGATGCCGAGCGAGCTGGCCGAGGCCCTCGCGGAGCACCCCCTCGCACAGGCGGCGTTCTCGGAACTCAGCCGAAGCGATCGGTACAGTGCGCTGCATCCGATCCTGACGGCCGCGAGCACGGCGACGCGCGATCGAAGGATCGCCGCGCTGCTCGCACGCCTTCTGCAGCAGTAGCAGTAGCGCCGCCCGGTCTGTCGTCGTCGCTATGCTGAATGCCATGCCTGCTGCCGATCCTCGACCGGACGCCCCCGAAGCAACGGACGCGCTGGCGCGCGTGACGCGGTGGGAGGATCGCACCACCTGGCCGCTCTTCGCCGGCGCGCTGCTGCTCTTCGGCTGCGCCACGCTCTTCTGGGTCGACCAGCACCCGAGCGCCGAGGTGCAGAAGAACGCCGCGCTGCTGGCCGGTGTGCTGTGGATCTGGTTCCTGACCGACTATCTGATCCGCCTGGGTCTGGCCAGAGGTGCGCGCCTCAGGTTCTTCCGCTCCCGGATCCTCGATCTCGTGAGCATCGCGCTTCCTTTCCTGCGCCCCTTCCTGGTCCTCGTCTACATCTGGCGGCTGCCGCATTTCCGGCACGGCGGGGCTCAGGCTCAGCGACGGCGCTACGCCATCGTCACCGTATTGTTCGGCTTCATCTTCGTCTATGTGTGCTCGTATCTGGTGTGGGCCGCGGAGAAGAATGCCCCAGGCGCCACCATTGTGAACTTCCAGGACGCCGTCTGGTGGGGGTTCACGACCATCGCCACCGTCGGCTACGGCGACTATGTGCCGATCACCGCGCTCGGGCGCACGCTCGCGGTGGGCCTGATGATGGGCGGCATCGTCATCCTCGGACTCGTCACCGCGACGCTGATCTCCTCGCTCACCGATCGGATCCGTGCGATCGGTGAGGCGCAGGCGGAGAAGGATCGCGCAGCAGGCGACTAGGCCGCCCGGCTCTCAGCTCAGCTGCGGCACGGCGCGGGCGTACTCCTCGACGAATCGGCCGAGCACCATATGCGAGGCGCGCACATCGGCGGTGTTCACCTGCTGGAGAATCGTGTCGAGCTCCGAGGGGTCGTAGTAGCCGTAACCGGCGTAGGTGCGCACCCGCGAGGCGAAGGTCGTGCCGTCGAGCTCGGGGTGGAACTGGGTCGCGTACACATTCGCCCCGACGCGGAAGGCCTGCACCGGGCAGCTCGCAGAACTGGCCAGCACGGTCAGATGCGGCGGAACCTCGGCGATCGCCTCCTTGTGACCGACGAAGGCGTCGAACTCCGGCGGCAATTCGCGCAGCAGCGGATCTGCGAGGCCCTCAGGAGTCAGCCTGATTCGTGCCGCCTGGGAGGGCTCCCCGAAGGTGCGGTCGACCCGCGCGCCCTGGTGGGAGCCGATCGTGCCGATGCCGTAGCAGATGCCGAGGAAGGGGAAATCGCGCTCGATGACCTCGTCGAGCAGTACCGCCAGCTCCTGCTCGACCCGCCGTTCCTCGGCGGACTTCGCCGATTCCGGCTCACTCACCGTGAAGGGACTCCCGGCGAGGATGATGCCGCTGTACCGCTCGAGCTCGATCTCTCCCAGCGGCGCCTGCTCGATGCGCCGCCACTCCAGATCCTCGGGGAGGAGTCCCGTGAGCAGGCAGTACGAAGCGTGCTCCTCGGCTGCGGCGGCCTCATCGTCCCGGGTCGTGATGAGGAGGAAGGGCTTCATGATTCCACCGTAGTAGCCTTCGGCTCCGACGCAAGTTCGAGTGTCTTTCACGGTCATAATGCGGCGTGTTCACGTTGCGGCTCGCGAAAAAAAGTGGGAAGATCGGGAAGACCGGTCACCGGATCGATTCGACGTAGGGGAAGACGTTTCGAATCGGAAGGGGATCGTGATGACGTCAATGACCTCCCAGGCGATTGCCACGGGGGTGCTTTTTGTGCACTCCTGCCCGCGGGCCCTGGCGCCGCATGTGGAGTGGGCGCTCGCCCGCGAGATCGGGCAGATCGTCAAGCTCGACTGGTCTCCGCAGCCCCTGCTGCCTGGCGTCATGCGCGCCGAGGCGATCTGGCGCGGACCCACCGGCACCGCGGCCTCCGTGGCCTCCTCGCTGTTCGGCTGGCAGCAGCTGCGCTTCGAGATCACCGAGGATCAGACCGCCGTGACCACCGGCGGTCGATGGATGCACACCCCCTCGCTCGGCATCTTCCACATGCAGACCGATCTGGCGGGTAACGGCGTGCTCAGCGAAGACGCCGTCCGCGCTGCGATCATCGGCGCCGCGGGCGATGCCGACTGCCTGGCCCGAGAGCTGAGATTGGCGCTCGGCGAAGCCTGGGACGAAGAACTCGAGCCCTTCCGCGCCGCCGAAGAGGGCGATGCGCAGATCCTCACCCTGCACCGCGTGGGGTGACGCAGATGTACCGGCCGGCCTCCGGAATACCGGGGTCGGCCGGCACGCCAACCGAATAGGACGCGGCCGAGCGGCTTCGCCGCTGGGCGCTACTCGTAGCTGCGAATGGCGACCACCGCGTTGTGCCCCCCGAAGCCGAAGGAGTTCGACAGCGCGAGCTGCGGACCCTCGCCCAGCGGCGTCGGCGTCGCGGAGATGCTGAGCGGGATCTCGGGATCCTGCTCGGCCACGTTGATGGTGGGCGGCGCCACGCGCTGGTGCACCGCGAGCACGGTGAACACGGCCTCGAGCGCGCCGGTGCCGCCGAGCAGATGCCCGGTGGCCGCCTTGGTCGCCGACACGGGAATGCCGGTGACCCGGTCGCCGAGCACGTTGCGCAGCGCGATGTACTCGGCTCCGTCGCCGGTCGGCGTCGAGGTGGCGTGGGCGTTGATGTGGGTCACATCGTCGGGCGAGGCGCCCGCGCTCTCCAGTGCGAGCTCCACGGCCCGGCTCGCGCCCTTGCCCTCGGGCTCGGGAGCGGTGATGTGGTACGAGTCGGCGGTGACGCCGCCACCGGCGAGCTCCGCGTAGATGCGGGCCCCGCGGGCCAGCGCGTGTTCCTCGGTCTCGAGCACGAGCGCGGCCGCGCCCTCGCCCATGACGAAGCCGTCGCGATCCACCGCGTACGGTCGCGAAGCGGTCTCGGGGGAGTCGTTGCGGCGGGACAGCGCCTGCATCGAGGCGAACGCCGCGATGGTGATGGGGTGGATCGCGCTCTCGGATCCGCCCGCGATGACGACGTCCGCGAGCCCTGCCTGCAGGTGCTCGTAGGCGTTCACCAGCGACTCGGTGCTGGAGGCGCAGGCCGAGGCGACCGTGCGGGCGTAGGCGCGGGCCTCGAGATGCATGGAGACCGCGGCCGAGGGGGCGTTGGGCATGAGCATGGGGACGGTGAGCGGCATCACGCGCCGCGGCCCCTTCTCGCGCAGGGTGTCCCAGGCGTCGAGAAGGCTCCACACCCCGCCGATGCCGGTGGCCCAGTCGACCCCGAACCGCTCGGGCACCACCTCGGGGGAGCCCGCATCGGCGAGCGCCTCGAGCGCGGCGACGAGCGCGAACTGGCTCGAGGGATCGAGACGCTTGGCGACCGGGCGGTCGAGCACCTCCTCCGGTCGCACCTTCGCCTCACCGGCGAACTGCACCGGCAGATCGTACTGCTGCACCCAGTCGTGGGTCAGAGAGTGAATGCCGCTCTCGCCCGCAAGCAACGCAGCCCAGCTCTCAGCCGCGGTTCCGCCCAGGGGGGAACTCGCGCCGATGCCGGTGATGACGATCTTCTTACTCATTGGTCCAAGTGCTCCGCGTCAGTGATGAAGATACGAAAGATGGTGGTGGATCCGCGGGCCCTCCGCCTCGGGCATCTCGGTGAACGCGATGACCGGGGCGGAGGGCCCGTGAATCCGAAAGATCTAGGCCTGGGCCTTGGCGATGAAATCGACGGCGTCGCCGACGGTCTTGAGGTTCTTCACCTCGTCGTCGGGGATCTTCACGTCGAACTTCTCCTCGGCGTTGACGACGATGGTCATCATCGAGATCGAGTCGATGTCGAGATCATCGGTGAAGGACTTGTCAAGTGCGACGACGTCGGCGGCGATCCCGGTCTCGTCATTGATGAGCTCGGCCAGGCCGGCGAGGATCTCGTCGTTGCTGAATGCCATTGTGTTCTCCTTGTTGTGGTTGAGGTTCTGGGTCAGTGAAAACTTAGCGGATCGCCGTAGGAATGCTACGGCAACTCGACGACTTGCGCGCCATAGACGAGCCCGGCGCCGAATCCGATCTGCAGGGCGAGGCCGCCGGAGAGCTCGGGCCGCTCCTCGAGCAGGGCGTGCATCGCCAGCGGGATCGACGCCGCGGAGGTGTTGCCCTGCATCTCGATGTCCTTCGCGATGGCCACCGTCTCGGGAAGCTTCAACTGCTTCGCGAATTCGTCGATGATGCGCATATTCGCCTGGTGCGGGATGAATGCGGCCAGATCGCCCGCCTCGACACCCGAGACCTCGAGGGCGCGCCTGGCGACCTTCGCCATCTCCCACACGGCCCAGCGGAACACCGTCTGGCCGTCCTGCCGCAGTGTCGGCCAGGGGACCTCACCGGGCCTGGCGCGGTACTCGGCGAAGGTGGAGGTCATGCGGATGGTGTCCCAACGCTCTCCGTCGCTGCCCCAGACCGTCGGGCCGATACCCGTGTGATCGCTCGGCCCGATGACCACGGCGCCGGCGCCGTCGGCCAGCAGGAAGGAGATGCTCCGGTCGCTCGGCTCGACCAGCTCGGAGAGCTTCTCAGCGCCGATCACCAGCACGTTCTTGCACACGCCCGAGCGCACCAGCGCATCGGCCTGTCCGACCCCGTAGGTGTACCCGGCGCAGGCCGCGCTGATGTCGAATGCGGCGGCGGGGGAGAGCCCCAGACGGTAGGCGGCGAGCGAGGCCATCGACGGCGTCACGGCGACATTCGAGATGGTCGAGATGATGACGCCATCGATCTCCGAGCGCTCGAGGCCGCTCCCAAGGATCGCCTCCTCACCGGCCTCGACCGCGAGGTCGACGGCCTGCACCTGATCGCTGGCCCTGCGGCGCTGGATGATGCCGGTGCGCTGGCGGATCCACTCGTCGGAGGAGTCGATGGCGGCGACCAGCTCGTCATTGGGAACGTCGAGGTCTCCGCGCGCGGCGCCCACGGAGAGGATTCGGGTGTGCGCGGGGCCGGTGGGCTGAATCAGGGTTGCCATGTGGTTCCTTTCGGCTGCGCTCAGGCGTCCGCGTTCTGGATGAGTTCGACGGCGGCGTCGAGGTCCGCCGGGGTCTTCACCGCCACCGCGGGCACTCCGCGGAGGCCGCGCTTGGCGAGCCCGGTGAGCGCGCCGGCCGGGGTGAGCTCGATGAGGCCGGTGATCCCCGCTTCGGCGAAGCCCTCCATGCAGGCGTCCCATCTGACGGGACTCGCGATCTGGGAGACCAGCTGCTCGAGGAAGCGTTCGCCGCTGTGCACGCGGGAGCCATCGGCATTGGTCCAGAGCGGACGCACCGGATCCGCGGGGGAGACGGTCGCCGCCGCCTCGGCGAGCACGGGCACCGCACTCGCCATGTACTCGGTGTGGAAGGCGCCCGCGACCTGCAAGGGGATCACCCGGGTGCCGCGGGGCGCGTTCTCCGCCAGCGCGGCCAGCGCCGGCAGCGCTCCGGCGGCGACGATCTGCCCGCCGCCGTTGCGATTGGCCGGGGTGAGACCCTGCGCGGCGATCGCGGCGAGCACATCCTCCTCGCTGCCGCCGACCACGGCGCTCATGCCGGTGGACTCGCGCGTGGCGGCATCGGCCATCGCCCGCCCGCGCACGCCGACGAGGCGCAGCGCGTCCTCCTCGGTGAGCACACCGGCGGCGGTGGCGGCGGCGAACTCGCCGACCGAGTGCCCGGCGACCCCCGCGGCCTCGAGCGAGACGCGGCCCGACAGCGCGTTCCAGGCGAGCAGGCTGGCCGCGACGATGAGCGGCTGCGCGATCCGGGTGTCGCGGATGGTGTCCGCGTCACTGACGGTGCCGTGGGCGACGAGATCGACTCCTGCGTGCTCGGATGCGCGAGCGAGGAAATCGCGGGCGAACTCGTCTTCGAGCCATTCGGTGAGGAATCCGGGGGTCTGTGAGCCCTGTCCCGGGCAGGCGATAACAATCACTTGTCGATTCTCCCAGATGTTTCTGCTCGGATCTGCATATACCCGCCGAGAAATACGCGAAAGGCTTGTGGGATTGCGCTAGACATGACTCATTTCGAAGACGACGCGTTGCGTATTCTGCGGGACGGCCTGCCCCATGTGTGGGCCAGGCCGACTCACTTCGAAGACGACGCATTGCGTATTCTGCAGGCCGGGTAGCCCCGTGTGCGGGGCTACCCGGCTCCCTTCGAAGACGACGCGTTGCGTCGTCCATGTTGCGCGATGGAGCCCAGGATGAGCGCCGCCTGCAGATTGAGCGCGGCCCGAGGGTGCGTGGCATTCCAGCCGACCACCTCGGTCACCTTCTTCAGCCGATAGCGGACGGTATTGGGGTGCACGAACAGTTCGCGGGCGGTCGCCTCGAGCGAGCGCCCGTTGTCAAGGTAGCACCACAGCGTCTCGAGCAGCTCGCCCGACTGGGCCTTCAGCGGCTCGTAGATCCGCTCGATCAGGGTGCGCCTGGCGAGGCCGTCCCCGGCGAGCGCGCGCTCCGGGAGAAGGTCGTCGGCCTCCACCGGGCGGCCGGCATTCCGCCACGAGCGCGCCACGGCGATCCCGGCGAGCGCCGCGCGAGCACTGCGCGACGCCTCCACCAGGTTCTCCACCGAGGGGCCGAGGACGAGCGGCCCATCGGAGAAGAACTCGGCCAGTCGTTCCGCGATGTCGACGAAGGGCAGCGGCTCGGGGGCCACCGCCTGCGGATCCTTCGGCAGGGAACTCGCGCGCCCCAGCACCAGCACCAGTCTGGTTCCCTGCAGCCCGACGAGCACATCGGCGCCGGAGATCCTCGCGGTGCGCCGGATCTGATCGACGTCGACCACGCGGTCGCAGCTGCCCACCAGTACGGCCGCCTCGCCGTCGCCGTGCCAGCCCAGTGCCGCGATGCGGCTGGGCAGCTCGTCGTCGCTCTCGCCGGTGAGGATCGAATCGACCACCAGCGCCTCGAGCCGCGCATCCCACAGCCCCCGCGCCTCGGCGGCTCTCGCGTAGACGTCGGCGGCGCCGAAGGCGACGTCGCGGGAGTAGTGGAACACCGCCTCCCGCAGCCCCTCGCTGCGTGGTGCGACGCGCTCCTCCACCACCGACACGACCACACGGATCAGCTGCAGCGTCTCCGAGAGGCTGATGGATCTGAGCAGCTCCCGAGGTGCGGCGCTGAACACATCGGCGGCGATCCAGGGCGTCGAGGAGGGATCCTCGTACCACTGGATGAAGGAGCTGATACCGGTCTGCGCGACCAGCCCGACCGCGCTGCGCCGCCCCGGCGGCATATCGCCGTACCAGGGCAGCGTCTCCTCGAGACGGGTGATGGTCTGCGTGGAGAGCTCGCCAGTGATGCTTCGGAGCCAGGCGAGCTCACGTTCTTTCGTTCGATCCATTCAGCTTCTCTTCGGAGTTCCTCGCAGGCGGGTGCGGCTCAGGATTCGCCGCCCGCTCCACCCGTGGTGCCGGCGTTCACATCGCGCAGCCGGTACTGCTCGGCCGCCTGACGCGGCACCGATGCGTCGATCCGGCCCTGCGCGGCGAGCCGCTGCAGCACCTTCACGACGACCGATTCGCGATCGATGGCGAAGTACCGGCGCGCCGCGGCGCGCGTGTCGCTGAAGCCGAAGCCGTCGGCGCCCAGCACCGAGTAGTCGCCCGGGACGAAGGCGCGGATCTGATCGGGCACATCGGTCGCCCAATCGCTGACGGCCACCACCGGGCCTTCGGCTCCGGCGAGCTTGGTCTCGAGATAGGGCGTGCGCGGCTCGGCCTCGGGGTTGAGGAAGTTGTGGTGCTCCGCGGCGAGTCCGTCGCGGCGCAGCTCGCTCCACGAGGTGACGCTCCAGACATCGGCGGAGACGCCCCAGTCGCGCCGCAGCAGCTCCGCCGCCTGGATGGCCCAGGGCACCGCGACGCCCGAGGCGAAGATCTGCGCGGGCTCGCCGCCGACTTCGGCCGTGTGCACGCGGTGGATGCCCCGGACGATGCCCTCGGCGTCGACGTCCTCCGGCTCGGCCGGATGGATCATCGGCTCGTTGTAGACGGTGAGGTAGTACATCACATTGGGATCCGGATGGGCCCCGCCGTACATGCGATCGATGCCGCTCTTGACGATGTGCGCGATCTCGTAGCCGTAGGCGGGATCGTAGGAGAGGACCGCCGGGTTCGTGTTCGAGAGCACCAGGGAGTGGCCGTCGGCGTGCTGCAGTCCCTCGCCGGTGAGCGTGGTGCGACCCGCCGTCGCACCGATCATGAAGCCGCGCGCCATCTGATCGCCGGCCGCCCAGATCGCGTCGCCCGTGCGCTGGAAGCCGAACATCGAGTAGAAGATGTAGATCGGGATCAGCGGCTCGCCCTGAGTGGAGTACGAGGTGCCGACAGCGGTGAAGGCCGCCATGGCCCCGGCCTCGTTGATGCCGACGTGCAGGATCACGCCCTGCGGGCTCTCCTTGTAGGCCAGCAGCAGCTCACGGTCGACGGAGGTGTAGTTCTGGCCGTGCGGGTTGTAGATCTTCGAGGTCGGGAAGTAGCTGTCCATCCCGAAGGTGCGCGCCTCATCGGGAATGATCGGCACGAAGCGCGAGCCGAAGCCCTGATCGCGCATGAGATCCTTCAGCATGCGCACGAACACCATGGTCGTGGCGGCCTCCTGCGTACCGCTGCCCTTCCTGGCGATCGCGTAGCTCGAGGCCTCGGGCACGGGGACCGGTGCGTGATCCTTCCGCCGTTCGGGGAGGTAGCCGCCGAGCGTGCGACGCCGCTCGTGCATGTACTGGATCGCCGCGTCCTCGGCGCCCGGGTGGTAGTAGGGCGGACGGTAGGGATCCTTCTCCAGCTCCGCATCGCTGATGGGGATCCGCATGATGTCGCGGAACTGCTTGAGATCGTCGAGGGTCATCTTCTTCATCTGGTGCGTCGCATTGCGCGCCTCGAAGTGGGAGCCCAGGGTGTAGCCCTTGATGGTCTTCGCGAGGATGACGGTGGGACGGCCCTTGTGCTCGGTGGCAGCCTTGAACGCCGCGTAGACCTTGCGGTAGTCGTGGCCGCCGCGACGGAGCCCCCACACCTGCTCATCGGTGTAGCCCTCGACCAGGCCGAGCGCCCGCTCGTCGCGGCCGAAGAAGTGCTCGCGCACATAGGCGCCGCTCTCCGCCTTGTAGGTCTGATAGTCGCCGTCCGGGGTCACGTTCATCAGATTCAGCAGGGCGCCGTCGGTGTCGCGATTGAGCAGATCGTCCCACTCCCGACCCCAGATCACCTTGATGACGTTCCAGCCGGCGCCTCGGAAGAAGCTCTCGAGCTCCTGGATGATCTTGCCGTTGCCGCGCACCGGGCCGTCGAGGCGCTGGAGATTGCAGTTGATGACGAAGTTGAGGTTGTCGAGACCCTCATTGGCGGCGACCTGCAGCTGGCCGCGGCTCTCCACCTCGTCCATCTCGCCGTCGCCGAGGAAGGCCCACACCTGCTGGTCCGAGCAGTCCTTGATGCCGCGATTGGTGAGGTACTTGTTCAGCTGCGCCTGGTAGATCGCGTTGATTGGTCCGAGACCCATCGACACGGTGGGGAACTGCCAGAAATCGGGCAGCAGCCGGGGGTGCGGGTAGCTGGGCAGACCGTCGGGGGCGTGCGACTTCTCCTGGCGGAAGCCGTCGAGCTGATCCTCGGTGAGGCGGCCCTCGAGGAAGGCGCGCGCGTAGATGCCGGGGGAGGCGTGACCTTGCACGAAGACCTGATCGCCGCCGCCGGGGTGATCCTGCCCGCGGAAGAAGTGGTTGAAGCCGACCTCGTAGAGCGAAGCGGCGGAGGCGTAGGTGGAGATGTGGCCTCCGACGCCGATGCCGGGGCGCTGCGCCCGGTGCACGGTGACGGCGGCGTTCCACCGGATCCAGCGGCGGTAGCTGCGCTCGAGCTCCTCGTCGCCGGGGAAGTCGGGCTCATCGGCGGAGGCGATGGTGTTGATGTAGTCGGTGGTCGGCACCTGCGGTACGGCGAGGTGCCGTTTCCGGGAGTGCGCCAGCAGGCTGGTCATGATCTCGCGACCCCTCGCGGCACCGCTTGCGTCGACCACCTGGTCGAGCGACTCCACCCATTCGGCGGTCTCTCCGGGATCTACATCCGCCTGATCGGGCGCATAGGGATCCTCAGTATTCACAGCCATTGTTGCTCCTTCGCCATGTTTCGCGTTCACGCCGGGATTTGGCATCGCGAGGTAGCGCGCAGGTGAGCGCACCGCTTCCACACTATCGAAATGCGACGAGAGCTACACGTATGCGCGGTGATCAGGTGTGGAGATTCCACATATGAGCGGGGTGCTGCGAGCGGCATGGCGCCGCTGGAGACCGGGTGATCCGCAGCCGCGGCCCCGCCGGTACCTCATAGACTGTGACCACCTCAGGAAAGGAATCCCCAATGCTCATTCAGACCGGTGCCACTGCCCCCGATTTCACCCTCTCGGATCAGAACGGCGAGGAGCTGACGTTGTCGGAGCTCGTGACCGAGTCGCCGGTGGCGCTGGTGTTCTTCCCGCTGGCCTTCTCGGGCATCTGCACGGGCGAGCTGTGCGAGCTGCGCGACAACCTCGCGATCTTCGACGATGCGAAGGTGCGCCTCGTGGGCATCTCGGTCGACTCCGTCTTCGCGCTGAAGATCTGGGCCCAGCAGGAGGGCTACGAGTTCTCCATCCTGTCCGATTTCTGGCCGCACGGCGGGGTGGCCCGCGAGTACGGCGCCTTCGTCGAAGAGCGGGGCATCGCCACCCGTGCGACGGTGATCGTCGGCGAGGGGCTGAAGGTGCTCGCCGCCTTCGAGACCTCGCCGGGCGAGGCTCGTGACTTCGGCGCCTACCGCGAGGCGGTCGCCGCGCTGTAGTGACCCGTCGCGGGCGGGCCTGGTGCTCACCGCATTGCCCGTTGCGGTTGCGGCCTTCGTTCTCGTCTGGCTGTTCGTTCCCTCGCACGTGTCCGAGTCGACTGCGCCGGTGGATCACCTCGGCGGGTTGCTCTCGGCCTCGGCCTCGGCTTCCTGGTGGTCGGTGCGGGGGTCACCTTCGTGACGACGGCCTCGCGCCGGGCGCTGACGAGCAGCACCCCGGTCAGACGGGCGGGTATGGCGTCGGCCACCTCGGATCTGCAGAGCGACCTCGGCGGCGCGGTGATGCAGGCGCTGCTGGGCGCGGCGCTGGCCGCCGGCTTCGCCGCCGCTTTCGCGTCCAGGATCACCGCGAGTCCCGAGGCCGCCGAGGAGCGCTAAGCTGGGGGAGCCCGTTTCGCGGGCGGGGGCCTGTAGCTCAGCTGGTAGAGCGCCACGTTTACACCGTGGATGTCGTCGGTTCGATCCCGGCCGGGCCCACTGGATTCTCCGCGGCCAATGCCAAGGTTCTCGGATGAAGCCCAGCTCCGACAGATCCAGGGGGTATCGCGATGACGGTCCCGGACCGTGAGATGGTGTTCATCGACGGGGGCTCGTTCCTGATGGGCTCGGAGGAGTTCTACCCCGACGAGCGGCCCGCGCACGAGCGCGAGGTCGGGCCTTTCTGGATCGACCGCTACGAGGTGACCAATGGGGATTTCACCGCGTTCGTCGCTGATACGGGGTACCTCACCGTCGCGGAGCGCGAGCTCGACCCCGCTGATTTCCCGGGTGCGGATCCCGAGACACTGGTACCCGGTGCGATGGTGTTCACCCCGACCGCCGGGCCGGTGGATCTGAGGGATTGGCGGCTCTGGTGGCGATGGCAGCCGGGTGCGTCCTGGAAGCACCCCTTCGGACCCGATTCGGATGTCGCGGATCGCCAGCGGCACCCGGTCGTGCACGTGGCGTTCGAGGATGCCACCGCCTACGCGGAGTGGGCGGGGGCGCGCCTGCCCACCGAGGCGGAGCACGAGTACGCCTCCCACGGCGGGCTGGACGGCGCCCGCTACGCCTGGGGCGATGAGCCCTATCCCGACGGCCGTGTGCTGGCGAATGTGTGGCTCGGTCATTTCCCCTACGGCAACCGGGGCGTCGGAGACGCCGCCCCGGTGGGGTCCTATCCGCCGAACGGTTACGGGCTCTACGACATGATCGGGAATGTGTGGGAGTGGACGAGCGACTACTATCTGGCGCGGCACATGCGCCCGGGCGATGCGCCCGTCGACGCGGGGGAGCGGAGCAATCTGCTCGCGACGGCCAGCGCCGAACCCGGATTCCCGATTCCGCGTCGGGTGCTCAAGGGCGGCTCCCAGCTGTGCTCCCCGGAATACTGTCTTCGCTTCCGGCCTGCCGCCCGTTCTCCGCAGGCGGAGGACACCGGTATGAGCCATATCGGATTCCGTTGCGCCCGAGACGCCTGAGATCGTCGGGCGGCCGTGACTGTAGCCCCGCCCGCCTTCGGCTAGCCTGAAGGGATGAGCTCATCGACCGTGCCGCGCGCCTATTTCGTTCCCGCGGGAGAGAACCGTTATCTGCCGACCGAGCACGCCGGCGGCGCCTGGCGCGACGATGAGCAGCACCTCGCCCCGGTCTCGGGGCTGATCGTGCACCACATGGAGCGCTGGCGGCAGGCGAATGCGGATCCCTCCCTCGTGTTCAGCCGGCTCGCCTTCGAAGTGCTCGGGCAGATCCCGCGCGAGGCGATCGAGCTGTCGACCGAGATCCTGCGGCCGGGTCGCACCATCGAATTGGTGGAGACCACGGCGGTCATCGGGGATCGGGTCGTGATCCGGGCCCGCGGTTGGTTGCTGCAGTCCTCGGATACCGAGGATGTCGCCGGCGACGAGTTCGCACCGCTGCCGCACCCCGACTCGGCTCCTGACTACCCGATCGCCCAGTTCTGGGACGGCGGTTTCATCAACAGCGTGAGCTGTAAGCTGGTGGGAGATCACCGGCCGGGGCGCGGCCGCGCCTGGATGACCACCGAGCTCGAGCTGGTGCAGGGCGAGGCCGCTTCGCCGCTCGCGGATTTCGTGCGACTCGTCGACACGGCCAACGGGGTCGCGGTGCGCGAGAGCGTGGAGCAGTGGATGTTCCCCAATGTGGATCTCACCCTTCACTTCTTCCGGCAGCCGCGCGGGCGCTGGGTCGGCCTGGACACGCGCGTGGCCTTCGGCCCGGGCGGCATCGGCCTCACCAGCTCGGTGCTGCACGATCTCGATGGCCCGGTCGGCGCGGTGCAGCAGTCGCTCACCCTCCGGCGACGCTGAGCGGGATCACTCGGATCGGGACAGGGCAGCGGCGTGTGCGCGAGTTACGGCATCGACGGGCTCGTGAGGCCCGAGCGCAGCGGATCCCGGGTGCGCTTCGAGTCGATGCCGCCCCTGCACACCGAGCAGAGCCGGTCCGTGCTCGCCGGCTGGGCGGACGCCGGTGACGGCCGAGCCCGCATCACCGGCCGCCTCGCGCGCAATCTGAACCCGCTGATCTTCGCACCGCGCGGCGAGCGCGAGCTCGCCCTCGGCTGGTGGTGGCTGCACGTGGGGGCGCGGCCTGCCGAGTACAGCGCGTTCAACTCCCGCGACGACCGGCTGCTCGCGAGCTGGCACGAACCCTTTCAGCGTCGCGCCCTGCTGCCGGCCACCTGGTACGTGGAGAAGGGGCGGACCTTCGGGCTGCCCGGCGGCGAGCTGTTCGGCATCGCCGCGATCACCACGACCGTGCCGCAGGCGGAGGGCGGTGCGCTGGTGAGCTACTCGATGGTGACCCGGGGCGCCGTCGCGGCTGCGGCCGAGGTGCATCCGAGGATGCCGCTGATCCTTCCCGTCGACTTCCACGACACCTGGCTGGATCCGGGGCGGGCGGGGGATCAGCGGCTCGTCGCCGAGGCCCAGCGGGTATCGGAGGAGCTCTGCGCCCGGGTGCGGCCACTCGAGAGGCCCGAGCCGGCGGCGGCACCTGCCCAGCCGACGCTCTTCTGAGGCCTCAGCGCACCCGCTCCGGCCCGCTCGCGGCTGCTCAGTTCTCAGCGGTCCTTTCCTCAGCCGTCCCGTCCGCGTAGAGGTGCAGCGCATCGCGGACGAAGCGCGCGCCTTCCGCGTGCGCGCGCGTGTAGTTCGCGGCGAATCGCGGATCGGCGAGGTACATATCGGCGAGACTCCGGATCGTCTCCGGGCTCGGCCTGTGCCCCTGCCAGCCGATGGCGATCCAGTCGACGTGGCGCGCGGCGATCCGCTGCACCCGATCGCTCTCGGGAAGCGCTCCGGCCGCGATCGCCGCGTCGTAGTCGTCCTGGATGCGCAGGTGCTGCGCGCCGAACTCCTCCTTCTCGCTTCCGCTCAGCCGCGACCACCACTCGTCGCCGCGCTGCCACGCCTCGTCGCCCCAGCGATCGCGCACCTCCTGCTCGTACTGTCCGTGCTCGAATCCTTCGAACATCCGCTCGGCCATGGGAACCTCTCCTCTTCTCAGTGCGGCAATGGTCTCGGTGACCGAGAGGATCTGCCTGTCCACGCGGCTGCGCTCGACGCGCAGCTGCTCGAGGTGGCGCTCGAGCGCGGCCGCGTCATCGACCTCGCCGGCGAGCACCTCGGCGATCGCGGGGATGCCGAGGCCGAGCCCTCGCAGCAGCAGGATGCGCTGCAGCCTGAGCAGGGCGCGCTCATCGTAGAAGCGTCGGCCGCCGTGATCGGTGCGACTCGGCGCGAGCAGGCCGACCGCGGCGTAGTGCCGCAGCGTGCGCGAAGTGACGCCCGCGAGTTTCGCGACCTCCTGGATCGAGTGCTCCACCGCCGAATCCTCTCCTGCCGCGTACCGACGATCACGGTGATCATCCGGTCGCCGATCACGCTACATCTTGACGTAGCGTCAACCGCAAGTCGAGCAGATGGGAATCCTCGCGGCCGGGCAGGAGGGGTTCAGCTCGATGAGGCGGCGTCGAGATCGAAGATGCGCAACTCGGCCAGCTTCTCCGCGAGGCGCTCGGTGTCCGCATCGCTCCAGCCCTCAGGCGGCAGGATGCTCGCCCAGGCGTAGGCCGGCGCCTGACCGAACTCGTGACCCTGGCCGTCGGGGATGCCCGAGGCGAGCTGATCCACCGCCAGCTGCAGCGCCGTCACCACCGGCACCCACAGCATCGTATCGGGGACCCCTGCGCCGCGCTCGCCGAACAGCCACTCGGGCGGCGACAGCGCGATGCCGAAGTCCAGCCAGGTGACCGGGTCGTTCGCGTGCTGCAGATACCCGATCCGCGGCGCCGCCCAGGAGCCATCGCCGGGCCAGTCGACGCCGTCCCGCGAGAAGCGCACGGTCTCGCCGCCGCCGTAGACCGGCAGGAAGGCGGGCGTCTCCCCGTCCCGTTCCGCGGTGAAGCGCTCCCACAGCACATTGTTCGCGGTCGGCCCCACATAGAGCGCCCCGTCGGTGCGCACCGCCAGATCCTGCGCGCTGCCGAAGGCGCCTTCCGATCCGTAGGAGCCCAGGCTCTCCCCGCTCGCGACGAGCAGCGGCCTGAGCTCCTCCGGGAGGGTCGCCCATTTCGCGTAGACCGCCTCGAACAGCGCCTGGCCGGCCTCGCGAGCGCGGTAGGCGTCGACGAGGTAGGACATCCAGCTCGGCAGATAGGAGTACTGCATCGACACGGTCGCCGTGTCGCCGCCCCACATGAATTCGAGCGCCCTCGCCTGATTCTCGTTCACCCAGCCGCGGCCAGTGCCGGTCACGACGTTCAGCACCGCCCGGTCGAAAGCTCCTGTGCGTTCGAGCTCCTCGACCGCGGTCGCCGCCTGCGCGGTGAGATCCAGGCGCCCCTCGGTGCCGCCGCCCACGTAGACGCGGATGGGCTGCACGGCGGGGGCTTCCGCGCCGCGCTCGGCGCCGAACTCCGCGATCTGCGCGGCCGAGGGCGCGTTCGCGATGAACACCCGCCCCTGCCGTCCGAGCTCGGCCCAGCTGACGGCGCTGCCGGGTCCGGAGGAGAGCTCCGCCACCGACGGCGGCGCCACCCCGTCCAGGAACTCGTCGTTGGTCACCAGAAACGATGCGTCCAGCGTCTGCGCGATCCGGCCGACCGCGACATCCCGGATCAGGGCGACGGTGCCCCAGGCGATCAGCAGCGCCCCGAGCACCACCGCGATGCCGCGGGGGAGCAGTCGGTCGATGCGTCCGATCAGCCAGCGCGCGGCGCCGCGCACCGCCCGCGAAACCACCAGCAGCACGGCGAATACCGCGGCGCCCGCGACGACGACGATGGCGAGTTGCCAGGCTGATCCCGGATCCATCCCGATCTCTGCGCGCTGCCGCTGCTGCCAGACATGCGAGAGCCAGAGCATCAGCAGCGTGCCCGCGATGGCGATGACCGCGAAGAGCTGCCGGACGCGGTGCCGGAGTGCCGGGCTCGGATTCGCTCCGACGCCGCGCGCGACCCAGCTCAGAAAGGAACCTGCTCCGTACCCCAGCAGTGCCGCCACCGCGCACAGCACGCCCTGGAACAGGGCGGCTCGCGGCAGCAGCGAGGGAGTGAGGGCCAGCCAGGCGGCGAGCCTCTCCTCATGCGAGAAGAGGCATATGCAATCAATAGTTGATATTCCGACAGTTGTAAGTGTATATTGACTCTATGGTTGAAAATCCAACTATTCGCCGCAGGTGGGGCACCGAGCGCTGGGAGCAGGAGATCGGCGCGCAGATCCGCCGCGCGCGCCTCGCGGAGGATCTGTCCCAGGCGGAGCTCGCCGATCGGGCGAATGTGGGCCTCAGCACCGTGCGGACGCTCGAAGCGGGTGGGGGATCGAGCCTGCGCACCCTGATCGGCGTCGTGCGCGCACTCGGCCTCGAAGACTGGCTGGGCTCGCTGAGCCCCGATCCCGGTGTCGATCCGATCGCGCTCGCTGACGCCATGCGCCGCGCCGCGCCGCGCCGCCGGGCCTCGAAGCGGACGGGGGAGTGAGCGTGGCATTCCAGCAGGTCGACGTGCTCGAGGTGCACGCCTGGGGGCGCCGCGTCGGCGCCCTGGCCGCCTCGCCCACCAGCCGCGCCTACGCCTTCCGCTACGATCCGGCCTGGCGGGGCGGCGAGCTGTCGCCGATTCTGATGCCGCTCAGCCCGCGCGGCCGCACCTGGGTGTTCCCGAATCTGCCGGAGGAGACCTTCCACCTGCTCCCGCCGCTCATCGCCGACTCGGCCCCCGACCGCTTCGGCAATGCGATCATCACCGCGGCCCTTGGGCGGGAGGGCATCGCGCCGGCGCAGCTGCGCCCGATCGACCGCCTCGCCTACGTCGGCGAGCGGGCGATGGGCGCGCTGACCTTCCACCCCTCGCAGGCGCCGAGCCATCTTCCCACCGGCTTCGAGATCGCGAGTCTCGTCGAGAGCGCCCGGGCGGCCCTGCAGGGCACCCTCGACGACGACGGCCGAACGGAGTCGCTGCAGCAGCTCATCGCCGTGGGAACCTCCGCCGGCGGTGCGCGGGCGAAGGCGGTGATCGCCTGGGATCCCGGCACCGGAGAGGTGCGGGCCGGCGGTCTCGCCTCGCCGCCCGGTTTCGAGCAGTGGCTGCTGAAGTTCGACGGCGTGGGCGAGGATCTGCAGCTCGGTGTCGGGGGAGACTACGGCCGCACCGAGTACGCCTACTCGCTGATGGCTCGCGCGGCCGGCATCGAGATGACCGAGTGCCGCCTGCTGCACGAGGGCGGTCGGGCCCACTTCATGACCCGGCGCTTCGACCGGCCCGGGAGCGACGGCGAACGGGTGCACATGCAGACCCTGTGCGCACTGCAGGCGCTGGACTACAACGCCGTCGACACCCACGACTACGCCAGTCTCTTCCTCACCGCCGAGCAGCTCGGCGTTCAGGCCGAGGATCAGCTCTTCCGGCGCATGTGCTTCAACGTGCTCGCCGCGAACAACGACGATCACACGAAGAACCACGCCTTCATCCGCGCCGAGGGCGGCGACTGGGAGCTCGCCCCCGCCTACGATCTCACCTACGCCTATGCCAAGGGCCACCGCTGGCTCGACCGGCACCTGATGTCGGTGAACGGCCGCTTCGCGGGGATCACCCGGCGGGACCTGCTCTCGGTGGCCGACCAGTTCATGGTTCCGGGGGCGAAGCGGGTGCTCGCCGAGGTGGCTGAGGCTGTCGCCGGCTGGCCCGAGGCCGCGCGGGAGGCGGGGGTCGGGGCGGAACGCACCCGACTGGTCGCGGCGCGCCTGGCCGAGATCGCAGAGGAGACGGCCTGAGCCCTCGCGGGCGAGCCGCCGTCGCTCTCGCTCAGACCGCCGGCGGTGCGGGGTGCCGAGCGAGTGAGTGCCGATCCGTGAACGCTTCGCGGGGCACGAAGCACAGCAGCACCGCCGCGACGAGCGCCGTGACGCCGCAGATGACCCACACCGCGACATAGCCCTCGAAGGATCCGGCCGTCCCGCCCTCGCCCGCCGCAGCGCCCGTCACGCCGTGCATCAGGGCGATGCCGAACACCGCCGAGGCGATGGCGCCGCCGACGGTCTTCACCGAGTTCGTGAGTCCCGTGGCGACACCCGTCTGCGTGGGAGGGGCGGCCGAGGCCGCTGCGGCCGGGAGCGCTGCCACCAGGGCGCCCGAGCCGACGCCGGCGATCGCCATGTTCACGATCACCTGCGCGTAGCTGTCGTGGAAGGGCAGGAAGAGCAGATAGCCGATGCCGACGAGCACCGCGGCGCAGATCAGCGCGATGCGCGGGGTGAACCAGCGCGAGAACTTCGGGAAGAGCAGCGCGCCGGCGATCATGGCGATGAGGTAGCAGCCGATGATGAGCGAGGTCGCGAAGCCCGTGGTGCCGAGGCCGTAGCCGACCTCCCCGGGGTCGGTGCGGGCGAAGGTCGACAGCGGCGCCTGCGCGCCCAGCACGCTCACTCCGAAGAGGCCGGCGGTGAGGAACACCGGGGCGAGCGCCGGGGAGCGGAACATGCGCACATCGATGAGCGGATCCGGGTGGCGCAGCTCGTAGAGCGCGAAGGGCACGATCAGCAGCAGCCCGAGCGCCGTCACCGACCAGGCGAGCGGATCGGCGGCGCCGTTCAGGCGCAGCAGGCTGAGCCCGCCGGTGAAAGCGATGAGCGCCAGGGAGATGAGGGAGAGGCCGACCAGATCGAGTCGGCCGCCCGGGTGCTGATCCGACTCCTTCACACCGAGCCAGATGACGAAGAAGCAGGCCACCACGAACAGCGCGGGCACCAGCAGCACGATCCAGAGCGGCAGCGTGTCGACGAGCTGACCGCCCAGCAGCGCCCCGGCGATCGCGCCGAGCTCCAGGAAGGCGACGAGGATGCCGGCGGCTCGCGCGGTGAGCAGCGAACCCCCCTCGCGGCCGCGCGTGCGCGACCAGATGATCGCGACCTCCAGCGGCAGCCACACCACGTAGAAGCCCTGCAGGGCCCACGCGATGAGGAACACCGCGAAGGAGTCGGTGAAGGGCAGCGCCAGGGAGGCGAGAGCGGTCAGCGCGGTCGACCACAGCAGCATGCGCTTGTGACCGAACATATCGCCGAGCTTCGCGAAGGCCGGCACCACGAGCGCCGACAGCATCAGCTGGGTGCCCTCGAGCCAGTTCACATCGGCGTCGTGGATGCCGAGGTGGCGCGCGATATCGGTGAGCATCGGCGTGTAGTAGCCCTGCAGGATCCCGCTGGTGAACTCCACGAAGGCGAGGAAGCCGACCACACCGCTCAGCGCGCCGAGCCTGATCCGCGACGGTCTCGTCGCGGCGGAGACCGCCTTGCTCATGCGGGGATCCTCTCGATCAGTGAGCGGTGGAAGAGCTCGCCGCGAGCCAGCTCCGAGATCTCGACGCGCTCGTCGACGCCGTGGATGGTGGCGCGCTGCGCGGCATTCATCATGAGCGGGGCGAAGCGGTAGGTGGTCGGGCAGATGCGATGGAAGTACCGGGAATCGGTGGCCGCCATGGTGACGTAGGGCACTGTGATCGCCTCCGGGTGGGATACCCCGATCGCCTCGGCGATGAGCGCGAACTGTGCGCCGTCGGAGGGGGATTCGGGCGAGGCGTCATTGCCCTCCAGCACCTCGACGCGCACGCGCGTGTCGCGGATCCTCCGGCGCAGGGTCTTGACCGTGCCCGCCACGGTCTCGCCGAGGGCGAGGCGCAGATTCAGCGTGGCGCTCGCCTGGGAGGGCAGCACATTGTTCGCGGTCCCGCCCGACAGCCGCGTCGGGGCGATCGTCGTGCGCACCATCGCGGCGGCCTCCCCGCCGAGGGCCGCGAAGACGCGCGCGTTGAGCCAGGGCCAGGCTGCCAGCAGACGGTAGAACGGGCGCCCGATCCCGGTGCTGCGCGAGGCGAAGAGTCCGAGCATGCGCGGGATCGCGCGCGGTGCCCGAGCGCGGAAGGTGCTCGGAGTGAGCCGGCTCACCGCCCTGGCCACCCGGCCCACCGCGGTGAGATCCGGCGGCACCGAGGCGTGCCCTCCCTCGCTGCGGGCGCTCAGACGCACATTGGCGATCCCCTTCTCGCCCACCCCGACCATCGCGGCGCTGCCGGTGACGAAGGGCAGGGGTGCGTCGGTGACCGCGCCGCCCTCGTCCAGCACGATCCACGGCGCGATGCCCCGCTCGCGGAGCGTCCGGGCGGCCTCCTCCGCCGCATCGCCGAAGGTCTCCTCATTCCCGCCGAAAGACAGGTAGACGTCTCGGGCGGGGGTGAACCGGGCGGCGAGCAGATTCTCCACCGCCTCGAGGATGATCAGCAGCGGGCCCTTGTCGTCGAGCGCTCCGCGCCCGTAGACGAAGCCGTCCTCGACGCGCCCCTCGAAGGGCGGAAAGCTCCAGTCGTCGCTCTCATCCACCGGCACCACATCGTAGTGAGCCATCAGCACTACCGGATCGGCGCTCCCGTCGCGCCCCGACCAGTGGAACAGCAGCCCGAAATCGGTGATCCGCTCGCGGCTCAGCCGCTGGTGCGTCAGCGGGTAGAGCTCCTCCAGCAGCGCGACGAAGGCCTCGAACGGCGCGCGGCCGCGACTGTCGAGTTCCGCGGAGACTGTGGGCAGCTGGATCATGCGCGAGAGGCGCTCGGCCGCGCCGTCGCGGGGGAGCACCGTATTGCGAGAGAGCGCCGTTGCGGTCATGATGTCAGCGTACTCCCGGCTTCACTGGAAACGCCGATGTCTTGGCTCAAGATTCTTGAGGCATGATCATAAGCTGTTCACGGTTTCGGCACAGTTCGAAGGCGAGAGGCGATCAGAGTGGATCGAAGACTGTTCCTCGGCGGGATGATGGGGGCGACGCTGCTCGGGCTCGCCGGTTGCGCGCCGAACGCCCCCGCCGTCGCAGATCTCGCCCCGCCGACGATCCCACCGCCGACGCCCACGCCCGTCCCGCTTCCCGAGCCGGTGCCGGAGCCGATCCCGGAGCCGGCTCCGGAGTACATTCCCGAGTGGGATCTCCCGGGCGGGCCCATCTACGGATTGCCCACCGGCGTCGGGAACAAGATCGCCTGGACGGTGGACGACGGCGGGAGCATCGAGGTGGTGCAGGCCTACGCCGATTTCGCGCGCGATACGGGCACCAGGCTCACCTTCTTCATCAACGGCGTCTACCAGTCGTGGGAGCTCGCGCTGCCGACCCTCGCCCCGCTCGTCGCGAGCGGCCAGGTGCAGATCGCGAATCACACCTATTCGCATGCGGGGCTCACGACGCTGAGCGACGCGCAGATCCAGGACGAGCTGATGGTCAACCACGAGGTCATCCAGTCGCTGTTCGGGATCGACGCCCGACCCTGGTACCGGCCGCCCTACGGCTGGCGCGATGAGCGCACCGATGCCGCCGCGGCCGCGGTCGGATACACCCAACCGACGATGTGGTACGGATCGCTCGGCGACTCGGGCGCGATCCCGCCGGAGGTGCTGCTCGGCGAGGCGGAGAAGTGGCTGAACCCCGAGACGATCATCCTCGGCCACGCCAATGCGCCGGCCGTGACGACCCTCTTCCCGCAGCTGACCGCGATCCTGCAGAGCCGCGGCCTTGCGACCGTGACGCTGAACGACGTGTTCCGCGTCTGAGACCGGATCCGGATCAGAGCTTCCGGTCCGGATCCGGTTCGAGCCTTCGAGCCTAGGCTCGGGTCACGATGGTGGTGCGCGGCAGCGACTGCAGCACACCGTGGCTCACCGAGCCGAGCAGCAGGCGCGAGAGCCCCCCTCGACCGCGGCTGCCGACCACGATGGTGTCGGCGTGCTCCGCCGCCTGCAGCAGGGCGGAGACGGGCGGTGCCTGCACGATTTTGCGCTCGAGCCTGAGATCGGGGTAGCGGGAGGCGAGGCCGGCGGTGCCGATGGCGATGGCCTCCTCGGCCGCCGCGCGCTGGGACTCGACGAGCTCCTCGCTCCAGAGGTACTCGAGCCCCGGGGTGAGCGGCGGCATCCAGGCGTACACGGCGATCAGCGGCACCTCGCGCAGAGAGGCCTCCTCGGCCGCGAAGGCGATGGCCTTCTTGGCGGACTCCGAACCGTCGATGCCCACGACCACGCCCGGTTCGGGGGTGCCCGGCACCTGGAGGGGGACCACGGCCACGGGGCAGTGCGCGACCGCAGCGATCTTGACCGCGCGGGTGCCGAAGAAGGAGCCCGCGATCTTGCTGCCCGAGTGCGCGCCGAGGATCACGAGATCGGCGTGCTTCGAGGCCTCTTCGACCTCCGCGATGGGATGGCCGACCACCGCGGTCCCGACGATGGACCCGGTGAATCCCGCGGCCCGCGCGTATTCGATCTCGAGCTCGATCATCTGCTCGGAGGCCTTCTGCGCCTCGGAGAGGAACGCCACGCTCTCGGAGAGGAAGGAGTCGTCCGCCACGTAGAGGAGCTCCACCTTGGCGCCGCTCTGCGCGGCCCGCTTCAGGCCCCAGTCGAGGGCGGTGCGGCTCTGCTCGGAACCGTCGACTCCGATGATGTACTTCTCAGCCATGGTCGGGCCTTTCTCTCGGTGCTTCGTGGATCCGTGCCGCGCCGCCGGCTCAGGCCTGGAGCGCGGGAAGGTGTGCGGGGTGGCTGCCGGCGAGCTGCTCGACGATGCGCACCACCTGGCAGCTGTAGCCGTACTCGTTGTCGTACCAGACGTAGACCACGGCGCTGTCGTCGGTGGCGATGGTGGCGAGACCGTCGACGATGCCCGCCCGGTTCGAGCCGACGAAGTCGGTGGAGACGATCTCCGAGGACTCGACGTAGTCGATCTGCGTGCGCAGGGCCCCGGTCAGCGAGACCTGCTCGAGATGCTCGTTGATCTCCTCGCGGGTGACCGCGCGGTCGAACTGGAGGTTCAGCACCGCCATGGAGACATCGGGGGTGGGCACGCGGATCGCGTTGCCGGTGAGCTTGCCCTCGAACTCGGGCAGCGCCTTGGCGACGGCCTTCGCCGCACCCGTCTCGGTGAGCACCATGTTCAGCGCCGCCGAGCGACCGCGACGATCGCCCTTGTGGAAGTTGTCGATGAGGTTCTGGTCGTTGGTGTAGGCGTGCACGGTCTCGACGTGCCCGCGCTTGACGCCGAAGCGATCGTTCAGCACCTTCAGCACCGGGGTGATGGCATTCGTGGTGCAGGAGGCCGCGGAGAGGATGCGGTCGGCGTCGGTGATGGCGGAGTTGTTCACGCCGTAGACGATGTTCTTGAGCTCGCCCTTGCCCGGCGCAGTGAGCAGCACGCGGGCGATGCCCTGGTTCTGCAGGTGCTGGCCGAGGCCCTCGGCATCGCGCCACTTGCCGGTGTTGTCCACCAGGATCGCGTTCTCGATGCCGTAGGCGGTGTAGTCGACCTCGGCGGGGTCGTTCGCGTAGATGACCTGGATCCGCACCCCGTTGGCCAGGATCGCGTTCTCGTCCTCGAGCACCTTGATGGTGCCGTTGAAGGGGCCGTGCACCGAATCGCGGCGCAGCAGATTCGCCCGCTTGAGCAGGTCGTTCTCGGCGCCCTTGCGCAGCACGATCGCGCGCAGATTCAAGCCGTTGCCGCTGCCGGAGTGCTCGATGATGATGCGGGCGAGCAGGCGCCCGATGCGGCCGAAGCCGTAGAGCACCACATCGGTGCCGCCCTTGGAGGTGGCGCCGAGGGCCGGCGCGAGCACCTCGCGGAGGTAGGCGTCGAGATCGCCGCCGCCTGCGGCCCGGAAGCCATTGGCGAGACCGGCGAGATCGATCGACACCGGACCGGGCTGGATGGCCGCGAGCGCCTCGACGATGGCATTGGTCTCCGCGAGCGGGAGCTCGACGTCGTCGATCTTGCGGGCGAAGCTGTGCGCGCGGATGATGTCGATGGCCGAGCGTCCCACCAGCGAGCGGCCGTGCACCGACATGACCACGTCATTGTCGCGGTAGAGCTGCCCGATCAGCGGGATCATCCGCTCGGCGAGTTCCTGCTTGGCGTTCCAGGCCTCAAGGTGAGCTTCCGCGCGCTGATTCATGATTGGAGGTGGGTCCCTTCCTGATGCTGAGAGTCACGGCCTGCGGGCCTGCGCCGCAGAGGCGTCTGAGATCATTATCCCATGAGCGAATACGTGTTGGCGGACCTGCGCCGAGTGGTGGAGGATCTCTGGCCCGAGAGCACCGCCGAAAGCTGGGATCGCGTGGGGCTTCTCACCGGGCGGGGCGATGCGCCGCTGTCCCGGGTGCTGCTCGCGGTCGACGCGGTGAGGTCGACCGTGGACGAGGCGCTGGAGTGGGGGGCGGATGCGCTGCTCGTGCACCATCCGCTGCTGCTGCGCGGGGTGCACACCGTGGCCGAGGACACTGCGAAGGGCGTGCTGCTGGCCTCGCTGATCCGCGGCGACTGCGCCCTGCTGGCGGCGCACACCAATGCGGATGCGCCCGAGGGCGGCGTCAGCGATGTCCTGGCGGAGCGCCTGGGGCTTCAGGACTCCTCGCCCATCGTGCCGGGCGTCGACCCCGCCGCCGGAATCGGACGCGTGGGGCGATTGGCCGGAGCCGAGTCTCTGCGCGCCTTCGCCGAGCGCGTGGCGGGGATCCTGCCGCCGACGGCGGGCGGGGTGCGCGTCGCCGGGGATCCGGATCGACTCGTCGAACGCGTCGCGCTCTGCGGGGGTGCGGGCGACAGCCTGCTGGATCAGCCGGCCGTGCGCGGTGCGGATGTCTACCTCACCAGCGACCTCCGGCACCACCCGGCCCAGGAGTCGATCGAGCAGTCGCTCGCGGTCGGCGGGCCGGCGCTCGTGGATGTCGCGCACTGGGCCGCCGAGTCCCTGTGGTTGCGGGGGGCCGCCGAGCGTCTAAGCGAGGAGCTGCCCGGCGTGGAGTTCCGGGTGAGCGAGCGCCGCACCGATCCCTGGACCTTCGCGATCGGTGCGGAGTCGGCCACTAGGGTGGGAGCATGAAAGCGAGCCCCCGTCAGCAGCAGTTGCTGCTCGAACTGCAGCAACTCGACAACGCGCTCGCCAGGATCCGGCGCAAGCGCAGCACCGTGCCCGAGCGCGAGCAGCTCGCGGGCATCCAGGGCGAGTACCTGGCCGCCAAAGAGGCGTTCATGGCCGTGCAGCGGGACCTCGACGCGCAGAGCGCGGAGATCGCGCGCTTCGAGAGCGACACGGAGACCGTGCGTCAGCGCCGCGAGCGCGACAATCAGCTGCTGGCGGCGAGCACCTCGCCGAAGGAGGCGCAGGCACTGCAGAGCGAGCTGGAGACGCTGGCGCGCAGGCAGAGCGAGCTGGAGGATCGCGAGCTCGAGCTGATGGAGGCCAATGAGCAGACGCTGGCGAGCTTCGAGGCCGCCTCGGCGGCGCTCGCGGGCGTCGACGCGCGGCGCAGCGAGCTCGAGACCGCGATCGCGGAGGCCGAGCGGGAGCTCGACGCCGAGACGGTCTCGGTCACGGAGCAGCGGGCCGGGCTCGCCGCCGAGATCCAGCGCGATCTCATCGAGCTCTACGAAGGACTGCGCGCCCGCATCGGCATCGGCGCGGCCCGGCTTCGCGGCAACGTCTCCGAAGCCAGCAATATGGCGCTCGCTCCGGCGGAGCTCAGCGACATCACCTCCACCGCGCCGGACGAGATCGTGTTCTGCCCGGGCACGGGCGCGATTCTGGTGCGCGACGCGGAGGACTGAGGTCGTCGCCGGGTTCGGCGTGTTCGCAGGGTAGAATTGGCCGTGGAATGGGTCGGTGAGACGGTCGCGTCGCGCACTGCATGCGGTGTCGCGCCGAGGAACGTCCGGGCTGCGCAGAGGAGAACGGTGGGTAACGCCCACCCGGGGAGACCCGCGAGAAAGTGCAACAGAGAGTAGACCGCCGGGCTCGGTTCGCCGAGCCGGGTAAGGGTGAAAGGGTGGTGTAAGAGACCACCGGCGCCCGTGGTGACACGGGCGGCCAGGTAAACCTCGTTCGCAGCAAGGCCAGACAGAAGACGTTGACGCTCCTCGCCGAGTCTTCGGGTAGGCCGCTAGAGGGTGTCGGCAACGCCACTCCGAGAGAGATGACCGTCACCGCCGAGTCCGCTCGGCGGGACAGAACCCGGCGTATGATCCGGCCCATTCCCCAGCCGTCACCGGCTTGCGGTGCCGCGTGCAGCGCAGCCCTGACACCTCTAGTCCGACACTCCTACTCCGACAGTGTCAAGATCTCCGCGCCGTGCTCGCGCACCACGAGGGTGTGCTCGAACTGCGCGGTGAGGCTCTTGTCGCGAGTGGTGGCCGTCCAGCCGTCGTCCCACATGTCCCACTCGAAACCGCCGAGGGTGAGCATCGGCTCGATGGTGAACACCATGCCGGGCACGATCACATCGTCGAAGCGCGGCGCGGAGTCGTAGTGTGGGATGATCAGCCCCGTGTGGAAGGCCGCGCCCACCCCGTGCCCGGTGAAATCGCGCACCACGCCGTAGCCGAAGCGCTTCGCATAGGTCTCGATGACCCGCCCGATCACATTCACCTGCCGGCCGGGGGCGACGGCCTTGATCCCGCGCCGCAGGGCCTCCTCGGTGCGCTGGATCAGCAGATCCGCCTCCTCCGAGACCTCACCGACGCGGAAGGTGCGGTTGAGATCGCCGTGGTATCCGTCGAGGTAGGCGGTGATGTCGACGTTCACGAAATCGCCCTCGCGCAGCACCGTGTCATCTGGGATGCCGTGGCAGATCACCTCGTTCACCGAGGTGCAGCACGATTTGGGGTAGCCGCGATAGCCGAGCGTCGAGGGATAGGCGCCGTGCGAGACCACGAAGTCGTGGGCGATGCGATCCAGCTCCTCGGTGGTGACCCCCGGGCGGATCGCCGCCCCCACGGCGTCGAGCGCCCGCGAGGCGATCCGGCCCGCGATCCTGATCTTCGCGATCTCCTCCTCGGTGTAGGTGTTGTCGCCGACATAGGGCGGCGGCGCCTGCAAGCCGACATAGGGCGGACGGGCGATGTCCGCGGGAACCTCGCGTCGCGGTGAGATCGTGCCGGGAATGAGGTGGCCGTGGGCGTCGAAGGGCATAGGCTCATTCTAAGGAAGACGGCTCGTGGCACGCCGCCCGCGGCCGCTCGCACACCGTCGTGCGGCATCCACCGCGGCGAATGATGGAGGAGCAGGCCATGAGCAAACGGGACTGGGGCATCGAAGACCCGGAGGAGACCTACTGGTACAACACCCGCACGGGCGAGGTGGAGGACGGGCCGCAATCGCTCTCGATCGACCGGCTGGGGCCCTTCGCCACTCGCGCCGAGGCCGAGCGCGCCCCCGAGGTGGTCGCCGAGCGCGCCAGGAAGTGGGCGGAGGAGGACGAGGCCGAGGACTGACCCGCGGCAGCCCGGCCGGAACCGCACCGCGCCGATAGAGCGAAAGGGCCCGCGGGCGATAGGCTGAGAGGGTTGGGACGACGAGGGGAGCCGGCGTGAGCAAGCAGCGAGATTTCGTTCTGCGAACCATCGAGGAGCGCGGCGTGAAATTCGTGCGGCTGTGGTTCACCGACGTCGTCGGCACGCTGAAATCCGTCGCCCTCGCTCCGGCCGAGGTGGAGGGCGCCTTCGGCGAGGGCATCGGCTTCGACGGCAGCGCCATCGAAGGGATGACCCGCGCCTACGAGAGCGATCTGCTCGCGATCCCGGATCCCTCGACCTTCCAGCTGCTGCCCTGGCGCAGCAGCACCGAGCCCACCGCGCGCATGTTCTGCGATATCGCCACCCCCAACGGCGAGCCCGCGGCGGCCGATCCGCGCAATGTGCTCAAGCGCACCCTCGCCCGCGCGGCCGAAAGCGGCTTCACCTTCTACACCCATCCGGAGATCGAGTTCTATCTGCTGAAGTCGAAGAACTACGGTGTGGAGGGCCCGCAGCCGGTGGATCGCGCCGGCTACTTCGACAACGTCCCCGGCGGGACCGCGCACGACTTCCGGCGCGAGAGCGTGAACATGCTCGAGGATCTCGGCATCTCCGTGGAGTTCAGCCATCACGAGGGCGGCCCGGGTCAGAACGAGATCGACCTGCGCTACGCCGATGCGCTGACCACCGCGGACAACATCATGACCTTCCGCACCGTGGTGAAGGAGGTCGCGATCAGCCAGGGCGTGCACGCGACCTTCATGCCGAAGCCGCTCTTCGGCCAGCCCGGCAGCGGCATGCACACGCATCTCTCGCTCTTCGAGGGCGACGGCAACGCCTTCTACGATGCGGCCGCGAAGTACCAGCTCTCGCAGACGGGTCGCCGCTTCGTGGCCGGGATCCTGCGCCACGCGCCGGAGTTCACCGCGGTGACCAACCAGTACATCAACTCCTACAAGCGGTTGTGGGGCGGCGACGAGGCCCCCTCCTTCGTCAGCTGGGGGCACAACAACCGTTCCGCGCTGGTGCGCGTGCCCATGTACAAGCCCGGCAAGGGCGGCAGCGCCCGGGTCGAATACCGCGGCATGGACAGCGCGGTCAACCCCTACCTCGGCTTCTCGGTGCTGTTGGCGGCGGGCCTGCGCGGCATCGAAGAGGAGTACGAGCTGCCGGCCGAGGCCGAGCACAGCATCTGGGCGCTCAGCGAGGGGGAGCGACGGGCGATGGGCTTCGATCCGCTTCCCACCAGCCTCGATCACGCGCTCGCGGTGATGGAGCGCAGCGAGCTGGTCGCCGAGACCCTGGGCGAGCAGGTGTTCGCCTACCTCATCCGCGAGAAGCGGCGAGAGGTGGAGACCTACCGCAACCAGATCACGCCGTACGAGCTCGAGACGATGCTCGACACCATCTGAGGCGGCTCGGATGCCCAGGGACCCCGTCGCGCTTCCGCTCGGGCGCTTCGCACGTGCGGGCTTCCAGGCGCTGAGCGAATCGCGGGAGGGGCTCGGCTCGCTGGCAGCCCTGGTGGGCCGCCCGGTCGACGGTCTGCTCGAGGCCTTCGCCTCGGCGGCCGATCCCGACGCCGCCCTGAGCCGGCTGAGCAGCCTCGCCGAGCAGCATCCGCGGACACTGCAGGGCCTCGGCGACGCCGAGTGGCGACGGCTCGCGTTGCTCGTGGGCGCCTCGCCGGCGCTGGGCGCCTTCTTCGCGCGGCATCCCGGGCGCCTGGCGGAGATCCTGGATCGCGGCGGTCGCCTGGTCGACGATGCCGGGGCCCGGGCCGAGCTGCTCGCAGCCGTCGACGCGGATCCAGGTCCCGCGCGCACCGCGCCGGTGGCCGGGCGAGTCTCGGAGCCGGGCTGGACCGCTCTCCGGGTGAGATATCGGGAGCTGCTGGCCGAGGCGATGCTCTTCGATCTGGAGGCTGGTTCCCGAGGCGAGGCCCCCGAGGTGCTCGGCGAGGTCGCGGCGACGCTGTCGGGACTGGCGACCGCGGCGCTGGAGGCGGCGCTCGCGGTGGCCCGCGGCACCCTGATCGCGGGTGAAAGTGGCCCCGCAGTGACGCCCGAGCGCATCGTCGGCACGCGTCTCGCGGTGATCGCGATGGGCAAATGCGGCGCGCAGGAGCTCAATGTGGTCAGCGATGTCGATGTCATCTTCGTCGCGGAGCCCGTCGACGCCAGGGAGACCGGGGGCGCGGAGCCGGTGGATGCGGAGCTCGCCCTGCGCATCGCCACGCGACTCGCGACCGAGATGATGCGGGCGATCCATGATCCTTCCGCGGAGCCCCCGCTGTGGCAGGTGGACGCCAATCTGCGCCCCGAGGGACGGCAGGGCGCGCTGGTGCGCAGCCTGGGATCGATGCTCAACTACTACGATCGCTGGGCGAAGACCTGGGAGTTCCAGGCACTGCTCAAGGCCCGTGCGGTGGCGGGCGATCTCGAGCTCGGCGAGGAGCTCGTCACGCGCACCCGTCCGCTGGTATGGGCCTCCAGCGGACGAGAGGATTTCGTCGGCTCCGTGCAGCGCATGCGCGAGCGGGTGACCGAGCACATCGACGACGACGAGCTGGAGGTGCAGCTGAAGCTCGGCCCGGGAGGGCTCAGGGACATCGAGTTCAGCGTGCAGCTGCTGCAGCTCGTGCACGGTCAGCGAGACGAACGACTCCACTTGCGCGGCACGCTGCCGGCGCTGGAGGCGCTCGTCGCCGGGGGCTACGTCGCCCGCAGCGACGGCGAACGCCTCGCCTCCGACTACCGGCGCCTGCGCGTCATCGAGCACCGTCTGCAGCTGCGGGAGCTGCGCCGCACCGCGCTGATGCCACGGGACGCCGAGGCGCGGCGGGTGCTCGCGCGCGCCACCGGCCTCGCGACCACCGCCGAGGGGCTGGAGGAGCTCTGGGAGGGCATCAAATTGGAGGTGCGCACCCTCCATCTCAAGATCTTCTACGCACCGCTGCTCAGCGCCGTCGCAGCGCTCCCGGATGAGGAGATGGTGCTCGGCGGCGAGGAGGCCCGCGCGCGCCTCACCAGCATCGGCTTCCGAGACCCTGACGGTGCGATGCGGCATCTGGCGGCCCTCACCCGGGGGAACTCCCGCAAGGCCCGGATCCAACGCAATCTCCTGCCCGTGCTGCTGCAGTGGATCGGCTCGGGCACCGACCCCGACTACGGCCTGCTGGCCTTCCGGCGGGTGAGCGAGGCGAATCGGGAGACGCCCTGGTACCTGCGTCTGCTGCGGGATGGGGCGGAGGCCGCCGAGCGATTGACCCGGGTGCTGTCGAGCTCGCGCTTCGCGGCCGAGCTGCTGGAGTCGATTCCGGAGGCCGTGGCCTGGCTCGAACGAGACGAGCTGCTGAGGCCCGTAGGGCTCGACGCGCTGCTGGAGGAGATGCGCGCGCTCGCCTCCCGCCGCGACAGCGCCGATGCGGCGGCGGGCGCGCTGCGCGCGGTGCACCGGCGGGAGGTCCTCCGGCTCGCCCTGGGCAGACTGGTCTTTGTCAACAGCGACGCCGATGTCGCCGCCGGACTCGACGCCGCGCACACCGCGCTGCTGGACGGTCTGCTCCTGGCGCTCCGGGCCGAACCCGATCGGGGCGATGAGGGCATCGAGCTCGCCCTCATCGGGATGGGGCGCTACGGCGGGCGCGAGCTGGGCTTCGCGAGCGATATCGATCTGCTGGCCGTGTACCGGGTCGCCGAGGGAGCCACGGGGGCAGAGGTCGAGCAGCTCGGGGAGGCGCAGCGCACGGCCGAGCGGCTGGTTTCGGAGCTGCGCCGGCTGGTCAGTGATCCTCGTCTCCCGGTCGATCTCGACTTCGACCTTCGTCCCGAGGGCAAGCAGGGGCCGATCGTGCGCAGCCTCGAGGGCTATCGGAGCTACTACGAGCGCTGGTCGCTCACCTGGGAGGCGCAGGCGCTGCTGCGGGCGCGCCCGGTCGCGGGCGACCCCTCGCTCGGCGCCGACTTCACCGCGCTGGCCGATCGGATCCGCTATCCGGCGGAGTTCGCGGATGCGGATGTCCGTGAGGTGCGACGTATCAAGGCCCGGGTGGAGGCCGAGCGTCTTCCGCAGGGCGCGGATCCCCGGCGCCATCTCAAGCTCGGCCCCGGCGGGATCAGCGATGTGGAGTGGCTGGTGCAGCTGCTGCAGCTGCGCGACGGGAGCACGCATCCGGAGCTGCGCACCGTGTCGACGCTCGCGGCGCTCGCGGGCTCGGCGGAGGCGGGCCTGCTCGATGCCGCCTCGTGCGCGCAGCTGGAGGAGGCCTGGCGTCTGGCGAGCTCGATCCGCTCGGCGGTGAAGCTCTGGTCGGGGCGTCGCTCCGATGTGCTGCCGGCCGGGAGAGCGGAGCTGGAGGGGATCGCCGGGGTGCTCGGTCTGCCGAGCGGGCACACGATCGAGCTCGAGGAGAGCTGGTTCACCGCCGCGCGTCGAGCCCGTCTGGTCGTCGAGCGCGAGTTCTTCGGCTATGACACGAATCCCGACGCCTTCCCGCTGATCCTGCCGGGGAAGTGAGTCGCGGGCGCCCGCCGATCGAAAAGATCACGAATAGGTTACAAAAACTCTAGTCAAATCGAGCGGAGAAGCGTAATCTAACCGTTATGAACTACCTCAACACATTCCTGGAGGCACTGCTCTCCGAGGATGAGTTCGAGCTCGAAGAAGAGCTCGACTCCTAAGTGCGGCTACGGCCGGGGATCCGAAGACCCCCGGCCGCATTCCGGTGCGCTGGACGAGCTATACGCCGTAGTAGAGCTCGAACTCGTAGGGGTGCGGTCGCAGTGCCATCGGAGCGATCTCGGTCTCGCGCTTCAGGTTGATCCAGGTCTGGATCAGCTCCTCGGTGAAGACATCGCCCTCGAGCAGGAACTGGTGGTCGGCCTCAAGCGCGGTGAGCGCCTCGTCCAGCGAGCCCGGCACCTGGGGGATGTTCTTCAGCTCCTCCGGGGGCAGCTCGTAGAGATCCTTGTCGATGGGCTCCATCGGCTCGATCCGGTTGCGGATGCCGTCGAGGCCCGCCATCAGCTGCGCGGCGAAGGCCAGGTAGGGGTTGCCGGAGGCGTCGGGGGCGCGGAACTCGATGCGCTTCGCCTTCGGGTTCGAGCCGGTGAGCGGGATGCGCACGGCCGCCGAGCGGTTGCCCGCCGAGTAGGCGAGGTTCACGGGAGCCTCGTAGCCCTTGACCAGGCGGCGGTAGCTGTTGATCGTGGGGTTGGTGAAGGCGAGCACCGAGGGGGCGTGCTTGAGGATGCCGCCGATGTACCAGCGGGCGATGTCGCTGAGGCCCGCGTAGCCGTTCTCATCGTAGAAGAGCGGCGAGCCGCCCTTCCAGAGCGACATATGCGTGTGCATGCCCGAGCCGTTATCGCCGAAGACCGGCTTCGGCATGAAGGTGGCGGTCTTGCCCCACAGCTCGGCGGTGTTCTTCACGATGTACTTGAACTTCAGCACGTCATCGGCCGCGTTCACCATGGTGTTGAAGCGGTAGTTGATCTCGGCCTGGCCGGGGGCGCCCACCTCGTGGTGCGAGCGCTCCAGGTGCAGCCCCGACTCGATCAGGCGCAGCGAGATGTCGTCGCGCAGATCGGCCTGCTTGTCCACCGGCGAGACCGGGAAGTAGCCGCCCTTCTGAGCGGTCTTGTGGGAGAGGTTACCGCCCTCGTCCTTGCGTGCGGAGTTCCACATCGCCTCTTCGGAGTCGATCTCGTACATCGTGCTCTCGGGCTTGGTCTCGAAGCGCACCGAGTCGAAGATGTAGAACTCGGCCTCGGGTGCGAAGAACGCGGTATCGGCGATGCCGGTCGAAGCGAGGTAGCGCTCGGCCTTCTTCGCCACCTGGCGCGGATCCTTGGTGTAGATCTCACCGGTGCGCGGGTTGTAGATGTCGAAGAGGAGGACCAGCGTGCGCTCCGCGCGGAACTGATCGACGTAGGCGGTGGTGACATCGGGGATCAGCTGCATATCGCTCTCGGCGATACCGGCGAAGCCGCGGACCGAGGAACCGTCGAACATCTGACCGACCTCGAAGAAGTCGAGATCCACCGTCGCCGCAGGGATGTTGAAGTGCTGCTGCACGCCCGGCAGATCGGTGAAACGGATATCGACGAATTTGACGTCGGTCTCCTTGATGTAGTCGAGCACTTCCTGGGGTGTGGTGAACATACTGCTCCTCAGTCGGGGTGGCGAACGCGCCTCGTACGGCCTCCAGATTACGTCACTCCGGTTTCACGGCGGTGAGTCGAGTGTTTCGGGAGTGTTACAGACGCGCGCCGATAGACTTGCGGCATGCCCGCAGCGAACCCGCCCCAGCGATTCGGCGATCTTGAGCCGAGTCGGTGGCCGGGGGAGCGGCTGGGGCTCCCCGAGCGCGGTCCGCGCTCGGTCGGCCGCATCGGCCGGAGGTTCCTCGCGATCTTCATCGACTGGGGAATCGCCATGCTGCTCGGGCTGCTCTTCGGCCAGTACAACTCGGCCGCCTACAGCTGGGCGACCTTCCTGCTGTTCCTGGTGATGCAGATCCTCTTCATCCCGACGATCGGCGGATCGATCGGCCACCGCCTCACGGGTCTGCGCGTCGTGCCGATCTCCGGCGGCTGGGTGGGCCCGTGGCGGCCGATCGTGCGCACCGTGCTGCTGTGCCTGGTGATCCCGGTCCTCGTCTGGGATTCGGATCAGCGCGGCTTCCACGACAAGATCGCTGGCACGGTGCTCATCCGCGCCTGAGCGCCTCAGCGCGGACGCCCCGCGCGCACCTTGTTCGGGTCGATTCCCTTCGGAATGCCGATGGGGGAGCCCTGCAGCGAGGAGATCCGGTTGTGCACCGCGGAGACCTCGGCCCGGGAGAGCGCGGGCTTCAGCTTCAGCAGCGTGCGCGAGAGCTTCGGCAGCGGGACGCCGTCCCCGTCCGGACCGACGTAGAGCTGGGTGAGCTTCACATTCGGCAGCGTGCGCTTGAGCTGCGTGAGCTCCTTGGCGACCAGCGGCTTGGTGCGCTGAGCCGAGCCCTCGGCGATCAGCACCACGCCGCCCTTGCCGACGACCCGGTACACGGCGTCCTGCTGCTTGGTGATCGCCACCGGGACCTCGGAGCCGCGCCACGAGCGTCGCAGCGCACCGCTGATGACGGCGCCCACGGCTCCGGGCTTCCCCTCGATCTGCTGGTAGGCGACTCGTTCGGCGCGACGGCCGAGCACGATCATGACGAGCAGCAGGCCGACGAGCACACCGGTGAGGGGCCACAGGATCCACCCGATGATGCCGCCGTCGAGCAGCCAGCCCAGCAGCACCGAGACGGCGAGGGGCGCGATGAAGACCAGCAGCATGATGAGGGTGAGATTGCGGTCGTGCACCTTCGTCGTGCGGTAGACCTGCACCATCTGCTTGATGCGGCCGGGCTCCTTCGTCGCGCGCTGTTTTTCCTTCTTCGCCATGCCTCTAGCTTATCGCCGTCCCGAGGCGCTCGTTGACTGTGAGACAGCCGGGCTCTCCACAGATTCGGGATCCTGTCGTCCGTGCCGAGGCGCCGGGGTGCAGAATCGCCGTATGGCAAGACGAGAGCATCGGGAGTCGCTGCGCGGGGCGGAGCTCGCCTGGTTGCTGGCAGAACTCTGCGAGACCGGCATCCGCCTCAGAGAGCTGGGCTGGTGCCTGGGAGAGCTGCGCGCCGCCGAGCTCCACTGGGGCGATGAGGGTCTGCGGCGGTCGGGACCAGCGGGCGCCTCTGCGCGGCGTCGGAGCCGGCGGCACTTGCGACGCGGACACGATGCAGGATGCCTGGCGATCGGAGTGCCGGTGGAGGCGGCGCGCCGGCTGCTGCGGGCGTGGGGCGACGAGGAGGCGGCGATGCTGCTGGACGACGCGGTGGCGGAGGCGATCGATGAGTGGGTGCACGCCGGTGAGAGACGGTGGTCGGCCCTCGAAGCGCGCGAATCGGTGTCGTATGCGATCCGCAGTCGGATCACCCCGGTGCGGCCGGCTCTGCGATCGATGCGGGGCGGACGCGTCAGCGCCCCCGACTCCGCTGGAATCGGGGGCGCTATCGGCTGGGCTCAGATGCCGAGATTCGCCTCGAACTGGGCGTCCTCGAGCCGGCTCTTCATCTGGGTGAGGAAGCGGGCTGCGTCGGCACCGTCCACGATGCGGTGATCGTAGGAGAGTGCCAGGTACACCATCGAGCGAGCCGCGAAGGCGTCGCCGTCCGGGCCGGACACGATCATCGGACGCTTCACCACTGCGCCGGTGCCGAGAATCGCCGACTGGGGCTGGAAGACCAGTGGGGTGTCGAACAGCGCGCCGCGCGAACCGGTGTTGGTCAGGGTGAAGGTGCCGCCGGCGAGCTCATCCGGGGTGAGCTTGTTGTCGCGGGTGCGCGCGGCGAGATCGGCGATCTCGGTCGCGAGCTGTGCGATGTTCTTGTCGCCCGCGTCGCGCACCACCGGGGTGAGCAGGCCGCGCTCGGTGTCGACGGCGATGCTCAGATTCTCGGTGGCCGGGTAGACGATGCTCTCGCCGTCGACCGTCGAGTTGATGATCGGGTGGCTGCGCAGCGCCTCCGCGGCCGCGACCGCGAAGAACGGCAGGAAGGAGAGCTTCGCGCCGGTCTTGGCCTCGAACTCGGCCTTCTTGGCCGCGCGCAGGCGGGCGATCGCGGTCACATCGACCTCGACGACCGTGGTGAGCTGAGCGGTCGCCTGCAGCGAGGCGACGGCGCGCTCGGCGATCACCTTGCGCAGGCGGCTCATCGGCTGAGTCGTTCCGCGCAGCGGGGACACCTCGACTGGGGCGGGCGCCGGGGCCGGGGTCGACGCCTGGGCGCTCGACGAAGCCGCGGCGAGTACGTCCTCCTTGCGGATGCGACCGCCCACGCCGGTGCCGACGACCTTCGAGAGGTCGACGCCGCTGTCGGCGGCGAGCTTGCGCACGATCGGGGTGAGGTATCCGCCGGCTGCCGGATCCGGCTGCGCCGCGGGAGCGGCCGCCGCGGGTGCGGGTGCGGCCGGGGCGGGTGCCGCGGGAGCGGGTGCCGCCGGAGCCGGTGCCGCAGGAGCCGCGGGCGGAGCCGGAGCTGCGGCGGGTGCCGGTGCTGCGGCGGCAGGCGCTGCCGCAGGGGCCGGTGCCGCATGGGCCGGCTCAGCCGCGGGCGCGGGGGCCGCCGCGGCCGAGCTCCCGACGCGTGCGAGCACGGCGCCGACCTCGGCGGTCTCGTCCTCCTGCACCAGGATCTGCTGGAGCACGCCGGCGATGGGCGAGGGCACCTCGGTGTCGACCTTGTCGGTGGACACCTCGAGCAGCGGCTCGTCGACGGCGACCGACTCGCCGACCTGCTTGAGCCAGCGGGTCACCGTTCCCTCGGTGACGCTCTCGCCGAGCGCCGGGAGCACGATGTCCTGTCCCTCGTCGCCAGCGGGTGCCGGAGCAGCCGCTTCGGCCGGAGCCGGAGCCGCGGGGGCCGCCGCCGGAGCCTCGGGTGCCGCAGCTGGCGCCGCCGGAGCCGCGGCGGGCGCCTCCGCGGGAGCGGCCTCCGCCGCGGGCGCGGCCGGCTCTGCAGCAGGGGCGGGCGCCGAAGCGCCGCTGCCGTCACCGATGCGTGCGAGGACGGCGCCGATCTCGGCGGTCTCGTCCTCCTGCACCAGGATCTCCTCGAGCACTCCGCCGATGGGCGAGGGCACCTCGGTGTCGACCTTGTCGGTGGACACCTCGAGCAGGGGTTCGTCTACGGCCACGGTGTCGCCGACTTTTTTGAGCCAGCGCGTCACGGTGCCTTCGGTCACGCTCTCTCCGAGTGCGGGGAGCACTACCGATTCACTCATCCTGATTTCTCCGATCCTTCTGTTCTCGTCCCTGCGCTGCGACTAGATGGCGTGCAGTGGTTTGCCGGCGAGCTTGAGCATGGTCTCGCCGATGGTCTCGTTCTGGGTGGGGTGGCCGTGGATGAACGGAGCCACGTCCTCCGGGTAGGCCTCCCAGTTCACGATGAGCTGGGCCTCGCCGACGAGCTCGCCGACGCGAGCGCCGATCATATGCACGCCGACCACCGGGCCGTCGTTGACGCGCACGGCCTTCACCGTGCCGGCGGTTCCGAGGATCGAGCTCTTGGCGTTGCCGGCCAGGTTGTACTCGTAGCTCGTCACGTTCTCCGCGCCGTACTTCTCGGCGGCCTTCGCCTCGGTGAGGCCGACGGAGGCGATCTCGGGATCGCAGTAGGTGACCTTGGGGATGTTCACATCCTCAACGAGAACGGGGTTCAGGCCGGCCAGCTCCTCCGCCAGGAAGATGCCCTGCTGGTATCCGCGGTGCGCCAGCTGCAGCCCGGGAACGATATCGCCGACCGCGTAGACCCCCGGGACGTTCGTGGCGAGGCGCTCGTTGGTGAGCACGAAACCCCGATCCATCTCGATGCCCACCTCTTCGAAGCCGAGGCCCTGCGTCGCGGGACCGCGACCGACCGCGACCAGCAGGTAGTCGGCCTCGACCGTGGTGCCGTCCTCGAGCGTGACGGTGACGCTCGAGTCGTTCTGGGTCACCGACTGGAAGCGGACACCGAGCTTGTAGTCGATACCGCGCTTGCGGAAGGCCCGCTCGAGCTGCTTGGAGACCGACTCCTCCTCATTGGGGACGAGATGCGGCAGGCCTTCGATGATCGTGACCTCGGCGCCGAAGGAGCGCCAGACGCTTGCGAACTCGACGCCGATCACGCCGCCGCCGAGCACGGCGACGCGTCCCGGCACCTCCTGCAGCTCGAGCGCGTGCTCGCTGGTGATGACGCGGCCGCCGATCTCGAGACCGGGCAGGGAACGCGAGTAGGAGCCGGTGGCGAGCACGATGTGCGTGCCGGTGATACGGTCGTCGCCGACCTGGACGGTGTTCGCCGAGACCAGGCGTCCCTCGCCGGCGATCACGGTGATGCCGTTCGCCTTCAGCAGGCCCTGCAGGCCCTTGAACTTGCTCTCGACGAGATTCGTGCGGAAGGCGTTGACCGCGGTGATGTCGATGCCCGACACACTCGACTGCACTCCGTAGGCGGCGCCCTCGCGTGCGACATCCGCCACCTCGGCGGAGTGGAGGAGGGCCTTGGTGGGCACGCAGCCGCGGTGCAGGCAGGTGCCGCCCAGCTTGTCCTTCTCGATGACTGCTGCGCTGAAGCCGAGCTGAGTCGCGCGAATAGCGACCGCGTAGCCTGCGCTGCCTCCACCCAATACGACGATGTCAAACTGCTGATCGGCCAAGTGGGATCTCCCTCGGTAGTGCATGTTCAAGGCGGGCGGCGTGGATGTGCCCTGCACGCCTCCTCAAGCCTACTACCGTCGGAGCCGCGCGGACTGTGCCCGCCGCGCAAAAGCAGCGCCGAGGGTTCGCTCTCGGCGTGACGGCAGAGGCCCGATTCCGGGGCGGCGCTCCGTAGGATGGAAGTGTGACCGATCAGATCTTCTCAGCCGAGTACGCTGAGCGCCGAGCGCAGGTGCCCAAGGGCATCCCGCTGATCGTCGCGCTCAAGGGGGTCAGCGATGCCGGCGGAGTGATCTCGCAGCTCGAGGAGTACCTCTGGGAGCGCTATCGACTCGAGGAGATCCTGCGCTTCAACGCGGATCTGCTGCTGGACTACCGTTCCCGGCGTCCCCTGATCACCTTCGACCAGGACCATCTCATCGACTACGCCCCGGAGGAGCTGACGCTCGCGCTCGGACACGATGAGCTGGGAGCGCCGTTCCTCCTGCTCAGCGGCTTCGAACCGGATTTCCGCTGGGAGCAGTTCATCGACACCGTGCTGCTGCTGGTGCACGAGTTCGACGTCACGACCACGGTCTGGACGCACGCCATCCCGATGCCCGTGCCGCACACCAGGCCGCTCCGGATGACGGTGAGCGGCACCCGGGACGACCTCATCGAGGCCCGTTCCGTGTGGCGGCCGATCACCAAACTGGCCGCCTCGGCCGGGCATGTGCTGGAGTACCGTCTGCACAGCCTCGGCGAGGAGGTGGTCGGATTCGCGCTCTTGGTACCGCACTATCTGGCCGGCACCGAGTATCCCGAGGCGCTGCTGACGGCGCTGGACGGGGTCATGGTCGCCACCGGGCTCATCTTCTCCACCGACGAGGCGCGCGAGGCCTCGCGATCCTTCCACGCCCAGGTCGACGAGCAGATCGCCGAGAACGAGGAGTCCATCGAGATGGTGCGCGGGCTCGAGTCCCGCTACGACTCCTATATGGAGGATCAGACCCCGCGCTCTCCGCTGATGAGTGAGGACGGATCCATCCCGACCGCCGATCAGCTCGCCAGCGAGCTCGAGCGCTTCCTCGCGCAGCAGCGCGATCAGGGAGCCGGGGAGGCGCCGTCGGGCGGTCTGTGAGCCCCTCGGAAACGTGCAATAATAGAGCTGCGAACCCATTCAACCCGCATGAATTCCCGGTCTCGGGAATGAAGGGGGCTTGACATGGGTTTTCATGGTATGCGCGCGTTTCGATACGAGAGACACGCAAGAGGTTTCGACACAGAGAGGCGGCCGCGTGGCGACTGCATCCACGTCCAAGACTGCTGAGAAGACGGCCGGGACGGCCGAGGAGAAGAAGCTCAGCGCGGAGGTTTCGACTCCCGCGAAGCAGGCTGCGGCCAAGAAGTCCGCGGCGAAGGGCTCCACCGCTGCGGCACCGGCGAAGAAGGCGGCTGCGAAGAAGACCGCGGGCAAGCCCCGCAAATCGGCCAAGGTCGACGAGGCCGAAGACCTGGAGTTGGACGGAGAGCCGGAGGTCGTCGAGGACGAGGCTCTCGACGGCGAGGCCGGCGACGGCGAGCACACGGAGAAGTCCGGGGCCGCGGGAGCGGGCACGCGTCGTGACGAACCGCTTCCGACCGGCGCCATCGTGCTGCGCTCATCGGAGGAGGAGGACGTCCCGACGGTCACCACCGCCATCCCCGGTGCGACGGCCGATCCCGTCAAGGACTATCTGAAGCAGATCGGCAAGGTGGCGCTGCTGAACGCCGCCGAAGAGGTCGAGCTCGCGATGCGGATCGAGGCGGGACTGTTCGCCGAGGAGAAGCTGGCGACCGAGAAGGGCCTGCCCAAGAAGCTCGAGCGCGAGCTGAAGTGGGTCGCGCGCGACGGACAGCGCGCGAAGAGCCACCTGCTCGGCGCGAACCTGCGTCTGGTGGTGTCGCTCGCGAAGCGCTACACCGGTCGCGGCATGCAGTTCCTGGACCTCATCCAGGAGGGCAATCTCGGCCTCATCCGCGCGGTGGAGAAGTTCGACTACACCAAGGGCTTCAAATTCTCCACCTATGCGACCTGGTGGATCCGGCAGGCCATCACCCGAGCGATGGCGGATCAGGCGCGCACGATCCGCATCCCCGTGCACATGGTCGAGGTCATCAACAAGCTCGCCCGCGTGCAGCGGCAGATGCTGCAGGATCTGGGCCGCGAGCCCACCCCGGAAGAGCTCAGCCGCGAACTCGATATGACGCCCGAGAAGGTCGTCGAGGTGCAGAAGTACGGCCGCGAGCCCATTTCGCTGCACACCCCGCTGGGCGAGGACGGCGACAGCGAGTTCGGCGACCTGATCGAGGACACGGAAGCGGTGGTCCCCGCCGACGCCGTGGGCTTCACCATGCTGCAGCAGCAGCTGGAGCAGCTGCTCGACTCGCTCAGCGAGCGCGAGGCCGGCGTGATCCGGATGCGCTTCGGCCTCGGCGACGGGCAGCCGAAGACGCTGGATCAGATCGGCGACACCTTCGGGGTCACCCGCGAGCGCATCCGCCAGATCGAGTCGAAGACGATGGCGAAGCTGCGCCACCCCTCACGGTCGCAGCAGCTGCGCGACTACCTCGAGTAGCGAGGCGACGAGAAAGGCCCGGGTCGCCCCGGGCCTTTCTCGTTCGCTCGTGCGCACTCGCGCCGCAGATGAAGCTATGCGGTCAGCTTGTGCGTCTCGTCGTGCCACACCTCGGCAATCGGGCGCAGCTTGGGTTCGTGCTTGCGGGCGTGGTGGGCGCAGAACAGCAGTTCGCTGCCCTGCAGCACCGCGCGGACATACGCCTGGGCGCCACAGCTGTCGCAGCGGTCGAGGCCGGTGATGGGCCGATCCGCGGTGAGGGGGGCCTCGGTGCGATCCTGCTCGAGGGTAGTCATGGTCGCCTCCGTTCTGCGTGTGACTGGGTGATGCCTCAATCAAACCACGCCTGAGCCCCAGGAACACTCAACTTCGGCATCGTTTCGCTGAGCGCGTAGATGTCGGGCCTCCCCGGCGTGCGATGCGGAGAATGTCGGAGGGACGGCCTAGTGTGATGAGGTCAGCCGAGAAAGGGGTCGAACCTGTGGCCGAGTCGAGCTATTCCGCACGCCATCTCACCGTGCTCGAGGGTCTCGAAGCCGTGCGCAAGCGGCCGGGCATGTACATCGGCACCACGGACTCCCGCGGTCTCATGCACTGCCTCTGGGAGATCATCGACAACTCGGTCGACGAGGCCCTGGCCGGTCACGGCAACGAGATCGAGATCGTGCTCCACGACGACAGCAGCGTCACCGTGAGCGACCGCGGGCGCGGGGTGCCGGTCGATATCGAGCCCAAGAGCGGTCTCAGCGGAGTCGAGCTCGTCTTCACCAAGCTGCACGCCGGCGGCAAGTTCGGCGGCGGCGGCTACGCCTCCTCGGGTGGACTGCACGGCGTGGGGGCCTCCGTGGTGAACGCGCTCTCGGCCAGGCTCGATGTCGAGGTGGACCGCGACGGCAAGACCTGGGCGATGTCCTTCCGGCACGGCGAGCCCGGCGTCTTCGCGGGGGACAGCCCCGACAGCCCCTTCACCCCCTTCGAGGACTCCTCGGAGCTGCGGGTCGTCGGGAAGGTCGGCAAGGGCGTCACCGGCACCCGCGTGCGCTACTGGGCCGATCCGCAGATCTTCCTCTCTACGGCGCGCTTCGAGCCCGAGTCGCTCACCGCGCGCGCCCGGCAGACGGCGTTCCTCGTGCCGGGACTCGGCATCGAGATCCGCGACGAGCGGGCCGAGGCGCTGGACGAGTCCGGCGAGGCGGTCGTGCACAGCTTCCGCTACGAGGGCGGCATCAGCGAGTTCGTCGACTTCCTCGCGGTCGACGCGCCGATCACCGACACCTGGCGGGTCACCGATTCGGGGACCTTCTCGGAGACCGTTCCGGTGATGGACGAGAAGTCCGGCGGGCTCGTCTCGCGCGAGGTGGAGCGGCACTGCGAGGTGGATATCGCAATGCGCTGGGGCACCGGCTACGACACCGAGGTGCAGAGCTTCGTCAACATCATCGCGACGCCGAAGGGCGGCACCCACCTCAGCGGCTTCGAGCAGGGGCTCACCAAGTTCTTCCGCAAGCAGATCGAGACGAATGCGCGTCGACTGAAGGCCGGCAGCGACAAACCGGACAAGGACGACATCCTCACCGGTTTGACGGCGGTGGTGACCGTGCGCGTGCCCGAGCCGCAGTTCGAGGGGCAGACCAAGGAGGTGCTCGGCACCGCCGCGGTGCGGCAGATCGTCGCGAAGGCGGTGGCCCGCGGACTCGACGAGCGCTACGCCTCGAGCAAGCGCGACGATCGGGCGCAATCGGGTGCCCTGCTCGAGAAGATGGTGGCGGAGATGAAGTCGCGGATCGCGCTCCGCGCGCAGCGCGACACCGCCAGGCGGAAGAGCTCGCTCGAGAGCTCCTCGCTGCCGGCGAAGCTGATCGACTGCCGCTCCCGCGATGTGGCGGACACCGAACTCTTCATCGTCGAGGGCGACAGTGCCCTCGGCACGGCCCGCCCGGCGCGCGACAGCGAGTACCAGGCGCTGCTGCCGATCCGGGGCAAGATCCTGAACGTGCAGAAGGCCTCGGTCGCGGAGATGCTGAGCAACGCCGAGTGCAGCTCGATCATCAAGGTGATCGGCGCCGGTTCAGGGCGCGACTTCGAGCTGGACTCGGCCCGTTACGGCAAGGTGATCCTGATGAGCGACGC
The DNA here is from genome assembly GCA_048516985.1 of Leucobacter sp. Classification (GTDB taxonomy): domain Bacteria; phylum Actinomycetota; class Actinomycetes; order Actinomycetales; family Microbacteriaceae; genus Leucobacter. The sequence goes on along the minus strand of CP183188.1, from coordinate 2,090,142 downwards.
GGACGTCGACGGGGCGCATATCCGCACACTGCTGCTGACGCTGTTCTTCCGCTACATGCGGCCGATGCTCGAAGCCGGACGAGTGTACGCGGCCGTGCCGCCGCTGCACCGGGTCATCGTGCAGAACAACGGTCGCACGCCCAATGACGTCATCTACACCTACAGCGAGAAGGAGCTGCAGGGACTGCTCGCCGATCTGCGCAAGCGGAACAAGAAGTACGTCGAGCCGATCCAGCGCTACAAGGGGCTCGGCGAGATGGACGCGGATCAGCTCGCGGAGACCACCATGGACCGCGAGCACCGCACCCTGCGCCGGGTGCGGGTGGAGGACGCCCACGCCGCCGCGCAGATGTTCGAGCTGCTGATGGGCAACGATGTGGCGCCTCGCAAGGAGTTCATCATCGACAACGCCGACGACCTCGACCGGGAGCGCATCGACGCCTAACGCGGATGGTCGGGGTGGGGCGAGCACGGCTTGCCCCACCCCTTGCCGCGCTCCCTGCCGGCCCCACCCCGGCCCCACCCCGGCCCCACCCTTGCCGCGCTCCCTGCCGGCCCCACCCCGACCCCACCCTTGCCGCCCCGCTGCCGCCCCGCCCACCCCGAATCGGGGACGGTTATGTGCCTTTCGGTGCGTGGGAAAGGAACATTCCCGTCCCCGACTCTGCGCCGGCAAGTGCGGCGATTCGCCGCTCTCAGGGTGACCGCAACTGGGAGGTCGCCCGCATCATCCACAGAAGTGGAGAGGCCCCCTTCCGAGGGCCTCGTCCGGGCAAGACTGTTGGGATGCCTCGACCTTTGACGCCGCTGCCCGACGAACTCGGGACGGTGTTCTCCGCACGAAGTGCGCGAGAGCACGCGTTCCGAGATCCCGTATGAGGAATGCGGATGTCGAGCGTTCCTTTCGCGATGTGTATCGGCGACTCGATCTCAACGAGGAAGGGGAAGCCGACTCCGGGGGCGGCGCTAAAGCGCACGCCGCGCATACTTGGCGCGGGCGACAGTTGGAACGCGCCCGTGCCCTCGCTCCGTTCCTGCCACCCGGCTGCTTCCTGAGTGGGCGCACCGCCGCAGTCATCTGGAGGCTTCCGGTGCCGGCGGCCGATAGCGACGATTTGGAGGTCGCCTGCTTCTCGCCCGGAAGAGCGCTGCGCAGACGCGGGGTGCGGGGCTCGCGGGTGGATCCTCGCTTTGTCACGGTCACCGTACACGAGGGCCTGCCGGTCACCGATGCGGTCTCCACCTGGTGCATGATCTCCCCGCGCTTAGGGCGCTGGGACGCGGTGGCGCTCGGCGACAGCGTGATCCGGCAGCCCCGGATTCCCGGCACTCGACGTCTGACGCGCGCGCCTCATGCCACGCTCGAAGAGCTGGAACGGGCTGCGGCCGCACCGTATCGGCGTGGACGGGTGAGCCTTCTCGCTATGCTGCCGGACCTTTCCCCACACAGCGCATCCGCGCCCGAGTCGCATCTTCGGCTCGCACTCGCAGAATGGGGTGTTCCGGAGCCCGCGCTCGATTTCGAGGTGTTCGATGGTGGAGGCAGGCTGCTCGGCTGCAGCGAGATCGCCTTCCCCGAATACCGCCTTGCGCATGAGTACGAGGGCGCCCACCATATGACCGAGACCGCGCAGTGGAACCGCGACATCCGTAAATACCGCGCTTACGCGCAGAACGGATGGGATGTGATCCGGGTCACCGCCGAGCTGCTGTATCGCAGGCGAGACGAGCTTCGCGAGCAGACCTTCGACGCTCTGGTGCAGCGCGGTTGGGTGCCCTCGCGTTGAGCGGCGAGGAATCGGGGACGCTGGTGTCGGATATTCCGGGCTCGAAAGTGACCCGAGCGTCCCCGATTCCGGGGAATAGGGCCCTGGGGCGGGGGCGCACCCAGGGGTGTGAGGCGCGGGACGCACCCGGGGGCGTGGGGGCGGGGTGCGCCGGGGAGGGAACGGAGATCAGGGAGCGGAGGTCAGGGGGCGGTGCCCACGAAGGCCGCGGCGCCGTCGATGGGCGTGCCCGAGGCATCGCGCTTGCCCAGGGTCTCGGGAAGCTTCCGGGCGGCGCCGTCGGCGGCCAGCGCACGGGGCTCGCCGGTGCCCACCCAGGCACAGGCGAGCCGATCCTCGCCCTTCAGGAAGCGCTGAGCGCGCACGCCACCGGTGGCGCGACCCTTCGCCGGGAACTCGGCCCACTCGCTGACCTTCGCCGTCGCGACATCGGTGCCCGGCAGGGTCAGCGAGCTGTCGGCGACGGTGACCACGCGAGCCTCGGCTCCGGCCGGGATCGCGCCCGCGAAGATGATGCGCGCATCCGCGCCGAGTTTCATGCCCGCCATACCGCCCGCCGGGCGGCCCTGCGGCCGCACCGAGTCGGTGGGGAAGCGCAGCAGCTGCGCATCGCTCGCCACAGCGGCGAACTCCGCGCCGTCCGGCGCGGGAAAGGCCGCCACCAGGCGGTCGGCGCCCTTGAGCCCGATCACCTCGAAGTCGGGCTTGGCCGGCAGATCCTGCAGCAGCACGCGCTTGACGGTGCCCTCCGCGGTGAAGAGGCCGATAGGCGTCTCGCTCTCGAGCGGCACGAGACCGACGACGCGCCGCTTCTTGTCGCCGAGACCGAGATAGGCGGTGAGCGGGACGCCGGCGGAGAAGGCGATCGACGCCGCGGGCACGAGCGGAAGATCGACGGGCGTGAAGCGGTGCACGGTGCCGTCGTCGAGCACCGCGCCGAGCTCGCCGCGCACGGTGCCCTCGACCATCGCGACGACCGCGCCGTGCTTGGTCGCGCGGGAGGCGCTGCGCACCGTATCGGGGGCTTCTGGGTCGCGATCGACCCGGAGCGCGCGACCGGTGGCCGAGAGCAGCACCGCGCAGGGGGTGTCGGCGACCTCGAGCGAGACCTGGGCGCCGGCGGTCGAGCGGGCCGGCCTCGCCACCGCACCCGTCAGCACGGTGCGCCGCGGCGTGCCGTAGGCCTCGGCCGCCTCGTCGAGCTCGGTCGCGACCACCGCGTGCAGCTTCGCCTCGCTGCCGAGGATCTCGAGCAGCGCCTCGATCTCGGCGCGCAGCTGATCCCGCTCGCCCTCGAGCTCCACGCGCGAGAACTTGGTGAGTCGCCGCAGCCGGAGCTCGAGGATGTACTCGGCCTGCGGCTCCGAGAGGTCGAAGACCTGCATGAGGCGCGCGCGGGCCGACTCGGCGTCATCGCTGGTGCGGATGAGCTGGATCACCTCGTCGATATCGAGGATCGCGATGAGCAGGCCCTCGACCAGGTGCAGCCGCTCGCGGCGCTTGCGCAGGCGGAACTCACTGCGGCGGGTGACGACGGAGAGCCGGTGGTCGAGGAAGACGCGCAGCATCTCGCGCAGCCCCAGGGTCTGCGGCTGCCCCTCGACGAGTGCCACCGAGTTGATGCTGAACGAGTCTTCGAGCGGGGTGTACCGGTAGAGCTGCTCGAGCACCGCCTCGGGGCTGAAACCGGTCTTCAGGGTGATGACCAGTCGCAGCCCGTTCTTGCGGTCCGTGAGGTCCGCGACATCGCTGATGCCGGAGAGCTTCTTCGAGTCGACGCCCTGCTTGATCTTCTCGATGACGCGCTCGGGTCCAACGAGGTAGGGGAGCTCGGTGACGACGAGGCCGGTGCGGCGCGGCCCGAGGGACTCGACCGAGACCTTCGCCCGGGTGCGGAACGCGCCGCGCCCAGTGCGGTAGGCGTCCTTTACCCCATCGAGACCGACGATGATGCCGCCGCCGGGCAGATCCGGCCCGGGAATGAACTCCATCAGCTCGTCGACACCGGCATCGGGGTTCGCGAGCAGGTGCTTCGCGCCCTCGACGACCTCGACGAGGTTGTGCGGGGCGAGATTGGTGGCCATGCCGACGGCGATGCCGCTGGCGCCGTTGACGAGGAGGTTCGGCACCGCGGAGGGCAGCACATCCGGCTGCATGATCTGGTTGTCGTAGTTCGGGACGAAGTCGACCACGTCCTCGTCGAGCGAGGAGGTCATCGCGAGCGCAGCACCCGCGAGACGGGCCTCGGTGTAACGGGAGGCCGCGGGGCCGTCGTCGAGCGAGCCGAAGTTGCCGTGCCCGTCGACCAGCGGCAGCCGCATGGCGAAGCCCTGCGCCATGCGGACCAGGGAGTCGTAGATCGAGGCATCGCCGTGCGGGTGGAGCTTGCCCATCACCTCGCCGACGACGCGAGCCGATTTCACGTGACCCTTCTCGGGGCGCAGCCCCATATCGGTCATCATGAACAGGATCCGCCGCTGCACCGGCTTCAGCCCGTCACGGGCATCCGGCAGGGCGCGCGAGTAGATCACCGAGTAGGCGTACTCCAGAAACGACGATTCCATCTCCTGGGAGATGTCGATGTCCTCGATGCGCTCCACGGTGTTCGGATTGCTGCTCACTGTGCCGGTCACACGCCTTTCGCTCAGCCGGATCCGGGCGGGGCTCTGCAGCCACCGCCCGGTTACGATGGTGCTCATGCTACCGATGACCGCCGACAACGGGGCGAGGCTGGCCGCGATTCTGCCGACCGGGCTCGCCGCGCTCGCCAGTGGCCTCGGCGCTGACGCCTCGGAGACGCTCTCCGCCGCCCTCGGTCCGAGAGGCGGGGGAGTAGTGGCCGCACCCTCCGGTCTTCCCGCGGTGCGCTCCCTGGTGCTGCTCGTGGTCGACGGTCTCGGCCACGCGAATCTGCGGGCCGCCCGCGGCCACGCGCGCACACTCTCCGGGCTGCCGACCCGCCGCATCGAGACGGTGATCCCCTCGACCACCGGCGCCGCGCTCACCACGCTCACCACCGGGCGGCTGCCCGGCGAGCACGGCCTCATCGGCTACCGGATCCGGCATCCCGAGCGTGGCCTCGTCACCACGCTCAAGGACTGGCAGGGCATCGAGGATCGCGCCGCCTGGCAGCGCAGTACGCCGCTGTTCGCCGCTGCCGCCGATCTCGGTGCGCGGCCCGTCGCGATCGGTCGCCCGGCTCACGCCGTCGGCGGGTTGACGGAGGCGATCCTCGCCGGTGCGGAGTACCTCGGCGGTCAGACGATCCCCGAGCGCTTCGCCATCGCATCGCGGCTGTTGCGGGGGGACGCCCCGATCCTCGCCTATCTCTACATCGACGAACTCGATCGTGCCGCGCACCGGGATGGGTGGCGCAGCGACGCCTGGCTGCGCAGGCTGGAGGAGCTCGACGCGGCGCTGGAGGGGTTTCTGCGCACCCTGCCGGGCGGGGTCGGCCTGGTGGTCACCGCGGATCACGGCATGGTCGACGTCCCGCCCCAGCGCCGGATCCGGCTCGATGCGGATGTCGACGCGCTCGCCGGGGTCGAGCAGATCGGAGGGGAGCCGAGAATGCGCTCGCTCTATCTGCGTGCCGGGGAGGACGCGCGAGCGGTCGCGGAGCGCGTCGCGGCTTCACTGGGCAAGACGGCGTGGGTCGGCACCAGGGACGAGGCGATCGCCGCGAACTGGTTCGGACCCGTCGATCTCTCGGTCGCGCCTCGCCTCGGTGAGGTGCTGGTGACGGCCCGAGGGGAGAACGCCTTCACCCTCGGCACCGACAGCCCCGAGGCGCTCGCCATGGTGGGCCAGCACGGCGGTCTCAGCGATGACGAGCGCGGTGTGCCGCTCGCCCTCGGCGGGGCGCTCGAGGGCACGGGATTCGCCGCCGCCGTGACTGAGACCGCCGCTCGGGTGTCGCCTGCGGCTGCGCCGGCCACGACTTAGCTCGGGTCCTCCTCGCTTCGGGTGCCGAAGAGGATGTCGTCCCAGCTCGGGATCGACGGGCGACCCTTGCCCCGTCGGGCCCCGGAGGCCTGACCGTCGTCGCCCGCGGTCTCATCGGATCCGGAGGCCTGCGGCGCGGGCGCATCGATTCCGACGGTGTCGATCGGGGTCGTGTCGACCGGCGCCGCGCCTGTCGGGGCCGCATCGAGGAAGCCCGGCAGCGGCACCGGCGGGTTCACCGACTGCCCGCTCTCGCTGGGCGGGAGCTGCCCGTCCGCGCCGCGTTCACCGCGGCGTCGGCGCAGCGCGTCGAGCAGATCGGCGGTCTGCCCGAGGTCGGGCAGTTCGGGTTCGGGCGTCTTGATCGCGCGCTCGTCGATGCTGCGGCGCCTGGCGAACTCGGCCTCCATGTCGATGGTGGGGATCGACCCGGTCGAGGGGTGATCCGGGGCCACCGGCCCGGAGACGGCCGGCTCGCTCTGATCCGCCTGGGTCTCATCGCCGAACTCGGCGGTCAGCTGCTCGGGATCGAAGGCATCGGAGTCGAAGCGCTCGGTGCGGTTCAGATCGTCGACCGCCCGCAGCTTCGGGATCAGGCGGTCGCCGACCTCGCCCTGCTTCGACAGTGTCACCGCGTCCGGGGTGATCGGCGCGAGCTGGCCCTTGCGGTGCTCGAAGGTCCACACGGCGCGATGGGCGACGTCATGGGAGACGAAGTTGAGCGCGACCATCCACCCGGCCTCTTCGTCGCGCCACGAGGTCCACTCGGTGCGCTGCGCGCCCAGTCCGACGAGTCGCTCGGCGATCACAGTGCCGAACTGCTGCTCGGCGCCCTCCTCCTGCGTGGTGCGCACGGGCACCGCCTGGGCGAGTTCGAGGATGTAGCGGCGCTCGGCGAGCACCGGTTCCTCGTAGCGCTCGATATCGGCCTCCTCGAGACCGGTGAGTTCCGCGATCTCGGCTCGGCTCTTGCCGGCCCGTACCAGCGACTGGATCTCCCGGGGGCTGACCTTGCTGGGACCGCTGTCGCGGCGGCTGAGCTGACGCAGTTCGGCGAGCACGGTCTCGTCGACGATGAGTCGGAATTCCTCGCCGGTCTCCGTTGCTACGACGAGCGTGCGGTCCTCGCGCCGCACCAATCGCAATTCCTCCATCGCCACTTCCTCCCGCGTGTTTGCCCCCAGGGTCGCATGGGATGCTCCGGCGGTGCAGGATTGACGCGGCGGGTGCGAAACTTCGTCGTGGCGCGGCGCGTTCCGAGGACGAGATGTCCGCGTTCAGAGAACTCACGGCTGATGAGTTTGCGTCAGCAGCGGATCTGCGGCAAACTATGGCCGCAGTTCATCCTTCCGCACCATGCGGAAATCCCCCCGAAGGAGAGCTCAGGAGAGCATGGCCACCGATTACGACGCCCCGCGCAAGTCCGACGAAGAGACCGATTCGATCGAGGCTCTGAAGGAACGCGTGCCGACCAAGGGCGCCTCGGCCATCGACTCCGAGGACGCCGACAACCCCGGCTTCGAGCTCGCCGGTGCCGACCTCTCCGATATCGAACTCGATGTGGTGGTGCTGCCGCAGCAGGACGACGAGTTCACCTGTGTCAACTGCTTCCTGGTGCGCCATCGCTCGCAGATGGATCACCAGACCGATCTCGGCCCGATCTGCGCGGAGTGCGCGGGCTGAAAAGCAACGCTTTTCAGCGCATTCCGCGCTGACGCTTCTGCGTCAGGAGTGCGCTGGATAAACGCGCAGGGTTGATCGCACTCCGCGGCGCCGCCTCTGGCGCCCCCGCCCACCTACTCAGGTGTCATTTTGGTGCATTATTCCTGGGAATAGCGCACCAAAATGACACCTCTGTGCGTTGTGGATGTCTTGTGAGAGTGGTGCGGGTCGGTGCTGCTCGGGTCGATGCCGCTCGCGTCAGCGCGCCGCCTCGATCGCGGCCAGCAGCGACTGCGGCCTGCGCGTGGTGACCACCCAGTAGGGGGCGGGATCCGCCGGGTCGACGACCTCGACCTTCGCCCCGCGGTGGATGTAGCCGCGGACCATGAGGTGCGCGCGGGCGTCCAGGCCGGGGCCGATCGCCGCGCGGAGCTCCTCCGAGTCGAGGGCGACCGCCGTGCCGAGCATGGCCACCGGAATGCGTGCGCGCCCGGCGACCAGGACGCCGTCCTCGACGGCGATGGTCGGCGACATCAGGGTCAGCGATCCGGCGATGAGAACGTAGAGCGCGATCCCCAGCGGAAGGGCCAGCCCCGTGCTCATCGGCGTCACCACGAGCGCGACCGCGGGAATGATCAGCAGCAGTGCGACGAACAACCACGGCGTCGGCCAGAGCCGTTCGCGGTAGGAGGCGGGGGCGGACGGGGACGTTCTGCTCATGCTCCGATTATGCCGCGCAGATCTGAGCGGAAGCCCGCCCTCGATCCGATACCCTTGCTGAATGATCGATGTCGTAGAACTGCCCACTATCGCGGATGAGACCCATCTGCCGGCCTACGCCCGTCCCGGGGACGCCGGAGCCGATCTGCGCAGCACGGAGGCCCTGGATCTGGGTCCGGGCGAGCGCGCACTGGTGGGCACCGGGATCCGCTTCGCGCTGCCGGTGGGCTATGTCGCCTTCGTCGTGCCGCGCAGCGGACTGGCGGTGAAGCACGGCATCACGGTGCTGAACGCGCCGGGGACGATCGATGCGGGGTACCGCGGCGAGATCAAGGTGCCGATGCTGAACACGGATCGGAGCGAGAGCTTCCGCATCGAGCCGGGGGATCGCATCGCCCAGCTGATCGTGATGCCGGTCTCGCGCGCGGAGTTCGTCAGCGTGGCCGAGCTGCCGGACAGCGAGCGCGGCGCGGGCGGCTTCGGCTCCACCGGAGTGCGTGACGCGGCCCGAGTCTGAGACGGTCTGCAGACCGAATGCGGAGTGAAGAAGTGGTGAGCCGCCTGGCGTGGTGAGAAGGAGACGGACAGAGATGAGCGACGAGACACCGGAGCAGGGCGACGCGGTCGAGCTGCACGAGGAGGCCGTGCCGGAGTTCGACGAGACCAAGTCGGCGCCCGGCGACCGCGAGTCCGCCGGACCCTTCGACATCCTCGAGGTTCCGGCGATGCGCCCCTATGTGGATCTGGGCGGGCTCAAGGTGATGCCGCGCGAAGGTCTGCAGCTGCGGCTGGAAGTCGACGAGCGCGCGAGCCGCGTGGTCGCCGTCACCCTCGACTACGCGGAGTCCGTGCTGCAGCTGCAGGCCTTCTCCGCGCCGAAGTCCAGCGGTCTCTGGCACCGGGTGCGGGGCGAGGTCGCCCAGCAGCTTGCCGCGCAGGGCGCGAAGGTGCAGGAGCAGGAGGGCGAACTGGGTCCCGAGCTGCTGGTGCAGAGCCAGGTCCCGGCCGATCAGGGCGGGGGGACCCGGGTGGTCCGCTTCGTGGGCGTCGACGGCCCGCGGTGGATGCTCCGCGGCGTGATCATGGGCAAGGCCGTGGTCGATGCCGAGGCCCAGGTGCGGGTGGGCGAGCTGTTCCGGGAGGTCGTGGTAGTGCGCGGGGACAATCCGATGCCTCCGGGCGAGCTGCTGCCGTTGAAGATGCCCGCGGGTGTGCAGGGCACCGCGAACGGGGCGGCCCAGGCGTGACCGGGGACCCGGCGTCGGATCCCGGAGCCGAGGCCTCCCGTCGGGGGACCGGCGGGCTCGGCCGAGCGGTCGAGGCCGGTATGCGCGGCGAGGCGCTGAGCGCGCGCGGCGTGCTCGCGGCGATCGGCGGCTGGCGAGGGATCTTCGAGGCGCTGGTTCCCGCGACCGTGTACCTGGTGACCTACGTCCTCACGCAGGAGGCGCGGATCTCCGCCATCGCGCCGCTGGTCATCGCGGTACTCGCCGTGGTGGTGCGGTTGATCCGGCGCGAGTCGCTGTCGGCGGCCCTGTCCGGCCTGCTCGGCGTGGTGGTGTGCGTCGCCGCGGTGATGCTCTCCGGCGAAGGCAGCAGCTACTACGTCCCAGGATTCTGGATCAACGGGGCGTGGATCGCGGCGCACACGATCTCGCTGCTGGTCGGCTGGCCGCTGATCGGTCTGCTGCTCGGGCTCTTCCGGGGGGATCTGCGCGAGTGGCGCTCCATTCCGGCGCTCAAGCGCGCCGCCCAGCTGTGCACGCTCGTCTGGATCGCGCTCTTCGTCGCGAGGCTGGCCGTGCAGCTGCCGCTGTACTTCTCGGAGCAGGCAGGGGATGCGGGGGCGCTCGAGGCCCTGGGCATCTCCCGGCTGGTGATGGGGGTGCCGCTCTTCGCCGTCGCGGCGATCTTCACCTGGCTGGTGCTCAGCCGGGTGAGTGCGACGCTTCCGGCGAAGGAGGACGGAGATATCCGATCCTCTTCATCGGATGAATAACACGCCGAGCGGCTCTTGCGCCGCGCGATCCCTCCGGGTCCGCGGTACTGCAGACGGGTGTAGAATTGTCTCGACATCGAGATAAATTTTGACATTGGAGCGGCCATGGCATCCGTCAACAGCTTCGGCGCGCAGACCACCCTCGAGGTGGGCGGCACGCAGTACCAGATCTTCAGCATCGACCGGGTCGAGGGGGCGAAGCGGCTGCCCTACAGCCTGAAGGTGCTGCTCGAGAACCTGCTGCGCACCGAGGACGGCGCGAACGTCACGAAGGCGCATATCGAGGCCCTGGGCGGCTGGGATCCGAGCGCGGAGCCCGACACCGAGATCCAGTTCACGCCCGCGCGCGTGATCATGCAGGACTTCACCGGCGTCCCCTGCGTCGTCGATCTCGCGACCATGCGCGAGGCCGTCGTCGACCTCGGCGGCAGCCCGGACAAGATCAACCCGCTCGCCCCGGCCGAACTGGTCATCGACCACTCCGTGATCAGCGATGTCTACGGCACGCCGACCGCGTTCCTGAAGAACGTCGAGATCGAGTACGAGCGCAACGGCGAGCGCTACCAGTTCCTCCGCTGGGGCCAGGGCGCCTTCGACGAGTTCAAGGTCGTCCCCCCGGGCACCGGCATCGTCCACCAGGTCAACATCGAGTACCTGGCGCGCGTCACCTTCACCCGCGAGGTCGACGGCGTGCTGCAGGCCTACCCCGACACCTGCGTCGGCACCGACTCCCACACCACGATGGAGAACGGCCTCGGCGTCCTCGGCTGGGGCGTCGGCGGCATCGAGGCCGAGGCCGCGATGCTCGGCCAGCCCATCTCGATGCTGATCCCGCGGGTCGTCGGCTTCAAGCTCTCCGGCCAGATCCCCGCCGGCGTCACCGCCACCGATGTGGTGCTCACCATCACCCAGATGCTGCGCAAGCACGGCGTGGTCGGCAAGTTCGTCGAGTTCTATGGCGAGGGCGTCGGCTCGGTGCCGCTCGCCAACCGCGCCACCATCGGCAATATGAGCCCGGAGTTCGGTTCCACCGCGGCCATGTTCCCGGTCGACGAGGTCACCCTCGACTACCTGCGCCTCACCGGCCGCAGCGAAGAGCAGATCGCCCTCATCAAGGCCTACACCCAGGCGCAGGGCATGTGGCACGATCCGGCCCACGAGCCGGAGTTCAGCGAGTACCTCGAGCTCGACCTCAGCACCGTCGTGGCCTCGATCGCCGGCCCCAAGCGCCCGCAGGACCGCATCGAGCTGTCGAAGTCGAAGAGCCAGTTCGAGGCTGACCTCAAGAACTACGCCCAGGCCGCCAACCCGGCCAAGGTGAAGGATCAGCAGGGTCGCGAGTTCGAGATCGACCACGGCGCGGTCACCCTCGCCTCGATCACCTCCTGCACCAACACCTCGAACCCCTCGGTGATGCTCGCCGCGGGCGTGCTGGCCCGCAACGCCAATGCGCGCGGCCTCAAGGCGAAGCCGTGGGTGAAGACCACCCTCGCACCGGGATCCAAGGTCGTCACCGACTACTACGAGAAGTCGGGCCTCAAGTCCCATCTCGAGGATCTCGGCTTCTTCCTCGTCGGCTACGGCTGCATGACCTGCATCGGCAACTCCGGCCCGCTGAACGAGGAGATCTCGCAGGCGGTCAACGAGCACGATCTCGCGGTCACCGCGGTGCTCTCCGGCAACCGCAACTTCGAGGGTCGCATCAACCCGGACATCAAGATGAACTACCTCGCGAGCCCGCCGCTGGTGGTCGCCTACGCGCTGGCCGGCTCGATGGACTTCGACTTCGAGAACGAGCCGCTCGGACAGGACTCGGCCGGCGCCGACGTCTACCTGCGCGACATCTGGCCCGATCCGGTCGAGGTGCAGAAGATCGCCGACACCTCCATCGACAGCGATATGTTCAACTCGAAGTACGCCACGGTCTTCGACGGCGACGAGCACTGGAACTCGCTGCCGACCCCGACCGGCAACACCTTCGAGTGGGACGAGAAGTCGACCTACGTGCGCAAGGCCCCCTACTTCGACGGCATGGGCCTCACGCCCGAGCCGGTCACCGACATCTCCGGTGCCCGCGTGCTGCTGAAGCTCGGCGACTCGGTCACCACTGACCACATCAGCCCCGCCGGCAGCTTCAAGGCCGAGACCCCCGCCGGTCAGTACCTGGTGGCGAACGGCATCGCGCCGAAGGACTTCAACACCTACGGCTCGCGCCGCGGCAACCACGAGGTCATGATCCGCGGCACCTTCGCGAACATCCGCATCCGCAACCAGCTGCTCAACGATGTGGAGGGCGGCTTCACCCGCGACTTCACCCAGGAGGGCGGCCCCCAGGCCTACGTCTACGACGCGTGCCAGAACTACCAGGCGGCGGGCATTCCCTTGGTCGTCCTCGGCGGCAAGGAGTACGGCTCGGGATCCTCGCGGGACTGGGCCGCCAAGGGCACCAGCCTGCTGGGCGTCAAGGCGGTCATCACCGAGAGCTTCGAGCGGATCCACCGTTCGAACCTCATCGGCATGGGCGTGCTGCCGCTGCAGTTCCCCGATGGCGAGAGCGCTGACAGCCTCGGCCTCGACGGCACCGAGACCTTCGACATCGCGGGCGTCACCCAGCTGAACGAGGGGGTCACCCCGAAGACGCTGAAGGTCACCGCGACCAAGGAGGACGGCTCGGTGGTCGAGTTCGACGCGGTGGTGCGCATCGACACCCCGGGCGAGGCGGACTACTACCGCAACGGCGGCATCCTGCAGTACGTGCTGCGATCGCTGGTCTGAGCGAAGACAGAGGATCGGGCCCGGGCGCTGCGGCGTCCGGGCCCGATCCTGTCACTAAACTGGGATGATGCTCGAAGGAATCGAAGGCCCGCGCGATCTCGACGCGCTGACCTTCGACGAACTGCGCAGGCTCGCCGCCGAGATCCGCGAGTTCCTGATCGCCGAGGTCGCCAAGACCGGCGGCCATCTCGGCCCGAATCTGGGCGTGGTGGAACTCACCATCGCCCTGCACCGGGTCTTCGACTCACCGCACGATCCCATCGTGTGGGACACCGGACACCAGAGCTATGTGCACAAGCTCCTCACCGGACGCAAGGACTTCTCCAGGCTCCGCCGGGCCGACGGCATCGCCGGCTACCCGCAGCGCTCCGAGAGCGAGCACGATATCGTCGAGAGCTCGCACGCCTCCAGCTCGCTCAGCTGGGCCGACGGCATCTCCCGCGCCTTCGCGCGCACCGGCCAGCAGGACCGGCACGTCGTCGCCGTCGTCGGCGACGGGGCACTCACCGGCGGCATGACCTGGGAGGCGCTCAACAACATCACCGACGACAACGATCGCAATCTCGTCATCGTGGTGAACGACAACGGCCGATCCTACGCCCCGACCATCGGCGGGATGGCCCGCTTTCTCAACAGCGTGCGCGTCACCGGGAGCTACCGCGATCTGCAGGAGGGCAGCGAGCGGCTCTTCGGCCGTCTGGGCGCCCCCGGCCGCACCGTGTACCGGGCCGCGCGCGGCGCGCTGCGCGGCTTCGTGAGCCGGGCGAGCGGTAATCAGGATCTCTACAGCAATCTCGACATCAAGTACGTGGGCCCGATCGACGGGCACGATCTCGAAGCGGTCGAGCACGCCCTGCGACAGGCGAAGGGCTACGCTCGTCCGGCGCTGGTGCACGTCATCACCGAGAAGGGGCGCGGCTACGCGCCCGCGGAGAACGACATCGCGGATCAGTTCCACGCCATCGGGCAGATCGATCCGGACACCGGTGAGGCCCAGGGCGGCGGCGGCGCTCCGAGCTTCACCGAGGTGTTCGGCGAGCGGATCCTCGAACTCGCGCGCGGAGATGAGCGGCTGGTGGGCATCACCGCCGCGATGCTCGCCCCGACCGGACTCGACGCCTTCGCGCGGGAGTTCCCCGACCGCGTCTACGATGTGGGCATCGCCGAGCAGCACGCGGTGACTACCGCAGCGGGCCTCGCCTACGGCGGCCTGCACCCCGTCGTCGCGCTGTACTCCACCTTCATCAGCCGCGCCTTCGACCAGCTGCTGATGGATGTGGCGCTGCACCGCGCGGGGGTGACCTTCGTGCTCGACCGGGCCGGGATCACCGGACCCGACGGCGCCAGTCACAACGGGGTCTGGGATCTGGCGGTGCTGCAGGTGGTGCCCGGCATCCGGATCGCCGCACCGCGCGACGAGGCGACGCTGCGCGAGCTGCTGAGCGAGGCGGTGGCCGTGGAGGACGGCCCCACCGTGCTGCGCTACCCCAAGGGGGCGGTGGGCGAGTCGCTTCCCGCGCTGCGGCGCACGGACGACGGCGTCGACGTACTGCACGGGGCCGATTCCGGCGCCGATGTGCTCTTCGTCGGGGTCGGGCCGATGTCCCGGGTGGCCCTCGACGCCGCCGCGCTGCTCGCCGAGCAGGGGATCACCGCGACCGTGATCGATCCGCGGTGGGTGGTGCCGGTGGCCGATGCGGTGGTCGAGCTCGCCCGCTCGCACCGGCTGCTCATCAGCATCGAGGACGGCATCCGCGTCGGCGGCGTGGGAACCCGGATCCGGCAGGCCCTGCGCGACGCTGGCGTCGACACCGCGGTGAGCGAGCTCGGCGTCCCCGACGATTTCCTGCCCCACGACAGCCGCGCGGAGCTGCTGCGGGCGGCGGGGCTCACCGCCGAGCGGATCGCCGCGGATGTCGCCGAGCAGGTGCGCGGCACGCGGATCCCGATCGCCCGACCCACCGAGTGACACGGCTGAGCGCCCGGTCCCGCGGGGGATCCCGGGCGCTCAGGAGTGCGCTTCAGCAGCGGCTCAGGAGTGCTCTCCCGCGACCGGCGGCTGGTGGAACTTCGCGCCGAAGACGCGCTCGCTCGCGCCGACCCGGTCGAGATACGGCGTCGCGCCGCCGGCCTGGAACGGCCACCCCGCCCCGAGGATGAGGCAGAGGTCGATGTCCTCCGCGGCCGCGACCACGCCCTCGTCGAGCATGATCTTGATCTCCTGCGCCAGTTCGTCCTCGACGCGCCGCAGGATCTCCTCCGGCGACACCGGGCTCTTCCCGAAGCTCAGCGTCTTCTTCGCCTCGCGCGAGAGATCCTCGACCTTGCCCTGCTTGCTCTTGACCAGCGGATTCTCGAGCTCGGCCGCGGCGTGCAGATTCGGCGAGGCGTAGAAGCGCTCCGGGAAGGCGCCGACCATCGTGTCCTGCACGTGGGCCGCGACCTTCCAGCCGACCAGATCGATCAGCTCGAAGGGGCCCATCGGCAGGCCGATCGGGTCGAGCGCCCGCTCCACGACGGCCAGCGGCGTCCCCTCGTCGAGCGCGCGGGCGGCCTCGCCCATCACCTTGGCGAGCAGCCGGTTCACGACGAAGCCCGGGCGGTCGGCCGTGATCACCGCGCTCTTGCCCAGCTTCTTCGCGACCGCCATCGCCGTGGCGAGCGTGGCGTCGTCGGTGCTGGGCACGCGCACCACCTCCACCAGCGGCATCACCGCGACCGGATTGAAGAAGTGGAAGCCGACGAGGCGCTCGGGGTGCGCGAGATTCGCGCCGATCTCGGTGACCGAGAGCGAGGAGGTGTTCGTGGCGATCACGGCCGTCTCGCTGATGATCGGCTCGATCTCGGCGAAGACCTGCTGCTTCACCGAGAGCTCCTCGAAGACGGCCTCGATGACCCAGTCGCAGTCCGCGTACAGGGACTTGTCGGTCGTGCCGCTCACCAGCGCCTTGATCTGGTTCGCGTCGTCCTGGGACAGGCGGCCCTTCGCCAGCATGGCATCGATCTCGCCGTGGATGTAGGCGAGCCCCTTGTCCACGCGGGCCTGGTCGAGGTCGGTGATGAGCACCGGCACCCGCAGCTTGCGCGCGAAGAGGAGGGCGAACTGGCCGGCCATGAGACCCGCGCCGATGACGCCGACCTTCTGTACCTTCTTCGCGAGGTCCTTCGGGGGCGCGCCCGCGGGGCGCTTCGCGCGCTTCTGCACGAGATCGAAGGCGTAGATGGAGGCGTGGAACTGATCGCCGGAGATGAGCTCGGTCAGCGCATCGTCCTCCCGCTCGAATCCGCGCTCGATATCGCCGTCCTTCGCCGCGTTCAGCAGTTCGAGGGCGGCGTAGGGGGATTTCGCAGCGGTGCCGATACGGGCCTTCAAGGTGTCGCGGGCGATCTTGATCGCGGCCGGCCACTTGGTGAGGCGCTCGAGCTTGCCGGGCACGTGCGGCCGGTTCACCCGGATGCTGCCCTCGAGTACCCCGTCGGCCCAGCGCAGCGATTCCTCGAGGAAGCGCGCGGGCCCGAACAGCGCGTCGAAGAGCCCGGCCTCGAAGGCCTGCTGGGGCTTCATCAGGCGGTTGTTCTTCAGCGGATTCGACACGATGATGTCGAGCGCCTTCTCGATGCCGACGAGATTCGGCACGATCGTCGCGCCGCCCCAGCCGGGGATGAGGCCGAGGAAGACCTCGGGGAAGGCGAGCGCCGCGGCCGAGGAGTCGAGCGTGCGGTAGTCGCAGTTCAGCGCGACCTCCATCGCCCCGCCCAGGGCCAGGCCGTTGACGAAGGCGAAGGAGGGCACCCCGAGCTTGCCGAGCTTGCCGAGCACGAAGTGCCCGTACTGCGCGATGAGGCGGGCGTTCTCGCGATTGGCGAGGGTCGACACCTTCGAGAGGTCGGCGCCCGCGGCGAAGATGAAGGGCTTGCCGGTGACGGCCACCGCGCGGATGTCGCCGGCGGCCGCGCGCGCGCGCAGTTCGTCGAGTGCGCGACCCAGGCTCTGGAGGCTGCGCGGGCCGAGGGTGTTGGGACGGGTGTAGTCGTGGCCGTTGTCGAGGGTGACCAGCGCGAGGGTGCCGCCGGAGGGCAGCGCGACATCGCGGACGAAGGCCTCGGTGACGACCTCGCCCTCCGCCGCGGTCAGCAGCGGGGTGAAATCGATGGTGCTGTAATCGGTCATGAGCCTTACTTCCCCTTGTTCCCGTCGAAGTGCGGATTCTCCCACACGACCGATCCGCCCTGGCCGAGTCCGACGCACATGGCGGTGAGGCCGTAGCGCACATCGGGGCGCTGCTCGAACTGCCGGGCGAGCTGCGTCATCAGGCGCACCCCGGAGGCGGCGAGCGGGTGACCGAAGGCGATGGCCCCGCCCCAGGGGTTCACTCGCGGATCGTCGTCCGCGATGCCGAAGTGATCGGTGAAGGAGAGCACCTGCACGGCGAAGGCCTCGTTGAGCTCGAAGAGCCCGATGTCGTCGATGGAGAGGCCGGTGCGCCGCAGCACCTTCTCGGTGGAGGGGACGGGGCCGAGCCCCATCACCTCCGGCTGCACGCCGGCGAAGGCGAAGCCGACCAGGCGCATCTTCGCGCTGAGACCGAGTTCCGCTGCGGTGTCAGCGCCCGCGAGCAGCGACATGGTGGCGCCGTCGGTGAGCGGCGAGGCATTGCCGGCCGTCACCCGTCCGTGCGGACGGAACGGGGTGCGCAGGGTGCTCAGCCCCTCCATCGTGGTCTCGGGGCGGCGGCCCTCGTCCTCGGTCGCGAGGCCCCAACCGGCCTCGCTGCGGGTGGCGATGGGGATCAGGTCCTGCTGGATGTCGCCCCGGTCGTAGGCGGCCTGCACCTTGTGCTGGCTCAGCATGCCGAAGCGGTCCGCGCGCTCCTTGGTGAGCTCAGGGAAGCGGTCGTGCAGCCGTTCGGCGGTGATGCCCATGTTCAGGGCATCGGCGCTGACCAGCTTCTCGGCGACGAATCGGGGATTGGGATCGGCGTCGAGGCCGATCGGATGGCGGCCCATATGCTCCACCCCGCCGGCGATGGCGATGTCGTACTGGCCCGCTCCGATGGCGGCGCCCATGAACGAGACCGTGGTCATCGCTCCGGCGCACATCCGGTCGAGCGCGAAGCCCGGAACGGCGATGGGAAGACCCGCCAGAAGCGAGACAGTGCGACCGAGTGTCAACCCCTGGTCACCCTGCTGAGTGGTAGCCGCGATGCCCACATCGTCGACGCGGTCGAGGGGCAGTGTGGGATTGCGTTCGATCAGCCCCTGCAGGGCCTTGACCGCAAGGTCATCGGCCCGTGTTCCCCAGTACATGCCCTTTTCTCCGGCGCGTCCGAAGGGGGTGCGAACCCCGTCGACGAACACGACCTCTCTCATTGTGGCCACGGTGCCTCCAGTGCCTCTGCGAATGCGATCAGTACCCATAATAGGAACTGAGTCTCATTCATGGGAAGGGCCGCGCGGAAACACTGCCGAAGCTCACGGCCGCCCCGGCTGAATTGTGCGATATCTACAAAATGAGTTGCTTGAGATAGTGCGATAGATCAGTCGCTCAGGGCGGCGGCGATCAGCGGTGAGAGGAGCCCGCTCTGCCACGGCCGCGCGCCGAGCTCGTCGAGACGCTCGCGCACGGCATCCGGTGTCACCGGCCGCGGAGGATCCCAGACGAGGCGACGCAGAAGCTCCGGGGTGAGCAGATTCTCCGCGGGGATCCGGAGGCGCTCGGACTCGGCCGCGATGACCTCCCGCGCCGCCGCGAGACGGGCCGCGGCCTCCGGGTGCCGCTGCGCCCAGCCGCGGTGATGCGGCATCGCCCCCGCCTCCCGAGGCGCCGGGCCGGGCAGCTCGTCGGTGGTCTTGCCGCGCAGGATCGCCGCCCACCAGCGCTCCAATTCGGTGCGGCTCGCACGTCCTCTGAAATCGCGCATGGCCGCGAGCTGGCCGGCGGATCGCGGCTGGGTGGAGGCGGCCAGCACCAGCGAGGCATCGGGCAGGAGCCGCCCCGGCGCCGTGTCCCGTGCCCGGGCCAGCTCGTCTCGGGCGAGCCAGAGCTCACGGGCGATCGCGAGCTCGCGCGGCGATTTCAGTCGATTGCCGCCCGAGAGCCGCCGCCACGGTTCCGCGGCCGGCGGCTTCGGTGCGCGGGTGCGCACCGCCTCGAACTCCTGCGCGGCGAACTCCTCCTTGCCCTGCGCGGCGAGCTCCTGCGCAACCGCGTCACGCAGATCCGGCAGCAGCGCCACATCGAGCGCCGCGTACTCGAGCCACGGTTCGGGGAGCGGCCTGGTCGACCAGTCGGCCGCCGAGTGCGCCTTGTGCAGCCGGATGCCCAGCAGCCGTTCGACGATCGCACCGAGGCCGACCCGATCGAAGCCGAGCAGTCGCGAGGCGAGCTCGGTGTCGAAGAGGCGCTCGGGCACGAGCCCGATCTCCTCGAGGCAGGCGAGATCCTGGCTGGCGGAGTGCAGGATCCACTCCTGACCATCGAGGGCCTCGGCCAGCGGGTCGAAGGTGTCCAGCTCGGTCGGATCGAAGAGGAAGGTGCCGGCGCCGTGACGATGCACCTGCACCAGATAGGCCTCGGCGCCGTAGCGGAAGCCCGAGGCGCGTTCGGCGTCGACTCCGGCCGGGCCGGTGCCCCGGGCGAGCGCCTCCGCGGCGTGCTCGAGCCCGCCGCGATCGACGACCAGCGACCAGCTGGTCTCGAGTTCGTGCTGTTCGACCACCGGCTACGCACCGCCGCCGCGCTGCGCCCGGTGGGCGCCCAGCGACGCGATCCCCTCGTGATGCGGAAGGCCCGCCAATAGGCACAGCAGCTCGCTCCAGGCCTCGGCGTGGGCCGCGAAATTCGTGCCGAGCGGCGTCCAGGAGGCCCGGATCTCGATCTGCGCGGCATCGCCCTGCTCCTCGAGCGTGCCGAAACCGGTGGAGAGCGTCTTGGTGGCGGTGCCCGAGGCGAAGGTGTATTCCGCACCCCGCGAATCCAGCGCATCGACGAGCCAGGACCAGGCGACATCCGCGA
The DNA here is from genome assembly GCA_048516985.1 of Leucobacter sp. Taxonomy (GTDB): domain Bacteria; phylum Actinomycetota; class Actinomycetes; order Actinomycetales; family Microbacteriaceae; genus Leucobacter. The sequence continues at coordinate 2,070,239 of CP183188.1, read as the reverse complement.
TGAAGGGATCGATCCCGATCTCCATCTCCAGTGGTGCCTGGGCGAAGCAGATGATGCGGAAGGGTCCGCCCCAGTCGTCGGCCGAGGCGGGATCGTCCAGCAGGATCAGGCGGCCGGCCCCGTAGGGGGAATCGCCCTGCTCCTCGTCGGGCCGCGTCGACCCCTGCACGACACCGGCGGAGAAGGCGACGGAGCGCGGTGCGATCCGCTCGGGAGCCGGAATCTCCCGGACCTGCAGCTCGCTGCGGAACTTCGCCCCGCGCAGCCCAGCGACGGCGTCGTCGAAAGACGCCGTGCCACCTCGCCGATGTGTCGTCACACTGCGAGACTAGAGTTTGCGATATACCCCGGCGTGTTGCCACGCCGGGGCCAGGGGATTCCAAGGCGAGGTGGCGATGCGCGGACGAAGCGGAGGCGGTGCCCTGCGGGGTGCGGCGGCGGCACTGGGCGCGGTGGCGCTCGGACTCGGCGGCGGTTCGCTGGCGCTGGCCGCGCACTTCGCCCGTCGCGTGCTCACCCCCGCGCTGCGCCCGGAGGCCCGGGTGACGGTGTGGGCGGTGGAGACCGATGCCGATGCTCCGGGCGGGCGGCTGGTGTGGATCCACGGCCCCGATGCGGCGCTGCCGGGCGTGTACTCCTTCATCTGGGCCGATGGCGCCGGTCACGCGCGGCTCGGGCCGGTCGTCGATCGGATCCGCGACGGCAGGCTCGAGCGCGTGGCCCGGCCCGTGCTGGCCGTGGATCGTGGCGAGCTGCGCGCGGGTGTGCGGGGCCGGGTGACCGGGTGGTGGTACACGGATCCGGCCGAGCTCGGCTACGAGACCGAGCGCGTCGCGATCCCGGTGGACGGGGGACTGAGCTGGGCCTGGCTGGTACGCCCGGCTCCAGACGCCGAGCAGACCGGCCGCTGGGCCGTGCATGTGCACGGGCGCGGCGCGCTGCCCGAGGAGACGCTGCGCGGCGTCGCACCGCTGGCGCGGGCGGGGGTGACGAGCCTCGTGATCGCCTACCGCAACGATCCGGGCGCACCGCCGGGGCTTCGGGGTCGCTACGGCCTGGGCCTCGCCGAGCGTCGCGATGCGGATGACGCGATCTCCTGGGCGATCGCGCACGGCGCCCACCGGGTGACGCTCGTCGGCTGGTCGATGGGTGCGACCGCGAGCGTGCTGGCGGCCACCCGCGGGCCGCACCGCTCGGTCATCGACGGTCTGGTGCTGGACTCGCCGGCCCTGGACTGGCCCTCCCTGCTGATGCGACAGGCGCGACTGGTGGGCCTGCCCGCGCCCTTCGCCCGTCTCGCCATGCAGCTGCTGCAGCGGGGGTGGATCCGCGGTGCGGTTCCGGGTCGCCAGGGCACCGACCTGCAGGCGCTCACCGCCGGTGAGCTGGCGCGGGGGCTGCGGGTGCCGGTGCTCGTCCACGCCAGCCCGGAGGACACCTTCGTCCCCTGGGACGGCTCGCTAAGCTTCGCCCGGCTGCAGCCCGAGCTGGTGACGCTGCGCGAGGCCGAGGGGGAGCACGTGAAGCTCTGGAATGTGGACCGGGAGACCTGGGAGGCCACGACCGAGGCCTTCGTCCGGGCGCTCGAGGATCCGCGCTCGGGCGAGCGCGACTAAACTGGTCAGCGATGTCAGAATCCTCGTCGCACAGCTCCGCCCGTCTCGTCGACCGCCACCCGAACATCGGTGGAGCGGAGCTCGTCGCAAATATGGTGCCTCCGCGGCAGTTCGACGGAGCGAGTTTCGACTCGTACCGTCCGGATCCCGCCTATGAGTCGCAGACCGAGGCGCGCGACACCCTGCGCAACTTCGCCGAACCGGAGACCCCGATCGCCCGCGGCGGACTCTTCGGGCGCCGGAAGAAGGCCGAGCCCCGGCCCGGAGCGGTCACGAAGCCCGGCGTCTACCTCGACGGCGGCTTCGGCGTGGGCAAGACCCACCTGCTGGCCTCGACCTGGCATGCGACCTCGGGCCGCAAGTACTTCGGCACCTTCATCGAGTACACGGCGCTGGTCGGCGCGCTCGGCTACGCCGGCGCGGTCGGCGTGCTGCAGGGCGCACGGCTCATCTGCATCGACGAGTTCGAGCTGGACGATCCCGGCGACACCATGCTGATGACCCGGCTGATCGGCGATCTCGTCGCGACCGGATCCCGCATCGTGGCGACCTCCAACACCCCGCCGAACGCCCTGGGCGAGGGGCGCTTCGCGGCCTCCGACTTCCTCCGGGAGATCCAGGCGATGGCGGATCGCTTCGTGACGATCCGCATCGACGGGGTCGACTATCGGCAGCGCGACCTCGATGGCGAGGCGGTGGTGCTGGGCGACGACGCATACCGCTTCGTGCTGGCCGATTCGGCGGCGGAGGGCGAGCGGATGACCGACGACACCTTCGACGAGCTCGTCGCCCATCTCGCCACCGTGCATCCATCGAGCTACATCGGCCTGCTCGACGGAGTGCAGACCATCGGCCTGCGCGGGGTGCACGAGCTGACGGACCAGTCGGCGGCGCTTCGCTTCGTGGCCTTCATCGACCGGGTCTACGACGCCCAGATCCCGATCCGCGCGACGGGCACTCCGCTCACCTCGATCTTCGGCGGCGGCATGCTCGACGGCGGGTACCGTAAGAAGTACCTGCGCTGCATGTCGCGGCTGAACGCGCTGACCCAGGGCCGGATCGAGAGTTGATGCCGCCGCTGCTCGCGGACAGCGGACCCGGGCTCGACTGGTCGCAGACGCTCATCCTCGGCGCCGCGATCCTCCTCGGATTGGCGTTGAACGCCTGGCGTCGGAGGCGCGCGGCCAAGCGCGGGGAGACCGAGTCCGATGACGGGGCCGGGAACAACCGGAGCGGTGCCGCCTGGCGGCGCTCGGTGGGGGTGCTGCGGGAGACGACGGCGGATGCGGCGCAGGCGCCGGCTCAGGACCTCGAACGCCTCACCCCCGGCCGCTACGGAGCAGGCGCCACCAGGGATCTGACGCCCGCGGAGATCCGGCTACTGAAGCCGAGCTACGCTCCGCGGCTGGACGGCGATCCCGACCCCGGCGAGATCGTGTGGACCTGGGTTCCGTACGCCGAGAACGACGGACGGGGCAAGGATCGTCCGGTGCTCATCATCGCCAGGGTCGGCGAGCACGCCTTCGCGGGCTGCTATCTGAGCACCAAGCAGCACCGCGATTTCGTCTCGGTCGGCACCGGCGGCTGGGACGCGCAGGGCCGGGAGAGCTTTCTGGCGCCGGACCGTGTGCTGCGGGTCGAGGCCGGGGGCATGCGCCGCGAGGGACAGGTGCTTCCGCTCGGCCGCTTCGAGCAGGCCGTCGAGGCCGTGGTGCGGTTGCACGGCATCGACCGCTGATCGCCGGGCGGTGCTCGCAGCTCAGCGACGCGTGAAGACGAGGTGCGTCACCCCGCTGGGCGTGGTGGTGGATTCGACCTCGTAGCGCTCCTCCAGGCCTTCGAGCCCGTCCCAGAGCGAGGCGCCGCGCCGGAGCAGGATCGGCACCTGCACCACGTGCAGGAAATCGATGAGCCCCGCGGCCAGGAACTCGCGGACCGTCGTGGGCCCGCCGCCGATGCGCACATCGAGCCCGTTCGCGGCCTCCCTGGCGATCTCGAGGGCCTCGGCGGCTTCGGCGGTGAGGAAGTGGAAGGTCGTCTCGCCCACTTCGAGTGGAGGCCGGGGTCGGTGCGTCAGTACGAAGACCGGGCTGTGGAACGGCGGCTCCTCGCCCCACCAGCCGCGCCAATCGGGATCATCCTGCCAGCCGGGAGGCCCGAATTTGCCGCTGCCCATGATCTCGGCGCCGATGCCCTCGAAGGCGCGCCGGGCGAAGTGGTCGTCCGGCTCGGTGGCGGGATCCACCGCCTGTCGTTCGCGATCACCGCTCAGCCCCTGAAAGGTGGCGGTGGGGAAGAACCACTCCATCAGTCGGGTGCCGGCGTGGCCGAAGGGTGCTTCGAGGGAGGGATCCGCCCCCGCGCCGTAGCCGTCCAACGATACGGCGATGTTGTGCGCTCTCGCCAGTGACATATCGGACCTCCGGATTCGGGGTTGGGGAGTGGGGCTGAAGGTGGAGTGCTCACGTCTCGGGCGGGGAGGGCTCGGCCGGAGCCATCATGTCCACCACCCGCGAGACCGTCACCGAGCCGGCGGGGGAGAAGCGGGCGAGCTGCTCGCCGAGACCGATGTCGACGAGCACGATGCGGCCGGCGAGCTCCGGCCCCCGGTCCTCGGTCAGCCCCTGCTTCACCCCGCCGAAGGTGACGGTGATCGACGCCGGCAGCACGGCGTCATCCGCCGCGCCGGTGTCGGGATGCAGACCGCTCGGAAGATCTGCCGCGACGACGGCGACGAGGCCTTCGCGGACCCGGGGCAGCAGCGTCTCGACCGCTCGCCTGGCCTCGCCCCGCAGCTGCGGATCGGCCGAGGCGCCGATGCCGAGGATGCCGTCGACCACGATGTCGTGTTCGGCGGAGGCGGCGTCGGCGAGCGATATCCGGGTCGCACCGGCCGCCAGTGCCGCCTCGAGGGCGGCCCCGTGGGCGCGCTCGGAGACGAGCAGCACCTCCACATGCGCGTGACTCGCGAGATGGGCCGCGGCGAAGAGCGCGTCCGCGCCATTGTTGCCGCTGCCGGCGATGACGAGCACCCGGGAGTCCTCGCCGAGCACTTCGTCGACGATGCCGGCCAGCGCGCTGGACGCACGCGCCATCAGCGGCTCGCCCGCGGCCAGCAGCGGCGCCTCGGCGGCGCGGATCTGCGCGGCCGAGTAGCAGGGGACGATCCGTCCACCATCGCTGTCATCGGTGCCGGATTTGCGGCTGCCCGGTCCGTGCTCGGCGAGCCATCGCTCGCCGAGACGTTTCGGGGCACGCAGCAGCCACGCCTCGATGACGGTCTCGCGGAGCAGTTCGAGGTCGATCCGGTCGAGACGGATCAGCACCGCCGGATAACCGTCGAAGTGCGGAATGGTGAAGAAGACCTCGGGGAAGGCTGCGAGCAGCGCCTCCTTGGCCGCCGGTCCGTCCACGCGCACGCCGACGACGGTCCCGGACGGCCAGCTTTTGCCGAGCTCTTCGAGCTGCGCGAGATCGGTCTTGCCCGGCGGGCGCTCCCAGACGAACATGCCGGTGCCGGTGCGCCAGCTCGCCCCGCCGCGGTGCCCTTCGATCCTCTCGGAGGTCGAGGGCAGCGACAGCGCGATCCTGCGCACGTCCTCGAGCGTCGCCATGCGGCCCACCTTACCCCTTCGGGGCGTGCCGAGAGGCTCGCGAGGCGCGACTCCGATGGTTTTCACATCTCGATTCAGTTCGTACTGGACGCGAAAGGAGGATGCTGGGATAGAGTGTCAGTATCGGCGCATTGTCCCGCGCGCTTCGCTTCTGCGTCCTCTCGCTGTTGTGGTTCTGGGTGGGGGTTCGCTGATACTCGAAAGCCCCGCGGCTTCGCTGCGGATTCACGGATCACCCCGGTGGTCACAGACAATGAAGGAATGACGTTATGGCCACTGGCACCGTCAAATGGTTCAACTCCGAGAAGGGCTACGGCTTTATCGCTCCCGATGACGGTTCGGCTGATCTGTTCGTGCACTTCAGCGCGATCGAGGGCACCGGCCGCCGCGACCTCGTGGAGAATCAGAAGGTCGAGTTCGACGCTGAGCCCGGTCAGCGAGGCATGCAGGCCGCGAACGTTCGCGCGCTCTGAGGAATCTCTGAAAGGGCCGCACCGGGTGACCGGTGCGGCCCTTTCGCTATGGTGAGAGGATGGATCCTCTCACTCTCGTGATTCTCGTCGCCGCGATCGCAAGCCTTGCGAGCTGGCTGCTCTCATTGTTCACCGGCGATACCTCCTGGGTCGACCGGGCCTGGTCGATCGTGCCGGCCGTATACGTCTGGATCTTCGCGGGAGCGGCGATCGCGGGCGGCGTCGATGCCGGGCGCTTGGTGCTTCTCGCGCTCCTGGTGACCGCCTGGGGCGCGCGATTGACCTTCAACTTCGCCCGAAAAGGCGGGTACACCGGCGTCGAGGACTACCGCTGGGCCATTCTGCGCGCTCGGATGCGGCCCTGGCAGTTCCAACTCTTCAATTTCTTCTTCATCGTCGGTTTCCAGATGGCGCTGCTGGTGCTCATCACCCTTCCGGCGGAGGTTGCGCTCCGCCACCCCGCTCCGCTGAACTGGTGGGACGCCGTGTTGGCGATCCTCTTCCTCGCCGCGCTCTGCGGGGAGACGATCGCCGATCAGCAGCAGTGGGCCTTCCACCTGCGCAAGAAGCGCGCGGGCGGCGTGCTCGAGCCGGGCTTCCAGACCGAGGGACTGTTCCGGTTCAGCCGCCACCCGAACTTCTTCTTCGAGCAGGCGCAGTGGTGGATCGTCTACCTCTTCGGAGCGGTGGCCGCGGTCGCCTCCGGTGCGGGGCTCTGGGGCGGCGCACTGAACCTCTCGATCCTCGGCGCGGTGCTGCTCACGGCGCTCTTCATCGGTTCGACGATCTTCACCGAGTCGATCTCGGCCTCGAAGTACCCGGCCTACGCGGACTACCGGCGCTCCACCTCGATGCTGCTGCCCCTGCCGCCCCGCTCAGCCCCGCTGCGGCAGGAGGTGGGCTGAGAAGAACCCTGCGAGCTCCTCGCGGGCCGAGAGCGGGAGCACCGCGGCGACATACATATCCGGGCGCACGACGACCACGGCGCCGTCCCGGCTGATCCCGCGCTCGGCGAAGATATCGGTGCCGAGACCGGTGGAGAACACCTTGTTGAGGTCGACCAGGCCGAGGGGGCCCTTGACCGGGGTGAAGACCCGCGGTGCGCCGAGCACTTCGACCTCGGTGTAGTCCTGCTGGTAGACCACTTTGATGTCGAAGACCGCGTCCTCGTCGCGTCCCTGCGGGGTGAAGCGAAGCAGAGGCGAATCCTCGGCGGTGGCGAGCCACTCGCCCCATTCCTCGACCGCGGAACCGGGCGCGCCCTGCGCCGCCGCATCGGCGAACACCGTGATGCGCCAGCGGCCGTCGGCCTCGTGGAGATGGCCGAGGTGCACGGGGTTGGCGTCGCTCCGGCGCACCACCTCGGCGGACTTGAAGCGCTTGCCGATCGGATAACCGCTCGCGAGGTGCTGGTGCTGAACGTCGCCGACGATCATCGAGGGCGCGTACTCGGTCTTGAAGCCGTTCGAGAACTCGGCCCCGGCGACGTAGAAGCGCTCGAGCTCGCTCGGATCCTCCAGCTCCTCCGCCGGGGTGGCCATGAGCGTCGACCACTTCTTGTCGAAGTCGATGAGATCCTTCGCCGTGACCGAGCGCTCGGCGGCGTAGGTGGACAGCAGGGTCTCGGGGCTGAGCCCGCGGAGCACCGCGCCGAGCTTCCAACCGAGGTTGAAGCCGTCCTGCATCGAGACGTTCATGCCCTGGCCGGCCTTGGCGGAGTGCGTGTGGCAGGCATCGCCCATCAGGAACACGCGCGGGTGACGCGATCCCGCCATCTCGGCCGGAACATCGTCGAGGCCGTCGGCGAGGCGGTGCCCGACCTCGTAGACGCTGTGCCAGGCCACGGACTTCACGTCGACGGAATAGGGGTGGAGGATCGTGTTCGCGCGCTCGATGATCGTCTCGATCGGCGTCTGCCGCACGGCGCCGTCGTCATCCTCGGCCACCTCGCCGAGGTCGACGTAGAGGCGGAACAGGTACCCGCCCTCCCGCGGGATCAGCAGGAGGTTGCCGCCGTCGTGGGATTGGATCGCGGACTTGGTGCGCACATCGGGGAAGTCGGTGTTCGCGAGCACGTCGAGCACCCCCCAGGCGTGGAAGGCGCTATCGCCCTCGAGCACCCGGCCGATGGAGGCGCGGACCTGGCTCCGGGCGCCGTCGCCGCCGACCAGGTACTTCGCGCGGACCGTGCGGAGGGCCCCCGCCTCGGGCCCCGCCGTGCGCCGCAGGGTCGCGGTGACCGGGTGATCCGCGCCATCTGTGAGCTCAAGGTCGAGGAACTCCCAGCCGTAATCGGGGGCGATGCGCGCCGGGGCGTTCGCGGCGGCCTCGGCGAAGTAGTCGAGGACGCGGGCCTGGTTGACCACGAGGTGGGGGAACTCGCTGATCCCGCCCGCGTCATCGGGCGTGCGGGTGGTGCGGATGATATGCGAGGGATTGGCGGGGTCAGGCTTCCAGAAGGCGGTCTCGGTGATGCGGTAGGCCTCGGCGATGATGCGCTCGGCGAAGCCGAAGGCCTGGAATGTCTCGACCGTGCGCGACTGGATCCCGTCCGCCTGGCCGATCTGCAGCCGTCCGTCACGGCGCTCGATGATGCGCGTGGTGATCTCGGGGAAGCGGGCGAGCTGGGCGGCGAGCAGCATCGCGGCGGGACCGGAGCCGACGATGAGCACATCGACCTCGTCGGGGATCTCGGCGGGACGGTCGATGCCGCTGCCCTCGGCGGGCCGGATCCGCGGATCGGTGGACTCGTATCCGTGGTGGTGGAACTCCATGGCAACTCCTCGCGTCTGCGCCGATTTCATCAAGTGCTCTATAATAGAAACGAAGCCTCGAATATAGAGCGATTACCCCGCATACTAATTTCAGACCCGCCGCGGCGCAAGTGCCGTCACGGGTGCTCGGGGGAGAGGAGACGCGCGGAAATGGACGCCAAGGAGGGCGCGGGGGTCACCTCGCAGACGCTTTCGCGGGGGATCCGGATCCTGGAGGCCCTCGCCGCTCGCGGCACCGCCACCTCGACACCCGAGCTGGCCGCGGAGCTCGGCCTGCACCGCTCGATCACCTACCGCCTGATCCGCACACTGGAGGAGCACCGGCTCGTGGTGCGCGACGAGCGCGGACTGTTCGAACTGGGGCCGCGGCTGGCCTCGCTCGCCGCGACGGTGGAGCGGGATCTTCAGCAGGCGGCACTGCCGGCGCTGCGCTCGGCCGCGGAGGATCTGGGCGCGACCTGCTTCCTGGTGCAGCACGATCGCGATGAGGCGATCACGCTCGCCAGCGTGCAGCCGCCCCGCTCGACCGTCATGATCGCCCAGCACCCGGGCACCCGGCATCCCCTCGGCATCGGCGCCCCGGGGCGCGCCGTGCTCAGCCTGCTGCCGCGCGAGCGGTGGCCCGAGGAACTGAGCGAGCAGCATCGCGTCGAAGTGGAGGCCGTGCGGGAGAGCGGCTACGCCTTCAGCCACGATGAGGTGATCCCCGGGCTTCAAGCGGTCGCCGTGCCGCTGGAGCTCCGCGGGCACGAGGCGCTGGCGCTCGGCGTGGCGTTTCTCGCCTTGGAGCTGTCACCGGAGGAGATCGGCGCCAGATTGCGGCAGGCCGCGGCGGAGGTCCGAACCGCCTTCGACGTCTGATCCGTGACAGGTGATCGCCCGAGTGCCCGCTTGGGCGGGGGAGCGGCCCGATTCATCGTCCGATCGCCCCGGAATCGGGGGCGTGGAAGTCGCTTTCACCCGGGCCGAAAGATACCCGAGCGTCCCCGATTCGTGCACCGCGGGGTGCTGGCGTCTATCCGGGGGTGCGGGAGTCTCTCGAGCATGATTCCGAGGGCGGCTTGGCCGCGATCCAGAGTGCGAGACCGGCGACGGCGGTGAACGGCCGATAGCAGCGGCGGTCGAGCCGTCGGAACCTCTCGCCCGCGGGCGGCAGGCCCAGCGCCGCGAGCGCGGCCTCCCCGCCGAGAATCGCGCGGAGCAACAGGCCGGTCCCGACGATGCGCAATCCAGCGCGCTGCAGCTTCCCGTCGCCCAGAGCACCGGCAGCCAGCAGGCTCGCCCCGGCAGCGCCGGCCGCCACTACGGCCGTGGGCGCTGCGCCCGGCATCGTGTCGGCTTGACCGACCACTGCCTCGGCGAGTTCGCGAGAGCTCCGTGCCGGCCACGGGCTTCCCGCAGCCCACACCGCGTGAAGCACGGCGACGCCGGCAAGCCCGGCGGCTCCGACCACGCGGGCCACGACCCTGATACGGCCACTCATGGCCTCAGCCTAGCGATGTCTGCGCGCCGCGAGCGAGGTGACGGATGACGGCGGAACCTGCTGGGGAACCGGCCCGCTGCCGCCGGAAAACGAAGAAGACCGTTGATTTCTCAACGGTCTTCGGGAGTGCGCGATACTGGGATCGAACCAGTGACCTCTTCCGTGTCAGGGAAGCGCGCTACCGCTGCGCCAATCGCGCCTGTTCAGGCTATTCAGTTGTTGAAGCGAGGTGGCGACGGGATTCGAACCCGTGTATACGGCTTTGCAGGCCGCTGCCTCGCCTCTCGGCCACGCCACCGGAGTGGTTGACACCACAAGCAGCCTGGCGAGCCAGGCTACTGGAGCGGATGACGAGACTCGAACTCGCGACCCTCACCTTGGCAAGGTGATGCGCTACCAACTGCGCTACATCCGCACGCACACGTTTCCGCGTACCTGAATGACTATAGGGGACGTTCGGGAACGCTCGCAAATCGAGTTGCGAACCCGCCGGAAATCCGAAGATCTTGCGCCCTCCAGATCACAGGATGTCAACGACTCGCGGCGCGGACGGGCTTCATCACATGTGGATCGCCGATACTTGTGAGTATGGCGGGGGGCGCGGGAAAGGTGGTCGGACGGATCCTGGCGACGCTGATCGTCGTCGGATTGCTGGTCGGCGCGGGCTTCGCGTACCTCCACCGCCAGGAGATCGCGGATCACTTCGCCGCGCAGAACTTCAACGCGAGCGAAGAGGTCTCCGCGCTCGCGGATCGGCTCGATCTCACGGATGCCGGTCGCCGCATCTTCTTCGCCTCGCATCCGACGCTCGACGCCAGCCAGAACTTCAATGCGCAGTGCTCCGAAGTCGGGCACTCGGAGGGCAGTCACGTGCTGGGCTGCTTCGCCGACGGCGTCATCCACCTCTTCAAGGTGACCGATGAGCGGCTCAACGGCATCGTCGAGGTGACCGCTGCCCATGAGCTTCTGCACGCCGCCTTCTCGCGCCTGGGCGCAGACGAGCGGGCCGAGCTGTCCGAGCGGCTGCGCGAGGCCTACGACCTGCTGGCAGTCGACGACCCGGTGCTCGCCGAGCGCATGTCGGTGTACGAGGGCCTCTCCGAGGAGGGGTTCGCGAATGAGCTCCACTCGGTGCTCGGCACCGAGGTGCGCTCCCTGCCCGACTGGCTCGAACAGCACTACTCCCGCTGGTTCGGAGAGCGCGGTGTGATCGTCGACTTCTTCGACGCCTATCACACCGTCTTCGGCGAGTTGCAGCTCCGGGCGGATGCGCTGCAGGCGGAGCTGTCCGCGCTGCGCGAGAGCATCGAGGCGCGCAGCGCAGCCTACGACGCGGCCGTGCAGCAGTTCAACACCGAGGTCGCGGACTTCAACAGGCGCAATGAGGCCTTCGAATTCTCCAACAGCGAGGCGGAATTCTGGGCGATCCGCAATGAGCTGCAATCGCGCAGCGAACAGCTGCAGAGCGATCTCGCCCAGCTGCAATCCGATATCAGCAGATACGAGGAGATGCGGGTCGAGCTCGAGCAGCTCGGCGCGGTGAACGCGGAGTTGAACGAGCATCTGAACAGCCAGCTCGCCCCACCGGCTGCGCCGTGATCTCGGCGTTTCGCCGCCGCTGCCCGGCGTCTTTCTCGCCCCTCGGCGTGGGCGTGGTCACCGGGGCACCCGAAGCCGTGTATCATCGTTGAGGTTGGCACTGCGAGGATGCGGTTCCACGGGCGATTGGCGCAGTTGGTAGCGCGCTTCCTTCACACGGAAGAGGTCATCAGTTCGAGTCTGGTATCGCCCACAGTATGAGCGGACACGGCGCCTTCGACAGCGATTCACCGGGGCTGGCCCTCGCATTGACCGTGCGATTCCTGCTCGAGCTCGCACTGCTCGCCGGGGTCGCCGCGGTCGCCTGGCAGGTCGTCCCCGGCTGGTGGCGCTGGCCCGCGATGATCCTCGTGCCGATCGCCGTCGCCGTGCTGTGGGGCCTGCTGCTCTCGCCGAAGGCCGCGGTCGAACTCCCCGGACCCGCCAAGCTGGTCATCGAGGCGGCGCTCTTCCTCGGCACCGGCGTGAGCCTCTTCGCCGTCGGGATGTGGATCCCGGCTGTCATCGGCGTCGCGGTCTGGATCATCGACCGGATCGCGCTCGCCCTGCTCGAGGGCTGACGCCGTCCGGGCACGGCGCCGTCGTGCTCAGCCCGCGAAGCCGATCCGCGCGAGCAGCGCCGCACGGAACTCCGCCGGCCGCTCAAGATGGGGCGAGTGGCCCACCCCTGCCAGCTCGACCTCGGTCACCTCGCCGCCGGCCGCCCGATAGGCGTCCAGCACATCGCGCGTCTGCGACACCATCGGCTGCGCTGGGGCGAGCTCCTCACCGGGCCAGCCGGGGATCACGCCGAGCGCGCCCAGATGGTTGAGGTCGAAGAAGGAGGTGTCCGAGACGATGGCGTCGGCGTCACCGTGGATCCACAGCACCGGCGGCTTCGTCGCGAGCTCCGTGATGCCCGACACATCGAAGTGGCGCGGCGCCATCGTGTTGAGCACGCCGATAGCGCCGGCGGCGAACCCCGGCCAGTTCTCGCTCGCCACCGCATCGCCCGGATAGTTCCCCGGCTCGGTCGAGGTCGTCAGCATCGACGCCACCCACACGTCCTCGTGCTCGCTCGTGTAGCCCGGCGCCACATAGCCGCTGCGCAGAACGCTGCGCGGCGAGGTCTGCTCATCCGCACCGGTGTCGCCGTCCCGCAGTCGCTGCACGAAGTCGGGGTTCGCACCGCCGCCCCCGCAGCCCGCATCGTCGTCGGTGAGCCGGCTGCCGTCGCGTCGCGTCCCGCCGAATCCGTAGGGCGAGACGGGAGCCTGCAGGGTGAGGCTCAGCACCGGGTGATCAAGTGCGTACTGCATCACCACACCGCCGCCCATCGACCAGCCGACCAGATGCGCGGCGGCGATCCCGAGCGCCTCGAGCACGGCGGCGAGGTCGTCGCTGAAATCGCGAAGTCCACGGGTGGCGTCCACCGGCTTCGCCTCGCTGGCGCCGAAGCCCCGCAGATCCACCGCGATCACTCGGAGCCCACTGGGCAGATCCCGCATCAGCTCTTGCCAGAACAACGCCGAGGAGACATTGCCGTGCACCAGCACCACGGTGCGTTCGGGGGAGGCGCCCGGGTCGTCGCCGACCCGCTCGAGCACCCCGGTTCGCAGCCGAGGGGTGTCCACGAGGCGCTGCACGATGCCGTCGAAGAGGAAGCTGTCGGACATGGCGATCCTTCCGTAACCGGGGGCTTCGTCGCCCCCGCTGGCTCGATTCTAGTGACGGAGCGCTCCGTTCGGAGGGGCCCTCGGCGCCCGCCCGCACCCGGTAGGATTGACGAGTCTTCCAGCCGTAAGAGGAGCCGAATCGTGGCAGATGGTTTCAGCCTGTTCACCGACCGCAACGTCGTCGCCATGCGCGTCGACGGCGAGTTGCGCGATCTCGCGGCCGAGGTGACCGAGACCGCCACGGTCGAGGCGGTGACCATCGACAGCCCCGATGGCCTGAACATCCTGCGCCACTCGGCGGCCCACGTGCTCGCCCAGGCCGTGCAGCGCATCAATCCCGAGGCCAAGCTCGGCATCGGCCCGCCCATCACGGACGGCTTCTACTACGACTTCGACCCGGCCGAGCCCTTCACCCCCGAGGATCTGAAGGCCATCTCCTCCGAGATGCAGAAGATCGTGAAGCAGGGGCAGCGCTTCGTCCGCCGGGTCGTCACCGAGGACGAGGCGCGGGAGGAGCTCGCAGCGGAGCCCTACAAGCTCGAGCTCATCGGGCTCAAGGGCGGTGTGGATCAGGGCTCGGACAACGAGAACGTCGAGGTCGGCGGCGCCGAGCTGACCATCTACGACAATGTCGATCCGAAGACCGGCGAGGTCTGCTGGAAGGATCTGTGCCGCGGGCCGCATCTGCCGAGCACCCGGATGATCGGCAACGGCTGGGCGCTGATGCGCAGCGCCGGCGCCTACTGGCGCGGCAGCGAGAAGAACCCCATGCTGCAGCGCATCTACGGCACCGCCTGGCCGACCAAGGAGGAGCTGCGCGACTACCAGACCAGGCTGGAGGAGGCCGCCAAGCGCGATCACCGCAAGCTGGGGGTGGAGCTGGATCTCTTCAGCTTCCCCGATGAGATCGGCTCCGGGCTCGCGGTGTTCCATCCCAAGGGCGGCATCATCCGGCACGAGATCGAGTCGTTCATGCGCGAGCGCTTGCTGCACCACGACTACGAGCTGGTGAACAGCCCGCACATCACCAAGGGGGCGCTGTTCGAGACCAGCCAGCACCTCAACTGGTACCGGGACGGCATGTTCCCGGCGATGCACCTCGACGCCGAGCACGACGCGGACGGCAATATCACCAAGCCGGGCCAGGACTACTACCTGAAGCCCATGAACTGCCCGTTCCACAATCTCATCTTCCGGGCTCGAGCCCGCAGCTACCGCGAGCTGCCGCTGCGCCTGGCCGAGTTCGGCACGGTCTACCGCTACGAGAAGAGCGGCACGCTCTCCGGCCTCACCCGCGTCCGCGGCCTCACCCAGGACGACGCGCATATCTACGTCACCGACGAGCAGGTGCGCGAGGAGATCAAGCGGCAGCTCGACTTCGTCTTCGAGGTGCTGCGCGCCTACGGTCTCGACGACTTCTACCTCGAACTCTCGACCAGGGATCCCGAGAAGTCGGTGGGCACCGATGCGCAGTGGGAGGTGGCGACCGAGACGTTGCGGCAGGTCGCCGAGGAGTCGGGCCTGGAGCTGGTCGCAGACCCGGGCGGAGCCGCCTTCTACGGGCCGAAGATCTCGGTGCAGGCGCGCGACGCGATCGGTCGCACCTGGCAGCTGAGCACGGTGCAGCTCGACTTCAACCAGCCTGAGCTCTTCGAGCTGGAGTACGCGGCGGCAGACGGCACTCGCAAGCAGCCGGTGATGATCCACCGCGCACTGCTGGGCTCGATCGAGCGCTTCTTCGCGATTCTGCTCGAGCACTACGCCGGCGCCTTCCCGGTCTGGCTCTCGCCGGTGCAGGTGGTCGGCATCCCGGTCGCGGAGGAGTACGGCGAGTATCTCGACGGCGTGATCGCGAAGCTGCGTGCACGAGGGGTGCGCGCGCATGTCGACCATTCCGACGACCGGATGCCGAAGAAGATCCGCACCCACACCAAGGAGAAGGTGCCGATCCAGCTCATCGCGGGCGAGGACGACCGCTCGGCGGGCGCGGTGAGCTTCCGCTTCCGCGACGGTACCCAGTTGAACGGGGTCCCGGTCGAGGAGGCGGTGGATCGCATCGTTCGCGCGATCGAGACGCATGAGCAGGTGAGCAGCGCGTGGACGGCGTAGACGGCGTGCTCCCGGAGTCGCCGAGCGAGAACGGCATGATCGGGGTCCCCGATGACATGCAGCGGCTGTGGACGCCGCACCGCCTGGTCTACGTCGAGGACGCCCACCAGCCGGACGAGCACGACTGCCCGTTCTGCCGGGCCCCGGAGCTCGACGACGAGAGCGCGCTCATCGTGCACCGCGGCAAAACCGCCTATGTGCTGCTGAACCTCTACCCCTACAACACCGGCCATCTCCTCGTATGCCCCTATCGGCATGTAGCGGGCTACGACGATGCCACCCCGGAGGAGGTCGCGGAGATCGGCGCGCTGACCCAGACCGCGATGCGGGTGATCCGCGAGAACATGGGGTGCCACGGGTTCAACCTCGGCATGAACCAGGGCGTGATCGCCGGAGCCGGCATCGCCGCCCATCTGCATCAGCACGTGGTGCCGCGGTGGCGCGCGGACGCGAATTTCTTCCCGATCATCGCCAAGACGAAATCGCTGCCGCAGCTGCTGGGAGATGTACGGGAGAAGCTGGCCGCCGCCTGGCCGCACCCCTGAATCGCTCACCCGCGATTACCCTAGACAGCAACGCAGTTTCGACGTAAAGGAATCCGACGTGTCCGGTCACTCCAAATGGGCCACCACCAAGCACAAGAAGGCCGTCATCGACGCCAAGCGCGCCAAGGCCTTCGCGAAGTACATCAAGAACATCGAGGTCGCGGCCCGCATCGGCGGCGCCGATCTCACCGGTAACCCGACGCTCGCGGATGCCGTCCACAAGGCGAAGAAGAACTCGGTGCCGGGCGACAACATCGAGCGGGCCATCAAGCGCGGCGCCGGGCTCACCGGCGACGCCGTCGAGTACGCCACGATCATGTACGAGGGCTACGGCCCGAACGGCGTGGCGCTGATGATCGAGTGCCTCACCGACAACAAGAACCGAGCCGCGGCCGAGGTGCGCACGGCGCTCAGCCGGAACGGCGGCACCCTGGCAGATCCGGGCAGCGTCGCCTACAACTTCAACCGCAAGGGTGTGATCACCGTCCCCGCCGAGGGCGTTTCCGAGGACGATGTGCTGCTGGCGGTGCTCGAAGCCGGTGCCGAAGAGGTCGCTCAGACCCCCAACGGCGAAGCCTTCGAGGTGATCACCGAGGCCTCCGAGCTGGTCGCCGCCCGCACCGCGCTGGTCGACGCCGGCATCGACTACGACTCCGCGGACGCCGAGTTCGTCCCCAGCCTCAAGGTGGAGATCGACGCCGAGACCGCGCGCAAGGTGTTCCGTCTGATCGACGCGCTGGAGGACAGCGACGACGTGCAGAACGTGTACTCGAACTTCGACCTCAGCTCCGAGGTGCAGGCCGAGCTCGAAGCCGGCGACTAGCGCTCGGATCGCGCCCCTATGCGAATAGTCGGGATCGACCCGGGCCTCACCCGCTGCGGCATCGGGATCGTCACCGCGGGCCCGGGGCGGAGGGTCGCCTTCGAGCATGTGGAGGTGCTGCGCAGTTCCGCCGACTCCGCGACGCCGGAGCGGATCCACCTCATCGGTGCCAGCATCGAGCGCCTGCTCGACGGCGAGCGGCCCGACGGGATCGCGCTTGAGCGGGTGTTCGCCCAGGACAATGTGGCGAGTGTGATGGGGGTGGCGCAGATCAGCGGCGTGGTGATGTACCTCGCCGAGCAGCGCGGCATCCCCGTGGCGCTCTACACGCCGAACGAGGTCAAGGCGCAGGTCACCGGCTACGGCAGCGCGGACAAGGCCCAGGTCACCACCATGGTGACGAGGTTGCTTCGTCTGGCCGCGCCCCCGAAGCCCGCGGACGCCGCGGACGCCCTCGCCCTCGCCATCACCCACGCCTGGCACCTCGGCCGAGGCGGCTCCGCGAACCGGTCGACGGCCGCCGCTCCCGGTGCGGAGACGCCCGCGCAGCGCGCCTGGCGCGAGGCCGAGCAGCGCTCGGGCGCCCGTCGCGGACCAAGGGGCTGAGCGGGAGGGCTACGCGGGAATCGGCGAGTCGACCGCGCCGCCGAAACGGCGGTCGCGATCCAGGTAGATCTGGATCGCCCGCCACAGCTCGCGCCGATCGAAATCGGGCCAGAGCGTGTCGAGGAACACCATCTCGGCGTAGGCGGATTGCCACAGCATGAAGTTGCTGGTGCGCTGCTCGCCGCTCGAGCGCAGGAAGAGATCCACCTCGGGCAGCTCCGGCACGTAGAGGTGCTTGGCGATGGTGCGCTCGGTGATGCCGTGCGGGGAGAGCCGCCCCGCGGCGACGTCCTCGGCGATCGCGCGCACCGCGTCGGTGAGCTCGTTGCGGCCTCCGTAGTTCACGCACATCGTCAGCGTGAGCCCGGTATTGCGCTCCGTGGCGCGCTCGGCCGCCTTCAACTCGTTGACCACCGAACTCCACAGCCGGGGCTTTCGCCCCGCCCAGCGCATGCGCACATTCCAGGCGTCCAGCTGCGCCCGGCGGCGGCGCAGCACATCGCGATTGAAGCCCATCAGAAAGCGCACCTCGTCGGGAGAGCGCCGCCAGTTCTCCGTGCTGAAGGCGTAGACGCTGAGATGGGTGACCCCGGCCTGGATCGCCCCCGCCACCACGTCGAGCAGGGCCTGCTCGCCCTGCCGGTGGCCCTCCACCCGCGGGAGTCCGCGGCGATTCGCCCAGCGCCCGTTCCCGTCCATCACGATCGCGATGTGCCCGGGCACGGCTCCCTCGAAGGCGGGCGGCTGCTCGCCGGTCCAGTCGACCGGCGCCAGCTCGGAGGGGACGCGGCGCATGCTCACCCGTTCACTGTACAACCCCGCCAGGTCCCCGCCGTGTCCTCGGCGGAGCCGCAGCGGGAAGGAGGGGCGAGCCGCTCAGCGGGTGCCGAGACTGCGCAGTCCGCGCTCCAGATGCCACTGCGTGTAGGCGGCAGCGATCCCCGCGGCCTGGGCGCGCTCCCGCTCATTCGCGGCGAGCGCCGCCTCCCAATCGCCGGCCAGCAGGGCCGACAGCAGGGCGATGCTGCCGGGTTCCAGACGCGGCGCGCCCGGAACCGTGCACTCCGCGCAGACGACGCCGCCGAACTGCACCACCACGAGCGTGTGCGGCCCGGGTGCACCGCACCGCACGCACTCCTCGAAACCGGGTTCCCATCCCGCGGCGGCCATCGCCCGCAGCAGATAGCCGTCGCGCACCAGCTCGGAGGGGATCTTCGCCTGCGCGAGGGTGCGCAGCGCGTGCACCAGCAGCCGGTACTGCTCTGGGGCGGGGCCGCCCTCGCTCAGTCGCTCCGCGGTCTCCACCATCGCACTGCCGGCCCGGTACCGCTCATAGTCCTCGGTGATCTTGGGACCGTAGGCGCCGAGCGTGGAGGCCTGGGTGATCGTGTCGAGGGTGCGACCCTCGTAGAGCTGCAGCCCGGCGACCATGAACGGCTCCAAGCGCGCCCCGAACTTCGAGGAGGTCCGGCGCACCCCCTTCGCCGCCGCGCGCAGCAGCCCGCGGCCGAGCGTCAGCAGCGTCACGATGCGGTCGGCCTCACCCAGCTTCTGGGTGCGCAGCACGACGCCTTCTTCGCGGTACAGGGGCACCCCTCCATTCTCTCACCCCGGGCCGCTGCGCCGCCGATGCCACGGGGATGAGAGAATGGAGGCATTATGTCTACCGCCACCCTCGCCGACAGCCGTCTGCGCATCGGCCCGCTCGTGCTCGACGTCCCCGTCGTCCTCGCGCCGATGGCCGGCATCACCAATACGGCATTCCGCCGGCTGTGCCGCGAGTACGGCGCCGGTCTCTACGTCAGCGAGATGATCACCAGTCGCGCACTGGTCGAGCGCACCCCCGAGTCCTTGCGTCTGATCACCCATCACGAGAGCGAGACGCCGAGGTCGATCCAGCTCTATGGCGTGGATCCCGTGACGGTCGCCGAGGCGGTGCGGTTCCTCGTCGCCGAGGATCGCGCCGATCACATCGACCTCAACTTCGGCTGCCCGGTGCCCAAGGTCACCCGCAAGGGCGGGGGAGCGGCGCTGCCGTGGAAGCTCGATCTCTTCCGCGCCATCGTGGAGCAGGCGGTCCGGGCCGCGGGGGCGATCCCGCTCACGGTGAAGATGCGCAAGGGGATCGACCCGGATCACCTCACCTATCTCGAAGCGGCGAAGGCCGCAGAGGGCGCAGGCGTCGCCGCCATCGCGCTGCACGGCCGCACGGCGAGCGAGTTCTACAGCGGCCAGGCGGACTGGTCCGCGATCACCACGCTCAAAGAGACGATCACCAGCGTGCCGATCCTCGGCAACGGTGATATCTGGAGCGCCGACGACGCGATCCGCATGGTGCGGGAGACCGGTTGCGACGGCGTCGTCGTCGGCCGCGGCTGTCTCGGCCGCCCCTGGCTCTTCGGCGATCTCGCCGCGGCCTTCCGCGCCGAGGCCGGCGAGATCAGCGCCGAGGAGGCCCGGGCCGCGACGGCGAGACCGCCGCTCGGCACGGTGATGGGCGCGCTGCGCCGCCACGCCGAGCTGCTCATCGACTTCTTCGGCGAGGAGGATCGCGCCTGCCGCGATATCCGCAAGCACGTCGCCTGGTACTTCAAGGGCTACGGTGTCGGCGGAGACACCCGCCGGGCGCTCGCCATGGTCTCCTCGCTCGCGGAGATGGACGAGATCTTCCTGACCATGGATCCTGCGATGCCCTATCCCGGTGAGGACGCCGAGGGACCGCGCGGACGCGCGGGAAGCCCGAAGCGCCCGGTGCTGCCCGACGGCTGGCTCGCCAGTCGCGACAGCGCCCACATCGACTTCGGCCAGCTGGCGGAGGCCGAGCGGGACGACAGCGGTGGGTGAGTCCCGCCCTCCTCTCGGATACACGGCCGGCGACGAGGAGCGATTCGTCGCCGAGTTCCACGCCGGGCCCCGCAGCGATTTCGCGCGGGATCGCGCTCGGCTGCTCCACTCCAGCGCTTGGCGCAGACTCGCCGCCAAGACCCAGGTGCTCAGTCCCACCGCGGGCGTCGACTTCGCGCGCAATCGGCTGACCCACTCGCTGGAGGTGGCGCAGATCGGCCGCGAGCTCGCGCTCTCGCTCGGTCTCTCGCAGGACCTCGTCGACACCGCCTGCCTCGCGCACGATCTCGGGCACCCGCCCTTCGGCCACAACGGCGAACGGGCCCTGCACGAGTGGGTGGAGGACTTCGGCGGATTCGAGGGCAATGCGCAGACGCTGCGCCTGCTCACCCGACTGGAGCCGAAGCACTTCGACGCCGCCGGGCGCAGCGTCGGACTGAATCTCACCCGCGGCACTCTCGACGCCAGCTGCAAATACCCCTGGTCGCTCGCGGAGGCCGCGCCCGGAAGCCTGAAGTTCGGCTACTACGCCGACGATGCGGAGGTGTTCGCGTGGCTGAGACAGGGGGCGCCCCTCGGCCACAAATGCGTCGAGGCGCAGACCATGGATCTCAGCGACGATATCGCCTACTCCGTCCACGACTTCGAGGATGCGATCGTGGGGGAGTTCATCGATCCGGAGCTCCTCACCGCGCGCGCGGGCCACGACACGCTGCTGCGGGCCGTCGCCGAGTGGGCCGGTGGATCCTTCTCGGATGACGAGCTGGGGGCCGCATTCGATCGCCTCGCGGCGCTCGAGACCTGGCTCACCGGCTGGGACGGAAGCCGGCGAAACCAGGCGAAGCTGAAGAACTTCACCAGTGAGATGATCGGCCGTTTCGCCAGGGCGGCGATCAGCGCCACGCTCGAGGCCGCGGAGGGTCGGCCGCTGGCGCGCTACGGCGGCGACATCGTGGTGCCTCGCGAGGTGCGCGCCGAGATCGCGGTGCTCAAGGGCATCGTCGCGGCCTTCGTGATGGAGATCGGCCGGCGCAAGCCCGCCTACCGCCGGCAGCGCGAACTGCTCGGCGATCTCCTTGAGGCGCTCTGGGAATCAGGAGAAGCCGAGCTGGAGCCGGCCTTCGCGGCCGACTACCGCGCCGCGGGCTCGGAGGCCGATGCCCGTCGCGCCGTCGTCGATCAGGTCGCCTCGCTCACCGACCAGTCGGCGATCGCCTGGCACCGGCGCCTCTGCGACGTCTCGTCGCTCTGAGTACACTCAGTGCTTATGGCAGGTCTGATCCGCGCGAGCGACGTTGAGGAGGTCAAGCGTCGCACCGATCTCGCCGAGCTGGTGGGCGACCACGTCACCCTCAAACGCGCCGGAGCCGACTCGCTGAAGGGTCTCTGCCCCTTCCACGACGAGCGCAGCCCGAGCTTCCACGTGCGCCCCGGGCTCGGCTACTACCACTGCTTCGGCTGCGGCGAGTCCGGCGATGCGATCTCCTTCCTGCAGCGGATGGATCACCTGAGCTTCGCGGAGGCGGTGGAGCGGCTCGCCGGCCGCATCGGCTACCAGCTCAACTACGAGCAGGGCGGCGAGCGACGGGATCCCGGGAGCAACCGGGCCAGGCTCCTCGCGGTGAACCAGGCCGCGGCGGCCTTCTACGTCGAACAGCTGGCGGGGGCGGAGGCGATGGTCGCCCGCGAGTTCCTCGCGCAGCGGGGCTTCGACGGCGAGGCCTGCGCTCGATTCGGCGTGGGGTACGCGCCGAAGGGCTGGGAGGCGGTGACCAAGCATCTGACCGCTCAGGGCTTCAGCCGCGTCGAGCTCATCCAGTCCGGCATCTCGGTCGAGGGCAATCGGGGACCTTATGACCGCTTCCGCGGCCGGGTGCTCTGGCCGATCCGGGACACCAGCTCCCAGATCGTGGGCTTCGGCGCGCGCAAGCTCTACGAGGACGACAACGGCCCGAAGTACCTGAACACCCCGGAGACGCCGATCTATCAGAAGTCCCGGGTGCTCTACGGCCTGGATCTCGCCAAGCGCGCGATCGCGCGCGGCCACCGCGCCGTGGTGGTCGAGGGCTACACCGATGTGATGGCCTGCCATCTCGCGGGCGAGGAGGCGGCGGTCGCGACCTGCGGTACGGCCTTCGGCAAGGAGCACATCGCCGTGCTGCGCCGCATCATGGGGGACGACGCGGCGGCCGAGGTCGTCTTCACCTTCGACCCCGATGAGGCCGGGCAGAAGGCGGCGCTGCGCGCCTTCGCCGACGAGCGCCTCTTCAGCGCGCAGACCTATGTCGCGGTCGCCCCCGACGGGCTCGACCCGGCCGATCTCAGGCTGCACCGCGGCGACGAGGCGGTGCGCGAGCTGTTCACGCGGAAGGTGCCGCTCTTCGAGTTCGCGCTGCGTCAGGCGCTCGCCCGTTTCGACCTGAACAGCGTCGAGGGACGGGTGTCGGCGATGCGCGCGGCGGCGCCGATCGTGGCGGAGATCAAGGATCCGGGTCTCAGGCCCGGCTACACCCGCGAGTTGGCCCGCATGCTCGGCACCGATCTCGTCGAGGTGCAGGCGGCGGTGAAGGCGGCCGCGGCGAGGCCCGCGCAGCCGGGGCGGACGGATCCTCGCGCGGGCGGCGACCCGTACTCGGGCGGCGATCCGTACTCCGGCGGGAGCCCCGCAGCGCCCCAGCCCCAGGCGCCGGCGCTCGCCCTGCTGCCGCGGACGCCGGCGGTGCGGCTGGAGCGCGATGCCCTGATGGCGATGCTGCAGCGCGCGGAGGGCATCGGCGCCGAGCTGATGGCGCAGGCCGTGACGGCCGAGATCGGGGACGCCACTTTGCGCGTGGTGCGCGATGCGATCGCGGCGGCGCTGCCCGCGCTGGGCAGCCCGGCCTGGTTGGATGCGGTGGTGTCGGAGGCTCCGCCCCAGTACCACGCGGTCATCCGCGAGCTCGTCATCGCGCCGATCCCGCACAAGGATGCCGAGCAGCTGGACGTCTACGCGCGGGCCGTCATCGTCTCGCTGCTCGACCGCGATCTGCTGTCGCTCAAAGCGGAGTTGGTGGCGCGGATGCAACGGCTCGGCGACCCCGGGGGTCCGGACTCCCGACGGATCCAGGAGCAGCTCACAGCGCTGGAATCGGCTCGCCGCTCGCTGCGCGCGGACTAGGCTTGTTCGTATGGTGCAGCGAGTCGGATCGACGGGGAACAAGGCATGATCGAACCGAACGGTTCCGCTGATCCCGCAGTCCTCGTCTCGGATCTCACCCTCGGCTATCCCGCCCACGCCGGCGGAGTGGCACACAACGCCGTCGAGGGCGTCGGCTTCGAGGTGCGCCGCGGCGAGGTGCGGGCGTTGCTCGGGGAGAGCGGATCCGGGAAGTCCACTCTGGTGCGCTTCCTCGCGGGGCAGGGGGCGACCGCCGGGGACCGCAGCGCGCGGATCCGCGTGCACAGCGGCGACGCGAATGTGCTCGGGGTGCCGATGCGTCGTGCCGGCAAGCGCCAGCTCACCCGACTCACCGCCAGGGTCGGCTACCTGGGCCAGACCCATTCGGCGACGCTCCCTCCGGATCTCAATGTCGGCGATATCCTGATGCAGCCCATCACCGAGCGCAGCAGACGCTTCGATCGGGCGCAATTGGGCGAGCAGATCGCCGAGATGATGGATCTAGTCGGCCTATCGCTGAGCAAGCTGCAGGAGTACCCGTACGAGCTGTCCAAAGGGCAGCGTCAGCGCGTGGCGATCATCCGCTCGCTGATGCTCGCCCCCTCGCTCTACTTCGCCGACGAGCCGACGCTCGGGGTCGATGCGCTGGGCCGGCCCGGCATCATCGAGCTGTTCCGGTGGTATCGCGAGCGCAGCGGGGCGACGATGGTGCTGGTCAGCCATGACATCGCGATGCTGGAGGCGCTGGTCGAGCAGGTGCTCGTGATGCAGCAGGGCCGCCTGGTGGGGGCGGGGGACATCAACGAGATCTTCCGGCAGGTGGATCACAGTTACGTGCAGCAGCTGGCCCGCGCGCTGCGTGCGACCGCCTACGACGAGATCGCCGAGTAGTCTCCGGCAGATTTCGGCCGCCGCGATTTGCGACGGCTTTTCACGCCCTGGTAAGCTGGACGACGTTGCCTCGCGCAATGATCCCCTGTAGCTCAGTTGGCAGAGCGCTTGACTGTTAATCAGGATGTCGCTGGTTCGAGCCCAGCCGGGGGAGCGGAACCCTCATCGAGCAGATGAGGGTTTTCGTTAACGCGGGGATGTAGCTCAATGGTAGAGCCCCAGTCTTCCAAACTGGCTACGCGGGTTCGATTCCCGTCATCCCCTCCACTCGCGGCGGCCGTCTTCGACGGCCGCCGCCCCCTCCGGGGATTCCGGGAATCCTCAGAACCCGGAACGTGGCCGTGCCGGCGCGGCCACGCGGCGTGCGCGCGCAAGGCTGCGCCCCCGACCGGCGTTCGGCCGCACCCCGGCGTGTTCCGCTAGACTTACGGGGTTGTCTGCTTGCGGGGCGTAGCTCAGCTTGGCTAGAGCGCCCGCTTTGGGAGCGGGAGGTCGCAGGTTCGAATCCTGTCGCCCCGACACGGACATCCGCGTGCAGGACCGTGGCGCGCAGGACCGTAGACAGCATGGAATCAGACACTGAGAGGTCAAATTGCCGAAGACGAACGCCGAAAAGCTCAGCCCGACCCGGGTGAAGCTCACTGTCGCCATCACCATCGACGAGCTCGAGCCGCACCTGAAGAAGGCGTACAAGACCATCTCCGAACAGGTGTCGATTCCCGGGTTCCGCAAGGGGCACGTCCCCGCCCCCATCATCGATCAGCGCCTCGGTCGTGAGGCCGTCGTCGAGCAGGCCGTCAACGAGTCGCTCGACGAGTTCTACCAGGCAGCGCTGCTTGAGACCGACACCCGCCCGATGGGCCGCCCGAGCGCCGATGTCGAGCAGTGGCTCGATGTCAAGGATCCCAAGAGCGAGCTGAAGCTGGCCTTCGAGGTCGAGGCCCGCCCCGAGTTCACCCTGCCGAAGTACGACGGGCTGAAGATCACCGTCGACGACGCCGAGGTCGGCGACGACGCCGTGGAGCAGGAGCTGACCAAGCTGCGCGAGCGCTTCGGCACCCTGAACACGGTCGATCGCGCCGCCAAGAGCGGTGACTTCGTCGAGCTCGATCTCATCGCCCGCGTCGACGGCGGCGAGGTCGATCAGGCGAGCGGCGTCTCCTACGAGGTGGGTTCGGGCAATATGCTCGCCGGCCTCGACGAGGCGGTCGAGACGCTGACCGCGGGCGAGTCCACCACCTTCACCTCCCAGCTCCTGGGTGGAGAGTACGAGGGGCAGGACGCCGAGGTCGAGGTCACCATCACCGCGGTGAAGGAGCGCGAGCTCGCCGAGGCGGATGACGACTTCGCCCAGCTTGCCAGCGAGTTCGACACCATCACCGAGCTCCGCGAGAGCCTCGCCGAGCAGGCGCAGCGGGCGGCCGTCTTCGCCCAGGGCCGTCAGGCACGCGATCTCTTCACTGAGAAGCTGATCGAGAAGGCCGGCATCCCGATCTCCGAGGAGCTCGTCGAGGAGGAGGTGCACCGCCATCTCGAGGGCGAGGGGCGCCTCGAGGACGACGAGCACCGCGCCGAGGTGCGCAAGTCCTCCGAGGATCAGCTCGCGCTGCAGCTGCTGCTTGACGCGATCGCCGAGGCCGAGAAGGTCACCCCGACGCAGAACGAGCTCTCGCAGTACATCTTCCAGTCGGCCCAGCAGTACGGCATGGATCCCTCGCAGTTCCTGCAGGCGCTCGGTCAGGGCGGTCAGATGGGCGTGGTCTTCGGCGAGGTCACCCGCAACAAGGCCCTCGCGGTTGCGCTGTCGAAGGCCAAGGTCGTCGACAAGAGCGGAAACGCGATCGATCTCAGCGAGTTCACCGCCGTCGACGACGAGGCCGTGGCCGAGGTCGTGACCGAGGCCGAGGAGATCGTTGAGGAGGCCGAGGCCGCCGAGGAGAAGCCGGCGAAGGAGGCTCCTGCCAAGAAGGCGCCCGCCAAGAAGCCTGCGGCGAAGAAGGCCGATGCCGAGGAGCAGGGCGAGGCGGACAAGCCCGCCAAGAAGGCTCCGGCGAAGAAGGCTGCGGCCAAGAAGAAGGACGAGGAGTAAGTCTCCTCGCCGTACAGCGGATCCCCGGTTCCCAGGAGCCGGGGATCCGCTGTATCCGGCTGCTGCTCAGCCCTTGGTAGGTTCGGACCACACGCCCAGGGCGAACATGCACCAAGGCGCTGGAGCGACGCATCGCGTCGCGCGCCGTATGTGCCGAGGGCTGCTGGCCAGCCCTCGGTAGGTTCGGACCACACGCCCAGGGCGAACATGGCAATCTATACCAACGCGAGTCGGTAGCCTCGTAATCAAGCACAATTCGAAGGAGTGCAGAATGGCTGAACAGACGCCGCCGAACAGTGTGTTCGATCGACTGCTGAAGGATCGCATCATCTGGCTGGGGAGCGAGGTGCGGGATGAGAACGCGAATGAGATCTGCGCCAAGATCCTGCTGCTCGCCGCGGAGGATCCCGAG
Organism: Leucobacter sp.; assembly: GCA_048516985.1. GTDB lineage: Bacteria > Actinomycetota > Actinomycetes > Actinomycetales > Microbacteriaceae > Leucobacter. The sequence continues at coordinate 2,043,549 of CP183188.1, read as the reverse complement.
GCCGACATCTACCTCTACATCAACTCGCCCGGCGGCTCCATCACCGCGGGCATGGCGATCTACGACACGATGAGCTTCGTGCCCAACGACATCGTCACCGTGGGCATCGGCATGGCGGCCTCGATGGGCCAGTTCCTGCTCACCGCCGGTACCAGGGGCAAGCGCTACATCACCCCGAATGCGCGGGTGCTGCTGCACCAGCCGCACGGCGGCTTCGGCGGTACCGCGAGCGACATCCAGACCCAGGCGCAGCTCATCGTCTCGATGAAGAACCGTCTCGCCGAGATCACCGCCGCGCAGACCGGCAAGACGGTCGAGCAGATCAACGCGGACGGCGACCGGGACCGCTGGTTCACCGCGCAGGAGGCGCTCGAGTACGGCTTCATCGATTACATCCGGGACAGCGCCCGCGATGTGATCGGCGGCGGCGGCACCAGCAAGTGAGGCACAAGCAAATGGATCGGAACCCCATGAACATCTCCATGCCCGAGGCGCGGTACATCCTCCCCTCCTTCGAGGAGCGGACTTCCTACGGTTTCAAGCGCCAGGACCCCTACGCCAAGCTCTTCGAGGATCGCATCGTCTTCCTCGGCGTCCAGGTCGACGACGCCTCCGCCGACGATGTGATGGCGCAGCTGCTCGTCCTGGAGAGCCAGGATCCCGAGCGCGACATCATCATGTACATCAACTCGCCCGGCGGCTCCTTCACCGCCATGACCGCGATCTACGACACGATGCAGTACATCAAGCCGCATGTGCAGACCGTCTGCCTGGGCCAGGCGGCCTCCGCCGCCGCCGTGCTGCTCGCCGGCGGCACGCCGGGCAAGCGCCTCGCGCTGCCGAATGCGCGCGTGCTGATCCACCAGCCCTCGACCGGGCAGGCCGGGCACGGGCAGGCCTCGGATATCGAGATCCAGGCCGCGGAGATCCTGCGCATGCGCGAGTGGCTGGAGGAGACCCTGTCCAAGCACTCGAACCGCTCGATCGAAGAGGTGAACCGCGATATCGATCGCGACAAGATCCTGAGCGCGCAGGAGGCGCTCGACTACGGTCTGATCGATCAGGTGCTCACCAGCCGGAAGAATCCGCAGCCCCTTCAGGGAGCGTGACCTTCCCGGGCGGCGCCTCGGCGCGCCGCCCGGGAGATTGTCAGTGGAGACGGTTAGGCTCGATTCGCGCGATCAGCACGGAGAGGAGACTCGCATGGCGAAGATCGGTGAGAGCGGCGATCTGCTCAAGTGCTCGTTCTGCGGCAAGTCGCAGAAGCAGGTGCAGCAGCTGATCGCCGGCCCGCAGATCTATATCTGCGACGAGTGCGTCGGCCTGTGCAACGAGATCATCGAAGAGCGTCTGTCCGAGAGCACCGAGGCGGAGAAGAACGAGCTCACGCTGTACAAGCCGCGGGAGATCGCCAGTTTCCTCGACGAGTACGTGATCGGTCAGGATCAGGCCAAGCAGTCCCTCGCCGTGGCGGTCTACAACCACTACAAGCGCGTACGCGCCGGGATGAAGCTGAAGAGCGCCGACGCGGCGGCCGAGCAGGTCGAGATCGCCAAGTCGAATATCCTGCTGATCGGTCCGACGGGCTGCGGCAAGACCTATCTGGCCCAGTCGCTGGCACGCCAGCTCAATGTACCCTTCGCCGTAGCCGATGCGACCGCGCTGACCGAGGCCGGCTATGTCGGCGAAGACGTCGAGAACATCCTGCTGAAGCTGCTGCAGGCCGCCGACTTCGATGTCGCTCGCGCGGAGACCGGCATCATCTACATCGACGAGATCGACAAGATCGCCCGAAAGGCCGAGAACCCCTCGATCACGCGAGACGTCTCCGGTGAGGGCGTGCAGCAGGCCCTGCTGAAGATCCTGGAGGGCACGGTCGCCTCGATCCCTCCGCAGGGCGGCCGCAAGCACCCCAATCAGGAGTTCATCCAGCTCGACACCACCAATGTGCTGTTCATCGTGGCCGGGGCCTTCGCCGGACTCGAGAACATCATCGCGCAGCGCGTGGGCAAGGGCGGCATCGGTTTCGGCGCCCCCTTGCCGGGCAAGCGCGACGACACCGAGCTGTTCTCCCGGGTGCAGCCGGAGGATCTGCACAAGTTCGGGCTCATCCCCGAGTTCATCGGGCGGCTCCCCATCGTCGCCACGGTGAATCCGCTCGATGTCGATGCGCTGGTGCGCATTCTGGTGGAACCGCGGAATGCGCTGGTGAAGCAGTATCAGCGCATGTTCGAGCTCGACGGCGTGGGCCTGGAGTTCGAGGATGCGGCGCTGGAGGCGATCGCGGAACTCGCGGTGGAGCGCAAGACCGGCGCCCGCGGACTCCGGGCCATTCTGGAGGATGTGCTCGGGCCGGTGATGTTCGATGTGCCCTCGAGCTCGGACATCACGAAGGTGATCGTCACACCGGAGTCGGTGCGCGGCGAGACCTCACCGCGCATGCTGCAGGTGCCCGGATCGGGCGAGCGCAGCGCGTAGCGCCGCCGCCGCGCATTCTCCTGCGGCCTGATCCCTGGGGTTTGGCTCTCAGGCCGCCGGGCGGCTGATGTCGTAGCTCAGCAGCACGGTGCCGTCCTCCTGCGGGATGGTGACGGCGAGCACCCGGAGCGTCGCATTCGTGAGGGTAGCCGCGACACCGCCCTCCGCGGTGGCGGTCTCCTCCTCCGGAGTGAAGCCGCCGAGCCCCAGCACTTCGCCCCAGAGTGTCTCGGCCGCAGCAGCATCCGCCACGCTCAGCACCAGGAACCACGCACTGGCGTCGCGCGCCCCGGTGTCGTAGATCGTCACGCCCTCCGGAAGGGGGAACTCCGCGCTCGGGAAATCCGCGGGCAGCTCGGTCTGGCGCTGCTCCGCGTCGAAGTCCTCGACCGGATCGCTCCAGCTGCTCTCGCCCTGCGAGGGGTCGGCGTCTTTGCCGCCCTGCCCCGCGACGGGCTCCGGGGCGCAGGCCGCGAGACCCCACAGCAGGATGAGCGCGGCGCCGGCGGCACCCGCGATCCGTCGATATCGGGCCGGTGCTCCGCCGTGTCGCTCGTTCATGATGCCGCTCATCTCAACCAATCGTCGTCTTCATCGTCGGGTACCGAGCCGGCCCCGCCCATGGTTCCGCCCGCGGCCCCCTCTCCGAGCGCGGTCGCGGTGACCCGTCCCTCGGGGGAGAGGGCGACGACCACGAGCCCATCGAGCTCGCAGCGCGGTCGGCCCTCGAGCCAGGTCAGCGTCCAGGCCTGCGCCTGAGGTCGCAGCGCCTCCTGGGCGGCGATCTCCGTGTGCAGGGCCGCGGGCACGCTCGGGTGCGGCGGATCGCCCACTCGCCAGCGCGCCCCCAGCCTCACGATGCCGCCTATGCCTCGGCCTGCTCGAGCCGGATCTCGGCGACCGAGACCGCCCCGACCTCGGCGGCCTCGATGCGCAGCTCGGCGATGCGACCCACCGCTGCGAGGTCGCCGGCCGCGAGGCGCAAGCGCTCCGCGTCAGCCGCCGGGGCCGTCACCACGGCCAGCTCCACCGGCGTCTTCTGCGAGGCCTTCGCCGCGGTCTTCGCGCCGCGCACCCCGATGAGCGCGGAGCCGACGAGCGCCAGCAGCTCGGCATCGGCGTCATCGCCCGCGAGCCCGGTGAGCTCTGTCGGCGCGGGCCACTCGGCGCGGTGCACCGAGCCCTCGGACATCCACGACCAGGTCTCCTCGGTGGCGTAGGGGAGGAAGGGCGCCAGCAGCCGCACGAACACGGAGAGCGCCGTGCGCAGCGCGGTCACCGCGGAGGCCCGGGACTGACCGGTGCCGCCGTGGGCGCGCTCCTTCACCAATTCGAGGTAGTCGTCGCAGAAGGTCCAGAAGTACGACTCGGTGACCTCCAGCGCCCGGGCGTGGTCATAGGCCTCGAAGGCCCGGGTCGCCTCCTCGACGACGCGGGCGAGCCCGGCGAGCATCGCGCGGTCGAGCGCCTCGGTCACCGATCCCGCGCCGGAGGCGTCGAAGCCCAGTGCGAACTTCGCGGCGTTCAGCAGCTTGATGGCCAGGCGCCGGCCGATCTTGATCTGCGTGGGATTCTGCGGGTCGAAGGCGGCATCGGTGCCGAGCTTGGCCGAGGCCGCCCAGTAGCGGACCGCATCGCTGCCGTGCTGCTCGAGCATTCCCGCGGGCGTGACGACATTGCCCTTCGACTTCGACATCTTCTTCCGGTCGGGATCGAGGATCCACCCCGAGATGCCGGCGTGCCGCCAGGGGAGCACCCCCGCCTCGAGCTCGCTGCGCAGCAGCGTCGAGAACAGCCAGGTGCGGATGATGTCCTGGCCCTGCGGGCGCAGATCGTAGGGGTAGACGAGATCGAAGAGCGCGGGATCGCGCTCCCAACCGCCCGCCAGCTGAGGGGTGAGCGAGGAGGTCGCCCAGGTGTCCATCACATCCACCTCGCCCTGGAAGCCGCCGGGCACGCCGCGCTGCGACTCCTCGTACCCGGCTGGGGTCTGGCTGGAGGGGTCGACGGGGAGCTGCTCCTCGGCGGGGAGGATCGGCTGCTCGTACACCGGATTGCCATCGCCGTCGAGGGGATACCACACGGGGATCGGCACGCCGAAGAAGCGCTGCCGCGAGATCAACCAGTCGCCGGAGAGCCCCTCGACCCAGTTCTCGTAGCGCACCCGCATGAAGTCGGGATGCCACTGCAGCTCCGTGCCGTGCGCGATCAGGCGCTCGCGCAGCGCTTCGTCATGGGCGCTGTTCTTGATGTACCACTGGCGGGTGGAGACGATCTCGAGCGGGCGATCCCCCTTCTCGAAGAACTTCACCGGGTGGGTGATCTTTCTGATCTCTCCGCTCAGCTCGCCCGAGGCCTGCAGCAGGTCCACGATGGTCTGCTTGGCGCTGAACACGGTCTTGCCGGCGATTTGTGCGAAGACCTCCAGGCCGGCCTCGCTCTCGATCGCCTCGGGTGCCTCGCTGACGATGCGGCCGTCGAAGCCCAGCACGCTGCGGCTGGGCAGCTGCAGCTCCCGCCACCAGATGACATCGGTGACATCGCCGAAGGTGCAGATCATGGCGATGCCGGTGCCCTTGTCCTGCTGCGCGAGATGGTGCGCCACGACGGGCACTTCCACGTCGAAGAGCGGGGTGCGCACGGTCTGACCGAAGAGCGGCTGGTAGCGCTCATCATCGGGATGGGCGACCAGGGCGACGCAGGCCGGCAACAGCTCGGGCCGCGTGGTGTCGATGAGAATGTCGCCGCCGCCGTCCGTGCGGTGGAAGTGCAGCGTATGGTACGCACCGGGCTGATCCCGATCCTCGAGTTCCGCCTGGGCCACCGCGGTGCGGAAGGTGACGTCCCAGAGCGTCGGGGCCTGCGCCTGGTAGGCCTCGCCGCGCTGCACATTGCGCACGAAGGCCAGCTGCGAGGCCCGCAAGGACTCGTCGCCGATGGTGCGGTAGCTCTGCGACCAGTCGACCGAGAGCCCCAGGGTGCGCCAGAGATCCTCGAACTGCTTCTCGTCCTCGACGGTCAGGCGCTCGCACAGCTCGATGAAGTTGCGGCGCGAGACGGGCTGCTGATCCGCGGCCTTCACGCTCTTGCCGTCGCCGCCCTCGTGCGGGGGCACGAAGCCCTCGACATAGGGGAGCGAGGGGTCGCAGCGCACCCCGTAGTAGTTCTGCACCCGGCGCTCGGTGGGCAGGCCGTTGTCGTCCCAGCCCATCGGGTAGAACACCCGCTTGCCGCGCATGCGCTGGTAACGGGCCACCGTATCTGTGTGCGTGTAGCTGAAGACGTGCCCGACGTGCAGCGAACCGGAGGCCGTGGGCGGGGGCGTATCGATGCTGTAGACGCTGTCGCGATCCGCGCCCTCACGATCGAAGCGGTACGTTCCCCGTTGCTCCCAGACCGGGCCCCATTTCGCTTCGAGGCCTTCGAGTTGCGGCTTGTCGGGGATCGCGCTCATGGAGGGGCTGCCTTCTCGGGTTTCGCTATGGACGGCACCGCGTTGTCGCACCGGCCGGAGCGGACGGTGCTGGTGCCTGAAAGGGAACCACCTCAGTCTAGCCGTGCGACAATCGGAGCAGGGTGAGGAGCGTGGCGGTGTTCGCCGCGGATCTCCGCCGAGCCCGTTGGACGAGAGGTGTGCGATATGGGACGACGAACCGGGGTCGGACTCACGGCGATGGGGCTCGCGGCCGGGGCGGTGCTGCTGCTCGCCGGATGCAGCGGCGGAGCCAGCGACGGTGGACCCATCGCTCAGGTGGAGAAGGGGCTTCCCTCCGGGTGGGACGAGGCCGAGTTCGGCCCCGATGCCGGCGACCCAGTCGTCGGCTGGGTGGTCGAGGGCGAGAGCTTCGCAGTGGTGACCTGGGGCAGCTCGAGCTGCCCGCCCATCGCGAAGTCGCTCGAGACCTCATCTGCGAGCGAGTTGCGCATCGTCTTCGCGCCGCCGGAGGGCGAGGTGTGCACCGCCGACTTCGCGCCGACCACCCATGAGTTCGCGCTGCCGGACGATGTGACCGAGCGTCCCATCGCTGTGGAGATGGAGTTCGAGCAGTTCGACGAGACCGCCGAGGGCTCCCTCGCCTAGAACGGGCGGCGGCCCGCCTCGCGCGTCACCGCTCCCCGCGCTGCGGGGAGGAGACGTGCGAGGACGGGCCGCGGTTGCTCGGGTGACTACTTGATGAGCGTCGGGAAGGCGTCGCCATGCCCGGCGATCCACGCTTCGACGGCGCCCTCCGGATCGCCCTCGTACTCCTCGCTCGTGACGAGGCTCTCCAGCGCGCCGTAGGCGTCGTCGCTGAGCTTGATCCCGGCGATCAGTTCGGCGATATCGGAATGCTCCTCGCCGAACCCCTGGTGGCCGAGCATGTGCAGCTTCTCGGGCTCGCCCATCGCGCCGAGTGGATCCTCCAGGTCCTTCACATCGTATTCGCTGTAGGCCCAGAACGGCCGCCACAGCGTGACGACGACGTCCTCCTGCTTGTCGATTGCCTCGCCGAGTACGGTCAGCATCGCCGAGGTCGACGAGGTCTCCAGAGTGTAGACTCCGTCCAGGCCGTAGGCGGGCATCATGCCGTTCTCGGTCACACCGGTCAGGCCCGCACCCGGCTCGATGCCGATGATCTCACCCCCGAAACGCTCGGCGTTCGCAGCAGGCTCGTCGAGCGAGTCGATGTCGGTGTAGCTCGGCACGGCGATGGTCAGCACCGCGTTGTCGTAGTATGCGCCGAGCGACTCGATGTCGTCGCCGAACTCATCCATGTACTCGGCCTGCGTTACCTCGGGCCAGGCCGAGGAGTAGATGTCAACGTCGCCCTTCGAAAGCGCAGCATACAGGGGGCCGTTGTCGGTGAGCTCCTGGATATCGATCGTGTAGCCGAGCTTCTCGAGCTGGTTCTTGAGCAGGTAGGTCATGCTCTCACCGTCGGTCCAACCGGCCACATAGCCGAGGGTGACCGTCCCGCTCCCGCCGCTCGCGTCGCCGCCGGTGTCGCTTCCGCTCGCGCATCCGGCGAGCGCCAGGCTCGCAGCGGCTCCCAGGGCGAGCAATCCGCCGAGTCCGATCTTCTTCCTCATTCTCTATCTTCCTTTCTCTGTGAATTCGTGTGCTTGGTCGGCTACGCCGCTGACCCGACCCGTTTCGCGGTTGCCACGGCGCTCTGTCTGCGTCGTCGCAGCACGCCGAGCAGCGAGTTCGGGTATTCTGCGGGGCTGCCGAGTGCCGCGGTGATCCGGTCGAGGATGATCGCGATGATCACGATGCTGAGGCCCGCCTCGACCCCGGGCGGCAGCTTGACCGAGGCGACCGCCGCGACGACGTCCTTGCCGAGGCCGGGCGCGCCGACGAAGCCCGCAAGCACGGCCATGGAGAGCGCCAGCATGATGACCTGGTTGATCCCGGCCATGATCGTCGGGGTCGCGAGTGGCAGCTGGATCCCGCGAAGGATCTGTCCGGGTTTCGCTCCGAAGGCGTGACCGGCCTCCACCGTCTCGGCGTCGACGCCCCGGATGCCGAGCTCTGTGAAGCGCACGCCGGGCGGCAACGAGAAGATCACGGTCGCGAAGATGCCCGGTACGTAGCCGATGCTGAAGAGCAGCACCGCTGGGATGAGCCAAACGAAGGCCGGCATGGTCTGCATGAAGTCGAGTACCGGCCGCAGCAGCGCACTGAAGCGGTCGCTGCGCGCGGCGGCGATCCCGATTGGTACGGCTATGACGATCGCGATAACCGCGGCGGCAAGCACGAGCCCGAGCGTCTGGATCGCGCTCTGCCAGTAGCCCATCGAGACGATCAGCAGCAACGAGAGTACCGTGCCCACCGCAAGCTGCCACGATCGGACGAGCCAGGCGATGAGGGCGATGACGAGGATGAACAGCGGGTACGGTACCGCGAGCATGCCGTCGACGAAGCCCTCTACGAGGGTCTTCAACACGATCGTGAAGAGATCGAGTAGCCAGTCGAAGGTGGAACGGAACCAGTCGAAGACGACCCGTGCCCATTCGCCGAGCGGGATGTGGGGGAGATCCGGGTTCATCGGTCCGCCCCCTCTCGCTCGTGATCGGTGTCCGGCGCGTCCGGCGGGCCGCTTGTGGGGGGCGCGGTCTCGAGCGCCTCGGTGATCGCGGTCGCGGGCACGTCGAGCGTCGGCTCGATGACCGGGATCTCCGTCGTGCTCGGCGGAAGGTCGGCCAGCGCGGCGAGCAACGTCACACGGGGCACGACGCCGACAAGGCGGTTGCTCTCATCCGTCACCGCGACCGGTAGCTGGCTCTCGACCGAGAGCTCGAACAGCTCAGCAATGTACTGATCGCGACTGACGATCGAGGGCGTCGGCCGCAAAGCCTCGGTCAGGTCGATACTGCCATCGCGGACCTGCTGCAGCAGGTCCCTGTCGCGCACGACGCCGAGCAGCTGGCGCCCCGCCGAGGTGACGAAGCAAGCTGAGGTCTGCAGGTCGCGCATGAGTCTGAGCGCGGCACGGGGTCCCGCAGAGGCAAACACCACCGCACGCGGCGGCTCCATGACGTCGCCGGCAGTGAGCACGCGGGCGCGATCCACGTCCTGTACGAACTGCGCGACGTAGTCGTTCGCGGGATCGGTCAGGATCTCATTCGGGGTGCCGATCTGCACGATGCGGCCGTCGCGCATAACGGCGATGCGGTCGCCGAGGAACATGGCTTCGTTCAGGTCATGGGTGATGAAGACGATGGTCTTGTCGAGCTCCTGCTGGAGCTCGACAAGCTGCTCCTGCATCTCCCGTCGGATCAGCGGATCGAGCGCTGAGAAAGCCTCGTCCATCAGCAGCACATCGGTGTCGGTCGCGAGGGCCCGGGCAATGCCGACGCGCTGCTGCATACCACCGGACAGCTCCACGGGCATACTGTCGGCCCAATCCTCGAGTCCGACCCTGGCCAACCAGCCCCGAGCGCGCTCGCGCCGTTCCTCGGAGCCCACCCCGCGCAGCTTGAGCCCGTAGGCGACGTTGTCGAGCACGGTTCGGTGGGGGAGCAACGCGAAGTGCTGGAACACCATCGACATACGCTCGCGCCGGAGCGCGCCGCAGCCCCTCGGCGTCGAGCCCGACGATCTCCGAACCGAAGACTTTGATGGAGCCTTCGGTCGCAGGGTTGAGCCCATTCAGCATGCGGATCAGGGTCGACTTACCCGAACCGGAGAGCCCCATGACCACGAAGATCTCGCCCGGTTGTACGGAGAATCCGGCATCGATGACGGCCGCAGTACCGAGACCGCGCAGCTCCTCTCGGCTCACGCCCGCGCGAAGGCGCTTCGCGACCTCGCGCGGGCGGCGTCCGAACACCTTGGTGGCATGCGACACCTCGATCGCCGGGGACGGCTCCGCCGCCGGTACTGCGGTGCTGGTCACATTCTCTCCTCTTCTGCCGGGTCGGCGCGAGCGGGCACGCCGAATCGCCGGCGGGCACGCGGAAATCGCGCCGAAGGCGCACCGGGGTACGCCTCACCGGGGTGGCCTCTCAAAAGGCCCGATCATGTATTGCGGAGGCGGAGACGGCTCACGTCCGCGCTCAACGCTGCTTTCGACGCTAGCAACCCAGGGAACGGTGATGCAAGGCGAGCGAGCTCGAGAACCAGCCGATTCTGCGGGTCATTTCTGTGTTGAACAGGTATTTCACTGAGTCGGCATCGTTATGCAGCCGTTACGCAAGGCCCGGCTCTCGGGTCCCTGCCCCGCCGTCGGACCCGCTCACCTGCCCGGCAGCTCCAAACTCGGCCAGTCGCCGAGGTCGCGCAACAGGCCACGATCATGAGTCGCGACCACGACGCTCGTCTCCAGCGCACGCAGCGCCGAGGTGAGCTCCTCGATGAGTGCGAAGGAGAGGTGGTTCGTCGGCTCATCGAGCAGCAGAAGGTCGGGCTGTGCGAGCAACTGGACGGCGAGATCGAGCCGTCGTCGCTGGCCAACGGACAGCGCAGCAACCGGACGCGCCTGCTCCGCCGCGGTGAGCAGCCCGAGTGCACCGAGCGGTACCAGACAGGATTCGTCGAGTTCGCCGCGGGCGCTCAGGCGCAGTGCGTACCCCCGGTACAGCTCTGCGGCGGTTTGCGCGCCGGGCAGCGTCGATTCCTGAGCCAGCAAGCCGATCCGCGCTCCCGGGGCGCACCGCCGGAGGCCGTCGCTCGGTGCGATCCCGCCCGCGAGCACCGCGAGCAGCGTGGATTTCCCGGCGCCGTTCGGGCCGCGCAAGAGCAGGCGACCGCCCGCTGCCACGCTGCAGCTCACAGGCGTCGTCAGGCGCCCCTCGAACCGGGCCTCCTGGAGGGAGACCAGGGTGCCGCGCAGCCGGGACCGAATGGCGGGCGGGGCGAAGCGCTGCGGTGGATCGGGCACCTCGAGCCGTCGTTCGTCCAGCTCCGCCTGTCGCCGTCTCACGCTCGTGACGACCCCCGCGGCGCGGGTCGTCCGCTGGTGCCTCCCGGTGCCCTTGGGCGGGCGCCAGCCGTCAATGAGACGCGCCTGTGCGGCCTCCAGGTCGTGGCGCAATCGCTCTTCGGTCTCCCGCTGCTCGGCGTGGTGCTGCTCCCAGCGGGCGCGATCCGCGCGCTTCTGCTCGAGCCACGCCGAGTATCCGCCGCCGCATATGCGTGGCTTGCCGTCCTCGCTCGGGTCGAGGTCGATGAAGGTTTCGGCCACGTCACGTAGCAGCTGCCGGTCGTGGCTCACCACGGCCAGTCCTCCGGTCCGAGCCCGCAGGTGCTCGGTCAGAAAGTCGAGCGCGTCGGCATCGAGGTGGTTGGTCGGTTCGTCGAGCAGCAGGATCTCAGCATCGCCGCCGAGGAGGCACGCGAGCCGCACGCGGTACCGCTGTCCGACCGTGAGCCCCGCATCCGCCGGTAGCTCTTGCTCGGCGACACCGATGCGCCCCTGGCGCTCGATGCTGCCGGCCGCAGGGGAGAGCCGGCCTGCGAGCGCGGCGATGAGTGTGGATTTGCCGCGGCCGTTCTCGCCCACGATCGCGATGCGCGATCCTTCGCGCACGGTGATGTCGACTTCTTCGAACACGGGGGTTCCGGCACGGGTGAGTACGAGGCCGCGTGCCGTGATCTGGGCGTGCCGATGCGCACGTCGATCGTTCTGCATGGAATTGGGTGCTTTCTTCGTCCGGCACCGGGTACGGCGGAAGACCGCACCGAGCGGTGCATCGAGCTGGTCGTGGAGGGTGACGACCGGCTTAGACGAAGAAGTACAGATGCATGCCTCCAGCATACCGGAGCGAGCCTCCTGATGCCGTAGAATCTTCTGCAGCGACTGCGATCCGGCCATCACCGGGGAGTCTTCGGAAGAACGGCGGCTCGGGGCGACCTGATCCGCTCACTAGAACCGAACGGGTGGCCCGTCACAGCCGAAGAGAGAGGTCGGGTCTCTCCTCGTAGGAGGGGAGGGATCGCGGCAAGCGGGGTGGTACCGCGGGGAGTGGATCGTCGATCCGCGGCCTCGTCCCGGCAGTGAATGCAGTCAACAGCAGCCGGATTTCGAAGGATCACCATGCCGTACCCGAAGCAGACGAGCAAGCGGACCCCGAAGCACGCCGAGAACGGCGTCGCGCTCGGGGTGAGCCCCTCGCCCTCGTTCCCCGAGATCGAGCAGTGCGTACTCGACTACTGGAAGACGGACGACACCTTCCGCGAGTCCATCCGCCGCCGCGAGGACGCCCCCGAGTGGGTCTTCAATGACGGCCCGCCCTTCGCCAACGGCTTACCGCACTACGGACATCTGCTCACCGGCTACGCGAAGGACGTTTTCCCGCGCTTCCAGACCATGCGGGGCAAGAAGGTCGAGCGGCGCTTCGGCTGGGACACCCACGGCCTGCCTGCCGAGCTCGAAGTGATGAAGCAGCTCGGTATCACCGAGAAGAGCGAGATCGAGGAGATGGGCATCGCCGCCTTCAACGCGAAGGCGCGGGAGTCGGTGCTGTTCTACACGCGCGAGTGGGAGGAGTACGTCACCCGTCAGGCGCGCTGGGTCGACTTCGAGAACGACTACAAGACCCTCAACCTCGGCTTCATGGAGAGCGTGCTCTGGGCTTTCGGGCAGCTCTACGAGAAAGGGCTGGCCTACGAGGGGCACCGCGTGCTCCCGTATTGCTGGCGGGACGAGACGCCGCTGTCGAATCACGAGCTGCGCATGGACGACGACGTCTACCAGATGCGGCAGGACCCCTCGGTCACCGTCACCTTCCCGCTCACCGGCTCGAAAGCCGCAGGGCTCGGGATCGAGGGGGTGCGCGCCCTTGCCTGGACGACGACGCCCTGGACGCTGCCCACCAACCTCGCCCTCGCGGTCGGGCCTGCGATCGGCTACGCGGTGCTGCCCGCCGGCCCGCTGGGCGCGGCCGATGCCGGCGAGGCCGGGGACGCCCGCTACCTGCTCGCAACCGAATTGGTGGGCTCGCACGCCAAGGAGCTCGGCTACGCCTCGGCGGCCGAGGCGAATGCGGCCATCGAGCGTGCCATTCTCGGCGCCGAGCTCGCCGATGTGCGCTACGAACGACTCTTCGACTACTATGCCGACGCCGAGACCTGGGGAACGGATCAGGCCTGGCGGATCCTCGTCGACGACTACGTCTCGACCTCCGACGGCACCGGCATCGTGCATCAGGCCCCCGCCTACGGCGAGGACGATATGCGCATCACCGGCGAAGCCGGGATCCCGGTCATCATGAGCCTGGACGACGGCGGGCGCTTCCTGCCCTCCGTCACCGATGTCGCGGGCGAGCTCTGGATGGATGCGAACCGGCCGCTGATCCGCCTGCTGAAGGAGCACGGCCGGCTGCTGCGCGAGGCCAGCTACGAGCACAGCTACCCGCACTGCTGGCGCTGCCGCAACCCGCTGATCTACAAGGCGGTGTCGAGCTGGTTCGTGCGGGTCACGGAGCTCAAGCCCCGCCTCCTCGAGGCGAACGAGGAGATCACCTGGGTGCCCGCGAATGTGAAGCACGGGCAGTTCGGCAAGTGGCTGGAGGGCGCGCGCGACTGGTCGGTCAGCCGCAACCGCTACTGGGGGAGCCCGATCCCGGTCTGGAAGAGCGACGATCCCGAGCACCCGCGCGTCGACGTCTACGGCTCGCTCGCCGAGCTCGAGCGCGACTTCGGGGAGCTGCCGGTGAACGAGGCCGGCGAGGTGGATCTGCACCGCCCCTACATCGACTCGCTCACCCGGCCGAACCCCGACGATCCCACGGGCCGATCCACCATGCGACGCATCGAGGACGTCTTCGACGTCTGGTTCGACTCGGGATCGATGCCCTTCGCCCAGGCGCACTACCCCTTCGAGAACCGGGAGTGGTTCGACAGCCACCAGCCGGCCGACTTCATCGTGGAGTACATCGGCCAGACCCGCGGCTGGTTCTACGTGATGCACGTGCTCGCGACCGCCCTCTTCGACCGCCCCGCCTTCAAGAGCGTCATCAGCCACGGCATCGTGCTCGGCTCCGACGGCAACAAGATGTCCAAGAGCCTGCAGAACTACCCGGACGTGAACGAGGTCTTCGACCGCGACGGTTCGGACGCGATGCGCTGGTTCCTGATGGCCTCGCCCGTGGTGCGCGGCGGCAACCTCATCGTCACCGAGGAGGGCATCCGCGAGGGCATGCGCCAGTTCATCCTGCCGCTGTGGAGCACCTGGTACTTCTTCAGCCTCTACGCCAACGCCGATGGCCTCGAGGCCGAGTGGCGCACCGACAGCGACGATCCGCTCGACCGCTACATCCTGGCCAAGACGGGTGCGCTCGTGCGCGAGGTCGCCGCCCACCTGGACGGGCTCGACACGACGAGTGCCGCGGAGGCGCTGCGGGAGTACGCCGAGACCCTCACCAACTGGTACGTGCGGCGTTCGCGGGATCGCTTCTGGGAGGGGGTGCACGGCGAGAACGGTCGGGCCGTGAACCGGCAGGCCTTCGACACGCTCTACACCGTGCTCGAGACGCTCACCCGCGTGGCGGCCCCGCTCGCCCCGCTCGTCGGCGAGGAGATCTGGCGCGGGCTCACCGGCGGGCGCTCCGTGCATCTGGAGGACTGGCCGGATGCCGCCGCCTTCCCCGCCGACGACGAGCTCGTCGCCGCGATGGACGAGCTGCGGCAGATCACCTCCCAGGCGCTCGCGCTGCGCAAGGCGAACCGGCTGCGGGTGCGACTGCCGCTCGCGAAGCTCCGGGTCGTCACCGCCCACAAGAAGGCGCTCGCGCCCTTCGAGCACATCCTGCGCGAGGAGCTGAACGTCAAGAAGGTGAAGCTGAAACCGTTGACGGACGACTCGGCGGACACGCACGGCATCGTCCACACGCTCTCCGTCAACGCCCGCGCCGCCGGCCCCCGCCTGGGCAAGGAGGTGCAGCAGGTCATCCGCGCGGCGAAGGCCGGTGACTGGAGCGAGACCGACGGCGTCGTGACCGCGGGCGGAATCGCGCTCGAGCCGGGGGAGTACGAGCTCACCCTCAGCACCGGCGAGGCGGGCGAGGATCGGGACGCGCTGGGCCTCCTGCCGGGAGGCGGATTCGTGCTGCTGCGCACCGAGACGACCCCGGAGCTCGAGGCCGAGGGCATCGCCCGGGACGCGATCCGCGCGGTGCAGGAGGCGCGGAAGAATGCGGGGCTCGAGGTCAGCGACCGCATCGTGCTCGAGCTGCTCGCCTCGCCAGGTGATGCTCAGGCGCTCGAAGCGCACACCGATCTCATCGCGGCGGAGACGCTGGCCGTAGGGTTGACGGTACGCGGGAGCGAGCATCCGGAGGCGGACGCGGACGGCTTCGGAGACGAGTGGACCGCGGTGAGCACCGCGACGGCGCTCGGCGTCGGCAAGGCGCCGCTGACGATCGCGATCGATGCGAGCGGAAGGAATGCGAGATGACTGATGCCGAGCGGGCCGCGCACCGCGTCTACGAGGAACTGCTGACGCGGATCGGGGAGGCGAACCCCCGGCCCCGTATCGAGCCGGTGCGGCGGCTGGCCGAACTCGCCGGATCCCCCCAGCTCTCCTACCCGGTGATCCAGGTGGCCGGCACGAACGGCAAGACCTCCACCAGCCGCGCCATCGAATCGCTGCTGCGGGCCCACGGGCTCCACACGGGGCTCTTCACCAGCCCCCACCTGGTCGATTTCACGGAGCGATTCCAGCTGGACGGCGTCCCCGTCGGCGGGCACGTGCTCGCCGACGCCTGGGAGGAGCTGCGCCTGCCCCTGCAACTCGTCGACGCCGAGCTCGAGGCCGCGGGTCAGGGGCCGATCACCTTCTTCGAGGCGCTCGCCGTGCTCGCCTTCGCCATCTTCGCGGACGCCCCGGTCGACGTCGCGGTGATCGAGGTCGGGATGGGCGGCGAGTGGGACGCCACGAACATCGCCGATGCGACGATCGCCGTGTTCACTCCGATCGACCTTGATCACCTCACGATCCTCGGCTCCGACATCGCCGCCATCGCTCGCACCAAGGCCGGCATCATCAAGCGCGGTTCGACCGTGGTCACCGCGGTGCAGCACCCCCAGGCGCTCAGCGAGCTCGCCGAGGCGGCCGCCTACCACGACGCCCATCTCTACGTGGCCGAGCGCGACTTCGGGCTCGGCGACGACCGCCTCGCGGTGGGCGGACGGCTGATCGAGGTGCGCGGCCTGAACGGCCACGGCTACGATCCGGTCTTCGTCCCGCTGCACGGCGGGCATCAGGCCCGCAACGCCGCACTGGCCGTCGTCGCGGTCGAGGCCTTCCTGGGGGCGGAGCGCCCGGTTCCCGGAGAGGTGCTCGGCGAGGGTCTGGCGCAGCTCACCTCGCCCGGCCGACTGCAGCTGATCGGCACCGAGCCGATCGTGTACGTCGACGCCGCGCACAATCCGCACGGCGCCGAGGCGCTGACCCGGGCGGTGAGCGAGAGCTTCACCTTCTCGGAGCTCGCCCTCGTCGTGGGCGTGCTGGGCGAGAAGGACGCACCGGGGCTGCTCGCCGCGCTCGCGCCCATCGCCGACACCGCCTTCGTGACGGCCGTGGACTCGCCGCGGAGCCTTGCAGCCGACCGCCTGGCGGAGCTCGCCGTCGAGGCCTTCGACGGCGCCCCCCTCCAGACGCTCGACACGCTGACCGAGGCGCTCGACGCGGCCCGGGCGTGGGCTTCGAGCGCCGAGGGGCGGGCCGTGCTCGTGGTCGGTTCGGTGCTGCTGGCAGGTGAGGCGATCCGCCTCGCGCGCAGCGAGGGGTGGGGGAGCGCATGAGCCGGGATCCCGAACCGCAGCCGGAGCGGGACGAGCTCCGGCTGTCGCCCTCCGAGACCTTCGCCCACAACAGCGCCATGCGCGTTGCCGGCGCGGCCGGCGATCCCGCCGCCGCGAAGACGCAGCGAGCCCTTGCGTCCATCGTCCTCGGTTTCGAGCTGATCGTCGTGTTCCTGATCGGCATGACCGTGTTCGGGCTCTCCCTGCTCGAACCCGCCGAGCTCGGTATCTGGGGCGGGCTGAGCCTCTGCGCGCTGATCGTCGTCGCCCTCGCCACCATGCGTTTCGGGCGCGTGGGGATCGTGCTGGGCTGGATCGTGCACGCCCTGATGCTCGCCAGCGCCTTCGTGCTGCCGATGGCGCTGATCGTCGGCCTGATCTTCACGGCGCTGTGGGTGTACTGCATGGTGCGCGGCGCGCGCATCGATCGCAGCCGCGCGCAATGGATCGCGGCTCAGGGAGAGCAGCCCGAAGCCCGCTAGGCTGGAATGTCGGGGCGAGCCCCGCTGTCGAAGGAATGGAGTGCGCATGTCCGCAGAAGAGACCCTGATCCTGGTCAAGCCCGACGGGGTGGCCCGCGGCCTCACCGGCGAGATCTTGCGCCGTGTCGAGGCGAAGGGCTACACGCTCGTCGATCTGCGCATGGTCAGTGCCGGACGGGAGCTGCTCGCCGCGCACTACGAGGAGCACGCCGGAAAGCCCTTCTTCGAGCCGCTGATCGAGTTCATGATGTCCGGTCCGATCGTCGCCGCGCGCGTCGCGGGCGATCGGGTGATCGAGGGCTTCCGCTCGCTCGCGGGCACCACCGATCCGACCTCCGCCGCACCGGGAACGATCCGCGGCGATCTCGGCCGCGACTGGGGGCTGAGCGTGCAGCAGAACCTCGTCCACGGATCCGACTCCACGCTTTCGGCGGAGCGCGAGCTCGCCCTCTGGTTCGCCTGAGACCCGATGCCCCGTCCCCGCGAGTCGCTGAGTCCCGCAGAGGCGCGGCGGCTCGCGCTCGCGGCGCAGGGATTCGCGAATGTCTCGCGGCTGCGCAGGCGCCGGCCATTCGATCCCGCGCTCGAGCGTCTGCACGTGCTGCAGATCGACTCGGTGAACGTGTTCGCGCGCAGCCACTATCTGCCGATGTTCTCGCGGCACGGCGCCTACGATCCCGCGGCATTCGACCGACTGCTCTGGCGCAGCGGGGAGTTCACCGAGTACTGGGCGCACGAGGCGGCCTTCATCCCGGTCGAGGATCGGCGGCTGTTCGGCTGGCGGATGGACGACTTCCGCGAGCGTCAGGGCCGCGATTGGCGCACCCAGGCGCGCTCTCGCGCGGTGGAGAGCGTGCGGGCGAAGCTGGCCGCCGACGGCCCGCAGTTCGTGCGGGAGCTGGAGGACGAGGCCCGGGAAGCCCGGGGACCGTGGTGGGACTGGAGCGAGACCAAGCGCGCCGTCGAGTACCTCTTCGCCATCGGCGAGGTGGTGTCGGCGGGACGCGAGGGGTTCCAGCGCCGCTACGCCCTCGCCGAGCAGGTGCTCCCGGATAGGGCGCTGGATGCGCTTCCGCGGTCCGAGGCGCAGCGGATCCTCGTCGAGCGCGCGGCCCGGTCCCTCGGGGTGGCGACGCTCGCGGATCTCGCGGACTACCACCGGCTGAAGACCGCCGAGGCGCGCGCGGCCGTGCATGAGCTCGAGGAGGCTGGGGAGCTGATCCCGGTGTCCGTCGCCGGCTGGCGGACGCGGAGCGGCGCCCCTGAGCGGGCCTGGATGCATCGCGAGGCCGCGCTTCCTTCGCGGCTCGCCCCGGATGCGCTGCTGAGCCCCTTCGACCCGACGGTGTGGTTCCGCCCGCGCACCGAGCGGCTCTTCGACTTCCACTACCGCATCGAGATCTACACCCCGAAGCAGAAGCGCCGATACGGCTACTACTGCCTGCCGCTGCTGGTCGGGGGGTCGCTGGTCGGGCGAATCGACCTCAAAGCCGATCGGGCGGCCAGGGAGCTGCTGGTGCAGGCGGCCTGGCGGGAGGAGCGAGCGCCTACGCGCACCGCCGAGGCGGCGCAG
The DNA here is from genome assembly GCA_048516985.1 of Leucobacter sp. Lineage (GTDB taxonomy): Bacteria > Actinomycetota > Actinomycetes > Actinomycetales > Microbacteriaceae > Leucobacter. Next base: position 2,024,789 of record CP183188.1, on the reverse strand, counting down.
CAGCTGATCGCGCGGGCGGCGGCCTGGCAGGGGCTCGAGCGGGTGCGAGTCAGCGGCGCCGGCAATCTCGCGCTGCCGGCGGTCTTCGACGCGGGCTGAGGCGTGCGGACGCGCCGGGCTCAGCGCTCGCTCGAAGACGCGGCGCCGTCGAGCTGCCGTCGCGCGTCATCGAGCACCCCTTGTGGATCGTCGGCCCAGAAACGGAGCCTGGTCACCTCGTGCGGGCCGCCCTTCGGCGGAAGCCCCGGCAGCCTCAGTGTCGTCGGCCGCTCGAAGGCGATCTCGAGATTGGTCTCGTTTCCGATGCGGATCGCGCAGATCCGTTCGCCGTCCTCTTCGAAGACTCGTTTCGGCTTGTTCTTCGGATCGTTCGGATCGGAGCTGGTGGTGTGCATGCGGATCGAGGCGAGGTCGTCCCAGCTCACCGGGATGTCGAGCTCCAGTCCCTCGCGCACCCGGATGCCCTCGGAGCCCCCGGTGTGGGGCCGGGTGAGGTAGGCGCAGAGGACGCCGATCATCCAGGTGAGGCCCCAGATGCCGATGATCAGGAAGGAGATGCGGATGGGCGGCCACCGGTGCACGATCGCGTCGACGATCGGGATCTCCACGGCTGAGCACGATGAAGATGATGAAGACGGTGAGCACCGGGCGGTGGTAGCGGAAGCCGCGGGCGTGCTCGGCGATCCTCGGCCGATGCGCGATCGCGCGCCACAGGCTCTCGTAGATCCGCAGTTCCACGCGCACCGCGCGGCACAGCAGGTTCCAGGCCCGTGCCGGCAGCGAGGGTCTGGTGGTGACGCTCGCCGGACCGGCCGTGGGACTCACCGGCCACGGCGGGCCTCCACCTCGGTGTAGCTCGGCGCCTCGGCGGCGAGGAGTTCGCCGAGGCGAGCGAGCACCGCGTCCAGTCCCCGCTCGAAGGCGGGCCGATCCGCAGGCTCGACGGCGTCGATGAGCGCGGCCTCGAGTGCGGTGTGATCCTCCTGCATCCGCGCCATCATGCCGGCGGCGAGCGGGGTGAGCGTCACGAGCACCGCGCGACCGTCGTCGGGGTGGGGTCGTCGCATCACATAACCGCTCGCCGTGAGTCCATCGACCAGGGCCGACCGCTGCGAGCGGTGACCTCGAGCTTCTCCGCGAGCGTCTGCTGTGTCGAGGGGCCCACCTGCTGCAGCACCCACAGCAGGTGGATGCGAGGCCCGTGTTTCCCGTTCTGGTCGATGACGGCCGCGTGGTGAGTACCCCGGGGGTATCGACCCCGGCGTAGATCTCGCAGGCTTCAGTGATGTTTGTCATGATGGTTCTGCCTTTCCGGTTCCAGTTGGGAGGCAACCGGCCGGGCGGGCAGACAGGACGTTGAAGAGGCCTCTAGCCAGGCTCCTATCAGGTCATGTCCGCCTGGTCGGCGATCTTTTGGGAGCGTTGCCCGGGTCGACGGATCATGTTGAAGGCACGGGGCCAGTCGGAGGCTGGGTCAGGCCCGGGAAACACTGCTACCAGTCTCAACGTCGGAGGTGCGGAGTAGCCTCGTCAGTATGGAAACCACGCGCAGCGTCAGACCCTTCGAGGTGATCAGCGAATACGAGCCGAGCGGCGACCAGCCGCAGGCCATCGCCGAGCTCGCCAAACGCATAGGCGCGGGCGAGACCGATGTGGTGCTGCTCGGCGCCACCGGCACCGGCAAGTCCGCCACCACCGCCTGGCTCATCGAGGCCGTGCAACGGCCGACGCTGGTGCTCGCCCACAACAAGACGCTCGCCGCGCAGCTCGCCAACGAGTTCCGCGAGCTGCTGCCGAACAACGCGGTCGAGTACTTCGTCTCCTACTACGATTACTACCAGCCCGAGGCCTATGTGCCGCAGACCGACACCTTTATCGAGAAGGATTCCTCGATCAACGCGGAGGTCGAGCGGCTGCGGCACTCCACGACGAACGCCCTGCTCAGCCGCCGTGACGTGATCGTGGTCTCGACGGTCTCCTGCATCTACGGCCTCGGCAAGCCCGAGGAGTATTACGAGGCCATGGTGCCCCTGCTGGTCGGGGATCGTCTCGACCGCGATGTCCTACTGCGCCGCTTCGTCGACATGCAGTACCAGCGCAACGACATCGAGTTCGTGCGCGGCAACTTCCGCGTGCGCGGCGACACCGTCGAGATCATCCCGATGTACGAGGAGCTCGCGATCCGCATCGAGTTCTTCGGCGACGAGATCGAAGCGCTCTACTACCTGCACCCGGTCACCGGAGACGTCATCAAGAAGGTCGACACCGTGTCGGTCTTCCCGGGGTCGCACTACGTCGCCAGCCGCGACGTGATGAACCGGGCCATCGGCACCATCGCCGAAGAGCTCGACGGGCGCTCGAAGGAGCTGAAGCAGCAGAACAAGCTGGTCGAGGAGCAGCGGCTGCGCATGCGCACCACTTTCGACCTCGAGATGATGGAGCAGATCGGTTTCTGCTCGGGCATCGAGAACTACTCGCGGCATATCGACGGGCGAGAGCCGGGGGAGGCCCCGCACTGCCTGCTCGACTACTTCCCGGACGACTTCCTGGTGGTCATCGACGAATCGCATGTCACCGTGCCGCAGATCGGCGCCATGTACGAGGGCGACGCTTCGCGCAAGCGCACGCTGGTCGAGCACGGCTTCCGGTTGCCCAGCGCGCTCGACAACCGGCCGCTCACCTTCGACGAGTTCAAAGCACGGGTGGGCCAGACCGTTTACCTCTCGGCGACTCCCGGAAACTACGAGTTGGAGCGGGCCGACGGCGTCGTCGAGCAGATCATCCGCCCGACCGGCCTCATCGATCCCGCGATCGTGGTGAAACCCAGCAAGGGACAGATCGATGATCTGCTCGAAGAGGTGCGGCTGCGCGCCGAGCGCGACGAGCGGGTGCTGGTGACGACCCTCACCAAGAAGATGGCCGAGCAGCTCACCACCTTCATGGAAGAGGCCGGGATGCGGGTGCGCTATCTGCACAGTGACGTCGACACGCTGCGCCGCGTCGAACTGCTCACGGAGCTCCGTGCCGGCGTCTACGACGTGCTCGTGGGCATCAATCTGCTGCGCGAGGGCCTCGACCTGCCCGAGGTCTCCCTGGTCGCCATTCTGGACGCCGACAAGGAGGGTTTCCTGCGCTCCAGCACCTCGCTGATCCAGACCATCGGACGCGCCGCGCGCAACGTCAGCGGCGAGGTGCACATGTACGCAGACACCATCACCCGCTCGATGCGGCTGGCCATCGACGAGACGAGCCGGCGCCGCGAGAAGCAGCTGGCCTACAACGCCGAGCACGGCATCGACCCGCAGCCGCTGCGCAAGAAGATCGGCGACATCACCGCCGCGCTCAGCCGTGAAGCGGCCGACAGCGCGGAGATACTCGCGAACCGAGGCGGAAGACACGCGCAGAAGAGCGGCTCCCCGCAGCGGGCGAAGGGGAAGGCCGCCGCCCGCGCCGGAGCCATCGGCGCCGAGGGCGCGGCGAAGCTCGAGGAGCTGGTCGCCGAATTGACCGAGCAGATGCTCACCGCAGCCGAGGAGCTGAAGTTCGAGCTCGCCGCGCGACTGCGCGACGAGGTCGCGGAGCTCAAACGCGAACTGCGCAGCATGGACGCCGCGGGGCACCGGTAGCCGGCCCCGCGCAGCGCCCGAGCTTCAGTCCAGCGGGGCGTAGAGGTCGATCGAGTTGCCGTCGGGGTCGAGCACCGTCGCGTAGCGCTGGCCCCAGGGCGCATCCCAGGGAGAGGTCTCGGCCGCGGCGGGGTACGCGCTCGTGATCTCGGCATAGACCCGGTCCACCTCCTCGGGGGACCCGGCCCGGAACGCGAAACCGATCCTGTTGTCCCCGCCGGGCAACTCGAAATCAGGACGGAAACCGCGCACGGTCGACACCGGGTCCCAGGCGAGCGTCATGCCGCCGGGAAGCTTCGCCTCCGCGTGCGGGGCATCCTCCTGACCGGGAGGTATGTCGACGCCGAGTGCGCGGTAGAAGGCGAGCGATGCGGCCAGGTCGCCGGTGACGATGCCGATGAAGTCGAAGGAGAGTGCCATGGTGAGGATCCTACGCTTAGCGCGGAGGATCCGCTCGGCCGGTATCCGGATCCGATGCCGGTCGCGCGGCGGCGACCGGTTGTCTGAGGATCGTCCGCTGCCGCTCGGGCGGGACCCTGCGGAAGTCGCTGAGATAGATCTCGTGGTGCCGGCCCGTCAGCCGCAGCCCGAGACCCGGAATGACCTCCTCATGCATGCGGGCGAGCACCGCGGTCTCGTCCTCGAAGGAACCGATGTGCAGCGTCTGGACGCAGCGCCCCTCGGTGAGCCCTTCCAGTCGGATATCCACGAGGCGCGCCGGCGGGCGCTTCGCGCCGAGCTCCGCGACCGCCTCGGCGAACATCTCAGGGGCGATCCACTCCGGGACCATCAGCATCAGGGTCCACTGCCACTCGTGTTTGTCGCGCGCCGAGGTGAAGGCGCGCATGTCCTCGGCCCACCACAGGGCCTCCAGTGGCGGCACCGCATAGTCCCGGCCCAGGATCCGCTTGCTGGCGAACTTCAAGCGATATGCGAGCGGATACAGCGATTCGATGGCCTCCGCGAAGGCCGGGGAGGTGTTGGGATCGCCCTGGCCGTCGATCATCAGATAGCGCAGTTCGGGCATGTCGATGACGCTGAACTCACCCGGCCGAGCGCGGTAGGCGGCGAGAGTTCTCTTGAAATCGATCTTGTCGTTCACCGTCGGCAAGCTACCATCTCCTCCTGAAATCGCATTCGCACATATGTTCGATTCAGAGGTGTCGAGGCGATAGACTGATGCGGTGACTCCGCGTAGCTCTGCCCCCATCGATTCCCAGTCCACGCACTCGCATATCGGGGTCCGCGGGGCGCGGGTGCACAATCTCCGCGATGTCGATCTGAGCATTCCGCGCGACAGCATGGTCGTCTTCACGGGGCTCTCCGGAAGCGGGAAGTCGAGCCTCGCCTTCGACACGATCTTCGCCGAGGGGCAGCGTCGCTACGTCGAGTCCCTGAGCGCCTATGCGCGCCAGTTCCTCGGCCAGGTCGATCGGCCCGATGTCGACTTCATTGAGGGGCTGAGCCCCGCGGTCTCCATCGACCAGAAGTCGACCAACCGCAACCCGCGAAGCACGGTCGGCACCATTACCGAGATCTACGACTACATGCGTCTGCTCTGGGCGCGCATCGGCGTGCCGCACTGCGCCGTCTGCGGCGAGCCGATCCGCTCCCAGACGGTGCAGCAGATCGCCGACACGCTGATGGAGCTGCCCGAGCGCACCCGCTTCCAGGTGCTCGCCCCGGTCGTCAGCAAGAAGAAGGGCGAATTCGTCGACCTCTTCCAGGATCTGGCCGCGAGCGGCTACAGCCGCGCCATCGTCGACGGCGAGCAGGTGCAGCTGTCCGACCCGCCGAAGCTGAAGAAGCAGATCAAGCACGACATCTCCGTGGTCGTCGACCGGCTGGTCGCGAGCCCTGACGGCCTCGGCCGCCTCACGGACTCGCTCGAAACCGCGCTGAAGCTCTCCGGTGGACTCGTCACCGTCGACTACGTCGACCGCGAAGCGGGAGCCGGCGACCGCACGCAGACCTTCAGCGAGAACCTCAGCTGCCCCAACCGGCACCCGATCTCGCTGACCGAGATCGAGCCGCGCACCTTCTCCTTCAACGCGCCCTTCGGCGCCTGCCCGGCATGCTCCGGCCTCGGCACGAGCATGTCCGTCGACGAGGAGCTGGTGCTCGGCGATCCGGAGCTGTCCATCGCCGAGGGCGTCATCATCCCCTGGACCAGCCAGGGCAAGAGCCTCTACAACTACTACGAGAAGCTGCTGCGCGGCCTCGCCAGCGATCTCGATTTCGAACTCACCGCGCCGTGGGGCTCGCTGCCCGAGGAGGTGCGCGAGGCGGTGCTCTACGGCAACGACTTCAAGGTGAACGTGCGGTGGAAGAACCGCTTCGGCCGCGAGGTGAAGTACACCAGCGGCTTCGAGGGCGTCATCCCCTTCATCGAGCGGCAGTACGCCGAGGCCGAGAGCGACAATCGGCGCGAGCGCTGGGCCGAGTTCCTCCGGGAGGTGCCCTGTCACGCCTGCCAGGGACAGCGCCTCAAGCCCGAGGTGCTCGCGGTCACGGTGAACGGCGAGTCCATCGCCGGGGTCACCGAGTTCAGCCTCACCGATGCGCAGCGCTTCTTCAACGAGGTTCGGCTGACCGAGCGCGAGGCGAAGATCGCCGCCCAGGTGCTGCGGGAGATCCGGCTCCGCTTCGACTTCCTCATCGAGGTGGGCCTCGGCTACCTCACCCTGGCCAGATCCGCCGGCACGCTGAGCGGGGGAGAGGCGCAGCGCATCCGACTGGCCACGCAGATCGGCTCAGGGCTGACCGGAGTGCTCTACGTGCTCGACGAGCCCAGCATCGGCCTGCACCAGCGCGACAACCGGCGCCTCATCGAGACGCTCGTCAAGCTGCGAGATCTCGGCAATACGCTCATCGTGGTCGAGCACGACGAGGAGACCATCGAGGCGGCCGACTGGATCGTCGACATCGGCCCGGGCGCCGGCGTCGAGGGCGGCAGCGTGGTGCACAGCGGGGACTACGCCTCGCTCCTCGCGAACAAGGCCTCGATCACCGCGGACTTCCTGGCCGGCCGCCGGAGCATTGAAACGCCGAAGAAGCGCCGGAAGCGCGAGAAGGGGCGCGAGCTCAAGGTCATCGGCGCCAGATCCAACAATCTGAAGAACGTCGACGCGGTCTTCCCGCTCGGGGTGATGACCGCCATCACCGGCGTCTCGGGCTCGGGCAAGTCCACGCTGGTCAACGACATCCTCTACCGCGTGCTCGCCAATCAGCTCAACGGCGCGCGACTGGTGCCCGGCAAGCACACCCGCGTCACCGGTCTCGAGCACCTCGACAAGGTGGTGCACGTGGATCAGGCGCCCATCGGACGCACCCCGCGCTCGAACCCTGCCACCTACACCGGCGTCTTCGACAAGATCCGCACCCTCTTCGCCGAGACCCCCGAGGCGAAGATCCGGGGTTATCTGCCCGGCAGATTCAGCTTCAACGTCAAGGGCGGACGCTGCGAGGCCTGCGCGGGCGACGGCACGCTCAAGATCGAGATGAACTTCCTGCCCGATGTCTACGTCGCCTGCGAGGTGTGCGGCGGCAAGCGGTATAACCGCGAAACCCTGCAGGTGCGCTACAAGGGCAAGAACATCAGCGAGGTGCTGGAGATGCCGATCGCCGAGGCGGCCGAGTTCTTCGAGCCGATCTCGAGCATCCACCGGTATCTGAAGACCCTGGTCGACGTCGGCCTCGGCTATGTGCGGCTCGGCCAGAGCGCCACGACGCTCTCGGGCGGCGAGGCGCAGCGGGTGAAGCTCGCCACCGAACTGCAGAAGCGCTCGAACGGACGCAGCATCTACGTGCTCGACGAGCCCACCACCGGTCTGCACTTCGAAGACGTGCGCAAGCTCCTCCTCGTGCTGAACGGGCTGGTCGACAAGGGCAACACGGTCATCACCATCGAGCACAACCTCGATGTGATCCGCAGCTGCGACTGGGTGATCGATCTCGGCCCCGAGGGCGGCAGCGGTGGCGGCACGATCCTCGCCACGGGCACCCCCGAGCAGCTCGCGAAGCATCCCGAGAGCCACACCGGCAGCTTCCTGGCCGAGGTGCTGGGCGGACGCCAGGCGAAGAGCGCGGCGGCGGCCGCGCGCAGCACGGAGATGGCGAAGGCGACGGCCGGGTCTTGACGGAGGTGGTGGATCGCCGCGGCGAGTTCCGCCCGGCGCCCGGGGAGATCCCGGTGAGTCCCGGGGTGTACCGCTTCAGCGATCGGCACGGGCGCGTGCTCTACATCGGCAAGGCCAAGAACCTCCGGGCGCGTCTCGCGAACTACTTCCAACCGCTCGTCTCGATCGCGCCGAGGACGCGCCGGATGCTCGCTCTCGCCGCGCGCGTCGACTGGACAGTCGTCGCCACGGACACCGAATCGCTGGTGCTCGAGCACACCTGGATCACCGAGTTCCAACCGCCCTTCAACGTCCAGTTCAAGGACGACAAGACCTACCCCTATCTCGCGGTCACCCTGCGAGAGGAGGCGCCCCGGCTGATCATCACCCGCAACGACCGGATCCGCGGCGCCCGCTACTTCGGCCCCTACCCGAAGGTCTGGGCGCTGCGCGAGATGACGGCGCTGCTGCAGCAGGCCTTCCCGATCCGCACCTGCAACGACGCCGACTACCGCCGCGCCATGCAGAGCGGACGGCCGTGCCTTGCCGGGCAGATCGGCCGGTGCCACGGCCCCTGCTCGGGGCTCATCGGCGTCGAAGAGCATCGGGAGCGGGTGAACGAGCTCGTCTCCTTCCTGGCCGGGGGAGACGACCGGCACCTCAAGGCGCTGCAGCGCGGCATGCGGGAGGCCGCCGCCGAGCAGCGCTACGAGGAGGCGGCGCGGCTGCGCGATCAGGCGACCGCGATCGAGCATGTGATGGAGCGCAACTCCGTCGCCCTCGCCCTCGATGTCGACGCCGATGTCTTCGGCCTCAGAGTCGACGAGCTCGCCGCCGCCGCGCATCAGTTCATCGTGCGCGGCGGCAGGATCCGCGGGGAGCGCAGCTGGGTGGTGAACGTCGAGCTCGACGATTCGCCCGATCTGCTGCTCGAGCAGGTGATCCAGAGCGCCTACGAGGGGGAGCGCGAGCCGCCGCCCGAGATCCTGGTGCCGCTGCTGCCCGAGGGCGCCCCGGCGCTCGAGGAGGCGCTGCGTCAGCGCCGCCCCCGGCGCGGGCGGGTGCGGGTGCGGGTGCCCGAGCGCGGCGACAAGGCTCAGCTAATGGATCGGGCGACGCTCAACGCCGGCGAGCAGCTGCTCCGGCACAAGCTGAAGCGGGCCGCCGACATCACCGCGCGCACGGATGCGCTGGCCGAGCTGCAGCAGTCGCTCGGCATGGCCGAGCCGCCGCTGCGCATCGAGTGCATCGATGTGTCCCATCTGCAGGGGACGGGGGTGGTGGCCTCGCTGGTGGTCTTCGAGGACGGTCTGCCCGCGAAGGGCGCCTACCGCAAGTACCGCATCGAGCGCAGCCGCGACGACACCGACAGCATCCACCAGGTGGTGTCCAGGCGCGCGGCACAGCTGAACCAGGCGGCCCTGGCTGGGGAGGCGCCGAGCGGGCGCTACCGGGATCGGCCGCAACTGCTGATCGTCGACGGCGGGCAGCCGCAGGTGGCCGCCGCGCAGCGCGCCCTGGACGAGGCGGGAATCACCGATATCGCCCTCGTCGGCGTCGCCAAGCGCCTCGAGGAGCTCTGGTTGCCGGGCGATCCCTTCCCGGTGATCCTGCCGCGCACCAGCGAGGCGCTGTTCCTGGTGCAGCGGGTGCGCGATGAGGCGCACCGCTTCGCCATCACCTTCCAGCGGCAGCGCCGCAGCACCTCCATCGCCAGCCGTCTGGCCGAGGTGCCGGGGCTCGGCCCGAAGCGGGTGCGCGCGCTGCTGCGGCACTTCGGTTCCGCGGCCCGGCTGAAGGCCGCCAGCGAGGCCGAGATCGCCTCGGCGCCGGGGATCGGCCCGCAGCTCGCGGTGGTGATCCGGGATCACCTCGCGGATCCCGAAGCCGATGGCGCCGGGACCGCAGCCGGGGCGGAGGCGGACCGCGCCACAGCCGATAGACTGGAGCCTCCGAACGAGGGGATCGAGCACGGGGAGGGCCGACAGTGAACGAGCGCACACCTGGCCAGGAGATCCTGATCGTCACCGGCATGTCCGGCGCGGGTCGCAGCACCGTGGCGAACGCGCTCGAAGACCTCGGCTGGTACGTCGTCGACAATCTTCCGCTGCCGATGCTGAAGACCCTGGCGGATATGGCCGATCGCTCCGGCGGCGCGCTGCCGCGCATCGTCGCGGTGATCGATGTGCGCGGCCGGGATCTCTTCGAGGACATCCAGCAGACCGTCACCGATCTGCGCCAGGGGGCGACCGTGCGCGTCGTCTTCCTCGACGCCACCGATGACGTGCTGGTGCGTCGCTACGAGTCGGTCCGCAGGCCCCACCCGCTGCAGGCGGAGGGGAGCCTGCTCGACGGCATCCGGCTCGAGCGCGAGCGCCTGCAGGAGCTGCGAGCCTCCAGCGATGTGGTCATCGACACCTCGCGCTACAACGTGCACGAGCTCTCCACCGCCACCCGCGAGCTGTTCAGCGACGACGACACCCCGGGCATCCAGCTGCAGGTGCAGAGCTTCGGCTTCAAATACGGCGCCCCCACCGATGTCGATCTGATGGTGGATATGCGATTCCTGCCCAATCCCTTCTGGGAGACCGAGCTGCGCGCGCTGACCGGGGTCGATCCCGAGGTGAAGGATTTCGTGCTCAGCCAGGAGGGCGCGCTCGAGTTCCTCCAGCACTACGTCGCCGCGATCGAGCCCGTGCTCGCCGGCTATCAGCGCGAGAACAAGCGTCACGTCTCTTTGGCCGTAGGATGCACAGGCGGCAAGCACCGCTCGGTGGCGATGGCTCGCGAGCTGACGGATCGGCTGGCATCGCTTCCCGGTGTCGCGGTGAGTCTGCGCCACCGAGATCTGGGTCGTGAGTGAGCGCGGATCGCGCCGCCGCCCAACTGTGTTCGAGTGAGAGGATCCCATTGACATCCACCCCAGACGTGAAGAGCGAGCTGGTGAGTGTGCAGACCCAGCAGTCCGGCGAACGCATCGCCGAGCTTGCGACGGTGCTGCGCCTCGCCGGCGGCCTGCACACCATCTCGGGGCGCATCGCGCTGGAAGCCGAGCTGCACACACCCGCCATCGTGCAGCGCGTCCGCAAGAACCTCGCCGAAATGTACGGTGTGCGCTCCGAGGCGAAGCAGACGCCGGCGGCCTCCGCACGTCCGGGCACGCCGCAGTTCGTCGTACGCGTGCTCGACGGTGAGACGCTGGCACGTCAACTGGGGCTGCTCGACCAAAAGCGCCGTCCGATCCGCGGCCTGCCCAATCGACTCACCACCGGCTCGCCGGCCGAGTTGGCGGCGATCTGGCGGGGGGCCTTCCTCGCGCGCGGATCGATCACCCCTCCCGGCCGCTCGGCGAGTCTCGAGATCCTGTGCCCGACGAGCGAAGCGGCGATGGCGCTGGTCGGCGCCGCCGGCCGACTCGGCATCGCCGCGAAGAGCCGCGAGATCCGGGGGCAGCACAAGGTGCTGATCCGCGACGGGGAGACCATCGGCACCGCGCTCGGCGTGATGGGCGCGGTCGGCGCGCAGAAGGACTGGGAGGAGCTGCGCAAGGCGCGCGAGACCCGGAACACCGCGAACCGGCTGGTGAACTTCGACGATGCGAATCTGCGGCGCTCCGCCCAGGCCTCGGTCGCCGCCTGCGCGCGCGTGGAGCGTGCCCTGGAGATCCTCGGGCCGGACATCCCCGAGCATCTGAAGTACGCGGGGGCCCTGCGGCTGCAGTACCGGGAGGCGAGCCTCGACGAGCTCGGCAACCGGGCCGATCCGCCCCTCACCAAGGACGCCATCGCCGGGCGCATCCGGCGTCTGCTGGCGATGGCCGACAAGGAGGCCGAGGTACGGGGGATCCCGGGAACCGAGGCTAGCCTGCCCGAGGGGCTCGAAGTGCTGTGAGCGCCCATCCGGAAGCCGTTCGAAACACCGTGTTCGCTGAGCGCGTGCAGGGTTTCCGGGAGTCCCGACAGCGGCGGGAATAGACTGAGAAGACCATCAACCGATCGCATCATCGAAGTAAGGAACGCACTATGGCCGCCTACACTCTGCCCGATCTTCCCTACGACTACGCCGCGCTCGAGCCGCACATCAGCGGCAAGATCATGCAGCTGCACCACGACAAGCACCACCAGGCCTACGTGACGGGTGCGAACACCGCGCTCGAGCAGCTCGCCGAGGCGCGCGAGAGCGGCAATCTCGCCAATGTGAACAAGCTCGAGAAGGATCTGGCGTTCAACGTCGGTGGGCATGTCAACCACACCATCTTCTGGAACAACCTCTCGCCGGAGGGCGGGGAGCGTCCCGAGGGCGAGCTCGCCGCTGCGATCGACGAGTACTTCGGCGACTTCGAGAAGTTCCAGGCCCACTTCACCGCGACCGCGATGGGCGTGCAGGGCTCCGGCTGGGCCGTGCTCGCGTGGGACGCGCTGGGTCAGCGCGCCAATGTCGTGCAGCTCTTCGACCAGCAGGGCAATCTGCCGGCGGGCACCGTGCCGCTGCTCATGCTCGACGTCTGGGAGCACGCCTACTACCTCGACTACCTCAATGTGCGCGCCGACTACGTCAAGGCCTTCTGGAATATCGCCAACTGGGCCGATGTCGCAGGGCGCCTCGAGGCCGCGCGCAGCCAGACTCCCGGCCTGATCTGATCTCCGCGGTCGTGGATCGGCCTGCCCCTCCGAGCGCTTCGGGGATGCAGGCCGATCCGCCGCTGTCCGCTGCTGCCTCGAAGGAGTCCACACCCATGCGCACGCTCGACACTCTCGGCGACCTGCGTTCGAAGACCGTGGTGATCCGCTGCGATCTGAACGTCCCGCTCCAGGAGGGCGAGATCACCGATGACGGACGCATCCGCGCCTCGCTGACCACGATCCGGGAGCTCCGCGCAGCCGGCGCCCGCCTGGTGCTCGTCAGCCATCTCGGCCGGCCCGCGGGCGTCCCGGAGGAGCGCTATTCGCTGCGCCCGGTGGCGGTGCGGATGGCCGAGCTGCTGGAGGCCCCGGTCGGCTTCTGCGAGCGCACCGTCGGGCCCGAGGCGGAGCAGGCGCGGGCCGCACTCGCCGACGGCGAGGTGCTGCTGCTGGAGAATCTGCGCTTCGACCCCCGCGAGACCAGCAAGGACGCGGGCGAGCGGCAGGCATTCGCCGCCGAGCTCGCCGCCGGCGCCGACGCCTTCGTCAGCGACGGCTTCGGGGTCGTGCACCGACGTCAGGCGAGTGTGACCGAGCTCGCGCAGGCACTGCCGAGCGCGGCGGGGCGCCTGGTCGAGACCGAGCTGGGCGTGCTGCGTCGCCTCACCGAGCAGCCCGAGCGGCCCTACACGGTGGTCCTCGGCGGATCGAAGGTCAGCGACAAGCTCGGTGTGATCTCGCATCTGATCGAGCGGGTGGACACCCTGGTGATCGGCGGCGGAATGCTCTTCACCTTCCTCGCCGCCCAGGGGCACCGAGTCGGCGCCAGCCTCCTCGAATCCGATCAGCTCGACACCGTGCGCGGCTACCTCGACACCGCGGAGCGGCGCGGAGTGCGCATCGTGCTGCCGAGCGATGTGGTGGTCGCCGAGGCCTTCGCGGCCGACGCCGCCCACGAGGTGGTGCCCGCAGACGCCATCGAGTCGAGCGCCTTCGCCTCCTCCGGCATCGGCCTGGACATCGGTCCGGCCTCCGCGGAGGCCTTCGCCTCGATCATCGCCGAGTCCGCGACCGTGTTCTGGAACGGCCCGATGGGCGTCTTCGAGATGCCCGCCTTCGCCGCGGGCACTCGGACGGTGGCGAGGGCGCTCACCGAGACCTCCGGTTTCACCGTGGTCGGCGGCGGAGACTCCGCGGCCGCGGTGCGCGCGCTCGGCTTCGACGATGCCCAGTTCGGGCACATCTCCACCGGGGGCGGCGCCAGCCTCGAGTTCCTGGAGGGCAAGACGCTTCCCGGACTGGAGGTGCTCGCATGAGCGAGGAGATCCCCATCGTGCTGCCCGAGCCCCCCGGTGAGGCGGCGCCCCCGCAGAGCGAGAGCGTGGAGATCCCGCTCGTGAACCGGACCCCGTTCATCGCCGGCAACTGGAAGATGAATCTGGATCACCTGCAGGCCATCGCGCATGTGCAGAAGGTGTCCTGGTCGCTCAAGGATGTGAAGCACGACTTCTCCGATGTCGAGGTCGCGGTGTTCCCGCCCTTCACCGATCTGCGCTCGGTGCAGACGCTGCTGAGCGCTGACAAGCTTCCGCTGCGCCTGGGCGCGCAGGACGTCTCGCCGAACGCCCCGGGGGCCTTCACCGGCGATATCGCCGCCGCCTTCCTCGCCCGGCTCGATGTGCGCTACGTGATCGTCGGTCACTCGGAGCGCCGCCACGGGCACGGTGAGAGCGATGAGACCGTGGCGGCGAAGACCGCTGCGGTGGCCGCCGCCGCGATGGTGCCGGTGATCTGCGTCGGCGAGACGGCGGAGGATCGCGAGGAGCACGGCGCTGCGGCGGTCCCGCTCGCCCAGCTCGAGGCCGCGCTCTCTGGGTTGCCCGCGGGGACCGAGTTCGTGGTGGCCTATGAGCCGGTCTGGGCGATCGGCAGCGGAGAACCGGCCACCCCGGAGCAGGCGCAGGAGGTCTGCCGCGCCATCCGGCGTCGGATCGCCGAATTGCGCACGCCGGTGGAGGCCGCCGAGACCCGCGTGCTGTACGGCGGTTCCGTGACCAGTCAGAATGTGGCCGCATTCCTGCGCCAGGGCGACGTCGACGGCGTGCTCGTCGGGGGCGCCTGCCTGGACTCGGCCGAGTTCACCCGCATCGTGCAGTTCCGCAAGCACGTCACGGCCTGAACGCGCCTCGACTATACTGGTGCCCGGGCTCCACGCGCCCCACCCACCGAAAGGTACTTCTTCGTGCTAATTCTCAAGATCGCCCTGATCGTGCTGCTGGTGATCACGAGCCTCCTGCTCACGCTGTTCATCCTGCTGCACAAGGGTCGTGGCGGAGGCCTCTCCGATATGTTCGGCGGCGGCGTCACCTCCAGCCTCGGCTCCTCGGGCGTGGCCGAACGCAACCTCAACCGCATCACCGTCGCGGTCTCACTCGTCTGGTTCGCCTCGATCGTGGGACTCGGGCTCATCGCCCGCTTCTCCGTCGTCTGAACCACCCCCTCAGCAGAAAGGTCGACCGTGTCTGGCAGTAACGCCATTCGCGGCGCCCGCGTCGGATCCGGCCCCATGGGCGAAAAGGATCACGGAGCGCGCGCCGAACGCATCAGCATCTCCTACTGGGACGCACTCGGCAACGAGACCGTCCGCCACTTCGCGGCGGATGTTCCCGAGGACGAGATCCCCGAGCACATCGACTCCCCGCACTCGGGACTCCCGGCCGGGCGCGATCGCACGAACCCGCCGGAGCTCTTGAAGAACGAGCCCTACAAGACCCATCTGGCCTATGTGAAGGAGCGCCGCACCGCCGAGGAGGCGGAGGAGCTTCTCGAGCAGGCGCTGCAGAAGCTGCGCGAGCGCCGCGGCTCGGTCGCCGCGAGCTGACCTCACGCGAGTTCAGAGCATTTCGATCAAGGCCCGGAGGCACGCTTCCGGGCCTTCGGTCTGCAGTGCGAGCACCGGCCGTCCGCGGGCGATGAGTACCTCGCGGTCGCCGCGGGCCTGCGCGGAGATGAGCGCACCGAAACTGCCGTCTCCGCCCGGGATCGGCATGTCCTCCAGCGGACGGTCGAGCAGCTGGAGAAAGGCGCCCACCGGCGCACCGCCCTTGTGCAGCTGGCCGGTGGAGTGGAGGAAGCGCGGACCCCAACCCAGCACCACCGGCACGCCGAGGGTGCTCGCCAGACGATCCCGCAGCTGCTGCGCGAGCGGAGCGGTGCGCCGGCGATCCAGATACGCCTGCACGACGAGATAGCCGCCCGCGGGAATCTCCGCCAGCAGTTCGCGCAGTGCCGCGGCCAGCGCCTCGGAGGCGGCCCCCGGTGCGGTGAGCAGCGCGACGCCGCCGGCCTCGGGCCAGCTGCGAAGCGGCTGATCCTCACCGGATCCGCCGGCGAGCGCCGCGCGCGCGGCGAGCTTGGCGGATTCGACATCGGGCTGGTCGAAGGGGTTCACGCCCATCAGGCGGCAGAGCACCACCGTGGCCGCTTCCCAGAGCAGGAACTGGGCGCCGAGCGGAGCGGTCACCGCCATCGGCGCCCGGGGCGAGCCGCTCGATTCTGCGAAGGCGAGCGAGACGAGGCTCGCAGACTCCGGCAGGGACTCGCTCGATGCGGTCCCGTGCAGTGCGGTCCCGTGCAGTTCCGGCGCATCGGGGGCGAGCACGAGCGGCAGGATCCCGCGTCCGTCCTTACCGGTCGACTCCGCGACGAGCTGTTCGATCCAGTCTCCGAGCCCGCTGGGCTCGGCCTCCGTCAGCGCGCAGGCGTAGCGCTCGGGAAGCCCCGAGGCGAGCGCGGCGGCCAGACGCAGTGCGGGATTGTCCGGCTGGTCGAGGCGCAGCGCCGAGGCGGCGCCTCTGGCCTCGCCCAGCAGCGTCTGCACTTGCGCGCCGGCCAGGATCACGGGCACCAGTCCGAAGGCGGTGAGCGCGGAATAGCGCCCGCCCACGCGGGGATCGGCGAGGAAGGTCCGGTAGCCGGCCTCCGCCGCCGCGGATTCGAGGGGGGATCCCGGGTCGGTGACGATGATGATTCTCGAGGCGGGATCCACGCCCGCCTCCCGGAATCGCTGCTCGAAGGCGGCCAGGTGGCTGCGGGTCTCGACAGTGGATCCCGATTTGGAGCTCACCACCAGCGCGGTGCGCTGCGCATCGCCGGACAGCACCCGCCGCACCTCATCGGGATGGGTGGAGTCGAGCACCGTCAGGGCCGCCCCGTACCGGTGGGCGATCACCTCCGGGGCGAGACTCGAGCCGCCCATGCCGCAGAGCACCACCCGATCCACCCCCTGCTCCCGCAGCGAGGCGCGCAACGCCTCGGCTTCGGCCACCAGCGCGTCCGCGCGGTCGAAGGCGTCCACCCAGCCGAGCCGGTTCGAGGCCTCGGCCTCGGCGGCGGGGCCCCAGAGCGTCGGATCCTGCGCGAAGAGGCGGCTCGCCACTCGATCCGCGACCAGGACGTCGACCGCGGTCTCGATTCCCGGCTGCTCGCCGGTGAGTCGCAGCAACAGTTCGGATCCGGTCATCTCGCGGCTCCGAGCGCCTCGCTCACCGAGTCGAGCAGCGCGGTCCAGGAGGCCAGGAACTTCTCGAGCCCCTCGGCCTCGAGCCGGGCGACGCTCTCGGCGTAGTCGATGCCGAGCCCGTCGAGGGCGTTCAGCACCTGATCCGATTCCCGGTACTCCGCGGAGACGGTGTCTCCGTCCACCTCGCCGTGATCGGCGAAGGCGGCGAGAGTGGCCGGCGGCATGGTGTTGACGGAACCCGCGACGACGAGCCCGGAGACGTAGAGGGTGTCCGGGAGCTCCGGATCCTTGGTCCCGGTCGAGGCCCAGAGCGGTCGCTGCGGATTGGCGCCGGCGGCGATGAGCAGTCTCGCCCGCTCACTGGCGAAGCCCTGCTCCGCGACCTCATTGGCGAGGCGAGCATTGGCGAGCCCGGCCCGGCCGCGCAGCGCGAGCGCATCCTCGTCCCCGATCTGGGCGAGCTGCGGGTCGATCAGGGCGTCGAGGCGCGATACGAACACTGAGGCGACCGAGTGGATCCTCGACAGATCGAGTCCGGCCGCCCGCGCGCGCTCGAGGCCGGTGAGGTAGGCGCCCACGACCTGACGGTAACGACTGAGGCCGAAGACGAGGGTGACGTTGACGCTGATACCGGCGGCGATGACCTCGGTGATGGCCTCGAGCCCGGCCTCGGTGGCGGGGATCTTGATCATCGCATTCGGGCGGTCGACGCGCGCCCACAGCTCGCGGGCCTGGGCGACCGTGGCCGCCGCATCGTGGGCGAGCGCGGGAGAGACCTCGAGGGAGACCCGCCCGTCGCGTCCGCCGGAGGCGCGGTACACCTCTGCGAGGACATCGCAGGCGTCCGCGACATCGCGGCAGCTGAGCTCGATCGCCGCGGCCTCCGCGTCGAGTCCGCGCTCCGCGCAGGAGGCGAGGGCTTCGCGGTAGCCGCGCCCCGAACCGATCGCGGCGGCGAAGATGGTCGGATTGGTCGTCACGCCGACGACGCCCGATTCCTCGACGAGCTGGGCGAGTCGGCCGCTGTCGATCAGCTCGCGCGAGAGATCGTCGAGCCAGATGCTGACGCCGGCCTCGCTGAGGGCGGCGGTGCGCGGATTGCTCACGGGGTTCCTTTCGCGGAGGGCGTGCGGAGGATCAGCTGGCGATGCTCTCTCGTGCAGCGGCGATGACGGCGTCGGTGGTGATCCCGAACTCCCTGAACAGGGTGGCGTAGTCGGCCGAGGCGCCGAAGTGCTCGATGCTGACGCTGCGGCCGCGGTCGCCCACGAACTCGCGCCAGCCGAGGGCGAGTCCGGCCTCCACGCTGACGCGGGCGGTCACCGCGGCCGGAAGCACCGCCTCGCGGTACTCCGGGCTCTGCTCGGCGAACCACTCGAGGCACGGGGCCGAGACGACCCGGGCGCCGACGCCCTCGCTCGCGAGTCGCTCGCGGGCCTCGACCGCGAGCTGCACCTCGCTGCCGGTGGCGATGAGGATCACGTCCACCGAGCCGGTGGGGGACTCGGCCAGCACATACGCGCCGCGCCTCAGGCCCTCGGCGCTCGCGAACTCTTCGCCCGCGGCCTCGCCATCGCCCCGGGCGAAGACCGGTACGTTCTGCCGGGTGAGCGCGAGCCCCACGGGGCCGTCGTGGCGGCTGAGCGTCTCGTGCCAGGCCACCGCGACCTCATTCGCATCGGCGGGCCGCACGATCGCGAGATTCGGGATCGCGCGCAGCGAGGCGAGGTGCTCGATCGGCTGGTGGGTGGGGCCGTCCTCGCCGAGTGCGATGGAGTCGTGGGTCCAGACGAAGATGCTCGGTACGTTCATCAGCGCGGCCAGGCGCACGGCCGGACGCATGTAGTCGGCGAACTGCAGGAAGGTGCCGCCGTAGGCGCGGGTCTTCCCGTGCAGCTGGATGCCGTTGAGGATCGCCGCCATCGCGTGCTCGCGGATGCCGAAGTGCAGCACGCGCCCGTAGGGGTCGCCCGTCCAGCTCTTGGTCGAGTGGTGCGCGGGCACGAAGGAGGCCGCGCCGGCGATGGTGGTGTTATTCGATCCGGCGAGGTCGGCGGATCCGCCCCACAGCTCGGGCAGCACCGGTGCGAGCGCGTTCAGCACCTTGCCGCTCGCGGCGCGCGTCGCGACGCTCGAACCGGCTTCGAAGACCGGCAGCGCCTCGCGCGCGGCCTCCGGCAGCTCACCGGACTCGAGTCGCGCCAGCAGTGCGGCCCCTTCGGGATTCGCCTCGGACCAGGCGGCGAAGTCGCGCTCCCAGGACTCGCGCTCCGCGGCGGCGCGCCCGGCGAGCTCACGGGTGCGCTCGATCACCTCGGGCGAGACGGCGAAGTGCTGCTCGGGATCGAAGCCGAGCACCTGCTTGAGGCCCGCGAGCTCCTCCGCGCCGAGTGCGGAGCCGTGGATGCCGCCGGTGTTCTGCTTGCCGGGGGAGGGCCAGCCGATGACGGTCTTCAGGATGATCAGGCTGGGCTTCGCGGTCTCGGCCTGCGCCTCGAGGATCGCCGCGTGCAGCGCCGGCAGATCCTCGGCGTAGGCGCCGTCGCCGCGCCAGTCGACCTCGAGCACCTGCCAGCCGTAGGCCTCGTAGCGGCCCCGTACGTCCTCGCTGTAGGAGATGTCGGTGTCGTCTTCGATGGAGATCTGATTGGAGTCGTAGATCGCGATCAGGTTGCCGAGCTCCTGGTGCCCGGCAAGGGATCCGGCCTCGCTCGTCACGCCCTCCTGCATATCGCCGTCGCCGGCCAGCACGTAGACGAAGTGGTCGAAGGGGCTGGTGCCGGCTGCGGCGTCTGGGTCGAAGAGGCCCCGCTCGTAGCGCTGGGCGTAGGCGAAACCGACGGCGGAGGCGAGGCCCTGGCCCAGCGGGCCGGTGGTGATCTCGACGCCCTCGGTGTGCCCGTACTCGGGGTGCCCCGGGGTCTTGGAGCCCCAGGTGCGCAGAGCGCGGATATCGTCGAGCTCCAGCCCGAAACCGCCCAGGTAGAGCTGCACGTACTGCGTCAGCGAGCTGTGCCCGACCGACAGGATGAAACGGTCCCGGCCGATCCAGTCGGTGTCCGTCGGATCGTGCCGCATGACCTTCTGGTACAGCAGGTACGCCGCAGGAGCCAGACTGATCGCGGTTCCCGGGTGTCCGTTGCCGACCTGCTCCACGGCGTCCGCGGCGAGCACTCGCGCCGTATCGACCGCGCGATCATCCAGCTCGTCCCAGTGCAGTTCCTTCGCCAATGCCCAACCTCTCGAATCGCCCTCGTCCGCGGCGCACGCACTGCCGCCCGGACCCGCAAGCAAGCCTACCGCGGGAAGCGGGTACGATAGAGACCGATGTCGATCGAAACTGGGACTCACGCACCTACCGTGGAGGCCGCACGGCGGCCGGGTTTCTGGCGCACGGTGAAGGCCTATATCTCCCTCACCAAGCCGCGGGTGATGGAGCTGCTGCTCGTGGTCACCGTCCCCGCGATGATCCTGGCCGAGCGGGGGCTGCCGAATCTCTGGCTCGTCCTCGCGACGCTGCTGGGCGGTGCGATGAGCGCCGGCTCGGCGGGAGCCTTCAACTGCTACATCGACCGGGAGGCCGACCGGCTGATGAAACGAACGGAGAACCGGCCGTTGGTGACCGGTGAGATCTCCGATCGCAGTGCGCTCGTCTTCGCCTGGGTGCTCGGCGCCGTCTCGATCGTCTGGCTCTACTTCACCACGAACTGGCTCGCGGCCGTGCTCGGCGTCGCCGCGATCTTCACCTACGTCGTGGTCTACACGATCTGGCTCAAGGGCCGCAGCGAGCAGAACATCGTCTGGGGCGGCGTCGCCGGTTGCTTCCCGGTGCTCATCGGCTGGGCCGCGGTCACCGGATCCCTGGACTGGCCGGCGTGGGTCTTCTTCCTGATCATCTTCGTGTGGACGCCGGCCCACTACTGGCCGCTGTCCATGAAGTACCGCGAGGACTACGCCGCTGCCGGCGTGCCGATGCTCGGCGTAGTGCGCGGCCGGACCACGGTCGGACTGCAGATCATCCTCTACGCATGGGCGACGGTGGTCGCGAGCCTGGTGCTGATCCCGGTCGGTCAGATGGGTGTCGTGTACACGGTCATCGCCGTGGCTGCGGGCGGCTATTTCATCGCGCGGGCGCACGGTCTCTACCATCAGGCGATCCGCGGTCGCGAGGGGAAGCCGATGCGGGTGTTCCACACCTCGAACCTCTACCTCTCGGTGCTGTCGCTGGCCATCGCCGTCGATCCGCTGCTGCCCTTCTGAGGTCTGTGAGCGGGTAGCCGCGCCGGCTGCTCGTCGAGGGTGCGCTCAGACGGCCGCGGGCCGCTTGAGGCGCAGGATCACCATCACCATCGCCGCGGAGAGCAGCGCCGCGAGCACCATGTGCACGCCGACCGCGAGCGGGGGCAGGCCGGCACGGGCCTGGTAGACGCCGACGATGATCTGCACCAGCTGGGTGGCCAGCAGCACGATGAGCCAGGGGAGCGGTCGCAGCCGGCGGACCGCCGCCCAGACCAGCAGCGCCAGGGTGAGCACCGCGAGCGCGTAGCCCGGCCAGGCATGAATGTGCGAGAGCAGGGTCGCATCGAAGCCGTCCCGCTCGATATTCGCGTCTCCCGAGTGCGGTCCCGCACCGGTGGTGAGGATGCCGAAGACCACGGTGACCAGGAGCACCGCGGTGGTCAGGTGGCTCAGGATCATGAACGGCACCGGCACGGCGAGCTCCCGGGGACCGGGCGTCTCCCGCATCCGGCCCAGATACGCGGCGGTGACGCAGACCAGCGCCAGGGACAGGAAGTAGTGGAAGCCGACGAGATTCGCGTTCAGATGCATCCAGACCACGATGCCGCCGATCAAGGCCTGGATCAGCACGCCCGCCAGGACGATGCTCGAGATGATGAGCAGGTCCCGTCGCTGCTTCCGGATGAGGAAGGTGAGGATCCAGACCGCCACTGCCGCAATCAGCAGCGGGCCCGAGATCGTCCGATTTCCGAACTCGATCAGGCCGTGGATGCCGAGCTCCTGCGTCGGTACCAGCGAGCCCGGAGTGCACAGCGGCCAGTCGCTGCAGCCGAGCCCGGAACCGGTGAGGCGGACGGCGCCGCCGGTGCCGATGATCAGGACGTTCAGGACGAAGGATGCCCAGGCGAAGAAGGGCAGCGTGCGGGGGAGTCTGCGTGTTGCGCTTCGGGCACTCGTGACGTTGGCCTCGACCACCGTGATCCTTTCGCTCTCAGCGATAATGGAGGGTTCTTCCCGCTTACTTAGGCTCACCTCCCCTGACAATTCGCGATGCGAGCGGTAGACTAGAGCTTTGAAGACCGGCCATATCTCGTGCCGGCGAAGCGGGCGATCCGACGCCCAGACTACTGCACCGCTGCAGGGAACCAGGTGTGCGCCCCGCATTCGCGTGCGTACCGGGTTCCCGCAGCGAGATGAAGGGGAAGATGCGATGCCAGAGGTACTGATCGACCGGCCGGAGCTCGAGGGACTGGGGGTCTACGAGTTCGGCTGGCACGACAAGGACGAAGCTGGGTCCACGGCTGCCCGTGGACTGAACGAAGGCGTGGTCCGAAACATCTCGGGGCTCAAGAGCGAACCCGAGTGGATGCTCGAGCGCCGTCTGAAGGCACTCAAGATCTTCGATCGCAAGCCCATGCCCGCGTGGGGCGCCGATCTCAGCGATATCGACTTCGACAACATCAAGTACTTCGTGCGCAGCACCGAGCGCCAGGCCACCACCTGGGAGGAGCTGCCCGAGGACATCAAGAACACCTACGAGCGCCTGGGCATTCCCGAGGCCGAGCGTCAGCGCCTGGTCGCCGGCGTCGCCGCCCAGTACGAGTCCGAGGTGGTCTACCACCAGATCCGCGAGGATCTCGAGGCGCAGGGCGTCATCTTCCTCGACACCGACACCGCGCTCAAAGAGCACCCCGAGTTCTTCGAGGAGTACTTCGGCACCGTGATCCCCTCGGGCGACAACAAGTTCGCGGCGCTGAACACCGCGGTCTGGTCGGGCGGATCCTTCGTCTACGTGCCGAAGGGCGTCCACGTCGAGATCCCGCTGCAGGCCTACTTCCGCATCAACACCGAGAACATGGGCCAGTTCGAGCGCACGCTCATCATCGCCGACGAGGGCAGCTACGTGCACTACATCGAGGGCTGCACGGCTCCGATCTACAAGAGCGACTCGCTGCACTCGGCCGTCGTCGAGATCATCGTGAAGAAGAACGCCCGCGTGCGCTACACGACCATTCAGAACTGGTCGAACAACGTCTACAACCTCGTCACCAAGCGCGCGGTCGCTGAAGAGGGCGCCACCATGGAGTGGGTCGACGGCAATATCGGCTCCAAGGTCACCATGAAGTACCCCTCGATCTACCTCACCGGCGAGCACGCCAAGGGGGAGACCCTCTCGGTCGCCTTCGCCGGCCCGGGTCAGCACCAGGACACCGGTGCGAAGATGATCCACCTCGCCCCGCACACCAAGTCGTCGATCCTCGCGAAGTCGATCGCCCGCGGCGGCGGCCGCACCGGCTACCGCGGCGAGGTGCGCGTGGAGTCGAATGCCCACCATGCCGCGAACTCGGTGGTCTGCGACGCGCTGCTCGTCGACACGATCTCGCGCAGCGACACCTACCCGGCCATCGACATCCGCACCGACGACGCGGAGCTCGGCCACGAGGCCACGGTCTCACGGGTGAGCGAGCAGCAACTCTTCTACCTGATGAGCCGCGGCCTCGCCGAGGAAGAGGCGATGGCGATGATCGTGCGCGGCTTCATCGAGCCGATCGCGCGTGAGCTGCCCATGGAGTACGCGCTCGAATTGAACAAGCTCATCGAAATGGGCATGGAAGGATCCGTCGGATAATGACCAACGCTGTTGCAGAAGAGACCGCTCAGCATGGCCTGAAGGCGCACTCGGACGGTGGCTGGGATCGCAAGGCGCCGGTGCAGACCCGCTCCGAGCGCTTCACCAGCACCGATGTCGCCGACTTCGCACCGGTCACCGGCCGCGAAGCGGTGTGGAAGCTCACCCCCGTGGCGAAGCTCGACGCGCTGTTGAACGGCGAGCTCGACGGCTCGCGGGTTCCGGTGACCGTCACCGAGGCGACCGGAGCGAGCAGCGAGTGGATCGCCAGGGACGATGCGCGAATCGGCCGTGCCGGCATCCCCGAGGATCGGGGCACCGCTGCGGCGTGGTCGGCCTTCGCCGAGGCGCAGCTCATCACGCTCAGGAGCGAGGAGCCGGTCACCGTGACCGTCGAACGCTCCGAGCTGGGCTCGGCCCCTCGCGCCGCGCACACCATCATCGAGGCGAAGCCGCACGCCCGCGGTCTCGTGATACTCGAGAACCTCGGGCAGGCGCACCTCGGCGAGAACGTCGAGATCGTCGTCGGGGACGGGGCCGAGATCACCGTCGTCAGCGTGCAGCAGTGGGCGGAGGACGCGATCCACCTCGCCGGCCACTACGCCACCGTCGGACGCGACGCGACGCTGAAGCACATCGTGGTGTCGCTGGGCGGCGGTGTCGTCCGCGTGAACCCCTCGATCCACCTCGATCACGAGGGCGCGAACGGCGAGGCCTTCGGCGCCTACTTCGCCGACGCCGGCCAGCACCTGGAGCATCAGGTGTACATGGATCACGACGCCCCCCACACCCGCAGCCGCGTCACCTACAAGGGTGCGCTGCAGGGCGAGGGCGCGCGCACGGTGTGGATCGGCGATGTGCTCATCCGCAACAACGCCACCGGCACGGACAGCTATGAGCAGAACCGCAATCTGGTGCTGAGCGAGGGCACCCGGGCCGACTCGATCCCGAATCTGGAGATCGAGACCGGAGACATCGA
Source organism: Leucobacter sp. (assembly GCA_048516985.1). Lineage (GTDB taxonomy): Bacteria > Actinomycetota > Actinomycetes > Actinomycetales > Microbacteriaceae > Leucobacter. The sequence goes on along the minus strand of CP183188.1, from coordinate 2,000,054 downwards.
GGGGGCCGGGCACGCCAGCGCCACCGGTCGCTTCGACGACGAACAGATCTTCTACCTGATGAGCCGCGGTATCACCGAGGAAGAGGCGCGCCGCCTCGTGGTCCACGGCTTCCTGCTCGAGGTGATCGCCCAGATCGGCGACGCGGAGACGGAGGAGCGCCTGCGCGCGGCCGTCGAAGCCGAGCTGACCCAGGCGGCGGCCGCGGCGTGACCAGGCACCGAGCGCTCGCGCTGAGCGAGTTGAAGCAGGACCAGGCGGTGCGCGTCGAAATCGACGGCGTGCCGATCGCGGTCGTGCTCGACAGCCAGGGCGAGGTGCACGCCATCGGCGATACCTGCAGTCACGGGCAGATCAGTCTGTCCGAGGGCTTCGTCGAGGGCGACACCCTGGAATGCTGGGCCCACGGCTCCGCGTTCTCCTTGCGCACCGGACTGCCGCTGAACCTGCCGGCCTACGAGCCGGTCCCCGTGTACGTCGTCGAGATCGACGGCGACGAAGTATTCATCGACCCCACCGTTACGAAAGAGATTGCAGCATGACTTCCGTTCTTGAGATCAAGGACCTGCACGTCAGTGTCGAGACCGAGCAGGGCGCCAAGCCCATTCTGAAGGGCGTGAACCTCACGGTCCGCCAGGGCGAGACCCACGCCATCATGGGCCCGAACGGCTCGGGCAAGAGCACCCTCGCCTACGCCATCGCGGGGCACCCGCGCTACGAGATCACTAGCGGATCGATTCTGCTCGACGGCGAAGAGGTCACCGAGATGGAGGTGGACGAGCGGGCCAAGGCCGGGCTCTTCCTCGCCATGCAGTACCCCGTGGAGATCCCGGGCGTGACCAATGCCAACTTCCTGCGCACCGCCAAGACGGCGATCGACGGCGAGGCGCCGGCGATCCGCGGCTGGATGAAGGAGGTCAAGGGCGCGATGGAGAATCTGCGCATGGACAGCTCCTTCGCCGAGCGCAACGTCAACGAGGGCTTCTCGGGCGGCGAGAAGAAGCGCAACGAGATCCTGCAGCTCGAACTGCTGAAGCCGCGCTTCGCGGTGCTCGACGAGACCGATTCCGGCCTCGACGTCGACGCGCTGAAGGTCGTCTCCGAAGGGGTGAACCGCGCGAAGGAGCAGACCGGCCTCGGTGTGCTGCTGATCACGCACTACACCCGCATTCTGCGCTACATCAAGCCGGACTTCGTGCACGTCTTCGTCGACGGCCGAGTCGCCGAAGAGGGCGGCCCCGAGCTCGCCGATCGGCTCGAGGAAGAGGGCTACGACCGCTTCCTCACCGCCGAGGCCACCGCGTAAGCTGATCTCATGAGCGACAGCCCCACCGTCACCACCCTCTCGCCGGAGTTCCGCGAGCAGGCGCTCGAGGCGTTGAAGGACGTCTCGGACCCCGAGCTCGGGGTGAACATCGTCGACCTGGGCCTGATCTACGATCTCGCCTTCGACGAGGAGCACGACGCCCTGGTCGTCAGTATGACGCTCACCAGCGCCGGATGCCCGCTCACCGATGTGATCGAGAACGACATCGCCGAGGCGCTCGACGGACTCGTCCGGGCCTTCCGCATCAACTGGGTGTGGATGCCGCCGTGGACCCCGGAGCGCATCACCGATGACGGTCGCGACATGATGAGGGCGCTGGGCTTTGCCATCTGATCGGGCACTCGCGAGAGCAGCCCATCGGGCTGTTCTCTGCCGAGTGCCCTGCCGGAGGCAGCTCGGATTCGCGATATGAGGCCGGGGGCGATTCCGGCGCTCGCGGGGGTCGTCGCCCTGCTGCTCACGGGCTGCGCGCCGTCGGCGGATTCAACGCGGCTCGCGGACGAGGCCGATATCGTCGCCGCGCTGGAGACCTTCCCGGCATCGATCGCCGCCCGCGACCTCGACGGGGCCTGCGACCTCTTCTCCGAGGACGCGGTGCTGGTCTATCCCGGCACCGCGGACCGGGATCGCACGGACTTCTGTGAGGGCCTCGCCGAGCGCATCGCGAATCCGGCGTTCACGCTCTCCTACGCGGCGCCGGAGATCCAGCAGATCGTCGTGGACGGCGACACCGCGGCGGTGCGGCTGATCTGGACCGGCGCCGCGGCGGTCGAGGGCGAGGCGCCGGAGCGCTGGCGGGAGCAGGGGCTCGACGTGCTCGTGCGCGATGCCGACGGCAGCTGGCGGATCCTCGTCTCGCACGCCTTCCCGTTGCAGGAGTAGCGGGCGCCGCTCGCCGATCCTCCGCCGTTCCGCGGCGGCGGCTTTCACCGCGCCCCTTCGCCCACCCACCGTCTTCAAGGAGTCCATCATGATCACCGTCGAGAACCTCGCCATCGACGTCGGCGCCCGCCGATTGATGTCGGGCGTGAACTTCCGGGTGAACCCGGGGGACAAGATCGGGCTCGTCGGTCGCAACGGCGCCGGCAAGACGACGCTGACGCGCACGCTCTCGGGCGAGCTGCAGCCGGCCGAGGGCAGGGTCGTCGTCAGCGGCGAACTCGGCTTCCTGCCGCAGGATCCGCGCTCGGGCGACCCGGAGCAGCTGGCCCGTCACCGCATCCTCGACGCGCGGGGCCTGGGCACCCTGACGCAGCAGATCGCCCGCGCCACCGAGGAGATGGGGAGCGAGGATCCGGCCACCGCCGAGAAGGCGATGCGGCGATTCGGGAATCTCAGCGACCGCTTCCAGGCGCTCGGCGGCTACGCGGCCGAGGCGGAGGCCGCCTCGATCTCGAACAATCTGGGACTACCCGATCGGGTGCTCGACCAGCCGCTGGGCACGCTCTCCGGCGGGCAGCGCCGCCGCATCGAGCTCGCGCGCATCCTGTTCAGCGACGCCGACACGATGATCCTCGACGAGCCCACCAACCACCTCGATGCCGACAGCATCATCTGGTTGCGGGAGTTCTTGAAGAGCTATCGCGGCGGGGTCATCGTCATCAGCCACGATGTGGATCTGGTGGGGGAGACCGTGAACCGGGTGCTCTACCTCGACGCGAACCGGCAGATGATCGATGTGTACAACATGGGGTGGAAGCTCTATCTGCGCCAGCGGGCCGCCGATGAGGAGCGCCGCCGCAAGGAGCGCGCGAGCGTCGAGAAGAAGGCGAGCGCGCTGCAGCAGCAGGCCGCGCGCTTCGGTGCGAAGGCCTCGAAGGCCGCGGCCGCGCATCAGATGGTGGCGCGGGCCGAGCGCATGCTGTCCGGCCTCGAGGACGAGCGTCAGGCGGATCGCGTCGCGAAGCTCCGCTTCCCGGATCCCGCACCCTGCGGCAAGACCCCGCTGATGGCGGAGGGCCTGTCGAAGTCGTACGGCTCGCTCGAGATCTTCGCCGGAGTGGATCTCGCCATCGATCGGGGCTCGAAGGTGGTGGTGCTCGGCCTGAACGGCGCGGGCAAGACCACTCTGCTGCGGCTGCTCGCGGGCGTCGACGAGGCGGATGCCGGCGAGCTGATCGCCGGGCACGGGCTGAAGGTCGGCTACTACGCGCAGGAGCACGAGACGCTCGACGTGCAGGCGAGCGTCCTGCACAATATGGTGTCGGTGTCGAAGCATCTCACGGAGACCGAGGCCCGGAAGGTGCTCGGATCCTTCCTCTTCACCGGCGACGACGTGCACAAGCCCGCGGGCGTGCTCTCCGGCGGCGAGAAGACCCGGCTCGCGCTCGCGATGCTCGTGGTCTCCGCGGCCAATGTGCTGCTGCTGGACGAGCCGACGAACAACCTCGATCCCGCGAGCCGCGCGGAGATCCTGGACGCGCTGTCGCAGTTCAGCGGGGCGGTGGTCCTGGTCTCGCACGATCCCGGGGCGGTCGAGGCGCTGAACCCCGAGCGCGTGCTCATCATGCCCGAGGCCACCGAGGACCACTGGTCCAAGGAGTATCTGGAGCTCATCGAGCTCGCCTGAGCGGGTTGTCTGCCGCGAGGGTGCGGGGCGCTCAGGCGCCGTCGTCCGCGGCGGCCTCCGGATCGGCGTCCGATTCCGCCTCTTCGGCCTGCGCGGGCTCGTCCAGCGGCGGTCCCAGGCGGGTGATCACGAAGGCGGCGCCGTCCTGCTGCATTCCGTTGTCGTAGTAGGAGATGTGCCCCTGCTCGTCGAGGTCGAGGCTGCTCTGGCAGACGAAGTCGCGCGCCACGCAGTAGTCCCGGATCCGGTCGGCGTAGGCCTGCAGGCTTCCGAGCGGGCGGGGGAGCAGCCCATTCGTCTGGGCGCGGTAGCTCCCGGCGTTGTAGCTCTCGCCGCCGACGAAGCGGGGGTTGCCGTAGAGCACCACGGCGAGGATGCGTTCCGCCGCCGCCGCGGTGACCTCGCCGACGGTCGGGCCGACGAGGCGGGACTCGGGTGCGGCGAGCGCGTCGCCCACGATCAGAGCGCCCTGCGAGTAGCCGAGCACGACGAAACGCTGCTCCTCGCAGCTCTCCGTCTGTAGATTGAGGGTGTCGATGAGGGTGCGGGCCCCCACGGTGCCGCCCTCCTTGACATCGGTATTCGCGGGGTAGTCGAGGTCGACGGTCTGCACGCTCCCGGGGCGGGCATCGGAGATGGCCCTGGCCACGGGGGAGAGCAGCTGTCCCTTCGTCGGCTCGCCGGTGCCGCGCACGGTGATGACGAGATACGGGCTGCAGTCGAGGGGGTCGACGATGGGATCGGGGTGGAGTTCGCTATCCAATTCGGTGGCGGCGTCCGGCTGCACCGGGCTCTCGGTCACCTCGGTAAGGGAGTCGCGGGTCTCCTCCGGGTCGATGGAGGGCGCGCATCCGGCGAGCAGGAGCAGCAGGCCCGCGCCGAGCGCGATTCGGGCGAGGGCGCGGTGCTCAGCCATCGAGCAGCGCGTCTTCCTCTTCGGCGTCGCTGGGGCCGCGCTGCCGCCTGCGATCGGCGCGGCGCTCCTCATCGCGGAGCACCGAGGGGTCGTCGGAGTTGAGCGAGCGATGCTCCTGCCGCGCGGCGTGGGCGACGCCCAGCAGCGCGATCAGGATGAAGACGTACCACTGCAGCGCGTAGGAGAGGTGCGGACCCTCGTCGCGCTCCGGACGGGCGGCGAGTGCGCCGGTCTCGCCGGCGGGATCCTCCGACACCAATTGGCCGTAGGCCCCGGTGTACGCCTCGACGCCGAGCAGCTGGGAGAGCATGGGGAGGTTGATGCTCGGCACCGAGCCGCCGGAGGCGGTGCGTCCGGCGATCTCGGGTTCGCTCCCGCGCAGGCGCGCGAGCACCGTGACCTCTCCGGAGGGGGCTGCGGGAAGGAGCGCGGCAGTCGCCTCATCCGTACCGGCGATCTGCACCCAGCCGCGATCGACGAAGAAGACGCGCCCGTCCGAGAGCTTCAGCGCCTGCACGATATTCGATCCCACGCCCTCCGCACCGGGGCGATTGCGCGCCAGAACGGGCTCGCCCACGTAGACCCCGCTCGCCTCGACGGTCTGCCACTTGAGCGCGTTCTCGTCGAACACCGCGGGATCGGGCATGGCGTCCTGGAGCGCAATCGCCGGCGCATCGTAATTGGCGTCGATTCTCGCGATCTCGGCACGCGCCTGCGCGCGACGCTCGAACTGCCAATTGCCCAGCCAGACGCAGGCGATCGAGAAGATCACCAGCAGTGCGCAGTAGCCGAGCCAGCGGCGGCTGGCGAGGAAGCGCCAGCCGATCCGCGGCTGATCGGGATCGGTCCGGGTCATGCCTGTTCGGCCTGTTCTGCCTGCTCCGTCAATTCGGCGATCGGCACGATCTCCACGGGAAAGGACCGCGAGGTGAGGAAGTCGCGCAGATAGTCGAGGTGGGCGTCGCAGGCGAGCCAGTGCTTGAAGCGATCGGCCGAGTGGATCTTGGGGTTGCGCCAGCGGAGCGCCCAATTCGCCGCCTCCGAGCAGCCCGCCCGAGAGCAGGCGAAAGCGTGTGCGGGCGCTTCGCCCGGAAGACCGATCACTCCGCGGCTCCGGCCGGGCGACGGTCGGCCGGAGCGTCGACCACGATCAGGGTCTCGGAGGCGGGTTCGGGGAGGGTCTCGCCGGGCGTCAATTCGAGCGGGGGCGGGGCATCGGGCCGCCGGCCCTGGCCGTGCGCCGCCTGGTTGGCGATGATCACCGCGAAGTAGGGCAGCAGCACGGCTCCCGCGCCGACGAGGAGGATCCACCATCCGCGGACGAAGAACAGTGAGGCGACGCAGGCGACGCGAATCGTCATCGCGATGAAGTAGACCCGCATCCGGTGCGCGCGATCCTCGGCCGGGTTGACCCCGACCGACGTCACATCGTATCTCGCGGCCATGGCTCAAGCGTACTCCGCGAGCCACCGGCTAGGCTGGGCGCAGGCTAAGCGACGGAAGGATCCCCCTGAATGAGCACCCCACGCACCGTACTCGTGACCGGAGGCAACCGAGGCATCGGGTTCGCGATCGCGCAGCGCATGGCGGAGGAGGGGCACCGGGTCGCGGTGACGGCCCGCTCGGGGGAGGGGCCCGCCGGTACGCTCACCGTGCGCGCCGAGATGACCGATGCCGCCTCCATCGATGCGGCCTTCACCGAGATCGAGCAGCAGCTCGGCCCGGTCGAGGTCGTCGTGGCGAACGCCGGGATCACCCGCGACACCCTGCTGCTGCGGATGAGCGAGGAGGAGTTCTCCGAGGTCATCGACACGAATCTCACCGGCACCTTCCGCGTCGTCAAACGCGCCGCGAAGGGGCTTCTGAAGGGGCGTTTCGGCCGGGTCATCCTGATCTCCAGCGTGGTCGGGCTCTACGGCTCGCCGGGTCAGATCAACTACTCCTCGTCCAAGGCGGCCCTCGTCGGCTTCGCCCGCTCGCTCACCCGTGAGCTCGGCAGCCGGGGCATCACGGCGAATGTCATCGCGCCGGGCTTCGTCGAGACCGATATGACCGCCGCGCTTCCCGAGGAGCAGCAGCAGCGCTATCTCGAGTCCATTCCCGCGGGCCGCTTCGGTCGGGTCGACGAGATCGCCGCGACGGCCGCCTGGCTGGCGGGGGACGATGCCGGGTACATCTCCGGCGCGGTGATCCCCGTCGACGGCGGTCTCGGCATGGGGCACTGAGCAGCTCCTTCTCGAAGGTCCGCTGCGTACCGAACGGCCGGGGTCACCACGCCCCCGGCGTATGCGGCGCCTAGCCGTCCGCAGGCGCAGGTGTCAAGGCCTCTCAGCATCGCTTGACTCCGAGGCGCATCGGCCTATCGTGGAGCTATGCCTGCCAACACTCGTACCCTCGACCGCGTCGCGGCGGATGCCGCCGAACTGAGCGGCCTCTACGCCGCGCCCGAGATCCTCAGGGTGGTGAACGTGTGGGACGCGGTCAGCGCCCGCGTCGTCGCCGAGCTGCCCGGCACCCGAGCGATCGCGACCGCCGGGCACGGCATCGCGGCGAGCCACGGCTACCCCGACGGCGAGCAGATCCCGCTGGATCTGATGCTCGCGGCCCTCGAGCGCATCGTCGCAGCCACCGATCTCCCCGTCTCCGCGGATCTGGACGGCGGCTTCGGAGACACGGCCGAGACGGTCCGGCGCGCCATCGAGATCGGCGTCAGCGGGGCGAATATCGAGGATCGACTGCGCCCGCTGGACGAATCGGTCGAGGTGATGCGCGCGGCGCTCGACGCGGGACGTCAGGCGGGAGTGCCCTTCGTGCTCAACGCCCGTACCGATGCGCTCGTGCGGGGCGGGGACCGCCCGCGCGAGGAGTCGATCGCGGACGCCGTCGAGCGGGGTCGCGCCTATGTCCACGCGGGCGCCCAGTGCGTGTTCGTGCCGGGCGTGCTCGACGCGGAGGAGACCCGCGAGCTGGTCGCGGGCATCGGGGACCGACGGGTGAGCGTGATCGGCCTGCCCGGCGCCCTCACCGCCGCGGAGTACCAGCGGCTCGGCGTGGCCCGCATCTCCTACGGCCCGATGCCGCAGAACGTCGCCCTGACCGCGCTGAAGCGCCTGGGCGAGTCGCTGCTCGGCGACGGGGTGATCCCCGAGGACACCGAGAAGCTCAACGACTTCTGAGGCCGCCTACTCCGCGGCTTCGACGCGCAGCCGATCCAGCAGCGGGATCACCAGGCTCAGATCCTGCTCGACGGACACATCGGCGCGCTCGCGCACGATCGGCTTCGCATTGAAGGCCACGGAGAGACCGGCGATCTCCATCATCAGCAGATCATTCGCCCCGTCACCGATGGCGACGGTCGCGGTGAGGGGAGTCCCCGTCGCCGCGGCCCACTCGCGCAGCGCCTCGGCCTTGGCCCGGGCGTCTACGATGTCCCCGCTCACGCGTCCGGTGAGCAGCCCGTCCGCCACTTCGAGACGGTTCGCCCGCCACAGGTCGAGATTCAGATCGGCGGCGAGCGGATCCAGCACCTCGTGGAAGCCTCCGGAGACGACCCCGACCGATCCTCCGCGGGCGTGCACCTCTGCGATCAGCTCGTGGACCCCGGGGCTGGGGCGCACCCGCCGATAGGCGTCCTCGAACACGGACTCGGGGGTGCCCACCAGGGTGGCGACGCGCTCGCGCAGACTTTCGGCGAAGTCGAGCTCGCCGCGCATGGCGCGCTCGGTCACCTCGGCGACCAGCTCGCGAGTGCCGGCGACGTCGGCGAGCAACTCGATCACCTCGTCCTGGATGGTGGTGGAATCGCAGTCGAGCACGACCAGGGGGCGCACGGGGGAGGCGGTCATCCCTCAAGTTTAGAGGGCTGAATCGGGCGGCTCGCGCGGGCCGCTTCGGCGGAGTTCGCCGCGTCGTCGTGCCGACCGCGTGCACTGGAATAGGCTGAGAACCATGGTCAATGTGCTCAACTTCTCCGATGTCTCCTATGTGCGGGATCGCCGCCCGATTCTGGATGGCATCGACTGGGAGGTCGACAGCGCGCAGCGCTGGGTCATCCTGGGGCCCAACGGTGCGGGCAAGACCACGCTGCTGCGCATCGCGACGGCGAACGACTACCCGACGACGGGGACCGTGGACGTGCTCGATCAGCGGCTGGGCACCTTCGACATCTGGGAACTGCGCAACCGCCTCGGATTCGCCTCCTCCGCCACGGCCCGCCGGATACCGCAGGGCGAGACCGTGCGCAATCTGGTGCTCACCGCCGCCTACGGCGTCGAGGGCCGCTGGAACGAGCAGTACGACGAGATGGACGTGCGTCAGGCGGATCGCATCCTCGCCGAATGGGATCTGCTCGCCCTGGCTGAGCACCCCTTCGGCACGCTCAGCGATGGCGAGCGCAAGCGAGCGATGATCGCCCGTGCCGTGATGACCGATCCAGAGCTGCTGCTGCTCGACGAGCCCAGCGCGAGCCTCGATCTGGGCGCGCGCGAGCGCCTGCTGCAGTTGCTCTCCGGCTACGCCGCCTCGCCCTACTCGCCGGCCATGATCATGGTCACCCACCATGTCGAGGAGATTCCGCCGGGCTTCACCCACGTCCTGCTGCTGCGCGACGGGCGGGTGCAGGCCGCGGGACCGATCGCCGAGACGCTCACCGCGGAAACACTGGAGGACACCTTCGGCATGCCGTTCTCGCTCACCGTCGACGAGGGCCGGTACGCGGCAATCGCTCGGCCGTGACGGGCGCGTTTCACAACAGGATCTGCTAAAGTTGATCCTTGGTGCATCTGCACGAGAAGACTTCGAGCCGTCAGGCTCAGACCACCGATACGCATAAGGACACTCCATGAAGACCGAGATCCACCCCGAGTACAACGCCATCGTCTTCCGCGACCTGGCTTCGGGCGAGACGTTCCTCACCCGTTCGACGCTCACCAGCGAGAAGACCATCGAGCTCGACGGTGCCACCTACCCGGTGGTCGACGTCGAGATCTCGAGCGCTTCGCACCCGTTCTACACGGGCAAGCAGCGCATCCTCGACTCGGCCGGCCGCGTCGAGAAGTTCAACCAGCGCTTCAAGGGCTTCGGCGCCTGAGCCGATCCCCGTACCGCGAAGGCCCGGCCCCTCTGGGGGACCGGGCCTTCGTCGTCAAAGGCTGCGCAGCGGCCAGCTGCCGTCTGCGACGAAGTTCGGATCCCGCACCCGGCGCATGTACTCCTGGAAGTTCGCGGCCTGAGCGGCCGCCCAGCTCACCTGGGCATCGTGCAGCGCGGTGATCTCATCGGGCAGCACCTGGGCGTATCGACGGGCGATCGCCTGCGCCACGCGTCCCGCGGCGATGGCGTCCTCGCCGGCGTCGTGGGCCGTGCCCAGTGCCACCCCGTAGTGGCCGGCCACCGCCTCGAGCGTGCGCTTGCCCTTGCGGTAGCGGTCGAGCTGCTTGTCGAGGATCAGCGGATCGACGACGGGGGAGAGGGGAGCCGGCCAGGCGATGCCGTGCCGATTCGATTCGGCGCGCAGCAGATTCAGATCGAAGGGCGCGTTGTAAGCGACCACGGGAAAGCCGCGGCCGAGCATCGCCCCCAGCTGCGCCACGATCTGCGACACGCCGACCGCGGCGTCGACGCCGCTCTCCCGGGCCACCGCCGTGGTGATCCCGTGCACGCGCGCGGCGGCCTCGGGGATCTCCACCCCCGGATCGATCAGCCAGTCGTAGCGCTCGACCACCTCGCCACCGCCGCCGAGCAGCGCGATGGTGCTGCTCACGATGCGCGCCTGAGAGGTGTCCACTCCAGTGGTCTCGGTGTCGAAGACCGCGAGGTTCTCGGCCCAGAGGGGAAGCGCATCTGCCACAGCGGGATCCTTTCGTCGCATCCAGGCTATCCGCACCCGGCGACATCCTGCGCCTCGTAGAATCGTCTGGTGAGTGAAACCGCGCCGGATCTGCTGGTGAAGACGCTCGGGACGACGACCCGGGCCTGGCAGTACGGCGACCCCGAGGGTGCGCCGTTGATCCTCGTGCACGGTTTCCGGGGGGACCACCACGGCCTCGACGGCATCGCGCGGGCCGTGGCCGAGCGACTGCCCGAGGTGCGCACGATCGTGCCGGATCTGCCGGGCTTCGGCCGCACGCCCCCGGTGCCCGGCCGGGTGCACGAGCTCGACCTCTACGGCGAGTGGCTGCGCGCCTTCGCCGCCGCCGTCGCCCCCGCGGGACACGCCATCCTCGGGCACTCCTTCGGCTCCCTCGTCGTCGCGAACGCCCTCGCTGGCGGTCTCGCGTCGACGCGCACGATCCTCGTGAATCCGATCTCCGCGCCGGCGCTGGAGGGACCGCAGGCGGTGCTGACACGGCTCGCGATCGCCTACTACCGTGCCGCCGATCTGCTCCCCGAGCGCCCGGCGCGGGCCCTGCTGGGACACCGCGCGATCGTGCGGACGATGAGCGAGGTGATGGCGAAGACCCGCGACGCGCAGCTGCGGCGGTGGATCCACGCGCAGCACCGCAGCTACTTCAGCGACTTCAGCGATACGCGCACGCTGCTCGAGGCCTTCCGCGCCTCGGTGTCGCACACGGTCGCCGACTATGCGGCGGCCTTCACCGCACCCACCTCGATCATCGTGGGGGATCGGGACGACATCGCTCCGCTCCCGGCCCAGCTGGCCCTGCACCGGCGGATCCCGGATTCCGATCTCCGGATCATTCCGGGCGTCGGGCATCTCATCCACTACGAAGCGGTGCCGGGTACCGCGTCGGAGATCGTCGAGTTCCTGCGTGCGAGGGCGGGGGAGCGGTGAGGCTGCTGCGGGCCGAGACCCTCGACGCCCGTGAGCTCGCCGACTACACCCGGCTCACCGATGTGGCTCTGCGGCGGGTGCTGGAGCCGGCCGAGGGCCTGTACCTGGCGGAGTCGCCGAAGGTGATCGCCCGCGCGCTCGCGATGGGGCACCGGCCGCGTTCGCTGCTGCTGCTCGAATCCTGGCTGCCGAGCGTGGAGCCGCTGCTGGAGGACTATCCGGAGGTTCCGGTGTACGTGGGGGAGCCGGATGTGCTGCGAGAGCTCACCGGCTTCCACCTGCATCGCGGGGCCCTCGCCTCGATGCACCGTCCGGAGCCTCTCGATCCGCTGCAGCTGCTGCAGACATCCCGCAGAGTGGTGGTGCTCGAGGATCTCGCGGATCACACCAATGTGGGCGCCGTCTTCCGCTCGGTGGCCGCGCTCGGCGCGGATGCGGTGCTGCTGACTCCGGCCTGCGCGGATCCGCTGTATCGACGCGCCGTTCGGGTCAGCATGGGCGCGGTGCTGCAGGTTCCGTGGGGGCGCCTGCCGGAGTGGCCGGTCGCGGGACCGATGATCCGCGAGGCGGGCTACGAACTGGCCGCCTTCGCACTGCGCGATGACGCCGAGGATCTGGCCGACTTCGCGGCGGAACCGCCCGAGCGCCTCGCGCTGATGTTCGGCACCGAGGGGGAGGGGCTCAGCCGTCGCGCCCTCGCCTCGGCGACGCGCTGCGTGACGATCCCGATGGATCACGGCGTCGACTCCCTGAATGTGGCCACCGCGGCCGCGGTGGCGCTGTGGGCGGTGCGCACGGGGGACGCGGTGCGCCGCACAGCGAACCCCTAAGCGCCCCCGATACGCTCGAAGCGGAGAAATCCGGCAGCCGCGGGGGAGCCGCGGCGGATCAGGCAGCAGGGGAGTCGGCAGGGGCATGAGCGGCAGTATCGGACGGGGCAAGGCCCTCGTGTACGTGCTGATCGCGCTGCTGGTGGGCGTGCTCTCCTACGCGGTGGGCGTGGGCAGCCTGCTCGGTCAGCGCGCGGAGGCGAGCGTCCTGGATGCTTCCGCCTTCAACGCGGATCCGCCGGCGCCGCTGAGTCTGGTCTCGCCCTGGACGGTCGCCATCGCGCTGGCCCTGCTCGCCCTGCTCGCCTGGCTGATCCACGGTTTCGGCCGGGCGGTCTGGCTGCTGATCTTCTCGCTGGCGGCGATCGTGGTCTCGCAGCTGCTGAAGCAGCGCGTGCTGTCCAGACCCGATTTCTTCGATCTGGACGCGCCCAACACCTTCCCGAGTGGACATATGACGGTGTTCGCGGTGGTCGCCGGCGGCTTCATATGGGCGGTCTCCGCCCGCTGGCGGGGTCTGGCCGCGGTCTTCGGCGCGGTGCTGATGGCCGCGGTGTCCTGGCAGCTGCTGGAATACGGATGGCACCGCCCGAGCGACGTGCTGGGTGCGCAGGCGCTGGGTGTGCTGGCCTTCGCCCTGGCGGCGATGCTGCGGCTGCCGAGGGGCGCGCGGACGGTGCGGCTGCCGAGCTCCGCGACCGTCGCGGTGAACCGGATCCTCGGCGCGGTGCTCACGATCAGTGGCATCGCGCTGGTCGTCGGCGGGCTGGTGGTGGCGCTGATGGCGGCATCGTCGCATACGGATCGCCTGATGCTGACCGCGGGCGAGATCGCGCTGGTCGGCACGAGCGCACTGGTCGCGCGCGCCTATCAGACGCTGTCGGGCTGAGCCGGCGGGCTGCGCCGTCGAGCTGAGCCTTCGAGTTGATGCGCGCTGATTTTTTTACGTCGTAGAATAAAGCGTGGGGGACATTTCAATCCCGCCCGCCATCGGTCATCCGCAGCAGCGAGACGATGAGCAGGCCCCAGCGGAGGCATCCGCAGCGCCGCCACGGCGTGAACACTCGCTCATGCGGGGCCGAGCGCCAGGCGATGAAGCCACCCGCGGTGATCGGTGTCAGGATCCACACGTTCTGATACTGGATGAGTGAACCGAATGGCTCGGCGCCGTCGAGCAGCAGCCCGTCAGCGGTCCGGCTCAGTGTCCCGGTGCGCCTGGCGCAGTCGTTCGTGCATCGTGAACTCGCTGGTGTGGTCGCAGACCCGCCAGAGGACCAGTGAAGCGTGTTCGTGCGCAGCACTCTATTCACCGATAATCTATATTATGTCAGCTTGAAGGAATCCAGCGAGTCCGCATCCGCCCTTCCGCCGATCTCGCATACGCTGTGGGCTGACCCCCGGCCGCACCCATTGCGAGGAGATCAGATGGCGAAGAAGCAACCCGCGATGTCTCCGTCGGATATGCCGGTCGCCGAGGTGCTCGATCATGCCACGGGTGCTCGGCGCGCCGAGGTCGATGAACTCCTCGCGATCTTCCTCGAGATCAGCGGCGAGCCGCCGATCGTCTGGGCCGGTCGCATCATCGGATTCGGCGAGTACGAGTACCGTTACGAAAGCGGCCACGGCGGCCGCGCTCCCCTGCTGGCCTTCGCACCGGGCCCGAGTAAGCACACCATCTATCTCCCAAATGATTTCTCCGAGCGCTGGCCCGATCTCATGGCCGAGCTCGGCCCGCATCGCGCGAGCAAGGCCTGCCTCTACCTCACCCGGCTGAAGGATGTGGATCGCGGCGTGCTGCGCGCGCTGCTGCAGCGCTCGCTTGAGGAGACGCTGTCAGAGGCGCCCTGAGGGAATCATCCTCTCGCAGTCGGCACCTCCGATGTCACCGACCTCATCGTCAACACGGCGGTCTGGTCGGGTTTTCCTCTCCCCCTTCCACCACGCGCAGCGGGAGGCCGCGACGCCCTCCGCATCACAGCCGTCCGGTCCCGGCGGGTTGGAACTGGTGTCCCAACCCGCTTCCTTGTAATCTATTCGTTACCGTCGAGCGGCGTTCCGCTCAACCCGGGTCCGCACGCGCGAATCCACGTCGGCAGTGAGCGAACAGGATCAGATGCAGCAAAGCACTTCTCCGCTCGCCGGTCCGTATCCCAGCCGCAGATCACTGCGCGAGGCCGAGCGAGGGGCCGGCCGTCACGGACGCCCGTCTTCGGAGATCTCACCGATCGCCCCGGTGACCTCCTTGCCGCTCCCCGACGCCCTCGCGTCGACGCCGGCGGATCCTGAGACCGCCCTCCCCCGGAGAAGAACCGCACGGCAGGTCATGTTCAGTGCAGGTGCACTCCTGGGCGCCTCGACCCTGCTCTTCGCCTTCGCCGGCTCGGGCTTCATTGCCCCCTCGGATTCCGGCTCCGCCGCCGCATTGACGCAGCAGCAGCGCCTGGGCACCGGCCCCACCCCCGCCGATGCCTACGATCTGCTCGGCGATGTGACCGCCGAGTCGGCTCCGCCCGATGCGGCATGGACCTTCACCAATTTCACGGACGCCCGGGTGCAGTACCCCTTCGCCTCCTCCGTGTCGCTCACCGACGGTTTCGGAGAGCGGGCCTTCCCGGTGTCTGGCTTCCACGACGCACAGGACTTCGCGGCGAGCCTGGGGACGCCGGTCCAGGCCATCGCCGACGGCACCGTGATCGAAGCCGGTTGGGCCCAGGACGGCTGCGGCTTCGGCCTGAAGCTCGAGCACCGCATCGACGGTCAGGATGTGACCAGTCGCTACTGCCACATGTGGGGCGAGTCCCACTCCCTGGCGGTCGGCGACCGTGTCGCCGTGGGGCAGGAAGTCGGCCGAGTGGGTGCGACCGGTCTCGCATTCGGCGCGCACCTGCACTTCGTCATCACGGTCGACGGCGAGGCGATCGACCCGATGCCCTTCCTGCTGAAGTACAACCGCAGCACCCGTCCCTGAGACGGTGCCGGGCGTGCCCGGTGAGGCTCAGCCGGTCACCGCTGCTCGCCGTAGGCGCTGCTCGCCCTGGCCCAATCGTCCAGCTTCGCCGTGGCCGCACCCGAATCGACCGCATCCGCGGCGAGGGCGAGCTTCTCCCCCAGACGTTCGAGGATGGGCCGATCCGCGCCCTCCGGGCTTCCGACCAGATCGAAGGCGACCAGGCCGGCCGCGGCGTTGAGCAGTGCGATATCGCGTACCGGGCCGCTCTCCCCCGCGAGCACACGCCGGATCACCGCGGCGTTCTCCTCCGGGGTGCCGCCGAGGAGATCCTCCATCCGCGCCCGCGGCAGTCCGAGATCCCGCGGGTCGAGATCGTGCTCGGTGAGCGCACCGCGGCTGACCTCCCAGATGTGGGAGTGGCCGGTGGTCGTCAGCTCGTCGAGGCCGTCGTCACCTCGGAACACGAGTGCCGTCGCACCGCGGAATCGGAACAGATCGGCGAAGAGGGGCGCGCGGCTCAGCTCTGCGACGCCGGCCGCGGTCGCCTCCGGACGTACCGGATTGCACAGCGGGCCGAGGAAGTTGAAGACGGTCTGGATGCCGAGCTCCGCGCGTACCGGGGCGACGTGGCGGAACCCCGGGAGAAAGCGCGCCGCGTGCACGAAGGCGATCCCGGTGCGCTCGAAGACCTCGCGCAGCTGCTCGGGCTCGAGCGAGTAGTTGATGCCGAGAGCCGTCAGCACATCCGAGGATCCTGATTTGCTGCTGGCGGCCTTGTTGCCGTGCTTGACGACCGGGGCGCCGCAGGCCGCCGCGATGATCGACGCCATGGTGGAGATGTTGACGGTGCCGAAACGGTCGCCTCCGGTCCCCACGATGTCGAGCGACATGGCGGGCAGCGGCACCTCGGCGGCTTCGGCGAGGATCGCGTCGCGGAAGCCGACGATCTCGTCCACGGTCACGCCCTTGGACTGCAGCGCGGTGAGGAAGGCCCCCATCTGGGCGTGAGTCGCCGAGCCCGTCATGAATCCCGACATCGCCCACTCGGCTTGCGAGACGCTGAGATCCTCCCCCTCGAGAAGCGCGGTGAGCACGGCCGGCCAGGTGCGTTCGTCAAGCATGAATTCATCCTAATGCGCCGATCCAATCATCAGATGTTTCGCGCGAAAATCCGCCGTTCTCAAGGCGCTAGGCTGGTCTGCAGATGAAAGTCCGGCTCGCCGAGCGCAGGTGAAATATGCACACCAAACTTTCAGCCATAATGGAGAGGTGACTACGACCACCATGAACACGAAGCCAGCTGCAGTAGCGGTGAAGCGGCCCAATCTCGTAGCAGTCGGCACCATCGTCTGGCTCGGCAGCGAGGTCATGTTCTTCGCCGGACTCTTCGCCATCTACTTCACGCTCCGCGCCATGAACCCGGAGCTCTGGGCCGAGCAGACCGCCAAGCACAATTTCGTGTTTGCCCTGATCAACACGATCATCCTGGTGCTCTCCTCCTTCACCTGCCAGGCGGGCGTCTTCGCCGCCGAGCGCATGCAGCCCCGGTCCACCGGTGCAAGCCCTGCGAAGTGGGGCGCGGTGGAGTGGTTCTTCCTCACCTACATCATGGGCGCGATCTTCGTCGCCGGTCAGGCCTGGGAGTACGCCACCTTCGTATCGGAGGGCATCACTCTCGGCAGCGACCCGTACGGCTCGGCCTTCTACATCACCACCGGCTTCCACGGCATCCACGTGTCCCTCGGCCTGGTCGCGTTCCTGCTGGTGATCGGACGCATCTACGCGGTCAAGAACTTCACGCACAAGGAGGAGACCAGCGCGGTCGTGGTGTCCTACTACTGGCACTTCGTCGACATCGTGTGGATCGCTCTGTTCATCGTCATCTACGTCCTCAAATAGGTCAGGAGTAAGCGACATCATGGCCCGCGCCAAGAAAACCGTTACCAAATCCGGTCGCCGACACCCTCTCGCCACCACCGCACTGGTGATCGTGGGTCTCCTCGTGACCGGTGCCGCCTACGTCGGCTTCACGCAGACCTCCGCCACCGCGGAAGACGACTGGTACAGCTACGTCCAGACCGAAGAGGCGCGCCTCGCCGGTGAGAAGCTCTTCGGCGCGAACTGCGCCACCTGCCACGGAATGAATGCGCAGGGCACGAAGGACGGTCCCTCGCTGATCGGCGTCGGCGCGGCCTCCGTCAACTTCCAGGTCGGAACCGGTCGTATGCCGCTCGCCTTCTCCGGGCCTCAGGGCATGGTGAAGCCCAAGCAGTTCACCGAGAAGGAGACCATCGAGCTTGCGGCCTACGTCGCCGCGCTGGCTCCCGGACCGGGCCTGCCCCAGCAGCAGTACCTGCAGGGAGACGGTGACGTCGCCAACGGCGCGACACTCTTCCGCATCAACTGCGCCATGTGCCACAACGTCGCCGCCGCCGGCGGTGCGCTGACTGAGGGCAAGTTCGCTCCCTCGCTCATGGGCGTCGGTGCCACGCACGTCTACGAGGCGATGATCACCGGCCCGCAGAACATGCCAGTCTTCAGCGACGCGAACATCTCGCCGCAGCAGAAGTCCGACATCATCAGCTACCTCAAGTACATCGAGGAGAAGCCCGCAGTGGGCGGCCTCACCCTCGGCTCGATCGGGCCGGTGGCAGAGGGTCTCTTCATCTGGGTCATCGGGCTCGGTGTCATCGTCGCGTTCACGGTGTGGGTCACCGCGAAGTCGAACTAAGCGCCACCCCGCACAGCATTGAACAGTCAGGAACCAAGGAGCAACATGGCAGAGGAAGCGAAGAGCGGCGACGCCGTGCTCGCCAGCCAGGGCCACGGCGCCGGAGAGCTCGCGGCAGGAACCGCGGTCATCTCGTCGGACGCCGTGCAGAACCCGGGCCTTCCCCCGCATCGCAAGCGCGTGACCGATGTCGACGGCAAGAAGGAGAAGCACGCCGAGCGCATCGTGTACACGCTCTTCTACATCTCCGTGCTCGGCAGCATCGGCGCGGTGCTCGCCTACATGTTCTTCCCGATCGAGACCGGCGAGCTGATGGCGATCCGGCTGCACACGATGTTCGTGGGCATCGGGATGACCTTGGCGCTCCTCGCCGTCGGCATCGGCGCAGTCCATTGGGGCAAGGCGCTGATGGCCGATCACGAGTCCATCGACGAGCGGCATTCCGTGGCGAGCGACGAGGAGACCCGGAAGCGCTCCGGTGAGATCTTCCAGGAAGCCGATCAGGAGTCCGGCTTCAGCCGCCGCGCCCTGGTGCGCAACAGCCTGCTCGGCGCCCTGATCGCATTCCCCCTTCCCGGCATCACCCTGCTGCGCAGCCTCGCCCCGCAGGACCAGGATCCGGTGGTGCTGCTCAAGCACACCCTGTGGGACAAGGGCGTCCGGCTTGCCCGCGACGGCGGCGGCGCAATCATCGGCGCTCCGATCCGCGCGGCCGACGTGACCATCGGCTCGGTGTTCCACGTCGTGCCCGAGAACCTCGACCAGGCCGGTCACGTGCTCGACGAGAAGGCGAAGGCGATCGTTCTGCTGATGCGCCTCGATCCCAAGGATCTGAACCCCTCTCCCGAGCGCGAGGGCTGGGCCTACGACGGCATCGTCGCCTACTCCAAGGTCTGCACGCACGTCGGATGCCCGGTGGCGCTGTACGAGCAGCACACCCACCACCTGCTGTGCCCCTGCCACCAGTCGCAGTTCGACGTGTCGCACGAGGCGAAGGTCATCTTCGGGCCGGCCAAGCGCGCCCTCCCCCAGCTGCCCATCACCGTCGACGATGAGGGCTACCTGGTCGCCCAGAGCGACTTCACCGAACCCGTCGGCCCGAGCTTCTGGGAGCGTCTCAAGTGAGCAGTACCGTCACCACCCCTCCCGCGCAGAGCGGCGATCGTTTCACCGTCGCGGCGGCGAAGTATCTCGACGACCGCACCAAGGTCGGCGTCGCCGTCAAGGAGTTCGGACGCAAGGTCTTTCCCGACCATTGGTCCTTCCTGCTCGGCGAGGTCGCGCTCTACAGCTTCATCGTCATCCTGCTCTCGGGCACCTTCCTGACCCTGTTCTTCCAGGCGTCGATGGTCGAGACCCACTACACCGGCCCGTATGTGCCGATGAAGGGCATCGAGATGTCCGCCGCCATGGCGTCGACGCTCGACATCTCCTTCTCGGTGCGCGGTGGTCTGCTGATGCGCCAGGTGCACCACTGGGCTGCGCTGCTCTTCGTGGCGGCCATCGGTCTCCACATGCTGCGCATCTTCTTCACCGGCGCGTTCCGCAAGCCGCGCGAACTGAACTGGCTGATCGGCTTCGTGCTCTTCGTGCTGGCCATGGCAGAGGGCTTCACCGGCTACTCGCTCCCCGATGACGTGCTCTCCGGGAACGGCCTGCGCATCATCGACGGCATCATCAAGGCGATTCCGGTGATCGGCACCTACCTGTCGTTCTTCTTCTTCGGCGGCGAGTTCCCCGGCACCGACATCGTCGGACGCCTCTACATGCTCCACATCATGCTGCTTCCGGCGCTGGTGATCCTGTTCGTGGCGCTGCACCTCGCCTTCGTGGTGATCCACAAGCACACCCAGTACCCCGGCCCCGGAAAGACCCAGCAGAACGTCGTGGGCTACCCGGTCCTGCCGGTGTACGCGGCCAAGGCCGGCGGCTTCTTCTTCATCGTCTTCGGCGTGATCATGCTGATCGCCTCCTTCGTGGGCATCAACCCGATCTGGAACTACGGCCCCTACGACCCGTCCCCGGTGTCCGCGGGTACGCAGCCCGACTGGTACATCGGCTTCGCGGACGGCGCGCTTCGACTCGTGCCGCCGGGCTGGGAGACCTACTGGTTCGGGTTCACCTGGTCGTGGAACATGCTGATCCCGGTGGGTGTCATCGGAGTGTTCTTCGTCATCGTCGCCCTCTACCCCTTCCTCGAGGCGTGGATCACCGGCGACAAGCGCGAGCACCATCTGCTCGATCGCCCGCGCAACGCCCCGACCCGCACCGCCATCGGTGCGGCCGGTGTCACCTTCTACGCGGTGATGTGGGCTGCGGCTTCCTCGGACCTCATCGCCACGCACTTCCAGCTGAGCATGGAGGGCGTCATCCACAGCCTGCAGGCGATGCTGATCCTCGGCCCGATCATCGCCTATGTGATCACCAAGCGCGTCTGCTTGGGTCTGCAGAAGAAGGACCGCTCCATCGCGTTGCACGGCTACGAGTCGGGCCGCATCGTCCGGATGCCCGGTGGCGAGTACATCGAGGTGCACAAGCCCCTCAACGAGTACGAGCGCTGGCAGCTCGTGAGCTACCACGACTACGAGCCGCTGATGCTCCGTCCCAATCAGGACGGCCGGATCCCCTTCGGAAAGCGTCTGCGCGCCGGCTTCAGCCGCTGGTTCTTCCAGGATCGGATCCTGCCGCCCACGCAGGGCGAACTCGACCAGGGCCACCACCAGGGCCACTGATCGGAAAGGGTGGGGGCTCGGAGCAAATGCTCCGAGCCCCCACCCTTTTGGTCTCGCTCACGGCCTCAGCGCCTCTCAGCACGTTCAGGGTCGCAACACGGCCTCAGCCTCTTCTCCCCCAGCAAGACTGCGCCTTCCCGTTCAGGTCAACGCCCCACCCGATTCAGCGGCTTCGGCCTCGTATGGCTGTCAACATCGGTCGTCGACGCCGGTTCCCAAAGCGATTCGGCTGGATAAAGTCGGGATCCCAGGATTGCGACTTTGGGAACCCGAATCGCTTTGGGAACCGGCGAACACGAGCGGTGCGGTGCGCAGGGAAGCGATGAGCAGCGACAGCGCGCATGGATTGGCGCGCAGCGCGCAGAGAATAGGGATCAGGTCTCAGGGACCCGGCAAGCAGGAAGACGTGCAAGGCATCAGCCGTCGAGCAGCGAGCGGGCCCCCCGGAGCAGCAGTGCCTCGAATTCGGCGGCGCCGAGGGCTTCACGGAGGCCGTGGAGCTGCGGTTCCAGCTCCGCGCGCAGCGACTCCTCCCCCAGCGCTGAGACCGCCTGCAGAAGGAGCCTTGCGAGCGCTTCCGAGTCGTATGCAAGCACCCCATGCGGCGGTGTGAAGGTTTCCCCGCGCAACGACTCCGCAGCCCGTGCCAGGCAGCCCAGGAAGAGCTCCTGCTTGGTGCGGAAGTTGGTGTAGACATGCGGCTGGGGAACCTCGGCGAGGGCGGCGATCACCGTGGTCGAGGTACCCCGGTATCCGTGCAGGGAGAACTCGAGGATGCCGGCGGCGAGGAGCCGTTCGCGGTTCTCCCCCGGGCGTCGACGAGACCGGCGCTCGCTGGGCAGCTCCCCCACTGTTCGCGTTTCCACATCACCCTCAACGTGTCGATCGGCTGGGCAGGGTCAGCTTATCGGAGGAAGCACGGGAGCACGAAGCCCGCGCCGCTCGGCGAAGAAACTGTGCGTGCTCGGACGGACGGAAACTTGCAGCCGAAGCTGCAGCGGGAAGGCGTGCAGCAACACGACGAGGCCCGGGGGTTCGCGAAGAATCCCCGGGCCTCGAATCGCTGCACTCAGTGTGCGAAGTACGCTCAGCGTGCGAAGTTGCCGCGATAGTACTCGTAGATCCAACCGACCACGGCCACCGGAATCAGTGGCAGTGACAGGAAGGCCAGCCAGAAGTCGCCGCCGATGCTCAGTCCGAGCACGAAGAGCGCCGCTCCGAAGGCCAGGATGATCGGCCACCAGCTCCACGGGCTGAACTCGCCCTGCTCGGGATCTCCGTCGTCGATATCGCTGTCGGGGAGATCCTCGACCAGCTCACCGCCCTGCTTCTTCCTCACCAGCACGAGGTAGGAGCCGATGAAGCCGGTGAGGCCGGCGCAGAGCAGGATCGCGACCGATCCGGCCCACTCGACGTATCCGTGAACCAGGAGGTTCCAGACCGTGTAGATCGTCGCGACGATCACGAAGTAGGCGAAGAGGATCCAGAAGAGGACGATGCTCGATTTCATAGCTTCAGTACCTTCTCTACTTCTGTCCGGCCAACTCGGCCTGCGGCGCCGCCGACGGAGTCGGCTGCTCGACGCCGCTCACCTCCGGGTGGTTCAGGTCGAAGGCGGGCGACTCCGAGCGGATGCGCGGGATGGAGGTGAAGTTGTGACGGGGCGGCGGGCAGGAGGTGGCCCACTCGAGCGAGCGCCCGAAGCCCCAGGGATCGTTGACCGTGATCTTCGGCGCTCGTACGCGCGGTGACGTACAGCGTTGCAGCAGGAACGGGATCATCGATGCGCCGAGGATCATCGCGCCGACGGTGGAGACCTGGTTCATCCAGGTGACGCCGTCCGAGGGCAGGTAGGTGTAGTAGCGGCGGGGCATCGCGAGGACGCCGAGCCAGTGCTGCACCAGGAAGGTCATGTGGAAGCCGATGAACAGCACCCAGAAGTGGATCTTGCCCAGGCGCTCGTTCAGCATCTTGCCGGTCCACTTTGGCCACCAGAAGTAGAAGCCCGAGAACATGGCGAATACGACGGTGCCGAAGACGACGTAGTGGAAGTGCGCGACCACGAAGTAGGTGTCGGAGAGGTGGAAGTCGAGCGCCGGCGAGGCGAGGATCACGCCGGTGAGGCCGCCGAAGACGAAGGTCACCAGGAAGCCGAGCGCCCACAGCATAGGCGTCTCGAAGGTGATCGAGCCGCGCCACATGGTGCCGATCCAGTTGAAGATCTTCACGCCGGTCGGCACCGCGATGAGCATGGTCATCAGGGCGAAGAACGGCAGCAGCACCGAGCCGGTGACGTACATGTGGTGCGCCCACACCGTCATCGAGAGGGCCGCGATGGCGATCGTCGCGTAGACCAGGGTCTTGTACCCGAAGATCGGTTTCCGGCTGAACACCGGGATGACCTCGGAGACGATGCCGAAGAACGGCAGGGCGATGATGTACACCTCTGGATGGCCGAAGAACCAGAAGAGGTGTTGCCAGAGCATGGCTCCGCCCTCGGCGTTGAATATGTGGGCTCCGAAGATGCGGTCGGCGGCGAGGCCGAAGAAGGCGGCCGCGAGCACCGGGAAGACGAGGATGACGAGGATCGAGGTGATCAGCGTGTTCCAGGTGAAGATCGACATGCGCCACATGGTCATGCCGGGGGCGCGCATCGTGATGATGGTCGTGATGAAGTTCACGCCGCCCATGATGGTGCCGAAGCCGCTGATGCCCAGGCCCAGGATCCACAGATTGCCGCCGACGCCCGGCGAGAAGGTGACGTCGCTGAGCGGCGCGTAGGCGAACCAGCCGAAGGAGGCCGCGCCCTGCGGGGTGAGGAAGCCGCCGACGGCGATCAAGGAGCCGAAGGTGTACAGCCAGAAGGCGAAGGCGTTCAGACGCGGGAAGGCCACATCGGGTGCGCCGATCTGCAGCGGCATCAGCACGTTCGCGAAGCCGGCGAACAGCGGTGTCGCGAACATCAGCAGCATGATCGTGCCGTGCATGGTGAACAGCTGGTTGTACTGCTCGGCGGTGCCGACGACCTCGAGACCAGGCGCGAACAGCTGAGCGCGGATCAGCAGGGCCATCAGGCCGCCGATGAGGAACCACACGAAGGAGCTGATCAGGTACATGTACCCGATGACCTTGTGGTCCGTGGAAGTGATCCACGAGACGATGACATTGCCCTTCTTCATGGCGCTCACCTCTGGTTCTCGTTCTGGGCCACGGCTTCGTCTCCGAAGAACTGCTCCTGGTTCGGGTTGTACTCGGCTCCGACGCTGCCGGGCTTCAGCTCACCGCTGGCGAGCAGTTCGCTCATCTTGGCGTCGTACTCGTTCTGGGGAAGCACGACGACCTTGAAGAGCATCGAGGCGTGATACTCGCCGCAGAGCTCGGCGCACTTGCCCATGAACTCCCCCGCCTCGGTGGGCGTGAAGGACATGTAGTTGGTCTGGCCCGGGATCATGTCCTTCTTCTGCAGGAACTCCACGATCCAGAAGGAGTGGATCACGTCGCGCGATTCGATCCGCACCTCGGTGGTCTTGTCCAGCGGCAGGTAGAGGATCGGCATCGTGGAGGGCTCGGCCTCGCCGGTCTCGTCGAACTGCACCTGCACGCCCTGGGAGAAGACGTCATCGGTGATGTAGTTGAAGTCCCAGGACCAGCGCTTGCCGAAGACCTCGACGACGTTCTCGGGCTGGTCGTAGCGGGCCTCGATCTTCTGCTGCGTCTGCGCGGTGAACGCGAAGAAGCCGAGCACCAGGATCACCGGCACGACGGTGAAGAAGGTCTCGATCGGCATGTTGTAGCGCAGCTGCACCGGCAGGCCCGTCTGGCCCTTGCGGCGGCGGTAGGCGACGGTGGCCCAGATGATCAGGCCCCAGGTGATCACGCCCACGATCAGGAGCACGAGCCAGGAGTTCACCCAGAGCGCGGTGATCTCTTCGGTGTGGTTGGTCGCATTGGTGGAATTCGGTGGGAGGAATCCACGCTGCTGCTCGGCCGTACAACCGGCGAGGAGCAGAGCCGCTCCCACCGCTGCAGGGGCCGCGACCCATTTCATTCGACGATTGAAACGCACCGCATACCTTTCGAAACGTTGTCGTGACGCCCGCGACGGCGAGCCGGTTCTCTGATCTCTTCAGCTAGCTTAGCGCGAAGCTGACCGTTCCCTGAACACACGCCCGGGGTGGTGGAAGATGCTCTCGGACGCTCAGCTGAAGCTGTCGCCGCAGGCGCAGCTGCCCTGGGCGTTGGGGTTGTCGATGGTGAACCCCTGCTTCTGGATGGTGTCTTCGAAATCGATGGTCGCCCCGCTCAGATAGGGCACGCTCATCTGATCCACGACGACCGCGACGCCTCCGAAATCGACGATGGCGTCGTTGTCGAGGGTGCGCTCGTCGAAGTAGAGCTGATAGATCAGGCCGGAGCATCCGCCGGGCTGCACCGCGATCCGCAGGCGGAGATCATCCCGCCCCTCCTGCGCGAGCAGGCTGCGCACCTTCTCGCGCGCCGTGTCGGTGAGTCCGACCTGGTGCGCCGGGCTCTCAGTGGTTGTGGCGGTCATGCTGACTCCTCACTCGTTCCTTCTCCCAGTCTACGCTCCCCTGGCCCGTCGCGAGGCGCGGTACCCTGGAAGGGTGAGGCGGAGCGTTTTCGCCGAGAAGAGGCGCTGTGCGGCGCCGGAGAGAGGATGGGCGTGGCCAGGAACAGCAGCTCGATCGACGACGGTCAGCAGGATCACGCCGAAGAATCTCCGGTGGTCGGCAAGGGGCGCCCGACTCCCAGCCGCAAGGAGGCGCAGGCGGCGAAGGCTCAACCGCTGGTGGGCGGCCGCGACAAGGCCGCAATGAAGGCCCAGCGGGCGAAGCAGAACGAGGCGAGGGAGCGCGCCCGCCTGGGCATGATGCAAGGCGATGAGCGCTTCCTCGGCCCGCGCGACAAGGGCCCGCAGCGCCGTTTCGTGCGCGATTACGTCGACGCGAGGCTCAGCATCGGCGAGTTCCTGATCCCGCTGATGGTCGTCGTGCTGCTGCTGATGTTCCTGCCGGGACCGATCCAGGTGCTCAGCGTGATGATCGTCTGGGGCTTCGTCTTCCTGGCCGTCGTGGACGCGGTCTTCCTCGGCTTCAGGCTCAAGCGCAGGCTCGCCGAGAAGTTCGGCGAGGATCGCGTGCAGCCCGGTTTCCGTTGGTACGCCGCGATGCGCGCCTTCCAGTTCCGCATGCTGCGGGTGCCCAAGCCGCAGGTGAAGCGCTTCCAGTTCCCCGAGTAGAGCGGCGAACCCCGCAGCGCACGCGGCTCAGGCGGCGTTTCCGCGGAATCCTGCGGCGGCGAGACCCCGGTTGATCGCGCGGGCCCAGAGCGGTCCCTCGTAGATGAACGCCGTGAACCCCTGCACCAGGGTGGCACCGGCCTCGAGGCGCTCGAGCACATCGCTCGCGCCGGTCACGCCGCCGACCGAGATCACGCAGAACTCGGCGGGCGCCGTGGTCCGGATGCGCCGAAGCACCTCGAGCGAGCGCCGGGCGAGCGGCGCGCCGCTCAGACCGCCAGCGCCCATCGCCTCGACCTGCGAGGCTGCGGCGCGCAGTCCCTCTCGGGACACGGTGGTATTGGTCGCGATGATGCCGTCGAGCCCGAGGCCCAGGGCCAGCTCGACGATGCCGTCGAGCTGCGCATCGTCCATATCGGGAGCGATCTTCACCAGCAGGGGGGTGCCTAAGGCCGCCTCCTGGACCTCCTGGAGCAGCGGTCGCAGCGAGTCCAGCTCCTGCAGCCCGCGGAGGCCGGGGGTGTTGGGAGAGCTCACGTTCACGGCGAGGTAGTCGGCGAGCGGTGCCAGGCGCTGCGCGCTCCAGACGTAGTCGGCGACGGCGTCCTCGACCTCGGTCACCCGGCTCTTGCCGATGTTCACGCCGATGATCGGTCGGTGCTTCGCGAGTCGCGCGCGCTCGATCCGCGGCACCGCGGAGGCCGATCCCTCGTTGTTGAAGCCCATTCGGTTGATGAGGCCGCGATCGTCGAGGAGGCGGAACATGCGCGGCTGGGGATTGCCCGGCTGCGGATGACGGGTGAGCGTGCCCACCTCCACGTGCCCGAATCCGAGTGCGCCGAGGCCGAGCACCCCCTGGGCGTTCTTGTCGAAGCCGGCGGCCAGGCCGAAGGGGCTCGGGAACTCCAGGCCGAGTGCGCGCGTGCGCAAGGAGGGCGCCGGCGCGCAGGCGCGGCGCAGTACGGATCCGGCCAGCGGCGCGGCCTGGATCACCTTGAAGGCGAGGTGGTGGGCGGTCTCAGGGTCCATGTGGCGCAGGACACTGCGGAAGAGAGCGTCGTAGGGGGTCATCGCATTCAGCCTATCGATGGTCGGAGCTGTGCCGCGGATGCGCCCGGAGCTCGGCGATCGCGGCGTCGAAGTCTCCGAGCGACTCGAAGGCCTGGTAGACGCTGGCGAAGCGCAGATAGGCGACCTCGTCGAGCTCGCGCAGATGCGGCAGCACGGCCAGCCCGATGTCATTGGCGTCGAGCTGGGCCTGGCCGGTGGCGCGCACCGATTCCTCCACCTGCTGGGCGAGCAGGGCGAGATCGCTTTCGGTGACGGGTCGGCCCTGGCAGGCCTTGCGCACCCCGCTCATCACCTTCTCCCGGCTGAAGGGCTCCACGACGCCGGAGCGCTTGATCACGGTCAGGCTCGCGGTCTCGGTGGTGGAGAAGCGTCGACCGCACTCCGGGCACTGGCGGCGGCGGCGGATCGAGAGCCCGTCGTCGCTGGTGCGGGAGTCGATGACTCTGCTGTCGACGTGTCGGCAGAACGGACAGTGCATCGGCTACCCTTTCGCATCCGGGAACCGTGCGCTGACGGCCTCGCCGTGGGCGGGCAGCCCCTCAGCCCCTGACAGGGCGAGCAGCGGTGCCGCCACTTCCGCCAGTGCCGCGCGATCGTAGCTGATGATCTGCTGCGGGCGCAGGAAGGTGTGCGCACCGAGACCCGCGGAGAATCTCGCCGTGCCGCCGGTGGGCAGCACATGGTTCGAGCCCGCGAGATAGTCGCCGAGGCTGACGGGGCTGAAGCCGCCGAGGAAGATGGCGCCGGCATCGCTGATGTTCCGCAGCACCGCCTGGTCGTCGCTGGTCTGGATCTCGAGGTGCTCGGGGCCGTAAGCGTCGCTCACCCGTGCCGCCGCGGTGAGATCCTCCACGAGAATCACCGCCGACTGCGGGCCGCTCAGGGCCTCGTGAATGCGGGCCGAGTGACGCGTCGCGGAGACTCGCCGTTCGACGGCATCGCGCACGCGGTCGGCGAACTCGGAGGAGTCGGTCACCAGCACCGAAGCTGCAGCCTCGTCGTGCTCTGCCTGGCTGACGAGATCGGCGGCGACGAAATCGGCGTTCGCGGTGGCATCGGCGATGATGAGGATCTCGGTGGTGCCGGCTTCGCTGTCGATGCCGACGAGTCCGGTCACCGCCCGTTTCGCCGCGGCCACGAACACGTTCCCCGGCCCGGTGACCACATCCACCGGCTCCAGGCCGATGCTGGGCACACCGTAGGCGAAGGCGGCGATGGCCCCCGCGCCGCCGATGGCGTAGACCTCATCGACTCCCACCAGCGCCGCGGCCCACAGCACCGCCTCATGCGGCCTTCCCGCGTTGCCGTGCTGCGCAGGCGAGGCCAGTGCGAGGCTCGCCACCCCCGCGACCTGCGCCGAAACGGCGTTCATCAGCACCGATGACGGATAGGCGGCTTTGCCGCCGGGCGCGTAGAGGCCGACTCGTGACACGGGCTGCCAGCGCTGGGTGATCGTGGCGCCGTCGGCGAAGCGGGTGGTCCGGCCCTCGGGTACCTGCGCGGCGGAGGCGCGGCGGAGGCGCTCGATCAGGGCTTCGAGCGCGGCGCGGATCTCGGGCGGGCAGTTGCGCAGTGAATCGGCAATCTGCTCGGCGGGTACCCGCAATGGGTGGCCCTCGATGCCGTCGAAGTCTCGGGCCTGCTCCCGCAGGGCGGCCTCGCCCCGCTCGCGCACATCGTCCACGAGGGGACGGACGCGATCCACCGCGTCGGCGGTGTCGACCGCGGCCCGCGGAACCAGGTGCAGCAGTTCGGCGCGGCCGAGGGTCCGGCCTCTGAGATCGATGGTGCGCAGCATAAGGCCTCCAGTCTACCGTTCGGCTGCGGCGAGCATCCCCAACCAGCTGAGCTCGCGCACCCCCGCGATCAGGGCGCCCGCGACGTCGACGGCGTCAACCTCGAGCAGGGTCGCCAGGGCGTCGGCGATCTGTGCCAGGGCGAGTTCGCCATCGCAGGCGCCCACGGCCGCGGCGAGCAGCGGATCCGCGATCACGGTGCGCGCGATCGGACGGTCGGTGCGCAGCACGATGGATCGGGGCGCCTCCTCCCCCGGGCGGTGCTCCCGCAGCTCGGCGACCGCCTCCGAGCGGATCCAGCGGCGCCCGAGCAGCTCGGCCTCCGGCATGCGCTCGGCGGCGATGCCCGCGGTGAAGGCGGCTTCGAGATCGCCGCCCGGCAGCTTCCCGAAGGGCTCAGCGGCGTGCTCGACGCGGATGGTGCAGGCCTCATCGGCGCCCGTCTGCTCCGCCGGGCGCCGGACGCGGATCGAGCCCAGCCCGATGGACACCACGCGCCGTTCCGCGAAGTCCCGCAGCCACGCCGTCAGCAGCGTCTCGAATTCGGCGTCGCCGGGCCTCGCGCCGCCGTCCCGCGCCCAGGTCTCCGCATAGCGGGCGGGATCCAGGACGTCCCGTTCGATCACCCAGGCGTGCAGGGGGCCGGCGGCGACCGCCGCGTCCTCGATCCACAACCGCACCCGCTCCAGCCCGCTGCCGCCCCACGGCGATTCCCAGTTCGCGAGGCAGACGAGCGTTCCGCCCGCTTCCAGCCGCTCCGGCGCCTGCCGCACGACCGCCTGCGCGAGCTCGTCGCCGGACATGCCGCCGTCGCGGTACTCGTAGCGCGGCACCGCGCTCTCTCGCGGCGTCACCACGAAGGGCGGATTGGAGGCGATGAGGTCGAAGCGCTCGGCCGCGACCGGCTCGAAGAGGCTGCCCCGGCGGAGTTCGACACCCGCCGTGCCCTCGGCGACGCCGTTCAGCCGGAGGTTCATCCGGGCGAGGTCGAGCGCTCGGCCGCTGATGTCGGTGGCGATCACCCTGCCGCGCAGTGCGAGGTGCAGGGCGACGATGCCGCATCCGGTGCCGAGATCGAGGCAGTTCGCAGCGTCGCCGGGCGGCAGCTGCGCGATGAGCGAGCGGGTGGCCCCGCCCACCCCCATCACATGGTCGGGTCGGGCGGGGCCGCGGCGCAGTTGATCGTCGAGATCGCTGATGATCCACCAGTGCAGCGGCTGCTCGGAGCGGGAGTCCTCGAGCTCCACCGGGTTCAGCGAGAGGATCGCCCGGTACCCCGTCCCCGATTCCTCGACGAGCCCGAGCTCGGCGAGCCCACGCGCGCCGAGCCGCGGCACCGCCGTCGCGAGCTCGCGGCCCGTGACGGTGTCGCCATGCAGGAGGAGCCGGATCAGCGTGCCGAGCGGACGCTCCTCCCGCTCGGCGAGCACGCGCCGCGCCGGCGCGAAGATCCCGCGCTGACGCGCGCCCTCCGCCGAGGGGCCCAGCAGCGCCGCGACCTCCCCGAGGCGGTATCCCGCGGCTCCGAGATCCTCCCGCAACAGCTCGATGAGTTCGTTTCGCACCCGATCAGACTAGTGCGGGCGGCGCGGTCCGCGCGCTCAGTACGCGACGGTGAAGCGGGCGCGGTGGTGGGCGGGGGTCTCGATCTCGTCGACCACCGCCACGCCGAAGTCGGCGCCGCTGATGGTGGAGTTCCCCTCGTCATCGACGAGCAGCACATCGCCGCCGACCCGGTAGCTGTCGCGGTACTCCCCCGGCGCCCACGCGCCGAAAACGGCCGCAGGGCTGACGAGGAACCAGTCGAGGCTCTCCGGTGCGGCGCGGAGATCGTCCAGCACACCGCCCATCTCGGAGGCCTCCGGCTTCACCTCCTCGGCGAAGTCCGGGCCGTCGATCACCAGGGGGCCGCCCTCGCTCTGCTGCAGCGAACCCGCACCGCCGATGACGCCCAGCCGCACCCCGGCCGCCGCGGCCTCCTTCGCGAGCTCGGCGATCGCCGGGCGGAGCCTTCCGGCCATATCGCCGCGCGGCGAAGCCGCGACGATCACGACGTCGGCGCCGTCGAGCGCGCGGGCGCGATCAGCCGCATCGGTCAGCGATCCGCGCCGGTAGTCGACACCCGCGACCTGCTCCGCGACCTCTCCCCGACTGAAGCTGGTCACCTCGAGGCCGCGCACCGCGGCAGCCTCGACGATGTGCGATCCCGCGTAGCCGCTGCCGCCGATTACCGTCAACTTCGTCATGTCCAGTCCTTTCGTGCCGGCCCGCACTCTCTCGGAGCGGACTCCTCACGCGCAACCGCGGAGCGCGGGAAACTATTCCCCGAGCTCCGCGGTCCGGCGCCGGCTACGCGAAGGCGCGGTCGTGAGCGGTGACGGGCGAGGGCAGCACGGTCGAGCCGGTGAGGTGGGCGTCCACGGCCGCGGCCGCCGCGCGTCCCTCGGCGATCGCCCAGACGATCAGCGACTGGCCGCGGCCGGCGTCGCCGGCGACGAAGAGTCCGGGAACATCCGTGGCGTAGTCGCGGGTCCTGGCGAAGCCGCCGCCGCGACCGGCGGTCGGCAGCGCGAAGTCCTCGATCGACTCCGGCCCGGTGAAGCCCATCGCGATGAGCACCAGATCGGCGGGGATGACCCGCTCGGTGCCGGGGATCGGCTCGCGACCCTTCTCCGTGAAGCCGGTCTCCGCGACGCGCAAGCCGTGCACCCGGCCGGACTCGTCGCCGATGAACTCCACGGTCGAGGCGAGGTAGCGGCGCTCGCCCCCCTCCTCGTGCGAGCTCGACACCTCGAACAGCGTCGGGTGCACCGGCCAGGGCTGCGCATCCGAGCGGGTGAGCGAGGGCTTGCGTCCGATGGCGAGATTGGTCACCGAGGCGGCGCCCTGACGGTTCGCCGTGCCGATGCAGTCGGCGCCGGTGTCGCCGCCGCCGATCACGATGACATGCTTGCCCTCGGCGTCGATGGGCGTGCTCGCGAGGCTTCCGTCGCCGACCCGGTTCTGCGCGGTCAGGTACTCCATCGCGTAGTGGATGCCGTCGAGCTCGCGCCCGGGCAGATCGAGCGGGCGGGGCACCGTGGCTCCGGTGGCCACGATCACGGCGTCGTAGCGCCTGCGCAGCTCGGCCCAGCTCATATCGCGCCCGATCTCGACGCCGGTGCGGAATCGGGTCCCCTCCTGCTTCATCTGCTCGATCCGGCGCTCGACCAGCACCTTCTCCAGCTTGAAGTCGGGGATGCCGAAGCGGAGCAGCCCACCGGGCTCCTCGTCCCGCTCGTAGACGGCGACGGTGTGGCCGGCGCGGGTGAGCTGCTGCGCGGCGGCGAGCCCGGCGGGTCCGGATCCGACGATCGCGACCGTCTTGCCGCTGAGCCGCTCCGGCGGCAGCGGCTGCACCCAGCCGTTCTCGAAGCCCTGATCGATGATGCTGTTCTCGATCTGCTTGATGGTCACCGCGGGCTGGTTGATGCCGAGCACGCATGCGGACTCGCAGGGAGCCGGGCAGGCGCGACCGGTGAACTCCGGGAAGTTGTTCGTCGCGTGCAGGCGGTCGAGCGCCTCGCGCTCACGGCCGCGCCATACCAGGTCGTTCCACTCGGGGATGAGATTGCCCAGCGGGCAGCCCTGGTGGCAGAAGGCCACACCGCAGTCCATGCAGCGCGAGGCCTGGCGCGCGACCATGGTCGGGTTCGCGGGGTCGACCACCTCTCGCCAGTCCATCAGGCGCAGGGCGACGGGACGCTTGGGTGCGAGCTCCCGCTCGCGGGTCTTCAGGAATCCGCGCGGATCAGCCATGGGTCGCCTCCAGAATCTGGGACCATGCGCGGTCGCCGTCGGGGTCCTGTCCTTCGTCGCGGGCGCGTTCGCGGATCTCGAGCACGCGCGCGTAGTCGCGCGGGATCAACCGGCTGAAGCGCGCCCAGCTGGTCTCGGGGTCGCGCTCGATCTGCGCCATCAGCTCGGCCGCGACCTCGGATCCGGTCTGCTCGCGGTGGCGCTTGATGAGGGCGAGGATCTGCTCGCGCTGCGCCTCCTCGACCGGGGCCAGCAGCAGCGATCCGCTGTCGAGCTCGGCGGAGTTGATATCCGTGGGGTCGAGATCGAGGATCACGGCCTCGCCGCCGGACATGCCGGCGCCGATGTTGCGGCCGGTGGGGCCGAGGATCAGGGCGAAGCCGCCGGTGAAGTACTCCAGCGCGTGATCGCCGGTGCCCTCGACGACCGCGGTCGCGCCGGATCCGCGGACGAGGAAGCGCTCCCCCACCACTCCGGCGATCCAGAGGGCACCGCTGGTCGCGCCGTAGCCGATGACATTGCCGGCGATGACATTGCCCGAGGCGGGGTGACCGGAGTCGGGATGCGGCCTGAGCGTGATCTCGCCGCCGGAGAGCCCCTTGCCGACGTAGTCGTTCGCGTCGCCGATCAGGCGCAGCGTGATGCCGGCCGGGAGGAAGGCGCCGAGCGACTGCCCGGCGGAACCGGTGAGGACGATGTCGATGGTCTGCGGAGCGAGCCCGGCGGAGCCGAAGCGCTTGGTGAGCTCGTGTCCGAGCATGGTGCCCACCGCACGGTCCACATTGCGGATCGGCAGATCGATGACCACCGGCTCGCGCCGTTCGAGCGCGTCGGAGGAGGCGGCGATGAGCGCGTGGTCGAAGTGCTCGGCCAGCTCGTGATCCTGCTCCCTGCCGTGCCGGCGCGGCTCGCTCGCCGGGAACTCGGGGCCGCGCAGAATCGGCGTGAGGTCGAGCCCCTCGGCCTTCCAGTGGCGGACGGCATCGTCGATGTCGAGCGCGGCGGTGTCTCCGATCGCCTCGTCCAGGCTGCGGTAGCCGAGCGAGGCGAGCAGCTCCCGCACCTCCTCCGCGATGAAGTTGAAGAAGTTGACCACGTGCTCGGCCTGGCCGGTGAAGCGGCTGCGCAGCTCGGGATTCTGCGTGGCGACGCCGACCGGGCAGGTGTCGAGGTGGCAGACGCGCATCATGATGCAGCCCTCGACCACCAGCGCCGCGGTGGCGAAGCCGAACTCCTCGGCGCCCAGCAGCGCCGCGATGACCACATCGCGGCCGGTCTTCAGCTGCCCGTCGACCTGGAGGACCACGCGGTCGCGCAGACCGTTGAGCATCAGCGTCTGCTGCGCCTCTGCGAGGCCCAGCTCCCAAGGGGATCCTGCGTGCTTCAGCGAGTTCATCGGGCTGGCACCCGTGCCGCCGTCGTGGCCCGAGACCAGGACGACGTCGCTGAGCGCCTTGGCGACACCCGCCGCCACCGGGCCGATGCCCGACTGCGACACCAGCTTGGTGCTGATCCGCGCGCCGGGATTGGCGCGCTTGAGGTCGAAGATGAGCTGCTTGAGATCCTCGATCGAGTAGATGTCGTGGTGGGGCGGCGGCGAGATGAGCCCCACGCCCGGGGTCGCGTGGCGGGTCCGGGCGATCCAGGGGTACATCTTCTGCGGCGGCAGCTGACCGCCCTCGCCGGGCTTCGCGCCCTGCGCCAGCTTGATCTGGATCTCGTCGGCATTGGTCAGGTACATGCTGGTGACGCCGAAGCGCCCCGAAGCCACCTGCTTGATGGAGCTGCGCCGCTCGGGATCGAGCAGCCGCTCCTCGCTCTCACCGCCCTCGCCGGTGTTCGACCTGCCGCCGATGCGGTTCATCGCGATCGCGAGGGTCTGGTGCGCCTCGGGCGAGATGGAGCCGTAGCTCATCGCGCCCGTGGCGAAGCGCCGCATGATGTCCTCGATGGGCTCGACCTCGTCCAGCGGCACGGCCGCGCGCTGAGGCGAGAAGCGGAAGAGCCCGCGGAGGGTCATCAGACGCTCCTGCTGCTCGTTCACTCGGGCCGTGTACTCGCTGAAGATCTCACGGCGCCCCGTGCGGGTGGCGTGCTGCAGCTTGTAGATCGTCTCGGGATCGAAGAGGTGCGGCTCCTCGCCGCGACGCCAGCGGTACTCGCCGCCGGTCTCGAGGCGACGGCCGGCCAGGGCGGCGGGATCGTCGGGGTAGGCCCGGCGGTGCCGCGCGGCGACCTCGGCTGCGAGCACATCGAGGCCCACGCCGCCGAGCCGGGAGGCGGTGCCGGTGAAGTAGCGGTCGACGAGCTCGGGGGCGAGCCCGATCGCCTCGAAGGTCTGCGCGCCGCAGTAGGAGGCGACGGTGGAGATGCCCATCTTGCTCATCACCTTGAGCAGGCCCTTGCCGAGCGCCTTGATGAGGTGCTTCACGGCCTCCGCCGACTCGACGCCCTCGAGCTCGCCGGAACGCACGAGGCCCTCCACGGTCTCCATCGCCAGGTAGGGGTTGACCGCGGCGGCTCCGTAGCCGATCAGCGCCGCGACATGGTGCACCTCTCGGACATCGCCGGCCTCGGCGATGAGCGCCACGCGCATACGGGTGCCCTCGCGGATGAGGTGGTGGTGCACCGCGGACACCGCGAGCAGGGAGGGCACGGGAGCCAGATCCTTGTCGGAGTCGCGATCCGAGAGGATCAGGAACTCCGCGCCGGCCGCGATGGCGGCACTCGCCTCGCGGCACATCGCATCGAGGCGATCCGCCAGGCCCTTGGCGTGGTAGTCGACCGGGTAGAGACCACGGATGGTGACCGTGCGCTCGCGCTCGGGATCGTCGCCGAAGTGCTGGATGCGTGCGAGCGCATCGTTGTCGATCACCGGGAAGTCGAGGATGACCTGGCGGGCGTGCTCGGTGGACTGGGTGAGGAGGTTCGCCTGCGGGCCGATGCCGGTTCGCAGGCTCGTCACGAGCTCCTCGCGCAGGGCGTCCAGCGGCGGATTGGTGACCTGGGCGAACTGCTGCACGAAGTAGTCGAAGACGAGTCGCGGCCGGTCGGACAGCACCGCGATCGGGGTGTCCGTGCCCATCGCCGCGAGCGGTTCCGCGCCGTCGCGGGCCATCGGCCCGATCAGCACGCGCAGCTCTTCCTCCGTGTACCCGAAGGTGCGCTGGCGGCGCACGATCGAGGCCGGCGGGTGCACCAGATGCTCGCGCTCGGGCTGCTCCGAGAGGCGGATCAGCCCCTCCTGCAGCCACTGCCCCCAGGGTGCGGCCTGGGCGAGCTCGCGCTTGACCTGGTCGTCCTCGCGCAGGGCGCCGCTGTCGAGATCGACGGCGAGGAGGCGGCCGGGCTGCAGCCGGCCGCGCCGGACGATCCGCTCGGGCGCGAAATCGAGCACGCCGGTCTCACTGGCGATGACCAGCAGGCCGTCGGAGGTGACCTGGTAGCGTCCCGGGCGCAGCCCGTTGCGGTCGAGCAGGGCCACTAGTTCGCTGCCGTCGGTGGCGATCATGGCGGCCG
This sequence comes from Leucobacter sp., assembly GCA_048516985.1. Lineage (GTDB taxonomy): Bacteria > Actinomycetota > Actinomycetes > Actinomycetales > Microbacteriaceae > Leucobacter. The sequence continues at coordinate 1,963,764 of CP183188.1, read as the reverse complement.
GGCCGTCCCAGGGCTCCATGACCAGGGAGTGGTACTCGAGGAAGTCGCGCAGCTCGGCATCGAGGCCGGCCTCCCGTTCCCAGGCCTCGGGCACCATCATCGCCATCGCGTGCGGCAGGCTCCGCCCGGCCATGACGAGCAGCTCCAGCACCTCGTCGAAGCTCGCCGAGTCGCTGCCGCCCTCGGTACAGATCGGGAGCAGCTGGCGCATATCGCCGATGGCCTCGCTCTCGAGCTGGCCCTCGCGGGCGCGCATCCAGTTGCGGTTGCCGCGCACCGTGTTGATCTCTCCGTTGTGCGCCACCATGCGCAGCGGCTGCGCGAGGTGCCAGGACGGGAAGGTGTTGGTGCTGTAGCGGGAGTGCACGATGGCGAAACGCGCCTCGAGCCGCTCATCGCTGAGCTCGGGGTAGAAGGCCGGCAGCTGCAGCGTGGTCACCATGCCCTTGTAGACCAGGGTGCGGGGGCTCAGCGAGGGCAGGTAGACGCCGGTCTCGCGCTCGATGCGCTTGCGGGTGCGGAAGGCGTGGATGTCGAGCCAGCGGGTGTGGTCGGTCTGCGAGGCCGGTGCGCCGAAGCCCGCGTGCGTCTTCGGCGAGGCGCCCGCCTGGCGGCCCTTCTCGGCGAGGAAGAGCTGCTCGATCACCGGCGCGGCGTCCCGGGCGGCGTCGCCGAGCACCTCGGGCCGCACCTCGACCGGACGCCAGGCCAGCACTTCGAGGCCCTCCTCGGCCGCGATCGCGCCGATGCGGTACTTCGCCGCACGGCGCTCGGCCGATCCGACCGGCAAAAAGCAGAGGCCGGCCGCGTAGCGACCGGCCTCGGGCAGGGTGAGCTCAGGGGTGTGCTCGCTCAGCACCTCGCGCAGGAAGCGATCGGGCAGTTCGAAGAGGATGCCGGCGCCGTCGCCGGTGCCCGCATCGGAGCCCACGGCACCCCGGTGCTCGAGGTTCTCGAGCGCCTCGAGCGCGAGTGCCACGATCTCGTGGCTCGGCCGACCCGTCAGCGACACGACCGCAGCGAGACCGCAGGCATCCTTCTCGTCCGCCGGGTCGTAGAGACCGACAGCGGCGGGAGCCTGGGTTCGCTGGGTGTTCGGGGTCGGGTACGTCATCGACGTCCTCTCTATCGGCGGGACGTCGGCGGCCCGGCTGCTGGGAATCGGGTTATGAGCGTAACACTGCTGACCCAGTGCGAAACAAGCTCGAAACACAATTGTTCCGCACGTGAAATCTCCTGTGCGGAGATCGCGGCTATACGGCGACGAAGCCGGAGGTGTCTCCGATCAGGCGGGTGCGGTCGGCCGGAAGCGGCTCGACGGCCGCGCGCGCGACCTCCGCGGCGAATTCGCCGACGTTGTACAGGCGGCCCGCCGACTCGCGACGCGCCTCGATCGCTCCGGGATTGGCCCGTTCGAGCAGTGTGGCGGTGACGGTGCCCTCGATCATGTCTCCGGAGACGACGACGAATCCGATGCCGCGGGCGTCGAGCTCGGGGATGCGCTCGCGGAGGGCGTCCTCCCCCGCGCGCTTGGACAGCGCGACCGGCTCGTATTCCGGCATCGTCGGCGTGGTCCGGATGAAGTGCGCCTGGTGGCTCGTGACGAACACCACGCGGGCCCCCTCCGCCATCAGCGGAAGCGCGGCGTCGAGCACCGAGAGCTGCGCGTCGCGGTTGAGCTTCAGCGCGTAGTCCTCCCCCATGCCGCTCTCCATCCCGCCGGAGGCGTTGAGCACGAGGATGTCGAGGCCGCCGAACTCCGCCTGCACCGCGGCCATCATCTCGGCGACGGAGTCGGGATCGGTGAGATCGGCGCCCTGCACCAGCGCGCGGCCGCCGAGCTCGCGCAGCTGCGCGGCGAGCTTCTCGGCGCGGGGCGCCTTGTTCCGGTAGTTCACCACCACATCCGCTCCGGCCTCCGCGAAGTAGCGCACCGTATCGGCGCCGATCCCTCGGGACGAGCCGGTGACGAGTGCGCGTTTGGCGGTGAGACTGCCGGGGGCGAGCGTCTGGGACACGGTGACTCCTTCGGGGTCGGCTGACGAACACCGACAAGCGTATCCGAATGCCGCACCCGGCCGACATCTCACCGGCGACGCGGTTATGCTGGCCTTCTCGAAGAGGAGAGGATCCACGATGAAGGCTGCGGTGCCGCCGAGCGTCGGGGAATTGCGCACCCGGGACAGCGCCAGCTTCGAACATGCGATCTCGACCATGATCGCGCCGCTGAAGTTCGTCTCCTCCACGGAGCTCTTCTACGGGAAGTTCCGATGGGTGCAGCAGCACCGGGTGCACGTGGGCCGGGCGACGAACGGCGAGGTTCGCGCCAACAGCCTCGGTGAGCGGCCGTCGGAGCCCGCCCGCTTCGTGTTCTGCCTGCAGGTCGCAGGCTCCGGCACGGTCGAGCAGGGCGGCAGGCGCGCGGAGATCGGTGCCGGCCAGGTGTCGCTCTACCGTTCGGATGCACCCTACGAGCTGACTTTCCCCGCCCCGGGAGAGCGCGTCGGGATCGCCCTTCCCGCGGCCGAATTGGGTGTATCGGCGGGGAGGCTGGATCGTCTGACGGGTACCAGGCTCAACGCCGACGATCCGCTGCTGTCCACCGTCGCCCATTCGATCATCGAATACGAGCGTGCCCTGCACGCCGTGGCGCCCCGGCAGCGCAGACACGTACTCGACCTCATCGTCGGCGCGCTCCGGGCCACGGTCGCCTCGATGCCCGATCCGGAACGCGCCGATCCGCGCGATGAGCTGTTCCGGCGAGCCACGACGTACATTGAGGACCGGCTGGGCGACTCGGAGCTCTCGCCGCAGCGCGTGGCTGAAGCGCTGTTCGTCTCCACCCGTAGCCTGCAACAGGCCTTCGTCGCCTCGGGCGCGGGCGTCGCCGGGCTCATCCGTGAGCGCCGCCTGGAACGGGCCGCGCAGGATCTCGGCGACCCCGAGCAGGCGCATGTGTCCATCGGCGATATCGCCCTGCGCTGGGGCTTCGCATCGGCCTCGCACTTCGCGGAGCTGGTGAGGCGCCGCTTCGGGGTCTCGCCGAGTGCGCTCCGTCCCGGTTCGACCACCGGTTGAGCCGCGCCCCGGAGCTTCGCCGACCCGAGGCATCGGAAGCGTGCGCATCTGCGGCAGAGCGCTGCGCATTCGCGACAGTGCGCGATCCCTCCGCTTCCTAGTGTGGTGCCGAACACCACGTGCAAGGAGGCACCATGACATCGGCACCCCAACTGCCCACCACCTATCTCGTCGTCGGAGCGGGCCCATTCGGTCTGCTCACCGCCCGCGGGCTCATGCACCAGGGCATCGACGTGGAGATCGTCGAACGGCACGACGACGTCGGCGGCATCTGGGACATCGCGAACCCCGGTTCCCCGATGTACGACACCTGCCACTTCATCACGAGCAAGACGCTCGGCGGTTACGTCGACTTCCCGATGCCCGAGGACTACCCGACCTACCCGAGCCAGCGCCAGGTGCTCGACTACGTGCGGGCCTTCGCGCGCGCCTACGGGCTCACCGAGAAGACCCGCTTCGGCACGGAGGTCGTGCGAGCCGAGCCGGTGGGCACCGGCGACGAGACCCACTGGCGGGTCACGACGAGCGACGGCGAGGAGCGCCTGTACCGCGGCGTCTTCGCGGCCTGCGGGCAGCAGTGGTGGCCGTACGTGCCCGAGCTGCCGGGAGCCGACGAGTTCCTCGGCGAGATCTACCACTCGTCGCAGTACCATTCGCCGAGGCAGTTCGCGGGCAAGCGCGTGCTCGTCGTCGGTGCCGGCAACAGCGGCGTCGACATCGCCGTGGACGCCGCGGAGCACGGCGAGGCGGCCTTCATCTCGACGCGGCGCAACTACTACTGGTTCCCGAAGCAGGTCTACGGGGTGCCGACGCCCGACCTCATGACCGGCAAGGCGCCGTTCCCCGAGGTGCCGCTGCTCGGGCGCGCCCCCGATCCGATGGAGACGGTCGGGCTCGTGCTCGCGGCCATCGGCCCGATGTCGGCCTACGGGCTGCCCGAGCCGACCGACCCCGTCGGATCCACGCACCCCATCGTCAGCGATCTCGCGCTGCACTGCTTCACGCACGGCACCCTGAAGCACCGCCCCGGGATCGCGCGAATCACCGCCGATGCGGTCGAGTTCGAGGACGGCCGACGCGAGGAGGTCGACGTGATCGTGCTCGCCACCGGCTACGACATGCGCTACCCGTGGCTCCCCGACGGCGCGGTCGAGTACCAGGAGGGCCACCCGGTCTTCCACCTCGGCACCTTCGGCAAGGTGCGGGGCCTCTACGGCGTCGGAACGATCCACCCGAGCCGGGCCGACGCCTGGCAGATCTTCGACCAGCTCACCCACCTCGCCATCGCCGACGCGAAGGCGACGCTCACCGGGGAGAACGCGGAGAACCTGCGCGTCCTGCGCGAGGAGTACGACATCGACCTGAAGGGCGGCTTCCCCTACCTCGACGTGCGCCGCAACGTCAACCAGGCGGCGGACGCGCCGATGTCGCAGCTCTTCGACGATCTCCAGCACCGCTTCGGGATCGAGATGCCGACCGAGCTCAAGGGCGGCTTCTTCCCCTCCCCCTCCCCCGCCGCGGCCCTCGCCTGAGCCCCGACGCATCCGATCAGAAAGGACGATGATGTCTGAACCCACCCTTCCCCCCGTGGCGGCTCTCGCCGGCGCCGCCGGCGCGAGCGGCGCCGTGCTGCGCGAGGCGTTCTCGCGCTCCGCGGCCCGCAGCTCCGCGCCGGCCCAGCTCGCGGTCTCGAGCCGCGGCGAGACGATCGTGGATCTCGCCCACGGCATCGAGACGGATCGCCCCGTGCAGGTGTTCTCGGTCTCCAAGTCGCTCGTCGCCGTGGCCGCGGCGATCGCCCACGACCGCGGCGAGCTCGACCTCGACGCGCCGCTCGCCGACTACTGGCCCGCCTTCGACCGCGCGGCGACCCGCGCCATCACCGCGATGCACGTGCTCGACCACTCGAGCGGCATCTCGGCGATCGCCGCCCCGCTCAGCGCGGAGCAGCTGGTCGCGGGAGAGCTCGACGCGGCCGTCGAGCGGCAGGATCCGCTCTGGGAGCCGGGCTCGGCCCACGCCTACGGCGCCTTCACCTTCGGCGCCCTGATGTCGGGCGTGTTCCGGCACGGCGCCGGCACCCCGGTGCAGGACTACATCCAGCGGGAGCTCGTCGGGCCCGCCGGCGCCTTCTTCTCCTTCGGCGCCGACGCGGCGCTGCAGGAGCGCCTCGCCCCGCTGACCTTCCGGCCGCCGGCGCTGACCGAGGCCCAGGCGCAGGAGCTGATGACCGGAACCGCCCTGCAGGACGGCTCGATGCTGCCGATCATGATGGACAGCCCCGGATTCTTCACGAACCCGCAGGTGCTCGCCTGCGACTGGCCCGCGATGTCGGGCATCACCACCGCGCACGACCTCGTCGCCGTGTTCGAGACGGCGCTGGGCTACGGGCGGGAGCGAGCGCTGCTCTCCCCCGCCGCGCTCGCGCGGCTCACGACCGAGCGGCACTCGGGGCCGGACCGCGGCATCCCCTTCATCAGCCGCTACGGCGCGGGCGTCGAGCTGCCGCACGAGCTCTCCCCGCTGCTCGGCCCGGGATCGTTCGGGCACCAGGGCGCGGGCGGATCGGTGATCGCGGTCGATCCCGAGACCGAGACCGTCTTCGTCTACGCCTCCACGCTGATGGACGCCACCGTCGGCATCTCGGATCAGGCGCTCGTGCTCCTGGGCGCGGCGACCGCGGGGGCCCGGCGATGAGGGCGGCGTTCCTCGAGGAGATCGGCCGGGTCGTCGTCCGCGAGGTGGCGGAGCCGCGGATCGAGTCCGCGACCGACGTGATCGTCGACGTCGTCGCGACCTCGGTGTGCGGCAGCGACCTGCACATCGTCCTGGGCCACATGGGCGGCGAGACCGGCTTCACCCTCGGCCACGAGTACGTGGGCGTGGTGCGCGAGTTCTCCGCGGGCGACCGGGTGGTCGGCCCGCCGGCGGTGTGGTGCGGCGCCTGCGCAAGGTGCCGCCGCGGCGACGCGGCGCACTGCGAGCGCGGCGGCATCCTCGGATCGGGGACGGCCTTCGGCGGCCTCGGCGGCACCCAGGCCGAGCGCCTGCGTGTGCCCTACGCGGATCGCGACCTGGTGCGCGTGCCCGAGGGCGTGAGCGACGCCTCGGCGCTCGGCGTCGCCGATGCGCTGATGACCGGCGCGACCGGGGCGCGCAAGGCAGGGGCGGGACCCGGCCGCACGCTCGCCGTGTTCGGCTGCGGCCCGATCGGGCTGATGGCGATCCACGCCGCCGCAGCTCACGGCGCGACGAGGATCATCGCGGTCGACCCGGTCGCCGAACGGCGCGAGCTCGCGCTCGCCCTCGGCGCCTCCCACGCGACCGGAGATGCGGATCCGCGCGCCTTCATCGCCGAGGCGACCGGCGGCCGCGGTGTCGACGGCGCCGTCGAGGCGGTGGGGCTGCAGAGCACCTTCGACGCCGCGCTCGACGCGCTCGGGCCGAACGGCAGGCTCGCGGTGCTCGGCATCGCCGGCGAGCCCTTCTCCTTCGCGGCCGGCCCGACCCTGCTGAAGACCGTGAACCTCTGGGTGGGCCTCGGCGACGTCAGGCTGCAGGACGAGCTCATGGCGCTGCTCGACGAGGGCCGGGCGGATCCGGCTCCGCTCTTCGATCTGGAGCTGGGGCTGGACGAGGTGCCCGCGCTCTACGAGCGCCTGCAGACGCCGGGGCACGGCATCACCAAGGCGCTGATCCGCCCGTGATCGCGACGCGGGCCCGGGGCGTCGCCGCACGCCCCGGGCCCGCGTGCGAGACACGGACAGGTATCGATCCGTGTCAAGGGGTACCAGGAGGGCTGCGACGGGAGTAGTCTCCGAGACAAGGCCGATCGCACGCGTGAGGCCCAGCCGAGTCGAGGAGGTCTCATGGCCGAGCGAACGCTCCGGGGAGCGCGGATCGGATCCTCGAGCCTGCAGGGCGACGAGGGCATCGAGTTCTCCCCGCGAAGGCGGGTGAGCTATCTCACGGACAAGGGCAACCGCTTCACCGTGATGTTCGACGCCGATGCCGAGCCGCCGCCCGAATGGTTCGATCCGCGCAGCGGAGAGGCCGGCTTCCTGGACGACGAGGCCGGGCGCGCGGCACGCGCGGAGTTCGAGGAGCGCGAGAGCCAGCAGCGCACGCACTGGGACATGCTGCTGGAGCGGCGCAGCCGCGAGGAGCTGGAAGAGCTGCTGCAGGAGCGACTGGAGCTGCTGCGGGCGCGTCGCGCGGGCGGCGAGGAGTAGCGGACCGTCAGGGCTGCTCCGGCCCGCTGGGCGACTGCGCAGGAGCATGCGCTCGCGCCCCGCGACGGAAGAGCCCGGTGAGTCCCGCGGCGAATCCACCGGCTCCGAGCAGTATCCACGCCGCCGCGATCCACCCGCCGAAGCGCAGCGCGGGCGTGAGCCCCTCGACCAGCGGCACCTCCGCCATCATCGCCCCGGCGGTGTGCGTGGGCAGGGCCGCCAGATCGCGCCCGTCCGGGGCCACGATGGCGCTGGTGCCGACGGTGGAGATGTTGACGAGCGCACGCCCGGTCTCGATCCCCCGGAGCCTGGCGATCTGCAGCTGCTGCGCGCTCTCATCGGTCCGGCCGAAATCGGCGTTGTTCGTCTGCGCGAAGATCACCTCGGCGCCGTCGTCCATCATCGCCCTCGCGTGATCGTCGAAGATGATGTCGAAGCAGATCGCGATACCGGCGGCGAACTCCCCCGATGCGCCCTCCACCTCGAGCACCGCCGAGCGAGTGCCCGCGGTGTACTCCAGCTGCACCAGATCCACCAGATCGGGCACCAGGGAGTGGAAGAACTCCCGATTCGGCATGTACTCGGCGAAGGGCACCGGTCGGCGCTTGTCGTAGCGCGCCCCGGTGTTCCCCGAGGAGTCGAAGACCAGCGTGCTGTTGGTGAAGCTGCCGTCGGCATCGCCCAGAATCGTGCCGACGACGATCGGGGCGCCGGCGCGCTTCGCGAGCCGCTGCACGGCGAGAGCGCGCGTGCTCTGGCCCGGAAGATCGAACTCCGCGCTGTTCTCCGGCCACACGATCACATCGACCCGCTCGCCCCGGGCCTCGAGTTCGTCGAGGAGATCCTCCGTGGCGCTCAGATGGCTCCGGAAGACGTCTCCGTTCTCGCGGTCGTCGAAGATCCCCGACTTCGAGTTGCCCTGCACGGCCGCCACCGCGAGGGTGCCGGTCTGCGGCAGCGGCGCGATCGGGACCAGCGCGAGCAGCGTCAGCGCGATGATCGTGACCGCGGAGATCAGTAGTGGAAGCAGTGGCCGCCTCGGGCGGGAGCACCACACCGCCACCGGAATCGCGCAGGCGAGCACGAGCAGCCCGGTGAAGCCGGAGAAGCCGAGCCAGGACACCAGCGCCGCGAGCGGCCCCTCCGCCTGCGTGTGGGCGAGGCGCCCCCACGCGAAACCGCCGTAGGGCCAGCTGCTCTGCACCTGCTCGCGCAGCACCCACAGGCCCGCGACCGCGATGGCCTGTGCGAGCGCGCGCGCCCAGACCGGCCGGGGCAGACGCTGGATGCCGCGGGTCGCCACGGCCGCCGCGAGGCCGAACACCGCGAACCACGCGATCATCACCCCGGCCAGGGCGAGCCACGGCACCGGGCCGAGGTAAAGGGTGAGCCAGTGGATGTGCGGCAGCCAGAAGGCGGCACCGGCGACCGCGCCGAGGGCCAGGCCGGGCAGCGCCCGCTGCTGCCAGAGCGCCAGGAGGATCAGGATCGCGCCGGCGAAGGCCGCCGGCCACCAGGCGAGCCACGGGGTCGCCGCATCGAGCGCCAGGCCGCCGAGCACCGCGGCGGGCACGGCGAGATACCAGGGCAGGCGGAAGACCCGGTCGAGCCGTGGATCGCCGCTCACGACGAGCTTGCCGTCTCGACGATGCCGCGTCGCACGCGTCGCTTCGCCTCGCGCGCGAGGGCGCCCAGGGCCCCGAGCCGCTCGACGTCGACCTCCGCCTGCTCGCAGGCCTGCGCCAACTGGTCGAGGAGATCGATGGTCTGCTTCGACCAGCGGACGAAGTCCCCCGCGCCGATGCCCGCGTGCTCCAATGTGCGGGCGAGCGTCCAGCCGCTCGCCCAGCCGTGCATCGCCGAGGCGAGGCCCGCGTGCGGCGCGTCCCCGCCCTGCAGGCGGTGCTGCTCGCCGAGCTCGTCCAGCTCCTCCCAGAGATCGAGGGTGCGCTCGAAGGCCTGTCGGAACGGGCCGCCCGGCCAGCGGCCCTCGGGCTCGTCGTCGCGCCTGGGCTCGTAGCTCAGCGCGCAGCAGAGCGCGGCCAGGCCCGCCCCGTCGACTCCGCGCCAGGCATCGCGGCGCAGGCACTCCGCGACCAGCAGATCGCGTTCGCCGTAGATCCGTGCCAGCAGCTGGCCGTAGGCGGTCACCTCGACCGCGCCTGAACGCCCGTCCGTGAGATAGTCGAGATCGGTCAGCAGCTCGACCACCCGGTCGAAGGTGCGGGCGATGGTGCCGGTGCGCGCCTCGACCCGGCGGCGTCCGCGCTCGATCTCCCGCCGCAGCTTGCGGGCGCGATCCTCCCAGCGCTTCCGGTCCGCCCCCTGGGCGCGGCGCGCGGCGGCGTCGTAGCCGGCGAGCGACTCCTGCTCGGCGCGGAGCTCCCGCGCCTGATCCACCACCGCGCGATCGGCCTGGAACTGGGCGAAGGAGAGCTCGAGCGTGTCGCGGGCGCGGGCCGGGGTGAGCCGCTGCAGCAGATTCACCGCCATATTCGGCGTGGGCCGGAAGCTCGAGCGCACCGGGAAGGATCGCGCGGAGGCGAGATGCGCCAGCGCCTCCAGGTCGATGCCGTCCCGCCAGACCACCACCGCGTGGCCCTCGTGGTCGATGCCGCGGCGGCCGGCGCGGCCGGTGAGCTGGGTGTACTCCCCCGAGGTGAGCGGAAGGCGCTGCTCCCCGTTGAACTTCTCGAGCTGCTCGATGGTCACCGAGCGCGCCGGCATATTGATGCCGAGCGCCAGCGTCTCGGTGGCGAAGACGAGCTTGACGAGCCGGCGCTGGAACAACTGCTCGACCACGGATTTGAACTGGGGCAGCAGACCCGCGTGGTGGGCGGCGACGCCGCGTTCGAGGCCCGAGATCCACTCGTGCACGCCGAGCACCCGCAGATCCTCGTCGTCGAGCGTGGCGAGCGCTTCGCTCGTCACCCGGCGGATCTCGTCGCGCTCCTCGCGCGTGGTCAGCCGGATGCCCTCCTGCAGGCACTGCCGCACCGCCTGATCGCAGCCGTTGCGGCTGAAGATGAAGACGATCCCGGGCAGCAGTCCCGTCTCGTCGAGGGCGCGGGCGATGTCCGCCCGGCTGATCCGGCGCGAACGGCGCACCGGTGCCCGCCCGCGGGAACGGTTGCGGCTCGAGCGGTAGCGCTCGTAGCCGCCCCGATCGTCTCCGCGGGAACCGCGCTCCTCCCGCCCCGATCCGCCCCGATCCATCCGGCGCAGTTCCGGGTTCAGCTTTCCGCGCACCGCCAGCTCGCCCTCGCCGTCGAGGTAGAGCGGCAGCAGCGCCTGACCCGTGAGCACGTGCTGGTAGAGCGGGACCGGGCGGTGCTCCGAGAGCACCACATCGGTGTCTCCGCGCACGGCGTGCATCCAGTCGCCGAACTCCTCAGCGTTCGAGACGGTGGCGGAGAGCGAGACCAGCCGCACCGACTGCGGCAGATGCAGGATGATCTCCTCCCACACCGCCCCGCGCCAGCGGTCCGCGAGGTAGTGCACCTCGTCGAGGACGACGAAGGCGAGGTCTTCGAGGGCCTCGCTCTCCGCGTAGATCATATTGCGCAGCACCTCGGTGGTCATCACGACGATGGGCGCGTTCCCCCGCAGATTCACATCTCCGGTGAGAAGCCCCACCTCGTCCTCGCCGTACTCCTCGCAGAGCTCGCGGAACTTCTGATTCGACAGCGCCTTGATCGGCGCGGTGTAGAAGATGCGGCGATCGCGCTCGCGCCGGGCCAGGTAGACGGCGAACTCCGCCACCGTGGTCTTGCCCGACCCGGTGGGCGCGGCGACGAGGACGCTCCGCCCCTCCTCCAGGCGCTCGCAGGCGGTCCGCTGGAAGGGATCGAGCGGGAAGGCGAGCCCGGCGGCGAAGGACGCGAGTGCCGGATACTCGGCCGCGGACGGCTGCGTGTCCTCGCTCATGAGGATCCGCCGCTCGGTCGGTCCGTCTCCTCGTCGAGCAGTCCGTATTCCGCGAGCTCGGCCTCCCGGCGCTTGTCGGCGCGCTTGTCGTGCAGGATCGCGATGCCGGCCGCCGCGAAGTAGAGGATGACGATCGGTGCGGCGAGGAGGAACATGCTCATCAGATCCGCCGCCGGCGTCGTGATCGCCGCGAACAGGATGATGAGGAGTATCGCCACGCGCCAGCTCTTCAGAATGGATGCGCCGCGCAGCACGCCCAGGAAGTTGAGCATCACGAGGAACACCGGCATCACGAAGCCGATGCCGACGGCGAGCAGCAGCTTCACCGTGAAGTCGAGGTAGCTGCGTGCGTTCAGCTGGAAGGCGTCCTCGGTGGGTTGGAAGCTCGACATGAGCCGCACGATATTGGGCAGCACCGTCCATCCGGCGTAGACGCCGCCGAGGAACAGCGGCACCGCGACCCCGAGGAAGCCGATGGCGAAGCCCTTCTCGCGCCTGGTGAGACCCGGCGCGAAGAAGGCCCAGATCTGGTAGAGCCACACGGGAGAGGCGATCAGCACCCCGATGAACAGCGCGATCTGGATCTTCAGGTCGAAGCCGCTCCCGATGTCGGAGTAGGTGATCTGCGCGGTGCGGCCGTCGACCTCCAGATCGAGGATCGGCTGGCGCAGCACATCCCAGACCCAGTCGCTGAAGAACCAGCCGGCCACGAGGCCCACGCCGATCGCGATCGCGCAGATGAGCAGGCGGTTGCGCAGCTCGATGAGGTGGGCACCGAGGCTCATCTTGCCGTCGGGGTTCCTCCCGCGCCTGGTCGCTCTGGCCACCCGGTCAGTCTAGTCGGCGCAGACCGGGAGCCTGCTCAGGACGGGAGCGCGTCTCAGTCCCCGTACGGGGCGAGCGCTCGCTCCGCCCAGTCGCGAACCGCGTCGCGGGCTTCGGCCGGCGACTCGATGACGAGGTCCCCGGGAGCGGCCTGGACGAGGCGCACCGCTGCCGCCGGGTGGGTCAGCCGCACCTCCGCCCGCAGCCACCCGGGCTCGGCCTCGCCGCGGACCTCCGGGGAGAACCCGCCGATCCGATGCAGCGCGCGCTCGCGCAGCCGCAGCTGCGCGACGATCTCCCCGGACTCCGGGGCGAGCGGGGCCTCTCGCTCGGCGGAGGCGGCGCGCCGCTCGGCCTGCGCGTCCAGCACCCGCGTCCCGCGCATCGCGTCGACGAGGAAGGTGCGCTCCGCCGCACGGTCGAGGCAGTAGGCGCGCAGATACCACCCGCCGCTTCCCTCGGTGAGCGCGAGCGGCTCGACGGTGCGCAGGGTCGTGCGCCCCTCGAGATCGCGGTACTCGAAGGCGACGCGCCGACCGCGCTCGAGCGCGAGCAGCAGGGTCGAGAGCCCGGGGTCGGCGGGATCCGCGGTCACGGAGATCGACGGCGCCTCCACCGTATTCCCCTCGGGGTCCGTCTTCCGCGGTATCGCGCGTGCCAGCTTCGCCGCGGTCGAGGCGACGAGATCCTGATCCTCGCCCGGCAGCATCTCGCCCAGCACGTGCAGGCCCGCCAGCAGCGCCGCGTATTCGGCGGGTGAGAATCGCGGCGTCTGGTCGACCGCCACGATCCGGGTGAGGCTCACCAGATCCTGCTCTTCGAAGGCGTCCCAGTCGATGTCGAAGAGATCCTCTGGCTGATAGGTGTGGGTCTCCCCGGGAACGCCCGCGGTGCCGAGGAAGGCGACCAGACTCCGCAGCGTCTCCGCCGGCACCCCGAAGGTGCGGGCGAGCTCGGATACGGATGTCGGCCCGTGCTCGTGCAGATAGGGGACGAGCGCGAGCAGCAGCACCACGCGATCGGGTGCGGTGAGACTTCTCGTCATCCGGCGGCCTCCCGGGTGTCGCTCTGGTGCGGATGCGGGTCCCGGTGGCGATCTCGGATTCTCCGGAGCGCACCGAGCACCCGCTCGCGAAGCTCCTCCGGCCCCACCACCGTGAGCTGCTCGCCGTAGGAGGCGAGCTCTTCTGCCAGGGCGGCGAAATCGAGGGTGCCGAACTCGAGGAGCGAAGGATCGGGCGTCTGCCGAGTCTGCGCCTGAGAGCGCATCGCGCGCGGTGCGAGCCGGGCCTCGGCGACCGAGCCGGGCTGCACCCGCACCACCGCTCGGAGCCGCTGTTCGCGGGCCAGGAGCTCCTCCACCACCGCGCCGAGCCGGTCGCGCAGCGCCGGATCAAAGGCGCGCCGCTCCAGGCTCACCGGTCCGGTGATCCGTGAGAGCAGGAAGACGCGGTCGTCCGCGCGATCGAGGTCGTGGGCGATGAGGTGCCAGCGGCCATCCGCGCGATGCAGTCCGAGCGGGGCGACGTGCCGCATGAGCGGGGCGTCGCGGTCCGGCAGCTGATACTCGAATCCGACGGCGAGCCCCTCATCGATGGCTCGCTGCAGCAGCGGTGCGGCGGCCTCTGCGATGCCCAGGCGGGGGGCGACTCCCAGGTGCTGCACATCGAGGCCGGCGCCCAGCGACTCGAGCTTGATCACCGCGCGCCGTGCCTCGGCGGTCAGACTGCCGTCGCGCCAGGCCAGCGCGGCGCCGCGGAGCAGTGCCAGTTCGCGCTCCTCGAAGCGCAGATCCGTCGGCATCTGCAGCAGATCCTTCGAGATCCGGTATCTGGTGAGCTGATTGTTGCCTGCTTCCAGCGGCGCATCGATGACATCGATCGGAATGCCGATCTCCCGCAGCTGGTTCTTGTCCCGCTCGAACTGCCGCTCGAGCGCCGCATCGTTCACGCCGTGACGATGGCGCTCGGCATAGCCGTAGACGCTGGAGAGCAGTTCCCGCTTCGTGGCACCCTGCGGACTGGCGACGAGTGCGAGCACCAGGCTGAACACGCGCTGCTCGCCGGGAACAGCTGCACGTCGCGCCTGCTCCCCGGCCACGCCTTAGCCCACTGCGACGATATCGACGATGTGCACCAGCGGATCCCCGTCGTTCGGGTCGATGATCACGACGCGGGATCCGACGGTCTGCCCCGTCAGCAGCGGCCGGAAGTCATAGGAGGCGGGCTGCGACTCCGAGCCGATCTCCGCGAGACCGGTGTCCCAGGTGTTCGCGCGCTCGGTGCCGTCCCATCCGACGGTGAGCACGTGGCCGATCATGTAGTCCTCGGGGGCGACCGCCGCGCCCGAACCGACGATCGCGGGTGCGATGCGCACCTCCGCGGGCGCGTCCTGCGGCGGCAGCACCACTCCGGGGCGACCGGTGTCATCGGCGGTCACTGCGGGGAAGCCGAAGGGCAGTGCGCGGCTGCGGCCGTCTGCGGCGGCGCCGTGCGCCTCCAGCACCTCGATCACCATCACGACCGGATCGACGCTGAGCTGAGAGGAGACGCTCTGCCCCGCGGTGGTGGCCACGGCGAGGACGTCCCCCGGCACCGCGCAGACGACGCTCGCCATGATGAGGTCGGTGTAGACCAGGGAGTCGGCGCTGCCGCCCGCGAGGAAGTCGACCAGATCGGGCTGGATCTCCTTCGGCAGGGCCTGCAGGAACCTCGTCTGCGTCGGCGCGATGGTCTCCCCCGTGACCGAGTCGAAGATGGTGACATCCGCGGTGACGATCTCGCCGCCCGTGATGAGCTGAGCGTTCTCCCCCGGGCTGAGCACCGTGCGCTGGGCGTTCATGATCCCGGTGTCGCCGGCGATGCGCACCGAGGGCACCCCGTCGGTGATGCCCGTCAACTCGACCCCGTTGCTGAGCACGCCCGGCTTCAGCGGATTCAGGCAACCGTCCGCGGAGGTGCCGCTGGAGCTGCATCCGACGAGTCCGGTGAGCAGTACTGCCGAGGCGGAGACGACGGCAAGGGAACGGCGACGCATGGAGACCTTTCGACGAGCTCGACTGACCCGGTCAGTCTAGCGGGTCGGCAGCGCTTCGATCCTGCGCGAGGCGCTGCGCCTCCCGCACCTTCTTGCGCAGCACGCGTTCGCTCTTGGACCACTGGCCGATGGTCTCCGGCGTCCACTCGCCCGCCGTCTCGTCGAGCAGATCAGGGGTCCAGGCCGCGACGTCCTCCTCCGTGTACTCGCTCTTCGAGGCACGGCGCTTCAGCTGCGGTAGCACGGTGCCCGGCGCCAGGCGGCGGGCGGTCAGCAGGAAGCCGGTGTGCGCGACCATGCGGTGGTCGGGCCGCACCGCGAGCCCCTCCACATGCCAGCCCCGCACCATGGTCTCGCTCGCCTGCGGGTGGGTGAACAGGCCGCTGCGTCGGATCTCCTCCGCGACCCGCGAGAGCTGGGTGACCGTGGCGATGTAGCAGATGACCACGCCACCGGGCTTCAGCGCCTGGGCGACGGAGGCCACGCACTCCCAGGGGGCGAGCATGTCGAGCACGACCCGGTCGACGGATCCGGCCTCGCAACGCCGGGGCAGCTCCTCCTGCAGATCTCCGACGGTGACCGACCAATTCGCCGGCGCGGAGCCGCCGAAGGCCTCGGCGTTCGCGCGGGCGATCTCCGCGAACTCCTCCCGGCGCTCGAAGGAGTGCAGCTCGCCGCGCTCGCCGATCGCACGCAGCAGGTGCAGCGACAGCGCCCCCGAGCCGACGCCGGCCTCGACGACGCGGGCGCCGGGGAAGATATCGGCGAGCGAGATGATCTGGGCGGCATCCTTCGGGTAGACGATGGCCGCGCCGCGCGGCATCGACATCACGAAGTCCGAGAGCAGGGGGCGGAGCGCGAGATACTCGTCGCCGTTGCCGTTGCGCACGACGGAACCGTCGGGAAGCCCGACCAGCTCGGCGTGGGCGATGGTGCCGCGGTGGCTGTGGAACTCGCCGCCGGGCAGCAGGGTGATGGTGTTCAGACGGCCTTTCGGGCCGGTCAGCTGGACACGATCCCCGTAGCCGAACGGGCCGCTCAGCGCGGGACGTTGCTGCTCACTCATTCGGATCAGTCTAGTCGCCGCGCAGCGAGGCGAATGCGGCTCGCACTCGCCCGGCCTCGACCCCGGCGAGGCTCGGCCACAGCGCGTGGGCGGGAGCCTCGTCCAGCGGCACCAGATTGGGGACGCCGATGGCGACCGCGCCGGAGGCCGACGCCGAGCGCAGACCGGTGGGGGAATCCTCGATCGCCAGGCACTGCTCGATCGGGACGCCCAGTGCGGCCGCGGCGCGCAGATAGGGATCGGGGTGCGGCTTCGCGTGCGCGACCTCGTCCCCCGCGACGATGGCGCTGAAGACGCCGGTCGGCAGTTCTCGCACCACCTGTTCCGCGAGGCTCCGCACCGACATGGTGACGAGCGCGCAGGGGATCCCGGCGTCGCGGAGCGAGTGCAGCAGTTCCGGGGCGCCGGGCCGCCAGGCCGGGGCGAGGCGGTCGAAGCCGCGCGCGACGCCGGCCACCCACTCGGCCACGATGTCATCGGCGCTCATCTCGACGCCCATCTGACGGAACTGCTCGGCGGCCTCCCAGAGCCCGGTTCCCACGAGCCGATCCCGGGTCTCGGCGGTGAGCGGGATCCCGAAGCGGTCGAGCATGGCCTGCTCGGCGGCCAGCCACAGCGGCTCGCTGTCGATGATCGTGCCGTCGAGGTCCCAGAGCACGGCGGAGAGTTCGAGGCGGGGCACCGCTCCAGCTTAGAGCCAGGCGGCTGAGCCGATGCCCGGTCCGGCGGTGAACGGCCCCGACCCCGCAGCAGTATCCTTGAGAGATGGACGAGGCAACGAACGCGGACCGGCACCCCCGGGTGCTCATCGCCGCATTCGAGGGGTGGAGCGACGCGGGTGCGGCGACCACCACCGTGCTGCAGCATCTGGCGGAACTGATCGATGCGGAGGTGCTGCACGCCATCGGCGCCGACGGTTTCGTCGACTACCAGGTGCATCGCCCGAAGATCAGCTTCGACGAGGACGGGCAGCGGGTGCTCGACTGGCCCGAGACCCGGCTCTACGGGCGGGTCGAACGACCCGGTGAACCGCTCGATCCGGAGGCCGAGACGATCCGCCGGATCGACGGCAGTCGCGCCTCGGAGCTGTTCCTGCTGGCGGGGGTCGAACCCGCCCGCGACTGGGCCGCCTTCGCCGACGAAGTGGTCGATCTCGTCGACAGCTGGCAGATCGACCGCGTGATCCTGCTCGGCGCGCTGTACTCGGATGCTCCGCATTCGCGGCCGATCATCATCTCGCTTACCAGCGAGAATGCGGCGCTGCGCTCCAGCGCGGGCGCCGCCCGGAGCGACTACGAGGGGCCGGTGGGCATCACCACCGTGCTCGAGCTGGCGCTCATCGAGCTGGAGGTGCCGGTGCTCTCGCTCTGGGCGCAGGTTCCCCACTACGTGCACAGCGCCCCCTCGCCGAAGGCGACCCTGGCGATGCTCGACAAGCTGGAAGAGCTCCTCGACGTGGTCATCCCCCGCGGCGAACTGCTCACCGCCTCCAACGAGTGGGAGGCCGGTATCGATCGCATCGCCGCCGCGGACGAGGACATGGCGAGGTACATCCGGGCCCTCGAAGAGGCTCGGGACGCCACCTCGGCCCCGGAGGCGACGGGCGATGCGATCGCCTACGAGTTCGAGAAGTTCCTCAACGTCGACCCCGAAGAGGGCGACGCCAAGGCCTGAGCCCGGATCCCGACGGGCCTTTCCCCGGGCTCCGCGCCCCTCCGCCCGGTTACAGCTGCACGCCGAGCAGGGCCAGCACGGCATCCGCGATGAGCTGCGGATCGTCGACGCCGCGGTCGAGCGCCGCGTCGAGCGTCGCCAGCATCACCGGAGTGTCGAGGTCGTTGGCGAGCGCCTGGCGCAGCTGCTGCAGCACCGACTGGGAGCTCGTCGGCTCCTCCGTCTCCCTGGCCAGGCCGAGACGCCAGGCCTCCAAGCGGCGTTCGGCGACTGCGAGGTCGCCGTCGAACCACTCCCACTCGCTGCGGTAGTGGTGGGCCAGCAGGCCCAGACGCACCGCCGAGGGATCCGCCCCGGCGTCCAGCAGCTTCGAGACGAGCACCAGATTGCCCCTGGACTTCGACATCTTGTGGCCCTCGTAGGAGAGCAGGCCGACATGGCAGTAGGCGTGGGCCAGCGGCGTGCCCGAGAGCGCGGTCGCGTGAGCCGCGGTGAACTCGTGGTGCGGGAACACGAGATCGCCGCCCCCGCCTTGCACGGTGAAGGTCGCCCCCAGCGCTTCGGTCGCGATCACCGAGCATTCGATGTGCCAGCCGGGCCGGCCGACTCCGACGGCGCTCTCCCAGCTCGGCTCGTTCTCCCGCGCGGCGCGCCACAGCAGCGGGTCGAGGGGGTCCCGCTTGCCCGGCCGCTCGGGGTCTCCGCCGCGCTCGGAGCTCAGCAGCTGCATCAGCTCCCGGTCGTAGGGCGCCACGTCTCCGAGCCGCCACTGGGTCGCCTCCTCCGCTCCGCGAGTGTCGAAGTAGAGATCCTCGCCGGCGCCCGGGAGGGCGTCCTCGGTGGGAACGGCGTAGGCGAGGCCGCGCGTGCGCAGTCGGTGCACGGCATCGGCGATGTGATCGATCCGCTCGGTGACCGCGATGTACTCCTGGGGCGGGATCATTCCGAGTCGGAACATATCGCTGCGGAAGAGACCGATCTGCTCGTCGGCGAGGGCGCGCCAGTCGACCCCGGTGAGCTCGGCGCGCTCCAGCAGCGGATCGTCGATGTCGGTGATGTTCTGCGCGTAGCTCACCGTGATGCCGGCGTCGATCCAGGCGCGCTGCAGGGTGTCGAAGGCGAGGTAGGTGGCGGCGTGTCCCAGATGCGTCGCATCGTAGGGGGTGATGCCGCAGACGTAGAGGGTCGCGTGCTCGTCCGCGATCGGCGGATGCTCGAGCCGGGAGCTCGCCGTGTTGAAGAGGCGTGGCGCGATGCCGGATCCGGGGAGCTCCGGGACGCTGGGCGGGGTCCAGGTTCTCACAGCGAGACTCCGTTCGAGATCGTGGCGGAGCTCTCGCCGAGGGCGACCGTCCCGCCCTCGGGGGTGAGCACGCCGGTGGACAGCAGCACGATGATGACGATGCCCAGCAGCACGCGGTAGACCACGAAGGGCATGAAGCTCCCCTTGGTGATGTAGCGCATGAACACGCCGATGACGACCAGGGCGACGATGAAGGCGACGACCGTGGCGAGCATCGTCGGGCCGAGCGGCGCCTCGGCGGGATCGCCCAGCGCCTTCACGAGCTTGTAGCCGCCGGAGCCGACCACCGCGGGGATCGCCAGCAGGAAGGAGTAGCGGGCCGCGGCCTCCCGGGTGTAGCCCATCAGCAGGCCCGCGGTGATGGTGCCGCCGGAGCGGGAGACGCCCGGGATGAGGGCCATCGCCTGAGCGAAGCCGAAGATCACCGCGTGCGGCCCGCTGAGCTTCGTCAGATCCCGTCGCTGCTTGGCGATGCGGTCGGCGACGCCCAGCAGCAGGCCGAAGGCGATGAGGGCGATGGCGACGAACCACAGCGAGCGCAGAGCCCCGTCGATGGCGTCCTCGAAGAGGATGCCGAGCACCACGATGGGGAGGGTGCCCACGATGATCCACCAGCCCATCAGCGCGTCGGGGTCCCGGCGCGGCACCGCGCCCCAGAGCGAGCGGAACCAGCGGCCGATGATGCGCACGATATCGCGCCAGAAGAAGACGATGACCGCCGCCTCGGTGCCGAGCTGGGTGATGGCGGTGAAGGCCGCACCGGCGTCGCCGATGCCCATGAGCTCGCTCGCGATGCGCAGATGCGCGCTCGATGAGATCGGCAGGAACTCCGTGAGTCCCTGGATCAGTCCGAGCACGATGGCCTCGAACAGGCTCATGTGTATTGCCTCCGTCCGCCTGCCGAGCGCAGGCCAGCGTCAAGACTAGCGCTAGTACGTGCGCAGCAGATCGACCAGCACCCGATGTCCGAAATCGAGCGCGTCGAGCGGGACCCGCTCGTCGACGCCGTGGAACATGCCGGGGAAATCGAGATCTGCGGGGAGTTTGAGCGGGGCGAAGCCGTAGCCGGTGATGCCCAGTTTCGCGAGCGCCTTGTTGTCCGTTCCGCCCGAGAGCATGTACGGCAGCACTCGGGCGCCGGGATCGTGGCGGTGGAGGCTCGCGATCATGGCGTCGACGAGTTCGCCCGCGAAGGGCACCTCGAGCGCCTGAGCACTGGTGAGCGTCTCGATCTCGATGTCGTCGCCGATGATCGCGCGGATCTCGTTCATGATCGTGGGCTGATCGCCCGGCAGTGCCCGCACATCGACCAGCGCCTCGGCGAGCTCGGGGATGACATTGTGCTTGTACCCGGCGGTGAGCACCGTGGGGTTGCTGGTGTTGCGCAGACTCGCGTGGATGAAGCCGCCGGCGGCTCCGAGCCCCAGGATGAGCTGCTCGGGGTCGACCTCGTGGGGCTCCTCCCCCAGGATCTTCGCGACCTCGTCGACCACTTCGCGCGTGGTGTCGCACAGGGTGAGCGGCCACTGGTGGCGCCCGAGCGCGGCGACGGCTTCGGCGAGTCGGGTGACGGCGTTGTCGTGCCAGACGCGCGAGCCGTGGGCGGCGGTGCCGCGCGCGCGCAGGCGGATCCAGTCCATCGACTTCTCGGCGGTCTGGATCAGATAGGCCCGCTGCGCTCCGACCTCGATGGAGTAGCCGCCCACCTCGCTGATGGCGGTCTTCGCGCCCGCGAAGAGCTCGGGGTGGTGATCGACCAGGTGGAAGGAGCCGAAGGCGCCGCCGTTCTCCTCGTCGGCGAAGAAGGCGAGGATCACATCGCGGCGCGGTCGCTCCCCCGCCCGGAGCAGCTCTGCGATCGCGGTGAGGATCATGGCGTCCATGTCCTTCATGTCGACGGCGCCCCGCCCCCAGAGCATGCCGTCGCGGATGACCCCGGCGAAGGGGTCGACCGACCAGTGCGCGGGATCCGCGGGGACGACGTCGAGGTGGCCGTGCAGCACGAGTGCCGGAAGCGAGGGATCTGCGCCCGCGACGCGCGCCACGACGCTCGCCCGACCGGGTGCCGACTCGATGGTGCGCGGATCGAGGCCGAGCCCCCGGAGGAACTCGGCGACGTAGGCTGCGGCCTCGGCCTCCGCGTTCGCATCGCCGCCTCCGCGGTTCGAGGTGTCGAAGCGGATGAGGTCGCGTGCGATGCGCACGGTCTCGGAGAGCCGGGCCTCCTCCGCGTCGGAGATCTGATCTTCGCTCATGCCTCCAGCGTAGCCAGCACCGCCGACAGCCGCGCGTGCGCCGGTTGATTCGTGCCCGCCCGAGATCCGTGCTAGGTTATTCTCTGTTCGCCGGAAGGATCCGGTGGATCATTCGCGCGGGTGGCGGAATTGGCAGACGCGCTAGCTTGAGGTGCTAGTGCCCGTATTAGGGCGTGGGGGTTCAAGTCCCCCCTCGCGCACGCGAATGAAACGGCCCCCGGCCTGAGATCGAGTTCTCGGCCGGGGGTCTTCGTCGTTTCGGCGGCATTCCCGGCCCGCCCCTTCCCTGCCGTTCAGGCGCCCATTCCCGCGGCGCCGCTGCGCAGTCTCCGAAGCGTCGAGGCCGTCTCGGGCCCCTCGCGCACTCCGACGAGGCGAGCGAGCGGACTTGACAAGCCTGATACCCCATGGGGTATATTTTCCTCATCTACAAATACCCCTATGGGTATCTGATCGAGTATCGAAGGACTGAGGAGAACGCGATGTGCCGAGCAGTGAGCTGCCGAATCTGCGGGAAGACCACCTGGGCGGGATGCGGTCAGCATGTCGCGGCGGTGAAGCAGGGCGTGCCCGCTTCCCAGTGGTGCGGCGGCACGCACAGCCCGGCGCAGATCGACGCGGCAGGGGCCGGGCGCGGAGGACTCCTCTCCCGCTTGTTCCGCCGCTGACCACGACCACGCACTCCCCCGGAAAGGAATCGATCATGCTGCTCGAGCGTATCTACGACGAGGATCTCGCACAGGCGAGCTACTTCATCGGCTGCCAGGCGAAGGGCGAGGCGATCGTCGTCGACCCGCGTCGCGACCTCGATGCCTACCTCGAACTCGCCGCGAAGAACGGTATGGAGATCGTCGCCGTCACCGAGACCCACATCCACGCCGACTACCTCTCCGGCACGCGGGAGCTCGCCGCGAGAACGGGCGCCCGGATGTACGTCTCCGACGAAGGCGGGCCCGACTGGAGGTATTCGGACGCCTTCGACGACGCCGTGCGCATGAGGCACGGCCACCGCATCCGACTCGGCAACATCACGCTCGAGGCCTCGCATACGCCGGGGCACACACCCGAGCATCTGTCCTTCCTCATCACCGACGGGGCGCAGTCGAGCGAGCCGGGTTTCGTGCTCACCGGTGACTTCGTCTTCGTCGGCGACCTGGGCCGTCCCGATCTGCTCGACGAGGCCGCCGGCTTCGTCGACACCCGCTTCCAGGGAGCCCGGGATCTCTTCGCGAGCCTGCGCGACCGATTCCTCACCCTGCCCGACTACGTGCAGGTGCTGCCGGCGCACGGCTCGGGATCGGCCTGCGGCAAGGCCCTCGGCGCGATCCCCGCCTCGACCGTCGGCTACGAGCGCAACTTCTCCTGGTGGGCCAAGTACCTCGCCAACGGCGACGAGCAGGGCTTCGTCGACGAGCTGCTGAGCGGCCAGCCCGATGCTCACGCCTACTTCGGTCGGATGAAGCGGGAGAACAAGATCGGGCCCGCGGTGATCGGCGAGCCATCCGAGCTCGTCGAGTACACTTCCGAAGCGCTCCGGGCCGCGCTCGCGGCGGACTCCGTGATCCTCATCGACACGCGCCGCAACGGCGAGGTGCACCGGGGCACGGTCGAAGGCTCCTTGAACATTCCCGGTGTCGCGAAGGCCGCCAGCTACGGCGCCTGGGTCGTGAACCCCGAGCTCGAGCAGCGCCCGATCGTGCTGCTGGCGGCCTCCCGCGAAGAGGCCCGGTCGATGCGCGATCATCTGCTCCGCGTCGGCATCGACACCGTGCACGGCTACATCGCCTCGCTCGAGGGGCTCGAGCTGGTGCGGCCGGAGCTCGTGCAGCCGGAGGCTCTCGACGGCTTCGAGCGGGCGCTGCTGCTCGATGTGCGCAACAAGACGGAGTATGCCGAGGGACACCTGCCTGGCGCCGAGCAGCTCTCCGGCGGTCGCGTGCTCTGGAACCTGGATCAGCTCCCGCCTCCCGAGGCCGGCAGGATCGTCACCTACTGCCAGAGCGGGGTGCGCGGCAGCGTCGCCGCGAGCGCACTGCGGCGCGCAGGCTACGAGGTCGCTGAGCTCGACGGCAGCTACGCCGCCTGGACCGCGATCCCGGGCAACGAACCCGTCGCAGCCTGATCGGCGGCCCCGTCCGCGGGGCCGCCCTCGGATCCTCCCCCGGCCCCGTACCCGAATCGAAAGGACCGCATCATGCCTCGCTCCGTCACCGTCCCCCTCGCCGTCGTCGCCCTGCTGCTCGGCTTGACCGCCTGCGCCTCGGCACCGGCTTCGTCCGGCGGCTCGGCTGCCGTCGAACTCGGCGCGGACACGATCCTGCTCGATGTGCGCACGGCCGCGGAGCACGCGGCCGGACACCTCGACGGCGCCCGCCTGCTCGACTTCACCGGCGGGGAGCTCGCCGCCGCGATCCCGAAGCTGGACCCCGATGCCGAGTACCTCGTCTACTGCCGCTCGGGCAACCGATCCGGCCAGGCGATCGCGTTGATGGCGCAGGCCGGCTTCACGAATCTCACCAATCTCGGATCGCTCGAGCAGGCGGCTCAGGCGACCGATCTGCCGGTCGTGACCGGATGACGAGGCGGGCACCGGTCCTGGTGGCGGGCGGCATGAGGAAGGCGAGGGTGGTCAGTACGGCGCCCGCACCGGCCACACCCATCGTCACCCAGGCCACGAGGTAGGCGGCCGGGTCGTCGCCGGCTCCGACGATCATGATGAGGATCGCCACGCCGAGCGCGGCTCCGATCTGCCGCGCGGTGTTGATCACTCCCGTTCCGGCCGCGTACTCCGCGGCCGCGAGGGACCTGGAGCCGCCCGCGAGGAAGCCGGTCTGAGCGATCCCGGCCCCGGCGCCGGTGAGGACGAGCCCGACGAGGAAGATCCACGGCTCGGGAGAGTCCGCAGACATCGCCGAGGACCAGAGTGCGCCGCAGGCGAGGAACAGCGCACCGCCGATGGCGGCGAACCATCCGGCGTCGAGTTTCAGCCGACCCGCGCCGAGGGCGGTGACCACGGCGGTGCCCGGTCCGGCGATGAAGGCGAGGCCCGTCGCGGCGGGACTCCACTGCCAGATCATGGTGGCCCAGAGGGTGCCGCCGAGGAGCATGACGGAGAAGCCGGTGTAGAACGCGGCCATGCCGAGCACGGCCGCCGTGAACGGGACGCTTCGGAACAGGGTCAGGTCGATCGCCGGCACCGGATGACGGCGGCAGCGGATGACGAACACGATGAACGCCGCGGTGCCGATCGCCAGGGTGATCCACAGCCGGCCGCCGGCCGGGGTCCACTCCGCCCAGTAGGACAGCGCGGTCACCAGCGCGCCGACGGCGATCGCGAGCATCAGCGAGCCGATCAGATCGGGCATGCCCGCGCGCTTCCGGGCCGGACCCACCAGGCTTCGGGAGAGGATCAGCGCCAGCGCGCCGATCGGGAGGTTGATCGCGAACACCCACCGCCAGTCGATCTCCGCGAGGAAACCGCCGAGTGCCGGGCCCAGCGCCGCCGCCGCGGATCCGGAGGCCGCCCAGATCGAGACCATCCGCTTCTGCCGATCGGCCGGGGCCGATGCCAGCAGCAGCGCCAGGCTTGTCGGCACGATCACCGCGGCCCCGACCCCCTGCACGGCGCGCGCGGCGATCAGAATCGCGACCCCCGGGGCGACGGCGGCCAGCAGCGATCCGAGGACGAACACGAGCAGCCCCAGCCGGAAGACGCTCCGCCGTCCGAAGCGATCCGCGATACGCCCCGCCGGAGCCAGCAGCGCGGCGAATGCCACTGCGTAGGCGTTGAGCACCCAGGACAGCTCCTGCGCCGAGGACTCCGAGAAGCTGCGACTGATCTGCGGGAAGGCGAGATTCACGATGAACAGATCGAGCGAGGCGAGCACGCTCGCACCGAGCACGGCGGTCATCGCCGCGCCCCTGGCACGGGCGGGGCGGTGACCTGGAGCTTCGGTCTTCACCTCACTAGACTACGAATATTAGCTATCTTGAAGCAAGTAAATAAGAAGGGCGGGTGCAGGGATGCCGCTGCGATCCGATTGGTCTCAGAGGCCGTGCCCCATCGCGAGGGCGATCGATGTCCTCGGCGATCCCTGGACGCTGCTGGTGCTCCGCGAGCTCATCTACGGGGCGCGCCGTTTCGACGAGATCCGGGTGCACAGCGAGGCCGGCGACAAGACCCTCTCCGACCGCCTCGAGCGCATGATCGACGCCGGCCTCGTCACTCGCAGGCAGTACTCGGGCACCTTACGACCCCGCTACGAGTACCATCCGACCCAGGCCGGACGGGACGCCCTGTCGATCCTCCACTCCCTCGCGCTCTGGGGGGCCGCCCACACCGAGGCGCCCGATCTGGAGCAGCCTTTCGAGATCCTCTGCCGCTCCTGCGGACAGGAGACGCGCCGCGCCGAGAGCTGCTCGCACTGCGGCAGCGAGTTGACCGTCGAGAACACCGTCTGGATCCGGCCGCTCGCCCGCGCCGCGCACGAGAGGCCGCGCGATCCGGGTTCGATCGCGTAGCGGCGCGGTCAGGCCTTGCTGCCGGTGAGCGCCAGGCCGCCGCCGAGGCCGATCATCACCGCTCCGCCGCTCGCCCGAATCGCGGCGAGCCTGCGCGGGGATCGCGCGAACCAGGACCGCGCCGTGCCCGCGAGCACCGCCCACGCCGCGTCGCACACGAGGCCGATGGAGAGGAACACGACGCCCAGCAGCAGCATCTGGAGCGGGATCGCGCCGGTCTGAAAGCTGACGAACTGCGGCAGCACCGCGACGAAGAACACGATCGTCTTCGGATTCGTCGCACCGACCACGAAACCCTGCCGCAGCATGGTCATCGGTGTCAGCTCCCGTCGGCCCGACTCCGCCTCGGCCGCGCTGCCGTCCGAGCGGCGGCGGATCGCCTGCACGCCGAGATAGACCAGATAGGCGGCGCCGAGCAGCTTGATGATGGTGAACAGCAGGACGGACTGGGCGACGATCGAGCCCACCCCGAAGGCGACCGCCGCGACGAGCGGGAATCCCCCGAGCCCGTTGCCGAGCACACTCATCAGACCGCCGCGTCTTCCGTAGGAGAGCGAACGGCCGATCACGAAGAGCACGCTCGGTCCGGGAACGATGATGAGCGCGAGCGAGGCCAGTGCGAAGGCGGCCAGTGCGTGAGGGGTGGGCATGGGGGCATAGTAGCCCAGGGTTCACCGGCCGCGATCCCCGCCTTTTTGACGCAGAGGGCAGAACTCGGGGCTCATTTGGGCTGTGAGGCGGAAAAGGCGGAGCCGGAACGGTGTTGAATAGACGTGCTGATAGCGGCGGAGAGGCCGCGGTGCCTTCGAGACAGGGCCTTCCACGCCCTCCGCAGCGATGTGAACGAAGGAGAGAACACCGATGCCCAAGCTCATGATCATCCTCGGAAGCGTCCGCGAGGGCCGGATCGGCGCTCCCATCGCCGAGTGGGTGAAGCGGACCGCGGAGGCGGATGGACGCTTCGACATCGACTACGTCGATCTCGCCGAACTGGCACTGCCGATGATGGATGAGCCGAATCATCCCCGGCTCAAGCAGTACACCAAGCCTCACACCCTCGCCTGGAGCGAGCGCGTCGAGGCCGCCGACGGTTTCTTCTTCATCTTCCCCGAGTACAACTACAGCTTCTCGGCGCCGATCAAGAACGCGATCGACTACCTGGTGGCGGAGTGGGCGAGGAAGCCCGTCGGTCTGGTCAACTGGGGCGGCAACTCCGGCGGCACCCGCGCCCAGGCGGCGATCCGTCCGGTGCTGGCCGCGCTGGGCATGGTGCCGACCCGCGGCAGCGTCGAGATCAACTTCCCGCAGTCGCAGGTCGAAGGCGGCGTCTTCACGCCCAATGAGCAGCAGATCACGGTGCTGCAGTCCCAGCTCGACGAACTGGCGAAGCTCGACGAACTGCTCACCCCGCTGCAGGGCTGAGCCGCACGGCGCTGCGGCGGCGCATCGATGCTAGGTGCTGAGTCTGCGCCGCAGCAGCTCGATGCGCTGCTGCAGCTGCGTCACACTGGCGCTGGAGACGGCCGGCCCGCCGCAGACACGCCGCAACTCGGCGTGGATCGACCCGTGGGGCTCCCCCGATACCCGGGCGTACATGCCCACCATGCTGTTCAGCAGGCGCCGCTGCTCCCCCAGCGTCCGGTGCAGCGCCTCGGGCGGCTCCGAGCGCGCGGGCGCGTGCTCGGCGATGCCCTGCCGCGCCGCGCTGCGCTTGGCCTGTCGGGCCTGCCGCTGCAGCAGCAGGCTGCGCACCTCCTGCGGTTCGAGCACGCCCGGAAGACCCAGGAACTCCAGCTCCTCCTCGCTCTCCACCTCCGCGTAGCCGCCGAACTCCGCGCCGTCGAAGAGCACCCGGTCGAAATGCGCATCCGAACCCAGCGCCTGATACGAGAACTCGGCCGTCAGCTCCTCCGAGGCGCGATCCTCCCGCTCGGCCGCGGCCAGCTCCGCCGCCTCCGCATCCCACATCTCCTCGGCGCTCGCGGGCCCCTCCAGTACGTGCCCGCGCTCCTTCTCCAGCTCCGCGGCGAGCTGCATGAGCGTGGGCACATTCGGGATGAACACCGAGGCCACCTCGCCCCGGCGACGACTGCGCACGAAGCGCCCGATGGCCTGGGCGAAGAACAGCGGCGTGGACGAGCTCGTCGCGTACACGCCCACGGCCAGGCGTGGCACATCCACGCCCTCCGACACCATGCGCACCGCGACCATCCACCGGCTCTCGTCCCGCGAGAACTCCTCGATGCGCGCGCTCGCCCCGGAGTCATCCGAGAGCACCAGTGCGACCCGCTCGCCCGTGATCTGCTCCAGCAGCACGGCGTAGGCCTTCGCGGCCGCGTGATCGGTCGCGATCACCAGACCCCCCGCGTCGGGGATGTGGTGGCGCACCTCGCTCAGCCGGCGGTCGGCCGCGTGCAGCACCTTCGCGATCCACTCGCCCGCCGGATCGAGCGCCGTGCGCCAGGCCTGCGCGGTGATGTCCTTGGCGTTGCCCTCGCCCAGTCGCGCCTGCATCTGCTCACCGGCGGAGGTCTGCCAGTGCATCTCGCCCGCGTACACCATGAAGATGACCGGGCGGACGACGCCGTCGGAGAGCGCCCGCCCGTAGCCGTAATCGTAATCGGTGGCGGAGACCCGGGATCCGTCCGGTTTCGGGTGGTACTCGACGAAGGGGATCGTCGCGTCATCGCTGCGGAAAGGGGTTCCGGTGAGCGAGAGGCGGCGCTTGGCCGTGCCGTAGGCCTCGCGGATCGCCTCGCCCCAGCTGAGCGCGTCACCGCCGTGGTGCACCTCGTCCAGGATCACGAGGGTGTCGCTTCCCTCGGTCAGCAGGCGGTGCTGCACCGGCTTCATCGCCACCTGCGCATAGGTGACGACCACGCCGTGGAAATGCCGCCCGTATCCGAGCCCGTCGCCGTTCGAATAGCGCGGGTCCAGCCTGATCCCGGCGCGCGCGGCCGCATCCGCCCACTGCGTCTTCAGGTGTTCCGTGGGCGCCACCACGATCACCTGGTCGACGTGCCGGCTGGAGCGCAGAATCGCGGCGAGCCGCAGCGCGAAGGTGGTCTTCCCCGCGCCCGGCGTCGCCGAGACGAGGAAATCGCGCGGGTGGCGTTCCAGATAGCGGGCGATCGCCTCCTCCTGCCAGGCGCGGAGGGTTCCGGCGGTTCCGCGCGCGGCACGCTCCGGGTACGCGGGCGGCAGATGTTCGGCGGCACTCGTCCCCGGCAGATGCAGCTCGAGCTCGGGGTCCTTCACAGGGATCTAGACTAGCGGTGCCGCATCGGCGCAACAGCCAGACCCTGGGGACGGTACAGGTGAGTGAACAGTCGGCGCATGACGCCGTGCAGGTGGATATCCCGTGGTCGCGTTTCGTCGCGATCGGCGACTCCTTCACCGAGGGCGTCGGGGATCCGGATCCCGGCAGCCCCGGAGGCCTGCGCGGCTGGGCGGATCGCTTCGCGGAGGTGCTGGGCGGCTACGAGCAGGACTTCGCCTACGCGAATCTGGCCGTGCGCGGCAAGCTCATCAATCAGATCGCCGAGGAGCAGCTCGCACCGGCCATCGAGCTGCGACCCGATCTCGTCGGCGTCTGCGCCGGCGGCAACGACGTGATCCGCCCGGGCTCCGATCCGGACGAGGTCGCCCTGCAGCTCGAGTACATGGTGCGCAGGCTCCGCACGGGCGGCGCCACGGTGCTGGTGTTCACCGGGGTCGACACGGGATTCCAGCCGGTGTTCCGCTCGATTCGGGGCAAGGTCGCCATCTACAACGAGAATGTGCGCAAAGTCGCGCAGCGCAACGACTGCGTGGTCGTCGATCAGTGGGCGCTCGAGGAGCTGCAGGACAGCCGGTACTGGGATCGGGATCGGCTGCACCTGAACGCGCTGGGGCACCACACCATCGCCCGCGCCGCGCTCGACGCGCTGAACATCCCGCACAGCCTGGAAACGCTCGATCCCCCTCCGCTGCCCGCCAAGAAGTGGCGCGAGGCGCGCAAGGACGATGCGATCTGGGCGAAGGAGCACCTCGCGCCGTGGGTGCTGCGCCGGCTGAAGGGCGTGTCCTCCGGGGACGGCCTGCAGCCCAAGCGCCCGGAACCGCTCGGCGTGCACCTGCCGCGGCAGCGCCCCGAGGGGTAGTCTGGGACCATGCCCAACGTTACGAAGCAGCTCGCAGACACCGTCTCCTCCGTCGGGGTGCACGCCGCCTACGGCGATCCCGTCGATCTGGACGGCACCAGGATCATCCCGGTCGCCATCGCCTCATACGGTTTCGGCGCCGGCGAGGGCGGGGCGGCGGAGGCCGGCGAGGGCTCGGCCGGGGGCGGCGGCGGCTTCGCCTGCCCGGTCGGCGCCTATGTGACCCGTGACGGCTACACCCGCTTCGAGCCGAACACCATCGCGCTGCTCGCGGTGGGGATCCCCTTCGTCTGCGTCGCCGGGCGCGCGATCGCCCGCGTGGTGCGGGCGCTGAAGAAGTAACCGCCGCGTTCACGCGGGTGGGGATCTCCGCTGTGCCCGCGAGCCGCCGGCTGGCCGCTGCGACGCTCGTCGTCCTCGCGGCGGCGGCCCTTCTCGGCTGCGCTGCGGAGGCGCCAGCGCCCGAGCGCACCCCGGCGCCGATCGCGCAGCCGGCCGATCCTCTCCCGCCCAGCCCCGAGGAGTTGCGACAGGCTCGCGCGGCCGAGATCGTCGACGCCCTGAGCACCCGAGAGCGGGTGGCCTCGGTCATCATGAGCACGCTCCCCGGCACCGACGCCGCGGCGCTCGGCGATTTCGTGGCCGGCAACGGAATCGGCGGGCTCATCCTGATGGGCGGGAACATCCCCGCAGATCCGGCCGCGCTCGCCGGGCTGACCGCGGCGCTCAGCCCGGATCCGACATACCCGACGCTCATCGCCGTCGACGAGGAGGGCGGCCAGGTGGTGCGCCTGCCCTGGGACGGGTACCCCGGTGCGGATCAGCTGCGCTTCGCGGCCGCCGAGGAGACCCTCGCCGCCTTCGCCGCTCGGGCTGAGCTGCTGAGCTCCGCGGGGATCAACGTCAACTTCGGCATCGTCGCCGATCTCGGCACGGATGCGAACGGCTTCATCTACTGGCGCACCCTGGGCGACACCGCGGAGGAGGCGGCGCCCCGCGTCGCGGCCGCAGTCGCCGGGGAGGCGGGATCGGTCGCCTCGACGCTGAAGCACTTTCCCGGGCACGGCGCGGCGGCGGGCGATTCGCACTTCGGAGTGCCGCAGACCCCGCTGGATCCGGAGAGCTGGGCCGCGAGCCACGCCCTCCCCTTCGCCTCGGGGATCGACGCCGGCGCCGAGCTGCTGATGTTCGGCCATCTCGTCTACAGCGCGGTGGATCCGCTGCCCGCTTCGCTATCGGCGGAGTGGCATCGTATCGCCCGCGAGGATCTCGGCTTCGGCGGCGTCACGGTCTCGGACGACCTGGGCATGCTGCTCGACTCGGGACTGCCCGAGTACCAGGATCTCTCCTCGAATGTCGCGAGGGCGCTTGCCGCGGGGGCCGATCTCGCCCTGATCATTCGAGGCGCCTCGCCGGACACGCTGCCCCCGCTCATCGACGCGGTCGCAGCGAGCATCGACGCGGGCGGCCCATCTGCCGAACGGCTGCGAGACGCGGCGATCCGCGTCGCCGAGCTGCGCCTGCGGCTCGGCGAGCGGGCCGCAGGCGCCGGGCCTCAGACCGGCTGAGCACCGGAGGGCTGCGGACGCCAGATCCAGGGCTCGCGCGGCAGCCGATCCGGGTCGAAACGGTCGAGCAGCTGCGCCATATCGGGTCGTTCTCCGGGGCGGCCGAGACCGAGTGATGCCGCGAGCAGCCCCCGCACCCCATCCGCGTCGACGCCCTGCGCCGCGAGCTCCGCGAGCGTGACGGCGCCGTCCCGCTTGGCCAGTCGGGCGCCCGTCGGCCCGAGCACCAGCGGAACATGCGCGTAGACCGGTATCGGCAGCCCGAGCAGGCGCTGCAGCAGGATCTGGCGCGGTGTCGAGGGGGCGAGGTCGTCGCCGCGCACGATCTGATCCACCCCCGCTCCGGCGTCGTCCACCACGACCGCGAGATTGTAGGCGACGGCGCCGTCGCCCCGGCGCAGAACCGGATCGTCGACCCAGCCGCTCACCCGTCCCAGCAGCAGATCGTCGAAGGACTGCTCCCGTTCCGTCTCGGGGGTGCGCAGCCGCAGCGCCGGGCGCCGCGGCAGGATCGCGAGCGCAGCGGCGGCGCGCTCCGCGGCGCTGCGATCGCGGCAGGTGCCCGGATAGGCCCCGGGCGGCTCATGCGGCGCGGTGGGCGCCTCCGCGATCTCCCGCCTGGTGCAGGTGCACTCGTAGACGAGCCCGGCCTCGGAGAGCTGTTCGATCGCCGCCTCATGCGCCCCAGCCCGCTCGCTCTGCAGCACGGGATCCCCGTCCCAGTCGATGCCGAGGGCTGTCAGATCGGCCAGCTGTCCCGCAGCGGTGCCGGCGTCGCGGGCCCGGTCCAGATCCTCGATGCGCATCAGGAAGTGCCGTCCGGTGCTGCGCGCGAACAACCAGGCGAGCATCGCCGTGCGGAGATTTCCCAGATGCAGCTCGCCCGAGGGGCTCGGGGCGTAGCGGCCGGCGCCGAGGGGAGGGTTCACCCGTCCATCCTCCCACGGGGCCGAGGGGTGATCCGGTGGCCCACCAGTGCCAGAATGTGTGGATGAGCACCGAGACGAGCGCAACCGGCGAGCACCGGGCACCCGCGGAGCACGAGCACGCTCCGGGAGGCGAGCGCTGGCGGTCCCCCGACTCCGTGGCGCAGCGCCTCGAGGCCGGGCGACGGCTGCGCAGCAGACTCCCCCGGCGAGCGCTCGGATCGATCGCGACGGTCCGTCGCGACCCGCTCCGGATCCTGGAGGAGCAGAACTCCAACCGCTTGCAGCATCTGCTGCCGCTGCGCGTCGAGCGCATGTCGCAGAGCCCGTTCGCCTTCTACCGCGGCACCGCGGCGATCATGGCCGCCGATCTCGCCGCCGACGAGCACAGCGAGATCCTCGTCCCCTCCTGCGGCGACGCGCACATCTCGAACTTCGGCTTCTACGCCTCACCCCAGCGCACCCTCGTCTTCGACCTCAACGACTTCGACGAGGCCGCCTGGGGGCCCTGGGAGTGGGATCTGAAGCGCATGATCGCGAGCGTCGTCATCGCGGGCCAGGCGACCGCTCGCGACGAGTCGACGATCCGCGGCGCGGTGCTCACCTCGGTTCGCGCCTATGCCCGCGCCCTGCGGGTCTCGGCCGGCCTCAGCCCCCGCGACCGCTTCTACACGCATCTCGACGCCGAGGCCGGTCTCGACGGCCTGCACGAGGAGTCCCAGCGCGTGCTGCGCCGGGCGATCCGGCAGGCCCGCAAGCGCACCGGCGAACGCGCGGCGCGCAAGCTCACCGTCACCGACGAGAACGGGCGGATGCGATTCGTCGTGACCCCGCCGACGATGAGCGAGCTCGAACCCGAGATCAAGCACCGCGTGCCCGCTCTGCTGCACCGCTATCTGGAGACGGCGAGCTCCGACATCGAATTGCTGATGCGGCACTACGCCCTGAGCGACGTCGTCCGACGGGTGGTCGGCGTCGGCAGCGTCGGCACCCGCTGCGCGCTGTCGTTGATGCAGGACGGCGACGGCAACGCCCTGCTGCTGCAGTCGAAGGAGGCGAACCGCAGCGTGCTCGAGCAGTACGGCGGCATCCCGCAGCCGCGGATCCTGCTGGACACCATCGCCGCGCACGGGCAGGGCGCCCGGGTGGTCGGTCTGCAGCGCATTCTGCAGGCCGTATCGGATCCCTTCCTGGGTTATCTGCGCTTCGACGAGCGCGATCTCTACGTGCGCCAATTCCACGACATGAAGGGCGGCATCGAGGCGGAGGAGCTGGAGGACGAGCCCTTCGTCACCTATGCGCAGGCCTGCGCGGTGACGCTCGCCCGTGCGCACAGCCAGTCGCCGCTGTCACCGCTGATCAGCGGCTACATCGGCGGCGGTCGCGCCCTGGGCGAGGTGCTGCTGGACTGGGGCTACGCCTATGCCGAGGTGTCCCGAGGAGACTACGAGCTGTTCGTGGCCGCGCACAGCGGTGCGCCGGGGACGCCTCCCCCGCTCGGGTGACCGAGGGGCCCGCCCGACGGGGTCTTCTCAGCCGAGGAAGATGTCGGGGAAGAGCTCGCTGTCGGGTGTGCCGGGCACCGCGGCGTAGCCGGAGAAGTCGGTGACCCCTGCCGCTTCGAGCACCTCTTCGACGATCAGGGCGCGACCGGTGAGCTCCCGCGCGGGCGCGGTGACGACCTCGTAGGCGGCGTCCGCGTAGATCTCGGGGGTGCGTGAGGCGGCCATCACCCGGTCCCCGCCGAGCAGATTCTTCACCGCGGCCGTCGCGATGGTGGTGCGCGGCCACAGCGTGTTCGCCGCGATCCCCTGCTCCCCGAATTCCGCGGCGAGGCCCAGGGTCGCCAGGCTCATCCCGTACTTCGCGAGCGTGTACCCGGTGTGGGCGCCCAGCCATCTCGGACTGAGCGTGACCGGCGGCGACAGCGAGAGGATGTGCGGGTTCTCGGCATCGCGCAGGGCCGGGATCGCCGCCCGGGACAGCATGAAGGTGCCGCGGACGTTCACATCCTGCATCAGGTCGTACTTCTTCTCGGCGAGCTCGAGCGAACGCGAGAGGTCGATGACGCTGGCGTTGTTGACGAGGATGTCGATGCCGCCGAACTCCTCCACCGTGGCCGCGACGGCGCGGGAGATGTCGTCGTCGCTGCGCACATCCCCGAGAATCGGCAGAGCCCGGCCGCCCGCGGCCCGGATCGCCTCCGCCGCGGTGTGGATGGTGCCTTCGAGCTGCGGGTGCGGGGTGTCGGTCTTCGCGAGCAGCGCCACATTCGCGCCGTCGCGGGCGGCCTTCAACGCGATGGCGAGCCCGATGCCCCGGCTGCCGCCGGACATGAGCACGGTTTTACCTTCGAGAGTCAAGGTGCGTCCCTTCGACGAGCGGGTGTTTCGATCCGTGCCATGATCGTCTCATGCGCATTCTCTCGATTCAAAGTTCGGTGTCCTACGGCCACGTCGGCAACTCCGCCGCAGTGTTCCCGCTGCAGCGCATGGGCCACGAGGTGATGCCGGTCTACACCGTGGTGTTCTCGAATCACACCGGCTACGGCTCATGGAAGGGGCCGCTGCTCACCGGGCAGAACGTGCGCGATATCGTGGCCGGCATCGACGAGCGCGGGGGGCTGGCCGAGGTCGATCTGATCCTCAGCGGCTATCAGGGCGGGGACGATATCGGCGATGCCATTCTCGACGCGGTCGCGCTGGTGAAGTCCCGTAACCCCGAAGCGGTCTACGCCTGCGATCCGGTGCTCGGAAGCGCCGAGTCTGGCTGCTTCGTGGCGCCGGAGGTGCAGAGCCTGATCCGGGATCGCGTCGTCCCCCGGGCCGACCTGATCACCCCCAATCAGTTCGAGCTGGGTTTCCTCACCGGCACCTCCCCGCTGAGCATGGATGAGACCCTCGAATCGGTCGAGATCATTCGCGCCGCCGGGCCGAGCGATGTCCTCGTCACGAGTGTGCTGCGCCCGGACCGCCCCGAGGGCACCATCGAGATGCTCGCCGTCACCCCGGCCGGGGCCTGGGTGGTGCAGACGCCGCATCTGCCGTTCAAGGCGAACGGCTCGGGAGATGTGACCGCGGCGCTGTTCTCCTCGCACTTGCGCGCCTCCGGTGATCCGGCGGCGGCCCTCGCCCGGACCTCGGCGAGCGTCTTCGAGCTGCTCGAGAACACCGTCGAGGCCGGTGCGCGCGAGCTGCGGCTCATCGAATCGCAGGAGGCGTACGTCGCCCCGCGGCACGCTTTCGAGGTGCGGCGGATCCGGTAGCCGGAGTCGGTGACGGGACAGAAGAGGAGGTACCGAAATGGGCATCTGGAGCACGAGCGATCTGCCCGAGGCCGATCAGTTCGAGTACTACCATCAGGTGATCTGCCGCGCCTTCGTTCCGTTGCTGCCCATCGCCTCCCGGAAGAGACCGGGCTTCGCCTCCACCGTCGAGACGCGCCCGCTCGGCGCGCTCAATCGTGCGAGCGTCGCCTCGCAGTCCCAGGCCACCCATCACGGTCCTGCGGAGGTCTCTGCGACCTCCGACGCCTACTATTTCGTGAATCTCCAGATCGAAGGCCGCTGTCGCACCCGGCAGGGGCGCAACGAGTCGGTCGTCGAGCCTGGTCAGTTCACGGTGCTGGACACCGCGCAACCGTTCTACCTCGACTTCGATCGCAGCTGGCGGATGCTCTCCTTCCGGGTGCCTCATGAGCACTTCGAGGGCCGGCTGCCTGCGAGGCGGCTCCCGCTCGGACTCGCACTCGACGCTTCGGGAGCGGGCTCCGTCGCGGTCGGGCTCACCCGGGCACTCTGGTCGATGCGGGAGGAGGTGACCGCCCACAGCGCCGGAGAGCTCTCCAGGTCCTTCGCCGCCGCTGTCGCGGCCGCGCTGTCGTCGTCTCCCTACGATGTCGGCGAGTCCACGGTCGAGGCGACCCGCGCCCTGATCGTGCAGCACCTGCGTGACCGCCTCGGAGACGCCGCACTATCGGTGCAGAGCGTCAGTCATGCCTTCTCGATTTCGCCACGCACGCTGCATGCGGTGTTCGAGGGCGGCGGGGAGAGCTTCGCGCAAACGCTGCGCGGGCTGCGCATGCGGCGCGCGACACAGCTGCTGCTCGATCCGCGACGCTCGATCACCGAGATCGGGCAGGCGGTCGGCTATCCCGATCCGGATTCCTTCGCTCGCGCCTTCCGGCGTTTCTCCGGCGAATCGCCGAGCTCGTTTCGCCGATCGATGCACGAATCGTCGGCCGAGGGCGCACGAATCGCCTAGCGCGTCACCGAGTGGCAGGGAAGGCTGGAGTCGAGCACTGAGGACCACCCGGTCCCCCGCGCGCCGATCCCGACGTTCTCAGAGAGGAGACGCTCATGGCCGTCTCGTTCACCCTCACTCCCGAGCAGCAGCAGCTGAAGACCTCCGCCCGCGCCTTCGCGCGCGAGCACCTCAGGCCGCTGATGGCACAGGTGCGCGCCACCCCAGATCCGCGCCGGCGGGCGGAGTTGCTCCGACCGACGTTCGAGCGCGCGGTGGCAGCTGGACTGCTGCGTGGGCTGATCCCGGTCCCCTTCGGCGGCACCGCGAGCAACGGGGTCGACGCCGCGATCTTCATCGAGGAGCTGGCCGCAGAGTCCCCGGACTTCCTCATATCCCTCGCCGGTCCGCTCATCGCGCTCGCACCGGTGTACGAGGCCGGCACCCCCGAGCAGATCGAGCGGTTCGTCACGCCCTTCCTCGTCGACAGCGGAGCCCCGGTGGCGGCCATGGCCTTCAGTGAGCCCGACGGCAGTGCCAACTTCGCCGCAGAAGCACCGGCCGGCGGCGTGCTCACGACAGCGATCCCGGACGGCGACGAGTGGGTCATCAACGGACGCAAGGCCTGGGCCTCGCACCTGCCGGGATGGGACGGAGACGGCCCGGACATCATGACCATCGTCTGCCGCACACCGGGCGGAGTCTCTCTCCTCGTCGCAGCGCGAGAGCATCTCGCTGGACGCATCGAGGTCGAGGAGTACTACGACCTGCCGGGCCTCCGAGGCTGCCTCACCACGCGCATCAGACTCGTCGACGTGCGCGTGCCGAAGACGAATCTCATCGGGTCGGAGGGCGACGGTGTGCGACTCACCCTGAACGCGTTCATGGCGAGCGGCGCCTCGATCGGCACCTTCGCCACGGCGGCGGCGCGTCAGGCCTGGGAGATCGCCTATCGCTTCGCCACGACCGAGAAGCGCGGGGGCGCGGTCCCGATCATCGAGCACCAGGCCGTCTCGGATGTGCTCGCGAATACCAAGGGGCGGATCGAAGCCATGCGCCTGCTGGGGTGGCGGGCGATGGACGCGGTCATGGCGCAGGATCCCTCCGCCGCAGAACTGGCACTGCACTCGAAGGTGTTCGGCTCGGAGACCGGGCTCTCGGTGGTGAACGATCTCATCAAGGTCGTCGGCGTTTCGGCCTATGACACGAACTTCCCGCTGCTCGGTCATCTCGCGGACGCGATCGCCTATCCCATCATCGAGGGCAGCAACACCGGAGTGCGTCGACGCCAACTCCAAGGGATCCTCACCCAGGCCGGCTACGAACCGCTCGCCGCCTCGGGCCTGGCCTGAGCGCCGCCCCGCGGGGCAGGTCAGGCCTCAGCCGCCCCGCGGCTCCCGCCGATGCAGGAATCCGGTCAGCATCGCGAGGATCGCGCCGGCCGCGGTGTCGGCGACGCGCCCCAGAGCGGTCGCCAATGGGTCGGCATTCGCCGTGGCGGCCGCGGTGATCAGCAGCACCAGCGGCGTGATGAAGACGAGCGCGAGGCCGTAGTTGCGCGTCACGACCAGCTCGATCAGGAAGTGCAGCGCCGCGAACAGCACCACCAGCAGGATCGGCTCGGTGCCGAACGGCACGATCAGCAGGTAGAGCCCCGCCCCGAGGACCGTGCCGAGCATACGGTGCAGGCCGCGACCGAGCGCGTGAGAGCGAGAGGCGGTGAGTCCCGTCACGGCGACGCTCGCCGAGACCGTCCAGTAGGCGTGGACGGGATCGAGCCAGAGCATGCTGATCACCGTGCCGATGACGGCGGCGACGATGATGCGAAGCACCAGCAGCTGCTCGCCGGTGCCGAGCCAGGGGCCGGGGAGCAGCTCGCGGAGAGGGGAGGCGGGAAGCGCCCGCACCGAGGGAAGCAGGAGCGGGGCGATGGAGAGCAGATAGGCGAAGATCATGCCGCCGGTCATGGCGGCGAGGAAGATGGCGGGATCATTCGCCCGGTGCCCGTCGACCACTCCCGTGATGCTCGAGGAGAGACCGTATACGAGCACGAAGAAGACCGGACCGGGCGCACCGAGACGGAAGGCGAAGCAGAGCGCCGACGCGATCGCGGCGATGGCGATGAGGCCGATCCCGAAGGCCCAGCTCCACGGCGCGAGCAGCGCCCCGGATGCGGCGCTGAGGAGGAGCGCCAGGGCGACGAGGGGCAGCACTTTGGCGCGTTCGCGCGCGTTCGCCCGCGCGGCGAACAGCACGAGGAACGCGCCGGCCGTCGTCTGCAGGCCGATGTCCTCGCGGCCCATGAGCGAGAGCACGCCGAAGGGCACCGAGATGGCCAGTGCCGCCCGGGCGGCCACCCCGTAGCGGGACGGGGTCGGGGGCATCTCCACCAGGCTGCGGAGCGCCCTGCGCACCTCACTCACGGGCGGAGGCGATCCGGGATCTGAGCGGGATCATATCCGCCGATTCTAGTTCACCGGACGACCGCCGCGAGCGGCCTCCTTCCCGACGCGCCGGGATTCATCGCATCGTCGGCGAGGATCGCGCGCACCGCATCCCGGCCGGCCCGGTTCGCGCCGACGGTCGACTGGGAGGGGCCGTAGCCGATCACGAAGAGACGCGGCTCGTCCAGAGACCTGCCGTTCGCGACGCGGATGCCGCCCTGCGGTGTGCGCAGCTGCAGCGGGGCCAGATGCGCGAGCGCGGCGCGGAAGCCGGTGGCCCAGAGGATCGCATCGGCTCGCTCGAATGCGCCGTCTGGCATGCGCACGCCGTGGGCCTCGATGCTCGCGAACATCGGGTGGCGGACCAGCACACCTCTGGCCTCGGCGCGGTCGGTCCAGGGGGTGCGGTGCATACCGGTGACGCGCACGATGCTCTGGGGCGGCAGTCCCTTGCGGGCGCGCTCCTCCGCCCGGGCGAGCGAGGCGATGATCTCGGGCTCCGAGAATCGCTCCTGCCAGACCGGTTCGGTGCGGGTGACCCAGAAGGTGTCGGCGACCTGCGAGATCTCCTCGAGCAGCTGCGTCGCCGAGATCCCCGCGCCCACGATGACGACGCACTGCCCGGCGAACTCCTGGGCGGTCACGTAGTCGTGGACGTGGAGCTGTCGGCCGCGGAAGCTCCCCTGGCCGGGATAGCGGGGCCAGAACGGTCTCGTCCAGGTGCCGGTGGCGTTGATGACGTAGCGGGCCGCCCAGCTCTCGGCAGGCGCTTCGACGATCAGGCGGTCCCCCGTCTCTCCGGCCTCTTCCGCCCTGTGCGCTTCCCGGCGCACCGCGTTCACCCGTACCGGACGTCGCACCCCCAGCTCGAAGCGATCCTCGTAGGCGGCGAAATAGGCGGGGAGCACCTCGCGGCTGCTCGCCCCGGGGTCGGCCGGCGGCACGGGAAACCCGGGGAGCTCGTAGATGCCGTTGACCGTCGCCATCTTCAGCGATTCCCAGCGGTGCTGCCAGGCGCCGCCCGGAGCCTCGTCGGCGTCGAGCACCACGAAGGTGCGCTCGCCGGCGACCGCCTCCGAGAGCGGGACGAAGCCCCGGTGCCGCAGATGGTAGGCGGCCGAGAGCCCGGCCTGGCCGGCGCCGATCACGAGAACGTCGACAGGCTGCATACCGAGTGCAACCGCGCCGCGCCGCCGGAAATTCCTCGACCCGGCGCAAGCGCTCCGAGTCGGCCCGAGGATCTCGGACCCGGCTCAGCCGGGTGGGCCGCTCACCCCGACCACTCGTGGTACCCCTCCCGGAGCCGCCTGCCCGGATTCAGGCGGACCGGCATCGAGGTCCTGATCGAGCGCAGCGAGCGCAGCATCACCCGCGCCATCGACGGCCGTCGCAGCAGCCATCGTTCTCGGGAGCGCAGCACCCGACTCGGATGGATCTCGAACACCCGGTCGATCGTGTCGGCGACCGCCAGCGCCTCGCTATCGCGGTGCGCGCGCAGATGCCCGAGATATTCGGCCAGCGCCGAACGCACGATGCGCGGCAGCAGCACATCCGAGACGTAGTAGCGGTGGATCTCGGGCGCATCGGGGATCAGCGCGGAGAACTTCTCGAAGAAGATCACTCGGCTCTCGCGGAACGAGCCCCGTCTCGAGGAGCTCTCCGGATGCACGCGGAACGCGGTGACCGACTGCTCGACGAACCGCGAGGTCCACCCGGCTCTGAAGAGCCTCACCCAGAGATCGTCGTCCTCGTAGCCGACGAGCCGGGGGTCGAAGCCGCCGACCCCGAGGAAGGCGCTGCGGCGCACGACGGCCGAAGATGGAAGCACCATCGTGTCCGAGGCGAGCCACTGGATGACGCTGTTTCTCGGGTGGACGACCTCGTGCGCGGCGATGTACCCTCTCACCACCCAGCTGCCTTCGCCATCGATCTCGTCGAAGTCTCCGTATGCGAAACCGATCTTCTCGTCCTGGGCGAAGGGCGCGGTCAGCAGTTCGAGGTGATCCTTCGTCCACTGATCGTCTTGATCGATGAACGCGATCAGTTCTCCGGAGGCCATCGACACCGCGTGGTTTCGGGCCGCCGACTGTCCGGCATTGGCCTGTCGGTGCAGGCGGATCGCCAGCTCCGGATGCGCCGCTGCGAAGCGCTCGACGATCTCGGCCGACTCGTCGGCGGATCCGTCGTCGACGACGATCACCTCGTGCGGCGCGATGGTCTGCGCGGTGATCGAGGCGAGACTCTGCTCCAGGTATCTCGCCCCGTTGTACACCGGCATCACCGCGGTCACCGCGAGCGGCCCGAGTGCCTTCATGCGTTCCAGCCTTCCATGTCGAGAATGCCGTCCACGGGGTATCGCTCGCTGAAGGCGGCGCGTTCCGCGTCGTACGGCCAGGTGGCGCCCGCCACCGGTTCTGCCACTTTCTCGGCGATGATCCACGAGGTCCTCATCGAGGTGGTCGTCGGCATGCGCAGATCGCTGACTTCCGGGTTCAGCGGGTGCACGAGCGCGGGCTGCAATCCACCGCTGCCGCGAACCGTGAAGCCGAGCTCGGGCGCGAAGAGCTGGTTCAGGCCCTCGGCCGACATGCGCCAGTAGTCGGCTGGTGCCGCATGCGTCGGCCAGAGCCACGGCGCGTAGTGGAGGGTGACCCCGCCGAGCGGCAGTACTCGGGCGATCTCGGCCGCCGCGAGCCACGGCGTCGTCAGATGCTCGAAGACGCTCCAGGAGGCGACCACCGGATACCGTCCCGGCGGCACGAGGGAGGAGAGTCGGTGCGCATCGCCCACGATCTCGACATTGCTCCCGGGATGGATGTCCAGCCCCACGATCTCCCGGTCTCCGAGGACGGAGCGGATGAAGGGCGAGTGCTGCGCCGCGACCGACCTCGCCCCGATCAGCAGCACCGGCCCCGGCGGCGCCGCGTCCACGAGTGCGCGCAGCTGCGGCTCCGGTTCGAAGACCTCGAGCGGGTGGCGCGGCAGCGCGTGAGAGGGGAGGCGGATCGTCGATTCGATCGGGATCCCCTCCGCGGTGACCCCCCGCATGATCGGATCCGCGGCGAGGCGCCCGGGAATGTAGGCCTGGAACCCCGCGCGGGCCACGCGAGGCGAATCCGGCCAGAACGAGGCCAGATCCGGACGGTCGACGGCGGTGATCCCGACGGCACGATCATTCACCTCGAGCGCGAGCTCCGAGATCGGCTCGCCGCCTCGATGCGCCCACCCCGCGAGGAATGTCCCCTGCGTGTCGCTCCAGAAGGCCTCAACCGCGTAGCTCACATCGGCGACCGCGGGAGTGAGCGAGGCGAGCTCCGAGGCGACCGACTCCAGCAGCGAGGCGATCCCCTCGTCGTCCGGGCCCTGCAGCACTGCGCGCCCCAGCGAGATGTAGGCCGCAGCCTCTCGCCGCCGAGACTTCCGGGTCAGCACCGCGGCGGAGGCGTACAGGGCGTCGCGGCCGGCCCGGGCGAGCTCGGCGTCCTCCGAGTAGACCGCCGACACCACCTCGTGCATGGGAAGCAGGAGGGCACTCCCCTGCTCCGTGTGACCGTGCACGACCGCTTCCACGAGAACCCGCAGGCCTCGCAACAGTGTCAGCCTCTCCCGGGATGCGGGATCGCCGAAACCGGCCCGGTAGCCCGAGATGGCATATTCCAGCTCCGGATCCCCGATACGCGCGAGAGCGAGCAGGCGATGGTAGCGAGCGAGGTCGATGGCCTCGGCGAACTCGAGGTGCACCCCGATCTCATCGGGATCGCGACCGCCGGTCGCGTGCTCGACGAGGGCGAAGTAGTCGGCGGCACGCCGGGGATCCGACCGCGAGAGCA
Source organism: Leucobacter sp. (assembly GCA_048516985.1). GTDB lineage: Bacteria > Actinomycetota > Actinomycetes > Actinomycetales > Microbacteriaceae > Leucobacter. The sequence goes on along the minus strand of CP183188.1, from coordinate 1,920,696 downwards.
GTTCGTACATGCCGAGCGCTCCGCACAGCAGCGGAAGCCCCGAGGAGTTCACGCCCCGATCGAGCGCCTCCTGAACGGCGCGGGGATCCTCGATGTCGATCCCGTGACGCGCGAGCATGACGGCGCGAACCCTCGGCCGGCGTCTCTCGGCCTGAGCCCAGTCGCCTCGGGCCACCGTGTCGCGGAAGGCGCGCGTGACGAGTCCCACCGCAGCGGGTGAAGCGGGTTCAAGCGTCTCGCTGCGCTCCGAGAGGTAGCGGTCGATGAGTCGTGTCACCTCTTCGTCATTGCGGTTCGGGTCGGGAAGCGGGCCCGGTGTCCGACGCGCGGCGGCCCTGAGCGAGGCGCCGCCGATCGAGGTGACGCGCACGGCCCCGAAACCGACGTCGCGCATCATCTTCTCGAGCGAGGCGGCCGTGGTGATGAAGTGGTGGAAGCCGGCGGAGAAGGTGCTGAGCACGGTCGCGTCCGAGCTGCCGTTGCGAGAGGCGTCGGCATCGGGCGTGGTGAGGATGAGCACTCCGTCGTCGTCCAGACGGAGGTAGAGCTCCCGCAGGAATGCGCGCGGATCCGGCACGTGCTCGAGCACTTCGCTGCAGAGCATCACATCGAAGGGGCCGCCGATCTCGGAGCCCGCGCCCAGATATTCGTTGCGGATATCGAGGCCGAGTTCTTCCGCGCCCCGCACTCCCGCCAGGGAGGGCTCGACGCCCGTCACCTCCCAGCCGTATCGCCACCGTGCGAAATCGAGCGAGAAGCCGTAGTTGCAGCCGACGTCGAGATAGCGCGCATGCGGCCGCTCCACATCGGCGATGAAGCCGATGATCGTCCCGACGCCCGCCGACGATTCGACGTAGTCCTCGACGAGCTCGTCGGTGGGGCTGAAGTCGAGCAGATCATCGACGAGTTCGATCGTGTCGCATTCGAGGCATCGCACAGCGGTTCCGGCGGGGCGATTCGATATCGGGAACTCCGCCACCAGCTCTCCGGCGCCCTCGTATCCGCACACTCGGCAACGTACCGGCGCGGGGCCGCTCAACCGTATGAGCATGCGTGACTGCCCCTTCAACGTCGGAGTTCCGAGCTGAAGCTTATCAGTGCGACGCGGGCACAGCCGCACCCGCACTGCAGGGATTCCGCGAGAGTCGCCGAAGGCCCCTGAGCAAAAGAGAAATCCCGCTCCGAGGAGCGGGATTTCTCAGCGAGTGGATCTGAGGGGACTCGAACCCCTGACCCCCTGCATGCCATGCAGGTGCGCTACCAGCTGCGCCACAGACCCAAGAAGTCGGACGAATGCTCCCCCGACAACCCTTCTAGCTTACACCATCGAGGGCGTCCGGACGCAAATCGTCGCTCTCGAGGAGGGGTGCCAGATCGACCACCGGGCAGTCCTTCCACAGCCGCTCGAGCTGGTAGAAGTCCCGCTCCTCCTGGTGGAAGACGTGCACGATGAGATCGCCGAAATCGAGCAGCACCCACCGGCCGCCCTCACGGCCCTCGCGGCGGATGGTACGCACCCCGGCGCGGTTGAGCTGGTCCTCGACCTCATCGGAGATCGCCTGGACATTCCGCTCCACACTGCCGGTGGCCACCAGGAAGATATCGGCGAGCGGGAACAGCTCACCGACGCGAAGGGCTACCGGATCGGTCGCGCCCTTGGACTCCGCGGCTCGTACCGCGATGCCGAGCGCCTGCTCCACATCCTCGATCATCCCCCGGCTCACGCGAAGAACCCCGAGCTCACGGCCCAGATCGCGAGTCCGGCGATCACCACGAGCAGACCGCCACCGGTGGCGATGAGCACCAGCGGCAGCTTGCTCTTCTCCTTCTCCGGTGCGGCGACCACGGAGGTCGACGCCGCACGGGCGCTCACCGCCTTGGCCGCGGAGACCGGGGCGATGGCGTCGTCGTGGTGCCCGGGGTGCTCGCCCAGGACGATGTCGTCGGGGTCGCCCTGCACCGAGTCGAGGAGTGCGGCGTGTCCGCCGGTCTCACCAAGGGACTTCGGAAGGTCGATCGATCCGGTGATGAAGAGCTCTCCGGTCTCACCGATGGGACCGCTCAACTGACCGGTGTGCCCCATATTCGGCAGAATGAGCGCCGAGGCGTTGGTGGTGCCGGCCGCGCCCTCCTGGGCCACAGCACGGGAGATCAGATCGTCGAAGTCGCCGCCGGTCGCCTGGGCGCCATTGGGCCGCGGCGCCGTTCGCAGCGCCGGATCGTCGAAGATGGACGCCCCCTCGTCGAGGGGCGCGATATCGGGAAAGGAGTAGCCGGACGTCGGTTCCGAGACCGGCCCGCCTGCAGCCCGGCTCTCGATGGGCTCCGTCTCGGCTTCGGCTTGCCCGGGCTCGGCCTGCTTGGTCTCAGCCTGCTCGGCAGGCTCTGCCGTCTCTTCGTCCCCGTCCTCGTCCTCGAAATCGGAGCCGGCAGCCGCGATCGCTTCTTCGAAGTCCTGCGGCGTGAACGCCTGGGTCTGCTCGATCTCGAGATCCCCCTGCTCGGCGAGCGCGATCTCGCGCAGTTCTCGCATCTCCCGCCTGGTGCGCGGCGTGCCGTCGGGATGGAACGGGGAGATGTCCAAGTCGCCGGCGGACCCCTGAGCCGGGGTCTCCGGCACCGCCTGCGGCGGCTCGGCCGTCGGCAGCGAACCCGTCGCCGCCATTTCGCGCAGTCGAATCTCACGCCGACTCAGCGGGCGCCCCTCGTCAGATTCAGTCATGCCTCAATCACTTCCATCGGTGTACAGATCATGCTTGGCGATGTACTGCACTACCCCGTCGGGCACGAGATACCACACCGGGTAACCGCGGGCGACGCGGCTGCGGCAGTCGGTCGATGAGATCGCCAGCGCAGGTACTTCCAATAAACTTACATGTTCACCTGACAAACCAGAAAGCGACAGCTCGTGCCCGGGCCGGGTCACCGCGATGAAGTGCGCGAGCGCCCAGAGCTGGTCTACGTCCTTCCAGTCGAAGATCTGAGTGACCGCATCGGCGCCCGAGATGAAGAAGAGATCCGCATCGGGAAACTGCCCGCGGAGATCCCGCAGCGTGTCCACCGTATAGGTCGGGCCTTCACGGTCGATATCGACGCGGCTGACCCGGAACCTCGGATTGGAGGCGGTGGCGATCACCGTCATCAGATAACGGTGCTCGCTCGGCGAGACCTCGGCCTTCTGCCACGGTCGACCGGTGGGCACGAACATGACCTCGTCGAGGTCGAAGCTCTGCGCGACCTCGCTGGCCGCGACCAGGTGACCGTGATGGATAGGGTCGAAGGTACCGCCCATCACGCCGATACGGCGTCTCCGCGACGCCATGGGCTAGTGGTGAGTGGGCGCTTCGCCGTGATCGCGCGCGTAGGCCTCGGCCTTCTCGGCGTGCCGGTTGGCGACATCGCGGAAGCTGAAGGTGATCAGCGCCAGCACGACGAAGAACACCAACATGATCACGCCGAACAGCGGCGCCGGAAACCAGAGCTCATTGACGACGTGCCCGTGGCCTTCTTCAGCGGCCTTGGCGATCGTGGCGAGAACAGACATCTAGCATCCCTTGTACTCATGTCGATGGAGTGAACGTCACCAGTCTAGCGGGTGCGAGGGCCATACGATCGCATGCCGCACGGCTCAGCGGATCTGACCGGTGCCGCGCACCAGCCACTTGGTGCTGGTGAGCTCGGGCAGGCCCATCGGACCGCGGGCGTGCAGCTTCTGCGTGGAGATGCCGACCTCGGCTCCGAATCCGAACTCGCCGCCGTCGGTGAAGCGCGTCGAGGCGTTGACCATCACCACCGCCGAGTCGACCTCGGCGAGGAAGCGCTGCGCGTTCACATAGTCCTCGGTGACGATCGACTCGGTGTGCCGGGTGCTGTAGCGATCGATATGCGCGAGCGCCTCGTCGAGCGAGTCGACGATCTTCACCCCCATCTCGAGCGCCAGATGCTCCGTCGACCACACCTCTTCGCCGGCGGCGGAGACGGCGGGCACGATGGCACGGACGCCCTCGTCCCCGTAGAGGACGACGCTCTCGTCCAGCAGCTCTCGCGCGAGACGCGGCAGCAGGCGCTCGGCCGCCCCGCGGTGCACGAGCAAAGTCTCCGCCGCATTGCACACGCTGGGGCGGTGCGTCTTGGCGTTCTTGACGATCGCCGCGGCCTGCTCCTCCTCGGCGCTCTCATCCACGAAGACGTGCACGACGCCCGCACCGGTCTCGATGACGGGGACGGTGGATTCCTGCACGACAGTCGAGATCAGACCCGCGGATCCGCGCGGAATCAGCACGTCCACATAGCCGCGGGCGCGCATCAGCCGGGTCGCACCCTCGCGCCCGAACTCGTCCACCGTCTGCACGGCGTCGCCGTCGAGGCCGGCGCTCGTGATCGCCTGCTGGATCAGCGAGACGAGCACCCGGTTGGAGCTCTCGGCCGCGCTCCCCCCGCGCAGCACCGCGCCGTTGCCGCTCTTGAGGGCGAGGGCGACGATATCGACGGTCACATTCGGGCGCGCCTCGTAGATGGCACCGATGACGCCGAAGGGCACCCGCACCTGGGAGATCTGGATGCCGTTCGCGAGCGTGCTGCCGCGCACCACCTGGCCCACCGGATCGGGCAGGGAGATCACCTCGCGCACCGCAGCGGCGAGGCTGCGCAGCCGGTCCTCGTTCAGCAGCAGACGGTCCAGCAGCCCCTCGGCCAGACCGGAGTCGCGACCGCGCTGCAGATCCTCCGCATTCGCCGCGACGATCTCGGGGATCGCGCCCTCGATGGCAGCGGCGATGGCGGCGAGGGCGCTGTTCTTCTGAGCCGTGGTGACGGTGGCGAGGCTGCGGGCCGCGGTGCGGGCGCGCTGCAGCAGATCGAGGAAGGGATCGGTGGTCATCCCTCCACTTTAGCGTCGAACTCTGTTCCGTGATCGGCACCGTCGAGCACCGCGGAGAAGAGGCGCGTCTCGGTGAGGAGTGCCGCGGTACCGGCCTCGGCGGCGAGCCTCGCGGCGGCCACTTTGGTGGCGGCTCCCCCGGTTCCCCAGCCGGACTGCGTCTCGCCGATCTCGACCCCGGCGAGCTCGTCGCCGTAGGCCACATGCGCGATGCGCTCGGCTCCCGGTTGCGCCGGCGGTGCGGTGTAGAGCGCGTCCACATCGCTGAGCAGCACCAGCCGATCGGCACCGACGAGCCTGGCCACGAGCGCGGCCAGCCGATCGTTGTCGCCGAAGCGGATCTCGTGGGTGGCCACGGTGTCGTTCTCGTTGATGATCGGCACCGTGCCGAGCGCGAGCAGTCGCTCGATGGCGCGCTTCGCATTGCCGCGGTGCGTCGGGTTCTCCATATCGTGGGCGGTCAGCAGCACCTGCCCGGCGATGATGTCGTGTCCTCCGAGCGCGCGCTGGTAACGGTTCACCAGGATGTTCTGACCGACCGCGGCGGCCGCCTGCTGAGTCGCGAGATCCTCGGGGCGCTCCTCGAGCTTCAAGAAGGGCACACCGGTGGCGATCGCGCCGCTGGAGACGAGGATCACCTCGCAGCCGGCTCGGTAGAGACGCGCGAGCTGATCCACCAGTGCCGGGATCTGGGCCGCATTCGGCCCACTGACCGAGGAGGAGCCCACCTTCACCACGACGCGCTCGCCCGCGAAGCGGGGGGCGCGTTCAGCGATGTCCTGGGCCGTCACGACTCCTCGCTCCACATCCCCGCTTTGCGCTCGCGATCGAGTTCCGCGCGCGCCCGTGCCTTCGCATCCATCCGATCATGGTATTCCGAACGCCGTTCGACATTGGTGCGGCGATCGCTCTGGTCGATGCGCCGATCCGATCCGCGCGCGCCCATCTGCACCTCGGCGGCACTGGTGATCGTCGGCTCCCAGTCGAAGACGACCCCGCCTCCGGGGCCGATCACCACGGTCGATCCCGCAGTCGCCCCGGCCTTCACCAGCGCGTCGTCGATGCCGATCTTCTGCAGGCGATCCGCCAGGTATCCCACCGCCTCGTCGTTGGCGAAGTCGGTCTGCTGCACCCAGCGCTCGGGCTTCTCCCCCAGCACCCGGTAGAGCGTTCCGTAGCTGCCGCCCTCGGGGACCACCCGGAAGCCGCTGTCATCGACCGCCTTCGGCCGCAGCACGATCCGCGGACGATCCTCCTCGGCTGCGATGGTGACGGCCCGCGCGGTATCGACCAATTCGCCGAGCGCGAAGCTCAGTTCCCGCAGGCCGCGGTGCGACACCGCCGAGATCTCGAACACCCGATAGCCGAGGGCCTCGAGCTCCGGCCGTACGAAGGCGGCGAGCTCAGCGGCCTCGGGCACATCGATCTTGTTCAGGGCGACCAGCTGGGGCCGCTCGAGCAGCGGGGTCTGCCCCTCGGGCACCGGATACGCGGCGAGCTCGCGCCGGATGACCTCGAGATCGCTGAGGGGATCCCGCCCGGGCTCGAGCGTCGCGCAGTCGAGCACGTGCAGCAGTGCGCTGCAGCGCTCGACGTGCCGGAGGAAGTCGAGACCGAGGCCCTTGCCCTCGCTGGCACCTTCGATGAGACCGGGGACATCGGCGATGGTGAAGCGGTGCTCGCCCACCTGCACCACGCCGAGATTGGGGTGCAGCGTGGTGAAGGGGTAATCCGCGATCTTCGGCTTGGCCGCGCTGAGGGCCGCGATCAGGCTTGATTTGCCCGCGCTCGGGTACCCAACGAGTGCGACATCCGCGATCGTCTTGAGCTCGAGGGTGATACTGCCCGACCAGCCGGGGGTGCCCAGCAGTGCGAAGCCGGGGGCCTTGCGCTTGGTGCTCGCGAGCGCGGCGTTGCCGAGGCCGCCGACTCCCCCCTTGGCCACGATGTAGCGGGTGCCCGGCTCGGTGAGGTCGATGAGGGTCTCACCGCGCTCGTCCTTGACGACGGTGCCGATGGGCACCGGAAGCAGCATCTCCTCGCCCGCGATGCCCGAGCGGAAGTCACCCATGCCGAAACCGCCGTTCTGCGCGCTCCGGTGCGGCCGCCGGTGGTAGTCGAGCAGGGTGGTGGTCTGAGGGTCGGCGAGGAGCACGATATCGCCGCCGTGCCCGCCGTTGCCGCCGTCGGGGCCGGCGAGCGGCTTGAACTTCTCGCGCTTGACCGAGACGCAGCCGTTACCGCCCTGTCCGGCCTGAAGATGCAGCTGCACCTGATCGACGAATGTTGCCATGATCCGACTCCGCTCCTCTTCTCATTCCGTATCCGGACGAACTGCCGCAGAAACGGCAAAAGGCGAGCCGAAGCCCGCCTCGCCGACCTGACCGCCCTAGGCGGCAGCTACGATATTGACGACCTTGCGACCGCCCTTGGAGCCGAACTCAACCGCGCCTGCGGCCAGTGCGAACAGGGTGTCGTCGCCGCCCCGGCCGACATTGGCGCCGGGGTGGAAGTGGGTGCCGCGCTGACGAACGATGATCTCGCCGGCGTTCACCTGCTGACCGCCGAAGCGCTTCACGCCGAGACGCTGTGCGTTGGAGTCGCGACCGTTGCGAGTCGAGCTCGCGCCCTTCTTGTGTGCCATCTTGTCTGTCTCCTTGAATCCGTGCCGGAAAGCCGGGTTACTTGATGCCGGTGATCTTGATGCGGGTCAGATCCTGACGGTGACCCTGACGGCTCTTGTAACCGGTCTTGTTCTTGTACCGCTGGATCACGATCTTCGGACCGCGCAGATCGTTCAGCACCTCGGCCGTGACCTTCACCTTGGCGAGTGCCGCGGCATCGGTGGTGACCTTGTCGCCGTCGACCAGCAGCACGGCGGGGAGTTCCAGCTTGCCCTTGGCGTCGCCTGACACCCGGTTGACGGTGAGGATCGAACCGATCTCGACCTTCTCCTGACGGCCGCTTGTGCGCACTACTGCGTAAACCACTTGTCTACCTTTTCTTCGAAAACGAACCTGCAGCCCGACCGGACGCGGGCGGACCAGCGCGCTCTGCGCGCCCAAGCCTCGTGGCGACCCGTTACCGGGGGCACCAACGATCAATTCTATCCTATCGCCCTGAGACGGTCAAATGACCGCTTCAGGCCCTCCTGCAGCCGTGTCGGGCTCGTGCCGAGTCTCCGCGCTGCTCGCCCGGCGGCTCCCCCGACGTCGCTGACCGGGCTCCGGAGCCTGCGGAAGCGCATCGAGCACCGATTCGAGCAGCTGCTGCGGCGTGAGCGCGGCAGCCGGGGCCCGCTCGACGACGGGTTCGGGCGCCGGCGCCGAAACGGGCGCGGGCTCCGCCGGAACCTGAACCTCGGCGGTGCGCGACGCCTGCGACGTCTGCGGCGCGTCCGCGACCTCGGCCACCCCCGGGATGGTCTTCGCCGCGATCTTCGCGAGCATCGTCCGGGACTCCTCGGTGATGGCGTGGGTCTGGGCCGCCGCCGGGGCCGGTGCCGTCGATGATCCGGAGGAACCCTGACCCGATCCCTTGCGCCTGGCCCCGCGCTGGCTGCCGCCGCCGTGCTTCATCACCGGCTCGTGGTGCACGATCAGTCCGCGCCCGGCGCAGACGTCGCAGGGCTCGCTGAAGGACTCCAAGAGCCCCAGGCCCAGCTTCTTCCGCGTCATCTGCACGAGGCCCAGAGAGGTGACCTCGGCGACCTGATGCTTGGTGCGGTCCCGGCTCAGGCACTCCACCAGACGGCGCAGCACCAGATCGCGGTTCGACTCGAGCACCATGTCGATGAAGTCGACCACGATGATGCCACCGATGTCGCGCAGACGCAGCTGGCGAACGATCTCCTCAGCAGCCTCGAGATTGTTCTTGGTGACGGTCTCCTCGAGATTGCCGCCGGAGCCGACGAACTTCCCGGTGTTGACATCGACGACCGTCATCGCCTCGGTGCGGTCGATCACGAGCGAACCGCCCGAGGGCAGCCAGACCTTGCGATCGAGCGCCTTGGCGATCTGCTCGGTGATGCGGTACTCGTCGAAGATGTCTCGATGGTCCGCGTAGCGCTCGACCCGCTCGAGCAATTCGGGAGCCACCTGGGAGAGGTAGCTCTCGATGGTCGCGTAGGTGTCCGATCCCGCGATCACGAGCTTGTGGAAGTCCTCGTTGAAGACATCGCGCACGATCTTGATGAGCATGTCGGGCTCGGAGTGCAGCAGCAGCGGCCCACCGCCCTTGGCCACGCGCTGCTGGATCGACTCCCACTGGCGGGTCAGCCGCTCGACGTCGCCGGTGACCTGATCCTCGGTCGCGCCCTCTGCCGCAGTGCGCACGATCACACCGGCGCCCGAGGGCAGAACGGCCTTCAGGATCTTCTTCAGGCGTGCGCGCTCGGTGTCGGGGAGCTTCCGGGAGATCCCGTTCATCGCCCCGCCCGGCACGTACACCAGGAATCGCCCGGGCAGGGAGATCTGGCTGGTGAGCCGCGCGCCCTTGTGCCCGACCGGATCCTTCGTCACCTGCACCAGCACCTGGTCGCCGGGCTTCAGCGCGTTCTCGATGCGACGCGCGGAGGAGCTGCCCTCGAACTCGCTCCAGTCCACCTCGCCCGAGTAGAGCACCGCATTGCGGCCGCGGCCGATGTCGACGAAGGCCGCCTCCATGCTCGGCAGCACGTTCTGCACGCGCCCGAGATAGACATTGCCGATGAGGGAGGTCTCGCTGGAACGCGCGACGTAGTGCTCGACGAGCACCTTATCCTCGAGAACGCCGATCTGGATCCGATCGGCGGTGGTGCGCACCACCATCTCCCGGTCGACCGCCTCCCGGCGGGCCAGGAACTCGCTCTCGGTGATGACCATGCGGCGGCGGCGGCCGGCGTCGCGCCCCTCGCGGCGGCGCTGCTTCTTCGCCTCGAGCCGGGTGGAGCCCTTGACCTTCTGCGGTTCGGTGATCAGGGGGGCCTGACGCGGCGCTCGTCGCAGCTCCTCGCTCCCGGAACCGTCGCTGCCCGCACCGGTCGAGCGGCGACGACGACGACCGCCGATCCCCTCGCTCGGCTCTTCCCGTTCGTCGATGTCCTCGTCCTCGCCGAAGGCGTTACGACCGCCGCGCGAGAGCTGTCGGTCGAGGATCTCGTCGAGCTGTCGCAGATCGCTGCGCCGCTGCCGCGGGGGCACCGGCGGCACATCGGGTGCGAGGAAGATCAACCGCGTCGTCGCTCGGAAGCGCTCCTGGGGCGTCATCTCCGAGAGCGGCAGCAGCAGTTCCGGCTTGGGGGCGGGCTCGGCCTCCGGCGCGGCTTCAGCCTGCTGGTCTTCGGCCGGCTGGTCTTCGGCCTGCGGGGCTTCGAGCTGCGGAGCGTCGACCTCGGCCGACTCGGTCCCGACCGCCTCGGGCTGCTCGGATCCGGTGTGCACCTCGGTCTGCACCGCTTCGGCCCGCCCAGCCTCGATCTGCGCAGCCTCTACTTGCTCGGCCTGGGCCGGCGGGGCCTCGACCTGAGCCGCCTCGAGCGGCTCGGACAGAGCCTCCGCGGCCTTCGCCCCGACGGACTCCACTGCGTTCGCCGTCTCTTCGACAGGGCCGCCTGCCTCGTCGAGCTGCGCCTCGCTCTGCTGCGCGACGACGGACTCGGGTGATTCCTCAGCCGGGGTGTTCTCGGTATGGGTGACTGTTTCGTCGTACTCATTCACCATCGCTGGTGTACTCCTCTGAACCGGGCGTCTCGCCCGGAAATTCTGCTCGTGCGGCGTCGCCACCGCGAAATCTGTGCTGTGCGGGGCGGGTTGTCCCGTACACGGTCGCCCAGCGACCAAAAGACTGTTGCGTACCGAGCGCCTGTGCGCGGGGTACCACTCTCCATTATGCCACGATCGCGCCCGGCGACGGCACTGCCCGCGCTCAGCGGGATAGCAGCCGGGCCACGGATGCGGGCACTAGGATCGCCTCATGCACACCGAGACGAGCAGCCAGGGACGACGCTACGGCTTCGCCGTCTTCACCATCCTCGCCGGCGTCATCGGCTGGTTCGCCTCCTTCGAACTGCTCACCGAGTACATCAAGACCCTGCAGGATCCGCATTACGTTCCCAATTGCTCGGTGAGCATCCTCGTCACCTGCGGGCCGAATATGGACTCGTGGCAGGGTTCTCTCCTCGGCTTCAGCAACACAATCCTCGGCGTGTCGGGCTTTGCGGCTCCCATCGCCGTCGGCGTCGCGCTTCTGGCGGGCGCCCGCTTCCGAGCATGGTTCTGGTGCCTGTACCAGCTGGGTCTTCTGGCCGGCTTCGTGCTCGTGTGCTGGCTGCAGTACCAGAGCATCTTCGTGCTCGGGACGCTGTGCCCGTGGTGCATGGTGGTGTGGGCGGTGATGATCCCGCTGTGGTGGATCACCCTGACCCGCCCCTACGCCTCTGGCGACATCCCGCTGAGCGCCAAGGGACGCCGCATCGCGCGCGGGCTGTCCTCGTGGCTGTGGGTCGTGATCCTCGTGAATGTGCTCGTCGTCGTCGCCATCGCCCAGTTCCAGCTCGACTGGTTCGCCGAGTTCGCGCGGATGTGAGTCTCAGCCCCGAAGCAATCGCGCCCAGAGCCCATCGGTCTGCTCCAGGGTGTGCCGCTCGGAGCCGCCGGTGTCGATGATCACATCGGCGATGGCCCGGCGCTGCTCGTCGTCGGCCTGATTCGCGATGCGATTCTCCGCGTCCTCCCGCGACATGCCGCGCAGCTCGATCATCCGCTCGAGCCGCACCTCGGCAGGCGCCTCGGTGAGCACGACGAGATCCCAGGGCCGCTGCACCTTGGCCTCGGCCAGCAGCGGGACGTCGTAGATCACGATGGCCTGCGGATCCGCGGCCTCCGCCTCCGCGAAGCGCCGGCCGGCCAGCGCCCACACCTCGGGGTGCACGATCGCATTGAGATCTGCGAGCGCGGCGGGATCTGTGAATACACGACGCCCGAGCTCCGCACGGTTGAGCGCCCCGTCGGCGCCGATGACCTCTTCGCCGAATCGCTCGCGAATGCGCGCGAGACCGGCGCTGCCGGGCTCGACCGCCTCACGGGCGAGCCCGTCGGCGTCGACGTGCACCGCGCCGAGCTCGGCGAGCCGACGCGCCACGGTGGATTTTCCGGAGGCGATGCCCCCCGTGAGCGCAACCAATTTCATGGTTACGACACTACCCACCGGAACCCGACGCGAGGCAGAGACGGCCTCGCCGCTCCCTATGAAAGGCGAGAAATCGCCTTTCATTTCACGGTCGCGCCCGTGAGCGCAACCAATTTCAAGGTTATGACACTACCCACCGGAACCCCGACGCGAGGCCGAGACGGCCTCGCCGCTCCCCATGAAAGACGAAAAATCCCCGCCGAAAACGCCGAAGGAGCCGGCCGCGGGACTCACCTGCGACCGACTCCTTCGGGATGAGGGTTAGTTGCCCTCGAGCTGCTGCTTCAGCGCGGCAAGCGCCTCGTCATCGGCAAGGGTGCCGCTGGACGCGCTGTCGCTCGAGAAACCGGAGGCCAGATCGGCGGTGCCGCCGGCGGGCGCATCGTGCTGCGCCGTGAGGGCCTCCCCGACCTGCTTCTTGTGGGCTTCCCAACGGGTCTGAGCGGCGGCGTACTCCTGCTCCCACTGCTCGCGCTGGGTCTCGAAGCCTTCCTTCCACTCCTGGGTCTCGGGATCGAAGCCCTCGGGGTACTTGTACTCGCCGTTCTCGTCGTACTCGGCGGTCATGCCGTAGAGCGCGGGATCGAAGTCGGTGCCCTCGGGATCCACACCCTCATTGGCCTGCTTGAGGCTCAGCGAGATGCGGCGGCGATCCAGGTCGATGTCGATGATCTTGACGAAGACCTCCTGGCCGGCCTGCACGACCTGCTCGGCGAGCTCGACGTGCTGACCCGACAGCTCGGAGATGTGCACCAGGCCCTCGATGCCGTCGGCCACGCGGACGAAGGCGCCGAAGGGCACGAGCTTGGTGACCGCGCCCGGGGCGATCTGGCCGATTGCGTGGGTGCGGGCGAAGACCTGCCAGGGATCCTCCTGGGTTGCCTTCAGCGAGAGCGAGACGCGCTCGCGGTCCAGCTCGACCGAGAGCACCTCGACGGTGACCTCCTGGCCGACCTCGACCACATCGCTGGCGTGCTCGATGTGCTTCCAGGACAGCTCGCTGACGTGCACGAGGCCGTCCACGCCGCCGAGATCGACGAAGGCGCCGAAGTTGACGATCGAGGAGATGACGCCCTTGCGCACCTGGCCGGGCTTGAGGTCGGCGAGGAAGGAGGAGCGGCTGGCCGACTGGGTCTCTTCCAGCAGTGCACGACGCGAGAGCACCACATTGTTGCGGTTCTTGTCGAGCTCGAGGATCTTCGCCTCGATCTCCTGGCCGAGGTACGGCGTGAGATCGCGCACGCGACGCAGCTCGATGAGCGAGGCGGGGAGGAAGCCGCGGAGGCCGATGTCGACGATGAGACCACCCTTGACGACCTCGATGACGGTGCCGGTGACGACGCCTTCGTTCTCCTTGATCTTCTCCACATCGCCCCAGGCGCGCTCGTACTGGGCGCGCTTCTTCGACAGGATCAGACGGCCTTCTTTGTCTTCCTTCTGCAGCACCAGCGCCTCGACGCTGTCGCCAACCTGGACCACCTCATCGGGGTCGACGTCGTGCTTGATGGAAAGCTCGCGGGAGGGGATCACGCCCTCGGTTTTGTAGCCCACGTCGAGGAGCACCTCGTCGCGGTCGATCTTCACCACGGTGCCTTCGATGAGGTCGCCGTCGTTGAAGAACTTCAGAGTCTTCTCGACCGCGGCAAGGAAGTCCTCGGCAGAGCCGATGTCGTTGATCGCGACCTGCTTGCTTGCCTTTTCGGTCGTTGCGTTCGTCATGTAAATGGTCTCCAGAATGGATGGGGAATCGGGCGGAGCTCGCGAAGCGACGAAGGACTGGCATTCACCTCGACGCAGGCTCTGCATGTGAGCATGGTTGAATTGCCACAGGAGTGACACCCCACTCTATCCTGCCGAACCGCTAGGAATCAAGCCGAAACGACCCGGATGCGGCCAGTCGCCGTCCCGCGACGCGCAACCACCGCGGCGCGTCGCGCATCGCCTCCGAGGCGGAGCCCGCGAGCTCGGTCAACGAGAGCAATCGCGTGCCGCTGCCGCCGCCGGTGCCGCCACCGATGTCGCCGGCACCGGTCTCGATCCCGCCGGCGACGACCGCGCGGAGAGCCGGACCGTCCTCCGCGGCATCCGCCAGTCCGAGGACCTCCGAGACGACCTTGCCGCTCGCGGTCTGGGCGTCGTAGCGCCCCTCTCCGGTGATGACCGCATCGGCGCCCACCAGAGCGGCGGGGAGACCCAGGAGCCGGGCCACGGCCCGACTGCCGCTCTCGACGACCCCGCCCCAGGCGAGGAGGCCGAAGCCCGCGCCCCCGGCCGCGCCGGCGCCGGGGAGGTCGCGGATCCTGCGTCCGAGGCTCCGCTCCACCTCATCGGCGAAGCCCGCCAGACGCGCTTCGAGCCGGGGCGTCATCTCCGGGGTCACCCCCTTCTGCGCTCCGAAGACCGCGACCGCGCCCGCGGGACCCAGCAGTGGGTTCGTGACATCGCTCCAGATCCGCACGCCGCCGGGCGGCAGTGTGCGGAGGCGGCTCAGATCGATCCCGGCGCAGCGGCCTGGCAGCCCCAGCGCATCCCGCCGCGAGGCGTCGTCATCGCTCACCGCCGCGCCGAGCGCCCGGAGCAGACCCGCTCCGCCGTCGCTCGAGGCGCTGCCGCCGATCGCGGCGTGGATCGCGGTCGCGCCCGCCTCGCTGGCGGCGCGCAGGGCCTGTCCGAAGCCGTAGCTGTGCGCCGACTCGGGTCTGAGCCGATCGCCCAGGTGCAGGATCCCGCTCGCACATGCCAGCTCCACGACGGCCTCGCCGCCCGGCAGTTCGAGCCACTCGGCCTCGACGGGGGAATCGTCCGGCCCGATCACCCGCACCGGGTGCAGGCGCGTGCCGTCGATCGCCGCCGACACCACTTCCAGAGTGCCCTCTCCCCCATCCGCCATCGGGAGGCAGAGGATCTCGTCATCGGGGCGCTCGGACGCCCATCCTTCGGCGAGGGCGCGCGCGGCGGCGTCGGCGTCGATCGTTCCCTTGAAGGAGTCGGGTGCGATGACGACGCGCATGCGACGGCCCCGCCTCAGTGCGCCGCGGCGTTCCAGTTGGGTCCTCGACCCACCTGCACCTCCAGGGGCACCGAGAGCTCGGCCGCGCCGCCCATCTCCTCGCGCACGATCGCCTCCAGCGCGTCCCACTCCCCCGCGACGACCTCGAACATGAGCTCGTCGTGGATCTGCAGCAGCATGCGCGACTCCAGCCCGGCCGCTCGCATGCGCGATTCGATCCTCGCCATCGCGATCTTGATGATGTCGGCCGCGGAGCCCTGGATCGGCGCGTTCAGCGCGGCGCGCTCGGCGTTCGCGCGGAGGGTGCGATTGGGGCTCGCGAGATCGGGGAAGGGGCGCCGCCTGCCGAAGATGGTCTCCGTGTACATGTCCTGCTTCGCCTGCTCGACCACGCGGCGCAGATAGTCGCGGACCCCGCCGAAGCGCTCGAAGTAGTCCTCCATCAGCTGCCGGGCCTCAGGCGCGCTCAGATTCAGCTGTTTGGCGAGGCCGAAGGCGGACAGCCCGTAGGCGAGACCGTAGGACATCGCCTTCACCTTCGAGCGCATATCGGCGGTCACCTCCTCGGCCGGCACCCCGAAGATCCGGGAGCCGACGAAGCGGTGCAGGTCCTCGCCCGCGTTGAAGGCTTCGATGAGCCCTTCGTCGCCGGAGAGGTGCGCCATGATGCGCATCTCGATCTGCGAGTAGTCGGCGGTCATCAGCGTCTCATAGTCGGCCGAGTGGATGAACGCCTCGCGAATGCGACGCCCCTCCTCGGTGCGCACCGGGATGTTCTGCAGATTCGGATCGGTGGAGGCGAGGCGACCGGTGCTCGCGCCGTTCTGCAGCAGGGTGGTGTGGATGCGCCCGTCGTCCTGCACGGCCTTGATCAGCGTCTCGACGATCTGCCGCAGCTTGTTCGCGTCCCGGTGCGCCAGCAGGGCGTCGAGGAAGGGGTGCGGGTTCTTCTCCTGCAATTCGGTGAGCGCGGCCGCATCGGTGGTGTAGCCGGTCTGGGTCTTGCGGGTCTTCGGCATGTCGAGCTCGTCGAAGAGCACCTCCTGCAGCTGCTTCGGCGAGGAGAGGTTCACCTCCCGACCGATGGCGGCGAAGGCCGCCTGCTCGTAGCCCTGCACCCGCTCGCGCAGCTCCGCCTCGTGCGCCTTCAGCAGCGGGACGTCGATCTGCACGCCGCGCTTCTCCAGCGCCGCGAGCACCGGGATCAGCGGGAGCTCGATCTCGCGGTAGACGCGCTCGGTGTCGCCCGCGAAGCGGGAGACCATCTCGGCGTGGGCCCGGACGATGTACCAGGCGATCGCCTCCGGGCCGGAGGCGCCGCTCTCGTCCGGCAGCAGCTGATTGGGATCCGCGACGGGGAGATCCTCGCCCAGATAGCGCTGCACGGCATCGGCGATCGACTTCTCGGGCGTCGAGGGCCGGATGAGGAAGGCCGCGATGAGGGCGTCGCCGGCGATGCCGCCCAGTCGCACACCCGCGGCCTCGGCCAGCTTCAGCTGGGCCTTCGCATCGAAGAACACCTTGGGTGCCTCGGAGGCGATCCAGGCCTCGAAGAGCGCGTAGTCGCGGCCACCGGGCTGCCAGTTCAGCAGCACGGTGGAGTCGGCGGTCGCGAGCCCGACCTCCAGCCCGCCGAAACCCTCCACAATGTGCACGGCCGGGCGATCCGCCTTGTCCAGCCAATCGCCGAGCTCCTCGTCGAGCAGCGTCTTCGCCTCGGGCAGCTTGGGGGCGAGTTGAACGCCGCCGTTCCCCGCCGCCGGCACTTCAGCGCCTGCGAGCTTGCCCACCCGCTGCAGCAGCGTGCGGAACTCGAGCTTCGTGAACACGGCCTGCACGGCGGCCATGTCGATCTCGCCGCGGTCCAGATCCTGAAGCTCCACATCGAGCTCCACATCGCGCACGAGCCGGTTCAGCCGCCGGTTGCGCTCGGCCAGATGCGCGAACTCCCGCAGGCTCTCGCCGACTTTGCCGCCGACCTCGTCCTGCCGCCGCAGCAGTTCTTCGAGGGAGCCGAACTGGTTGATCCACTTCACCGCGGTCTTCTCGCCCACCCGGGGGATGCCCGGCAGATTGTCGCTGGTCTCCCCCACGAGGGCGGCGATTTCGGGGTATTGCTCGGGGCGGATGCCGTAGCGCTCCATCACCTTTGCCCCGTCGTAGCGGGTGAGCTCGCTCACCCCCTGCTTCGAGGGGTAGAGCAGGGTGACGCGATCGTCGACCAGCTGGATGGTGTCGCGGTCGCCGCTGACCACGAGCACCCGGTATCCGGCCTCGGCACCGCGGGTCGCGAGCGTCGCGAGGATGTCGTCGGCCTCGTAGTTCTCCTTCTCGATGGTGCGGATGCCCATCGCGTGCAGCGCCTCCTGGAGCAGCGGCACCTGCCCCTTGAACTCCGGCGGCGTCTCGCCGCGGGTGCCCTTGTACTCGGGATACTCCTCGGTGCGGAAGGAGTGCCGCGAGATGTCGAAGGCCACGGCCAGGGCATCTGGCCGCTCATTGCCCAGCAGATTGATGAGCATCGCGATGAAGCCGTGGATCGCGTTGGTGTGCTGTCCGCTGTGGGTCTGGAAACTGTCGACCGGCAAAGCGTAGAACGCGCGGAAGGCCAGCGAGTGGCCGTCGATCACCATGAGGGTAGGCTGTGAGGAATTCGACACAGAGACAGCCTACAAGCCGCGCCCCCGATCCACCGGAGTCGTTCGAGCCGGAGGCGCCGTGAAAGGATCCAGATGCCGCACTTGCAGGAGACCCGGTCCCCGTCCCAGGAGGATGAGCTCGCCTTCGTCGAGCGGATCGGTCTGGGACGTCTCGCGGAGCGGATGGGCATCGTCTTCACCGAGTTCACCCGTGAGCGCGCCGTCGCGACGATGCCGGTCGAGGGCAATACGCAGCCCCTCGGCCTGATGCACGGCGGTGCGTACGTGGTGCTGGGCGAGTCGCTCGGCTCCACCCACGCGAATCTGCTCGCCCCGCCCGGGCACATCGCCCTCGGGCTCGACGTCACTGCGACGCACACCGGATCCGCCACCGCGGGACTGGTCACCGCCGTCTGCACGCCCGTCCACATCGGCCGCTCGATCGCGGTGCACGAGATCGTGATCAGCGACGAGACGGGCCGCCGCTGCTCGACGGTGCGGATCACGAATCTCTACAAGAAGCGCTGATAGCCGGCGCTCCGCAATGAGGGGTGTGGGAACGGTCTGGCCCCGACGCCCCTGCCGCCGGTCCCCCTTCAGGTGTCACTTTGGTGCACTATTTCGCGATTTAGTGCACCAAACTGACACCTTTGCGTGGTGTGCAAGTTCCACGGATCGGTGCGCGGGGCCAAGTATCACACCCCGCAGCGCTGACCAGCGCAGCGGCCCAGGCCGCCCGGGGCCGCCCGTTGAGCGCTTCGCTTGGCCCCTTGATGCCTGGAAGGTGTTCTCTGCCGCCCGTCACACCTCAGCCAGTCATACACGCACCGACTCGGCGTACTGCACCGCAATTCCCCGAGATCCGGATGCAGTTACGCGGATAGGTGCCTGTAGCGGCAACGCATCCAATTGACGGGCAGGGGGGGCTGAACCCACCAGTCCCAGCCAGCGACCGTGTATGTAGCCCGACCACGAGCGCGATTGACGGGCCGGGCTCGCACCGAGGACTCGTGCGGAGCCCTGGCCGATCAGTCCTTCTTCGGGCCGAGCTGATCGATGATGGTCTTGGCGACGTCCTGCATGGTGAGGCGGCGATCCATCGAGGCCTTCTGGATCCACCGGAAGGCCTCGGGCTCGGTCAGGCCCATCTTGTCGTTGAGGATACCCTTGGCCCGGTCGACGAGTTTGCGGGTCTCGAAGCGCTCGGCGAGATCGGCCACCTCGTTCTCGAGGGTGACGATCTGCTGGAAGCGCGAGAGCGCGATCTCGATGGCGGGGATCAGGTCTGCCGGGGTGAAGGGCTTCACCACATAGGCGAGGGCGCCGGCCTCGCCGGCGCGCTCCACGAGCTCGCGCTGGCTGAAGGCGGTGAGCAGCACCACCGGGGCGATGTGCTCCTTGTTGATCTGCTCTGCGGCGGAGATGCCGTCGAGCTTCGGCATCTTGACGTCCATCACCACCAGATCGGGGCGGAGCTCCTCGACGAGGCGCACCGCCTCCTCCCCGTCGCCGGCCTCACCGACGACGTCGAAGCCGTTGTCACGAAGGGTCTCGACGATATCGAGGCGGATCAGTGACTCGTCTTCGGCGACGACCACTCGTCGCGCGGCGCTCTGCTCGGTCATGCTCAGTAGCTTACTACTGCGCCGCTGGGTGAAGACGCCACACCCCGTGTGAGAATGCGTAAAGTGCCGGAGGAGCGCGGGATGCTGAAGCGTCGACCACCGGTCGACGCGCAGACCGCGGGGCCGCACACGGCGGCCCGAACCCCGCGAGGCGATTCAGCCTCGCGCCGCCCTCGGCAATCGGAGCCCCCAACAGTACAAAGTGCCGGATGAGGGACTCGAACCCTCACACCTTTCGGCAGCGCATTTTGAGTGCGCCGTGTCTGCCAATTCCACCAATCCGGCCGGACTCTCCACTTTATCGCAGAGAGCGGATCACACCGGGATCCGGCCCCGGCCGATCAGATGCTTGCGCGGGCCGGCCTCGGGCAGCTGCCCGGTCGCCTCGCCCATCCGGTGGATGCGCAGCGTATTGGTCGATCCCACGATCCCGGGAGGGGATCCCGCGATGATAATCACCTTCTCGCCCAGCTCGAGACGATCCCGCTCCAGCAGCACCTTGTCGACCTGCGCGAACATCTCATCGGTCGACCCGACCCGGGGCACCTCGTAACTGCGCGCGCCCCAGGTGAGCTCCATCCGCCGCCGGATATTCTTGCTCGGGGTGAAGCCGATGATCGGCAGCGGCTTGCGCAGCCGCGACATGCGCCGCACGGTGTCGCCGGACTCGGTGAAGACGCAGATCGCCCGCGCCCCGATGAACTCCGCGACCTCCGCGGCGGCCACCGTGAGCGTGCCGCCCTGCGAGCGCGGCCTGGACCCGAGCGGCTCGATGCGATCGAGGGCGTGATCCTCGGTCGCCTCGATGATGCGCGCCATCGTGGCCACGGCCTGCACCGGATAGGCGCCGACGCTGGTCTCGCCCGAGAGCATCACGGCATCGGCCCCGTCGAGCACGGCGTTCGCGCAGTCGCTGGCCTCGGCGCGCGTGGGCCGGGGGTTCTCGATCATCGACTCGAGCACCTGGGTCGCGACGATCACGGGCTTCGCATTGCGGCGCGCCAGCGCGATCGCCTCGGTCTGCACCAGCGGTACCTGCTCCAGCGGCAGTTCGACGCCGAGATCACCGCGGGCGACCATGATCCCGTCGAAGGCGTCCACGATATCCGCCAGGTTCTCGACGGCCTGCGGCTTCTCGATCTTGGCGATGACGGGCAGCCGGATGCCCTCCTCGTCCATGATCTCGTGCACCCGCGTGATGTCGGCGGCATCGCGCACGAAGGACAGGGCGATGTAGTCGACGCCGAGCTTCAGCGCCCAGCGCAGATCGTCCTCGTCCTTCTCCGAGAGCGCCGGCACGTTCACGGCGACCCCGGGGAGATTGATGCCCTTGTTGTTGGAGACCGTGCCGGGCACCTCCACCACCGTATAGACGGTGTCCTCGGTGACCCGCACCGCGCACGGCCCGACCTTGCCGTCGTCGATCAGCAGCGGATCGCCGGGCCTGACATCGCCGGGCAGACCCTTGTGGGTCGTGCCGCAGATGTCCCGGCTCCCCGGTACATCCCGGATGGTGATGGCGAACTCGTCGCCCTCCGCAAGCTCGACCGGCCCCTCGGCGAAGGTGCCGAGGCGGATCTTCGGGCCCTGGAGGTCGGCGAGCACCGCGATCGGCCGACCGACTTCGGCCTCTGCGCGCCGGATGTTGCGGTAGATGCCCTCGTGCACGTTGTAGGTGCCGTGGGACATGTTCAGCCGCGCCACATTCACCCCCGCGCGGATCAGATCGAGTGTGTGGTCGTAGCTCGAGACGGCGGGACCCCAGGTGGCGACGATCTTCGCGTGGCGCATGATGTGTTTCTTACCTCTTCTGCAGGACGTGGTAGAACTTCTCGGGATCCGCGGTGAGCTGGTCGATCGATGCGGTGGGGTTGCTGCGACCAGGCCGATAGATCGAGCGCTCCAGGCCGACGTGGCGGCGGCGCTGCACCAGGATGATCACCAGGCCCAGCAGGATGGCCAGCAGTGCGGCGAACTGATTCGTCTTCCACCACAGGATGGTGAGGCTGGGATCGACCCGCAGCCCCTCGATGAAGAAGCGCCCCACGCCGTACCAGATGAGGTACATGCCGAAGAACTTGCCCCATCGGGGACGCCACCTCCGCTCGATGAGCAGCAGCACCGCGATGCCGAGCAGATTCCAGACGATCTCGTAGAGGAAGGCCGGGTGGAAGAGCGTTCCCTCGGGCAGGCCGATCGGGAAGGCGGGGTTGCTGCTCTCGATCTCGAGCCCCCACGGCAGCGCCGTGGGACCGCCGAAGAGTTCGTGGTTGAACCAGTTGCCCAGTCGTCCGCAGGCCTGGGCGAGCAGCAGACCGGGAACGATCGCATCGGCGAAGGAGAGGAAGCGGATGCCGGTGAGGCGGGAGGCGATGTACACGCCGAGGGCGCCGCCGAGGAGGGCGCCGAAGATGGCGATGCCGCCGTTCCAGAAGGCGAAGATCTCGAGCGGGTTCTTCCCCGGGCCGAAGTAGTCGCCCCAGTGGGTGACGACGTGGTACAGCCGTGCGCCGATGATGCCGAGCACCACCGACCAGACCAGGAAGTCGATCACCGCGCCGCGTTCGCCGCCACGCTGCCCGAGGCGCCTGGCGGTCCAGATCGCGGCGAGGACGATGCCCAGCAGAATGCACAGCGCGTAGAAGTAGATGCGCAGCGGACCGATCTGCAAATACTGAATATCGGGGCTGGGAATACTCAGCGGGAGAATCATTCGCTCCTCTTTCGCGTAATCGCACTTTGCATGATCGCCGATGCGGGCCTCTGCCCGCTCAATCCTATCCTCGGCACGCCGAGGCTCAGCTCAGCGCCTGTGTTCCGGCCGCGAGCTCGCGCACCGCGGCGCTGAGGCCCGGCACTCCGCCGTCCCGCAGCGCGCGCACGAACACCGTGCCCACGATCGCCCCGTCGGCATAGTCGAGCGCGGCGGCCACATGCTCAGCGGTCGAGATGCCGATGCCGACGCAGGCGAGCTCCGCCCCGCTGGCCCGCAGCCGCTCGGTCAGCCCTCGCGCGGCCGCGTCGAGATCGGTGCGCTCACCGGTGATGCCCATGGTCGAGACCGTGTAGACGAAGCCGGTGGTGCTGCGCGCGACCATCTCGAGGCGTTCGTCGCTCGAGGTCGGAGCGGCGAGGAACACCCGGTCCAGGCCGAGGCGCTCGCTCACCCGGATCCACTCCTCCGCGGAGTCGGGGGTGATGTCGGGAGTGATGAGTCCGTCGCCGCCGGCGCGCTGCAGCTCCTCGGCGAAGCGCTCCAGTCCGTACTGCAGCACCGGGTTCCAGTAGGTCATCACCAGAATCGGGGTCTCGACGGCTTCGCGCACCCGGCGCACCGCCTCGAAGACATCGGCGACGCGGAAGCCGGCGGCCAGCGCCGTCTGCGTCGCCTCCTGGATCACGACGCCGTCCATCACCGGATCGCTGTAGGGCAGACCCAGTTCGAGCACATCCGCGCCGCTGCGCGCCATGGCGATCGCCGCCTCGACACTCGTGTCGAGATCGGGGAAGCCGACCGGGAGATAGCCCACGAGCGCTCCGCGGCGGTGCTGCGCCGCGGAGCGGATCGCCGCTGCGACACGTGACCGGGCGGCGCTCATCGCCCCTCCCCCGCGCTCGCGTCCAGATCGGTGCCCTCGAAGAGTCCGAAGTATCGACCCGCCGTCGCCATGTCCTTGTCGCCGCGACCGGAGAGATTGACCAGGATGACCGCCTCGGGGCCGAGGCTGCGCCCCAGCCGCAGCGCGCCCGCGAGCGCGTGGGCCGACTCGATCGCGGGGATGATGCCCTCGGTCCGGCTGAGCAGGCGCAGCGCCTGCATCGCCTCGTCATCTGTCACCGATTCGTAGCTGGCGCGGCCGATATCCGCGAGCCAGGCGTGCTCGGGGCCCACTCCCGGGTAGTCGAGTCCGGCGGAGATCGAGTAGGACTCGAGGGTCTGGCCGTCGTCGTCCTGCAGCACGTAGGTGCGGGTGCCGTGCAGCACGCCGGGTCGCCCCTGGCCGATGGTGGCGCCGTGCTCGCCGCTGTCGACCCCGTGCCCGCCGGGCTCAAAGCCGTACAGCGCGACCCCGGGATCGTCGAGGAAGGCGTGGAAGATGCCGATGGCGTTGGATCCGCCGCCGACGCAGGCGGCGACCGCGTCCGGCAGGCGGCCGGTGAGCTCGAGCACCTGCGCACGGGCCTCTTCGCCGATCACCTTGTGGAAGTCGCGGACCATCACCGGGAAGGGGTGCGGACCGTTGACCGTGCCGAGCAGATAATGGGTGGTATCGACATTGGCGACCCAGTCGCGGAAGGCCTCGTTGATGGCGTCCTTCAGCGTGCGCGAGCCGGTCTTCACCGGGATCACCTCCGCACCGAGGAGCCGCATGCGCGCCACATTCAGCGCCTGGCGCTCGGTGTCCACCTCGCCCATGTAGACGGTGCAGTCCATGCCGAAGAGCGCCGCGGCGGTGGCCGTCGCCACCCCGTGCTGCCCGGCGCCGGTCTCAGCGATCAGACGCGTCTTGCCGAGCCGCTTCACGAGCAGCGCCTGGCCGAGCACGTTGTTGATCTTGTGCGAGCCGGTGTGGTTGAGGTCTTCACGCTTGAGGATGATGCGCGCGCCGCCGGCGTGCTCGGCGAAGCGGGGCACCTCGGTGATGATGCTTGGCCGGCCGACGTAGCTGCGCTGCAGCTCCCCCAGCTCAGCGGCGAACTCCGGATCCTCCTTCGACTCCTCGTAGGCGCGGGTCACCTCGTCGAGCGCGGCGATCAGCGACTCCGGCATGTACCGGCCACCGAAGTCTCCGAAGAAGGGGCCGTGCTGGGAACGGAGCGGGCCGTCCGAGATGTGTTCGTTGGTCATGGAACCTCGAGATAGCTTGCGGATCAGACGCTGAGATAGCTCTGCAGGGTTGCGACGGGATCGCCCGTCACCAGGGCCTCGCCCACCAGTACGACATCGGCGCCCGCCTCGCGGTAGCGCTCGACGTCGCTGATGTCGAGGACGGCCGACTCCGCGACGCGGATGACCCCGGCCGGGATCTGGTCGGCGACCCGGCCGAAGAGCCCGCGGTCGAGTTCGAAGGTGCTCAGATCGCGCGCATTCACCCCGATCAGCTGCGCGCCCAGATCGACGGCGCGGGCGACTTCGGCGTCGGAGTGCGCCTCCACCAGCGGGGTCATGCCGAGCTCGCGGATGAAGGCGTAGAGGCGCTGCAGCGTCTCCTGCGGCAGCGCCGCGACGATGAGGAGCACCAGATCGGCTCCGGCCGCCCTGGCCTCGAGCACCTGGTACTCGTCGCCGATGAAGTCCTTGCGCAGCACGGGGATGCTGACGGCCTTCCGCACCGCTTCGAGATCGGCGAGGGATCCCTTGAAGCGCCGCTCCTCGGTGAGCACGCTCACCGCGCTCGCGCCGCCGGCCTCGTACTGCGCCGCCAGCGCCTGCGGCTCGGGGATGTCGGCGAGATCGCCGCGCGAGGGGCTCGCCCGTTTCACCTCGGCGATCACCTTGATGTGCTCGGCCGGCGCCAGGGCCTCGAGCGCATCCAGCGCAGCCGGACGGGCGAGAGCCTCGGCCTCGACGAGCTCGAACGGCCTCAGCAGCCTCCGCGCCCGCGCATCCTCGAGAGAGCCGGCCAGCAGTTGGTCAAGCACCTGAATCGTGCGGTTTCGGGGCGAACTTCGGGCCGTTGACCCCGAACCCGGCCTTCGACAGGATGAATCCGAGCAGGGCGCCCACGATGACGATGCCGACGCACACCCACACCAGCCAGGCCTGAGCCAGGAAGAATGCGACCGTGCCGACCGCGATGCCGAGCAGCATGACGATGACGGCCGTCCACGCAGCGGGCGAGTCGCCGTGACCTGGATCGGAGTGCTGGGTGTTCATGAATCTCCTTGAGGCAGATGGTTCGTCATCCAGCCTACCTTCCCCGCGCGACTCAGGGAAACGCCACGCGCTCAGCGGGGCTCGCTGGGGTCTTCTCCTTCGCTGAGCCGGTCCCAGTCGGAGAAGCGATCCGGTTCGTCCTCCTCGCGCGCGGCGCGGCCGGCGCGCTCGGCACCCCCGGCGCCGCTGTCGCCGCTGTCGCCGCTGTCCGCCTTCTGCTCCGCGCGGGCCGCGTATTTGCGTCCCGCCGTCTTCCAGCGGCCGCCAAGCACCAGCACCAGCACGCCGAGCAGCGCCAGCAGCAGCCCGGAGTAGAGCGTGAAGGCGATGGAGGGGGTGGTGCCGATCGCGGTGACCAGATCGAGCTGCGCGCGCCCGGCGATACCGCTGACCTCGGCCAGTCTGCCGGAGGCCGCCCCCTCGGGATCGTTCAGCACCGCGATCGCGATCGCGACGATACCCGCGCCGAAGAGCACGATCAGCCCCCCGAGCACGCGGCGGAACCCGCGGCCGGCGATGGTGAGCGCCACCGCGCCGGCGAGCGCCGCGAGCGCGATCGACGACAGCGAGGCGTTGAGCTGCTGGCCGGTGGCCTCCAGGCGGTCGACCACCGCCGCGCCCTCGGCGAGATCGAGCACCACCCAGGTCTGCGTCGCGCCGAACAGCGCACTCGCCGCGACGAGCACGATCCCGGCGATCAGCCAGAACTTGCTACGCACGGGCCTCGTCCAGACGGTGCATCGTATTGGCGATGGCCACCGCGCGCAGGGGCGCGGCCGCCTTGTTCCGGGACTCCTGATCCTCGAGCTCGGGAACCGAGTCCGCGACGATGCCGCCGCCCGCCTGCACCATCGCCACCCCGTTCCGGATCGTGGCGGTGCGGATCGCGATGGCGAGATCCGCCGCGCCGCCGAGGCCGAAGTAGCCGACCACGCCCCCGTACACGCCGCGCTGCACGGGTTCGAGCTCGTCGATGATCTGCAGGGCTCGGGGCTTCGGCGCGCCGCTCAGCGTCCCCGCGGGGAAGGTCGCGCGGAGCGCGTCGATCGGATTGCGCCCCTCGGAGAGCTTGCCCTCGACCGAGCTGACGATGTGCATGATGTGACTGAAGCGCTCCACCCGCATGAACTCGGTCACCTCGACGCTCGAGGGCTCGCACACCCGCAGCAGATCATTGCGCGCGAGGTCGACGAGCATGAGATGCTCGGCGCGCTCCTTCTCATCGGCGAGCAGCTCGCGCTCGTGCTGCTGATCCTCGTCCACCGTGCCGCCGCGGGGCCGCGAGCCGGCGATCGGATGGGTCATCACATGGCCCGTGTCCTGCACGGTGACCAGCGCCTCGGGGCTCGATCCGACCACGGCGAAGGCTTCTCCGTGCGCGTCCTCCAACTGCAGCAGATAGAGATAGGGGCTGGGGTTCAGGTGGCGCAGCACCCGGTAGACGTCGAGGGGATCGGCGGTGCACTCCTGGTCGAAGCGCTGCGAGAGCACCACCTGGAAGATGTCGCCGTCGACGATGTAGCGCTTGCAGCGGTCGACCCCGGTCAGGTAATCGGCCTCGGCGGTGAGCCGATGCGGCTCGGGCAGCGCCTGCCGGTCGAGTGCGCTCAACGGCGACGACAGCGGCGCGGCAAGCGCCTGCTGCAGCGCGTCGAGCCGCGCCTGCGCCTGCGCCCAGAGCGCGTCGGAATCCGCGGCGGGATCGTCGTCGAGCACATTGGCGAGCAGCACCACGCTGCCCTCGCGGTGGTCGATCACCACCAGCTCGCTGACGAAGCTCAGCCCCTGGGTGGGCAGATCCGGGCCGTCCTCTGGCCCGTTCGGCAGATGCTCGAACTGCCGCACCGACTCCCAGCCGAGGTAGCCGACGAAGCCGCTGGCCAGCGGTGGCAGATCCGGATCGGGATCCTGCCGCCACCGCTCGTAGACGGCCCGCAGCGCCTCCACCGGCTGCAGACCCTCGACGCCGCCGGGCAGCAGCCGCTGCTGATCGATTCCGCCCCGAGGGTCCGGGGACCAGTGTGCCCGACCGCCGCGCTCGCCGAGCACGCCGAAGCTGCCCGCGCCGACGAAGCTGAATCGGGTCCAGACACCGCCCTGCTCGGCGCTCTCCAGCAGGAAGGTGCCGGGGCGGTTTCCTGCGACCTTGCGGTAGATGCCGACGGGGGTGTCGGCATCGGCGAAGATCTCCCGGCACACCGGGATGACGGAACGCAGCGGTCGCGCCGCATCGAAGGCGGCGCGGGTGGTGGTGTGGCTCACCGAACCAGCCTATCGCGGCGGATGCGCTCGCTCAGTCCGCCGCGGGGTCGCCGGGCACCGCCGGCAGCTCCCGATCGGTGAAGCAGCTGCGAGTCCCCGTGTGGCACGCCGCGCCGATCTGGACGACCCGCACGAGCAGCGTGTCCCCGTCGCAGTCCGCGGCGACGCTGCGCACGTACTGGCGGTGTCCGGAGGTGTCACCCTTGCGCCAGTACTCCTGCCGGGAGCGGGACCAGAAGGTGACCCGCCCCTCGGCGAGCGTGCGGCGCACGGCCTCGCGATCCATCCACGCGAGCATCAGCACCTCGCCGCTCTCATCGTCCTGCACGATGGCGGGCAGCAGGCCGTCGGCGCCGAAGATCAGCGCATCGAGCACCGCCGGGTCGACATTCGCCGCGGCGGAGAAATCTGCGTCGCTCATGCCGCAGCACCTCCCAGCCTGACCTCGTAGCCGGCCTCGGCGATGGCCTGCTTCACCTGGCCGACGGTGAAGGTGCCGTCGTGGAACACGGAGGCGGCCAGCACCGCATCGGCGCCCGCCTCGATCGCGGGCGCGAAGTGCTCGAGCCGGCCCGCGCCGCCGGAGGCGATCACGGGCACCGAGGCGAGCTCACGCACCCGGGCGGTGAGCTCCAGATCGAAGCCCGCGAGCGTGCCGTCGGCGTCCATCGAGTTCACCAGCAGCTCCCCCGCGCCGCGCTCCACCGCCTCCCGGCACCATTCCAGCGCGTCGAGATCGGTCTCCCGGCTGCCGCCGTGCGTGGTCACCACGAAGCCGCTGGGGGTGCGCGGGCTGCGCTTCACATCGAGGGAGAGCACCAGCACCTGCGAGCCGAAGCGGTCGGCGATCTCGCCGACGAGCTCCGGCCGCGCGATGGCCGCGCTGTTGACGCCCACCTTGTCCGCGCCGACGCCGAGCAGCCGGGCCACATCGTCGCTGCTGCGCACCCCGCCGCCGACGGTGAGCGGAATGAACACCTGCTCGGCGGTGCGGCGCACCACCTCGTAGGTGGTGCTGCGGTCGTCGACGGTCGCCGTGACGTCGAGGAAGGTGAGCTCATCGGCGCCCTGCTCCCCGTATCGCGCGGCGAGTTCGACCGGGTCGCCCGCATCGCGCAGGTTCAGGAAGTTGACGCCTTTGACCACGCGGCCGGCGGCCACGTCCAGGCAGGGGATGACTCGTACCGCGACGCTCACCGGAGCTCCTAGAGTCTCGCCGCGTGGATCGCGGTGACCAGGATCGCGCGGGCGCCGAGATCGGCCAGGCGGTCCATCACCTCGTTCGCCTCGTCGGCGGCGACCATCACGCGCACGGCCACCCAGCCCTCGTCCTTGAGCGGGGAGACGGTCGGCGACTCGATGCCGCCGGCGATCCGCGTCGCGGCCTCGAGCTTGGACTCCTCGAGGTCGTAGTCCATGATCACGAACTTGCGCGCCACCAGCACGCCGCGCAGCCGCCGCAGCAGGCGGTCGATGCCGTCGTGCAGATTGGGTCCGCCGATGAGCACGGCGGTGGACTCGAGGATCACGGGGCCGAAGATCTCCAGGCCCGCGGTGCGCAGGGTCTCCCCAGTGGACACCACATCGGCGACCGCATCGGCGACGCCGAGCTGGACCGCCGACTCCACCGCGCCGTCGAGCTTCACCGTGATCGCCTCGATACCGCGCTCGCGCAGGAAGTCGTCGACCAGCTGCGGGTAGCTCGTCGCGACGCGCTTGCCCGCGAGCTGCGCGATATCGGTGAAGGAGCCCCGGGGAGCCGCGAAGCGGAAGGTCGAGTCGCCGAAGTCGAGGTGGGCGATCTCCCGCGCCCCCGATCGCGAGTCGAGCAGCAGGTCCCGGCCGGTGATGCCGACGTCGAGCGCGCCCGAGCCGACATAGGTCGCGATGTCGCGCGGGCGGAGGTAGAAGAACTCGATGTCGTTGCGGGTGTCCTTGTGCACGAGTTTGCGGCTGTCCCGCCGGCCGCTGTAGCCCGCCTCGGCGAGCATGTCCGCGGCGATCTCGGAGAGCGAGCCCTTATTGGGTACCGCGACTCGGAGCATGATGGCTTGTTCCTTCCGTGGTGGCCGGGCGAGGCGCGGCCGAAGCTGTGAGAGGTCGTTCGGCGCGTCGACGGGCAGCGCGGGGCCCGTCGACGCTAGAGATGGCGGTAGACGTCGGCGAGGCTCAGACCCTTGGCGAGCATCAGCACCTGCAGGTGGTACAGCAGCTGACTGATCTCCTCGGCGCAGGCCTCGTCGCTCTCGTACTCGGCCGCCATCCAGACCTCGGCGGCCTCCTCGACGATCTTCTTGCCGATGGCGTGCACGCCGGCATCGAGGCGTGCGACGGTGTCGCTGCCCTCGGGGCGCGTCCGGGCCTTCTCGCTCAGCTCGGCGAAGAGCGCGTCGAATGTCTTCACGGGAATCAAGAGTATCAGTGCCCGTTCAGTGGGCGTGCCGCGCCGCGGCCTCGCGCAGCTGGGCGATGCGGTCCTCGGGCACGCCGCCGTAGACCGCGGATCCCGCGACGAAGGTGTCGGCGCCCGCCTCAGCGGCGATGCCGATGGTGTCGGCGGTGATCCCGCCGTCCACCTGCAGCCAGATATCGAGCCCGAGGCGCGCCTTGGCCTCGGCGATGCGGCTGAGCTTGGGCATCATATCCGCCATGAAGGACTGACCGCCGAAGCCCGGCTCCACGGTCATCACGAGCAGCTGATCGAACTCCAGCAGCAGCTCGAGATAGGGATCGGGATCGGTGCCCGGCTTCAGCGCGATGCCGGCGCGCGCGCCGATCTCGCGGAGCCTGCGGGCGAGCCGCACCGGATCCTCCGCGGCTTCGGCGTGGAAGGTCACCGAGTAAGCGCCGAGCTCGGCGTAGCCGGGCGCCCAGCGATCCGCGTCCGCGATCATCAGATGCACATCGAGCGGAATCGGCGATACCGCCTGGATGCGCTCGACCACCGGCGGACCCATGGTGAGATTCGGCACGAAGTGGTTGTCCATCACGTCCACATGCACGAGGTCGGCGGTGGCGATCCGCTCGAGCTCGGCCTGGAGATTCACGAAATCGGCGGAGAGGATGCTCGGATTGATGCGCTGCGCGGTCACCACTCGATTCTACGGGGCGGTGTCGGACTTCAGCGACGAGGGATCCGCGGGCGAAGGCTCGGCAGACGAGGACTCCGGCGACGGGGACTCCGGCGATGAGGGCGCCTGCGACGGGGGCTCGACCGAGGCGTAGCTGCGACTGAGCCTCCGGTAGGTGGGCGTGAACAGCGCCAGCACCGCGACCACGGTGGTGATCAGGCCCGCCCACACGAAGATCAGCGCGATGCCGCGGCTCTCGCCCTCGCCCAGCAGCCAGCCCCAGCTCTGCTGCCCGCGTTCGGTTTCCATATAGGGCACGATCAGGAATTCGGCGATCGGTGCGATCAGGAAGGCGGTGATGGGCGCGGCGGCGGCCTCGAAGGTCATCGCCAGGCCGAAGACCCGTCCCTGCTTCTCGAAGGGCACCACGCGCTGGATGACGGTCTGCTCGGCCGCCTCGATCGCGGGCATCATCAGCATGAACAGCCAGATGCCGCCGATGAACAGCCACGGCCACTCGCGGAGGGTGAGCGTGGCGCCGAGGATGCCCAGCAGCGCGACCAGCACCAGCATGGTGCGCACCGGGTTCTTGCCGAGACCCCAGCGGGCGATGATCGCACCGCCGACCAGGAAGCCGGTGCCGGCGAGGCCGAAGACGAGGCCCCAGATCTCGACGGAGAACATGGTGAGGCCGTAGGGATCGAGCAGCGCCATGTAGACGCCGCTCGCGAAGTTGTTGAAGGTGGTGAAGAAGATCAGCCCCAGCAGTCCCGGCACCGCGAGAATCGCGATCATGCCGCCCCGGAAGTCGATCGCGCTGCGGTCCGGGTCGTGGACGACCTCGGGCTCGGGGATGCGCAGGAGGTGCAGATGCACGATGGGGATCGCGGTGAGGGCGGCGGCGATGAGCATCGTCGCGCCCATGCCGAGGAATCCGATCGAGATGCCGCTGAAGACGCTGGTGACGATGAAGCTCAGACCCTGGACGGTTCCCACCAGGCCGTTCGCATTCGCGTGGCGCTCCATCGGTACGAGCAGGGTCACCGTGGTCGAGAGGGCGAGGCCGCGAAGCAGCTCGACCACGCAGCCCGCGAGCAGCACGATGGTGAACACCCAGAACCACGGCCCGTCCAGCCTCAGCAGCGTCTCGGCCGGAACCGTGAAGAAGATCACGCAGCCGATGACGAAGGCGATCATGGAGAACCAGGCGGACACCAGCATCACGCGGTGCTTGCGGTAGCGGTCGACGAGCGAGCCGAACCAC
The DNA here is from genome assembly GCA_048516985.1 of Leucobacter sp. GTDB lineage: Bacteria > Actinomycetota > Actinomycetes > Actinomycetales > Microbacteriaceae > Leucobacter. The sequence goes on along the minus strand of CP183188.1, from coordinate 1,888,901 downwards.
ATCGAGCAGATCGCGAGCAGGATCATGTAGGCACCGCTGAGGATGCCCGTGGCGAGAATGCTCCTCGTCTCCAGGTAGACCCAGAAGACGATCGCGAACCACAGGAAGTTCGTGGTGAGGCCCGCCACCCCCGTGTTGATGAGCACGTGCACGAAGGTGCGCCAACCGCGGGGCGGCGGCGTGCGCCCGGCGGCGGTATCGGACGGAGCGGTGGTCACCCGTCCAGCGTAGCCGCACGCTCGAACAGCGCGATGAACATGGCATCGGTGCCGTGACGGTGCGGCCACAGCTGAGCGCTCGGCCGGTCGCCCGCGAGATCGAGCGGTTCGCACGCCACCTCCTGCACCGCGGCGGCGGCGTCGATCTCGCGCAGCTCCGGGTGACGCCCGAGCGCCTCCGCCACGACGACCCGCGTCTCCGCGAGATGCGGCGAGCAGGTGACGTAGGCGAGGATCCCGCCGGGTGCCAGATGGGCGGCGGCGGCGTCGAAGAGCTCGCCCTGCAGCGAGGTGAGGGCGGGCAGATCGCCGGGCTGCTTCCGCCAGCGCGCCTCGGGGCGGCGGCGCAGGGCGCCCAGGCCCGAGCAGGGGGCGTCCACCAGGATCCGGTCGAAGCGCTCCGCCTCTCCGCCGAAGGCCTCCGCCGTGCGACCGTCGTGGACGACGACCTCTACCGCCTCCGCATTGGCCTGCACCGAGCGGCGCACCAATTCGGCCCGGTGCTCGGACACCTCGTTCGCCCGCACCGTCGCGCCCGCGAGCGCCGCCTCGGCGGCGAGCACCGCCGTCTTCCCGCCGGGGCCGGCGCAGAGATCCAGCCAGCGTTCCCCCGGGCGGATCCCGCGGGCCCGGGTGAGCGCGAGGGCCGCCAACTGCGAGCCCTGGTCCTGCACCCGCACCGTGCCCTCGGGCACCTCGAAGGACTCGATGGCACGAGCCGGGTCTCCGCCCCGCAGCTCGAGACCCATCGGCGAGGGGCCGCTGACGGTCACCCCGAACTCGCCGCCGATCGCCTCCGCGGTATCGGGGTCGATGCCCGATCCCGGCAGCAGCGCGAGATTGACGCGCGGGGCGACGTTGTCGGCGGCCAGCAGCGCGTCGAGCTCCTCGGCGCGCCCCTCCGCACGCAGCGCATCCCGGAACGCGCGCAGCACCCAGGCCGGGTGGGAGCTGCACGCGGCCAGGGCGGCGTCCGCGCCGGGGGCGGCCTCCCTGATGCGCTGATCCCACTCCTCGTTCGAGGCGCGCCCGATTCCCCGCAGCACCCCGTTCACGAAGCCCGCAGCCGCCCGATTGGCCACGAGGCGCTGCAGCTCGACGCTCTCGTTCACCGCGGCGTGCGCGGCGGTGCGCATGCCGAGCAGCTGGTGGGCGCCGAGACGGAGCACATTGCGGGTGCGGCCGTCGACGTCCCCGATCCCGCGCCCCGCGGCGAGCTCGATGATGCGGTCGTAACGCCCCCGCCCGCGCAGGGTTCCCGCGACCAGCTCGGTGGCGAGCGCCGCCTCGCGCGGAGGCAGTCCCGCCTCTCGGATGCGGGCGGGGAGGGCGAGATTCGCATAGGCGTCGCGTTCTTCGACATCGCGCAGCACATCATAGGCGGCGAGGCGGGCTGCGGAGACCCGCATCCGCCGGGGCTCCCCGCCCTCGTGACGCCGGTTCACGCGAGCACCGCCTCTCCGCCGCGGCCGCGCAACCAGGCGGCGCCGTCCATAGCGGCCTTGCCCGCCGGCTGCACCCGCAGGAGCTCGAGCGCCCCGCCGGGCAGGCTCAGGATCGCGCGGCCCTCGCGCAGCGTCACGGCGCCCTCGGGCGAGGGCACCGGATCCGCCTCCCGCAGCTCGTGCAGTTTCAGCGGCTGCCCCTCGAACAGCACCCAGGCCCCGGGCTCGGGGGTCACCCCGGCCCAGTGCGCGAGCACCAGGGCGGCCGGACGAGCGAGGTCGAGACGGGCGTCGTCGCGGTCGAGCTTGTGCGCGTAGCTCGTCTCGCCGTGCTGCGGCTCACCGGCGGCGGGATCGGCCTCGAGCGCCAGGATCGCGCGCTGCAGCGCCTCGGTGCCGAAGACCGCGAGCTCGGTCAGCGCGTCGCCGGCGGGGGTGCCGGGCGGGAAGTCGCGGGACCCCCGGCTCAGCACCGCGCCCGCGTCGAGCTCGGACACGAGTCGGAAGACCGTCACGCCCAGGCGCTGCTCGCCGGCCATCAGCGCCCGTTGCACCGGGGCGGCGCCCCGCCAGCGCGGCAGCTCGCTGAAGTGCAGATTGATCCAGCCGTGCGCCGGCAGCGAGAGCAGCGGCTCCCGCACCAGCCCGCCGTAGGCCACGATGACGCCGAGCTCGGCGCCGAGCCCCTCCGCCCAGGCCGTCGCCTCCGCGCCGAGCCGATTGGCCTTCATCACCGGGAGGCCGAGCTCCGCCGCTGTCTGCGCGACCGGCGAGGGGGTGAGCACCCGCTTGCGGCCGAGGGGGGCGTCCTCGCGGGTGATGACGCCGACCACCTCGTGCCCGGCGCCGGTCAGTGCCCGCAGACTCGGTACGGCGAACTCGGGGGTCCCGGCGAAGAGGATGCGCATCTGTCCATTCTCTCAGCCGCAGCCGGCACTCGCCGCGCCTCTAGAATGGGCCGGTGACGCTCCCCCTCTGGCTCTCGCTGCTCGCGGCGTGCCTGGTGATCAGCCTCACCCCCGGCGCAGGGGCGATCAACACCATGAGCAACGCCCTCGCCCAGGGGTGGCGACGGTCGATCTGGGGCATTCTCGGCCAGCAGCTGGCCCTGGTCGCGCATGTCGTCATCGTCGCCGCCGGTGTGGGACTGCTGGTCGCGGGATCCCCGCTGCTGTTCGGGGCGATCCGCTACCTCGGCGCCGCGTATCTGGTGTTCCTCGGCATCCGACTCATGCTGATCCGCACCGATGCCGCCGAGGAGGGCGAGGAGCCCCTGCACATCCCGGAGAGCGCCTGGTCGATGCTGAGACGCGGCTTCTGGGTGAATCTGCTGAATCCGAAGGCGATCGTCTTCTTCCTGGCCTTCATGCCGCAGTTCATCCGGGTGGATCAGCCGCAGCTGCCGCAGTACGCCGTGTTCCTCGCGACCACGGTGTGCGTGGACATCGCGGTGATGTGGGGCGTCTTCGCCGCCGCGGCGCGGACCTTCCGCAGGCTCACCCGCACGCCCCGCGGCCGTCGCACGCTCAACACGGTCTTCGGCGGACTCTTCATCGGCGTGGCGGCGCTGCTGGTGTTCGTGCACTGAGCCGGCTGATCAGCCGTCGAACACGCCGCGGTCGTCGAAGCGCAGTCGAAGCGCCTCGGGCCTCGCGCGACCGGGCTTGCGTCCGGCGACGCGGGAGGAGGATCCTGCGGCGTCGGCGACCAGTGCCCCGCGCAGCCGCCGCGCCACCTCCGTGCCCTGCCCGTAGTCGAAGCGCACGATGGCGCGCACCAGCCCCGGCTCCGCGCCCCGCGCGATCACGGGGGTCGGCCCCAGCACGTCGACGCCTGCGAGCTCGCCGAGCAGGGCGAGGGCCCGATCCACCTCCGCCGGTCCGCCGCTCACGCTGGCCACGCGCACGGCCGGCGGGTAGCGCAGCGCCTGCCGATCCCGCAGCTCTGCGCGCAGCCACTCCTCGGTGCGCCCGGTGACGAAGGCCCGCACCACCGGTCCGCCGCCCGAGGCCATCAGGCACAGCCCGTCGGGGGCGGCCAGCGCGGCGGCGTTCTGCCACCAGCGCATGCAGTCCTCGCCCGCTCGCAGCGACTCGATGCCCAGCAGGCGTTCAGCGTCGAGCAGCACCACGGCCCGGTAGCCGCCGGCGGCGATGGGCTCCGCGCCTCGGGTGGCCACGACCAGGGCGGGACGGGAGTCCACTCGCTCGTGCGGATGCTCGCCGTCGCTGAGGATCACGCGCACGCCCGAGAACTGCCGCTCGAACTGCTCGGCGGTGCGCTGGGAGCCCATCCCCCGCTGCGCGAGCACTCTTCCGCCGCAGTCCGGGCAGCGCCAGCCCGTCGCCTGTTCGCCGCACCAGCGGCAGGCGCCGCGCCCGGCCGAGCGGAAGCCGATGGGGCCCGCGCACTGCGCGCAGCGCGCGAGGGCCCCGCAATCGGCGCACACCGCGACCGGGGCGTATCCCGGGCTCGCCACCTGCACGAGCACCGGGCCGTTCCGCAGTCCCTCGCGAATGGTGCGCGCGGCGAACTCGGGCACCCGGCCGGCGAAGGCGTCGGGGGCGACCGAGGCGTCGGCGTGCACTACGCGGGTGCGGCGCGGCGGCAATCGCTCGGCCCGGACGTATCCGATGTCGACCAGGCGCTGGATCTCCGCGCTGCGCGCGTGCGAGGCGAACATCAGCCCCGCCCCCGACTGCTCGGCGCGCACCAGTGCGGCGTCGCGCGCGTGCACATAGGGCGCCAGCGGTTCCGCCAGCACCGGGTCCCCGTCGTCCCAGAGCATGATGGCGCCGAGTCGGTGCGCCGGCGCGTAGACGGCGGATCGATTGCCCACCACGATGCGCGGCACCGGGTCGAGCGCGCGCAGGAAGGCGGCGTAGCGCTCCCCGTTCGACTGGCGCGAATCCACGCGCACCGCATCGGCGTGCCCGAGCGCGGCGAGGGTGTCCCGCAGCTGGTCGAGATCGCGATAGTCGGGCAGCGCCACGATCACGCTGCGCCCCGCGGCGTGCACCGAGAGGGCGGCCCTGGCCAGCCGCAGGGCCCAGTCGCCGACCCACTCGCCGGTTCCCAGCCTCACCGGGGAGTGGGAGGCGGTGACGGCGAGCCGGGCGCCGTCCGCGAGCAGCGCGGCCGTCTCCGCCTCCTCCGGAGTCGCTTCGAAATCCGCTTCCGGCGGGTCTTCGGATGCGACCGCTGCCGCCAGATGCTGCTTCTCGACGCGGACCATGCGGGTGGGAATGGCCAGGCGGAGGATGTCGCCGGCGGAACCGCCGGCGCGATCGGCCACCGCGCGCGACAGCCGCCACACCTCGGGGGTGAGCACCGGCACCGGGCCGACGATCTCGGCGATCGGCTGCAACTCGCCCGCGAAGTCGCTTCGCTCAGCGAAGCCGATCACGTAGCCGTGACTGCGCCGGCTCTGCGAGCGGAAGGGCACGCGCACCCGCTGTCCGATGCGCAGCTCCTCCGCGAGATGCTCGGGAATCGCGTAGTCGAAGAGGTGGTCCAGCTGCGGCAGCGCCGAGTCCAGCAGCACCCGCGCGACCGCGCGCCCCTCCGGAGCCTCCGCCTCGTACATGGCGACGACCGCGACGGCGGCTCTCAGAGACCGGCTGCGGCGCGCAGCTCGGCGACCCGCGGGGTGGCCTCCCAGGTGAACTCGGGGAGCTCCCGCCCGAAGTGCCCGTAGGCCGAGGTTTTCGCGTAGATCGGGCGCAGCAGATCGAGATCGCGGATGATGGCGAGCGGGCGTAGATCGAACACCTCGCGCACCGCGGTCTCGATGCGCTCGGTCGGCACGGTCTCGGTGCCGAAGGTCTCGACGTACAGGCCCACCGGATGCGCGCGCCCGATGGCGTAGGCCACCTGGAGCTCGGCCCGCTTCGCGAGCCCCGCGGCGACGATGTGCTTGGCCACCCAGCGCATGGCGTAGGCCGCCGAGCGGTCCACCTTGCTCGGATCCTTGCCGCTGAACGCGCCGCCGCCGTGGCGGCTGGCGCCGCCGTAGGTGTCGATGATGATCTTGCGGCCGGTGAGTCCGGCATCGCCCATCGGACCGCCGATGACGAAGGGGCCGGCCGGGTTGATGTACAGCGCGGCGTCGGCGCTGGCCAGCTCGACCCGTTCGAGCACCGGCCGGATCACCTCGCGCTCGATCTCCGCCCGGAGCTGCTCGGCCCCGATCCCGCGCTCGTGCTGCGTCGACAGCACCACCGCCTCGACGCTCACCGCCCGGTCGCCGTCGTAGCCGATGGTTACCTGCGTCTTGCCGTCCGGGCGCAGATAGGGCAGCACACCCGTCTTCCGCGCCTCGGTGAGGCGCTCGGCGAGCCGGTGCGCGAGCCAGCTCGGCAGCGGGTGCAGCTCGGGGGTCTCGTCCGTGGCGTAGCCGAACATGATGCCCTGGTCGCCCGCTCCCTGCGCGCTGAGCGCATCGGCGCCGGCGTCCTCCCCCTCGCGCACCTCGAGCGAGGCGTCGACACCGCTCGCGATGTCCGGCGACTGCTGGCCGATCGAGACGGAGACCCCGCAGGAGGCCGCGTCGAAGCCCATCTCGCTGGAGGTGTAGCCGACCTCGCGCACCGCCTCGCGCACGATCTGCGGGATCTCGACGTAGCCGCTGGTGGTCACCTCGCCGGCCACATGCACGAGACCCGTGGTCACAAGGGTCTCGACCGCCACGCGGGCGCCCGGATCCTGCTCGAGCATGGCATCGAGAATCGAATCGCTGATGCGATCGCAGATCTTGTCGGGGTGTCCCTCGGTGACCGACTCCGAGGTGAATTGACGCAGGGTCACGAAAGCTCCTTCTGGCTGTGAACTGGGGTGCGGCGGACGCGCGTGCACGGAAATGGCGCCGGATGCCGAGCAGTTCTCAGGCTATCCGACGCCACCGACATCGAGACGCGAGGTTACTCCGCGGCGGTGTCGCCCGCCTCTTCGAGCGCGACCGCGACCGCGGTCTCCTCCGCCTGGGGCGCGCGCCGGTTCATGACCAGCTTGCCCTCGACGATCTCGTGCAGGGCCGTCGACAGCGGCTTGTCGTCGACGGAGGCGTCGACGAGCGGACCGACGTTGTCGAAGAGATTGCCGTCGTGCAGATCGGTGTAGTAGTCGTTGATCTGCCGCGCGCGCTGCGAGGCGAAGATCACCAGTGCGTACTTCGAATCCACCTTCTCGAGCAAATCGTCGATAGGGGGATCGATGATGCCGTTCACCTGAGCCATGTGGCGCTTCTCCTTCGCTTGAACCACGCTATTCTACCCCATCGCGCGACGGACCAGGGTGTGACCTCGTCCGGTGCTGAGCCGCGTCCAGCTGAGCGTGCGGGAGAACTCCACGGCGGTCTCCTCGCGGAGGAATCCCAGGGTCTCGGCGGCGAAGGCCGCCGCCGCGGGAAGACCGGGGGCGATCTCCGCACCCCACACGCGCTGGCGCACCGAGCGCACGACCGCGCTGCCGGGCTGATCGGGCAGCGCCCGGGAGATCCGCTCGATCCCCGCTCTGGCCGCATCGACCAGCGAGGCCGCGTCGATCACGCCCAGCGGTTCCCACCCGCTCGTCGGCGGCATCACCCCGGCCCAGGCCGTGGCCACGGTCGCATCGGGCAGTTCGAGCCTGGCGCCGACGAGCCCCATCCGCGCCAGGCGATCCAGCAGCGCCCGCGCCGGAACCGTCGTGTCCACCGGCGCCTCGGGCGCCTCGGCGAGGCCGAAGGCCCGCATCACCAGCACCACCGGGAGCGGATCGAGCAGGCTCTCCGGGGTCTGGGTACAGCCGTACACGGCCAAGGCCCGATCGCGGGAGACGAGGCGCACTTCGGGCTCTCCCGCGCGGATGAGCCGCTCCAGGTACACGCGCAGATCGTCCCGCGTCGGGAGGTCTCGGAGAATGAGCGGAAGGGCCATCCGCCTCAGCCTACCGGTGCGGCTTGGTCGCTAGACTGAGGTATTCCGTCAGAGGCAGGAGGCAGTATGACCGGCGTACCCGATCTGACCGCGATGCTCTCGGTGATCGATTCCGAGGCACGCACCCGCGACGACATCTTCACCGGTCCGACCCTCCCCACCCCCCACGGACGGGCCTTCGGCGGCCAGGTGCTGGGCCAGGCGCTGGCGGCCGCCGGCGAGACCGCGCCCGAGGGGCGCATGCTGCATTCGATGCACGGCTACTTCCTGCGAACCGGCAAGAGCGAGCACCGGATGACCTTCGAGGTGGCGAGGCTGCACGACGGTCGCACCTTCTCGACCCGGCGGGTGCAGGCGTACCAGGGCGGCGAGGTGCTGATGTCGCTGATCGCCTCGTTCCAGACCCCGTCCGAGGGCTTCGAGCACGGGGATCGCATCGATCTCTCCGGGGTGCCCCTGCCCGAGGACATCCCCGCCGTTTGGGAGCGCTACGGACACCTCGCCGACGGCGGTCGCGCCTCCTGGGTGCTCAACCGCCCCTTCGATTTCCGCTACCTCGAAGGAGACATCCTGCTGGAGGTCCCCGAGCAGGTCGGTCGGCAGCGGGTGTGGCTGCGCAGTCGCGACGGGCTCGGCGACGCGCAGATGCTGCACACCGCCGCGCTGGCCTTCGCGAGCGACTACATGCTGGTGGAGCCGGTGCTCCGCAGGCACGGGATCCCCTGGGCGACGCCGGGGCTGCGGGGCATCAGCCTCGACCACGCGATGTGGTTCCACCGTCCCTTCCGTGCCGACGACTGGCTCCTCTACGAGGTCGAGACGCCGGTCGCCCAGGGCGGGCGCGGGCTGTCGCACGGTCGCTTCTACGACCGGACCGGTGCGCTAGTGGCCAGTGTCGCCCAGGAGAGCATCGTCCGAGTACCGGGATCCGGCGAGGCGGACTGACCGGCGCTCAGCGCGCTCTGCCCCGACGCGCGATGAAGAGCACATAGCGCTCCAGCGCGTATTCGGGATCGCGGCTGCCGCCCTTGAGCAGCCACTCCGTCTCGGCCGCCAGGTCGATCGCCCGGGCCAGATCGCCCTCGGTCCAGCCGCGGGTCTCGCGCTGGGCGCGCTCCACCTGCCAGGGCGCCATGCCGAAGGCCTTGGCGAGCTCGCCGCCGCTTCCGCGCGCGCCGTAGACGCGGGCCATCGCGCGGACCTTCATATTGAGCGCGGCGAGCAGCGGGATCGGATCGGTGCCCGTGCCGAGCGCCTGGCGCAGCAGCACGAGCGCCTCGGCCGCGCGACCGGCGGTGGCGGCGTCGGCCACTTTGAAGGCGCCGGCTTCGACGCGACCCTCGGTCGCGCGGTTGACATCCTCCTCGGTGAGGCGGGTGCCCACATCGGAGACGAGTTGCTCGATGGCGCCGGCGAGCTCCCCGATGCCGCCGCCGTACGCGGCGACGAGGGCACGCACCGCACCCGGCGCGACCTCCGCGCGCAGACGGCGGAACTCCGCCTGGGCGAAGGCCAGACGGTCCTGGTCCCGCTTGATCTCCGCGCAGGCGATCTCGATGGCGCCGAGGGCCGCACCGGTCTCCCCGCGGATCGCGTCGAGCAGCCCCTTGCCCCGCTGGCCTCCGGCGTGGCGCAGCAGCAGCGTCGTGTCCTCCGCCGGCTGCGCGAGATAGCTCTTGGCATCCTCGATAAGGGCATCGCTCGCCTTCTCCACCCCTTCGATGCGGATGAGCCGGGGTTCGGCGAAGAGCGAGGGGCTGGCGACCGTGAAGAGCTCCCCCGAGCCGTAGGCGGAGGCGTCGAGATCGTGGATCTCGAGCTCCGCGTGGCGCGCCTTCAACTCCTCGCGGATGATGCGCGCCGCACGGTCCGCGAGGAAGTGCTCCGGCCCGCTGACGAGCACGACGGGTGCCGGTCGCGCCTCGTCGTATCCGATCTGCATGATCTTCGTCTTGCTCGCCGCCACGTGTCCAGCTTAGGGCGCACCGCCGACACCGGCGCGCGCGACACCACCGCCCTCGACACCGCCACGCTCGACGCCGCCGCGCTCGACCCAGGCGGCGAGCGAGCCGTCGGGCTGCGGCACCAGCGCGACGGCGCCGTCGCGGTCGGTGCGCAGCACCTGTGTTCCGGCCAGCGCGAGGGCGGCGAGGGTGTCGGGGGCCGGATGCCCGTAGCCGTTACCGGCCCCGACCGAGATGAGGCCCCAGTCCGCCCCGGCGCGCGCGTACAGCCTCGAATCCTGGTCGCGCGAGCCGTGGTGGGCGACTTTCAGCACCTCCGCGCGGATGGCGCCCCGAGCCGAGAGCAGACGCTGCTGCTCGGAAGCGCCGGTGTCGCCGAGCAGCAGCACCGAGCTGCCTGCGACGCGCACGAGCATCACGAGACTCGCGGCGTTGGTGTCCGCAGGGCTGCGGCCCGCCCCCGGCGCCAGCACCTCCCAGTGGAGCCCCCCGATCTCCGCCGTGCCGTCGCCGGGGGTCGGCGCATCCACGGAGCCGAAGGCGTCGACGGAGGCCGAGGTGTCGCCCGCCTCGCCGATCCGATACGGCACCCCTGCCCGGCTCAGCTGCCGCACCACGGATCGGGATTGCGTGGCCTCGCCGGCGATCGTGGGGGCGATGAGCGCGGCATCGACCCGGCCCAGAACCGCCGAGAGCGCACCGACGTGGTCCCGATCGTCGTGGCTCAGCACGAGCAGTGCGACCCGGTCCACGCCGAAGCGATCGAGACAGGCGAGCAGCCGCGCCTCGTCGTCGCCGGTGTCCACGAGCATCGTCCGCTCCGAGGCCCCCGGGTCCCGGAGCAGCAGCGCGTCGCCCTGCCCCACATCGCAGGCGAGGACGCTCCAGCCCGCGGGGCCGGTGAGCCGCGTCGCCAGCGGGGTCGCGACGACCGTGCCGACCACCACGCCGAGCGCCGCGCAGACGAGGGCTGCGCGGATCGTGCGGATGACCCGAGGGGTCTCGGCCCCCGGGGTCCAGGGAGTGCGCGGGAGGCTGCGACGGCCTCCCGGAACCCCGAGGACGCCGCGGTGCAGCGCCCAGGCGAGGAGGAGGGCGAACTGACAGCCGGCGAGCAGCAGGAGTCCGGGCCAGCCCTCGGGCCAGTGCCACCTGGCGAACGGCAGCTCGGCGGTGAGCTCCGCGGTGGCGGCCACCCAGCGCGCGGGCAGGCTGGCGGTCAGCACGATCAGATGCGCCGCCCCGGGGTGCAGCGGCGCCGCCAACGCGGCGAGCAGCCCCAGGCCCGTGCCGATCGGCACCACCGGCGCGGCTACCACATTCGCGAGGACGCCGACCGCCGGGATGCCCGGTTGCAGCAGCAAGAGCAGTGGGCCGCAGGCGAATTGCGCGGCGACCGCGACGGCGACCGGCAGGGCCAGCACTCGCGGCAGACGTGCACGGCGGTGCAGCCAGTCGCCGAGCGGTGCGGCGATGAGGAGGATTCCCGCCGTGGCGGCGACCGAGAGCGCGAAACCGGCCTGCAGCGCCTGCCAGGGGTCGACGAGGAGTAGCGCGAGGACGGCGAGACCGAGTGCGGGAAGCGAGACGGCCCGCTTGCCGCCGAAGCCCGAGACGAGCAGGACCGCGGCCATCACTGCGGCCCGCTGCACACTCGCATCGGGCCCGACGAGCCCGACGAAGCCCAGGAGCGCCGTCCCCGCCGCCACGGCGCGCCACCTCCGTCCCACGCCCAGGCGCGCCAGTACCCAGACCGCGGCACCCGTGACCAGAGCGCAGTTGGCGCCGGATACCGCTGTCAGATGCGCGAGCGAGCTATCCCGCATGGCCCGGCTGAGCGCTTCGGGCACCAGGGAGGTGTCCCCCACCGCGAAGCCCGGCACGAGTTCGGCTCCGGGCACCGAGGCGGCGCTCTCCGTGAGCCCGCGCCGCAGCGACGCCGCGACGCCGCCGAGTTCAGCCGTCCACGGCTGAAGCCCGGACGCTCGGATCTCGCGCACGGAGACCCCGTAGGCCGCGGAATCCCCGGGCTCGAGGCGCTGAGGCGTTCCGCGCAGTTCGACATGCGCGCCCGGCACGAATCCCTCGTCGGGCCGCTCGTTCAGCCAGAGCACGAGTGGCACGCCGCCATGCTCCCCGGCGGTCTCCGCCCGCACCCAGTGCCGCTCGCCGAGGTCCGAGAGCCTCGTCTGGGGAAAGCCGGTCAGCACCGCGGCGAACTCGGTGGTGCTGCTGCGCCGGGCGGCGGAGTCCAGCTCGGGGTCGGCGCGCGCGGACTCGCCGCCGGCGATCCGTACCCCGAGCAGCAGCAGCACCGCGCACCAGAGCAGCGCCGTTCCCGCCCATCGCCGCATCCGGCCGGATCCGAACGCGCAGAGCCCGCCTCCGATCCCCAGGAGTCCGGCCGTCGCCGCGATCCACGCTCCGGTTCCCGGCAGGGTCACCGCCCAGGCGGTCAGCCCCCATCCGAGCAGTGCGGGGGCCAGCAGTCGCCAGGCGCCCGGCGGCGAGCGCGCCACCGCCGGCGATTCCGCGACGACCTCCGAGGCGGGAGCGGAGGGCATCTGGCTCACACCCTCACCCGATCCCGCAGCTGTTCGAGGGTGCGCTGACCGATGCCCGAGATCTCCAGCAGCTGCTCGACCCCGACGAAGGCGCCGTTCGCGCCTCGCCAGTCGATGATGCGCTGGGCGAGCGCCGGTCCGACACCCGGCAGCGTCTGCAGCGCCGTCGCATCGGCCAGGTTGAGGTCGACGGTGCCGTCGCTCAGGAGACCGGAGCCGCCGGCACCACCGGCACTGGCAGGCGGGACCGCGGCCGCCGCGTCCGGCACCACGATCTGCTCGCCGTCAGAGACGATCCGCGCCAGATTGACGCCGGCCAGCACCGCCAGCTCGGTGGCGCCGCCGGCCGCCGCGATGGCCTCGTGCACCCTCGCGCCCGCCGCGAGCTCGACCACGCCGGGCACCCGCACCTCGCCGACGACGTGGACGAGGACGGCCGGTCCGGCATCCTCAGCGGCCGTGTCCGCAGCCGCGCCCGCGGCCGCGGAGGATGCCGCGCTCGCGTCGGCGGCCCCGGTTCCAGCCGTCGCCGCTTCCGGCCGCGCCTCGCCGCCGGCGTCCACGTTCGCCGGGGAGTGCGGCTGCAGCACCACCAGCATCACCGCGCCCGCCACCGCGATGAGGAAGAGCACGAGCCCGACGGCGAAGGGCACCGTGATCGCCCGGACGAGACGCGCGCGGAAGCTCGGCGGCGGTCGCCAGTGCAGCGGCTCCGGGGAGCGGGACGCGGTCATACCGCCAGCGTAGAAAGCCGGCGAGCAGCCGAGGGCGCGGAATCCCGAATCTGTGGAGAGCCCGGCGCATTCGCAGCGCGGCCGCCGATGTGGACGGCGAACCGCGCGGCACCCGCGGCTCAGCGCGTGGCGATGCTGACGATCTTCGGCACCCGCACGATCACATTCGCGATCTCGCGATCGCCGATCGCCCGCTGCACCGCCTCCGAGGCGCGTGCCGCGGCCTCGGCCTCGGCCTCGGTGACCGCGGCCGAGAGGGTCAGGCGATCCCGCACCTTGCCGTCCACCTGGACCACCATCGTGACCTCGTCCTCGACGGTGAGCGCGGCGTCGCCCGCCGGCCACTGCTGCAGCGCCACCGTCGGCTCGTGCCCGAGCGAGGCCCACATGTCCTCGGCGGTATAGGGCGCGAAGAGGGAGAGGATCACGGCCACCACCTCGGCGGATTCCCGGACGGCCGGATCCGCCGCGCCGGCGCCGGAGTCGATGGCCTTGCGGGTGACGTTCACCTGCTCCATCAGCCTCGCGACGAGCACATTGAACTTGTACTGCTCGACCAGGCCCGGGGCATCGACCAGCAGTCGGTGCGTGTGCCGCCTGAGCCCGGCGTCGCCGCCCGCGAAGTCGACGCCCGGGGCGGAGGAGACGTCTCCCGCCACCCGCCAGGCCCGGGCGAGGAACTTGGCGGAACCCTGAACGGAGACATCCGCCCAGTCGATATCGTCCTCCGGAGGGCCGGCGAAGGCGAGGGTGACGCGCAGCGCGTCCGCGCCATGCGATTGCAGCTCGCTCGCGAATTCGACCAGATTCCCCTTCGACTTCGACATCTTCGCGCCGTCCTGCAGCACCATGCCCTGGTTCAGCAGCGCGGTGAAGGGCTCCTCGAAGTCGAGGTAGCCGAGATCGTGCAGCACCTTGGTGATGAAGCGGGAGTAGAGCAGGTGGAGGATCGCGTGCTCCACACCGCCGGCGTACTGGTCGATGGGCCCCCAGTGCCTTGCGAGCTCCGGGTCGAAGGCCCGGGTGTCGTCCTGCGCCGAGAGGAAGCGCAGGTAGTACCAGGAGCTGTCGACGAAGGTGTCCATGGTGTCGGGATCGCGGGTCCACGCCGTGCCGTCCGCGTCGGTGACCGTCGCCCACTCGGTCGCCGCTCCGAGCGGCGAGGCCCCTTCGGCTTCAGGTCGAGACCTTCCGACGCGGGCAGCCGGACCGGCAGCTCGCTCTCGGCCACCGGACGCATCTCGCCCTCGTTGTCCTCGCCGGCTCCGTGCAGGATCGGGATCGGCGTGCCCCAGTAGCGCTGCCGCGAGATCAGCCAGTCGCGCAGACGGTAGGTCTTCGCAGCGCGGCCGGTGCCGCGCTCCTCCAGCACCTCGATGGCGCGGCGGATCGCCTCGGCCTTGCGCAGGCCGTCGAGCGGGCCGGAGTTCTGCAGCACCCCGTCTCCGCCGGTCGCCGTGCCGCTGGTCGCGGGATCGGCCAGCGGTGCGCCGTCCTCGTCCAGCACCTCGACGACGACGCGCACGGGCAGCTCGAACTTCAGCGCGAAGTCGAGGTCGCGCTGGTCGTGCGCGGGCACGGCCATGATCGCGCCGTGCCCGTAGTCGGCGAGCACGTAGTCGGCCGCCCAGACGGGAATGCGCTCGCCGTTCACCGGGTTGATCGCGAAATGGTCGAGGAAGACGCCCGTCTTCGGACGATCCGCGTTCTGCCGCTCGATCTCGCTCTGCTTCTGCGCCTCGGCGAGATATTCCTGGAAGCGCATACGAGCCTCGGGCGAGGCGCTGGCGGCGAGCTCCGCGGCCAGATCGCTATCGGGGGCGACCACCATGAAGGTGGCGCCGTAGAGCGTGTCCGGGCGCGTGGTGAAGACCGGCACCTTGGCCTCACGGCCCTCGATCTCGAATTCGACCTCGGCGCCCTCGGAGCGGCCGATCCAATTGCGCTGCATGTTCAGCACCTTGGCCGGCCAGCTGCCCTCGAGCGCGTCGAGGCCATCGAGCAGGCGATCCGCGTAGTCGGTGATGCGGAAGTACCACTGGGTCAGCTTCTTCTTCACCACCGGCGCGCCCGAGCGCTCGCTGGTGCCGTCGGGCAGCACCTGCTCATTGGCGAGCACGGTCTGATCCACCGGATCCCAGTTCACCCAGCTGGCCTTGCGATAGGCCAGGCCCTTCTCGTAGAGCTTCAGGAACAGCCACTGGTTCCAGCGGTAGTACTCGGGGTCGCTGGTGTGCAGCACCCGGCTCCAGTCGAAGGAGGGGGCGTAGACGCGGAAGGAGGCCTTCTGCTGCGCGATATTCGCGTAGGTCCACTCGCGGGGATCGACGCCGCGCTTGATCGCCGCGTTCTCGGCCGGCAGGCCGAAGGAGTCCCAGCCGATCGGATGCAGCACCTGGTACCCCTGGCCGCGCCAGTAGCGGGCCAGCACATCCCCGAAGCAGAAGGCCTCGGCGTGACCCATGTGCAGATCTCCCGAGGGGTACGGGAACATGTCGAGCACGTACTTCTTGGGCTTCTCGGAGTCTGCCGCGCTCACCTCGAAGGGACGCAGTTCGTCCCATACCGACGTCCAGCGATCCTGGATCGCCTTGAAGTCGTAGCCCTCGCCCTGCTCTTCGCTCACACTTACCTCGGTACTCGCACGGTCGGCGCGTCCTGCCGGCTGCGCGCACGGTTCGAATCGCGCCCGCGGCAACGGACGCACATATCCTCCAAGACTACCGCAGAGCCCGCAGCCAACGGGCCGCGCCTCGGGGAAGGGAGCCGGCCGCTACGCCGTCTCCACGCCGAGGGCGCGGAGCATCGGCGCCGCCTTTCCGAGCTTCTCGCCGTGCTCGCGCCCGGCGTCACTGTCGACGGTGATGCCGCCGCCGGCGCCGACGAGCGCCGCAGGAGCCGCTCCCCCGATCCCGCGCAGCTCGACGCCGCGGATCGACATGGCGAGCTCGGCGTCCCCGCCGCGGTCGATCCAGCCGAAGCACCCGGAGTAGAGTCCCCGTGGCGCCCGCTCGAGCCCTGCGAGGATCTCGACGGCCCGCCGTTTCGGGGCGCCGGTCATCGAGCCGCCCGGGAAGCAGACCTCGATGACGTCGACGGCGTCGAGGCCTTCGGTGAGCCGTCCCGTCACCGTGCTGACCAGCTGGTGCACCCGTGGGTGGCTCTCGACGCGCAGGAAGCCGTCGACGGCGACCGTGCCGGGCTCGCACACCCGACTGAGGTCGTTGCGCATGAGATCCACGATCATGAGGTTCTCCGCCCGCTCCTTGGGATCGTCCGCGAGCTCGGCGCCGAGGCGGGCGTCCTCCCGCGCATCGGCCCCGCGCGGACGGGTGCCCTTGATCGGGTGCGTCGAGACGCGGTCGCCGCGCACGCTCAGGAAGCGCTCCGGGCTCGCGCTCACCAGGGCGCGATCTCCGGCCTGCACCACACCGCCGCGCGCGGCGATGCCGCCGGCGCGCAGACGCAGATACAGCTCGAGCGCTTCGACGGCCGTACCCCGGAGCTCGGCGGTGTCGGTGAGGCAGAGCACATAGGCCTCTCCGTCGCGGATCGCCGCGCGGCAGGCCTCGACCTGCGCACGGTACTCCCCGGCGCTGCGCCGCCACACGGCCCGCCCGCCCCCGAACTCCTGCGTTGCGGCAGGTTCCTGCGCCTCGGCGCCGAGAGCGCCGCCGTGCGCCGCCAACCAGTCGTCGAGGGCCTGCTCGCTCTCGCCGCAGAGCTCCGCGACGCCGCGCGAGTGATCCAACACCAGCACGGCATCGAGGCGCAGTGCGAAACCCGGGGCCGCATCGTCCGCCGCGGGCGGCAGCCCCAGCAGCGCCACGCCGAATTCGTAGGAGAGCGCGGTCACCCAGCCGCCCGAGAAGCCGCCCGAGACGTCGTCCGCCGCGCGAGCCGCACCGCCCCGCGCGCGAAGCCCCGCCAGAAACGCGCCCTCCTCGCCGCACTCGGCGATCCGCACCTCGCTCGCCGCGCCGAGATAGCTGCGCCCGGGCGCCTCATCGGGCGCCTCCGCTTCGCCGTCGAGCCAGCACCAGGCGCCCGAGCGCGCCAGGCTGCGCGCAACCGCGGCCGTGTCCACCGGCCACGACACCTCACGCCGCACGCTCACGGTGTTCAAGCCTAGAGCGGTAGTGTGGCCGGGTGGAACAACTGCTGGTCGCCGACTCGTTCCGCGTGCGCCTGCGCGCCGGCACGGCCGAGGTGCGCGGCTTCGATCTGCATCTCGCGCGCTTCGCGGCGGGGGTCGCTCAGACACCCGATGCGCAGCACTCCGCACGCGGATCCCGGACCGCCTTCGAGGCGTTCATGGCCGAGGCTCCCGGACTCATCGCCGCGGGCGGCGAGGGCTTCCCCCGGCTCGAGGCCGGGCTCGATCCGGGCACGGGAGAGCTGTCGTTCGGAGTGCGGATCCGCGAGCTCCCCCGGTTGGGCGACAGCGTCGAGCTGCGCTCCGCGCCCTCCGCCGGCCTCGTCGCCCCGCGGGTGAAAGGGCCGAACATCTCCCGGCTGGCGGAGCTGAACCGCGCACTCGGCGCCGAGGCGCTGCTGATCGACGGCGCGGGTCGCGCCGTCGAGGGCGCGACCACCAGCCTGCTCTGGTGGGACGCCGGCACCCTCTGCGTCGTCGCCTCGGATCAGCGCATCGACAGCGTCACCGAGCGGCTCCTGCTCGGGATCGCCGAGCGGCTCGGCGTGCCGAGCGAGCGGCGCTCCCTCACGGCGACGGGGCTCGCCGCCCACGAGGTCTGGGCGGTCAACGCACTGCACGGCATCCGCCCGGTCGCCGCCGTCGACGGCACGGCGACGACCGCGCCCGAGAAGGCGCGCCTCAGAACGTTTCTCGACGAACTCGACGCCACCTGGCGGCCCGTGCACGGAGCCCGGGCGCGCGACACCTAGACTGGAAACGATGAGTCAAGCCCCGCGCCCCGCTGACAGTCGACCCCGTTTCGCAGCGAGGCTCGACGACTGGGTGCATCGGCGACGCGCGAAGCGCGCCGTGGCGCGCGGCAAGGCACCGGGGGTGATCCCCTACATCGGCTACGGCAGTTCCGAGTGGGTGCGCGTGCTGGGACGCGTGCTGTACCTGCGACCTGAGACCGAAGACTCCGCCAAGCCCAAGCGCGGACGCCTGCGCCGGATGCTGCGCCCCGATGTCGCCCAGGTGTCGCGCGTGCGCGGCTGGCGCAGCTTCACCAGCCTGCACGCCCCGCATCAGCGCGTCCGAGTGGGCATCGACGGCGAGTACGTCACCGAGGTGGTCTCCGATCGGGGCGGCGTGATCGACTCGATCGTGCGCGTCGCGCTCGCTCCGGGCTGGCACACCCTCTCGCTGCAGACCGGCGACAGCGAACGCGTCGATGCGCCGGTGTACATCGTGGACCCCGCGAGCCGCTTCGGGCTCATCAGCGATGTGGACGACACGATTCTCAACACCGCGCTGCCGAAGCCGCTCGTCGCCGCCTGGAACAGCTTCGTGGTCGACGAGCACGCCCGCACCTCGACCCCCGGCATGTCGGTGCTCTACGACCACCTCGTGGCCGCGAATCCGGGATCCCCGGTGATCTACCTCTCGACCGGCGCCTGGAACGTGGCTCCGGCGCTGAGCCGCTTCCTGGAGCGCAATCTCTATCCGATGGGCCCGCTGCTGCTCACCGACTGGGGGCCCACGCACGACCGCTGGTTCCGCAGCGGCAAGGAGCACAAGCTGCGCGAGCTCAACCGCCTCGCCGAGGAGTTCCCCGATATCGCCTGGGTGCTGGTCGGCGACGACGGGCAGCACGACGAGCAGCTGTACCAGGAGTTCGCACGGCAGCACCCCGGCAGCGTCACGGCCGTCGCCATCAGGCAGCTCTCCGCCGGTCAGGCCGTGCTCGCGGGCGGCCGTTCGAAGGCGCAGCTGCACCGCCACGCGAGCGGGGTGCCGTGGGTGTACGGACCCGACGGGGCGACGCTGCGCGAGGAACTGCGGGGCCTCGGACTGCTCTGACCCGCCGCGCCGTGCGGGTCCACCGCCGAGTCCGCGAGTCCGCCGGAATCTACCGCGGCCGGCGCTTCGCCGCCTGCCGCGCCCGCTCGGCCGTCTCGTCGTGCTCCACTCGGGGCTCGAAGCCTCCGTAGCGGCGCCTCGCCGCCTCGCCGATGAGGAAGTCGCTGATCGCGGGGTTCTTCGGCAGCAGGGATCCGTGCAGATAGCTGCCGATCACATTGCCCGTCCGCGCCCCCTCCACGCCGTCGCGCGGGTTGTTGCCGGCGCCCTGGGCGACGCGCCCGAGCGGAGTGGACCCGGATCCCAGCACGGTGTCCCCGCTGTGGTTCTCGTAGCCGATGATCTCGCCGAACTCGGCGCTCTCGATCACGATGTTGCCGATCATCCGCTCCTCGCCGCCGCGGGTCTCGACGTCGAGCACGCCGATGCCGGTGAGCTCCTCCCCCGTGTGCGTGATGAAGCGGTGGCCGAAGAGCTGATACAGCCCGCAGATCATCAGCATCGGGGTCCCGTCCTCGGCGAGGGCGCGGATCGTCTCCGCGCGCTCGCGCAGATCCGTCGCGACTCGGCCCTGACCCGAGTCCTGGCCGCCGCCGCCGAGCACGATATCGACCCGATCCGGCCAGGGATCCCCCGGGTTCACCTCGATCACGCGCGGCTCGAAGCCGTGCGCCCGGGCGCGGCGCTGAAGGGCGAGGACGTTGCCCCGGTCGCCGTAGATGTTCATGTCCCGCGGGTAGAGCGAGACGATCACGAGCTCCTTCACCACACGTCCTCCACCTCGGTCAGCTCCCCCAGCCGCCCGCGCAGTGCGAGCATCGCCGTGTAGGTGCAGAATATCCGTCGCGGAGTATCGCCGGTGCGCCGCCTGAAGGCCTCGAGCGCGGCCTCCAGGTCTTCTTCGACCCGCCCGACCGCCACCCCGTCGTGCTCGAGGCGCAGCGCCATGTCCCAGGCGCGGACGCCGGAAACGGTGTCCACGCCGCCGGGTGCGAGCGAGCCGAAGTCGACGTCCCACAGCCACGACATGTCCCGGCCGTCCGCGTACTGGTCGTTGATCGCGATCATGGTGGCGACGCCCTCGGCGGGGAAGGAGGCCAGGGCCAGCCGGAATCCCGCCGGGTTCTTCACCAGCACGAGTTCGAGCGGTTGGCCGTCGAGCTGCAGCCGTTCCCCGCGCCCGAAGGCCGGGCGCACCTCGGCGAGCGCCGTGATGAGGGCGGCATCGTCGAACGCAGAACCGTCGGAAGCCGAGCCCTCCGCCGCTCCGCCCAGGGCGAGCCGCACCGTCGCGAGCGCCGCGGCGGCGTTGAAGGTGTTGTACAGGCCCTCGAGCTTTAACCGGGTGCGGTGATCCGATCCGGCGATGCGGAACACCGCCTCGTGCTCGCCGAGTTCGACCAGCTCCACATCGGCCTCGCCGCGTGGCGGCGCGGCAGCCTCCTCGTGCGCCGCGCCCCGATGGAAGTCGTCGTCGCTCGGGAACATCGCCCGGAGCTCCTCGGAGAGTCCGAAACTGCGGACGGCGATGCGGCCCGCGGCGTCCTCGCCGATGGCGGCCAGCAGCGGATCCTCACGGTTGACGACGAGTCCCTCGCTCGTCGCCTCCGCGATGCGGCGCAGCAGCTTCGCCGTGGTGTCGATCTCGCCGAAGCGGTCGAGCTGGTCCCGCAGCACGTTCAGCAGCAGGGTGAAACGCGGCTTCACGCGCGCGATGAAGTGGATGGCGTGCGCCTCGTCGAGTTCGAGCACCGCGATATCTGCGTCGATCCGCCCGCCCAGCGAGCACTGCTGCACCGCGGCGGCGACCACGCCGCGCGAGAAATTCGATCCGGTGCGATTGGTGAACACCCGGAGCCCCCGGGCCTCGAGGATCTCGACGATCATCTTCGTGGTGGTGGTCTTGCCGTTGGTGCCGCTCACCGCGATGACACCCCGCGGCAGGCGCCCCAGCACCCGGGAGAGGAAGCCCGGATCGATCCGCTCGACCACCAGCCCCGGCAGCGCGGAACCCCCGCCGCGCAGTCGCGCGAGCTGCCGCACGGTCTTGCCGATCACGGCCGAGAGCACATCGCGCATGGCTCTAGATTAGTGGGCCTGCTGACAGCCCGGGCACCAGTAGAGCTTGCGGCCGCCCATCTCCTCGAGCACGATATTCGTGCCGCACCGCTTGCAGGGCGTGCCCTCCAGCTTGTAGACCCAGTGCCGCTCGTCCCGCTCCTGCAGGGCCCGCAGATGGGCATCGCCCTCGAGCCCGTCGATGGTGATCATCTGCCCGACGGTGATCCCGATGTCCAGCAGCCTGGCCCAGTCGTCCCAGAGCTCCCCGAGCACGCGCGCACTCAGGCTGTTGGCGGGCCGATGCGGGTCGAGGCCCGCACGGAACAGCAGCTCCGCGCGGTACACATTGCCGATGCCGGCGACGATCGACTGGTCCATCAGCACCAGCCCGATCGGGGTGCGCTTGGCACCGGCGCGCTGGATGAAGCGATCGCGCTCGGCCTCGGTGTTCGAGTTCGCGGGATCGGGACCGAGCCTGCGCAGCACCAGCTCGACCTCCTCGGGGCTCAGCACCTCGCAGGCGGTGGGGCCGCGCAGATCCGCGCACACCGTCTCGTTCAGCAGGCGCACCCGCACCTGCCCGACCGGTGGCGGTGGGAAGGCGCCCTCCTCGGGCTTCTCGCTGTCGTGCTCGGCCATGTGCACCCGGGTGCGTCGCGGCGCCCCGATAGAGGTCACGGAATCCTCGCCGGCGCTGTCGACGGTCTCGACCGCTCCTGCCATGCCGGTCTGTCCGAGTCGGCCGCGCCCGAACTTGGTGGCGTGGATCTGGATGGAAGGGTCGATCCGCACCTCGCCGGCGAAGTCCCAGGCTCCGTAGATGCCCAGATGCACGCGCAACCACTCGCGCTCCTCGAACTCGAGGAACATCTGCTTGCCCACCGCCCGGGAGTCGGTCATCTCGCGGTGGTTCAGGATCGCGGCGCCCTGGGCGAAGCGACCCTGGGGGCTCGTCACCTCGGGGCGGGTCCCGACGAAGTTGACGCCGAACTGCCGCGCGATCCGATGAACGGAATGACCCTCGGGCACTCTGAGATCCTCTCTCTCACATCGGGGACGCTTCGGTGGTTTTCCAGAGAGCTGAAAGCGACCGGAGCGTCCCGAATCCGGGAATCACGGGGACGGCGCGGTCAGAGCGCATCCACCTGCTTGCCGGCGATGGCCCCCGTGCGCTCGTACTCGCCGAGCTGGGCGATGCGGCGCACATGCCGCTCATCGCCAGAGAACGGCGTGGCGATGAACAGCTCGATGAAGCGGATTGCGTCTTCCAGGGGGTGCTGCCTCGCCCCGATGGAGATCACATTCGCGTCGTTGTGCTCGCGGGCGAGGGTCGCGGTCGACTCGCTCCAGACGAGTGCGGCACGGATCCCCTCGACCTTGTTCGCCGCCATCTGCTCGCCGTTGCCGGAACCCCCGAAGAGCACGCCCAGCGCCGGCGTGCCGTCGCGGAGGTCGCGGGCCACCCCGAGCGCGGCGTTGATGCAGAACGAGGGGTAGTCGTCGAGCGCGTCGTACTCGACGGGGCCGTGGTCGATGACCTCGTGCCCCTGCGCCGCGAGATGATCCTGCAAGGTGCGGCTGAACTCGAGTCCGGCGTGATCCGTGGCGATGTGAATGCGCATACGCCCAGCCTAGCGGCCGGGAGGACTAGAACTGCGGGCCGAGCGTGCGGCCGCGCTTGAGCTCGTAGAAGCCGGGCACGCTCGCGGCGGCGTAGATGCCGTCCCACAGCTGCAGCGCGGTCTCCCCGGTCGGGGCCGGGGTGACGACGGGGCCGAAGAAGGCGACGCCGTCGATCGAGATGATCGGGATCCCGACATCGGGCCCAGCGATCTCCATGGCGTGCGCGGTGTTCTCGCGTAGCACCCCGTCGGGGGCCTCGCTGTCGGCCGCCTCGGCGAGGGTGGCGGGCAGCCCCGCCTCGGCGAGGCTCTCCGCGATGATCGCGTCGATGTCCTCGCGGCCGCCGGGGTGGATCCGCGTGCCGATGGCCGTGTAAAGCGCTCCGACCACGCCTTGCCCGTGCTCGGCGCGGGCCTGCTCGATCACGCGCATGGCGCGCAGGCTCCGCTCATGGTAAGCGGCGTGGGCGCCCATGTCCCGACCCTCGTTGAGGATCTTCAGGCTGAAGGGGTGCCACTGGATGTCGAAGCCGCGCACCGAGGAGACCTCGATCGCCCAACGGCTCGTCATCCAGCACCAGGGGCAGGTGACATCGAACCAGAACTCGACCTTCGGGGATGCGGTGCTCATGGCGACGAGTCTACTTCTCGGCTCATCCGCCCGATACCCAGGCCGCGGGAAGTAGGCTGAGTGGCATCTGCGGGCCCGCCGCGCGGGCCACCATCGAACGAATGCAAGGAGCACCGTGCCCGGAGAGAACCTCACCCGCGCCGAAGCCCGCGAGCGGGCGGGCGTCATCAGCACGCACAGCTACGATGTGGCCCTCGATCTGGCCAGCGGCGCGGAACTGTTCCGCGCCGAGACCACGGTGCGCTTCGACGCGACGCCCGGTGCCTCGACCTTCATCGACCTCATCGCCGAGACCGTGCACCGGATCGAGCTGAACGGGCACCCGCTCGACCCGGCGGAGGCCTTCGCCGATTCGAGGGTGCGGCTGCCCGGGCTGCAGGCCTCCAACACCCTCACCATCGTCTCGGATCAGCGTTACACCAACACCGGCGAGGGCCTCCACCGCTTCGTGGATCCCGCCGACGGCGAGGTCTACCTGTACTCCCAGTTCGAGGTGCCGGACTCGCGCCGGGTGTTCCCGGTGTTCGAGCAGCCCGATCTCAAGGCGACATTCGCCTTCACCGTGACCGCGCCCGCCCGGTGGCAGGTGGTGAGCAATCAGCCCACGCCCGATCCGCAGCCCGCCGGGGAGCGGGCCGGTGAGGAGCTCGCCGTCTGGGCCTTCGAGCCGACCCCCGTCATGTCGAGCTACATCACCGCGCTCATCGCCGGGCCCTACTCCGTCGAGCGCAGCGAACTCGTGAGCTCCGACGGCCGCACCATCCCGCTGGGCGTGTTCTGCCGCGCCTCCCTGGCCCAGTACCTCGACGCCGACTACGTCTTCGAGAAGACGCGTCAGGGCTTCGCCTTCTTCGAGGATCAATTCGACTACCCCTACCCCTTCGACAAGTACGATCAGCTCTTCGTGCCCGAGTTCAACGCCGGGGCCATGGAGAACGCCGGAGCCATCACCTTCACCGAGGCCTACGTCTTCCGCAGCCAGGTGACCGATGCCATGCGCGAGCGCCGCGTCGTCACGATCCTCCACGAGCTCGCCCACATGTGGTTCGGCGATCTCGTCACCATGCGCTGGTGGAACGACCTCTGGCTCAACGAGTCCTTCGCCGAGTACATGTCGACGCTCGCCACCGCCGAGGCGACGGAGTGGAGCGATTGCTGGACCACCTTCGTCGCCAGCGAGAAGTCGTGGGCGTAC
Organism: Leucobacter sp.; assembly: GCA_048516985.1. Lineage (GTDB taxonomy): Bacteria > Actinomycetota > Actinomycetes > Actinomycetales > Microbacteriaceae > Leucobacter. The sequence goes on along the minus strand of CP183188.1, from coordinate 1,864,554 downwards.
CGGCAGGACCAGCTGCCCTCGACGCATCCCATCGTCGCGGAGATCCGCGATCTCGAGGATGTGCTCGTGAACTTCGACGGCATCACCTACGCCAAAGGCGCCTCGGTGCTCAAGCAGCTGGTCGCCTGGGTCGGCCGCGAGCCCTTCATGCGCGGGGTGCACGACTACTTCGTCAAGCACCACCACGGCAATACCGATCTGAGCGATCTGCTCCAGGAGCTCGAGGCGCGAAGCGGTCGCGACCTCGCCGACTGGTCGGCGAAGTGGCTGGAGACGGCCGGCGTGAACACCCTGCGCCCGGTGTTCGCGCTCGACGACGAGGGACGCTACACCTCCTTCGCCATCGAGCAGACGGCGGTCGCCGAGTACCCGGTGCTCCGCCCGCACCGCATCGCGGTCGGACTCTACGAGGAGGGCGAGGACGGCGGTCTCCATCGCGTCCGGCGCATCGAGCTCGACATCGACGGGATCCTCACCGAGGTGCCGGAGCTGGCAGGGGCGAAGCCTCCGGCGCTGCTGCTCATCAACGACGACGATCTGAGCTACGCGAAGATCCGCTTCGACGAGGCCTCGCTCGCCACCGCGACCGCGCGCCTGGGCGATATCGCGGATCCGCTGGCCCGGTCCCTCGTCTGGGGCGCGCTGTGGGACGCGACGCGCGACGGCGAGTTCCCCGCCTCCCGCTTCGTCGACTCGGTGCTCGCCCACCTCGGCCGCGAGACCCACTCCACCACGCTGCGCACCGTGCTGCAGCAGCTGCTCCTCGCGGCCTCCAGCTATGTCGCTCCGGATCGGCGCGAAGCCGCCCTGCACCGCACCGCCACGGCCCTGTGGCAGCTCGCCCGGGACGCGGCGCCCGGCACCGACCGCCAGTTCCAGTTCCTCAGGGCCTTCGCGCAGCTCGCGGCCGACGAGGAGCATCTCGACACGGTGCTCGCGCTGCTCGAGGGGCAGATCGAGTTGGCCGGACTCGACATCGACACCGACCTCGGCTGGGAGCTGCTCATCGCCCTCGCCGCGGGCGGCCGGGTGTCCAACGAGGAGATCGAGGAGGCGCTCGCCGACGACCGCACGGCCACCGGCGAGCAGTCCGCCGCCCATGCCCGGGCCGCGCTGCCGACGGCGGAGGATCGGGCCGCGGCCTGGGCCTCGGTGTTCGACGAGCCCGGCGCCTCGAATCTCATCGTCCGCTCCACGGGTCTCGGCTTCTCCCGCGCGCACGACCGCGCCCTGCTCGAACCCTATGTCGACCGGTACTTCTCGGTGCTCGAGGAGATCTGGGCCTCGCGCAGCTACGCGATCGCCGAGGAGCTCATCGACGGCTTCTACCCCGCTCCGCTCGCGAATGAGCGCCTGCGCGATGCGACGAGCGTCTGGCTCGCGGATCACCCGGACGCCCCCGCCGCGCTGCGGCGCCTGATCGTCGAGCATCTCGCCGGCGTCGAGCGCGCCCTCACCGCGCAGCGGGCCGATCTGGAGAGCTAGTCGATGGCCGAGTTCTGGGCCGCGATCAGCGGCTTCTTCGCCGAGTACCAGGTGCTTTTCCGCGTCCTGGTGATCATCGTGATGGCCCTGCTGGTGAACTGGGCCCTGCGTCTGCTGCTCGATCGCAGTGTCAAGCGCTTCGTGCGCGGGGTGAAGCGGGCGCAGGATGTCGATTCGACGCAGGAGCTCACGGCGGGCCCGCATCTGAACGCGCGCGCGGTGCAGCGCACGCGCACACTCGGCACCGTCGGCCGGCATGTGATCAGCTGGACGGTCGTCATCGTGGCGCTGATCCTCCTCCTCGGCGAGTTGGGGGTGAACCTCACCGCCATCCTCGCCTCGGCCGGCATCCTCGCCGCCGGGCTCGCCTTCGGCGCGCAGAACATCGTCAAGGACATTCTGAACGGCATCTTCATGGTCTTCGAGGACCAGCTCGGCGTGGGCGATCTCATCACCGTGGGCCAGATCACCGGCACCGTGGAGGATGTGGGGATCCGCATCACCAAGGTGCGCGCCGCCGACGGCACGCTGTGGTTCATCCGCAACGGCGAGATCCTCACCCTCGGCAACGCCTCGCAGGGCTGGGGCAGGGCGATCATCGACATCACCGTGGGCGCCGACGCCGACCTCGCCGCCGTCGAGCAGGCCGCGCAGGACAGCGCCGAGGAGCTGCTGCGGCTGCCCCAGTACGCCAACAAGGTGACCGGGCAGCCCGAGGTGCTGGGGCTCGAGAGCGTCTATGGCGACCGGGCCACGCTCCGGCTCACCCTCCGCACCCGCCCTCAGGCCCAGTACGCGGTGCAGCGGGAGCTGCGCGCGCTCATCAAGAAGAACTTCGAGCAGCTGGGCATTCAGCTGGCGGCCGAGCTGCCGAAGTCGCCGGGAGGGTCGCTGTGAATCGGGACGAGCGGGGTGCGGAACCGCAGAGTCCGGAACCGCAGGGTCAGGAGATTCGGGATCAGCGCGCGGCCGATGCCGCAGCTCCCCCGCTTCCGCGCCTCACCCTGCGCCAGGCGGAGAGCGGCGACGCCGTCACCGATACCGTGTGGGCGCAGATCGGCGGCACGGAGACCTTCGAGAAGATCGTGCGCGCCTTCTACCGGGGCGTGCGCGAGGATCCTCTGCTCGCACCGATGTACCCAGATGAGGACTGGGAGGGTGCGATCTGGAGATTGCGCACCTTCCTCGAGCAGTACTGGGGCGGCCCCACCGCCTACTCCGACAGGCGGGGGCACCCTCGGCTGAGAATGCGGCACGCGCCGTTCCCGATCACCCCGGCCGCGAAGGAGCGCTGGCTGCACCATATGAACACCGCCCTGGACGAGGCGGCGCTCCCGCCGATGCACGACGCCGCCTTCCGCGACTACATCGAGCGCGCCGCGCTCGCCATGGTCAACCGATTCGAGTAGCCTCGCGAAGCGCGGGGATCGTGTAACGATCCGGCCACGACGGCCCGACTCATTTGGCTTCCTCGTGCCTCGCGGGTAGCGTAAGGACAGCCTGAGGTTCATTCAACGGCGAGTGCTCCCCGGGCGTTCTTCTCTCGGCTTTCAGCCCTCAGGGTTTTCGGCAGCCGGCGCCTGCGTCACCCGGGTTCCCGCTCCGAGCCTGGAGCGGGGGCTGCGGGAGTTCATCCCCTGGATCGAGCTCCGCTCGACCCCGGTCACCTCCCCCACGACCTGGTCGTGCACACGCATATCGAGCACCTCGCTGGAGGTCTCGCGCTCATAGGCGTGGCGCTTGTTCGTGTTGCGGTAGCGCAGGAACACCATGAGGTAGAAGGCGACCCCGGCCACCGGGCCGAGCAGCCACAGCAGCGCGCTCCCGCCCTCCGAGTCGTAGCTCTCCGCAGGAAGCAGACTGCCGTTTGCGATCCAGAGATCGATCACGTAATTCATCTCTTCCGCCCTCTTCTAGCCCAGCACCCAGCTGAGGAGACCGCCGACGATGGTGCCGATCACTCCGATGCCGACGGAGACGCCGATGAGCCGGCCTTGGCGCACGGGGACGCTCCCCATCGTGGATCCGGTGCGCCCGTTCACCGCGACGAAGTGCGTCAGCCGGCCGTCGTAGTAGCTGTACAGCCAGACCGGCAGGTAGACGGCGACCCAGCGGGTGCCCTTGACGGTGAGGTGCTCGCCCTCCCAACGCACTCCGCGATCGTACTGCGCGACACTGCCCTCCGCGCGGGCCCGGCCGATGGAGAGCACCCGGTCATAGGCCTCGCTCGAGAGCCCGGTCACATCGAGATCCCGCTTCTCCGAGGTGAAGCCGCGCAGGTAGTTCGCGTTGTACTCGACGGCCGCCTTCACGTCGAAGGGCTGGATCGCATTGATGATGTTGTTGGTGTTGCGCTGCCAGTCGATGTCGGCGCGCTGCCCGGAGGACTCGATGACCACATCGTCGATGTGGAGGTCGAAGGATCTCGCCACCTGGTAGACATCGGCGTCGTAGAGGCGCACCTCGTCGTCACCGCGCTTGCGGGTGTAGCTGCGGGTCTCGATCTCGCCGTGGCCGGTGAGATCGATATGCGAGTTCGCATCGAGCAGCAGATAGGGCATGTAGACCCCGACCACCTCGCTCGGCGCGAACTCCCGCACGAACTTCGGGTGGGCGAAGAAGCTCCGCTTCTTCACGAACTCCGTGATCCGCGCGATCGCGTCGTCGCGGGTGATGCCGAAGGGCAGCAGGCCGTCGGGCACCGCGCCGTTGTGCACCTGACGGTTCACCGAGAGCGTCTGGCGGCACCAGTGGCAGCGGGACTGCATCGCCTCGGCGGTGTTGACGATCACCTCGGCACCGCAGGCCTCGCATTTGAGCGTCAGCACATCCTCCGCGGACTCCTGGAGCCCTGCGGCGCCGGAGGCCACGACCGTGCCGGCGAGGTCTCCGATGGCCGAGTCGAGACCGAACTTCTGCTCGATCGCCGCCTCGCTCCACTCGTGCCGGCAGAAATGGCAGACGAGCATGCCCGTGCTCGGGCGCAGCGAGATCTCGGTCGATCCGCACTTGGGACACTTGTCGAGGCCGTCGGACTTGGCGTTCGAGGTGTCGATGACGTTCTCGGCCATCGGCGTCAGAGACCCAGCAGCTTCTTCTTCGCGGCTTCGAAATCGTCGGCGTTGATGAGGCCCTGGTCGAGCATCTGCTTGTACTGGGCGAGCTTGGCCACCGGATCCTCAGCCGCGGGGGCCTCGGCTCCGGCCGCCGCTCCCGCCGCCGCAGCGGCGGCCGGGGCCGCCGGGGCGGGAGCCGCCGGAGCCGGCGCCGCAGCGGGCTGCTGCTGGAAGTTCAGCGCCTGGCCGGTCATCCCGACGCCCATGCCCATCATGGCCATGCCGCCGCCGCCGTTCTCGCCGGCGGCCTCGAAGCCGCGCGCGACCGACTGCTGCAGGAACGAGGCTCCGCGATTGCCGCCGAGCGCATCGGCCTTCTTCACATCGCTCAGCAGCGCCTTGGTGTCCGCGTCGTACTCGACCGACTGGATCGCCACGCTCACGATGACCAGGCCCCGCTGGCTCGCCCACTGGTACCCGGATTCGACCGCGGCCGAGAGCGACTGAGCGAAGCCCAGGGCGTCGCCCTGGATGCCCGCCATGCGATTGCCCTTGCTCGGATCGTTGGTGTACTGCGAGAAGGCGGGGGCGAGCGAGGAGACGACCTCGTTGAAGAGCTGCGAGGCCGCGTCGTTGTCGAGGTCGGTGAAGTCGAACACCTTCGCGTCGGCGCCGTAGTAGGCCAGCGGCACGAACTGCTTGACGAAGAGCACCGGATCCTGGATCTTCAGCGTGTAGGTGCCGCGGGTGATCGCGCCCACCTGGGTGCCGAGGAAGGCGTCGTCCCAGTAGATCTCGCTCTGCGTGCCGAAGCGGTTGTTCGGGATCTCCTTGAGGTTCACGTAGAAGGCGAGATGCTGCGAACCGGGCTGGCCGCCGAACTTGAAGCGCTCCCAGGACTGCATGACCGTGGAGGCGATGAAGCCGCCGCCGGTGAAGATCGACTGGGCCTGCCGATCGGTGGTGGTGAAGGTGTACCCGCCCGGCTCGGCCACGAGGCCCGTGAGCTCGCCGTTGTGGAAGGTCATCAGAGCGTACCCCTCGGGGACCACGATCAGCGAGCCGTCGCTGATGATGTTCTCGGACCCCTTGGTGTTGGAGCCGCGACCCGCGTTCGTGCCCTTCGGCACGGCCGGGAAGATCGCCGCGGTCGGAGCGAGTCCGGCCGGGGGAACCAGATAGTCCACCCACTGGTCGGCGAACATGCCGCCGATCGCCCCGGCGAATGCCTTGATGAAGCCCATAGCCACTCCTTCGCGTACCTGCGGAACCGTGTCGCGGCGTCCGCGCCGTCGAGCACAATCCTAGGAGGTGCGGGGTGCCGCGCGCATCTGATTTCGAAGGCTGCGCTACGCTGATCCGGTAGCCTCCGTAGCTCAGTGGATAGAGCAGCGGCCTTCTAATCCGCCGGTCACAGGTTCGAGTCCTGTCGGGGGCACCCTCGGACTGTCGTTCGAAGCTCCGCTTTGTCCGGCCCTGCGCCTCGGCGCAGTCGCCGTGGTGCCCGTCGATCCGGGTGCGCGGAGCGAGCCCCCTTTCGATGCCGCCCGATACTCAGGGGCAGGCGGGTTCGCCGCGTGCGTCCAGAATCTCCGAGGCGTCATAGGTGATCACGTCGAGCTCGCCGAAGACGGTGATCTGGTCGCCCTCCGAGAGGTGTCTGCGGGTGTCGTCGCCGCCGACGCCCCAGGTGTCGACACGGATCGTATCCTCCCCCACGCGAAGGACGAGGGAGTCCTCGCGCAGGCTCTCGACGGTGCCTTCGATCCCTCCCTCGTCATTGCGAGGCGTGGTGCTCGTGCAGGCGGAGAGGAGCAACGGCGCGGTCAGCGCGAGCGCGACGAGAGCCGCACCCACGCCTCTCCGAGATCCCATGGCCCTATTGTACGACCGCGTCGTGGAAGCTGGCGAGGCCTAGGAGCGACCCTTCGGGCGGCGCCCTCCCAGCAGGCGCGAATATACTGTTCCAACCTCACGCCGACCGTGCGGAGACAGAGGGAGTGAAGCGAAGCTTGGGAACGAGCGCAGGTCAGGGGTCGTCATCCGACGACCCCGGCGACAGTTGCAGAGAAGCGCACCGACCGATTCGAGGCTGTAGACGGCCTCGCGCGTTCGAGGAGGTGATCTCCTCCCCATGGGCACCGCGATCCTCATGCTGCTGATCGGCATCGTCCTCATTCTCGTGATCATCGCCGCGAACGGCTATTTCGTGGCTCAGGAGTTCGCGTACATGTCGGTCGACAGGTCTCGCCTCGCAGCACGGGCCGAGCGCGGCGACGCGAGGGCTGAACGGGCGCTGGCTGTGACGCGGCGCACCTCGTTCATGCTCTCGGGGGCGCAGCTGGGTATCACCGTGACCGGTCTTCTCGTCGGCTACGTCGCCGAGCCGCTCGTCGGCGATTCCCTCGGCGTGCTGCTCGGCGGACTCGACATCCCGCCCGCCGTCACCGTCTCGGTCGCCACCGTCGGAGTGCTCATCGTCGCGACGATCGTGCAGATGATCTTCGGCGAGCTGTACCCGAAGAACCTCGCGATCTCAGCACCGGAGCCGCTCGCCATCGGCCTGGCGCGCTCGACGCAGATCTACCTCGCCCTGTTCGGATGGCTCATCACGGTGTTCGACGTGTCCGCCAATCTGCTGCTCAAGCTGTTGCGGGTCGAACCGGTGCACGACGTCGACTCGAGCGTTTCCAGGGAGGACCTGAAGCAGGCCATCGCCGATTCGCGAGAGAGCGGAGACCTGCCCGAGGACCTGTCGATGCTCATCGACCGCGTGCTCGACTTCCCCGATGAGGACGTGGAGCATGCCATGATCCCGGCGTCGCGGGTCGCGACGGTACCGCAGAGCGCTTCTCTGGCGGAGCTCAGAGACCTCATGGCTCACGCTCACAGCCGCTACCCGGTGGTCGACGATACTGGTGAACCGATCGGCGTCGTCGAACTCGTCGATCTCCTGCGCACGACGGCGGACGACGGCGCATCCGTCGCCACGATCATGCGGAGGCCCCTCTACGTGCCGACCCTCATGAGTCTTCCCGACGCGATCGCCGAGATGGGCGACGCCCGCGTGCAGCTCGCCTGCGCGATCGACGAGTACGGCGGCTTCGCGGGCATCCTCACCACCGAGGATCTCGCGGAGGAGCTGGTCGGAGAGATCACCGACGAGCACGACGCGGGGAGAGCCTCGGAGATCGTCGAAGAGCATTCCGGGATCTGGCGCGCCGACGGGGGCATGCACCTGGACGAGGTGCGCCGCGTGGTCGGGCACGCTCTGCCGGAGGGCGACTACGAGACCCTCGCCGGACTCGTGATCGCATCGGCGGGCGCCTTCCCCGAACCGGGGCAGACGGTTCGGGTGCCGCTCCCGGACGATCCCGCCGATCTCGTGCACGAGCACCCCGTGCACCGCGAACTCGAGGTGGAGGTGCTCACCGTCGCCAAGCACGTGCCCGGCGTCATGCGGCTCGCCCTCGTGGAGCTCGATCCCCACGGCCCCCGTCAGGATGTCGGGAGTGCAGAGGGAACGGAGGGCGAACAGTGACCGGCTCACCCGTATTCGTCACCGTCTCGACCGTACTGCTTCTCATACTGAGCGCGTTCTTCGTGGTGATCGAGTTCTCGCTGCTCGCCGCGCGCAGACACCGCGTCGAGGAACGGGCGCGCACCAGCCGCGGCGCACGCGCCGCACTGCGCGGCATGAACGAGCTCACCATCATGCTCGCGGTCGCCCAGTTCGGCATCACGATCTGCACCTTCGCGCTCGGTGCGATCACGAAGCCCGCGGTGGACACCTGGCTCTCGCCCGTTCTCGAGAGCTGGGGTGCCCCGCTGTGGTTGGCCGACACCGGGGCGTTCCTGTTGTCGCTGCTGTTCGTCACATTCCTGCACCTGGTCATCGGCGAGATGGCGCCGAAGTCGTGGGCCATCGCCCATCCCGAGTTCGCCGCAGGCGTCGTCGGGCTCCCTGCCCGCGGCCTGGCCTGGCTGCTGAGGCCGCTGCTGGTCTGGATCAACCGCATCGCGAACCGCTTGGTCGCCGCGAGCGGCTATAGTCCGGCCGAGAGCCGTGCGCTGGGCGGGCAGGACATCGACACCATCCGGCAGCTCGTCGAGCACTCCGCAGCGGCCGGTACCCTCGACGACTCGTTCCGCGCCCAGCTGTCGCACGTCTTCGAACTCGAGCGCATTCGCGTCGCCGACCTCCTGCCGGAGGAGGCCAAGCCCCCGGTCTCGGTGCCTCGGACCGCGACCGTCGACGATGTGCGTCGGGCGGCCGCGGAGTCGGGCCACCTCCGCATCCTGATCGAGCGGGACGGCGGAACCCCCGGCGTCATCCACGTCAGGGACGTCCTCTTGGAACCGGCGGAGCAGAGCGTACACGGCTCGGTCAAGGAGCCGCGGGTGTTCGACGCCGAGACTCGTGTGTACGAGGCGCTCACCACGATGCGCGAGGCCGGAGAGCAGTTCGCCGTCGTCTTGCGCGACGGGAGGTTCGCGGGAGTCGTGACCCTGACCGACATTCTACGGAGAGTGCTGCCGGAGGGAGCCCGCCTGCGCCTGTGACCGCGGGGCGCCGGAATGTCACCGTTCCCCGTGCCCGCACTCGCAGCGGCCACCCGAGCAGCAGGATCCCTTGGGCTCCGAGCGCGGAGCGTTCAGCGCGGGGTTCCGGTCGAAGAAGCCGAAGGGCTTCAGCGTGAAGGACACCTTGTCGACGGGCATGATCGGCCAGTCCTCGGTGCGGGTGATGTGGTGGATGCCGAAGACGTACCAGAGCACGACGTCGGTGTCGACGAGGTTCTCGTCGTCGGCGATCCAGGCGCTCATGCCGTTGCCCAGATCGTCCTTCGACTGGGTCGGGTAGTCGCCGGCCGGCCACATCTCACTGTCGTGGTGCCGGGTCACCCAGAGGGTGTTGCCGATCACGGGGTTGCGCTTCAGAATCGGCGAGGACTCGTCGAACATCGCCGGGAAGCTTCCCGTCGGCACCAGCTTGTACGCGGTGGGCGCGCCCCAGGCGTTGAGCCGGTTCGGATTCTGCACCTTCCAGGCCCGCTGCCGCTCCCAGCTGTAGCTGCGACCGGCCTCCCGCTCGGAAGCGATGACGGTGCCCTGCGTGTGCAGATCGAGGCCGAGCGGATTCGCCTCGTCGATCGGGGCCGCGAGCGAGTCGGATTCCACCACCGTGTTGTGCGCGCCGTCGACGTCCAGATCGAGGCGGGCGACGAGGAAGTGCTGGTGGTAGGGCGCGTAGCTGCGCCGGTCAACCACCGTGCCCGTCGGGAAGGTCGCGGCCTCCTCCTCCATCGGCGTCGACACCATGATGCCGGTGGCGCGGATCTCGCACTCGATGTTGCCGTCCGGATAGAAGCGGAAGTACACGAGGTACTCGTAGTTCGCGACCGTGGCGTGCACGGAGACCACGAAGCGGCGCATGCGGCGCACCTCGGTCCCCGAGTCGGGATCGACGTGCTTCCAGAGCACCGCGTCGTCCTCCTCGTGCAGGCAGATCGCGTTCCTGGTCACCTGCGGCGCCCCCGAGCTGTCGGGCAGCACCCCGTCGAGGTAGGTGATCTCCCCCAGGCAGTCGCAGCCGAGCTCGAGGGAGGTACACATGTAGCCGAAGCCCCACTCGCCGATGTCGAAGGCGGTGCGGCGGTAGTGGTCGAAGCTGGAGTCGCGGTAGGGCACGATCATCTCGGCGAGCGAGATGCGGTAGGCGACGTCCCGGTACTCGTCGCCGTCCTTGAACCGCAGCTGGTAGAGCACCGGGCCCTCGCGGTAGTTGAAGCCGAGACGGAACTCCCAGTCCTGCCAGCGCAGCAGCGATCCCTCGAGTTCAAAGGAGACGCCGTCCGGCTGCACGATGTCGAGCGGCTTCAGGTCGGTGCGCGGCTCGATGCCGCGCAGCTCCGGGACGTATTCGGCGTCGACCTCCGGGAAGCCGCGGTCGTGGGACTCGTCGATCTGCAGCACTTCCATGCTGTTGACGTCGACGATCACCTTCAGCCCGCTCACGGGGTGCGCGTACGGGTTGCCCTCGGGGGTCTTCCGCACCCAGATGTCCACCCAGCCCAGTCTCCGGTCGCGCCACTGCTCGGGCATGACCTCCCACCCGTAGGTCCACAGATCGAAGAGCACCAGCTCGGGATCGACGCCGCGCTGCCGCAGCTTCGTCACGATCTCCGGGTGCCGGCGCAGCGCCCGATCGCACTCGTGGTACTCGTCGACGGTGAAGTTCGGGGTGACTCCCGGGCGGTGGGTCCAGGACTCCAGCTCACCCGCGCTGAGGTTCACGACCGCCTCGTAGACCTCGCCCTGCGCCTTGTCCCAGAGCACGGCGAGGGATCGCCGCGGGACCGGGTCGCCCTGGCGCCACGCGCGCACCTCGACCTTCGGCGGCTCCTGCAGCACGATCGAGGCGTAGCGCCAGCCGGAGTCGACTCCCCGCTCCCGGGAGAGCAGCGCCGAGGTCGCGGAGATCTCCTCCGCGGTGAGCGAGTCCAACGGGTGAAGGGTCATCGGGTCTCCTCGGGTTCGCGGCGGCGCCGGCACGTGATCGTTTCTCAAGTCTGCCGCGCATCGGCCTCCGGGGGAACACCCTCTTCGTGCCCGGACTAGACTCGCTGGGTGCGATCGTCATCCCGACCACGCCTCCCCTTCGAGGTCTGGGCCCTCGTGGCCGGCGCCTTCTCCGTGGCCCTCGGCTACGGCGTCGTGGCCCCCGCGATCCCCCAGTTCGCGCTCGAGTTCGGCGTGTCCAGTTTCGCCGCCTCCGCGATCGTCAGCGCCTTCGCCCTGATGCGCCTGGTCGCGGCACCGCTCGCAGGTCTCGGCATCGCCCGCTTCGGCGAGCGGCGCACCTACACCACCGGGATCCTGGTGGTCGCCCTGTCCACCGGCGCCGCCGCGCTCGCCGGCGACTACCTGCAGCTGCTCGTGCTGCGCGGGCTCGGCGGCCTGGGCTCGGCGCTGTTCTCGATCTCCGCCACCGCGCTGCTGGTGAAGCTCAGCCCGCCCGAGGCCCGAGGCCGCGTCGCGAGTCTCAACTCCGCGGGATTCCTGCTCGGCGGTCTGCTCGGCCCGGTCTTCGGGGGCATCGTCGCGAGCTTCGGGCTCCGGGCGCCCTTCGTCTTCTATTTCGCCACGCTGATCGTCGCGGCCACGGTGGTGTTCCTGGCTCTGCGCCGCTCCCCGCATGTGGGCGCTCCGAAGAGCGACGAGGCCACCGGCGAGCCGGAGCCCTCGATGCGGCTCGGTCAGGCGCTGCGCGTCCCGCAGTACCGCTCCCTGCTGGTCTCGGTCTTCGCCTTCGGCTGGGCCTCCTTCGGGGTGCGGGTGAGCGTGATCCCGATCTTCGTCGCGGTGATGTTCCAGGGGGATGCCACCCAGGCCGCCTGGGTGCTGGCCGCCTATGCGGCCGGCAACGCGCTGCTGATCTTCCCCTCGGGCCGCTGGAACGACACCGTGGGCCGCAAGCCGCTGCTCGTCACCGGCATGGCGATTCTGGTGGTGAGCTACGCGGTGTTCCCGGCCTCCCCCGGCGTCTGGACGGCGCTGGCGGTGATGTTCGTCGCCGGGGCGGGCTCGGCCCTGGCGAATCCCGGTCAGCAGGCGGTGCTCGCGGATGTGCTCGCGCAGCGACGCGGCGGCAATGTGGTTGCGGCCTATTCGATGACGAGCGACCTCGGCGGGGTGCTGGGGCCCTTGATCGCCGGCGCGCTCGTCGATGCCGCCGGTTTCGGCTGGGCCTTCGCCGTCACCGCCGCGATTCTCGCCGCCGGGCTGATCGCCTGGCTGCTCGTGCCGGACTCCCGCAGACTGAAGGGCTGACCGGGGGAAGCCCCGGAGAGACTAGCCCTCGAGATCGTCGACGCCGGGCATCCAGCTGAGCCCCGGGACGCCCCAGCCGTTCTTCCGCTCGGCCTTCTGCGCGCCGCGGCTGTCGGGATGCAGCAGGCGATCGACGTAGAGCAGACCGTTCAGGTGGTCGTATTCGTGCTGCAGAATCCGTGCGAACCAGCCGCTGGCCTCGAATTCGAAGGATTCGCCGTCTGCGTCCTGAGCCCGCAGCAGGGCGCGCGCCGAGCGCCTGAGCGCGAAGCGCTCCCCGGGGAAGGAGAGGCAGCCCTCGACCTCCTCCTCGCCGGGCAGTCCCGGTTCCGGCGAGGAGATCCACAATTCGGGGTTGACGGCGACGCCGCGGGCGGGAGCCTCGTCCTGATCCTCGTACATCCAGACGAAGAGCCGTTTGCCCACTCCGACCTGCGGTGCGGCCAGACCCACGCCGGGCGCGGCCTCGCAGGTCTCGAACATGTCGTCGATCAGCGTGCGGAGGCTCGCGTCGAACTCCGTGACGGTCTCCGCGGGGCGATGCAGCACCGGTTCGCCGCAGATGACGATGGGAAGGATGGTCATGCATTCAAGCCTAGCGGCGCGGATGTGCCACAATATTTCGGGCACTCTTTATTAGACACAGTCCAGAAAATTCATTCACTCTCGAGATCAGCCGAGGAGCCCCCACCCGCATGTCCCCCATTCTGAACGGTCGACCAGGCCGGCACGCGTCACTTCCCCGCCCCCTCGTGCTCGCCCTCGCAGCCGCCCTCGTCGTGCCGCTGGCCGCGTGCTCGACCGGCGGCGGCAGCGGCGCCGACGAGTCCCGCAGCACCCTGGTATACGCCACCGGCGACGCGGAGCCCACCTGCCTCGACCCGCATGTGGGCGGCAACTTCCCGCAGGCGCTGCTGGCCACCCAGGTGCTCGAGTCGCTCGTCTCGCTCGACGACGACGGCGGGATCGTGCCCTGGCTCGCCACCGACTGGGAGCAGAGCGAGGACGGCCTCAGCTGGGACTTCACCCTCGACCCGGACGCCCTCTTCACCGACGGGACCCCCGTCGACTCGGCGGCGGTGAAGACCAATATCGAGCATCTGCAGGATCCGGAGACCGCCTCCTCCACCGGCTACCTCGCCGTGCAGCAGATCGCCGGTATCGAGCTCGTCTCCGACTCGGTGGTGCGCTTCCACCTCAGCCGCCCCGACGCCGCCCTGCTCGAGTCGCTCGCGCAGCCCTGGACTGCGATCCAGTCCCCCGCCGGCATCGCGCGCGGCATGGAGGAGAACTGCCTCGCCCCCATCGGCTCCGGCCCCTTCATCGTCGCCGATTGGGTGAAGCAGGATCGCATCACCCTCGAGCGCAACGCCGACTACCGCACCCCGCCCACCGGCTTCGAGGCGATCGACGACGGCGTGCAGCAGGTGACCTGGCGCTTCATCCCCGACGCCACCGCCCGCTTCGCCGCGCTCGAGAGCGGCCAGGTCGACATCATCGACAATCCGCTGCCCGAGAACATCGTGACCGCCCAGGCCTCCGACGCGCTCGCGCATCTCGACGCCCCGCGTCCCGGCGCCAGCAACCGCCTCGAGCTGAACACCGGCCAGGCACCCTTCGACGACCGGCTGGTCCGCGAGGCCTTCATCGCCTCCACCGATCTGAACGCGGGCATCCAGGCCCTCTTCGAGGGCACCGCGGAGCGCTCCTACAGCGCCCTGTCGAGTGCGGAGCCGCTCGCGGTGCAGTCCCCCGAGGCCTACGAGGTCGATCCCGAGCGCGCGAACGAGCTGCTCGATCAGGCCGGCTGGACGGAGCGAGGCGCCGACGGCATCCGCACGAAGAACGGCCAGGCCCTCACGGTGCGCTTCCCCGTGACCGGCGCCCAGTCGACGCAGGCGGAGCAGGCGCTGTTCGAGCAGATCCAGGCGCAGGCTCGCGAGGCGGGCTTCGACGTGCAGATCTCGCTGCTCGACCTCGGCAGCTGGTACGGCGCGCTCGGTGCGCACGAGTACGAGCTGGTGAGCGCCCCCTACACGAAGATCGGACCGGATGTGCTGCGCTTCCTCTACCACAGCGATGCCACCGTGCCGGCGCCGAGCGGTTACTTCGCCAACCACGCCATGCTGCGCGATCCCGAGCTCGACGCGCTGCTCGAGACGATCGGCACCGAGAGCGATCCCGCCCTGCGCGCTGCGGCCGCCGAGGCCGCGCAGCTGCGGATCGCCGAGTCCCAGGCCATTCTGCCGATCTACGATCAGCAGAACCACTTCCTGTACCGCGCCGATCTCGACGGCTTCCGCGCCCTGCCCACGGTGAACACTCCGTGGCTGGGCGGTGTCACCGCGGGCTAGGCTCGATGCGTGGGCAGCAGGGAGTGGCTCGGGATCGCCGTGCGACGCACGGCCGGAGCCGTCGCCGTGATGTTCGCGGTGGCGACCCTCGCCTTCATCGCCCTGCAGTTCATCCCCGGCGACCCCGCTGAGGCGGCGCTCGGCGGGCCGGGCAGCCAGGCGAGCCAGGCCGCACTCGACGCAGCACGCGCCGAGTTCGGCCTGGACCGCCCCCTCGTCGTGCAGTACCTCGACTTCCTGTGGCGGGTGGTGCGCGGCGATCTGGGGGTCTCCTACGCGCAGCGCATCCCCGTCTCGGAGGTGCTCGGAGGCGCGATCGGCCCGACGCTGGTGCTCACCGGCGCGGCACTGCTGCTCGCCTGGGTGCTCGCGCTGGTGAGCGTCGTCGTCGCGAGCGGGCACTCCCGTCTGGCGCGCGGCGTCTCGATGGCGCTCGACCTCACCGCTGCGGCGATGCCGAACTTCTGGCTGGCGAGCCTGCTGGTGCTGCTGTTCGCGGGGACGCTGGCCTGGCTGCCCGCGGTGAGCACCGGCGGCCTCGACGGCCTCGTGCTGCCGGCCCTCGCGCTCGCCATCCCCATCGCGGGCTTCCTCGCCCAGGTGTGCCGCGCCGGTGTCGACGACGCCCGCCACGCGCCCTTCATCGAGAGCGCCCGCGCCCGCGGCGAGACGGAGCTGGGGGTGCGTCTGCGGCATGTGCTGCGGCACGGCGTCGTCCCCGGGCTCAATCTCACCGCCTGGGCACTGGGCTCGCTGCTCGGCGGCGCCGCGGTCATCGAGGTCATCTTCGCCAGGCCCGGCCTCGGCCGTACGCTGGTGAACGCGGTCATCGCCCGCGACATCCCGGTGGTGCTGGGGGCGGTGCTCTTCGCCGCACTCGCCTATGTGCTGGTCGCACTGATCACCGATCTCGTCGTCGCCCGGGTGGATCCGCGCACCGAGGCGAGGCTGGCACGGGCGGTGCCCCGTGCCTAGCGGGCTGCGACGCCGGCGCCCCCGAGGCTCCGCGCCGGCCTGGATCGCCGGATCGATCGCCCTGCTGCTGGTGCTGTGCGCGCTGCTGCCCGGACTCATCGCACCGTACCCTCCGCTGGCCATCGACCCGGCCGGCGCCTTCCAACCGCCCTCGCCCGCGCATCCCTTCGGCACCGACGATTCGGGCCGCGATGTGCTGAGCCGGGTGATCTTCGGCGCGCGGGACTCGCTCACCATCGGCGTCACCGCCACACTCGCGGGACTGGTGCTCGGTGTGGCGCTCGGCGCCCTCGCCGGCGGCAGCCGCAGTCGCGTGCTGTCGCCGCTGCGCGCCGCGACCGATCGCGTCATCGAAGCGCTCTTCGCCTTCCCCGGCCTGCTGCTGGCACTGCTGCTGATCTCCATCCGCGGACCGGGGGTGGTCTCCGTGATGATCGCGGTGGCGATCTCCACCGCCCCCGGATACGCGCGCATGGTGCGCGGCGGCGTGCGCCAGTCGCTGGGCTCGGGCGCGGTGGAGGCGGCACGGCTGCAGGGCGACCACGGGCTCCGGGTGTGGACCCGCCTCGTACTCCCCGAATCGCTCCGCCCGGTGCTGGTGCTCGCCACCCTCGGCGTCGGCCAGGCGGTGGTGCTGGCCGCCGCCCTCGGCTTCCTCGGGCTCGGCACCCCGCCGCCGGCGCCCGAGTGGGGCGCCATGCTGAACGCCGGCCGCCCCTACCTCACCAAGGCCTGGTGGCTGACCTTCTTCCCCGGACTCATGATCCTCGCCGTCGGCCTCTCCACGACGGTGCTCGGTCGCGCGCTCGACCGCGGATCGAGGTTCGCATGAGCGAGGTTCGCACGAGTGGGATCCACACCAGCACCGTGCTCGCCCGGGTGGAGGCCCTCACCGTCGCCTTCGCCGCAGAGCCCGCTCCCGCCGTCGACGGCATCTCCTTCGAGATCCTCGCCGGGGAGTGCGTGGCGCTGGTCGGGGAGAGCGGATCCGGGAAGTCGATGACGGGGCGTGCGCTCCTCGGACTGCTGCCCGCCGCCGCGAAGCACGGCGGGCGCATCCTCATCTCAGACCGCGAGGGTCGTCTCGTCGAGGCTCCGCCGCGCGGCGCGCGGGCCTGGAACGCCGTTCGCGGGCTCTGGTCGGGCCTGGTGCCGCAGGACGCGCTCGGCGCGCTCGATCCGCTGCGCCGGGTCGAGCGGGAGGTGGGCGATGCGCTGCGCCTGCACCGGCTCGCCAGCGGCGCCGCGCGGCGCAGGCGCGTGCTGGAGGCGCTCGGCGCGGCCGGTATGCCGGAGCCGCAGCGGCATCTGCGCCAGCGCTCCGACGAGCTCTCGGGAGGCCTCCGGCAGCGCGCGCTCCTCGCCTCCGCGCTCATCGCGGACCCGATGCTCATCGTCGCCGACGAGCCGACCACGGCGCTGGACGCCGGGCACCGCGGCCGGGTGCTGCAAGAATTGCGTCGACGCGTGGACGCGGGCGCGGGCGCCCTGCTGATCACCCACGATCTGATGAGCGTGCGCGGCATCGCAGACCGGGTGCTGGTGATGCGCGAGGGACGGATCATCGAGCACGGGCCGCCGGGGCGGGTGCTGGTCTCGCCCGAGCACCCCTTCAGCCGAGAGCTGCTGGCCGCCTCGCCCGCGGGGCAGCACCGCCCGGTGCGCGAGATCGCCGACTCCGCATCGGTTCCGCGCCTCGAGCTGCGCGGGATCACGGTCGCCTTCGGCCGGCTTCCGGGCCGCCGCACCGTCCTCTCCGACGCCTCCCTCGAGGTGCGTGCCGGAGAGACGGTGGGGCTGGTCGGCGAGTCCGGATCGGGCAAGACCACGCTGCTGCGGGTCGCCCTCGGCCTGCACGCCCCCGACGCGGGCCTCGTGCTCGTCGACGGCGTCGACCGTTCCTCGGCCGACCGGCGCACCCGCCGCGAACTGCGCCGCAGGATCGCCTTCGTGCCGCAGGATCCGCTCGACACCTTCCCGCCCGGTGCCACGGGCTTCGCCATCCTCGCCGACGCGCTTCGGGCGGCCGGCGTGCCGCGCGTGGAGCGGAGCGGGCGAGCCGCCGCCCTGGCCCGGGAGGTCGGGGTCGAGGGCACCGCGCTCCGCCGCCCCGCGGCCACCCTCTCGGGGGGACAACGCCAGCGGCTCGCCATCGCGCGGGCGCTGGCCCGCGATCCCGAGCTCCTGCTGCTCGACGAGCCCGTCTCGGCGCTCGATCTGACCGTGCAGGCCAGGGTGCTCGCCCTGCTGAACGAGTTGCAGGAGCGCCGCGGAACCGCGTATCTGCTGGTGTCCCACGACGAGGACGTGATCCGGCTGATGAGCGACCGGGTACTCCGCGTCGAGGACGGGCGGGTCACTGAGTAAGCTGGGGAGGTTCCGCGTGTTGGAGGAGTGCCCATGTCAAATGCCCCCGCCGAGCAGCTGGTCTGGATCGACTGCGAGATGACCGGCCTCGATCCCGACCGCGACGGCCTGTGCGAGATCGCGGTGATCGTGACCGATTTCGAGCTGCAGCCGCTCCACCCGGGCTTCGAGCTGGTCATCAATCCGGGGGCCGAGGCCCTCGCCGGCATGGGCGACTTCGTGCGCAAGATGCACACCGACTCGGGGCTGCTCCCCCGCATCGAGCAGGGTGCGAGCGTCGCGGAGGCCGAGCAGCAGGTCATCGCCTACCTCTCCGGGCTCGTCACGGCCGGCCGCAGGCCCATCGTCGCGGGCAACACCATCGGCATGGATCGTCGATTCCTCGCCAAGTACATGCCGGCGCTCGAGGAGCGGCTGCACTACCGCAGCATCGATGTCTCCACCATCAAGGAGCTGTCGCGCCAGTGGTACCCGGCCGCCTTCTTCGCCGCTCCGGCGAAGCGCGGCGGCCATCGCGCCCTCGCGGATATCGCGGAGTCGATTCAGGAGCTCGCCTATTTCCGGCGCGCCGTGCTGACGACCGGTCCGGGCCCCGACAAGGCCGCGTCCGAGCAGCTGTCGAAGGAGGTCGGCGCCGTCTACGCGCCCCTCATCGACGCGCAGCCCTGATCCGCTCGGGATCCCCCCGGTGACGGTCGACCGATGACGGCGATCCGGGCCGGAATGACGCTTGCTCAGGGCTCCGGATCGTCGCTCCGCGACCACGCGATGGCGATCAGCCGGCGCAGCACGGCCTCGTCGATGTCATCCAGCCGCTTCACATAGACGCAGCCCGCGCCCTCGCTGTACTCGCCGAGCTCGGGCAGCAGCTCGGCCCCCGCCGGAAGATCCTTGAGCCCGTACAGCGAGAGCCGGGCCTTGCGCGGAGAGAACCCCGTCTTCGGCCAGTCCCCCCGCGTGCGCGGATTCGCCGGTGAGATGTAGCGGTAGCTGCCGTATCCGACGATCGACGCGCCCCACAGCACCGGATCCTCCCCCGTCACCTCGCGGAAGATCTCGGCGAGCCTCAGCCCGTCCTCGCGGCGGCGCGCGGGTTCTGCGGCTCCGAGGAAGGCGCGCACATCGGCGCCGGTGGGCTGGGTCTTCGGCCCGGACATACACGCATTCTGCCCCCTCGCGCAGTCCCGGGCAACGATCCCGTTTCCGGGACGCGCAGCGGTAAGGTGCTGGTGAGAGCACACCGCATGACCAGAAGGAGTTCGATGCGCGCCGTCGTATTGCATGCAGCCGGAGACATCCGAGTGGAGGAGCGGGAGAAGCCGAGGATCATCGAGGCGGGCGACGCGATCATCCGCGTGACCGCCACCTGCGTCTGCGGCTCCGACCTCTGGTCCTATCGCGGCACGATGCCCATCGGGCGGCCGAGGCCGATGGGGCACGAGTACATCGGCGTGGTCGAGGAGATCGGCGAGGAGGTGCGCGATATCCGGGTGGGCGACTACGTCGTCGGCTCCTTCGTGGCCTCGGACAACACCTGCGAGATCTGCCGGGCCGGGTTCCAGTCCCGCTGCGTGCATCAGGTCATGATGGGCTCGATCGGCACTCAGGCCGAATATGCGCGGATCCCGATGGCCGACGGCACCCTGGTCATCGTGCCGGGCACCCCCACCCCCGCACAGGTGAAGAGTCTCCTGGCCGCCTCCGATGTGCTCGGCACTGGCTGGTTCGCCGCCGTCGCAGCGCAGGCCGGCCCGGCCAAGACGGTCGCCGTGGTCGGAGACGGCGCGGTGGGACTGCTCGCGGTTCTCGCGGCGAAGCGTCTTGGAGCCGAGCGGATCATCGCGATGTCCCGGCATGCCGATCGGCAGGCACTCGCCCGAGGCTTCGGCGCCACCGATATCGTCGAGGAGCGCGGGGAGGCCGGTGTCGCGAGGATCAAGGAGCTCACCGGCGGCTACGGAGCCCACTCCACGGTCGAGGCCGTCGGCACCCAGGAGGCCATGACGCAGGCGCTGGGCGCGACCCGGCCGGGCGGACACATCGGATTCGTCGGCCTCGCCCACGGGGTCGAGCTGAGCGGGCGCGACCTCTTCAACGCCACGGTGAGCCTGCTGGGCGGTCCCGCGCCGGTGCGCCGTTTCCTGCCCGAACTGGTGGACCTCATCATGAGCGATCGGATCGACCCCGGGGCGGTCTTCGATCTGAGCCTGCCGATCGAAGAGGCCGCTGCCGGCTACCGGGCGATGGACGAGCGTCGCGCCACGAAGGTGATGTTGACCCTCTGAGCTCTTCGGGATCGGCCGCCGCAATCCCGACTCGTGCGATATCGAGCCATTCAATACGCGGAGCAGGTGTGCCGCGCATGCCATAATTGACACCGCAAAGCTGCGGAACCTCGCGTCTCTCGAATGTCGCGCGGGCGCACTGCGACATGGGAAGAGGGGCCGTGTTCAGACGCATGAGCGCGACGAGGTGGGACAGCGTCTTCGCAGTGCCCTTCATCGCCTTCGCCCTGTGCGCCATCGGATACGCCGCCTTCCGCCTGATCGCGTCAACGCCGGAGTCGTGGACGCTCGTGCTCACCGTGATCGCGAGCGTGCTCATCTGCGGGCCCTTCCAGATGCACGTCGGACGCCGTCCCGGCTTCCCGCTCGTGGGGGTGGCCATCGCGATGCTCGCGATCCAGCCCGTGAAGGAATTCCCCTTCCTCAGCGTCTGCATCTGGGCGATCGGCGTCCTGCTCTCCCAGTTGATCATGCGTCGCAATCTTCTGGACACCTTCCACGTGACCGGTTTGGCCGCCGCGGCCGCCTGGGTCTTCGTGACGATCCAGAACGCGCTGACGGGTCTCGGCGTGTGGCTGCTGCCGAGCTTCCTCGTCTCGACCGCCGCGTACTACGTCCTCGTCCTGTCCGGGGCGTGCATCCGGCAGTGGGCCCGTTCGAAGAGCGATCGCGGCTTCGGCTTCTCCGCGATCAGCCCCGCTCGCGTCGGTCTGGTCATTCTGGCGGTCGCGGTCACCGCCACGCTGATGAACTACGTCGACTCCTCGGTCATCCTCTGGCTCGAGCACGATCCGGAGGCGAGCCTCACCCCCTTCGTGGTGCTCCTCTCGGCCTCGCTGTTCTACGTGCTCGCCCAGCGCGCCCGCTACGCGGATATGGAACGACGGTTGCGCGCGATCGTGGAGGCTGCGGTGGAGCTGCCCCGGGAGTCCGGAGCCGGTCTGCTCTCAGCTCTGAAGAGCCGCGCGCAGTCGGTCGTGCGGGCCAACAAGATCGAATTGCGCGACACCGCGCCCGAGCGGGGCGAGATCGGCGCGGCGGTGAAGCTGCACGCGGACGCCGAGCAGTACGTGATCGCCTCGCGCAAGGTCGGCGGAGCCTCCTTCACCCGAGAGGACGAGCGCTCCCTCGCGACCCTCGCCCATATGGCGAGTGAGGCGGCCCGCATCCAGGGCGAGGTCGACAGCCTCGAACGGCGGGCGAACAGCGATCCGCTCACGGGTCTGCCGAACTACGGGTCGTTCCAGGAGGCGCTCGTCGAGGCGAATGAGAATCGTCCGTATCACGAGGGCATCGCGCTGCTGTTCATCGACCTCGACAATTTCAAGAAGCTCAACGACAATTTCGGGCACCGCGCCGGTGACGAGCTGCTCCGAGCCGTCGCGGACCGTCTGCAGCGGGCCGCCGGCGGCGGGGACTTCGTGTCGCGCGTCGGCGGAGACGAGTTCGTGGTGATCCTCACCGGCCTCGTCTCACTCGAGCAGGCGAAGGAGTCCGCCGATCGGATCATCGAGAAGGTGAGCGAGCGGCTGTCCCTGGAGGGGCAGGATATGCGACCGCTCGTCAGCGCGGGCCTGGCGTTCTCGAACCATCGCGAACTCGACGCGCAGACCCTCGTCGAGGACGCGGACCGCGCGATGCTGCAGGTCAAGCGCTCGCGGCATCGCGGCGGTCCTCTCGAGGGCAGCAGTGTGAGCATCTCCTCGCACCGCTCGACCCGCACCAACGACATCGTCGCGCGGGCGATCACCGACAACCGGCTCATCGTCGCGTTCCAACCGATCGTGAGCATCGAGCAGGGCGAGATCTGGGCCTTCGAAGCGCTCGTCCGCTATGTCGATCCGGAACTCGGCCCCATCTCCCCTCCCTCCCTCGTCGCCAGGGCCAAGAGCCTCGGGCTCATGAACGATCTCACCACGCAGGTCATCACCAAGGCGCTCGATGCGGCGGAGGAGTTCCGCGGGATGGAGCCGAGCATCGGCTGCATGACCGTGAACCTCGAGCTGGGCCAGATCAGCGAGAACGAGCTCGGCCCCTTCGTCCGCGATGCCGCCCGCGCGCATCCGGATCTCTCGCTCTGCATCGAGCTCAATGAGCGCTCGCTCCGTTCGGTCACCGATGACCTGCGGCGGGATGCCGAGATCATGCAGGAGGCCGGGGTGATCATCGCGCTCGACGACTACGGCTCCGACGACTCATCCGTGGGATCCCTCGTCCACTTCCCGATGAACATCCTCAAAATCGACAAGAGCCTGATCGACGATCTCGGCGACGCGCGTCAGCGCGAGGTCATCAAGGCGCTGCAGGGCTTCGGGAACAACCTCGGCTACACGATGGTGGTCGAGGGCATCGAGACCCCCGCCATGGTGGATATCATGGTCGAACTCGGAGTGCGCAGCGCCCAGGGCTACCATTTCGGCAGACCGCTCTCCTTCGCGCACACCGTGGATCGGCTCCGGCGCTGGGGCACGCAGGCGATCGTCAACTGACCGCGGCGGGTCGTCCGGATCGTCTCAGCGCTCGGGATCGTCTCGGCAGCCCGGATCTCAGGAGTCCGGATCGGACTGCGAGCGCGGGGTCACGTCCACACCGGTGCTGAGCCTGGAGATCGCCTCCTCGGGAACGAAGGTCGGATCCAACTCGAAGAAGGCGTCGACCACGCCGATGAAGGCGAGCGCCGCGACCGACCAGGTCTCGTCGCCACCGTCCGCGGGCAGATCGAAGTGCGCCTCGACGAGAGCGGGAACGGTCGCGCGCACGATTCCGAGCCCCTCGATGACGGAGGCGGCGGCCACGACGAAGGGCTGGTAGTCGTTGTGGAACACGGACTTCAGGCGGTACCCGATCGTCGGCAGCACATTGCGGTAGAAGCTCTCCATCGTCTCCACGAAGGCGAGCTCGCTCGCCCGCAGCGCGTCGATCACGCGGCTCCGGGCTTCGCCCTCGGGCCACGACATGATGGTGGTGGAGAGGGCCGCATAGGTGCGCCACTTGCTGGAGGCGGTGACCACGTCGAAGTTGTACTCCGCCGCGGTGCGGATGATGTCGATCAGCACGCGGCGCCGACTCTCGATCGAGCGAAGATCATCGACGCGCATGCTGAGGTACTGCCAGGTGGTCAGCAGGGTCTGGGTGTCCGCGCGATCGATCTGGGCCTGGTTGGCGAGCTCGCAGAACAGATCGGTGAGGAATGCCTCGGGAGACGGCCAGACCTTGGCGAACTGCTTGGCGGTGACACCGGCGTCACTGGACAGCTTCTCGATGAGCGCGGCGCTGATGCCGAGAGAAAGACCGACGGATTCCACGTGTTGAGTCGCACTGAGAAGGACTTTGGCGCGCACCTCGTCGAGACCCGACTCGGCTCGCAGGCTGCTCCCCCGATTCCAATTGTCTGCCGGCACCATTACCCCAATCGTCACGCGTAGGTATCATGGTAGCAATCTGGCCTGTCTCACCGCGCCTTTTCCGGGAATGCCGGCCTCATTGGTTTCACAGCCGAGCTTCGACGCGCCATGTCACCCGTTGGCGGGAGTCCCACGAGTTTTAGGGCAGAATGAGAACTCGAAGGCATCATTCGAGTTCGCAGTCCTTGGGGGGAACTATGAATTTTCCATGGCAGGTGCTCGTTTCCGATAGCCAGGAGGACACCGGCGTTGTCTCACATTGATCGCACGGTCACCAATCATGAGGTGATTCCCGTGATCAGCTCCGAGCTGTTCTCCATGGAACCGACAGCCAGGCTGGCCTGCGGTGTGCTCGCCGTGAACGGCGTCGCGCTGCCGGGTCTCGATGCGGAGTACGCCGCCCATTTCCAATTGCGCAAGAAGGTCTACGTCGACCAGACCGGTCAGCTCGCCGAGAGCGAGCTCCAGGAGGACGGCACGGATCGCGATGCCGACGACGCCCGCTCGGTCACATTCGGAGTGCTGGAGAACCACGAGTCGGGAGTGCGGGTCATCGGCGTGGCCCGACTCATCCTGCGCGGGGATGAGCGTTCGCTTCCGGTCGAGGAGTTCTGCCCCGATGCATTCCCCTCCGGGGATCTCACCCCCGGCAGCGTCGAGGTCTCGCGCGTGATCGCGCGCCACGAGACCGCCCCGCTGCAGAACCTGGTGCAGATGCATCTCTTCGCACTCATGCTCGCATACCTGTCCGCTCACGCCCTGGAGCGCACCTTCGCGATTCTCGAGCCCTGGCTGGAGCGTCATGTCAAGGGCGTCCTCGAGATCAAGCGCATCGGAGAGGTTCGCTACGTCGAGCACTACCTCGACTACAACGTGCCCATCGAGATCGACATCCCGGCGTCCGTGGAGCGGGTGAATACCCACACCAGCGGATTCATTGACCAGTACCGGGACGCAGAACCCGCGATGAGCTACTTCGGGCGCGTGTCCAAGGGTTCCCGCGCCGAGCGGGCGGCCTGATGGCGAGAAGCGTCTCCTCGCCGGAGTTCTCCCGCAATTACGGATTCTGGAGCGAGGACGAGCAGCGAGCCCTCATGGTGTCGAAGGTCGCCATCGCGGGCGTCGGCGGAGACGGCTTCCAGTTGGGCCTCAAGCTCGCCCGAATGGGGGTCTCGCGATTCAGCATCGCCGACCCCGAGGTCTTCGAGCCGGAGAACGTCAACCGCGTCGAGGGTGCGGCCACCTCGTCGTTCGGCCGGAACAAGGCGGAGGTGTTCCGCGAGCGGGTGCTCGACATCAACCCCGACGCCGAGGTCGACATCTTCCTCGACGGGGTCACCGAGGACAATATCGAGCCGTTCATGCAGGGAGCCTCTCTGGTACTCGATGAGTCAGAGCTCACGAAGCCCGAGATCGGCACGCTCATCGCCAGACGCGCCAGATCTCAGGGGATCCCCGATCTCCTCGTGATGAATGTGGGCTTCGCCGCCCAGGTCACCTCCTTCGCCCCTGACTCGTCGTGGACCTTCGAGCGTTTCATGGGCTTCGCCGCCCAGACGCCGCTCGATGAGATCGCAGAAGCCGGCGTCGACCTCTCGCGGTGCCTGCCCTATATCCCCGCGTACACCGATCTGCGCTCGCTGCAGGCCGTGCTGGGCGAGGAAGGTGCGCCGCCGGCGCCGCTTCCCTCCATCTCGATCGGTGTCGACGTGGCGTCGGCCATCGGCAGCACCCAGGCGTTCCTGCACCTGACCGCGGGGGTGGCCAACCACCGCCGCTCCCCCGTCTGGGCCCCTCGAATGGCCTACACCGATGCCTACCGACTGCGCACGCGCATCGTGAGGGCCGGCAAGCCCGCCCATATGCGTCACCTGCTGCTGGCCGCGGGTCGGCAGAAGCTCGGCATCAATCCGCTCGGCAGCTACACCCTCGCCGATATCGCCCGCCGCCGCTCCTGAGTACGGCGCTGCTCGCGCCGCTGGACTTCGCGGCGCGAGCAGACGGCCGTTCTTCGACAGCATCTCCGAGAATGAGAATCGGCCCCGACGAGAAAGTCGGGGCCGATTCATCCGGGTCCCTGCGTAGAGAGTTCTCAAACCCCACTCCGAGACTAACGTCGTTGATTTCTCGCTGGAAACGTGGGGTGTACCGGGTATCGGAGCGGGTCGATGGCGCACCGATTCACGACGTTCGAGGGCCTGTCGTCAGGAGGATTGGGAAACCTCAAACCTTTCTCACCCCCGCTGAAGTTGATCGCCTGGTCGATGATTACCTCGCTGGTCTCAGCGTCGGATTCCTGGTTCAGAAGTATGGTGTGCACCGCGCGACAGTTTCGAAGCACCTTACCCGCAACAACGTCGTGCGCCGCCAGCACGGGCTCACGACCGAAGAGGCTGCAGAGGCATTGAAGCTGTATGGTGGCGGAATCTCGATGCGCGCGATCGCCCGCACGCTCGGTGTCGGCCGCAAGCAAGTGCGTGTGACACTGATGGCCGCAGGCTCACTGACGAGCCGATGATCTCGCGGGTTGTATCGAAGCAACTTCGAATGTCGGTACTGAGCCGTAGGATTGCGAACTAGGTGCCATTGAGAGGAATAGCTATGAGTTTTGATTCACCTATGCGAACCGAAGGACCGGGTACACCTGCCCCGGATAGAGAAAATCCCCGCAAGAGAAATCACTGGCCAATTGGCGCTTCATCGCCCCACTGGGACTCCTCATCACGCTCGCGGGCGGTGCTCTTCTCCTGTCCCAACACACACGCGCCTGAACACGTAAGGACCACCGGAGTGAAAGAGGTCCGCTGAGGTGTTGAGCATTTTATTGTTCGAGTCGGATTTGGGCGATGACCTCACCGTACTCGGTCTCACCGATGGGTTCGAACCCGACAGCACGGAAGAATCGCTCCGGCCCGGCCTCCCCAGCTTCGTACATGACATTCACGTAGTCGAATCCTCGGCGATGAGCCTCGTCAAGTAGATGCTGTATCGCTTGACCTCCAATTCCTCGGGCTTGGTCATCGGCTTCAACATTGATCCGCCAAAGCACTGAACGGAACTCCTCGCGCACTGCTTCCGGGTCGAAGTTCGCGCTAATGAACGCGACCACTCGATCATCTTCGAGTACGACACGCTGCCAAAAGGTTCTGGGGTCGGCAACGGCGCTCGCGAGCCCGTAACTGACTGGGGCGAGGAACTCTTCTTGCCCTTCCTTGAGGAGCATCTGGTTAACTGCGAGGATCGTTGCGGGAGAAAGTTCCTCGATTCTCAGGTTCATCATTGTGCCTCCTGTTCAGGGTCATCCACAGGGACAGGTATCTGTTGGCCAATTCAATCAGCCTCGTTCACAAGGGCTGGAGCGGTATCACAGTGCTCGAACGCTTCGACCGCGACACTTTGGTCTATCGGGGTGAGTTGATCTAACCGATCAGCTTCTGGCACTTCGCGTTTCTCTGTCATTTGTGGTCCCTCCTTACGTTTCGTAAACGTTCGTTTTCGTCCTGCAAGTTAAGCACCATGGCGATACCTGCGAGGTTTACCCCGTCCCGCAGCAGCACGATCACCCTGTCAATACGATCAAGGTCTCTTTTGCTATACCTGCGCGTACCGCCGGCTGTGCGGGCAGGAGCAACAAGCCCACGGCTTTCGTACATGCGAAGCGTCTGCACACCGATACCCAGAAGTTCTGCCGCAACAGAAATCCCGTACACCGGCAGGCTGTACTGCTTGTCGCTCTCACCACTCACTGTTCTCCACCCACTTGCATCGAGTTAAATGACATGCTATAACAAATCTAAATCGGTTGCCATAGATTGTGGGGTGGCCGAGACAACAGATGAAAGGAGAACACCATGTATCTGCGTACTGATCCGTTCCGTGAGTTTGATCGTCTTACTCAGCGAGTCTTTGGTGGGCAGGGGACGTCCGAACAGCCCACTGTGATGCCGATGGATGCGTGGCGTAAGAACGATAACTTTTACGTCGAGTTCGACCTGCCTGGTGTCAAGGAAGAGAGCATCGAGCTTGATGTGGAACGTAATGTTGTCACGATCAAGGCGGAACGACCCGCATTGGATACCGATATTGAACGACTCGCCTCAGAGCGGCCGCGAGGGTTCTTTACCCGGCAGCTCGTGCTCGGAGATAATCTCGATACGGAACGTATCGAGGCGAACCTTGACGGTGGCGTACTGACGCTGGTCATCCCGGTCGCTGAATCCGCGAAGCCCCGCAAGATCGAAGTCGGCAAAGGCGGATCGCACAAAGCAATCGCCTCATAACCTCACAAGAAAGCGCCCCATGGTGGCACACTTGAACGGCGCACCTTCCCGGCCCTTGCTTGGGTGGCCTCCACACAGGCAAGGGCGGGCGTGGGGTTGTGACATCAGGGACATCACAATCGAAACGCACCACCACCAGAGCTTCATGGGCCGGGATTGCCCCAGCCCTCGACGCCCGGTGCGAGAAGTGCACCTCCAAAACATCCAGATCATTACCTTGGCTGTCATGAGAGCACT
Source organism: Leucobacter sp. (assembly GCA_048516985.1). Lineage (GTDB taxonomy): Bacteria > Actinomycetota > Actinomycetes > Actinomycetales > Microbacteriaceae > Leucobacter. The sequence continues at coordinate 1,836,278 of CP183188.1, read as the reverse complement.
ATCCCTACGCATCTACGATGCCGGTGCCGGTGCCGATGAAGCTCACGAAGCACTACACAGTCGGGTGCGCGCGAGCAACAGGTTCTAGCACTCGAAACACTTGTATGGCGTTTTGGGAGATCTGCCTGGCGGAGTGCGATCACAGCGGCAGATACTGGACCAGCTCTCAACGGCTCACGCATCCAACCGGTCACTGGCATTCGATAACAGCGGCTGGCCGAATCGCCTGGCAAACCACGCCTTGCAACATAACCCTTGAGCGGGGCGGCAGAGCTGATCAATAAGGGAGAGGTTCAAACCGAATCAAGCGCACTTACCCTTGTTCAAGGTTTGAACCTCTCCCATTTCCGGGTCGCTGCGTAGACAGTTCTCAAACCCCACCCCGAAGCTGAAATCGTTGATTTCTCGCTGGAAACGAGGGGTATACCGGGTATCGCAGCGGGCCGATAATACCCCGATTCACGACGTACGAGGGCCTTGCGTAAGGAGGATTGGAAAAGCTCAAACCTTTCTCACCCCCGCAGAAGTAGATCGACTTGTCGACGATTACCTCACTGGTTTCAGCGTCGGATACCTCGCTCAGAAGTATGGTGTGCACCGTGCAACCGTCTCGAAGCACCTCACCCGAATGCCCGTGTTCCTCGCCGACGAGTGTGTGGGCAAGTGGATCGACCCACACTTCACCGGCGATCACGCCCTCGTGCAGGCTGTGTCGGCGGCAGCGGCGCCTCTTGCCGATGACCTGTTCGCCTACCCTGTGGCACCGCTGAGCGGCGATGGGCCCAACCTGATCCGGGCAATTTCTCGGTGAGAGACTCCGGCAGTTGAGAAATCGGTACGTCTCTACACGGCCCAGCACCCGATCTGAGGCGCTTCACGATCGCGGTGCACACCGGCCTGAACGGCATGACCACTCGTCCCGCTACCCGATCCGCCGTCCGTCTTCACCCCTCCGCGGTGAGTTTGAGCCGGAAGTGGGCTCTGATTCCAACCCAAACTCACCTCAGAGGAGGACTCTGGTTCGGAAGGGGGACATTGCTGATGTAACGAATATGCGCTGCAGGGTGCCGCAAGCACCCTGCACGAGACGTCACTCGCACCGTCGGCTATTGCTAGGCTTGAGAGATGTCATCTCGGCTCCTGTCATTCGTCAGACTCGCACAACAGAGCCTCACAATGCGGCACATTCCGCTCCCCCGCGCAGCCGTCGGGTTGCTCGTTGCATGCATCGCCATCGCAGGACTTTCGGGGTGCATGAGAACCACCGCTGATGGTCGCGTCGGCGGTGGCATCTCGTTGGGCGATAGGGCAAGCGGTGGGTATGTCACCCCGATTGATGTCGTCACCGGTCGTTACGAAGTGACTGTCCAGGACTACATCTGGGGTGCGCCCCCGGCAGACGGAGTTTTCGACATTACGAAGACGAGCCTCACCACACTCACGATTCTAATGAACGATGATGATCTCTGGAACTGCGATTACGACGAGGAGCTAGCCTCTGCAACCTGCACCGCAGCTGCTGACACAGAGATAGAGATGCCGATGCAGGTCGATTGGTCAACGCAAGATGACAAGAGGCACCAGATTTCTGGATTTGCGACGGTAACACTCGAGGGCGAAACTCATGAGGCAATGACGTTCGAGGGTACTCGCATCGTCGAATAGAGCACGGAGGCTCCCGGCAGCCTTTGTACTTTCGAGATCCTGAAGCATCCCGAGGCCCCGATGCGTGCAGTTTCGTTACCTCCGCAGCCGAGAAGCCGTGCGAATCCTCATGCGGTCAACGCGAATGTCTGGGAGGTTCGAGCCATGCGCTCACCAACCGGGATACCGTGTGGTCCAGCGTGTGTACAGGCCGTATTCGCCCTGCAGTTCATGCCCGCGAGTGAACTCGTAGACAAAGTCATCTGCAAGTTCGAGGATGGTGCCCCGACCTTCAACCTCAAAAATCAGCTGCGGCGGCAACGATTCTTCTCCATGCAGCGCACCAAGGATGTTGCCACAGAACGCACCCGTCGAATCAGAATCACCTGAGTGGGTGACCGCGAGCGAGAGCGCCTTAAGTATGTTCTCAGGCTCGGGGCACTGCAGCGCTGCGTAGACAGCGATGCCTAACGCTTCATCAGCTACCCACCCGCCACCCAACGACTCCAACACCGCAACGCTGGGTGGTTCAGTCGCCAAATCGATCGCCTGCTGAAGCACTCACGTAGTCTCTTCATGGTGTTCGCGACAGTGTAGATGTCGCATCATTGTGTTTACCGCCTCGTCAAGTTCTTGCCCCAGAAATATCGCACCAATAAGCGCGGCGAGTGCACCCGAACCGAGCTGGGCAGTCGGATGACCGTGCGTAAAGGATGCCGCTTGCGCCGCGCTATCGAACTGCCACCCGAGGGCGTCGTCAGAGCTCGGTGGCAACAGCCCGAATGGTGCACTGCGCATGACCCCGCCGCAGCCTTTCGAATCATTCTCAGCCTGGCCACCGTATTGCGAGATCTACCGTTCGCCGCATCGCGCATCCATTAACGCTGATATGCAGGTGGGGTCTGCTGCACGAATAGGTGACATCTGATCTGGCTTGCCCGAGGGGTGGGTCTGGAAGGATGTTGTTGTGCCAAAGCCATACCCGAGTGAGTTCCGTGACGATGTTGTGCGCGTCGCGAGGAACCGCGAGCCTGGAGTGACGATCGAGCAGATCGCGAAAGACTTCGGCGTTCACCCGATGACGTTGCAGAAGTGGATGCGTCGCGCCGACATCGACGACGGCGCCAAGCCTGGCCAATCGCGGACTGAGGCGGCCGAGATCCGTGAGCTGCGCAAGCGGAACCGTCTTCTGGAGCAGGAGAACGAGGTTCTGCGTCGGGCGGCGGCGTATCTGTCGCAGGCGAACCTGCCGGGAAAAGGCTCTACCCGCTCGTGACGGAGCTCGCTGATGCAGGAATCCCTGTGACGGTGACGTGTCGGGTACTGGGGCTCTCCCGCCAGCCTTACTACCGATGGTTAACGAACCCCATCACCGATAGCGAGGTGGTGGAGGCGTATCGTGCGAACGCGCTGTTCGACGCTCACCGTGACGACCCCGAGTTCGGGCACCGGCTCCTCGCCGACGAAGCGCGTGACGCCGGTGAGGCGATGTCGGACCGGACCGCGTGGCGTATCGCCTCCGCGAACGGCTGGTTCAGTGCGTTCGGCAAGCCCAAGCGCGGCAAGGGACGCCGTCCCGGACCGCCGGTTCACGACGATCTGTGCGCCGTAATTGACGAGGACGGCAGGACCCGGCATGTGTTCGCGGCCGACGCACCGAACGAGCTGTGGCTCGTGGACATCGAGCGCCACGAGGCGCTCTTGAACCTTGCGGTGGTGAAAGGACACCGCTCGGCGCCTGTCGCAGCAGGCGTGTGATAGCTGGAGGACGATCTGGCCCGTTGGCGTGAGCGGGTTGGGTGGAGCAGTCCTCGACAACGACGAGTCGTGCCAGAACTGCCAGATGGTGCGGGCTCGGCTAGCGAGACGGAGAGGCATACGGATAGGAACCAGTGGCTGAAAGCCTCTCAATACGAGACCACCGACTCCAACCTGGCGGATGCGGGTCGGGTTGCATCGCGCACCTTCACGGCTTCGGCGGTGAGGGGAACTCCTGGGCTGGGTGATGTCGCCGGTCGGGAGGCCACGGTGAAAGCCTGCGGCGTAGCCGTGGCGAGGATGCTGGGGCATAACTGGGTGCCGATCCCGTCGAAGGGTTCGAGAGTGAACGTGGGAACTATCCCGGCCTCGCCGGAGGTGCGTCGCCGCCAGCGACGACACCGAGGGCTGAGCGCACGGCCTGCTGATCGGGCCGGGATGGGACGGAGGGCCCGTAGTAGTCCGAGGCCGGGAAAGCCGGCCGCATGGCGAAGGGGTCCAGTGTGATCGCAGGATCGACAAGCAGTAAGGGAGACACAACCGTGAATGCGGATGTTCCGTGGCCAGCCGATACTCAGGAGGCGTGGGCGCGGGTACTGAGAATGCAGACGAAACTGCACCAATGGGCGACGACCGACCCCGGTCGTCGCTTCGATGATGTGTTCAACCTGGTCTATGACCCCGGGTTCCTCGTTGCGGCGTGGAGCCGGGTGGCGGGCAACAAGGGAGGCCGCACCGCCGGAGTCGACGGAATCGCCCCGCGATCCGTCCCGCCGGAGAAGGTGCACGGGATGCTCGCCGAGCTGCGCGAGAGCGTGAAGCACGGCGAGTTCGTCCCAGAGCGGGTGCGTCAGAAGTCGATCCCGAAAGCGAACGGCAAGGTCCGCAAGCTCGGGATTCCGACGATGACGGACCGGATCGTTCAGGCCTCTTTGAAGCTGGTGCTGGAACCGATCTTCGAGGCCGACTTCCAGCCGTCCTCGTACGGGTTCCGGCCGCGCAGGCGGGCGCAGGACGCGATCGCGGAGATCCACTACTACGCCTCACGTGGCTACGTGCAGGTGTTCGAAGCGGATATCACCGCGTGTTTCGACGAGATCGACCACGACGCGCTCATGCAGCGCGTCAGGGCGCGGGTCGTCGACAAGCGTGTGTTGCGTCTGGTCCGCGGGTTCCTGAGAGCGGGCGTCCTCAGTGAGGACGGCGTGAACAGGGACACGTTCACCGGCACCCCGCAAGGCGGGATCTTGTCGCCACTGCTGGCGAACATCGCCCTGTCCGTGGTGGACGAGCACTTCCAACGCAAGTGGGACATGCTCGGCCCGCAATGGTCGCGCACGAAGCATCAACGCGCCGGGGGCGCGACGATGAAGCTGGTCCGCTACGCGGACGACTTCGTCGTCCTCGTCCGCGGCACCCGCGAGGATGCCGAAGCGCTCTGGGACGAAACAGCCACCGTGCTCGCGCCGATGGGTTTGCGCCTGTCGGTCGAGAAGACGACGGTCACGCACATAGACACCGGGTTCGACTTCCTCGGGTGGCGCATCCAGCGCCGCCGGATCAGAGGTCATGGCGGGAAGACCGCGATCTACACCTACCCGTCACGGAAGTCGCTGGCTTCCATCCGGGACAAGGTGCGGACGCTGACCCGCCGGGCATCCCATCGAACGCTCGCCGACCTGCTGCGCCGCCTCAACCCGGCGCTGCGGGGCTGGTGCGCCTACTTCCAGCACGGCGTGGTCAAACGCGTCTTCACCGTCATCGATCACTTCGCCTTCTGGCGGATCGTGGGCTGGCTGAAGAAGCGGCACCCGAAGCTGAATATGCGCACCCTCGTCAGACGGCACCTGCCCCGGTGGCAGATCCGCGCCGAGGGGATCGAGTTCTTCCGTGCCTGGCAGGTCCCCGTGACCCGCTACCGCTACCGAGGAACCCGCATCCCGAACCCCTGGGCGAGCGTCACGGCGTGATCGCATGGAGAGCCGGATGCTCAGGAATGGGCACGTCCGGTTCGGAGGGCGGCCAGCAGAAACCCACCCGGCGCAAGCCAGACAGGGCGCTGCTGGCCGACCCTACACGGAGCACAAAACCGTCGAAGGCAAGCTCTACTGCTGCGCGATCAAAGACGTGTTCTCCGGTCGGATCGTGGGGTACTCGATCGATTCCAGGATGAAGTCTCGCTTGGCCGTGCAGGCGCTCGAGAACGCCGCCTTGATGCGCGGCGATGTCGCCGGTTGCATCGACCGGTTGAATCCGGTCAATTCCGAAGCAGGAAGTTCCTGCGCGCGCTGAACCGTCACCGCATGGTTGGGAGCATGGGAAGAGTGGGCTCGAGCGGGGACAACGCGGCTATGGAGAGTTTCTTCGCGCTTCTGCAGAAGAACGTCCTCGACCGCCGGTCCTGGACCACCCGCGAGCAACTGCGCATAGCGATCGTCACCTGGATCGAGCGAACCTACCACCGCCGACGTCGCCAGGCCCGTCTGGGGCGCTTGACGCCCATCGAGTTCGAGACCATCATGAACACGACCGTCGCACTGGCGGCGTGACTAGGAACTGTCACCTATTTGTGCAGCAGACCCGCTTGTGTGCGGTGCGCGGCGACTCGCCGCAATCAAACAGCTCGCATGGGCTGAAGTGCGAGTGTGGGTGCGCTCTGGCATCTCCACCCAGCTCGGGTACATGCTCGCCGAACAGAACGACAACATGCTCCATAAGCCGCTCAGCCAGTTGGAAGCAGCGGAGCTGTATCGGGAGATGAAGGTGATTCTCGCCGAGGATGCTGCACAGCGAAAAGCTGCAACGCAGTTCGTGAGCGGTGAAAACCGCGGAATGTCCGGTCCCGCCGATTCGGCGGGACCGTCAACTGAGCCACGTGGGGATGCGCGGCGCCAGGCTGCCGAGATGGTCACCGGTACGTCCTCCTATACCCGCCTCGAAGAGATCAATTTCATCCAACGCATCGCCGAAGACTCGAACCAGCCCGAGGAAATTCGTGCCGCGGCACAAGGCTTTCTCGACGACATTCGCGACGAGGCTCCAGTGCACCCGTGCTGGCAACAGTTGAAGGAACTGCTCGCGGCGGCGAAGGCAGATCGTGACGTCTTGCTGCACCGGATCGCCCAGGAGAAGCTTGCCGAACTGCGAGCGGAACAGAAACCGAAGAAGCGGGCGCAACGTGCTTCCACACCAGCCCGGATGGAACCGATGCCTGTACGGGCATTCGTGATCACTTGGACCGAACTCGGCAACCTGTACCCGGTCACTGACCCAGCCGTGATCGCCGCAAAACTGACGCAGGCCGAAGCCGAAATGTTCTTCACCGCTATCGACAACTGGGTCGAATTTGCGGATCGCCTCCGTGAAGCACTCGACCAGCTCGACGACGACGATGAGGCAAAGCCCAACCTCCGCGCCGTCTAAGAGATAGACGTGTCTTGAATAGGCTTGAGCCATGCCTCGCCAACAAGACATCGAAAATCGTCTGGTCACCTCGCTCGTGCCCTCGCTTTCTCGAAGCCTTGCCGAACAGTTCAACGTCTTTCGGGTGATGCATCACGGCACTCACGAAAAGCAGCTCTCAAACGTCTTCGCCTGGCTGCTTCGAACCGATGGCACTCACGAGTTGGGTGATACCTTCCAAAAGATCTTCATGAGTAGGGTCAACGCTGCATTACCTGAAGGCGACGGCTTTCAAACCTCTGGATTTCGGGTCACCCAAGAAGTGGACACCTCCGGCGATGCCGCGACAGGCAAGGACATCGCCGACATTGTGCTCATGACAGCTCAAGAGAGCGTCGTCGTTGAGAACTTCGGCACCTCCGACGGGCACGGCCATGACTATTTTGGCTACCTTGCCTACGGTGCTCAGGGCGGAAGACGTAGCGTCGTCGTGCTGCTGTGCATACGACGAGAGAGCGAACTTCAGACCGATGGATGGGAACAAGCGGTCGTTCTCACCTACGCGGATCTCCTCAGTGATCTGCACGCGCACGTCAAAGCAGACAAGAAGTGGCGTCGAGACCACCCACAGCAGAACTTCTTCATCAACGAACTGGTCGAAAACTTCGTGGAAGGACCAAGCCCCGTGAGCACGACCGATCGAATCGCATTCATTAAAACAATGTGTGAAACGGGAGAATCTGCTCGATACGGGCAACGTCCCCAAGATGCAGCCGCAGAACAGTTCGCCGAAATACTCGCTCAGCACGCGAAGCAACAGTTTGAAGACGGCCGAAAAACCCTTGGCGATGTCAAGAGGTACCTCCGCCAATACGCCGAACGACAGCTTATGCCCCAGATCAACAGTGCACTTGGCAAAGAAGCTGTCGCCTCAGTTCGAGCGAATTTTGTGGGCAAGTGGGAATGGTACGTGCGACTCCTCAGCGCCAACGGCGACATGGTTGCGGGGCTTCTGTTTGGCCCGACTGCAGCTACCTACAATGACGAGATTCCAGATCCAGTCCAGCACCCAGACTTCGGCAAGGTCTTTATCCTGATGCGCTCTTCCGACGTTGAGAGCCTTCACCAAACGGATATCAGCCTGGAAGATGTACTCACCGGATTTGAGCCAACGGATGATCGACTCGCTCAAACTGTGATCCCGCTTGTGCAGACGAACCATGCAGCTCAGGAATGATGCCGTCCGATCGCCACAGTGTCGAACCGACCAACACGCTCGATCCGGCCTTCGTGTCGATCCGCAAATTCTCGTAGCCGCGCATTAGCGTCAGCAAGCTGTTGCGAGGTGAGATCAGCAGTGACCGGCGCTTCACCTTCTGCATACGACGACAACACCAGTCGGCCACGGGCATGACGCATGATCGATTCCCAGTCATCGTGCGAAAGGTACGACGCTGAGCCGCCGAGAGCGAGCACGAGATCAAACTGTGTCCCTGCCAGGTTGCGGCGGGCGAGAGTGTCCGCGAACGTTCTTGGCTCAACCCGCGCCACGAGCGGATGCTTCCGCACCAATTCATTGAGCATCGCCTGAGACGGGTCTATCGCTGTTAGGCGGGGGGCTTCTGTCAGCCCCAAATCAAGAGTGAGCCCGGTGCCTGCACCGATGTCTAGCGTGCGGCACTTGCGGTAACCGTCGGTGACTACGTCTACGAGACGCGTGAACCCTCGTTGTTCTTCGTCAGACGCGGTGAAGTCGCGATCCCAGTAGGTTGCGATTGCGTCGTAGTCGGAGTGGAACTCGCTCTTCGTGCGTGGCATGTTCTGCGGGCCGTAGATGTGGTCAGCTCTACCTCTGTTGATCAGCGTCACGTCGTCGTGTTCTCGATCCATGGTCCAGTACTTCCAACCGTCGTGAACGAGGTAAATGCGTGTCGATTTGTAAAACTTCTGCGGCTCACCGAAGGTGTGGATCACCCGAGCTGCTCTGATAAAGTCGGCCTTTGTTATTCCTTCAGTTCGCTCAGCGATGTATTCATGTGGAGCGCCCTCCGCGTAGGTCACTGCGAAGACCCAGTCCAACTTCACAATCTTGTTTTGCCACCATTCAAGGTCTTTCTCGGTGATCGGCAACACGCTTACGTCCTTATCAATACTCACTTGCTCACTCAACTATCTCTGCGCGTCTTGGATGACGTGCATCTTCTTGTGATTTCGAGTATCAGGCCAGCCACCGACATTCCTCGGTCAGTCGGATTCTGTGCTGGGTCACGTAAGGATGTCGACAAGACCTCATAGTCAGCGGCGTGCACCTAGTGGGCATGAAGACTTCACCCGACACGCGCACACGCCGAAAGCTCATCGCTCTGACACTCAGCGGCGCAATCCTCATCGCCCTGGTCGCATTTGGTGGGTACGGACTTCTCACCGGATCCCGCGACGCCCCGCCACCAGAGCCCCCAACATCGTCCCAGGTGGCTCCCGCCACGCCATCTCCATCGGATACCTCGCGCCCAGTCGCGCCTCGGATCGTACCTACAAATGATCCCGAGCTCTTCGCTCGTCGTGTTGCAGCTGCATTGTTCACCTGGGACACCGGGGCCGGGCTGATGCCGTTCGACTACACTGAATCGTGTCGTGTTTGATGGAGGGTAATCCTGTCCCGAAAGGAACCCTGGCACCATGCCCGTCCCCTACCCCGCAGAGATCCGCGAACGCGCAGTCCGGCTCGCCCTCGAGGCCCGCAAGAACCCCGCGACCCGCGACGGCGCGATCACCCGTATTGCGAAACAGCTCGATCTCCTTCCCGAGACGCTCCGAAAGTGGGTGCGGAACGCGGAGATCGACGAGGGTATTCGCCCCGGCACGACCACCGATGATGCGGCCCGGATCGCGGAACTCGAACGCGAGAACCGAGAACTGCGCCGAGCGAACCAGATCCTGAAGAGCGCCTCGGCTTTCTTCGCGGCGGAGCTCGACCGCCCCTCACGATGAGCGAGAAGACCGCGTACGTTGACGCGCATCACGCTGAGTTCGGGGTCGAGCCGATCTGCCGGGCCCTCGAAGACACGCCTGCCCAGATCGCCCCGTCAAGCTACTACGCGGCGAAGAAACGACCGCCCTCCGAGCGTGAACTGCGCGACCGTGACCTCTGCGAGAAGATCGCCCGCATTCATGAGAACAACTACGGCGTCTACGGGGTGCGGAAGATCCACGCCGCGCTCCGCCGCGAGGGCGAACGCGTCGCGGAATCAACGGTGCGCAGGCTCATGCGGCAGCTCGGCCTGCGCGGTGTCTCACGGACGAAGGGCCCTCGGACTACGAAGCCAGCACCAGAGACCGGGAGGCCATTGGACCTCGTGAACCGGCAGTTCGTCGCGACCCGCCCGAACGAGCTCTGGGTTGCGGACATCGAGCGCCACGAGGCGCTCTTGAACCTTGCGGTGGTGAAAGGACACCGCTCGGCGCCTGTCGCAGCAGGCGTGTGATAGCTGGAGGACGATCTGGCCCGTTGGCGTGAGCGGGTTGGGTGGAGCAGTCCTCGACAACGACGAGTCGTGCCAGAACTGCCAGATGGTGCGGGCTCGGCTAGCGAGACGGAGAGGCATACGGATAGGAACCAGTGGCTGAAAGCCTCTCAATACGAGACCACCGACTCCAACCTGGCGGATGCGGGTCGGGTTGCATCGCGCACCTTCACGGCTTCGGCGGTGAGGGGAACTCCTGGGCTGGGTGATGTCGCCGGTCGGGAGGCCACGGTGAAAGCCTGCGGCGTAGCCGTGGCGAGGATGCTGGGGCATAACTGGGTGCCGATCCCGTCGAAGGGTTCGAGAGTGAACGTGGGAACTATCCCGGCCTCGCCGGAGGTGCGTCGCCGCCAGCGACGACACCGAGGGCTGAGCGCACGGCCTGCTGATCGGGCCGGGATGGGACGGAGGGCCCGTAGTAGTCCGAGGCCGGGAAAGCCGGCCGCATGGCGAAGGGGTCCAGTGTGATCGCAGGATCGACAAGCAGTAAGGGAGACACAACCGTGAATGCGGATGTTCCGTGGCCAGCCGATACTCAGGAGGCGTGGGCGCGGGTACTGAGAATGCAGACGAAACTGCACCAATGGGCGACGACCGACCCCGGTCGTCGCTTCGATGATGTGTTCAACCTGGTCTATGACCCCGGGTTCCTCGTTGCGGCGTGGAGCCGGGTGGCGGGCAACAAGGGAGGCCGCACCGCCGGAGTCGACGGAATCGCCCCGCGATCCGTCCCGCCGGAGAAGGTGCACGGGATGCTCGCCGAGCTGCGCGAGAGCGTGAAGCACGGCGAGTTCGTCCCAGAGCGGGTGCGTCAGAAGTCGATCCCGAAAGCGAACGGCAAGGTCCGCAAGCTCGGGATTCCGACGATGACGGACCGGATCGTTCAGGCCTCTTTGAAGCTGGTGCTGGAACCGATCTTCGAGGCCGACTTCCAGCCGTCCTCGTACGGGTTCCGGCCGCGCAGGCGGGCGCAGGACGCGATCGCGGAGATCCACTACTACGCCTCACGTGGCTACGTGCAGGTGTTCGAAGCGGATATCACCGCGTGTTTCGACGAGATCGACCACGACGCGCTCATGCAGCGCGTCAGGGCGCGGGTCGTCGACAAGCGTGTGTTGCGTCTGGTCCGCGGGTTCCTGAGAGCGGGCGTCCTCAGTGAGGACGGCGTGAACAGGGACACGTTCACCGGCACCCCGCAAGGCGGGATCTTGTCGCCACTGCTGGCGAACATCGCCCTGTCCGTGGTGGACGAGCACTTCCAACGCAAGTGGGACATGCTCGGCCCGCAATGGTCGCGCACGAAGCATCAACGCGCCGGGGGCGCGACGATGAAGCTGGTCCGCTACGCGGACGACTTCGTCGTCCTCGTCCGCGGCACCCGCGAGGATGCCGAAGCGCTCTGGGACGAAACAGCCACCGTGCTCGCGCCGATGGGTTTGCGCCTGTCGGTCGAGAAGACGACGGTCACGCACATAGACACCGGGTTCGACTTCCTCGGGTGGCGCATCCAGCGCCGCCGGATCAGAGGTCATGGCGGGAAGACCGCGATCTACACCTACCCGTCACGGAAGTCGCTGGCTTCCATCCGGGACAAGGTGCGGACGCTGACCCGCCGGGCATCCCATCGAACGCTCGCCGACCTGCTGCGCCGCCTCAACCCGGCGCTGCGGGGCTGGTGCGCCTACTTCCAGCACGGCGTGGTCAAACGCGTCTTCACCGTCATCGATCACTTCGCCTTCTGGCGGATCGTGGGCTGGCTGAAGAAGCGGCACCCGAAGCTGAATATGCGCACCCTCGTCAGACGGCACCTGCCCCGGTGGCAGATCCGCGCCGAGGGGATCGAGTTCTTCCGTGCCTGGCAGGTCCCCGTGACCCGCTACCGCTACCGAGGAACCCGCATCCCGAACCCCTGGGCGAGCGTCACGGCGTGATCGCATGGAGAGCCGGATGCTCAGGAATGGGCACGTCCGGTTCGGAGGGCGGCCAGCAGAAACCCACCCGGCGCAAGCCAGACAGGGCGCTGCTGGCCGACCCTACACCTACGTGCGCACCTTCTCGGGATGGGTGTACGTCGCATTCGTGCTCGACGTGTACTCCCGCATGATCGTCGGTTGGCAAGTCTCTACGAGGCTCTACACCGACCTCGCGCTTGACGCGCTCCGGATGGGGATCTGGCGACGCCAGCGCCAAGGTCTTGATCTTGCCGGGCTGACGCACCACAGCGACAGGGGCGTGCAGTATCGAGCGATTCGCTACGCAGACCGGCTCGCTGAATGCGACGCGGTCGCGTCCGTCGGGTCCAAGGGTGATTCCTACGATAACGCGATGGCTGAAGCGCTCAACTCGCTCTACAAAGCCGAACTCGTCCGGAACCTCGGCCCTTGGCAATCAATCAACGATCTCGAGATCGCGACCGCGGAGTGGGTGGACTGGTGGAACGAACGCCGACTCCACGGTGAACTCGATCAGCGGCCGCCGGCCGAGGTCGAGGCTGACTACTGGGCGGCCTGTCAGCCCTCACTCGTCTTGTCTGAAACCAACTGAAACGCTCTCTACCAAACCCGACACTTGACAGGCCTGGCACCCGTACCCAACGCTGCATCTTCCATATCCGCATGAATCTGCGCCGACATCTCACACTCAACCCCAGAACCGAAGCAGGCCGGCATCTTGCGCAGATCGGGCGAGCCCTCTCCGACGTCGTCACCGTCGAGGACGCGATCGAGTGGCAGAAACTGCTCAACGTGTGGTGGCAAGCGTATGGGGGTCTCACGAACGAACGCACCCGGTATCGTGACGGAACCTGGGGGTACACGCACGACCGGCTCCGGAAAGCCTGGAATCTGCTCCATTCACTCAACCGGAAACGAGTGCTCTTCACGTATCTCGAGCACGGAAACGCGAGAACGACGTCCCCGCTTGAGGGTGGCATCAACAACGGCATCCGAACCGTACTGCGGAATCATCGAGGGATGAGCGAAGCCCATATGAAGCGAGCCGCGGAGTGGTTCCTCACGTTGAAAGAGATCCCATTCGAACACGCACACAAACTGATCGATAGCCCGACCCCGGGACCTACTCACGACGTGCTCGACGCCCCAGACGACGCGACGAGTTCAGCGCTCTACGACACCGGTCTCGACGCAAGCGAGGGGCTCTGGCTCAGAACAGGGTGGGCCGGCCGAGGCTGAACACGCCCGACCCCATCCACTATTTCTGTCCTATAAGCCCTGAACTGGGCCGCGGAAGCGAAGAAAAAGGGAGAGGTTCAGACCGGACAAAGAGTGGTTACTCTTGTCGAGGGTTTGAACCTCTCCCATTTGGGGTTCCTGCGTAGAGAGTTTTCAAACCCTACCCCGATGCTGAAATCGTTGATATCCCGCTGGAAACGAGGCGTCTACCGGGTGTCTCAGCGGGTCGAGAACACCCCAATTCAGGACGTTCGAGGGCACTGCGTGAGGAGGATTGGGAAACCTCAAACCTTTCTCACCTCCTCTGATGTAGACCGCCTGGTCGACGATTACCTCGCTGGTCTCAGCGTCGGCTATCTCGCACAGAAGTATGATGTGCACCGTGCAACAGTCTCGAAGCACCTCACCCGGAACAATGTCGTGCGCCGCCAGCACGGACTCACGATCGAGGATGCCGCTGAAGCAGTGAAACTGCACGGCGGCGGCATCTCGATACGCGCGATCGCCCGCACACTCGGCGCCGACCGAAAGCAGGTGCGCATCTCGCTAGTCACAGCTGGTGCAATTATCGCGAACGCTCGACCGCGAATTGAGATGAAGCCCCCACGACAAGCACACAGTCACGCTCGGGTCTGATGCTTGTTCAGGTGAGAGTGGAAATAAAACTGGAGGTCAGGTCACAAGTGCGCCCATATCCCTTTGCTCCCCGGCTTCGCATGACTTTGCCCGATCATTGAACTTGTGCTGGCCTCACATAGATACCCCGGGTAGTATCAGGACACGCATTACGATCACACAGTTTGGGGTTTCGAAATGATTAGGCAGTTCGCCCTTCTCGCAACAACCGCCCTGATGATCGGACTGGCTGGATGCACGACAGTCGCACCAGTCACAGAGAACGCCGACACGCCAGCCACGACGGAGGCCCCAGCCGAGAGCACGGTGGAGGAGAGCGCCGAGCGGGATTCCCCGGAAACCGTGACCCTTCCGGAGGCTCCCCCTGCAGGCACCGACGCAGCGATCGCCTGGGAGGCTTTGATGGGCCCCGACGGCGAGTACCATGCCTCCGCGAGTTATCTCGCAGTCATCGAGAAATTCGGTGAAGTCGAACCTTATGTGTCGATCCGAGCTGCGGAGGATCGACACAGCAGCGCGCTCGTCAGACAGTTGGAACGGCTTGGCATCGAGGTTCCCGAAAACCCTTACCTCGGGAGGCTCCAGGCCCCCTCAGATCTGACGACGGCCGCCCGGGCGTGGGCCGACGGAGAAGTCGCGAACATTGCCATGTACGACACCCTCCTCGCTCAGACGGATGATGCCGCGCTGTTCCGTGTGCTCACCAATCTTCGCCGCGCTTCAGCCGAGGTCCATTTGCCAGCGTTTCAGGCAGCCGCCGAGCAAGGTGGAACACTCACCCCGGAGCAAATGGCCGAGTTTCAGACCGGACGACCTTAGGGCCGATCATCCCCGGATTCATGACTGACACGCAGCCTGAACTCCGCAAGCGCATCAACCCCTCCGGTCGTATACGCGAGCCAATCGCTTCCCGCACCACGTGACTGCAGTTCCGCGAGGCGCTCCTGCCAGACGGCACCCAATGCCAGCGACGCTTCTTCGGTGGCGCCCTGGGACTTCAGCTCGCGCAGCGCAGCCCATCGTCCCTCAGCATATTTCAGTGCGGGAACGGGCACACCTGACTTCGTGAAACTGCACACCGAGGCGCCGCCTGAGGCCTGCTCCATCGCGCCCATCGCCTCGGCAAGCAGTTCGCGCAGCACTCCCTCCGCGGTCGTCATCAGTTCCCACCCCTCACGCAGCCTGTAACTCAACAGTACGCTGTGAGACTGCCGCGCCCCGTGCAGCACCCGACGAGAACTCAATCACCACACGCCCCGACTCACATCGGATATTATCAATGCAAGCACGAACTCCGGGAGGCGCGCATGACGGTCGACAGTGCGCGCCCGACGCGATCCGCGTCACCCCGAGACGACCTGAAGGTTTGGGCACTACTTGTGGGCCTGGCAGCAGTTTGGGGCGTGGTGTTTGCCGTGAACGAGGTGCTGTGGCCGTGGCTGCTTGGCGACCTCTTCCGGGTAGATCTCGCATCCACACTCGGCGCGGCCCTCGAGTTCTTTCTCTACGACACCGTCAAAATCACCTTGCTGCTCGTGGGGCTTCTGTTCCTCGTGGGCCTCGTGAACACGCAGATCTCACCAGAGAGGGTGCGCGGGGTGCTCACCGGCAAGGGGCTCTTCGTGGGCATCCTGCTGGCGGTGGCGCTCGGGGCAATCACCCCGTTCTGCTCGTGCAGTTCGATCCCGATCTTCATCGGCCTCGTCGCCGCGGGCGTTCCCCTCGCCGTGACCCTCGCCTTCCTCGTCTCCTCCCCACTCATTAGCGAGACAGGCATCATCCTGATGGGCGGCACCTTCGGGTGGGACATCGCCGCAGGCTGGGCCCTCGCCGGTGCGACCGTCTCGATCACGGTCGGACTGGTGCTGTCGCGTTTCAAACTTGACCAGTGGATCGAGCCCTTCGTCTTCACCAGCCGCACCACGCAGCTCGCAACCGCTCAGAAGAGGCCCAGCATGCGTGACAGGGTGGACGCTTCATGGGCGGAGACCCGGCAGATAATCGTAAAGATCCTCCCCTACCTGGTGCTCGGCGTGCTCATCGGTGCCGCGATTCACGGGTGGGTGCCCGACGAGTTTTTCGCCGAGGTCGCGGGCCCCGAGAACCCGTTCTCGCTCCTCATCGCCACCTTTGCCGGGGCCCCGCTCTATGCGAACCCGGCAGCGGTCGTGCCGCTCGCCTCAGCGCTCTTCACGAAGGGTGTCGCACTCGGTACCACGATGGCGTTCATGATGAGCCTCGTCGCGCTCTCCATCCCCTCACTGATCATGCTGCGCCGGGTCATGAAGTGGCCGCTGCTGGCGCTCTTCACCGGGATCGTGCTCGCCGCGATCTTCCTCATCGGCTTCATCTTCAACCTCATCCCGATCGCCTGATAGCCGCCCGAAGGCCATCGCGCCGACTGGCTGGCAGATCCACCCTCGAAAGGCCACGCACATGGACATCAAGATTCTCGGCCCCGGCTGCCGCAACTGCGCCACACTCGAGAAGCGCACCCATGAGGCTCTCGCTGAACTCGGGCAAGACGCCACCGTCACCAAGGTGACCGACTACGCCGAGATCGCCGCATACGGGGTCATGCAGACCCCCGCGCTCGTGATCGACGAGCAGGTCGTGGTCTCGGGCAAGGTCCCCGTAACGCGGGCGCTGCGCGAACTCATTGAGGCGGCCGGGTAACGGCGACACCTCGCGACCGACGTGTGCTCAATCATTCCCGGGGTCCGCTAAGAAGACTGGGCAGTGGGCGATCCCGCCTTCGCCTCCACCGACGAACTCGCTGAGATACGCGAAGATATCGCAGGCCGCGTGCGCACACTGCTCAACTCCCTCGCCTCAGACTGAAAGTGCAACCCAGACAAGACCACCGAACACCAGCCCACCGTACCCTTCGATTGCGTCCACAACGCGGGTCGTTCCCAAATGGCTGCCGGTTGGCTGCGCGATCTCCCGGAGAGTCTGCCCAAAGCACGTCACCATACATGAAGGGGGCAGCAACCGATCTGGTTCCTGCCCCCTTGGTCGTTCAGGATTCAGCAGCAGGTCGAGGACGCCGCTCCGATCTGAACAAGCTGCGGTGCTGGCGCACAGCAGGACCCGCCAGCCGATTCCTCTGCAGGTGCGTCGAAGAGGCCGGCACCGCCGCACACTCCGGTATCTGGCAGAACAAGATCAACCCGCGCAGCCGCTGCGGTGTCACCTGCGATCGCCGCCACCACGCTGCGCACTTGTTCGAAGCCGGTGAGAGCGAGAAACGTCGGGGCGCGACCGTACGACTTCGCACCCACGATGTAGAAGCCCGACTCCGGCTGGGCAAGATCTGCCGCACCAGTAGCGCGCACGGATCCACAGGAATGCAGGTTCGGGTCGACTTCAAGCGCGACCTTCGAGGGGGCCTGCAACCGCACATCGAGGTCGAGTCGAATCTCGGAGAGGAAGGACAGGTCAGGCCGGAACCCGGCTGCAACAAACACCTTGGCCGCACGGTCAAGGTGACGGCCGTCCTCTGCCACAAGCTCAGCTTGGCCTTCACGCATCAGGATCTGTTCCGTGCGAAAACCAGTGACGAGGTCGACAATTCTGTCCTCGACGGCCTGCTTTGCCCGCTGCCCCAGCGCGCCACGTTCGGGCAGCTCGTCTTCACTGCCCCCGCCGAATGTGTTCCCGACGGTGCCGCGCCGCAGCACCCAGGTGATGCGTGTATCTGGGTTGCGCTTCGCGACACGGGTGAGGATCCCAATGGTCGTTGCCGCAGAGTGCCCGTTACCGACCACGACCACGTGTTTCCCTGCCAGGCTCTTCGCGTCCTCGATCGAGGGCATCCGGTATTCGACCAGTCCAGCGTCGGCTGCGACCCGCTCACCGAGCGCAGGCAGCCCATCGGCTCCCGCAGGGTTCGGTGAGCGCCACGTTCCGGAGGCGTCGATCACCGCGCTTGCTTCGATCCGCTCCTCAGCACCGTTCGCGTGCTCGACATGAACAACGAAGGGTTGCTCTGCTCGACCATCGTCGACTGAAAGGTCACGACCCTTGCGGCCGACCCCCACGACACGGGCCCCATACCTGACCCGATCACCGAGCGCGTCCGCGAGGGGCGCAAGGTACAGCTCGATCCACTGCGAACCAGTCGGATATCCGCTCTCCGGCGCACCCCAGCCGGTCGGTTCCAGCAGGCGACGTGAGGCCGCATCGGTGAGTTCCGTCCACGGCGAGAACAGACGCACATGACCCCACTCGGCAACAGCGGATGCGGCGGCGTCACCGGACTCAAGCATGAGAGGTTCGAGCCCGCGCTCGAGGAGATGGGCGGCGGCGGCCAGCCCCTGCGGACCAGCACCAATGACAACGACAGGATTCACTGCGACCTCCACGTATTGAAATCCTTCGATATGAGACAAGACGATCATGCCGCTCATATCGACAAATGTCAATGCGTCGGGCAGAATGGGGCCATGAGCTCCTTGCCTGTCACCATCGACACCACCGCTGGATCATGCTGCGCCTCCGGCCAGGCGATGGACGACGGAACCGCTCAAGACCTCGCGAAGGTGTTCAAGGCGCTCGGCGACCCGACACGTGTGAAGCTCCTCTCAATGATCGTCGCGAGCACAAACGGAGAAATGTGCGTCTGCGATCTCACAGAGCCGGTCGGCCTGTCACAGCCGACGGTCTCTCACCACATGAAACTGCTTGTCGAAGCGGGACTCGTCACCCGAGAGCAGCGCGGCAAATGGGCCTTCTACCAGCCAACAACGAGCACGCTCGCTGAGGCTGTGAGCGCGCTCCTCGGGTGAGCGTCGTCAACACATGAACATCGACACCAAACCGCAAATGAGATCAGAAGAGTCGCTGGACAAAGTACGTGACTTGGTAAATGCCTTGCTACACCCGACTCCGGCGTTCACCCAGTTGATGGCGAACCTGAAGGCAAATCACGAACTCGACGCCACCGCCTCGACTGAAAAGCCCAAAGAACAGCTGCCAGCAACGACTGAAGTACGAGCCAGCACGAAGACTCCGATCACTCCGCGACCCGATTCAAGTACAAAGACTTCGAGCAATCCCCCATCCGAAGCCACCACTCTTCAAATGAATGAACGCGCGTTGCAGGCTTTGCTCGCGCTCGTAGTCGACTACGCAAACGGGCTCACCCAAATGGAGCTTGCCCAGAAACATGACATGCATGTTCAGACAGTGAGGAAACGTCTCAAAGAAGTCGGCGTCAACCTTCGAGCGAGGGTGAAGCTACTGAGCCCAGCCCAGTTGGAGGCAGCCCGATCCTCTATCGCGTGCGGCGCAAGCCTGCGTGCGACCGCACGCCAGCTCGGAGTCTCGCACGCCACCCTGACACGCAATCTCAAACCTGGAAAGGTTTGAACCTTCACCATTGCGTACCACCAATGGAAACGTTTCAAACCCGGGCCGAACACCTCGGTCACCATTGCGTACCATTGACACAAAATGGGTCTGATCTGGGGTTTTATGAAAAATCCCCTGCCCCCGAAACAAAAATCGGGGGCAGGGGCCCGGGTGGCTTACGGGACTTGAACCCGCGACCACCGGCACCACAAGCCGGTGCTCTACCAACTGAGCTAAAGCCACCATGCTGTCCCGCTGAGCCGGAACCCGGCAGGCAACCCTACGATCATAGCCCATTCTCCGCGTGATCACCCAACCGCACCTCGAAGGAGGAGAGCCCTGCTGCGAGGACAGCCGTGAGTGCCCTCATGGGCGATCGATACCCGTTTCGATCCGCTACGAGATCCGCCGTCGCGCGACGAAGGATCCGACGCCGAGCAGGATCAGCGCACCGGCCGCCCCCGCGATGATCCCCGCCACCCCCTCGCCGGGTTCGACCTCGTTCGGCACGACCTCGTTCGGCAGGACCTGGTTCCGCAGGACCTGGGAGGCCTCGGCCACCGCGCTCGCCGGCGGCGGCGCCGCGAGCGGAACACCGATGATCCCGAGAATCAGCGCCCCGGCGAGCGCGACCCGTACCGTCCGTGTGACTCGCATGTGCTTCTCCTCTCCCGGGCTCCTCCCCCGCTTCCTCCCTGCTTCTCCCGAAGTCGGCCCGCGAGTCGTCCACCGCGGGTCTGAGAACAGCCTGCCCGGGCCGGATGATCCAGGAGTGAACGGAGGATGTCCGTCAGAGGAAACCGGTCGGGATCGCGCCGACCGCCTCACGACGCCACCGCCCTGAAATGTGTAGGGTGAAACCATGCTCAGCGTCTCGCACGAAGACTTCGAGACCCTCGTCGGAGAGGGACTCGACAGCCTGCACGAGGAGATGCTGGAGAAACTCGACAATGTGATCTTCCTGGTGGAGGATCGCCCCGATGACGGCAGCGGGATCCTCGGCGTCTACGAGGGCTACTCCTTGGCCGAGCGGAATGTCTACGGCTACGGGGAGGAGCCCGATCGCATCATTCTCTTCCGGCAGAATCTGCTCGAGCACTGCGCCGACCTGGACGAGCTCGTCCGGGAGATCCGGATCACCCTGGTCCACGAGATCGCCCATTTCTACGGCCTGTCGGAGGAGCGCATCCACGAGTTGGGATGGGGCTGATGACCGAATCCGAGACTCGCACCGATCCCCGCAGCGATCGGCAGGACCGACCCGAGACCGAGCAGCGGCCCCCCTGGCAGACGGTCGTGTGGGACGATCCGGTGAATCTCATGTCCTATGTGGCATACGTCTTCCGGGAGCATTTCGGCTTCGACCGCCCGCATGCCGAAGAGCTGATGCTCCGAGTCCACAATGAGGGCAGCGCCGTCGTGGCAGAGGGAGCGCGCGAGGCGATGGAATTGCATGTGGAGGCGCTGCACGGCTACGGCCTCTGGGCCACCGTACGCCAAGGGGGCGCCGGATGAGGCTGCTGCCGCTTCCTGACGGCTCGCTCAGGCTCAGACTCGACATCGACGAGGCCCGCCTGCTCGATCAGCTCACCGGCCAGCTCATCGATCTGCTGCAAAGCCACAGTCGCACGGCACTCGACCCTGATCCGCTCTTCGCAAGCCTGGAGGTGGGGGGCTCGCACGAGCCCCCCGGAGACCCGGCTCTCGCCCGCCTCTTCCCCGATGCCTACGAGGGCGGTGACGATGCCGCGCAGTTCCGCAGCCTGACCGAGCAGGGGCTGCTGAACCGCAAGTTGCAGGATGCGCTGGAGGTGACCAGCGAATTGGGCCTCGGGCAGACCCCCGGGGACGACGAGACGGTCGACGTGCTCATCACGGTCGCCACGCTCTCCGCCTGGGTGCGCACGCTGACCGCGCTCCGGCTCGCGATCGCCGCTCGCATCGGGCTCGTCGCGGAATCCGATCACGCGCGCCTGCTCGCCGAGCAGGACACCCGGGGAACCGTGCTGGTCTACGACTGGCTGGGCGCGATCCTCGATTCCCTGCTGCGCATGATGATCGACGCATAGCGAGGATCCTCGCGGCGACCGTCTCAGAGCGGCGGCTCGAGCGAGCGGGGGTCCACCACATCCCCGCGCTGCGCGAGCAGCCTGGCCGAGGTGAGGCCGTCCCGGCCGAAGCGCTGCCTGACCTCATCGACGGCGCGATCGACCGCGCGCCACTCCTCGTCGTCGCTCCAGAGCCCCAGGAGGCTGCCGCCGACCGGAATCAGCTGTTCGGTGCGGACGCCGATGAGCCGCACCGGTCTCGGTGGCGGCCCGCCCGGTTCGCGTGCAAGCCCGTCGAAGAGCTCGCACGCGGTGCGGTAGATGCGCTGCGTCGCATTCGTCGCCTCGGGAAGCGTTCTGGAGCGGCTGACCGTCTCGAAATCGCTGTAGCGGACCTTGATCCCGATGGTGCCGGCCTCGGCGCCGAGCGCCCGCAACCGCTCCCCCGTGCGCGTGGCGAGTCGCAGCAGCTCACGATCCAGCACTGCGCGGTCGGTCTGATCCACCGCGAAGGTCTCTTCGTGCCCGATGCTCTTCTCGGCCCGGTTCGTCACCACCGAACGCTCGTCGCGACCGTTGGAGAGGTCGTGCAGTTTCTGCGCGGCGGCGTTCCCGACGATACGTCGGAGGCTGTCGATCGGTTCCCGCGCCAGCTCTCCGACGGTGTGGATCGCCCGTCCGTGCAGCGCACGGGCCGTCGCCTTGCCGACTCCCCAGATCGCCTCGATCGGCAGCGGATGCAGGAAGTCGAGCGTGCGCTCCGGCAGGATCTCCAGCAGCCCGTCGGGCTTCGCGCGCTGGGAGGCGAGCTTGGCGACGAATTTCGTGCCGGCGAGGCCCACCGAGGCGGGAAGACCGGTGCGCTCGCGGACACGCTGCCGCAGCTGGCGGGCGATCTCCACGGGCGGCCCGAAGAGCCGGATCGAGCCCCTCACATCGAGAAAGGCCTCGTCGATGCTGAGCGGCTCGACGAGCGGCGTGAACTCCCGGAAGATCTCCATCACCTTCCGCGAGGCCTCCCGGTACTTCTCGAAGCGCGGCGGGATGAGGATCAGCTGCGGGCACAGCTGCATCGCCCGGCCGATCGGCATCGCGGATCGCACGCCGAAGCGGCGGGCCTCGTAGCTGGCGCTGGACACCACCGAGCGGCCGGTGCCCTGCGATACGGCGCTCGGCCTGCCGCGGAGTTCCGGCTGCTCCAGCAACTCGACCGAGACGAAGAAGGAGTCCATGTCGACGTGCAGAATCGATGCGCCGATCCGGCTGCTGTCGCTCACGCCTTCACCTCACCACTCTGCGCCTCACCACAGCGGGTTGTGCCCTGCTTCGATCCGCTCATCCTCGGGCACCGGTCCGGGCGGGGTGCCGTCGCCGAAGGGCTCGCCCCCGAGCCGCTCGCGATCATGCGGCTCGAGCCAGTTCGAGAGATCGGGGCCGAGCGGGACGATCCGCGTCGGATTGATGTCCTCGTGTGTGACATAGTAGTGCCGCTTGATCTGCGCGAAATCGACGGTGTCGCCGAAGCCGGGGGTCTGGAAGAGCTCTCGGGCATAGCCCCAGAGGTGGTCCATCTCGCAGAGCCTGTTCCGATTGGTCTTGAAGTGGCCGTGGTAGACGGGATCGAAGCGGACGAGCGTGGTGAAGAGGCGCACATCGGCCTCGGTGATGGTGCCGCCGCAGAGGAAACGCCTGGTGGACAGCCGATCCTCGAGCCAGTCCAGAGCGTCCCAGAGCCTGGTGTACGCCGCGTCGTAGGCGTTCTGACTGCCGGCG
This sequence comes from Leucobacter sp., assembly GCA_048516985.1. GTDB lineage: Bacteria > Actinomycetota > Actinomycetes > Actinomycetales > Microbacteriaceae > Leucobacter. The sequence goes on along the minus strand of CP183188.1, from coordinate 1,812,947 downwards.
AAGCCGCAACGGTAGACACCGTTGTTGACCTCGGTGAACACTCGCTCGATGACAGGCCACATCTCCTCGAGCTCGTCCTCGGGCAGGAGGTCCGGAGCGCCCTCGCGGTGGTGCTCGCGCCACTGGGTCGAGAAGTCGAGGGTGATCTGCGGATAGTCGTTGGTCACCACCTCACCGCTGGGGATGTCGATGATGGCGGGCACGGTGATGCCCCGCGGGTAGTCCGGGAAGCGCTTGAAGTAGTTCTCCTGCAGGCGCTCGGTGCCGAGCACCGGATCGCGGTCGCCGAGATTGGCGGGTGAGCCCTCGAGATCGAAGGTCCAGGATCGCGCGTCGTGCGTGGGGCCCGGGCGGCCGAGCGAGATGACGCCTTCGAGCCCCAGGAGCCTGCGCACGATGAGCGTGCGGTTCGCCCAGGGGCAGGCCGCGGCCGCGACCAGACGGTAGCGGCCGGGCTCCACCGGCCAGGCGCGGGCGCCCGCGCTCAGACCGTAGCCGAGGGATCCCACCTTCGACGGCGGCGGCGCCGGGAGTTCCCGCACCGCATCGGGATCGGCGACGATGCGATCCTCGATGTAGTTGGTGTCGCGGGTGAACTCCTCGCCTCCCGTGACGTAGGCACCTCGAGTCGAGTGGTCCTCGGTGTTCGTCGCGCCGTGGCCTCTTACATCGCGATCTCTTGCATCACGGTCTCTTGTCTCGGTCATGCTGCGCGCTGCCTCTCGCTCGCCCGTCTTCTGCTGCTTCCTGCGACTTGCTGCCTCGAGTCTATTTCGCTGTTTCCGCCGGTGAGGTTGCGGAGCGGGCTGACACGGAGCGGGCTGACACGGAGCGGGCGAGCTGCGGCGCGTGATCCGGTGCACTGCAGGCCCCGACATCCGGGCATTGCAGAGTTCCCACAAAGAACCCACCGAAAATCTGTACTGCGATCACCCCGATGCAGAGCGTGAATGTCGGTGGTCACTGATGGACTACCCGCATGACCACCTCCTTCGGCCCCGACAGCGCGCATCTCACAGCGCTCGACAGCGTGCTCGACCGTCTCGAGGCCGTCGAACAGCGCATCCGCCAGGCCGAAGCCGAACGAATCCGACTGCTCGCAGAGGCCTTCGACATCGCCGCGCTGGAGTCCGAGAACCAGATCTCCTCCACCCCGATGGGGCCGAGCGCAGAGCTGGCGTACCGAGCCGTCCGGGCCGAGATCGCCGCGGCACTGCACCAGAGCGAGCACACCACCGAGCGCCAGCTCGCGCGCGCCTTCACCCTCACCCGCGACTACCCGCGCACTTTCGACGCCTACCGGGACGGCCTGATCTCCGAACGCCACACCGCCGTCATCCTCGATGCCGGTCGCGTGATCGGCACGGGCGATACCCCCGAGACCGTGCTGCGCCGTGCCGCTTACGAGACCTCCGTGCTCGACATCGCCGTCGTGGAGACACCGAGCCGTCTCAGACCCCTCGCCCGCAGCCTCGCGGAGCAGCACACCGAGCACACGCTCGATGAGCGGCACGAGACGGCCCGCAGACAGCGCCGTGTGTATGTACTCGACGCCGACGACGGGATGGCCGACCTCATCGCGCATCTTCCCGCGGTCGAGGCCTACGGCATTCACCGGCGCCTCACACGGATCGCCGGCGAACTCGAAAAGCATGAACACCCGGCAGTCACTGTGACCGCTTCCGAGACCTTCTCGAGCACCGCCGATCAGGACCGCCCGAGCCGCAACCGTGACGAGATCCGCGCGGACGCGCTCGTCGACCTCCTCCTCGAGAACGAATCAGCTCACGCAGATTCCTGCAGCGCCGGATCCTCCACAGTCGGCAGCGCCGCATCCGGGCAGTTCACCGCGTCGGGGGCTCTCTCGGCGATCCACGCCCAGGTAGAGCTTCTGGTCGACGGCGCTCATCTCTTCGGCGCCCGCTTGGACGGCCACGCACTCTCGCCCCGCGCCGGCACGGCCCGCGCAGACACAGACCGCGCGGACACAGACCGGGCAGCTGACCCCGAGACCGACATCGACATCGACCCCGGGACCGACACCGCCCCCGGGACCAACACCGCCCCCGAGACCAACACCGCCCCCGGGACCGACGATTTCCACCGAGCACCCCCACCACCGATTCTGGCGGGATACGGGCCGATCGACACCTCGACCGCGAAACGCCTCGCGGGCGCCGCCTCCCACTGGGAGATCGTCCACCGGCACCCGGAACACGGGACGGTCCTCTCCGTCGAACGCTACCGGCCCAGCGAACAGATGCGGCGCTTCCTCGGCGCCCGCGATCAGCACTGCCGTTTCCCCGGCTGCCGCATCCCCGCGGTGCGCTGCGATATCGACCACACCGTCGACGCCGCCCTCGGCGGCTCGACCAGCACAGAAAATCTTTCCCACCTCTGCCGGGGGCACCACACGCTCAAGCACCACACCGGATGGAGCGTGAAACAGCGAGGCGCCGGCGATCTCGACTGGACGTCACCCACCGGCAGACGCTACCGCGAGCGTGCACCCGGTCGCGTCCGCTTCGCCGCGGCCGACGCGAACGGGCCGCCGGGTGCCGACCCGTTCTAGCCTCCGTCCCGGCTGCGACAGCGGCTACAGCTACAGGATCGGCTACGGAATCGGTGCCTCGGTCGTCTGCCCGGCCAGGAAGTGCCAACCGAGCCACCACCAGATGAGCAGCACCGCGACGCGCACCACGCGATCGGCCATCATCCGGTCGAACATTCCGGTGACCGTGGCCTCCGGGTCACCGCGACGCAGGAACATCGTGGCGATCACCAGCGCTGCACCGCACAGAGAGAAAGTGACGATGCTGAGGATCATCCGCGCCCCCGCCTCACCAGGAAGAACCCCGTCACGACCCAGAGCGCGACGAAAACAGCCTTACCGGGCCAGGTCGAAACCAGAGGATCCAGGAGGTTGCTGAGTGCGAAGGCCGGTTGCAGCGGAGCGATGAGCCCGAGGATGAACTGCGCCAGCTCCCACAGACAGCCGGTGATGAGGATCACCGCCCAGACCCGGGCGAGACGGCGCAGGCCGGGTGGCCAGGGCCCCGCAACTCGGCTTCCGCGCGAATCCGCGCTCTGCGAATCCGCGCTCTGCGAATCCGCGCCCCGCAACCACACGAAGAGGATCGCGGCCGCGCCCGTCGCGCAGACCAGCACCTGCATGACGAGCGAATACCTCGGCACGATGCAGGCGGTCACCCCGACCACCGCAGCCACCGCCGCGATCCACATCCAGGACGCCGGCGACGCTCCGCGTGAATCCTCCGCGGAACCACCTCGCCTGCCGTTCTGTAAGCCGCTCTGCGCACCGCCCCGCCACGAAGAGCGTCCGGCATCGACCGCGAGAACCAGCGAGACGACCAGAAACACCGCCGCATCGAACCACTGCGTGCGCACCAGCTGCACCACGCCGATCGCGAGGAGGATCCCGATCCACGACACCGCTCCCCAGCGGATCCTGCGCTGCAGGGGCTCTGCGGCGATGCCCGCGGTGGTGTTCACCCCGCACTAGCCTCGAGCGTCGGCTTTGTCCCAGGCCCGGCTCGGCAGATGCAGCAGCACCAGGCCGATACCGGCCAGCATCGCATTGCGGATCGCCGGATCGAGCCCGTTCCAGGCGACGGAGCGCCACATCTGGAACCACTCCCCGCCGAGCGCGATGAAGCCGCCGGCGAAGATCAGCACGATCAGCGCGAGTCCCATGCTGCTCCACAGTCGCGCCGCCGCATAGCTCGCCCGGCCGAAGATCGCCCGGGCGAAGTGCACCAGGGCGATGATGAGCAGAATCGCGGCCAACGACTCGGCGATGATGATGCCGATGTACCCGATGTTCCACACCACCGGATTGTCGATGGCCCGCCACATCACATCGGGGTCGAGACCCTGTCCCTCCGGCTGCCCGAAATTGGTGGTGTCCATCGACAGCACATGCTGCACGAAGGCGTAATTCGTCCCGTAGTCGGTGATATTGCCGAGCGCGACGAGGAAGATGTACAGCGCGTTGACGAAGACGAAGACCGCCGCCGCGAATGGCAGCGTGCCGAGCACGCGCCACCCGCGCGGCTGAACATCGTGCGAGGGAGCCATGCGGCCAGCCTACTCGTGGGCGGCCGCGCGCTCCAGCACCAACTCGCGCACCCGCGCAGCGTCCGCCTGGCCCCGCATCGCCTTCATCACCGCGCCGATAACCGCGCCGGCGGCCTGCACCTTGCCGTCGCGGATCTTGGCCAGCACATCCGGCTGCTCGGCGAGCGCCGCGTCGACGGCCTCGATCAGGGGCCCGTCGTCCGAGACGATCGCGAGCCCGCGGGCCTCCACGATCTCGGCCGCGGTGCCCTCACCGTCGATGATCCCCTGGATCACCTGGCGGGCGAGCTTGTCGTTCAGGGTGCCCTCGTCCACCAGCGCGACCACCGAGGCCAGCTGCGACGGCGTGATCAGCTCGGAGGCGACGGCCGAGCGCTCATTCGCGATGCGGGCGATCTCGCCCGTCCACCACTTGCGCGCCGTCTGCGCGGGCACACCGGCGGCGACGCTCGCCTCGACGGTGCCGAGCAGACCCGAGTTCACCACATCCTGGAACTCCAACGCGGTGAACGCCCACTCCTCGCGCAGGCGCCGACGACGGAGCGTCGGATGCTCCGGCAGCGCCGCGCGCAGCTCCTCCACCAGCTCGCGCGACGGCGTCATCGGCGCGAGATCGGGCTCCGGGAAGTAGCGGTAGTCGTCGGCGTCGCTCTTGGGCCGGCCCGGCGAGGTCTCCCCCGTGTCCTCGTGCCAGTGCCGCGTCTCCTGCGTGATCGTCCCGCCATCGGCGAGGATCCGCGCCTGACGCTGGATCTCGAAACGCACCGCCCGCTCGACCGAGCGCAGCGAGTTCACGTTCTTGGTCTCCGTGCGCGTGCCGAGCACCGACATGCCGGCGTCCTCGTTGCCCCGGGGCCTGAGCGATACATTCGCATCGCAGCGGAGGTTCCCGCGCTCCATCCGGGCATCCGAGATCCCGAGGCCGATCACGATCTCGCGGATCGTAGCCACATAGGCCGCCGCGATCTCGGGCGTATCGGCCTCACCCCCGAAGATCGGTCGCGTCACGATCTCGACGAGCGGCACCCCGGCCCGGTTGTAATCCACCAGCGAGTACTCGGCGCCCTGGATGCGCCCGGTGGATCCGCCGACATGGTTGAGCTTGCCCGCGTCCTCTTCCATGTGCGCCCGCTCGATCGGCACATGCAGCACCCGCCCCGAGGCGAGCTCGATCTCGACCGAGCCGTCGAAGGCGATCGGATCGTCGTACTGCGAGATCTGATAGTTCTTCGCCATATCGGGGTAGAAGTAGTTCTTCCGCGCGAAGCCCGAGACCTCGGCGATCTCGCAGTTCAGGGCGAGGCCGAGGCTGATCGAGTAGCGCACCGCCTGGTCGTTGATGACCGGCAGCGAACCCGGCAGCCCCAGGCACACCGGGCTCAGATTGGTGTTCGGATCACTGCCGAAGGCGTTCGGCGCAGGGCTGAACATCTTCGTCTTCGTGTTCAGCTCGACGTGCACCTCGAGGCCGATCACCGGCTCGAACAGTTCGAGCGCCTCCTCGAACGGCATCAGCTTGGTCTTCGCCATCAGCGCGCCCCTCCTTCGAACATCGGGCTCTGCGTCCAGAAGGCGCTGCCGTCGCGATCCGCGATGAGCCGCTCCACGGCGGCACCCGCGCGATACAGCCTCGCGTCTTCGAAGGCCGGCGCGAGCAGTTGCAGGCCGACGGGCAGACCGTCCTCCGCAGCCGTGCCGATCGGGAGGCTGAGCCCCGGGATACCCGCCAGATTCGCGGGAATCGTCGTGGCATCGTTGAGGTAGTCCTGCAGCGGATCCCCCGCGTGCTCGCCAAGCTTCCACGCGGTCGTCGGAGCGGTCGGAGAGGCGATGACGTCCACCTGCGCGAAGGCCGCATCGAAATCGCGCTGGATGAGCGTGCGCACCTTCTGCGCGCTGCCGTAGTACGCGTCGTAGTAGCCGGCGGAGAGCGCGTAGGTGCCCAGGATGATGCGGCGTTTCACCTCGGCGCCGAAACCGGCCTCGCGGGTCGCGCTCATCACCTCCTCGACGGTGCCGGCGGCGCCCGAGGGCGTCACGCGCAGCCCGAAGCGCACCGAGTCGTACTTCGCCAGATTGCTCGAGGCCTCGGCCGGCAGGATCAGGTAGTAGGCGGCGACCGCGTACTCGAAGTGCGGGGCCTCGATCTCGACGATCTCGGCGCCCTGGGCGGCGAGCAGCGCCAGCGTCTCCTCGAAGCGCGCCTTCACCCCCGGCTGCACCCCGTCGAGCATGAGCTGCTTCACGACGCCCACGCGCAGGCCGCGCAGTGAATCGCCCGCGGCGCCCTCGCGTGCGGCGGCGGCCATCGAGGGCCACTCGTGGCGCAGCGAGGTGGAGTCGTGCCGATCGTGCCCGGCGATCACATCGTGCAGCAGCGCGGTGTCGAGCACGGTGCGCGCGCAGGGCCCGATCTGATCGAGCGAGGAGGCGAGCGCGATCGCGCCGTAGCGGCTCACACCGCCGTAGGTCGGCTTCGTGCCGACCGTGCCGGTCAGCGCCGCCGGCTGGCGGATCGACCCGCCGGTGTCGCTGCCGAGGGCGAGCGGCGCCTCGAAGGCGGAGACCGCGACCGCCGAGCCGCCGCCCGAGCCGCCGGGCACGCGATCCGGCGCCCAGGGATTGCCCGTCGGGCCGTAAGCCGAGTTCTCGGTGGAGGAGCCCATCGCGAACTCGTCCATATTGGTCTTGCCGATGTTCACCAGGCCCGCCGCGCGCGACTTCGCCACCGGGGTGGCGTCGAAGGGCGAGCGGTATCCCTCGAGGATCCGGGATCCCGCCGTCGACGGCATATCCGTCGTCACCAGCACATCCTTGATCGCGAGCGGCACACCGGCGAGCGCGCCGAGCTGCTCGCCCGCTGCGCGCCGCTCGTCGATCGCGCGGGCCGCGGCGAGGGACACCTCGGCGTCGACCGCCAGGAAGGCGTTCAGCCCGCCGTCCACCTCGGCGATCCGGTCGAGATGCGCCTGCGCGGCCTCGACCGCGGACACCCGGCCGGCGGTGAGCTCGGCGGCGAGCTCGGCGGCGGTGAGATGGATCAGATCATTCGCACCCGTGGCGCCCACTACTGCTCCTCCCCCAGAATCGAGGAGACGCGGAACATGCCGTCCGCGGTCTCCGGGGCGTTGGCGAGCGCCTGCTCCAGCGTGAGCACATCGGCGACCTCGTCCGCACGGGTCACATTGCCCAGCGGAATCGGGTGGCTCGTCGCCGGAACCTCCGGGCCCGCGACCTCACGGACCTTGGCGACACTGGTGAGAATCGATCCGAGCTCGCTGGTGAGCGAGTCGACTTCGGCCTCGGTGAGGGCGATCCTTGCGAGTCCGGCGAGATGCTGCACGGTAGCCACCGTGATCTCGCCGCCCGCAGCGCTGGTTTCCGGCATGCTGCTCCATCGGGAGGGGTCGTGTTGCGAACCCGACCATCCTACCGGCGCGCGACTAGCTGACTCTGACGAAGCAGGGTCTTTTCAAAAGACCCTGGTGACGAACTGCCCGCTCACCTCACCGCTGCGATCCGGATCGGCCACGAGATCGAGGATCAGCTCCGGTCCGGGCTCGAAGGAGAGCCGGTCGAGCTCGACCCAGATCACATTGGGAGAGAGCGTCGACTCGAAGAAGTAGCGCAGATCCGTGATGTCGGCGACTGTGCGCCACCGGGTGGTCGAGATGTTCGGCCGCGCCTCGTCGACGGTGCCGAAGGGGGCCGAGGCATTGCGGATCACGCTGAACACCTCGGCGGCAGCGACCCGCGGATCCGAGGTCTCCGGGAGGTGAGCCGAGTAGTACGCCGCCCGCGCGAAGCGATCGGGCGAATCCGTGCCGCCGGGCAGCGGCCGATCCCCGCCCAGTCCCGCGTAGAGGCCCTGCAGCTGCAGTTGCTCGTCGTACGCCGGGGAGTTCGCCATCACGGTGAACTCGGAACCGTGATGCACCGACAGCTCGCCGCCCAGGAACTCCACGATCGCCGAGTCGCCGCTCGCATCCGCCAGCGAGATGTGTCCGGTGCCGGGCTTCCCGCCGATCTCGAGCGCGATGATCTGCACCCGGCTCTCGGTCAGCCACGCCACCGCATCGGCCACCGAGGCGAATCGGTCGAGCAGGCACTGGATCGCCTGGTGCAGCATCAGCCCGGGCCGCCCGGCGTCCCGATCCCCGTAGTCGGATTCGGAGAGGTAGAGCCCGCTCACCTGGAGACCGCGCTCGTTGAGGCCGTCCACGGCGATCTTCCCGTACATTAGCGCCACAACGCTGCCGTAGTCCGATACCCAGCTGAAGCCGCCCGGATCCCCCGGTGCGCTCTCCCGTTCAGCGCCCCGCGGGCGCGCGGCGAGCACGGTGCTGGTCTCCTCGAACCAGTCCATGCTGCGACCGACCAGAACATTGCCGCTGCCGGGGCTTCCCGCCGAGGACCAGAGGAATCGAGTGCACATGCGGCAATGCTAGTGGTTCGGTAGTGCTAGCGGTCCGGCACGGCCGGCGGTCCGGCACGGCCAGCGGTTTACGGGCGGCGCGTGCCGTCGACGTTCCAGAGCCCCGAGCAGCCGCGCCGGTGGCTGTCCACCAGATGCGCGTCGACGATGCCGATCGCAGTCATCAGCGCGTACACCGTGGTCGGCCCGACGAAGACGAAGCCCTGCCGCTTGAGCTCTTTCGCGAGTGCCGCGGACTCCGGCGAGGTCGCCGGCACCTCCGCCTCGCTTCGCGGAGCGGGCGAGCGATCCGGCATATAGGACCAGACCAGCTCGGACAGGCTCGAACCCGCGTCTCGCAGCCGCAGCGTCGCCCCGGCGTTCACGATCGCCGCCTCGATCTTGCGGCGGTTGCGGATGATCCCGGGATCGGCGAGCAGGCGCTCGACATCGGAATCGCCGAAACCCGCCACGCGCTCCGGATCGAAGCCGGCGAAGGCACGGCGGAAGGCCTCGCGCTTGCGCAGCACGATCAACCACGACAGGCCCGACTGGAAGGCCTCGAGCATGAGGCGCTCGTACACCCCGGTGTCATCGCGCACCGGCATGCCCCACTCGGTGTCGTAGTACTCGGTGAGCAGCGGATCGGTCTCGGCCCAGCTCGCGCGGATCATGCGGGCTCGCCTGAGGCGGGCGGCAGTGCCGCGGATCCCAGTGCCGCGGATCCCAGCGCGGCGGATCCCAGCGCGGCGGGTCCCTCGGTCACCAGCACCGCGAACTGCGCGGCGTCGAGCACCGGGATCCCGAGCTCCTCCGCCTTGGCGAGCTTCGAACCCGCGCCCGGCCCGGCCGCGACGTAGTCGGTCTTCTTCGAGACGCTCGAGGCGGCCTTGCCGCCCGCCGCGATGATCGCCTCCTTCGCCCCGTCGCGGGTGAAGCCATCGAGCGCCCCGGTGGCCACGACCGTGAGCCCGGCCAGCACACCGCCGGCATCCGCCGCCGCACCGGGGCCCGGGTGCCCCGGTATCTCCCACTGCACACCGGCCGCGGCCCAACGATCCACGATCTCTCGATGCCAATCCGCTTCGAACCACTCGAGCACCGAGTGCGCGATGGTCTCCCCCACGCCCTCCACCTCGGCCAGCTGCGCCGCCTCGGCGGTGCGGATCGCCTCGAGCGAGCCGAACCAGTCCGCCAGGGCCCGCGCCGCCACCGGGCCGACGTGGCGGATGTTCAATGCGACCAGGAGCCGCCACAGGGGTTTGCTCTTCGCCCGCTCGAGCTCGGCGAGGAAGGTCTCGGCGTCTTTGGACGGCAGCAGCACCCGGTGGTTCTTGCGCACGCCGGCAGCGCGGCGCTCGGCGGGCGTCGCCTCCTCCCACCCCGGCGGGTAACTCGGCGCGCTCCATCGCTGGAAGGGCATGCGTCGCACCGGTTCGCCGGTGTTCTCGTCGATATTCGGCTCACCGGTTTCGCTGTCGCGCACGATGACCTCGATGGGCACGAGCTGCTCGAGCGTCAGCTCGAAGAGCCCGGCCTCGGTCTCGAGGGGCGGATCGGCCGGTACCTCCGGCTGGGTCAAGGCTGCGGCGGTGATCTCTCCCAGCACCTCGATGTCCAGGGCGCCCCGGGAGCCGATGTGCTCGACGCGCCCGCGGACCTGCGCCGGGCAGCCGCGCGCGTTCGGGCAGCGCAGATCGATATCGCCCTCTTTCATCGCCCGCAGCTCGGTGCCGCACTCCGGGCAGTCCCGCGGCATCCGCCACTCGCGTTCGCTGCCGTCCCGACGCTCGACGACCGCGCCGAGCACCTCCGGGATGACATCCCCGGCCTTGCGCAGCACCACGGTGTCGCCGATCAGCACCCCCTTGGCCTCGACCACCTGCTGATTGTGCAGGGTCGCCTGGCTCACCGTCGATCCCGCCACCCGCACCGGGGCCATCACCGCGTAGGGGGTGGCCCGACCGGTGCGGCCGATCCCGATCCTGATGTCGAGCAGCTTCGTGTGCACCTCTTCCGGCGGGTACTTGTAGGCGATCGCCCAGCGCGGCGCGCGGCTGGTCTCGCCGAGCTCCGCGTGCAGCGCCAGCTCGTCGACCTTCACCACAATGCCGTCGATCTCGTGCTCGAAATCGTGCCGGCGCTCGCCGTGCTCCGAGATGAAGGAGACCACCTCCTCGGCGGTGTGCAGCACTCGCGAGTGCGGCGAGACCGGCAGACCCCACTCGCCGAGCAGGCGGTACGCATCGCTCTGATCGGCGAAAGCGGGATGCTGCCAAGCGCCGATGCCGTGGACGTAGAGGGAGAGCCGCCCGAGCCGATCCCTCATCAACGCGAGTTCCCGCTCGTTCTTCTTCTCCGCCCGCTGCCGGAGACTGCCCGCGGCGGTGTTGCGCGCATTGGCGAACTCCGGATAGCGCACGCCGATCCGATCCTCGGGCACCCCCTTGGCGCGCTGCTCCTCCGCGAACTCCGCCTGGAGCCGGTGCTGCTGCTCGTTCAGCGCGGTGAAGGCCTCCCCGCTCAGGAACACCTCGCCCCGGGCCTCGAAGAATGCGGGAATGCCCTCACCGGTCAGCCGGGTGGGGATCGCCGGGATGAAGCGCACGTTCTCGGTGATGTCCTCGCCCACGCGCCCATCGCCTCGGGTGGTCGCGGTCTCGAGCACGCCGTCGCGGTAGGCGAGGCTGATCGCCAGCCCGTCGATCTTCAGCTCCGTGAGCCACTGCACCTCGCGACCCGCCGCCGCCCGGGTCTTCGCGGCCCACTCCCGGAACTCGTCGAGGCTGAAGACGTTGTCGAGGCTCAGCATGCGCTCAGCGTGCTCGTGGGACGGGAATCCGGAGGAGACGATGGCCGCGCCGACCTGCTGAGTGGGGCTGTCGAGGCCGGCGAGCTCGGGGAAGGCCCGCTCGATCGCCTCCAGGCGGTGGATCAGCTCGTCGTACTCCGCATCGGAGACGAGCATGATCCCCTCGCTGTAGTAGGCGGTGCGGTAGCGCTCGATATCGGTGGTGAGCTGCTCGCTCTCGGCTCGTGCCGTCTCGAAATCATCGGGAACCGCTGCCGTATCGGGAGCCGCTGCTACTTCGTCCACCCGGCAATTCTAGGCCGAGCCACTGGGATCGGCTCGCCTAGACTGTTCGGGTGAAGATTCTGGCGGCGATGAGCGGCGGCGTGGACAGCGCCGTGGCCGCTGCGCGCGCGGTCGAGGCCGGTCACGAGGTCGTGGGCGTCCATCTCGCGCTCAGCCGTATGCCGGGCACCGTCCGCACCGGCTCGCGCGGCTGCTGCACCATCGAGGACGCGATGGACGCCAGGCGGGTCGCGAATCTCATCGACATCCCCTTCTACGTGTGGGACTTCAGCGAGCGCTTCAAGGAGGAGGTGGTCGACGACTTCGTGGCCGAATACGCCGCCGGTCGCACGCCCAACCCCTGCCTGCGCTGCAATGAGAAGATCAAGTTCGAAGCCCTGCTCGACAAGGCGATCGCCCTCGGCTTCGACGCCGTCGCCACCGGCCACTACGCCACGCTCGTCGACGGACCGGACGGCAGGGAACTGCACCGTGCCAGCGCCTGGGCGAAGGATCAGTCGTATGTGCTGGGAGTGCTCACCGCCGAGCAGATCGCGCACTGCTACTTCCCGCTCGGGGACACCCCCTCGAAGGAGCTGGTGCGCGAGGAGGCCGAGCGCCGCGGGCTGCAGATCGCGCGCAAGCCCGACAGCCACGACATCTGCTTCATCCCCGACGGGGACACCCGGGGCTGGCTCTCCGAGCATCTGGACCGAACCCCGGGCGACATCGTCGACGAGGCGGGCGAGGTGCTCGGCCGGCACGACGGCGCGCACGGCTACACCGTCGGCCAGCGGCGCGGGCTGCAGCTGGGCCGCCCCGCCGCCGACGGCAACCCCCGGTACGTGCTGTCGATCCGCCCGGTGTCCAATCAGGTCGTGGTCGGCTCCAAGGATCGCCTCGCGATCGGACGCATCGCCGGCGGCCGGATCAGCTGGACGGGCGATCCCGGTTTCGATCCCGAGACGCCGTTCTCCTGCGAGGTGCAGATCCGCGCGCACGCCGATCCGGTACCGGCCACCGCGCGCCTCGTCCCGATCGATGAGGCCGAGCGCACCGAGCAGCATCGGGCGGGCGCCAGCCACGAGCTGGTGGTCGATGTCGACCTGGATCGCACCGAGCCGCTCAGCGGGGTCGCCCCAGGTCAGAGCGCGGTGCTCTACCTCGGCACTCGCGTGCTCGGTCAGTTCACCATCGACCGCGCGGAGGCCGCGTCGCCGGCGGTCCCCCGGAGCTAGGCGAGACCCGCGGCCCTGGCTCGCCGCACCGCCTCGGGAAGCGCCGCGAGCAGCGCGTCGATCTCCGCATCGCTCGTCTCGAAGCCGAGGGTGAAGCGAAGCGCACCGACCGCCTCGGACTCCGGCACCCCCATCGCCAGCAGCACATGGGAGATCTCCGCGACACCGGCCTGACAGGCCGAGCCCACCGAGGCGGAGACCCCGGCCGCATCGAGGAGGAACACCAGCGAGTCCCCCTGGCATCCGGGGAAGGTGAAATGCGCATTGCCCGGCAACCGGTCGTCCCCGGGCTCGGCCCCCCGCAGCACGGCGTCCGGCACCGCGGCCAGCACCCCCGCGATCAAGCGATCGCGCCGGGCCCGAAGATCCGCCATCCTCGTCTCGAAGCCCTCGGCGTAGGCGTGATCCAGCGCTGCGGCGAAGCCGACCGCGCCGGCCGCGTTCTGCGTGCCGGCGCGGGCGCGCTGCTGGCTGCCGCCGTGCAGCAGCGGATCAGCGCCGACGGTGCGCGCGAGCAGCAGCGCCCCGACGCCGACGGGTCCGCCGATCTTGTGCGCGGAGACGGACAGCGCCGCAGCGCCGCTCCCCCGGAAGTCGACGGGCAGCTGGCCGAGCGCCGCCACGGCGTCGAGGTGGACCGGCACGCCCGAGGCGCGCGCCACCGCGGTGAGCGCGGTCACCGGCTGGATGCTGCCGACCTCGTTGTTCGCCCACAGCACGGAGACCAGTGCCGCCCGCTCCGGCCCGAGCTCGGAGAGCGCCGAGGCCAGCGTCTCGGGGTGCAGCATCCCGCGATCGTCGACCGGGAGCCACCGCAGCTCGGCGCCCTGTTCATCGCGCAGCCACTCGGCCGCCTCGAGCGTCGCATGGTGCTCGCCCTCCGCGATCAGCAGCGCGGGGCCGAAACCTGCGCGACGGCGAGCCCACCACATGCCCTTGAGCGCGAGATTGATGGACTCGGTGCCGCCGCCCGTGAGAATCGTCTCAGCCGGATCGCAGCCGAGACGGGCCGCGATCCGCTCCCTCGCGCTCTCCAGCAGCTCGCTGACCGACTGCCCGTGCGCGTGGATGGACGCCGGATTGCCCACGATTCGCATCGCACGGGCGACCTCCTCCCACACCGGCTCCGGCATGGGCGCGGTCGCGGCATGGTCGAGATACGCGCGCACGGGAGCTAGTAGAGCAGGCTGGCCAGACGACCGCGCGCCGCGATCACCCGGGGATCCGCCACTCCGACGACCTCGAACAGCTCCACCAGGCGTTCACGGATCGCGGTGCGCGAGTCCTCGTCTCCGCTCGCGGCGAAGAGCTCCAGCAGGCGCAGGAAGGCATCCTCGATATGGCCGCCCGAGACGTCGAGGTCGGCGACGCGCAGCTGCGCCTCCGCATCGGCCGGATCCGCCGCCGCCGCTGCCCGGATCTCATCCGCGCTCGCACCCTGGAGGCGATGCAGCAACCGCACCTGCACCAGCGCCGCGCGCGCCTCCTGGTCTGCGGGGGCCTGCAGCAGCACCTGCTCGTAGGCCTCGACCGCCGCCGCGTAGTCGCCGCGCTCGAGCGCATCGAGCGCATCGGCGTGGGCCGGGTTCACCGGCGGCTCCACTGGGGCGTCCTCGCCGCCCGGAGCGGCGTCGGGAGCGCTCACCCGGCCGACGACGCCCTGCTGCTCGGCGAGCTGCACCAGCTGGCCGAAGAGCTCGCGCACCTGCGCCTCGGGAACCGCTCCCTGGAACAGCGGCAGCGGGCGCCCGCCGACGAGAGCGACCACCGTCGGAATCGACTGGGCCTGGAAGGCCTGGGCGAGCCCGGGGTTCGCATCCACATCGACCTTGACCAGCAACACGCGCCCGCCGAGCTCATGCGTCACCTTCTCGAGCACCGGGCTCAGCGTCTTGCACGGCTGGCACCACTCGGCCCAGAGGTCGATGACCACCGGCACCACCGCGGACAGCTGCGCCACCTGCTCGAAGGTCTGATCGGTCACATCCAGCACCAGCGCGGGAACCTCGACCACCTGACCCTGCGGCGCAGCACCCCCGGTGTCCGGGCGCGGGGCGTTCGCCCTCGCCGCCAAATGGCTCAGGTCCACGGCCCCACCGGGGATCCGTTCGGGAATCTGCTGTGTCATCTCTAGTTCCTCGCTCCCACCAACTCGCTCGTCGCACCCAGCAACTGGATCTTCTCACCGCTCGACTTGCTCGGCACGAAGAAGAGCAGCTGATGGGCGACCTCGCTCACGATGCGCTCCTGCTGACCGCTCAGGCCGGACAGGGCGGACACCGCTCCTTCCGCCCGCACCCGCGTGGTGCTTCCCGCGGTGTCCGACACCCGCTCCTCGATCACCGTGACCGCCACGAGACCGCCGCCCACTCCGGTGGACAGGGCCGTGGGCGCCTCGTCTCCGGCGCGCGCCGAGACCGAGTACTGGATGCTGTACCCCTCGGCGGCCGCCTTCTCCTGCGTCTGCTGCACCCAGGCGAGACCGCTCTTGGCGATCAGCGGATCGTCTCCCAGCTCGAAGAAGGCCGCCTGCTCGACATCGGGGCCGCCCTGCAGCACCGCCGCGAAGGCTTCGCCCACCTCTCCGGGGGGCAGCACCAGCGTCTGCAGATCCGGCGCGAGCAGCGCAGTGCCTTCCTCCGCGGGAGCCGCCTCGGGCATCGAGATGCCGCCCCGCAGGGCGATGACCCGGGAGACCAGATATTTCTCGTGCGGACCGGCCTGCGTCATGATGAGCGCCAGCGAGGGCGATGCGGCGTCATCGGTCTGGGTCGTGCCCTCCGCTTCGGCACCCTCGGGCGCGGGCTCTTCCGTCGGGGCTGTCTCGTCCGCGGCGGCCTCATCGGCGCCGTCCACCTCGGAGGCCACCGCGACGAAGACGGTGCGCGGCCAGCCCTCGGTGCTCTGCACCAGCACGTAGCCCAGCTGCTCGGCGGTGATCTGCGGAGGAACGAGGTCGTATTCAGGCACGGCGGCGCGGATGGCGTAGCTCGCGGTCCGCTGAGTCAGCGCGTCTGCGCTGAAGCGGCTCTGGATGAGCGCCGGATCCAGCGCCTCGTCGCCGGCGTCGGCGACCGCGGCGATATCCTCGACGATCCGGTGGATCTGTTCCGCGGTGATCGGCACCGGTGCGAGCGTCGACTCCTGCGCGGGACTGGTGACGGGCGTCTCGGAGGAGCCGGAAAAATCGGGCCAGTAGCTCGCCGAGCAGCCGCTCAGAGCGAGTGCGCCGAGCAGCACCGCGGCCGGGGCGACCACGCGCTTGGCCTTTCGGGAATCCCGGCGCCGGGCGATGGATCCTCGGATCCCGAGCAGCGGACCCTTCCGGCCGCGTCGCGGGCCGAGCCCGCGACGGTTGTGATCCACCGCCTGGAGGTAGAGCACACCGCCGACGACCGCCAGCACTGCGCCGGTCACCAGCAGCGGTCCGGCGAAGGGGGTGCGCTGATCCTGCGTCCACACCACCGAGACGCCCTCGCCCAGTCCGCCGCCGCCCACGGCCGCGACGAGCACCGCATCATCGGCGTCGAGGACGACGGGCAGGCGGACTTCCGACGCGCCGGACGCCGATGTGCTGCGCTCGAGAACCCAGAGGTCGCTGCCGCTGGGATCCAATGGCGCGCCGTCGGTCCGCGCGTCTGCGTCAGTCTGCGCATTCGTGTCAGTCTGCGCATTCGCGTCGGCCTGGGCATTCGCATCGGCCGGGGCGGATGCCTCGGCGCCATCGCTCTGAGCCGTGGCCGATTCGGGCTCTCCGCCGCCGGCAGTCGTCAGTGCGGAGGGATCGCCGTCGACCATCTCGAAGTCGAGCCCCTGCAACTGCGGCAGCACCGTCGCCTGTGCGTGGTCGAAGGCGGCGACCCAGGCGGTCACATCGCGCTGGGAGCCGACCGCGGCGAAAGCGCCCTCGGCGCCCACCACCACGCTGGGGTTCCCCTGGGCCTCGCTGAACACCTCCGCCGGAATCACCGCGTAGTCGGCGTCGATGACGCCGGTGGTCTCGACGGTGACCGCGGCGGGCGGCGCGAAGAAGGTTCGCTGACCGATGCCGAGGATGAATGCGATTCCCGACAGCGCGAGTACCGTGATCGCAATCGCAAACCGCACGGGCCCTCCTCAAGGATTGATCGTCGGATACGTCGATCGTCAATGGATATCTTCGGAGCGGGAAAAGCGCTCCGCAGCGCGAGCGCAGGCTGCGCGCGCACACGTCAGGGACAACGGTACCCGACCTTCCTCGGAATCCTTCGGGAAGATCCTCGTGGGCGCATCCTGACGGCCCAGGCTCCGCCTGACAACGTCGACTATCATGACCTGCATACCGGGACCTCACGCCGTTCCGTCCCGGTGCAGGGCATCACAGGCACTCGGAGGATCCGTGACCGCAACAGACCCAAAGTTCTCAGTCGTCATGCGCGGATACCATCGTGCCGAGGTCGATGAGCGGATCAACGTGCTCTCCCAGCACCTCGGCACCATGCAGGCGCATCTCGAATCGCTGCAGACCGCCTATCAGGGTGCGGTGCGCGAGGGAGAGGAGCAGCGCTCCCTGGTGGCGGATCTGCAGAACCAGGTCGCAGAACTCGGAGCGAGCGGCTACAGCGGACTGGGCCTGCGCGTCGAGAAGAGCCTGAAGATCGCGGAGGACCACGCCCAGCACCTCATCGCCCAGGCCGACATCGACGCGGAGAAGCTCCGCCGCGCGACCGAGACCGAGACCGCTCGGCTGCTCTCCCAGGCGCAGGTGCGCGCCGACGAGCTCGTCACCTCGGCGACGGAACAGGCCGAGACGCTGCTCGCGCGGGCCCGCGCCGAGGCCGAGGAACTGAGCACTCGATCCGCCACGGATGCGAAACGACTGCTCCAGGATTCCGCGCACCAGGCCGAGATCGGCAGCGCCACCGCGGATCGCGACTCCACACTGCTTCTGGAGACCTCCCGCGCGGAGGCACAGGCGCTTCTGAGCCGGGCGCAGGCGGAGGCGGAGCGCCTCACCGGGGAGGCCCGCGCCGAGGCCGAGGAACTGCGCGGAAGCACCGAGCGCGCTGCCGCCGCACTGGCGCAGCGGCAGGCGGAGGCGGAGCGCGAGGCCGCCCTGGAGCGTGCGCGTCTGGCGAGCGAGGGCGAGCGCAGCCGCGCCGAGCACCTGGCCCGGACGCACCGCGAAGAGGCCGAGCTTCGCGCCCGGTACGCCGAGCTCGAGCGGACCCTGAACGCCGAGACCGGCGAGTTGCGGCGCACGCTCACCGAGGAGATCGAAACACTGCGCGGGCGCATCGCGCAAGAGCGTTCGGAGCACGAACAGGCCATCGAGCTGGAGGCGGCGGCGCATCGGCTCCGCCTCGAGACCCTGGAGCAGGGGCACGAGGAACGGCTGGCCCTGCAGCGCGACGAGCAGGAGGCCGAGCTCGCGCGGGTCGCCGAGGCCCAGCGCGCCGAGCTCGCCACGATCGCGGCTCAGGCGCAGCGGGAGCGGGAACGGGCGGATGAGCGCTTCGAAGCGGAGTCCCGGCAGCGGCAGGAGCGCCTCGAGCAGCGCATCGCGGTGGAGACCGAGCAGCATGAGCGGGCTCTACGCGAGGAGCGGGAGAAGCACCAGGGCGAGCTGCAGCAGGCCCGAGAGGCGCACGAGCAGGCGGTCGAGACCGAACGGACCCGGATCGCGCGCGAGGCGGAGGATCACGCCGCCAAGATCGCTCAGGAGTCGGAGGATCATGCCGCCCGGATCACCCGCGAGTCGGAAGACCACGACAGCCGGATCGAGCGCGAATCCGAGGAGCACGACAGCCGGATCGAGCGCGAATCCGAGGAGCACGACAGCCGGATCGCACGTGAGTGGGAAGAGCACACGGCCCGGATCACCCGTGAGTCGGAGGAGCACGCCGCGAGCATGGCCCGCGACGCGGAGGAGCACGCGGCACGCATCGCCGCCGGGCTCGCCGCGCACGAGGAAGAGCTGAGCGGAGCGCGCGAGCGGCACGAGCAGCAGATCGCGCAGGAGCGCGAGCAGCACGAGCAGCGGATCACGCGAGAAGCGGAGGCTCACTCGGCGCAGCTCCTGCGGGAGCGGGAGGAGCAGGAGCAATCGCTCTCGACGGCTGAGCGCGAGCATCTGGCGCAGATCGCGGACGAGCGCCAGATGCACGAGGAGCGTCTCGCCGCAGAAGCCGCCGACCACGCACTGCGCCTCGAGAATGTGGCGACCGCGCAGACGGCCCGCCTCCGCCAGGAGCGGGAGGAAGTGGCCTCCGCCCTCGGCCTGGACCGCGAGGAGTTCGAGCTGCAGCTCGAACGCGACCGTTCGAAGCTCACCGCGGATCTGGCGCGTGAGCACGAGGAGCAGGAGCGTCATCTGGCCGCACTCGCAGAGGCGCACGCCGAGCGCCTGGAGCTGGAGCGATCAGCCGCAGCGGAAGCGCTCGCCCTCGAGGTCGCGACCAAGCGCGCCGAGGTCACCGAGGAGACCGACCGGCTCCGTGCCGACACCGTCGCCGAACTCGCGGAGTACCGCGCGGCCGAGGAGGGCGCGATCGCGCAGCTGCGCGCCGACGCGGAGGAGGCGAGTCGCTCTCTCTCCGAGCGCACCCGGCAGGAGCGCGACGAGTTCGCCCGGAACGCGGCCGAGAGTCGCGAGCAGCTGGATCGCGAGATCGCCGAGCGGCACGCCGAGTCGGCCCGCGCCTCGCAGGAGGAGATCGAGACCGCGAAGCGACTGCTCGCAGAGCTGAACGCTCAGATCGAGGATGCCAAGGACGAGTACCGGCGCATCACGGTGGAAGCCGCCGCCGAGGCCGGGACGAAGCTCGCGGACGCCGAACGGCGATCGGCCGAGATCGTGCAGGAGGCCGAACGGCGTGCGCACACCACCTTCGCCGCGGCCGAAGACCGCGCGGCCAAGGTGCTCGCAGCGGCGGAGGATCGGATGGCGCAGCTCAAGGTGGAGCGGGTGGCGGTGGCCCGGTACTTCGAGAGCCTCGGCGAGGTGCTCAGCAACGCACAGAAGATGGAGGCCGCGGCGAAGAACGTCACCGACACCGTGGAGATGAAGCTGCGGCCCCAGGCGTCCGAGCCCGCGGAGCAGAACGCCCAGGACTGAGCGGTATCAGAGCTGAGCGGTCTCAGAGCTGCGGAGCGGCCGCCAGACGCTCCTCCGACACCTCGCGGGGCAGGGGCACCGAAGCGGTGCCCACCGCGCGCACGATCTCGTCGAGTACGCGGCTCACCTGCTTCTCCCCCACCCACAGGTGCTTCGCCCCGTCGACCGGTATCAGTCGGGCCCGGGGAACCACGGCGAAGCGATCCGCGGCCTCGGCCGGTCGCAGATAGTCGTCGAACTCGGGGATCAGCGCCACCAATTCGGGCTCGGCGTCGGTCCAGGCGGCCAGATCCCGCTCATCGGCGCGGTGCAGCGGCGGGGAGAGCAGGATCGCGCCGCGGATCGGATGCTCGAGCCCGTACTTCAGTGCCAGCTCGGTGCCGAAGGACCATCCGAGGAGCCAGGGATCGGGCAGACCACGATCCTTGACGAAGGCGAGCGCCGCGGCGACGTCGAATCGCTCGCCGACCCCCTCGCCGAACTCGCCCTCGCTTCGGCCGCGGGGCGACGAGGTGCCGCGCGTGTTGAAGCGCAGCACGGCCAGATCGGCGAGCTCCGGCAGCCGCCAGGCCGCCTTGCGCAGCACGTGGGAGTCCATGTACCCGCCGGCGGTGGGCAGGGGGTGCAGCGTCACCAGGGTCGCCTTCGGCTCTCGACCCTCCGGGAGCACCAGCTCGCCGAGCAGGACGAGCCCGTCTTCGGTGCGCAGCTCCACGTCTTCGCGTCGGGCCTTCAGCACCGTCGCGCTCGAGATCTCCTTCATTCGGCTCCTTCCGCATGCCTCCCCCATGCTAGGCCCTCGCACTGACAGTATTGACGCATGACCATCACGGCTGCCGCAGACGGATCCGCCCTCGGCAACCCCGGGCCCGCCGGCTGGGCCTGGTTCATCGATGAGGCCCGGTGGCGCGCAGGCGGGTGGCCTCGGGCGACGAACAACCAGGGCGAATTGATGGCGGTGCTCGATCTTCTGCACGCCACCGCCCCGCGCGCCGATGAAGAGCTGCTCGTGCTCTGCGACAGCCAGTACGTGATCAACTCGGTGACCCAGTGGATGCCCGGTTGGAAGCGCCGCGGCTGGCGGAAGTCCGACGGCAAGCCGGTGCTCAACCGCGAGCTGCTCGAGCAGCTGGACACCGCCCTGCAGGGGCGCCGGGTTCGCTTCGAGTGGGTGCGCGGCCACGCGGGGCATCCGCTCAATGAGGCGGCCGACGATCGAGCGCGTGCCGCCGCCACCGCGTACCAGGCCGGCCGCGAGCCGAATCACGGACCCGGATTGACCGGCGCGGATCCCGCCGCGCCCGAGGTCTCCCTCGGGGCCCCCGCGTCTCCGGCCGTGCCGCCCACCCTGTTCTGAGCTCCGCCCGACAGAGGGCGCTCCGGCTCGACGCCGTTCAGAACAGGCGCCAGCAGTGGCGATGCCAGTGCCGTCGATCGCGCACCGCGGCCTCGTCGCCGAAGAGATGCTCCGCGCTCCACACGACCAGATGCGCCTGCCCCTCGGGGATCTCCCCCTCGCAGCCCGGGCAGCGATAGGGTTTCTCCGCCCGGTGCTCGGGGATGTCGCGCACGTACCAGTCACGGCCGCGATGCGTCTCGATGCGGGCGCCGCCGTGGGAGAGCGCGCTCAGATCCCGCGGTTCCTGCTGGGCGGCGCGCTGGTACTTGCTCAGTCTGTGCTTACGCGCCATGGGGAATCCCCCTCACCACCAGTGATTGGCCTGCCAGAAGTTGTAGGCGCCCTCCCAGCCGCCGTAACGACCGTGCGCGTAGCCGATGGCCCACGAGAGGTTGGCGACGGGATCGTAGCCGTTGCCGCCGGGCACCTTGCTGCAGGGCAGCGCCTGCACGAGCCCGCACGCCCCGGAGCTGGCATTCGTCGCATTCGGATTCCAGCCGCTCTCGCGGCTGACGATCGCGTCGACGTAGCCCCAGTCGCTCTCCGGAATCCCGGCGGCCGCCATCCACTCCGCCGGGGATCCCCCGCCGGTGTACATCGGCGGGGCCGCTGCGGCAGCGGTGGCCGCCGGGGCCTTCGTCTCGACCACTGGCTCGGGATCCGGCAGCTTCTCCAGCGGATCGCTCGTCAGCTCGAAGGCCGGGAGATCGGAGAGCTCCGGAACGAACTCCTGGTGGATCCGCTCGTAGAACTCCTGATCCGCTGTGGCGCTGGGCACCGAGAACGGAGCGACGACCGCACCGCCGACGAGCAGTACGGTCGCCACCGCTGCGACGGGTCCGCGAAGACGCGTCCAGGGCGACACCGGGGGGCGGGGTTTGAGAGTCGAAGCAGGCACAATGTAACGATCTTATATCAGCGCGGGAGTATGGGCCAGTCGGAATATCGCCGCTCCGGGTATCACCGAACGGCCAGCATCAAGTCGATCACGGCGTCCAGCAGCGCGTCGACCTGATCCTCGTCGTATCCACGCCACTGCGAGTGGAACACCGCGCCGCGCACCTCGGCGGTGGTGAGCGACTCCTGTCCCATCAGCATCGCGGTGATGCGATCCAGGAAGGCATCGACCTGAGAGCAGCGGTATCCGGTGGCGAAGATCCCCCGGCGCCGGAAGCGCTTCCCCCGCGCGCGCTGCAAGCGGCCCCGCACCTCGCTGAGCAGCTGCTGGGTCTCGGCCCACCAGGCATCGTCGCCGATCTCCGCGACGCGCGCGCGGCGCTCCCGCTCGTAGAAGATCTCCTCGAGACGGTCCATCGCCGCATCCACGAAGCGCGAGGCGTAACCACGGCGCTTCACCGCGAAGGCCGTGCTCCGGATCTCGGCCGCGGTGACCGGCTCGGCGGCCGATCCCTGCTGCTCGTAGCTGGCCCTCGCCCGTTCCAGGAAGGCATCGACCTGATCGGGTCGATAGCCGAGCTGCTTGCCGGTTGCGAAGGGAAAGGCGCTACTCACCCCTCTATTGTGCACTGCGGCGCTGGGCGGGCGCTCGACGGCACGGCGTTGCGGCTCGATGACACGCGCGTGCGGCTCGGCGGGCTATGCGAACACGCCGAGCGCCAGTGCGACGCCGTAGACGCCCACCGCGGACGGCAGCAGGGAGTCGAGCCGGTCCAGGAATCCGCCGTGGCCGGGGATCCAGGAGCTCATATCCTTGATCCCCAGATTCCGTTTGATCAGGGACTCGGTGAGATCTCCCCCTGTCGCGGTGAGCAGCACCACCAGGCCGAGCACCACTCCCACCCACCAGGGCTGCCCCAGCGCGAGCAGGGAGATGGCGATACCCGCGGCGACGGCGAGCACCGCCGCGCCCGCGAAGCCCTCCCAGGTCTTGTTCGGGCTGATCCTCGGGGTCATCTTGTGCCGGCCCAGGGTCACCCCCGCGGCGTAGGCGCCGATGTCGACCGAGACGACGACCAGCACGAGGGCGAACACCCACCACTCGCCGCGCTCAGCCTGCACCAGCAGAATCGAGAAGGCTCCGAGGAAGGGGACGTAGACGAGCGTGAAGAGCCCCGAGACGACATCGCGCAGCAGCGTCCTCGGCGGGACCTCCCAGCGGGGCACGAGCCCCTCGATCAATCGCCAGACCACCAGCAGCAGCGAGGCCCCGAACAGGCCAAGCAGCATGCCCTGGGCGCCCCAGAAGGCTGCGCCGACCGTGATCACCACGCCGCCGATGACCGCCCCGATGCGCGGCACGCGGCGGCCGGACACGCGGAACGCCGTCGCCAGCTCCAGCAGGGCGATCGTCATCAGGACGAGCACGAGCAGCATGTAGAGCTGCTTGAAGATGAAGAGGCTGGCCAGGAAGATCCCCGCGAACAGCAATCCGGTGCCGACGGCGAGGAACAGGTTGCGACCCGCCTTCGCCTCGATCTTGGCGTTCGTCGCCTCGAATTGCGCGCGCGCCTCGCCCAGCTGCGCACGGATCTCATCGCGGAACTCGTCGCGGCGATCGGACCCGTTCATCGCCGCTAGACCTCGAGCAGTTCGGCTTCTTTGTGCTTCAGCGAATCGTCGATCTGGTCGATGAACTGCTTGGTCACGGACTCGAGCTCCTTTTCGGCGCGGGAGATGTCGTCCTCGCCGACCTCGCTCTTGAGCGCGTCGAGCTCGTCCTTGGCGTGACGGCGCACATTGCGCACGGCGACGCGCGCATCCTCCGCCCGGCTCTTGACGATCTTCACGAACTCCTTGCGGCGCTCCTCCGTCAGCTCCGGCAGGGTGACCCGGATCACATTGCCGTCATTGCTCGGATTGGCACCCAGATTCGGCATATCGCGGATCGCCTGCTCCATCTCCTTCATCGCACCCTTGTCGTAGGGGGTGATGAGGAGGCTGCGCGCATCTTGATTGGTCACCGAGGCCAGCTGGGGCAGCGGCGTGGGAGTGCCGTAGTAGTCGACCTGCACATTCTGCAGCAGCGAGGGATTGGCGCGCCCGGTGCGCACCGTGGCGAAGCTCTCTCTCGCGGCTTCGACCGCCTTGGTCATACGGTCCTTGGCCTCGGCGAAAACCTCGTCGATCACGGTGTGCTCCTCACTGATTCGATGATGTCAAGACTACCCGCGGGGCGGGCTCCCGCCCTAACTGTGCACGAGTGTGCCCAGCTGGTCGCCGCGCAGCGCGCGGGTGACGTTGCCGGCCGGTTCCATGCCGAAGACGCGCATCGGCATGCCGTTGTCCATGCAGAGGCTGAAGGAGGTGCTGTCGACCACCTTGAGCCCGCGGACCAGGGCGTCCCCGTAGCTGATCTGGTCGATCAGCGTCGCGTCGGGATCCTTCTTCGGATCGGCGGTGTAGACGCCGTCGACGCCGTTCTTCGCCACCAGCACCTCGTCGGCGCGGATCTCGAGCGCGCGCTGCGCCGCGACGGTGTCGGTGCTGAAGTACGGGAGCCCCGCGCCAGCGCCGAAGATGACGACGCGACCCTTCTCGAGGTGCCGGATCGCGCGCAACGGGATGTAGGTCTCGGCGACCTGGGTCATCGTGATCGCCGACTGCACGCGCGTCTCGACGCCTGCCTGCTCCAGGAAGTCCTGCAGGGCGAGCGCGTTCATGACGGTGCCCAGCATGCCCATGTAGTCGGCACGGGCGCGGTCCATGCCGCGCTGGGAGAGCTCGGCCCCGCGGAAGAAGTTCCCGCCGCCCACGACGACGGCGACCTCCGCGGCCTCCATCGCCGCCGCGATCTCCCTGGCGATCTGGCTCACCACATCCGGGTTCACGCCGATCGTGCCCCCGCCGAACGCCTCCCCGGAAAGCTTCAGCAGGACGCGGCGTTTGGCGGGTGCGGTCATCGGGACTCCTTCGGAATATCAGCACTACTCAGCCTAGGGCACGACGCCTCAGGCACGACGAGACCCGGGCCGATGACGACCCGGGTCTCGATGTTCAGGCGTTTAGGCGCCGACCTTGCCGCGCACGAAGCCGGTCACGGTGATGCCCGCGGCCTCGGCCACCTTGGCGACCGGACGCTTCTCGGAATCGAGCGCGTGCTCCTGCTCGCTCAGCACGATCTGCTTGAAGAAGGCGTTCAGGCGGCCCTCGACGATCTTCGGCAGAGCCGCCTCGGGCTTGCCCTCGTTCTTCGAGATCTCGGTGACGATCTCGCGCTCCTTGTCGACGTCGGCCTCGGGCACCTCGTCCCGATTGACGTAGACCGGCTCGGCGAAGGAGATGTGCTGGGCGATGCTCAGCGCGACCTTCTCGTCGTCGCCCTCGTAACCGACGACCACGCCGATCTGCGGGGGCAGATCCTTCGAGGTGCGGTGCAGGTAGACGGCGGTGCCGGGGGCCTCGACCACGACGACGCGGCGCAGCTCGATCTTCTCGCCGATGATCGCCGACTCGTCGGTGATCGTCGACTCGACGGTGCCGTTCTCCAGCGGAGCGGCCAGTGCCTCGGCGAGCGTCTTCGCACCCGCTTCGACGATGGCCGCGAGCACCCTGTCGCCCAGGGCGAGGAACTTCTCGTTCTTCGCCACGAAGTCGGTCTCGCAGACGAACTCGATCAGCGTCGCCGAGCCGTCGCGCTGTGCGACGGCGACGAGGCCCTCGCTCGCTTCGCGACCCTCGCGCTTGGCGACGCCCTTCAGCCCCTTGAGGCGGAGGATCTCGATCGCCTTGTCGATATCGCCGTCAGCCTCGACCAGTGCGTTCTTGCTGTCGACCATGCCTGCGCCCAGACGGTCGCGCAGCTCCTTGACGGCGGCCATGCTCACCGTTGCCATAGATGACTCCTTCAGTCAGTGAAAACTCTGAAAACTCTTAGCGGATGCGCGGAGAGATTGCTCTGCGGTCGGCGAGACTACTCGGCCGGCGCAGCCTCGGCGGTCTCGGCCGCAGCGGCCTCGACTGCCGCCTCTGCGGTCTCCTCGGCTGCGGCCGCGGGGGCCTCAGAGGCCTCAGCAGCGGCCTCGGCCGGAGCAGCGGTCTCGGCGGGAGCAGCGGCCTCATCGGCGTTCAGCAGCTCGACCTCCCACTCGGCCAGGGGCTCGGCGGCGGTCTCCTCGCCGGAGCTCTTCTGGTGGCGCTCCATGAGCCCCTCCGCAGCGGCATCCGCAATCACCCGGGTGAGCAGCGCCACCGAGCGGATGGCGTCGTCGTTGCCCGGGATCGGGTAGGTGACCTCGTCCGGATCGCAGTTGGTGTCGAGGATGGCGATCACGGGGATGCCGAGCTTCTTCGCCTCATCGATGGCGAGGTGCTCCTTCTTGGTGTCGACCACCCAGAGCGCCGAAGGGGTCTTCGCCATGTGGCGGATACCGCCGAGCGACTTCTGCAGCTTCTCGAGCTCGCGCTTCTTGAGCAGCAGCTCCTTCTTGGTGAAGCCGCTGGTGCCGCCCTCGAAGTCGAGCTGCTCGAGCTCCTTCATGCGCTCGAGACGCCCGGTGACGGTCTGGAAGTTGGTCAGCAGACCACCCAGCCAGCGCTGGTTCACGTAGGGCTGGTTCACGCGTGCGGCCTGCTCGGCGATGGCCTCCTGGGCCTGCTTCTTGGTGCCGACGAAGAGGATGCTGCCGCCGCGCGCGACAGTGTTCTTCACGAAGTCGTAGGCCTCATCGATGTACTTGAGCGACTGCTGCAGGTCGATGATGTAGATGCCGGAGCGCTCGGTGAAGATGAAGCGCTTCATCTTGGGGTTCCAGCGACGAGTCTGGTGTCCGAAATGCACGCCGCTGTCCAGCAGCTGGCGAATGGTGACGACGGCCACGGCCGTTCTCCTGTTCTGCGCACCCCAGCGGGCGCGCGATTGCGGTTGTCTTCTCGGGAGGATCCCGAAACCTGGTGCCCCGGTTGCCGCCGCCCCGGCGCACAGCGCATCGGAGAAGACCGACGAACTGATACGCGATGGGGACCGATGGCGGTATGCCGTGTGCGGGCACGCGAAGTCACCTCATACAAGGTGCCCTTCGAGTGTAGCAGTTACTGTGCGGGGAGTCCGCTGTTCGGGGAGTCCGCTGTTCGGTGTTCGCCGCCCACAGCTCGGCGAACCCTGAGGATCCGGCGATCCCATCCACATCATCGCTCGTAGCGCTCCGCCGAGCCGATCCCCGTGGCAGGGTGAGGACATGAGCCCCTTCCACCCCGCAGTGCGCTCGCTCAGCGGGGCCTCGCTGCTCGCGGCACGGCTGAGCGCGCTCCCGCTGAGCGCGATGCTGCTCCTGGCCGCGGGGACGGGACCGAGCCCGGGGCCGGACACCGTGGCGCGATCGAGCGCCGATGCCTCCGAGCTCTGGTACCCGCCGCTCGGGCATCCGCTGAGGATCTCCGCAGTGTATTCGCTGCCCAACGGCCCGTATCGGGCCGGTCACCGCGGTGTCGACTTTCCGGCGACCCCGGAGCAGCCGGTTCTCGCTCCCGCGACGGGAACGGTGACCTTCTCAGGCACAGTGGTGGATCGCCCGGTGGTGTCGATCCGCCTGGACGAGCGGACGGTGGTCTCGCTGGAGCCGGTCGCGAGTCCGCTGCGGGAGGGCGAGACGGTGACCCGTGGCGAGCGGATCGGCGAGGTGAGTGCGGGAGGGCACTGCGCAGCAGGCTGCCTGCATCTGGGCGTCCGCAGAGATCACCACTACGTGAACCCCCTGCGTTTCTTCCGGCCCAAGCCCGTGCTGCTGCCTTGGTCGGTCGTCTCGGCCTCCTCGGCCGAGACGACCACGGGAAGCGGGTGAACGGCCCGGGCGCTGCGCGAGCGGTTGCGGCTATGCGCAGCTGCGGCTATGCGCGCGGATGGGCCTGGCGGTAGGCCTGCGTGAGCCGCTCGGTGGAGACATGGGTGTAGACCTGGGTGCTGCCGAGGCTCGCGTGGCCGAGCATCTCCTGCACCACCCTGAGATCCGCGCCGCCGTCGAGCAGATGCGTGGCGGCGGTGTGCCTCAGGGTGTGCGGCCCGCGGGGGCCGCTGCCCGGTTCCTGTGCGAGCTCGCGCGAGACGAGCCGATAGACGGCGCTCGTGCTCAGGCGGCCTCCCTTGTTCCCGAGGAAAAGCGCGTCCGGAACGGGCACTCCGGCGTCTGCGGCGCGCGCCGCCAACTGCGATCGCGCCCCCTCCAGGTAATCGCCGAGGGAACGAGCCGCGGGGCCCCCGAGCGGGACCACCCGTTCCTTGTTCCCTTTGCCGGTGACGCGTACCGAGCGGGAGCCGAGATCGAGCCCGTCGAGTGGCAGGGCGCACAGCTCGGAGACGCGCAACGCGGCGGCGTAGAGCAGCTCGAGCACCGCGCGGTCGCGGATCTGGACGGGATCGCCGCCCTCGGCACGGCTCGCGGCCCGTTCGAGCAGGTATTCGATCTGGTCGCTGCTCAGCACGCGAGGCAGGGCGCTCGGCGCTTTGGGCGCCCGCAGCCGGGAGGCCGGGTTGCCGGGGACGAGCCGACGGTGCTCGAGCCAGCCGCCGAACGATTTGAGGCTCGCCACATTGCGGGCGAGCGTGCTCGGGGCTGAGCCCCGCTGCTGCCGATCCCAGAGCCAGGCGCGGAGCGCCTCGAGATCGAGGCCTGCGACATCGAGGACGGCGACATCACGGGTCGCGGCATCACGGGTCGCGGCATCGCCGGTCGCGGCATCAGAGGCACCGCCCTCGCCGTCCTCCTGCAGGAACCGGGAAAGAGCGGTGAGGTCGCGGCGGTACGCCTTGACCGTGTTCGGCGAATACCCGTACTCGTACTCGACCGCCTGGAGGAATCCCTCGATGGCCTCGTCAAGTCGCATGCTCTCATTCTCGACGACGCAGCATCCATTCGGGGGTGCCCGCTCCCGGCGAGTCCCGTCGCCGCACGCGCTGCAGCAGTTCGAGCTCGGCGAGTGCGCCTCGGACCTCGCCCGGATCGAGTCCGGCGCGCCTGGCGATCTCGACGGCGTCGAGTCCTCCGCGTAGCGGGAGCGCATCGAGGACGCGCCGGTGCAGTGCGGACTCGCGCGCTTCGCCGCCATCATCGATCCCGCTGAGGTCCAGGCGATCGCCCAAAGGATCGTCGAAGCCGAGCAATTCGCATGCCTCGCGCGAATTCGTCACGAGCGCGGCCCCGTACTCGCGAATCAGACGGTGGCATCCGGCGGATGCGGCCGAGTTCACCGGGCCGGGCACCGCGCCGAGAGGACGCCCCAGGGTGGCCGCGTGCCCCGCCGTGTTGAGCGTGCCGGAGCGGACCCCGGCCTCGGTGACCAGGGTCGCCCCCGAAAGCGCTGCAATGATCCTGTTGCGCTGGAGAAACCGCCACCTCGTCGGCGCGGCACCGGGAACCATCTCCGCGCAGACGGTGCCGGCCCCGGCGATCCGCTCCAGCAATGTCGTGTGCGCGGCCGGATAGGGGCGATCTGCTCCGCCCGCCAGCACGGCGACCGTGGGTGAATCTGCGGCGAGCGCCGTGCGATGCGCCACCGCATCGATCCCGTATGCCGCGCCGGAGACGATGGTCACTCTCGCATCGCAGACGCCCTGAACGATTTCCGCGGTGATGTGAGTGCCGTATCCGGTCGCGGCCCTGGCGCCGACCACCCCGAGCCCTGGAGATCGCAGGTGGGCGGGATCACCGCGCAGCCAGAGCAGCGCGGGTTCGTGCGGACCGAGGTCGGCCAGGCCGGCAGGCCAGTGCGGATCGCCGGGGAGTACCACCCGGAGTCCCGCCGCGAGCGCATTCTCGACATCGCGCAGGGTCTCTCCCCGATCCAGTCGGGGCATCCAACGCTTCAGCGCCGACTTCACCGTCTTGAGGTCGAGAACGACGCCGTCTCCCGAACAGGCCGCTCGCACCCTCGACACGATCTCCGCGGGGCGCGCACCCCGCACGAGCATCTCCAACGCGCCTCGGGCACCGACCACCGCGAGCAGCCCGCCCGCCGCGCCATCGCCGGGTTCCGCGATGCGAGACCAGGCGATGCGGGCGAGGAGTTCGTCGGCGCGCTGCTGTTCCCCCTCGTCTCCGTGGGCGGCACCTTCTCGCAGACCTCCGGCGTCGAGGCGCTCGAGCTTGGCCCGCAACCCCGATTCCGCGTGCAGGCCGCTGTCGTACGCCGCGGCCGAAGTCGTGAGACGCCCGCTCACAATGCCGCTCCTCCGCGAAGCGCGAGCGCGTGCGCGAGCTCCGCTCGCCCGGGCCGTTCTTTCCCCGCGAGATCGGCCAGGGTCCATCCGACGCGCAAGGTGCGATCGTAGCCTCGGACCGTGAGGGATCCGCGCGACAGCGCCTGATCCAGCACGGCGGTGTCCGCACGGGGAAGCTTCGCGATGGAGCTGCGCAGCCAGGGTCCGGGAACCTCGGCGTTCACCCGCCACGGGGTGCCCCGCAAGCGCTCGGCGGCACGTTCTCGCGCCGCCGCCACCAGCCGCCGCAGTTCGAGGCTGGTGGGTCTCACACGCTCATCCGCGATCTCCAATACGCTCGATACCCGTCGCACGGTGAGGCGGAGGTCGATGCGGTCGTTCAACGGCCCCGAGATCCGCCCCAGATACCGAATGCGCGTATTGGGGCTGCATCGGCACGGCTCGGCCGCATCGAGCACATCCGCGTTTCCGCACGGGCAGGGATTTGCAGCGAGCACCAACTGCACCTGCGCCGGAAGAGTGGCGTGTATCCGGGCGCGGTGCACCTCCACCTCCCCCGATTCCAGGGGCTGTCGCAATGCGTCGAGGACCGAGCGGGGGAACTCCGGCGCCTCAGCAAGGAATGGAAAGTACACCCCGATGTGAGCACCTAGTCTAGTCAGTTCCGGCCCCTCAAAACTATTGTCCTAAGGGGGCAAGCTATCAAGGGTGAGTGAAGCGGAGCGGTCCGTCGCAATGGCGTAGCGCACTAGTGCGATCGCTTCGTAACCGTTAGGGCCGGAACGAAAAAAGACGTCGTCGAGCATAAGTAATGACCAGTAGCCATTCCGGTTCAACATGACCAACGCGTCGCCAGGTCCAGTTCTTTCAACGCGATTGGACATCGGCAGTTTGGCGAGGTCGGTGAAGCGCTCGGGATTGTCGACGGCAGCAACAACCAGGCCAATGTTGCCGATCCGATCGCTAAGGTGTCGGACCAGTTTTGGCCCACCTGGCCTGGTGACTCCGCCGTACGGATAGTCGAGACTCAAAGCAAAGCTCGCCTCGTCGTTGCCTAAGGTGAAGTCGCCTGAGTTCTGGTTCAGGTTCACCTCGACCAGCCCGCTCGAGCTGCCAGAGCGCCAGCGGGCCGGGTCGTTTCGAATTGCCGCAGTAGCCTGCGCCTCGGTTCTTCCTTCGAAAGGGTTCTTCCCGAGTGGTGGGGCAGCTTCTAGGTGCGCTTCATGCAGGTCCCGCAGTAAGTGTTCGTACGCGGTTTCGTGGTCTCCGCGGAAATCGATCCAATTTCTGCCTACGAGATAGGTGGGTAGGACAGGTTCCCCCCTCACGGTGCCGGAGTCGGGAACCAAAGGAACGACTCGATTGCTACCTAATGAACGATAGACGGTCGCCGACAAAATAGTGGTTTCCGTGCCAACACCAGAGTGCTGCTGGCCGCGACTATCGGCCTTTGGCCCGTAGTCGTCGGATAGCACCACTAAGACGCGGGCCGACAGGTCAGCGCAGCGCTCCATAAACAGAGTCAGGTCATGGCCAAGACGGACATCCCAGCGATCCAGGTGGACATCGACACCGTTTGCGCGCAAGCGTCGGGCTAAGTCGGCAACCCACGCTTTGTGTTGCTCGCTGGCCCATGAGTATGAAAGAAAAATCACTGGTGGCTCTGATTGTTCAACAGATGAGGGAGCTTCCATGCACCCATTCTGCCTGAAGTAAGCAAAGCCTCACACACATAGACGGTGTGCCTTTACCTGTCATTGACGCGCCGCTCGGTCTCTAGGCGACAAATACAACTCCACGAAGCTTCCCTTCAGTAAACCCGTAACAAGGTTGAACCTCCGCGCTCGTTCCGTCGCCGTCTACCGCGACCTCTACGAAAGTGAAGACACCACGGCGCTCGGCCCCGAGTTCACCAGCATCGCGTAGCGAGCAGCACGACCCCGCACTGCCGAAGCACTCACCACCGCGCGACAGCAGCGACTCAAGATGCCCGAGCAGCACCGCCCGGCACCGAGCACGAGCGGGCCGGTGCGGGAGCTCTAGGTTTGCGGCAGCCTAGCTGGATCAGATGCCCTTCTCCGCGGCAAACACCTCTTTGCCAATTGCGAGCCGAACCCAGCACCGCAGTTGATCCTCAGCTACTCCTTGCTCTGAAGCGTAGGCTTCAACCTCATGTCTTGGAAGAAAGAATGAAGCAGCGCTACCAGGCACGAGTTGGTGTGGCAAAGTCTCGGAGGGGTAGATCTGCTTTATTGGAACGAAGTTCCCCTGCTTCTTGCCAGCGCTGACACCCCAGGATTGAATAGTCACAGACATTGTGCCGATGTTCTTGGCTGTCACTTGGAGCATGGGCCTGTCCACTCCAGACGGCTCACCAATCAGATACGCCGTGCTGCGAGAGACCTTCACACGATGCGTCATCTTCCTCCATGTTGCTATCTGCCAGATCAACGACGCCACCGCAACAATGGCTCCGACCCAAGCGACAACATCAGTCAGGCTAGATAAATCAATCGAAATCTTCACGGCACTATTCTGCCTCGACGCACTGGTGTTTGCTGAGGGAGCGCGTGGGCCTCGTTGACCAGCAGCAGTCAGCGCCGGTCATCTTTCTTCTCTCAAATCACCAGGTAGAATCTGACCATGGAGGCTATGCGGCGCACAGTCGTTCTGTGGTTCTTGGCCGTCATCTAGATCGATGTGCTGATCGGCAGTCGGGTCATTGAAGTAGCGGACATCGGGGAACGGCAGATAGTTGCCTTGGTGGTCGTCGGGGTGGTTCCACATCGCGATTAGGTCGATGAGATAAAGGTATGCGGATCGGGTAACTTGTAGAGCGAGAACGGTCGATTCGATGAGCTCCATCAGGTCGATCTTGCTGCGCGAGTCCTGCGTTACGCCGGTGGTTGCTAATAGAGCTGCGTGAACGATCCTGTGCGTGCCCGCATTGCGTAGTGCTTGCGATGTCGCGTACATGCCGTCCTTCGCCATGTCGTTGGCGAGTTCGGCCAGGGCGAGGTTCGGGAGGGAGCGTCCTGCTCCTTTCACCAGCGGTTCTCGAAGCTCTCCTATCTTCTCGGTCCAGAAGTTCCGGAAGGAAACCTTGCTGGGAACGTCTCCGGCCTTGAAGTGTTCGTTGGCGACTACTGCGGTCTTGTCCAGAACGTCGAGTGCTGAGCGCTGAGCAAGTAGGAGCTTGGAGTACTGGATTCCGTAGAGGGAGTAGTCCAAGGTTTCGACGTAGGAGCCCGAGTCGTCGTCGGTCTGTGCCAGGTCGTCGGTAAGTTGGGAGATGGCATCGAAAGCGAGACGTCGCGAGACCAGGAAGTCTGACTTGAGTACGTTCATAGCCCCGAGAATCGGAGGGCTCATTTCGTCGAGGGTTTCACCGTAGAGAACCTCGATGGTCGCGCTATCCCAGCGCAGTTCATCCGTGCCTAGCCCTTCGACGGCCGGAGAGAGTGCAAGGCGGAGGTTAGCAACCCATTGCCGATACTCATAGTCTTCTGCCTCGGGGGCAAGACCGTGGGCCAGGTGGCCTTGGCTCTCCGTGGGTGTGAGCCGATCCCAACGCTCAGCCACTTTGGTATCAGCGAACTTAAGCGTGCCGGCTCGCAGTTCATGCGCAAGGGTGACGTACTTGTCGTAGACGGCCGCGATATGCCCAGTCTGCCCGATACCTGTGTCGATCCGCATGTACAGCAGCTGGGCGAGGTTTCCAGCCGCGTTGCCGTTGCGAGGATCAATCTCCAATGCCCGGAGGTAGAAGTCGTACGCCTCCGCCCAACGTCCCGCGTGGTCAAGAACGTTACCAAGGTTGCAGTACGCGGCTGAACGCGTGTGGCTGTCTGCCACCGAAGATAGACCGATCTGGAAGAACTCTCGTCTCACTTCTTTAAGATCCGCCTGATTCTTGACACGAGAGACTATGAGATCCGGCTCCCAGTCGATCCGGTTCGTTCCAGATTCGATCTTGGGCAGGTCTTGGTCGCATAGCGAACTGATCGCATTGGCGATGTTGTATCGGCATTGGTAGTGGAGAGGCTGATCCTCCGATGTCATGGCGAGAGCTTTCTCCGCGAGCAGCTTGCCACTCTTGACGCTCTCAGCATCGTTCAGATGCGCTCCAGAATTGATCACGATCGAAGATGCCGAGAACAGCAGGGCGGCTTTCGCTCCGTCAGGATGTGAGGACGCGATGACTGCTCTGGCGATCTCCACCGCCCGTTCAGCACTGGGTCGGTGTGCGTCCCCGGTGGTTGACTCTCCAAGTGCCATCAACTCACCCATCCAAATAGCGAACTCCAGGCGTGATTCCATAATCCAATATTACGGGCGCTACCGATGCTCTTCTGGGTAGCGTTTGCCGCAGAGTGATTAAGACCTGAGGACTGCCTCGTGGCGTGCGCTTGAAACAAGCCGTTTGTAGGGCTGATTACCAGAACGGGCCGCCTGGGCTCAGGCAGCATCGATGTTCTAGACAGAACTGTCCAAGTCATCGCTCGGTGCCTCAACATCGACATCAGCAGGGTGTAGTTGTCATCTCGCGTGCCTCAGCAAGGAATGGAAAGTACACCCCGGTTGTCTTACGCATTCAGTCTAGGCGTTCGAGTCCAGTCGGGCCCGACGTCCGTACTGCTGGCCTGGAGGTGACGAGCTCGACGCAGGACGCCAGCATTGTCCGCACCCTCTGAGAAGATGGAAGCGCACCAGATGAAGAGGAGGCCAGTTGGGTATCGACGAGCGGCCGATCGACAGCGCAGAGCAAGGCGTCGAAAACGCTGCATCTCCCGCTGAGCAGGTTCACGATGCTCCAGCCAAGGAGGAACAGCCGCTTACTCACATGACTGAGGATGATAGGTCGTCGTTTGCGAATGTAGCCCGGATGGCACATCCTGCGTGGGTGGAGCAGAACGAGCGCATCGGCAAGATCGTGAGCGAGGCGACTTATCCCAAGGCGTTGGATTCGATCCATCGCACGAGCAAGCTCTTTGAGAGCATTGCTAATCAGCAGTACCTGACTTCAAGCCATCTAAGCGCCTTCAGGAACGCTTCCAATGTGCTCACTGGTGACACATTCAAGAACGTCGGGCTTTCTTCCGCACTTCTTAGTGATCTCTTCAAGCCCCAGTCCACGGTGATGGAGGCAATCGCACAGTCAACGACAGAGCGTGCCGCCTTCTCATTGACCTCGGGTCTGAAATTGTCCGATTCGGTCTCGTCGATCTTCTCGAAACTTGTGTCGGATACTGCTGGCGCCGGTTTGGCGTCATCTGTCTTGAGTGACATGGCCGCCAAGATGGAGCGGCCTGCAATAACGACGCTGGGTACCAGCGCTACAGCTGGTCTCGCCAAAAGCATGGCGGCGCAGTTTTCTGCTCAAAATCTCGGGATCACCCGCGCGATTTCAACTCAGCAGTTGACGGCCACGAGCGGGATTGCGGACCTCATCGCCACCGACAAGTTAATGGGATCGTGGCGCCAGACGTTGCTTGCTGAAGCTACCGCTCGATCACTAATTGGGACAGTGAAACTTCCCGGTGGAGACGTCAGCTTACTGCGTGACATCGTCGGCATCAACGCGACGACCGCGAGAGTTTTCACTCGGTTCGCCGATCAAAACAGATCCACGATGTTGTCGCCTGCGTTGAGCACCAATCCCACCCAGAAGCTACGCGGCTACCTATCCAGAATCTCCGTCGCCCCGGATGTTGATGAGCTCACATTTGCTACGCACGCAAGCCGAGGTATCGCAGGCATCACTGCTGCCGATCTTCTGATCTCTACGGGTGAAATCGACGAAGATTCGAGCGAGCTGCTCGAGAATGAAGTGGTCGAGCCTTGGCTGACTGCGCCGCGAAACGCGCGCCAACAGTTACTCCGATCATTAGGAGAAGTCGACCCTCAAATCCCAGAACTCTTGGAAGCTGCCTGGGCGCAGGTCGAGTTGAACGGGCCAGCCGCAGTAGCTATGGCATCGCACGCTGCCGTCGAGGTGCTTGATCGGACGCTACGGGCCCTGGCGCCGAACGACGCCGTCCTCGCGGAACATGAGGCAGGGCGTCTCCACAAGGATTCCGTGTACACGAAGGACGGGAAACTGGCACCAACCCGCACCGGCCGCGTCGCATATGCGGTCCAGAGATGCCACCCTGGTAAAACCAAGCTTGTTATTGCTCAGACGAAGGCTGTGTCGATCTCTGTGACCGCTCTCCAAGACTTCTTCCAAGCCGGCAAGCACAGCTCGCAAGGCACTGTCGGGCTTGTTCGCATGCACCTGGTATCAGTGGAGGCCACACTTACGCAACTGCTCTACCGGGAAAACAACTAGACGACCGTCATTTCTGCAGAGAGGGCTCGCGCCACACAAGGGCTGCCTCGTTGGGCCGTACGTAAGCACAGTATCGATGTCCTGCCTGCGCATGGAACCGCACGCGGATTGGCTTGGTTCGGCTGACGAGTCCGTGTTCCTCGGAGTGCACTACATCAAGCAGACTGTCGAACTCTGCCGTTTAGTCAAGGCACCCCAGTTCGCGGGCTCAGTGTAGCTCTTATACTCAGGTATGGCTTTGGATGCGCTCCACTTCGACCAGTCAGTATCTGGACTCCTTGTCGATGGCGTTGAGTCAACGCCATTTACCGGGGCCATCTTAAAACTAGAGAACCCTCGCGGTGTAGTTGTGGAGGTGCCCTATGTGGTCGGTGATTCTTCAGGTCAATTCACTCATGTAAAAGAGTGGTTTGAAGAGCAAACCCCACCGAAAAACATGATTCTTGAGACACCCGATGGTCCTATTGGTCTGTATGGAATTAGATGGCGAGGACACTCCATGAAAGCTGGAGTCTCACTCGGAAAGCTAGCACCGCGCGAGACTCTTTTGGGTCGCTGCGAATCACCGTTGAGCGAACCTTTGCTCCTCGACGAGGTGCATAGTCGGATCGACGGTCTGCGAGAGTGGACTGGCATGAACTCTATCGATTTCTTGCCAGAAACTGATGATCACGGTCTATCGATTGGATTGACAGTCAATGTTCGATCTCTAGAAGGGGGAACGATCTACCGGGAGTTCACCAGCAAACAGGAGATCCTCGACGCACTGCTGACCCGCTCGATGGAGCGGATGACCACTGTCAGCCGGGAGCTCCTTGGAGAGACGGAGCATCCGTCGCTGAGCCGAGCATATGCGGTCGGCGTGCAGGTGCTCCTGGACGACCCCCTCATGACCGCAGCGTTCTTGGACGATCACGGCGTGCTCGGCTCCTACGTTGATGCCGTCCACGACGACCGATACCGTGCGCGGCACCACTTCACAGTGGAGTGGATCACAGCGTTGCAAGATCGAGGGGCCTTGAGCAGACGAGTGGATGCCACGTCGCTCGCGCTCGCCCTGTCGAGCGCGACGATCGGCCTACTCACCGCCGCGAAGCACCTCGGACCACTGACGAGGGACAACCTGCGATCGGCGATCGAGGCTCTTGCCATGCTCGTGTCATTGATCGAAATTGAGACTTCGCAATAGCATTCCCGAGCCATTACGGGCTCGAAGCCGAACTTCTGCCGGTGTTACTCAGCGCATGGGTTGCGATTCAGAGAACATCCAGCGGGTGCCGTTCCTCACTTTGGCGCATTCGTCCTGCCAGCATCGCGATCAGCGCGAGAACGGGTGGGATGATCCCCGCAATCACGAAGATCAGGGGGATGGGTACGAGCAGCGAAAGCGGTCCGGCGATGGCGATCGAGACGGGCATGAACGCGATCGAAACGAAGAAGTCGAGGCTGGCGACTCGACCGATCATGTCGAGCGGCACCAACCGTTGCAGCAGTGTGCCCCACACAACGACGCCGGCCCCGGTAAGCGCCCCGACGACGAAGAGCGCTGCGAGCATCAGGATCAGGTTGTTGGCGAGGCCGATGACAACGAGGGGAAGTGTTCCTCCGCCCCAGCAGAGGACCATCAATGTGAGGTAGCGGCGTGGGAGTTTCAGCGACGAGACGATCAGCGAGCCGACTGCCCCGCCTATCCCGTATGCGGCCAGAAGGAAGCCAAAGGTGGCTTCAGCGTCCTCGAACCGGTCACGGGTGAGGAAGGGCAGGAGCACTTCGATCGGACCCTGAACGATGAGCGCGAGCGACGAACCGAAGATCAGCGTCCAGAGCAGCCAGCGTGTGCCGGCCACGTACTTCACTCCCGCACGCAGATCGCCCCAGACGCTCGCGCGCTCCTCGAGCGGCGTGGGCTGGGTCAGTTCGTCGCGTCGGCTGAGGAACAGGGTGATGACGAAAGCGATCGCGTACGAGGCTGCGACGATGACCGCACCGATGGCGGGGAAGAACATGCCGACGATGATTCCACCGAGGGCCGGTCCGAGTCCCTGTCCCATCGACGGTCTCAGAGCACCTTCGAGCCCGTTTGCGGCCAGGAGCTGTTCGGCCGGAAGCACCTTGGGCAGGTAGGCACTGTAGGCCGGGTAGAAGAACGCGCTCCCAGCACCCATCGCGAACGATGCGAGGCCGACATGCCAGAGCTCGACGGTTCCGATGAGCGACAGAACCGCCACTGCTGTCATCACTGCGGCGGTGCAGCCCTGCACGGTGATCAGGATCCGGCGCTTGGAGAACCGGTCTGCGACTACACCACCGAGGACCGAGAAGGCGAAGAGGCCAAGGCTCATCCCGGTTGCGACCGCTGAAAGCGCGAGTGGACTGTCGTCGAGCGCGAGCACTTGGAAGACCATGACGATCGTCCACATGCCGGTTCCGAAGACCTCGATGCCGACCGCGGCGAACAAGAGACGATAGTCCCGCGACGCCAAGGGACGGAGGGCGCGCATCCGGTGGGGAATCTTCACACTCATGCCAGCACCTCGCCTTCGGTCATCGCCATCAGATGAACATGAGGCCAGTCGGCAACGTCGCGAAGCAACTGCCGGTCATGGGTCGACAACACAACGGCCGCTTGGGTTGCCCCGAGTGCATCGGTGAGTTCATCGACCAGCGCGATAGAGAGGTGGTTGGTGGGTTCGTCCATAAGCAACACATGAGGGTTCGCCGCGAGCACGAGCGCCAGACCGAGGCGCCGCTGTTGCCCCATCGACAGTTCACCCACTCGCTTGCCTGCCTCGCGCGAGCGCAGGAGGCCGAGCTGGGACAGGCCGACTGCGTCCGACGCACCCACGGTGCCGGCAGCGACGAGCGCGCTGACGTGCGTGGCGTACACCTCACTCGCCCGCCGATCAGGCGGTAGCGCGGTCTCCTGTCGGAGGAAACCCACACGCGTGCCGCGAGGTGTACGAGTACTTCCCGTGTCCGGGTGTAGTTCGCCAGCGGCAATGTTCAGTAGCGTTGATTTGCCGGCCCCGTTCGGGCCGGTCACAACGAGCCTGCCACGGCGCGACAGTGCGAACGACACTGGCTGCGCCAACCGGCCGGCAACGCTGACCCTATCGACGCTGAGGAGCACTGCGCCGGTTCGTGTGGGGAGGTCGGGGAATCGGAAGAGCTGCGGCGGTTCCGGCACGGTCACCGCATGCGCTTCGAGCGCTTCCTGACGTCGGTGCACGTTCTGGACGAGCCCGCCCGCGCGGGTGGCTCGTCCGTGCTTATTGGTGCCCTTCTCGGGTCGCCATCCCGACACGAGCCGGTTCTGCGCAGCGCTGAGGGAGTCTTGCAGTCGGGTTTGTTCCTGTTGCTGGCGGTCGTACTCCTGTTCCCAACGCTCCCGTTCGGCGGCGCGCCCTTCTCGGTATCCGGCATAGCCGTTGCCGTAGACCCGTGGGCGATCATCGGGCGTCGGATCGAGGTCAACAATCGTCTCCGCGACGTCGGATAGGAGAGCTCGATCGTGACTGACGATGACGACGCCACCGCTGCGTGCTCGGAGCTGCGCGGTCAAGAACTCCAGCCCGCTGCGGTCGAGGTGGTTGGTGGGCTCGTCCAGCAGGAGGAAGTCATGCTCCGCTCCCAGGAGGCAGGCCAATCGCACCCGGTACCGCTGCCCGACGGAAAGGTCGGTGAGCAGCCGGCTCATGTCGGTCTCTGCATCGAGTGCTTTGAGCGCGATCTGCACTCGGCGCTCGGCATCCCACGCGTCGAGCGCTTCGGCAAGCTCCAGCGATGCCGCATACTGCTCTGCGGCATCGTCGCGACCATCTGCGAGGGAACTGGCGGCGGCGTCGAGTGCAGCCAGCGCTGCGAGTGGTTCGGCAATTGTCTCCGAGATAGCCTGCCCAACAGTTCGGCTGTCGGCGGCGGTCATCTCCTGTTCAGCGAGACCGAGCGTGCCGATGCGCTGGACTGTTCCGCTGTCAGGCAGCAGAGTGCCAGCGAGCACATGCAGAAGCGTGGACTTCCCGCGACCGTTCTCTCCGACAATCGCCACACGCGATGAGGGCGGGATAACGAGGTCGACATCATTGAGAACAGGTGTGGTGCCTCGCACCAGGGAGACACCGGAGACAGTGAGTTGCGCGCGATGGCGCGCCGGATGGCGGTGGGTAGGGGTAAGCATTCGAATCCTTCGAAACGACGCACCACGACGTGCCGTGAGGCAAACGGGTACGCAACTGACGGCGACCCCATTGGGGTCAGAAGAAGCGACCGCCGCTGGCTCAGAGATACTCAACGAGCGCGGTAGGCCTGCTCAACCGTCACAGAAAGTACAAATGCATATACCCACTCTACCGCACCGAGAGGCGTATTCGCAGCCAACACCTGGGGTGTAATAGTGATCTCGCGTGCCTCAGCAAGGAATGGAAAGTACACCCCAGTGTGCGGTATCTAATCTACCGTGGTCAGAGGCGGTCAGAGAGTTGATCCCCCACAGTTCTTCCACCGATTCCCACTCGCTTTTCATTCCCAACGAATGACTCCGGGGCCTTCATCTTCTGTACCGTATGGGGTAATCCGCTCAACGAGCAATATTGCGGGCGGGGTCATACGGGAATCGTATTTCCGCAGAAGCATCATTGTCGTTTCTCGAAGTGACAGCCTCTGGTGTCCGATGGACGTCCACGTCCGCACCGACGGCGACGATGCGACCGCTCGCCTCGTGACCGAGGATCATCGGCGCGTTCAGCACGAAGAAGAGTATGTCTCAACCGGTTGACGCTCAGAGTGCTAGTTGTGTCCGGTGGGGGTGCCGCTTGCGGGACGGAGATACCGTTATGCTGCGGCAACAAAACGCCAAAAATAGACGCGACTGTAGTAGTAGGCGCTTCACCGCCCGACCCCGTCCATGATTTAGGTAGTATCGCGCCAGCGGTCGGTTCCTCAGTCGTGGGTCTTCCACGCGACAAGAATCGGGATCAGGATGGCGGCTGCCGTGAACGGCACCGCGCCGAGGGCGATCATAGCGAGTTCCGGTGAGCCGCCGAACTCGATGACGTTGTGAGTGAAGACGAGTTGGGATGCGGTCTGGAAGGCGACGTGGATGCCGACAGCGGTCCACACGCTGCCTGTGACCAGCCGAACGTAGCCCAGTACGAATCCCATGGCGGCGAACAGTGATACGTCGACTGGGTTGATGTCGCCGCGGAGCAGGATCGCGGTAGCAACGAAGAGCACAGTCTGCACCCCGATAACCCACCACGGTGAGAGCCGCTCAGCGAGAACCGCGGACACGTATCCGCGAAACACGAGCTCTTCGGGGATCGCCTCGGTCAAGAGCACTGCGAGGAAGAGCAGGCCGAGCAAGAGCCAGAATTCGGCGGCGGGCGCTGTGATCTGCCACGGGCTTCCGAGTAGTGCGAGAACGAAGAATGTGGCGGCCGCGGGCACAGTCCACGCCGCGATGCCCAGGCCGAATGCGCGCAGGTCACCGGCGACTGTCGTGAAGCCGATAACGCTGAGTGAGCGACGCCCTGCCCAGCGAACGAGGACCACAATGACGGCGATCACGAGCGCAGAAATTGCGAGACCGCTCAGGATGCGTGTCACGAGGGTGCTGTGTGCGGTCGGGTCGGCCGAGCTACTGAGTGCCACCGCGAGCAGTAGCGCACTTACTGTGACAGCGATCACGACGGCAATGCGAACCAGAACCGACCAGAGCGGTAGCGGCATCCGTTGGTCTTGTGAGGTTTTCGGTTCAGGTCTTGTCATCGTTGACGGCTGCCTCCGTTAGTCGAGCATTTCAATCAAGAGTAGCTAGTTCGTCACAGTCAGCGCTGGGCCACCCGGGCTAGTATCACTAGGCGCGTCTATTTTTGTGTTATCGGCGGTTTAATCGGACTGGCTGTGTCGCAAGACATCGGTGACTCTTCGGCGGGTTTTGGTGGTGAAACTTCGTGAGGGTTAAAACGGCTTTGACCGGCAGGGCGAGGGGCATGAAGATTGACTGGTGGCTAAGAATGAGCCTGTCGACGCCCGTATCCGCATTGCCATCGTCCAATGGCCCGATGACGCGCCCCGCGGCTCGGTCACTACGTTCTGTACCGAGCATGACATCACCCGCAAGACGTTCCCCATACTGGCCGGTCCAATCCCTGGGCGCACATCGAAGTAGCATCAACGGAAGACCAAACGGCCTGGCCGCCATGACGCGGAATTCAAATTTCCGTGATGATATCTTTGCCGTCGTGCACTGACGCCGTCAGTGTGTTGGTGAACTCCTGCGGAGTCATCTCAGTCGCGAACAGACCGTTCTCGGTAGTGCTACTGCGTTCGACGTTCATCGCATATGCCGGCCCTCCATTTTCGAAGAGTCGAGCTCCCTCGCCGACCACAATCGGGGCAACAAGGAACCTGTAGATGTCAATCAGTCCTTCCCTATGCAGGGTGCGTGCGAGGCGAATACTTCCGTGAACCTGCAGCTCTAGATCACTGTCGCGTGCTTTAAGTTCGGTAATTTCATGGAGAAAATTCTCGACGAACGCGGTGCTCGTGTCTGACCACGTTTGCCCGAGAGGTGTGGACGTTACGACGTACTTGTGATTGTTGTTGATGCGGTCAGCAGTGAAATCTGCTGGGTCAGAGACTTTTGGCCAATGAGAGGCGAAAGTGTCGAAAGTGCGGCGCCCGAGAAGTAGTGCACCGCATTTCTCATACCACCCATTCACTACTTCTCCGCTGCCTTGGTCGAAGACTGGCATGAGCCAACCGCCGCGGGAGAAGCCGTTGCGTGTATCTTCGCCCGGACTGCCTGGACTTTGGCTTACGCCATCAAATGTTGTGAAGAGGTTCATGCTGAGTTTCATGGTTGAATTCCTTGACTGTTACTAGATATTCGTTGAGCTGTGGGTGTGTTGAGTGGCACCTTGAATGCGCGGGTGAAATCATCAAACATTCGCTGCGATCCTTCAACGCGTACGGCGCCGGTAGCGATTGCTTCGGTGGCTGAAAGTTCGCCGCCCAGCAGGAGACGCAATCGCGGATCGCCGTGAATAGTCATATCGGGGTCGGTGGGCGACGTCCCTTCGCCAATAGTCACTTCCTCCGGTCCGGCCACAGCCCAAGCAACGGCAGGCCCTGTCTGTATTTGATAGGTGACTTGTGAAGCAAGGGCACCGGGCCGGTATCCTGCTCGAAGCGCTGCCGCAAGAGACGACCCCGTGATGACATCCTGTGGTTCGGGCGCGACCATCGTCTTGGCTCCCCACCGTCCGATCGCATCGAGGATCGGCACGAGCTCTTCACCGCTCGAGGTGAGGATGTAGAAAACTCCGCCGCCGGGTGTCTCACTGGCTTTGCGGGCGACCACATCCGCCGCTTCGAGGTCACGCAAGCGATTCGTGAGCAAGCTAGTAGGCACTCCGGGGAGGCCTTCGTGAAGATCCTTGAACCTGCGTGGACCAACACTTAAGTCGCGCAACACTAGCAGTGTCCATCGCTCGCCGAGGAGGCTGCTGGCCCTCGCAAGCCCACAGAACTGGCCATAGTCTTTAGTCATGACTCCATAATACGAAGTGGGGTTCGTTTTCACAACTATCGCGAGCCTTCACCAC
Source organism: Leucobacter sp. (assembly GCA_048516985.1). Classification (GTDB taxonomy): domain Bacteria; phylum Actinomycetota; class Actinomycetes; order Actinomycetales; family Microbacteriaceae; genus Leucobacter. The sequence goes on along the minus strand of CP183188.1, from coordinate 1,768,579 downwards.
ATGCTTGTTACACCGTGGCGGGCCCAGCCACCGAGATAAATTAACAACGAACCTCTCGTGCTCCATGGATCCGTTGAACTCGGCGCCTGACTCGCGGACGCGAGATTCGGCGCCGGCTGTTGAGCATTTACGCACCCTCATTAAATCGACCGTCGCTACCGGAACACCAGTGGAACACTGTGGTCTACCAACGGGTCGACCCGAGTCAACTGAACCTTCAGCAGACCCGAAATCTCGTACCAGACACCCGGACTACCCGTACCAACAAGCCCTATGTGCCAAACCAACTGCCCCCATATCACCCCAGAGACTTAGGGTTCAATAGTGATCATGCGTGCCTCAGCAAGGAATGGAAAGTACACCCCAATTGGTGAGCATCATTCTAGCCGTCGAAGTGACCAGGGAGGCCGCGGCAGCCCATCGTCCTGCTTCGAGCAATTGCGGACTCGAAGCAGGACGACTGGTCACCGTTTTGTAAGCCTCGCACCTTTGAGCTACCGCCTAGGTGGTGGATCGACCTGCCTGTTACGAGGCTGCTGTAGCGATACTGGTGCTTGGGAGCACGATTCGTGAGGCGAACACTCCGGCAGCGATCAGCCCGATGATGGCGAGAACGCTGCTGACCAGATATGGCGTATCTCCGGCAAACGTCGGCGCAAAGCCGATCCCGAGGTACAGGGCGATGCCGGTGGATCCGCCCAATTGATCAGAGGCTCGCTGGACACCGGAGGCGATCCCTGCGTCGTGTTCGGTGACGCCGCTGACGGCCGCGTACTGGAGCCCGACCAAGCCGAAACCCATACCGGCGGCCACAAGGATCATCGCAGGAATCATCGCTGGCGCTGGTGCATGTAGGTGCACGACGATCGCGATTGTGGCCATGGCAAGCGCCGTGAGTAGAAGGCCCGCAAGGATGCATGCCCGAGCGCCCCAACGGTCGAGCAGACGCGGTACGAACGTCGCCGCGATGACGAGCGAGACGGCCAAGGGTACGAGGGTGAGCCCCGTCATCAGTGGGGTCAACCCCAGTCGTTCTTGCAGGTAGAACGTGAACAACAGGAAAGAAGTTGACAGTGCAGCGCTCAGTAGCGCGGTCGCTACGTTCGCCATGACTCTCGCCCGATTGCGGAAGAATGCCATTGGCACCAAAGGGTCAGCTGCGCGTCGTTCGAATGCAACAAACAGCGCGCCGGAGATCAACGAGGCGGCAAGTGCGGTCACCCACGTGATGGGATGTGTGCCTGAGCCCGCCTCGACGACACCGAAGACGAACAGCAGCGGCGTTGCCGTAAGAAACACGGCGCCACGCAGGTCGAGCGGCGAGCGCTTGCGAGAGCGTCCAGCGGGGAGGAGGAAGCTCGTTGCAACGAGCACAAGGAGGACGAATGGAATGGCCACCAGGAAGACCCAACGCCAGCCCAAGAACTCGGTGATGATGCCGGAAAGCACGAAACCGAGTACAAGACCACAGCTGGCGACCGCCGCCCAGACGCTCAGTGCCCGCGAGCGTTGAGTACCTTCGGGAAAGAGCATGACGATCACGGCCATCGCCGCAGGCAGCGCAAGTGCCTCACCGACTCCCTGCAGCAACCTGGCTGCCACGAGAACGGGAAAGGACCATGCGACTCCGGCAAGTAGGGATGCCGCGCCGAAGATTACGGTGCCGGCCAGGAGCACCCGCCGTCGCCCGAACATATCGCCGAGGCGCCCGCCTAACATCAACAGGCCACCCCCAGTGATCGTGTATGCGACGACGACCCACGTCAGTTGGCGCTCGGATGCCCCGAATTCGGCACCGATCGAAGGTAATGCGACGTTCACGACGGTCACGTCGACGGCGATGAAGAATTGCAACAAGGAAAGACAGGCAAGGACAAGCCATGCACGCACCGATGACTTATTTCGGTGCAAGGAAATACGAAAAGACACAAGACGCTCCGTTGTTCGAAAGATGAACTCCGGGCAGCACAAGACGCCGCTCCGGACTAACTACGAAGCGACGGAAACGTCAGAGGAAGGAACGCCCCGCCGCTAGCGGAGCGTTCTCGTAACAGCGGCAGCAGCCGCAGCAGAAGCGCCAGACATAACAACCACGATACACGGCCACCATTTCACTTGATTCCGGTCATTTAAATTCCTACTGCCGAAGTGTAAGCATTACCTGAGGCGGAAGGATGTGGGTGCAGTAGTGATCTCGCGTGCCTCAGCACCCAATGGAAAGTACACCCTGGTATTTGGCACTAGATTACCGCAGCGTTGTCGGACGTGACAGTACTCAGACACGATGCCCACAGACTTCGATCAGCCCCACCTTCCAAAATTCATCTGCTTCGCATCGCACCCTTTAGAAGGCGTACCTGACTCGGCCCCCGGCAGGTGCCTTGGTCAACCTGTCAAAGTCGGCGGTGCTGCCTAGACTTCCTTTGGCGCTCCGCACCGGAGCCAGCAGAGACATAAGAGTCGACCAATGCAATCAATACCAAAGCGCACATGCACTTACTATTACTTCAAGTTCGTAGGAGTGAAGGTCACAAAACACGGACTGTTAAAGTGCGGCAATGGTGGAAAAACGATGCGTGTCTGACCCTCATCAGTTGCAACTAGAGCGTCATCCTTTAGCTGAAATCGGCAGCGCTGATCTCGATGGTGACTGTCTTGCATTTGAAAAAGCCGGCCCACTGCTTGAGGTGTGCGCGGCAGAGCTGACGATCAACGACGCGGTCAGCTTCGGTATAGACCTAATGCTGGCAGGCCAGTACTGGCTGATCAGCAGTGATGGTGGCAGTGCTCATGGCGGGCTCTTCAAGAGCTTTCCCGGTGCAGCTTTGCTTGACAGCCACTGTGCTCTAAGGCGTTCGATGGAATCAACATGCAGGTCTACGGCTATCTGCCATAGGTAACCGAGAGAATGGTGTTGTGAGCGGATTCAGTTTCTTAGATGCGTTTCTCGTCGACTCCTCGAGTACGCCGGTCAAGGTGTCATCACGGACTTTTCGGAGCGCCATCGAGGATGCATTCATCCACACCTATACGCGACGCGATTTGGAGACAGTGCTTGCCGAAGAACTCCGGTTGCTCTGGACAAATACCGAATGGCAACCAACCGACGAGAATGGTTTCACTAAACGTGACTTGATCAAGGGATACACCGAGGGTTGGGATCTCACTCGGCTCGTGGCACTTGCTCGCCGTATGGTAGCTGAACTAGAGATAACGGGCGGCCTTCTTAAAGGGCTAAGTGACCTATTGGCCGAGTACGACCGTGGCGGAGGCGTGGGAACCCCCACAAAGAATTTGATCTTCGCCGCAAATGGCCCCAAGCCAGAACTGGTCCTGCGCGACGCTATCAACAACGACATAGAGATTGTTCGTAATGGCGAGTACTGCCTCGTTTACGACAAACCGATTCCCGCTGATGGGCTGACATTTAGTCATTTGATCGACTGGTGGCGAGAACGCGAAAACTTCGATGAAGCGATGTCAGCACGAGACGTCGGTTTAAATCTGCATGCCCGTTTGAGGGCCTCTTTAAGCAGCAACCCTGTTGAGCTCAAAGTCTTCGACGCATACGTAAAGCGATACAAGGATGCTCAGTTTGATATTCCTGCTTTGATCCCGCAGGTCTACCTGCATTTCGACCCGGCGACCCAACTTGCACGGCGCACAGCTGGTCAGGCTGGCAGCCCCCTGGCACGTCAGCGGATGGACTTCTTGATCTTGTTCTCCAGCAGACATCGCGTAGTCATCGAAGTCGATGGAAAACAGCACTATTCCAAGGATGACGTCGCAAATCCGCGGCTCTATAGCGAGATGGTTGCCGAAGACCGACGACTCAAGCTCACCGGATATGAGGTCTACCGTTTTGGTGGTGCAGAGTTGATGGATGATGGCGCAGACAAGATGCTCGCTGAATTCTTCGATCAGCTTGTTGAGCGCATGAGCTAAACAGCTGCACCCCTTTTCACAATGTGGCTCATGTGACTCAAGATCAAGCGCCAGATAGACCTTGTGGTAGCGCCGCTGACCAAAGTCGTCAAGGAACGGTCAGACTGCCCTAGTGCCGTGTCGAGCCGCAGATTTATACCTGCCGAGCATGATTCATGCGGTCCACCTTTACCGAGCCGCATCTTCGCATTCAGGCAGGGGTCGCACGGGAAGCGCGTCGTCTGGAAGCGCAGCGGCACCCAGCTTCTTCCAGTCTTCGCCCAGAACTCCATGAAATCCGAACAAGCAAATGATCGTAACCCACCGTTTTATTGAGTCCGCGACCGCTGCACGCAGCCTTTGCTCGAACGGAGCAAGGGCTGCTACTTCCTCAGTCCGCTGATAATGTTCAGCCAACGATGGGTCAGCTGCAATTGCAGCTCGCTCAACTATCTCCCACATTTCCCATGAGGACTTGGACTTGATTTCTCTGCCGCTAATCAAATCAAGATGGTGATACCGACCATTGTCTGCATAATTTCGAAGTGCGGAGACAACAGCTTGCCAGACTGGATCATTGTCGATGGTGCAGATCCAGGACTTTAGCATTGTCGCCCGTTCCCAATCCCCTGACTCAATTCGCTCGCGAAGTTCACCACGCAGTCGTTGATCCATATCATCCAGTGCATGCCCCCACCCCTTCCGTGTCAGCCCCATTGCCGCTGGCCAATCTTCGCCCTTGGACACGGCGGCCGTGCCAAGCGCAAGCTTCTCGAGCCGTTCGATGCCAATTGCGTAGGTGGCAACCACCGCATCAAGGTCACGTTCTAGTGCCCCGTCTTGTCGAAGCAGCCGGTCAGCAGTAGCAAGGACGCTCCGGGCCGAGTTGATCTCAGGGAGCAACCCCTCCAGCCATTGCTGACGCGTGAAGTGTGAATCTTCTTGTGCCGACATGGAACTCCAATCATTCGTTCTCGATCTCTATTTGCCCAAGCGAGCCCTAGAGCTTACTTATCTCCGACAAGGAGCCGACGAGAGTCACTCACCGTCTTTCGAGCATTCTGCGGGTCCATGTGATCACGCACTGGCCAGATTGAGAAACGGCTTTGCATCGGCTCCACATCCGAAAGCAGCGGATGGGATTTTCCAACCAGGAGGTCCTGGGCTACGGCTCGCCCAACGCCGGCCAGGAGGTCTGCGACTTGGACACGGGGGTCTGCTTTTGAATCCACGAGGACGAAGTCGGCGATGTCGATCCCTGTCCCGGCCATAGATGCAGCGACTCGCTCCGGATGCTGAAACGCATCCTTCAACGAGCCAATACGACTCATCGTGAGCTCTTTCGCCTCGTCATGGACCACTGTAATAGGACGACCGGACCTAATTTTCCACTCATTAACTGTTGCTCCAAGTGCTGCGAGGAGCGGGTCCGCAGTACGGAGCCGGTCCTCGATGCCCTGGCCGAGCTGGAGCTTGGAAAGCCTCTCTAGATGCTGAATACCCGTGAACGCCATCCCAACGAAATCCCGGATCGGCGATTCACTGGTAGTCAGAATGTCCAAAAATCGCGCCACCAGCTCTTCCAGCCTCTGGCGAGCAATATCGGCGGTCGCCGACCTGAGGAATGCCTCAAATGCATCGAGCAATTCAAACCACTGGGTCCCGAAAGCGTCGGGCCCGGCGATGAACAGAATGGTGGCCCCAGATAGTGCCGCTCCACTCTCATACATGTCTTGCCCGAGCGAGTGAGCCACTTCTTCGACCGTCGAGTCGAACAGCTTCGAGACAGTGAAGAACTGTTTATGTATGAAGACGAGCGAACAACGGTCCTCGAGCTCCGGATGCGCGAGCAGCCATTGCGCAATGGCTTGGTTCTTGTGCTGCAAAAGAGTCTTCGACTTCAGCTCAACAGTATTGCTCCGCGTCTTCGCACGGACCTCGTCCATCACTTCCTGCGCGATCTCCGTCGAGATCGCAACGCTCGCATGCACGTACACCGACGCATTGCCCTTGAGGTTATTCTCACCGTCATTACCGGACTCGTCGCAGGCGATCACCAAAGGATCGTTCAAACTCGATAGTTCCAACATTTCACCCTCGCAGTTCGTAGGTATTGCCGTCTCCGTCTGGAAAGGCCATCGGCCACGGCCACGGGTTGGCTGAATACGGCCCAGTCTATTGAGCGGGTACCGAGCGAGCGCGTACGCTGAGCTGTTCAGCAATCGGTGAATTGGTGAACGATACGGGTCAATCTGACTCAAGTAGCCCGAATTCATGAGCGAGGATCTGATTTCTGGGTGTGATAGTGATCTTGCGAGCCTCAGCAAGGAATGGAAAGTACACCTCAATCGGTGCTCTCATTCTAGTCGCGAGCGGACTCAGAACGTGGCTGATCAGCGAGCGAATCTGCATCAAGCACGATCAGATTGACGTATGAACGCCGACACCATCCCACCTTTGACGCCGTCCACCGTTGAGCAGCTGCGGAGTCTCATCGAGTCCGCAGCTGCCACCGATCCACCGTTACGGGAGTGGGAGCTATCGCTCGCGTGCGGTCACAAGATTCGTTATCGGCAGCACGCCAGCCTCCACAGCCCGGATTCTCCGACCTGGCCTTGCGCCGACTGTGGGCATCGCCGACGGCTGCTCGGATCGGCCCCGGTGGACGAGGTACGAGAGCGGGTCTGGCGCCTCCGAGAAGCGCAGGTTGAGCATCGGCGCGCGCTCAACGACGTGGCCAGATTGAACCGGCGGCTCTCTCGCGCGGAACGACGGGTCGCCGCCGCGAAAGCATCACTCTTCAGAGCGCAGTACGATGTTGAGTCGTTCGGCGGGGTGTCCGCGGCCCGGAGTGAGATCGATGTGATCGATGAGCTGACGCAGCAGCGTCCGGCGTGACTCAGTGTTCAGTGTCGGCCATACGGCGACGAGTTGCTCATGGGTCAAAGGTGCCGGGCGTTCGATGGTGAGTGCGACGCGTTCCTCGTTCAGGTTCGCGATGCGCTCCAAGACGCGGGCGATCATCCCGGTAACGATCTGGTGGAAGTCGCTACCGACCACCAACGAAGACGCCTTGTTGCGAAGGGCATCGAGTTCGTCACCCGCCACCGCAAGTTCTCCGTCGACGCGAGCAACTGCTTCAGTGTTCGTGTTCTCCGCCTTTCTGTTGTGGGCGTCGAGGCGGTCGCTGGAGAAGAACTCGAACAACCAGTCGATGACGTACTGCTCCGCAGCAGGCGCGGTGATCGACGCGCCACCGGTGCAGGTGCCGGCACCGTGACGGCGGTTCGCTTTGCACCGATACACATACCGGACCAGCCGATGGCCATCGACGTCGGGTTTCTGCGACTGAGCAACACCGGCCAACGGCCTTCCGCAAGGGCATCGCAGCAGCCCGGTGAGCAGCCACGTGCGGGCGCCCCAACCGTTGCGTTCGCCGGTGCTGTGTGACCGAAGAACCGCTTGAATCTGATGCCAGGCCTCCAGGTCGCAGACCGGCTCTTGGCTGATCACCGGATCCCCGTCCGGGGTCCGGGCGATGTAGTCGAGCAGATCGACACGGACACCTCGACGATGTGGCGGCAACTGGTGCTGCCGGTACCCGACCATCCGCGGCGAGATCAACGCGGCACGCACCTTCTGCTCACTCACGAGCCCACCCTCGGGCGCGGTGATCCCGTAACGCATCTGCCAGTGCACTGCGACTTCGCGGAGGCCGGCGCCGGCGAGGATCAAGGCAACAGCATCTTTCAATGCTTGATGCTCGACCGGGTGAGGTTCCAGGCGCCGCCCTGTGCGCCCAGCACTGCCAGTGACTCGGGGCCCGGGTTGCCAGCCGAAGGGGCGCCTGCCGCCGTTGATGAACCCGGCCTGCGCGGCATGACGTTTCGCGGCACGCTGACGCTCACTCATCGTGTCCGTCTCAGCCTCCGCCAACAACGCCTTCACCCCGGTCGAGAGCTTCGCCGCAGCGGTGACACTGTTCAGCTCCTCCGTGGAGTCCTGATGCGACAACAACGTCACACCCCTCCGTTGGCACGAGGTCACCCACTCCAAGCAACGCGACGCGACACGCAACGTCCGGTCGAGTTTCCAGAACGCCACCGCCCGCACCCGCCCCGACGCGATCCCCGCATTCAACGCACGCCACCCCGCGCGCTCCGTCCGGGCGTAGGCGCTCGCGGAATCGCGATCGACGTACTCACCCATCACCGTCCACCCGCCCTCCGCCGCAAGCTTGCGCGTCAAGTCAAGGCGCTGCCGCTCGATCGCATCACGACCGTCGCCGTGCGCACTCGAAAGCCGCAAGTACAGGAACACCGGCCGCTTGCCCGGCAAGGGTGTCTCGGGGCCTGTCCACCGAAACGGTAGAGGCTTCGTCTGTGCAGGCGGGAGGAGAACTGTCGTCATAGATGCCTAGTCCGGGAACGGTGGCTCGTCACCCCACGTGGCCGTCCCCACACGATTCACGCGCGCAAACCCCACGCTGACACGCTGCACAAACGGGCTACTGATCGACGCAGAGTGCGTACTGCGGTAGATCACCCGGTCACCCACCACGGTGCCCGCATACCGGCCAGTGGAATCGAAAACCTTCTCGCCACGGATACGACCGACGTGGGTGCCCGAGGAACTGAACAGGTCATCGCCGCGACGCTTCAACGGCCGCCCATTCTTCGTATACAAGTAGTCCATGCGACCAGTGTCGACGTGACTACCGACATCTACGCGTTGCGGTCAGTCCTCGAACGGACTCACGATCGAATGTACGCCATGCTCGGCACACACGAAACCGACCCGAAGATGCCCGTCAGCCTCGAAAGGCTCAGGCGGAAGATCACAACCGCACATGGGGCACGTGCGGTAAGCCAAGTCGCCACGGAGGTCTTCCATAGCTCAAACCTACTCCGTAACCTCTCGAAAGTTCGAGGAGGTATCGCGTTCTCGCCCCTGCGCATACTCATTGTTTTTCGCGCACTTAGGCGACCAAGGCAACGCAGCATTTCACGACTCTATTCGCGCACGCTGTCAGAACAACGCAATGGTTTTCGCTACGCGTTCGAGGGAGAATGAGACCGTGACCCAAATTGAGTACCTTAAGCGCGCCGACCGTAGAGAGCTAATCGAAATGCTCGAAGGTGAGAAGGACTTCCCGCAGAATCTCTTGTATCTGTATCGACGGTCAAGCGGGCCGGAAGAGAACCTCGTGGCCTGGCGAGAGGGACGGATCGATGGACTGTTGACTGGATCGTTTCGAGCTGATTTCTCGGACAACCGCGAATTCAGCGACTTCACTCTCCCGCCCCTACCTCACGCACTACTGACGCGGGTACACGTTCGTCACGCTGCAAGGAAACACGGGGTCGGTCGAGCGCTGGTAGCTGAGTTCGCAGCCGAGGCGGTCGAGCACCGTTGCGGCTTCATCGGCGGTCTCCTGGACAGGACCTCCGATCCGACGGGGAGGAGAGCTTTCTTCGAGCGTCTCGGATTCGCGGTCAGCGGAATAGATAGTTTCGGGGCTCACCCAGACGAAATACTCACCTCAGCAGCCCAATAGCTCAACCAACCAAGAATAGATTGACGATATTAGGCGGACTCAGGGTATGGCAAACTCCCAACAGCCACCTGGCACTCCCCAGCGCTAAGTCGTGAAACCCCTGTCGACGCGTACGAGGTTCCAACCGACGCTTTCGGCGAACCTGCTCCTCCAGAACTGCTCGAGATTCTCGGTCGGATTCTGGCAGTTCACGGGAAAATCGAGTACCTGCGGGATCGACTTGATCATCTGGCTTCCGCAGAAACCGCTCCCGACAGGAAAGTTGAGCAGTTCCTCGCAAGGGTCACCGCAGGACAGTCAGATCGAAACGCCGTCGTGCACTCGCTCTGGGTACTCGGTGCTTACACGACCAAACCTGAGGTGATCCTCTGCCATTCAAAATAAAACTAGGAAACAAACATCGGGCGATATAGCCACAGCCTCAATCATCGATGCGGACTGCTCCATGAGTAAGCGAAGCCGTCAGCTGTAATATGGGCCGTTCCAATCACTCGGGAACGACGGCCCGGACTGCGTCTTCAATTTTGTCCGCGATGCCATCGGTCTTTAGGAGAGCACGAGCCTTCTTCCGCTGCTGTTTGAAGTCCTTCACGTCGGAGAGATCCAGGCCGGCAATGCTCTCTTCAGCAGTCTCGACTAACGTGACGAGCGCGCGATGAGCCTCATTCGCTGGGTCATAAGGCTGGATCTTTGCGCGGAAGACGTTCTTGTCGATGTGGCGTGCGCCGAAGAGACCGATTGCCATGAACAGCTTGATACGTTCAAGCACAACGGTCGAGTTGAGGATCCCTGCGAGGTACCGCGCTTCGTCAAGGGAGCTGGTTGCGCACCAGTACAAACCAGTGTCGATGATCGCCGTGGAGTCAGTTGTCACGGCAGCAGAGATCGAGTTACCGGACTTCGTGTACAAGACTCGGAATGCGGGCACAGGCAGTTGGGCTGACAACTGACCGATGTAGTCGATCCGCTCCAGAAAACTACCTTTGTCAGACTTTGACTTGTTCGTTTCCCAGATAGCCTCGGCTTCAGCCCACCACGAGCCGAGTCCATCGGTGGCGAGGATCGCGTCAGAGGACAGTAACTCGCTCTTCTTCGGTGAGATCGGGAGCACAGCTTTAGCCAGTCCAGTGAGGCGATAGGGTACGAGGTTCTCGCTGAGCAACACTGGCTTGAGGTACGCGTTCTCGATCACCTTCTCGATCGGTGGGACGTCCTTCCAGGGCTTGTTGTCGAGCGTGGTCTTGCGTGACTTCACTGCGGTGCGTCCCCTACCCAGCCCGAGAGGATTGGCTGCTCCTGGCTCCGTGAGGGTGAGCATGCGGGGGAAGAGTACCGCGCCCTGTCTGAAGCGCTTCTTGTAGGGCGAAAATGCACTCTCCGGCTCGTTGCCGTCGGTGACCCCGATCAGCGTCGAGGTGATAGTCAGACGTTCGCGCATCTTTTCAAGAGAGACGTCCGAGCGAGTTCCCTTAGTCACCCACTTCTGGACCTGCTTCGGGAGCGAGACGGCTTCCTCGGAGCGGCCTCCGCGCACTACGACAGCGTGGTTAGGGAAACCCGTGGCAGCTTTTGAAAGGTCCCAGGACTCGTCAAAAGCGACTCGCAAATCGATGAGCTGGCTGTCCCACTTTCCAGTACGGAATGGCGCGTTGGGCTGTCGGGTAATCGTCCCATGGGGAAGGATCAAAGCGAAGCGGCCTTCGGCCTTGAGATACATTTCGATCGCACGAACCGTGAACAAGGGCGCCAGATCGCGGCTCGTTGCTCCTGCGCGGCTCTTGATGAGGCCGCGCTCTCTCATGAGTGCGATGAAGCGCTCTTGCATGTTGGCAGTCATCTTGCCGTACCTGAGCCATGGCGGATTGCCGACCAGCACGTCGACCTTGTTCTCATCGGTGGCGAGCCAGGTGGGACGCACGAGATTCCGCACGTAGTACCCCCAGATGCCGTCGCGTCCATCAGCGTGCAGTCGACGCATCAAATCGTAAGTCTCCACGACGGTGTCGGTGTCGGCCTCGGCCACGCCGTGCTGGCGGAGCGTGGGCAGAATCACGTCGCGGCTATTGCGACTGGAATGGTCCGTGGCCTTTTCGGAAAGCGCGTTGACGAGCCGGTCGAAGCTGGTTGCGTGCAGCAGAGTTGACTTAGGGAACACAAGTTCCTCGTCGAGCAATGTCGACGACCCGCTGGCCAAGTCGGTCCCCGAGGTCGCAATGCGCAGTTCCTCACGGGACACGAAGATGTCGCGCTTGTGCTCCCACTGAAGACTGTCTCCCAGATACACGGGGATTGAAAGCGGATTGCGCTCGCCCATCAGGCGGTCATTGCCGATCGCGAGCAGGTAGGTCACTCGCGCGATCGTCACCGCAACCGGATGGACGTCCATGCCGAAGACGTGTGAGGTGAGCCCGTCCAAGGCATCCGCATTGTTCATCCCGGCCGAGTCCGAGGCGCTGAGGTACCTGCGGATGGCGTGGAAAAGGAATGTCCCAGAACCACAGGCGACGTCGGCCACACGCTGCTCGAGCGGGCGGTCTACGGTCTCCTCGACGATCGCTTCAGCAAGCCAGTCAGGCGTGTAGTACTCACCGAGGGAGCGGCGATCTTCCGGGGTGATGACCGACTCGTAGAGCAGCTTCAGCACGTCGTGCTCGACATGATCCCAGTTGAACTGCGCGATACGACGCGACAGGCTCTTGATGAGTTCTTCTCCGCCGTCAACGTCCAGGACCCAGTCGAAGAAGTCTTCTTCGACTACGCCAGTGATGAGCGCGTTCGCGAACTCTGTTCCGACAGCAATGTCACGAGGATGAAGCACACTCTGCGAACCGACGTCGAAGCCGAGGGCCGCGTGGGCGATGATCTCAGCGCTTAGCACCAGCATCGTGTGGTTGATGAATAAAGCATCGTCATCTTCGAATGCCGAGCCGAAAGCGGTTCGCAACAGCTTCGCCCATAGGTTGCGTTTGAGCCGTACTTCTGAGTTCTCAATGCTCGTGAGATACAGGTTTCTGAATGCGACGAACTCCAGCTGGTGAGCCGGTGAGTCCGCGCCCAAGCGCTGCACGATCTCATCAGGCGTCGGGTCCACCTGGTGCTGTGTTGCGAGGATCGTTTCAAGCCAAGGATGTAGAAGCTCGTCAGACTTGTACTTGAGATCCAGCTCAGAGACAAGGATGCAGTCGGACTCGGTGACACTGTAGAGCCGCCAGAGCTCGCCGTCCGTAAGCACGCCGGCGTACACGGTGTTGCTCTGCGTCGAACGCGTGCGCACATAGCCGGCCAGCTGCAGCTCACCGTCTTGAAGCGTCGTGGCGTGACGGAGATCCTTCTTCACCTCGATCACGAGTTGGCCGACCTCGATGTCGATACGGCGACGCGTTCCATCACCGGACGGCGTCTCCATGCGGGCCTGTTGCTCATCGATGTTCAGATCGCTCACGACCAAATATGCGTGGATCGACGCCTGAATATCTGCTTCGCTACGCAACGAATCACGCTTCGTCACTTGTTCGAGCAATGTGCGCTTCGCATCCACAACGGCCATGCCAACGACTCTATTGCGGTGACCGTAGAGTCTCGTCTCGCCACGCAAGGAACGCTTGCCAAGATAGGGCAAGGCACGGAGCAAGGTAGTGCTGCACCCGAGGGCCGAAGTTGCACAAACAGATCCGTCACTTCCTACCCGATAGTCTTGCACTCATGACCGCCGGGCCGATGACGACCGAAGCGGCGGAGACTCCGCCGTCGCGCCTACTGACGTCGGCAAATCCCAACTTCTCTGACAACGGCCGTCGAGGTCGGTACGGCGTGGCGTTCCTGCGGTCTCTGGCAGCGCACGCGGGCGTCGGCTTCATGGAAAACAGCCCGGATGAGGACGTCGACGCCGTCGATGTGGCGCTGCAGTTCGCGCGCGCAAGCGTACGGGTTCAGGTCAAATGTACGGGGTCCTTCAAGGTCGGTCCGGGCAGAGCCACATTGGAGCTAGAACCGGGCTGGGTCGAGAAATGGTCGGCGAGCTTCGAGCCGGTCTACGTGGTGCTCGTGAAAGTGCCGTCGGTGGTCAGTGATTGGATCGAGGGGCAGCCGGCCAGCACGGTCCACAAGGCCGTGGCATTCGGTAAGCTCTTCGACCCGGTTGCGCACACAACGTCGATGCAGTTCACGAAGGCGGACCTGCTAACGACTGAGATGCTCTACGACTGGCGCGACGAGCTGTACGCGAGACACGAGAGATCACGAGAGGAGGCCGCATGACCGAGAACATGGCAGACGACTTGACGGCGCTCCTCCTCGCGCGCGGGTGGACTCCGCAGGAGCCTAGCCCGGGTGCGTCAGCACTCTGGACACTTGAAGGACGTGCAGAGATGTACGTGCCACCTGTCGTCACTCGAGGATCGTTCCTCTGGAGCGACCTCGTGATGAGAATCTCGACCGCTCAGGACGACCGCACGAAGGTCATCGAGCGTGAGATCGAGCTCGTGCGCTACGACGTCACAAGGTTCCGTGTCGACGCCGCGCCCGGGGCACAGGGCATACCGTTGGAAGCCGGAGCGACAGTCATCGGATCTGCCTTCGGTATGCTTCGCGCCGCTGCAACCGCCGCACGCAGGCCACGGCAGTCGATAGGTAGCAACTATTCACGCATTGGCGACGAGATCGTCCGTGACGCCCAGCTTGCCCACACTGAGGTCGGGTCATTTGTCTTCCCAGTGATGCTAAAAGTCAGTCCGCCTGAACCACTCCCGGAGACCCCACTGCCGGGCGTGGACGTGAACTCCACGCGGCCAGAATCTTCGGAACGACGCGTCACTCGCACCCTGGCACAAGCATTGACAGCATTCGACAAGCACGTGCTGCAGCCAGGAAGAGAACCGCGCCTGGCAGACCTCACCCCGGTCGTTATCGCAGGCGGCACAAAGGAAATGTTCGCGCAGGTCAGTAGAACACTGGCCGAACCGGATGTGTCGTGGTTGGAGACGGCATTCACGTGGTCTCCAACGGAGTCCCCGGGAGCTGACGCGCCGACTCGTGTCATCATTCCTGGCGAAAGCGAAGCCAGGACGCTGGTCTCCAAAGCCGTGCGCCTTCTATCAACGCTGAAGAGCGACCCGCTCAGGGTCATCACCGGGCCGATCATCCACATCAGTCATGCACCTGGTGAGCCTGTCGGAGAGATCGCGATCCAGACTCCTAGCCCGACGAGCGCGCGCTACGGTCGGGTCGAGGTAACGGTCCGGCAGGAGCAGCTCACAGAGATCCACCAGTGGATGGATCAGGGTACAACAGTGGTAGTTCAGGGAATCGTTGAGCGTCGCCCAGGTCGTCCAGCGAGACTCAAGGACATTGCAGAGCCACGCCCCTTGGACGATACTTTGCAGATCACCCCGTAAGACGCTTCGTCTGACACGCGATTCTTGGGTGCACTCTCATATCCGTAAGCCGTGCACCAAGCGCCTCTTCCACGACGCCCCTGAAGGGAGCGTCCAAACGAGCTGGAAAAGGTAGCGACCTAAGATTCCCGTCACAGTCGCGTCAGGGCATCCAATCGAAACAAACCTTACCTCGCTGCGACAGCAGCCCAGTCTGCATCGCGTAGCCAATCCCATATCTCCTGCCCGCCCAGAGGATGAGCCGTCGCCAACTGAGCAAAGTAAGGCGACGGATTGTGCGGTTTACGCCAGGTTGGCGTGACTTGAACCTCATCTGCGCAGGTGACGAACGCTCCGTGCCGGGCACGTGAGATCATGACCGACAGGATGCGCGCTTCCTCAGCTTTTTCTTCTGTTGTCTTCGCGAGATAGAACGGTATCGAGCCGTCTTCTGCGCCGATGACCATCGCCCAGTCGAACTGTTGTCCTTTTCCGACGTGGCCGTTGAGCACGTGAACGCCCGGCTTGGTGACCAGCGTTTCGCCGTCGCCAACCTTGATACGCGCACGGATCTCGCCAGGGGAAACTCCATCGCGGAGCAACTCATAACACCAGCCGAGCGCGTCCACCAGGCTCTGTCGAGTAGCCGATTCGGCAATCGACTCCAGTCCGGACTCGTCCCGGAGGAAGGAGATCTTGTCGCTTGCTCGTTCGTACGCGGACAGATTGAAATTGCCAAGCATCAGCTTCATCGCCCGCGCTGTGTCGGTGTCGAGTACCCCGTCGTCCCAGCGCATGTAGTCGACGTTTGCGTTCTCCAGAGCCTCCTCAACGAATTTCCGCCGCTTCTCCGTCCTCGCCATAATGCCGATTCGGTGCCCCGGAACCGTCGAGGCGAGTCTTGCTGCCAGGTTTGCCACCCAGTCGGCTTCCTCTTCAGCAGATGGGAATTGAGCGGTGGCGAATAGTCCACCACCGGGCCACGAGGCTTCGTCAGCGGCGGTAAGTGGGGTGCCGCCAGTCAATGGAATGAGTGAGTTGACTGCGGCAAGAACGGCGGGCGAAGAACGATGCGATTCGGCGAATGTCACGGTCTCCGTGCATTCTTCTGAGATACGCCGGTGCACCTCGATCGGCTTCGCACCAGTGAAGCCGTAGATGCCCTGTGCCAGGTCGCCCGCGAAGGTCGTGCGCCTATAGCCGATCCGGTTGACGATGCGCAGTTGTTGCAGCGTCAGATCCTGGAACTCGTCAACGACGACCGCGCCGAAGTGATCTCGGTAGAGTTCAGCAACGCGGTCGTCCGCCAAGATCAGTTCGGCAACACGGGGTAGGTCATCGTATGTCAGCCGACCAGCGGCAACCCGATCCCGCTCAATCTCCAGAGCGTTAATCTCGCGGGTCCGCACCAGGTAGGCATCGATGTCCGCATCCGTTCGAGGGTCGAGCTTTACATCGCGGAGAGCGTCCTGAGCCCGTTTCGCTACCGGGTATTCAAGATCTTTACGGTTGCATTCCTCTCGTACCCAGTCGCTTTCCGGGAGCGTCATGTCTGGGTCGAGACCGATGACGTTGGCGTGTGCCTTGAATATGCGCGTCGAGAGTCCGTGGAAGTTCACGACGGTGACGTGGTCGCGGAGCTGTGTGGCGCCAAGGTATGTACGAAGTCGATCGCGAATGTTGTCCTTTGCGCGGTTCGAGAACGTCACAACCAAGATCTTGCGCGGCAGTTCCACGTCGCCGCGTCGCAGGAGACCCTCGACACGAAGCGCGAGCGCTTCGGTCTTGCCGCAGCCCGCAGGAGCGACTACGAGGAGGCCGCGCGCCGTGTGGTCTCGGATCTTGATCTGGGAAGGCGTCG
Source organism: Leucobacter sp. (assembly GCA_048516985.1). Classification (GTDB taxonomy): domain Bacteria; phylum Actinomycetota; class Actinomycetes; order Actinomycetales; family Microbacteriaceae; genus Leucobacter. Next base: position 1,751,865 of record CP183188.1, on the reverse strand, counting down.
GTGTGACCATCTACGACGCGATCTCATTCAGAAGGGACTCGATGCTCGCAATCGACGACGCGTTCTCTTTCGTCAGGAGTGGAAGTACAGCAAGTGCAGAACGGATCTTATACTTGCTCTTCCGGCAGAACAGCGCGACATCGGCATTGGTCAGTTCCCCGTTCGCGCCAGTTGCAATGACGTTGGCGAGCTCGTTGCGGCTGAAGTGACCACAGCTTTCCAATGCTTTATAGATAACGGCTGCACCGAACGCTGAAACATACTCATCCTCAAGATCTTTCATCGAGACGTGCACCGAATGCTGACCGAGGTCTGCCTCGGGCACCCCCAGTGCAGCCGCTATCTTGCCGGTTGCATCGTCATCAATGAGCCGGGAAACAGGAATCCGGAATCCGTCTGGACCGAAGAGCTTCGCGATCGGCTGGATCTCAGCGTTACCGTCCGACTCGATCACCGAGATTCCGAGTCGATCTAGGCTGCGGTCAGTCAACTCAGCAATACGCTCGACCAGGATGCGATCAGAAAGCCCTTCCACGGTCACGATCCGCGCTGACGTTAACGGCTCCAGCTTGTCGCGCACCCACCAACGCACCATCGTGCGCTCATCATCATCGAGGAAATCACGGACCGACTGCACAGCCTCGCCGCCGGCACGCACGACAACCACATCCGCAACGTCAAACGCGCCGACGATATCGGATGAGTGCGTCGCAATGACCTTCTGGTTCGTGCTGTCGTGAAGGAGCCGCGCTAGGCTGCGCTGCGAAGTCGGGTGGAGATGAATCTCTGGTTCATCAATCCCGACGACGTTCGCCCCGACGCTCATGAGGTCGTACAACGCAATCGCGTACAACGCACGGGAGCCATCTGACTGCTCCGACAGATTATGCGGTGTTCCAGCTTTAGTCACCTGCAGACGGACATCACTCAGAACATCGTCATCGGCCTCGGCACCACTGACAAAAGCGAGATTATCCGAGGTAACCTTCTGCGGCAAAGCCTTGGAAAGCTGTCCAGCGAGCTGCTCTCGAAGACTCCTCAGCAGCTCCGAACCATCGAGCTTCTGTTGGAAGACCTCTGCGACGGACGCGAATGCTTCCTTCTCGTCACCAAGTTCAAGCGCAGAAAGCATCTCGTCAACGGGATTTCGGCGATCATCCCGGAGGTCGCGCGTCTGAGCTGTCGCACTGAGAAACTTCCAGCCCAGTGCAGCGAGCTGGTCGCGGGAAAGCTGACGCCCAGTTCCGCCTCGGGGTGCCATGCGACTGATACTGACCGTCTCCTTCTCGTCCACATCAACGCGAAGCTGAACCGTCAAGGAATCCGTAACCGTGTCGATCTCATCGGGAAAGAAAGCACGATCATCAGCACTGAACCCGGTCAGCTCAATCTCGACGACCAACGGCTCCGCTGTATCCCGAAGGTCATCCACCGACAAAGAGGCGTATAGCTGGGCAGTGCTCGCTCCGAGCGCCAGATCGATGACACGAAGCAACGAGGACTTACCGACATCGTTGGCACCGACCAAGACAAGGTGAGCACGGATCTCTATCTCGAGGTCCTGGAGGCGCCGATAGTTTTCAACCTTCAGCCGCGAAAGCTTCAATGGGCTGCCCTCTTTCAGTGCCAGATCCAGATGACGGCTCCTGACCGGCACCTCGAGACTCAGCTTTACGTCGCTCTACCCAAAGAGTACAAGCTTTGCGTTCTCTACAGGCAGGCCCAGACCCATGTAGCGCTTCGTTTCCTATCAGCACCCAATGGAAAGTACACCCTAGTTCGTGGCTATCATGCTAGCCACTCAACCTGCATCAGCTGTGACAGTCTTACCAATCGGCTGGAGTCAGTCCTCCTCGAGAGTCCCTGGCACGAACCAGGTCATTCGTCGCCAGGTTACGCAGCCGCGCGCTTCCTCGGCAAGAGTGCTCGTAGCGGCTGGGGTGACCGGCACACACTTCAGACTCCTGCCGCGCAAAAGCACGCAGCCTCAGCTAGCCTGCAGGTGCGAGGAACGAGATGTTCACGAGACATCTACCTTGTGCTCAACATACTTCTGAAGGCTGCCGGTAAGACGGCGATTCCATAATGTTTATTCCATCCGTTGAACAACTCAACGTGGGGCGGCAGTGTTGGGTGATAAAGCATGTTCGTCACGCATGAACAGGGAATACTTCCGCCGTCGAGATATTGCGGCGGTGATCTCTGAGCCCCGGGAGCAACAGGGGCATCGCAGACCGCGTGGTTCACGCGGCGGACGCCCGCCCAAGTTTGATCACGAATATTATCGCGGCGGCAACGTCGTCGAACGCAGGTACAGCTGATTGAAACACTGGCGGGGTGTGCGCAACCAGGGTATGACAAACTCGCGATTGTGTACAGGGCTGTGACGGCATTGAACGGGCCGTAGCCTGGTTCAACTATTTAACAGACATGCTCTAGCTACTCTGAGTGGAAGCCAAACTGTAGGTCATAGTGTCATTAACTCCTCCAGTAGACCCACGAGAGAGCGGTTATCCTGCACTTGCTCTCGTTGCTGCGCCCTTTATGACCGGAGTTTTAGTGTGCTTACTGTATGATTTCCACTTCTTCAACCTCCGGCCCGAGAACTGAAGCAAATACTCGTTCTTAGGTAGACTGTGGTCTATGCAGACTTCACCAGAAAACCTACCTGAGCAGTGGCCCGGGCCACCTCTGGAACGGAAATCTGCAGAAGATATTGCGCGGCTACTGAAAGTTCTTGCAGACCCGACGCGATTGCAGATGTTGAGCGTTGTGGTCGGCTCGAGTGTCGGCGAAGTCACTGTCGGCGAACTGGTTGAAGCTCTTGGCTTACGCCAGCCCACGATCACTCACCATGTCGGAATTCTTGTCGATGACGGGCTACTTCTACGTGAGCAACGAGGGCGTCAAGTTTGGCTATCAATTGCTCCTCATCGTGTTGCGTCAGTGCTCGACGTCTTGAGGTAAGTCTGAAATGGCACCAGCACCGCGCTCCTATGGCGTACCGCTAGACAGGGAAGCGGCTCTTGAGCGAGCCGCCCAGATAAGTGCCTTATCCGATCCGACCAGGGTAAATTTACTGCGATCAATATCGGAAAGCTCCAGCAATGGTGTCGACATTGAACATCTTAAAGCAACGACTAAGCTCGATCAGCAACTAATCGAAGCAACAGTCACACATTTGAAGCGCGCCGGGCTCGTGGACATCGACCAGTTTCAAAGAATTTGTCTTAGCGCCGACGCTCTCATGCGTTTTGGATCTTTACTCATGGTTAATGACGATGTTGCGAGTCGAGAGCCTCACCTACAGGCAACCACTTTTGCGGACGAGCTGCCGTCCCCCATTCAACGGATAGCCAACGAATTGGCGGATCGCTTTAGCAATGTATTTGCTCGAGAAACAGTCTTGCGATATGTGAGCGAGAGCTATTACCTACTTGCTTCGCGCACTAAAGTCAGGATGCATCTGCCGGTCCTTACTTCAAGGTTTGCAGCTGACAGACTTTCCGCTCTTGCTACATCGCGTGGGCTGACTGTCAGCAAGGTACCCGAAGTACTGTTCGTTTGCGTCCAAAACGCGGGTCGCTCACAAATCGCTTCTGCAGTGCTGCGTCATATTGCAGGCAACAGAGTGCGAGTACGCACTGCCGGCTCACGACCAGCATCTCGCATCGACCCAATTATCATCGAAACGCTCGAAGAGATTGGGATCCCGATGCCAATTGAATTTCCGAAGCCACTCACCGATGAAGTGGTCCAGGCCTCAGATTACGTCATTACCATGGGGTGCGGCGATGCATGTCCGGTGTACCCAGGGCGACGCTACATGGATTGGAAGCTTGACGATCCGATCGGAATGCCCGCGGCAGAAGTACGACGAGTACGAGATGAAATTGTTTCATACGTTAACTCGCTCATCGAAGAGCTACTTCCTAGCTCGTCGGGGTCATCTTCACTGATAACCCGGTAACCAATACGCGTGATCGTGCGAAGCGGGATGGGAGCACCAGGCGCAGCACGCTCCAGTGCTGACCGGATTCGAGCAATACGTTGTCGGATCGCGTCCGCTTGGTATGAAATTCCGGGATTCACAAACTCACTAACGAGCTCCTCATACGTCACTGTTCGCGGTGAGGCTTCCATTAGATAATGCAAAAGATAGAAGCTCGAAGCTTGGAGCTGAACGTCTCGACCATGCCAGAGGATGGTGAAACCAGCTGGGTCCAGTTCGAGTGCCCCAGCCTTTATAACGCGTTGTTTGGGCGCAAGGCTCGTTGTCGTTCTGTCCACGGCCTGCGACAAACGATCAGGTGAGACTGGGAGCATCACTGTTTTGACGGGCCCAAGCCCACGGAGAATCCCAAGCAATGGCTGAGCTGTAGATAGTTCAAGCCCAACGATAACTTCAAACTCAAGGATGTGCGCAAAATGTACAAAGTCTTTGACCTTCATATCTGAAAGGTCAAAAGGTACGAAAACCGTGGCCGTACTATCTTTTGCCAGCTCAGAGAGTGCGTCAGCAACCGATGGAACAAACTGAAGATTAATACCGAAATGTAAGAACTCGGAGTATCGTCCGCGAAAGTGCTTCGATACGTCGACACCAACTGCAAGTACCTTCTTTGGCCAGGTTGAGGGAGTCATTTCAATCAGCCGAAGCGTCCGGTGATGTAACCCTCAGTCCGAGAGTCAGCGGGTGAATCAAAAATCTGGTTTGTTAGGCCAAACTCCACGAGCTTTCCCGTTCGGTCTCCGGTTTCTTCTTTCTGGTCGACCGAGAAGAATGCGGTGCGGTCTGCGACTCGAGCAGCTTGTTGCATATTGTGGGTCACGATGATAATCGAATACGTGTCACGGAGTTCCTGCATAAGGTCTTCAATTCGACTTGTTGCAATCGGGTCCAATGCAGAACAGGGCTCATCCATCAGAATGACATCTGGTTGAGTAGCAATCGCTCGTGCGATACACAAGCGCTGTTGTTGCCCGCCCGATAGTCCGTAGGCGCTCTGTTTGAGTTTGTCTTTAACCTCGTCCCACAGCGCTGCGCTGCGGAGCGTTTGTTCGACAAGGTCATCGAGGTTGTCGACCTTCATACCAGTGACTCGGGGACCGTAGGCAATATTGTCGTAGATGGATTTCGGAAATGGATTTGGCTTCTGAAATACCATCCCGATGCGGCGACGAACCTCAATCGGGTCAACCTTCGGTCCGTAAATGTTCGTACCGTGATACTCGACATTTCCTTCGACGCGTGCAATCGGGATGAGGTCATTCATACGATTCAGGCACCGGAGCACTGTCGATTTGCCGCATCCAGATGGGCCAATAAGTGCGGTGATCTCGTTGTAGCCAAAGGAGAGGTTCACATCTGTGACCGCATGGAACTTCCCGTAGTAGACGTTCAAATCCTCGATACTGAAGACCGCATTCTCGGGGTGCTCGCTGAGGACCCTTTCGTTGATGTTCGCCATAGTTACGTTTTCCTTCATATCTTCAATACTCACGACTAAATTTTGCTCGTAGCCAGATCGCACCAGAGTTCATCAGCAAAAGCAGCGCAACAAGCACTAGCGCTCCAGCAGTTGCAAGCACCCTGAACTCGTCTTGAGGCCTACTTGCCCACTGATAGATCTGAACTGGAATCACGCTGTATGCCCCTTCGAGCATGCTCTGGGGCAGAAACCTCACGAATGTTGTGGCTCCGACCAGCAAGAGTGGGGCCGTCTCTCCGATGGCACGTGACATTGCGAGGATAGTTCCGGTGAGGATCCCGGGTATCGATAGAGGCAAGACCTGCCTCCAGGTGGTTTGCCATTTCGTAGCGCCCAGACCTATCGAGGCGTCTCGAAGGGTTGACGGCACTCCTCGAATAGCTTCACGTGCCGAAATGATGATTGTCGGCAGCACCATCATCGATAGTGTGAGCGAGCCAGCAAGCGCCACGAAGCCAAGGCCCCACGGTCCCCTGACCAGAAACGCCAGCCCCAGGATCCCGAAGACAATAGACGGAACAGCCGCAAGGTTTTGAATTGTCACTTCGAGAATTCGGTTAAACCAACGGTCTCGGTTCGCAAATTCTTCGAGATAGATCGCAGAACACACACCCAGCGGGACTACCGTCACGAGCGTACCCAACATGACGTAGATCGTTCCGACAATTGCTGGAAAGAACCCTGATTTAGTCGGGTCAATTGTGGAAGGCATCTGAGTAAAGAGATTGAGATCAAGCCTCGGCCAGCCCCTCACCGTGACGAAAATCAAGAGAACCGCGAGAGTGACAATGCCGATGAGTACACAGAGCAACAGCAGCGCACGAAACAGCTCTGCTTTGATATCCAAGCCTGAGCGCTCCAAGTTGGGGGCGCCGTCTCGTACCGCTGAGACGGCTGCGCGCGTTCGTGCAGATTGAATGGTCATTCGTATACCTCACGGAAGCGTCGTACAAATGCGATGGAGATCATGTTCACGATGAGTGTGAACACGAAGAGCAGAGCCCCGACCGCGAAAACTGTGTAGTAAGTAGTGGTTCCTGTTGCGATGTCGCCCGTCGCTGTTCTGCCGATAAATGCGGTCATCGGCAGAACGCTGTCGTTCGGCCAGAGACTCATGTTCGCCATAGCTCCTGCGGCCATTAACACAATCATCGTTTCACCGATGGCACGAGAGACCCCGAGCACAAACGAAGCGATGATTCCAGACAGGGCGCTTGGCACAACGACTTGCGTGGCGACCTGCATCCTCGTGCTCCCGAGCCCATATGCGGCTTCGCGGAGTCCCTGTGGAATTGCAAACATGGCGTCCTGCGACACAGATGCGACAGTGGGAATGATCATGATGCCAAGAACGAGACCAGCCGCAAGGATGAATTGGTAGCCAGGCTCCTCACCCAGTTTTCCCGGGATCCAGGTCGGCCATTTCTCTTTCATCAGCGGTGCGATGAAGAAGACTGCGAACAACCCATACACAACTGTCGGGATTCCCTCGAGTACTTCAAGCGTTGGTTTGAGGATCCGGCGCATCCGAGCACTTGCGTATTCGGTCATGTAGATCGCGGCACCAAGGCCCGCGGGGAGTGCAATGACACATGAGTACAGGACGACTGCAAGTGTCCCGACCACAATGTTGAACACCCCGTAATTTGGTGGGGTGAATAAGGGAGCCCAAGGCTCGGATGAAAAGAAACGCGAGAACGGAACAACCTTGAAGAATTCAATTGTGGGTTCGAGAAACGCAAATACGATTCCGACGCTGATAAGTACAGCCAGTGCGGCCGCGACAAATAGCAAGACCACGATTGCCTTCTCGCCGAGTCGTTTGCTCGTAGCCTGAAGCGTGGGGTACTCAGGCGCGCCGCGTGCAATCGTGGTCTGTGCCATTTGCTTATTCGCCTCCTGTGATCTGACTCGGATTAACCGACGAGACTACGAAGCTTGTCAAGAGCCTCGGCTTCTTGCGTATCATTCAAAGGAATAAAGCCCGCAGTCTCGGCAATCTCGGCCTGATTCTGGATGTAGAACTCGAGGAAGGCCATCACCTGAGGCTTCGCAAGTGCGTCAGCAGATGGGTAGACGTACAACTGTCGTCCGAGAGGGTTGTAGGTTCCCTCAAGTACCGCTTCAAGCGAGGGTGAAACGCAGTCGCCTGCTTCGTTAACGATTTCGATCGGCTTAATCTGATCAGCCGACTCCGCGACAAACGAAAGCGGGATAAACGCTGAGGCGCCCTTTGCTCCGGCAACGCCTACGACGGCCGCGTGGTCATCCTCGCCGATATCTGCGTAAGACGGGTTGATTGACCCTCCCTCACCATTGATCTCTTCGGTGAAGAAGTCAAAGGTTCCCGAGTCAGCTCCGGGCCCGAAGAGGGAGATTTCCTCGTCGGGGAATCCGGCGCGAACTTCACTCCAGTTCGTGACCGGGCTCTCTGCACGCCACATTGAAGAGATTTCATCGACAGTTAGGCACTGCGCCCAAGTGTTTTCCAGGTTCACCGCGACGGCGAGTCCATCGTTAGCCACACCGAGCTCTTCAAACTCGATCCCCGCTTCAGCACAACGCGCGGCTTCCTCATCCTTAATGGTTCTCGAAGCCTCTGACACGTCAGTCTCACCGTTGCAGAACTTCTCGAATCCGCCACCGGTGCCTGAAACTCCAACAGAAATCTGAACGTCAGGCTGTTCCATACTGAAAAGCTCTGCGGCAACTTCAGTATTCGGTGCGACTGTCGATGAGCCGTCGATGACGACCGGACCGGACAATGATTGTGCACCTTCGCCGTCTGACGTATCGGTCGCGCCTGACTGGCTTGCGCAACCGGTCATTAGTAAACCGACGATTGCGAAAGCAGCACTCACGGTCGATATTCTGAGCTTTCTGTTCACTCTTTTTTCCTTTCAATGCGAACCAGCGGTCCAGGATTGGGCCAATGAATATGACCCAACTCCATACATAGAAGCTGGTCTATATGAATAGGGGGTGAATTAAGGGTGAATCGCAGGAACATATCAACGAGAATCTATATGAATAGATCCCAGACTAGTGCCGCGCGTCCGAGCCGGCTCAGAAACCATGAGCACGACAATTGCGGAAGCAAGCACGCACCACTCACCAACCGACCCACGAGACCGTTGAAACGGCCCGGCCGTGAAGAGGTTAATGCATTTTCGTAAGCGACCCTGTCGCTGCGGTGAGCGCTGATGTCACTGGGCTGTAGTACGCCCAGCGCCCTCGCTGCTCTCGCACAACAAGCCCCGCCTCAACGAGTTGTTTCATGTGATGCGAGACTGTGGGTTGCGAGAGCCCGACTGGATCCGTCAGGTCGCACACGCACATCTCCGCGTTGGCACTGGCAGAAATCAACGATAGTAGTTTCACCCTCGTGGGATCGCCAAGGGCTTTAAACACCTTCGCAAGCCGCTGCGCCTCGGGATCGCTGACAACATGCTCACCGACTACATTGCAGCAACTTGACTGAGTATCCGTAGCATCAGCGGCTTCCAAAGTGCTCATACAGGCCATTCTGCCCTACGCATTGACATTTGTCGATATGGCCGTGTAGATTTCATTCATCGATAGTTATCAATGAATGGAGATATGGGATGAACCAAGTTGTCGTGATCGGAGCTGGCCCCCAGGGTCTTGCCGCTGCCGCCCACCTCATTGAGCGCGGAATCGAACCCCTCGTGCTTGAAGCCGGTACTGGCCCAGCTTCGGCAGTTGCAGAATGGTCTCATGTTCGACTCTTCTCGAAGTGGTCTGAGCTTATGGACAACGCAAGTAAGCGTCTGTTGAAAGATACGAACTGGGCTGAGCCGAGCGAAAAGTATCCAACCGGCGGGGAATGGATCTCTGAGTACCTTGCTCCTCTTGCTGACGTGCTGGGCGAGCGAGTCCGCTACGACGCACGAGTCATTGGCGTGGGCAAGAAGGGTCGCGATCGCTCTGTCGATGCGGGTCGCGAAGAACAGCCTTTTGTGATTCACCTCGTGAACTCAGATGGCAGCGAAGAGCGAATCGAAGCAACCTCTGTCATTGACGCATCCGGCACATGGGAGACTCCAAGCCCGGCAGGTGCAGGCGGACTCCACGCGATTGGGGAGAAGGCAGCAGCGGCATCGGGTGTCCTCAGCTACCGGATTCCCTCACCGGAAGATGTTCAGGCATTCGCAGGAAAGCACGTCGTAGTTGTCGGTAATGGCTCCTCAGCCAAGACTGCGATCGCGCAGTTCGCGAACGTCGTGAAGCAGGATCCGTCGACGCAGGTCACCTGGGTGCTGCGTCGTGGCGTTGTGGGAAACACGTTTGGTGGCGGGGCAGCGGATGAACTTCCCGAGCGTGGCGCACTGGGCCAAATCGCTGAACAGGCCGTCACCGATGGTCTCGTGAACCTCATTACAGGGTTCCGTACCGACTCGATTAGCTTGGATGGCGCTCGCGCCGTCTTGTCGTCAGAAGACGGCCGCTCACTCAAGCCCGCCGACCACGTTGTAGTCCTTACCGGGTTCCGTCCTGACCTCTCGATTTTGTCGGAGATTCGCCTAGACATGGACCTCCGACTTCAAGCCCCGTCGCGTGTGGCGACCGAGGTCGACCCAAACATTCACTCGTGTGGTTCGATCCGTGCAACGGGTGCCGCAGATCTTTCACACCCCGACGCGGGCCTGTACATCGTGGGCGCAAAGTCTTACGGTCGGGCCCCTACGTTCCTTGCCCTCACCGGGTTTGAGCAGGTCCGCAGCGTCGCTGCAGAGCTGGCAGGCGACCGAGAAGGAGCGCAGCGCGTCGACCTCGTGCTGCCCGACACTGGCGTATGCGGTGGTGCAGGAATATTCGACGCACCAGAAGAAATTACAGGTGGCGGCTGCTGCGCTGTCGCTCCCGTTCCTGTCGAGTTTGCCCCTGCTGGGCGTAGTTAAAGTCACCGGTCAGCCCTCCACACGCCTTGGAGGGCTGACCTTTCCTGCGCAGGGAGGCCCCAGGTGACCGGCAGCACCATCGCAGAAAGCACGCCTGTGCCAGCGAAACCCGCATTGGGTGCCATTCTTGCAGGGCTCTGCGTAACTGAACTGGTCTCTTGGGGATTGCTCTATTACGCGTTCCCCGTCCTCGCGCCGAGCATTAGCGCCGATACCGGCTGGTCTCCGCAGCTCGTATCGGCAGGGTTTTCACTAAGCCTCATGGTCTCGGCCGTATGTGGAGTCCTCGTCGGACGCCACATCGACCGGTATGGACCCAGAGTACTGATGACGGTGGGGTCGCTACTCGCAGCAGTTGGTGTCATGACCATCGCTGCCGCGCAGCACCCAGTCATGTTCTACATCGGATGGGTGGTTGTTGGTGCGGCTATGGCTGGAACGCTTTACCCTCCAGCCTTCGCGGCCCTCGCACGCTGGTTCACTGGACAGAAGCAAATCCAAGCATTTGCAGCGCTTACGCTCGTTGCCGGACTCGCCAGCACCGTGTTCGCCCCACTAGTCACCTTCCTGGACGCGGAAGTGGGCTGGCGTGTAACTTACCTGTGGGCAGGAGCCGGGCTCTTAGCAATCACCGTTCCCACACACTGGATTCTTTTACGTCGAACCTGGCCCGAGGAAACACAATCGGGCACCGGATCAGTCGCTACTAATGATTACGTTCGCCGGGTGGTATCGACGACGCGGTTCCGACTACTTATCGGAGGGCTCGCGCTCACGTCCCTAGCAATGTATGCGGCTCTCATCACGTTAATTCCGCTCATGCTCGAACGTGGTCTCAGCGCTTCGGCCGCAGCATGGGTACTTGGCATCGGTGGTGCAGGGCAAGTCTTCGGACGCCTGATCTATACCGCAGTATCAGTTCGATTATCGCTGGCAACCCGCACATTCACGGTGTTTGCTTTCGTTACTGCGGGAACGGCAGCAATGGCGTTCGTGTCGGGTCCCCTGGGATTATTGATCGCTTTTTCTGTCATCGCAGGCATCGGTCGTGGCGTTGCCACACTACTTCAGGCCACCGCAATACCTGATCGGTGGGGAACAAAATCTTATGGCCATATCTCAGGTATTTTGAGCATGGCAGTCCTGCTCGCGATGGCAGTTGGCCCTTGGGCGGGCTCCTTCTTGGCTGAAGTAACGGGCAGTTACGAAAACGCCTTTTTGGTGTTCACAGGGATGGCCAGTGCTGGAACGGTGCTGATGGTTCTCAGTACACGCCCCAGCGTGCCACCGGCAATCTGAGAACGCGCACGTCTGCCTGGGTTACTTGGCTGCGACTATTTCGGCGACGGCAAGCTTTGCTGTGCGCCCAGCGCCCACAATGGTTGCGGACGCTGTGCCAGTCCAGTCTCCGTAACCGAGAAAATGTAGCCCAGGCACATCTGCCGAGAGAGTGCCCTGGACCGTCTTCGGTCGCCCGTGTTCAAAGGTCAGTCCAAGGGGATCGAGATGATCGAGCACGGGTTGAAAGCCTGTGCACCAAATAATTGCGTCACACTTCCATTCCGTACCGTCGGGCCAAACGATGCCATTTGTGGTGAGCCGTTCAAACATCGAATTCCCGTGCAGCACGCCTCGTTCGCGAGCAGCTTTCACACTTGGTGTCATGACGACGTCACCGAGCGCTGAGACACCGGGCACCGAGATTCCTGCCCGTTTCGCAGCTTCGCGCTGGCTCGCCACGTCGAACAGTACACGGCCGTCAACATCGTCAGGCATAAAACGTGGCTTTCGCCGCGCCACCCAAGTTGTCTCAGCGACAGTGGAGACTTCGGCGAGAATTTGAGCGGCCGAGTTCCCCCCACCGACCACCACCACCCGCTTATCGCGGAACTGTTCGGGAGAACGGTAATCAACCGTATGTAACTGCTCGCCGGTAAATACCGAGCTGCCAGGATAAGCAGGTAAGAATGGCGCACCCCAAGTACCCGTGGCACTGATCACCTGTGAGGCCTGCCACACGCCTTGACTAGTCTCGACCGAGAATCCCTCACCGTTATGATCCACACGGTTGACTTGAACGGAACGCAACACTGGTAACTCGTACCGTTGCTCGTATTCCGTAAGGTATGCGACAACGTGTTCGGCAGTTGGGTACTTTTCACCTAGCTGCTGCGGCATTCGCCATCCAGGTAGCGGGCTGTATTCTGCCGGGGAGAAAAGACGCAACGATTCCCACCCGTACTGCCAGGCACCACCTGGCTCGAACCCGCCGTCAAGGATCACAAAGCTTTTCCCGGCCCTGCGGAGGTAGTATCCCGCAGCGAGGCCGGCCTGGCCCCCGCCAATGACAATAACTTCGAATCGCCGCTCGCCGACCACCAGGTCCGAGGAGAGCGGCGACCCTGTAGCAGTCATTACTCTTCGATCAGTTCCGAAACAAGATTCGTGATCCTGCCCTTGATATCGTCACGGATCGGACGAACCGCGTCGATACCTTGGCCTGCAGGGTCGTCGAGCGTCCAATCTTCATAGCGTTTGCCCGGGAAAAACGGGCAGGCATCACCGCAACCCATCGTGATGACAACGTCAGATGCCTGCACCGCCTCAGTGGTGAGAACCTTGGGCTGCTCACCCGCAATATCGATACCCTCTTCGAGCATCGCCGCAACTGCTATGGGATTGATTTGGTCGCCAGGCATCGAACCAGCCGAGCGCACATCGATCCGGTCACCCGCAAGATGACGAAGGTATCCTGCGGCCATCTGCGAACGTCCAGCGTTATGCACGCAAACGAATAATACGGAGGGTTTGGTATCAGTCATGATCCAGAGCTTTCTTTACTTTGTCAGGGAGGTCAAGAGTGTTTGCACGCGGCCCGCAATGTCATCACGGATCGCTCTCGTGCCAGCATCAGAAGCGAAGGCAGGGTCACCCACTGCCCAATCTTCATACTGCACTCCCGGGATAATGGGGCACACATCGCCGCAACCCATAGTAACCACGACGTCGGCTGCACGAACTGCGTCGTCAGTCAGAGGCTTCGGGTAAGCCGTACTAGCGAGTTCTGGTGTTTCTATCTCCGCGAGAAGCTTGCGGATACTGGGATGCACCTCAGCGGCTGGCATTGAGCCCGCCGACCGAGCGACCACCGAGCCGTTGGAGAGCTGGTTAAGGAGGGCTGCCGCGAGCTGTGAGCGGCCCGCATTCGCGACACACACGAACAGCACCTGCGGGACCGCCGATTCCCTGCGCCGCGCGAGATCCGCGAGGCGTTGCCGCGCGAACCTCTCAGTCAACGGGATTAGGTGCTGTGTCAGCTTTGCACTTCGAACGAGCCCCGCATACGACTCGCGCACGATCGCGACCACCAAGTCACGACTCATGTCAGTAAGTTCGTCCGCAAGCTCTTCAGCAAGACGAGAGACTCTCGCATCCATCGCGCGCAACGCCTCAGCCCGGCCAGCATCAGCCCCATGATCTTCCACCAGTGCGGCTGGTGCGAACGACTCAAGCAATGTGGTGATCGCATGCTTGCGGGGCGGAACGATGCGGTACCAGACCCACGTGCCTCGACGTTCTGAGGCAAGAATACCCGCATCCTTCATGACCTTCAGGTGGTGCGACACGGTGGGCTGCGACACATCCGCAAGCTCCGCCAGGTCGCACACGCAAGATTCCCCGCGAGGGTCGGTCGCGATGGAAGAAAGCATGCGAAGCCGAAGTGGTTCAGCGAGCGCTTTCAACGCGCCGGCCACGGTTGTGGCTGCTGCTGTTCCGATAGCGTGCTCTGCATTTGGTGTGCAGGTCTCCGGATCAGATACGGCTGCTGTTGAAGTCATTGTGCACTCAATTCATTCGCGTAGGGATCGGTGTGAAACCATTTTCGGGCCATCCAGAGTGAGACGTACACCAGGCCCACGAGCACGGGCACCTCGATCAGCGGACCGACGACACCGGCTAAAGCTTGCCCTGATGTTGCGCCGAATGTGCCGATCGCGACCGCGATAGCGAGCTCGAAGTTGTTCCCGGCCGCCGTGAAAGCGAGCGAGGTGGTGCGAGCGTAGTTCAGCCCGATTGACTTACCGACGAACATGCCTACGAACCACATGATGGCGAAGTATGCGAGCAGCGGCACTGCGATACGTGCCACATCGAGAGGATTGGTGGTGATCGCTTCTCCCTGGAACGCGAACAGCAACACGATCGTGAAGAGCAGCCCGTAGAGCGCCCAGGGGCCGATCGCTGGGAGAAACTTCCCTTCGTACCACTCACGACCGCGGCGTTTCTCCCCGATCCACCGCGATGCGAAGCCTGCAAGCAGGGGCACGCCGAGAAAAATGATCACGTTGAGGGCGATATCCCACATCGAGACGTTGAGGCCCTGTGAGTCGAGACCAAGCCAGCCAGGGAGTACCGTGAGGTAGAACCAGCCGAGCACGGAGAACATCACAACCTGGAACACTGAGTTCACTGCGATCAACACGGCAGTGGCGTCACCGTCACCGCAGGCAAGATCATTCCAGATCACGACCATCGCGATGCAGCGTGCGAGGCCCACGATAATGACCCCCGTGCGGTATTCGGGAAGATCAGGCAGGAAGATCCAGGCCAGCGTGAACATGAGGGCCGGACCCACCAGCCAGTTCAGCAGCAGCGAAGATACCAGGAGCTTCTTGTCTCCCGTGACAGCGGCGACCTTGTCGTACCGCACCTTCGCAAGCACCGGGTACATCATGACGAGCAGGCCGAGCGCGATCGGTGCGGAGATGCCACCGATCTCGAGTTTGGTGAGCAGTTCAGAGAGGCCGGGGATGAACCGGCCCAGCAGCAGCCCGGCAATCATCGCAAGGCCGATCCACACCGCCAACCATTTGTCGAGAGTTGACATGTGCCGGGGAACGGCTTGCACCGCTGGCGCCGTAGTTGTACTCATGAGAGGAGATCCTCGATCTTTGCAGTGACAACTGGTTTCGGGTGTGCCCCAATGAGTACGTCGATGCGTTGCCCGGCCTTGTAGAAACCTAGAGTGGGGATCGAAGTGACACCGGCAGCCGTGACAGTCTGCGGGTTTGTGTCAGCATCGACCTTGATGATCTTGATACGCCCGGAGTAGGCCTCAGCAAGGTCTTCAAGGATCGGGGCGATCGCTTTACATGGGCCACACCATGTCGCCCAAATATCGACCACTACGGGAATGTCTGCGTGAAGTACTTCTTGGTCGAACGTCGCGTCCGTAACGTTGATGATGCTCATGCCAGGGCCTCCTGCAGGTAGCTCGAGTCTGAATTTGTGATGGTGAGGTGTGAGAGGAAGTGCTGGGCATCCTGTGCTGCCGCACAACCAGTACCTGCAGCGGTAATCGCTTGACGGTAAGTGTGGTCTACGAGGTCGCCCGCAGCAAATACACCCGCGAGGTTCGTGCGGGTGGAGGGATGTTCGACCTTGACGTATCCGTCACCATCGATCACTACCTGTCCGGTGACGAGTTCGGAACGAGGATCATGGCCGATCGCTACGAATACCCCTGTCACATCCAAGACATGCTCCGAATTGTCAGTCGTGGATCTGAGCCGCAGACCGGTGACTTGTTCGTCTCCCATGATCTCTGCGACTTCAGAGTTCCACGCCACTTCAATCTTGGGGTCTGCCAAGACCCGTTCAACCATAATCTTCGATGCGCGAAACTCGTCACGGCGATGCACGAGTGTGACCTTGGAAGCGAACCGCGTGAGGAACAGTGCTTCTTCCATTGCGGAGTCGCCCCCACCGATGACGGCGATGCGCTTCTCCCGGAAGAAGAACCCATCGCACGTCGCGCACCAAGAAACTCCGTGCCCTGAGAGCCGGTCTTCTTCGGGGAGCCCGAGTTTTCTGTAGGCAGACCCCATTGTGAGTACAACGGCAGGTGCAGCGAATGTTTCGCCTGACCCAAGGTGGATCTTCTTTACCGGGCCCTCGAGTTCAAGCTGTACCGCGTCACCGTAAATGATGCGTGCCCCGAACCGCTCGGCCTGGGCACGCATCGCCTCCATCAGCTCGGGCCCCTGCACTCCATCGACAAACCCAGGGAAGTTCTCTACCTCGGTCGTCGTCATCAGTGCACCGCCAGCCGTGACAGAACCCGCGATCACCACTGGCGCAAGACCCGCACGCGCCGCATACACCGCGGCGGTGTACCCCGCGGGGCCTGATCCCACAATCACTAACTCAACTTCTTGAATCGACATGTTTCTATATTGATAGAAACAAAATCAAATTGCAAGCTGGATCGCGGTCGGTTCGCGACTGTTTAAGTATTGTTCACCTGAACCGATAACCGCCACCTACCGGCTTTAAGAGACAGCAGCAAATACACATTGCTCCTGAACAAACAACAAATACCTGTTCGTGGTTATCCTTGTGACGGATAGCAGGATTTGAGCTCGCGAATGCCAATCACCGGCAAGGCATCCTTCAACTCGTCATTGTGATCCACAGATCAGCCGCACGCTACGTGTCGGCTACACATCAAATTTGATACCAAAATTCGTGGAACCACCCCTGATGCGACCCCGCGAACCCAGAAATCCGGATGATCAGCTCACCCTTCGAAACACACGTATCCCCATCAGGCATCACCACCTGCTTTTGGCGTGAGTTTCCCGTCTGCTGCGACGGCCCGCTGCCAGTCGTGCCCAGCTTGGCCTGCGGCGGCGCTGAGCGTGTAGATCTCTACGTTCATCGGGCCACCTCTGCCATGACGTGCTCAGCCGGGTGCAGAGGCTCGTCTGATCGGAGTGTTCGCCTCTTTGCCAGCGCTTCGCGAGTGCGAGCGCGGACCAACAGAACCAGGCTGACTGACCCCATGACAATGAACTTCATTGAGTTCCACAGGAACAGGAGCACGAGGAGGTTGAGCCAGCCTGGGCCACCATTGGCGATGAGGCTGGTGCAGATGCTCGCCGCCAGGAGGTAGGGCACGGCGAGGAACGCCGCTGGAATGCCCCATTTCAGGCCTCGTCTGGTACGGATGAGGTCGAGGAGGATGTTGGTGGGCATGTAGCGACGCAGGAATGCGCGGGTGTAGACGCTGAGGGTCCAGAGTTGGCGGATCATGACGGGGGTTCCTCTCACAAGCACGACAAGTAATCGGAAGCGGTGCGTGTGTGAGTGGCCGTAGCCTGCCCCGAAGAGCGTCATATCAAGGAGAAATCCGCCTCCCTTCCAGGGTACGACGTGCCAGCGACATTCGGAAGAGGCGATATGGAGGAACGGTCACAACGCCCGGCCGGGACCCTCGCGTTGCGCTGTTCGTGAATGTTCGTCTCTGGAATCTGTGGCCGTGAGCGCTTCAAGTATTATTACCGCGGCTTTAGCTCGTGCGGCATCGATCTTCTGCGCGTCACCGTCCGGTGCTGGGCCGAGCGGGGTCTTCGTGCTGATGCCGTAGCGGTCGCGATATGCAGCCACGGTTCGGGCGTGCTGCCTCCAAGTCGCAGCGGCCCGCGTATCAACGGGTGATTCTCCAAGCGCAAGTACCCAGTTCTGTCCTTCTGCAATTGCTTGGTCGAGGATCGCATCGGCCCGGTTTCGGATCAGGTCTCGTCGTTCGGTGAGGGCCTTTCGCATGTCGGCGCTCATTGGGCCGGTTGCTTCGGGGATGAGTCCGGCGATCAGGCGTGCTGGTTTGCGGGTGCGGCCAGAACCGGCGGGTCGGGCGGTGGCGCGTGCGAGGCGGTGATGGAGTACGGAGGCGATATCGTCGGCGTCGCTGAAGCCTCGGGCCGCGACGAGGCGCGGCAGGAGCGTGTCTACGTTGTGGTGGTTCGCTTCCGCACGGCGCAGCTCTGCGGTGAGGGCGCCGAAGGTATCGGATTGGATAGTGTCTTCTGCCTCTTCTGCGGTGAGGCCGGAGCCGCGGATGAGGGCCGCCCAGCGGTCGTGTTGGGCGGCTTGGGCGATGGTTTCGTATTCGGCCGCGAGCTGCGCCACCGATCCCCAAGTTTCTTGTTCGGCCGTGATCATCTCGTGTGCGGAGAGTTCCGCACCGACGTGCTGCAGTACCCCGTAGAGCACACTGCGGGCGGTTGCATCCGGACTGTCGGCGGGATGCGGGCCGTCGTGGGAGTCATCGGGGCGATCGGTGGCGACGTACACCTGGTTGGTATTTCGGCCTCGCGTCATTGCGACATACAAGTTCTCCCTCGTGGTGCTGGGATCGGCGAGGACATGGGCAGTATCAGTGGTGACGCCTTGAGCACGGTGTGCGGTGACTGCGTATCCGAGGTCGACGTGTTCGGCGACATATCCGGCAGGCAGAATCACGACCCCGCGGGAGCCCGCACGGCGAACGGTGAGCGATCCGTCACCACGTACATCAGTGATTGTCCAACGGTCTCCGTTGCGTACCCATCCTCGCCCGGCGCGGAGGTGCCTGTCGTTACGTCGGGTGATGATCAGATCCCCAATGGCCGCTCGCGTGTCGTTGTGGAGTTCGACTTCGCGGCGGGCGTTCACGGTGCCGTCGAGGATCAGGTCGGCGCGGGCGCGCAGGTTCAACGCGTGCACGGACTCATTGGAATCAGCGATCAGTACGGTCGCGACCCCGGCGAGGGTGTCGGCGCGCCAGGCAGTGTAGGCGGCATCGATCATTGTCTCGGTATCGCCACCTGTGATGCGTCCATGGTCTGAGTAGGTGTCGATCGCTTCGGTACGGCCGTGGCGGAGGTCAAGGGATGCGGTCTTCTCCCAGTCGTTGACGAAGCGGTGCACATCGACCAGCTCGGGGGCATCGTCGCGGTCATGTACGAGGAGAGCGAACGCGCCGCCGGCGGTGACGGACTGGAGTTGCGCCCAGTCACCCACCAGCAACACCTTCGCCCCAGCCTGTTCAGCGAGAGACGTGATGCGGTCGAGGGAAAGGGTTCCGGCGAGGGAGGCTTCATCGATGATGACCAGCTGCCCCTTACGGAACGTTGCGCCGGTGCGCTGATGGGTGTCCCACCATTTCGCGGTGTTCTCTGTCTGGATGCCGAGGTCATCGGCGAGGACCTGCGCCGCGACCGCCGACGGGGCGAGCCCCACCACGCTACCGCGTCCATGCTCACGCTCCCATACCGCGCGGAGCGCACGCATGGCTGTCGTCTTCCCAGCCCCTGCAGGGCCAACCAGTACGTCGGCTACCCGGCCTGACACGGCGACCGCTGCAAGCGCGGCGGCCTGATCCTCGCCAAGCATTCGCCCGTCACGGTCGGGCCGTGCGGTGACGTTCTCCACGACTTCGACAGGCACGGTTGGTGCGGTGGTGGTGCGGGTGCGTTCGAGGAGTCGGTCTTCCGCAGCGAGGAGTTCCTCTGAGGTGTACACGGTCGAGGATCTCGGGTGGAACGTGCTCGTGCCATCTTGCCGACGAAACACGGTAGGGCTCGACGCAAGCTCGTGCGGCGTCAACCGGAGGGATGCCTGTTCGGCGGCGTCCACCACCATTCCGACGATCGCTTCACGGTCCCTGGTTGTGACGAACCTGTAGTGCATGGTTTGACGGGCGGCTTCGGCGGTGAGATTCCATCTGCGCCATGTTGACCGTTTCTCACCAACGGCTTCGACCACGCTGTGCCCGAGCGCCGCGACAATATCGAGCGGCACATCATCCGCACGCAACAACAGCGGCGCATTATTCGAGGCAACCTCGCGCGCCCAAGTGGTGGCGTCTTCACCGAGAAGGTGTGTCGCGCGTGCACGCCACTCAGACGTGAGATCAGCGAGCGAGCGAACCTGCTTTTCGGGTCGGGTGGCGAGCGTGGCCTGTGCGCGTAACCGCACGATGACTGCCGGTGCCGGCCTATGTCCGTGAGTGGAGACGTACTGCTCGATGAGGCGATCAGTTTCTATATCGATATGGCGGGCGCGAGTGGAGAACTCAGCTACCAGTTTCTCCGGCACCGTACGAATCGCCCACGCCGGATTCCGGTCACGGCCCATGTCTCGTGCTTCCCACTCGACCCCAAAAGCGCGAGTGAGGTGGTCCGCAAACACCGCCTCATGCAACTCCGACAAGGCAACGGTTGCGGCGTGCAGCGGGCGGCCGTCGAGGGATCGCCACTTCCCGTCATGCGCGGTCTGCACCTTGTTTGAGATCACGACATGCGTGTGCAGATGCGGGTCGCCCGCGCGGGAGTCGTAGTGGTCAAACGCGGTTGCGATCACCCCTGTCACGTCCGCTTGCGCAACCGCCCCGTTGCGTCCTGTCGCGCCGACGCGGGTGGCTGCAACCTCGCGTTCGATGAACGCAACCATCTCTGCAACCGCTGCGTGATGCGCGTCCGCAATCAGCGATTGCGTGCCCGCATCCGACACCGCCCACAACACCGATGCGGACTTCGGAATCGAGAACGTGAAATCAAACCCCGCAACCGCCTTCCGTGCACCCTTCGCGCTCTCTTCCGCCTCGATTGCGGCGACCGCTTCCGCACGCTCCGTCAGCGCCAGCTCGGGATCAAGCGCGGTGGTGCGTCGCTGGATGCGCTCGGTCACCGTCGGATAGTTCCGATACGCACTCCCGAGCGGAGCGCCCGTCACTGGGTCACGCCCCCTGCCGACCAGGAGCTGAAGCTGGGTCTCGGTGACCTGATCACCTACGACGATCGCACCACCGCCGAGAGCGGCCACGGCGGAGCCAAACCACCGGCCAGGAGGACTGCCCTCTTCTGCGTAGTAGCGAGTCAAAGGGGTCGAGAGCATCCGGTCACCGTCACCGGCAGCGACGGTGCGCAGGAGGTACTTGTAGCCGTCGCCGGCAGACATCACCCGCATCGAAACCGTCACCGCACACCACCTTCGTCTTACTGACGAGGTGAGCGTCAACACCCGCACGCAGTGTGTGCTCTCCGCTGCCTGACGAGTCAGGTGGCGGGCCTCGCTTGCAAGAGGCGTGGCAACTCGTTCGAGCGAACCGTGAGAGGTCGAAGGTGCTGGTCTGGGATGGCAGTTCTGACGGTCTGGTTGAGGCCGCTCTGGTGCCGGGCAGTGGGGTGAGTCGTGCACCTGGTTGGTGACCATCTCGGAGCCGCAGTTCGACTCCGGGGATCACCGTTCCAGGAGGTTCACCCGTGGCAGACCAGACCCCAACCGACCCGGCCGCGCCACTGCGTGTCGGGTCGCTGTTCTCCGGCTACGGCGGGCTCGACATCGCGGTTGAAGAAGTTTTCGGAGCACGAACGATCTGGTATTCCGAGATCAATGAACCCGTCGCCCGCGTCTTCTCCCACCACTGGCCCGACGCCCCCAACCTCGGCGATATCACCGCCATCGATTGGAACACCGTCCCGCCGGTAGACATCCTCTGCGGAGGGTTCCCCTGCCAAGACGTGTCCACCGTCGGAAAGATGGCCGGCCTCAAACCCGGCACCCGATCCGGCCTCTGGACGCACATGGCAGCAGCAATCGACGCGCTACAACCGGAATGGGTCGTGATCGAGAACGTCCGCGGGCTGCTCTCCGCACCCGCAATCCGCACAAACCCCGAAGGAGACGACGATGAGCAACGCAACCCCAAACATGCAACCCCTGAACATGCAACCCCTCGCGGTGTGGAATCCAACCCGTGGAATCTGGGAGAAACCACAGCTCGACCTCTTCGGGCAGCAGGAGCAGTTCTGGGAGACCTGGCCGACCTCCGGTATGACGCGCAATGGATCGGTCTACCCGCTTCCACCATCGGCGCACCCCACCCCAGATACCGGGTCTTCATCCTCGCCCACCGCACTCTTCCGAACCCCGTTAGCCTCCGACGCCTCGCGGGGTGGAGAAACCCTGCAACAGGTGAAAGCCCGGCGAGGCACGATCGCACTCAGCCATCAGATCATCGACCTCGCTCTCCACGGACCCAGCGGCCACCCAAAGCTCGAGGAACCCGAGAGTTTGTGGACGTTGATCGAGCAGCTCTTCGGCGATGGGGACGATATGCCCCCGCAGTAGTCCGCTGGGCTCAGATCACCGGACGCCCGGCACCAACGCCAGCGCTTCTCAACGACATGAATGGACCGCGACCCTCGCCAGAGTTCGTGGAATGGCTGATGGGTCTTCCACAAGGATGGGTCACTGACTCCAGCCACGAGCTTACGGCGAACCAGCAGCTCACCGCGCTCGGCAATGGCGTGCTCCCCAGGCAAGCGGCCACTGCCCTGGATATAGCGTTAAGAGCACTGGGTTCTTGAAATGTTCCCCAAGCACGGCGAGTACGCATTATTTCCAGGGAGTCCGCTGAGGCTCGGCTTGGTAAAGAAGTTACTAATGTGGGGTGTTTGAACGTTCGAGAATGGAGACGGAGATGCCTAGCAAATCTGTTTGCTCGTGTGCCCTTCGACATTGTGAATGAGTACCTCGCGCTATCGTTCGGTGAGTGTCGCGGTGCCGTATACCGGTCAGCCCTCGGGCTCTGGGAGGGGCGCACTATCGTTTCCGTCGAGGCTCAGGGTTTGATGCACGTTTAGGTGACATCTGATCTGGCTTGCCCGTGAGGGCAGACCTGGAAGGATGGCATCGTGCCTAAGCCCTACCCGAAAGAGTTCCGTGACGATGTGGTCCGTGTCGCCCGCAGCCGAGAGCCCGGTGTCACGATCGAGCAGATCGCAAGAGACTTCGGCGTCCACCCGATGACACTGCAAAAGTGGATGCGCCGCGCGGACATCGATGAAGGGGCGAAGCCGGGACTCTCCCGGGCGGAAGCGGCGGAGGTCCGCGAGTTGCGGAAACGGAACCGGCTGCTGGAACAGGAGAACGAGGTGTTGCGGCGGGCGGCAGCGTATCTGTCGCAGGCGAACCTCCCGGGAAAAGGTTCTACCCGCTCGTGACAGAGCTCGCCGATGCAGGGATCCCTGTGACGGTGACGTGCCGGGTCTTGAAGCTCTCCCGCCAGCCCTACTACCGATGGCTGCAGAATCCCATCACCCCGAGCGAGATCATCGAGGCATATCGCGCAAACGCCTTGTTCGATGCGCATACGGATGATCCAGAGTTCGGGCACCGGCTCCTCGCGGATGAAGCTCGTGACGCGGGCGAGCCAATGTCGGACCGGACAGCATGGAAGATCACGTCGGCCAATGGCTGGTTCAGTGTGTTCGGGAAGCCAGGCCGGGGCAAGGGGCGGAAGCCGGGGCCGGCGGTTCACGACGATCTCTGCGCCGTGGTCGACGAGCACGGCCGAACACGTCATGTGTTCACCGCGAACGCTCCGAACCAACTGTGGCTCGTGGATATCACCGAGCACAAGACCGGCGAGGGCACGCTCTACTGCTGCGCAATCAAAGACGCGTTCAGCGGCCGGATCGTGGGGTACTCGATCGATTCCCGCATGAAGTCGAGGCTCGCTGTCCAAGCTCTCGAGAACGCTGCCCGTATGTGTGGTGATGTTGCTGGTTGTGTCGTTCATTCCGACAGGGGATCTCAGTTTCGAAGCAAGAAATTCCTGCACGCTTTGAACCGTCATCGCATGGTCGGCTCGATGGGCAGGGTCGGCTCCAGCGGAGATAACGCGGCGATGGAATCGTTCTTCTCGCTCCTGCAGAAGAACGTCCTGAACCGCCGCTCCTGGGCGACCCATGAGCAGCTGCGTATCGCGATGGTGACCTGGATCGAGCGGACGTACCATCGCCGCCGCCGTCAACGCAGGCTGGGCAGGTTGACCCCGATCGAGTTCGAGACCATCATGAACACGAGCGTCGCACTCGCGGCGTGACTACAACCTGTCACCTAAACGTGCAGCAGACCCTCATGAACACGCGCACGCTGGCGGTCGAGCTATGTCCATACACGCAGAGCGCCTGGATGAGTAGGCAGCTGGGCATCATTCAACCCGTAGTTGGTGGCTCAATCTTGGACGCCACTCGTAGCATGGTATGGAAGACCAGAAGGGTTCCCAGTGTTCATGTAAGGAGAAGCCATGCCCCAACTCATCGGTGCGGCGCTTGTGGTTCTACTCGGCCTATTGGTGCTGTGGTGGGCTCGTGCAAGTCAGCGAGGAACACTTCGTCAGCAATGGATATTCGGGTATCGGACTCTTTTGACACTACGGGACAAAAGCGCCTGGATCACCGTTCACAAAGCGACAGTTCCGTACCTCTACGTCGCTGGAATCGGCGTGGTTCTAGCCGGTGTCGCCGCTGGAGTGCTCTACCTCGCCAAACTCGATGCCATCGCCGCTGTGGTGCTGGGAACTGCCATCGGCTGGTTATTCGTCTGGATCCTCGTGTCGTTCATCCCTGCTGCCGCAGCTGCCCGCTCTTACCAACGGGCAACGATGGATCGGTCTTGAGCTCGAAGTGCAGGGGGTCTCTTCCACCTGGGGTGAAAGTCTCTCAAGAGTGGGCGGAGGGAAGTTCTCGCCCATCATTACACGCACACGAACTGACTTTCGTCCAACCCAACCTGTCGCATTCGATTGTGTGAAGTTTATTGTTGTGCGGGCTGGGAGCGGTCGCCTGTTCAGTGAATTTGGCTGCCGACACGTCAACGTTGGCGATGTCATCGTGCTCGCGGCGAACACGCTCTGTGGTGCCGAACCTGAGGACTGGATCACGACGACGACCCTCTACCTGGATCGTGACTACGTGATTGATCAGGTGTTCTGGCAGTACGCCGCACATTTTAAGGACCGTCTTGATGCCAGTACCTTCATCGAAACCAACTATTCGGAGCCGGCGCAGATCGTCCGGATCGACGAGGACCGTGCCGGGTTGCTGATGCCGTGGCTGGATGAACTCGCAATGCTGTGCACTGAGGGTCGGCACGCGGAACATTTCTACCGGGCCCAGGCGCTCCTGTCAGCCGTCCTCGATGTAGTTGTTCCGCATCTTGCCGTCACCGACGTACGAATTAGCACAACGCAGCGGAGCACAGCCGTACCGTCGGCGCCCCGGCATCGTGTGTTTCGGCCACTCCGTGCCGAGGCACGTAAGGCTGCCGAACTCCTTGCCGATGAGCTGGATCGTCGCTGGTCTATTTCCGACCTCGCGGGCGCGGTGCATCTCTCTCCTTCGCAACTGCGGCGAGTGTTCACCGAGGCGTTTGGAAAGTCACCTATCGCGTATCTAACGATGCTGCGTGCGGAACAGATGGCACACCTGCTCAATCTCACCGACTCGCCGATCTCAGTCATTGCAGCATCTGTGGGATGGGGCGATGCTGATTTCGCCGCACGTCAATTTCGCCGTAGTGTCGGGGTCGCACCGAGCGAATATCGCCGGATCTGCCGTAAAAACCCGATGCAGTCGCACCCGGAGTGAACGCGCATGCATCCGGGTGAATCGACCATAATTCGCTGCTCGGATCACCGGCCTTCCTGTTTCTGAGGTAGTGCTGGGGTGACCACGTCGGGTTCAGTGATGCACCTGACGGTCGCTCACAAACTGTCCGTCGCCCGTCTCGATTGTCTTCTCTGGTCCCCTTCGCGCACCTTCTGGTCGCAGAGGTCACCCGCCGTGTGCGTGCGGGTGCCTGCGAAAGGAGGACGACGATGGCAACCACCGAGGAAGCACGGGCGACGCGCGATGCGAAGCTCGACGCGCTCCATGAACAACTCACCAATGCGGTGGAGTCGTTGGTGACTGGTGAGGATTGGAAGCAGGCGTTGGAGTTCGCGGCCCGGTTCCGTGCCCGCTCGTTCAACAACACACTGCTGATCTTTTCCCAGCATCAGGCCGCGTTTGAGATAGGCCGGGTACCCGAACCGGTGCCGACGTATGTGGCCGGGTTCAAGCAGTGGCAGGCGCTCGGTCGTCAAGTCGAAAAGGGGCATTCCGGCTACATGATCCTTGCGCCCGTCACTGGACGGTTCGCGTCTGCGACGCCCAAGATCGCGGAGTCGTGGCGCAGGCTCGGCCGGTTCGAGAAACCGAAGCCTGGCGAGATGGTGCGGTCGCGCATGGTCGGTGCCCGCCCCGCATACGTCTGGGATGTCTCCCAAACCGCTGGCGGCCCCATCCCTACAGCTCCGTCACCACGGCTTCTGCGAGGGGAAGCACCCGACGGGCTCTGGGAAGGCATCGCCGCGCAAATCGAAGCAGAGGGATTCACGGTATTACGAGTGCCCCATGAGGGCATGATCCACGGAGCCAACGGCCTCACCGATTTCGGGGCGAGGACGGTGGCGGTGCGGGAGAACATGCCTGAGGCGGCACAGGTGAAGACCCTCGTGCACGAGCACGCTCATGTGCTCCTACACGGGCCAGATAATCCCGACGCGACGGGGCATCGCGGGATCGGTGAGGTGGAGGCAGATTCGGTGGCGTTGATGGTCGCCGCCGCACACGGTATGGACACCAGTGACTATACGGTGCCGTATGTGTCGGGGTGGGCGGCGACGGTGCCTGAGAAGTCTCCGGTGGAAGTCGTGCAGGCTACCGGTGAACGCGTCCGCAAGACCGCTGCGACGATTCTGGACCAGCTCTCCACCGTGCAGATTGGCAACGGTGATCCTCCCGGCCTCACCCGAGACACCCCCGCGAAGAAACGGACCGAACCGACGGTTGAGAGCGCTGCTACTGATTCGTTGTCAGAGGAACCGCGCCGCACGGCGGTGTCTTCGGCAAGGAATCTCTGATGGGTGCCGTTGACCTGTTCTCCGAGATCGGTGGGGAGTCTCTTCCTGTGGCGGCGGCACGATTTGCTGCGTCAGGAGTTCCAGTGTTCCCGTGCGTGCCGGGTGAGAAACGGCCACTGGTGCGCCATGGTTTCCATGACGCAACCACTGAGGCAGAGCAAGTTGCCAAGTGGTGGTTGAAATGGCCGATGGCAAACATCGGCATCCCCACCGGTAGCCGGTCCGGAATCGAGGTTGTCGATGTCGACGTGCACGCCACCGGCACCGGTTTTCCTGCTTTCCGAAACGCGCACCGTCAAGGCCTCGCGACCGGATGGGCGGCACTCGTGCGCACCCCCTCCGGCGGCCTGCACGCCTACTACCCGGCAGACCCGAAGCGTTCCCAGCCATCGTGGCAAGCAGCAGGGGCGCATATCGATTTCCGTGGTGACGGCGGCTACATCATTGCACCACCCTCCAAGGTGCTGCGCCCGGGCGGAGTTCAGGCACCGTACCGGCTGATTGTCGCCGCCGGCAGCACCCCGTCTCCATTCGATGCGATGCGGCTACGCGAGTTCTTAGATCCCCGCGACCCAGTCCCTATCGACCGTGCCCAGGCACGTCGATTTGAGCGGTCAGGACCCAACGCCATAGTACTCGCGGGCTGGGTCGCGGGTCGTGGTGAGGGTGAGCGGAACCGGGGTCTGTTCTGGGCGGCGTGCCGTCTCGCCGAGGCCGGCACTTCTCCTGACGCTACTCTCGAAGCGCTCGGCCCTGCGGCCGAGCATGCGGGGCTCGGGTCGCGAGAGATTATGGCGACGATCCGCTCTGCCTACCGCACCATTCACCCCGTACCCCGCGCTGCGGAACCCGTGTCAGATGAGCGGCGTTTTGTGCGCGGATCACCAGGGCCAGTGCTGTCATGAATGCTCAAGATGCAGTGCGGCAACGAGGTCGCCGGTTAGCGGTGGTGACCGCGGTCACGGGAACGGTGTTCATCGCGGCTGGAGCATTTTGGTTATCGTTCACCGCGCTCGCTGATCTTGCGCGGCGGTCTGGGATTGATGCGGGTCAGGCGTGGGCGTGGCCGCTGATCGTGGACGGCATCATCGTGGTCGCGACCGTCGCCGTGGTCGCCCTCGCCAGCCAGCATCGCCCCACTTGGTATCCCTGGACGCTACTTGCTGCTGGTGCGGTGGTGTCTGTCACGGCGAACGCAATCCACGCAATTATCGCCGCCGACACCGACGTCCCCAGCCTGCTCGCCGCATCCGTCGCAGCAATTCCACCATTGGTGCTGGTAGCAATTACGCACCTCCTCGTCATCCTCACCCGCCCCATCACGCCCGTCACTGACACCAGCAGCGACGTACAAGAAATCGCACTGATAGGACGCACTGAAGCGATGGTTCGCGAGGCCCAGCCAGAGACGAATCCTGTACCAATACCTGCGGTCTCAATGGCTTCGCCGAGTGAACGTCGGGCAGAGGCAGCCCAGTTGCGGGAGATGGCGGGGTGGTCAAACAAGCAGATCGCTCGACACCTGGGCGTGCACCCGTCCACCGTTGGCCGATGGTTCACCCCAACCCCCAGTGATTCGAAGAAGGAGACATCGTGAATGACAATGCAGACTCCCCACCCGTAGCGCAGGCAGAGCCTCAGCGTGATGTAGCGGAAAGCGTGGAGGCGGAGCGTTCCGCGTTCGCCGTGCACCGCGACCCCTCACTCAATGCCACCACCGGTACAGGGAGTTCGACGGTCGGTCGTGGGATCGCGTGGGTGCGCCCGACCGATCTGATCGCATCGAGTACCGCCAGGATCGCTGGCCGCGGTATCAATCTCCAGGCGGAGCTCGCGCATCGCGCACGCCGGAGCCCAGGGCAGGCGTACCGCATGGCCCGGAACAGCGCTCGTGAGTTCAGGGGCCGTCGCGCTGAACGGGCGACTCCCGATGAAGCGTCTGTATTCGATTCGTTCGACGTGTTCGAGTCGCAGGAACGGCGCCGTTCCTCGTCGTGGGTGCGGCCATCGGGGATCGGGTTGGGGTGAACCGCTATGTATCTGGGCCAGTGGCGAACTGTTGGTGGGGTGCCGGTGCGCACCTGCCTCTTAGGAGGTGCCACCATGCCACAACACCACATCCCAGGCCGCGACGGTCGCGGTCATGGTTTCGAGAATTCAGAACGACTCCGCGAACTCCTCACCCGCCTCAACGATGACGGACCAGACGCGTGGCGGAGCGACCCAGAGGTTGCAGCGCTCATGCAGCATGCCGCCCAGAAGTACGCCGCACTCGCGCGAAAGCACGGGCTCGACCCGTGGGAAGCAGCGACCGCAGCGTTTGAAGCGATGCGCACCGCCGCAGTGCGGCGGGCGGATGATCCATGGGCGGTCATCACCCGAGCCGTGCAGATCACCTGCATTGCTGAGAACCGTGCAAACGGGCTCCTGTGTTCCGTGCACCAGGCACGCAGACCCAGATATTCGAGTTTCCATGACGCCGAACGGTTCTCCGACAGAGAAAACCCCCTCACCGATTACCACCCTGCTTTCCGCGCCGCACCCTTCACAGGCGAAGAACACGATGCCGCAACCGAAACCGAAGTATCGGCATCGACCGGGGTGGAGTCGGCGGTAGAGGACACGATTGTGCTGCTGTGCTGGCACGGGTGGGAACCCGAGGTTGCCCGGGCCGCGGTGGAATGTATCTGCGCGCGTCTGGCGGAATCCGTTTCGCGTGCGGGTGCCTATGAATCGTTGCGGCGAGACCGTCACGCCCGCGCTCTCCTCGATATCCCGGCCCCGTCGTGGTACCGGCTGCTGCGCATCATCCTCGGAACGCCCGACATGCATCTGGCTGGGACGAACGCGGCACGCGGGGTGCTGTTACGGCTCCTAATTGGAGAAGCCCTCCGGCATCTCATGGATGACACAGATTTGGGTGCTGCAATCAAAATCGCTGCCCCAGGCACGATGCGAGGCCGGCCATGAGTACTCCGGGGCATATCGAACTGGCGCGGGCCGTCGATTCGATCTGGGCTGGCCGCCGCCACCGGGAAGACTATGGTGACCTCGACCCCCTCGTGGAATCAATCACCCGGGATGGGCTATTGCAGCCGATCACCATCACCCCGGACGGGATGCTGATCTGTGGTGCCCGCCGCCTTACCGCGATCCGCAGGCTCGGATGGAAAACCGTGAACGTGTGGGTGCGCTCCGGTATCTCCACCACCCTCGGGCAGCTCCTCGCCGAACAAGACGACAACCTGCTCCATAAGCCGCTGACTCGCACCGAGGAAGCCGCTCTCTACGCGGAACTGAAAGCACTCATGGTCGAGGATGCGGCCGGCCGGCAGGAAGCGTCACGGTTCACCTCGAAACAGGAAAACCCCAGGTCACACGGTGCCGCCACCGTGGCGGCACCGCAAAAAGGTGAGACTCGGCAGCAAGCAGCACTCATGGTCACCGGCCGCAACTCCTACACCTCGCTGGAACGCATCAACGATCTCCAATGTCTTGCTAATGACCTCTCACAGGCTGTTGATGTGCGGCAGCGGGCACGAGAAGAGCTCGACCGGATCGACGCGGGTGGATCGATCACCGGAGCTGCGCACCGTATCCGTGCCGCGCAAGCCCTCGCCGAACTCGACGCTCTCGCCGCCGACCCCACACACCCAGCAGGGATCCGTGACACTGCCGCAGCAGGAGCCGCGCGTCTTCGGGAACTTGAAGAGACCGCCCGCCCGGCGGACCTAGAACGACTCGCAGAACTCGCCGTCGAACGAGCGAAGACCGCGACGAAGAAACGCCCTTCACAGCTCGCAGCAGCTCAGCTCCATGCAGTCGAGGAGCAGCCGCGCGAGTTCTTGCCGGTGCGGTCATTCGTCTACCTCTGGGATGAACTCTCCACCTGGACCGAACGCTATGACCCCGAAGCCATCGGTCCAGCGCTGTCGGGTGCACAGTGGGCGATGTTCGAGCACGCGGTTGCTGCGACGGTCGCATTCTTAGACGTCGCCTGCTCCGCGCGGGCAGCACGCCGCGACACCGCCTAAACCTCCCGACCGCTTCCCGCGCCTGGGCGTGTGGGTGCACCTGCCTGGTGATCCGAATATCGTCGGGAAGGACACCAGGATGGACCCCACCACTCGCCGCCGCACCATACTCATCGCCACCATCGCAGGCGGCCTCGTCCTGCTCCTCCTGATCGGCATCGGTGTCTACGGACTCATCCGAGGCCCACAACCCGCCCCCGCAGAAGCTGAACCAGCTCAGGGCACGGCAGCGACCAATCCCGCTCCGGTATCGGCCGAACCCGAGCCGGTGGTCGCGCTCGGCGGGCCGGAGGAATTCGCACGAGCGGTCGCAGAAGCAGTATTCACTTGGGACACCACCAGCGGATACGGGCCGGCCGACTATGCACAGGCCCTCGCTAATGCCACCGCTGACCAGGAGGCCGACGCCGCCGCCTCCGATGTGCGCGCATATCTGCCGATGCCGGAAGCCTGGGCACAGCTCCGCACCCACCAGACCAAACAGTGGCTCACCATCGACACGATCAAAATCCCCAAAGCCTGGGAGGACGCGGTCGCGCAAGCGGCCCCAGGGCAGCTTCCCGACGGCACTGTCGCCTACACCATCACCGGCACCCGCCACCGCACCGGTTACTGGGGAACCAACCCCGTCACCACCACACACCCGGTCACGTTCACGATCTTCCTCACCTGCGCTCCAGCACCAGCCACCGCGCCACCGTCTGACGAGGCGATCACAAATCCCTGCCAGTTGTTGCGGCTCTCACAACTCGACAACCCTCTGCGGTGACTGATCATGTTCCAGAAACTTCTTGCCACCCTTGCTATCGCCATATTGTGTTTCGGCCCCGCGACAACACTGCTCTCGGTCGCTGTCCTCGCGAACCCCGCCGTTGCCGCCTGTGCGCCCGGCTCGTTGATTGTGGGGCCGATCCCTGATTCTTTGACTGCAACCACGAAGAACGGTGAGACCGTCACGCTGAACCATCAGCAGCTCACCCACGCCGCCACCATCATCACCATCGGTGCGCAAACAGATGGGGTCGGAAGACCAGGGGTGGTGATCGCGTTGATGGCGGCGCTCACAGAGTCACACCTGCGGATGCTCGCCAACACCGGCACTTACCCAGAATCGGCGGACTATCCCAACGATGGGGATGCATCCGATCACGATTCCCTTGGCCTGTTCCAGATGCGCCCGCAAGCAGGATGGGGAACCGTCGCCGAACTCATGGACCCGAATTACCAGGCCCGCGCATTCTACGGAGGACCCGCCGGACCCAACTACCCCTCACCGCGAGGCCTCTTAGACATTCCCGGCTGGCAGCAGCTCGACCCCGGAGAAGCCGCCCAAGCAGTTGAAGTATCGGCCTACCCGGACCGGTATCAGAACTATCAGCCCGTCGCCGAAGCCATCCTCGCCGCACTCACGAAACCCGCACCATCGAGCGGTGGGGGTAACGGTGAGGTCGTGGTGCCTGAAACCACCAGGGTCGTGTTCCCACTGCCGGAAGGAACATGGGTGCGTACGAGCCCGTTCGGGTGGCGCACCGACCCGGTCACGTTCGAAACCGCGTTCCACTCTGGCAGCGACTTCGCTGCTGCCGACGGCACCCCGATCTACGCCGTCGCTGACGGGATCGTCACCCATGCCGGATACACCGGCACCTGGGGTGGGCTCATCATCGTGGAACACACCGTCGGCGGGGAACGCGTCGCGTCCTATTACGCCCACATGTGGGAACACGGCATCCACGTCACCGCAGGAATGACCGTCACCGCCGGACAACACATCGGCAATGTCGGCTCCTCAGGAAAATCCACCGGACCCCACCTCCACCTCGAAATCCGGCCCGGCGGCACCGGTCAGCCCGCGATCGATTCCGATCAATGGCTCACCGACAACCATGCGGAAGGCATCACCGGCGGGAACGCCTCTCGTGCGTCCTGCACACTCGGCGGGGGTGGACGCTGATGGTATTCCCTGATTTCGGTGGCGTCGGGGCCGCCGACGACCTCCGCTCAGTGATCGGCGCACTGCTAATGTTTGTGCTCATCATCGCCGTCCTCATGCTGCTGATCTCTGCGATCGTTTGGGGCATCTCGTCATCGACCGGGAACTCTCATACGGCGACCAAAGCCAGGATCGGTGTGTGGGTCGCCCTCGGCACCGCAGCCCTCGCAGGGGCCGGCGTCGCCTGGGTCAACTTCCTCCTCAGCGTCGGCGAGAAGCTGTAACTCGAACTGTCAATCCGGCAACCCCAGCCTCGGGTGCCTCGACGAACTCGCTATATGAGATGCCGTGAAAAGTAGACGCGGTCGTACCCGTTCTCGATCCGGCGGCCTGTTTCCCTGAAGCCGCGACGCGGGTAATAAGCAAGGTTTTCGGTCATCTTCGCATTGGTGTACAGCCGCAATTCCGAAAGGCCGAGTCTTCGCGCCTCGGTCTCCGCTTCATCCAGGAGCAGCGCTCCAACGCCATTACCCTGAGCTTCCGCGGCAACTGCAATGTTTTCAATCAGTAGATGATCCGGGTGAGGTTCACACACAAGGACCCCGATCATCTGGCTATCGTCGCGTGCGAGCCGCACATGGCCTGCTTCGATAGTGCCGGTGTAATCGGCAGCCATAGGTGCGGGCTCGCGCCCAATGCGCTCGACATACGGCTCATACGCAGCGCGCACTAGACGATGCACGGACGCCGCATCATCAGGCCTAGCCGGGCTGAAACTCACCGTTCCCATGCGCTCGAGTGTATCGGCGGGGCCTTGAGGTGTACCTGGCTGGCAAGTCCGGTGAGTACCGGATTGTGAGCAGAAGGAGCATCCCTGTGATTGATATTGACCCGAACGGTACCGGGCTTCCCGGGATCGAGCAGTTGCGCATCATCGTCGGTGCGGTGATGACCGTCGGCCTGATCCTCTCCGTTCTCGCCCTCATCGTCTCCGCAATCGTGTGGGGGTTCGGCGCGAATAGCTCCAACCCGCACCTCGCGTCGCGCGGGAAGCTCGGTGTGCTCGTGTCCTGTGGTGCAGCGATTATCTGTGGCGCATCGGTGACACTCATCAACTTCTTCTGGGGCGTCGGCCAAGCCGTCTGACCCCGACACAGAAGGGAGTCTGTTGTGAGTGTGTGCGATGTGCCGGTGATCTCGGCTGTGTGTGACACCGTCGGCCAAGGGGCTGCGACGTTGATTGCTGCCCCATTCGATTGGCTCGCGCAAGCCATGGGTGGTGCTGCGGCATGGCTGTTCGAAGCGGTGTGGTCGGTCTTCGACACCACGACCCTCGTTGACGTCACTGACGAAGGGTACGTCGGGGTGTACAACGTCCTCTTCGGTGTCGCCGTGTTCGTCGTGCTGATTTTCTTCTGCCTGCAACTGATCACCGGCCTCATCCACCGCGACCCCACCGCGCTGACCCGTGCCGCCCTCGGTGCTGCGAAAAGCATCCTCGGATCTTTCGTCGCCATCGGCCTCACCGGACTGTTGTTGGAGATCACGGATCAGCTCGCGATCGGGATCGTGCAGGCATCCGGGAACACGATGGAATCCATCGGCGACCGCATCACCCTGCTCGCGGCAGGGTTCGCGGGGATCAACATCACCGCCCCCGGTGTCGGCGCGATTGTCACGATCTTTCTCGCTGGCCTTGCCATCAGCGCGGCCGCGATCGTGTGGTTTTCCCTCCTGATCCGCAAAGCGCTATTGCTCGTCGCGATCGTGTTCGCACCGATCGCTCTCGCTGGGTTCTCGTGGGATGCGACGAAGGGCTGGTTTGGGAAGTGGGCGACGTTCGTGATCGCCCTGATCTTGTCGAAATTGGTGCTGGTGGTGATCTTTCTCGTTGCGATCACTCAGGTGAGTGCTCCGATTGAGCTTGATCTTGCATCGATCAGCGACCCGATAGCGGGCGTTGTGCTGATGTTCATCGCCGCTTTTGCGCCGTATATGACGTACAAGTTCGTCACGTTTATCGGCTTCGATATGTACCACTCGATGAGTGCGGAACAAGAAGCGAAGTCTGCACTCAACCGTCCGGTCCCGGTCTCGTCCGCACCGAAGACTGACGGAGCAAAGAAGGTGCTCGACGGAGCCTCCGATACACCGAAGAGCGGGAGTCCGGCGGCTTCCTCCAGTGGGGCTGCTCCTGCGGCCTCATCTTCCGGTACGGCAGCGCCCGCCGCGTCCAGTGCCGCACCGGCCGCGGCCGGCACGACGGCTGCGGCCGGTCCTGCCGCCGCAGTCGTGATCGGGGCACAAGTTGCCCAAGCCGCCGCCACCGCTGGACCGACACTCGGGAACACCGTCGGCGAAGCCGCTGAAGGCCATTCGGCCGGCGCCGGTGAGCATGCGCAACCCACACCACCCCCCGCACCAAATCACGCCCCAACAGCACCGCCCGCGTCTCCGCCGGTGCCGCCCGCGAACACAGCACCGCCGTCGGGTGGGAAGGAGTAACTGATGTCGAATCAGCAGACCACCGCAACTGATTTTGGTCTACGTGCGGTGCAGTTCTCCCGTCTCACTCGTCGCGGCATTCTCCTCGGTCTGTCGCTTCCGCAACTTATCGTCTTAGCTGTCGGTGTGCTCTCCATCGTCAGCGCGCTCTACGCCGGCGGCGGGATGCTGCTGGCCTGGACCGCACCGGTCTGGCTCCTTTCCGCCGCCCTCGCTTGGACACCCGTTGGGGGGAGGAAACTCATCGAGTGGGTGCCTGTGACCGTCCGGTGGATGGCACGTACGCAGAAACAACAGACGTCCTACCTGCGGCGGATCGTGAAGCCCCGGCCCGCCGGGACGCTCGCTCTCCCGGGGGATGCGGCAGCGCTTCGAGAGTGGGAAGACCCGGAAACCGGTGCGGCGATGATCCACGACCCCCACCGGCAAACGCTCACCGCGATTCTTGCAGTGTCACATCCGGCGTTCGTGCTCCTTGACCCCGGCGAGCAAGAGCGTCGCGTCGCAACCTGGGGCAGAGTGCTCGCCACTACCTGCCGCTCCGGGCGAATCGCCCGTCTCCAGGTCTGTGAACGCACGCTGCCTGACGGGGGCTCAGGGCTGGTCGAGTGGTGGCGGCAGCACGGGCGAGACGACGGATCCTGGACCTCGACCGTCTATCGGGAACTCATCGACCGTGCCGGTCCTGCCGGGGAACGCCACGCCACCACGATCAGTCTCACCCTCGATCTCAAAGCCGCAATCCGGCAGATACGCACCAACGGCGGCGGGATCAAAGGAGCCGCTGCGGTACTCAGACAGGAGATGACGACACTCGTCACCGCGCTGCGAGCTGCGGAGCTCACTGTCGGGAACTGGCTCACCCCCGCAGAAGTCGCCGTCATCTTGCGTTCTGCGTACGACCCGGCCGCCGCCGCTGTGCTGGAACGTCACGGCGAGATCGGCCGCTCACTCGCTACCGCGGGGCCGGTGGCGATTACCGAAACGTGGGACCGGTTGCGATCTGATTCCGCGTTTCATGCGGTGCTGTGGGTCAGTGAGTGGCCGAGGTCGCAGGTGTACCCGGGGTTCCTCGCCCCCGTGCTGCTGTCTTCCGGGATTCAACGCTCCTTCTCACTGATCTGTACGCCGATCCGCTCGGATCAGGCGGCACGCGACATTCGGAAGAAGAAAACCGAACTGATCTCGGATGCGGCGCAGCGGCAGAAAATGGGGCAGATCGAGGACGCCTCCCAAACTGCCGAATACGGTGACGTACTCCAGCAAGAAGCCGACCTCACCGCAGGCCACGGCGTCCTCCGCTACACCGGGCTCATCAGTATCAGCGCGCCAACGTCGGAGGAACTTGACACGGCGGTTGCAGCGATTGAACAGGCAGCCATCCAAGCATCCTGCGAGACCCGCCGTCTCGTCGGGCAGCAAGCCCAAGCCTTCACCGTCGCAGCGCTCCCGCTGTGCCGGACCGTCTGAACGACAGGAATGAATCATGCCAACCTTTCAAAACCCAACCGAAGATGCGGCAGAAGTGTTCGCCGCGCTCCGTGGTCTCGCACACGCGTCCCGCGTCTTCGAGAACCCCGCCAACACCTACACCGTGCTCGGTGATCTCCTCGCCGGGGTGCGATCCCTCCGGCAAGTGCTCGACCAGCTCGCTCACGCCCACACCATGAACCGGGTTCGCGCGCACGACGACGCCGGAGACCAAGCAGCCGGCGCGACATTCGCTCTCACGGCAGCAGCAGAGTTGCAGCAGGCCGCAGCGTTGCTCGACGGGGTGCATACACAGGTGGATGCAGCATTGTCTGCCTCGGGACGCATCGCCTGGCATGCGACACCCGTGGAACCGGTAGCGGTGTCGCGCTGGGTGAGCGTGGTGTTTCTGCAGGGTCAGGAGGCCGACGAGGTGCTGGCGATCATTGACCGTGACGGGGTTGATGCCGCGATCGAGCACCTGGCCGGGTTCGACATGGGCGAAGAGACCACGCAAGCCGCGCTGGTACACGGATACCTCTACGACACCATCCCCACTGGCCCGCTCGACCGTACCGTGACCGAAGGTGAATATACCCTGACGTATAACCACGATCATGGGCACGTGTCTCTGCTCCGCGCACACCCAGAATCGAAGGATCCTGCTCCTGTTCGGAGTGTGCAGACCCGTCCACAGACAGGCTACGCAGCGTCGGGAGTCGAGGAAGACGATGACTGGTTCGCTCCGTCGCAATCGTCTTCGATCTCTCGGGGGCGAGCATTGTGAGCGAGCAGCAGAAGCTCCACACGGCGACGCTTATTGCACCGGCCGGGGAACGCCGAAGACAACGGAAAGCACGCAAGCACGCCGCCGCGAAGATTGAGGCCAGTGCCCGACAACGCACACAGGCCGCAGAGCGTGCACGGGTCTCGGCAGAGCGCGCGGAACGCCGCAACACGACCTATCTGCCAGCCGCAGGCGAGCCAGAATCTGCGATGTTACGGACGCCGGGACAGTTTCGACTGCCGCGGCATCAAGACACGTCTGCGACGCTCGCGGGCGCGTACCCGTTCCTGGCCGAAGGTGGCCTGGGCGCGGACGGGGTGTTCGTCGGGCAAGACCTCTATTCCGGTGGTTCATTCGTGTACGACCCGTGGACCCTCTACGCTCGCGGCCTGATCACCGCCCCGAACCTCGTCCTCGCAGGCATCGTCGGCTCCGGTAAATCCTCCCTCGCTAAGAGCCTGTACACGAGATCAATTCCGTTCGGTCGCCGCGTGTATGTTCCCGGCGATCCGAAAGGGGAACACACGGCCGTTGCCGAAGCAGTCGGTGGGAGGGCGATCGTGCTCGGGCACGGGCTACGGAACCGTCTTAATCCGCTCGATGAAGGACACCGCCCGTCCGGCGTGAGCGATGCGGAGTGGGTGGCACAGGTGGCCTCCCGCCGCAGAGAGCTGATCGGTGCGCTGGCGGAAACGGTGTTGGATCGGGTGCTGTCACCGTTAGAACACACCGCGATCGACCTGGCGCTTCAAGACGCGGTACGCAGCAGCGAGGTACCGATCTTGCCGATGGTCGTCGACCGTATCCTCGCACCCGACCCCGCGACGGATACGGATGGGAGACTTGCGGAAGATGGTCGTCTCGTCGGCCACGCCCTCCGGCGTCTCGTTGCGGGTGACCTGGCGGGGTTGTTCGATGGGCCATCGACGGTGAGGTTTGACCCGTCATTGCCGATGGTGTCACTCGATCTGTCACGAGTGGCCGAAAACTCGACCCTGATCTCAGTGCTGATGACATGCTCATCGGCCTGGATGGAATCAGCGCTCATGGATCCCAACGGTGGGCACCGGTGGGTGATCTACGACGAAGCCTGGCGACTCATGGCTTACCCAGCGCTGCTCCGTCGGATGGATGCGCAGTGGCGTCTGGCACGTCATTACGGGATCGCGAACATGCTGATCTTCCACAAACTCACCGATCTTGATAACGTCGGCGACTCCGGTTCCGCTATGCGAGCCCTCGCGAACAGTCTGCTCGCGAATGCGGAAACACGGATCATCTACCGGCAAGAACCCGACCAGCTCGGTGCCACCGCTGCCGCGCTCGGGCTGACCGGCACCGAACAGAAACTCCTCCCAGGCCTCGGCACCGGGCAAGGGCTCTGGCGCATCAAAGAACGTTCCTTCGTCGTGCAACACCAACTTCATCCGGCGGAGCTCGCCGCGTTCGACACCACTGCGCGAATGAAAGGGAAAGTGTAATTGTTCCACGGATTATTGTAGGTTTTCGCGGGAACTTGAGTATCCGATGCGCTCACAGGGTATCTCGTGGTTCATGTTCGCGGAACATGACCGCCCGGTGCAGGACGAGAGCCCGTACCCCGGGCACAGTGCGTGTCCGGGGTACGGGCTCTCTCGGTTCGTCGCGGAGTTACCGGGTGGCGGTCGCAACCACCGACCGCGGGGTGTCGGCGGTGTCCGAGATAGCGGTGCGGCGTGCGCGGGCGGCGCGGAGGCCGTTCCCGATCACGATGACTTCGGCGACTTCGTGGACGAGGACCACGGCGGCAAGGCCGAGAGTTCCGGTGATCGCGAGCGGGAGTAGCACGATAATTATCAAGAGCGAGAGGACGATGTTCTGGTTGATAATCGCCCGCCCGCGCTTTGCGTGTTGCAGGGCTTGCGGGATGAGGCGCAGGTCGTGACCGGTGAACGCGACATCAGCGGACTCGATCGCCGCATCGGACCCGGTAGCGCCCATCGCGATCCCGACGGTGGCTCCGGCCAGGGCGGGGGCGTCGTTGATGCCATCGCCGATCATCGCCGTCGGCTGTTCCGCGGCGAACTTGGCGACGAGACGGGCCTTGTCTTCGGGGCGAAGTTCGGCGTGCACGTCGCTGATCCCGGCGTGCGTGGCGAGGGCGTGCGCGGTGCGGGCGTTGTCGCCGGTGAGCATCGACACCGCCACCCCCTGCCTGGTCAGAGCCTGTATGACGTCGGGGACTTCGGGGCGGAGTTCGTCGCGCACCCCGATCGCGCCGATCAGGGTGTCGTCGCGGGTGACGAGGACGCAGGTCTGCCCGGCGGCCTCCATTGCCTCTACTTGGGCGGCGAGCAGACCGGGGCTAATCCAGCGGGGGCTGCCCACCGTGACCCGGAGGCCGTCAATGATGCCGGAGATGCCGCGCCCGGCCTCCTCGGTCACGTCGGTCGCAGCGGGGATCTGGGGTGCGGCCGCAGTGATCGCGGTCGCGAGCGGGTGAGTGGAATGCTGCTCGATCGCCGCCGCTAGACCCAACACCTCGTCCTCGGTCGCTCCGCCGGTATTTACGACAGTGGTTACGGTGGGTTGGTTCCGGGTGAGAGTGCCGGTCTTGTCAACGGCGAGGTGGCGGATCGTGCCGAGACCTTCGAACGCGGCCCCGCTTTTGATAATGACACCGAACTTACTGGCCGCGCCAATCCCTGAGACGACAGTGACGGGCACCGCGATCGCCAGCGCGCACGGGCTGGCCGCAACCAAGACGACGAGGGCGCGGGTGATCCACGTCTCCGGGTCTCCGAGGAGCACTCCGAGGACCGCGACGGCGACGGCGAGGATGATGACGCCGGGCACCAGGGGCTTCGCGATGCGATCGGCGAGCCTGGCACGTTCGCCCTTCTCGGCCTGGGCCTGCTCGACGAGGTGCACGATCGTGGTCAGCGAGTTATCCCGCCCGCTCGCGGTGGTGCGCACGTCGAGGACCCCCGCGGTGTTGATCGCCCCAGCTGCGACGGGGTCGCCGGGGGCGACTTCGACAGGGATGGATTCGCCGGTGATCGCGGAGGTGTCCAGGCTCGACCGGCCCGTCTCCACGATGCCGTCGGTCGCGACCCGTTCTCCGGGCTTGACGACGAGGATCATCCCCGCGGTGAGATCGGCCGCCGGGATCTCGACCGTGACGCCGTCCCGGCGGATAGTCGCGGTGTTGGGCACAAGTTTCAGGAGGGCACGTAGGCCGTTCCGTGCACGATCCATCGCTTTGTCTTCGAGGGCTTCGGCGATGGAGTAAAGAAAGGCAAGGGCGGCGGCTTCTTCGACATAGCCGAGGATCACCGCGCCGATGGCGCTGATCGTCATCAGCAACGCGATCCCGACCTTGCGCCGCACAAAAAGGCCGCGGATCGCGCCAGGCACGAACGTGTATGCGCCCAGCAGCAGGCCGGCCCAGAACACGATCAGCGCGGGAGTCTCCTGCCCGGACCATTCTAGGATCAGTCCGGTGAGGAACGCGACACCGGAGAAGATCGGGATCAGGATGCCCGGGTCCCGCCACCACGGGCGCGACGTCTCATCCGCCTCATCCCCGGGAGCCGCCGCGGTGGGGGCATCGTGGGTGCAGCAGTCATCGCTCATGAGGCGTTCTCCTTCGTATCGGCGGATGTGGTGCAGCAGCCGGGCACCGAGCAAGCCGGGTCGATGCAGGGCACGTGCTCGTCGACTGCGAGCGTCACATCCACCAGTGCGGTCAGCGCCGCCGTGAGGTGGGGGTCTGCGATCTCATACCGCGTCTGCCGCCCCTCGGGTTCAGCGACCACAATCCCGCATCCGCGCAGACAGGCAAGGTGATTCGACACGTTCGTGCGCGTCAAGTCGAGATCGCGAGCGAGTTTCGCCGGATACCCCGGCCCGGCGAGCAGCGACAGCAGGATGCGGGAGCGGGTGGGGTCGGCCATCGCCCGCCCTAGACGGTTCATCACGTCCACACGAGAAGTAAGAGTCAGCATGCACTGACCATACACCTGCCAGTGACCATTCAGCAAGTGGTGACCTATAATGGTGAGTGTTGAACGGTAAAGAAGGGACTGCGCGTGCGTGTTGAAGTGCTGAGCATTGATGAGTGCCCGAACTCTCGGATCGCTGTCGAGGAAGCAGAAGCGGCGCTGGCGGCGCTTGGGTTGTCGGCGGTTCCGGTGGTCGAGCGTCGTGTGCTGTCGCCCGCGGACGCTGCGGCGACTATGTTCGCTGGTTCGCCGACGGTACTTATCGACGGTGTTGATGTGATCCCGAGGACCGTGCCGACCGGCAGTCTCGCCTGCCGCATCTATCACACCGCGACCGGAACTGGCGGGTCTCCGAGCCGAGCGCAGATCATCGACGCAATCCGAACCAACGCAGATCAACTGCAGTAATCGCCCGTCTTCACTTCCAACCCTAACGCTCCGGGAGCCTTCCATGACCCTGCCCTCATCCTCGCCTGCGTCTTTGTGGAGCCGATTGACGATGTCGATGAAAGCGATGCTGATCTCCGTCGTCGTGATTGTCACCCTCGTCGCGGTCGCAATCGTCGTCGTGATCGTGAACCGACCAGAGCAGGTCACGTTGCCCGAGGGTACCGGTGCCGTACGAACTCTGTCGGAGAGCGCGCACTACCTGGACGAGGCAGGAGCCGATGCGCCGACGCTGGTGGAATTCTTAGATTTCGAGTGCGAAGCCTGCGGCGCGCTCTACCCATACATGGAGGACATCCGAGAACAGTACG
Source organism: Leucobacter sp. (assembly GCA_048516985.1). Lineage (GTDB taxonomy): Bacteria > Actinomycetota > Actinomycetes > Actinomycetales > Microbacteriaceae > Leucobacter. The sequence continues at coordinate 1,709,405 of CP183188.1, read as the reverse complement.
ACGGACAGATTAACTACGTCGTGCGCTACTTCCCGCTCCAAGGTCACTTCAACTCGATGAATGCCGCGGTCGCGGTCGAGGCCGCCGCCCAGCAGGGCCAGTTCGAGGGCATGTACCAGAAGATGTTCAAGACGCAGGCAGAGTGGGGCGAAGGCCAGACCTCTGAAGCGGAGCGGTTCCGCGGCTACGCCGAAGATCTCGGCCTCGACATGACCGCCTACGACGCAGCGGTCGCCGACTCCTCAACACAGGAGCGCGTCGAGGAAGACTTGAACGCCGGACGTTCGCTGGAGGTTTCGGGCACGCCGACTTTCTTCCTCAACGGGGAAGAACTCGAACTGACCGCACCCGAGGATCTACCAAACGCGCTGAACGCAGCCCTCAAACAGTAGGGCCTGCGAGGTTAGGACGTTCGAGGGCGTCAACATAGCGGTTAGTGCCCTCGACGCTCAGCCCGAACGGCTCGGCCAGGCGGCGCAGATCGCCACTGGTCACGGATTGGACCGGTGAGCAATGACGCAGCCGTTGGACATCGTCAGACGTCCGTCGCTGACGCCGGTTAGCTGGAAGCTTCAGACTTGCAGATTTGAGAGCGTGTTGAAGTCAACGGCCAGAACGTTCAAGGGCTCAGCGTAGTCCAGGACGACGCGAGTCTCCCCAAGGTCAAATGACAGCGGCGCGGTGCCATTCCAGTGGTAGGTGCCCCTGCGGCGGGTTTGATCCGCGAAGGCAAGCTTTAAACGCTTGGTTCAGGATTCCTTCAACCTGGACCCACGTAATTCCACCAAGTTCCACCGATCTGTGGTCGATGTGAGGGTGTGAGTTCGCATGAGTGCTGTCGCACCTGTGCTGAGTATCTGGGCGTGTGGGTTCGTACCTATCCCTTGATTGATTCGCCGCGACCGAGGGAGAACTACCGATGGATACGATCAACGAACTGGCAGCCGACGAGCGCACCGCGCGAGTGATTCTTGCGATTGCTTCCGAACCAGGTGATTCGGTAACTGGGCGGATGCTCCGCACGGTCGGCGCATCCGAAACGGTCGCCCAAGCCGTTGCTGAAGAAGTGCCGGTGGGGCCTGATGGTGACACGTGGCAGCGACGCCTCGCACCCCGTATCAACGCGGCCCAGGTGCAGCGGGTGCTCGCGGATACTGAGCGCCACGAGATGCGGGTGCTCATCCCAGGTGACAAGGAATGGCCAGGCGGGATCAATGCGCTTGGGGATCGTGCACCGGTGGCGTTGTGGGCGAGAGGTGACACCGGGCTGCTGACCAGTCCGATGTGGGATCGGCTCACCGTCACCGGGGCGCGGGCCGCCACCGGGTATGGGGAGCATGTCACGACGGCGCTGGTGGAGTCGGCGGTCGCGGATTCTCGGACGGTGCTCTCCGGTGGTGCGTATGGGATCGATGCTGCCGCGCACCGTGCCGCGCTCGCCTCGGACGGTTCCACCATTGCGGTGCTCGCAGGCGGCTTGGATCGGCCATATCCCGTCGGGCACACCGACCTGCTCGCGCGCACCGCACAGGACGGGCTGCTGTTGAGCGAGTTGCCTCCTGGGGCTGCGCCGACGAGGTGGCGGTTTCTGCAACGCAGCAGGCTCCTCGCGGCGCTCTCCGGCACCGTCCTCATCCCGGAAGCCGGCTACCGTTCTGGCTCGCTCCATACTGCCGCCCATGCGATCGATCTGGGCCGCCCGGTTGGGGCAATACCTGGGCCACTCACCAGCGCTGCGTCTGCGGGGTGCCACCGGATTCTGCGTGACGGGCTCGGGTCGATCATCACCGGGTATGACGATGTGCGCGAACTGTTGCACTCGGTGCGAGACGGGGCGCATCGAAGGGTACGGGAACGGGCAGGACTCGAGGCCGACCCGCTCGACCAGGAACCGCCTGGAACAGGTGGTCGGGCATCGAACGCGCCTGGGCTCTGACAACGGGACTGTGATGGTGCACCTGTTGTGCAGGCGGCCCGATGTTGGGTAGCTGTTCGCAATAGTGTCAGGAGGCATCTCGTGTCAGGATCACTCGCCCATATCTCGCAGCCGGAAGCTGCACCACCACCGACCAGGATCCGGCGATGGTTGTCTGTGCTTCTCGCCCTGTTTCTTCTCGCGGGATCGTTCACCCTCGGCAGTCAGGCTGCCCATGCCGCAAGTGAAGGCATCGGCTATTGGTCTGATGGGGCGTTCCTCGGCGCATACAACACGGGTGTCGACGGGCGGCAAGCGTATTGCGCGGACCTGCACGCGGACCCGCCCTACGGCAACACGTTCGGGCCGGAACGGATCACGTCGCTGGATTCGTTATCCCGGCAACAACTCGCCGAGATGAACTATGTGCTGGATCGGTGGGGTCCGTCCGCTGATGCGAACATCACCGCCGCTGTGGCGCTGTATGTGTGGTCGGTAGCGAGCCCAGGCATGTACAACTCTCACGGCATGTCCGGTGACGACTACTATGTCGCCCGAGCACCTGCGTCTGAGCGGGGCACGATTCTCGCGAACCTGCACACGATGCGTCAGCAGGCCGCCGTCAATGCGGTCACTGACCCGTCGCTGTCGCTCGCGCTGGACATGGCGGATCAGTACAACGGCACGCTCACCGTCGCAGCCCACCCGGCATCGCTCACCGGGAACGCGTCGCTCACGAACGCGGTGTTCGCTGACGGGGCCTCGACGCGGAACCTTGCCGTCGGCACACACCAGATCACGGGTACCCCGGCCGACGGGGTGCCGTCCTATCGGATTGGTGCATCCATGATGGTGCCCGCTGCCGGGTACGGTGCAGCGCTTGACCTCTACGCGACTCCTGGGAAGCAGCGCCTGATCGCCGCCGTCGCCGGCTCTTCCACGGGCCTGTCAGCCTCGACGGAATCACCGGTGATCGAATTGGACTTCCAACCGGAGATCACCACCCAGGTCGCATCCCGGTTCGTTGCCGAGGGTGACGCGTTCGTGGACGGGTTGACGGTGTCGGTCTCGAAGGGCACCTGGATTCACCTCGACGGGAACCCCATCGAGGTGACCGCCACTGGCACGCTGTATGGGCCATTCGATGAGCAGCCCACCGAAGCTGACACGCCACCCGCAGACGCCCCCATTGCGGGCGTCGAAACGGTCACGTTGACGGGTGCGGGGGCGTACACGTCGCCGGGCACGATCATCGCCCCGGAATCAGGGTTCTACACCTGGGTGTGGAGCATCGACAAGAACGCACACGGCGAGCACGCGAAGTACCTCACCGACTCCTTCACTGACCGTTTCGGGCAGGTCGCAGAAACCTCGGTGGTGCCGTTCCAGCCCGTCGCCGTCTCCGAAGCTGACCAGCGCCTCGCCGTCCCTGGTGTTGCCCTCACTGACACGATCACCGTGTCCAGCTCGAACGGTGCGTGGCTGAAAAAGGACGGTGCGCACATTCCGGTGATCTTCGAGGGCACCGCTTACCAAGTCCCCGGGACGCTGCCCCCAACACAGAACGCTGTGATTGACTCTGCCGCGGTCCCGCTTGGCACGGTCACGGTGACCGCTGACGGCCCTGGCGTGTACACGTCACCCTCGGTCGTTGCGCCGACTGGTGGGTTCGTGACGTGGGTGTGGGAAGTGCAGAAGTCTTCCCAGCCGGAGTGGGTGCGTGACTACCTCGCACACGACTGGCAGGACGACTACGGCATCAACGTTGAAACGACCTCGGTGAGATGGCCGATCACCGTGACCTCGCAGATGCGGGAATACAATGTGCACCCCGGCGGTCGCGCCTTCGATGTCGTCACCGTCACTGGGTTCCCGGCGAACCACGGCGATTTCACCGGCGACGGCTACTGGAACGCTGATATCGATGAACTCCACCACACCGTCTACGGTCCCTTCACGACCGATACGGAACTGACCGACGATCTCGATCTCACGAATGCGCCGGTATTGGCGGAGCTGCTGACGCCGGCACGGAACGGGGTCTACAAGCTCGGATACACCGATGACGACAAGATCGTGCCGACCGAGCCCGGCTTCTACGTCCTGGTCACTACCTTCGCGGGTGATGATCGGGTGCAGCCGTTCCAGTCGTCTCCGGCAGATGTGCTGGAACGCTTCTACGTCCCACCCACTGACACCAACATTCCAGTGTCGGTGATCACGCAGGCGACACCGGAAGCGTTCGTCGGGGAGCCGTTCTCGGACACGGCACTTGTGCAGGGGACGAAGATTCCTGCGGGTGCGTACTTGGTGTTCCGTGCCTACGGGCCGCATCCGGCAGAGGCAGGACCGGTCTGTGAGACGCCGTTCTATATCAGTGACGAGATTCCCGTCACGCAGGCCGGGACCTACCGATCAGGCACCACCACTGCGGATGCTGCGGGGAACGTGTACTGGGTTGAAGCGCTCTACCACGCTGACGGTGAAGTCATCACCGAAGGTATCTGCGGGGCGCCGGGTGAGACTACCGTCATCACCGAGCAACCGGATGAATTGCGAGTGAACACGATGGCGGTACCCACCGTGGTGCTCGGTGAGCCGGCACACGATGTCGCGACCGTCACCGGCGCTGTGCCCGACGGTGCACGGCTCGTATTCGAGGCCTACCGCCAGCATTCCGATGAAGCCACGTGCACGGCGGAGGAGCTTGTGTTCACTTCCGCGGTGATCGATCTCAACGGTCCTGGCGAGTACACCTCGGATGAGGTGATCTTCGATGAGGTCGGCAGCTACTACTGGGTGGAGACCGTGATCGATGCGGACGGTCTCATTCTGCACCGCGGCCTCTGCGGTGCACCCGACGAAACCACCACCGTCGTACCAAAGCACACGGAGAAGCTTGGTACTTCGGGTGAGCTGGCACGTACCGGCGGGGGTGACTGGTGGCCGCTTGGTGTCGCCGGTGGCCTGATCGCTGCTGCGACCGGTGGTGTGCTGCTGTTCGGTCGCCGCCTGGCGATCACCCGCGAACGCAATGGATACGTCCGCGAAGAGGACGAAGCATTCGAGGAGTTCGTAGCCCAGTTCGAGGGAACAGAGGAGGAATAACCGCAGGCTGCTGACCTGCTGGCACCCCCACCTTCGCGGGTCAGCACGGGAGGGCACGAACCACCCCCAGGTTCGTGCCCTTCCACTTTTGCGTGCACGGGGTCGCGCGGGCGCACCTGGCAGACGACAACTCTGCCACACCTGGAAGGATCCCTTGTGACCCCGAAACCCCGCTACCGCCGCACCAACTCTGACGCCCAGCCGCCAGCACACTCGACTTTTGGGGACGGTGGGCCGGTCGTGGTGCCGGTGGTGGAATTCGTAATCGAAGCGGACGGGTTGATGGCCGTGACCGTGGATGGGGTGCCGTATCTGCCGGAGCCGTTTGCTCCGGGCTGGCGGCGCGACTCGTTCCCCGTGATCCTCGACGCCCTCACCGCACAGTATCGGTCGCCGCTCCGGGTGCAGGTGCGCGAAGCCGACGGGTCGACGTTCACGGACATCATCACCCCACCCCGAGAACGCGCCGCACCAAAGCCCTGGGATTCTCCAGCACCAACGGGGGTGATAGCACAGCCGGTTCGGGGCGTGCAGCCCGTACTCCATCAGGTTGAGGGTTCAGGGTTTGTGCCCGGTGAGGATGTCGCCGTTGCGGTCGTGCATGCCTACACCGATGCGAGCCACGACGGCATCGTCCGCGCGCTCCTCACACCCGAGCAGAGTGCTGCTGCGGTGACGGGTGAAGTGATCCTCCTCGGACGTGTTTCCGGCACCCTCACCATGTGCAGGCTGCAATGAGTACCCCGAGGCCGGGCGGTGCGCTCGGCGATGAATTGGCAAACCTCGGCATCATCGCCCTCATTACGGCCGCGGTCCTTGCCGTCGTCCTCCGTGGGGCCGGCACGGTAGCCGCGTGGGTCACCGGGATCGCGCAGCCGACCGGTGGCATCGAAACCGGGCTCGGCATACTCCTACGCCCTTCGGACCCAGGGAGCGTGCTCGGTGCTGACAGCCTCCATCCTGTCGTCTACTGGCTCACCGCAGGGCTCCTCATCATCGGTGTCAGCGTGGCGGGCTGGTGGGTGTGGCGAACGTTTCGAGACCACACCCGGCGCACGAACATTGACCCGTATCGGATCGTCGGAATCGCCACGCGCACTGATGTGGCTTCTGCGGCGTCGGAGAAGGCGCTCCTGCGACGCGGCGGGCAACTCCGACCCTCGATGCAGACCCCAACCGTCCAGGACGTGGGTTACCTCCTTGGGGCATCGCGCGGCGTGAACGTGTGGGCGAGTGTAGAGGACTCGATTCTTCTGATAGGGCCGCCCCGCTCCGGTAAAGGCCTCCATATCGTCATCAACGCGATTCTCGATGCCCCCGGCGCGGTCGTTACGACTTCCACCCGACCAGACAACCTCACCGCCACGCTCAAGGCCCGCAGTCGTGACGGGCGACCGGTGGCGGTGTTCGATCCGCAGCACCTCGCCGAAGGAGTCCCGGCCGGTCTCCGGTGGTCACCAATCCGGGGGTGTGAGGATCCGTTGACGGCGATGATCCGCGCTACCGGTCTGGCCGCCGGCACAGGTCTCTCCGCAGGAGGAGTCGAAGGCGGAGACTTCTGGGAAGGAAAAACTCGCACCGCCCTCCAAGCTTTGCTCCACGCGGCCGCGCTCGATCACCGCGCCCCGGCGGAGTTGTTCCGGTGGACGCTCGACCCTGCCGCAGCGTCCGACGCGGTCGCGATCCTCACCGCACACCCGAACGCGGCGACCGGCTGGGCGGACTCGTTGCAAGCAATGATCGACTCCGACCCCCGCACCAGAGATTCCATCTGGCAGGGCGTCTCGCTCTCGCTCGCCGCGCTCGCTGACCCGCGAGTGCTTGACGCGGTGAGCCCCGGACCGGAAGAGAGGTTCGACCCGGAAGAGTTCTTACGAAAACGCGGCACGCTCTACTTGCTGGCTACGGGGGCTGGGGCGAACAACAGTGCGGCGTTGGTGTCAGCATTCGTGGAAGACCTCGTCGAAGCGGCTCGACGCCTTGCCGCACGCTCACCCGCCGCACGCCTTGACCCGCCCTTGCTGCTCGCACTCGATGAAATCGGGAACCTCGCCCCGTTACCGTCACTGCCGACGCTGATGGCGGAGGGTGGGGGCACAGGGATCACGACGATGCCGGTGTTGCAGTCGCTCGCACAAGCCAGAGAAAAGTGGTCAGATAACGCGGCCAGCGCGATCTGGGATGCCAGCATTGTGAAGATTATCCTCGGCGGTGCGTCGAATAGTCGCGATCTACAAGACCTCACCACTTTGATTGGCGAACGTGATGAGATTACCGATTCCACCACGATCGGTGACCACGGCTCCCGCACCGCGCAACGCTCCATCAGGCGAGTAGCGATCATGCCACCCGACGTGATTCGCACCCTCCCATTCGGCACCGGTCTGATCTTGCTGCGCGCAGCACCGCCCATCGTCGCAAGGCTTCGCTCGTGGACAACACGTAAGAACGCGGGCGAGCTGCAAACTCAGCGCCGTGAGGTGGAAAAGCTACTCCAACGCGGCAACCCCGCATCAGCCGACAAGCAGGGGGCTGCGGGCGCACCTGAGTGACAAAGCACCCCGAATCGCGGGGCGTTGATGTTACGAGGAGTGTCCAATGGCGATCCACACGCAAGAGTCCCTGTCCGGGTTCATCGCATCCGAACCCCACCTGTCATTCACCCAGAAGGGTGACGCGCGCCTGTTCATGAAAATCGGGCAGGAACATTACCGCCGTGAAGACGACGGCTCGTTCACCCAAACCGAGACCACGTTCCACGACCTCGTCACGTTTAGGAAGACCGCCGAACGTGCCCACCAACGCTTCGCGAAAGGCGACAAGTTCGTCGCTGAGGGTTACACCCATCACTATGACCGCACCGACGACAATGGGCAGACGATCACGGTCGAGGAGTTCGTCGCGAAGAAAATCGGCCACGACCTCGCACGCACCCGATACACGGTCGCCCGCCCCCGACGCACCCAGGAGTCCGACTCGCTAGATACGGGAATCGAGGACGAAGCACTGTCACCCGGCATACAACGTCACACACCCGCCAGCACCACGGCGATCGGGCGGTGAAAAGTCATGGCCGATGAGCTGCCCGACACCGAAACCGCGGATACTGGTGAAGCTGCGGAGGACGAGTTTGATGAGAGTTACGATCCCGAAACCAGTACCGCAGATATCCACGACGAGTTGGATCAGTCCGGACCTCCGGGGCCGGTGAACTGGAACCTCCTCACCGCTGACGCCGCAGAAGAAGAATGGCTCGCGCTGAACGAATGGGTGCACTGGCTCCGCCACATCTACGGCCTTCCGGTCTCGGTGATCCCACCGTTCTGGCACCGCCACCCCGAACTCGTTTGGGAGCTGTCCGCGTTACACATCCATTGGTTGTGCGCGATTCACCCCGAGGCCAAAGGGAGCGCGATGCTTGTCTGGCACCGCGACTTCGCAGAAGCCCGCGAACGCCTCCGCGATTGGACTGCAGCCTGCGGTACCCGCCTGAATACCGACCGGGCCACACGCCGCATCGTGTGGCCCGGCGAAGAACCCGTCGAACCGGTCGAAGACATCGTTCTGACGAACCGCGAGGAAGACTTCGTGGAGTTCATACACGCCGACGTGGAAGCACGCCGCACTGAGGAGGAAGCGTTCTACATCGGCCTGGTGGGTGAGACGGAATGAGTGAGTCACTTCCTTGTCCTTCAATGACGAAGATCGCCGGTCTCGTGGATCCCGATGATTATGCAGACTTCGATGCGGGGTGGCGCGATGGTGTTATCCGTAGCACCGTGAATCCTGCACCGCTTGAGGTGATCGAAGACATTGCTTTGCTTCTTGAGTCTGCCGACATTGTCGAGAGTATCAACCCACTGGAGTGATCCTAATCCGCTCCTCGATGGGTCCGCGTCCCGGCAGTGCATCGACCTGCCGAATCATTCGGCGCAAGTAGTTCCGCTTTTCTTTGATCGCTTTGTTCTCCCATGAACGAATCACGTCAGAACCATCAGTGATCATCAACTCGTCCAATTCCACGGCATCTACCCGGCGTTGGAGAGCATCGATCCGCTTTTGGGCATCTTCGATGAGGCCCAGAAGCACGGTCACCATCGCGCCTTTGTACTCTCCAGTTCCTTGTTTCAGCAGAAGTGTGTTTTTCTCAGCCGTGGCTTCATCGAGCTGAGCAAGGAGAACATTTGTTCCTTCATCTGCTCGCGCCAGCCTCCGCCTGGCGCGAGCCTTTGCCAATGCATCGTCGGAAATTTGGGAGAAGAACCAACCAAGCACGTACGCCTCTGCTTTGCGGCCGTTGATAGTGCAACTACCAGGACAATTCCCTGCGCCCCGATGCCGGTTCATCAGGCAGCGGTACACGTATTCGATCTCAAGGTCACCGTTAGCACGCTTTCGAGTCTTCTGATGACCGTAAAGACGTCCGCCGCACTGACAGAACAAGAGACCCGTCAGCAGCCATTCATGTGTACCCCATGGTTTCCGAGTCTTCGAGGTTTTCGCCTGCTCCAGCAAACGCCGCACCCGCAACCATGTCGCACGATCGCACACCGGTTCTTGAGAGATCACCGGCTCTCCACGCGAGTCCCGCGCAATGTAGTCGAGAAGATCAATTTTCACGCCTCGCTGATGATCAGGCACTTGCCGCATTCGATACCCGATCATTCGCGGCGACACCAATGATCGGTAAATGGTCGCTTCGTACACGAACGCACCGGAAGCCGTCGTGATCTCGTACTGGTCCATCCAATATCGACCGATTTGGGACAAACTTTTCCCGGCCAGAACCATGTCCACTGCATCTTTCAAAGCCTGATGCTCTACCGGATGTGGGATCAGTCGAATACCTGTACGCCCCAATTCATCCGTAACGCGCGGCCCTGGTTTCCAACCGAAGGGTGGTGTTCCACCATGATGAAAACCAGCCTCAGCAAGGTGCCGCTTCGATGCCAGTTGACGCTCGCTCATCGAATCAGTTTCCACCTCAGCCAACAGAGCTTTAATCCCGGTCACTAATTTCGCTCCTGCTGTCGCGGTGTTCAGCTCATCGGTCGAGTCTTGATGGGATCTCAGCAGAACACTCGCGCGCTGACAGTCAGCGATCCACTCGATACATTTTGCGGCGATACGGTTCGTGCGATCGAGCTTCCAAAACGCAACAGCTTTCACCTTCTCCGCCCTGATATCAGCGTTGAGTTGACGCCAACCTTTCCGAGATCTGGCAGCAGAAGAGCTTGCAGAGTCGTTGTCGATATACTCGCCCATCACTGTCCATCCGCCCTCCGCCGAAAGCATCCGAGTGAGATCAATCCGCTGCCGCTCAATCGCGTCTGCCTTGTCCTTGTGATACTTGGACAAGCGCAAATACAGATAGATCGGACGGGTTCCGGCCGCTGGCGTTTCCGGCCCGGTCTGAGTGAACGCGGGATAGACCACGGACCGAGTAGTACGACTCGGACGAGCATTTATGCCTGGGCGACGCCCCAGATTCTCCATTTGTTTCCTCCTTGATCAGGAGGTGTACTTTCCATCCCGTGACTCGTCCAGAAAAAGCACACCGTGGGTGGCCCGGGTGACCGCGCCGGGTCTGACCTCGCTGCTGTCGCCTCCACCGATGATCGACACTTTCGAGGCGGTGTGATGCGGACTCTCGAATGGCGGTCGACGCACGAGTTCGGTGAGCGCCATTCCCCCGAGCGACACGATGCTGCTGACCACGATCGACTCGTCCGGAGTGAGATCCGGCAGGATGGTAGGCAGTCGCGTTGCCAGCAGGGTCTTGCCGGCTCCCGGAGGACCGATCATCGACAGATGGTGCCTGCCGGCCGCCGCGACGGTCAGCGCTTCGACGGCTTCCGGCTGCCCCACGATGTCGGAGATGTCCGGCGTCAGTTCCGATCCGGTGCCGATCCGGCCCCCTGTGGCGGTACCTCCGGGGTGGTGCGACACGACTCCCTCGGAATACTGCGCGATTCGCCAGCCCTCGCTTCCGCCTCGGTGCCAGATGACGGCGCCGCGCAGATCCGCCACCGCGATGACTTCCATCCCCGGTACCAGCGCCGCCTCACCGACCGCGCTCTCCGGCACCATGACTCTCTCGAAGCCGAGCCTGCGGGCCGCGAGCACGGCGCTGAGCAGACCGGGCGGGCGACGCAGTCCTCCGTCGAGGCTCAACTCCCCCAGATGGGCGATGCTCGGGAGCGCATCCGCGGGGAGCTGTCCCGAGGCCGCCAGTGCCGCGAGGGCGATCGCCAGATCGAAACCGGCTCCCTGTTTGGGCAGTGCGGCGGGTGAGAGATTCACCAGCAGGAAGCGGTCCGAGAGCGCGAAACCGGCCTGCTGGGTCGCCAAACGCACCCGCTGTTTCGCCTCGGCCACCGCGGTGTCCGGCAGTCCGATGATCGCCATCCCCGGAAGCTGATTCGTCACGGCCGCCTCGACCATCACCGCGGTCCCGTCGAGGCCCGTCAACGAGATCGATGCGGCGCGGCACACCCCGCCGCTCATCCGATGCCCTGCAGATGGTCGATCCGCGGATCCTCACCGGCGCGCAGCGTGATCCCCACGCCGTCGATGCGCAGTCGTTCGACTCCCGGATGGGTCTGTCGAGCCCACGCCAGCAGCAGGCGTCGCAGCCGAGCCGCCTTCCGCGCGGTGATCGCCGCGAGCGGGTTTCCGTAGCCCGTCCCGCTGCGCGTCTTCACCTCGACCGCGACGGCGCAGTCGCCATCCAGGGCGATCAGGTCGAGTTCGCCCTGCCGACCGCCTCGCCAGTTCCTGGCGAGGATCCGGTAACCCCGTTCTTCGAGGTACTCGGCCGCGAGCGTCTCGCCGAGCGAGCCGAGCGTCAGACGGCGCGAGAATGCGGGCTGTGGGTACGTGTTCGTCTGGTCCATGCGACCAGACTGGTCGAGTATTCAGCGCTCCGAGGGGAGTTCGGGAAATCTGTGGAGGGATCAGCGGATTCGCGGTCACCGAGCGATTGTGAACGGCGAACGACCGCGCGCCGACGGAGACGGAAAGAGCCGGGGAAGAAGCCCTCTGCCTCGGGTCACTCCTCGATCGAGAGTTCCTGCGGCAGCTTGAACTCGCGCGCCGAGAGCTCCTCGACGTTGACGTCTTTGAAGGTCAGCACCCTGACCGACTTCACGAAGCGATCAGCGCGGTAGACGTCCCACACCCACACGTCGCTCATGGCGATCTCGAAGTAGAAATCGCTGCCGGCGTCCTGTCGTTTGAGTTCGACCTCATTCGCCAGATAGAAACGGCGTTCGGTCTCGACCACATACCGGAACTGCTGAGCAATATCACGGTATTCGCGGAACAGCGAGAGTTCGGCCTCGCGCTCGTAGTCGTCCAGCTCGTCCTCGTTCATCCCTCCCATCTTACGCACTCCTCCGCAAGATCTCGATGCCCGAGGCCGATGGTCGGCACCCTCACCGCATATCGGACATATATTCGATTTATGGACTTGCTTTTCTCGAATAAATGTTCGAATATGCATGCATGGCCCAGCTTCTGACCGTCCGCGAACTGCAACAGCGCATCTCCCAGATGCAGCCGCTGCGGCCCGGCGACGGCGGCCTGCCGGTGCCGCCCGAGCTGCGCCCGCTGCTCCCGGGAGGAGCCCTGCGACCCGGCAGCACCACCGTGGTCCGTGGATCCCTGCAACTCGCCCTGGCCCTCATCTCCGCGGCATCCGCCTCGGGGGCCTGGTGCGGGGTCATCGGTCTCCCCCGACTCGGACTCGAAGCCGTCGGAAAACTCGGCATCGCGCTGGACCGACTCATCCTGGTCCCGGACCCCGGATCGCACTCGATGAGTGTCGCCGGCACGCTCGGCGAGGTGCTGAAGATCGTGCTGCTGCAGCCGAAGGACCGGACGAGCCCCGGCGAGATCGAACGACTCAATGCCCGATTGCGGGACCACGGTTCCGCCCTCATCGCCCTCGATTCCTGGCCGAGAGCGGAGTGCACGCTGCGTGTCATCGCTTCGCACTGGGAGGGATTGGGACACGGACACGGCCTGCTCGAGACCCGGGAGCTGTCCGTGCGCACGGAGGATCGGCGTGGCCCCGGGCAGCACACCGTCCGTTTCCGCGATGGGCGCCTCGTCGCATCAGGACCGGCTGCAGACGAGCCAGCCCGCGAAACCCGACTCGAGCTGGTGCCGTCATGAACGAGCGGGCGGAGCGCATGCTGGCGCTGTGGCTCCCCGAGGCGGCCGCGGACGATGACGGCAGCGGCCTTCGCTGGGAACGCGCACTCACCGCCTATGAAGAGGTCGTGCCCGGCGTGGAGTCGCTGCGGCCGGGGCTGTGCCTGGTGCGAGCACGCGGACCGGCCCGCTACTACGGCGGCGAAGCCCGGGCCGCCGAGGCGCTGGCCATGGCCGCGGTGAAGCTCGGCTTCGTCAGGATCCGTGCGGGAGTGGCGGATGGGCGCTTCACCGCGGAGCAGGCCCTCTACGCGGACGAGCACGCACCCGGGGTGAGCGTCCCCTCGCCCGGGCTCCGCATCGTGGCCCCCGAGCGCACCGCCGCCTTCCTCGCGCCGCTCCCCATCGGGTGCGCCATGGATGCAGAGCTCGCCGAGGTACTGATCGGCCTCGGCGTCCGCACCCTGGGCGATCTCGCAGCGCTTCCGGAGGCCGCGGTGAACGAACGCTTCGGCGCGGCGGGGACCGCGGCGCACCGCAGGGCTCGCGGGCTCGATCCGCGAGCGACCCGAGCTGCTCCCCCTCCGCCGCCGCGGAACCGGCCCCCGGCGATCCTGCGCCTCGACCCTCCCCTCGACGAGGCCGACCGGCTCGCCTTCGCCTGCCGAACCCACGCGGAGACCTTCGTCGGAGAACTCGCCGCTTCCGGGCTCGTCTGCACCGAATTGCGGGTCGAACTCATCGACGACATCGACGTCCGGCACGAGCGTCAGTGGATCCATCCGACCCGCTTCACCCCGGCGGACGTGCTCAATCGCATCCGCTGGCAGGCTGCGGCCGTGCCGGCGGACGCCGAACGCAGCGGCGCAGGCATCGCCGAGGTGCGCCTCTCCTCGCTGCGCACCGCGCGCGCCGCAGAGCACGAACCGGGGCTCTGGAACACCTCGACGGATGAACGCATCCATCATCACCTCGGCCGGGTGCAGAATCTCATCGGGTACGAGCAGGTCGGCACCGGTGAGCTGATGGGCGGCAGGTCGAGCCCGGATCGGCAGCGCCTACTGCCCTGGGGCTCGCACACCCGGTACGGCGCACAGCATCGGCCTCGCGCGGGTCCCTGGCCGGGACGGATCGCGGGACCGGCGCCGAGCACGGTGTTCGCCGAAGCGCCACGGGTCTTCTTGCTCGACTCCGAGGGACGCAGCGTCGGCATCGACGAGGACGAACTGCTCGACTCGATCCCTGTGCTGCTGAGCTTCTCCGGCGATGCCTCCTCGGCGCAGGCGGTGCGGGCGTGGTCCGCGCCCTGGCCGCTGCGCGAAAGATGGTGGGCGGGCGCCGAGAACGGCTCGCTCACAAACGCCTGCTTCCGCCTGCAGCTGCTCCTCGCCAGCGGCGAGGCCTGGCTGCTGCGATACGAGTTCCCGGAGATCGGAAGCGACGGGCACTGGGTGGCGGAAGGCCGCTACGACTGACGCTGATGAGCGACCCCGTATCACCGATGCAGGAGAAACGACCGGAAAGGAGCACGGGATGGGCTGGCGCAATCCGCCGATCCCCTGGAGGGAGCTCGAACGAACGCTCTCGGGGCGCGGCGCTCCCCTGCCGCAGCACCCGGAGCCCGGACCCGGGCCGCAGCCTCCTCGCCCGGCTCCGCACGCCGGCACTGAGCACCTCCCGGGCGGAGCCCGGGTCCGGGGAGCTGCAGCGCACGACACGGAGCGCGTGCCCTATGCGGAATTGCACGCGCACTCCCACTACAGCTTCCTCGACGGCGCCAGCTCGCCCGAGTCATTGGTGTCCGAGGCGGTTGCGCTCGGACTCGACGGCCTCGCGCTCACCGATCACGACGGATTCCCGGGAGCCGCGCGCTTCGCCGAGGCCGCCGCCCTGCCGCCGCACTCGACACTGCTCACCGTCTACGGCGCCGAGCTCTCGCTCGGGCTCGACACCCCGCAGCTCGGCACCGCGGATCCGGCGGGTACCCACCTGCTGGTGCTCGCCGCAGGGGTGGGCGGCTACCACCGCCTCTCCTCGGCCATCACCGAGGCCCAGCTCGCAGGAGAGGAGAAGGGCCGTCCGCTCTACGAGATCGAAGCGCTCGCCGCGGCCTCCGGCGGGGAGTGGGTGATTCTCAGCGGCTGCCGCAAAGGGGCGGTGCGACGCGCTCTCGACACCGCGACGAACCGCCGCGACGGAGAAGCCGCGGCCCGCGGAGAGATCGACCGCCTCATCGCGCTCTTCGGCCGGGACCGGGTCTTCGTCGAGCTCACCGACCACGGACACCCCGGTGACGATGTGCGGGCCGACCGTCTTGCAGCCCTCGCCGGGGAGGCTCGGCTGCCGACTCTCGTCACCGGGAATGTGCACTATGCGACCCCGGCCCAGGCTCCCCTGGCCGAGGCGATGGCCGCGATCCGCGCCCGGCGCAGCCTCGACGAGCTCGATCCGTATCTCCCCGCCACCGGAGGAGCCAGACTCAGATCGGGCTCAGCCATGCGGCGTCGCTTCGCCCAGCACCCGGATGCGGTGGCCCGCACCGTGCCGCTCGCCCGCGAGCTGTCCTTCCCACTCCGCGCCGCGAGCCCCGAGCTGCCGAACTTCGAGGTTCCCGAGGGGCACACGCAGATGAGCTGGCTCCGCCGGCTCGTCTGGGAGGGGGCCGAACGGAACTATGATCTGTCGCGCACCGAGGTCACCGCGAGGATCGAGCGGGAGCTCGACGTCATCGAGCAGAAGAACTTCCCCGGCTACTTCCTCATCGTGCACGACATCGTCGACTTCGCCAGACAGCAGGGCATTCTCTGCCAGGGGCGCGGATCGGCCGCGAGTTCCGCCGTCTGCTACGTGCTCGGCATCACCGCCGTCGACGCGGTCTTCTACGGGCTGCCGTTCGAACGCTTCCTCAACAGCATGCGCGACGAGGAACCCGATATCGACGTCGACTTCGAAAGCGACCGCCGCGAGGAGGTGATCCAGTACGTCTACACGCGCTACGGTCGCCGGAACGCGGCCCAGGTGGCCAATGTCATCAGCTACCGTCCGCGTAGCGCCGTCCGCGATGCCGCCAAAGCGCTCGGCTACAGCCCAGAGCAGCAGCGCGAGCTCACCGCCGGAATGGAGCGCTGGGTCGAGCTCAGCGACCCCACCGAGCCTGCTGACACTGCCGAGCCCACCGCTGCGATCTCCGCCGACGCCGCAGCCGAGGACACCGTGGCTCACGAGCTGCCCGACGAGGTTCGACGACTGGCGAAGCAGCTCGAAAAGGCCCCGCGGCACCTCGGCATCCACTCCGGCGGCATGGTCCTCACCGAGCGCCCCATCGGCGAGGTGTGCCCGATCGAGCACGCTCGCATGCCCGGTCGCACCGTGCTGCAGTGGGACAAGGACGACTGCGCATCGATGGGCCTCGTCAAATTCGATCTGCTGGGCCTGGGCATGCTGGGCGCACTGCGGGTCGCCATGGATCTCGCCGCCGAGGCGACCGGTGAGCGCTGGAGTCTCGACACCATTCCGAAGGAGGAGGCGGGCGTCTACGACATGCTCTGCCGCGCAGACGCCATCGGCGTCTTCCAATTGGAGAGCCGCGCGCAGCTGAACACCCTGCCGAGACTCCTCCCTCGCAGCTTCTACGATCTCGTCATCGAGATCGCGCTGATCCGCCCCGGTCCGCTGCAGGGCGGCGCGGTGCACCCCTATCTGCGCAGGCGGCGCGGCGAAGAGCCTCCCACCCCGCCCCACCCGAGTCTGGAGAAGGTCCTCGGTCGTACCCTCGGGGTGCCGCTGTTCCAGGAGCAGTTGATGCAGATGGCGATGACCGTGGGCGGCTGCGACGCGGAGGATGCCGATATGCTGCGCCGATCCATGGGCTCGAAGCGAGGCGTCGAGCGGATCGAGCGCCTGCAGGAGAAGCTCATGACGGGGATGAAGGAGAAGGGCATCCCGGACGATCAGGCTCAGCGCATCTACGAGCAGATCAAGTCCTTCGCCGACTTCGGCTTCGCCGAGAGCCACTCCCTCAGCTTCGCCCTGCTGGTCTACGCAAGTTCCTGGCTCAAACTGCACTACCCCGCGGCATTCCTCGCGGGTCTGCTGCGCTCGCAGCCGATGGGCTTCTACGCTCCGCGCACCCTCGTCGAGGATGCACGACGCCACGGGGTCGCCGTCCTCCCGGCCGAGGTGCAGCATCCGACGGTCGATCCGGTGCTCGAACCGCTCCCGGGACGGGACGCGCTCGCTGATCCGAACGCGCGCTCCACCGGCCTCCCGGCCTGCCTCGAGGCCGAGCAGCCGCCGGTCGCCCCCTTCCGCCCCGACTCCCCCGACGATTCCGCACGGCATCGCCGGGACGGCGCCTTCGCCGTGCGCCTGGGCCTCGCCGGCCTGAGAGGCATGAGCCGAGCCGCAGCCGAGCGCATCGTGAAGGCCCGGGGTGAGGGTCCCTTCGCCGATCTGCCCGATCTCGCCCGCCGCGCCGATCTGAGTCGCCCCCAATTGGAAGCGCTCGGCGCCGCAGGCGCCTGCCGGGGTCTGGGCACCACCCGCCGCGAGGCGCTCTGGGCCGCGGCACCCGCCGAGGCCAATCGCGAACGCTATCTCCCCGGAATCGCCGTGCACGTGCAGCCGCCGCTGCTGCCCATCCTCACCGAGGCCGAGCAGACCGCCCTCGATCTGTGGACCACCGGCGTGATCTCGGGCAGGCATCCGCTGGCGCTGTTGCGCGCGGGACTCGACCGGCGCGGCGTGATCCGTTCCGATCGTCTGCGCCGCGCCCCCTCCGGAACCCCTGTCTCGGTCGCCGGGCTCGTCACCCACCGGCAGCGCCCGAGTACGGGCGGCGGCGTCACATTCGTCACCCTGGAAGACGAGAGCGGAAGCGCCAATGTGGTGGTCTGGCCCGATGTCTGGGCGCTGCACCGACGGCTCGCCCGCACCTCACCGGCGCTGCTGGTCACCGGCATCCTCGAACGATCGCGCGAGGGGGTGGTCAACGTCATCGCAAGCGGCTTCGAGGCGCTGGCGGCCCCCGCCGCCGTCTCCTCCCGCGACTTCCAATGAGAGCGGGGCCGGCAGGGCGGTAGGCTGTCGCGCGTGGACACCTCGCACGACCGGCCCGGCTCCTCGACCGCGCTGCTCACCGACCGCTACGAACTGACCATGGTCGACGCCGCGCTCGCGGCCGGCACCGCGGATCGGCGCAGCATGTTCGAGCTCTTCGCCAGGCGCCTCTCCGGTGCCCGGCGCTACGGCGTCGTCGCCGGCACCGGTCGCCTGCTCGAGGCCATCGAGCGATTCCGCTTCGAGGACCGCGAGCTGGAATGGTTGCGAGCGCAGGAATTCCTTCGACCGCAGACCCTCGACTGGCTGGCCGACTATCGGTTCTCCGGAGACATCTGGGGCTATCCGGAGGGAGAGGTGTTCTTCCCAGGATCGCCGATCCTCACCGTCGAGGCGAGCTTCGCCGAGGGCGTGATCCTGGAGACCCTCGCCCTGAGCATCATGAACACCGACTCCGCGGTGGCGACGGCAGCGAGCCGGATGGTGCACGCCGCAGCCGGCAAGCCGCTCGCCGAAATGGGATCCAGACGCACCGGTGAGCGATCCGCCGTGGCCGCCGCTCGTGCAGCCTACATCGCGGGCTTCAGCTCGACCTCCAATCTCGAGGCGGGGCGCAGCTACGGCATCCCCACCATGGGCACCGCCGCGCACTCCTTCACCCTGCTCCACGACAGCGAGCGCGAGGCCTTCGAAGCGCAGATCGCGGCACTCGGCACGGACACCACGCTGCTGGTCGACACCTACGACATCGAGCAGGGCGTGCGCACCGCCGTCGAGGTCGCGGGCACCGGTCTGGGCGCCGTACGTATCGACTCGGGCGATCTGCCCGTCGTGGTCGCCCGCGTGCGCGAGCTCCTCGACGAGCTCGGCGCCTCACGGACCCGGATCACCGTGACCAACGATCTCGACGAGTACACGGTCGCACTGCTCGCCGCCGCCCCCGTCGACGGCTTCGGCGTCGGCACCTCGGTGGTCACCGGCTCCGGCTCGCCCTCGATGGGCATGGTCTACAAACTGGTGGCCCGCACCGGGGATGACTGCGAGTGGGTCTCGGTCGCCAAGCGTTCGGCTGACAAAGCCTCGGTGGGCGGGCGCAAGAGCGTGCGACGGCTCTTCGACGGCGGCACCGCCCGGGCCGAACTCCTCTTCACCGGAGACGGTCCGGGAGGCGAGCCGGAGGGCGCCGAACTCGGGTCCTCGACCCGCGAGGTGCTCGTGCCGCTGGTGCTCGGCGGCACGGTGCAACCGGGCCGCACCGGCAGCGAAGGGATCGCGGCCGCGCGCGAGCAGCACCGCCGGTCAGTGGCAGAACTCCCGCCGATCGCGATGAGCCTCACCCGAGGAGACCCTGCGATCCCGACCGAGTACCGCTAGCCGACAGTACCGCTACAAACAGCACCGCTCGTCCCTGCGGCGCGCAGGCGCTCACTCGCGCGCGCTCACTTGCGCATGCGCTCGTAGACCTTCTTGCACTCCGGGCAGACCGGGAACTTCTCCGGATCGCGCGTCGGCGTCCACTTCTTCCCGCACAGCGCGCGGACCGGCTTGCCGGTCACCGCAGACTCGACGATCTTGTCCTTCGGCACATAGTGCGAGAAGCGCTCGTGGTCGCCGTCCTCGAGTTGATCCTTGTTCAGCAGCTCCTCGAGCTCGCGATCGAGCACATCGGTGCCGCCGCCGCCCTCAGGCTTGTCCCGTGTGAAGATACCCATGCGGCCAGTGTACGCCGTCGCTGCGGCCCGGGCAGCTGCGCACCGGGCTCCTGTGCACCGAGTTCCCGCGCACCGGGCTCCTGCGCCCCAGCCTCCTGTGCCTCTCAGTCGAAGGTCTGGGTGAGCGCGATGTAGTCCGGGCCGGCACGATCGAAGATGCGGCCGCCGACGAGCACCCCGATGCCCAGCACCACGAGGCCGTAGACGACGCCGACGAGCAGGGCGAGCATCGTCGAGGCGAATTCCGGATCCAATGCCGCCTGCACGCCGACCCACACCGGCGGCACCGCGAGGATCACCGCGACCAGCATGGAGAGGGTCTGCGCCATACCGGCTCCGGAGCCGGCGACCGCGGGCTGCGCGAACGGCGCCTCGCCGGGGCGGGTGGTGGGATAGGGCAGCAGCGCCGACCACACGCTCGACACCCCGCTGCTCACCAGCAGCACGGCCACATTCACCCCGATCACCGCCGGCAGCGCCCGCCAGTCCCCGATCGCGGTCACGGTCAGGCTCGAGCCGACGAGCACGATCGGCAGCCCGATCAGCAGCACGGGCACCAGTCGTCCCGCACGGTCGTCACGACCCCGGGTGCCGCTGGCGATATGCATCCAGATCGCCGTCGAATCCGTCGCGATGTCGTTGTGCAGCGACCAGCCGAGCAGCAGCATGATCAGGGGCAGCGGGACGAGCGCGAAGTGCTGGGCGTCCACCCCGGCGATCCAGAGCGCGAGCAGCACGAGTCCGGCGGCGATGGGCGCCGCCGCGAGCGCCACCCGGTAGCGCGGATCGCGCGCCCAATAGGTCAGGGATCGCGCACCGATCACCGCCGCCGGTCTGGCGGAGAAGCGGTCGAACCACCCCATGCTGCGGCGGGCCAGCAGCGGATCCACCGGACGCTCGATGCGCTGCAGGGACAGGCGCACGAGCGGGTACCAGATCGCGATGAGCACGACGATCCAGGCGACGGCGATGCCGAAGCGCGACAGCGCCTCGGCGCTCTCCCCCGCCAGCACCGCCTGCAGCCCGGCGACGGGAGCCCCGATGGGCAGCCAGCCGAGCACCGCGGCGGCGTCCGCGACTCCGGCCTCCTCCGGAGAGCGCAGCAGCTGCGCTCCGGCGAACACGACCAGCGGCAGCGACGCCACGACCAGCAGCGCACCGACCGCTCGGAGCGCACCGGTCGCCCGCGGCGGAACCGCGAACTTTGACAGCGCCGAGGCGACGCGCGCGCCGCACACCGCGAGCAGCAGTGCGAGCACGCCCGCCAGCGGCAGCGCCCACCAGGGATCCCGCCACTCCGGTCGCAGGACCCCGAGCAGCACCAGCCACAGGAGCATCCAGATCGCGGGCCAGCTCAGCACGGTCGACACCAGAAGGCCGGTCGCCACCGCGGCCAGCCGAGCGGGAACGAAGCCGAACTGCCGCGGTTCGAGGTGGTGCCGATTCGCGAACAGCGGCACCGCACCCGCGAAGAAGAGCACCAGGGCGAAGAGCACGGTGTCGATCGCCGCGCGATCCGCCGCGCGATCCGCGCTGAGCAGCGGCAGCCAGGCGAGCGCGAAGGCGAGGAGCACGCCGAGGATCCCCACCACCAGGGTGCGCACCACCCGGGAGAGCGGGCCGCGGAAGGCTGCGAGCAGCAGGGTCAGTCGGAGTCTGCAGAGCCGTGCAACCACTCCAGCCCCTTCCCACTGTCCGTGGACTGCGTCAGATGCTTGAAGCGCTCCTCGAGGCTGACACCGCCGCGCACCGCGTCGACCGTGCCCTGGGCCACCACCACGCCGTCGAAGATGACGGCGACATGGTCGCACACGCGCTGGATCAAGTCGAGGCTGTGGCTCGACATCACCACGCTGCCGCCGCCGGCGACGAACTGCTCGAGGATCTCGGTGAGATTGGAGGCCGAGACGGGATCGACCGCTTCGAAGGGCTCGTCGAGCACCAGCACCGTCGGGGCGTGGATCATGGAGCAGGCGAGGCCGATCTTCTTCTGCATGCCCGCCGAATAGTCGCTGACCGGTCGGTCCAAGGCCGACTCCAGGCCGAAGGCCTCGGCGAGCTCCGTCGCGCGCGCGGCCACCGTCGCACGCGCCATTCCGTGCAGCACGCCCGCGTAGTGCAGCAGCTGCGCCCCGGTGAGTCGGTCGAAGAGGCGCAGGCGATCCGGCAGCGAACCGATGATGCTCTTCGCGCTCGGACCGTCGGCCCAGACGTCGACCTCGCTCACGGTGACCCGGCCCGAGGTGGGGCGGTTGAGCCCCGAGATCATCGACAGCAGCGTCGTCTTGCCGGCGCCGTTCGGACCGACCACGCCGGTGAAGGATCCGGCGTGCACCTCCAGCGAGATCTCCCGAGCCGCCACGAGCTGTCCGTACGACTTGGTCAGCGCCTCCGTGCGGAGGACCACGGGCCGCTGCACGGCGGCGATTCCGCGCTCCCGAGCGCGCACCACCGAGGGAACGGGTACCTCGATGCGACCGGTGCGGGGCGAGGAAGTGTGAGGCACCCTTCTAACCTACCAAAGCGCGGATGAGAAGACTCGGCCCGGCGGCTGTGCGCGGGACCCTGCGGAACCAGGCAGAATAGGCCTGTGGCACATCGAGTCGGGCACCGCGCCGTCGCACTGCGTTCCCTGCGCCTGCTGACGCTGCGCGATCTCAAAGTCCGCTACTCGACCTCTCTGCTCGGCTACCTCTGGTCGATCCTCGACCCGCTGCTGATGAGCCTCATCTTCTGGTTCATCTTCACCCAGCTGCTCACCCGGCAGCTCGGGGAGGATCCTTACATCGTGTTCCTGCTCAGCGCGATGCTGCCGTGGATGTGGTTCAACGGGGCGATCGGCGATGCCACGCGCGCGTTTCTGCGCGATGTGAAACTGGTGCGCTCAGTGGCGCTGCCGCGCTGGGTGTGGGTGGCGCGCATCGTCTGCTCGAAGGGGATCGAGTTCCTGCTGAGCCTGCCGGTGCTCGTGCTGTTCGCGGTGATCTCGCAGGCGGAGTTCGGCTGGGGTCTGCTGCTGTACCCGCTCGGGATGCTGCTGATGGGCATGCTGATCCTCGGCCTCTCCCTCATCATCGCCCCGCTGGTGGTGTTCTTCCGCGACCTCGAACGCGCGACGAAGCTGATCCTCCGGGTGCTCTTCTACGCCTCGCCGATCATCTACGGCGCGAGCGACCTGCCCGCCTCGGTCGAGTCGCTGGCCTGGGCCAATCCCCTGTCGGGGATATTCTCGCTGTTCCGGGCGGGGTTCTTCCCGGATCAGCTGAACTGGGGGCTGGTCGGGGTCTCGGCCGCGAGCTCGGCGGTGGTGCTGCTCATCGGCATGCTGGTGTTCCGTCGCTGCGTCGGCGGCGTGCTCAAGGAGTTGTGAGGCGATGCAGGACGAGATGCAGGACGCACAGGATCCCGGCGCCGCGGACGCCCCGGTCATCATCGCGGCGCACGGGCTGGGAGTGCGTTTCCGGCGCAACCGCGGCGCGCGCCGCAGCTTCAAGGATCTCTTCGCCGGCAAGCGACGGCGCAGCCGCGCGGGCGAGTTCTGGGCGCTGCGCGAGGTCTCGTTCTCGGTGCGCGCGGGCGAGGCGATCGGCGTGGTCGGCCGCAACGGTCAGGGCAAATCGACGCTGCTGAAGCTCGTCGCCGGGGTGCTGCTGCCCGACGAGGGGCGGGTCACCGTCCACGGCGGGGTGGCACCGCTGATCGAGCTGACCGGTGGTTTCGCGGGCGATCTCACGGTGCGCGACAACATCCATCTCACCGCGGGAATGCACGGACTCACCCGTCGGGAGATCGCCGAGCGCTTCGACTCGATCGTGAGCTTCGCGGAGGCCGCCGATGTGCTCGACACGCCTTTCAAGCACCTCTCCAGCGGCATGAAGGTGCGCGTCGCCTTCGCCGTGGTCTCGCAGCTGGACGAACCCGTGCTGCTGGTGGACGAGGTGCTGGCAGTCGGCGACAAGGCCTTCCGGCAGAAGTGCTACACCCGGATCGACGCGCTGCTGGCGGAGGGGAAGACCCTCTTCCTCGTCTCGCACAGCGAACGGGACCTGCGCCGCTTCTGCACGCGCGGCCTGTATCTCGACAAGGGACGGCTGCAGCTGGACGGCCCGATCGACGAGGTGCTCGACCGCTACAATGCCGAGCACGGCGTGTCACCGGCCTGAGCCGCTCCCGGTCTCCCTCTCGGCCGCGCCCTCGTGCTCGGCCTCGGCCTGGCGGGCGCGCCACTCTTCGGCCCGCTCCAGCAGGGTCTCGACCGCCTCGTGGAAGCGCTTCGTCGGCGCCCCGGGGGTGGTGTCCCCGAAGTAGTGCTGCGACCAGGCACTCAGACGCTGCTGGGCGGCGGTGTCCCCGATCACCCGGTCCAGCGCCTCGTCGGCCCGCCGCGCCTGATCCGCATCCAGCCACTCGCACACGCCGAGATAGCCGATCTCGTCGATCTCGGCCTCCGGGGAGACCGGTCTGGTCACCATCAGCGGCTTGCCCGTCGCCAGCCGGTCGTAGACCATCGCCGAGACGTCGCAGATCGCGACCTCCGGCAGGCTCAGCTGCCAGTCGATCGACGGCGACTGGTCGTAGACGTGATGCGCCGAGGGATCCTTCCGATTCGCCTCGGCGATCATCTGGATGATCCGCTCGTTCGCAGCGCCGTAGTCGCGATCCATCACTCCGCTGCGGGGGTGCGGACGGTACACCACGCGGTGCCGGCCCGTGGCGATCAGTCTGCGCACCAGCGCCTCGCCGTGGCTGGCGACCGAACCGTAGCTCATCGAGGCGCGATCGCCCTCCCAGGTGGGCGCGTAGAAGACGACCGTGCGGTCGTCGGGCGCGAAGGGGGGCTCGCCCTGCAGATGGTCGTTCTGCGGTCGGCCGATGGCGAAGGTGCGCCGATCCACGTCGTAATCCCAGAGCGCGCGGGTGAGGCGATCCCGCGCGGCGTCGCCGGCGATGAAGGAGTGGTCGTAGGCCTTGTTCTGGTTGCTGGCCATGTAGATCTTGTCACTCTCGCCGTGGCTGACGAACACGTGCCAGAGCGTGCCGTACCGCATCATCTGGAAGTTCCGGGCGTTCTGGTTGACGTAGAGCATCACCCCGAGTCGCTGCTCGGCGAGCAGTTCCTCGATCTCCCCGATCCGACGCGTGTAGACCACATCGAGTCCGCTCTCCTTCATCAGAGCGAGCGCCCCCGAGGCGCCGCGCGCGAGCACCAGCACCGGATGCGTCTTCGACAGCTCGCGCAGCGGCGCGTACCACTGCCGCATCTGGTAGAGATTGATCGGTCCGTCGGCGAAGTAGACGCCCACCCGGTAGTGCTGCTTCGGCAGCGGGGCCCGTGCGTCGAGCAGCCGCCGAAGCTCGGCGAGGTTCCGTCTGCCGCGGAGCACCCGTTGCACGAGTCGCACGGCGCGCCTGAAGTCATTCGCGATCTGCATGACCTCCAGCCTAACCAGGCGAAACATGGGAGAATCTGGGGGTGCGGTTATCCGATCTGCCCGAATCATCGGGAGTGAGCTACGTGATGCCCGTGCTCAATGAGGAGGGGCATCTCGAGAACGCCGTCCGCACCGTCCTCTCCCAGGAGTACTCCGGCGAGCAGGAACTGGTGCTCGCGCTCGGACCGTCCACCGACCGCAGCGACGAGATCGCCCGCCGGCTCGCGGCGGAGGATCCGAGGATCAGGCTCGTCGCCAACCCCGGGCGGGACATTCCGATCGGCCTGAACCTCGCGATCGCCGCGAGCCGTCACCCGGTGGTGATCCGCGTGGACGCCCACAGCGAGCTCACCCCCGACTACACCGAGCGCGGAATCGAGACGCTGCGCGAGACCGGCGCCGCGAACGCCGGGGGCGTGATGCGGGCCGCCGGCCGCGGTCCCGTGCAGCGGGTCATCGCCGCCGCCTACAACAGCCCCTATGGGCTGGGCGGCGGCGCCTATCACGGCGAGGGGCGGGCGGGGCCCGCGGAGAGCGCGTATCTGGGCGTCTTCCGCCGGGAGGCGATCGACGCGGTGGGCGGCTATGATCCGGGGATCCGACGCGGCGAGGATTGGGAGTTGAACCTCCGCATCCGCCAGGCGGGCGGGCTCGTCTGGTTCGATCCCTCGCTGGGTGTCACCTACTGGCCGCGGGCGGGCTACCGGGATCTCGCCCGGCAGTTCTTCGCGACCGGCGCCTGGCGGGCGGTGCTCACCCGCCGCCATCCGCGGGAGACGCCCTGGCGCTTCTTCGCGCCGGGCAGTCTGGTCCTGGGACTGGCGGCCAGTCTCGTGGTGCTGGTGCTGCAACTGCTTGGAGCGCTCCCCTGGGCCTGGTGGTCGCTGATCCACCTGATCCCGCTCGGATACGCGCTGGCGGTCGTCTTCGCCGCCACCCGGCTGCCGGATCTGCGCGGGCTCCGTTCGCGGCTGCTCGGTCTCGCCGCACTCGCTACCATGCATCTGAGCTGGGGGGCCGGCTTCCTCGTCGGCATCGCGGGCGGTGCCCGCCGCACCGTCGACCGCTCGCGCGTCTAGCGCGGATCGGGATCAGCCCGGCTCGATCGGTCCGGCGACGATCAACCCAGTGCGCCGCGGGCGATCAGCGCGTCCACGACGCGCGAGGATGCGCGGCCGTCGTCGTAGGGGGTGAAGCGTGCGCACCAGGCCTCGTAGGCGGGGGTGAGCGGCACCCCCGTGCGTGCGGCTTCGACCACCTCGGCGCGGGTCGTCAGTAACGGTCCCGGCGCCTCGCGCTCGAAGTCGAAGGTGAAACCGCGCTCGCGATCCCGGTAGGAGGCGAGATCGGGGACGAAGAACGCCATCGGCACGCGCGCCACCGCGGCATCGAACATCACGGAGGAGTAGTCGGTGACGAGCAGATCAGCCGCCAGCAGCACATCGTTCACATCCGCGTGGGTCGAGGCGTCGATGACGCGGCCGGCGGGGTCGAGGTAGGAGCCGCCGCTGCGGCTGTGGCCGCGCGCGAGCACGGTCCACTCCTCGCCGAGCTCTGCGGCGAGCACGCGTACGTCGATCGGGTCGACTGTGCGGCCGTCGTCCCGCCAGGTCGGCGCGTAGGCGAGCACCCGCCTGCCCGGGGGGACGCCGAGAGCCCGTCTGGCGGCGTCGACGGCGATGCCGATCCGCTCGCCGTCGGCCACCGCGCGGGCCAGCCGGTCGTCGCGAGGATAACCGGTCTCCAGGATCTCGCCGCGATAGGCGTAGCTGCGCCGGAACTGCTCGGTCGAGTGCGGGTTCTGCGAGAGCAGCAGGCTCCAGCGGCGGCTCTCGCGGCGGATCGCCAGGCGGGTGCGCAGGCCGACCCCGGGCCTGCCGAGGGCGAGATGCTTGAGCATCGTGCCGTGCCAGGTCTGCAGCACCGTCTGGCCCCGGCGGCGTCTGAAGCCGTAGCGCAGCCAGTCGTTGACCACGAGCAGGCGGGCGCGGCGGCGAACGGCGAGCCAGTCGGGGCCCCCGACGAGCACGGGGGTCGCGCCCTCCGGCACCGCGACGCGCTCGCTGATCACGCTCCAGTAGCGCGGCGCGGCCGGGAATCGTGCCGCGATCTCCCGGTCGAGGGCGAGCGGGTTGCAGGCGGCCTGCCGCCCGTAGAAGCTCTCGAAGAAGATCGCGCCCTCCGGCACCCGCTCCCGGTCGGTGAGCGAGAGCCGGCGGATCTCGGCGAGCACGCGGGCGGCGGCCTTCCCGCCCGGATGCGCGTGGAAGCGACGGGCGAGCGCGCGGGTGTCGGCCTGCGCGGCCGCGTGCCGGGGCGCATCCGGGGCGAGCACGTCCTCGAGGCGGGCGAGGGCCTCGGGCCAGCTGCGCTGCACCTTTTCCGCGGCGGTCACCTCGAGGGGCTCGTAGAGCCCGCGGCTCGCCGTGTAGCGGGCGAGATCCGGCGCGAACCAGACGATCGGGGCACCGGTGAGCGCGAAGTCGACGGCGATCGAGGAGTAGTCGGTGATGATCGCGTGGAAGGCGGGCAGTTCCGAGGTGATGTCGCGAAGCCGGTCGGAGCCGAGCATGTGCACCCGCTCGCCGAGCACGGCGTCGTAGGCGCCGGCGCCGAGGGGGTGCGAGCGGATGAGGAGTCTGGCGCCGAGCCGCTCCATCACGGCGCGGATCTGCGCGGCCTCCGCGGCGCTCGGCTCCGCCGGGTCCGGTTCACCGTCGCGCCAGGTCGGCGCGTAGAGGATCAGCGGCTCCCCCGCGCCATCGGGCGGCAGATCGAGCAGGGCGCGCAGCCGTGCGCGCGACCGGGCCGCCCCCTCGGGGTCGGCGATCCGCGTGGCGAGTTCGTCGTCGCGCGGATCGCCGAGCGCGCGGACCTTTCCGGGATCGACGCGATACGCCGAGCGGAGGCGATCGGCCGCGAGGCCGGAGCCCGCGACGTACATCGCCACCCGGCGGGCGCCCAGCCGGTACATCCGCTCGAGCAGCGCTCGGAGCGGACCTGGCGCGCGCACGCTCGTGGTGACCGGGGAATCGAGGTGCAGGAGTTTGAGCGGGGCGCCGTGGCCCAGGTGGATCACGGTCGCGCCCGTGATCCCGAATCTGTTCACATCGCCGAGACCGTGGGTGACGACCGCGTAGCCCGCTCGCAGGGTCGCCCAGAAGCCGTGCCGACTGCGACGCAGCTTCGGCGTGAAGCCCTCGGCCTCCGCGAGTTCGGCTTCGGCGGCGTCTCCCACGATCCAGACGATCCGAGCATCGGGATCCTGGTCCCGCAGCTCGCGGGCGAGCGCGAGTGCGCCCTCGCCGACGCCGATGCCGCTGCCGAAGACCCAGCGGCGGCGGCTACGCGGAATGAACACCGCGAACAGCATCGAGAGCAGATACTTCGGGATCGCGAGCAGCTTCTGGAGATTGCCTCCGCCGAAGTCGAAACCGCCGCTCGTCACCCGCTCATCCTACGCGTGATGGCGGTCGGGCCCCGTCCGGAGCCCGACCGCCGGGGTCTCACCACTCCAGAGTGCCGAGTGTGGCGGTGACCTCGCCCGGCTCGCCGCCGCGGGTGTAGCCGATGACCACCTCGCTGCCGCCCTCCTGCATCCGGATCACCGCGGAGAGCGTCGTACCCGAGTCGACCGGAATCCCGTTGACCGAGGTGATCACATCGCCGACCTTCAGCCCCGCGCTTTCCGCGGCTCCGCCCGGAGTCAGTGCCACGAGCAGCCCGCCGGTGCGGTTGGCGTCCTCGTCGGTGTCGTTGCGGGAGTCGTCGACGCTCGCGCCCAGCAGACCGTGCGAGGGCTGCTCTCCGGCGATGATGGCGTCGGCGACCCGGACCGCCAGATCGGAGGGGATGGCGAATCCGAGGCCGTCGCTGCCGGCGGTGCTGGAATCACCGCTGTTGGAGGCGATGGCCACATTGACGCCGATGAGTTCGGCATTCGCGTTGACCAGCGCGCCGCCGGAGTTGCCGGGATTGATCGAGGCGTCGGTCTGGATCACCGGGAGGGTGACGACGGCGCTCACCGTGTTCGACTGCTGCCGCTGGCCGCCCTCCCCCGGGTTGCCGAATCGGAAGTCCCAGGGCGAACCGCCGTTGCCGTCCTCATCCGAGGGGTCCGAGTCGTCGGGAAGATTCGCCGTGCCGACCGCGATCCCTCGGTAGAGGGCGCTCACCACGCCGCTGGTGACGGTGTTGGCGAGATTCAGCGGCGCGCCGATGGCGACGGTGACGTCGCCGACATTCAGACGATTCGAATCGCCGATGGCGATCGGGGTGAGGTCGTCGGCCTCGATCTTCACCACCGCGATGTCCGAGAAGGGATCGGTGCCGACCAGGGCGCCGTCGAACACGCGGCCGTCGCTGAGCCGGACGCGGATGGAGGCCTCGGCGCCGACGGCGCCGTCGAGCGTGGCGACATGCGAATTCGTGATGATGTACCCGTCCTCGGTGTAGATCACCCCGGATCCGGAGCCTGCGGCCTGACTCCCCGCGACCTCGAGGGTGACCACGCTCGGTGTCGCGACCGAGGCGACCGCCGCGATCATGCCGACCTCCTCGGTGTTGTTCAACGTGATGGTTCCGGCGGGGTTCGCCGCGGCCGTCTGGCTCTGCTGAGGCAGATTCGCACCGACGACCGCCGCCGTGCCTCCGCCGACCAGGCCGCCGAGCAGTGCGCCGATCGCGATGCCCGCGACGAGGGCGCCGCTGCGGCTCTTCGGATGCGCGCCGTCGGCGGTGACGGTCGGGGCGGTGCCCGGGACGGCGCCGTTCGGCGCAGCTCCGAAGGCGGCCCCGCTCGGCGGGACCGGCGGGGGCGGCGGAACCGGCGATCCCGGGAGCGGAACGGTCGGCTGGTGATCCGTCGCAGTCGGCGCGGGGGCCGGAGCGGCCGGCTGATGTACCACCGGGGCGGGCTCCGGGGCGGGGGTCGTCGGCTGCTGAAGCTCGGGCGCGGGCTGCGGCGATCCGGTCGGAACCGCGGCGGGGGTCGTCGCCGGCTGGACGGGCTCGGCCGGGAGTGCCGGCTGCTCGGGATCGTGAGAAGTGGTCATGGGGGCCGCCTTTCTGGTGATCCCAGCATGCTCAGCGAATCTATGAAATTGATTAGGGTCGACTGCACGCTTGCTGCACATGGCGCATTCGATGCCTGCGCAGACCGCCAAGCAGCAGTGCGCCCGCACCGAGCAGGACCACCCCGATGCCCGCTCCCGAGGCCAGTGCCGGAGGCGCCGCCCCGGATCCGGTGCGCGCGAGTTCGAGCGTCTGCGCCCTCACCAGATGCTGCTCCGCAGGCAGACCGAAGTCATCCGCGAAACGATACCCCTCCGGCAGCAGACCCGCGGCTCGGATCGCGGAGTCTTGTCCGGCGTCGCTCACTGTCCAGACCCAGTAGTAGTACCCGCTCTCGCTCGGAAGCCTCGACGCGGTCACCTCGTAGCTGCCCGGACCGCGGTCGGCGAGCAGTTCTGCCCGCCCTGCCACTGGTGCGTCGTCCGGCGCCTCCGCGCTGACGGGCTGCACCTCTTCGAAGGGGCCGTAGACCACGCCCTCGATCCGCAGCGGCAGGTACTCCACCGCCTCCCCTTCGCCCGGCCGGGCCGGCCACGCCGATGAGTCCGCCGCCACCCCCAGAGTGACGGTATCGGCGAAGGGGTCGTCATCGGCGATGAGCAGTCGCTGAACGACGCGCGTCGAGAGCACCGGCTCGAAGACGGTGTCGATTGCGATGCTGCTCCGCTCGAAGTCTCCGCTGTGCCCCTCTTCGACGGGGCCGACCGCCCAGGCGAGCGTCTGCTCACTGGTGATCTCCGCGGGGTAGATCAGCAGCCGCGCAGGCCATCCGGCCTGGCTGAGATCCCAGCGCCCGGTGACGCCGACCTCGCGGTGCCCCTCCCAGATCTCGGCGTGCAGCTGCGCGGTCCAGTGCGCGACTCCCGCCGCCGTGCCGTCGAGCGTCAAGGTCTCGGATCCATCCGCGAATACCGCGCCCTCGAGGCGCAGTTCTACCGTGCCGACCGGATAGGAAACGGTGCCGGTGCCGAGCTCCTCGCCTGCGCTGAGCTGCAGCGGGGTCGGCGTCGCCCGCAGCGGAGCCACGGCGGCGAGGCGGGCCTCATCGGCGAGGGCCCGGGCTCGGGCGATCTCCGCGGCTCCGCCGTGAGCCTGCACCCAGGCGATGTGGTGGTCGAGCCAGGCCGCCTCGCCCGGCGATTCGCGCAGCAGCCAGATCGCGAACTGCACGGCGACGGCGTGCGCGGCATCGGGCGCCTCGCCGTACTGGGAGAGCACGTAGTTGATGCGTCTCAGCGACTCCCCGCTCACCGGGCCGGAGCTGGTCACCCCGGACCACCCGGTGTCGTCGTAGGTGAAGAAGGAGTAGGCGCGCAGCTCGTCGACCTCGGCGGGTGCCAGCTGCGCACCGGCAGGGGTGAGCGCACCGGGCTCGATGCAGTAGACGAACTCGCCGGAGGCGAGCTGCCGGGTGCCGACGGTCCAGCCTCCGTAGCTCAGCATCTGCCCGTCCCCGGCCGCATGAGAGCTCGTCGTGCCGAAGAGGTGCGCGCAGAGGGCGAGTCCGGTCAGTAGTACGAGCAGGCCGGCGATCAGCGCGCGGATACGGCGATAGGCGGTGTTTCGGCAGACCGTGTCTCGATAGGCGGCATCTCGGTGTGCGACCTGTCGGTGGGCGGCGTATCGGTGGGAGGCGTGTTGCATCGGGGGTCCTTTCCTCGTGGATCCCCATGCTGCGACCAGGACGGTCTTGCCTGCAGAGGCTGTCCACAGGCCTGCAGCACCCCTCGATTCGCACTCCTCTCCCGGCCGTGATAGTGTTTCTTCTTGTGCCGCGGGGTGGAGCAGTTCGGTAGCTCGCCGGGCTCATAACCCGGAGGTCGTAGGTTCAAATCCTGCCCCCGCAACCAAATTCGAAGAGGGTGTCCGATCGGACACCCTCTTCGTGCATCTACTGATTCGCCGGCTCGGCGGCGGAGCGACACGGTCTTCGCGGCGCGGGGCGCCCGGTCTCCACGGCGCACGCTTCATCGCATCGGAATTCTCGCCCAGGGAAATCCTTCCCTGTTGAGGGCGAAACCACCGCACCCGGAGGAGACCCGGAAGACAACGGTGGGGCGCCGCTTTCGCGACGCCCCACCGTTTGCTGATCGTGCGGATATCTACCGTGCAGACATCTACCGTGCGGACATCGCCCGGTCGATCGCATCGCGCAGCCGTTCATCGGCTTCGCCGAAGGCTGCCCAGTCCCCCGCCTGCATCGCTTCGTCCCGGTCTCTGAGCGCCTGCTGCATATCCTGCAGCGCTGCGCGGAGCGCAGCGGACTGCGTGCCGCTGCCGGCACCGTCCTCCGCACCGGCGCTGCCGTCGGCGTCGGCGTCGGTGCCACCGTCCGCCTCATCGGAACCATCGCCGCCCTCGCCGGGGATGAGCTCCCCGTCGCCGGCCGATGCACCGGAGTTCCCGCCGAACAGCGCGTCGAGGGCGGCATCGAGCGTGTCCTCGAAGGCGATGTCGTCACCGAAGGAGACCAGCACCTTCTGCAGGATGGGGAAGCTCGTCCCCGAGGAGGCCTGCACGTAGACGGGCTGGACGTAGAGCAGGCCGCCGCCGACCGGCAGCGTCAGCAGGTTGCCGCTGATCACCTGGCTCTCGCCCTGGCGCAGGATGTTGAGCAGCCTCGACACCTCGGAGTCGGTCGTGAAGCGGTTCTGCACCTGACCGGGGCCCGGAATCGTGTCGCTCTTGGGCAGCGTCAGCAGTTTCAGCGTCCCGTACTCCTCCGAGACCTTGCCGTCCTCGGAACCGGCGTTCGCATTCGCCGCGAGGTAGCCGGTGAGAATGTCTCGCGCACCCGCACCGATTGCGGCGGGGATATAGGTCGAGTAGATCGAGAACGCGGGCTCCGCCTCAGCACCGGCGGCGAGCGTCAGATAGTACGGCGGCTGCTTCAACGCGTCGGCGCTGGCGGTCGAGCCGGAGACCGGATCGTTCGGCGTGCGCCAGGCGTCCTCCGCCGAGTAGAAGGCGCCGGGATCGGTCACGTGATAGGTGGCCAGCAGCTCGCGCTGCACCTTGAACATATCGCTCGGGTAGCGCACGTGGCTGAGCAGCTCACCGCTCATCTCCTCGGTGGAGAACAGGGTGTCCGGGAAGACCTTGGCCCAGGCCGCGAGCAGCGGGTCCTCCGTGTCCCAGGCGTAGAGCTTCACCGAGCCGTCGTAGGCGTCCACAGTGGCCTTCACCGAGTTGCGGATGTAGTTCACCGGTTTGGCGAGCGGATCCTGTCGCGGGTTATCGGCGTCCACGATCAGAGCGTTGAAGTCCCTGACCTCCGAGTAGGGGTAGTCGGCGGAGGTGGTGTAGCCGTCCACGATCCAGACGATGCGCTCATCCACGACCGAGGCGTAGGGAGCCGAATCGATCGTCAGATACGGCGCCACCTTCTGCACCCGATCGACCGGATTGCGGTCGTACAGGATCTGTGCTCCCTCGACGACCGCGCCCGAGAGCAGGATCTCCATGTCCTGGAACTTCATCGCGTAGATCAACCGGTTGAAGAGGTTGCTCACATCGGGGCCGCCCTCGCCCTCGAAGGTGGTGAGATTCTGGCGCCCGGCGCTCTCCTCGCCCTCGCCGGAATCGTCATCCGCCGGGAAGTCGAGTTCGATGGGCCGATCCCGCTCGCCGCCGACGATCGAGTACTCGGGCGAGTACATGCCGAAGTAGACGCGCGGCTCGAAGGGGCTGAGGCGCCCGGTGGTGGGAATACCGCTTTCGAGGAACACCGGTTCACCGCCGGCCGAGCGCTGGTTTCCGTACGCCGCGACCAGGCCGTAGCCGTGCGTGTAGACGAGCGTACGGTTGTACCAGCTGTCCTGCCCGGACACGTCGATCTCTCGGAGCGCGGAGACGGTGTCCTCGACCTGGCCGTCAAGCGCGTAGCGATCCACGCTCAGTGTCGGCGAGAACTGGTAGTACTGGCGGCTCTGCTCGAGCTGCGCGAAGGTCGGGGAGATGATGGCCGGGTCCATGATGCGGATATTCGCGGTGGTCACCGCATCGTTGCGGAGCGCGCCGGGCTCGGCATCGGTGACCGCGTTGTAGCGCTCGACCTCGACCTCATCGATGCCGTAGGCGGCGCGGGTCGCCTCGATATTGCGTGCGAGGTAGTCGCTCTCGAGGCTCTTCTCATCGGGACGCACCTGGAACTGCTGCACCGCCCAGGGATACCCCACGCCCAGCACCAGACCGGAGACGAGCAGCAGCGCGGTGCCGATGACGGAGATCCGCCATTTCCCGGTGAAGGAGGTGACCAGGAACAGCACCGCGACGAGCGCGGCGATTCCGGCGAGGATCTGCTTGCCGGGGATCTCGGCATGGGTTCCCGCGAAGGTCGCGCCGGTGAAGAGGCCGCCGGTGTCGGTCAGCACGCGATACTGATCCAGCCAGATGCTCACCGCCTGCAGCAGGAGGTACAGCGCCGCGAGCACGGCGGCCTGGATGCGAGTGGCCTTCGACACCCGTACATCGCGCCCGGAGAAGGAGATGCCGCCGTAGAGGTAGCTGGTGGCCACACCGGCGATGAGGCAGATGATCACGACCGCGGAGGCGAAGCCGACCACGCCCTGCCAGAAGGGCAGATCGAAGAGGAAGAAGGAGACGTCCAGCCCGAATTCGGGATCCGTCGTACCGGTGGGCTCTGCGTTCATCCACAGCAGCACGCGCTGCCAGCTCGCGGCAGAGGCGAAGCCGGCGAACAGCCCGATCACGGCCGGCAGCACCCATTTGATGACGCGGCGCACGGGCTCGACCATCTCCTGATAGCGATCGAGCTGCGCGGTGAGCCGCGCATAGACCGGCCTGGTGCGGTAGGCGATGTCGATGGCGAGGAACACCGCGATCGCCATCGCGAGGAAGCCGATGAGGAACATCGTCCCCGCCGCGAGCCACTGCGTGGTCAGCACCGGGAGGAACCCGAGTTGGTCGTACCAGAGCACCTCCCCTGCGATCGCCGCGACGGCGAGGAAGGCGAGTATGAGCAGCACTACCAGCACCACCGTTACGGCGATCGGGGAGATGCGGCGTTTACGGGCCGGCTGAGCTGCGGTGGTCTGGTCGGTCACGTCGATACCCTCTGGTCAAGTGTTGAACTCGGCGTCGCCTTCCACCCTACTGGGAGCTACTGACAAACTTCCCAGACGGGCACCGCTCGAGGCCCGGAGGCGCGCCTCCGGCCGCCGCGATCTGGATCGCCGCGACGGCCTCCTCCAGCGTCGACACCGGGGCCACCCGCAGATCTCCGGGAATCCGGTGCGGGAGGTCGGTGCAGTTCTCCATCGGCACCAGGAGGAGGTCGGTGCCGGCCCGCGACGCGCCCCACAGCTTCTGCTCCAGGCCGCCGATCGCGCCGATCCTGCCGTTCTCGTCGATGGTGCCGGTACCGCTGATGCTGAGCCCGCCCGTCAACGCTCCGGGGGTCAGCGCGTCGAAGACCGCCAGCGCGAACATCATCCCGGCGCTGGGGCCCCCGATATCGCCGAGGTTCAGCTCCACCTCGAAGGGGAACTCGAACTCCGCGTATACGATCACCCCGAGCATCGGCGCGGATTCCGGATCGGGGGCGACCGGCAGCACCGAGACCTCCATCTCGGTGCCCTGGCGCTCGATCCCGATCCGCAGTGGTATCCCCTCCGGCCCCTCCGCCAGCGCAGCGCCCAGTTCCGCGGTGGTGCGCACCGGGACGCCGCCCGCCGAGAGGATCGCATCGCCCTCCTGCAGCACGCCGGCGGAAGGCCCGTCCTCCACGACGCCGGCGAGCCGCAGCCGGGAGCTCACCGGCTCCCCGAGCTCGCCCAGTGCCGCGGCGATCGCGCGCTGCTGCGAGGCCCGCATCATCGCCACTCCCGCCGCGGTCCGATCCTCCGTCGTCACTCCCTCCGGATACAGATCCCCGATCGGGACCAGCGCGCGCGTCGGGTCGAGGAGCGCACCGCCGACCTCGAACCAGTTCGGGGGCGCCTGCGGGGAACCGAGGATCGACACGCTCAGCACATTGAGCTCACCGGAGGTCGGGAAGGTCTCCGCGCCGACGATGAAGATGACCGGCTCCTCGCCGTCCTGCGTCGGGAAATCGCCGAGCGCATCGACCACCGGTCCCGGGCGCTCGATCGCTAAGGGTGCGGGAACGAGCACCGCGAAGGCCCAGAGCAGCGTCACGCAGAGCAATCCGATCATCCAGCGCGCACCGCGTCGCCCCGGTTCCTGATCCGCCATCGCCTCCCCCGCCCCGGTCTGTGCCGCCCGGCGCCGGCGTTCCTGTTCGCAGCGAGCGCAACCGAAGCCGCGGCGAAGCCACAATCTAGCAGCTGAATCTGACTTCGGTACCGTACCGTGGAATGCAAGCGAGCAAGGAGCAGGGCATGAGCGCGGACGAGCAGAACAATTCGGCGGACCGGGACGGCGACGATGCTCTTGGCGAATTGCAGCGCCTGCTGCAGGAACTGCTCACGGGCGGCGGCGCGGCGGGCGGTCTCGATCCGACCGCCTTCGCCCAGGCGGCCGGCCTCTCCACCGATCAGGCCGCGCTCAGCGGGCTCTTCGCATCGCTGCGCCATGCCATGCAGAACCCCGGCGAGGGCATCGACTGGTCGGTGACCCGGCGCACCGCGATCGAGATCGCCGGTCAGGGCGGCGGCGAGACCGACCCCTCAGCGGTGCTACGGGCCTTCCCGGTCGCCGGGCTCTGGCTCGACGAGGTGACCGATGTCGGTCAGAGCGCGGACGCGCCCCGGGCGGTCTCTCGCATCGAATGGGTGCAGCAGACCGTCGACACCTGGATCAGCCTGGCGGAGCCGGTGGCGGAGTCGATCTCGCGCTCACTGATGGACGCCCTGTCGAGTCAGCTGCCGGAGGAGCTCGCCGATTCGCTGGGGGGCCTCGCACCGGTGCTGCGCAGCGTGGGCGGCACGTTGTTCGCCACGCAGCTCGGACAGGTGGTCGGCCGCCTGTCGCAGGAGGTCGTCGCGGTCGGAGACGTCGGGATCCCCCTGCTGAGCGGGCCCGACCGCGAGGGCGGAGCACTGATCCCGAGCGGCGTGGCGGCCTTCGCGGAAGGTCTCGAGCAGGATTCCGAAGCGGTGACCCTGTACCTGGCCGTGCGCGAATTGGCCCACGCACGGTTGTTCCGGCACGCCAGGTGGCTGCGTCTGCACATGCTCACCGCGATCACGGACTACGCCCGAGGCATCCGCATCGATACCGGTCATATCGAGGAGCTCGCGCGCGATCTGGATCCTTCCGATACCGCGAAGATCCAGGAACTCGTCTCCAGCGGAGCCCTCATTCCGCCGAAGTCTCCGGAGCAGGAGGCCGCGCACGCACGCCTGGAGACGATGCTGGCGCTGATCGAGGGCTGGGTGGATGCGGTGACCGCCGAGGCGGTGACCCGGCTGCCGGGGGCCGAGGCGATCGCCGAGATGGTGCGACGACGACGTGCCACCGGCGGACCCGCCGAACACGCCTTCGGCACTCTCGTCGGACTCGAACTCCGACCGCGGCGCCTGCGCGATGCTGCGGCCGTGTGGCGCCTGCTCGCCGAGCGCGGAGGCATCGCGCGTCGAGATGAGCTGTGGTCGCATCCGGATCTCCTGCCGACCGCGGAGGAGCTGGACCATCCGGCGCGGCTGCTCGAGCGGCTGGGGCTCGCCGGGGCGGAACCGGCGCAGGCGGAGCCCGACGAATTCGATCGCGAACTCGCGAAACTGCTGAACGAGGAGCTCCCCGGCGAGGGTGGCACGGATGATACGCCGCTCACAAGCTGAGCTTTTCTGAGATTTTCGGCTGTTTTCCGTGAGCTCTGTGGATAACCCCTGAACGCGCTTGCGGCGGGTGCAGAGTGGGGGCATGACCGCCGCGAATCTCCGCATCGACCCGGCCCTCCCGATCTGCTGGGAGGATCTCGACACGCTGCGCATCGGCTTCGAATGCGCGACCGCGCGGATCCCCGGGCCCTCGGCTGCCGTGCAGCGGCTGGTCTCCGCCTTCTGCGCGGGATTGCCGCTCACCCTGACCGCTCGCGGCCTGCAGCGCTTCGGCGCGACTCCGGCCGAGTGGCGCGATCTCGTCGAACGCATCGCCCCGGTGCTCGTCGAGGCCGAGTCGTCGCCTCACTCGCCGCCTGGGTCGTCGGCGCCGTTCAGAGTGGCCGTCGCGGGCGAGGGGGACGGCCCGCAGCACCTGCGCCAGGCGATCGGGGCCGGCGGCATCTCGGTGTCCGAAGCGGCGCAGAGGCCTTCCGACGGCTTCGATCGGATCCCGGACCCGGATCCGGACCCGGATCTCCTCATCGTCGTCGAGCGCTTCCTCGAACCCAGCGACCACTCGCATCTGCTCCTGGCGGAGCGTGTACCGCTGTTGCCCGTCAGATTCACCGATCGCAGTGTGCGGATCGGACCGCTGAGCACCCCCTCGCCTCCCCCTGCCCGGAGTGCGTCGCGCAGCACGAGATCGATGCCGATCCGAGTCTGCCGGTGATCGCCGCGCAGCTCTTCGGCCGAGTGCCGGCGGCGGAGACCCCGGCCGCCGCCGCAGCAGCGGCGGCACTCGTCGTCACGTCGATACGACGATGGCGACTCGGGGGCTCGGAGCTCGCCCGCGCCCAGCTTCGACTCGCCGTGGACGAGGGGCTGCCGGCCCTGATCCCCGAACTGCGCCCGGTCGAAGCCCATCCGGGCTGCCGCTGCGCGGGTTTCTCCCCGGTGCCGGCTCAGGCTCCGAGGGGCACGCCCGCCTCGACCGCGAAGCGGGACGGTGTGCGATGACCGCGGGCGCCCCCTGCGGTACCTGACAGGCGCAGCGTATCCCGGGCGCGCGTGAAGGCGACATAGGTCAGCCGACGCTCCTCATCGACACCCGCTTCGGACTCCGCATAGGAGATCGGCAGCAGCCCCTCGCTCATGCCGACGAGATGCACCAGCGACCACTCCAGGCCCTTCGCCGCGTGAATCGCGCTCAGCGTCACCGCCTCGAATGCCGGTTCGTGATGCGTCCGCGAGCGTGCGAGCAGTTCCTCGCTGAACGCCACGATCCCGGTGCCCGGCGGCTGCTCGTCGACCAGGGTGAGCAGGGCGTTCAGGGCCTGCCACCGCTCCCGGGCGGCCGCGCCCTCGGGGGGCTTACTCGTCCAGCCGCAGGCGCGGAGCAGATCGCTGACCACCTGGAAGAGCGGACGGTCATCCGCCGCCTTCGCCTGACCTCTGATCAGCATCACCGCCTGGCGCACCTCGGCCCGATCGAAGAACCGTTGAGCGCCGTGCACTCGGCTGGCGACGCCGAGGCGTTCGAGCTCGGCCTCGATCGCCGCCGATTGCGCATTCGTGCGGTACAGCACCGCGCAGTCGGCCGCCGGGGTACCCGCGTCGATGGCGGCCCGCAGCGAGGCGGCGACCGCCTGGGCCTCTTCCTGCTCGCTGGCGAACCACTCGAATGTCGGCGGGGGACGGCGGACGGCGGAGGCACTCTGCTCCTCACGAACTGCACGAAGGGTCAAGGCCCCGGGTCGCTCGCGCATCAGACGATTCGCGATGCGCACCACCGGCTCGACGCTGCGGTAGTTGCGCTCCAGGCGGAACTCGCGCGCGGCGGGGAACTCGGTGCCGAAGCGCAGCAGATACTCGCTGGAGGCGCCCGCGAAGCCGTAGATGGTCTGGCTGGCGTCGCCGACCGCGCAGATGTCGTCGCGTTCGCCCAACCAGCTCCGCAGCAGCGCGTGCTGCAGCGGCGAGACATCCTGGTACTCGTCGACGGTGAAGAATCGGTAGCGCTCCCGCAGCTGCACCGCCGCCCGCGGTTCGCTCTCAAGCATGCCGGTCATCAGGATGAGCACATCCTCGAAGTCGATCTGCCGGCGTTCCTCGAGCAGCGAGCCGTAGCGCTCCTGCACGGCGAGCAGCTGTTCGGCGCTCACCCCGGAGGGCACCGGCCGCGCACCGGGCGTCTCCTGCTGCAGCTTGGCGGCGTAGCCCTCCAGGCTCAGCATCGACACCTTGCGCCACTCGATCTCCGCAGCGATATCGCGCAGCGTCTCCTTGTTCAGATTGAGACCGAGCGAGTCGGCCGCCTGCGACACCGTCTGGATCTTCCCGCCCAGCACCTGTGGGGCGGAACCGCCGATCAGCTGCGGCCAGAAGAAGCCCAGCTGAGCGAGCGCGGCTCCGTGAAAGGTCTGCGCCCGCACGCCCTCCGCGCCGAGCGCGCGGAGTCTCGCCTGCATCTCCGCGGCCGCCTTCCTGGTGAAGGTGACGGCGAGGACCCGGTCCGGCGCGTACACGCCGGTGCGCACGCCGTGCGCGATCCGGTGCGTGATGGTGCGCGTCTTCCCCGTCCCGGCTCCCGCCAGCACGACCACCGGACCCCGCAAGCACTCGGCGATCTGGCGCTGCTCGGGATCGAGTCCCCGAAGCAGCTCATCAGACACGATCGGGCTCCTCCTCGACCCAGAGATCGATCAACCAGCGCGCGATCGACATCGGCATCGGCAGGCGGATCCCCGGAGCAGGATTGCGCAGTTCCTCGCGCGTGAACCACCGCAGCTCGGAGATCTCGGCGGGATCGGGACTCAGCGCGGCCGGATCCGCGCCGGTCGCCAGACGCGCGCGGAAGCCGAGCATGAAGGAGCGCGGAAAGGGCCACGGCTGCGAGGTGACATAGCGCACCTCATCGACGCGGAGACCGGACTCCTCCTCGATCTCACGGATCACCGCCTGCTCGGCGGACTCTCCCGCCTCCACGAAGCCGGCGAGCAGGGAGAACCGTCCGCTCTCCCAAAGCGCATTGGAGCCGAGCAGCAGCCGATCCTCGTGCTCCACGAGGACGATCACGACGGGGTCGGTGCGCGGGAAATGCTCGCCGCCGTGGGGGTCGTGACGCGCCCACCCACCGTTGGCCGGAACGGTCGGCGCCCCATCGCGCGGAGAGAAGCCCATGGACTGGTGCCAGGCGGTCAGGGCCAGCGCCACGGCGAGCATCTCCCCTTCCACTCCGGGCAGATGGGAGGCGAAGTCGAAGGGGTTGAGCCAACCGGCGGCGGGTTCGGAGCCGAGGGGCTCATCGGCGGTGGCGACGGCGGCGAAGACCGGCCCCCCGGGGTGCCGGCCGAGATACATCATCTCCTGGGTTCTCGGGCCAGCGACCGGCACGAGATCGAGCCGGGCACTGCGCTCGGCTGCGCTGCGCACGGCGACGGTGCCCTCCCGTACACGGAGCAGACGGGTTCCGTGCTCCGCCCAGGCGGCGTCGAGTGCCGCCTCGCTCAATCGGGTCGCCGCATCACGATCGAACTCGCCTCCGGTCATCGGCGGGTGCTTCGCTCGGGTCATCGTCTCTCCTCGTGGCGGGGTTCCGAACACTGCGCGTGGCGCATCGCGGCTCATCCCGCCGGTGCTTACGCTGAAGGTATGGCCAGCACCCCTCTTACCTTAGCCGCGCTCGCGACCTCCGCGGTCCCGGGCCTGCACGTTCTCGGGGCCAGGATCCACTCGGGCGATGGCGAGGGCGACTTCGCCGCGGTCGTCGTGGTCGCGGAGGAGGGCGAGTTCATCGTGCGCGTGCCCGCGAACGCCGCGGCGGAGGCGCGCCAGTCGGGCGAGCTCATGGGGCTGGCCGCTCTCGCAGAGGGCGCACGCAGCTCGCTCCCCTTCCGTGTTCCCGAGACCCGGGGCGTGACGCGGGCCGGAGACACTCGAGCGGTGGTCTCCACCTTCCTGTCGGGAGGACGGGTGAGCGTCGAATCCCTCGAGGCGGACGCACTCCTGCTGCAGCCCGTCGCGGAAACCGTCGCGGCGATCCACGCGCTCCCCGCCTCGCTCGTCCAGCAGGCCGGTCTGCCGGTGCGCTCCGCCGAAGAGGTGCGCGAACAGGCCTCCCGTCTCGTCGCGCGCGCCGCCGAGACCCGGCTGCTGCCCGAGACCGTGCACACCCACTGGGAGACGCTGCTCGGCACGGCCGCGCTCTGGGACTTCGCGCCCACGGTGGTCCACGGCTCCTTCTCCGCCGAGCAGCTGCTGGTGGAGGATGAGAGCGTCACGGGCGTTCTCGGCTGGTCGGAGCTCTCGGTCGGCGATCCGGCGATCGACCTCTCCTGGCTGCTGGCGGCGGGGCCCGATGTGCTCGACTCCGTGCTCACACGGTACGCGGTGCGCCGAGGGCTCGGCGGCTTCAGGGAGCTGCGCGCGCGGGCCGTGTTCCACCACGAGCTCGAGGTCGCCCGCTGGCTGCTGCACGGTGTGGAGAGCCATGACAGCGCGATCGTCGAGGACGGTGTCGCGATGCTCGACCGCTTGGTGGATCGACTGAACCGGAGCGGCGGGGCGACACCGCTGCGGCCGGCCCTCTCGGATGAGGAGGTGCGGCAACTCCTGGACGAGATGCCGGAGGTGCCGGCGGACCCCCGCTCGGAGACCGCGGAGTTCGAGGCGCTGGATGAGGACCGGGAGTTCTTCGCCGACACCGATTTCCTGGACCCGGTACCCGAGTCTGCATCTGCATCTGCAGATCCGGCAGAGAGCACCCCCGACGCCGCCGAAGAGGGCGATTCGGAGCTCGCGGACGCGCATCTCACCGATGTGCAGCTCACCGAGCCGATCGAGCCCCTCGAATCGGGGGACGCCGCCGATCGCTGAGCAGGCGCTCCCCTGCTAAGCGGCCCCGCCCAGTCTGCCCACGGCGCGCAACCACAGCTCCTCGAGCTCGTGGAGGGGACGCAGCGTCTCGCTGCGCAGCTCCTCCCCCTCGGCGACGTAGAACAGGGACACCTCGATGCGTTCCGGCTCGACTCGGGCCCACTGCGCGTAGGCGTGCCGGTAGAGCTCGAGCTGGAGGAAGCGCGACTGCCGTTCCGCCTCGTCGCGGGGCGGGCGACCGGACTTCCAGTCGACGATCTCGTAACGCGCGTGCTCACCCTCCCCGTCGCGGTAGACGGCGTCGAGCTTGCACACCAGACGGCGCCCGGCGAAGGGCAGCGTCACCTCGAGCTCGACGGCGATCGGCTGCCGGTCGGCCCATCGCGACCGCTCGAAGCGCTCGATGAGCGAGGCGAGCTGCGCGGCTTCGAGGTCCATGAACCCGGCGCCGTCGGGATCGACGTCCCCCGTGAAACCGTCTCCCGCGAAACCGTGTTCGGCGAAGGCCTCCGCCTCGAGCCCCACGAGCGGCAGTTCGGTGCCCCGCACCGTGCTCGAGCGCCGCTCGACCCACTCGTGGAAGCGGTTGCCCAGACGGGTACGCCGGTAAGGGCGCTGCGGCAGAGGTCGGTGCCGACGTCGCTCGGCGAGCACCGGATCATCGACGAAGTCGTGGAAGGAGGATGCGGTGATGCGCTCGGCGAGCGGCCCCCCGCCCGCGCCATCGCCCGCGATCCGCCGAGCGGCAGCCGAGCGGCGCTCCGCGAGCAGCAGCTCCACGGTCGGGTCGATCCGGCTCATCGCCCCGATCTCCG
This sequence comes from Leucobacter sp., assembly GCA_048516985.1. Taxonomy (GTDB): domain Bacteria; phylum Actinomycetota; class Actinomycetes; order Actinomycetales; family Microbacteriaceae; genus Leucobacter. The sequence continues at coordinate 1,665,515 of CP183188.1, read as the reverse complement.
CTCCCGGCTCCGCTCCCGCCGCTGCTCCCGTGGCCGTCTCGCTCATACGCCTTCGCACGCTCTCCGCGGCGGCGAGCACCGCATCCGCTCGGCGTCCGAGCGGATCGAGCGGCCACAGGAGCGTGGCCTCCGTCTGCGCGCTCGGATCCGTCTCGTAGGCGCTCGCCTCGGGGAGGCCCTGCACGAGACCGCCCTCCTGCAGCTCGCGCAGGAAGAGTGAGGGGCCGCGCGGCCGCGTCTGGCCGCCCCAGAAGGAACCGGTGAGGAGCAGACGGGACGCCGCGCGGGTGATGGCCACATAGCCCAGACGACGCTCCTCACCGGCCTGGCGATCCTTCAGCTCCTCCTTGTAGTCGCCGATGGCGTCGCGGAGCTCCTTCTGCGTCGCGGCGAGTCGCCAGTTCAATCCGGGACGGGCCGCTGCGTCGCCGCGGAGCTCGTCGGGCAGCTGTCCGGTGCGCAGCCAGCCGGCACCGTCGCGGCCGGGCTGCGGGAACTCCTGGTCCACGAGCCTCGGAATCGCCACGAGATCCCACTCCAGCCCCTTGGCGCCGTGCACCGTGATCAGCTGCACAGTGCCCGGTTCGGGAGCTGCGACATGCTCGACGGCTTCATCGTCCTCGGCGGCCCGTTCGAGCCAGGCGAGCACCGAGGCGAGCGTGCCCTGCTGATCGACGGCGAGGAAGCCCTCGACCAGTTCGGCGAAGAGATCGAGATTCGCCCGCGCGGCCGAGCCGCCCGCGTGACCGCGGTGCTCGGCCGCGTCGAGCTCGATATCGAGGCGAAGCGCATGCTCGGTCGCGCGCAGCAGCTCGGGCACTCCGTCGCCCACGGTGGTGCGCAGCTGGCGCAGCATGAGTCCAGCCTCGCGCAGGCGGGCGCGTCCGGTCTCGCTGATGCCGCGGAGCGCTGCGTGGTCGAGGCTGCGCATGCCGGCGATCTCGTCGAGCGCGTCGAGGATGGTGAAGCGGCGGTCCGGGTCGAGCAGCGCCCCATCGTCCGCCAGATCCTCGCCGCTGAGGCTCTGCTGGGCGATGTCGCGTCCCGCGAACCAGCGGGCCGCGTCCCTGAGGCCGGCGAGGTCGGCGACGCCGATGCGGAAGCGGGGGCCGGCGAGCAGGCGGATCAACTCGCTGCCGGCGTCGGCGTACCAGAGGCAGCGCAGCACGCAGACGAGATCGGTAACCTCCGGGGTACTCAGCAGCCCGCCGACGCCGACGATCCTATTGGGCACCCCGGCCTCCGTCAGCGCGGCGGCGACGGAGGCCATCAGCCGACGGTGTCTGAAGACCACCGCCGCGGTGGGCACCTCGCCGGTGCGCGCGAGATGCTCCTCGCGCGCCGCGCGCATCCACTCGGCCAGCGCCTCGCGCTCCTCGTGCACGGTCTCCGGGAACGCCCACTCGATGCGGGCCGCCGGGGCTGCGGGCCTGGGTCCGAGCACCGGCACATCGACACCGGCGTCGGCGCGCAGCGGTGCGGCGACGATGTTCGCGGCGTCGAGCACGGCCACCGGATTGCGCCAGCTGATGGAGAGGCTGAGGGTCGCGGGCGGCTCGGCCGCCTCCTCCCTGCCGCGGAAGTCCCGGTGGAAGGATCGCAGCCCCTCGGCCGAGGCGCCGCGCCAGCCGTAGATGCTCTGGTGCGGGTCGCCCACCGCCATCACCGATCCTCCGGCGAAGATCGCCCGCAGCAGACGGGTCTGCCCGACCGAGGTGTCCTGCACCTCGTCGAGCAGCACGGCGCCGCTTCTGCGGCGAAGCGCGCGGGCAGCCTCGGGCGCGCGCTCCACGGTCTCCATCGCGAATCGCAGCTGATCGGAGAACTCGATGAGCCCGCGACGGCGCTTCTCTTCCGCATAGGCGCGCGCGAGCCGGGCGATCAACGGCGTGTCCGCGAGTGCCGCCACCGCGTCGCGCACCGGCGCATACACTTTGCCGCTCGGCGCCCCGCCCTCGAGCTCGCGGTCGTCGTAGGGCAGTGCGGAACTGAGCGCGAACTCTTCGACGATCCGTTCGACGCGGCCGAGATCGCTCTGATTGTCCGCGACGGCGTGATCGAGTGTCAGCACGTGCTGCACCAGTCGTGGGACGGAGAGCGAGCAGCCGATGAGCTCCGGATCCCGGCTGGCGAGAATCGTCTCGCGCGCCAGCCGCCACGCCACCGCCTGGTCGATGAGGCTGAGCCCCGGGGCGATGCCGGCGAGCACCCCGAACTCCTGCACGATTCCCGAGGCGAAGGAGTCGTAGGTGCTGATCTCCGGCAGGGCGAGCCCCGCGTCGAGCTCTTCGAGGAGCACGGCCGCCCGGGCGGCCTCGAGCGGGGGCAGCGCTCCGCGTTCCGACGCGTCTCGGAGCCGATCGGTGAACTGTTCGAGGCGTCGCACGACGCGCTCTCCGAGCTCGCCGGCCGCCTTCCGGGTGAAGGTGAGACCCAGCACCCGCTCGGGCTCGACCAGTCCGTTGGCCACGAGCCAGACCACTCGGCCCGCCATCGTCTCGGTCTTGCCGCTGCCGGCACCGGCGACCACGAGTGCGCTGCCGCCGAGCGGATGCTCGATCACGCGGCGCTGCTCGGGGGTCGGCGGGAGCACGCGATCGGGTGCTGGTGCGACGAGCTCCGCGATGCGCGCGGCCGAGAACACCGCCTGCGACGCGCCGGTTCTTGCGGTGCTCATGCCTGGCTCACCGCCGGGATGATGTGCAGGCGGCAGCTGCCCGGCCGGAAGGGGTCGGTGCAGTGGTGCTCGACCCGAGCGGTGAAGCTCGCGCCGGCCATCGTCCCCGCGATGTCCGCGATGCGTTCGAGCAGTGACTGCCTCGCCTCCGCATCCAATGGAGCCTGCCTCAGCTCGACGTACCCGCGCCCCTTCGTCGCCTCGGGGTGCACGTAGAGGAGCCGGGCTCCGCCATTGGCCGGCCCCGCATCGTTCTGCGCGCGCCCCGCATCGTTCTTCGCAAGCTCAGACGCATCATCCGCGCCGAATGCGCCGAGCAGCACGGCGAGCTGATATGCCTGCAGCTGGGCGTGCTGTTCGAGCTCCGCCTTGCTCGGCGGCTGACGGCCGGTTTTCAGATCGAGGATCGAGATCTCGCCCACTGCGCCGGTGCCCTCATCGAGCCCTGCCTCGAGGCCGGGTCCGAGTTCGACCCGGTCGGCGACGCCTCTCAGCACCGCGCGCCCGACGGGGATCTCGAAGCCCGCCTCGGTGTCGAGGAGTCTGCGCCCGGACCTGGCGAAGCCGTCCAGGTACTCGGAGACCCCCTGGACCATGGCCCGGGCGAGCCGCAGCGTCCGTTCGCTCTCCCACTCGGCCTCGAAACTGAGCTTGCCCCATTCGGCGACGACTCCGGCGAAGAGCTCATCGGGGTCAGCGGTGGTCTCGGCCGCCTCGATGACGCGGTGCAGCAGGGTTCCGAGGCTCGCGGCGACACCGCCGTCTCCCCCGCCGAGCCGGGCCACGGCCCAGTCCAGTGGACAGCGTTCGGCGCGCTCGAGCTCGGACGGCCCGACGGGCACCACCGATTCGGGGTCGCCGTCGAGGTCGACGAGCGGCGATTCCGTGCTGGGCGGCAGCACGCCGTACCACTCCTCGGGGTGCGCGCCGGGCACCTGCTCGGTGGCGAGCATCACCAGCGAGTCGCGAGCTTCGGCATCGTCCCGATCCTGGGTCAGCCGGCGCCGCATCTCGGCGACCGCACCGCGCAGGGTGAGTCGGGAGCTCGGCAACGGCGACTCGGCTTCCCAGTCACGACCGAGCCCGAAGAAGGGTCCCGGATGGTGGTCCTCGTCTGCGATGCTGAGCACCAGCAGCTCGTCCCGCGCCCGGGAGCACGCCAGCGCGAACAGCCGCAGTTCATCGTGCAGGGTGTCGCGCCGCTCGGTGGGGAGCGCCTCGCCGCCGAGCAGCCAGCGCTCGAGCGCGGTGCTTCCCAGCAGCGAGCCCTGGGCGCGGAGATTCGGCCAGACCCCGTCCTGCGGGCCCAGTACGCCCACGAGCGCGAACTCGCGTCCGATCGCCCCCTGCGCGGTGGTCACGGTCACCTCGTCGCGGGCGCTGCGCGCCGCGAGGGTGTCCTCGGGCAACTCCGTGGCCAGGAGTTCGTCGAGCAGCTCTCCGATCGGCAGTCCGCTGCTCTGCTCCTCGTGCCGCTGTAGACGGAAGAAGAGTCCGAGCACCGCGTCGAGCGCGCGGCCAGCCGCATCGGATCTGCTGCCCAGCGCGCCGAGGGCCTCGTCCTGCCAGCGCTCGGCCAGGCCGGTGCTCTGCCAGATCGACCACAGCACCTCGCGCGCGGTGCCGCCCGATGCATGCGTTCGGCGCCCGGCCGCGGCGATCAGTCCCAGGCGGCGCAGCGCCCGGCCGCCGGCGCTGTCGATCACCGGTCGATCGCCGGGGAGGGCGAAGCCCTCCTGCAGCAGCTCATCGACGGAGCCGGGCTGTCGATCCTCCGCACGCGCGCATCGGCGCTCATGCAGCACCAGTGCACCGCGCAGCCGGCGCACCGCGACCGTGTCGAGTCCGCCGATCTGCCCGCCGAGCACCTCCAGCAGCTCTGCGGCACTCAGCGGAGCGAGTCCGAGCGCGTCGCGCAGCAGCGCGATGAGCTCCCGCACGATGCGATGCTCGCGCAGCACCAGCCCTCCGGCTCCGACGCCGGTGGGGATCTGCCGCTCCGCGAGCAGCCTCGCGGCTCGCGCGACCTCTCCACGACTTCGGCAGATCACCGCCATCTCGGCCCAGCGCAGCGGTTCGCCCCCGTCGATGCCGAGGTGGCGCTCCCGCAGCCGGTGCGCGAGTGCACCGAGCTGCTCGGATGCGGATGACGCGCGGGCGAACTGCACGGCCGCGCGCGGAGGGGCCGGCGCGGCCGCGTCCCGTTCCTCCGCGGCCGGCGCCGCGCGCTGCTGCCCGGCGCCCGCGGCGCCGATGCGCTGCGTCAGCCCGCCCACCAGCGTGCGGAGCGCCGATCCGTGCCGGTGCACCGTGTCGAGCACGGCGCTCTGCTCGATCTCGCCGGGCAGCGGTCTGGCTCCGCGCCTGGCGAGCTCGTCCCCCAGGCGGCTGAGCAGGGCCGCGCGCTCCCCGTGGAAGGCTCCCGCCGCCAGATCCGGATCGCCGAAGGCCCAGATCCGGCTGCCTCGCTGCGCGCAGGCGGCGAGGAGCGCCAATTCACCCTCGCCGAGCTCCTGCGCATCATCGATCAGGATGAGCCTGGGCACCGGCGCCGTGTGCTCGCTCCCCTCCCGCAACGTGCCGGCGGCGGCGCGCAGCAGACCGCTCGAGGCGAATTCCTCTGGGCGTTCTCTCCCGAGCTCGACCTGCACCTCGCCGACCAGCCCCAGCACCGCCAGCCAGCGTTCGAGCGATTCGGGATCGGGGATCCTGGTCCGCGCCTCCCGCGCCCCGCGGTCCCTCGCCGCCTCGAAGACCGACCGTGCGGCCTCGGGGCTGAGATCGAAGTCGTCGAGCACCCGCCAGAACTCGCGCAGTTCCGCGCGGAACCGCTCGCTCGCCAGCACCTCCGGGGAGAAGGCCGCGAACAGCCGTGCGGATTCATCGCCGCTGCCTGCGCGCTCCACCGCTCGGGCGATCGCCTCGTCGTGCACGGTACCCGTCAGGAGTCGCGGCGAGGGACGCCCGGCCGCCGCGAACTCGCGCGCCAGCACGGCGAAGGCGAGTGAGGCAGGGGTGCGCACGGGAGTGCCGCCCACGGCCCGGCCCAGCCGCGCTTCGAGCGCGGCCCGAAGCCGCGAGGCGACCAGTCGCCCCGGCGCGAGCACAAGCAGTTGCTCATCGGCAAAGCCCGGCAACTCGGCGAAGCGCGCGAAGGCCTCGACCACCAGCAGGCTCTTACCGCTTCCCGGCGCCCCGAGTACGCGGGCGTGCCGACTCGGATCGAGAGCCAGCACGCGCTGCTGCGAGGGGTCGAATTCGGTCATGCGGCAAGCCTAGAGGCGACCACCGACGTCGACACCGGTGACGTCCCGGCTGCGCTGACGGCGAAATCGGCTGAGGATCCGCGCGGAGCCAGGGCCGCGGTGAGTAGACTCGGGGGCGCGCACTCGGCACGATCATCAGGAGGCACCCGTGGAAATTCGCATCGGCATCAAGCACTCGCCCCGCGAGCTCGCCTTCGAGACCGACGCGTCAGCCGACGAGGTGCGCTCCACGGTAGAGAGCGCCATCGCCGAGGATCAGGCGCTCATCGCGCTGACCGACCTCAAGGGGCGCCAGTACCTCGTCGACACCGATTCGATCGCCTACATCGAGATCGGCGGCGACGCGGGCCGCAAGGTCGGCTTCATCAGCTGAGCCCGGCCAGGCAGCCGGCCCAGAGGCTCGGCCCAGGCCGAGTCTCCCGCAACGCAGCCCCTCAGCCCCGCCGTTCCAGACGGACCGCGACCTCGAGGTGCCTCGTGTGCGGGAACATGTCGAACACCCGAGCCGCGCTCACCGCGTACGACGGCATCGCCGCGAGGTCCCGTGCGAGGCTCTCGGGGTTGCAGCTCGAGTAGACGAGAGCAGGGATCCCGGATCCCTCGATCCACTCCGCCAGCACCGGCCCGATGCCGCGCCTGGGCGGATTGACGATCAGCAGCTCCGGGCGCTCCTCGCGAGTCGAGCCGAGGGCGAACTCGGTGGCATCGGCCGCGAGGAAATGCGCCGTCGACCCCGCCTCGCGCGCGGATCGCCTGGCGGAATCCACCGCGGCCTCGCTGATCTCGACGCCGAGCACCGAGGGCGCGGGAGCGGGCGCGGTCCCTGATCCCGTAGCGCCCACGTGCAGCGCGAAGCCGCCGACCCCGCAGTAGAGATCCCACACGGAGCCCGGCCCGCTCTCAGACACCCATGCGGCGACCTGCCGATACAGCTCGCACGCCACCGCCGTGTTCGTCTGGAAGAAGCTCTGCGGCCGCAGGTGCAGGGTCACCCCCGTCGGGAGCTCCATCGACAGCGAAGACCCCAGAAGCGTCTCCTCCCGCTCCCCCTCCAGCACCGCTTTGTGCTCGGGCAGCAGATTCACCGTGATCACCTCGGCCCGCGGTACCGCCCGCCGCAGCTCGCCGAGCCCGGCGCGCAGCACCTCGAGCGCCCGCTCCGTCCGCACTACGAAGCGCAGCATCAGCCCACCGCCCGGGGCGACCGTCACATGCACGAATTTCAGCTCCCCGCGCCGCTTCGGCACCTCGTAGGGCGGGAGCCCCGTCCCCTCGAGGAAGGCGCCGATCGCCGGCAGCACGGCGGCGATCCCGGGCGACTGGATCGCGCAGTCGCGGAGGTCCACACCCGTTCCCTCGGGCCCGAGGATGCCGAGCGTCACCCGCCCCGGACGACCGCCGACGACCAGCTTGACCCGGTTGCGGAAGCCCTGCTCGGCGCTCGGAAACGCCGGCGCCCAGCGATCCTCCGGAATCCCCGGCAGCAGCGCCCGGCACCGCGCCTCCTTCTCGGCGAGCTGCACCGCATAGGGGGTCTCGAGAAGCGCGCAGGATCGGCATTCGCCGGCTGCGAAGTAGTGGCAGTCCACGGTCACGCTCGCTCGTTCAGACGGTCAGGCGGTCAGGCCGAGACCGTCCATGCGACGGATGTGATCCGCGATCAGCTCGGTGAACACCGGCTCCACCTCGCTCGCGACGAAGGATCGACCCTCGCTCAGCGAGAGCACATGACGGGAGACGAGCAGGGTGTCCCCGACGAGCCTGCGCCCCCACAGAGCCAATCGGTTCGCCAGCGCGGGATCCGCGGCGATCTCGCCCGCCAACAGCTCGCGCACCTCCTCGCGACCCGCGTTGTCGGTGAGGATCGCGATCGCCTCGGAGCGGTAGCCGTCCTTCAGCCCGCCCGCCAGCGAGGCGAAGAAGCCGTCGAAGAGTCCGCCGACGAGGTAGATGGAGAGCACATGCTGATGCCAGTCGGGGACCTCGATGCGTTCGATGTAGCGATCGATCACGGGAGTGAAGGGGGTCATCAGCAGATGCGGCTCGTGTCCGCGCCTGCGCACCTCATCGGTGAGCCGCTGGTGCTTGGAGAGGGTGACACCGGCCACTCTGGCGAGCACGTCCTTGGCCTGCAGCGTCGGCGCTCCGGCGACGGCGCGGGCCGAGGCCTCGTAGAGCTCCAGCTGCAGATACGCGGTGAGTCCGAGGAAGGGCATGATGCCGGGGGCGAATTCGGCGAGCTCCACGCGCACGGTCTCGTCGCCGGCGGCGCGCGAGCCCAGCTTGCGGGTGGGCGCCTTCTGCTTGCGCAGCTTCTTCATCCACTCGAACACCTCGCCAGTGTACCCGCGACCACCGGCGCGCAGCGCATAGACTGGAGTGGCCTTAGATGGTGGATCGCGCGCGGCCTGGCCGCCGAAGCGGTGCACCACGGCAATCACCGCGGGCGACGAGGAGCGCCCGCGTGCTACGCCTGGATTGAGATCAGCGCGTAGCTCAGCAACTCTCACAGACAGGTACTACAGAGTGACTACGTTCACCGAACTCGGCGTCGAACAGGATATGGTCGACGCGCTCGCGGCGCAGGGCATCGTCGATGCCTTCCCCATCCAGGAGCAGACCATCCCCCTCGCCCTCACCGGCCAGGACATCATCGGCCAGGCCAAGACCGGCACCGGCAAGACCTTCGGCTTCGGCCTGCCGCTGCTGCAGCGGCTGGGCGAGGACCCGGAGCCCGGGGTGCAGGCGCTCGTGGTCGTGCCGACGCGGGAGCTCGCGGTGCAGGTCTACGAAGACCTCGAACTGGCCTCCCGCGGCCGCGCCACCCAGGTGGTGCCCATCTACGGCGGAAAGGCCTACGAGGGCCAGATCGACCAGCTGAAGGCCGGCGCGCAGCTGGTCGTGGGCACACCGGGGCGCCTCCTCGACCTCGCCAATCAGCGCATCCTGAGCCTCAAGAACGTCCGCGAGATGGTGCTCGACGAGGCCGACAAGATGCTCGACCTGGGCTTCCTCGCCGATATCGAGAAGCTCTTCTCGCAGACGCCGGAGACGCGGCACACCATGCTGTTCTCGGCGACGATGCCCGGCACCATCGTGGCGCTCGCCCGGCGCTTCATGCGCAATCCGATCCACATCCGCGCCACGGATCCCGACGAGGGCGCGATGCAGGCGAATATCGAGCATCTCGTCTACCGCGCGCACTCCCTCGACAAGGACGAGGTGATCGGGCGCATCCTGCAGGCCGAGGGACGGGGCAAGACCGTCATCTTCATGCGCACCAAGCGCGCCGCGGCGAAGCTGCAGGAGGAGCTGGTGGATCGCGGCTTCGCGGCGGCCAGCGTGCACGGCGACCTCAACCAGGATCAGCGCGAACGCGCCATGGCGGCGTTCAAGGCGGGCAAGAAGGACATCCTCATCGCCACCGACGTCGCCGCGCGCGGCATCGACGTCGACGATGTGACGCATGTGATCAACCACACCGTTCCCGACGATGAGAAGGCCTACCTCCACCGCGTCGGCCGCACCGGTCGCGCGGGCCGCACCGGCATCGCGGTGACCTTCGTCGACTGGGACGATATGCACAAGTGGGCGCTCATCAACAAGGCGCTCGACTTCGGCACCCCGGAGCCGCGCGAGACCTACAGCTCCTCCCCCCACCTCTACGAGGAGCTCAACATCCCCGAGGGCACCAAGGGACGGCTCAAGGCCACTCCGGTGAAGGACCGCGCCCCGCGCACGGAGCGCAGCGAGAGCGGCTCCGGCGAGGAGCGGAGCGGTCGCAGCCGCACCCGCCGCCGCACCCGCAGCGACAATCCGAAGGGTCGGGGCCGTCACGAGGCGCACGGGCACGAGGGCCACGGGCATGATCTCGAGGGCCACAGCGAGCCGGGAGCACCGCTGCCGGGCGAGGAGGGCTCGGGCGAGGCGCCGCGCCGCCGCCGTCGCCGCGGAGGCCGCGGTCGCGGTCAGGGCGGCGGCTCCATCGCGGCCGAGTCGGCTGCGACGGATTCGGCTTCGGCGGAGCCCGCCGGCGAGGCTTAGAGCGCCTCGCCGTCCAGGTAGAGCCAGCGTCCGCCCTCGCGCAGGAAGCGGCTGCGCTCGCGCTGCTCGAAACGCCCCTCGGGGGTGCGGGCGATCGCGGTGAAGGTGACGAAGCCCTCCTCGTCGAAGGGGCCGCCGTCGCCGGGCTCCACGAGCAGGCGGAGCCATCGCGTCTCCGGATCGAGTTCGAGCGTGCGCGGCCGCGTCGAGGGGTGCCAGCTCTCGAGCAGATACCCCGTGAGCCCGAGCGCGAAGGCGCTGTAGCGGGAGCGCATCAGCCGCTCGGCGGTGGGGGCCGCTTCACCGGCGTGCAGCGGTGCGCAGCACCTCGCATAGGCCTCCCCGCGCCCGCAGGGACAGGGCGCGGCTCCGGAATCCGAGGCCTTCTCGCCCATCCCGGTCGTCACCGGGGCACCGCGACGAGGGAGCGGATCTCCGCCCAGGTGTCCCCCGGCGTGCTGCGCTCGCCGAGGCGGTTCGGCTTTCCGGCACCGTGGTAGTCGCTCGCGCCCGTCGAGCGCAGACCCAGTCTCGCCGCGGCGCGCTCGAGCGGCGGCAGCCAGGAGAGGCGGTTCTCGGGATGGTCGAGCTCGACTCCCCAGAGCCCGGCGGCCGCGAGCGCGCGGAGGTCCTCGCCCGACAGCGGCGCGCGCTGCCGCTCCGCGGCGGGATGCGCCAGCACCGTGACGCCGCCGGCGGCGCGCACGAGCCTGATCGCCTCCGCGGTGTCGATGGCGTGGGTGCCGAGGTAGTAGGGCGATGCCGGGTGCAGGATCTCGGAGAAGGCCGTGCTGCGGTCGGGGAAGTATCCCGCGGCCACGAGCGCGTCGGCGATATGGGGGCGCCCGACCGTGCGCGCGTCCTCCTCGCCGACCACCTGATCCCACTCGATGTCGTAGTCCCCGGCGATGCGGCGCACCATCTCCCGCGCCCGCACCATCCTCGAGTCGCGCACCTCGGCGAGGGCCTCGAAGAGGTCCCCCGCCTCGTGGCGCATGCCGTAGCCCAGCAGGTGACGGGAGCGACCGCGGAACTTGGTGGTGATCTCGATGCCGGGGAGGAAGCCGAGACCGGTGTCGCTCGCGGCCTGCCGGGCCTCCTCCCAGCCGTCGACGGTGTCGTGGTCGGTCAGCGCGAAGCCCTCGAGCCCGAGCGCTGCGGCCTCGGCCGCGATCTGCGCCGGCCTGGTGGTGCCGTCGCTGTACACGGAGTGCGTATGCAGATCGAAGCGGCTGCTCATCTCCCCATCGTAGGGCCAGCGACAGCGGGCGCACCAAGCATCCACGCGGATCGAGTGGGACAATGGGAGGTGTGAGCGAGACGAAGCCGGCCAGCCACGAGGCCGAGATCGACAACAAGAACCGAAGCACCACCCCGCGAGACGGCGATTTCCTGGAGTTCATCTCCCAGGGCTGGGCGGATCGCGAGGAGCCGCTTCCCGCGCTGCGCGAATCCGCGCCCTTCGCAGCCCGTCGCAGGCGCGCCCTCGGCGCGCAGTTCCCGGGCGAGCGGCTGGTGATCGCCGCCGGTCCCATGCGGCAGCGCTCCAACGACACCTTCCACCAGTTCCGGGCGCACAGCGCCTTCGCGCACCTCACCGGCTGGGGCAGCGACGCCGAACCGGGGGCGGTGCTGGTGCTCGAGCCCATGACGGCGGAGGAGTCGGAGTCGACGCACCGGGCGGTCCTCTACTTCCGAGAGCGCGCCGGGCGCGACAGCGAGGAGTTCTTCGCCAATCCGGAGATCGGCGAGTTCTGGATCGGGGCGCGGCCCTCGCTCGCCCAGGTGGCGGCGGCGCTCGGGATCGAGACCGCGGCGCTCGACGACTTCGCGGCCGGCGACGCCGACCGCACCCTCGATGATGACGACCTCGCCCGGGCGGCCTCGGAGCTGCGACTGGTGAAGGACGACTACGAACTGCGCCAGCTGCAGGCCGCGGTGGATGCCACGGCGCGCGGTTTCGACGATGTGCTCGCCTCGATCGGCGCGGCCGCCGCGGCGCCCCGGGGCGAACGCGTGGTGGAGGGTGTCTTCAACCAGCGCGCGCGGCTGGACGGCAATGCCGTGGGCTACGAGACGATCGCGGCGGCGGGCCGGCACGCCTGCACCCTGCACTGGGTGCGCAACGACGGCGAGGTCCGGGAGGGCGATCTGCTGCTGCTCGACGCCGGGGTGGAGCTCGACAGCCTGTACACCGCCGATATCACCCGCACCGTCCCGATCTCGGGCACCTTCACCCCCGTGCAGCGGCGGGTCTACGACGCGGTGCTCGAAGCGGCGGACGCCGCACGGGCGATCGTGCGCCCCGGCATCCGCTTCGGCGATGTCCACGATGCGGCGATGCGGGTGATCGCCGAGCGCACCCGCGAGTGGGGGCTGCCGCTGGCGGGCGCCACGGCCGACTTCGGCGAGATCCCCGCCCACCGCAGATACATGGTGCACGGCACCAGTCACCATCTCGGCCTCGACGTCCACGACTGCGCCCAGGCCCGCCGGGAGCTCTATCTGGACGGCATCCTCGAGACCGGCATGTGCTTCACCATCGAGCCCGGGCTCTACTTCCAGCCCGACGATCTCACCGTGCCCGAGGAGTACCGCGGCATCGGCATCCGCATCGAGGACGACATCGTGGTGACCGAAGACGGCTGCCTGAACCTCTCGGCCGCGATCCCCCGCACCGCCGACGCGGTCGAGGAGTGGGTCAGAGCCGCGCGCTGAACGCGTCCGATCCGGGCACGACGATGTCCGATCCCGGCATGCCGCCCCCGCACGATCCGGCTTGAATGAGAGCGTCCCTCCGGGGACCCGGCCCTCATTCCACCCGCAAGGAGCAGCCATGCGCAGGATCAGCCTCAACGCCTTCCAGATCGCCACCCCCGGTCAGCACACCTCGGGCTCCTGGCGCAATCCGCGAGCCCGCGCCGACCGGTTCACCGACCTCGAGTACTGGACCGGCCTCGCACGGACCCTCGAGCGCGGCAGATTCGACTCCCTGTTCCTCGCCGACGTCGTCGGCCTCTACGACGTCTACGGGGGCTCCGCCGACGCCGCGCTCCGCAATGCCGTGCAGGTGCCGATCCTCGATCCCTTCATGCTGGTATCGGCGATGGCCGCGACCACCTCCCGGCTCGGCTTCGCCGTGACCTCGGCGACGACGTACGAGCAGCCGTACGCGCTGGCTCGGAAATTCTCCACCCTGGATCACCTCACGCGCGGCCGCATCGGATTCAACGTCGTCACCTCCTATCTGGAGAGCGCTGCGCGCAACCTCGGACTCGACACCCAGCTCGATCACGATCTGCGCTACGACATGGGCGACGAGTTCATGGAGGTCGTGTACAAGCTGTGGGAAGGGTCGTGGGAGGACGACTCGGTGATCGTGGATCGGGCAGCGGGCGTCTTCACCGATCCGTCGAAGGTCCACCCGATCGGCCATGAGGGCGCGCACTACCGCGTCCCCGGCATTCACCTCGCCTCGCCCTCTCCGCAGCGCACGCCGGTCATCTTCCAGGCCGGCGGCTCGCCCCGCGGCACCGCATTCGCGGCGCAGCACGGCGAGGGAGTGTTCATCAACGGCATGCGCAAGGACATCGCGGCGAAGATCGTCGGCGGGCTCCGCGACGAGGCCGAGCGCCTGGGCCGCCCGCGCGACGCGATCCGCATCATGCAGCAGATGACCGTCATCGTCGGCGACAGCGACGCCGCGGCCGAGCGCAGACTCCAGGAGGCGATCGACTACACGGTGGACGAGGGATCCCTCGCGCTCTGGGGCGGGCTCTCGGGCCTCGACATGTCGACCTTCGCCCCCGATCAGGTGCTGGAGTACGTCGACACCAATTCGATTCGCTCGACCCTGGCCCTCCTGACCACCGCCGATCCCTCCAAGCAGTGGACGACCCGGGATCTCGTGGAGTTCATGCGGATCGGCGGCACCGGCCCGGTGCTCGTGGGCGGCCCGGAGACCATCGCCGATGAGATCGAGGACTGGGTCGAGAAGACGGGCATCGACGGGATCAACCTCTTCCACGCCGTCTCCCCCGAGAGTTACGAGGAGTTCGTCGAGCTGGTCGTCCCGGTGCTCCAGCGCCGAGGCCGCGTCTGGACCGACTACGAGGGCAGCACCCTCCGGGAGTACTACTTCGGCGAGGGGCATCGGCGGGTGGCGGAGGACCACCCCGCGGCCGCCTACCGCCGCTGACCGGGCGGCGTCCCTCTCCACGCATCCCCCGGCCGCCCCGGGGCCGCGTTATAGTTGGGCTGTCCGACGGCGGAAGGGGTGGAATGCGCATCCTCGACAGGTTCAGCACCCGCGGCTATCCGGCGGCCGAGCGCACCGACATCTGGCGGAAGCACCTCAGCGAGACCCTCTTCGTCGCCGACTATCGCGCGCTGAGCGCGGAGGGCATCGTCAGCGAGCACGCCGCCATCGGCGTCGATGCGGGGCGGCTGCACAGCTTCACGAGCAACGGCCACGTGGTCGATCTGACCGCTTCCGGCGCCCAGGCGCCTCCGTCCGGCCGGTCCGCCCCGATCCTCTATTTCACGACCGTGCTCACCGGGCGCGCCATGTACTGGTCGAATTCGGCGATGGAGATCGCGGAGCCCGGCGACACCCTCGTCTACGATCCGGCGGATCCCTTCTTCATGTCCTTCCACGATCGCACCCGGCTGCTGATGTTCGAGTCGCGCGGAGGCGATTTCCCCTTGGCGGAGGAGTGGGGCGAGCGTCCCTGCCTCCGGCTGCGCGCAGGCGGGGACGGCGGGCCCGGCGAGAACTCGGATGAACTGCGGCGCATCCACGCCGGGCTGCAGCACGGGGCTCGGGTGGAGACCGGGCTGGCCGCCGCGGTCGACCGGGTGATCCCCGCCCTCGAGCGGACGGCGCGGGAGGCGATCGCCCCGGGGTACTACTCCTGCGCGGTCGACTACGTCGAGGAACGCCTGGCCGATCCCGGGCTCAGCGTACGGGCGCTCGCCGAGGCGGTGCACCTCTCCGTGAGGCAGCTCGGCCGGGTCTTCGGCGAGCGCGGCACCTCGCCGAGCCGATACATCATTCAGCGCAGGATGCGACACGCCGCCCAGCTGCTGGGCGCCGGCGACCGCACGGTGCAGCAGGTCGCCGCCGCCTGCGGCTACGGCTCCGTCTCGCACTTCTCGCGCGCCTTCTCGGCGCACACCGGCCAGAGCCCTCAGGCCTACAGCACCAGGGAGCGGGCCGGCGCACCGACCCGCTCCCTGGGCTGATCCCGCCGACTCGTTACTCGGCGAGAGCCATCTGCACGTCCAGCGTGATCGTCACATCGGAGCCCAGCACCAGGCCGCCCTTGTCCAGCGGGCTGTTCCAGCTCAGGCCGAAGTCCTCGCGCTTGATCACGGTCGTCGCGGAGAAGCCGGCCTTGTAGTTGCCGTAGCCGTCCTCGCCGAAACCGCCGAACTCGAAATCGAAGGTCACCGGGCGGGTGACCCCGCGCATGGTGAGATCGCCGTCGACGAAGAAGTCGCCGTTCTCCTCGCGCACGCCCGTCGACACGAAGTCGAGCGTGGGGTGCTCATCGGCGGCGAAGAAGTCGCCGGTGCGCAGGTGACCGTCGCGATTGGGCTCATTCGTGTTGACCGAGGCGACGTCGACCGAGGCGGTGACGGTCGAATCGAGCGGGTTCTCGGCGGTCACGAGGGTCGCCTCGAACTTCTCGAATTTCCCCCGCACCTTGCTGATGGCGAGGTGTCTTACGGAGAAGCCCACCTCGGTGTGCGTGGGGTCGATCGTCCAGGTTCCAGCGCGGTATCCGGGGATCTGCTCGGCGGTGATGGTCATGGTCTGCCTTTCAAGTCGAGTGAGTCCGTCTCACGAGGAATGGGACCGAGGGGCGCCCGGATTTGTTCCTGGCGGGGCGAGGATTCCTCTTCCGACTTTCGCAGGGGACCGCTTCAGCGGCAGAAGGCGCCTACGCCTCGCCGCCCTCCGAGCCGCGCCCGCTCAGGATGCCGCGGGCCTGCGCGACCAGCGAGGGCGCGGTGATGAGGTCGTAGCGGGAGGCCACGAACTGCATCACCGAGGAGAAGCCGCGGCGGTTCCGGTTCAGCGCGTAGGAGAGCACCCCGAAGAGCATGCCGAAGCCCGCGCCGATGGCCACCGCCGCGAGGAAGACGCCGAGGATGCCGGCGTTCTCCGGCTGGAAGATGAACAGCAGTATCCCGAGGAAGAGTCCCAGATAGGCGCCCGAGAGCGCCCCCATCAGGGCGACCCTGCCGTAGCTGAGCCTGCCGGTGACCCGCTCGACGCTGCGCAGATCGTTGCCGAGGATGGAGACCTCGCTGACGGGGAAATCGGCGCGGACGAGGCGATCCACCGCCTGCTTCGCATCGGCGTAGCGGTCGTAGGTGGAGATGACCTCGCCCGTCGGCAGCTCGGGCAGCTGGGGCGGACGACGGGTGGAACCCGGGGTGGTGTTGCTCATACTCCGATTCTCCCACTCAAGCCTGAGTTCCTGCGCGATTGCCCACTACTCTGGAGGGGTGAGCAGTTCGAGGGTCTTCGTGGGGCGCCTGGCCGGGCGCGGGGTCTTCGACCCCGCCGGCGACCGCATCGGCAAGGTCCGCGACGTCCTCGTCGTCTACCGGGCCAGCGCGAGCCCCAGGGTCGTGGGCCTCATCGTCGAGATCCCCGGCAAGCGCCGCGTCTTCGTGCCGATCGGACGCATCACCTCCGTCGCGGCCGGGCAGATCATCGCCACCGGTCTCATCAATGTGCGCCGCTTCGAGCAGCGCGGCGGCGAGACCCGCATGATCGCCGAGATGATCGGCCGCGAGGTGCGGCTCTCCGACGGCTCCTCGGCGACGATCGAGGATGCCGCCATCGACCGCACCCGCAGCGGCGAGTGGGTGGTCTCGGAGCTGTTCGTGCGCCTTCCCCGACCCGCCGGCGCCTTCGCCCGCGGCGACACCCGCATCGTGCGCTGGAGCGATGTGCGGCTGCCCAGCGACTCCGCGAAGACCCAGTCGGCCGAGCTGCTGATCCAGACCCTGGTCGATCTGAAGCCCGCCGATCTCGCCGAGGCGCTGCTCGAGCTCCCGAGGGCCCGGATGCTCGAGGTGGTCGCCGCGCTGCCCGACGACCGCGTCGCCGATGCGCTGGAGGAGATGGTCGAGGCGGATCAGCTCGAGCTGCTCGCCCAGCTGCACAGCGACCGCACCGCCGATGTGCTCGATCAGATGGAGCCCGACGACGCGGCGGATCTGATCGCGGCGCTTCCCGCCGCGCAGGGTGAGGAGCTGCTCGAGCTGATGGAGCCCGAGGAGGCGGAGGACGTCCGTCGACTGCTCGAATACGACGCCGATACGGCGGGCGGTCTGATGAGCCCCTCCCCCATCGTGCTGTCGGGCGAGTCGAGTGTCGCCGAGGGTCTGGCGCTGATCCGACGCAGCGAGGTTCCGCCGGCGATGGCCTCCGCCGTCTACGTCACCCACCCGCCCTACGAGACGCCGACCGGCGAGTTCCTGGGCATGGCGCACTTCCAGCGCATGCTGCGCTTCCCCCCGCACGAGCGGCTCTCGGCCCTGCTCGACACCGGCATCGAGGCGGTTCCCGAGCGCGCGAGCGCCGCCGAGGTCGCCCGCCGCCTCGCGAGCTACGATCTCGTCGCGCTCCCCGTGGTCGACGAGCAGCACCGGCTCGTCGGCGTGGTGACCATCGACGATGTGCTCGACCATCTGCTGCCCGATGACTGGCGCCACACCGACGAAGAGGACGACCCCCGACCCGCGGCGCGACGACGGGGGCGGCGATGAGACTGTTCGGCGGCCGCAGGGCCCAGGCCGGCCTCGATTCGCCCCAGGTGACCGGGCGCCGGGCGAGCCGTCGCGGCTTCGGCGGATTCCGGGGCAGCGACAGGAGCGGCAATGAGCACTTCGGCCGCTGGACCGAGACCATCGCGCGCGGCATGGGCACCCCGTGGTTCCTGCTGGCGCTCACCCTGTTCTGCGTGCTCTGGCTGGTCTGGAACTCCTCGGCGCCCGAGCCGTGGCGCTTCGACAGCGCCGCGCTCGGCTTCACCGCGCTGACGCTGATCCTCTCGCTCCAGGCCTCCTACGCCGCACCGATGATCCTGCTCGCGCAGAACCGGCAGGACGACCGCGACCGGGTGCAGATCGAGCAGGATCGGCAGCGGGCCGAGCGCAATCTCGCCGACACGGAGTTCCTCGCCAGGGAGGTCGTCGCGCTCAGGCTGGCGCTGAAGGATCTCCCCGACCGCGACTTCGTCCGCGCGGAGCTGCGGGCGCTGCTCGCCGAGCTGAGCGAGGAGCAGGAGGAGGATCCCGCGGAGGATCCCGAGCCGCGGCCCGGAAGCGATGAACGATAGCGTCGAGCGGGCGCTCTGGCAGGCGCTCGAGACCGTGCGGGATCCCGAGATCCTGCGCCCGATCACCGAGCTCGGCATGGTGACCGGGGTGAGCGCTGACCCCGCCGGCTCGGCGCGCGTGCAGATCGCGCTGACCATCGCGGCCTGCCCCGCGGCACGGCGCATCGAGGCCGATGTCCTGGCGGCGGCGCAGGGCGCCCCCGGAGTCACCAGCGCGGAGGTCGAGGTGCGGGTGATGACGCCCGAGGAGCGGCAGGCCTTCACACGGCGCGTGCGCGGCGACCGTGCGGAGCGTGCGCCGCAGTTCGGAGAGGGCTCGCTGACCCGGGTCATCGCCGTGACCAGCGGTAAGGGCGGCGTCGGCAAGTCGTCGATCACGGCGAATCTCGCGGCCGCACTCGCCGCGCGCGGCCTCAGCGTGGGCCTGCTCGACGCCGATGTCTTCGGCTTCTCCATTCCCGCGCTGCTGGGGCTCAGCCGCGACGGTCGCACCGAGCAGCCCAGCCGGGTCGACGATCTGATCCTCCCCCCGGTGGCGCACGGCGTGCGGGTGATCTCCATCGGCATGTTCCTGGGAGATGCGGACCCCCGTCAGACCGCGGTGTCCTGGCGCGGCCCCATGCTCCACCGGACCATCGAGCAGTTCCTCACCGATGTGTGGTGGGGCGATCTCGACGTGCTGCTCCTCGACCTCCCGCCGGGAACCGGCGATATCGCCCTCAGCATCGGGCAGCTGCTTCCGCGCGCCGAGGTGCTGGTCGTGACCACCCCGCAGACCGCCGCCGCGGATGTCGCGGTGCGCAGCGCCCTCGTCGCCCGACAGACCGGGCAGCGGGTGATCGGCGTGATCGAGAACATGGCCGGGCTCGTGCAGCCCGACGGCACGGTGCTGGATGTCTTCGGCTCGGGCGGAGGCGCCCTGGTCGCGGAACGATTGAGCGCGTCGGAGGACACCGACGGGAGCGCGGAGCCCGCGGAGTCCGACGGCGATGCGGCCGCCCCGCGGGTGCCGCTGCTCGGCAGCGTACCGCTCAGCCCCCGCTTCCGAGCGGAGGGCGACGCGGGGATGCCGGCGGTGCTGAGCAGCCCGGAGGATCCTGCCGCGCAGGAGCTCGCCCGCATCGCCGAGCTTCTGGCCTCCCGCGGCCGCGGGCTCGCCGGGCGCAGGCTCGGCGTCTCGCCGAGCTGAGCCGCCGGGGCTCAGATGCCCAGCGGCGCCGGTTTCCCGAAGAGGAAGCCCTGGAAGGCGTCGATGTCGAATCGCTGCAGCGCCGCGAACTGCTCCTCGGTCTCGATCCCCTCCGCCACCACATTCAGCCCCACTTGCCGGGCCAGCTGCACGATGGTGCCGACGATGGCGGAGTCCTTCTCGTTCTCGACGATGGAGGTGATGAAGGAGCGGTCGATCTTGAGCTGCTGCACGGGCAGTCGGTTCAGGTGGTTGAGCGATGAGTAGCCGGTGCCGAAGTCGTCGAGCGAGATCTGCACCCGCTCCGCGCGGAGCTCCTGCAGGATGTCCACGGACCGCTTGAGGTCGGTGTGCAGCTCGCTCTCGGTCACCTCGAGTTTCAGCCGCTCCGGCGCGGTGCCGTGTCGATGCAGCGCCGAACGGACCGATCTCGCGAGCGAGTCGTGCCGGAGCTGGCGCTCGCTCACATTCACCGCGATGGTGTAATCCCGGGTCTCCGGGTGCTTCGCCCACTCCGCGAGGATGCGGCAGGCCTCATCGAGCACCCAGTCGCCGATCTCGACGATGATGCCGGTCCGCTCGGCCAGGGGGATGAACTCGCCCGGCAGGATGATGCCGCGCTCGGGATGCACCCAGCGGACGAGCCCCTCGTAGCCCTGGATCTCCCGCTCGGCGGTCACCACCGGCTGCAGGAAGAGCCGCAGCCGCCCCTCGGAGACGTCGCGGCGCAGATCCAGCACGAGATCGGCCCTCGCGCGCGCCTCGTCGACCATCCACTGCTCGAAGGCGACCGGCCTCGGGCGCTCGAAGTGGGAGACGCGGGTGTTGCGCCTCCGGGCGATCTCCGCCCGCGTGAACACATCCGCCCCGTCGAGCCCGCCGCCGGGCTCGTAGACCACGTAGCTGATCCTGATCAGCGGCTCGACGCTTCCCCCGAGCTCGGCCTCGATCGCCCCCTCGAGCAGGGCGCTGAACTGACGGGTGAGTTCGAGCACGGCGGCCTCAATCTCCTCCGGGCCCCCGGAGAGGCCGCTGAAGGCGGCGCCGAAGGCCGCGGAGCCCACCCGGGAGATGAGATCGGGCTTGTAGCGGAGCGGATAGTGCTCCCGGCTCTCGGGGCCGACGTAGATCAGATCACTCAGTCGTTCGGCGGCACGGCGCAGGAAGCGGTCGCCGGCGGCGAAGCCGAAGGCATCGTTGATCATCGGCAGGTCGTCGAACTCCGCGGTGATGTACACCCGGGAGTCCGCCGCCTCCTCCTCGGCGCTCCGGCTGAGATGGCTCAGCATCAGCGATCGGTTCGGCAGTCCGGTGAGCAGATCGGAGTAGGCGAGCTTGCGCACCCGCATCTCGGCGAGGTGCAGCTGCGTGACATCGGTTCGGATGGAGAGGTAGCGCTCGATCCTCCCCTCCGTGTCGAAGATCGGCAGGATGGTGGTGGCCACCCAGTACTCGGTGCCGTCCTTCGCGCGGTTGCAGATCGTGCCCTGCCAGATCCGACCGGCGGAGATGGTCCGCCACAGCTCGTCGAAGAACGACCTCGGGTGGTGTCCAGAGTTCACGATCCGCTGCGGCGCCCCGATCAGCTCGTCCCGGGAGTACTTGGACAGCTCTGCGAACTTGTCGTTGCAGTCGAGGATGATGCCGCGCGGATCGGTGAACACGACGATCGAGTGCGAGTCGATGCCGAGCTTCAGATCGCGCAGCATGCGATCGAGGCGCACATTTTCGGCGACGAGCTGCCGCACCCGCTCTTCGCCGAGAGGATCGGAGGGGAAACGATCCAGCACCGAGGAGTCGAGCAGCTCGTCGGTCATGTGGCTTCCTCGTCGAAGTTGAGACTCGCTCCCGGGGGCCGGCTCGCCTTCAACCGGGCCTCCCTGGCCGTGGCCGCACGGACCCTCCTGGCCTCGGCCTGCGCGGCGCGCTGATCCTCCACGAGCGCGTCCTTGATGATGCGCCGGGGATCGTACTGGCGGGGGTCGAGCTGCTTCCAGTCCACCTCGTCGAACTCGGGGCCCATCTCGTCGCGCAGACGGTCCTTGGCCCCGTCGGCCATGCGCTTGGCCCCGCGCACCAGGTCTCCCAGTTTCTTCGCGTAGCCGGGAAGACGCTCCGGACCGAGCAGAATCATGGCGATCACCAGAATCACCAGAATCTTGTCGATCGTCAGGCCCATAAGGCCATATTAGTGCCGGAAGGAGCCCAGACTCCTCGACTGGGCGGTGGATCCCGCCGGTGAATCCCCCCGCGTGCAGCGTGTGGTTTCGAAGCTGGCGGCAGACCCGGTTACGCTGAGTGCAGCAGCGGCATGCCCGCGGATCCATCGGAGGAATTGGTGAGCCGACTCGAGAGCAACTGGCAGTACGCCGAACAGTACCCGACCGAGACCGAGGCTCAGGTGCGAGCCAGGCGGCTCTCACTCGAGCTCGGCATCGAGCCCGTCAGTCGCGCGGTCGCCGCAGCGCTCTCGGCGCTGGTCGCCAGTTCGGGCGCGCGCGCGATCCTCGAGATCGGCACCGGTGTCGGCGTGAGCGGCCTGGCGGTGCTGCGCTACGCCCCCGAGGCGCATCTCACCTCCATCGAGATCGAACCCGAGTACCTCCGCCACGCACGTGAGGTCTTCGCCGAGGCGGAGATCCCGAACGCCCGGCTTCGGCTGATCGAGGGCGATGCCGGCCAGGTGCTCCCCCGGCTGAATCTCGGCGCCTACGATCTCATCGTCCTCGACGAGAACCCGCTGCGCCTGCTGGAGGACATCGAATCGGCGCTCCAGATCGTGCGCCCCGGCGGCACCATCGCCGTCGTCAGCGCCTTCGCCCGCGGACGCGTACCGGATCCCGCCGCGCGCGACGCGGCGACGCAGAATATGCGGGACCTGCTCGCCACGGTCGAGGAGTCCCCCGCGATCGCCGCCGCGCTGAATCCTGCGGGCGACGGGCTGCTGACGCTGACGCGCCTGGACGGCTAAGCGGCCGTCCAGAGCGAAGGCCGGTCTCGCCGGCGACGAGCCCTCGGCTCAGCGCGAGCCTTCGGCGAGGAGCCCTCAGCAGAGACTAGCCGTCCAGCACTGCGCTCAGAACATCGCGCAGTTCGCCCGCCTCTTCGTCGTTCACCGACACGACCAGGCGACCCCCGCCTTCGAGCGGAACCCGCACCACGATGACACGACTCTCGCGCACCGCTTCCATCGGGCCGTCTCCGGTTCTCGGTTTCATCGCCGCCATTGCGTCTCCTCGCTCTTGCCTACCTCATCAATTGTATCGGGAGCCCCCAGAGCGCGGGAAATCCCCGCGGAATCGGGCGTCATTCATTCCGGTGCCGTTCATCCGCCGATCATTCATCCACGAAGGAGCTCAGCCAGGCGCGCAGCGCCGCCGCGGAGGCCTCGATCTGCGCGATCGGCACCCGCTCGTCGTCCGTGTGCGCGAGGCTCGGATCCCCCGGGCCGAAGTTGACGGCGGGAATGCCGAGCGCCGCGAAGCGCGACACATCCGTCCACCCGACCTTGGCCACCGGCTCCCGACCCACCGCGCGCACGAAGGCCTGGGCCAGCGGCGCGTCGAGCCCGGGGCGCGCTCCGGGGGCGAGATCCACGATCTCCACCTCATCGGCGCCGGTGAAGAAGGCGCGCACAAAGGCCTCGGCCTCCTGCGGGCTCCGGCTGGGGGCGAAGCGGTAGTTCACCTCGATATCGCAGCGATCCGGGATCACATTGCCGGCCACTCCCCCGATGATGCTCACCGCGTTCAGCCCCTCGCGGTAGTCGAGGCCGTCGACGTGCACCGTCTCCGCCTCGAAGCCGGCGAGACGGGCCAGCATCTCCCCGGCCCGGTGGATCGCGTTCACGCCCGCCCAGGAGCGCGCGGAGTGCGCGCGCTTGCCCAGCACGGTGACGCGCGCCCGCAGCGTGCCGTTGCAACCGCCCTCGATGGTGCCGTTGGAGGGCTCGCCGAGGATCGCGAAATCCGCGTCGAAGAGTTCGGGACGGCCTCGCTGCGCACGCCCGAGCCCGTTCAGCTCGCTCGACACCTCCTCGTGGTCGTACCAGATCCAGGTCAGATCCACTGCGGGCTCCGCGAGCTCGATCGCCAGCGCCAACTGCACGGCGACCCCGGCCTTCATATCGACGGTGCCGCGCCCCCAGATCATCGCCTCGCCGGTGTCGGGATCCGCGATGTCCTGCACCGGCAGATTGGCGCTGATGGGGACCGTGTCGAGATGCCCTGCGATCGCGACGCGACGCGCACGCCCGAGTTCGGTGCGCGCGATGATGGTGTCGCCATCACGGGTGACGCTCAGATGCGCCGCGCCGCGCAGCGCCGCCTCGACCGCGTCGGCGATCAGCCGCTCATCCCCCGAGACCGACGGGATGTCGCACAGCTGCCGCGTCAGTGAGACCGGACCGGCCGAGACGTCGAGGGGCGGGGTCTGCTGCACATCGCTCACCCTATTACCCTAGAGGTATGAGTGAATCGCATGCAGCCTGGGGCGCCGGCCTCGCCACCATCGCCCACGACGGAACCGTACTCGACGCCTGGTTCCCCGAGCCCCGGCTGGGTCCGCGACCCGCGGATCGAGACCCCTTCATCGCCCCGGCAGAATTCGAGGAGCTGTCCGGCCGCGACGAGCGACGAGGCGTCGAGTCGCGCTTCATCAACATCGAGATCGACCTCGACTCCGCACCGACGAGCACCGAGGACGCCTATCTGCGACTGCAGCTGCTCTCGCACTGCCTGGTCAAGCCGAACACCATCAATCTCGACGGCATCTTCGGCGCGCTGCCGAACATCGCCTGGACCACCGCGGGGCCGATGCTGCCCGAGGAGTACGCCCGGCGGCTGCCCGCGCTCAAGCGAGCGGGGATCACGGCGGTCGGCCTCGACAAGTTCCCGCGGCTCACCGACTATCTCGTCCCCGCGGGCGTGCGCATCGCCGATACGGCGCGGGTGCGGCTGGGCGCCCACCTCGCCCCCGGCACCACGGTGATGCACGAGGGCTTCGTGAACTTCAACGCCGGCACGCTCGGCGCCTCGATGGTGGAGGGCCGGATCTCGCAGGGCGTCGTCGTCGGCGACGGCTCGGATATCGGCGGCGGCGCCTCCATCATGGGAACGCTCTCCGGCGGCGGCACCGAGCGCGTGAGCATCGGCGAGCGCGCGCTGCTGGGCGCCAACTCCGGCATCGGCATCTCGATCGGAGACGACAGCGTGGTGGAGGCCGGGCTCTACGTGACGGCGGGCACGAAGGTGCGCCTGCCCCACGGCACGATGGAGAGCGGCGGCGAGGCCGTCGAGGTGAAGGCGATCGAGCTCTCGGGCGTGCCGAGTCTGCTCTTCCGCCGGAACTCGACCACCGGCGCCGTCGAGGCGCTGCCGCGCACCGGCGCGGGCATCACCCTGAACGCCGCGCTGCACGCCTGAACGGAAGAGGCCACCGGGCGCGCGCATGCGGTGCCCGGTGGCCTCGGAATCACGGCGGCTCAGCGCGCGAAGTGGCGCTCCCCGGATCCGATGTAGAGCTGCTGCGGGCGGCCGATCTTGGTCTGCGCGTCCTCGTGGGCCTCGCGCCACTGCGCGATCCAGCCGGGCAGACGGCCGATCGCGAAGAGCACGGTGAACATACGGGTCGGGAAGCCCATGGCTTTGTAGATGACGCCGGTGTAGAAGTCGACATTCGGGTAGAGCTTGCGCTCCTTGAAGTAGTCGTCCTCCAGGGCGATCTGCTCCAGCTCCTGCGCCAGCTCGAGCAGCGGGTCGTTGATCCCGAGCTCCTCGAGCACGCGGCCGGCGCTCTCCTTGACGATGCGGGCGCGGGGATCGTAGTTCTTGTAGACGCGGTGGCCGAAGCCCATCAGCTTCACCCCCGCCTCCTTGTTCTTCACCCGCTCGACGAAGGAGCGCACGCCCTGGCCGGAGTCGCGGATCTGCGCGAGCATCTCGAGCACGGCCTCGTTGGCGCCGCCGTGCAGCGGGCCGGAGAGCGCGTTGATGCCGGCCGAGATCGAGGAGAACATATTCGCACCGGTCGAGCCGACCAGGCGGACCGTCGACGTCGAGGCGTTCTGCTCGTGATCGGCGTGGAGGATGAGGAGCTTGTCGAGCGCATCGACCAGCACCGGGTTCATCTCGTACTCCTCGGCGCGGTTGCCGAAGTTCAGCCGTAGGAAGTTCTCGACGAAGCTGAGGTTGTTGTCGGGGTACAGGAAGGCCTGACCGATGGACTTCTTGTGCGCGTAGGCGGCGAGCACCGGGAGCTTCGCGAGCAGCCGGATCGTGTTGACGTGCACGAACTCGGAGACGGAGGTGTCGAGCGAGTTCTCGTAGTAGGTCGACATCGTCTGGAGGCCCCCGGAGAGCACGGCCATCGGATGCGCGGTGTGCGGCACGCCCTGGAAGAAGTGGCGCATATCCTCGTGCAGCAGGGTGTGACGACGGATCTCGTTGTCGAAGGAGGCGAGCTCGTCGGCGCTGGGAAGCTCGCCGTAGATCAGCAGATAGGCCACCTCGAGGAAGGTCGACTTCGCGGCGAGCTCCTCGATGGGATAGCCGCGGTAGCGCAGAATGCCCGCGTCGCCGTCGATGTAGGTGATGGCCGACTTCGTGGAAGCGGTGTTGACGTAGCCGTAGTCCAGCGCGGTCAGGCCGGTCTGCCTGGTCAGCGTGCTGATATCGATGCTGGCGTTGCCCTCCGAGGAGGCCAGTACCGGGAATTCGGCCTCGCTCCCGTTCACGGTCAGCTTCGCGGTGCCGAGATTCTGGCTCTGGATCGCTTCGGTCACATCGTCTCCTTTGTGAGGTCTGTGCGCGCGCATGGCGCATTGGTGCTGCGCAGCACGCCGCTCTAGCTTAGCGAACTTGGGAGCCGACACGCTGCCGGAACACGTCGCACGGCAACAAAAGTATCTCGATATCGAGAAAAACTCAGGCGGAGCGCAGTCGGCGGGCGGCTTCCTCGACGGTCTCGTCGCTTGCGGTGAGGGCGATGCGCACGTGCTCGGGCGAGTGCTCCCCGTAGAAGTGTCCGGGGCCCACGATGATGCCGAGCTCGGCGAATTCCTCCACGCTGCGCCAGGCGTCGACGCCCCGCGTCGCCCAGAGGTAGAGACCCGCCTCGCTGCCGTCGATGCGGTAGCCGGCGGCTTCGAGCGCCGGCAGCAGCACCTCGCGCCGGGCCCGGTACCGCTCGCGCTGAGCCTCGACATGCGACTCGTCGGCGAGCGCGGCGAGCATGGCCGTCTGCACCGGGGCCGGCACCATGAGCCCCGCGTGCTTGCGCACATTGAGCAGTCGCGCCACGATCTCCGGGTCCCCCGCCAGAAACGCGGCGCGGTAGCCGGCGAGATTTGACTGCTTGCTGAGCGAGTAGATGCCGAGGACACCGCGGTGATCGTCGCCGACGACCCGCGGATCGAGGATCGAGGGGATCCGCTCGGTGCGCCACGGCCCGTCCCAGCCCAGCTCGGCGTAGCACTCGTCGCCCACGATCACCGCGCCCAGCTCGCGGGCGCGCGCCACCGCGGTGCGCAGCGCCTCGACGTCCTGCACCCGGCCGTCGGGATTCGCCGGCGAGTTCAGCCAGACCAGGCGGGTGTGCTCGGGCCACTCGGCCGGATCGTCCGCGGCGACCGCCTCGGCGCCGACCATCGCCGCGCCCATCTGGTAGGAGGGGTAGGCGATGCGGGGGAAGACGACGGCCTCGCCCGGCCCGAGGCCGAGCAGGAAGGGCAGCAGCGCGACGAGCTCCTTGGAGCCGATGGTCGGGAGCACCGCGTCGGCGCTCACCGTCACTCCGCGCCGGCGGAGATACCACTCCGCGATGGCCTCGCGCAGGCGATCGGTGCCGGCGGTCGTCGGGTAGGCGTGGGCGTCGGTCGCGGCGGCCAGCGCCTCGCGCACCGAATCC
Organism: Leucobacter sp.; assembly: GCA_048516985.1. GTDB lineage: Bacteria > Actinomycetota > Actinomycetes > Actinomycetales > Microbacteriaceae > Leucobacter. The sequence goes on along the minus strand of CP183188.1, from coordinate 1,638,074 downwards.
GGCGAGGGATCGACCGGCGATCCCACCGAGAGGTCGAGCGCACCGCCGGGATGCGCTTTCGCGCGAGCGGCGTAGGGCGCCATCGCATCCCAGGGGTAATCGGGCAGGGGTCCGCGCAGCGTCGGCATCGCGAGCCCTCAGTCGCCCTGGGGCGGCAGCGCCGCGATGATCGGATGGTCGAAATCGTAGACCCCGACCTTCGCCGCCCCACCGGGCGATCCGATCTCCTCGAAGAAGTCGACATTGGCCCGGTAGTAGTCCGCCCACTCGCCCGGCAGATCGTCCTCGTAGTAGATCGCCTCGACCGGGCAGACCGGCTCGCAGGCGCCGCAGTCCACGCACTCGTCCGGGTGGATGTACAGCGAGCGCTCGCCCTCGTAGATGCAGTCCACCGGGCACTCGTCGACGCAGGCGCGATCCTTCACATCCACGCACGGCAGCGCGATCACATAGGTCATCCCGTTCTCCCTCCCGCGAAGCCGACTCTCGGATTCAGTCTATGCCCAGTCGGCCGGCGGTCAGTCCCGGCCAGGGAGCCCGCTCACGGAGCGACGTAGACGAAGCCGTTCACCGTGCCACGGGCGACCGGCTCGGTGGAGTCGATCTCGAGATTCGCCATCACCAGCAGGCGCTCGGAGGTCTGCAGCCCGCGGTAGAAGGCGACCACCTGATCGACCGTGCCGGTGACGATGATGGTGATCGGGATCTCGATGAGGTCGCTCGGCAATGCAGCGGCGCTGCCGCCCCCGCTCTCGGTACCCGAACCGCTCGCCTCGGCACTCGGAGCGGCCGCTGCGTCACTCGCCTCGACCGGGTTCGCCTCGGCCGGATCTCCCTCGGCAGGGCTCGCCGCGACACCCTGCGGCGCGGCCCCGGGCTGCACCAGCGCTTCGCTGACCGCCGCACCGGTGCGGGTTTCCAGCGACTGGAGCTCCCGGAGGAACGCCGACCACTCCGGGGAGGCGGGGATTGCCAGCTCGAGCTCGGCGAGATCGCTCTCGAGCGCATCGGTGTTGCGATCCGCCTCCTCGAGACGGGCCAGCTGCGTCTTCTGAGCCTGGATGACGAAGTCGATGCCCTGCGCCTCTTCGCGGGTCAGCGCGGCACTCGAGAGCTGCGGCAGCAGTCCCGCGAGCACGCCGTAGAGTATGAGAAGCGCGCAGAGCAGCCCGGTGACGAGCACCCACAGTCTGGTCTTCAGGCTCACTGCTCATCCCCTTCCGCGAAGCGACCGGCGTGCACCGTCTCATCGAAGACGAAACGCAACTGCACCTCTGTCACCGAGCCGTCAACGTTCTCGACGACCCGGCTGCCGACCAGGAGCCCGCAGAGATACCCCTCGATCTCGCTCACTCCGTCCATGAGCACGGCCGCACTCGCGAGCGCCTCGGACTGCCCCGCCGCGGACACCGTGACCAGGGCGGTGGCTCCGGTAGCCAGGCACTGCTCGCCCATGCCGATCGCATCCGCGGCATCGGTCTCGGCAGAGGGGAGCTCCCCGAGGAATCGCACCAGCGCGAGCCCCTCGGGCAGCGCGCTCACGATGTCGTCGCGAACCTCGATGAAGAGAACTTCGCGGGCGGTGAGCGCCTGGCGGTCCGCGGAGCGGGATTGGACCCGGCCGAGCATGCGCTGGGTCTCCTCATAGCCGTCGAGCTCCGCCGCGAGCTGATCCGACTCGGTCTGCGCCCGGCGCAGCTCGTCATCCGCGAGCAGCACGGGGATCATGCCCGCGGCCCAGATGAGTCCGGCGACGACCGCGCTCGCGACCAGGGCGAGCAGCAGTTTCGGCAGGGTCCGCTCGTGCTGGAGCTCCGCCCGCTGCGCATCGGGCAGCAGGTCGACGCGCGGCGAGGCGCCGTAGAGGATATGTTTGCGGGCGGCCACCACTCACCTGCTCCCCAACGCGAGGCCGAGCGCCACCGCGAGATCGGACTCGAAATCGACGAGGCGCCCGGCGTCGAGGTCGTCGGAGAGCGGCACCTCGGCGAGTGGATCGCCGATGCTCGTGGGAAGGCCCACCAGCTCCCCGAGCGCCCGCACGAATCCTGGCAGCCGGGTCTCACCGCCGAGCACGATCACATCTTCAACGACCTCGCCCGGGTGGTTGCCGAGGTAGTAGCTGTTCGTGCTGCGGATCGAGCCGGCGATGCTGCGAAGGGCGCCGAGCATCGCGTCGGTGACCGCGGTGTACAGGGGATCGGTCCCCCGTTCGAGGCCGATCTGGCGCTTCAGCGCCAGCGCCTGCTCATCGCCGAGTCCCGTCGCCTGAGCCGCCGCCTCCGTGAGGGTGTCGCCTCCGGCGGGCACGATCCGCACGAACTGCGGGATGCCATCGGCGACGACGATGATGAAGGTGGTCTGATCGCCGATCATCGCCACTGTGCGCCCCCCGGCCAGAGCGCCCGCGTGGTCGAGCGCCCGCACAATGGCGAAGGGCGAGAGATCGACGCCGACGACGCTAAGCCCCGCATCCTCGATGGTGCTGACATTGGTCTCGATGCTCTCCTTGATCGCGGCGACGAGCAGGCCGTGCATCTGCGGCGGCTCGCTGCCTGCCACCTCGGAGAGCGGATAGAAATCGAGAAGCGTCTCGTTGACCGGTACCGGCAGCAGCTCGGCGACCTGATAGGGCAGCGCCTGCCGGAGCTGGGCGAGCGGCATCACCGGGACGGTGTGGTCGCGGACCAGCACCCGCTGGTTGCCGACGCCGAGGACGACCCGTTTGCTGCGGAAGCCGCCTTCCCGCCAGAGCTGTTTCAACGATTGGGATGCAAGCGGCACGTCGAGCACCTCTGAATCCCGAGCCGCACCCTCGGGCAGCGGTACTGCGTGCGCCCGGGTCAGCACGGGTCGCTTGCCGTCAGCACCCTGCACCTCGACCGCGAGCAGGCGACGGGCCGAGATGTCGAGCCCCACGATACGGTTCGGCATGCCGTCCTTCCACAGTGTCTGGGGATCGCAGTGGTGTCATACTCAGCCTACTGCCCGGGTGGGCGGATTCTGTGCAGCGCCACTGCGGTTCATCCGAGTCCGAATAGACTCAGATATGCGTCCATGATCCAGCTGCCGCAGACAATGCCGATCCATGCCCCGGCGAGCATGGACGGCCCGAAAGGGACGGCGGTCTTCCGTCCGCCGCGCCGCGCGGCGACCAGCGCCAGGCCGATGAGCGCACCGATCAGGAAGCCTGCGAAGGCGCCGACGGCGACGGCCGCCCAACCCAGATACCCGGTCGCAGCGCCGATGAGCGGGGCGAGCTTCACATCGCCGCCGCCGAGGCCGGCGGGGTAGAGGAGCACGATGAGCAGATAGGCGGCGAAGAGCGCGGCGGCGGCCCCGATCACCGTGAAGACCTGCACCCAATCGCCGTTCAGCGACGCAGCGGCGCTCAGCAGCACCACCAGAACCGCGACGCTCGGCAGGACGATGGGATCGGGCAGACGCTTCAGTTCGAGATCGATGGCGGTGAGGGCGATTCCCGCACCGGCCAGCCAGAGATAGGCGAGGAGCGCGCTCCACCAGGCCGCGGCCGGAGTCTGGGGCGGCGGGGCGAAGACCGAGACATACCACCAGGCGACGAGCACGAAGGCGACGGCGGTGCCGAGTTCGATGAGCGGATAGCGGATGCCGATCCGCCGGCCGCACCGGGCGCACCGGCCGCGGAGCGCGAGCCACGAGACCACCGGCACGTTCTGCAGAGGCGTGATCGCCGAACCGCAGCCGGGACAGCGGCTCGCGGGCAGCAGCGACTGCCCGCGCGGCACCCGCCAGATCACGACGTTCAGGAAGGAGCCGATGAGCAGTCCCAGCACCCCTGCGCCGAGCAGCAGCGGTGTCACCCGATGTTCCGCTGACTGACGAGCGCGCCCAGCACCGCGGATCCGGATCCGCTACCGATACCGGGCGTTTCGCCGCCCGATCCCTCCGAGAAGTCGTATCCCGGAATGCTGCGCGGGGCGAAGGCGAGCGTCGCGCCTCCGTTGAAGACCGTGCGACCGGCGTAGACCTGGCCGCGGAAGGTGACGCCGCCGTTGAAGTTCACCTCGCAGGGCGTGTACAGGTACACGGCGATGTCATCGGACACACTCGAGGAGTTCTTCAGTTCGGAGTTCTTCGCGCCACTGGTGCACTGCGGGCCGGCCTGGGCCGGGTTGCCGTCGGGGGTGACGAACCAGGCCGTATGCGGCCCGCCGTCGGCGCTGCGGATGTGCATGCCAGACATGTCCCAGGCGTTGACGATGAAGGCCAGGTCGGTGCGCATGCTGAGTGTGCGCTGCGAGGCGGCGGATCCGGTCAACGAGTTCGTCGAGATCTCGGGGCAGGCGCGCACATCGTAGACCGTGGGCGCGGCGACCGCGCTGAGGGTCGGCCAGATCGGCGTCGCCGACCAGCCAGTCCACCGGGAGCACTGCGCGGCCGGCACGGTCACCACGGCGAAGTGCGCATCCGTCCAGTTCGTAAGGTCAGGCTGGACGTCCTGCCAGGGCGGCACGACCGGCAGCTGATCGACCTCGGTCGATGCGCTCTGGGTGATCGTTCCCGCCACCTTGCTCGCGACGGTGCCGGAATTGGTCGACAGTGGCCCGCGGTGGCGCAGATTCCCTCCGATGGGACCATTGATGCCGCTCGTCCCCGTCCCGCCCAGGGTCACATCGCCGTCCACCCGGCCGCCGTTGAGATTCAGCGTCCCCGCGGTCGCGAAGTTGCCGGTGGCCCTTCCTCCGCTGTGAATGGTGCTCTGAGCGGTGGATCTCGACAGCACATTGCCCTGCACCACGCCCTGCAGCGTCACCGTGCCGCCGGCGTAAACGTCTCCCTCGACGGTGCAGCTCGAGCCATTGGTGAAGCTGCCGTTGAGCACATAGAAGGAGTGGGTGTAGGTGTGGTCGTTCCAGCAGGCGATATCGCCGCTTCGCGCGTAGAAGTCGCCCTGGGTCTCACTGGAGTCCTGATCGACGAAGAAGTTGCTGAGGTTGCCGACGGTCTCGGTGAAGATGAGGCTCGGCCCGCCCTGGGTGTGCGTGGGCGCCGAGGTGACCGTGTACTGGTAGATCGTCTCGACGGTGGTCTCGCGGCCGGTGCCGGCCACGCCCGCGGAGGTGACGCGGATATGCGTCGAGCTCTCGCAGCCGGCGCCCCAGTTGGTGCCGTCGCCGTAGGTGACCGAGGCGGTGAATCCGGCAGCTGCGCTTCCTGAGCCGACGCTCCCCGTGAGCGCCGCGGGCGGAACCGTGCAGGGATCCGCATTGAGGCTGGCGGTGACCGAAGCGATTCCGGCCTCGGCCGCGGCCTGCGCCTGGACCGAGGCCTTGGAGGAGCTCGTGACCTGCGAGGCGCCCACGATCGAGATCATGAATGCGGTGACGAGGGCGACGGAGAGCACGAACACCAGCAGCACCATCGGCAGCGCAGCACCGCGGTCGCCGTGCAGCGGATCGCGCATGCGGATGAGGGATCTCAGCATGTCGAGCCCCCTTCCTGAATGGTGAGGGAGCTGGTTCCCTCGACAGCATGCGTACCCCCGGCCTCCGAGGGGATGCTCACACGGTACTCGATGCCGGAGGCGCCGACCTCGGTGAAGCTCCCGCCGGGGGCGATCCGATCGATGAGCACCGTCCCCTCCGCGGTGCCGACCGCCCGCGAGACCTGACCGCCCGCGAGGCTCCAGGTCACCGGCACCCGGGTCGTGGCGGCATCGCTGGCGAAGGTGCAGAGGATCGCCTCTTGCCCGCCGGGCGCCACCGTCGCCGAGTTCGCATTCGCCATGTCGCGGCGGAACAGCGTGCTGAAATTCTGACCCTCGCTGCTCGCACTGGTGAGTTCGGAGACGGTCTCCTCCGAGCGGAAGGCCTGCACCACCACGGTCGCGACAATGGCGCCGATGACGCCGAGGAGCACGATGTAGACGGCGAGCTCGGTGAGGGTCACCCCCGCGTCGTCGACCCGCGAGCTGCGTCGCGGGCTCACGGCGCGATTCCCGTCGCGATCCGGGTGCTCGCCTCGGCGAGCTCCTCGGCGGGAGGTCCGGAGGTTCCGGCGCGGACGGTGATAGTCGCGAGCGGGGTGCTGCAATCGGAGGCGATCGTGGTCAGACTCAAACCTGAGGCGGTCGTGGTGCTGGTGCCGTCGGTGCAGCTCGGGTTGTTGCGGAAGCTCTCGATCTGGGTCGCGACGAGCTGATTCGCCTCGGCGATCCGCTGGTTCTGCGCTGCGAGCTGGATCGACTGCGCGACCATCGGGAGGAAGGCGATGAGCACGATGCCGAGCACGAGGATCGCGACCGAGAGCTCCACCAGGCTGAAGCCCGCATCGCGTTCGATCAAGCGTCGCATCGGTCCTCCCCTCCTCTCAATTCTGCCCGAAAGATCTTGTGCGCGGGCTCTTCGCCCGGGCGAAGCCGCGGGCGAATCACGTCTGCGTGCCGGCGCTACTCCTCGCTCCAGCTCGGCTGCGTGCAGCCAGGCCCGGAGCGCGCGGTACCGACGCCGCTCTGCGCGAGTTCGACGCAGAAGGCGGCCGGGTTGTCGAGCGCGGTGAATGCGCTGCTGCTGGCGGAGGTGTCGCCGACGAAGGCGGCGACCTCCGTCTGGATCACCGCGGCATCGCGGCCCATGACGTGCCCGAGGTGCACGATTTCAGCGGCATCTGCCGTCGCCGCCTCCAGTCGCGCCCGCTCCGACTGGAAGTTCACTGCGTAGAGGACCGGAATCGCGATCGCGGTGAGAATGCCGATGACCACGATGACGACGGCGAGTTCGACCAGCGAGAAGCCGCCGTCGTCACCGCGTCGCCGACGGTGCGCAGTGCGCGTTCGGAGCGGGATCCTGCCCGAGAGCCGCCGCAGGGAGATGAATATGTTCACTGGACATTCCGATGTCTGCATATGCGAAGTGGGCCGCCGAACAGCGTCGACGGCCCACTTCAGACGATTGGAGGTCGGCTAGTCGTCGTCACCACCGCCGCCACCGCCACCGCAGTTGGGGCCCTTAGACGCAGGGTCCCCATCGCCAACTGCAGCGACGCAGTAGTTCGAGATCTCGTCACCGGTGAGGGTCACCGAATCCAGATTGCCGTCCTGGGTAACGAGCTTGTCGAGCTCGGTCTGAATGGTCGCCGCGGAATCACCGTTCGCAAAGCCGGCAGCAGCGATGGCGCTGCCGTTCGACGCGGCGGCCTCGATATTCGCGTTCTTGGCCGCGCCCTGGATCCCCAGGAACACCGGCACGGCGATCGCGACGAGAATGCCGATCACGACGATCACGACGGCGAGCTCGACCAGCGAGAAGCCTCGGTCATTGTCTTTGCGGTTACGGAGAACGTCTTTCAAGCGCTCGAGCATCTCTGACTCCATCAATCAATGCACCGGAATGTGCTGGTCCGCGAATGGTGCGAATTCGCGGACCCCATCATTCTATCTGTGGTTGAGGGTTGTATTGACTACCTTCCAGAGATGAATTCTTGGTGCACGGCATCTGCGGGACCGGGTCATGAGCTTTGAATCGCCCCGACCATGCCGAAGATCGGCAGATAGAGCGCCACCACCATTCCGCCGATGATCACGCCGACGAACACGATCAGCAGCGGCTCGATCATGCTGGTCAACTGATCGGCCGCCGTCTCCACCTCACGATCGTAGAACTCCGCGACACTGCGCAGCATCTTGTCGAGTGCACCCGAGTCCTCGCCCACCGCAACCATCTGCGTCACCATTGGCGGGAACACCTCGTGCTGCGCCAGCGGCTGGGCGAAGGGGCGGCCGTGCCGCACCGAGTTCTCGGCCTCGATGAGCGCCTGCTCGATCACCCAGTTGTTCGCCACCTTCGCGACGAGGGTGATCGCCTGCAGAATCGGCACGCCCGCGTTCAGCATGACCGCCATATTGCGACTGAAACGCGCGATCGCGACCTTGCGGAAGAGCTGCCCGAAGATCGGCATCCTCACCTTCGCCGAGTCGACGACGCGCCGCACACCCTCGTCGTCCTTGTGCTTCGAGTACCAGTAACCGCCACCGCCCAGAACGATCACGAGCGCCGGCACCCAGAACACCGCCGAGCGCGAGAGCGTCACCAGGATCTGCGTGGGCACCGGCAGCTCCGAGCCGAAATTGGCGAAGAGCCCCTCGAAAGTCGGCACCACGAAGAGCAGCATGGCGACCACCGCGAGAATCGCGACGATGAGCACGACGACCGGATACGCCATCGCCCCCTTCACCTTCTGCACGAGCTTCAGCTCGGTCTCGAAGTTCTGCGCCACCGATTCGAGCGCATCCTCGAGGAAGCCGCCGGCCTCGCCCACCCGGACCAGATTCACCATGATCAGCGGGAAGACCTTCGGGCGCCGCCCCATCGCGTCCGAGAGCGAGGTGCCCTGCCCCACCTCCCGGCGCACATCGGAGAACGCCCTGGCCAGCATCTGGTTCTCGGTCTGCTGCCCGACGATCTCGAGCGCCCTGAGAATCGTGACCCCGGAGCCGACCATCACCGCGAGCTGCTTCGAGGCGATCGCCAGATCCTTGAGCTTCGGCGCCCGCTCGAGGAAGGAGATGTTGAGCTCGCGGTTGAGCCCGAGACTCGCATTGTCCTTCACCCACAGCGGCGCGAGCCCCTGCGCACGAACCGCCGCGACCGCCGCGTCCTGGTTGGCCGCGTGCAGGCGCCCCTTGACCTTCTTCCCCGCACTATTGCGCGCGCGGTAGACGAAGAGGATGCTCGACTCGGACACGGTCTAGATCTTCGTGCGGGTGGGCAGCCCGCCGCTGTCGAAATCGTCGTCGAAGTGCATTCCGGCCGTCGCCATGGCATTCGCGGCAGTCTCCCGATCCATCGCGGGACGCACGACCAGCGTCTCGAAGGTCTTCAGATCGCTCGCCTTCTCGCGCGCGTGATCGTAGCTCACCTGCTTCTGCTGCACGAGTTCCGCAAGCGACTGATCCATCGTGTGCATGCCGTGCTCGGCGCCGGATTGCAGGGTCGAATAGATCTGGTGCGTCTTCCCCTCTCGGACGAGATGCCCCACCGCCGGCGTCATCCGCAGCACTTCCGTGGCGACGACCCGGCCGCCGCCGATCTTCCGCAGCAGCGTCTGCGAGATGACCCCCTGCAGGCTTCCCGCGAGCTGGGTGCGGATCTGACCCTGCTGGTGCGGGGGAAAGACGTCGACAATGCGATCGATCGACTGCGCCGCATCGACCGTGTGCAGCGTCGCGAACACCAGATGCCCGGTCTCAGCTGCACTGAGCGCCACCGAGATCGACTCTAGGTCGCGAAGCTCGCCCACGAGGATCACATCCGGATCCTGGCGCAGCACATGCTTGAGGGCGGCGGCGAAGCTGTGGGTGTCGCTGCCCACCTCGCGCTGGTTCACGATCGACCGCTTGTGCCGGTGCAGGAACTCGATCGGATCCTCGACCGTCATGACGTGGCTCGCGAGATCATTGTTGATCACATCGATGAGCGCCGCGAGCGTCGTCGATTTGCCGGAGCCCGTCGGCCCCGTCACCAGCACCAGGCCGCGCGGCAGATAGGCGAAGTCGCGCACATGCCCGGGCATCCCCAGCTCTTCGAGAGAGAGGATGCGGTTGTCGATGAAGCGGAAGGCCGCACCGAGGGAGTTGCGCTGCCAGTACAGATTCACTCGGAAGCGTGCGACACGCTCCACCGAATAGGCCAGATCGAGTTCTCGGTCTCGCTCCAGTCGTTCCCGCTGTTCCGCATTCAGCATCGGCATCAGGGCTTCGCGCAGCGAATCCGGAGTGAAAGCGGAGGGATACCCCGGCAGCGGAGTGAGCTGTCCATCGACCCGGATCATCGGCGGCGATCCCACCGCCAGGTGAAGGTCCGAGGCGCGCGCGGTCGCCACATATTCCAAGGCGTCGTCCAGCACGAATGCACCCGTCGTCATGGCGCCCCCTCTTCGTCTCGCCGATGAACCGGTGATCAGTTCACAGTGTATCCAGTGCAGCGCCCCGCGACCGCGGGCGCCACGCGGGGCTGACTCCCCCAGAGACCTATGCGGCCACGCGAAGCACCTCTTCGATCGAGGTGATGCCCCCGAGCACCTTGCGCCAACCGTCCTCGCGCAACGGCACCATGCCCTGCTCGATCGCCAGAGCTCTGATCTCGAGACTCGAAGAGCGCGCCACCGCGAGACGTTCGACCTCCTCGGTGACCCGCATCACCTCGTGCAGCGCCACGCGCCCGCGATAGCCGGTCCCCGAGCAGCGCGCGCATCCCTGGGCTTCGCCGATCAGGGCCTCACCACCGGGTATCGCGAAACCGAGCTTCGCCAGCAGCTCGCCATCGGGCTGCCGCATGACGACGCACTCCTGGCACAGTCGCCGGGCCAGGCGCTGCGCGACGATCGAGTCGAGTGCCGAAGCCACCAGAAACGGTTCGATGCCCATCTCGACCAGGCGCGTCAGCGCGCTCGGGGCGTCATTGGTATGCAATGTCGACAGCACCAGGTGGCCCGTCAGCGCGGCCTCAATGCTGATCTGCGCGGTCTCCGCATCGCGGATCTCCCCCACCAGCACCACATCGGGGTCGCCGCGCAGAATCGAACGCAGTGCGGACGCGAAGGTGAGCCCCGCCCGCGGGTTCACCTGCATCTGGCTGATGCCGTCCATCCGATACTCCACCGGATCCTCGACCGTGATCACGTTGATCTCGGGGCGCGCGACCTCGTTCAGGGTCGTGTAGAGCGTGGTCGATTTGCCCGATCCGGTGGGTCCCGTCACCAGCAGCATGCCGTGCGGCCGGCGGAACGACTCGGAGAAGACATCCAGATTGTGCGGCGACATCTGCAGATCGTCGAGGCTGATCCTGGTCGCCGAGCTGTCGAGGATGCGCATCACGATCTTCTCGCCCCACACCGTGGGCAGTGTCGCCACACGCAGATCGATGGTGCGCCCACTGTGACTGACTGAGAGGCGCCCGTCCTGAGGCTTGCGGCGCTCGGCGATATCGATGCCGCTCATGATCTTCAGGCGCGAGATCACCCCGTCCTTGGTCTGCACCGGCGCCTCCTGGACGTCGTGCAACACGCCGTCGATGCGGTAGCGCACTCGCAGACGGCGCTCGGTCGGGTCGATGTGAATATCGGAGGCGCGATCCTGAATCGCCTGCGAGATGATGAGATTCACGAAACGGACGATCGGCGCGTCGTCGCTCTCATCGTCCAGGTTCTCGGTCGCGTCGGCCGAGCCGAGCGCCGCCGCAGCCGCACCCAGTTCGCTGGTGAGATCGGCGATCTGCTCATCCAGGCGCACATAGCGGTCGAGCGCCGCCGCCATCGCCTCCCCGGTCGCGATCACCGGGCTCACCGCGAGCCCGGTGTAACCGGTCACATCGTCAAGAGCGATCACGTCGTCGGGATCCACCACCGCGAGCGTCAGCACACCGTCATCGAGCGCAATCGGCAGCACTTGATGACGGCGAGCGAGCTCCGAGGCGAGACGGGAGACCGCATCCGGATCGACCGGTTCCTCAAGCAGATCGACGAAACGCACACCAGAGGTGAACGCGATCGCGCGGGCCAGCTGCTCGCTCGACAGCGCGCCACGCGCGAGCAGTTCGCGTTCGGCACCGCGCTCGCCCTGCTGGGCGATCACCTGGTCCATGACCTCTCTCGAGACGGCTCCCGTCAGCACCAGATGCTTGAGTACGCGACGCATCAATGCCCTCCCTCAGTCCGATGCCGGCTGGCACGATCACGATCCACTCCGCACATCGTGACAGATCACCACACTATCGGGCGGTCACGCCTCACGGCGTGGCGAGATCCTCAGCGCTACTCACGGGGTGTACCCATACTCGGCCACGCCTACGGCGTGACCTCGGCCCGCGAAGCGGCCCGAGGCACACCACAGTACCTATACTCGGCCACGCCTACGGCGTGACCTCGGTGCCGATCCCGCGGGCGGTGAAGATCTCCAGCAGCACCGAGTGGGGCTCGCGCCCGTCGATGATAGCGGCCTTGGGCACCCCCCCGCGCACCGCGTCGAGGCAGGCCCGCATCTTCGGGATCATGCCCGACTCGAGTCCCGGCAGCAGCTCCTCGAGCTCCGGCGCGGTGATGCTCGACACCAAGGATGAGCGATCCGGCCAGTCAGCGTAGAGCCCCGTAACATCGGTGAGGATCACCAGCTTTTCAGCGCCGAGCGCCGTGGCGAGGGCGGCGGCGGCGGCATCGGCGTTGATGTTCAGCGAGTCCCCCGGACGGTCTGCGTCGGGTGCGATCCCGGCCACCACCGGGATCAGCCCCGCGTCGATCATCGCCAGTACCGGCTCGGGCCGCACCTCGACAACATCGCCGACCAGTCCGAGATCCACGGACTCCCCGTCGACTTCGAGCGGCGGGCGACGGCGGCCGACGAAGAGCCCTGCATCCTCCCCGGTGGTGCCCGCGGCGAGCGGGCCGTGCGTGTTGATCCGGTCGACGAGCTCGGGGTTCACCTTGCCGGTGAGCACCATCCGCACCACGTCCATCGCCTCGGGGGTGGTGACCCGGTAGCCGCCCTTGAACTCGCTCTCGATGCCGAGCCGGCCGAGCATATCGGTGATCTGCGGGCCGCCGCCGTGCACCACGACCGGGCGGATGCCGGCCAGCCGGAGGTACACGACGTCCTCGGCGAAGGCCCGCAGCAGCGCGTCGTCGACCATGGCGTTGCCGCCGAATTTGATGACGATGATGCGGTCCCGGAACTTCTTCAGCCACGGCAGCGACTCGATCAGCACCTCGGCCTTCGCCGCCGCCTCCTCGTGTCCGAGCGGAGATGTGGTGTCACTCATTGGGATCCCCTAGCTCGAGTAGGCGCTGTTCTCGTGCACGTAGTCGTGCGTGAGGTCGTTGGTACGCACGGTCGCCGCGAAGGAGCCCGCGAAGAGGTCGATCAGCACATGCGTGCGGCGCGGGGTGAGGTCGCACTCCTCCACCGGGCGATCAGGCGCGCCCGCGTGGCAGAGCCGCACCCCGTTGAAGCTCACATCGACCTGGTAGGGGTCGAAGGCGGCCTCGGTGGTGCCGATGGCGGCGAGCACCCGGCCCCAATTCGGGTCATTGCCGAATATCGCCGCTTTGAAGAGGTTGTTGCGCGCGACGGATCGGCCGACCTCGACGGCGTCCTCGACGCTGGCGGCTCCGCGGACCTCGATGTCGATATCGTGGCTGGCGCCCTCGGCGTCCTTCTGCAGCTGTGCGGCGAGGTCGTCACAGACCGAGGCGAGGGCGGCCGCGAACTCGCCCTCCACCGGGGCGACCCCGCTCGCGCCGCTCACCATCAGGGTGACCTGGTCGTTGGTGGACATGCAGCCGTCGCTGTCGAGTCGGTCGAAGCTCGCGGCGGTCGCGCGGCGGAGCGCCCGGTCGGCGGTCTCGTCGTCGATGACCGCATCGGTGGTGATCACCACCAGCATCGTGGCGAGGCCGGGGGCGAGCATTCCCGCGCCCTTCGCCATCGCGCCGATGCTCCAGCCCTCGCCGCGGTGCACCGCGGTCTTCCGGATCGAATCGGTGGTGAGGATCGCCTCCGGTGCTGAATCGTCGTCCTCTGAGAGCGCGGCGGCAAGAGCCGGCACACCGCCGACGATCTTGTCGCGGAAGCTCTGATCGCCGGTGCCGATGAGGCCGGTGGAGCAGACCAGGATCTGTCCGGCGTCGGCTCGCTCTCCCGCGTGGTCCGCCGCGCTCGCCTCCGCGGCGAGCGCGGAAGCGACGGCCTCTGCGGTGAGCCGGGTGGTCTCGTAGCCGAAATCGCCGGTGAAGCAGTTGGCACCGCCAGAATTCAGCACCACGGCGTAGGCCGGGCCCTCCGCCGCGACCTTCCGGCTCCAGAGGATCGGATTGGCCTGCGCCCGGTTGCTGGTGAATACGACGGCGCCGGCGCGCCGGGGGCCGTCGTTCACGACCAGGGCGAGATCCGGCTTCCCGGTGGACTTCAGGCCGACGGCGATGCCCGCCGATCGGAATCCGCGAGGGAGGGTGACGGTCACGGGGCGACTCCGTTCACGCTGAGGCCCAGGGTCTCTTCGAGTCCCAGAGCGAGATTGGCAGATTGGATCGCGGCACCAGCGGTGCCCTTGGCGAGATTGTCGAGGGCGGCCACCACCACGACGCGGCCGGCCGCCTCGTCGACGGCGAGACCCAGCAGGCAGGTGTTGGCGCCGAGCGTGTCGGCGGTGCGCGGGAAGCTTCCCTCCGGCAGCAGGTGCACGAAGGGCTCGTCCGCATAGGCCGCTTCCCAGGCGGCTCGCACCTCGGCCGCGGTGACCCCGGGGGCGAGGCGCGCGGAAGACGTGGCGAGGATGCCCCGGCTCATCGGCACGAGCACCGGGGTGAAGCTGATCGTCGGCTCGACGGCGGCGCCCGCGTCGCGCAGCGCCTGGCGGATCTCGGGGATGTGCCGGTGGGTACCGCCGACCGCGTAGGGGTTGGCCGTGCCCATCAGCTCCGCGCCCAGCAGATGGGTCTTCGCCGCCTTGCCCGCGCCGCTCGGCCCGACGGCGAGCACGCTGACGAGATCCTCGGCCGCGATCACTCCGGCCGCGATGCCCGGGGCGAGCGACAGCGACACTGTGCTTGCATTGCAGCCGGGGGCCGCGATCCGGGTGGCGCCGCGCAGCGCCTCGCGCTGCTTGCTGAAGCGGCCGTCCTCGCCCCGGACGAGCAGCTCGGGTACGCCGTAGCTCCACGGCTCGTGATGCTCGCCGCCGTAGAATCGCGCCCAGTCCTCGGCGGATCGCAGGCGGTGATCCGCCCCGCAGTCGACGGCGAGGCGCACATCGCCCAGCCGATCGGTGAGTTCGCCCGACGCGCCGTGCGGCAGCGCGAAGAAGACGATGTCGTGCCCGTCGAGCCGCTCCGGCGTCGTCTCCTGCAGGGTGAGATGCGCGAGCGAGCGCAGATGGGGCTGCTGCTCGATCAGCGGGCTGCCGGCGCTCGAGTGCCCGGTGACCGTGCGCACCTCGAGCTCCGGATGCGCCGCCAGCAGGCGCAGCAACTCGCCGCCGGCGTACCCGGAGGCGCCGGCGACCGCCACGGTAA
Source organism: Leucobacter sp. (assembly GCA_048516985.1). GTDB lineage: Bacteria > Actinomycetota > Actinomycetes > Actinomycetales > Microbacteriaceae > Leucobacter. The sequence continues at coordinate 1,623,032 of CP183188.1, read as the reverse complement.
AGGTCATAAGGGCTATCCTGACTCTCGGTGTCCCTACCATTCTGGCATTGCACGACGGGTGCACGCTTCGCCGGGGACCAGAGCCGAGGATTCATTCAGTGAGCAGACCGCCCAGCCGGGGTCGCACGGTCGGGTTCCGTTCGGAACGGGGCCCGGTGCTGCTCGCCGTCATGCTCAGCACGGGCCTCGTCGCCCTGGACGCCACGATCCTCGCGACGAGCGTGCCCAGCATCGTGGCGGATCTCGGAAACTTCAGCCAGTTCCCCTGGCTGTTCTCGATCTACCTGCTCGCCCAGGCGGTCTCGGTGCCGATCTACTCGAAGCTGGCCGACACCATCGGCCGCAAGCCGGTGATCCTCTTCGGGATCGGCCTGTTCCTGCTCGGCTCGATCCTCTGCGGATTCGCCTGGAACATGACCGCGCTCATCATCTTCCGCGCGCTGCAGGGGCTGGGCGCCGGCGCGGTGCAGCCGATCGCGGTCACCATCGTCGGGGACATCTACACGGTCGAGGAGCGCGCCAGGGTGCAGGGCTATCTCGCGAGCGTCTGGGCGATCGCCTCGGTGCTGGGGCCCACGCTCGGCGGCCTGTTCGCGCAGTTCCTGTCCTGGCGGTGGATCTTCTTCGTGAACATCCCGCTCTGCCTGATCGCGGCCTGGCGCCTGATCGGCAACTACCACGAGTCGCTCGAACGCCGGCGGCGGCGCGTCGACTACGCCGGGGCCGCGACGCTCGCACTCGGGCTGGCCGCGCTGATCCTCGCCCTGCTCGAGGGCGGGAACGCCTGGCCCTGGCTGTCGCTGCCGAGCTTCGCGGTCTTCGGGGTCGGCATCGCGTCCCTGATCGCCTTCCTCTTCATCGAGCCGCGCGTGGCGGAGCCGATCCTCGACCTCAGGATCCTGAGGCGTCCGGTGATCCTCACCACCACTCTGGTGGCGATCTTCCTGGGCGCACTGATGACCGGCATCGCCAGCTTCGCGCCCACCTACCTGGAGAACTCGATCGGCGTGCCTCCCCTGATCTCGGGCCTGGCCGTGGCAGCCTTCACCATCGGGTGGCCGATCGCCTCGACGACCTCGGGCCGGCTCTACATGCGCTGGGGCTTCCGCCGCACCGCCATGCTCGGCAGCAGTATCGCCGCCGTCGGCACCATCGCGCTCGCGCTCATCACCCCCTGGCCGCATCCGGCGACCATGGCCGCCGTGACCTTCGTGATCGGCTTCGGCCTGGGCTGGACCGCGGCTCCGAGCCTGATCGCCGCGCAGTCATCGGTCGAGTGGAACGAGCGCGGCACGACCACGGGGATGAACGTGCTGGCGCGCACCATCGGCAGCTCCGTCGGCGTGGCGATCTTCGGAGCGATCGCGAACTCGGTGATCGCCGCGGGCGCCGGCGAGCGGGACTTCGACACCATCGTGTCGGCGACCCAGTGGGTGTTCGCCGCTGCGGCGGTTGCCGCGGTGATGCTGTTCGTGGCGGCCTGCTCGATGCCGCGCCGCGAGCAGATCGTGCACACCTAGCCCGGCCTCATCCGGGCCGTTCCGCTCCTCCTGTCCATCTCCGGGCCGTCGCGCTCCCGGGGGCGCTGAAACCGACGATGGACCGCTGCGTGCCCGCGCGGTACTATCCGGAAATGGATGAGCTGCTGAGCCCTTGGTCGGAGTTCAACGTGGCCATGCTGGGCGCGACCGCGGCGCTGGCGGGCCTGGTGATCGTCGCCGCGAGTGTGAACATCGCGAAGATCATCGAGTCGGGCAGCAGCAGCCTCATCGCCCGGCTGGCCTCCGGCATCGCCTCGCTGCTGCTCGCGCTCATCGCCTCGGGGCTCGCCTTGGTGCCGGCCATCACCCCGCTCTGGTTCGGCGTGCTGCTGCTGGGGGCGACGATCGCCTCCGCGGTCTTCCAGGTGCATGCGGCCCGGATGATCTTCGCCGATCCGCAGTCCGAGGCGCCGGCGCGAACGTTGAAGGCGGCACTCGGGTTCCTGCCAGTGCTCGCCTATCTCGCCGCCGCCGCGACCGCGATCGCCGGGCACCCCTCCGCGCTCTATCTCTGCGCGGCCGGATGCATGCTGGCGATCATCTCGGCGGTCATGGTGTCCTGGGTGGCGCTGGTAGAGGTCCTGCGCTGAGACCCGTTGATCCATCGCTCCGGCGCCGGTCGCCCGACTTCGCCGGACTCGTCAGCGCCGACGCTGCTCGACAACGGCGAAACCCCATCCGAGAGGAGGGATTTCTGTGGTGACCCCGGCGGGATTCGAACCCGCGTTGCCGTCGCCCGGAGGCGCACATCCAAAGGTTGTCATTATTGCAGTTAGGAGTAGAATAGCGACATGACAGCCCACGCACTCACCGCCACTCTCGACCCGGTCGACCCCGCTGTGCGCTCCGACGCGAAGAGCCTCGCGGAGCGGCTGCGCGGCGACACCCCGGTCGAGGCTGCGGTGCGCTCGATGCTTGATGCGGTCGCACACGGGGCGCGGGTCGTGGTCATGCAGGCCGAGGAAGAGGTCACGCCGACTGCTGCCGCTGACATCATGGGTGTGACGCGTCAGTTCGTCGACCGGCTCTGCGAGGATGGCGTGCTTCCCTTCCGCCGTCTGCCCGGAAGTCGTCACCGCCGTATCCGCGTGCAGGATGTGCTGGATGTCGCCGCTGAGCGCGAGCAGCGCCGCTCTGGTGGCGATGCGGTCCGGGCCGCGCTCGGGGTGTAGTGCGTGGCCCGTATGCAACGGGTCTTCATCGACACCAGCGAGCTGTTCCCGTTCACGATCATGGATGTACTGCTCTCGCTGTCCCAGGACTTCCTCTTCACCTGGGTCTGGACGGACGAGCTTCTGGATGAATGGGCGCAGGTTATCGTCCGCGAGGGTGTACGCACCCTGGAGTCCGCACGCTCGGTGACCAGTGCGGTACGCACTCACTTCGGCCGCTACCGCATCGCCCCGGAGCTGTACCAGGATAGAGTCACCAACGATCTCTCTCCTGATCCCGGCGACCGCTTGCACGCCGCCGCGTGCATCTACGGCGATGTCGATGTACTCCTGACGCGGAACGTCAAAGACTTCCGTGCTCCTGCTGTCGCGCACGCCGGAGTTCAGGTGATGACCTCAGACGCATTCCTCTGCGCCCTGCTAACCCATCGCCATCAGCAGGTGGTCGAGTCCTTCACTCGCGCTGCAAACGCAAAGAAGAACCCACCTATGACAACGGCAGAGCTTGCGGAGATGATCGCGAAAGCAGGCGCGCCCCGATTTGCCCAACTGCTTAGACCGTATCTCTTGCGCTGACCCCACTCGTCTGTAGTGATGCCACCCAACCGCCAAAAAAACTGCCTGCCACCGGAAAGCCCGTTTTGTCTGATAAACCCGAAAACCCCCGCCTGAGCGGGGGTTTTCGTTCCGGTGACCCCAGCGGGATTCGAACCCGCGTTACCGCCGTGAGAGGGCGGCGTACTAGGCCGCTATACGATGGGGCCGCGTGCGTGACCTGCGAGGTTTCCCCCGCCTGCCTCGGCAACTTCTCTATATTGCCACAGACTGCCGGCTCCTGCAAAATCGACTCGGGCACGCCCCTGGAACCATAGGATCGATGCCATGCAGTGCTTCCGACTCTCCCACGCCGGCGTCGCTCTCGAACTCGACGGCGCCGCGCTTCTCATCGATCCCGGCAGTTTCAGCGATGAGCAGGAGCTCGCCGCCGCCCTCGATTCGGCCGCCCCTATCGCCGCGCTCGTGATCACCCACGAGCACCCCGATCACTGGACTCCGGCCAATGTCGCCGCAGTGCGCCGGGTGGCGCCCGAGGCGCCGATCCTCACCACCGCCGCCACCGCCGCGGCGCTCGAGACCGCCGGGATCACCGAGCGGGTGCAGGCCGTGCGCGAGGGTGATCGTGTCGAGGCGGGGCCGTTCCTGCTCGAATTCTACGGCCGCCGGCACGAGCAGCTGCACTCCAGTCTTCCGGTCGTCGACAATGTCGGCGTGCGCGTGAACGGCACCTTCGCCTACGGCGGGGACTCGCTGATGCGGCCGCCGTTCTCCGCCGATGTGCTCGGGGTGCCGATCGGTTCTCCGTGGTCGAATCTCAGCGAGGTGATGAATTTCGTCATCGATGCCGCGCCCCGTCGCGCCTACCTCACCCACGACATGATGCTCTCGCCGGCCGGACGCAATATGTACACGATGCGGGTGCAGTGGTGCCTGGACCAGGTGGGGGGCGAACTCATCACCCTGCCGAGGCTCGACGACGATGCGTCGGCCCGCCTCGATCTGGGGCTGCCCGATCCGCAGGGTCAGAACGGTTTCTAGCCGCCTATCGCGCCGGCGGGGCCGTGAAGCGCTTCGCGGCCCCGCCGGCATCGGCCGGGAGTCACCGAGCGGCGTCGCGGATCACCCGGCTCAGCCCCGAAGCGCCTCTACCACGGGGATGTCGCCGTCGTTGAAGCGGATGGTGCGACGGATCGTGCCTGCGTCGGCGAGCGTCGCCGCGATCGCCGACGCCACGTTCCCCCGCGACACGCTCCCCGACTCCGAGGCCCGCGTATCGATGCGGCCGCTCGCCGCGGCGGAGGTGAGCGTGCTCGGCCCGAGCACCGTCCAGTCCAGGGCGGTGCCGCGAAGATGCTCGTCGGCAGCGACCTTCGCCTCCGCGTAGTGGAAGAACGGGTTCTCCGGATCCACCCCGTGGTCGAGCGAGGAGCCGAAGTAGGACACCATCACATAACGCTTCACGCCGCGCCGCAGTGCCGCGTCCACGGTGCGGATCGCGGCATCCCGGTCGACCGCGCGGGTCCGAGCCGGATTCCCGCCCCCGGCGCCCGCCGACCAGACGACCGCGTCGTGCCCGGCGATGAGCTCGGCGAGCGCCTCGACGTCGAGCCGTTCCACATCCGCGAGCAGCGGCTCGGCACCGATCGCCCTGATCTCCGCGGCGTGTTCCGGGTTGCGGATCACCGCGGTGACGACGTCGTCGCGTGCAGCGAGAATCGACTCCGCGAGGATGGCGACCCTGCCGTGTCCGCCGAAGAGGATGATGCGCGCCATGCGGCCAGCCTACTCGGGCCTCCCGAGCGCACAGGCGATCTCCTGCGTGCGGCATTCCGGGCGGCCAACGGGAAGCGGGCCCCGCGGCTCCTAGGAAGTCTCCGGAGCGGGTGCCACTATCTGAGAGAGTCGCCTACGGTTGCAGCTCAGGCGGAAGGGAGGAGCACCAGTTGTCAGATCGCTCGGATGCGGAATCCCGAGGCGGCAGGCTCGGCCGGTTCCGGCAGTACCGCAATACCGAATCCCGTGCACCGATCGCATCGACCCGCCGGACGAGGTACGTGGTAGATGGGCAGCTTTCTCCGACCCCACAAGATGCCTCGCTTGCCGAGGCCCTCGATTTCGCACAGGCGGGACCCGACCGGATAGCGCTCTGCCTGTTCCCTTCTCCAACAGCAGAAGATGTCGCGGAGCTGGCAGAGACGTGGAAGTTGCACCCATTGCTCGCCGAGGATCTTCAGCGCGGCGGTCAGCGCCCGAAACTGGAGCGCTACGGTGATGTGCTCTTCATCGTGGTGCGCTCGGCCAGGTATCTCGATGAGATAGAGGACGTCGACTTCTCCGAGTTCCATGTGCTCGTGCGTCCCCATGCGATCGCCGTGCTGTGTCAGGATGGGCGCTGGATCGACGGCTCGGAGGAATCCGACTTCCCGGAGAACTCGGCTGACACCGTGGCTCAGGGTGACGCCACGCTGTTGAACGACCCGGATCTGCTGAGTTTGGGCCCCGAAGCCGTGCTGTACCGGCTGCTGGATGCGATAGTCGACGGCTATATCCCGGTTCTGCGCGGAATCGCGATCGATAAAGAGCAGATCGAGCGCCAGGTGTTCAACGGCGATGCTGCGGTTGCCGAACGCATCTACCGGCTGAGTCAGGAGATCATCGACCTCCAGCACGCGACCTCTTCGCTCTCGGAGGTGCTCGCCGCGCTCAGCCGGGGCTTCGATCGATACCGCATCCCGGAGCCCCTGCAGGCCTACCTGCAGGACGTTTCCGACCATCTCACCAGCGTCGAGACACGAGTGTCGGAACTGCGTGAGGCACTCGCCCAGATATTGAGCGTCAATGCGACGCTCGTGGCGCAGCGGCAGAACGAGGATATGAAGAAGATCTCGGGGTGGGCGGCGATCCTGTTCGCTCCCACCTTGATCGGCGCGATCTACGGCATGAATTTCGACCACATGCCCGAACTGCACTGGGCACTCGGCTACCCTCTCGCGGTGGGAGCGATGGTCGGACTCGCCGCGACCCTCTACATCGTGTTCAAGCGCAAGAAATGGATGTGACTCCGGATGGACGAGTTCTCGCCTCACCGAGGCTGATAGTGGAGGTAGGCGGTGCCGCCCGAGAAGAGACGGTGCTCAATGAGCTCGAGCTCGAGGCGAACGCCTGCGGGCAGTGCACGCAAGCCGCCACCGACCGCCCTGGGCACGATGAAGAATCTGAAATTCTCCACCAGGCCTGCGCAGATCGCCTCCCTCGCCACGGTCGGCCCGAAGATCTCGACCTCACCGGGCGCGTCATCGACGATGCGCTTGAGCTCGTCGAGGGTGAGGTGGGGCACCAGTCTGGGCTCCCCCGCACCGAGATCGTCCGGCCGCAGAGTGGAGGATGCCACCACCCGGGTGATGGCTTGCCAGCGTCGCGCGAACTCCCGCTCGGCGTCGCCCCACTGCTCTCCCTCGGGCTCGGCCTCCCAATAGGTCATCAGCTGGTAGGTGTTGCGTCCGAGCACCTCGGTGGACACCGATGCCATGCGTTCGACATGGAAGTCGAAGACGTCCTCGCCCGGTGCCGTCCACTGGAAGTCCCCGCTCGCGTCGGCGGCATAGCCGTCGAGCGAGATGGTTGCGGTGTAACTCAGAGTTCCCACGTCTCAATACTAAGACGCAGAACCGTGCAGACAAGCGGCTCGATTCGTCTTCACCGCCGGCATCGCGGTCAAGTGACATTCACCCGTGCAATCTGAGGTTCCGAAATGTCTCACCACCGGCATCGCGGTCGGAAGTGCGAGGAGCGGTTCATGAAGGCGACACGGCGGATCGGCCGACCGCGTTCGAGCCTCAGGAGCTCCTTCTGGCTGTAATAATGACCGGATGCTCCTCGAAACACCCCGACTCCTGCTTCGCGAGATGACCGAGGACGATCTCCCGCAGCTCCGCACAATTCTGCAGGACGAGCGGACGATGACGGCGTATGAGGGCGCATTCGACGAGGCGATGACTCGCGCCTGGTTGCAGCGCATGCTCGACCGCTACCGCGAAGACGGCTTCGGCCTGTGGGCCGTCGACCTGCGCGAGACCGACGAGATGATCGGCCAATGCGGACTCACGCGGCAGCACATCCTCGAGACCGACGTGATCGAAGTCGGCTACCTCTTCAACCGGGCATATTGGCATCAGGGATACGCGACGGAAGCGGCTACGGCCTGCGTCGACTACGCCTTCGAGCAGCTTGGCGTCGAGCGCGTGTGGGCGCAGGTGCGCGACACCAACATCGGCTCGATGAACGTTGCGATCCGCCTCGGGATGACTATACGGGGCCGCTTCGAGAAGCGCTACCGAGGGGTGGATATGCCGCACCTCGCGTTCGCGAGAGATCGCCCCGGCACCGACTGAGCGCTCACCGCCGGCGCTGGCAGCGCGGGCAGAAGTGCGAGGATCGGTTCATGAAGGCGACCCGGCGGATCGGGGAGCCGCAGCGGTGGCACGGCTCTCCCCCGCGCCCGTAGGCGTTCAGCGAGTGCGCGAAATAGCCTGCCTGCCCGTTCACATTGACGTACTGCTGGTCGAAGCTGGTGCCGCCCTCGGCGAGCGCCTGGGCGAAGACCGCGCGCAGCTGCGACAGCAGCTCCTCGGCCTTGCGCTCGCTGAGACGGGTGCCCGGTGTCTCGGGGTGGATCCTCGCCCGCCACAGCGTCTCATCGGCGTAGATGTTGCCGACCCCGCTGATCAGCTGCTGATCGAGCAGGGCGCGCTTCACCGCGGTGCCGCGGGTGCGCAGGGCCGCGGTGAAGGCCGCGTCGCTGAAGACCGGATCGAGCGGATCCCGCGCGATATGCGCGACCTGGCTCGGAATCGTCTCCGGCCCTGATCCGGGACCGCCTACGGGATCCACCGGGATGAGCCGGTCGAGCGCCAGCGAGCCGAAGAGACGCTGATCGGCGAAGTCGACGCGCAGCTCGCCGTGCTGCGGATGCTCGATCCAGAGCCGAACCCGCAGATGCCGATCGTCAGGGGCCTCGTGGCTGCGCAGCAGCAGCTGCCCGCTCATTCCGAGGTGGGCGAGCAGCGCGCGGCGAGGCGCGGGCGCAGCGGCAGCGGATGCGGCCGCACTGCCCGTGGAGGCGTCCTCCGACCCCTCCACGGGAATCCAGAGGAATTTTCCGCGGCGGACAGGGCCTGCCAGCACCGCCCCGAGCATCCGCCGTTCGAAGTCGGCGCGGCGCAGCATCGCGGCCTGCTCGTCGAGCGCGACGCCGACCCCGCCGATGCCCGGATCCGACTCCGGGCGGTGCCGCTTCAGCGCCCGAGCGTCGAAGACCTGCACCCCGGCCACGCGGGCGCCGGTGATCGCCGGCGCGAGCCCCGCGCGGACGACTTCGACCTCGGGAAGTTCGGGCACGGTTCAGCGTCCGCCGGTGCGGCGCTGGCGCGGACTCCGATGGTCGCCGGTGCGCAGTTGCTCGACCGCGTCACGGGCGGCGGCGAGCTCCGCCGCCTTCTTGCTCGTGCCGGTGCCGGTGCCGGTCGCCCCGGCGAGCGCCACCCGAGCCGTGTAGCGACGGTCGTGGTCGGGGCCCTCGCCGGTGGTCTCGTAGCTCGGATGCGGCAGCCCGCGGGCCGCGGCCTCCTCCTGCAGCGAGGTCTTCGGGTCGAGCGCGACGGTGAAGCGGTCGGGGTCGGCGAGCAGCGGTTCAACCAGCTGCAGCACGAAGGAGGCGGCGGTCTCCGGATCGGTCGCGAGATACACCGCCCCGATGATCGCTTCGACGGTATCTGCGAGGATCGACTCCTTCTGCCTGCCGCCGGTGCGCTCCTCCCCCACGCCGAGCCGCAGCTCGGCGCCCAGGCCGATGCCGCGCGCGACTTCCGCGAGCGCGGTGCTCGAGACGAGCGCGGCACGGCGCTTGGCGAGCTCGCCCTCGCTCAGCTCCGGATAGTCCCGATAGAGCTTGACCGTGACCGCCTGCCCCAGAATCGAATCCCCGAGGAACTCCAGCCGTTCGTTGTGCGGCGTGCCGCCGTGCTCGTACGCCCAGGAGCGGTGCGTGAGGGCGAGATCGAGGAGCTCTGCGGGCACGGTCACACCGAAGGGCGCAAGAAAGCCGCCGGGGTCACCCTGAGGTGAACCCGACGGCGTTTCCGTGCTCTGAGTCAAGCTCTGCGTCGACCTCCACGCGATAATGGCGCTCCCGCACCATCATGCTGCGTATCGCGACGATGGCACTCGTGCCATCGTGCAGAAAATTCAGACGTCGGCGACCTTGCGGCCCTTGTACTCGAGGAAGAGGGCGTTGCCCTGCGAATCCTCGACGACGCGGGCGCGGTGGGGCAGGCTGAAGACGGTACGGCCGCCCTCGACGGTCTTCACCAGCTTCGGCGCTTCCGCCTTCCACGCCGAACGGCGGTGGCGGGTGTTCGACCGCGACATCTTGCGCTTGGGAACAGCCATGATGCTCTCTTCTTCCTATTCGCTATCCGGATCGGCTATCCGATCCACGTCTTTTTCTTCAGCCAGCAAGCCGTTCAGCGCAGCCCAGCGCGGATCGACCGCACGGGGCTCGGCTGCAGCCTCGGCATCGCGCAGCTCACCGGTTTCGGGATCGAGTCCCGGGCAATCTGGGCGGCACACAGGCTGAAACGGCAGTGCAAGCACTACCGCGTCTCGAAGCGGGGGTTCAAGATTCACGTGATCACCGTGAACCCCGTATTCGTCGGCCTCCGTAGGAGTATACGCGAAAAGTTCCTGGAATTCGACTTCGAACGGCGCGGTGAAGCGCGTCAGGCAGCGCCCGCACTCGGCGTGCATCGTCGTGCTCGCGCGCGCGGACACCAGAATGCCCTCATGCACCGATTCCAGGCGCACCTCGAGGTCCATCTCCTCACCGGCCGGGATCTGGGCCAGCGACTCCCCGAGACCCTCGGGAACGGCGAAGCTCCGAGAGCGCTCGCGCATCTCACCCGGTCGATTGACGAGATCGCGGATGTTCTCTTCGTAGACGCGAATGCTGCTCACCGCACCAGCGTACTCTGCCGGGCCGGTAGATCGCACCGCAGGGCCAGGCCGGCGTCGAGATCGACCGCGTCAGCGGAGTCGTTCGTCGAGCCAGTCGAACATCCGCTGGGCCGTGAGCGCACGGCCCAGCGGCTGGCAGTGCCCGTCCGCGCCCTCTTCGGCGGTGAACGGGACCACTGTGGAGACCCCGGGCGCGAGTTCGGCCAGACGTTCGGACTGTCCGGGCCAGAACTGCTCCCCCTCCGGCGAGGTAATGAGCATGGGCGTCGTGATCCGGTCCGCGACATCGACCACCGTGTACCGCTGCACGGCGCGGATCGTCTCGGCGTACCCCGTGGTGCCGTACGGCCGCGCCCGGAACCGCCAGGTATGCTCCGCGTCGGGTGAGAATCTCATCCCAAGCGCCATATCCCGATCGAACTCGGCGTCCTTGCCCGCCGCGAGCAGCTTCTTCAGAGGCTGCGGCAGGTGCCGCTCCCAGGAGGCGACGATCTCCACCACCCCGGGGTCGAGGATCGCGGCCGCGAAGCGGTGCTCGAAGGCGAGCGCCCGAGCCACCCAGTACCCGCCCTGGCTGATGCCGTAGACCGCGATGTGAGAAGGATCCACTCCGGACTGCTCGACGGCGAAGTCGTACACGGGGGTGAGCACCTGCTCCCAGTCCGGACGGAAGCTGGTTCCGGCCTGGAACAGCTGCGACTGCTGGCCCGGCCCGTCGAACATGAGCACGTCGTAGCCGCGGCGGAGAGCCGGAGCCGTGCACGAGGCCCACAGCGCGGCCGAAGACCCGTCGCTGCCGTTCACCGCGATCAGCAACGGCCGGGGTTCTTCGCCGCCGGCCCGGAAGAGGTGGCCGGGGAGTTCCCCATCGCCATAGGGGATACTCGTTCGCGCGACATCGGCGCCGCTGAGCGCGATGAAGGACTCCCACGACTCCTGCTGCGCTCCGAAGCTCTCCCCGAGCGCAGCGGAATCGGGGAGGGCGCTCAACGCGTTCACCGCCGCGCCCAGGTAGACCGAGGCCCGCAAGTGCGCGGAGGCCGCGCTCACCGGATGGCCGGCTTGCTCGATCGCCCGAGCGGTCGCCGCGGTGCGCGTCCCGAGCTCGTACCAGGCCTCGAACCAGGCGCGGTGATCCCCCTTGTGCACGCCGGACACCGCCGCGAGCACCTCGCCGATCTCCGCCGCACCCTCGGCGCTGTGGCCGATCACGGTGCGGATCTCGAAATCGAAATCAGGATCATTCGAGAAATGCGCGGCGCTGCCGCGGCGTACTGAGGCGGACATCGGGGCTCCGATCGATCGTGGATCTCGATCATGCTCCCACACCCGAACGGCGCGGCGTCAAGAGGCGGGGTACCGTCCGAGGTGCGCTCCTTCCGCTACCGCCCCGAGCGCTGCCAGAATGAAGGCGAGGCAATGCCGAAACGCGGTTGGCGCCGGCTGAGAGGTGCGCAGATGGGAAGACGAGGCGCCGGGTCGAAGAAGCGCTCGACCCTGAAGGCGGTCGTGATCCTGGGAGTCTCGGCGATCCTCGCTGCCGCAGCAGTCATCGTCGGGGTTCGCGTCATCGGAGACGCCCTCGAGCGATCCGGGATCGAGGCCTTCTACACCGCTCCCGCGCCCGACGCCGATGCCGTCCCCGGCGCGCTGATCCGCTCAGAGCCGCTCGTGGGCGCGCCCTTCGACACCCGCGCCTGGCGGATCATGTACTGGACCACGGATGTGCAGGGAGCGACGGTGCCGGTCACCGGCACCGTGATCGTGCCGGTCGGCGCGTCACCCGGTTCTGGACGCACCGTGCTCGCCTGGGGGCATCCCACCACCGGAACCGCACCCGAATGCGCGCCGTCCCGCGGCTTCGATCCCTTCATCGGCATCGAGGGCCTCAGGATGATGCTCGACCGCGGGTACACGGTGGTGGCGACCGACTACGTCGGCATGGGCACCACCGCACCTGATTCCTATCTTGTCGGCGAGACCGCGGGCAACAGCGTGCTCGACGGCGTTCGAGCCGCGCAGACCATCGCCGACGCGCAGGCGGGAAGCTCCGTGATCCTCTGGGGCCATTCGCAGGGCGGTCAGGCCACACTCTTCGCCGCGCAGGCCGCCGCCGAGTACGCTCCCGAGCTGACCGTCGAAGCGGTGGCGGTCGCCGCCCCCGCCGCAGATCTCAGCGCGCTGATGGACTCGCATCTTGACGATGTCTCCGGGGTCACCATCGGCTCCTACGCTTTCCAGGCCTTCTCCGAGGTCTACGCCGACCGCGGAGCCGAGCTCGACGCCATACTCACTCCTCAGGCGCTGGCGATCCTGCCGGAAATGAACCGGTTGTGCCTGCTGAGCAACCTCGGCGAGCTGCACACCATCGCAGCGCCGGTGGTGGGTCGCTTCGTGACGACGGATCCCACGCAGACGGAGCCGTGGGCTTCGCTGCTGCGGGAGAACTCGGCGGGTGGATCCGCCTTCGCCGCGCCCTTCTTCGTCGCCCAGGGCCTGGACGACCAGCTGGTGCTCCCCGAGGACACCGAGCGCTTCATCGATCAGGAGCGGGCCCTCGGCGTCGAGGTCGAGTATCGGACCGTCTCCCTGGCCGATCACGGAACGATCGCCTATCTGGCGCTCCCGGAACTGAACGCGTGGCTCGACGCGCTCGGGCTGTGAGCTGCGCGGCCGGCGATCAGGCCGGGCGCGTGGTCTCGAGGTAGCGGGCCACCGCCGTGGGCACGTAGTCGCTCACATCACCGCCGAGGCTGGCAACCTGCCGCACCAGCGAGCTCGAGACATGGGCGTGCCCGGGCTCGGGCAGCAGGAACACCGTCTCGACGTTCGCCAGGCTGCGGTTCATCAGCACCATCGGGGTCTCGTAGGCCACATCGATCTGCGAGCGGATGCCCTTGACCAGGACCTTGGCCCCCACCTCGGCGCAGTAGTCGACCAGAAGCCCGACCGACCAGGAGGCCACGGTGATGCCGGAGGGGATCGAGGGATCCTCGTCGATCGCCTTCTGCAGTAGATTCACTCGCTCGGAGATCGGCAGCATCGCATTCTTGCCCGGGTTGTGCACGACGAGCACATGCACCTCGTCGAAGATCGCGGCCGCACGCCGGATCACATCGAGATGCCCCAGGGTCACAGGGTCGAAGGAACCGGGAACGACAGCGATGGTGGCCATACCCCCAAGCCTACGATGCCGACCGCGCCAGACGGGCATCTCAGCACCCATTCACGCGGAATATTCGGGTGTCTCTCGGCTCGCCCGGTCGGCTGCGGCTCCCGCTGCGACCATTGCCGTCAGGACTTCGCCAGATTCTCCAGGAGCAGACGATCGGCGGCGAGCCCCGCGGCGAGCCCGGGCGCGGTCTCCAGCTCGGGATCCTGATCGAGCAGGGCCGCAGCCACCTCCCGCGCGCGCGCGATGAGCTCGCCGTGCTCGGCCACGCGCAGCAGTCTCAGGGTGGATCGCCCGCCCGACTGCGCCGTGCCGAGGATGTCGCCCTCGCGGCGGAGCTCCAGATCCTTCTCGGCGAGTTCGAATCCGTCCACCGTGGCGGCGACGGCCTCGATCCGCTCCCGCGCGGTGCTTCCGGTCTCGGCGTTCGTCAGCAGGAGGCAGAGCCCGGGATGCTCGCCCCGCCCCACCCGGCCGCGCAGCTGGTGCAGCTGCGAGATCCCGAAGCGATCCGCGTCGCGCACGATCATGGTGGAGGCGTTGGGCACGTTCACGCCGACCTCGATGACGGTCGTGGCGACGAGCAGGTCGATCTCGCCGGCGGAGAAGGCGCGCATGACCGCGTCCTTCTCATCCGGTTTCATCGCGCCGGTGAGCGCGGCGATGTTGACGCCGGCGTAATCGGCGCGCGCGCGGAGCTCGGCGAGGGTCTGCTCGACGCTCGCCAGCGGGGGCGGGGCGCCGGAGGCCCCTGCCGTTCCCTCCGATCCGCGCTCGCTCCCAGGCTCGGGAGCCGACTCCGCGTCGCCCTCCTCGCGCCTGCCCTCGGCGATCGCCGGGCAGACCACATACACCTGACGGCCGGCCGCGATCTCTTCGCGAGCGCGCAGCCAGGCGCGTTCGGCCCACTTCGGCCGTTCGCCGACCGGCACCGCGAAGGTCTCGATCCCCTGTCTGCCGGGCGGCAGCTCGCGGATGGTGGACACCTCCAGATCACCGAAGGCCGTGAGCGCGACCGTGCGCGGAATGGGGGTGGCCGTCATGGCGAGCACATGCGGCTCCGAGCCCTTCAGCCTCATGGCCTCGCGCTGCTCCACCCCGAAGCGGTGCTGCTCATCGACCACCACGAGGCCGAGATCGGCGAAGCCGACGTTCTCGCTCAGCAGCGCGTGCGTGCCGACGACGATGCGCGCGAAGCCGCTCGCGATGCTCAGCAGCGCCCGTCGTTTCTCGGCCGCAGGCATCTTGCTGGTCAGCAGCACCGGGTTCAGTCGCGGCAGCAGCTCAGGGCCGAGGGCTTCGACGACGCTGCGGAAATGCTGCGCCGCCAGCACCTCGGTCGGGGCGAGCATCGCGCTCTGCCCCTCGCCCTCGGCGACCTGTAGCATGGCGCGCAGTGCCACGACCGTTTTTCCGGATCCGACCTCTCCCTGGAGCAGTCGGTGCATGGGGTGGGGTTCGGACAGTTCCCGGGCGACGACCTCGCCCACGGCGCGCTGATCCGAGGTGAGCTCGAAGCCGAGAGCGGCGTCGAAGGCGTCCCGCAGGCCGCCCGGCTTCAGCGGCCGGGGGGTGCTGGGCGCGAGTCCGAGGCGGCGCCTGCGATCGAGCAGCGCCAGCTGCAGGTCGAAGGCCTCGCGGAATCGCATGCTGTCGCGCGCCAGGCGCCAGTCGGCCGCGCGCTCGGGACGGTGGATCATCTCGAGCGCGAGGCCTAGGGCGAGCACCTCTTCGTCGAGCCTCAGCTGCTTGGGCAGCGGGTCCTCGACCGGTTCGAGGGCGTTGAGCGCGAGGCCGATCGCGCGCTCAAGGGTCCAGCTGGGCATCTTCGCCGAGGCGGGGTAGATGGGCACAGGCCGCTCGGCGAAGGCGAGCGCGGCCGCCTCATCGAGCGCCATCGAGCGTTCAGGCGAGAGCTCGAGACTGTCGCCCGGCCCCGCGCCGCCCTGCTCGATCGCGGAAGGGCCTCCCCCGTCCGAGCCGCCAGCCGCACGGTCCTCGAAGAGCTCGTAGTCGGGGTGCTGCAGCTGCAGCTGACCGCGGTACTCGCTGACCTTGCCCGCGAAGATGCCGCGCACACCCGCTTTCAGCTGGGCCGAGCGCCAGGCCTGGTTGAAGAAGGTGAGCTGCAGCGTGCCCGAGCCGTCGGTGATGCGCACCTCGAGCAGCGTGCCGCCGCGGCGCTGCATTCGCCGCTCGCGAACATCGAGCACCTGCGCCAGCACGGTCACATGCTCGCCGACGGGAAGACCCGCCAGCGGGGTGAGCTCTCCCCGATTCGAGTACCTCCTGGGGAAGTGCCAGAGCAGATCCCTCACCGTGCGCATCTCGAAGGCGCGCTCGAGCGCCTGCGCCGTGCGACCGCCCACCACGCCGTCGAGGCGGCTGTCGAGGGTCGTCGGACTCATGCTCCCAGGCTACCGGGAACCCCCGACCGACTAGGCTCGGACGCTGTGACCAGGATCATCGCAGGCACCGCCGGCTCGCTGCGGCTCGAAGTGCCCAAAGCCGGTACGCGTCCGACCAGCGACCGCGTGCGCGAGGCGATCTTCTCGACGCTGGGATCCTGGGGCTTCACCGGCGGACATCGGGTGCTCGACCTCTACGCGGGATCCGGAGCCCTCGGTCTGGAGGCCGCGAGCCGCGGCGCGGCGCGGGTGGTGCTCGTCGAGAAGCACCCGCAGGCGGCGCAGGTCGCCGGGCGCAATGCGAAGACCGTGCAGCGGGCGTTCCCCGCGGATGCGGGCCCCGCGATCGAGGTGGCGCGCTCCTCCGTGCAGGCGTATCTGGAGGGGGCGGATCCTGTCCCCTCCTGGGATGTGGTGCTGCTCGATCCTCCCTATGATCTCGGCGAGCGGGAGTTGGCGGCGAATCTCGCGGCGCTTCCGCCGCTGCTCGCGGACGACGCGGTCGTGCTGGTGGAGCGCTCCACCCGCAGCCCCGAGCCCGAGTGGCCGGCCGGGCTCGCCCGCATCCGGGAGAACCGCTACGGCGAGACCGCGCTGTGGTGGGCAGAAATCGCTGGATAGCGAGGCGGATCAGCCTCGCGCGATTTCTGCCGCCGAAGGCGGTCTGCTGAGAGGCGAAGCGAATCAGCTTCGCGCAGATTCTGCCGCCAAAGGCGGATCGCTGGATAGCGAGGCGGATCAGCCTCGCGCGATTTCCGCCGCCGAAGGCGGTCTGCTGAGAGGCGAAGCGAACCAGCCTCGCGCAGATTCTGCCGCCGAAGGCGGATCGCTGGGACTCGAAGCCCTCGCCGGACACGCCGGCACACGGCGAAGCGCCGGAATCCCGAAGGATCCCGGCGCTTGCCGAACGCGCCGCGAACTCAGCGAGGCAGCATGGTGTACTTCGTCGAGAGGAACTCGTGGATCCCCTCGAAGCCGCCCTCGCGGCCGAGCCCGGACTGCTTGATCCCGCCGAAGGGGGCCGCCGCATTCGAGGCGAGGCCCGAGTTCAGGCCCATCATGCCGGTTTCGAGCTTCTCGATCATGCGGTGACCGCGGTGGATGTTCTCGGTGAACACGTAGCTCATCAGACCGTACTCGGTGTTGTTGGCGATCTCCACCGCCTCGTCCTCCGTCTTGAAGCGGATGATCCCGAGCACCGGGCCGAAGATCTCCTCGCGCATGATCGCGGACTGCGGGCTGAGGTTGTCGATGACGGTCGGCTGGAAGAAGTTGCCGCTGCCGTCGATCGCCTGACCGCCGGTGACGATATTCGCCCCGGTGTCGACCGCGTCCTGGACGAGGCGGGCGGTGTTGGTCACCGCCTTGTCGTCGACCAGTGCGCCGATGTCGTTGCCCTCCTCGGCGCCGCGGCCGATGGTCATGGCGGCGACGCGCTCGCCCACCCGGCGCGCGAATTCGTCGGCGACCGACTCGTGCACGATGATCCGGTTCGCGGCGGTGCAGGCCTGACCGATGTTGCGGAACTTCGCCAGCATCGCCCCCTCGACCGCGCGATCGAGATCGGCGTCCTCGAAGACGATGAAGGGGGCGTTGCCGCCGAGCTCCATCGAGGTGCGCAGCACGTTCTTCGCCGAGAGCTCGAGCAGCGCCACGCCCACCGGAGTGGATCCGGTGAAGCTCAGCTTGCGCAGTCGGGTATCGCTGAGGAGCGCATTCGACTGGGCGCTGGACTTCGAGGTCGGCACGACGTTGATCACACCGGCGGGCACCCCGGCCTCCTCGAGCAGCTGCGCGAAGAAGATGGTGGTGAGCGGGGTGAGCGCCGCGGGCTTGATCACCACGGTGCAGCCCGCGGCGAGCGCCGGAGCGATCTTGCGGGTGGCCATCGCCAGCGGGAAGTTCCACGGGGTGATGAAGTAGGTGGGGCCGACCGGCAGATGCGAGACGACGATATTGCCGGTGCCCTCCGGGTTCTGCCGGTAGTCGCCCTGCACGCGCACGGCCTCCTCGGAGAACCAGCGCAGGAACTCGCCGCCGTACACGACCTCGCCGCGCGCCTCGGCGATGGGCTTGCCCATCTCGATGCTCATCAGCAGTGCGAACTGCTCCTTGCGCTCGATCAGCAGATCGAAGGCGCGACGGAGGATGTTCGAACGCTCGCGGGTGGAGGTGGATCCCCAGGCATCCTGCGCGGCGACGGCTGCGTCGAGGGCGCGCACGGCGTCTTCGACGGTCGCATCGGCGATGGACTTGACGACCTCACCGGTCGCCGGATCCTGCACATCGAAGGTGCTGCCGGTCGCGGAGTCCTGCCAGGCGCCGCCGATGAACAGTCCCGACTGAACACTGTCGAGCAGTTCCTGCTCGTGCTGCTTGAGAGCCATGATCTCGTACTTCCTTTCGTAGTCGAATACTGCGTACTAGTTCGCGCGAATCGCGTCGGCGACCACCTGCAGGCCCTCGCGCAGCAGTTCGTCGCTGATGGAGAGCGGGGGCAGGAAGCGGATCACATTGCCGTAGGTGCCGCAGGTGAGCACCAGCACGCCCTGTTCGCTCGCGGACTTGGCGATGGCGCCGGTGAGCGCGGCGTTCGGGGTCTTCGATCCCGACTCGACCAGCTCGATGGCGGACATGCCGCCGCGTCCGCGCACATCGCCGATGCGATCCTCGCTCGCCTGGAGCTCGGTGAAGAAGCTCCGGATGATCTCGCCGATCTCGCGGGCGCGCTCGGTGAGGTTGTCGGCCTCGTAGGTGTCGATGGTGGCGAGGGCCGCCGCGCAGGCGATCGGGTTGCCGGTGTAGGTGCCGCCGAGGCCGCCCACATGGGCCGAGTCCATGATCTCGGCGCGGCCGGTCACGGCCGAGAGCGGGAGCCCTCCGGCGATGCCCTTGGCGGTGGTGACGAGGTCGGGCACGACGCCCTCGTGATCCGCGGCGAACATGTCGCCGGTGCGCGCGAAGCCGGTCTGCACCTCGTCGAGGATGAAGACGACCTCGTTCTCGCTCGCCCACTGCTGCAGCGCGGGGAGGAAGCCCGGAGCCGGATCGATGAAGCCGCCCTCGCCCTGGATGGGCTCGATGATGATCGCGGCGAGGTTGCGCGCGCCGACCTGCTTGTCGATCTGGGTGATGGCGCGCTCGGCCGCCTCGGCGCCGCTGAGTCCGTCGCGGAAGGGGTAGGAGCCCGGGACGCGGTAGATCTCGGGGGCGAAGGGGCCGAATCCGTCCTTGTAGGGGATGTTCTTTGCGGTCATCGCCATGGTGAGGTTGGTGCGCCCGTGGTACGCGTGATCGAAGACGACCACGGCGTTCTTGCCGGTGTAGTGGCGGGCGATCTTGATCGCGTTCTCGACGGCTTCGGCGCCGGAGTTGAACAGGGCCGAGCGCTTCTCGTGATCGCCCGGGGTGAGCTCGTTGAGCTTCTCCGAGACCTCGATGTAGCCCTCGTACGGGGCGATGGTGAAGCAGGTGTGCGTGAACTGCTCGACCTGGCGCTTCACGGCCTCCACCACGCGCGGCGCGGAGTTGCCGACGCCGGTGACGGCGATACCGGATCCGAGATCGATCAGGGAGTTGCCGTCCGCGTCGAGGATGACTCCACCGCCGGCGGCGACCACCGCGACCGGCAGCGTCACTCCCACGCCCGCGGCGACCGCGGCGCTCTTGCGGGCCATCAGCTCCTGCGACTTGGGGCCGGGGATGGCGGTGACGACGTTGCGCTGCTGCGGCAGCGAGGGTCCGCCGAGAGGGATGTCGGTCATTGACTGCTCCTAGTGAAGATTCCTGCGTGGGCGAGAGGCGCGGGCACCGCGCCGTCCTGTACTCAAACTAAACCCGCAGGCCTCCATCCCGATGTGCCACTATGGTGAATGAAGGCAATCAGTTTCGCCAATCTGTCAGGGATCGATTTCGGCGACGCAGCGATGGACGGAGGGCTCGCGATGGCCGCGCACGCATCGCCGACGCACAGCAGCATCGAACTCGGCACGCTGATGCACCAGTTCCACCTGCACCTCGTCTTCATCACGGGTGCCGCCGCGGAGTCGGCCTCACTGCCGGTGCAGTGGGTGCACAACAGCGATATGGCCGATCCCACCCCCTTCCTCACTCCGCGCACCGTCCTGCTGACCACCGGCGCCCAGTTCGCCGACGACGCCGCACAGGCCGATATGGACGCCTACGTCACACGACTGCAGAACGCGGGCGTCACCGCGCTCGGCTTCGGCGTGGGCATCGTCTGGCAGCGGATCCCGCCCGCCCTGATCGCCGCGGCCGAACGCCTGCACCTCCCCCTGTTCCGGGTCCCCTACGACACCCCCTTCATCGCCATCGTCCGCACCGCCGCGCGGCTGCTCGACGAGCAGAGCCACTCGCGCGACATCTGGGCTCTGGACGCGCAGCGGGCGGTGGCCGGGGCGGCGCTTCAGCGCGACGGCCTGGGATCGGTGATCCGCGAGGCCGCCGGGCAGCTCGGGGGCTGGATCGGGATCGCCGATCGCACGGGCGGCTTCGCCGAGTTCGCCCCCCGCGCAGCCGGCGAGGGGATCGACACGGACTGGATCCGCCGCGAATGCCGCGAGCTCATCGGGCGCGGCACCCGCGGCAATCGGGTGCGCACACTGGACGGTCAGGCGATCCAGCTGCAGACCCTCGGGCGCAGCGGGCAGCTGCTGGGGGTGCTCGTTACCAGGGACACGCCGGATCCGGCCGAGCGGGCCCTCCTCGGACTGGTCGCCGCGCTCGTCACCGCCGGGCTCGAGCGTCGGGCCGGGCTGAGCGGCGCGGAGACGGCGCTGCGCAGCGCCGTGGTACGTCTGCTGCTCATCGGCGAGACCGAGTCGGCGGAGCAAGTCGCCGCCGGTGTGCTGCCGCGGCTCCCGCGCGGACGGATCGCCGCGATCCGGATCGCCGCGATCAGCGCGCTCGACCCGGCTGTCGCGCTCGATCTGCGATCGCTGGCCGCGGGACGGGCGGGTCTGCTCACCGCCCCGCTCGACGAGGGCGCGGTACTGATCGGCGAGAGCGCCGCGCTGACCGCCGCCCGGCGGCTGCTGACGGAGCACCGGATCGCCGCCGGGGTGAGCGAGCGGGGCGAGCTCGACGAGCTGGGCACCCTGCTCGATCAGGCCGGCACCGCGCTGGAGCACGCGCTTCGCACGGGGGCGAGGGAGCCGCTCGCGTATCGACCGGCGATGCACGCCGGAGTGCTCAGCCTGCTCGGCGCCGATCCCGAGGCGCATCGTCGAGCGGAGACCCTGCTCGCCCCCGTCCGGCAGCACGATCGGCGGCACCGGGACCGCATCGAGGAGAGCCTCGCGGTGTGGCTCGCCCACCACGGCCAGACGAGCCCGGCCGCGGCCGAGCTCGAGGTGCACCGGCACACACTGCGCAGCCGGGTGCAGACGGCGGCGAGCCTGCTGCAGCGGGATCTCGACGATCCGGGGACGCGGGCGGAGCTCTGGACCGCGCTGCGGCTCACCCGCCCGGCAGACGCACCGTGAAGGGATCCCAGCCGCGAACCTCGCAGGGCGCGCCCGCGAGCAGCAGCTCGGTCCCGGCGCCGCTGGGCGTTGCACCGTCCTGCGCCGCACCGTCCTGCGCCGCAACATCCTGAGCCGCGCCGTCGCGCACCGTGCCGATTCTGCTGAACCCCTCGGGGAGGGCCGCGTCGGCGGGGAAGGTCGCGAGCAGGCCGTGATCCTCTCCCCCGTAGAGCATCGCGTCCAGCGGCACGGATTCGCCGTTCTGCTCGCCGAACGCCGCGTGCAGTGCGAGCGGGTCGAGGTCGAGGAGCACCGAGCTCGCCCGGCCGATACGGGCGGCGTCCAGCGTCAACCCGTCGGAGACGTCGAGCATCGCGGTGGCCCCTGCGCGCGCCGCGCGCATCCCCAGGTGGATCGGCGGTTCCGGCGCGAGCTGAGCGGCGAGCGCGGCCGGGTGCCGGGTGCGGATGCCGGTGAGGCCGTCGGCATGCGCCACCCCCTCGGGATCCGCGGACTCGGCGAAGAGCAGTGAGAGGCCGAGGCCGGCAAGGCCGAGCTGTCCCGCATAGGCGACGGCATCGCCCGCGCGCGCCCCGGAGCGGAGCACCGGAGGGTATCCGTCGAGCTCGCCGAGCGCCGTCACCGAGGCGGTGAGCGCGGGCGCGCGGGCGAGATCGCCGCCGATCACCCCGCACCCGGGCGCGAGCTCCCGGCAGGCCGCGTCGAGGCCCCGCGCGATCTCCTCGAGCAGCGCGACCGGGGTCTCACCCGGGCAGGCGAATGCCACGGTCAGCGCGGTGGGCGCGGCCCCCATCGCGGCCACATCCGAGAGGTTCGTCGCCGCGAGCTTCCATCCCAGCTCGAAGCCGCTGTGCCAGGCCAGCCGGAAATCAGGCCCCTCGATCATGGTGTCCGTGGTGACCACCGCATCGCCGGAGAACCGCAGCACCGCGCAGTCGTCGCCCGGGCCCAGCATAGCCCGCTCGGCCTCGCCGAGCCTGGCGACGATCCGCCGCAGCACCTCGGCCTCTCCGGCTTCCGTGACGGTCAGCTCGTCCGCTCCATTCCGCATGCTCCCAAGTTATCGGCTTCCGCCGTGGCTAGGCTTGGTGGCATGCCCCGCCGTCTCACCGCATTCGCGCTCGTCGCCCTGGCCGTCGGCGGCCTCACCGCCTGCGCGGGCGACTATCCGATGGAGGCCGCGGTGAACGCGAACGACCCGGCCTGCGCCGATGTGATCGTGCGCCTGCCCGACACGGTCGCGGGCTTCGAGCGCCGCACCACCAACGCCCAGTCCACCGGGGCCTGGGGAGACCCTGCGGCCGTGCTGCTGTACTGCGGCATCGAGCCCAGCGGCCCGACCACCGACGACTGCGTCAGCGTCAGCAGGGTCGACTGGATCCTCGACCGTTCGAACGCGCCGCTCTACCGTTTCGAGGCGTACGGACGCAGTCCGGGGCTGCAGGTGATCGTCGACAGCGAGCAGGCCAGCGGCACCGAGGCGGTGCTCGCGCTCGGCTCCGTGGTCTCGCTGCTGCCGCAGGAGCGCCAGTGCCTCGCCCTCACCGACACCCTCGAGTTCTGAGGCGTCGCGGCGTGCGCCCGCCGCCTCCGCTCACGCACCGGCCGGATGACGACCGGATCGGATCGGCGGGTTCGCCGATAGACGCGCAGGACCCGGCTCGGTGGGCGGCGATGGATCAGGGCTCGGCACCGGCGAAGGTGCGCGCCAGCAGCGCCCACGCCGAGTCGACATCCGCGCCGGGCGGATACCGCCCCGCGAGTTCGAGCGCGACGAGCCCGTGCGCCGCCGCCCAGAGCAGGCGGGCGCGATCATGCTGCTCGAGCGTCTCGCCGAAGAAGCGCAGCAGCGCCCCCATCGCCTGCTCTTCGACCCCTGCTTCGAGCAGCTCTCGCTGCAGTGGGCGCTCGCTCGCCAAGCGGTACAGCTGCGGCGCCTCGGCGGCCGCCGCGCGGTAGCTCGCCGCGAAGGCGTTCAGCCGGCTCTCCGCGTCCATGTCGGCACAGGCCCGCTCCGATGCGCCGAGCGCCAGAGCCAGTCGCCGGAACCATCGAGAGATCAGAGCGTGCTCGATCTCCGCGATGCCGGAGAAGTGCTTGTAGAGGCTCGGCGGCTTCACGCCCGCCTCGCGGGCCAGCGCGCCCACGCCGAAATCCTCCAGACCATCGCGCTCGAGCACCGTCTCCGCCGCGTCGAGCAACGCCTCTCGACGGGAGCTCATGCGCCGACCGGAAGAATCGAGCCGTCCTCCGCTCGCAGGCCGTATCCGCAGAGGCGATCCACTGCGATATGCGCCAGCCACGCGAGACCTGCGACCGTGAGCCACCAGGCGTCGAGACCCAGGATCTGCAGAATCATGCCGAGCGAGGAGAGCCCGAGCGCGATGGGCACCGCGTGCAGGAGGTTGTAGAGGCCGACGCGAGCGGGCTTCAGCCTGCCGCGCTCCGCGAAAGCGCCGAGCAGGGCGATATCCGGCAGCACGGCGAATATCACCACGATGCCCGCGGCCCACCATCCCCGCTGCACGCAGACGATGATCAGCAGCACGACCAGCGGCGCAGCGCTCACGGCCCAGAGAAGGCGGGGAATCTTCATGGGGCTAATAGTATTAGCCTCTGGTCGTCTCCGCAATCCCGGCGGCGCGGCGCTACCGCGAGCGCTCGAGCGCGAGTTCGATGAGCTCGGTGATCAGCGCCGTGTAGCCCAGCCCCGATTCCTCCCACAGCCGCGGGAACATCGAGATGGGCGTGAAGCCCGGCAGGGTGTTGATCTCGTTGAGCACGGGCCCCGCCTCCGTGAGGAAGAAGTCGATCCGGGCCAGACCAGCGCACTGCGCCACCTCGAAGGCCGTCACCGCGGCATCCCGGATCGAACGGAACTCCGCCTCGGTCACCGAGGCCGGCAGCGACAGCTCGACCCCGGCCGCGCCCAGATACTTCGCCTCGAAGTCGTAGAAGTCGCGTCCGGTGAAGACGATCTCGCCGATCACGGCGCTGGTGCGCGGCGACTCTCCCCCGCGCCCCTGCAGCACCCCGATCTCGACCTCGCGCCCGGAGATGCCCGATTCCACGAGCACCACCGAGTCCTCGGCGAAGGCCACTTCGAGGGCTGCCGGCAGCTCGGCGGCGGCGGTCACCCGGCTCACGCCCACGCTCGACCCCGCGCGATTGGGCTTCACGAAGAGCGGATACTCGAGCCCCTCGTCGAGCCGGGACGCCAGCGAGGGATCCCGCTGCAGCTGCGAGCGCGTCACCGAGCGCCACGGCGCGACGGCGACTCCCGCCGAGGCGAGCAGGGTCTTCACCGCGTGCTTGTCCATGCACAGCGCAGAACCCAGCACCCCGCTGCCGACATAGGGCAGGTCGACCAGTTCGAGCAGGCCCTGCACCGTGCCGTCCTCGCCGTGCGGGCCGTGCAGCATCGGCATCACGGCGTCCACGCGCCCGAGGGACCGCAGCTCGCCGTTCGGCATGATCACCGACAGCGCCCGGGTCTCCGTCGAGGCCGGCCACAGCACGCGCGTGCCGTTCTCCGGCACCTCCGGCAGCGCCCCGGCTTCCAACCGGTACCCCGAGAGATCGGACTCGTTCAGCAGCACTGTGGCGCCACGCTTGGTGATGCCGACCGGGATCACCTCGAAACGCGAGCGGTCGATGGCCCGCAGCACCCCCGCCGCGGTGACGCAGCTGATGCCGTGCTCGCTGGACCGCCCCCCGAAGAGCAGCACCACCGTGCGCTTCTCGGGCCACATCGACTCACCGCTCACTCACGGTCCCCTTTCAAACGACTGAACAGGCGCCGCCAGAGTCCCGACTCGCCGCCCAGAATGCTCAGCTCCGGCTGCGGCACCTCGTCTTCGGTGGCCAGATGCGGCCCCAGATCCTTCGGCGCCATCCGCCCCTGCAGCACCATCTGCACCTGCTCGACGATGGGCATGACGATGCCCCGCTCGCGGGCGAGCTCGAGCACCGGCGGCACCGAGGTGATGCCCTCGGCGGTCTGCTGCATCTGCTGCTTGGTCTCGTCGAGGGAGTAGCCCTGGCCGATGAGCCGCCCGGCGGTGTTGTTGCGGGACAGCGGCGACTGGCAGGTGGCGATGAGGTCGCCGAGACCGGCGAGACCGGCGAGGGTCGTGGGATCCGCCCCCTGCGCCACCGCGAACTCGGTCATCTCCGCGAGTCCCCGCGTGATGATCGCGGCCTTGGTGTTCTCTCCGTAGCCGACCCCGTCGACGATGCCGATGGCGAGGGCGATCAGGTTCTTCAGCACCCCGCCGAGCTCGGTGCCGACCACATCGGTGTTCACATAGGTGCGGAAGTACGGGGCCGAGCAGGCGATGGCGATCTCCTGGGCGACCTCCAGGGACTCGCAGGAGGCGACGGCGGCCGTCGGCTGCTCCTTGGCGATCTCGAGGGCGATATTGGGGCCGGAGACGACGGCGATGCGCTCGGGCCCGAAATCGAGGGTGTCGGCGATCACCTCGCTCATCCGCATGGTGGTGGTTCTCTCCACGCCCTTCACCAGGCTCACGAGCACGCTGTCGCGCGCGAGATGCGGCTCGACCGCCTCGAGGTTCTCCCGCAGCTGCTGGCTCGGAACGGCGAGGAACACCAGGGACGCCCCGTCGAGCGCGCGCGCGAGCTCGCTGGTGGCCTGCAACGACTTCGGCAGATTGATGCCCGGCAGGTACTGGCTGTTGCGCTTGGCCACCTGGATCTCGCTGGCCGCCTCGGGCCGGCGCGCCCACACCGTGACCTCGCAGCCCGCGTCGGCGAGCACCTTCGCGAAGGTGGTCCCCCAGCTGCCCGCGCCGATCACCGCGACCTTCCGGCCCCGATTGCGCGCCGGACTCGCGGCGACCACTCCGATGCTGCCGGTGCGGGGGTTCAAAAACGCCCCGTCTCGCTCTGATCGTGCTTGGACGGATCCCAGCGCTCGGCGGGGGGCTCTTCACCGCGCAGACCCGCCAGCAGCACAGTGATCTCCGCCATCAGCTGCTCAGTGGCCTCGGCGACGAGCTGCTGGTCGATCTCGCGCCCGTCGAAGCGGGAGAGGTCGAGGGGCTCGCCCACCGCGACCCGGATCGTCTTCCGCGGAATCGGATGGATGCGCTTGCCGTAGCGCGGCATCAGGCGCTGGGTGCCCCAGTGCGCAGCCGGGATCAGCGGCATACCGGTCTCGAGCGCGAGCCGCACCGCCCCGCTCTTGCCGCGCATGGGCCAGAGATCGGGATCCCGGGTGAGCGTGCCCTCCGGGTAGACGATGACGCCGGCCTCGCGCTCGATGAGCGCATTCGCGGCGCTCATCGGATTGGATCCGGATCCCGCGCGCACGGCCCCCAGACGATCCACCGGGATCTGCCCCGAGGCCCGCAGGAACCAGGACACCACGGGGATCTTGAACAGGCTCGCCTTCGCCATGAAGCGGGGCACCCGTCCCAGGTGCCAGACCGCCACGCCCATCACCAGCGGGTCGATCTCGCTGTAGTGATTGGGCGAGAGGATGAAGGGGCCGCTCCGCGGGATCTTCGAATCGGGGCTGAAACGGTAGCGCACCATGCACGACCACAGCGGCAGGATGAGCGCGGCGAGCACCCAGAAGACGCTCGGCCGCTTCTTCTCCGGCGAGTGGCGGCTGCGCAGCTTCACGGTTCGCATACTGGACTCTACCCCTCGAAGACGAAGTCAGCGCCGAGCTGTCGCAGCTTTTCGATGAAGTTCTCGTAGCCGCGCGAGATGATGCCCAGATTGCTGACCTTGGTGCGCCCTTCCGCGGTGAGCGCCGCGATGAGGTGGCTGAAGCCGCCGCGCAGATCGGGAACCTCGATATCGGCGCCCGTGAGCGGGGTGGGCCCGGTGATCACGGCCGCCTGCTCGAATTCGCGCCGCTTCACGCGTCGCAGTTCATCGGCGAGCCCGTCCTTGTAGACCACGATGTCGGCGCCCATCTGGTTGAGCGCCTCGGTGAAGCCGAAGCGGTTCTCGTAGACGGTCTCGTGGATCGTGGACACCCCCTCCGCCTGGGTGAGCGCCACGACCAGCGGCTGCTGCCAGTCGGTCATGAAGCCGGGATGCACATCGGTCTCGATGGTGACGGGCTTGAGCGCACCGCCCGGGTGCCAGAAGCGGATGCCGTCGTCGTGCACCTCGAAGTCGCCGCCGACCTTGCGGAAGACGTTGAGGAAGGTCATCATCTCTTCCTGCTTCGCCCCGCCCACGAAGACATCGCCCTTCGTGGCGAGGGCCGCAGCGGCCCAGCTGGCGACCTCGTTGCGGTCGAAGATCGCGCGGTGGGTGTAGCCCTCGAGGCGGGGCACGCCCTCGATGAGGATCACCCGGTTCGGCTCGATGGTGATGATCGCGCCCATCTTCTGCAGGATGCAGATGAGGTCGACGATCTCCGGCTCGATGGCGGCGTTGCGCAGCTCCGTCTGCCCTTCGGCCAGCACCGCGGTGAGCAGCACCTGCTCGGTGGCGCCGACGGAGGGATAGGGCAGCTCGATATCGGCGCCCCTGAGCCCGTCGGGCGCGGTGAGGCTGATCCCGCTCGGGAGCTTCTCGATGACCGCGCCGAATCTGCGCAGCGCGTCGAGGTGGAAGTCGATGGGCCGGTCGCCGATGCGGCAGCCGCCGAGGTCGGGGATGAAGGCCTCGCCGAGGCGGTGCAGCAGCGGTCCGCAGAAGAGGATCGGGATGCGCGAGGATCCGGCGTGCGCGTCGATGTCGGCGTGGTGTGCGACCTCCACGTTGGAGGGGTCGAGCCGCCACTCGCCGGGGTCGTCGCCACGGGTGATGAGCACGCCGTGGAGGGCCAGCAGCCCCGCCACGACGCGCACATCGGAGATGTTGGGAACATTGCGCAGCACACTCGGCGAGTGCCCGAGCAGCGCCGCCACCATCGCCTTGGTCGCGAGGTTCTTCGCCCCGCGCACCTCGACGCGGCCGCTGAGGGGCCGCCCGCCGTTGATGATGATCTCGTCGCTGGTGAGTCCCACCCGGGCACCCGCCTTCTGCGCGTCGCGGCGAAGGCCGCTGAGCTCCTCGCCCACCTGATTCTCCGTCACCGGGCGCTCACGCCGTCTTCGCCGGAAGGGTGTTGGGCATCCACGAGGGGCGCGTCGCCTCGAAGTCGGTGATGGCCTGCTCCTCCCGCAGCGTCAGCGAGATGTCGTCGAGTCCCTCCATCAACCGCCACCGGGTGTAGTCATCGATCTCGAAAGGGATGACGAGGTCTCCCGCGGTGACGGTGCGATCTTCCAGGCTGACGGTGATCGTCGCCTGGGAGTCTGCTTCGATGTAGGCCCAGATCTTCTCCACCTCGGCCTCCGGGACCACGGCGGTGAGCAGCCCCTGCTTGCCCGAGTTGCCGCGGAAGATATCGGCGAACTTCGGCGAGATGACGACCTTAAAACCGTAGTCGCGCAGCGCCCACACCGCGTGCTCCCGCGAGGATCCGGTCCCGAAGTCGGGCCCGGCGACGAGGATCTCGGCGCCCGCGTACTCGGGCCGGTTCAGGACGAACTCCGGATCCTGCCGCCAGTGGTGGAAGAGGGCGTCGTCGAAGCCCGTCTTGGTGACCCGCTTCAGGAAGACCGCCGGAATGATCTGGTCGGTGTCGACGTTCGACCGCTTCAGCGGAGCCGCCTTGCCGGTCAGCGTGGTGAACTTCTCCATGATTTACGCCCCCACCTTCTGAGTATCAGCCGCATCGTGAGTGATGCCCTGTTCGGCGTCCGCCTGCAGATCCCAGGGGCTCGACAACGTTCCGCGGATCGCGGTCGCCGCGGCGACCAGCGGCGACACCAGGTGCGTGCGGCCGCCCTTGCCCTGCCGTCCCTCGAAGTTGCGGTTCGAGGTCGAGGCGCAGCGCTCGCCGGGCGCGAGCTGATCCGGATTCATTCCCAGGCACATCGAGCAGCCCGCGAAGCGCCACTCGCCGCCGAACTCCTCGACGATCTTGTCGATGCCCTCGGCCTCGGCCTCCAGACGCACCCGGGCCGAGCCCGGCACGACCATCAGCCGCACGCCATCGGCCTTCCGCTTGCCCTTGATGAGCGTCGCGAACTCCCGCAGATCGTCGAGACGGCTATTGGTGCAGGAACCCATGAAGACGGCGTCGACGGCGATCTCCTTCATCCGCGTGCCCGCCTCGAGATCCATGTACTCCAGCGCCCGCTCCGCCGCGGCCCGCTCATTGGGGTCGGCGATGGCGGCCGGATCCGGCACCGAATCGCTCAACAGCACACCCTGGCCGGGGTTGGTGCCCCAGGTGACGAAGGGCTCGAGCTCATTCGCGTCGATGAACACCTCGGCGTCGAAGACCGCGCCCTCGTCGGTGGGCAGGCTCTTCCAGTACTCCACCGCAGCGTCCCAGTCGGCCCCCTGGGGGGCGTGCGGGCGGCCCTTGACATAGGCGAAGGTGGTCTCGTCGGGCGCCACCATGCCGGCACGCGCGCCGGCCTCGATGGACATATTGCAGATGGTCATGCGACCGTCCATCGACAGCCCGCGGATCGCGGATCCCCGGTACTCCAGCACATAGCCCTGGCCGCCGCCGGTGCCGATCTTCGCGATCACGGCGAGGATGATGTCCTTCGCGGTGACGCCGGGGCGCAGCTCGCCCTCCACGGTGATGGCCATGGTCTTGAAGGGCTTCAGCGGCAGCGTCTGCGTCGCCATCACGTGCTCGACCTCGCTGGTGCCGATGCCGAAGGCCAGCGCTCCGAAGGCGCCGTGGGTCGAGGTGTGGCTGTCGCCGCAGACCACGGTGATGCCGGGCATGCTGAGGCCCAGCTGCGGGCCCACCACGTGGACGATGCCCTGCTCCTTGTCGCCGAGCGGATGGGCGCGCACGCCGAACTCCGCGACGTTCTTCCGCAGGGTCTCGATCTGCAGCCGGCTGGTGGGCTCCTCGATCTGCTGGGTGATGTTCAGCGTCGGCGTGTTGTGATCCTCGGTCGCGATCATGAGATCGACGCGCCTGAGCGGTCGATCCGCGACGCGCAGGCCGTCGAAGGCCTGCGGACTCGTCACCTCGTGGATGAGGTGCAGGTCGATGTAGATCAGATCGGGATCGCCGTTCTCGCCCTTCACCACGACGTGGTCGTCCCAGAGCTTCTCCGCCAGGGTACGGGGGGTGGTGGTCGTCTGCTGCTCGGTCATAGCTGTTTCAATACTCCGTGACTTGACGCGCGAATGCGCGCGAATGGTTCGGCCATGCCGGAACTCCGCGACGGGAGGGCCGATGGCTAGATCCCGTCGCGGCAAAGAAGGAGCAGCTGCCGCAAACGCATGGAGCGATTCTACCGCATCGGCTATTCCCGGGCTCCCAGGTGCAGCCGCTCCCCCGCGGCCTTCGCGTCGCGACGCATTTTGACGATGCTCGCGATCGTGGCGATCGCCATCGCCATGACGATCACGCCGAGCGAGAACACGGTGCTGATCTCGGGTACGGGAACGTGCTCGCCGCCGTTGATGAAGGGCAGCTCGTTCTCGTGCAGGGCGTGCAGCACGAGCTTCACCCCGATGAAGGCGAGGATGAAGGCGATGCCGTATTTGAGGTAGACGAGGCGATCGAGCAGTCCGCCGAGCAGGAAGTAGAGCTGGCGGAGCCCCATCAGCGCGAAGACATTCGCGGTGAAGACGATGAAGGGGCTCTGCGTGATCCCGAAGATCGCGGGGATCGAGTCGAGCGCGAAGAGCAGATCGGTGGCGCCGAGGGCGATGAGCACCAGCAGGAAGGGGGTGAACATGCGCTTGCCGTCGACCGTGGTCCGGAGCTTGCCGCCGTCGTACTCCTCGCTGAAGGGCAGCACCTTCTTCACCTGGCGGATCAACCAGCTGTCGCCCCCATTGTCGTGACCGCCGGGCTTCACCTGCTGCCAGGCGGTCCACACCAGCCAGGCGCCGAAGATGAAGAAGATCCAGACGAAGCGCTCGATGAGGGCGGCGCCGGCGAGGATGAAGAGCCCGCGGAAGATCAGGGCGAGCACGATCCCGATCATCAGAGCGCGCTGCTGATAGGCGTGCGGGACCTTGAAGCTCGCGAGGATCAACACGAACACGAACAGATTGTCGATGCTCAGGCTGTACTCGGTCAGCCAGCCGGCGAGGAACTCGGTGCCGTGCTGGGCGTCGCCGAGCAGGAACATGAGCCCGGCGAAGATCAGCGCCAGCAGCACGTAGAAGCCGACCCAGAGGCTGGCCTCGCGCATGCTCGGCACATGCGGACGGCGGATGATGAGGAGCAGGTCGACGAGCAGGATGACGACGAGGACCACCATCGAGACGATCTCGAACCAGAGCGGGAGAACCGGGCTCACTGGACTCGCTTTCGGTCGGGCGCGGGGTGCGCGGATCACCGAAAGTCTCTTCCCGCACATTCAGCCGTGGCCGTCGTGCGCGCCCGCACCGGCCGGGCCACGGAGCCAGGCGTCTTGACGATGCGGGCGAGGCGGAATACTCCCCTTCGCTCGGATCAGTCTAGCCGGGAAGCCCCTCGGCATTCTCAGCGCCGACTCCGAGGGGTGCCGCTACGATGTGATCCACGAAAACGACGAGGAGAGGACACCCGTGATCGACCGTTCCATTCCGCCGATCGAGCGGTCGACCGTGAGGGGCCCCGGTGCCGCATCGCGCACCCTCGCCGGGTTCATCTTCGCGAGCCGCTGGCTGCAGGCGCCGCTCTATCTCGGACTCATCGTCGCGCAGGCGGTGTACGTGGTGCTCTTCTGCGTGGAGCTCTGGCACCTCTTCGAGAACGCGATCATCGAGGGCCACATCTCGGAGACCGATGTGATGCTGAGCGTTCTGGCGCTCATCGACATCGTGATGATCGCGAATCTGCTGATCATGGTGATCATCGGCGGCTATGAGACCTTCGTGTCGAAGATCCGCGTCACCGGGCACCACGACGAGCCCGACTGGCTCTCGCACGTCAACGCCAATCTGCTCAAGGTCAAGCTCGCCATCTCGATCATCTCGATCTCGTCGATCCACCTGCTCAAGACCTTCATCGAGGTCGGGCGCATGGACGACGGCCTGGTGCTGAACGCCGAGGGCAGGGTGATCTACTCCACCCAGGGCGTCTTCTGGGAGGTGGTGATCCACCTCGCCTTCATCGTCTCGGCGCTGGCGCTGGCCTGGATCGACAAGATGAGCAAGGATCCGCACGCCCCGAAGCGGGGCGGCCAGCTGCGGGAGGAGCACCAACAGGCAGGGCCTCCCGCAGCGCCCGACGCCACTGCACCGACCGCTTCCGGCGCGGCGGCCGAGGAGGCGTACATCACCGTCCGGGTGCCGGTCGGCACCCGGCTGCCGGAGGGCTCTCGGGTGCTCGAGCACTAGGGTGCGTCTGCCGGCTGCCGGGCACCGGCCCCTCAGTAGGGATTCGCGACGAAGAGCTCCTGAGCGGGGAACTTCGTGAGCACCTCGATCCCGTAGTCCGTCACAACGACCTCCTCTTCGATGCGCGCGGCGGAGGATCCGTCCGAGGCCGGGCAGTAGGTCTCCATGGCGAACACCATGCCCGGCCGCAGTTCGACCGGATCCCTCATCGAGTTCAGCCTCGAGATGATCGGCCGCTCGTGGAGTCCCAGCCCGAGCCCGTGCGCGAACTGCAGGCCGAAGGCCGCGAGCTCGCTCTCGAATCCGAAATCCTCGGCGCGGGGCAGCACCGCGGCGACCTGATCGGTGCCCACTCCGGGCCTGATCGCGTCCAGCGCGATATCCATCCACTCGCGCGCCTGCTTGTAGGCGTCCTCCTGGCTGGGCGTCGACCACCCCACGCCGAAGGTGCGGTAGTAGCAGGTGCGGTAGCCGTTGAAGGAGTGGATGATGTCGAAGAAGGCCTGGTCGCCCGGGCGGATGATGCGGTCGGTGAAGTTGTGGGGGTGCGGGTTGCACCGCTCACCGGAGATCGCGTTGATGGCCTCGACCTGGTCCGAGCCGTACTCGTACAGCCGCTTGTTGGCGAGCGCCACGATCTCGTTCTCGCGCACGCCGGGCCTGAGCGCCTCGGCGATGTCCTGGTAGACGCCGTCGACCATCGCCGCAGCCTGGTTCAGGAGCATGATCTCGTCTTGGTTCTTGATCACCCGCGCGTCGAGCATGCGCTGCTGCGCGTCGACGACGCGCAGGCCCTGCCGCTGCAATTCGAACATGAACGGCGGTTCGACGATGTCGACTCCGAGCGGAGCGTTCTCGAGACCGGCGCCCACCAGCAACGATCGGATCTCCTCCACCGCCGCTTTCATGAGGCCGCCGCCATCCGGATCGACGGCGCCGCGGAACCCCAGGAAGCCCGGCCGATAGTTCTCCTCGGGCAGCCAGTCCGAGTACAGCTTGTGGTGCTTCACCGCAGAGCCGAAATCCCACAGGATCGGATCGTGCCCGCGCATGAGCAGCGCGTAGCGGATCATCTTGTCGCCGAGCGCTCCGCCGATCCACGTCTGCGTCGTGTATCTGATGTTGTAGAAGTCGAAGAGCAGGAACGCGCCGCACTCGCTCGCCTCGAGCGCGGCCTTCGCCCGGCTGAGACGATAGCTCCGCAGCCTCTCGAAATTCACGCGATGCTCGTAGTCGACCCCGTTCTGGCCCGGGGAGCCCAGAGGGCGCACGCCCTCGGGCCGGCTGACGGGCCGCTCGAAACGCCGAGCATTCCCGTGGTCGTGATGCGCTCCCATTTACTCCTCCTCGAGTCCGTCACTCACTTCCGCCTGCTCGGAGACGATGTCGAGTCCGGAGCCATTCGCAGCGGTCAGGATGAGCGATGCGAAGTCCTGCTCGACATTCCCGTTGCCGACCTCTTGAGCCACGATATTGCGAGTGACGGAGGCGAGCGGCATCACCACGCCGATCTGCGACACCGACTCGACGGCACCCGCGACTGGATCCTCGGCCGTTCGGAGGAGAGCGTCTGGCCCAAGATCGACGACGAAATGCGCGCTCGGTACGAATCCGGACGGGGAAAAGCATGATTCAATACGCGAAGCGTTCATCCACATCTCAAAGCCGAAGAAAGCAGCAGAACCGCATGGCCATCGCCACCACCAACCCCGCGACCGGAACCGTCGAGCAGGAATTCGAGGCCTTCTCCCGCTCCGAGATCGAGGATCGAATCGACCAGGCCCACCTCGCCTTCGGCGAGCTCAAGGCGACCACATTCGCCCAGCGCGCCGAACTCATGCGCAAGGCCGCCTCGATCCTCGAAGCGGACCTCGAAGCGCTCGCGAAGACCCTCACCGTCGAGATGGGGAAGACCATCGCCCAGGCGCGCGCCGAGATCCACAAATCGGCGAAGAACATGCGCTTCTACGCCGATCACGCCGAGGAGTACATGGCGGGCCGCGAGCTGGATGCGACGGCTCTCGGCGCCTCCCGCGCCTTCACCCGCTACGAGCCGCTCGGCGTCGTCCTCGCGGTCATGCCGTGGAACTATCCGATCTGGCAGGTCATCCGCTTCGCCGCCCCGGCACTCATGGCCGGCAACACCGTACTGCTCAAGCACGCATCGAATGTGCCGCAGGCCGCGCTCTACCTCGACACGCTCTTCGCGCGCGCCGGGTTCCCCGCAGGCGCATTCCGCACCCTGTTGATCGGCGCCTCGCAGGTCGAGGACGTGCTCCGAGACCGACGGGTGGTGGCGGCCACCCTCACCGGCTCCGAGCCCGCGGGTCGCTCGGTCGCGTCGATCGCCGGAAGCGAGGTCAAGCACGTGGTCCTCGAGCTCGGCGGATCGGACCCCTTCATCGTAATGCCCAGTGCCGACCTGGACGACGCGGTGGCCACCGCGGTGAGCGCGCGCACCAGCAACAACGGCCAGGCCTGCATCAATGCGAAGCGCTTCATCGTGCACGACGCCGTGTACGACGAGTTCGTGCGGAAGTTCTCCGATGCCATCGCATCGCTCACCGTCGGGAATCCCCTCGACGAGTCGACGGACATCGGCCCCGTCGCGACCGAGTCCGGCCGCGAAGAGCTGGACGAACTGGTACAGGATGCCGTGCAGAAGGGCGCCGTGGCGACCGTCGGGGGCGGCCGCATCGACGGTCCCGGCTGGTACTACGCGCCGACGGTGCTCACCGGCATCACCCCCGAGATGCGTCTCTACGCGGAGGAGGCCTTCGGCCCCGTCGCCGCGGTGTACCGGGTGGACTCCGCGGAGCAGGCCCTTCGGATCGCCAATGACACCACCTTCGGCCTCAGCTCGGCGGTCTGGTCGAATGATCGGGAAGAGCAGGATCGGTTCATCGCCGGTATCGATGCCGGCGCCGTGTTCGTCAACGGGATGTCGATCTCGTACCCGGAGATGCCGTTCGGAGGGACGAAGGATTCGGGCATCGGGCGCGAGCTGTCGGTCGAGGGCATTCTCGAGTTCTGCAACGCCAAGAGCGTGTGGGTGCGCTGAACACCGGGGTCGAGTCCGGCACCGGGGTCAGTCGCGCAGCAGCCGATCCACCTCCCGGCTGAGGTTCGCCCGGGCTCGATCCTCCCACAGCCGCCTCGACACCTCTACGCGGTAGATCGCGGGCTGCTCGAGGTAGCTGCGCAGGATGCTCGCGCGACCCTCGCGGAACTGCGCCGCGGGCACATGCGCGTACTCGGCGCGCACCGCGATCGCGTACTGCTGGTATCGCGCATCGCTCGAGGCGAAGATCGACAGATCCGCGTCGAGCAGATGGGCGAGCGGCGCGGAGACCTGCGCGTGCGGCATCGCAGGCGTGGTGGCGACGATGAGATCGCCCACCTGCTGCACGATGCCGGCGTCGAGGCCGATCGCCCCGAGCGCGGCGGCGGCCAAGCGGGCCGAGTCCAGCTCGTCGGTCCCGGTGGCGCCCGCGTACACCGCGTCGTGGAACCAGGCCGCGAGCAGCGTCGCGGGTGAGAGGCGCTCGCCACGGGTCGCGAGATGGTCGAGGGCGAGCAGCACGTCCTCGAGGTGTCGCTCGTCGTGGTAGCTGCGGTGCGGCTCGTTCCAGCGGCCGATGAGCTCGTCGCCGAGGTGCCGCCAGTCCTCGAGCGCGCGGTCGGAGCCACCCGCTCCCGCCAGTTCCGAAAGCCGGGTCCACTCGGCCAGCAGATACTGCCGTCGGCGCAGCGGACGCACCGTCTCGCGCTCGAACTGCCGCACCCGCAACCCCGAGTCCCGCAGCCGGTGCACCACATCGCGCGTGCCGACGGGCCTCGCCCCCAGCGCGATCGCGCGGGAGTGCAGCGAGGCGGGCACGTCGTAGTGGTCGAGATCGAAGCCGCGCCGCGGCAGCGGCAGGCGTGCGGCGAAGCCGTGCAGCTCCTCGTAGCTGGTGTCCGAGACCAGATGGCTCCAGAACGTGCCGTGCGCCGGCCAGAGCGGTGGATCGATCAGGATCGCCATCGCATCAGGTCCGGGGTTCTCGCCGCAGCGCAGGCCCGCTTCCGAAGAGATGCCCCCACGGAGGCGGACGCGAAAGAGGCCACCCAAGTGGGTGGCCTCTTCGCTGAGAACTCAGTGCGTGATGCGAAGTACCCGGTGTTCGGTGCAAGCACCGAAACGAACTTCAATCGGCTCGGAAGAACACGCAAGCGTGTTCTTCTCTCGCCTCAATCGTTCGTGGAGCCGAGGGGAATTGAACCCCTGTCCACTTCGATGATTCCGCGCCTTCTACGGGTGTAGTTCGTAAAAGCGTTCTACTCGGCCTCGTTCTTTGTCACGAACACCTAGAACGACAGGCCCAGTTCCAGTGAAAGTCCCGATACGCCCTGAAACGCGACGCATCAGCAAGCCCCCTCAATGACGCCAGGAAACCGGGGCGGAGGCCCACCCGGCCTGACGGACTCGGTCTCGTGCTTAGGCAGCGAGAGCGAAGTCGGTGCGCTTAGCGTTGGCACCTATGGTTTGCGAAGAGCGTTAACGAGATAACTTCGCCTCCTCGACCCGCTTCTCACAGTCTCAAATCGACGTGTCGAAACCGATCGGCCCCGTGATCAAGGCGGCGACCGGAGTCGCAGTCCTTGCGGGCATTCGCATCACGCGCTGTGGAGTTGTCAAACCCGGCAGTGCCGGGCCTTACAGGATAACACTCTCCGCGCGCACCGCCAAGACCGCGTCGAGAAGCGCATCCGCGGTCTCGCGCTTGCTGCCCTCGACCCGTCCCAGCAGCTCCCCCGCCGCACCGAGCAGGTGCAGGGTGTTGCGGCCGGTCTCG
Source organism: Leucobacter sp. (assembly GCA_048516985.1). Taxonomy (GTDB): domain Bacteria; phylum Actinomycetota; class Actinomycetes; order Actinomycetales; family Microbacteriaceae; genus Leucobacter. The sequence goes on along the minus strand of CP183188.1, from coordinate 1,585,479 downwards.
AAGCCCTCATCCCACCCGACCGCGTTGACGGCGAGAAGGTCCACGCCCTTGCGCGCGAGCTTGCGCCGACCGCGTTCGAGCAGCTCGGCCTCGCTGTCGACCGTCTCCGCGGCGAAGCCCACGATCGTCTGCCCCGGGCGGCGCAGCTCCACGAGCCCCACGAGAATGTCGGGGTTCTCGACCAGGGTCAGCGTGGGTGCCTCTCCCCCGGCGTCCTCCTTGCGGATCTTCCCCGCCGCGACATCGGCGACCCGATAGTCGGCGACCGCCGCGGCCATGACGATGACATCCGCACCGCTCGCAGCGCGATCCGCCGCAGCCTGGAGCTCCGCGGCGGTGCCGACCCGCACCACCCGCACCGAGGGGTGCTCCCCGAGCTCTCCGAGCACCGAGTCGTCGATGTTCGCCGCCAGCAGCACGACGCCCGCGCCCCGCGCCGCCGCGGCCTGCGCGAGTGCGACGCCCTGCCGCCCGCTCGAGCGGTTGCCGAGATATCGCACCGGATCGATGGGCTCCCGGGTGCCGCCGGCGCTGACGAGGATCCGCACACCCGCCAGATCGTGGTGCGGAGGATCGAGCTGCGCATCGCTCTCCGCTGCTCGCTCCGCGAGCACGACGGCGGGATCCACAGGGTCCGCGGGATCGGCGTGCGCAGCCGGCTCCGGGGCACCGGCGCCCTCCAGCAGCGCGAGCGCCGCCTGGAAGATCTCGGCCGGCTCGCTCATCCGCCCCGGCCCGCTGTCATCGCCGGTGAGCCGCCCGCTGTCCGGCCCGATGAAGGCCACCCCGCGCGAGCGCAGCACCTCGACGTTCTGCTGCACCGCGGCATGCTGCCACATCTCGGTGTGCATCGCCGGGGCCACCAGCACGGGCGCCTGCGTGGCGAGCAGCGTCGTGCCGAGCAGATCGTCGGCGAGGCCCGCCGCCATCTTGCCCAGGGTGTTCGCGGTCGCCGGGGCCACGACCACTAGCTGCGCGCGCTGTCCCAGCGCGACATGCCGCACCTCGGGCACATCCTCGTGCACCGAGACGGTCACGGGATTGCGGCTGATGGCCTCCCAGGTGGGCAGTCCCACGAAGCGCAGCGCATCCGCGGTGGGCACGATATGCAGATCGTGTCCTGCTTCGACGAACAGCCGCGCGAGCGCGACGGCCTTGTAGGCGGCGATGCCTCCGGTCACTCCGAGCACGATATTCACTCTGACATCCTCCCACTCCGCGGCATCCGGCGCACACTACACTCGGCAGCGAGCGGTTCCCGACCGCCGCGAAGGAGGAACGCCGTGTGCACCATCGTCGTCGAGGTGCCGGATCGCCCGGCCGCCGCCGTGCGCCTGCTCGCGGTGCGGGACGAGGACCCCGGCCGGGCCTGGGACCCGCCCGGCCGCTGGTGGCCCGATGAGCACCCCGGGATCGTCGGGGTGCGCGACCGGCGCGCGAACGGGGCCTGGTTGGCCGCGGATCCCGCCGCCGGGAGGCTCGCGGTGATCCTCAATCGCGCCGGGGTCGCCGGGCACGACCGCCCCGAGGGCCCGAACGGTCTCGCCTCGCGCGGCTCGCTCGTGCTCGACGCGGTCACGGGCGCGGCGCTCCCGGATCCGCCGCGCACCGCGAGCTTCAATCTGCTCTCGATCAGCGGCGAGGGCGTGGTGGCCACCGGCTGGAACGGCGAGCGGCTGCGGCAGGAGGCTCTCGCCCCGGGCGTGCACATGCTCGCTCACCACGAGGTCGACGATGCGGATCGCACCGCGCGGATCGCCGCCTGGCTCCCGGAGTTCCGCGCGCTTGCGGGGCTCGGCGAGAACTGGCGATCCGAGTGGACTCGGCTGCTCTCCCGCAGTGCCGAGCTCGCGCCGTCCGACGACCGCGCGATCATCCGCGACAACCGCGCGCACGGCTATCCGACGCTGTCGCTTCTGGCCTGCCTCGCCGAGGTGGGACCGGACTCCGTGCGACTCGACACCGCCGTGCTGCCGACTCCCGCGCGCTGGGAGGACCGGCCCTTCGAACGCTCGATCTGAGCGCGCCGTCGCACCGGGAGCGATCCCGGCGCGCTCGGTCTCAGCCGGCGAAGGTATCCCGCCAGCGCAGCGTGCGCCGTTCCATCACCCGCACCAGCGAGTCGGAGATCTTGCCCACCGCGGCGAAGATGACCACTCCCACCAGCACGGTCGCCGTGTCCAGCAGCGACCTCGCGTCCTGGATCAGATAGCCGATACCGCTGGTCGCACCCATCAGCTCGGCGACCACGAGGCACAGCCAGGCCATGCCGATGGAGAGCCTCAGCCCGAGCAGGATATTCGGCAGCGCCCCCGGCAGGATCACCAGGCGCAGCCGCTGCCACGGCGTGAAGCCGAGTGTGGAGGCCACCTCGAAGAGTTTGCGATCCACCCCCCGCACGCCGAGGAAGGTGTTGACGTAGATGGGGAAGAAGGCGCCGACGGCGATGAGCACGATCTTCGACTCCTCGCCGAAGCCGAACCACAGGATGAACAGCGGCGTGACGGCGATGAGCGGCACTGTGCGCAGCATCTGCACGGTCGGGTCGAGGGTGCTCTCGGCGAAGCGGGAGAATCCCACCAGAAGGCCGACCACCAGGCCGAAGCCCGCACCCCAGGCGAGGCCCGCGAAGGCGCGGCCCAGGCTGATCAGGAAGTTCTCGCCCAGCACACCCGAGGCGGTGAGCTCGATCAGGCGCGCGAGCACCTCCGAGGGCGCCGGGAACAGCTGCGTGTTGATGGCGCCGGTGACCGCTGCGATCTGCCAGATCGCGATGACCAGCACCGGCAGAACCGCCCCGAGCAGCCAGCGCAGGCGCCGTCGCGAGCCGCGGCGGGCCGCCACCGTCTCCTCGCGCTCGCCGTCCAGCTCGAGCTCCGACTCGACGCGTTCGCTCAGCGTCGTCATCAGCGCCGTCCCCCCGCGGTCTCCGCCGACAGCCGCTCCTGGCGTCCCATCTCATCGAAGCGACCGCGGATCTCGGCCCGCAGCGTTTCGAAGGGGGCCGAGTCCCGATCGCTGCGGTGCTCGCCGAGTCCCGGGATGATCCGATCGATGCGACCGGGCCTCGGGCTCATCAGCACGATGCGATCCCCCAGGGTGATCGCCTCTTCGATGTCGTGGGTGACGAAGAGCATGGTGGTGCGGTTCTGCTCCCAGACCTCCAGCAGGGTCTCCTGCATATGGGTGCGGGTGAAGGCGTCGAGGGCGCCGAAGGGCTCGTCGAGCAGCATGATCGCAGGATCCCGCAGCAGCGCCCTGGCGATCGCCACCCGCTGCAGCATGCCGCCGGAGAGCTCCTTCGGGAACGCCCGGGCGAAGCCCGTGAGCCCGGTGATGACGAGCAACTGATCGACGCGATCCCGGATCTCCGCTTTGCGCAGTGAGAGATTCGCGGCGATGTTCTTCTCGACGGTCAGCCACGGCATCAGCCGGTGCTCCTGGAACACCACCGCGCGGTCGGGCCCGGGTCCGGTGATCGGCGCGCCGTTCAGCACCACCTCTCCGCTCGTGATCCCCTCGAGCCCGGCGATGATCTTCAACAGGGTGCTCTTGCCGCAGCCGCTCGGACCGACGACGGTGATCAGCTCGCCGCGCGGCACGCTGAGCTTGATATCGCTGAGCGCGCGCACCTCGCGGCCGCTTCCGCGGAAGACCTTGGTGACGGCCCGCAGCTCGAGCTGCGCGGGATCCTGCGCCTCCGCGCCCTCGCCGGACACCGAGATCTCCTCGTCCCGCGCGCGTTCGGTCACCATGCCGACCATCCTCTCACCGACCTTCGGCGCGTGCGACCGTGTGACGGTTCGGGACGAAGGGCAGGCCGAGATTCTCCCGCAGCGTGTGCCCGGCATAGGCATCCGGGTACAGCCCCCGTCTGCGCAACTCCGGCAGCACGAGGGAGACCAGGTCTTCGAGCCCCGAAGTCTGCAGCCAGGGATTCACCAGGAAGCCGTCGGCTGCGCCGTCGCGGAACCAGTGCTCGAGGCCGTCGACGACCTCCTCCGGGGTGCCGAAGAACTCCTCGCGGGGCGCGGCGGCCATGCGCGCGACCTGCCGGAGGGTCAGCCCGTCTCGCTTGGCGAGATCCTCCCAGGATTTGGTGATCCCCTGCATATGGTTCGCGCCCAGGGCGGAGAGATCCGGGAACGGCGCATCGAGATCGTAGACGCTGAGATCGGCGTAGTCGTAGAAGAAGCTGAGCCACTTCAGCGCCTCGGCGTCATCCGCGTAGCTCAGGATCCGTTCGTACTTGTCCTCGGCTTCGGCCCGGGTAGGGGCGACCACGATGTGAGCGCCCATGAAGACCTGGGTGAGGTCCGGGTTCCGGCCCGCTCGGGCGATCTCGCCCTTCACGCTGGTGTAGTACTCCTTGGCACCCTCGAAGGTGTTGTTCTTGGCGAAGATGGCCTCGGCGTGCCGGCCCGCGAACGCCTGGCCGGTCGGCGAGGAGCCGGCCTGGAAGATCACCGGATGCCCCTGCCGCGAGCGCTGGATGTTCAGCGGTCCCCGCACCGAGAAGTACTTGCCCGAGAAATCGAGCCGGTGCTGCTTGGTGGGGTCGAGGTAGACGCGCGTCTCGGGATCCTCGGGGAAGGCGTCGTCCTCGTAGCTGTCCCAGAGCCCCTGGAGGATCTGCACGTACTCGTCCGCCCGGGCATAGCGCTCGTCGTGCGGCAGCAGCGGCGCGTCGCTGAAGTTCGCCGCCGAGCTCTCCCAGGCGGAGGTGACCACATTGATGCCCGCCCGGCCGTCGCTCAGCAGATCGAGCGAGGCGATCTGCCGCGCGATGGTGAATGGATCGGTGTAGCTGGCCGAGATCGTGGCCACCAGGCCGATGTCGCGAGTCTGCGCAGCCAGGGCCCCGAGCAGGGTCAGCGGCTCGAAGCGGTTGAGGTAGTAGGGTTTCGCCCCGGGCTCGATGGAGACGCTGTCAGCGACGAAGATGTAGCTGAACAGCGCCTCCTCGGCGAGCTTGGCGATGCGGAGGATCAGCGGCAGATCGACGGCCGCGCTCTTGGGTGTCGCCGGATCGAGCCAGCCGTTCATGGCATTGCCTGCCGGCTCGAGCAACAGCCCGAAGCGGATATGCGATCTGCTCACCGGGCGCGCCCTAGTTCAGGCCGGCGCGCTGGAAGGCGTCGTCGCTCACCACGGAGGCGATGTCGACCTCGCGCGAGATCTCGCCCTCAGCGAAGAAGAGATCGGCGACCGCCTGGTAGTCGGCGAGCAGTGCGCTGCTCACGGGCTCGTTGAAGGGGGAGCTGAACGCGAAGAAGGAGGCGAGCAGCTCGGGGTCCACGTTGCGATCGGCGGAGATGGCTTCGATGACGGCTTCGGGATCCTCGGCGTACCAGTCGACGGCATCCTGGCGCGCGCCGAGGTAGGCCGCGAGCAGCTCGTCGTTCTCGGTGTGCACGGTGCGGGTGATGATCGCGCCCGGGATCAGCCCCAGCTCCTCGCCGCTGACCAGCAGAGTGCTGTTGCTGTCGTCGACAGCGCCGGCCTGCCCGCCCCAGATCGCCCAGGCGGCGATCTGCCCGGTCAGGAAGGCATTCTGCGCCTCGTCGGGCTTCAGGTCGATGAGCTCGACCTCGGAGATGCTGATCCTCTCCTGCTCGAGTGCGCGCACCAGCAGCGCCCAACCGCTCGAGCCCTTGGCCGCGGCGACCTTCTGGCCGCGCAGATCGGCGATGGTCTCGGGACCGCCGGGCACCGCCACGACGATGTCGCCGCCACCGCTCGACGCCGCGCCGATGACACGGAAGTCGACACCGGCCGCGGCCCCCGTGGGCAGGCCCGAGTAGCCGATATCGGTGAAATCGAGCTTGCCCGAGGCGATGCCCTCGAGCATCTGCGAGCTGGTGCCGAGCTGGGTGTACTCGATCTCGATGCCGAGCTCGCCCAGACGCTCGTCGAAGAAGCCGCCGACCTTGGCGATCTGATTCGCACCGGTGGACGAGGTGGTGTCGATGACGACCTTGCTCACCTGCTCCACCGCGGGACCTTCTTCCGCGGTGTCCGCTGCGGGGGCAGCGCAGCCGGCGAGTGCCAGAGCAGCGGTCGCGATGAGCGCCAGAGCGGCGACGGTCTTACGGGGTGAGGGGCGCATGGTTCTCCAGGTCGGGAAGGGGGTGTGGAACCCAATAACTGTAAGGACATCGCCGGGCTTTTCATAATGGACGCGTAATCGCCCGTAATGTTCTCGGGATCGACCGTTCGAAGACAACGGTTCGCTCTCGATTCGCCGATCTCCCCGGGCTCGGGCCATAGGATGCGAGCATGAAGCGACGTTCCCTCGCGGCCCTGGCCGCCGCGGTGCTCCTCCTCGCCCCGCTGTCCGCCTGCTCCGGCGCCATGTACTCCGATGCGGTCGCCCCGGCCGTGGACGCCGTCACCGACGGCGGCTTCAGCGGGGCAGCCGCGGAGTCGACGGATCTGCGCTCCGTCGACGGCACCTCGGTGATCCGCACCGGGGACGTCTCGATCAGAGTGGGCGACCCGGCGGCGGCGGCCGGGCGGATCGGGCAGATCGTCGACGGTCTCGGCGGCTATGTGGAGTCGGAGACCGTGCGCGACGGCGATGGCGGCGGCGCGGCGTCCGCGACCCTGACGGTGCGGGTGCCGGCGGATCGCTTCGACGACGCCTTCGCCGCCCTCGGCGAGGTCGGCGAAGTGACCTCGCAGAGCCGCTCCGCTGCGGATGTGACGCTGCAGCACGCGGATCTGGAAGCCCGGGTGCACGCCCTCGAGGAATCGGTGGAGCGGCTCCTCGAGCTGATGAGCGGCGCGGCGACCACGGGAGAGCTGATCGAGGCGGAGTCCGCCCTCTCCGATCGTCAGCAGGAGCTCGACGGTCTGCGCGCCCAGCTCGACGCGCTGGAGGATCAGGTCGAGCAGTCGACCATCTGGGTCTGGCTCAGCACCGACACCGCGATCCCCGGCGGGCCGGCGAACTTCTGGGAGGGGGTCCTGCTGGGCCTCGACTCCCTCGCGAAGGGGGCCGCCGGAGCACTCGTCCTGCTGGGCGTCGCCCTGCCCTGGCTGATCGTGCTCGGAGTGATCGCCGGCATCACACTGCTCATCGTGTGGCTGTCCCTGCGCGGCCGTCGTGCGCGAGGCGATACCCGGCAGTAGCGGAGTAGAGTTGCCGGCGTGACCGCCCGACACGCCTTCGCGAGGACGCGCCTGGGCGATCTGCTGCTGCTGGCCGACGGCGACGCGCTGATCGGCCTCTACTTCGAGGGTCATCGCTACCCACCGGCCGCTGACGCGATCGGCGAGTGCGTGCGGGAGGACGAGGATCCGCTGCTCGCACGGGCGGCCCGCGAGGTGCGCGAGTACCTCGCAGGCGAACGGCGCGCATTCGAGGTGCCGATCCGCGCCCACGGCGATCCGCTCTCGGAGCAGGTCTGGCGGATCCTCCGCGAGATCCCCTACGGTGCGACCAGCAGCTACGGCGCGATCGCGGCAGCGCTCGGCCGCCCGGGGCTCGCGCAGCGGGTGGGTCAGTCCGTGGGTCACAACCCCATCAGCATCGTGATCCCCTGCCATCGGGTGCTCGGCGCGGACGGCTCGCTCACCGGCTACGCGGGCGGCCTCGACCGCAAGCGGGCGCTGCTCGAGCTGGAGGAGCCGGATGCCCAGAGCGTGGGGCGGCTCTTCTGAATCGCGGGAATCGGCGCGGGGCGCTAGTTTGAAGAGGGTCGGAAGAGAGGCGGGGCATGGGAACCACACGCGTGCGCGAGCATCTGGAGAGGCACGGCTGGTCGGGCGAGATCCTCGAATTCGCCGAGTCGAGCGCGACGGTGCAGCTCGCGGCTCAGAAGGTGGGGACGACGCCCGAGCGCATCGCGAAGACGCTCGGCTTCTACGACCCCGAGGAGCCGGGGCGAGCCGTGCTGGTGGTCGCGGCCGGTGACGCGAAGGTGAACAGCGGAATGTTCAAACGGCGCTTCGGCGGAAAGCCTCGGATGCTGCAGGGGGCGGATGTGCCGGAGCTCACCGGCCACCCGATCGGCGGAGTCTGCCCCTTCGCCAATCCCACGGGCGTCAGGGTGTTCCTCGACGAATCGCTGCGCCGTTTCGAGACGGTGTTCCCGGCCGCGGGCACCACGGCCTCGGCCGTCGAGATCGCCGTCGGCGAGCTTCCCGCGCTCTGCGGGGCCGAGGACTGGGTGGACGTCTCCATCGGCTGGCGGACGGGCGACGGCGCCGCGTAGCCGAAGGGCGCGGCGAGCTCTCAGCCGCCCGATACCCGGCCGTTACCGACCGTAACCGGCCCGACACACGGGTGCGTTGGAATACTGCCATGGGAAACCCCGTGACCGTGACCGTACGACGCGAGACCAGCCCCGAGCGCGCGGGCGAAGCAGCCGCGTGGATCGACGAGGGGCTCGCCCTCGCCCGCGGATTCGAGGGGTCTCTCGGCGGCGGGATGCTCCGCCTCGGCGAGCACGAGAACGTGATGCAGGTCGTCTACCGCTTCCGGGACGAGAACACCCTCGAACGCTGGGAGCACTCCCCCGAGCGCCGGGAGTGGCTGCGGCACGGCGAGGCGCTGGTGTCGACGGTCCGCGTGCAGCGACGCACCGGGATCGAGGGCTGGTTCGACGGGCCGGGGCTGGCGCAGCAGCTCGACGTGCGCACCGGTGCGGTGCGCACCATCGGCGTGCGCTCGGCGCCGCGTCGCTGGAAGCAGAGCTGCGCAATCGCCATCGGCATGTACCCGATGAATCTGCTCACCGCTTGGGGAGCCTCCCTGCTGCCCTGGTGGGAGCAGGTGCCGCTCGCGGTTCGCTCGGCGGCCGTGGTGGCGGTGCTCGCGCCCCTGATGACCTTCCTGATGATGCCCCTGGTCACCCGTCTGCTGCGGGCCTGGCTCAGGCGCGACGCGCGGGCGATCCGCAGCGAGCGCTCGCTGCGGGAGGCGCTGGACGCGCTGGACGGCGGCTGAGCCGCGAGATCCGGACCGCACCCGGACCGCACCCGGCTCGCCGCGATTGTTCGTTCGCGCAGGCGCATTGTCATTCCGACGGTTCGCGCCGCCACCCCCTTCTCAGCGCCGCCCCCGCTTCCTAGTGTGGGAGCACCACGGGACGCCGCTCCCGTGGATCGAGCAAGGAGACGCTATGACAACCATCGGCATCGTCGGAGCCGGGGTATCCGGCTTGCACCTGGGCCTGCAGCTGACGCAGGCGGGGGTTCCCGTCACCATCTACGCCGCGCAGTCGGCCGAGCAGGTGGCCGAGGGGCGCCTGCAGAACAGCGTGGCCCACCACTCCGTCACCATCGACCGTGAGGACCGCCTCGGCGTGAACCACTGGCCGGTCGAGGAGTACGGCTATGACTCCCACCACCACTACTTCGGTCTCCCCGAGCCGATCGTCTTCCGCGGCGACTTCAAGCGGCGCTCGCGCGCCGTCGACTACCGCCTCTATCTGCCGGCGCTGATGGCCGACTTCGAGAATCGGGGCGGGCGCCTCGAGGTGCGCGCCGTGGGCGTACCCGATCTGGAGGGCCTGAGCGAGCGGCACGATCTGCTCGTGGCGGCGTCGGGCAAGCATGTGCTCGGCGAGTTCTTCGGTCACTCCCCCCGTCGCGCACCCCTGGCCGGTCCCCTGCGCAGGCTGCAGGTCGGGCTCTGGACCGGTATCGCGGAGAACGACCCCAAGGGCGTGTCGATCGCCGCCTCGCCGGGACACGGCGATCTCCTCGAGATCCCGATGCACTCCTTCGACGGGCGCGTCACCGCGCTGCTGTTCGAGAACGTGCCGGGAGGCGAGCTCGAGAGGCTGGTCGACTTCGACGTCGACGGGGATCCCGCGGGCTTCCGCACCCTCGTGCTCGAGGTGCTGCGCACCCACTATCCGCTCACCTACGAGCGGGTGGACGAGGCCGAGTTCGGGCTGGCCCGCCCCGGCGACCAGCTGCAGGGACAGTTCACCCCCGTGCTGCGAAACGACTTCGCGCAGCTGGACAACGGCAGATACGTGCTGGCGATGGGAGATGTCCACTCCACGCTCGACCCGATCGTCGGGCAGGGGGCGAACTCGGCGAGCTACTCCGCGCAGGTGGTCGGCGATACGATCCTCGAGGATCAGAGCTTCGACCTGCGCTTCCTGGAGAAGGTGGCGCTGCGTCGCCGCGAGCGCGTCGAGGCCGCCTGGGACTGGTCGAATCTGATGGCCGGCCCGCCGCCCCAGCATCTGCTGCAGTTGGTGGGGGCGATGGCGCAGGATCAAGCGCTGCTGGACGAGTTCACCTGGAACTTCAACTATCCGATCGCCCAGTGGGACATCCTTGCCACCCCGGAGCGGGTGCAGGCGGCGGTGGGCCGTTCGGCGGCACGTCAGGAGGCGCCCCAGTATGCATAAGCTTCTCGTCCTCTACCCGGAGCCCGTCGACCGCGAGGCCTTCACCGCCTACTACGAGTCGGTGCACCTGCCGCTGGCACGCCGGCTCCCGGGAATGCTGAGCAGCCGTTACAGCCTCGGCGTCGCCGGTTCGGACTCGCCGTACTTCGCCGTGTTCGAAGCGGAGTTCGCCGATGCGGCGGCGCTCGGAGCCGCGATGGCTTCGCCCGAGGGCGCCGCCGTGGCCGCCGATGTCGGCAACTACGCGACCGGCGGAGCCGTCGTCGTCGACTATCCCGTCACCGAGATCGGCTGAGTCGCGCCGGCGGGTGTCCTGAGCTCCGCGAGTGCGCGAGCGCGGAACCCGCCGGCGGTCTCGCCCGTCTCGGCCTTGAAGGCCTTGCAGAAGTGGGCCTGGTTGGGGAAGCCCCAGGAGGCGGCGATCTGGGCGATGGATCGGTCGGAGAGTCGGGGATCGCCGAGATCCCGTCGCACATACCCCATGCGCCGTTCCCTGATCCAGTGCGAGATCGAGGTGCCCTGCTTCTGGAAGATCTGCTGCAGGGTGCGCGGTGAGATGAAATGCGCCGCCGCGATCGACTGGATACCGAGGCCGGGATCGTGCAGATTGCGCGAGATGTACTCGTGGATGGAGTGCAGCAGCTCGCCGCTGCGGGTTCGCGATCCGCCCGAGAGGCGGATGACCTCGCTCGAGAGCAGCGTGGAGATCATGTCGACGGTGTTGTGCACCAGCCGGAGCTCGGTCGCGCCGTCGACCGTGCCGACGGTGCGGATCATCTCCCGCAGGAACGGGCTCACCAAACGCGCGAGCCCCTCGTCGCCGGCCAGACGCAGCGCCGTGAGCGCGCCGGCCTCCGAGGCGTCGACGTCGAGGAGGCCGTGCGGGAACATCACCACGATGGCGTGCATGGAGCTGTCGAAAGCGAGGGTGTAGGGACGGCTCGTGTCGTAGAGGCCGATGTCGCCGGGCTTAAGGATCGCCTCCTTGCCGTCCTGCACGAGCAGGGCGGTGCCGCTGAGCTGCAGGGTGAGCTTGTAGAACATTTCGGCCGAGGAGGCGATGAGCTCGGGTGTCCGGGTGACCTGATGGGAGGTCACCCCGATCTCGGAGAAGAACACGCCCTCGAGCACGCGGCCGCTCAGATGCGCCGCGAATGAGCTCGGATCCGGGCTCTCGACCTGCAGCGGCACGAAGGAGGCCGAGACGATCCGCTGCCACTGCTCGAAGGAGTCCGTGCGCACATCCACGGGGCCGGCGTCCCGTTCGTCGTCCCGCATGGTCCACCTCCTCGCGAACTCCCTCCAATGATACGCCGCGGGGCCGCAAGACGGCCCGGAGACGCGGCTCTCCGTCGGGGCGCGACCGCCGTCCCGACCGCGCAGGGACCCAGACCGCGTAGCATGCTGCTGTGACCGAATCCCCTCCCACCGTGCGCGAGGCGCCGAAGCCGGCGATCGAGCGCGAGCCCAGCGCTCGAACCGAGTCGAGGGCCAGCTACTGGGCCATCGCGGCATTCCTCTTCACCGCCGCCGTCTATCTCATCTGGGTGCAGGGGGCTCACCTTCCGCTGGCCGGCGACTTCGACTCGCTCGGCACCATCGCCGCGTGGATCACCGGCGTCTGCACCGCGGCGGCGTTCGCCGTCGCCTTCGTCATCGCGGTGCGCCACGGCCGGCTGGGCTGGCGGCGCGAGCTGCCGATCCCGAAGCGGATCGTCGACGGGGTGGCGCTGACGGTCGCCTTCGCCGCGGTCTCGGCGCTGAGCGTGGAGGCCATCGCGAACATCTTCCAGCGGGGCTTCCAGGGGCTCACGGTCGACCCGCTCGGCGGGGCCGCGCTCGCCGGCGCGGCCGCCGCGGTCTTCGCCTACGCGGGCAGTCTGCTGGGCGCGCGCACGACGACGGTGAGCATCGCGATGCTGGCCACCCTCGTGCTCTTCATCGGCACCATGGCGAGCATGCTCACCTCCCCCGACGACCGCTGGTGGGAACTGCACTTCTCCCAGCTCGGCAATCAGAGCGGCAGCGGCAGCGCCATCGCCTTCAACGGGGCGCTGATCCTCACCGGCCTGGTCATCGTCGCCTTCGCGGACTACGCGGCGCGCGATGCGGCGCACGGCCTGGCCCTGCGCCGCATCGACGACGGCCGCTTCTGGAGCACCCGGCGCCGCGCGCGCACCATCTCCTGGCTGCTGATCGCGATCGGGGCGCTGATGTGCGTCGTCGGCCTGGTGCACGACGAGGTCAACACGGTCGTGCACGTCGGCGCCGCCAGCGGCATGGTCGTGGTGTTCGGGCTGCTCGCGGTCTTCACCCTGTCGGTCGCGCCGGAGCTGCCGCGCAGTTTCGCGGCGCTCACCGCGATCGTGCTGGCCGGGATCATCGCCTCCGCGGTGCTCTGGGTGCCGGTGGGCTACCTCAATCTGACCGGTGTCGAGTTCGTCTCGGCGGGACTGCTGTTCACCTGGTTCGTCGTCTACGCGCGCACGATCTCCGCCTACGCCCTCGGCCCGACGGTCGAGACGGAGCGATCCGGCCGCTGATCCCCGCACGGATCGCTGACCAGGCAGTCACGCCTCTGCGGACCGGCTCACATGACTGCGGGCGTGCGCCACGGCGTCCTCGAGACGATCGAAGAGATGCTGGTGATGACGCAGCTCGGCGATGACCCCGACCCTGGTGACGAGCGCGAGATGCTCCTCGCGCACGCCTTTGAGCAGCACGGTGATACCCCGCTGCTCGAGCTCCCGGACCACCTCGACCAGCGCCTGCGCCCCCGTGGCGTCGAGGTAGCGCAGCTGCGACAGCCGGAGCACGACGACCTCGACGTCGCTCACCCCGGCCAACTCCTGCAGCACCCGCTCGGCGGCGCCGAAGAACATCAGCCCGTCGAGGCGGAACACCGCGATCCGCTCGTCGCCCTCGTGCGCCGCCCCATCGATGGGCTCCCGTCGCACAGAGCCGAGGCGCGCGAATTTGCGCAGCGTCAGCAGCGCGGCGCACGCGATTCCGATCTGGATCGCGACGATGAGATCGAAGGAGACGGTGATCACCGCGGTCAGCAGATAGGCGACGGCGTCGGAGCGGGTGGATCCGAGCACCCGGCGGGCGACGGGGAGCGACACCATGCGGGCCGCCGTCACCATCAGCACGCCCGCGAGCGCCGCCAGCGGGATCTGCGCGACGAGGCCGGAGGCGAGCGCGACCACGGCGAGCAGCACCAGCGCGTGGGTGATGGCCGCGAGCCGCGAGCGCGCGCCCGAGCGCACGTTCACCGCGGTGCGGGCGATGGCGCCGGTGGCGGGCATGCCGCCGAAGAGGCCCGCGGCGATCGAGGCGAGCCCCTGCCCGAGGAGCTCACGATCGGGGTGGTAGGGGCCGGTGGTCTGCCCGCTCGGGCCCGCGAGGCCGGAGGCGACGCGCGCGGACAGCAGCGACTCGATGCCGGCGAGCAGGGCGATGGCGAAGGCGGGACCTGCCAGCGAGGCGAGGGTGCCCGGGTCGATGGCCGGCAGCTGCGGGGCCGGCAGCGTCTCGGGCAGTGCTCCCAGTCTGGGCACGTCCAGGCCGAGCGCGGCGACCGCGAGCGAGGCCACGACGATGGCGATCAGGCTCGCGGGGAGCGCCCGGTGCACGCGCGGCAGCAGCAGCATGATCGCGGCGACCAGGGCGACGACGGCGAGGCTGCCGAGGGCCTGGGGCCAGTCGGCGGCGCCGAGGGCCTGCCAGGCGGCGAGCGCCGTGTTCTCGCCGTGCGCGGCGGAGACCGAGACGGCGAGCGGCACCTGCTGGAGGAAGATGATGATGCCGATGCCAACGGTGAAGCCCTCGACCACGGGCCACGGGATATAGGCGACGGCCCGTCCGAGCCGGGATGCGCCGAGCACGAGCAGGATGACGCCGGCCATCAACGACAGCACCGCGACCGCGCCGACACCCTGGCTGGCGACGATGGGGGCGAGCACCACCACCATTGCCCCGGTGGGCCCCGACACCTGCACATGGGATCCGCCGAAGACCGCGGCCACCACTCCCGCGACGATCGCGGTGATGAGGCCCGCCGCGGCCCCCACGCCGGAGCTCACGCCGAAGGCGAGGGCGAGCGGCAGCGCCACGATGCCCACGGTGATCCCGGCGAGGAGATCCTGCCGCCACGTCCGCCCGATCGAGGCGTAGTCGCCGGGTCCGGGCGCGAGGGCGAGCGCGGCCCGGGCGAAGCGCCGCACGGCGGAGCCGCGCTCTGAGGCTGCGGGCATCAGACGCCCACGGCGAGGCGGTCCGATCCCTGCTGCAGCCCGGGGAGGCGTTCGGCCGCGGCGAGTTGCTCCCGACTCTCCGCCAGGGTGTCCACGAGGAAGGCGCGAGCGATCCTGAGGAGCTCGGCGACGCCGGGGTGTGCGAGCGAGTAGGTGACCGTGTTCGCGGATCGGGTGCTCGTGACCACGCGGTGCCGCCGGAGCGTGGCCAGATGCTGCGAGAGATGCGAGGCCTCGAGCCCGGTGCCGTCGAGGAGCGCGCTCACCGCGCAGGACTGTCCGGGCGACTCGGCGAGGATCTCGAGCACCCGGATGCGCACCGGGTGGGCCAGACCCTTGAAGAGATTCGCCTTGATCTCGTACAGGGGCGCTTCGAGGTCGGTGAGCACGGGCGCCTCCGGGATACATCGAACGAATTGATGGATCCATCATATCGCAAGGTCGCGGGCGAACCGGCCCCGGGTCGTAGACGCCGCGCACCGGACCCACAGCTGGACATCAGACGGCGCGGTCACACTGGGAAGTCAAGGCCTTGCAACACCCCGGCGGCTTCGCGACGCTGAAAGTCCCGAGGTCCCGGCACCGCACGCGCCGGCCGCACCGACGGGTGACGAAGGGGACCCGATGGACATGAGGAATGCGCCTCCCGCGCCGCGCACGATCGGCGTGGAGGAAGAACTGCTGCTGGTGGATCCGCGCACCGGGCGCCCCACCGCCGCGGTCGAATCGGTGCTCTCCTCCGCCGCGCAGTTCGGGCCGTCCGAGGAGGAGACGAGCCCAGCGCTCCCGGTCACCCGTCTGGAGTACGAGGCCAAGCAGGAGCAGGTCGAGGCGATCTCGTCTCCGAGCCTCACTCTCGACGGCCTGTCCGATGCCCTCGCCGCGGGTCGCCGACTCGCCGACGATGCCGCTCAGCGCATCGGCGCACGGGCGGTCGCCCTCGGCACCAGCGTGCTCCCCGTCGCCTCGCATCTCACCCGGGGCCGTCGCTACGCCCAGATCGAGCGGCAATTCGGTCTCATCATGAAGGATCAGCTCACCTGCGGCTTCCACGTGCACGTGAGCATCGCCGACGAGCACGAGGGGGTCGCGGTGCTCGACCGCATCCGGCCCTGGCTGCCGCAGCTGCTCGCGCTGAGCGCCAACTCCCCGATGTGGGACGGCCGAGACAGCGGTTTCTCCAGCTACCGGTACCAGGTCTGGAGTCGGTGGCCGGGATCTGGCGCGTACGAGGTCTTCGGCTCCGCGCGGGCCTACCACCGGGCCGTCGACGCGCTTCTCGCGACCGGGGTGCTGCTGGACCCGGGCATGGTGTATTTCGATGCGCGGCTGAGCGAGCGATTCCCCACCGTCGAGATCCGAGTGGCCGATGCCTGCACCGAGCCCTCGCACGCGGTCGCCGTCGCCGGTCTCGTGCGCGCGCTGGTGGACACCGCCGCACAGGAGTGGCGGATCGGCGAGCCGCCGGCAGCGGTGCCGACTCCGCTGCTGAAGCTCGCCATGTGGTCGGCGAGCCGCTTCGGGGTCGCTTCGACGCTGGTCGATCCCGCCTCCGGTGCGCCCCGCGAGGCCCGCGCCGCCGTGGACGCCCTGCTCGCGCATATCGAGCCCTCCCTCGCGCGTGCCGGAGATCTCGCCCGGGTGACCGCGGCGATCGACGACATCTTCACCTCGGGCAACGGCGCCGACCGGCAGCGGCAGGCACTGCAGCGCACCGAGAGCCTCCGTGCGGTGGTCGCAGACGCCACCGAGCGGACGAACCGCCTGCACGCACCGCCGGTCGTGGGCGCCGCGCGCGCGGATGCCGGCGACACGCCCTAGGGAAGTGCATCTATCCTTTCCGACGCAAAGCTGCCACCATGGCTCCATGGGCTTCCTGACATACGGAGGCGCCCAGGAGTACGAGTTCGAGGACCGTACCCTGGCGCACCTCAAAGTGGCGATCACTCTGAAACTCCGACGCCAGGAGTGCTTCCTGATGAGCTGGGTCAATCCTCCGGAGAAGGGCGGCGGCCGCGTGTCCATCTGGCTGACGCCGAACATCCCGCTCGCCTTCAGATTCGCGGGCAGCCGCGCCCCGCGCCTGAGCAAGGCTTGGCTCGCCGTCATGAACGAGCTCTCCAACACTCCGCGCGGGCTCATCGTCGTCTCCGAGCAGGAAGCGGAGAAACATCTCGCTGAGCAGCGACCGGCGACGGAACGATAGGGACAAGACGATGGGCTACCTCCGCTACGACACTGCCGCATTCGCCTTCGACGATCGCTCGCTGGCCCACCTGAGAACGGTGATCCTCGGCAAGCTGAATCTGCAGGAGAGCCTCGTATTCACCTGGGTGGACGGCGAGCGTCAGCACAGCCTCTGGCTGCACCCCGCCATCCCCCTGCATTTCGAGTTCAACGAGGGCATCCCGCTGGATCTCAATCCCGCCTGGGTGGAGCAGCTGCTCTCGCTCGCCAACTCCCCGGGCGGTCTCCGGCTCTCGGAAGAGCCGCAGAGCGAGTAGCGCGCGCACTCAGCGCGCGGGGGCCGCCTCGATCAGCGCGCACACCCAGATGCCGAGCAGCGAGAGGCCGGCCATCGACAGCATGCAGGCGGCCATCACCCGAAGCCGTCTCGGACCCGGCCGGATCGCGAACCGCGAGACCAGCAGCGCGGCGTAGAGCAGTACGATCAGCACGACCGCTCCGATCGCCAGACCGCGCGAGCGCGCCTCCGGGTTGAGGATCAGCAGGCCGAAGGAGACCAGGGCGGCCACCCCGAAGAGCGCCCCCATGATCACCCAGATCAGCCCGCTCGAGGTGCGCAGCGCCGGCTGATTCGCCATGCGGGTGGGATCGAGCCGCCCACCCGGCGATTCCCCGGGCGACGCTCTCGCCCGGGCCGCGCGGGAGCGTCGCCCCTCAGGCGCGGTCCACGAGTTCATACTCGCCCTCCTCGCGCGCGCAGTGCGCGCAGCAGTACATCTGCCCCTCGCTCTCGACGCCGTGCCCGAGGATGCGGCAGCCGCAGTTGTCGCACTCGGGCGCCATGGCCTGGACGGCGCACTCGAAACTGTCGAAGGTGCCGGACACCTCTCCGCGCGTCACGGTGAAGGTCTTGTCATAGGAATTGCCGCAGGTATCACAGGTCTTCATGAGTCCGTCCTGTCCGGCAAGCGGTGATGCGTTCATCAGCTCTTCCTCCTCAATCGGTGGTCGTCTTCTCATGGCCGTGCCGCCCCGGCTCCTCCGGGGACTCGGATCCGGCCGGTACTCCGCTCTCGCGATCGTGGCGGGTCAGCGGCAGCAGCACTCCGAGGCCCAGCGTCACGAGCAGTCCGAGCACCAGCGCGATGACCCCCGCGGTGCGGCCGAGCACGAAATCGAAGATCAGTCCGGTGACCCCCGAGACGAGGGCCGCGACCACGATCAGATTCGCGATCAGCAGGCGGTTGCCCACGCCGACCACCCGGATCTTCTGGCGCTTCCCGAAATACCGCCGGTGCTGGATGACGAGCGCGAGGCCCAATGCGGTCGAAAGCCCTGCGAGGACGACGAGCACGAGGTAGAGGATCAGCTGCGCGCGATCCAACTCGGTGAAGCGGGGCTGGAAGGCGACCGCGAGCAGGAATCCGCCGAGGATCTGGGTGCAGGTCTGGGTGACGCGCACTTCCTGGAGGATCTCGTTCCAATTGCGATCCGCGCGCTCGGTCGGGGTCTCCGACCGTTCATCGTCTCCCATCTCACCGCCTCGCTCTTCGAGGGCCGGCTGGCTCGGTACGGCCTACGCCGTCTGTCCGGCGTGGCGCCCCTCGCCGATCTCCTCCACCAGTTTACGGTTGAAGGCCGGTAGATCATCAGGGGTGCGACTGGAGACGAGCCCCTGATCCACCACGACCTCATCATCCACCCAGTCCGCGCCGGCGTTGCGCAGATCGGTGCGCAGACTCGGATAGCTGGTGAGCGTGCGTCCGTCGACGACGCCGGCCTCGATCAGGATCCATGCCCCGTGGCAGATCACCCCGACGGGCTTGTGCTGCTCGAAGAAGGAGCGGGCGAAGGCCTGAGAGGCCTCGTCCATGCGGAGCTGATCCGCGTTCACGACTCCTCCCGGCAGCACCAGGGCGTCGAACTCCTCGACCGCCGCCTCCGCCGCTGTGCCATCCACCGTCTGACGGTGGCCCTTCTTGCCCTGCACCTCTCCCTCGTGCGGGGAGATCAGTCGGGCGATCGCACCGGCTCCGGTCACCGCCTCCCACGGACTCGTCAATTCGCTGTCCTCGTACCCGTCCGTCACGAGGAAGGCCACGGTCTTCTCGCTGAGTTCCACCGGCCGCTCCTTTCAGTTGCGTGAATCATCCTGTTCCACGCTGCCACCGCCGCCGAGCCCCGGAAAGGGGGTGGATCGCGTCTCGAATGCGTGTTATGGCCCTCCGGATCTCTGCGAGCCCGGCCGAGGTCTCGCCACGGATCGGACGGGCACGGGATGGTACGACATGCGGGGCCGGCTTGTCGACCCTCTGAACCCCCGCCGGCGCCCGTGTTAGCTTCGGGTGAGGCGGGACGATCACCCCTCGCGGCGCCACCGGCTCGCCCGATGAGAAGTCGAGGAGGGAGCACACGATGCCCGAGGAGAGACGGCCGGAATCCGGTCCGGAGCCTTCGGCTGCGGACCGCATCGAGCCCGAGGTGGATCCGGACAGTCAGGAGCGGATCGCCGAGGAGCATCCCGATCCCCCGCATGCGGCGTCGCGCTTCGACGCCGGAACCGGTCAGGGGACGGTGACGGGTCCCCCCTACGACAGCGATTTCCAGGAGCGTCCGATCCTCGACGGCTCGACGCAGAGCCCCGCCGCCGAGGCGAGCATCCCGAACCCCTACCGGGGCGAGACCGACCCCGCGGCCGTGCATCGGCAGCCCGCGCTCAACAGCACCAGCACGAACCGCTGGCTGATCGCCTCGGTGATCGCCGCCGTCGTGGTGGTCGCGGTGCTGCTCCTGCTGCTGCAGTGGAGCCCGCTGTGGTGCGGCATCGGCATCGTCGTCGCTCTGGTGAGCCTGATCCTCATGCTCGTGGTCCGGGCCAGCCCCCTCCCGCTGAAGCCCCGCTTGCGGGTCGAGGCGGCGCTGATGGCGGTGCTGTGGCTGGTACCGCTGGCGATCATCATCACGGTGCTCATCACCGCCGCGGACCAGATCTGGTAGCGCCCGTCTCAGAGGTGTTTGCCGCCTGTCACCGGGAGCACTGCGCCCGACACATAGGAGGCGTCCTCCGAGGCGAGATACACATAGGCGCCGGCGAGCTCGGCCGGCTGCCCCGGGCGTCCCAGCGGTGTGTCCGCCCCGAAGCGGACGAGCTTCTCGCTCCACCCGGTGGCGGGGATCAGCGGCGTCCAGATGGGTCCGGGCGCCACCGCGTTCACCCGCACACCGCGCTCGCCCTGCTCTTCGGCGAGGGCGCGCGTGAAGGCCACGAGCGCGGCCTTGGTCATCGCGTAGTCCAGCAGATCCGGCCCGGGGTTGAAGGACTGGATCGAGGCGGTGACGATGACCGAGGCCCCGGGCCGCAGATGCGGAGCGGCCTCGCGCATCAGGATGAGCGGCGCCACGAGATTGGTGGTGAGTACTTCGAGAATCTCCTCCCGCGCGATGGCGGCGTTCGGATCCCGGCGATGCTGGACCCCCGCGTTGAGCACCAGGATGTCGAGGCCGCCGAGTTCGGCGACCGTGCGTTCGACCGCCTCCACGCAGACGCGCTCCTCGCGCAGATCGCCGGGCAACCGGAGGCACCTGCGCCCCGCGGCGCTCACCAGAGCCTCGGTGTCCTCCGCGTCCCCGTGCTCCTCGGGAAGATAGGAGAGCGACACATCGGCGCCCTCGCGCGCGAAGGCGATCGCGACGGCCCGTCCGATGCCGGAGTCTCCGCCCGTGATGAGCGCCCGCTGTCCGATCAGACGTCCGGCGCCCCGGTAGCTCTCCTCGCCATGATCGGGTCGCGGCTCCATCGGGTCGGTGTCCCCCGGCTGCTCGGGCTGACGCTGCAGCGGCATCGGCGGTCTCGGGTACTTGTCCCGCGGGTCGACGTTCGGGCTCATGGCGCGTCCATTCCTTCCGGCTTTCGCGATCAGTGGTCGCGGAGCTTGCGGATGAGCTCGGCCTTGCGGAGCCCGGAGTAGCCGGAGAGCCCGAGCTCCTTCGCCCGCCGGCGAAGCTCGGCGACGGTGCGATCCTCGTAGTCCTCGGCCTTGCCCCCGCGACGACCGACACGGGAGCGACCCTCCTTCGCCGCGGCATTCGAGATCCGGGCGGCCTTCTCCTGGGACGCGCCGTCCTCCCGGAGCCGATCGTAGAGCTCGGGATCCTTCAGATGCGGATTCGGCATGACGCTCGCACTCCTCGCCTCTCGTCTTCCGGAGGGGTCTCCTCCTGCAAGCACGGTAGGCCGGGTTTCGCCCGCTCGCGAGGGCCTCGACATCCCCACCGCCACGGAGTAGTGTGCCCTTCGATTCCTCACGCCCTCCGACGGAAGCGGTCTGGCACAGCAGGCCCCTGCTTCGCAAGGGCCTGCCGCAGCAGCAGCGAGCAGACGTACGATCCCGGCATGAGGACGATGTTCATACTCTGGCTCGGGCTGGTGACGGTCGGGCTCGCGACGATGCTCACCCTCGTGCTGGCGGGGAGGTGAACCGTGAGGATCAAGGATCACGGGCTCTCCCTCTGCTTCGCCGGGGCCTTCCTCGTCGCGCTCGCCGGCCAGTCCCTGGCCGGGCTCTCCGTCTACAACGCCGAGCAGGCGGCGCACGGAGCCGCCGCGGCGAGCTGGCTCGGCTTCGTCACCTCGTCCGATTTCATCGTCGACGTCGCGGAGAACTGGCAGTCGGAGTATCTGCAGTTCTTCCTCTTCATCCTCGCCACGGTCTGGCTGGTGCAGCGCGGCTCCCCGGAATCCAAGAACCCCGGAAACGAGGGCATCGGAAGCGACGCCGAGCAGCTCGTCGGGCCGCACGCCCGCGCGGACTCGCCGCGGTGGGCACGGGCGGACGGGTGGCGGCGATGGGTCTACAGCAATTCGCTGCTGCTGACCATGGGATCGATCTTCCTGCTGTCATGGCTGGCGCAGGGCCTCGCCGGCACCACCGTGTACAACGCCGAGCAGCGTCTGCACGGGGAGCCGGTGGTGTCCTTCCTCGGCTATCTGCTCTCGGCGGACTTCTGGAATCGGACGCTGCAGAACTGGCAATCCGAGCTGCTGGCGGTGGGATGCATGGTGGTGTTCTCGATCTTCCTGCGCCAACGGGGCTCCGCGGAGTCCAAACCGGTCGGCGCCCCGCATGAGGCGACCGCCATCGAGTCCGATTGAGAGCTGTGAACCGTCAAGGTGAAAGGAGAGGCATCGTGGAAGCACCATCGCCGGAAGCGATCGACGAGGACTTCGAGCTCGGCGCCCTGGCGTCGATGTCCGATCTCGAGATCGCGCTACGACGTTTTCCAGAGCTCCATCTGCGCTGTTCGGAAGGGCCGCTCGCCGATGCGCGCAGCGCCAGCGTCGACGCCGAGAGCGGCCTCGAGCTGCCCGGCCTGCCGGTCGCTCCGCTCACCCCTCAGGGCTGGTGGTTGCGCCCGGCGACGGACTGGTTGGCGAGGCAGCTGCACCGGTGCACGCAGCCGACACAGCTCGATCCTCACCGCGTCGTCTGGGTGCTCACCGGCCGGATCTCGGGGCACGGCCCGGATTGCGAGCCGCTGCTGAGCTGCGTGCTGCCGATCGCCCGGCTCTCGGAAAATCTGCTCATCGAAGCCGAGGCGCACTACCGGCGTCACTTCGCCGCGGGTCGCGGGCCCGAGGGCCCATCGGCCGCCGCGGCGCCGTCGGTCTCCTGAGCGGGCGGCAGATCTCGCAGGGCGGGGCCCTCCAACAGCGCACCGCCCACGGAGAACCGGGAGCCGTGCAGCGGGCAGTCCCAGGATCTCTCGGCCGCATTCCAGCTCAGAACGCCACCGAGGTGGGTGCAGACCGCGCTTACGCGGCACACGACGCCATCGACCCGGGCAGTTCCCACCGGGGCGAGCCCGTCGCTGACGACGCGCCCCTCGCCTTCCCCCGGCGGATCACCAGCCCGGCTGGGCTGGAACTCCGCCCGGACCCAGCCGCCGATGAGCCGGGCGGCGACCTCGGCATTGGCTCCGATGGCGTCGCTCACCTCCGGCAGGCTCAGGGTGTGCTCCTGCAGCACGGCACCCCATTCCTGGTGCCCGCCGAGGATCTCGCCGGCGATTCGCAGAGCCGAGCAGATCGCATTGGTCATGCCCCACTTGTTGTAGCCGGTGGCCGCGTAGACGCGCCCGCCGCCGCGGGGCAGGACGCCTGCGAACGGTATCCGCGAGTGGGTCCGGTAGTCCTGCGCGGCCCATCGAGCGACGAGACGGGCCGGGCCGAAGCGCTGCTCCACCCAGGCGTCGAGATCCTGGACATCTGCTGCGGTGTCGGCTGCGCGGCCGGTGACGTGCGGCTGACCGCCGACGACGAGCACCTCTTCTCCGTCGGAGTCCGACGCAGTGCGCAGCGAGCGGTGCGGGGATCCCGCGGACATGTACATGCCGCGCGGAGCGGCAGCCGTCGCGGCCAGCCGATACGCTCCCACGAATGAGCGGGACGGCTCCAGCTTCGCGAAGAACAGGCCGCGGTCGAGGATCGGAACGCCCGTCGCCAGGACGCAGACATCTGCGGGCACGGTGCCGAGCGTCGTGCGCACCAGCACCTCTCCCGCGCCGATCTCGATGTCTTCGACTCGGCAGTGCTCGACCAGAGAGCCGCCTCGCTCGCGGAGTTCCGCGGCGAGCCCGGCCAGAACCTCTATGGGGTGGAGCTGGGCCTGCTCATCGAGGACGAGCACGCCGGCCGTTTCGAAGGGGAGACCGGTGTCGTGGGTGAGACCGACCGCGATTCCCGCGGCAGCGCAGGCTTCCCGCTCCCGCGCCAAAGCGTCGAGCTGCTCGGCATCGGTGGCGTAGGTGTACGCGCTGCGGCGGTCGGCTTCCATGCCGGCTGAGGCGAGCCAGCGCAGCAGCCAGGCCTGCCCCTCACGATTCGCCTCAGCGTAGGCCTGCAGGATCTCGACTCCGTGCCGTTCTCGGAGCTCGGAGAACACGGTGCCCTGGAGCAGGCTGAGCTTGCCCGTGGTGTTGCCGGTGGTGACCGCTCCCGCCGCCCGGGCCTCGAGCACGGTCACCCGCAGGCCCGCGCGGCTCAGAAGCACGGCGCTTGCCAGACCGGTGAGCCCTGCGCCCACGACGACGGCGTCGTGGAAGCCCCCGTCGAAGACGTCTGCGAGGATCTCGGGGCCTGTGCGCTTCCAGAGGGACTCCATGGAAGCGACTCTAAGCATCGCATTCCGCTCCGGTCTCCCCCTTGACAGGGCTCTGCCGGGCGCTCACGACGCATCGTGCCGAAGGTATTGGCGGCACCGGTGGCAGCTCTAACCCATACCGACGGCGCCCCGCAAGCCCCTGGGGACGGGGCGGTTTCTTCGTTAGCGTCATTCCCAGCCGGGCGAGGCCGGCATCGATCGAATGCAGAGGAGAAGGCACGATGATGCAGACACAGGATCCCGCTAACGGCGATGGACGCGATGCTCACCCGGAGGAGGCGGAGGTGCGCACGGACACCGTGCCCGCCGGGCACGGTGCGGACGGCGCCGACGCCCAGGAGGATGTGATGACCGATCCCGCACTCGACGATCGTCTCGGTTCCGACTGGGTCGACGAGGGCGGGGCGACTCCGACGGGGCCTGCGACCAGGGCGCCGGCCCCGAACGGCCAGTCGGCGGCCGAGGATCCGAAGCGGCGGCCGAGGATCGACCGGGAGCGTGAAAAGGGCTAGGGCGCGTCCTCCGACTCGGCCGCGCCGCGCCGGTCCATCTCGGCGAGGAGGGCGAGCGTGCTCTGCTCGTCGACATCGAGGTATCGGCGCGCACGCATGCGCCCACGGGCCGCTCTGACCCGCTCGAGGGCCGCGGGCTCCTCGGCAGCCCGCAGCACACGAGGATCCACGTATGAGGACTTCGCGACGGCGACCGTGTTGCCCAGCCGTTCGGCGGCGATCTCGACGGCCTCGCGCACTGCTGCGGCACGAGCACGGGGAGTCTCGAGTTCCTCAGGAGCGAGACTGAGCAGCGCCGTCGCGACGAGCATGGTGCCGCCCCAGGTGCGGAAGTCCTTCGCAGTGAATTCCTCCCCCATATGCCGCTTCACGTAGGCGTTCACGTGCCGGCCGCGCAGGCGGTGGACGAGGCCGTCTTCGTCGAAGAAGCGGAAGACCTCGGGCCCCGGCAGCTCGACCAGGCGCTCGATGAGATGCGCGACGCGGGCGTCCCGCACGCGCCGATGCTGACGTTTGCCGCTCTTGCCGAGGAAGTCGAAGGTGACGGAACCGCGCGTCGTGCTCAGATGCTCGGCGCGGACGGTGGTCACGCCGTAACTCCGATACTGCCGGGCATACTCGGGGCTTCCGACCCGGAAGAACTGCAGATCGATGAGGCGCACGACGCAGGCCGTCACCCGGTCTCGGCTCAGACGGCGGCGACGCAGATCGCGGTCGACGCGAGCGCGCAGGCTCGGCAGTGCTCGGCCGAAGCGCGCCAAGCGGTCGAATTTGCGTCGCTCCTGCCTGCGGCGGTACGCGGGATGGTAGATGGTCTGGGTACGCCCTGCCGCATCCACCCCGCGCGCCAGCACCTTCGCGGCGGGCGATCTGGCGATCTCCACGTCCTTCCAGGCGGGAGGGATCGCCAGCGCGTCCAGTCGCCTGATCTCAGCACGGCGCGTGATCCTCCTCCCGTTCAGGCGGTAGACGAAACCTCCATCCTGCTGCTCGCGGACGATGGGGAGGCGGCGACGTCCCGACGACGTCTTGGATCCTCCGCCGCCCATGCCTCACACGTTCTCCCGCCCGGTCCGGGGCCCGGATGCCGGCTCGTCGCGACCGCGTCTGGCGGGTGAGGAGGCGACATCCTCGCCCAGCTCTTCGAGCGCCGATCGCGGATCCTCGGCAGCGGTCTCGACCGCCTGTTCCTCCTCGGGAGGCACCCCGGATTCGTCCCGATCGCGGTGCTCGGTGACGACGAGTTCGTCCTCCTCGTCCCGCTCCTCGTTCGGCTCCCAGATCTGCGCCATAGTCCCACTCTCTCGCACTCATGTTCGCCGTTCCGGCTCAGGCGCCGGGCTCGGAAGGGCGGTCCACCGACCCCCTCCAGTCCCCGGTGGCGAAGCCCCTGGACTCCAGCAGACGGGCGAACTCCTGCAGATCGGAGGCGACCCGGGCGTCATCGAGCTGCAGCGCGGCGCCGACCGTCTCGACAAAGCCCTCGGGATCCCAGTCGAGCTGCAGCCGCACCCGCGTCTGCTCGTCGTTCAGGCGATGGAAGGTGACGACGCCGGCGTGCTGAGGACCGCTCGTGCTCTTCCAGGCGATCCGCTCATCGGGCTGCTGCTCGGTGATCTCGGCGTCGAAGCCCCGCTCGACACCTCCGACGCGCACCCGCCAGTGCATCGTCGTATCGTCCAGCTGCCGCACCTCGTCGACACCCGACATGAAGGCCGGGAAGTCCTCGAACTGCGTCCACTGATCGTAGACGGTGCGGATGGGCAGATCGATGTCGATGTCGCTGCTGACGGTGTGCATGCGCGTTCCTCTCCTCGGTCGATGCCGGAGCATCGACGCCGGACTCGGCCGGCCTCGGCTCGCCGCGGGACCTGTCGCCCCATCGGCTCGCCTCGAGCCTAGGATCGCCGCGGCACGCCGTCAGGAGGGTTGACGCACCGCACCGCACCGGGTAAGCGCGCGCGGGCGACGGCCTACTGCAGCACCTCGATCACCTCGGCCGGGGTGATGAGACGCCCGAGATGGAGCGGCGCCGCCGAGGACTCCCCGGTAAGAGCGTGGAAGAGCGCCGCCGAGCTCTCGGCCTCCACCGCTTCGATACCGTCCGATGCGCTGACGTTGACCGCGCGAGCACCGAACCCGGCACCGGCACCGGTCACCGCGAGCCACCCGGGCGCTTCCGCCGGAAGCTCGGCGCCGGTGACGGCGACGAAACTGCTCACCCGCACCAGCGGTTTCAGGATGCGCGCTCGCCGCAGCTCGCGGTAGGCCCACTGCAGATCCTCCGCCGCGGTTCCGGTGAGCCAGACCAGCAGATCGGTGTCGGAACGGAAACCGGTGACGTCGTACCAGCCGCGCACCCTCACGCCCTCCCCCTCGATGATGCCCACGACGTCCTCCAATTCCCGGACGACACCGGGCACATCGCGCCCGTCGAGCACGATGGGGTGCGATGAGCTCACGCGGAAGGCCGCGAAGAGCCACACGCGATCCGCAGGTGACGTCTCGGGCTGCGCCTCGAACTCGCTCGGTGAAGGATCTGCGGGGACGGGAGCGAGATGCTGGGTCATACCCCCATCGTCGCGCGATTCACTCGGCGCCCGCAAGTGCCGGTTCTCATTCCGTCTCGTCGCGCCCGGCCTCGCGGCGTTCCGCCTCCTGCGCCGCCCGGAGCTCCCGGGTCGCCGCGTGGAGCAGATCCTCCGCCCGCCTGCGCCGGTGCTGGGCGAGTGTGGCCGCCCCGTAGCGCTCGCGTACCCGGTCCCGCGCCTCCGCGGTCGCCGTCACGATGTAAGTGCCCGACAGCAGGATCACCTGGGCCGAGAGGTTGAACCAGAGCAGCAGGGCGATGAGCGCGGCGAAGGAGGCGAGCAGCGGATTCGCGGTGGCGCCGCGGACGAAGAGACCCGAGAGCTCCTGCAGCACGGTGAGGCCCAGCCCGCCGAGCATCGCACCGGTCCAGAGCGCGCGGGCGGGAGCCGTCATACCGGAGAGCAGCCGGAACACGAGCGCCACCGCCACGGTGTCGATCGCGAACACGACGAGCAGTCCGAGCGCGCGGGTGAGCCAGGAGGTCACCTCCGAGCCCGCGGGTATCCCGATCCAGGACGCCACGGCGGAGATGCCGAAGGTTCCGGCGACGCTGAGCACTGCGGCGAGCGCGAGGAGTCCGCCGAATGCGACGGCCACCAGCAGATTGCGCAGCAGCACCCAGAGGAAGAAGCCGTCGTCGTGCAGTTCGTCGGCCAGAATGCGCAGCGCGGTGCGAAGGCTGCCGATCGCGCTGATCGCCGCGCCCACGAGGCCGATCAGCGAGACGATGCCGACGACGGTGAAGCTCGTGGGGGCGGAGATCGAGGCGGGATCGACCACATCGCTCAGGCCCGGCACCACGCTGTTCAGCGCCTCGGTGAGCGCTGCCATCGCCTCGGGGTTGCCGCCGAGCCAGAGCGCGGCGAAGGAGAAGCCGAGGAGCACGCCGGCGAAGACGCTGAACAAGGCGCGGTAGGTGACGCTGTCGGCGAGGGCGGGGCCCCGGTGCTCGCTGTAGCGGAGGTAGGCGCGCACCAGGCGCAGCTGCAGGGCGAGCGCGGTGAGGCGCTGCACGAGGCCCTTCAGCCCCGTGGCCGTTCCGGGACCGCCCGAATCGCTCATGCCGCCAGCCTAGCGACCGCCGTCGGGTCGTTCGGCGTCCTGCGCCCCCGCTTCCAATTCCCGGTCGCTCACGGGTGCACCCGATTGCCGCGGCCTGATCCAGGCGTCGAGTTCGAACCCCTGGCACCGCGCCTCCTCGAGGAACTCCGCCTCCGCCTGGGAGTCGATCCGCGGCGTCCGTGCGAGCAGCCACAGATGCTTCCGGTCGGGAGTGCCGACCAGCGCGTGATGATAGCCGGCGTCGATCTTCAGCACCCAGTAGTCGGCCCGGGTGAAGGGGATCCAGCGCAGTGCGGCGGGGAGGAAGCTCACCCGGAGTCGGCCCGGATGCTCCTCATCCGGATCCGCGCGTCCCAGCGCCTGGACGGGGACGCCCGCCTCGTCGAGGCAGCGGTTGTCGACCCGCAGGGCGCCGTCATCGCACAGCGAGTACTCCGCGGTCACCTCGCTCGCCCCGTCATCCTCGAAGCGCAGCGGAAGCCTGCCCGCCTCGTACCACAATCCGAGATACCGTTCGAGGTCGAGCTCTCCGACGGACTTGACCGGTGATCGCTCATTCATTCGATGCTCCTCCTGCTCGCCGGCGGCGGGGCCGCTCCCCCGTACGGCGTCCCCACAGTCTGGCGGAGCGGCTCGGATCCTCGCGAGGGCTTGACACGCGCCACGGCGCGGGATTCTCCTCGGGCGCTAGAGTGTGAGCATGCGGCGAGCGGCGATCGGCATCGACGTCGGCGGCACCGGGATCAAGGGTGCGGCCATCGATCCTGCGAGCGGCGAACGGCTCACCGCCCGGCACCGCGTGCCGACCCCCGTAGGCGGCCTGCCCGCGGATATCGCCCGCGAGGTCGGTGAGATGTGCACCGCGATCCGGGCGGAACTCGGCGAGCAGCGACTCGGAACGACGACGCTCCCCATCGGCATCGCTCTTCCCGGGGTGCTGCGCGAGGGAGTGATGCGTACTGCCGCGAACCTCGATGCGAGCTGGATCGGCACGGACGCCGGCCTCCTGCTCTCACGGGCCACCGGATCCGTCTGCCTCCTCGTCAACGACGCGGATGCCGCCGGAGTCGCCGAGGCCGCCCTCGGAGCCGCGAAGGGCCTGCGGGGGATGACGATGGTGCTCACCTTCGGCACCGGTATCGGCACCGCGTGCCTCTTCGACGGCGCGCTGATCCCGAACTTCGAGCTCGGGCATCTGCAGCTGGACGGCCACCCCGATATCGAGCGCCACGCCTCGCCGAAGAGCATCGGGCGGGAGGGCATCTCCCTTCAGGAGTGGGCGGATCGGGCCGCGGCCTATGTGCGCCACCTGGAACTGCTGCTGCACCCGGACCGCTTCGTCATCGGCGGCAGCATCAGCAAGGACGCCGGACTCTATCTGCCCTTCGCGGGGGTCGGGGCGCCCTGTCTTCCGGCGCAGTTCAGGAACAATGCCGGCATCGTCGGCGCCGCCTGGCTCGCGAGCCGCGGCGAAGCGTAGGCCCGGGCCCGCTTCATCCCCCGAAGTCGGGAGTGCGGGCCCCTCCGGGGGCGGTCGGCGGTCGGGTCGGAATCGGGATCGGAGCCGTCATCGGGTCGATCTCGAAGTCCGGGACCACCCCGGTGTCCCCGTCGCGCGGCAGAATCCCCGCGGACAGCCCCTGGAAGGTGCCGAGATCCGGGCCCTGATCCGCGAGGGCGACCTCGCGAGGCACTCCAGGGCGCACCTCCACCGTCTCGCCGCGCACGGCGACGGTGATCGGCCGATCCCCCTCGATCAGCTCGAAGCGGATGAACGAGGGTTCGAGCGCGACGGCGAGCCTGCGCCCCCGCCACTGGAGCGTGAAGGAGATGCCTCCCCAGTGCGCGGGCAGCCGCGGATCGAAGCTCAGCCTGCGCCCGGCGTCGCGCATCCCGGCGAAACCCTGCACCAGGGTCATCCACACGCCGCCGGCGGAGGCGATGTGCGCGCCGTCCGCGCTATTGCGGTGGAGATCGGCGAGATCCACGTGCAACGAGTGGTCGAAGTATCGGTAGGCGAGCTCCCGGTAGCCCACCTCGGCGGCGATGACCGACTGCACCACGGCGGAGAGGGTGGAGTCCCCCGTCGTCAGCGCGTCGTAGTACTCGAAGTCGCGCCGCTTCTGCTCCCGGGTGAACTCGTCGCTCGCGAGCAGCAGCGCGAGCACCACATCGGCCTGCTTGAGCACCTGGAAGCGGTAGATCACCAGCGGGTGGAAGTGCAGCAGCAGGGGCTTCTGCTCGGGCGGGGTGGCGGCCAGATCCCACACCTCCCGCTCCAGGAAGTGGGCGTCCTGCGGATGGATGCCGAGATCGTCCGCGTAGGGCACGTACATGCCTTCGGCGGCCCGCTCCCACGCGTCGACCTCTTCGGGGCTCAGGCGCAGTCGCGCGCTCAGCTCGGCGTGGGCATGGGGCGCATCCGCCTCGAGCCGGCGGGCCACCTCCACGGCGAAGCGCAGGTTGAATCGCGCCATCACATTGGTGAAGAGATTGTCGTTGACCACGGTGGTGTACTCATCGGGGCCGGTGACGCCGTGGATGTGGAAGCGATCCTCGCCGTCGGGATCCCTCTCCCAGAATCCGAGGCTGCTCCACAGCCGCGCGGTCTCGATGGGGATGTCGGCCGCGCCCTGCAGCAGGTACTCGAGATCGCCCGTCGCCGAGATGTAGCGGGCGAGCGCGTAGGTGATGTCGGCGTTGATGTGGTAGGCGGCGGTGCCCGCGGCGTAGTAGGCGCTGGCCTCCTCGCCGTTGATGGTGCGCCAGGGGAACAGCGCGCCGTCCTCGTTGAGCATCGTCGCGCGCAATCGGGCCTGCGGCAGCATGCGCTCCCGGGCGCGCAGGGCGTTGCGGGCCCAGAGCGGGGTGGTGTAGCTGAGGAAGGGGAGCACGTAGATCTCGGAGTCCCAGAAGTAGTGCCCGCTGTATCCGGATCCGGTGAGCCCCTTCGCCGCGATGCCGCGGCCGTCGGCGCGGGCGGCGGCCTGGGCGAGCTGGAAGAGATTCCAGCGGATGGCCTGCTGCACGCCGGGCTCCGCCTCCACCCGCACATCGCTGCGGTCCCAGAAGGCGTCGAGATACGCTCGCTGCGCCTCCCAGCGCGCCTCGGCGGGCTCCGCGGCGACGCGATCGAGCGTGTGCACGCAGCGATCGATCATCTCCGAGAGGGTCGCCGTCGAGGAGGAGTGGTAGGTGATGGTCTTCGTCAGCGTGACCGTGCGACCGGCCTCGGCGCGGCCCTGGAAGACGTGCCGCACGCGATCCTCCGAGGCCTGCACCCGGGACTGCCAGACGGTGCGGGGTGCACCGGTGCCGTCATCGCCCGAGCCGCCGTCGAATTCGTGGTCGACGCCCACCCCGAGCGTCATCCCGGAGGCGCGCACCCGGAAGCTCAGCACGCTGCGTCCCCCCTCGTGCAGCACGGGGCCCGCCACGAGGGTGCGCTCGCTGAGCTGCTCGCTCTTGCGGGGATCGACGATGCGGCTGCCGCTCTCGTAGGCGGGGTGGTCGACCCGGCCGAGATCCTGTCGATTCACGATGAGGCTCGACACGGTGAGATCCGCATCGTCGCCGAGCACCGTGATCCGCATCTCGAGGGTGGCCATATGCCGCGAGGAGAAGGACACCATACGACGGGTGTCGATGCGCACGCGCTTCCCGGTCGGCGTCAGCCACAGCAGCGAGCGCTCCAGGGCGCCGGATCGCATATCGAGGGTGCGCCGCGCCTCGAGGAGGTCGGAGGAGGTGAGGTTCAGTCGCTCGTCATCGACGTAGATGCGGATCGTCTTGGCGTCGGGGGCGTTGACGATGGTCTGGCCGTGCTCGGCGAAGCCGTAGGCGTACTCGGCGTGGCGGATCTGCCAGGTCTCGTGCAGACCGTTCACGAAGGTGCCGTGGTTGCCCAGCGGCAACCCCTCCTCGTGATTGCCCCGCATGCCCAGATAGCCGTTGGCGAGCGCGAACAGGGTCTCGTCCTGCCCGGCGAAGGCCGGATCGATGCCGCGCACGGTGAGCCGCCAGGGATCGTCCCCGAAGTCTCGGGCCTGCTCTCTGGCGAGATCGCGGAAGGGCGCGGCTCGCATCGTATCGCCCTGCGCGCGCGCGTCACCGGTCACTTCAGCTCCCCCAGGTCCTCGACGACGATATCCGCACCCGCCGCGGTGAGGGCGTTCCGGCCCGCTCCGCGGTCCACCCCGACCACCAGCCCGAATGCACCGCCCGCGCCGGCCTCCACCCCCGAGACCGCGTCCTCGAAGACGACGCAGCGCTCGGGCGCCGCGCCCAGCAGCTCCGCCGCGCGCAGAAAGGTGTCGGGTGCGGGCTTGCCGGGCAGCCGTTCGGCGGCGGCGACGAGGCCGTCGACCACGGCGGCGAAGCGCTGCCGGAGCCCTGCGGCGGCGAGCACCGCCTCGGCGTTGCGGGAGCTCGACACGACCGCGAGCGGCTTGCCGAGGGCTCCGAGACGATCGATGAGGACGAGCGACCCCGGGTAGGGATCGATGCCGTCCCGCTCGAGCACCTCGGTGAAGGCCCGGTTCTTGCGGTTGCCGATGCCGCGCACGGTGCCGAGGGTGTCGTCATCTTCCGCGCCCTCGGGCAGCTCGATGCCGCGGGTCTTCAGCAGTGCCCGCACGCCCTCGAATCGGGGCTTGCCGTCGAGGGAGTCGAAGTAGTCGCCGTCGCGGTACGGCGCGGCGCCGGCCGCTGCGAAGACGGGCTCGAAGGTCTCCTGCCAGGCACGGCGGTGCAGCAGCACGGTGGGGGTGATGACCCCGTCGAGGTCGAACAGGTAGGCGTCGTACTGTTCGATCACTCGGCTGCGCCTCCGCTCGCTCTGTTCGGCACTGCCCGACGTCGTCGCCCCGCAGTCGTCCCGGCGAATTCTGGAACGGTTGCCACACTACCATCGGCGTCGCGGAGTCACGCGCTCGGCGAATCCCGATCCGGCTCCGCCCGGTGCGCTTCAGCCTGATTCGCGCCGGCTGCACCCGCCTCGGCCCAGTCCGAACCGGTGAGGGACAACTCCCCGGTCATGTCCTCCAGGAACCGGATCACCGCCTCGCGCTCATCCCGTGTGAGCCTCGCGGCGGCATAGAAGCGCTTCGCCTGCTGGCGTCCCACGGTCTGCATGGCCGAGGCCTCCGTCTCGGGGGTCACTCGGATCGCGAAGGCGCGGCGGTCGGTGGGATGCACCTCTCGGGTGATGTGACCTCCCCGTTCGAGCCGGTTCAGGAGCTTGGTGGTCGAGGCGGCCGAGATCTTCAGATGGGCGGCGAGCATGCCGGGAGTGACCAGCGCCTCGCGATTGCCGGCGACGATGAGGTAGTGGATCGCCCGCATGTCCTGGGTGCTCAACCGCATGTACTTCTGAGAAGCCTCGGAGAGCCGCTCCTCCGCCGTGCGCAGCTCGGAGAGGGCCCTCATCAGGGTCCCGATCTGGCGGATGTCCTCCGGCGCGAGACCGGATCGATCCACGAGTTCACTGCGGGGGTCGCTGGAGTCCACCTCGTACAGGCTCGCGGAGATCTGATCGCCATCCGTTCGCGCGGGTGTCTCAGCCATACCATCATCCTAGGATCGCGAGGGAGAACGCCTCACACGTTTAGTTTACACTAGTTTATTATCTACATGAGAATATTATATGCTTTGATGTAGTGAATAATGTCGGGTGGCGAGAAGAGCGGTGATGAGGCGCAGCGAACGGGTGGTACTCCTGGATGAGCACCGCAGGCCCATCGGCTCGGCGGACAAGGTCGGGATACACGGGCCCGACACTCCCCTCCACCTCGCCTTCTCCTGCTATCTCCAGGACGAGGAGGGCCGGATCCTCGTCACACGGCGAGCCCTGGCCAAGCGCACCTGGCCGGGGGTCTGGACGAACAGCTTCTGCGGCCACCCCTCCCCCGGGGAGCCCCTCCACGACGCTGTCCGCCGGAGGGGACGGCAGGAGCTCGGCGCCGCGATCTCGGGCATCCGGGAGGCGCTCCCCGATTTCCGATACCGCGCGGCCGATGCGGGCGGAATCGTGGAGAACGAGGTGTGTCCGGTGTTCATCGCCGATCTCGACGGGGCCATCCACCCCGAGCCCGAGGAGGTGGTGGAGTGGTCGTGGGTGCATCCGCTCGCGCTCGCGCAGTCCATCGCTCTGACGCCCTTCGCCTTCAGCCCGTGGCTCCGAGAGCAGCTCCCCCTCCTCATCCGGCACCGTCACCTCGAGGGGGCCGACCGCAATGCGTGATCTGCTCACCGTCGACCGACCGCGCACCGAGCCCGATGCGCCGGTCGAGGAGCAGCTGGCGGCGTTCCTGCGCGAGCGGTCGGATCAGGCCGCACGCTACGGCGCCGACTTCGCCCGCCTCTGGGATGCCGCCGCAGACTGCCTCCTCGGCGGCAAGATGCTGCGGCCCCGCCTGCTCCTCGACGTCTTCGACGCGCTCGCGCCCCGGCCGGACGGGACCCCGGGCTCCGAGACGCGCGCCGCGGCGATCCGGCTCGCCGCCGCCGTGGAGCTGCTGCACTACTCCTTCCTGCTGCACGACGATGTGATCGACGGCGACCTGATGAGACGGCATCGGCCGAATCTCATCGGGCTCATTCTGCAGGACGTCCACCCGGGTCACGCAGGCGCGCGCGCAGCAGACGATCGAGAGGATCTCGCCGCCGGTCTGCACTGGGCCCGGTCCGGCGCGATCCTCATGGGCGATCTCATGCTCTCCGCCGCGCACCGGGCCTTCGCGCGCGAATCCCTCCCCGAGGGCACCCGGCTCCGGCTGCTCGACGCCCTGGATCACACCATCACGGAGTCGGTCGCCGGCGAGCAGCTCGACATCGGGCTCGGCGTCGGCACGATCGCCGCCGATCTCGACACCGTGCTCTCCATGTCGCGCTGGAAGACGGCGAGCTACACCTTCGAACTCCCCATGAGGGCGGGCGCCATCCTCGCCGGAGCGCCGCGCGAGCTCGAGGCCTTCCTGGGAGAGGCGGGCCGGCACCTGGGGCTGGCCTTCCAGCTGCAGGACGATCTGCTCTCCGTCTTCGGCGCGGCCGCCGAGCACGGCAAGGACGCGTACTCCGATCTCCGTGAGGGCAAGGAGACGGCGATCATCGCCTACGCCCGCATGACCAGCGTCTGGCCGCGCATCGAGCCGATCATCGGATCCACGGACTTCTGCGAGCAGGACGGGCAGGCGATCCGAGCGCTGCTGAGCGAGTGCGGTGCCGAGCAGTTCGCGAGATCGCTGGTGGAGGAACAGCTCGCCGCCTGCGGCGAACTCCTCGGCGACCCCGCGCGGGCGATGCCCGAACCGCTCACCCGTCTCATCTCCGATCTCATCGGAACGCTCAAGGGTCGTTCGGCATGAGCGGGACTCTGGATCGTCTTCCGCCGCTCGCGCGATACTCCCTCACCGCCGAGCGGGCCTCCGGTCAGGTCATCGAGGCCTACTCGACCTCCTTCGGGACCGCCACTCGGCTGCTCGGCCGCCGGCACCGCGCCCATGTGCGGAACATCTACGCCCTGGTCAGGGTCGCCGACGAGCTCGTCGACGGCGTCGCCACCGAGGCCGGACTCTCGCCAGAGCAGCAGCACCGGGCTCTCGCGCAGCTCCGCGAGGAGACCGAGTCGGCGATCAAGCTGGGCTACAGCAGCAACCCCATCGTCCACGCCTTCGCCCACACGGCGCGGCAGTCCGGCATCGACACCTCGCTCACGGCCCCCTTCTTCGACTCGATGCGAGCCGATCTGCCGCAGACCGGGCCGGAGACGGGCCCGCTCGCCGGGAGCGGACTGACGTACTTCGACTCGGACGCGCATCGCGACTACGTCCACGGCTCCGCAGAGGTCGTCGGACTCATGTGCCTGCGCGTCTTCACCCGATACGAGGTGCTGACTCCTGCCCGGCGCAACACACTCGAACACGGCGCACGAAGCCTCGGCGCGGCCTTCCAGAACGTCAATTTTCTGCGAGACCTCGCCGACGACACCTCGCGCCTCAGGCGCAGCTATCTCAGCGTCGATGGGGAGCTCGACGACGCCGATCGGGATCGCTGGGTGGCGACCATTCGCGAACAGCTCGCCGACGCCTCCGCCGTACTGCCGCTGCTGCCCGGAGACGCCGCCCTCGCGGTGCGGTGCGCGCTGAACCTCTTCGCCGCGCTCACGGAGCGCATCGCCGCCGCCCCGCTCCCCGAGCTTCGGAGCAGGCGCATCCGCCTCTCGACGGCCGCCAAGACGCGCATCCTCCTGCAGTCCCTCGCCGCTTCCCGGAAGCAGGCGGGCTGATGCCCCGCGTCGTGGTGATCGGCGGCGGGGTGGCGGGGCTCGCGACCGCGGCGCTGCTCGCCCACGACGGGCACAGCGTGCGTCTGCTGGAGCGCGGCACCCGGCTCGGCGGACGGACGGGGCTGCTCGAGCGAGAGGGCTTCCGCTTCGACACCGGCCCCTCCTGGTACCTCATGCCGCGCGTCTTCGAGCACTTCTTCCAGCTGCTCGGCACCAGCACCCGCGAACAGCTCGACCTCACGACGCTCGACCCCGCGTACCGCGTCTTCTCGGAGCCCGAGATGCCCGGCGGCGACTCCTCCACCGTGATCGTGCCGCGCGATCCGGCGCGGATCCGCGAGGTCTTCGAAGGGGTCGAGGCGGGCAGCGGCGAACGACTCCGGGAGTACCTCGCCTCGGCGGCCCGCACTGCCGGGATGGCCGAGCGCTACTTTCTCTACAACCCCTTCACCCGGCTGCGCTCGCTGGGCCGGGCCGAGGTGCTGCGCAGCCTCCCGCAGCTCGCGAGGCTGCTGGGCGTCTCGCTCCAACGGCACATCGCGAGGCGCTTCCGGCATCCGGTGCTCCGGCAGATCCTCGGCTACCCGGCCGTCTTCCTCGGCACCGCTCCCTCCGATGCCCCGGCCATGTACCACCTGATGAGCGCCCTCGACCTGGAGGAGGGCGTGCAATACCCCGCAGGCGGGTTCTGGACGATCGTGGAGCGGATCGCCGGGCTCGCCGTGGAGGCCGGCGTCGAGATCGTCACCGGGGCCGAGGCGACCCGCATCGACACCCGCCCGGACGGCAGGCGGCTGCGGGCCGACGGCGTGCGGTGGACGGACCGCGAGGGAGCCGCGCACCGGGAGGAGGCCGACATCGTCGTCTCCTGCGCCGATCTGCACCACACCGAGACCGCGCTGCTCGACCCGGCGGCGCGGAGCTACCCCGAGGCCTGGTGGCGGCGGAAGGTGAGCGGGCCCGGGGCCGTGATCGCGATGCTCGGCGTCTCCGGCTCGCTTCCCGAACTCCCCCACCACTCGCTGTTCTTCACCCGCGACTGGGACGCGAATTTCTCCGCCATCTTCGGGAACGAACCGGCGATCCCGGATCCGGCGTCGATCTACGTCTGCAGGCCGAGCGCCAGCGATTCCGGCGTCGCTCCGCCCGGGCAC
This sequence comes from Leucobacter sp., assembly GCA_048516985.1. GTDB lineage: Bacteria > Actinomycetota > Actinomycetes > Actinomycetales > Microbacteriaceae > Leucobacter. The sequence goes on along the minus strand of CP183188.1, from coordinate 1,547,899 downwards.
GAGAACCTCTTCGTACTCATCCCGGTCCCGCCGCTGCCGGAGATCGGGCGCGGCGGCCCCGACGGAGGCGGCGAGCGGCTCGTCGAGCGCACCGCGGACGCCGCCATCGACCAGATCGCCGCCTGGGCCGGCATCCCCGATCTCCGCGAGCGCATCGTCCTGCGCCACACCCTCGGCCCGGCCGACTTCGTCCGCGAATACCATTCCTGGCGAGGCGGCATGCTCGGCCCGGCCCACATCCTCGGCCAGAGCGCCATGTTCCGCCCGCAGAACCAGTCCAAGCGCGTCGACGGACTCTACTACGCGGGGGCGACCACCGCGCCCGGGGTGGGGGTGCCGATGTGCCTCATCAGCGCCGAGCTCGTGCTCAAGCGCATCCGCGGCGACCGCAGCGCCGGCCCGCTGGACGTCCGCGGCGCGGCTCGGCTCCCGGAGCGCAGCCGTTGATGGGCGCCGTCTACCTGGTCTCCCTGCTGCTCGGCATCGGCTGCATGCTGCTGCTCGACCGGCGGTTCCGGCTCTTCTTCTGGCACGACGTCGCCGCGGCCGGCCTGGTGACCGCGGCGGGCGTGGGCTTCCTCCTGCTCTGGGATGCGGCGGGCATCCGGGCGGGCGTCTTCCTCAGCGGCGACTCCGCGATCTCCACCGGCATCCTGCTGGCCCCGGAGCTCCCCCTCGAGGAGCCGGTCTTCCTGGTGTTCCTGGTGCTGTGCACCATGGTGCTCTACACCGGGGCCGCGCGGCTGCTCCGTCGACGCGGCAGGGGAGAGCGATGAGCTACGCGCTGCTCTCGCTGCCCTTTCTCGCGGTCGCGGTCGCCGCGGCGATCCTGCTCCCCCGGCGTGGCCCCGCAGCCGAACGGCGCCGTCACTGGATCGCCGTCGCAGCGGCGCTGCTGGTGCTGCTCGTGCTGACGGCGGTGTTCGACAGCGCGATGATCGGGCTCGGGCTGTTCTCCTACGAAGAGTCGCTGATCGCCGGGGCGCGCATCGGCCTCGCCCCCGTCGAGGACTTCGCCTATCCGCTCGCCCTGGGACTGGGCCTGCCGGCGCTCTGGCTGGCGCTGACGCGGAGCGGAGGCGTCTCCGCGGGGCGTCTCCTGCGGCAGGCCTTCGTCGCCTCCCGGCCGGTGAGCTGGGTGAACACGGCATTCCCCTTCGCCGCGGCGATGCTGATGACCACGCGGGAGATCGATTGGCTGCTGATCATCGGCACCCTCTACTACCTCGTCCCCTACAATCTCGCGATGTACGGCATCAACGATGTCTTCGACTACGAGTCGGATGCGAAGAACCCGCGCAAGGGCGGCATCGAAGGGGCGCTGCTGGCACCAGAGCTCCATCGGCCGCTGCTGCGCCTGGTGCTCGCCTGCAATCTCCCCTTCCTGGTCGTGCTGCTCTTCGCCGGAGGCCCCGCGGCCTGGGTGTGCATCGCACTCAGCAGCTTCGCCGTGATCGCCTACTCGGTCCCCGGGCTGCGCTTCAAGGAGCGGCCGGTGCTCGACTCGATCACCTCCAGCTTCCATTTCACGAGCCCCGCGCTCGTCGCCCTCGCCCTGGCGGGCGCGGAGCCCGGCGGAGGGATCGCCGCGGTGCTGATCGCCTTCTTCGTCTGGGGCATGGCCGCCCACATGTTCGGCGCGGTGCAGGACATCGGCCCGGACAGGGAGGCGGGCATCGGCTCCATCGCGACCGCCTTCGGCGCGCGTCGCACCGTGATCCTCGCACTCGCGCTGTGGCTCGCAGCCGGCCTGCTGATGCTCGCCACGCCCTGGCCCGGGCCGCTCGCCGCCGTCATCGCGCTGCCCTATCTGCTCAACTGCGCGCCCTGGGTCCGCGTCACCGATGACACCGCGGCCGCCACGAACCGGGCCTGGCGCCGGTTCATCGCATTGAACTATCTCTCAGGTTTCCTGGCAACATTGATACTCATCCTGCTCTGGAGGCTCACCGCATGAACGATCACCGAAGTGGCGACGCCTCGTCCGCCGTCATTCCCCCGTCCGCGGGGGGCCGGGTCCCGCGCTGGCTGCGGGTGCTGCTGCCCGCGGCACTGATCCTTCTCTGGTTCACGGGTGCCGCGATCGGCGGGCCGTACTTCGGCAAGGTCGGAGAGGTCTCCTCCAACGATCAGACCAGCTACCTGCCCGAATCGGCCGATGCCACCCGGGTGCAGCAGCAGCTCGGCGAGTTCAACGACTCCGATTCGATTCCGGCGGTCGTCGTCTTCACCAGCGAGACCGAGCTCTCGGAGGATCGGCTCGACGCGCTCGGAGAGGCGGTGGCGGGCCTCACCGGCATCGCCGGCGTGGACGATGGGGTGTCGCCGCTCATCCCCTCCGAGGACGGCAGGGCCGCACAGGCCTTCGTGCCGATCGGCTCCGGCATCAGCGATGCGGTCGCCGAGATCTCCGAGGAGCTCGCCGCGGTCGCGCCTGCGGGAGTCGACTCCTTCGTCACGGGCCCTGCCGGTTTCACCGCCGACCTGGTCGCGGGATTCTCCGGCATCGACGGACTGCTGCTCCTGGTCGCACTGCTCGCGGTGTTCGTGATCCTCATCATCGTCTACCGCTCCTTCCTGCTCCCCGTCGCGGTCCTTTCGACGAGCCTCTTCGCCCTCACGGTGGCGCTCCTCACCGTCTGGTGGCTGGCCAAGGCGGGGGTGCTGCTGCTGAGCGGCCAGACCCAGGGCATCCTCTTCATCCTCGTCATCGGCGCGGCCACCGACTACTCCCTGCTCTACGTGGCCCGTTACCGGGAGGCGCTGCGCGTCAGCGACGACAAATGGGTCGCCAGCATGCGCGCGCTGCGCGGATCCTTCGAACCGATTCTGGCCTCCGGCGGCACGGTGATCGCGGGACTGCTGTGCCTGCTGCTCAGCGATCTGAAATCGAACAGCACCCTCGGTCCGGTCGCCTCCATCGGCATCGTCTTCGCCATGCTCTCGGCGCTGACCTTGCTGCCGGCGATCCTCTTCGCCTTCGGCCGAGCCGCGTTCTGGCCGAGACGCCCCCGATTCGAACCCGAGGTGGTCGCCGCGGAGGGCGGGGTTCCGAGCACCGGGCTGTGGGCCTGGCTCGGCCGCACCATCCGGCGCAGCCCCCGAGCCATCTGGATCGGCACCACCGTGCTGCTGCTCGTCGGCGCGGCAGGGCTGACCCAGCTGAACGCCCAGGGCGTCGCCCAGTCCGAGCTCGTACTCGGCAGCTCGGCAGCGCGCGATGGGCAGATCGCGCTCGGCGAGCACTTCCCCGGCGGATCCGGCAGCCCCGCCTATGTGCTCGGCGCCGAGGCCGAGCTGCAGACCATCGCCGATCTGCTGCTCGCCCACCCGGGCATCGACGGCGTCACCGTGGCCTCGAGCGATGCGCCCTCCGGCTCCGCCGCGGTCACCGAGGACGGAATCACCGCCTACGGCCCTCCGGGCACCCCGGCTCCCGAGGCCACCGTGGTCGACGGCCGGGTGCTGCTCCAGGCCACCCTCGCCGACGCCGCCGACTCCGAGGCCGCGCAGGAGACGGTGCGGGAGCTCCGGGCGTCGCTGGACGAGGCGGGAGTCGACGCGCTGGTGGGGGGCGTGACCGCGACGGCGATCGACACCAATGCCGCCTCGATCCACGATCGCAGCCTCATCATCCCCGTCGTGCTCGCGGTGATCCTCGTCATCCTCATGCTGCTGCTGCGATCGATCCTCGCCCCGGTGCTGCTGATCCTCACCACCGTGCTCTCCTTCGGCACGGCGCTCGGCGTGGCCGCCCTGATGTTCAACCACGTCTTCGGCTTCCCCGGGGCGGACCCCGCGGTGCCGCTCTACAGCTTCGTCTTCCTCGTCGCGCTCGGCATCGACTACAACATCTTCCTGATGACCCGGGTGCGGGAGGAGTCCCTGGGGCACGGCACGCGATCCGGGATCATCCGGGGTCTGTCGGTCACCGGCGGCGTCATCACCTCGGCGGGCCTCGTGCTGGCGGCGACTTTCGCGGCGCTGTCGGTGATCCCGATCCTCTTCCTGGTGCAGATCGCCTTCATCGTGGCCTTCGGCGTACTGCTCGACACCTTCCTCGTGCGGGCGCTGTTGGTACCGGCACTCGGCGTCGACATCGGACGCGCCATCTGGTGGCCGTCGAGACTCGCCCGGGGGAAGCCGTGAGGATCTGGTCGCTGCATCCGCGCCACCTCGACCGGATGGGGCTCATCGCCTGCTGGCGCGAGACGCTGCTCGCGCAGGCCGTGCTCGCCGGGCGGACGACGGGCTACCGCAACCACCCCCAGCTCGAGCGCTTCCAGGCGCAGCCGGAGCCACTCGCCGCCGTCGGCGCCTACCTCGCCGGGCTGGAGCGGGAGGCGCGGGCGCGGGGCTACCGCTTCAACGCCTCGCTGATCCTGCAGCCGGGCGATCCCGAGACCTTCACGATCCCGGTCGCCCGCGGACAGCTCGACCACGAATGGCGGCACCTCGGCGCCAAGCTGCGCGAGCGGAGCCCCGCCGATGCTCAGCGGTGGGCGGAGGCGGCGGCCGAGCCGCATCCGCTGTTCCGGGCGGTCGAGGGCGGCGTCGAGCCGTGGGAGCGCATCGGAGAGGCGCCGAGCCGCGGCGCGCGGAGAGGGGACGGACCATGAACGACGAGCGGGTGGTGGTGTCCGGCGGATCGGGGCTGATCGGCTCCGAGCTGATCCGTGCTCTGCGCGCGGAGGGGCGGCGGGCGGTGCAGCTGGTGCGGGGGCCTGCACGCACCAGCGACGAGATCGAGTGGCACCCTGACGGAACGCCGCTGGACCCGGCCGCCCTCGCGGGAGCGGCCGCCGTCGTGAACCTGAACGGTGCGAGCATCGGGCGGCTGCCCTGGACCCGCGGCTACCGCGAGACGCTCCGGGAGTCCCGGATCCTGCCCACCCGCACCCTCGCGACCGCGATCCGGGAACTCGGCTCGGCGGCGCCGAAACTCGTCTCGGCCTCGGCCGTCGGCGTCTACGGCACTCGCCCGGGTGAGGCGCTCACCGAGGCGAGCGGGACCGGCACGACCTTTCTCGCGGAGCTCTGCGCCGACTGGGAGCAGGAGGCCCTCGACGCGGGAGCGGCGGCCCGGGTGGCGCTGCTGCGCACCGCTCCCCTGCTGCATCCGTGCGGCGTGCTGAAGCCGATGATCCGGCTCACCCGCTGGGGCCTGGGCGGGCCGCTGGGCGGCGGATCCCAGATCTGGCCGTGGATCTCGCTCGACGACGAGGTGCGGGCGATCCGCCATGTGATCGACCGCGATCTCACCGGGCCGGTCAACCTCGCAGGGCCGACACCCGCGAGCTCGAACGATATCGGGCGGGCGCTCGCCCGTGAACTGCACCGCCCCTTCGCACTGCCGGCGCCCGCCTGGGCGCTGCGGCTCGGCCTCGGGCGCGATGCCGCGGAGTCGCTGCTGCTCGCGGACGCCGCCGTGGCGCCCGCGGCGCTCACCGCGACAGGGTTCCGTTTCGAGCATCCGACCGCGAGCGAGGCCATCGCCGCGGCGATGGGATAGACCGTGCTCAGGCCGGTATCTCATGCGGCCGGTACTTCGGCAGCCGTGACGCCGGCAGTGCGGCGACGGCGCTGAGCCCTGCCAGGATCAGAAATCCGAATTTCAGCGTGCGCAGGCGCTGCTCCTCGTTCAGGGCCACCGCGGCATCGATCTGTTCGGGAGTGGCGGTGGTGCCCTCGAGTACCGCGCGCAGATCGTCATTGGAGACGAAGTTCACGCTGTCGAGATCGACCTGCGCGACGAGCTCCGCCGGCAGCTCCGGGTGGTCCTGGGTCGCCTGCGTCACGCCGAAGGTGAGCACCGTGACCAGCACCGCGCCCATCACCGCCGTGCCCACGGCCGAGGCGAGGTTCTGCGTGGTGCCGCGGATCGAGCCGACGTCGCCGGCCTGCTCCTTCGGCGAGGCGGTCACCAGCACATTGAAGACGAGGGTGACGAGCGCGCCCTGGCCGATGCCGAAGACGATGAGCCCGAGGATCGTGGGCAGCGTCTCCCAGTTGTTCGTGACCACGAAGGCGAGCCAGACGAGCGCCACGGTGGTGAGCACGAAGGAGAACAGCGCGATGGTGCGGGGCGCGAAGCGCTTGTAGAAGCGCACGATGAGCGTGGCCGTGACGAAGACGGTGAGGTTGAAGGGCATCATCGCGAGCGAGGTGTCGAAGGGCGTGCGCCCCTGCACCACCTGGATGTAGGTGGGCACGGTGAAGTTCACCGCCGCCTCCATGGCGACGATGATGAACATCGCGTAGACGGCGGCGCGCTCGCTCGGCCGCCTCAGCACCCCGAGATCGACGAGAGGATCCTTCCCCTGTCGCATGCGCCGCCCCGTCCAGAGGAAGAAGCACTGCCCGAGCACCACGCCGAGCAGGACCAGCACCGGCGCCGGAGAGAGCCCCAGGATGGAGAAGGGCGCGGTGTCGCGCGCGGCGACGATGCCCCAGCCGTTGAGATTGTTGAAGCCGAGGGTGAGCGCGACGATGGCGGCGCCGATCAGCACCGAGGCGACCAGGTCGATCCGCACCTTGGGGTTGCCGCGGTCCGAGCGCAGGCCGAAGCTGAGCAGGAAGACGACGACGGCGAGGCCGAGGGTGATCACGAACACCGGCCGCCAGCCGACGAAGGTGCCGAGCGCGCCGCCGATGAGGAAGGCGCTGACACCGGAGAAGGCGCGGGCCGAACCCAGGGAGCCGACCGCGGTGGCCTGCTGATCGCCCCGGTAGTTCTCGGCGATGAGGGCGACGAGCGCGGGCACGATGATCGCGGCTGCGGCGCCCGCGAGGAACTGGCCGCCGATGGCCCAGCCGATGCTCGGGGCGAGGATCATCATCACCGAGGAGCCGGCTAAGACGACCAGCACGATGCGGAAGATCAGCACCCAGCCGACGCGCTGGCCGAGCTTCGCGCCGGTCATCACGAGCGCGGCGACCGCAAGGCCGTAGACGACGATGGTGCCGCTGGCCGTCGTGGGGGGGGCACGCCGAAGTCCTGCACCATGCCGCCGAGGGAGATGGGCAGGGCCGCGACGTTGAACGACATGAGCACCTGCGCGAGGAAGAGTCCGATCATGGGCCCCCAGGAGCGGCGCTCCTCTCGGAGCTGCGCGGAGGCGGTGCGTGCGGTCATGCGCGGGATCCCTTCTGCGGGCGGTGCCGCGGGTGTGCGCGGCGGAGGCGAAGAGGTTGAGGCCGAGCGCGCGTGAGAGATAGGCGCAGGCGCGCTGCCCCCGCACGCTGTTGCCGGCCCGGTCGAGCGGGGGCGAGTACGCGCCGAGCGCGCCCTTGCCCGGGGCGATGGCGACGATCCCGCCGGACACTCCGGACTTCGCCGGGAGCCCGATCTCGAAGAGCCACTCCCCGGAGCGCTCGTACAGTCCGCAGCTCGCGAGCACGGCGAGGGTGTCCCGCGCCACCTCGGCCGAGACCACCTGCTCGCCGGTGACGGGGTTCACCCCTCCGTCGGCGAGAGTGGCGCCCATCACCGCGAGATCCTCCGCGGTGACGGCGAGGGCGCACTGGCGCGTGTAGACGTCGACGGTCTCCAGCGGATCGGTGTCGAGCCGACCGTAGCTCTCGAGCAGGCGCGCGATGGCCTCATTGCGTTGATTGGTGCGCGCCTCGGAACGGTAGACCTCGCCGTCCAGCTCGAGCGGGCGGCCGGCGAAGCGGGACAGGCCGAGGCGGATGTTCTCCCACTGCTCGACCGCGGAGGCGCCCGGGACCATCGCCGTGGTCGCGATGGCGCCGGCGTTGACCATCGGGTTCATCGGGTGACCGTCGTTGAGCTCGACGGCCATCACCGAGTTGAAGGCGAGGCCGGTGTTGTTCACTCCGACGCGCCGGTGCACGGCCTCGTGCCCGATCGCCTCGCAGACGAGGGCGAAGACGAAGGCCTTCGAAATGGACTGGATGGAGAAGGGCAGCCGGGCATCGCCCACGGAGTGCGCATCGCCGTCGACCTCGACCAGCGCGAGCCCGAAGCTCGACGGCTCGGCCTCGGCGAGGATCGGGATGTAGTCGGCGACGGCGCCGTCGGCGTGATCCGAGTACCGTCGATGCGCCTCGGCGAGGAGCTCGTCGATCCGGGTCGCCGCGGGGAGATCGCCTGTGGAGGCGCGCTGCGCGATATCGAGTACATCCGCTTCGAATATGAACGCCCTCTTCCCCCGGTGCAGCACGGCCTCCGCAGATCACCAGTTTCGATCCTGGAAGGGCTCGGCCGCAAGTGCGGATCCTCGGTGTCGCGCGTCGCCGCTCGAAGGCGGCTCGGCTCAGCCCCGACCCTCCCGCCGGAAGCGGCCCAGCACCGACAGGGCGAGGTCGGTGCGGTCGGTGACGATGCCGTCGACGCCGAGGCGCGCGAGCTCCTCCATGCGCTGCGGATCGTTGATCGTCCAGACATGCACCTCGACGCCGGCGCGGTGGGCGGCGGTGAGCAGCCTCCGGCTCAGCACCCGGACCGGCCCCTGACGCTCCGGGATCTGCAGGGCATCGAGATCGGCGAGGGTGCCGGCGGTGCTGGCTCGGGAGAACCAGGCCATCGATCCCAGAACGCGGGTGATGGTCCCCCGCCCGGGAGAGGTCGCCGGCCGCGGACCCCCGGGTCTCGCCGCGACCGCGGCGGCGAGCGCACGGAGCCTGCGCGCGTCGGAGAAGCTGTTGATGAGTGCCCGCTCGGCGTGCGGGGCGATGATGCGCCCGGCGGCCTCCGGCGCCTCCGCGGCCTTGACATCGACGTTGAAGCGCGCCCGCGGGAACTCATCGAAGGCCTGCGCGAGGGTGAGCAGGCCGCCCCGATCCGCCATCAGCGCGGCGAGCTCCCGGTGGGAGATCTCTGCGACCTTGCGCTCATCGCCGAGCAGGCGCAGCAGATCGGCGTCGTGGACGAGCACGACGACGCCGTCGCTCGTCATCCGGCAGTCGGTCTCGAGATAGTCGGCGCCGGCATCGAGGGCGGCGGCCATCGCGGCGCGGGAGTTCTCCACGACCCCCTGCGCGGCGAGATCCGCGGTGACGAAGCCGCGATGCGCGAGGATGCTCGGACGCGCGGCGTCCGCGAAGTAGGGGTGGGGCATGGGGATCAGCTCGCGGCGTCGCAGAGCTGCAACTGGGTCTCGGCGAGCGGCTCGCCCACGGGGGTGAGATAGGTGACGAGCAGGATCACGTCCTCCTCCCCCTCGTTCTTGCCCTCATGCACATAGCCCGCGCCCTCGAAGATCGAGTCGCCGGCCCGGTACTCGTGCACGCCGTCGGGATAGATCGGCGCGAAATGGGTGAGGGTGCCCTGCTCGACCACGGCGATGAGATTGCCGTGGTGGCAGTGCCGACCGGTGCCGAGGCCCGGTGGGATGGTGAGCCTGCGGAACTCGACCCCGAGCGGCCCGTCGAGCGCCAGCTCGAGCGCGGCGCTCTGCTCCCCCGCGGCGAGCTCTTCGACGGTGATGGTCGCGGTCTCCTCGAGCGCCGCGCTCTCGGCCGCGGCATCCGCCTCGGCGCACGCCGCGAGCCCGGCGAGGAGCGCGAGCGACCCGAGGCACGCCAGCAGAGCGGTCAGCGGGGAACGAGCGACTCGATGAGCGGATCCTGGCACGGCGATCTCCTTCGATGGCATGGTGTTCTTCACCCTAGCGATCAGGCCCCTCTCCGGCGAGCGGGCCTCGCCCGCTACGCCTGCGCGAACCACTCCTCGAGCGCCTCCGGCGAGAGCGGGCGGCCGAAGTAGAAGCCCTGGGCGACATCCGCGCCCTGCTCGCGCAGCAGCCTCACCTGCTCCTCGTTCTCGACGCCCTCGGCGACGGTGCGCAGGCCGAGGTTGTGGGCCAGGGCGATCACCGCGGCGACCAGCTCCCGATCCGCCTGATTGACGTGCATCTCGGAGACGAAGGATCGGTCGATCTTCAGATAGTCCGCCGGATAGTCGCGGAGCACCTGCAGGGAGCTGTAGCCGGTGCCGAAATCATCGATCGCGACCCCGATCCCGAGTCGCTTCAGGCTCTCCAGCTGACTGGTGACGAGCTCCGGGTCGGAGGTGACCGACTCGGTGATCTCCAGCACGAGCTGCGCGGGATCCATCCCCGTTCGCTCGAGCACCCGCCGCATCGTCGCCACGAAGTCGCCGTGCGAGACCTGATGCATCGACAGATTCACGGATACCCGACTCGGTGCGCGTCCGCTCTCGCGCCAGAGGCCCGCCTGCTTGCACGCGGTCTCCAGCATCCAGGTGCCGAGCTCGACGATCAGGCCGCCCTCCTCGGCCACCGGGATGAAATCGTCCGGCGGCACCTCGCCAAGCTGGGGATGCCGCCACCGCATCAGCGCCTCGACGCCGAAGACCCGCCGGGAGGCGAGATCGATCTGCGGCTGGTAGACGGCGTAGATCTCGCCCTTGCGCAGGGCGCCGCGCAGCTCGATCTCGAGGTGCACGCGCTGCCGCTCGTCCTCCTTGGCGGTCGCGCGGTACAGCGTGAAGGTGTTGCGCCCGTGGCGCTTCGAGAAGTACATGGCGTTGTCGGACTTGGAGAAGAGCGTGTCGATCTCGGCGCCGTCCTCGGGGTAGATCGCGATGCCGATGCTCGCCGACATGGACAGCAGATGCTGTTTCAGCTCGAAGGGCTCCTCGAAGCGCTGCAGCAGCATCTCGGCGAAGCCGAGCACCTCCGCCTCGCTCGTCGACTGCAGCACGGCGACGAGCTCGTCCCCGCCGTAGCGGAAGAGCTTCGCGTTCTCGGGCAGGTGATCCCGCAATCGCGCCGTCACCGACACCAGCAGCGCATCGCCCGATTCGTGGCCCCAGCTGTCGTTCACCGATTTGAAGCGGTCGAGGTCGATCACCATCACGGCGAACGGCCGCCCGGCACCGATGAGCGCCCCCAGATGCTGGAGCAGAGCGCGCTGGTTCTGCAGCCCGGTGAGATAGTCGTGGTAGGCCATCTCGTGCAGTGCCGCCTCGAGCTGCTTCTGCTTCGCGATGTCGCGGGCGAAACCGAAGGCGCCGACGACCTCGCCGTCCTCGATCACCGGGAATCCGAGGATCTCGATATCCTTCGGGACGCCGTCGATATCCTTGAGCTTGGTCTCGAAGCGCTCCACCCCGCCCGCCATCACATTGGCGAAGCGCTGCCGCACGAAGGGGATGTCCTGCTCCAGCAGCATGTCCACATACGATTTCGCGAGCAGCTTCTCCGTCGGATAGCGCAGGATCGGCTCGGCCTTCGTATTCGCCTCGAATATGCGCCCGTGGCGGTCGAGGAAGAAGATCATATCCGGGCTGTGCGCGAACAGCGTTTCGAGGCGCTGGCGCAGGGAGGCGAGCTCGGCTCTGAGCTTTCGTTTCTTCCCCATGCGCACCGCCCCGTCCCCCCACGATCTCGGCAACGGTCCGATACTATCCGGCTCTCCGCGTCCGGAGACTGCGGACCCGCGGGACGCTCGGCGCGGTCAGCGCAGATACTCGGCGAAGGCCGCCCGGACCTTGTTCACCTTCGGCAGGGCCACGGCGAGGCAATACCCCTGCGTCGGGTTCTTGGCGAAGAAGTCCTGGTGGGACTCGGGTGCCGGGTAGACCGGGCCGAGCGGATCGATCGTCGTCACGATCTCCCCCGGCCACCACTCGGCCGCGCGATCCCGCGCCGCCTCGAACCGCTCCCGCTGCTCCTCGTTGGCGTAGAACATCGCGGATCGGTACTGGGTGCCGACGTCGTGGCCCTGACGGTTGAGCTGGGTCGGGTCGTGCATGGTGAAGAAGGCGTCGAGCACCACCGTCGCGGGGAGCACCGTCTCGTCGAAGGTCACCGCGACCGCTTCGGCGTGCCCGGTGGTTCCGGTGCACACCGCCTCGTAGCTCGGGTCCGAGGTGTGGCCGCCGGTGAAGCAGGAGTGCACATCGACCACACCCCGCAGCGCCCGGTAGGCGGCATCCAGGCACCAGTAGCACCCGCCCGCGAGAACGTAGGTCGTCGTCATCGGATCACTCCTGACCGCGCCACCACTGGTCATCCGGCGTCACCGGCAAGCGGCGCTTGTGCTCAGTGCTACGGTATCGCTGTTCCAGGTTCTGCGCGACCGGCTCGGGCACCTCCCGGCCGCTCAGATAGGCGTCGATCAGCTCGTAGTCGACGCCCAGGCTCGAGGCATCGCTCTGCCCGGGGTGCCCGTCGAGCAGATCCGCGGTCGGTTCCTTCTGCCACAGTCGCTCCGGAGCGCCCAGATGCCGCAGCATCGCCGCGCCCTGCCCCTTCGTGAGGCCGGCGAGGGGCAGCACATCGGCGGCGCCGTCGCCGAATTTGGTGAAGAACCCCGTCACCGCTTCGGCGGCGTGGTCGGTTCCGACGACGAGCAGGCGCCGGTCTCCGGCGATGGCGTACTGGGCGACCATGCGCATTCGCGCCTTGACATTGCCCTTGGTGAAGTCGCTGACGGGCTCACCTGAGGCACTCACCACCGCCTCGACGAGCGCATCGGTTCCCGGTGCGATATCGACGGTCACCGCGCGGTCGGCCTTGATGAAGCGCAGTGCGAGCTGCGCATCGTCCTCGTCGTGCTGCACCGCATAGGGCAGACGCACCGCGATGAACTCGCTCTCGCCGCCGTCCTCGCGCAGGCGCTCCGTCGCGAGCTGGACCAGGCGCCCCGCGAGCGAGGAGTCCTGTCCGCCGGAGATGCCGAGCACGAAACCGCGTGCTCCCGGGATCGACCGCGCGTAGTCCGCCAGGAACGACACCCGTCGCTCGATCTCCGCGGCCGCGTCGATGCTCGGTCGGGCGCCGAGCGCGCTGATGATCTGCTGCTGTGTCACGCGCATATTCCCCAGGCTACTCCCCTCGTGTTACACGCAGATGTCTGCGGGCCGGGCGCCCCCACCGTCTCAGCCGCCGACCAGACAGCGCGGTCCGAGCAGCGCCTTCAGCTCACCGAAGAGGTCGGGGGTCACCCGCACCGTCGTCGGAAGTTCGAAGACCCGCACCGCCGTCGGGGTCAGCAGCTGCAGCCGCACCTCGCTCTCGCCGGGGTGCCGTCTGAGCGCCTCGCGGAGCTCGCCGACGAGTTCCTCGGTGGCGCGCTGCTCGGCGAGGCTCAGCGTCAGCGACTGCGCGTCCTCCTGCACGGCGGCGTCGATGGGCTTCACTCCGTAGGCGTGCATCGTGATGCCGTCGTCGCGGGCGTTCAGCTTGCCGCGCAGGGCGACGATGGAATCGGGTTTCAGCAGGTGGCCGAATTCCTGGTACGACTTGCCCATGAACAGCGCCTGGATCTCGCCGGTGAAGTCCTCCAGGGTCACCATGCCGTAGAGATTGCCCGATTTCGCGGTGCGGTGCTGCACGCTGGTCAGCAGGCCCGCGACGGTCGTGGTCTCACCGTCCATCCCCGCGTCGGGGTTGGTGGCCTGCTCGATCGAGATCGACGCCTCCTTGGCGAGTGCGGATTCGAGCCCCCGAAGCGGGTGATCGGAGACGTACAGTCCCAGCATCTCGCGTTCGAAGGCGAGCTTGTCCTTCTTCGACCACTCCGGGCGGTCGGGCACCTGCGAGACGGCGGCGCCGGCCCCCGCCTCGGCGGCCTCGGCGAAGAGGCTGTCGAAGTCGAAGCCGACGTTGCCGTGCTCGGCGTCGCGTTTCTCCTTCACCGCGCTCTCCACCGAGCTCTCGTGCACCTCGAGCAGTCCGCGCCGCGTGGCGCCGAGGGAGTCGAAGGCCCCCGCCTTGATGAGCGATTCGATCGTGCGCTTGTTGAGCACGGTCATCGGCACGCGCTTCAGGAAGTCGTGGAAGCTTTCGAAGCTCCCCCCGCTCTCCCGTGCCTCGCGGATGCCCTCGACCACGTGCCCGCCGACATTGCGCACGGCCCCGAGGCCGAAGCGGATGTCGCTGCCGACGGCCGCGAAGTTCGCGAAGGAGGCCCCGACATCGGGCGGCAGCACCTTGATGCCCATGCGGCGGCACTCGTTGAGGTAGACGGCGAGCTTGTCCTTGGAGTCGCCGACGCTCGTCAGCAGCGCCGCCATGTACTCCGCCGGGTAGTGGGCCTTCAGATAGGCGGTCCAGTAGCTCACCAGCCCGTAGGCGGCCGAGTGCGCCTTGTTGAAGGCGTAGTCGGAGAAGGGCAGCAGAATGTCCCACAGCGATTTGACCGCCGCATCCGAGAAGCCGCGCTCCTTCATTCCGCCGGAGAAGCCCGCGTACTGCTTGTCGAGCTCCTCCTTCTTCTTCTTGCCCATGGCGCGGCGAAGAATATCGGCCTGACCGAGCGAGAAGCCGGCCACCTTCTGCGCGATCGACATCACCTGCTCCTGGTAGATGATGAGACCGTAGGTGGTGTCGAGGATATCGCGCAGCGGCTCCTCGAGTTCGGGATGGATCGGCGTGATCTTCTGCAGCCCGTTCTTGCGCAGCGCGTAGTTCGTGTGCGAGTCGGCGCCCATCGGCCCCGGTCGGTAGAGTGCGAGCACCGCCGAGATGTCTTCGAAGTTGTCGGGCTTCATCAGTCGCAGCAGACCGCGCATCGGCCCGCCGTCGAGCTGGAACACGCCGAGCGTGTCTCCGCGGGAGAGCAGTTCGTATGATGGCTGGTCGTCGAGCTCGAGCGCCTCGAGGTCGAGGTCCGTACCGCGGTTCTGGCGGATGTTCTCGAGCGCGTCGGAGATGATCGTGAGATTGCGCAGCCCCAGGAAGTCCATCTTGATGAGGCCGAGGCCCTCGCAGGTCGGGTAGTCGAACTGGGTGACGATCTGCCCGTCCTGCTCCCGCTTCATGATCGGGATGATGTCGATGAGGGGGTCGCTGGACATGATGACGCCGGCCGCGTGCACCCCCCACTGCCGTTTCAGCCCTTCGAGCCCGAGCGCGGTCTCGTAGACGGTCTTCGCATCGGGGTCGACCTCGAGCACGGCGCGGAACTCCGCCGCCTCCTTGTAGCGCTCGTGCTTCGGGTCGGTGATGCCCGAGAGCGGGATGTCCTTCGCCATCACGGCCGGCGGCATGGCCTTGGTGAGCTTCTCCCCCATGCCGAAGGGGAAGCCGAGCACGCGGGAGGCGTCCTTGAGCGCCTGCTTGGACTTGATGGTGCCGTAGGTGACGATCTGCGCCACCCGCTCGTCGCCGTACTTCTCGGTGACGTACTTGATCACCTCGCCGCGACGGCGATCATCGAAGTCGACGTCGAAGTCGGGCATCGAGACGCGGTCGGGGTTCAGGAAGCGCTCGAAGATGAGACCGTGCTGCAGCGGGTCGAGATCCGTGATCCGCATCGCGTAGGCGGCCATGGAGCCCGCGCCCGATCCTCGCCCGGGGCCGACGCGGATGCCGTTGTCCTTGGCCCAGTTGATGAAGTCGGCCACCACGAGGAAGTAGCCGGGGAATCCCATCTGCACGATGACCCCGGTCTCGTACTCCGCCTGCTTCCGCACGGCATCGGGGATGCCCCCGGGGTAGCGGTAGTGCAGCCCGGTCTCGACCTCCTTCACGAACCAGGATTCCTCGGTCTCGCCGTCGGGGACCGGATAGCGCGGCATGTAGTTCGCCCGGGTGTTGAACTCCGAGGAGCAGCGCTCGGCGATCAGCAGCGTGTGGTCGCAGGCCTCCGGGAACTCGCGGAAGAGATGCCGCATCTCGGCGGCGCTCTTCAGGTAGTAGCCGTCGCCGTCGAATTTGAAGCGGTTCGGATCGTCGAGGGTGGATCCCGACTGCACGCACAGCAGCGCCTCATGCGACTTCGCATCGTGCTGGTGCGTGTAGTGCAGATCATTGGTCGCCACCAGCGGGATGCCGAGATCCTTCGCGATCTCGAGCAGCTCCTTCTGCACCCGACGCTCGATCTCGAGCCCGTGATCCATGATCTCGCAGAAGAAGTTCTCCTTGCCGAAGAGGTCCTGGAACTCCGCGGCGGCCTCCCGCGCCTCGCGGAACTGGCCGAGCCGGAGCCGGGTGTGGACCTCGCCGGAGGGGCAGCCGGTGGTCGCGATGATGCCCTTCGAGTAGCGCTGCAGCAGTTCGCGATCCATTCGCGGTTTGAAGTAGGTGCCCTCGATCGAGGCCAGACTCGAGAGGCGGAATAGATTGTGCATGCCCTCGGTCGTCTCGGAGAGCATGGTCATATGGGTGAAGGCGCCGCCGCCGGAGACGTCGTCGCCGCCACCGCCGCCCCAGCGGACGCGGCTGCGATCGCCGCGATGGGTGCCCGGTGTGAGATAGGCCTCGATACCGATGATGGGCTTGATGCCGGTGTCGCGAGCCGTCTTCCAGAAGTCGAAGGCGCCGAAGGTGTTGCCGTGGTCCGTGACGGCGATGGCCGGCATCCCCTGCTGGTGCGCCGCCTCGATGAGGGGCTTCACCCGCGCGGCGCCGTCGAGCATCGAGTACTCGCTGTGCACGTGCAGATGCACAAAGCCGTCTGTGTCGCTCATTCGCGCTCCTGCCCAGGTCGACCGATTCGCCTCGACCAGGGTATCGCGATTGCGCCCCGTCGGAGAGCCGACGGGCCTGCGTTCCTCCGCCTCCCGGCCCCGGGGCTACTGCTCGGCGAGGAGGTCGAGCGCGTGCTGCAGATCAGCGGGGTACACGCTCTCGAAGACGACCGGATCCCCCGTGGCCGGATGCCGGAAGCCGAGCCGCATCGCGTGCAGCCACTGCCGCCCGAGCCCCAGACGCTCGCTCAGGGTCGGATCCGCGCCGTACATGGTGTCGCCGACGCAGGGGTGCCGCTGCGCCGACATATGCACCCGGATCTGGTGCGTGCGGCCGGTCTCCAGCTCGATCTCGAGCAGCGAGGCATATGGGAAGGCCTCGAGGGTCTCGTAGTGGGTGACGGAGGGCTTGCCGCCCGCGGTCACCGCGAACTTCCACTCGCTGCCGGGGTGACGGCCGATGGGGCCCTCGATCGTTCCCGCGAGCGGATCCGGGTGCCCCTGCACCACCGCGTGGTAGATCTTGTCCACCTCGCGCTCCTTGAACGCCCGCTTCAGTGCGCTGTAGGCGCCCTCGCTCTTCGCGACGACCATCAGGCCGCTCGTCCCGACGTCGAGGCGGTGCACGATGCCCTGTCGCTCGGGGGCGCCCGAGGTGGCGATGCGGTACCCGGCGCCGGCGAGGGCTCCGAGCACGGTCGGGCCGTTCCACCCGAGCGAGGGGTGGGCCGCCACGCCCGACGGCTTGTCGATCACCACGATGTCGTCGTCGTCGTGCACGATGCCCAGCTCGGGAACCTCCACCGGCACGATCTCCGGCTCCCGCTTCTCCTGCCAGCTGACCTCGAGCCAGCCGCCGGCCGAGAGGCGATCGCTTTTGCCGACCGTGCGCCCGTCGAGGCTCACCCCGCCGGCCTGCGCGATCTCGGCGGCGAAGCTGCGGGAGAAGCCGAGCATCTTGGCGAGTGCGGCGTCGACGCGTTCGCCCTCGAGCCCATCGGGCACCGGCAGTGCGCGATGCTCCATCACTCGGCCTTCGGTTCCCGGGCGGAGCCGTCGGCGGCATCCCCCGCGGCGTCTTCGGCCGATCCCGCGGCGTCTTCGGCCGATCCCTCGTCGGCTTCCTCGGCAGCATCCTCGGCGGGCTGCTCATCCGGCGTCTCGTCGGGGTCCGATCCTCGGCCGCGCCTCGGCGAACCGTCGATGGGGATGCCCAGCAGCGCGATCAGCACGAAGAGGCACATCGCCGACACGATGGCGATATCGGCCACATTGTAGATCGCGGGGATCAGCCAGGGCGTCGAGATGAAGTCGATGACGTGCCCCACCGGGAAGCCCGGCTCCCGGGTCAGGCGATCGGTCAGATTGCCGAGCACGCCGCCCAGCAGCAGCGCGAAGAAGACCGCCCAGGCCCGCGAGCCCAGTCGCCGCAGCTGCCAGAGGATCACGACGACCACGACCGCGGCCAGAATGGTGAAGATCCAGGTGGCGCCGCTGGCCATCGAGAACGCTGCGCCGGGGTTGCGCACGAAGTACCACTGCAGGAACCCGCCGAGCACGGGAACCGCCTGGCCCTCGGGCAGTTCGGCCACCACCCAGTTCTTGCTCAGCTGATCCAGGGCGTAGACGACGATCGCGACGCCGAGCAGCCCGAGGGCTTGTGCTCGGCGTCGCGAAGTCTGCGCGGCGGATGCCGCGACCGCGTCACTCACGCTGCGGGGCTATCCCAGGCCGGACGGTGCACCGCCCGGCTCGGGGGACCCGTCGAGATTGCGCAGCTGGGACTGGATGTAGGAGCGCAGCGTGGTGCGGTACTCCGACTCGAACTCGCGCAGTTCCTTGATCCGGTTGGTGTAGTCGTCGCGCTCCTCGGCGAGCAGGCGCAGTTCCTCGGCGCGCTGCTGCTCCGCACCGCGCACGAGCTTGGTGGCCTCGGTCTCGGCCTCCAGGATGATCTCGTCGCGGCGATCCTCGCCGTCCTTGACATGCTTGTCGTGGAGTTCGAGGGCGAGCTGCAGCATGGCGCTCGACTTCATCGCATCGGCCTCGTGGCCGCCGGCGACCGCCTGCTGGATGCTGGTGGCGGTCGGAACATCGACGACGATGGTCTGCTCGGAGACCGGTGCTCCCGATTCCGCTCCGCCGGACTCCAGCTGCGCCTCGAGCTCGGCGATGCGTGCATTCGCCTGCTCGAGCTGGGTGCGCAGCTCGTCCTTCTCGGCCTCGTGCTGGCGCAACTCCTCGACGATCGTGTCGAGGAAGTCGTCGACCTGGTCCAGATCGTAGCCATCGCGGAATTTGGTGATCGTGAACTTCTGGTTCACGACCTCTTCGGGTGTCAGTGCCATTCCTACGTCTCTTTCGTCTGGATCAGCGCATGGTCAGGGACAACGCTAGCAAACATTGCTGTTACACGGGGATGAGTGGGAGGAGTGCGAGCAGGATCCAGCAGCTGAACATGGTGAGCATCCAGCCGAGGTCGATGGCGATCTGCCCGAGCCGTATCGGAGGGAGGATCCGGCGGAACATCTTGATCGGCGGATCGGTGAGGGTGAAGACCAGTTCGACCGGTACCACCCAGAAGCCGCGGGGCCGGAAATTCGGTTTGAAGACGCGCACCAGCTCCAGGATGAATCGTGCCCAGAGCACCCAGGTGTAGATGCGCAGCAGCCATGCCAGGAGGACAACGGCGATCGAGAGGATCGTCACCGCGGGCTATGCTGGACTGACGAAGAAGGAGCCGCTGTCGCTCTGCGGCTGCTCATCGCCGTTGACCGCGATATGCTCGGGCGAGAGCAGGAACACCTTGGTGGTGACCCGCTCGATGCGTCCGCGCAGCCCCATCGACAGGCCGCTGGCGAAGTCGATGAGCCGCTTTGCCTCGGCATCGTTCATCCGGGAGAGGTTGAGGATGACCGGAACCCCCTCGCGGAAGCTCTCCGCGATGACGGCCGCCTCGCGGTACTCGGTGGGATGGACGGTCAGGATCTCGTTCATCGCCTGCGCGGAGGCGTGACGGATCGGGGTGGCCTTCCGCAGCGGGGTAACCGTGGCCTTCTGCTGGGGCACGGGACGCGGGGCAGCCGGAGCCTCTGAGGCGGGGGCCGGCGAGGCGTCGCGCTCCTCGAGGTCCTCCTCCGCGAGACCCAGGAACACCATGGTCTTCTTCAGCGGGTTGCTCATCTCAATCTC
The DNA here is from genome assembly GCA_048516985.1 of Leucobacter sp. Classification (GTDB taxonomy): domain Bacteria; phylum Actinomycetota; class Actinomycetes; order Actinomycetales; family Microbacteriaceae; genus Leucobacter. Next base: position 1,528,302 of record CP183188.1, on the reverse strand, counting down.
CCAACGATTGCCGTGCTTCGACCCTAACCGGCGAGGGGCCTGTTTCCCGTGATTGCGCTGCCGATACGCAGGTGTGTCGCACCCGCGGCAATGGCCTCGACGTAGTCGTGCGTCATTCCCGCGGAGATCCCGGTGGCATCCGGATCGATCGCGCGCACCCGCTCGGCGTAGCCGTGCAACCTGGCGAAGGCGCTGGCCGCCGCTTCCTCCTCGGGCAGCGGGGCGACCGCCATGACGCCGCGCAGCCGCAGGGTCGGCGCCTCCATGACGCGCTCCGCCAATCGTTCGAACTCCGCGGGTGCGGCGCCGCCGCGACCGGGGTCGTCGGTGAGATTCACCTGGACGAAGGCGTCGATGGGACGCGCCGGGTCCGGCAGCTCGGCGGTGGCGAGCGTCTCCACGAGACGCTCCCGATCGATGGAGTGGATCGCCTGCGCGTAGCGCGCGGCCTGGCGAGCCTTCTTCGTCTGCAGCTGACCGATGAAGTGCCAGCGCAGATCCAGGTCCTCGAGTTCGGCCGCCTTCGCCTGGGCCTCCTGGTGCCGGTTCTCCCCCACATCCGTCACGCCGAGCGCCGCGAGCTCGCGCACCAGCGACGCCGGGTGGAACTTGGTGACCACGATGAGCGTGAGCTCCTCGGGATCGCGGCCCGCCGCGGCCGCGGCCTCCGCGATTCCGCGCCGCACGCTCGCGAGCCGGTTCTCCAGCGCGGGATCCTCGGACGCCTCCTGGCTCATATCAGCGCAGGAACTCGGGGATGTCGAGATCGTCGTCGTCGCCCTCGAAGGCCGGATCGACGAGCTGCTCCTCGACCGGAGGATTGGCGATGGGTCCGCCGAACTGCCCGTTCTCGCCGGTGTCGTTCGTCGCGGTGAGCACGGTCGCCGTCGCCAGTCGCGGCGCCTGGGGAAGGCTCTCCAGCGTCTCGACGCGGCTGGCCCGGCGCCCGCGCTCCGGCAGGGTCTGCCCGGAGGCGGTGACGGGCTCGTCGTCGAAGCCCGCGGCGATGACGGTGACGCGGACCTCGTCGCCGAGCGTGTCGTCGATCACCGTGCCGAAGATGATGTTCGCCTCGGGGTGCACGACATCCTGCACCAGGGAGGAGGCGTCGGTGATCTCGCTGAGGGCGAGGTTCGAAGAGCCCTGGATCGACAGCAGCACGCCGTGGGCGCCCTCGATGCTGGTCTCCAGCAGCGGGGAGGCCACCGCCAGTTCCGCGGCCTTGATGGCGCGATCCGCGCCGCGGGCCGAGCCGATGCCCATGAGGGCGGATCCCGCCCCCTGCATCACCGATTTGACGTCGGCGAAGTCGACGTTGATGAGGCCGGGCGTGGTGATGAGGTCGGTGATGCCCTGGACGCCGGCGAGCAGCACCTGATCGGCGGCGGCGAAGGCCTCGATCATGCTGATGCCCGGCTCGCTGATCTCGAGCAGACGATCGTTGGGCACCACGATCAGGGTGTCGACCGCTTCCCGGAGCGCGTGCACGCCGGCATCGGCCTGCGCGGCGCGGCGCTTGCCCTCGAAGCTGAAGGGGCGGGTGACGACGCCGATGGTGAGGGCGCCCACCGAACGGGCGACCCTCGCCACCACGGGTGCCGCGCCGGTGCCGGTGCCGCCGCCCTCGCCGGCGGTGACGAAGACCATATCGGCGCCGGTGAGGGCCTCCTCGATCTCATCGGCGTGATCCTCGGCGGCGCGGCGGCCCACCTCGGGATCGGCGCCGGCGCCGAGACCGCGGGTGAGCTCGCGCCCGATGTCGAGCTTGACGTCGGCGTCGCTGAGCAGCAGCGCCTGTGCGTCGGTGTTGACCGCGATGAACTCGACCCCGCGCAGGCCGAGTTCGATCATGCGGTTCACCGCGTTGACACCACCGCCGCCGACGCCGACGACCTTGATGACCGCGAGGTAGTTCTGGTTCGTTGACACGTGGGTCCTCCCCTCAACTTTCAACCTAAACCTGAAGGTGAAAGTTAGTATTCGGGTATACATTTACCGAGGCCCAAACTACGGGGGCCGGGCCGTGATCCGCCGCCGACACACCGCGCTCCGCGCACATTGCCGGGTGATCGCGCGCGTCTGCGCCGGCCGCCTCCGCGCTGACGAGCCGACGGGGCTACTTGAAGACCGGCGTGTCGGGCGCCGAGACGTCGATGGCGGTGACGAAGCCGAGCGAGGAGATCATCGAGCGCAGCACCACCGCCTTCCGCTGCGTGTCCTCCGCGCCTCCCCAGATGACCTGCGTCCCCCCGGTGAGGACGAAGCTCACCTCCTGCGGCGTCGTCGCCTCCACCGCGGCGAGTCCCGGCCGGAGATCCCCGGGCATATCCCGGACCACCTGCGCAGCTGCGCGGAAGGCGGGCGACTGGGTGTCGAGCACCGTTCCGCCGGCCAGGGGCACGCCCTCCGGGCGCTCGGCGGCCGTCCCGATCAGCACGCCCGCCGGGTCGTAGAGGGCGAAGCCGCCGTCCCGCTCCACCGCGATCACGGCCTCCCGCTCCTCGATGCGCAGCACCAGCGTCTGGGGCGGGATGCGCTCGACGGCGTAGCGCTCGATGAGCGGGAACGGCTCCAGCGCCCGGTGCACCTCCTGATCGTTCACCAGCGCGAGCGGCACCCCCTCGAAGCGCGACATCGCCGCCTCGAGTTCGACGGCGTTCACCTGGGAGGCGCCGACGATCTTCACCTCTCGCACGGCCATCAGCGGCGTGAGCACGCCCACGGCGACGAACAGCGCCAGCCCGAGGACGGCGAGCCCCGCGACGGCCCAGACGCGGCGCCTGCGACGCAGATGCTCGGTGAAGCGGCGCTGCTCCCCGCGCTCGCGCCGTCGCCTGGAGCGCTCCGCATCCCGGAGCCTACGCCTCGCCTCCTGGACGTCCGCCTCGCGGGCCTCCGGATCGCGGGCGCTGACCTCTCGAGCACTGCCGCCCTCGGTGCGCTCATCGGCGGCGGCCTCGCGCGGCGGATCCTGACGCGGCGACTCCGCAAGCGGCGGCTCATCGCGCCGCACCTCATCAAGCGGCACCGTCGCGTTCAGATCCTCGTCCGGAGCCTCGGTCTCGGCAGGTCCCACCGGAACCGGCCGCCGCGCCCGATCGTCTGCAGGGGTCTGCGGTACCGACGAGGGCTGCGGCTCCGACCCCCGTGCCGGCCGCGGGCGCCGCAGACGCACCGGGGCCACCGGTGTCGCCGGAGCGACCTGCGTCACCGGAGGCGCGGGCGGATCCGGGTCGGAGCCGCCGTCGAAGCCGCCGGGACGCTTCACCGACCCTCGAATCTGCCGCGCAGCGCCGTGACCAGCTGCGGGATGATCTGGTAGACCGTGCCGCAGCTCATCGTCACCATCACATCGCCCGGCCGGGCGAACTCCGCGAGATAGTCGGCCGCGCGCTGCCAGTCGTCGATGTAGGCCACGCGCGAGGAATCCGCGAAATCGGAGGAGACGAGCTCACCGGTCACCCCCGGCACCGGATCCTCCCGCGCGCCGTCGACGGCCAGCACCACGGTGTGATCGGCCCCGGCCTCCAGCACCTGGGCGAATTCCCGGTGGAACAGGCCGGTGCGACTGTACAGATGCGGCTGGTGGATCGCGATCAGCCGCCCCTCGCCCACGACGGCGCGGGCCGAGTCGAGCAGCGCGGCGACCTCGGTGGGGTGGTGCGCGTAGTCGTCGTACACGCGCACGCCGGCGACCTCGGCGTGGAACTCGAAGCGCCGCTTCGTGCCGCCGAAACCGGCCACGGCGGCCAGCGCCGGCTCCGCCTCATAACCGAGGCCGGTGAGCACGGCGAGCGCGCCGACGGCGTTCACCGCATTGTGCCGCCCGTAGACCTGGAGTGCCGCCTCGTGGCGCCTGCCGTCTAGCTCGACGGTGAAGCGCACCGGCCCGCTGTCGTCCACCGCGACGAGCCGGACATCGGCGCCCTCGGACTCGCCGAAGGTGCGCAGCCGCGGAAGCGTCCCGCCCGCCGACTCGCCGTCGCGCAGCCGGCTCAGCACCTCCTTGGCCCCCGGGTCGTCCGCGGAGATCACCAGGAGCTCGCGCGCTCCCCCGGCGAAGTCGACGAAGGCCTCCATGAAGGCGTCGCGGGAGCCGTAGAAGTCAAGGTGCTCCGGGTCGACATTGGTGATCAGCGCCACGGCGGTGTCGTAGATGAGGAAGGACTTGTCGCTCTCGTCCGCCTCGATCACGAAGACCTCATCGGCTCCGGCGCCGGAGGACACGCCGAGCGTCTCGATGACGCCGCCGTTCACGAAGGAGGGGTCCGCGCCGAGGCCGAGCAGACCCGTGACGATCATGCCGGTGGAGGTGGTCTTGCCGTGCGCGCCGGCCACCGAGACCACCCGATGCCCGCGCGCGAGCCAGGCCAGCGCCTGCGAGCGGTGCAGCACGGGCAGGCCCTTCTCGAGCGCCAGCCGGTACTCGGGGTTGTCCTGCCACAGCGCCCCGGTCACCACGAGCGTGTCCGCCTCGCCGACATTCGCGGCATCGTGCCCGATGGCGACGGGGATCCCGAGCTCCTCGAGCGCGCGCGTGCTGTAGTTCGCGCTGCGGTCGCTGCCGGTGACGGGCACACCGGCCTGGTGCATCATCCGCGCGATGCCGCTCATGCCGGATCCGCCGATCCCCACGAAGTGGACTCGGCCGAGCGCGTCGGGGATCTCGAGTTCGAGATCGGGGTAGATCATGCCGGCTCCTCACGCTTCGCATCGCCAAGCGTACCGCGCCCGTACGACACTTCCCCTTCGTACGCACCCTCCCGTCGCAGTTCTCGGAGATTTCACGGATCCCGGTCCTCCGGCGATCCCGTCCGAGATCCGTGATGTCTCCGAGCTTCGTGACGGGACGGCCACCGGCCACCGGGCGGACGTCGGCGGAGACTGTTAGGCTTCCCGGCAAGGAGGGCACTCATGGACATCGATGTCGCTTCCTCAGCCTCTGTACGCACGGTCGAGAGCACCGCGATCGACGAGTACGCGCAGCTGGCCTCCGAGAGATTCGCACCGCTCAAGATGCGCACCGACCGGCATCACGACTTCCGCGGCCGCATTCGCGGGCGGCAACTGGGCGAGATCAGCCTCTTCGATGTGCGCGCGACGCAGCACCAGGTCGAGCGCAGCGAGCGCATCGCCTCGAGCACCCCGCAGCAGAAGTACATGCTGCACTTCCAGATGTCGGGGGTCGGCGTCATGCGCCAGGGCGGCCGCGAGGCTGTGCTCCGGCCCGGCGAGCTGGCCTTCTACGACAGCGACAAGCCGTACTCCCTGAGCCTGGACGATCAGTTCAGGAACACGATCCTGGTCTTCCCGCAGCGGATGCTGGCGCTGCTGCCGGCCACGGCCTCGCAGCTCACCGCCGTCAGGCTCCCCGGCACCGACGGGGTGGCGGGCATGGTGGCCTCGCTGCTGGGCGGGCTCGCCGAGAACATGGTCAGGCTCCCGCGCCACAGCAGCGTCCGATTCGCGCACAGCGTCGTGGATCTCGTGGCCGAAGCGCTGCAGGGCGAGCTGGGCCTGTCCTCGGAGCACTCGGCGACAACGGATCGCGACCGCTCGCTGCAGCAGATACTCGCCTATATCGAGGATCACCTCGCCGATCCGGATCTCGGGCCCGAACAGCTCGCCGCCGCGAACTTCATCTCCGTGCGCACGCTGCACTCGCTCTTCAACCGGGCGGGCACGAGCGTCGCGGCGTGGATCAGGACCCGGCGCCTGGAGCGGTGCCACGAGGACCTCGCGAATCCCCGGCTGGAGCGGCTGCCCGTGGGCACGGTGATGACGCGCTACGGCTTCGTCAGCACCGCCCACTTCTCGCGACTGTTCCGAAGCACCTACGGCGAGTCGCCGTCGGAGTTCCGCAAGCGCATGCGGATCGAGGCAGAGCACGGCCGCTGAGGCCTCGGCGAAGCGCCGGCGCATCCGGCACCCGCCCGCGCACGGCGGCGCCTCAGCCCGCGAGCGCCTCCCGCACGAGATCGTACAGCCGCTCCGTGCCGTCGAGGGAGCCGACCGCCCGGGCGCGCTCGGCCATGTCGTCGAGTCTCGCATCGTCCAGCGCCAGCGGGATCAGGGTCTCGCGCACCCATCCGGGGGTCAGCTCGGCGTCGTCCACCAGCAGCGCCCCGCCCGCCTCGACCAAAGCTGCGGCGTTCAGCCGCTGCTCCCCGTTGCCGTGCCCGTAGGGGACGAGCACCGCGGGGATGCCGAGCCCGGACAGTTCGCTCACCGTCGTCGACCCCGCGCGCGAGACGGCGAGGTCGCAGGCGGCGAAGGCGAGTTCCATCCGATCGCAGTACGGGATCACGGTGTAGCCGGGGACTCCCGGATCCTCCAGCTCGGTGAGCCCGCCCCAAACGTGCAGCACCTGGATGCCGGCCGCGACGATCTCGGCGGCGGATCCCGCGATGCCGCGGTTCAGCGCCCGTGCGCCGAGCGAGCCCCCGGTGACCAGCAGCGTCGGCCGCTCCGGGTCGAGTCCGAAATGCTCGCGGGCCGGGCGGCGCAGCGCAGCGCGGTCGAGGCCGGTGATCTCCGGGCGCAGCGGCATCCCGGTGACCCGGGCCCCGCGGATGGGCGTGCCCGCGAAGGTCACCCCGACATAGGGGGTGCTCCGGGCGCCCAGCCGGTTGGCGAGCCCCGGCCTGGCGTTCGCCTCGTGGATGACCACCGGCACCCCTTCACGGGCCGCCGCGCGGTAGGCGGGCGCCGAGGCGTAACCGCCGAAACCCACCACCGCGTCCACGCGCCGCGAGCGGATCAGCTCCCGCACCCGGCCGATCGCGCGGCGGTAGCGGGCCGGGAAGCGCAGCGCGTAGGCGCTCGGGCGCCGTGGGAAGGGCAGCCGCTCGATGGTCTGCAACTCGTAGCCGCGCTCGGGCACCAAGCGGGCCTCGAGCCCCTCCCTCGTGCCGAGCACGATGATCTCGGCATCGGGTTCGCGCGCCGAGATGAGATCCGCGAGCGCGAGCAGCGGATTGACGTGACCGGCGGTGCCGCCGCCGGCCAGGAGATAGACGGTCATCGCTGCGCTCCCGCGGCTTGTTCGGACTGGTACGCGGCGCCGTCGCGCGCGATCGAGATCACCACGCCCATGGCGAGCAGGCACGCCACGAGCGCGGTGCCGCCGGAGCTGATCAGCGGCAGCGGCACCCCGAGCACCGGGAAGACGCCGATCACGACGCCGATGTTGATGAAGGCCTGGCCGACGATCCAGACGAGGATCCCGCCGATCACAGCGCGACCGAAGCGGTCGCGCGCGCGGGAGATGGCCCGCAGCATGACCAGCGTCAGCGCCACGAACACCGCGATGACCAGCAGCGCGCCCACCAGGCCCAGTTCCTCGCCGATGATGGCGAAGATGTAGTCGTTGTCCGCCGCGGGCAGCCACGACCACTTCGCCTTGGAGCCGCCGAGGCCGACGCCGAAAAGCCCGCCGCCGGCGAGCGCCCACAGCCCGTGCAGGGGCTGCCAGCCGAGTCCGCTGTAGTCCTCGTTGCCGCCGGCGTGACCGAGCAGACGGTTCATCCGGTTCGGGCTGGAGAAGACGAAGAAGGCGGCGGCGAGCGCCGCGCCCACGGCGATGATACCGAGGCTCTTCCAGCTGACCCCGCCGAAGTACATCGCGCCGAGCACCGTCACCCCCATCACCAGGGTGGTGCCGAGGTCGTTGCCCAGCAGCACGAGCCCGAGGGCGAGGATCGAGCCGGGCAGCACCACCGGGATCAGCTCGTGCCGCACCCGGCCCAGCAGCGGCTCCTTCGCCATCAGCACGGCGCCGATCCACACCACCAGGGCGAGCTTCAGCACCTCCGAGGGCTGGCCGCCGATGGAGCCGATCTGGACCCAGTTGCGGTTGCCGTAGACCTCCACACCGAGCGGAGTGAACACGAGCAGCTGCAGCGCGAGGCCGAGTCCGAGCAGCGCCCACGCCCACTTCTTCCAGAACCTCAGCGGCAGCGCCGCCGCGATGAGCATCAGCGGGATCCCGATGACGGCGAAGGCCGCCTGGCGCCAGAAGCCGCCGAAGAAGCCCTGATCGGCGAGGTAGGAGGTGATCGACGACGCCGAGAGCACCATGATCAGGCCGATGCCCACCAGCAGGAAGGTGATGGCGTAGAGCATCGCCACGGTCGGATCCGAGGAGAAGGTGAGCTGGCCGCCCAGGCGGATGCGTGAGCGGCCGGAGGCGCCGGATCCGTCAGTCGCGCCGGTCCCCGGGCGGTGCGTGGTGGTCATCCGCATCACCTCCGCCGAGCGCCCGCACCGCCGCCTGGAAACGGCGTCCGCGATCCGCGTAGTCCCTGAACTGATCCATCGAGGCCGCAGCCGGTGACAGCAGGACCGTGTCGCCCGCAGTCGCGAGGGAGGCGGCCGCCGCCACGGCGTCGGTCATCGTCTCCTCAGTCTGCCCCGGCACCACCTCGATCACGGGGACGTCGGGCGCGTGTTGCCGAAGTGCCTCCAGCACCTCCTCGCGCTCGGCCCCGATCACCACCGCGCCGCGCAGGCGTCCGGCGTGCTCGGCGACGAGGGAGGCGATATCGACGCCCTTGAGGAGTCCCCCCACGATCCACACCACACGGTCCAGCGCCCGGAGCGAGGCATCGGCCGCGTGCGCATTGGTCGCCTTGGAGTCGTCGATCCAGGTCACCTCGGGCACGGCCGCCACGGCCTCGAGCCGCTCCGCCCGGTGCGGATCGAGCCGGAAGCTGAGGATCGCGCGGGCCACCTCGGCCGGCTCCACCCCGCGCGCGCGGGCCAGCGCCGCGGCCGCGAGGATGTTCTGCACGAGATGCGGTGCCGCGAGCCCGCGAGCCTCCAGCTCCTCGACGGTGACGAGCTCGTAGGCCTCGGCGCGGCGCTCGGCGTGGAAGCCGCGGTCCACGAGGATCCCCTCGACGACGCCGAAGCCGCTGGGCGGCGGGGTGTCCAGGCCGAAGCTGATGGCGCGCGCGCCCTCGACCACATCGGCTTCCTCGACCATGCGCTCGGTCTCGCCGTCGGCGCGGTTGTAGACGCAGGCGATCTGGGTGTTCGCGTAGACTCGCGCCTTCGCCGCCGCGTAGGCCGAGGCGGAGCCGTGCCAGTCGAGGTGGTCGTCCGCGAGGTTCAGGCAGACGCTGGCGTAGGGCGAGATCTCGCCGAGCCGGTGCAGCTGGAAGCTCGACAGCTCCACCACCAGTGCATCGTACCCCTGCGGCTCGCGCAGCGCATCGAGGATCGGCACCCCGATGTTGCCCACCGGGGCCGCCCGGAGCCCCCCCGCCAGCAGCATATGCGCGGTGAGCTGCGAGGTGGTGGTCTTGCCGTTGGTGCCGGTCACGCAGATCCAGTCGGCGATGCGCCCGGTCTTGTCGCGCAGCCGCCACCCCAGCTCGATATCGCCCCAGACGACGGTGCCGCGGGCCTCGGCCCAGACGGTCAGCGGGTGGTCCGGGCGGTAGCCCGGCGAGACGATCACGAGCTCGGGGTCGAATGCCGCCAGATCGGCGAGCTGCGCCTCGTCGGCGGCCAGGCACGCGCGCTCGGCGCCGATCACCTCGAGCAGCCGCTCGCGCTCGGGGTCCTCTCCCGCGTAGATCACGCGCACCCGGCAGCCGAGCTCGACCAGGGTGTCGGCCACCGAGAAGCCGGTGACGCCAAGTCCCAGCACGGCCACGCGCAGACCCGACCAGTCGTGGTGCCAGCTGCTGAGCGCCAGCACCCGATCCCGCGTCGCCCGGTCTACCACCGCAGGATCCAATCGGCGTAGAGGGCGCCCACGCCCGAGAGCACGAACACGCCGGCGACGATCCAGAACCGCACCACCACCGTCGTCTCCGCCCAGCCCTTCAGCTCGAAGTGGTGGTGGATCGGGCTCATCAGGAAGATCCGCTTCCCCTTGGTGATCTTGAAGTAGAGGCGCTGCAGGATCACCGAGCCGGACTCGATCACGAAGATGCCGCCGATGAGCAGCAGCAGCAGTTCGGTGCGGGTGAGGATCGCCAGCGCGGCCAGCGCCCCGCCGAGGGCGAGCGAGCCGGTGTCGCCCATGTAGATCTTCGCCGGGCTGGTGTTCCACCACAGGAAGCCGACGACGCCGCCGACGAGCGCGGCCGAGACCACCGCGAGATCGAGCGGATCGCGCACCACGTAGCAGCCGGGTTCGCCCGGGGAGACGAAGCAGGACTGCGTCGCCTGCCAGAAGCCGATCAGCGTGTAGGCGCCGAAGGCGAGGATGCTCGCCCCGCCCGCCAGGCCGTCGAGTCCGTCGGTCACATTCACCGAGTTCGAGGTCGCGGTGACGATCAGGACGATCCAGATCAGGAAGAGGGCCAGGCCCGCCACCACGCCGAGCGTCATGAAGTCGATGGGCAGATCCCGGAACAGGGAGATGCTGGTGGACGCCGGCGTCACACCGGCCTCGTTCGCGAACTGCAGCGCGAGCAGACCGAAGGCCACGGCGACGAGCACCTGCCCGGTGATCTTCGCCCAGCCGCCGAGGCCGAGCGACTGCTGCTTGCGGGTCTTCAGGTAGTCGTCGACGAAGCCCACGATGCCCAGGCCCACCGTCATCAGCAGCACCAGCAGCGCCGAGGCGGTCGGGGTCTCCCCCGCGAGCAGCTTCGCCGCGAAATAGGCGAGCACCGTGCCGGAGATGAAGACGATGCCGCCCATCGTCGGGGTCCCGCGCTTGGCGAAGTGCGACTGCGGTCCGTCCTCGCGGATGAACTGGCCCCAGCGCAGGCGTTTGAAGCCTCGGATGAACAGCGGCGTGAGCAGCAGCGAGTAGAGCATCGACAGTCCACCGGCGACGAGCAGAGCGATCATGCGTAGGCCTCCCCCAGGCGGTCGCCGAGCGAGAGCAGCCCCGCGGCGTTCGACGACTTCACCAGCACGGTGTCGCCCGGCTGCAGCGTATCGCGCAGATAGGCGAAGGCCGCGTCCTGATCCTCGAAGTACACGCTCTCCCCCTCGCTCCAGGCGCCCTCGTTGACGGCGCTGATGTGCATGCGGCGCGCACCCGCGCCCACGACCACCAGCTGCGAGAGACGCAGCCGCACCGCGTGCAGGCCGATGCGGTCGTGCTCGGGGCCGGCGAATTCGCCCAGCTCGCTCATCTCGCCGAGCACCGCGATCGTGCGCCCCTCGGGCCGCCTGATCTGGGCCAGCGTCTTGAGCGCCGCCTGCATCGAGTCCGGGCTCGCGTTGTAGGCGTCGTTGATGATCGTGATGCCATCGCGTCCGCCGAGCAGCTGCATCCGCCCGGGGGCGGCGAGCTCGGCGGCCTCCAGGCACTCCACCGCCGCCGGCAGCGGCAGGCCGAGCTCGAGTCCCACCGCGGCCGCGGCCAGGGCGTTGGCGACGTGGTGCTCGCCGAGCACCGCGAAGCGCACGGGGAGTGAGCGACCATCCGCGTGCAGGGTGAAGCGGGTGCCCTCGGCCGAGACCTCGATATCGCTCGCGCGCACCTCGGCCTCCGGATGCTGCCCGAACCAGCGCACTCGGGCCCGGGTGAGCGCCGCCATCGCCGCGACCCGCGGATCGTCGCGGTTGAGCACCGCCACGGCGTCGGCCGGCAGGTCCCGCACCATCTCGGCCTTGGTGCGCTCGGTGACCTCGATGCCGCCGAACTCTCCGGCGTGGGCCAGGCCCACGGAGAGCACGACGCCGATGCGGGGCGGCGCCATCGCGGTGAGCCTGGCGATCTCGCCCTCGCCGCTGGCGCCCATCTCGGCGACCAGGGTGCGCGTGTCCGCCGCGACTCGCAGCATGGTGAGCGGGCCGCCCACCTCGTTGTTGAACGACTTCGCGCTCGCCACGGTGGGCCCCAGGCGTTCGGCCATCGCCGCGACGAGGTTCTTCGTCGTGGTCTTGCCGTTGGAGCCGGTGATGCCGACGATGGTCAGGCCCCCGGCTGCGAGCGCGCGGTGCACCGTCTCGCGGGCGAGATCGCCGAGGGCGGTCGTGGCATCGGCCACGACGATCTGCGGCACCCGGTCGTCGACCTCGCGCTCGACGACGAGCAGTGCGGCGCCGCGATCCACCGCCTGAGCGGCGTAGAGGTGTCCGTCGGTCTCCTCGCCCCGGCGGGCGAAGAAGATCTGTCCGGGTAGGATCTCGCGCGAATCGGTCTGCGAGTCGCCGGAGATCACGGCGCCGGGCTCGGATCCCTCGCTCGCGGGGACCAGTCGACCGTCGACCGCCTCCGCGATCTCCGCCAGGGTGAGTGCGATCACAGCAGTCCTGCCTCGCGGAGAGCCCCGCGTACCTCGTCTCGCGCCGAGTACGGGAGGAGTTGCCCGGCGATCTCCTGATAGTCCTCGTGCCCGGGACCGGCATACAGGATAACGTCATCCGGGCCGGCCAGCGAAATGGCGAGCCGCACGGCCCGCCGCGGATCCGCCTCCTCCCGGACCTCGGCGCGCCCCGCGGCCCGCGCGCCCTCGATGAGCCGGGCGCGGATGGCCGCGGGATCCTCGGTCCGCGGATGGTAGTCGCAGACGATGACGGTGTCGCTTCCGGCGGCGGCGATCCTGCCCATCTCGAAGCGCTTGGTGGTGTCGCGGTCGCCGTCCGCGCCGAACATGAAGATGATCCGGCCCTCGGCCACCTCGCCGAGCGCGTCGAGCATCGCCTGGAAGCTGCCGGGCGTGTGCCCGTAGTCCACGTAGAAGCGGGGGCCGCGACCCGGGGTGCTGATGAGCTCCAGGCGTCCCGGGATGCGCACCGGGATCAGCCCTCGGTCGAGGCCCGCCGCCACCTGTTCGAGGGGGATCCCCGCTTCGTGCAGCATGATGAGCGCCAGCGCCGCGTTCTCCGCCATGAAGCGGCCGAGCACGGGCACCCGTCCGCGGAAACTCGCGCCGACCGGCCCCTGCAGGGCGAAGGAGACGCCGTCGAGATCCTGCGCGGTCACCGCGAGGTGCCAGTCGGCCTCCGCACCGTATTCGGTCGCGAGCGTCGCCACCGGGATCCGCGATTCGTGCACGATCCGGCACCCCTCGGCGGAGTCGACCACCACCACCCCGCGTCGGGCGTGCTCGGGCGCGAAGAGCGCCGACTTCGCGGCGAAGTAGCTCTCCATGTCGCCGAAGTCGTCGAGATGGTCCTGCGAGAAGTTGTTGAAGGCGACCACGTCGAAGTGCACGCCGTCGATGCGGTGGCGGGCGACGGCGTGGGCGGAGACCTCGAGCGCGACGCCGCGCACCTCCTCCTCCCGCATCAGCGCGAGCAGGGCGTGCAGCTCGGGGGCCTCGGGGCTGGTCAGCGAGCTGACGAGAACGGCGTCCCCCGCCCTCCGCTCGGCGGTGCTGCTGAGCCCGGGCTTGAGCCCCGCCGCCTCCAGCAGTGCGGCCAGCAGGTACACCACGCTGGTCTTGCCATTGGTGCCGGTCACCCCGAACACCGGGGCGGCCAGCTCGGCGGTGCCGTAGACCGCGGCCGCCACCCGGCCCGCGATCGCGCGCGGATCCCCCGCCGAGACCAGCACCCGCGCCTCGCCGCCGGAGATGCGCTCCGCCCCCTCGGCGTCGGTGAGCACCGCCGCCGCACCGCGCCGGATCGCCTCGCCTGCGAAATCGGCGCCGTGCCGGCGCGCGCCGGGCAGAGCGAGGTAGAGGTCGCCGGGGCGCACATCCCGGGAGTCGAGGGTCGCACCGGTGACGGCGAGGCCGCCGAGGTCCGCGCCGCCCGGAACGGCCAGTTCGAAGCCCTCGACGATCTCCGCAAGGGCGACCGGTTTCGGATGCTTCGGACGCAGGCTCAGCCCGCCCTCGATACTGCTCATCACCATACGATCCTACGCGCGACTCAGTAGGTGTCGGCCAGCGGGACGAAGGTGCCGGTGGAGGGCGGGATGTGGAAGGAGCGGATGGTCGCCTCCGCCGCATCGCGGAAACCGCCGACCGCCGCCAGGGATCCCGCCTCGCCCGAGGCCGGGAAGGCGATGGACACCGCGATGACGAACTGCGGGTCGTCCGCCGGGAAGATCCCGACGAAGCTGTGCACGTAGTCGGCGCGGTAGCCGCCCTGACCGTCGGCCTGCTCCGCGGTGCCCGTCTTCCCGGCGATGCGATAGCCGGGGATGGTCGCGAAGTCCTTCACCCAGCTTTCCTGCACCACGGTTTCCAGCACCTGCATCATCTGCGCCGCCGTCGCCGCCGACACCGCCTGCACGGCGTCGCCGTGGTCGGGCTCGGTGACGGCGCCGTCGGCGGAGGTGCAGCTGGTGACGATGCTCGGGGGGATCCGCAGGCCGCCGTTGGCGATGGTCTGGTAGACCCCGGTGGTCTGCACGATGGTCGAGGAGACGCCCTGGCCGAACATGGTGTTGTAGCTGGTCTGGCGGTCCCACTGCTCGACGGGGTAGAGCAGTCCCGAATCCTCCAGCGGCATGCCCGCGGCGGTGGACTCGCCGACGCCGAAGGCGCGCAGATAGTCGTAGCGCGTCTGCTCGCTGAGCCGGGTGCCCAGCATCGAGATGCCGACATTCGAGGAGTTCACCATGATGCCGGTGAGCGTCCACGGGGTCTCCTCGTGCACGAAGGAGTCGTTGAACCTCACCCCGGGCTCGGGCTCCCAGGTCCACGGGGTGAGATTCGGGGTGTTCGGCGCGGCGGCCCCCTGGTCGATGAGCGCCGCGGCGGCGATGGTCTTGAAGGTCGAGCCCGGTTCGTAGGGGGCGACGAAGGATCGCGCCTCGCGCTTGGTCGGATCGGAGGCGTCCACCTGATTCGGGTCGACCGAGCCGTCCTCCGCCACCGCGACGAGCTCCCCGGTCCTGGTGTTCATGATGGTGAGCAGCCCCCACTCGGCGCCGGCGTCGGCCACGCGCTCGTTGATGGTCTGCTGCGCCTCGTACTGCAGATCGAGGTCGATGGTGAGGGCGACCGTGCCGCCGTCGACGGCCTCCTGATTCACCACCGCGCTGCCGGGAAGGGCGACGCCGTCGGCGCCGCGTTCGTAGCTCTCCTGACCGTTGACGCCCACCAGGCACTCGTTCTGGGAGAGTTCGACGCCCGCTTGCGGCTCGGAGTCAACTCCGGCGAAGCCGATCAGATTGCCCGCGACGGCGCCGTTGGGGTAGCTGCGCGCGTGGTTCGTGTCGAAGGTGAGCCACGGGATCTGCAGCGCTTTCAGCTTGTTCAGCGTGGTGAGGTCGACGGAGCGCTTGACATAGGCGAAGTCGGACTTCGGGTTCTCCGCGAGCGCGTCGTCGACGATGGTCGAGATCTCCTCGGCGGTCTGCCCGGTGATCGCTCCGATCTCGGCGAAGGCGTCCTCCGCGCTCACCTGGGTGGTGCCGATGCCGTCCTCGTTCACCCGCCAGAACTTGCCGCCGTTCAGCCGCGTGTTCTTCGGGGAGAGCTGCACATCGTAGCGCTCATCGGTGGTCGCCAGGATCTCGCCGTCGCGATCCACGATGTCCCCGCGCAGGCTCGGGATGACAATGGGCACCGCGCGCTTGTCCGCCGCGTCCTCGTTCAGCGCGGCCGCCGACACCAATTGGATGTCGACCAGGCGCACGGCGAAGATGACCGCGCCGAGGAGCACGATGCCGATGGCGAACAGTCGCCGACCGGCGCGTCCCCGCGAGTTCCGCCGCATCGTTCCTCCTCGGCAGCCTCGGCTGCGGTCGTCAGTGCGTATCGGTTCAGTGCGTATCGGGCGCCGGCAGCTTGCCCTCCCACGGTACCGGGGCGGTGCTGGAGACCGCGGCAGCCTCACCGGCCTGTCCCGCGTTTCGCTCCACCAGCAATCCATCAGCGTCGACCACCGGCAGATTGGTGAGCGTCGCATTGGCGATGAGATTGCCCCTGACCGCGCTGGTGCGCGGGGTGAGGTCTCCGAGCACGGCGCTGTCGCTCAGCCGCAGGGTGGCCGGGGTGGCGTTCTGCACCATTCCCAGCCTGGCGGCGTTCTCGGCGAGGTTCTGCGGGGAGGCGAGCTTGTCGAGGTTCTGCGAGAGCACCCGCTCCACCCGCAGCAGATCGCGCTGCTCGAGTTCCAATGCGCGGGTCTCATAGGCGCCGCGGGAGACCACGATGCTCAGGCCCAGCTGCGTGGCGAGGATCGCGAGCACGATGCCCACCGAGGTGAGCGCGCCCGCGAGCGCACTCGGCCGGCGACGGCGCCGCGGCAACGCTTCGACGGGGGTGAGGTGCCGTTCGCCGGGGGGCGACGCGGGCGGCTGCGCCGGAAGCGCATTCTTCGTGGCCCCTGCTTCGACCTCGGCCTCCAGCAGGCTGCGGGCGTCGAGGATGGCGCGGTCGAGGGGCACCGTGTTGTTCCCGCTCATCTCGCCTCCCTCGCCCGCTCAGCGGCGCGCAGCCTGACCGGGATCGCCCGCGGATTGCGCGCGCGCTCCTCTTCGCCCGCGAGCTCGGCTCCGCGGGTGAGCGTCCGGAACTCCGGCCGATGCTCGGGAAGCTCCACCGGCAGCCCGCGCGGGGCCGTGCTGCGGGAGCGCTCGGCAAGCTCGCGCTTGACGAGGCGGTCCTCGAGCGACTGGTAGGCGAGCACCACGATGCGCCCGCCGAGATTCAGCAGGTCCAGTGCCGCGGGGATCGCCCGCTCGAGGGCCGCGAGCTCCCCGTTGACCTCCACGCGCAGTGCCTGGAACACCCGCTTGGCCGGATGCCGCTTGCCGCTCACCGCGGCCGGAGTCGCCCGCTGCAGGATGTCGACCAGCTGGGCGCTGCGCTCGATCGGCGCCTCGGCGCGAGCCGCCACGATCGCCCGGGCGTAGCGGGCCGCCAGCGGCTCCTCCCCGTAGCGTTCGAAGATGGCGCGGAGTCGGCCCTCCGGCGCGCTCGCGAGCAGTTCGGCGGCGGTCTCCCCCGCGGTCTGGTCCATGCGCATGTCCAGCGGCGCGTCCTGCGCGTAGGCGAAGCCGCGATCGGCCTCGTCCAGCTGCAGCGAACTCACGCCGAGATCGAAGAGCACGCCGTCGATCTCGGCGAAGCCCGCGCCGCGCACGGCCTCGCCGATGGCGTCGTAGACGGCGTGCACCAGAATCGCCCGTTCGCCGAAGGGTGCGAGCCTGCGCGCCGCGAGCGCCTGGGCCGCGGCGTCGCGATCCACGCCGATGACGGTGAGCTCGGGGTGCGCGTCGAGCAGTGCGGCGCTGTGCCCGCCCATGCCGAGGGTCGCGTCCACGATCACCGCGCCGGGGCGCGCGGCGACCGGCGCGAGCAGTTCGAGGCAGCGCTCGAGCATCACCGGGGTGTGCAGCTCTGCGGGGTCCGAGAAGCGGTTGTCGGGTTCGGCGATCATGATGTGCGGGCCGGGTCGGTGATCCTGGTTCCCCGTCAGCCCACCTGCCGCCGGGGAAGTGCGTCAGGGTGGTAGACGAGAAACCACGAACACCGCTAGAACATGCCCGGGATCACCTCCTCCTCGATGTCTGCGAATGCGTTCTCCTGCTCGTCCAGGTAGCGCTGCCAGGCGGCGGCGTCCCAGATCTCGGCACGGCTGCCGGCGCCGATCACGGCGAGATCGCGATCGAGCCCGGCGTAAGAGCGCAGAGCCTGCGGGATGGTCACGCGGCCCTGCTTGTCCGGGGTCTCGTCGTGAGCGCCGGAGAGGAATACGCGCAGGTAGTCGCGGCCCTGCTTCGAGGTGATGGGGGCCGCTCGGAGGCGCTCGTGCATCTGGGCGAACTCCTGCTCGCTGAAGACGTAGAGGCAGCGCTCCTGCCCGCGGGTGATGACGAGGCCGTCCGAGAGCTCGTCGCGGAACTTCGACGGCAGGATGAGGCGGCCCTTGTCGTCGAGCTTCGGGGTGAACGTACCGAGGAACATCGGCCTCCCCTCCCGCTGGTTCTCGACAGTGGATCGGCGGTCCCGCGACTGCCGTCCGGTCCCGCTCGATGCTCCTCACGAGCCCCGCGCCGTTCCCGGTTTCACCACACTACTCCACTTTCCTCCACTTCATACACTTTTCCTCCACTTTTGCCCCAACTCCCTCCCCGCCCATCCCCGAGCGCGCTTATGCTCGCGCCCTGGCAAGCGGGCAGGCGCCCCGCAGCCCCGGGCACTCGCCCCACCTGTGCGGAACCGCCCCTGCGGGCCTCCGCCCCACCCCTGCGGAAGCACCCGGCCCACCTCAGCGGACCTCCGTCCACACGCCCACACGCACCGATCCCTGGCGCGGATCCCGGGCGCGGATGCCGGGACCGGGCGCACAAAAAACCCCGAGGCGAGCGCCTCGGGGTTCGGTTGTGAGCGGTGGAGCGGTGAGCCCGCTTAGCGGTCTCCGTCCAGACGCTCGTTCCAGCGCCGGTTCATCCGGTCGCCGAAGCTCTCCTGCTGACGCGCACGGGCCTCGGTCGGGATCTCACCGGATTCGACCTTGCCTTTGGTCGAGGCCAGCACGGCCCCGCCCAGCATCGCGGCGAAGCCGATCAGGCCGAGCCACAGCTGCTGCGCCGCGACACCGGCGATGAGCACGCCCACACCGAGCAGGCCGAGCAGGATGCCCAGCACCACGGCGCGCAGATTCGGCCGACGCTTGGCGCCCGATGCGGTCTGCATCACATCGGCTTCGCTCTGATAGAGTCGCCGTTCCATATCGTCGAGCAGTTGCTGCTCGCGTTCTGACAGCCCCATGACCGCCTCCGCCTTCTGTACTTACCGCCAGTCTACGCCTCGCGAACCCGGCTAGGCTAGCCAGGTGGACCAAAGCAAGCGACTCGCAGGGCTTATACAGGAGCGCATCGGAGACGTTCTCGTCGCACATCGCAGCGAACTCGAGCCGCTGGGCCCCGACACCGCCCCGCTGCTGGACGAGGCCGCGGCCTATCTCACCGGCGGCAAGCGCCTGCGCGCGGGGTTCGCGGTGCTGGGCTATCGCTCGGTGCGACCGGTCGACGTCTTCGGCGAGCCGCGGGGCGAGCTGGGCCTCGCCCTCGACGCCGCCTGCGCCCTCGAGCTCTTCCACGCGGCGGCCCTGATCCACGACGACGTCATCGATCACAGCGACACCCGTCGCGGCCGCCCGGCGGTGCACCGCCACTTCGAGCGTCGGCACCGGGTCGAGGGTCTGCGCGGCGCGGCCGACCATTTCGGACTCGCCTCGGCCATTCTGCTCGGCGATCTCCTGCAGTCCTGGGCCGACGAGCTGCTGCAGCGCGCCTGCGACCAGGTCGCGGACCGGGCGGCCGCGACCCGGGCCCGCGAGCATTTCAACCGCATGCGCAGCGAAGTCGCGCTGGGCCAGTACCTCGACGTGCTCGAAGAGCAGCAGCCCGATTTCGCCCCCGAGCAGGAGCAGCTCGAGCGATCCACCCGGGTGCTCGTCTACAAGTCCGCCAAGTACAGCGTCGAGGCGCCGCTGCTCATCGGCGCCGCGCTCGCCGGGGCCGACGGCGAGCAGGAGCAGGCCCTCTCGGACTTCGGCCTGCCCGTCGGCGTCGCCTTCCAGCTCCGCGACGATCTGCTCGGCGTGTTCGGGGACTCGGAGGTCACCGGCAAGCCCAGCGGCGACGATCTGCGCGAGGGCAAGCGCACGGTGCTGGTCACCCTCGCCCGCGAGGCGCTGCCCGCCACCCAGCGGCGCGTCTTCGACGATCTGCTCGGCGATCGCGAGCTCGATGCCGAGCAGATCGAGATGATGCAGCGGACGATCCGCGACAGCGGTGCGGTGCGCACGGTGGAGCGGATGATCACCCGCAATGTGGATCGCGCCTCGGCAGCGCTCGACTTCGCCCCGCTGCGGGAAGACGCCCGAGAGCGGCTGATCGCACTGGCCGATCGGGCCGCGCGCCGGGTCGCCTGATCCGACAGCCCGGCCGGGCCGTGTCGCCGAGCGGGCCGGTCTGAGCGGGCCAAGCCGAGCGAACCAGCCCGAGCGGAGCGCCTAGAAGGCCAGCGCCTGGGTCGCGCGCCGCACGGCGCTCTTGCGCCCGGCGAGCAGCGCGGAGATGGGCCGCTCCCCGAGCTCCTCGTTCTCCTCGAGGAGCCAGCTCAGCGCCTCCTCGTCGCTGAAGCCCGCGTCGAGCAGGGCGAGCAGCGTTCCGCGGAGCGAGTGCAGCGGTCCGTCGTGCTGCGCGAAGTCGGCCGGGACGCGCAGCACCCCGTCGATCTTCACCGCGGCGAGGTGATGGTCCTCGATGAGCCGGTGCACCTTGCTCGGGCTCATCCCCCAGCGCTCGACGAGCTCCGGGACGGTCACGTATTCGATGTCAGACGGGAAGTTCGGGGCCACGCTCCCACTCTAGGGCAGGGCGCGGCCGATCGTCACCCGTGCGGCGAGAAGGCTCCGGAGATCGGTGCCGTTCGGCGCCGGAACGGCAATCCGCCGAGCACGGCGCGGTGACACCCGGCGCAGATGCGGACTCCGTAGAATCGGCGCGTGACCTCCGTCCCCGTCGACCCGCTGATCGGGCACACGCTCGACGGGCGATACGTGATCCGCTCGCGCATCGCCCGCGGCGGCATGGCGATGGTGTACCTCGCCAACGATCTCCGTCTGGAGCGGCGCGTCGCGATCAAGGTGATGCACGGTCACCTCGTCGAGGACGAGAACTTCATCCGGCGCTTCGAGCAGGAGGCGCGCAGCGCCGCCCGGCTCGCCCACCCCGGCGTCGTCGGGGTCTTCGATCAGGGCGTCGACGCGGGACTGCCGTACCTCGTGATGGAGTACCTCCCCGGGATCACCCTGCGCGAGCTGCTGAAGCAGCAGCGCCGGCTCACGGAGGATCAGGCGCTCGAGATCGGCGAGGCCGTGCTCGCCGGGCTCGCCGCGGCCCACGACGCCGGCATCGTGCACCGCGACCTCAAGCCCGAGAACGTGCTGCTGGCCGACGACGGCCGCATCAAGATCGGCGATTTCGGTCTGGCGCGCGCCGTCAGCGCCAACACCACCACCGGGCAGGCGCTGCTGGGCACCATCGCCTATCTCTCCCCCGAGCTGGTCACCCGCGGCGTGGCCGATGCCCGCAGCGACCTCTACGCCTTCGGCATCATGATGTTCGAGATGCTCACGGGTCAGCAGCCCTTCAAGGGCGAGCAGGCGATGCAGATCGCCTACCAGCACGCGCACGGCGAGGTGCCCCGCCCCTCCTCGCTCGTCCCCGAGGTGGATCCCGAGCTCGACGAGCTGGTGCGCTGGATGACCGCGCGCGACCCCGAGCTCCGGCCGCGGGACGGGCGGGAGGCGCTCGAGCACCTGCGACGCCTGCACGGCGGGACGGCCGCCGGTGCCACGCGCGTGCTCCCCGTCACCGGCGTGATCGGCGGAGCGATCACCCCGTCGACGACGGTGCTCGGCGAGACGGATCGTCTCGCCCTGGCTACCGGCGGCGAGGCCGCCCCGGAGGATCCGGCTCCCGTCGCGCCGCGCACCGCCGCGGATCGCGTCCGCGGTGCCGCCGTGCGGCGGACGAGGCGCGGGCGCTGGACGGCGACGGCCCTCTTCCTCCTCATCGCCGTCGCGGGCGGCCTCGGCTGGTGGTGGGGGCAGGGTCCGGGCTCGCAGATCTCGATCCCCCAGGTCGCCGGCCTCGGCCTCGAGGAGGCGCAGCAGACGCTCGCCGATCACGATCTCGTGGCGGACGTCTTCGACTGCGCGAGCCTGGAGGTGGAGGCGGGACTCGCGGTGCGCACCGAACCGGAGGCCGGAAGCCGCGTGGATCGCGGCAGCGAGATACGGCTGTGCCGCTCGACCGGGCCGCAGCTGCTCCCGGTGCCGACGCTCGTCGGCCTGAGCGAGGAGCAGGCGATCCGGGCGATCGAAGAGGCTCGCTTCAGCTTCGGCGAGGTCGCCGAGCGACGCTTCGACGGGGGGACGGCGGGAACCGTGATCCTCGCCCTCGATCAAGGGGGCGAGGGGCTGGGCGCGCAGTACCCGGAGCGGGGCCGGATCGACCTGATCGTGTCGGCGGGGTCGATTCCCGCGGTCGAGGGCAGCAGCGTCGAGGCCGCCACCCAGACCCTGGCCGCCGCCGGTCTCACGGTCGACCCGGCACTGAACACCGAGGCCAATCACGAGGAGATCCCCGAGGGCAAGGTCATCGCGGTGATCCCGCACACGGACCCGGTTCGCGCCGGCGATGCCGTGGGTCTCCAGCTCTCACTCGGCCCCCAGCTGTTCCAGGTGCCGAATGTCTCCGGCATGGGCCTGCAGGAGGCGATGGACGCCCTGGCGGCGGCCGGCTTCGATCCGAGCACCGCCGTCCCCGACGCGCTGCGCCCCCTCGCGCGGGCGACCAGCACGAGTCCGGCCGCCGGGGAGTGGGCGCGGGCCGGCGCCTCGATCCAGGTCAGGGCGACGATCGCGCTCTGAGCGCGGATCGGCTGCCGGTGCGCCGCGGCTCAGTGCCGCGGAGTTCAGTGCCGCAGAGCTCAGTGCCGCAGCTGCTTCAGCTCCTCTGCCACCTGGAAGGCGAGCTCCAGCGACTGCATGTGGTTCAGCCGGGGATCGCACAGCGACTCGTATCGGGTGGCGAGGCTCGCTTCGTCGATGTTCTCCGAGCCTCCCAGGCACTCCGTCACATCGTCGCCGGTGAGCTCGACATGGATGCCGCCGGGGAAGGTGCCCGCCTCGCGATGCGCCTCGAAGAAGCCGAGCAGCTCGTCCATGACATCGTCGAAGCGGCGCGTCTTGTAGCCGGTCGCGGTGGTGATGCCGTTGCCGTGCATCGGGTCGGTGACCCACAGCGGCTGCGCCCCCGCGTCGCGCACGCCCGCCAGCAGCGGCGGCAGTGCATCGCGGATCTTCCCGGCGCCCATTCTCGTGATGAAGGTGAGCCGGCCGGGCTCCCGCTCGGGGTCGAGCTTGTCGATGAGCCGCAGCGCGTCGTCCACCGTGGCGGTCGGCCCGAGCTTCACTCCGATGGGATTGCGCAGCTTCGAGAGCAGTTCGACGTGGGCGCCGTCGAGATCGCGGGTGCGCTCGCCGATCCAGAGGAAGTGCCCCGAGGTGCCGTAGGGCTGTCCGGTGCGCGAGTCGATGCGCACGAGCGGGCGCTCGTAGTCGAGCAGCAGCGCCTCGTGGCTGACGTAGAACTCCGTCTGGGTGAGCGCGGCGCTCTCGACCCCGCAGGCCTCCATGAAGCGCAGCGCGCGGTCGATCTCCGCGGCCAGCGACTCGTAGCGCTGATTGGCGGTGTTGGAGACGAAGCCCTGGTTCCAGGCGTGGACCTGCCGGAGATCGGCGAATCCGCCCTGGGTGAAGGCGCGGATCAGATTGAGCGTGGAGGCGGAGACGTGGTAGCCGCGGACGAGGCGAGCCGGATCGGCCGCGCGCGACTCGGGGGTGAAGTCGTAGCCGTTCACCAGATCGCCGCGATAGGCCGGCAGCTCGACGCCGTCGCGCGTCTCCGTGTCGCTGGAGCGGGGCTTGGCGAACTGCCCGGCCATGCGCCCCACCTTGATGACCGGCATGGATGCGCCGTAGGTGAGCACGACGGCCATCTGCAGCAGCGTCTTCACCCGATCCCGGATCTTGTCGGCGGTGGCGGCCGCGAAGGTCTCCGCGCAATCGCCGCCCTGCAGCAGGAAGGCCTCGCCGCGAGCCGCGGCCGCGAGCCGCGAGCGCAGCTGGTCGGCCTCGCCGGCGAAGACGAGCGGCGGCTGAGCGGCGAGCTCGGCCCCCGCCGCCTGCAGCGCGACCGCATCCGGCCACTGCGGTTGCTGCTTCGCCGTGAGCGCACGATAGCTGTCGAGCTCCAGTGCGCCGGGATTCACGCTCTGGGCCGTCTGCTGACTCACGATTCGCCTGCTCTCTCGTACGAGGGGATGGAAGGATTGCGGAGATCCGCAATCTCTCCAGTTTAGCGGGCTGCGGAGGCCGCCCGCCCCCGTACGCTCGAAGCGTAGACGTCGACGTACTCCTGGCCGCTCAGCTGCTGGATCTCGTACATGATCTCGTCGGTGACGCTGCGCAGCACGAAGCGGTCGGCGCTCATCCCGGCGAAGCGGCTGAAGTCGAGCGGCTTGCCGATGAGCGTGCCGATCCGCCGGATCCGCGGCACCTTCGCCCCGATCGGCATGGCCTTCTCGGTGTCGATCATCACGGCGGGGACGACGAGGGCCCCGGATTCGAGGACCAGCCGGGCGACCCCGGTCCGACCCCGGTAGAGCCGGGCGTCGGGGCTGCGGGTGCCCTCGGGGTAGATCGCCAGCACGTCTCCGCGGTCGAGCACGGCGAGGCCGGTGTTCAGCGAGGCCTCGGAGGCCTTCCCTCCGGAGCGATCGATCGGGAGCTGGCCGACAGAGAGCATGAAGTTCTTCACGAGCCAGCCCTTGAAGCCGCGACCGGTGAAGTAGTCGCTCTTCGCCAGGAAGTAGACGCGTCGGCTGATCATCAGCGGCATGATGAAGGAGTCGATGACGGAGAGGTGGTTGCCGACGATCACCACGGGACCGGTCGCCGGCAGATTCTCCGCACCCTCGACCCACGGCCGGTAGATGGTCTTGATCAGCGGCCCGATGACGAGGTGCTTGAGGATCCAGTAGATCACCGTTCCGATCCTCTCTTTCGCATGGCCGACGCGACGCGACAGCACCCAGACTAGCCAATTGTAGATTCCCGACGGTGACCATGGCATCGTCGGAGGGATGCAATAGGGTGAAGATGTGGTCGCCCGAGCGGCGAGACCGTTGTCACTGGGTATCGAAGGAGCTGCCGTGAACCTGACCGAGACGCCGATCATCATCCCACCCGCGCCGGATGACAACGTCACCGATCTGCTCGAGCAGCGCGTGGCCGCCACTCCGGACCGGGTCATCTTCGCGACGCCCGCCGGAGAGAACTGGAACGATGTCACCGCCGCGCAGTTCCGCGAGCAGGTGATCGCCCTGGCGAAGGGCCTCGCCGCCTCCGGCGTGCAAGCCGGCGACCGCATCGCCTTCATGTGCAAGACGAGCTTCCAGTGGACGCTCGTCGACTTCGCGCTCCACTACGCGGGCGCGGTGATGGTGCCGGTCTACGAGACCTCCTCGGCGCTGCAGATGCACTGGATCCTCGAGGACTCCGGCGCCCGCGGCATCATCACCGAGAACGCCGATCACGCGGCCCGGCTCGCCGAGGTGCGCGGCGATCTGCCGGGCATCGAGCTCGCCTGGCGCATGGACGAGGGCGCGCTCGACGCCTTCGTCGCCGCCGGCGCGGAGGTGGCGGACGAGGAGATCGAGCGCCGTCGGACGCTCGCCAAGGCCGCGGACACCGCGACACTCATCTACACCTCCGGTTCGACCGGCCGGCCCAAGGGCGTGGTGCTCACCCACGCCAATTTCGTCGATCTCTCGCGCAACGCCGCGGCGGGTCTGGGCGAGGTCGTCGCGCCGGGCGCCTCGACGCTGCTCTTCGTCACACTGGCGCACGTCTACGCCCGCTTCATCTCGATCCTGGCCGTGCACGCCGGCGTGCGCGTCGGGCACCAGCCCGACACCACCAAGCTGCTGCCCTCGCTCGGCACCTTCCGCCCCACCTTCCTGCTCGCGGTGCCGCGCGTCTTCGAGAAGGTCTACAACTCCTCGGAGCAGAAGGCCGAGGCCGGCGGCAAGGGCAAGATCTTCCGCGCGGCGGCACTCGCGGCGGTGCGTCACAGCGAGGCCGTGATGGCCGGTCAGAAGGTGCCCCTCGGCCTGAAGATCAAGTTCGCGCTCTTCGACAAGCTCGTCTACTCGAAGCTGCGCGAGGCGATGGGCGGCCGCGTGAAGTACGCGGTGTCGGGATCGGCCCCCCTCAGCCACTACCTGGGCCACTTCTACAACAGCCTCGGCATCAAGATCCTCGAGGGCTACGGACTCACCGAGACCACGGCGCCGGTATCGGTGAACCTCCCCGACAAGTACAAGATCGGCACGGTCGGGCCGGCGCTGCCGGGCCATACCATCCGCATCGCCGAGGACGGCGAGATCGAGGTGAAGGGCACGGCGGTCTTCAAGGAGTACTGGCAGAACGCCGAGGCGACGGCCGCCGTCTTCACCGATGACGGCTTCTTCAGGACCGGCGACCTCGGATCGCTCGACTCCGACGGGTACCTCTCGATCACGGGCCGGAAGAAGGAGATCCTCGTCACCGCCGGCGGCAAGAACGTCGCCCCGGCCGCGCTCGAGGATCCGATCCGCTCCTTCCCCCTCATCGGGCAGATCGTGGTCGTCGGGGATCAGAAGCCCTTCATCGCCGCGCTCATCACCCTGGACGCGGAGATGCTGCCCACCTGGCTGAAGAACCAGGGCGAGAATCCCGATGTGACGCTGGTCGAGGCCGCCGCCAATCCGAAGGTGATCGCCGAGGTGCAGCGCGCAGTGGATCACGGCAACAAGTACGTCTCGCGTGCCGAGTCGATCCGCAAGTGGGTGATCCTCCCGACCGAGTTCACCGAGGCGAGCGGGCATCTGACGCCGAAGATGAGCATCAAGCGCGACAACATCCTGCGGGACTACGCCGGGGAGATCTCGATGATGTACGGCGACAATCCGCAGACCGAGACGGTCAGCACCGCGGGCTGATCCCGAAGCGCAGGGCCCGGACCGAGGCGGCGGCATGCAGCTGATCGCGCTCGTGGTCGCACTGGCCCTGCTCGCCGCGCTCGCCGTGCTGCAATCGCTGGTGGCCGCAGGTCTCCCCTACGGCCGCCTGGTGTGGGGCGGCGCCCACCGGGTGCTCCCCCGGCGGCTGCGCATCGGCAGCGCGATATCGGTGCTCGTGTACGCGGGCTTCGCCGCACTGCTGCTCAGCCGCGCCGGCGTGCTGCCGGGCGGCGACAGCGGTGTCGTGGTCGTGCTGAGCTGGCTGCTGTTCGCCTACTTCGCGCTGGGCACCGTCGTCAATGCGCTCTCCCGCAGCCGGGCCGAGCGCCTGGTGATGACTCCCAGCTGCGCGGTGCTGGCCGTCGCCTCGCTCGTCATCGCGCTCGGCTGAGCACGCCTGGGCGCTGGGCTCAGAACCAGTCGGATTCGCGGATCCGGCGCATGGCCTCGCCGCGGCTCTCGCGGTCGAGGCGGTTGAGGTAGAGCTTGCCGTCGAGGTGATCGCACTCGTGCTGCAGGGCCTGCGCGAGGAGCCCCTCGCCGGAGATGAGCACCTCATCGCCGTTCAGGTCGATGCCGCGCACGGTGGCCCGCGGATAGCGCAGCACCTCGAACCAGAGATCGGGCACGGAGAGGCAGCCCTCGCCGGTGGGCACCGGCTCCCCCTCCACCGCGATCAGCTCGGGATTGAGCACATAGCTCACCTCGCCGTCGATGTGCAGGCTGAAGGCGCGCTGGGTGTGCCCGATCTGGGTGGCCGCGAGACCGGCGCGGCCGTCGAAGGCGACCGTGTCGCAGAGATCCGCGACGAGGGCGCGAACGCCCTCGTCGATGCCGTCGATCGCCTCGCAGACGGTGCGCAGCACCGGATCGCCGAAGAGGCGGATCTCCCTGACGGCCACCGCTACTCCTCGACGACGAGCACCAGGTCGCCGGCCTCCACTCCACGCGTCCCGGTGAAGGCGAGACGGGCGATGCGGCCCGCGATGGGCGCGGTGATCCCCGCCTCCATCTTCATCGCTTCGATGGTCGCGATGACCTGGCCGGCCTCGACCTGATCCCCCACCGCCGCCTTCACGGTGACGGTCCCGGAGAACGGGGCCGCGATGTGCCCGGGAACGCCGCGGTCGGCCTTCTCCGCGCTGACCACGGTCACCGCCACGCGATCGTCCTTCACGAATACCGGACGCAGCTGACCGTTCACGCGCACCATCACGGTGCGCATGCCCTTGTCATCCGCCTCGCCGATGGCCTCCAGCCCCACATAGAGCCGGACGCCGCGGTCCAGGTCGACCGCGTGCTCGGCGCCGGTGTCCAGACCGTAGAGGTAGTCCTCGGTGGCGAGCACCGAGAGATCGCCGAACTTCTCTCGGCTGGCGGCATACTGCGCCGTGGGCCCGGGGAAGAGCAGACGGTTCAGCGCATCGCGCCGCTCGGAGCTGGTGCCCGCCAGCAGCGCCGCATCGGCCTCCGGCACCGGCGCCACCTCGATCGACACCGTGCGACCGGCCAGCACGCGCGAGCGGAAGGGCTCGGGCCAGCCGCCCGGGATCTCGCCCAGTTCGCCGGCGAGGAAGCCCACCACGGAATCGGGGACGTCGTAGCGCTCGGGATTGGCCTCGAAATCTGCGGGATCGGCGTCGACCGCCGCGAGGTGCAGCGCCAGATCGCCGACCACCTTGGAGGAGGGCGTCACCTTCGGGATGCGGCCGAGGATGC
The DNA here is from genome assembly GCA_048516985.1 of Leucobacter sp. Taxonomy (GTDB): domain Bacteria; phylum Actinomycetota; class Actinomycetes; order Actinomycetales; family Microbacteriaceae; genus Leucobacter. The sequence continues at coordinate 1,500,118 of CP183188.1, read as the reverse complement.
GATCCGCCGCGGCGTACATGTTCTCGATCTTCTCGAAGTTGTCGGAGAGGCCCAGGGCGATGGCCTGCTGGCGCAGATTCGACAGCTGACCGCCCGGGATCTCGTGCTCGTAGACCCGGCCGGTGGGCGAGGGCAGTCCCGACTCGAAGGGGCGGTAGAGGGTGCGCACCGCGTCCCAGTAGGGCTCGAGCTCGTACACCGCGGCGGAGTCGAGACCGGTGTCGCGATCCGTATCTGCGAGGGCGGCCACCAGTGCCGACAGCGAGGGCTGCGAGGTGGTGCCCGACATCGGCGCGGAGGCCGCGTCGACCGCGTCCACGCCCGCGGCGGAGGCCGCGAGCAGGGTGGCGAGCTGGCCGCCGGGGGTGTCATGGGTGTGCAGGTGCACCGGCAGATCGAAGCGCTCCCGCAGGGCGGTGACGAGCTTGGCCGCGGCAGCCGGGCGCAGCAGGCCCGCCATGTCCTTGATGCCGATGATGTGAGCGCCCGCCTCGACGATGCGCTCGGCCAGCTGCAGGTAGTAGTCGAGGGTGTACTTGTCCTCGGCCGGGCTCAGCAGATTGCCCGTGTAGCACAGCGCCACCTCGGCCACCGCGGTGCCGGTCTCGCGGACGGCGTCGATGGCGACCCGCATCTGGTTCACATCGTTGAGCGCGTCGAAGATGCGGAAGATGTCGACCCCGGTCTCGGCGGCCTCCTGGACGAAGGCCCGGGCGACCTGCGGCGGGTAGGGCGTGTAGCCCACCGTGTTCTGCCCGCGCAGCAGCATCTGGATCGGCACATTCGGCATCGCCTCGCGCAGCGCGGCCAGGCGCTCCCACGGATCCTCGGCTAGGAAGCGCAGCGCCACATCGTAGGTGGCGCCGCCCCAGGCCTCGACCGAGAGCAGCTGCGGGGTGAGCCGCGCCACATAGGGGGCTGCCGCGACGAGATCCTTCGACCGCACGCGCGTCGCGAGGAGGCTCTGGTGCGCGTCGCGGAAGGTGGTCTCCGTCACCGCCAGCGCGGTCTGCTCGCGGAGCGCCCGCGCGAAGCCCTCGGGCCCGAGCTCCAGCAGACGCTGACGGCCGGCCGCCGGGGCCGGCTGATCGAGGTTCACCACCGGCAGCTTGACGCTCGGCTCCACAATGCCGGGGCGCTCGCCGTTGGGCTGGTTCACCGTGACATCGGCGAGGTACTGTAGCACGCGCGTGGCGCGGTCCTGCGGCCGGTTCAGGGTGAGCAGCCCCGGTCGCTCGCCGATGAAGGCGGTGCTGACATCGCCGGCGCGGAAGTCGGGATCGTCGAGCACCGCCTGCAGGAAGGGGATGTTGGTGGCGACGCCGCGGATGCGGAACTCGGCAAGGGCGCGGCGGGCGCGCACCACCGCGGCGCCGAAGTCGCGACCGCGGCAGGTGAGCTTGGCGAGCATCGAGTCGAAGTGCGGACTGATGTGCGCGCCCGGGTTGATGGTGCCGCCGTCGAGGCGGACGCCGCCGCCGCCCGGCGAGCGGTAGGTGGTGATCCGGCCGAGGTCGGGGCGGAAGTCGTTGGCGGGATCCTCCGTGGTGATCCGGCACTGCAGCGCGGCGCCGCGCAGCTGGATGCGATCCTGGGTGAGCCCCAGCTCCTCGAGGGTCTCCCCCGCGGCGATCCGCATCTGAGCCTGGACGAGATCGACATCGGTCACCTCCTCGGTGACCGTGTGCTCGACCTGGATGCGCGGGTTCATCTCGATGAAGACGTGCTGGCCCGCGCGCTCGCCCTCGGTGTCGAGCAGGAACTCGACCGTGCCGGCGTTCTCGTAGCCGATGCTCTTCGCGAAGGCGATCGCATCGCGGGTGAGCGCGTCGCGCGTGGCGGTGTCCAGATTCGGAGCGGGCGCGATCTCCACCACCTTCTGGTGGCGGCGCTGCACGGAGCAGTCCCGCTCGTAGAGGTGCACGGTCGCACCGGTGCGATCGGCCAGGACCTGCACCTCGATGTGGCGCGGCCGCAGCACGGCCTGCTCGATGAACATGGTCGGATCGCCGAAGGCGCTGTCGGCCTCGCGCATCGCGCTCTCGAGCGCGTCGCGCAGGTCCTCGGCCCGCTCGACGCGACGCATCCCGCGCCCGCCGCCGCCGGCCACGGCCTTGGCGAAGACCGGGAAGCCGATCTCCTCCGCCCCGGCGATGAGCGCTTCGATATCGGTCGACGGCGGGGTGCTCTTCAGCACCGGCACGCCGGCGGCGATGGCGTGCTCCTTCGCCGCGACCTTGTTCCCGGCCATCTCCAGCGCCTCTTTGCCCGGGCCGATGAAGGTGATACCGGCCGCTGCCGCGGCTGCCGCGAGCTCGGGGTTCTCGCTGAGGAAGCCGTAACCCGGGTAGATCGCGTCCGCGCCGCACTCCTGGGCCACGCGCACGATCTCCTGCACGTTCAGATACGCGCGGACCGGGTGCCCCTCGGTGCCGATGAGGTAGGCCTCGTCCGCTTTGAGGCGGTGCAAGGAATTGCGATCCTCGTAGGGGAACACGGCGACGGTGCGCGCCCCGAGCTCGTACGCCGCGCGGAAGGCACGGATGGCGATCTCTCCGCGGTTTGCGACCAGGATCTTCTTGAACATACTGCTCCCATGCAAGGTTGTGCCCAGGGTACGACGGATGGCCGTTGTTCAGCCTACACTCCAGGATATCTCGACATCGAGATATCTTCTGCCACTGCGCCGCGGCACCGGATCGGGCCGTCGCGAGGGAGGTCTCGATTGATCTTTGAACTTCCAGCTTCCCGGGCTCTAAACTTGACCCCGTGCATGTACTCAGCGTGAGCTCTCTCAAAGGCGGCGTCGGCAAGACCACGGTCGCCCTCGGACTGGCATCCGCGTCCTTCTCCCGAGGTCTGCGCACGCTGGTGGTCGACCTCGACCCGCAGTCGGATGCGTCCACGGGTCTCGATGTGAATCCCGAGGGATACGCCAACATCTCCGATGTCCTCGAGAATCCGAAGGAGCGGACGGTCCGTCAGGCAATCGCGCCGAGCGGCTGGAACCGGCATCACGAGGGATCCATCGATCTGCTGCTCGGCAGCCCCTCGGCCATCAACTTCGACGGTCCCCACCCCACCGTGCGCGAGATCTGGAAGCTGGAAGAGGCGCTTGCGAGCGTCGAGGCCGACTACGATCTCGTCATCATCGACTGCGCCCCCTCCCTCAACGCGCTCACCCGCACGGCCTGGGCCGCCAGCGATCGGGTGCTCGTGGTCGCCGAGCCCGGACTCTTCTCCGTCTCCGCCGCCGACCGCGCACTCCGCGCGATCGAGGAGATCCGCCGGGGGGTGAGCCCCCGGCTGCAGCCGCTGGGCATCCTGATCAACCGCACCCGGCCGCAGTCGATGGAGCACCAGTTCCGCATCCGCGAGCTGCGGGAGATGTTCGGCCCGCTGGTGCTCAGCCCGCAGCTGCCCGAGCGCACCTCGCTGCAGCAGGCCCAGGGTGCGGCGAAGCCCGTGCACATGTGGCCGGGCGAGCACGCGCAGGAGATGGCCGGCTACTTCGATCAGATCCTCGACCAGGTGCTGCACTCGATGGAGAAGGCGGACGGTGCCGAAACGCCGCTCCGCCGAAGCGGCGGCGGCGCCGCCACCGTGGCCTTCGCCGATGAGCGCAGCGGCAGCATTCCCATCGTCGCCGTCGAAACCGGCGACGATGACGACGAAGACGCCTGAGCCGATCGCTAAGCCGCGCGGCCGGACGCTTCTCGCGCCGGCGCGCTAGGAGGAGAGTCTGACCTTCCGCCGCTCGGCGAGTTCGTCGACATCGGGGTCCTGAGCCCGATGCTCGTCCATGCTCACCAGCGAGGTCTCCACCTCGCGCAGCACCTTGCCCACGGCGATGCCGAAGACGCCCTGGCCGCGGCTGACCAGGTCGATCACCTCGTCGTTCGAGGTGCACAGGTAGACGCTCGCGCCATCGCTCATCAGCGTCGTCTGCGCGAGATCGTGCACGCCGGCCTCGTGCAGCTGCGCCACCGCGGTGCGGATCTGCTGCAGCGAGATGCCCGTGTCGAGCAGGCGCTTGACCAGCTTCAGCACCAGGATGTCGCGGAAGCCGTAGAGGCGCTGGGATCCGGATCCCTTCGCGCTGCGCACCGTGGGCTCGACGAGCCCGGTGCGGGCCCAGTAGTCGAGCTGCCGGTAGCTGATGCCGGCGGCTCGAGCGGCCACCGCACCCTTGAAACCGCCATCCTCATTGGGCTGCGGGAGCCCGTCATCGAAGAGGGTGTCCTGTGCGGTGGAGCTCGGTGTGTGATTCTCCATCGCGGTCCTTCCGGGGGCGGTCTATTCGGCTCTCTCCACCGTACCCGGGGAGGCACTGCGGAGCAATTAACCTTCAACTAAAACTTTAGGCGTGTCGCGCGTGCCCGGCCCGGCATCGGCGGGATCGCTCAGTGGCTGATCCGGCGGCGCAGCACTCCGCCGCGCACCGTCTCCAGCAGCGCGACGATCTCGAGGGCCGCCTCATCGCGCTGCGGGCTCCCCGCACGCGAGCCGCGCGCCTCGACCGCCTGCTCGATCAGCTCGGCCTCGCGCTCCGCGGCGACCCGCACGGCGCGCAGGTGCCGGGGGGTGATGCCCTGCTCTGCGAGCCGCAGCAGGGCGGTGAGCTCGCCGACCGTCTCGTGCGGGAAGACCTCGGTGGCCGGCAGCAGACCCGCTGCGATCGCCTCGCCGATGAAACGGGCCGAGGCGCCGGTGATCCGCTGCAGCTCGTCGCGGCTGAGCAGCCGACGCGGGGTGAGGATGCTCGAGGCGCTGCGCGGTGCGGCGCCGGGGATCACCGGATCGCGCCCGGCATCGATCTCCTCCAGCACCTCCGCGATGACGCGGAGGGGGAGGTAGTGCTCCCGCTGAAGCGTGAGGATCAGCCGCAGCCGTTCGACGTGCTGCTGCGAGAACTTCCGATACCCGGACTTCGTCCGCTCGGGGGCGATGAGCCCCTGCTCCTCGAGGAAGCGCAGCTTCGAGGGGCTGAGATCCGTGAAATCCCCCTGCAACCGCTCCAGCACCTGCCCGATGCTCAGCAGTCCCGCGCCGCTGTGCGCACGGGACACCCGCGCCACCACGCTACCCCTGATCCGGCAGGTCGAAGCGCGAGCCGAAGAAGGTGAACTTGAACTTGCCGACCTGCACCTCGGCGCCGTCTGCGAGCTCGGTCTCCTCGTCGATGCGACGACCGTCGCAGAAGGTGCCGTTCAGGGAGCCCAGATCGTGGACGAAGAAGCGCGAGCCCTTGCGGGTGAACTCCGCGTGCTTGCGCGACACCGTCACGTCATCGAGGAAGATGTCGACCGCCGGGTGGCGCCCGGCGATGATGCTGTCCTCGTCGAGGAGGAAGCGCGCGCCGAGATTGGCGCCGCGTCGGACCACCAGCAGCGCGGCGCCCGAGGGCAGGGCCTGGACGGCTTCCCGCTCGTCCACCGAGAGATCGGTGGCGTGGGCGCGGATCATCGCGCCCAGATCCTCTCGGAACTGCTCGGTGGATCGCGCCTCGGTCTCCCCCGCGCGGTGGGCCTCGTGCTCGGCGTTCACGTCGTCACTCCCCCCGCTGCAGCTGGTCTCGGGCATCCGATCGAGCCCGTCCTCCTACGTTATCGCAGCACCGCCGAGCGCGCATCCCGGGAGGAGCATCCGGGCGATTCTCCCGCGCCCCTCAGGCGCGCTCGTGCAGCTCCAGGAACTCGTAGACCTCGTGTCCGTCCACTCCGGGGAAGGTGCCGGTCGGCAGCGCCGCCAGCAGACTCGTCGGAGTGGCCGCCTCCGGCCAGGCGGAATCGCCCCATTTCCGCGTCAACTCGTCACTGGCCCGGCGGCAGCAGCGCTCGTCCGGGCAGTCGGAGCGACTGCGATGCGGGGTCTCGCGCCCGCGGAACCACTTGACCGCCTCGAAGGGGACGCCCACGCTCACCGAGTACTTCCCCTCCTTCGCCTTCTCGACCCGCGAGGTGCACCAGTAGGTGCCGCCCGTGGCCATGTCCGTGTACTGGTACCAGGGGTTGAAGAGGTCGGGCTGGCTGAACACGGTGCGCGCGGTCCAGTTGCGGCACACCGCAGCCCCCTCCAGATTGCCGAGGGCGTCCGAGGGGAAGCGCACGCCGTCGTTCTCGTAGGCCTTGATCAGGGTGCCCGACTCGTGCACCTTCATGAAGTGCACCTCGAGATCGAGCCGCTCGGTGGCGAGATTCGTGAAGCGGTGGGCCGCCATCTCGTAGGACACGCCGAAGGCGTCGCGCAGATCCTCCATCGAGATCTGCCGCTGCTTCTTCGCCTCCGCCAGAGCGGACACGGCCGACTCCTCGGGCAGCAGCACCGCCCCCGCGAGGTAGTTCGCCTCCACCCGCTGCCGCAGGAACTCCCCGTAGCCGCGCGGCTCCTCGTGCGCGCAGACGACACTGGCGAGGGCTCGGAGGATCGGCGCCCGGGCGTCGCGCGAGGGCAGCGTGCTGCTGAGGTAGATGCGCCCATTGCGCTGATCGATGACGGATCTGGTGGAGTGCGGCAGATCGCTCACATAGTGCAGGGTGAAGCCCAGCTGCTGGGCGATGCTCGATACCAGCTGCTGCGAGACCGGGCCGCCCGAGTACCCGGCAGCGCTCAGCAGCGCGCCTGCCGCCTGCTCGAGCTCTGGGTAGTAGTTGCCCCGCACCCGCATCCCGGCCCGGAGCTCCGTATTGGCGCGGCGGGCCTCCTCGGGAGTGGCGGCGCGCTCGCGATGGAGGCGCTCGACCTCCTGGTGCAGCCCCAGCACCGCCTGCAGGGTGTCGTCGGGGGTCGCCTTGGAGACGCGGATGGGCCGGATCCCGAGGGAGCGGAACACCGGGCCGCGCTGGGCTCGCTCCACCGCGATCTCCAGCGCCGCGCGCTCGCTGGGGGCCTCATCGGCGAGCAGCTCGTCCACGGTGCAGTCGAGCGCCTGCGCCAGGGCGCGGAGGATCGGCAGCCGCGGTTCGCGCCGCCCGTTCTCGATCGCGGAGATCTGCGAGGGCGCGCGGTCGATGGCGGCGGCCAGCTGCTCGAGCTTCATGCCCAGCTGCGTGCGCCGCTCCCGGATGCGGCGACCGAGCGTGAGCGCGTCGGTGGCCTCCTCGTCGAGCACGACGGGTGCCGACGGGGCGGGCGGCATGGCCGGTGCGGCCGCGAATGAGGTCTGTGGGTCCATGCCCACTATGGTGCCAGCCGCGCAAATTTCCGGCAAGTAGAAATATTGAGAAATTTCACCCCCGGAAGGCACGGCTCACCGTGTCTTCATGCCCCCAGGATGGAACTACCAGCCGATCAACACTCGTCATCGGGTGCACCCCCGCAGAAGAGACGGACACCGGCAACTCCGATACCGTCTCCGCCGCACTGAATCCCAACGCCAGCACCCCCGCCCTCGTGGGTTCGACCAGAGGAGGGTCAGTCCCACTGACCCGACCATCAACAGCAGAAAGGCAGCTCCACTGATGTCGACCACCGCTCTGACCACCGCCACCGCCCGCATCGAGGTGCTGGGCCCCGCCTTCGAGCGGGCCGAGGAGATCCTCACCCCCGAGGCGCTGCAGTTCCTGACCGAGCTGCACCACCGCTTCGCCGGGGCGCGCCACGATCGGCTCGCCGAACGCCAGCGCCGTCGCTACGAGATCGGCAACGGCCGCGATCCCAGGTTCCGCGACGACACCCGCGCCATCCGCGAGGACACCTCGTGGCGGGTCGCCGGCCCCGGACCCGGCCTCGAGGACCGCCGCGTGGAGATCACCGGCCCGACCGACCCGAAGATGACCGTCAACGCGCTCAACTCCGGCGCCCGGGTCTGGCTCGCCGACCAGGAGGACGCCACGAGCCCCACCTGGCGGAACGTGATCGGCGGCCAGCTCTCCCTCCGCGATGCGATCCGCGGCGAGCTCAGCTACACGAGCCCCGAGGGCAAGCGCTACGAGGTCACTGCGGAGCGCACCCCGACCATCGTGATGCGCCCGCGCGGCTGGCATCTGGTCGAGAAGCACATCCGCTTCACCGATGCGCGCGGCCAGGCCGGCGCCGCCTCGGGAAGCCTGGTGGATTTCGGACTCTACGCCTTCCACAACGCCGCCGAGCTGGTGGCGCGCGGTCGCGGCCCCTACTTCTACATCGCCAAGCTCGAGTCGAGCGAGGAGGCGAAGCTGTGGGACGACATCTTCTCGTTCACCGAGGAGCGTCTGGGGCTCGCCCACGGCACCATCCGCGCCACCGTGCTCATCGAGACGCTGCCGGCGGCCTTCGAGATGGAGGAGATCCTGTACGTGATGCGGGATCACATCGCGGGCCTGAACGCCGGGCGCTGGGACTACATCTTCTCGATCATCAAGAACTACCGCGGCCGCGGCGCGCGCTTCGTGCTGCCGGACCGCAGCGAGGTCACGATGACGGTGCCGTTCATGCGCGCGTACACCGAGCTGCTGGTGAAGACCTGCCACAAGCGCGGAGCGCATGCCATCGGCGGCATGAGCGCCTTCATCCCGAACCGCCGGGACCCGGAGGTGACGGCCCGCGCCGAGGAGAAGGTGCGCGCGGACAAGCACCGCGAGGCGAATGACGGCTTCGACGGCACCTGGGTGGCCCACCCCGATCTCATCCCGATCGCGCAGGCCGAATTCGACGCCGTGCTGGGCGATCGGCCGAATCAGGTGGATCGGCAGCGCGACGATGTCGAGGTCACCGCGGCGCAGCTGCTCGATGTGCGCATCGGCCGCGAGATCACCGAGGCCGGCGTGCGCGACAACGTCTCGGTGGCGATCCGCTACATCGAGGCCTGGCTGCGCGGACTCGGCGCGGTCGCGATCGACAACCTCATGGAGGATGCGGCCACGGCCGAGATCAGCCGCTCGCAGATCTGGCAGTGGATCCACCAGGATCAGTCGACCGCCGAGGGCACCCCGATCACCCGCGAGTGGGTCGAGAAGCTGGTGACGGAGACCCTGTCGGGCCTGGAGCGCTTCGCGGGCGATCGCTACGAGGATGCGGCGGAGCTGTTCCGGGATGTCGCCACCGGCGATCACTTCCCCACGTTCCTGACCGTGCCGGCCTACAGCCGCTACCTGGTCGACGCCTGACCGGTATTCGCCACCGAAGGGGGTGTGCCCGGTGCTTTCCGCACCCGGGCGCACCCCCTTCAGTTCGCGTTGCGGCTCGCGCGTTCGATGGCAGGGGCGAGCTCGTCGATGATCAGCGTCTCCGTATCGAGCTGGCCGGTGCGGTAGGCGGCGCGGCCGACCATATGCGCCGCCACCGGGCCGGTCAGGGACTGGAAGACGAACACCGGGATCAGCGCGAGCATCGTGGTGAAGGAGCGCTGTTCGAGGGCGACCGCCGCGATGATGAGCAGCAGCCCGAAGATCTGCGGCTTGGTCGCCGCGTGCAGCCGGCTGAGCACATCCGGGAAGCGGAGCAGCCCGATCCCCGCGGCCACCGAGAAGGCGACGGCCCCCAGCACGCACAGCAGCGCCATGACATCGAGCACGAGGTCAAACACGGTCGCCCTCCTTCTTCCCGGCGGGTCCGCCCGCATCCGCGCGGCGGCGCACGTAGCGCGCCACCACGATGGTGGCCAGGACCGCCGTCGCCGCGACACCCGTCATCAACGGGATGCTCTCGGTGTGCCCGCGCAGCGCCATATCCGCTCCCGCGGTGATGAGCAGCGTCGTCAGCAGCACATCGCTGGCGACCATTCGGTCGAGGATCGTGGGCCCGCGCACGATGCGCACGATCGCGAACACCGCCGTGACGGTGAGTCCGACGATGGTCGCGATGCCCACCGCGAGCAGGAACATGCTCATCGCAACGCCTCCACTTCCGCGCGCGAGCCGACCGCCCGGATCAGCAGCTGCTCGATGCGCGAGCTCTGCCTCCGCGCACGGGTGATCTCCTTCTGCGTGGGTGTGTTCAGCACGTGCAGATAGAGGATCGAGCCGAAGCGGTCGACCTCGGCCACCAGCGAGCCCGGGATCAGCGAGACCGTGAGCGCCACCATGGTCAGGATGAAATCCGAGCGCGTCCGCAGCCGCACCGCGATGATCGCGGTGCGCGGCGGCGGACCGGGTCGCACGGCCAGCCAGGCGACCTGCACCGAGGCGACCGCCAGGTGCCAGAGGAAGTACACCAGATAGCGCAACGCCCACCAGGGGTTGAAGCGACCGGCGAGCTCCACCGGCGGCAGGTAGAACAGGCGCATCGCGAGGATCGAGATCAGCACGCCGCTCACCAGCGACATCCACGACACCTCGTGCCAGAGCGCCATCCAGGTCAGCACCAGGCCGATCAGCAGCGGCAGCTCGTGCCAGCGCAGCAGCACCGGGTCGATCTTCCTCTTCGGCGACATCACTCATCACCCCCGCTGTTCCAGGGATCATAGCCGCCCGGGGGTTCGGTGTCGCCGCTGCCGCCGCCGAGCTCCCCCTCCTGCGAACCGAGCACCCGCTCCACCAACAGCCCCGGCTCGACGAGCTCCTGACCCGCGCGGGTGGCGTAGGCGAACAGGGGGCCGGCGAAGACCGTCAGCGCCAGGCTCACCACCACCATGCCGGTGGTCGCGCCCACCATCAGTCGAGGGGTGTCCCGCTGCTGCTGGAGCGGGATCTCATCGGGCGCGACGTGCAGTCGCTCCAGCAGCGCGACCTCGCGCCCCTGCAGCACCAGCGCCTCGGTCGTCGACGGCTGCGGCGCCTTCGGCCCGCCGAGGGCCGCGGCGCGGGTGCGCCAGAAGGCGAGGCTCCAGGCCCGGGCCAGGGCGTAGAGGGTGAGCAGCGACACGGCGGCACCGACGCCGATCAGCCAGAACGCCCCCGGCGTCCCGAGTTCCGCGCCCGCGGTGAAGAGCCCCAGCTTGCCGATGAAGCCGGAGAAGGGCGGAATGCCGCCGAGGTTCAGCATCGGGATGAAGAAGAGCACCGCGACGATGGGGGCCGCGCGCAGCATGCCGCCGAGGCTGTTGAGCGAGGTGGTGCCGCCGTGCCGCTCGAGCAGACCCACGGCGAGGAACAGCGTGGTCTGCACGACGATGTGGTGCGCGATGTAGTAGATCGTCGCCGCATAGGCCTCCGGTGTGGCCAGGGCGATGCCGAAGATGAGGTAGCCGATATGGCTGATCAGGGTGAAGGAGAGCAGACGTTTGATATCCGCTTGCGAGACGGCGCCCAGTATCCCGACCAGCAGGGTCAGCGCCGCGATGACCAGGAGCAGTTGATTGATATCGGATTCGGGGAACAGCAGGGTCTGGCTGCGGATGATCGCGTAGACGCCCACCTTGGTCAGCAGGCCCGCGAAGACGGCCGTGACCGGGGCCGGTGCGGTGGGATAGGAGTCGGGCAGCCAGAACGCCAGCGGGAACACGGCCGCCTTCACGCCGAAGGCGATGAGCAGCGCCAGATTCAGCAGCAGCTGCATATTGCTCGGCAGCTCGGCGATCCGCAGGGTGAGATGGGCCATGTTCACGGTGCCGGTGGCCGCGTAGACCAGCGCGATGGCCGCGAGGAAGAGCACCGAGGAGACCAGGGACACCACGACATAGGTGATGCCCGCGCGGATGCGGGGCCCGGTGCCGCCGAGCGTGATCAGCACGTAGCTGGCGACGAGCAGGATCTCGAAGCCCACATAGAGGTTGAAGAGGTCGCCGGCGATGAAGGCGTTGCACACGCCCGCGCCGAGCACCAGATAGGTCGGGTAGTAGATGGAGACCGGGGTCTCCTCGTCTCCGTCGGCGAGGCCCTGTCCGAGAGAGAAGAGCAGCACGCCCAGCAGCACCACCGCCGAGACGGCGAGCATCAGTGCGGTGAGGCGATCCACCACCAGCGCGATGCCGAATGGCGCGGCCCAGCCGCCGACCTCCATCACCAGGGTGCCGTGGGTGTCCACGATCCACATGAAGGCCAGGGCGAGGGCGAGGACCGCGACGAGCGCGGCCACCGTGATGAGCTGCTGGGCGCGTCGGCGACCCGGCAGCGCCAGCGCGAGAGCCGCGCAGACCAGCGGGATCAGCACGACGAGCGGGACGAGTGCGGTCATGATCCACTCTCCCCTGCGGTCTCGCTCTCCTCTGCGAACTCGGGGGTCTCCGCCAGATCCTCGTCGGTGACCTCCTCGGTGGTGAGGGTTTCGGCCTCCGCCAGCTCGACGTCCAGATCGTCGTCGCGCACGACGTCCTCGTCCTGCCGCGCGAGGCGCCAGGAGCGGTAGATGAGGGCGAGCATGAACGCGCTCACGCCGAAGGTGATGACGATCGAGGTGAGGATGAAGGCCTGCGGCAGCGGGTCGCTCATCTCGCTCGCGTCGACCTCCCCGGAGATGGGGGCGGCGCCGAAGGAGCCACTGGTGAGGAAGAGCAGCAGATTGGTGGCGTTGCCCACCAGCAGGAAGCCGAGCAGCACACGGGTGAGGCTGCGGTCGAGGAGCAGGTAGACCGGCTCTGTTGCAAAAATCGTGAAGCTTGAGCATGCTTGGCGGAGATTGGACGGACGGAACGATGACGGATTTCAAGTGGCGCCATTTCCAGGGTGATGTGATCCTGTGGGCGGTGCGCTGGTATTGTCGCTATCCGATCAGCTATCGCGACCTTGAGGAAATGCTGGCGGAACGCGGCATTTCGGTCGACCATACGACGATCTATCGCTGGGTCCAGTGCTACGCCCCGGAGATGGAGAAGCGGCTGCGCTGGTTCTGGCGGCGTGGCTTTGATCCGAGCTGGCGCCTGGATGAAACCTACGTCAAGGTGCGGGGCAAGTGGACCTACCTGTACCGGGCAGTCGACAAGCGGGGCGACACGATCGATTTCTACCTGTCGCCGACCCGCAGCGCCAAGGCAGCGAAGCGGTTCCTGGGCAAGGCCCTGCGAGGCCTGAAGCACTGGGAAAAGCCTGCCACGCTCAATACCGACAAAGCGCCGAGCTATGGTGCAGCGATCACCGAATTGAAGCGCGAAGGAAAGCTGGACCGGGAGACGGCCCACCGGCAGGTGAAGTATCTCAATAACGTGATCGAGGCCGATCACGGAAAGCTCAAGATACTGATCAAGCCGGTGCGCGGTTTCAAATCGATCCCCACGGCCTATGCCACGATCAAGGGATTCGAAGTCATGCGAGCCCTGCGCAAAGGACAGGCTCGCCCCTGGTGCCTGCAGCCCGGCATCAGGGGCGAGGTGCGCCTTGTGGAGAGAGCTTTTGGCATTGGGCCCTCGGCGCTGACGGAGGCCATGGGCATGCTCAACCACCATTTCGCAGCAGCCGCCTGATCGGCGCAGAGCGACAGCCTACCTCTGACTGCCGCCAATCTTTGCAACAGAGCCTGATCGCGATCGACGGCTGCTTCGGTTCGGCTATCGCGTCGATCATCGACATCGTGCGGGTGGCCGACGGAGCCCGCGGCGATGTCGACCCGCGGATCGACCCGATCGAACTCGCCATCCTCGGACCGAAACGGAGAGTGACCACGACGGCATCGATGACCCTGTCGGTGGACCACCCGCTGTCGGAGTCCGCAGAGTTCGACGTGGTCGTCGTCCCTGCGCTTGGAACCCTTACGGCCGCCGCTACCAACGACACCCTCCAGAGCCGAGATGCTCGTTCGGTCATCGCCTCGCTCGGGCGCCTCGACGAGGCGACCACCCGGATCGCCGCGGCGTGCACCGGCGTGTTCGCTGTCGCCGAGACCGGACGGATGCATCATCGGCGGGCGACGACCAGCTGGTTCCTGGGACCGGAGTTCCTGAAGCGCTATCCGACCGTCGCCCTCGATCTCGACACCATGGTCGTGGTCGACGGGAACCTCGTCACCGCCGGCGCAGCGTTCGCCCACATCGACCTCGCGCTCTCACTCGTGCGATCGATCAGCCCCGACCTGGCCCAACATGTCGCCAAGCTCCTCATCATCGACGAGCGTCCGTCGCAGGCGGCCTTCGTCGCCTACGAACATCTCCGGCACGAGGACCCGATCGTCGTCGAGTTCGAACGCTTCGTGCGCGCCCGCCTGGACGAACCGTTCAACGTCGCCTTCGTCGCGCAGTCGCTCGGCACCAGCCGGCGCACCCTCGAACGACGAGTCCGTGCGGCGCTCAACCTCACTCCGCTCGGCTTCGTCCAACGGCTTCGCATCGAACGAGCTCGGCACCTCTCAGCAACCACGGACCTCACCTCCGCCGAGATCGCGCTCCGGGTCGGCTACGCGAACGCCGAGACTCTGCGCTCCCTCCTGCGCAGGGAGCGACGCCGTTCCTGACCTATCGCCATGCCTGTAGCTTGTGTCCTAGCGCTCGGTTGGAACCACCTCTCAGCACGTCGCGTCGACGCTCCTGCGTCGCCCCTGGACTACCCACTCGACACGCCCGCAGCACAGCTCATGTGACGTGCCCCGGCTTCCCGGACGGTCGGGGTTGGGTGGCTGTGATGTCGCTGCGTTCTCGTCGAGAGGGTCAGCAGACCCGATCAGAGCCGATTGGGATGAGACGCGAAGGCGGTTAGGTCAGGGCGGCCGAAGCCGGTCGGCGGGGTAGCGTCGGTCACGTCGAGGTCTTTCGGATGGATGGCGTAGGAACCTCCGTCGTCGGGAGACCTCGACGTCTATCTGCGGACCGACGCTCCCGGCCGACCTACACCCTCATCTGGGAAGAGCCCGTATACCCTTGGCGTCTCATCGGATGCATCATTGACTCATTGGATGCAACCGCGGAACGAGGTGTCGGATGCACGTCGACGGTGTGGGTCGGGTCTCGGTGGTGCCCTCGCTGCCGGTCCTTCGGCCCGAGGAGCAGGTGCTCCAGCTCATGCTGGACGGCTGGCGCAACCAGCAGCTCTCCAGGAACCTGCAGTTCGCGACGATCGAGCAGCGGCTGCGCTGTGTGCGCCGGTTCGTTGAGCACATGAACGAGGATCCGTGGAACTGGACGCCGGCGATGGTCGAGGAGTTCTCGGCCGACCTGCGCACCGTCCGACACGTCTCTCGCTCCACGCTGCGCAGCTACCACTCTGCGCTTCGGGCGTTCACGAGCTACGTCAGCAACCCCGACTACGGATGGGACCGGGTCTGCGAGCAGTACTTCGGCACCCACCCGGCGCAGGTCTTCTTCGACTGGAACTCCGCACCGCACGTCCAGGAGTACGACGGCGGACCCACGAAGCGTCCCTACACGCGGTCCGAGCTCGATCGACTCTTCGTCTACGCCGACGATGAGGTCGAACGCATGGGGCGGTCGGGACGCAAGGGCTGGCAGGCGGCCTATCGCGATGCGGTCATGATGAAGATCGCCTACGCCTACGGCCTCCGCTTCAACGAGTTGCGACACCTGCAGCTCGTCGACTTCGCCCGCAACCCGCATGCGCGCGAGTTCGGCCGGTTCGGCGTCTGCAAGGTCCGCTACGGCAAGTCAAAGCGCTCCTCGCCCTACAAACCCCGCAGCGTGCTCACCGTCTGGCGATGGACGCCTCCGATCCTCGAGGACTGGCTCGCCAACGGTCGCGGTGAGCCCGACACACTCGACCTGTTCCCCAGCGAACGCGGCGGCCTGGTCGGAGAACCGGCGCTGCTGCGCCGGCTACGCCGCTACTGCGACGAGCTCGGACTTTCGGACGGGCTCGATCTGCACTCGTTCCGACGCTCCTACGCTACGCATCTGTTGGAGGCTGGCTGGGACCCACGGTTCGTCCAGGACCAGATGGGGCACGAGTACGCCTCGACGACCGGCATCTACCAGTTCGTCGGCGACGAGTTCCGGCGCAGCACGCTCCGCAGCGCTCTCGACAGGACCGTCAACGAGGCCCTGGCCCGCACCACGAAGGATGGAACACCATGAAACGCAAGGTCGACTACCAGTGGCGCCTGGCCGAGCTGATGGCGGCCAGAGGTCTGCACAACACGACCGATCTCATCCCGCTGCTCGGCGAACGGGACATCACGCTCTCCCGACCGCAGGTCTACCGCCTCGTCAATCAGCGGCCGGAGCGCGTCTCGCTCCAAGTTATCGCCGCACTCTGCGACATCTTCGAGTGCACACCAGCCGATCTGGTCACGACAACCGCCGCGGACGTCCGGCGCCGGAAGACCGCGACCGAGCCCGGCTCCAACGTCGTCAGCCTCGACCGATCAGTTCGACCCCGGCGCGCGAACATTCTCGACGAGTAGGGATGGCTGCCGTGGCGAGTCGAGGACCAGCAGGCCTGTCCCCCCGCTCCACCATCCAGGGTCGTCCACGCATCACCTCGACGACCGGGAACCCGTGCGCACGCTGCGGCCGCAAGATCCCGCGGGTCGCCGTCACATGGCCGGAGGGCCGGCTCTGCAACATCTGCTACTACAACGCCGTCCACACCCGAGGCGTCTGCCCGGAGTGCCTCCAAGACCGCCTGCTACCAGGACCCGCAAGCGCCGGCGGCGGTCCGATCTGCGCGACCTGCGCGGAGATCCCCCACGACTTCCATTGCGACAGCTGCGACACCGAAGCCGGGCATCACCGAGGGCGGCTCTGCGCCCGATGTGCGCTTCGCGCCGACCTCCACCAGGTCCTCGGCGGCGAGCCGGAACACCCCGCTCTGCGCGGTCTGGTCGACGCGCTATGCGCATCCGAGCGACCCGAGTCGATCCTCGTCTGGAAGCGATCCCCCAAGGTCCAGACGCTCCTGCGTGGCCTTGGCGACGGCACGATCCCGATCTCCCACGAAGGCCTCGACGCCGTTCCCGGCAAGCCGACCGAACACATCCGAGCACTCCTGCAACATCACGGCCTACTCCCCTACCGCGATGCCTACCTGCACCGATTCGAGGAGTGGATCGCCGTCAAGTTAGAAGGGCTCCCCGCCGAGGTCCGTCAGCCCGTCCAGCACTTCGCGACCTGGCACCACCTACGCAACATCCGCGCCAAATCCGAAGCAGGCGCCAACACGCGCGGCCCGGTGCACTCAGCGAAGCAAGAGATCACCGAGACAGTCAAGTTCCTGACCTGGCTGCACCAGACACACCACCGCACCGCCGCGACCTGCACCCAGCAAGACGCCGACGAGTGGCTGGCAGGCGGACCGACCACTCGCACCATGATCAGGAACTTCTTCCAGCTCGCCAAGAAGTCCCGCTTGAACACCGGTGTCACGGTCGCGCATCGCACTCCCCGATCGAGCCCGTCCCTGAGCCAGGAGCAGAGACTTGCCTGGATCCGCGAATTGCTCACCGGGACCAGCGAGTCACTCCCCTACCGCGTCGCCGGCATGCTCCTGCTCCTCTACGCGCAACCACTGGTCAAAGTCGTCACTCTGACGACCGAGGCCATCGCCGAGAGCCCTCACGGCATGAGAATCCAGCTCGGCCGCCATCCAGTGGACGTGCCTGAGCCGTTCGCCAACATGATCCGCCAGCACCGCGATGCTCGGCCCAACCTCCGGACAGCGGCAGGGACGGACAGCCCCTGGATGTTCCCAAGCATCCTCGCCGGACGACACCTCCACCCCAACACCGTGATGGACAGACTGCGAGCCCTCGGCGTGAACCTCCTCGGCGCCCGCAACAGCGCCCTCGGCGAGCTCGTCCTCCAATGCCCACCGTCGCTAGTCGCCGACGCACTCGGCTACAGCCACCACGTCGCCTTCCTCCACGCCGAAAAGTCCGCAGAACCGTGGGCCCGATATGCGGCCCGCCACGCGGGCGACCAGCGATAGCCGGCGACCACCACGATCTGCCCAGCCATGCTCGCGTTCAGTTACACCAGGATGGTCTGGCCGTCGGCCTGCTGGATGTCCAGCAACAGATGCCCGCGCCCGCGGCTCGTCCTCACCACGGAACCGAACCCAGGGCACGACATGCGCCCGGGCATGCCGCCGCGGTCAGCGCGCTCCGGTGGCACGAAGTGGTGGCCACCGGAGCGCACTGGGTCAGTGTCTGCTGTCCTCGATAGGTGTCAGCATGACAAGTACGGCTGCGGCGGCGCAGGAAGATGCGGGTGCGGACGCTGGCGTTCCACAGACGCTGCATGAGATTCATGATGGCCTCACTTTTCACACGGGAGCACTTCGATGTGGCTGGTCCTGTGTGGTGAGTGCCCCGAGGCTTCTTGGGGCGGTCTGCTCCGCCCGACGTCAGGCTTCGCGCGTGGTCTGTCCTGCCATTTCGCAGTCTACGCTGCTCGGTTGGAGTGCGGAAGAGCGGTGGAGTTCCGCTTGCGGATTGGAGTGGAGAAGCGTCAGAAGGAGGAGCCCAGCGCAGCCTTTTGCTCATGGGAGGTTTCGTGCCAGGTGTCGGCGATGAACTGCGCGACTGCAACAGTCGAGTTGAACACGAGGCGTGCATGTCGTGGAGTCGCGGGGCTCTCGTTGACGGAGCCATGCCCGTCGCCGATTGAGTTGCGTGCCTCCGCGACGGACTGCACGAGAGTGGAGAGGGCGCGCATCGCTTTGCGGAGGGCGTCGCTGCCGCGCTTGCTGCCGTCTACCGCGTCGGCATTGATCGCGAGTGCCGATGCGGTGCTTGCGAAAAGAGCCGGGAGCTCGTCTCGTTCGGAGAACTCGATATCCAGATCCGTGAGCACGATCTTGCACTGGCTCTCGAGGAGGTTCTTGCAGGAGGAGATCGCCGCAGCGGGATCTGAGCTGAGGTCGCGGTTGATTAGATCGAGGTGACGGCGCAGCACAGAGTTCTCGGTGAGGTCGGGCGTCTTGGCGAGCGTTAGCTCGGTTGGGGCGTAATACGCGGAAATCTGACGCCAGCCATAGATGATGCGATCTCCGAAACGGTCTGTCTCGATGAGCTCATACCCATCTCGGCGGAGGGTGTCATTGTAGGCAGCGACCATCGCGGCAGCGGCGTCTGGATCGTCGCGGACAATGGGATGGACTGTCTCGGCTAAGAAGTTGAGGAACGTCTCGTCGCTGCCGTTACGAAGCTGGAAACGGTCGTCGTTGAAGACCCAGTCATCCTCCCAGTCCCAGTTGTTCACCATGTGCTGGTAGATGTCGCCGCTGGCAGTGCGGTACCTGTGGTCTCTGCTCGGCAGCTCCTCCAAGTCGTAGAGCCGGGCGAGGAACTGCGGATGCTGCAGCCGCCCCGACCAGTCGTACTCGGAAAGCGAGAGCCAATCGAACACGTTTGAGCGCGTCTGGCGAGAGATCCGCGCGCGGTTCGTTGGCGTCATGCACTAAGAATATCGGCCGCATACATCAGGAAATCGACCGCCTCTGACTCCGTCTGGACCGCACTTCCTCCGGGGAGTGCTCGGTCTGCTGAAGGCTCACGAGCACGCCCTGGGCGCGTTCGTAGTCGACGCGCTGAGCATCGTCGCCGGGCACCGCTCCGAGTGGGCTGCTCGAGGTGACGCCCCACCGGTCGCGGTACGCAATGACCGCCCGTGCCGCAGCCTCACCCTCTGCGGGAGCGGTCTCGTCGAGTCCCGTCAACCAGGGCTCTGGCTGCTTGAGGAGCTTCTCGACCAGGGCATCGATGCGCTGCTCCATGAGCTGCTCCCGCTCGTCGAGGGCTTGCCTCATCGCGGGATCGGTGATCCCGGTCGCGCGCGGGACCAGGCCGGCGATCATCCTGGCGGTCCGCTGCGGAGCAGGCTGGTAGGCCGCCGTGATGCGCTGGAGCCTGTAACGCAGCAGCGACCCGAGATCCTGCACCTCGTCCAGTCCTCCAACCTGGATGATGCGCGGGAGAAGACTGTCGATGTCGTGCCCGTCGGCTTCGAGCCTGCGCAGCTCGGTGGTGAGGATCCCGAAGGCGTCTGTCTCGACGAGCTCGTCGATCGTCTCCGCCGTGAGGCCTCCGGCGTGCAGGAGGGCGATCCAGCGTTCCTGTCCGGCGACTTGTGCGATGGTGTCGTACTCGGCCGCGAGTTGCTCGAGTGAGCCCCAGAAGTCCTGCTCCACGGTGATCGTGTCGTGTGCGGAGAGCTCTGCGCCAGGGTGCTGCAGGATCCCGTAGAGGATGCTCCGGGCGGTGTTCTGCAGGTCCTCACGGTGCTGATGCTCCTCGAGGTGATGCTCGTCGGTGGCGACGTAGACGCGGTTGGATTCGCGGCCGCGGGTCATCGCGACGTAGAGGGATTCTCGGGTCACTTCCGGTGAGTGGACGACCGCGTGTGCGGTGTCGACGGTGGCCCCTTGGGCACGGTGCGCGGTGACGGCGTAGCCGAGGTCGACGTGCTCGGCGACGTAGCTCACGGGCAGCGTGATCGTGGTGCGCCGCTTCGATCCTGCCCGCCGCACGGTGAGGGATCCGTCGTCGTTCGCATGGGCGACGTGCCAGCGGTCGCCGTTTTTCACCCAGCTTCGCCCGAGCGAGAGGCGCCGATTGTTCTCGCGGGTGATGATGAGATCTCCGCGGGAAACTTCGTTGCCGTCATGGAGTTTGACGCCGTCCACAGCGACGTCGCCCTGGAGGATTCGGTCGGTGCGGGCGCGGGTGTTGAGCGCAGAGACCGTGTCGAGGGTTTCCGCGATCAGCACCGTGCTCTTTCCCGCTGCGAGGTCTGTGCGCCAGGCTTGGTAGGCGGCTTCGAGAATCTCGTCATATCCGCCCGGCGTGACGCGCTGGTGCGCAATGTAGGTATCGATGACGTCGGTGTCGCCGATCCGCAACTGCAGGGACGCCTGCTTCTCCCAGTCGTTTCGGAAGCGACGCACATCGACCAGTTCCGGGGCGTCGCCGCGGTCACGCACGAGCATCCCGAACGCGCCGCCCGCGTCCACCGCTGCGAGTTGCGCCCAATCGCCCACGAGCAGCACTTTCGCGCCGACCTGCTGGGCGTGACTGGTGATGGCATCGAGCGCGAACGTGCCACCCAAGGAGGCTTCGTCGATGATGACGAGCTGTCCGCGCGTGAGGTTCCATTTCCCGAGGCGATGCTCATGCAGCCACTTCGCCGTGTTCTCCGTCCCGATCTCCAGATCCCCGGCGAGGACGTCGGCGGCAGCGGCCGAGGGCGCGAGCCCGGTCACCGAGCCTGGCCCGTAGCGTCGCTCCCAGGCTCGGCGCAGGGCACGCATCGTTGTGGTCTTCCCAGTCCCTGCGGGGCCGACGAGTACGTCGAGGACGCGGCCGGAGACGCCGATCTTCGCGATCGCCTGCTCCTGGTCCACCGACAGGGTGTGCCCGTCGCGGTTCTTCGTTCTGGCAGCGTCCTCGATCCATGCCAGCGGTACGGTCGGCGCCGACCGATCATTCGACGCGCCAAGGAGTCGGTCTTCTGCCGCGAGCACCTGCTCGGAGGAGAACACCGTTCCGGCTTTGGGTCGGAACACGCTCGACCCGTCCGCGCGACGAAACAGCGAGGGGCTCTTCGCGAGCTCGGGCGGAGTGAGGCGCAGCGAGACCCGTTCTGCGGCATCGACGATCTGCTGGGTGATGACGTCCCGGTCGTTCGCGGACGCGAAGCGGAGAGCCATCGTCTGTCGCACGGCCTCCGCGTGGAGGTTCCACCGTTTCCACGTCGCTCGCCGGTCACCGACCTGCTGCACCACGACCTCGGCGACCTCCTCGAGATCCTCCAACGGGATATCGTCTGCCCGCAGCAACGGTTCGTGCTCACTACCGGCGAGCAGTGCCGACGCCCAGGTTGGCGCGTCCTCACCCAGCAACGCGGTCGCGCGTTCTCGCCACTGGGAGGTGAGATCGCTGAGAGAGTGCTGCTGCTTCGGGGGCCGAGTCTCGAGCGTGGCCTGCTGCCGGAACTGCCACACCAGCTTCGGGGACGGCTGCCTCCCGTGCTTCGAGACGTAGTCGTCGACCAGCCGGTCTTTGACCTGCTCGATATCGCGAGTACGGGAAGAGAACTCGTCCATCAGCTCCTGCGGCACGCCAACGATCTCCCACGCCGTGGAGCGCCCCGCACCGCGCTCACGGGCTTCCCACCCGACGCCGAGGATCTGAGTGAGATGGTCCGAGAGGACCGCGTTGTAATGCTCCGATAGGCCGGTGACGGCGGCGTGGATAGCGCGAGAATCGAGCGTGCGCCACTTCCCGTCATGAGCTGCTTGCACGCGGTTGGCGACGACAATGTGCGTGTGGAGTTGTGGATCCGCGGCCCGAGAATCGTAATGATCGTAGGCAGTCGCAATCACACCCCGCACGTCGACTTGCGCGACGGCGCCACGCGCCCCTTTCGCGCCGACCCTGGTCATCGCGACGTCGCGCTCGAGTAGGGCGATCATGTCTCGGATCGCTGCGTGGTGAGCTTGGGCAATGAGTGCTTGCGTGCCGCCGTCGGCAACTGCCCAGAGGGTCGAGACGGACTTCGGGACCGAGAACGTGAGATCGAACCCTGCGACCGGCGCATTCGTTGGCTTCTGTGCTTCCTCCGCCTCGATCAGCGCTTGCTGCGCGGTACGCTCACCTGCGGTAAGGGACTTCGGGAGCTGATCGAGGCGGCGCTGCGTCCGCTCGCCCGCGGTGGCAAACTTTCGGTACGGACGCCCCAGTTGCTCGCCGCTGTTCGGATCCTGCCCGTGCCCCATGAGGCGCCGTAACTGCTCCTCGCTCACCGAGGCACCGACGGCGATCTCTCCGGCGAGTCCTGGGAGGCCGGCCCCGAGCCAGATGCCGGGAGGCGTTCCTGCTTCAAGGTAGTACCTTGTCAGCGCTGACGACGCATCGCGATCCCCGTCGCCAGCGACAACTGCGTTCAGCAGGTACCGGTACCCGTCCCCAGCGGTCATGACCCTGATCGAGATCGTCACACTGGGCAGGTGCGCCGCAGATCTTGGGATCTACCCTCGGAAGGCGGAGAGCGCGATGTTTGCGTCAATGCAGGGAGATAGCGAAGAGCGCGCTTCAACGGAGATGCTCGAATGGGTCCACGACGGATTGGACTCCGTGGTCGCGGCAGACGTAGACGATTCACACGCCGTACCCGTCGGCGCCGCTCGGCTCGGGGTCGCATTCTGCGCGGCAGACGTTACAGAGCCGGTGCTCGTTGCTCCCCCAGACCGTGACCTCGATATCGTCGGGGATCTCCATTCCGTCGAACTCCATATGCGGAGGTTAGCTGTCGCGGATTGAGTCGTGTCAAGATGCGGCACCGATGCTAAACCGCCGTTACCTATGGTCATCGCGCCGGTCACGCACTCGACGCTTAGTTCTTGAGGTACTCGAGGACGGCGATGACGCGCTTGTTTCCTGTGCGCTCGTTAAGGTCGAGCATGGTGAAGATGCTGCTGATGTGCCGTTCCGCGATCGCGACGCGACATGCATACGGTCCCTGATTTGCTCGTTAGTGAGCTCCGTAGCCATGAGCAAAACGTCAGTATCGCGGAGGAGCTGCTGCGGGAGCGGGAAAGGATTGACCTTACTGACGCAGAGACCCAAAGCGCGAGCATCCCTCATCGCTTTGATGCCAGCCCTTCAACCATTGCAACTAACCCGAACTCGAAATCTAGGTCTTGATCGACAGGCTCACATCCGTTGTCGAGCGCTGTTTGTTCTTCTAGTACGAAACCGACCGTATAGCGGCTGATAGCCATGAGAGCTCGGACCGCAGAGACCTCAGCGAATCCTTCGGACACGAGAAACTCGATCTGACTTTCGGGGGCATCCGAGCCCGCTGGCATCTGGTCACTCTTTTGACGGTGAAACTCTGCGTGCAGCCGTGCTCCATCCCGGACTGCCAGAAGCGCTGTCCGGAAGCTCCGCGCGTTGCGCAGGAGAAAGTCGTCCCAGCGCTCCCCTGACTCTGGGAGTGAGGCGTGGTGTTCGCGATCAAGCACATCAGCTGCGAGCGATCCGAGCAGGTGGCCCTTTGTCCGAAAGTGCCAGTAGAGCGCTGGCTGCTGCACCCGCAGATGCGCAGCCAGCGCCCGCGTGGTGAAACCGTCGATCCCCGTGTTATTGAGCACATGCCTCGCACCGCGCAAGACTGCTGCACGATCGAGTCGCGCTTGTTTCTGAGCCATGCTTGCACTTTATCATCGATAACTTTATCGTTGATAAGGTGTCATCTCTCACTTCCGCTCGTGGCTCGTTGGCCACGGTCCTCATCACGGCTAGCCTCGACGCCGCCGGCATGGGCCTGGTGATGCCGATTCTCCCCGCACTGCTACACGAGGCAGGGGTCACCGCTGATGCGGTTCCGCTGAACGTCGGAGTGCTGATCGCGCTCTACGCGGTAATGCAGTTCATCTTTGCCCCCGTACTGGGAACACTGTCGGACCGATTCGGCCGCCGCCGGGTGCTGCTTGTTTCCCTGGCCGGTGCGACCGTCGACTATCTCGTGCTCGCCACGACATCCGCTCTGTCGGTGTTCTATATCGCCCGTGCAGTGGCTGGGATAACCGGAGCGACCAATGCGGTCACCGCCACCGTGATCGCCGACATCACGCCACCCCACCAGCGCGCCAAGCGTTTCGGTTTACTCAGTGCCTGCTATGGCGGCGGAATGATCGCGGGGCCAGCCATGGGTGGACTGTTCGGTGCCATCTCGCCACATCTGCCGTTTTTGCTCGCTGCTCTTCTCTCAGCGAGCAATCTGGCACTCACCTTTATCTTGTTACGCGAGACCCGTCCTGATTCCCCTGCGCGCTCTGCGTCGCTCGCTCAGCATCGTGGTCGCCCCGGCCTCAGCGCGGTGCCTGGGATTACCTTCCTATTAGTCGCATTCGGCCTTGTTCAATTCATTGGGCAGGCTCCAGGTGCGACCTGGGTGCTGTTTACTGAACACCGCCTCGACTGGAGTCCCGTCGAAGTTGGAATCTCCCTGTCCGTCTTCGGGATCGTACAGGTTCTCGTGCAGGCCCTCCTTACTGGCCGCATCGTGGAGTGGATCGGTGAGGCAAAAACAGTCATCATCGGGTGTGTTACCGACGCCTTGGGTCTCGTAGGCCTGGCGATTGTCACTGACGCATTTTCCATGGCGCCTATCTTGGCGGCACTGGGGATCGGTGGCATCGGCCTCCCCGCTCTGCAAACCCTTCTCTCCCAGCGCGTCGATGAACAGCACCAAGGGCGCCTCCAGGGTGTGCTCGCCAGCATCAACAGCGTCACATCGATCTTCGGACCGGTCGCTTTCACAACGATCTTCGCGCTCACTTACATCAACGCCGACGGCTTCCTCTGGCTCTGCGCCGCAGCACTCTACGTGCCCTGCGTGATTCTCATCATGCGTGGTACAGCAGCGTCCCCGAAGTTCGGCTCATGGGCGAGCGGCGACTCGATGTGAGTTGTGAGACGTGAGCAGGAGCAACACGGCGGCGACACTGCTTCGCCATGGCCGACTAGCGAGACGGCGCCACCGGGAAACTCGGCATCATCTACCAAGGACAGGTCAGCTGGGAGCCTGATAGACCCATCGAAATGTGCGTGCCGATCGCGGAGAAAGGCCGGGCGCATCGGATCGAGCCATAGCACCATGAGTCTTCACGGAAGTGCGTTGACGGAGACTTCGTTGTGAACCGGGCCAAGGGAGAGCTGGAGGCCCTCTCCGAGTGGCTTGCCGATGACATGAGCTGGACGCTCATCGAGAAATCCACACACAGCGGCCCCAGTGCAGCCCGAGAGGTGCGCCCGCCGTTCTCCCGAGCGGGTGGAGGTCATTTCTGTCGTCACCCACGGACGACGCGCTTCCTGCGACGGCTACCTCGAGGCTGGAGGAATGCGCGTCCGTTTCAGCCATGCGTTCCGCTTCGTCAGCACCCCCAAGACCGCGATGATCGCAGAACTGCGACGCTACTGCATCGAGACGCAGGTTGACTGAGGCCTGTGCGGACAGCACGAACGACCCTTAAGCCCGTAATCTGGGAACCGCAGAAACTACCCGATCGAAACGCAACTACTTTGCCGGCCCTACGGGGTTGGCTCGCGGTCGTCGTCCTTGGCCGCGACCGTGCGCAGGAGGTGCTTGTAGCCATCCCTCGCGATCATCACGCGCATCGAAACCGTCACGACGCTACTGCCTTCGACGATCAGGGGAGCGGGGACTGATCGCGGACGCGCTGTCCACTTTGGTTAAAAGATTGCGCCGCTGTAGACGACCGCCATCTAGATGCCGACGATGACCATGCTCTCGAGTGCGCCACTACCCACCATTAGTGTGGTCAGGGTCGGCTTCAGGTGATGAGTCCATGTCGGTAGGCGGTGATGGCGGCGTGGACACGGTTGTCGATGCCGAGGGTGTTGAAGAGCTGGGAGACGTATTGCTTGACGGTGCCTTCGGACAGATGCATGGCCCTGCCGATCTGGGCGTTGGAGAGTCCGCGAGCGATGTGGGTGAGGAGCTCGATCTGGCGCTCGGTGAGCAGGGCAGTGAGTTCGTCTCGCGCGGTTCGGGTGCGGTGGCCCGCTCGTTGCTCGGCGGCGAGCCAGCGGGCGACTCGAGGGGAGAACGCGCCTCCGCCGTGCGCGAGGGCCCTGACGCCGGCAATGAGTTGCTGAGGTTCGTCGGACTTGAGGAGGAAACCGAGGGCGCCGGCGTTGATCGCATCGGCGATGAGATGGTCGTCGGAAAAGGTGGTGAGCATGGCGATCGGAAGCTCGGGCAGTCGGTGCCGGATCTCACGGAGAGCTCCGATGCCGTCGAGTCGTGGCATCTGGATATCCAGCAGTGCGACGTCAACGCGGTGTGTTGCCGCGGCGTCGACGGCCTCGTGGCCGTTGCTGGCGAGGGCGGTGATGTCAAGGTCAGTGGCGGAGGCGAGAATAGCGGCGACGCCGGTGCGGACGAGCTGGTCGTCATCCGCGATCAGGACACGGATCGGCGGGGTGTCGGTGCGATCCTCCGGGGTCATGGCGCGGGAACCGTTCCGATCCTGCTGACCTGGTCGGAGGCGAAGCAGACGACGTGGACGTCGACTCGTTCGAAGAAGCTGATTTCCGCCTCGTAATAGTGACAGGTCTCGTCGGGGCGAGGCGGGAACTCATCGCGTGGAGGATCGAGCATCTCCAGGGCGGCCACCGCGTCCTGTCCGGCGACTCGAGGGGCAATGGCAGTCTGTGTGGTCTCGGTGACGACCGTAGTGGTGCCGACTAACCCAGCGACCAGGTACAAGTGGACCATGGTCAGCGAGTCCAGTGCCAGGGCAGTGATCACCGTCGCCAGCAGCATTGCTCGGACCAGGCCAGAGCCAGCGAGCAGCCGCACCGTGGGCGAGCGGTCGACCAGGACCCCAATCGGGATCCCCAGCACGAGGAATGCCAGTGTTCCGATGGCGTTGAGCAAACCCATCTGCGCAGCACTGGCTCCAAGAACCAGTACCGCCAAGACATCAGTTACGAAGTCGACACCCCGACGCCCAGCGGCATCCAAGGCATTGGACAATAGCAATGGCCACCTGGGCCGTGGTAGCGAGGATCGCAGAGAAGAAGAGGAATCGGTAGAAGACATGAACTTCCCTCAGGAATGAGCGGGCGAGTGGGCAGAACAAAGGACCGCGCGACGTTCCAGCGCGGTCCTGTTACTCGCCACTTACAGGCTGGCCCGAGCCCTGAAGAACATGTCCCAACCTTCCTGGATGGATCGACCAGGAGCGTGGACAACCGTCCCCGCTCAGTGCTGAGTCTAGGCCAGCGCCAGCGCAGACCCTCAGTCGCATCCCCACATGCCGCCGAGCACGCGTCCTCGATTCCCTCCCCCGCGTCGCTCTGAAGGCCGGAACTGACTGCCCCAGCCCTTCGCGGGGGAACATGCCCGAGCCGGATGCGCAGTGGTGCCGGTGCCGCGCTGCGTTCTCCGACAGATGAAGCAGCACGGTCCCGCTGCGCGCCCCTGGCCGAGCAGATCGGCGCACGCGCCATGGTGCCCGCGATCGGCGTTGCTGCCAAGGCCGTGACCACGCTCGCGATGTCAGGCCCCTCGGCTGAACCACAGCCTGACTCAGCTCGTATACGCCCAACCTTGATACGCAGGGTTACCAGTAGCAAGCCGCCCGCAGGCTGACCATTGCTATGGCGGAGCGTGTGCATCGAACAATCCGGTCCAGTCGGCTAATCGCGGCTCGTGTTCTCGACTGCCGTGAGGCGGTGCGCGACGACCCCGGCGAGTCGGTATCGAGACCATCCGTCACCGTCCGGTGCATCCCACTGGAGACTGCGGCCGGCCCGATTCAGGCGGTCGTGTTCATCCCGTGTAACCCAGCATTTCTGCAGGAGTCGGTCGAAAATTGAGATTAGGTGTTCTGGCGAAGTAGCCGGGCCACCAGCGATCGGCATAAGGTGCGTGTTTGACCTGGGGTCCGCCTGGCTCGGATCGACAATCTCAATGATGATCCGTTTGATCGGAATCACGTGCTCCACAACTCGTTGGTCGCGCCGCAACTGCATCGCATCCTGTGTCGCGAACGTCACTTCGTGAGCTTTGTCTAACACACGAAGCATCTGACGGAGACGACTCGGGTAACCTCTCGATCCCTTTGACCACAACCGTCCGCCTGAGGCGAGGAGCGGACGAACTTCAGCTTGGATGAGCTCAAACGCCTCGATCGCGACCCGAAGGCGACGATCATCGCCAGGCGAATAGTTCATTGCACCATTCTCACAGTAGTTTCGATCTGTGCGTTCCATCTTTCAGTATCGAGACTGCGCACGGGTGCCCGCAAGCCGACCGGCTTACGGGCGCAGGGCTAATACCGATATTCTGATAAGAATGGCCACGCTTCCGTGACCTGGTTTTTACTGCAACAGTCAGCGAGAGGTGGTTTGGCGTGGGGGCACCAGCAGGCCATCCGTTCTACGGGAACCAATACACGGGTGGCGGCTATGTGGTCGGTTCGTTCAGCTACAAGAACGTCATCGAAGATGCGACCAAAGTGGCAGCAAAAACCGTACCCAAGATCCTTCCGAAAACCGTAGCGAGCGATTCGCTGCGTGGTGCCCTGTTCAAGGCATCGCCGCCAGCTCGTTTGTCCTCGGGCTCGATCGCGGGTTTGGTCGCAGCAGGCGCGGTATTTCTTGCTGGGGGTATTGCGACATTCGTCTATCTCCACGGCCGCGCAAAGAGCGACGGCGATCAGCCACCTGTTGGTGATGACATCGCTGGTTTCGGTCTATGCGAATCATGTGGAGAGAAACTTGCAGCCTCCGGCCCAGCAGAAGTTCATCAAGATGAAGACGGGTACTTCATTATCTGTGAAGCCTGTTCACATAAGAACCGCGCGCATTATTCTGGCTATGACGAATCAGACGCGTCTGACGACTAATTGGCGAAGGAGCTTGGCATGGCATACAAAGCAGAGATGCAATACCCAGACGGAACCACTGAAGAGGACGACGAGGTCTTCGAGACAGAGGCCGAAGCCAATGAACACGGATTGTACCTCGTCTCTTGCTATGAAGAAGGCGGCGAGATACTCCACATGTCGAACCCGGGAGATTACCCGCTCTCGGACGAAGAAGCTGATTTCGAGATCATCGAAGCAGACCTTTGATCCAGCCAGACGACGGCATACACGTACGTGGCTTCAGTCGCATGCTCAGCACGCCTGAGCCGCACCCACCGGTCTCCGAGCGCTACGAGCTCAACGCACCTTAGGAACATGACGTCCGATGGTCGAGTCAGCAGCTGGCGAAGAATCACCTGAGATAATGATCTCCATGTCCGAAGAAGCCTCACTCGTCTCGATCTGGCCCGAGTACGTTATCCCCACGCTCCAAGTACTCGCTGACGGACAAAGCCGCCAGCGGCGCGAAGTCTTCGACGCCGTAGCTGACCGCGCCGGCGTCAGCGACGACGCACGTGCTGAAACTCTCAAGTCCGGCGGCACCCGCTATGAGCAGCGCATGGGATGGGTGCTGAGCCACCTCGGAAAAGCAAAATGGGTCGACCGGCCCGAGCGCGGTCATTACGTCATCAATGACGCCGGCAGAGCTGCTCTTGCGAAATACCCCCAGGGTTTCGACTACACGCTCGCACGCGAGGTCTTCGCCCCATTCTGGCCGGAGAAGGCTAAGACCGCTGCGCCAGCGTCGACGCCTGTGCAACCATCCGATGAGATCTCCGACCCGATCGAGGTGATCGAGGACGCAGTCTCCCGTATCGAGGCGAGCGTCGGTGAGGATCTGCTCGACCGGCTTCGCAATAGCCACCCCGACTTCTTCGAGCAGGCGGTCGTCGACCTGCTCCTCAAGATGGGCTACGGCGGCGCAGCACAGCGAGGCCGACGCATCGGTGGTTCCAACGACGAGGGCATCGACGGTCTCATCGACCAGGACGCCCTCGGCCTCGACCAGGTCTATATCCAGGCGAAACGCTACAAGGAAGGCAACAACGTCGGCCGCGAGCCGATCCAGGCCTTCGTCGGGGCGCTGCACGGCTTCGGTGCCTCACGCGGCGTGTTCCTTACGACCAGTGCGTTCACCACGGGCGCGATCGACTACGCGAAGAAGGTGCAATCGCGCATCATCCTCATCGACGGCGCAAAGCTCGTCGACCTGATGATTGCTTACCGCGTCGGTGTGCAAGAGAAGCAGAGGTTCAGTGCTGTCGAAGTCGACGAGGACTACTTCGAGTAACCGTTAGCGGTGACGCCGCTTCATGGTGGCCTGACCTAAGACTGTCCGACAGTTGTGTTCGTTGAGGCGCATTCTGCGCACGTTGGACATGGGCTGACCCCGTTTTCTAGGTCCATTCGTTACGTGAGTCCAGATCCCCGCGCTCGCGGGGAGAATGGATCACACGATGAGCAAGCAAAGAAAACGCCACACCCCGGAGCAGATCGTCCGGAAACTCGGGCAAGCCGATCGGCTGCTCGGCGAGGGCAATACCGTCACTGATGTGTGCCGCGAGCTCGGGGTTACCGAGCAGACCTATTATCGGTGGCGAAACCAGTACGGCGGCATGAAAGCCGACGACGCGAAACGGCTCAAGGAGCTCGAGAAGCAGAACGCGACCCTGAAGCGGTTGCTTGCCGAAGCAGAGCTCGAGAAGGCTGCTTTGAAGGAGTTGGCTGAGGGAAACTTCTAGGCCCGGGTAGGCGTCGCGCCGCTATCACGCACCTGATTCGCACCTTGCAGATCAGTGAGCGCATGGCGTGCCGCCTGGCCGGGCTTTCCCGCTCCGCATGGCGGCGGCCGCTCCGAGGCGACACCCCGGCAGACCCTGACCAGGCGCTGCGCGACTGGCTCCGGAAGTTTGCGAAGAACCACCCACGTTGGGGGTACCGACGTGCGTACCATGACGCGCGTGCTGAGGGCTGGAATGTGAACCACAAGAAGGTACAACGCTTGTGGCGTGAAGAAGGGATCCGGGTGCCGCAGTAACGTCGGCGGAAGCGGGTGGGGTCATCAACTGCTGACGCCCCCAAGGCGGCTGCGCCGGGCGTGGTGTGGGCGGTTGATTTCCAATTTGATGTCGATGAGCGCGGCAAAGCGATCAAGATCTGCTCCCTCGTGGATGAGCACACCCGCGTGTGTTTGGGTGGTCTTGTGGAGCGGTCGATCACCGCAGAGCGATTCATCGAGCATCTCGAGGAACTCGTCGCTGAGCATGGGGCACCGATGATGCTGCGAAGTGACAACGGGCCGGAGTTCATCTCGGATGCCGTTGCAGACTGGGCTGGCACGAGAACCGGGTTGTCGTACATCCCGCCCGGTCAGCCCTGGCGAAACGGATACGTTGAGTCGTTCAACTCGAGGCTCCGCGACGAGTGTCTGAACATCAACAGCTTCTACTCGCTGCTCCATGCACGGGTCGTGATCAGCGACTGGAAGCACGAGTACAACCACGAGCGCCGACATTCCTCGCTGGGGTACCTGGCCCCGGTCGAGTACGCTCGATCCTGCACCCACACGTTCGAAGAAACCGACTCGCATACTGAGCGGACCTAACTACGGGGGCGGCCCACACCCGCGTAATCACGAACGTTCACCGCAAAGAGTTGCTCACGCAGGACGTTCGATCGTTCTTCACGTAGGAACTTAATGTAGTCCTTGGTTTTCACGAGACCAACCAGTGCAGAGTCATCCCGCACCGGAGCCTTGGTGAAGACGAGTTTCGCTTGAAAATCATGACTAACCCGGAGCTGGGTAACGATCGACGAGTCGCCTACATACTTGACAGTGGCGCTACTACCGGACGGCAATTTGGAGAGTAGCCAGTCTTGCAGCTGAGTCTGTTTTGTCTTCATGTAGGTGTCGACATTCGACTCTGGTGCGAAAGTTACGTACTGAATATTGAAAACCATTACTGGTACAAGTGATGACAGTTTCTCGCGTAGTTTCTTCAGTATGAGAGCCTTCTCAACGACAGCATTATTCAGCGGGAAGGCGCGCAAGGTTGCCGCAGTAGCGTAAGGATCAAGAATTGCCTTCAGTGAACTCTCGATCTTAGGGAAGACGTTAGTGTCCCACTTGGTTTCGTTCTTAGCGTGAACCACCATCACGTCGATACGCAGTCCGGCCTGTAGGCCTGCCAGCGCATTCTTGCGTCTGGAGAGCCGAACTGAGTCTGCCTCAACGAGTTCTTGTCTGTTCAAAAAGATGAAAAGAGCGTCAATCCCTCCGTCGCTTGCCGAGCCAACGAGGCCGTTCTCGATTTCAGACCCTCCCAGCTTTTCCCGGCGAAGGGCGATCTCACCCACGGCAAATCGCTCGAATGCGTCATCAGCTGAAAGGGCTGTGTAGTTCGCATTATGAAAAGCGGAGAAGGAGTCTTGCGCGATTGTTTGGTCAGCGGTGGCCATGTTTCGATACTAGTGAGTGACCCCAGCGGTGCACTGACACCCGTCATGATAATCCCGCCGCTATATCGCGAGCCCACGAGTTTCTCGTGCCAGTAGTGGGGCCCCTGCGCTACTTGGGCGTGTCAGTTTCATGACAGTACGAACTGCAGCGTCGGCACGAGCATGGTCGATCCTCTGCACGGTTGTCGCTGGCGGAGTGCCGAGCGCCTCGTCAGTGCTGACTTGGTAACGGTCCCGGTAGGCAGCAATGATGCGAGCTGACCGGCGCCATGTTGAGCGGGCTCGTGGATCAGCCGGTTCAGTGCCCAAGCCAGATACCCATGGCGCGTCCGCGGTGAGGTCGCGGTCCAGTACTGCATCTACTCGCTCCTCCATCAAAGCTTGGCGCTCCTCAAGGGCTATTCGCATTTCGTCGCTCATTGTTCCGGTTGCTTCTGGGATCAGCCCTACGACCAGGCGAGGCGCCTTACGCGAGCGCCCAGAGCCAGCCGCATGTGCAGTGGCCACCGCGACTCGGTGCCGCAACACCGCTGCAACATCATCAGCATCACCGAATCCGCGTGCGCGCACCAGACGCGGCAGCAGCGCATCGACGTCATGGTGGTTTGCTTCGGCTCGGCGCAACTCGGCAGTCAGCGGACCGAAGGCATCGGACTCGATCGCATCGGCAGCTTCGCCCTCTGAGAGTCCGGAGGTGCGAAGTAGTGATGCCCAGCGGTCTCGCTGTGCAGCGGCTGCGATGGTCTCGTATTCTGCGGCGAGTTGCGAGACCCTGCCCCAGGTCTCTTGCTCGGCAGCGAGCGATTCATGAGCCGAGAGTTCCGCTCCGACGTTTTGCAGCACGCCATATAGAACGCTCCGGGCCGTTGACTCACCATCATCAGCAGGATGCGGTTCGTTGTGAATCGAATCGGGTCGATCCACCGCCACATACGCCTGGTTCTGCTCACGACCGCGGGTCATAGCAACGTACAGGTTCTCACGAGTCATCGACGAATCGACGAGCGCATGCGCGGTATCGGTCGTGACACCCTGCGCGCGATATGAGGTGACCGCATATCCGAGCTCCAGATGCTCGGCAACATAGGCCGCAGGCAACACAACCGAGCACCCCCTGGTCGCTCCGAGCCGACGAACAACGACCGCGCCATCGGCCCGCACATCGAGCACCGTCCATCGGTCACCGTTGCGCACCCATCCGCGCCCCGCAACGAGTCTGCGATCGTTCTTGCGCGTGATCACCGTGTCACCGGTGGCCGCCCGACTGTCATCGTGCAGCATCACTTCGCGGGGGCCGCGCACGGTACCGTCAAGGATCAGGTCGGTGCGTGCTCTGTTGTTGAGCGCGGCCACTGATTCATTGGAGTCAGAGATCAAGATCGAGGATCGCCCAGCGACTCGATCTGCTCGCCAAGCCTCGTACGCGGCATCGACCATGGCTTCGTTCTCGCCACCGAGGATGCGAGTGTGCTGGGCGTAGGCGTCGATGGCTTCGGCGCGGCCGTGCCGCAGATCAAGCGAAGTGGTTTTTTCCCAGGCGTGAGTGAAGCGGTACACATCGACGAGTTCGGGAACATCATCTCGGCTGTGCGCGAGTAGCCCGAAAGCTCCACCTGCATCGACCGACTGGAGCTGCGCATAGTCACCGACGAGCAGCACCTTAGCACCAGCCGACGCGGCTAAGCCTGCGATTCGGTCAAGCGAAAGGGTCCCCGCGAGAGAAGCTTCGTCGAGGATCACTAGTTGCCCTGCAGAGAAACCTACGCCGGTGACCAAGTGGTTCTGCCACCATTTCGCTGTGTTCTCGGTCGCGATTCCTAGGTCCTCGGCGAGTACCTCCGCTGCACCGGCCGAAGGCGCGAGCCCCACAACAGAACCTGCTCCGTGCGCTGACTCCCATGCTGTGCGTAGTGCGAGCATCGCGGTCGTTTTGCCTGCACCAGCAGGGCCTACCAGCAGGTCGACAACACGACCAGAAACCGCGATCCGAGTGAGCGCTTCGGCCTGATCGTCTCCGAGCATGCGTTTCTCTCGATCAGGCCTACGCACAGACTTCTCGATCACAGCCAGCGGCACCGTCGGCGCGCTGAGGTCCCGACTGAATTCAAACAGTCGATCTTCGGCTTCGAGCAGCAGGTTCGACGAATACACGGTTGAGTTCTTCGGTCTGAACACCGACGACTGATCGCTTCGCCGAAACTCGACCGGGCTCGAAGCCAACTCGAATGGTGTCAACCGCAAGGACACTTGTTCTGCGGCATCGACCACGAGCCCGACGACGGCTTCGCGATCCTCCATCGAGGCAAACCGGTGACCCATAGTCTGCCGAGCAGCCTCTGCGGTGAGGTTCCAACGTCGCCAGGTCGAACGCTTCTCACCAACCGCAGCAACCACGCTCTCACCGATCGACCGAATCACGTCGAGGGGAATGTCATCTGCACGAAATAGCAATGGCTGATCGTTCGATGCAACCCGGCGCGCCCACGTGGTTGCATCCTCGCCGAGAATCGTGCTCGCCCGGTCACGCCACCCAGTAGTCAGATCGGCGAGCGAGTGCAAAGTCTTCTCCGGTCGCGTCGAGAGTGTTGCCTGTGCTCGCAACTTCATAATCACCGCGGCGATCGGCCTGCGCCCATGCCGCTCAACGTAGTCATCAATGAGCCTGTCGGTTTCAACGTCAATGTGGCGGGAACGAGTAGAGAACTCGGACGCAAGGGACTCAGGCACCGAACTGATCGCCCAGCCTGGGTTGCGGTTGCGGCCCATTGCTCGAAGTTCCCATCCGACACCGAGAACTCGGGTCAGATGATCTGCGAACACCGCCTCGTGCAGTTCTGAGATCGCAACCGTCGCGGCATGCATCGGCCTACTATCGAGAGACCTCCATTTGCCATCGAGCACAGTCTGCACTTTGTTGCTGATGACGACGTGCGTGTGCAAGTGAGGATCACCAGCGCGTGAGTCGTAGTGATCGTAAGCAGTTGCGATCATCCCGCGCACATCAACTTGCGCAACCGCACCGTTGCCTGCGGTTGCACCTGCACGGGTGAATGCAACCTCGCGCTCCATGTACGCAACCATCTGCGCAACCGCTGCATGATGCGCTTCCGCGATCAACGCCTGGGTCCCTGAGTCGGCGACCGCCCAGAGCACGCTCGCCGACTTTGGAATGGAGAAGGTGAAGTCGAATCCGGCAACGGCTTTGCGACCACCTCGTTCGGCTTCTTCGGCTTCGATGGCCGCAAGCGCTCGGCCTCGTTCGACCGGGCTCAGCGACGAATTGAGTGCTTTGACTCGGGCTTGAACTCGCTGTTCGACATTCTTATAGACCGGATACGCCCGGCCCAGAGGTGCGCGGGTGATTGGATCGCGTCCCATTCCTACGAGGAGTTGGAGCTGTGCTTCGCTGACTTCATCACCAGGCACCAGTTGGCCGCTGCCGAGCGCCGAAAGCCCGGCCCCCATCCACCTGCCCGGCGGCGTCCCCTCAGTGGAGTAGTAGCGAGTCAATGGCGTCGATAATGACCGGTCGCAGTCACCCGCCGCGACCGTGCGCAGCAGGTACTTGTAACCGTCACCCGCAGACATCACCCGCATTGACACCGTCATGATCGAGCACCTTTCCTTCGTTACGAAGGAGGTGGTCAACAGGCGTCAGAACCTCGATCTGCCAGAGGCGTGAGAGCCACGCTTCAGCGTCAGCATCAAGTTCACAAGACGGTGTCTTAACCTTAGGCATCTCCATCGCTGGAGCACCTAGTTGCCAAGCAGACCAAACTGCGGGATTGGCGGGACTAAAATAGATCGAATGGCAGTTGATACCGAGACGGAACGTTTGAGCGCATCGTCACGCCCTCCTGTCGGTGTCCCCATTCAGGAGGCCGTCCTTCACAGCGCTCTGAAGGAGCATCACCGTAAGCTGTTTCCTCCAGGCGTCGGCAGAAGCACCTTTTTTCTCTCTGAACCAGAGCTTGGTTTTGGGCGTCCGGATGCACTAATCCTTACTGTTTCGAAGTCAGCGTTGAGTGCATTTAGGAGAACCGGCCTCCGGTTACCCAGTCTCAGCGCAGCAAAAAGCCTCGCTGGTGTCGGAAGTGGAAATAGCGAGAGGTACGATCGAGCCCTTGCGCGCGATCTAAGCCGCTCAGGCTGGACTGCTGCCGACCTAATCGCTGCTGGAAAAATTATTCACGATTCAATTGCAGTCGAAGCGAAACTCAATGAATGGCGGCGTGCTATTCGGCAAGCGTCAACTTATCGAATCGGCGCAGGTCGGGCAGCCGTCCTTCTACCGGATCGAGTCAGCACAAATGTAGATCTGCGGAATCTCGAAGCGCACGAGGTTGGGTTATTGCTGAGCAAGAATGGAAAAATTACTTGGTCGGTTGCCGCACAACCGGGACCGCTGAGTCCAAGTCATCGCGCATGGCTCCTCGAACTACTGCTCCGAGATCTCGATTCGGGGATTCTTCACACGACTAAATCTCATCCGTAAAGATCGAGAATCCGTCACGGTAGCTTTGCACACGTTTCCGATAGGCAGGCTCAAGAAGAATGCCGGACTGATCAATTTCGTCAAATAAACAAAGAGCCCGCTCGAGGCTTCCAGAGATCATCTCAGCACGTACACCGAGGTCCGGTTGTGCGGACAACAAGCGCGCGCGCTGAGCAAGAACATTCATATGATCCACTTGCATTTCGACACGAGTCAGCGATCCAAAATCAGCACCTGAATACGCAGCGATCTCATCTTCTGAGAACACTGTGCTCTGCAGATCCGATTCAAAGAGTGGAGCAACTTCAGCTTCGGCACGAGGGACCGACCAGAGCTGCCGGAGATGAGTCCTCACGGTCGCTGCGCGCCCTCCACCAGCAGGCGACATCCATTTTGTCGAACTGAACTGCCGTAGAGTGTAGGACCATCCCGTTGCCATCGCTGTCGCCCCAGCCCCAAGCCCCAGCAGTCCTTCGAAGTCCGAAAATCCCCAAACCACCTCGAACTCATTAAGTACGCCTAAGACATGAATAAGCCGCAGCAAATTCGCAAGCTTTGCCGGAGCCCATGGCAGGGTTGGGTAGGACGTTGAAGGACGGCTAACAAGAATATAGAAGCCATGCACAGGCAGCGTGGTGGCTACATCGAGCCATCTTTCAATTTCATTCCATTGCCCAAGAGCAGATTCATCGATGGCGACCGTAGCAAGTGTTCGCTCTTCGCCCCAGGATTGGCTCGCAGTGCGAGCCAATTGTACCGAAAGTGGTGTCCAGAGCCCCGCGAATGACTCAAGTAACGGTCCCGGCGCTATCCATAAACCATCCGGATTCGTTGCCGAGTTCAGCTCACCGACCCGATTGACATAGTTTGCGAGTGACTGTGCATCTTGCGCCCAAGAGAGACCTCCAAAACTCAATCCATGACTATCATGATTCCGGCCACTCCCAGACGGCTGGGTTGAGTAGAAGTAGAACTGAGGATCAACAAGCACCGAGACTTGGTTCTGTCGACAGTAACGCGCTGTCTCTCCGAAAGTACCTGAGTCCTCGTCACCAGGGCTCAATATTACGCCGCCAAGGTTTCCAGTGCTAAGCACCTCGGGAAGCTTCTGCCCCTTGCCATAGCCGTGTTGGATATAGAACGTCATTCTGACACTCCAAGCTTTCTCAAGGGGAGACTTGGATCGCGGTATCTGCCATACATTCGATAGGCGAGCAAACGACCCAATACCTCCCTCACGTCTTCATCAAGTGAATCTTCCGGAAGACCTGAAGGCCCAAAGTCTTCCATCGCTTGCAGCAATCGCATCTCATCCATTAGCTGACGAAAAAACGGATGGGCACCGGTCGCGGCTTCTAGTACAGTCAACCCAATCGCATATTGGTCTGTTCGGAAGTCCAGCTGCGCATCACTTCGCCTCTCGAATTGTTCCGGAGCCGCGTACAAAGGCGTCATAGGTGAAATCCACTGCGAGTTAGTCAACGCAGACAGCTCGGTAAACAATGCCAATCCCAAATCAAGTAGTACTGGCACACCGTCCCCGTCAAATGCAATATTGCCCGGCTTGATGTCACGATGCACGATGCGGCCAGAATTCCACAAAGCGTTAGATGCTCGTAAGAGGGCGACGAGCAAACTTCGAACTTCCTTCCGATCGAGTGGACCATTCTTCAGTACTGTCTCGAGTGTCCCCCCGCCATAAAAGGGTTCCTCGTAACAGAGGAAACTGTAAGCGCCGATTCTTCGCAATGTAGGCGGAGCCAAAAGCTTTACAAGGTGAGGACTGTTCGCAGCTCCCATACCGATAAGCTCCCGTGAAATTCGATCTGGGATCTGATCCAGGTCAAAATCATCAGGGTCCTCCGAGACCTTGAAATCATAAATGACCTTGAGGACACAGTCGCCTGCCGAGTGGTTGGCTCTGTAAGCAACTTTGTAAGAACCTTGACCAAGAGCGGGAACGACAACATCTCGGTCTGGGAAGGCGGCCAACACCTCAGCGTCAACAAATGGCAATTGCGGCAAAGGCATCGATCAGGAACTTTCGAAATCTGTGCTGGGGTCAAATTTGAGGGTGCGCGCATTCTCGCGGATCGTGCGGATCTCTGATTCTTGGAACCCCTCAGGTTTTGATGCCTGAATATCGATTGTAATTTCGACCTTGGCTCCAGTGCCCGCGAGACGGTCGAGCACCTCGCGCGTGACATTTCCAATATCACGCGCATACCGGTCAGAGTCGATCTTCACAGAGCCGAAGAACCGAGACATTCGCGTCTCGATTCCAGAGTCAGGCTCATCGCAGGGGAGGGCCACTTCATGCTTCGCTCCAGAATCCTGTGTTGCTGAGGGCACAATCCCAGCTGATGCTTCGGTTGACGTAACCGAGTCTGACGCTACTATCCGTTCAGCTGCGAATTGCCGATCAACTTCAATTTGCTCGAGCGCCCGATTGGCGTCGACCAGAAGGGTGCTGTCGGTCACTTGAATCGATCTGCCCTGCTGAGGGGGTAGGAGGAGATCAAGATAGCGGCCGGTCCCTTCATCCTTTGCTCGTGCAATCGCAAAGCGTTCCTCATCGACGAGGACGGTGCCGAGTGAGTTCTGGATTGCTGCGTCCAGCACTTTACGGCTGACGAGTCGCGGCATGTAGACGTAGCGCGTGAAGTAGCCCCAAAGCTCTGCCACCATAATCTCGCCACGGTCTCGCCACATCGCTGATAGTTCCTGTTGCAATGTCGAGCCGAGGATCTGCGGGCCGAAGTCCGTGACGAGTTGATCTTCGCGACTCAGTTTCGCCGCAACACGCTCAGCGAGCGATAGCCCGGACTTGTCGGGCACCTTGTCTGCGATCAGCTCAAAGGGCTTCGTCGGGTCAAACTGCTCAGGGTAGAGCACCCATGTGAATGTGTCACGGATGCGATCTGTTACTGTCCGGTTGAGCCTGCTGACCCATTCGTCGGTCTGTTTGCGCTGCTGTACAGAAAGGTTCAGTGAGTCGCTCGTCGCCTGTACTCGCTGCCACCCCAGGTAGCCGCGGGTCGCGGATTCAAGGCTCTCTAACTCATTCCGATCAGCAACCAGGAACACCAACGTGTTCCGGTGGACGCGCTGGCTCGCGCCCTTCGATTCGACGGCTTCTTGCACCCACTGATGGGCAGCCGCTTCGGCGCCGTCTTGTTTTCTGCGCGAATACCGGGGGTGAACGATTACGAGGCGCGTGTCTTCGAGATCGGGAACGTCGGCGTTTGATTCCGGGGTGACGTGCACGCGATCGAACACCCCACGCGCTCGTTCTTCTCCACGCAAGCGCCGCACGATTTCGTTCCAGACCGTCTCAACGTCTTCGCGAAGACGCTCCGCATAGTCACTCGCTGTCTTCGTCACCGAAGGTTGGGTGTCGAACCAGTAGTGGCCCTGCTCCTCGTAGAAGTAGGTGGAGCGCTGCGCCAGCTGGTCGACAGCACTGCCGAAGTTTCCGAGCGTGTCACCGGGCGTTGCTGTTCCCAGCCAGACGTACTGCTTATCGAGCCCCTTCCGGCTGGACTTGCTGCGCGGCGCCGCACCAATAAAGATCGTTCGGGCGATGCGCTGCGTCACGTGACGCGCCTGTAGTACGGGGCGGCTCTTGTCGATCTCTGCCGCAGTCGATCCGGGACCATCGATATCTTTATCGATGATCGGCTTCCACTGATCCTCAAGGTACTGCGTAAGGTCAGTGTTCACCGTGCTCGCGTCCAGCGGCACGTACCCCGGCATGATCAGCGGTGCAGCGTCGTCAGACACCCACAGCTCGTGCACGATCGATGACACCAGCTTGAGCACGCCTCGTGTGCGCTGGAATCGCTCAAGCGTCGACCAGTCCTCATACAAGCGATCCAGCAGCTCAGGATGCAACGGGTACGAGGCACGGATCCGATTCTCGTACTCTTCTCCAGACGTTGTCGAGTCACGCGGGAACAACTCTATGTTGTTCCGATACATCGTCACAAAACTGCGAGCGGTGGCAGAAATCGCGGTCAACCCTTGCGCATCAGGTGCCTGGAACAGGCGGCGGCGCACGATCTCAAACGACTCGTCCTTGCTTGACGGCCTCCACTGATCCGCCACACGACGGATCACGTTCTGTAGGCGTTCGAGCGCGATCTGCCCATTCTCGCCGCCGATCTCGATGTCGTTACCGCTCCCATCGTTGCCGGTGTCAGAAGCAGGGATCGACACAACGAGCATCACGCCTGGAACTGATTTCACAATTTCTGTGAGCGATTGGGCGAAGGTGAACTGGGTCTCGAACGAGCCCGACGGGAGTTCCCGGTCGGTGACGAGCTGACGAGCGTAGGCCACCCACTCATCAATGAGAATCAGTGCGGGCCCATACTTCTGAAGCATGGTGCGGAGCGACTCGCCGGGGCTGGTACCAGATGCGTCATCGGCCGCGATCATGTCGTAAGCTTCACGTCCGCCAAGTTGCCATGCTAGCTCACCCCAAATCGTGCGCACCTCTGTGCCGTCATCCTTGATGATCGGCGAACCCGCCTTGAGGTAGGTGCCCACGAGTGCCACACGTCGCACCTCGAGCGACGTAAGATCTGGACTTCCTGCATCCGCGACGAGCTCTTGCAACTCGTTGGGCAACCGCTTCGCGTCTGTGCCACTGAAAAGGTGGTACAGCGCGAGCATCGAGTGCGTCTTGCCGCCACCAAAGTTTGTCTGCAGATTCACAACCGGACTCGAATTCGCGTCGCCATTCAAACGACGTAGAGCACGTGACAAGAGGTCACGAAGTCCCTCCGTCAGGTATGTGCGGGTGAAGAACTCGACTGGGTCGCTGTACTCGGATCCGAGCGCCTGGCCGGTATGCACCAAGTGCAGGTCTGCGGCGAACTCCGAAGCGGTGAACTCACCGCGTGCGACGTCGTCATGCGGGCGGATGACTTCGCGCCACGGCTTCAATCCTGCGTCTGGAGTGTCAGCGACGACACTGCGCTTCACCTGCTTACGTGTCTGATCTTCAAACACGGTGCGCTGCAAGTCGAGACGAAGCCCGCGAACATCCTTCGCGGAGTCAACCGCACCGACCGCCACCAGGAGGCGTTCCATAGTATCGAGTGCTCGTGCAGTGTCATCGGAGCTGATTTTGCCCGCTTGTCCGTGCATGACGTCATTGCGGGTTTCGCGTAACTCTGATCCGAACCCTTGCTGCGCGCGCGAGAGCACCTCCTTAAAGTGGTAGCCCTTCTCCGTGATAGCTCGGAGCTGCACCTGCACGTCGTCTTTTGCGAGAATCTGCGGGGCACGACCGTTCTTATTGGCGTCCTCCGTGGCCCATGCAGAAGGCCAATCTGTCGTGCCAAACGCAGCAGTCATCACCTCGTCGACAGTGTCTTCGAGACCTTCTGAAAGTAGACCGAACGCCTTAAATAGCCGTTCCTGATTGTTCATCGCCATTGGTCAACTCTCCATATCTTCAAAGTCGAACGACTGCTGCGACCCACGCTGTGGTGAGGTCTCCGCGAGCTTGCGAGCCTGCTCATTCAGGTCACCCCATGCACTTACCAACCCGTTGAAGAGGATGGCATCCTTCGTATCCTTCTTTTTCTCTGCCTCGTGGAACAGCAAGAAGCCCAGCTCCTTCACCGCGTCAAGACTGACCCGCATCTGCACAATAGGAAGGAGCTCGGCAACCTTGTCAGCACCGTCTTTCGCCATTACCGCGGCGAGGCGAACTGTCGCCTCCCATACGCTCACACGGTCGTCAGCTGCCGCATCCCAATCATCTTCGAGCTGCGTCGGTGAAAGAAGGCGCGCCTTGCCACCCTTCGCTTCAAAGATTCCGCCGCGTTCCAGAGCGCCTACTGAGGTGTCCGATGAACGCGCAAGCTGATCAGCGATACCCGAGCTTTCCTGATCCCACCCATACTGGCGGTACCACTTGATCGCGAAACGAGTGTCAGCATCAAAGTCGGACTCTTGATCTCCGAGAACCTCATCAAGTGTGGAATTGATCAATAGCAGAGCATCCTTAACACTCATGTCAGCACCATCAGCTTCGCGGACGCGGGCGTACAAGGAGAAAACCGCGATACCCGGGCCGATGGCTGCCTGCGCCAAATCTACAGGTGCAATCGCTCCCTGCATCAAAGTCCGGAGAGCTTGGGGAAGCTCACTCTTCAGCCGGGAAACAAACGCCCGGCGGGTCGTTGATGGCGCATCCAGCGGACGTGGCCGACAAGCAAGTACAATTGAGGAAGCTAATGCGTTTGTGCCGAATGAAACAATTCTTGCCGCGCGTTCTGTTCTCATAGGCCAAGTTGCGGTGATCTCCCACCCTGCGTCGATAAGTCCTTCTAAGAGCGTGTGCCAGCCTGTAGAGCTAGTACCGTCCTGTTTCACATCCTGCTGTTTGTAGGCGTAGTAAACAGTAAGTGGAAGTTCTAAATTGGCAGTTTCGCGGATTCTAGCGAAGACTGAATTAAAACCCTCAACAAAGAACCGCTCTGCACCCGCCCGTCCTTCATGTCTATACGGGTTCGCCACCAGCTCAGTGGATTTCGGTGTAAGCATGGTGCCCAGCGTTTTGCCGTGTACTTCGGCAAGGGACCGTCGGAGCCAAACGTAGAAAAAATCTGATAAATCGGCGTAGCCAATGTTGTCGTAGTAGGGAGGATCCGTTGAAACAGCAACGCCGGAGTAGTCACGCGTCATTGCATCCGCTTGTATGACTTCGCCAGAAGGCACATCCGCGGGTGAAAACAAGTTTCCTCGCATCGCACGCGCGAACCCCTCGAGAATCACAGTCATTGAACCGGACGCACTACCCAGTGGATTCGCTTCTGGAAAATCCCAAACCATAGGAATGGCGTGGCGACTGTACATCTGAAGAGGACACTGAGCCGATTGTGACCATCTGGTCAAGGAATTATTAAGATCAGCAAGTTTATCAACGCTCATAGCGAGATACGTGGCTACCGCGTCCGCGTAGGCTTCAGCGCCTGATCCTCCCTCTTCAAAGCGTTCACCGCGGGGCATTCCAGCATTCAACGCGTCCGCAAGCACACGAGCCCGAGCTTCTTTGACGAGGTCACTCAGATAAGTCAATGACGTCAACTGTCGGTTGGTATACAGGTCAGCAAACGTTGTCAAACCATAGGCAGGTGGGGAAAACCATCGAGGGTTAGTTGGGACTTTGGCGTCCAAGCCTGAGTCCGGCTGTGGCACCTTTGCCGCTTCGATCTGTGCATCTGAAGGCGAAACGTAGATCCTTCCCTTAGGGCCCTCAG
Source organism: Leucobacter sp. (assembly GCA_048516985.1). GTDB lineage: Bacteria > Actinomycetota > Actinomycetes > Actinomycetales > Microbacteriaceae > Leucobacter. The sequence goes on along the minus strand of CP183188.1, from coordinate 1,455,752 downwards.
CAACGACCGCCAACAGATGTACGCCCAGCTTCCCCTTTCTCCCTTGATCTCGGATGTAATCGTAGGTAAACGGGGTCCCATCGATAAATGACCATGCGCCTTTACCATGCTTTATTGTTCCGTCTCGATCCGCAGCGGGTCCATATGCGTCATTGTGCACTTCATAGCGAACTGATCCGTCAACAAACGAAGCTTGAACCCAAGCTTCGTTACCCTTCTTCTTGGAAAGCCACCAGGATCTTACAAGGGGCACTTCGATTGGGTTAGCGGGGTTTGGACTCTTCACTGTACGCGCCCAAATCCAGGCAATTACTGGGTGCTTTGTCCCTCCTGGCACGAGCACTTCAGGGTACAAATGGCCGATCTTTTCCTGAGCACTGGAATTTAGCCATCCGCCATATCGGAGGACATCTTCTGCAAGACCATCGGACTTCGCCCAGTGTGTTTTCGTAGAGGCGGCACCAGGAAATACAGGTCTGACTTCCGCAAACCTCGGTGGGATTTCAACTAACGCTTTGTTGATTAAGACAGCGAGGGGGTTAAGGTCACTCGCATGCGCCTCTAACCCCAAGCGCTGTGCTTCGAGAGGGATGATCCCGCCACCAGCAAAAGGATCGAGGATAGCCGGAAGCTCCCCGCCATTCGACTTGCGAATTTCTTCTCGGGCTTCGCTTAGCAACTGAGGATCGTTGCTGTCTTCCCAAACGACTAATCTTGCCATGAGTCGATGCAAGCGTTCGCGTTCCGCGTCCTGCATCTCGCGCGTTGGAAACTCGTCTGGGCGTGACGCAGGATCATCGACTAACTGAGCGAACAGAACGGCTCGTGTGTTTACGTGTGGGCGACGCGCCCAATAGTGGTGCAAAGACGCAGGCTTCGACTGACGAACATTACTTTCTCTCGCAGTTTCGGCATTAATAACCTCAAGTGGAAGGGATGTCTCAATGAGTTTCTTCTTACCTGGGGTCGTCATAAGTAGTCTTTCGGTTGTAGTGGCTGGGCTGATAGCTGGCGAATTCATTGCGGTGGACCTCCACGGCTCCAGTAATCTCGCCATTCCTCGTTCAGGGATCGCGTCGTGTCTGCGGGTTCCATATGGTCGAACGCTCCGGTGATGTAGCGGATCTCGTCCTGCGCAGAGCCCCGCTCTGAAACTCGAACGAGCGCGAGTCTGTGACGTTCTCCTTGCGTCTGCGCAAATGTCACTTCGTTCGTCGTGATGGTGAAGGTGTCAGAGCCTTCGATGCGTCCCTTCACCTCGATATAGAACAGGCGGCCGAGATGATCAACGGACTGAATGTCGTACCCCGGATTGTTGCGCGGCATCTCATGAGGCTCGCGACCAAGCGCCCGCTCCGCCGCAAGCACGGCCTCTACCGCGCGACGTTCCACCTCATCGGTCTGTTTTGCGAAGAGTCGCCCGCCGTTATCACTGTCGTGCAGCAAGAGCTTGCTCGGAACCACGAGTGCTGCACCGTGAACTACCGCAGGTACGGCCACTAGGTTGGTGGCCTCGTCGAGCTGTTCGAGACGGTAGTTCAGTCGTTCATCGAGTTGGCGTGCGCGGATAAACGCGGTTTCTGCGCGAAGACGACCGATATTGCCGTCTCGTTCAAGCGCTTCGAGCCGGTTGTGCTCGCGATCCCAGTGATTGATCTCTGCGAGTAGCCGGTCCTTCACCTGTGTTCGGGTTCGCGCGGTCTCTGCTTCTAGGCGTGTCTTGAGTTCTGACATGCGCGGCTGCAGCCCTGCGCGGTATGCCGAGGCACGCACAATCATTTCATGGTTCTGACGCGCCCACTCGGTTTCGGTAAACGTCGTGATCGCGGCGGTTTCGTCCGCGCTGGGGGCGTCGTAGTCGAGATATGGCGGTGCAGCAGTAATCGTGATTGTGCCGTCTTGTTCAAGAAGCGGATAGTCGAAGTGATGCGACACCGTATCTGCATCAATCGCAGTGCTCTCGATCCGCTGTTCGACGCTGAACATAAGCATGGGCTCATCGGGTTGCTTCGTACGGCGATCCACGAACACCGTCCCACGCTTCAATGTACCGCCGAGATCATCCACTGTTGACTCGATCACCGCATGCAACAGCGGGTGTCCGGGGGCAATGAGTGATGCTTCTGCGAGCCCGTCAGGATGTTTGCGACCCAGCTCGAAGGTGACCCGTTCATATTGGTCCGCAACTGGCGCCCACCGGTTCAGTCTTCGTGCTGCATCGATGACTCGTGGAGGAACGCGGGTGATCTCGTAACGCCCTTTCTCGCGCTTGCGGATTCGTCCGCCGAGTCGTTCGAGAGCTGGGATGAAGAACGCAGAAATGTATCCCGGCTGGAGGCGTCGTTCACGTGCCTTTTCCATTCGCGCACGAACCTCGTCGAGGTTCATCGCGCTGAACATCTCGGGGTGGAGCGCGCGCTCTTGAAGCATCTCGTCAAGCCCGTGCGAGACCCCGGCATCGATGATGTGGTCGAGCTTCGCTTTGACCTCAGGCTGATCGCCGTACCGGATCGCTTCAATCAGCAGGTCACGCAGTGACCGTTCTTGGAAGGCGTCAGTGTCGCCAAGCACGTTGAATAGGTTCCCGTTGTACGCGATCGACATTTGATCGATCTTTGACAACAAGCGGGTAAACACATCGCCTTCGCGGGTGTCTTTCGCCACCATGTTCCACAAGTGACACACCTCACGCTGACCGATGCGGTGAATACGACCGAACCGCTGCTCGATGCGGTTCGGGTTCCACGGCAAGTCATAGTTCACCATCAGGTGAGCGCGCTGCAAGTTCAGCCCCTCACCGGCAGCATCCGTGGCAAGAAGCACCACGGTGTCGGGATTGTGGGTGAAGCGTTCTCGGGCGAGCTTGCGATCCTCGCGGCGTGTGCCGCCGTGGATCGTGATCACTGACTCTGCCCGCCCGAACTGCGAGGTGATCTTCGACTGCAAGTAATCCAGGGTGTCACGATGCTCGGTGAAGATGATGATCTTGCGCGCCTCGCCCGACCCGTCGTGGGTGAGGAGTTGCTCGTCGAGGATGGTTCGCAGCTGCACCCACTTCTTATCGTCATCCTGCAGGCGAACGCGACGAGCTACTCGAATGAGATCTTCAAGGATCGCGATCTCAGCCCGCAGCTCTGGGATTGTCTGGGCAGCGGTGGCCAAGTCAACGACCTGTTCGGCTTGTGCTTCGAACTGTGCACGTTCTTCTTCAGTGGTTTCCTCATCGAGATCGTCGAAGTCCTCAACTGAGAACTCAGGCAGTCGGTCACCCGTGAAATCAAGCTCAGTCTGCCCGGTCGTCCACTCATCAATATGTGAAGCAAAAGGTGTCGAGTAGCGTCCTTCATCGGCGATGCGTTGCATCTCGCGGAGTTTGGTGTCGAGCCGTTGCTCGCGGCGTTCCAACGACCTCAGGATGGCTTCGGGGCTCGATGCGAGTCGGCGTTGCAACACAGTCAACGCGAACCCGACGTTGTTGCCACGCTTCTTGTCGCCTGCCTGCGCGATCCGCTCCGCGCGTCCCATCTCAGTACGCACATAGTCGGTAACTTGCTCGTACAGTTCCCGTTCGGCCGGGCTCAGCTCATACTCGACCGTGTAGGCCCTGCGCTCCGGAAACAGCGGCTTCCCATCGAAGGTGAGCAGGTCTTCTTTCACCATGCGGCGCATCAGACCATGAGTGTCTGTACGGTGCACTCCCTGTCGGTACTGTCCTTCGAACCGGTCACGATCAAGTAGTGACATGAACAGCTGGAAGTCTTCTTCCTTGCCCGCATGGGGTGTTGCAGTCATCAGCAGGAAGTTGTGTGCAGTCTCTGAGAGCAGCCGCCCAAGTTTGAAGCGCTTCGTCTCGTCAACCTCACCCGCCCATGACGAATAGTGTGCGGACATGCGGTGCGCCTCATCAACCACTGCGACATCCCACGTGACTTCACCAAGCTGCTCGATCAGATCCTCATTGCGGGAGAGTTGATCCATGCGTGCAATGAGGAAGGGATGCTCTGCGAAAACGTTGCGGCCTTGCGCATCGTCAATCATCTGACGGCTGAACACTTCGAAACGAAGGTCGAACTTCTGCGATAACTCTTCGCGCCACTGTTCGACCAGACCACCGGGAGCAACAATGATCGCGCGCTCACAATCGGAGCGAAGGATCAGCTCCTTCAAGTAGAGACCCGCCATGATCGTCTTTCCAGCGCCGGGGTCATCGGCAAGCAAGAAACGCAATGGAATTCGTGGCAGCAACTCCTCGTACACCGCACGGATCTGGTGCGGAAGCGGGTCAACGTCGGAGCTGTTAACTGCGACCATCGGGTCGTAGAGAGCCGCGTACTTGATGCGTAACGCTTCAGCCGCGAGCCGAAACTCATTCGGGTCTGCATCAAATGGTGGGGCAGTATCGAAGTCGCCCGTGACTTCGAACCCAGCAGCTTCGGCATCAGTAATGGTTCGTGCGCCGCTTCGCCCTGAGTCATCTCGATAGAAGACTTCAAATACCTCGGCGTCGATGGGATCGATCGCGATGAGCGTGACTGTCTGCCCGGGTACAAGACCGCGAAGGCGCTGTCCGACCCGCAACGTGGCTAGTGTCAGTGTCGACTCTGTCAAAGCAGCTCCTTCCGAAATTGGGCAGTAGATCAGGATATGAGTAGCCACTGACATTCATGTCCGCGGTGGCGTGTCGAATTGGTCGATTAGGACGGTTTTGAGCCCTCCTGCGTTGCAGCACCACCGCTGCGAACCCAGTCGTCGACCTCTGTGGCTTGGAACTTCCAGAGGCGACCGATCTTGTGCGCGGGCATCCCCTTTTCGGCGATCCAGGTATAGATGGTGTCCTTCGTGACGCCGAGGTGGGAGGCGATGTCGTCAGCAGAAAGCCACGGCTCAGTCACGTTTGATCCTCCCTCACCGGCCCATGTGGGCCGTCACTGCCGATGATATCGAAGTTGTGCCGATTGAACCGGGTTTTTCCGGGTGAATATGGTTGTCAACGACCTATGCGCTGGCCGAGCCAATCTGCTGCAGTGTTATGCCAGCGTTCGTTATCGGTATTCCAGTTGAGGGTGTGACCAGCCTCGAAAGCTTCAAAAGAGACGAGTTCTGGGCGCTGGTCCCGTAAGCGTTTGGAGGTTGCGAACGGCACTGAGTCATCGCTGGCGCCGTGAATGATCAGTGTCGGGACTTCGAGTTCGTGAGCCCTCTTCAACCAGTTGAAATCATCGAGAGGCAAAGCCGCGGGCAGGCCGACCATGCGGGCAAGCCGTTCTCTCATCAACCAGGGCATCGCGAGTGCGCCTGCACTGCTGGGCAGCCCGGCGCGCTTGCAGTTCGCTTGGATTACCGATCGCCAGTTCAGTACTGGTGAGTCAAGCACGAGTCCGACGATCAGTTCTCGATACTCCGCTCGGTGTGCAAGTTGCAGCGCAATCGCGGCACCCATTGACCAGCCGAAGAGCACGATCCGTTCGGCACCACGCCTGATCGCGTTACCGATTGCAGCATCGACGTCTTCGATTTCAGTGACGCCGAGTGTCGACCTGCCGTTGCCGAGGTGTGGGCCTTCGCCATCGTTTCGGTAGGTGACCACGAGCGAGGTGTAGCCGAGTTCGGTCGCGACCTGCACGCCGCGAAGCGTACCGGCTCGGGAACTGCCGAGCCCGTGAATATGGATTGCCCATGTTGAAAGGTCGCCATCGATCCTCCAGGCAGGGGCATGACCAGCTGGCGCATTAATGACGATCTCTTGGTGTTCAAGGCCTGCGTCTTCTGGGGATGAGTAGTAGATGCCACTCCACGAGGCCAGATCTCCTGCTCGTGGACTGAACCCCTCGGAGGTTCCGGTGATGGTTCGGGCGATGCGCTTGGATCCTCGGTCTTCTACTTCGTTTCCGAGCTGCACCCAGCCACCGCGTTCGAACAAGAGGTTGTAGACGCCTCGTGCTTCTGTGCCCCGAGTGCGATCGAGTACAAGACGCGACAGTCCATCAGCTTGTTCAACACCACGCACAGTGAGGTCGAAGTCGCGCGGCCCGATCGGTGCAGTGAGCTTTCGAGCAATACCCCAACCGAGAGCAGCGCCTCCGGCACCGAGTATCGCAGCCGCAGTACTCAGGGTTGCTGCGACGACTCTTCTCGTTCTCATTTCAACGCCTCGTCGAGGTCAGTCGTGGTGAACAGTGTCGATTTCACGGACGATGTACCCCGTACCAGGAGGTGATTCTCGGCTCGTTCAAGCTGCGCGAGATCGGTAGGGCTGATCTCGAAGACGACACGTGGGTCGATCATTGCATCTCGGATCTCCACGACACGTCGATACAGCTTTGCTTCTGGGTCCTCGAATACCTCTGAGGCGGGGTGCCATTTACTCAAGCCTGGTCTGAGCTTCGTCGCGTTACGCCAGATTGGATCAAGCTGTATCAGTAAGGCGTCCGTACGCACTCCTCGCAGACGACGCAGTACCGAGCGTGTGGCGGGCTGTGCGACGAAGCCCGCACACAGGAACAAGAATGTTGCGAGTGTGAGCGGCCCGTAGGCTGCATCGACAAGGCGCATGAGATCGAGGGCTCCGATCATATGCGTGACGTCCATGAATGCGACCGTGGCGCAGAGGGCAATTCCGCAGCTTGCGCCGATCGCGAGTAGCACTGCTGGGACGCGCAGCAGGCCCTGCGTGACCCGACATTGGCCGATAGCCAGTGCGAGCATCGCGGCAAGGACGACGCCACAGTAGGTAAACACGGTGATCGAATATGCGCCGACCAATGGCTGATCACCGTAATCACTCATGAACGTGGCGGTGGTGTGACCTCGGTCCGCGAAACTGAACATCGTGGCCACGCAAATAAGAGCGATGAGGAGCGTGGGCAAGCTGATGGCAATCCGCACGAGTCGAGGCCGGTATTCTCCAGCCCGCATGACGCCTCTACCAAGAAAGTACAGGCCGATCATGAGCAGCATGTCTGCAGCAAGCGTAATAAAGTTGGTGCCGCCAAATAGCGGATCGAGAGCGAGATAGACGGGATCGATGTTCAAGGTCATCGCGAGAGCGATGATCGTTGACGCATAGGTGATGCTGTGATCGGCGCGACGACGACGGAGAACGAGCAGGCTTGCAACCAGCGCCCACATGACGCAGGACACAAGCACCTGGGTCACCCGAATATCTCCGTGTAACTCGTCTCGGCAAACGCAACCCCGCGGATCCTCGCCGCAAGCTGATCCGCGAGGCTCTCAGCCGCGATCTCCTCTTCGGTGCTTACATCTCCGCGGGCGAGTGCTCGGACACGCAATTCCGCGGGAATGTCTGGCAGGAGCGTATCTGGAATGTTGCCTGCGAGAGCATCACTATCGTTTTCGCAGTGACCCAGGATGATGTGTGCGAACTCGTGCAGCACAAACTGTTGAGTGTGTAGCGCGGAGTCGCTGTGTGCGTGCAAGATCACGTCACGATCGTCGGAAAATAACAAGACTGCGCAGAGCCCGCTAGATTCCCCAATCTCAGGAACTTCCGCAACTACGATCCTTCGCTGACGGAGGCGCTGCACCGCGCCCGTAAGTTCTTCAAAGGTGAAGTGCTCGCCCAGGTGTAAGCCCGCGAGTGCGATGGCTACTTCCTGATCGATATTCATGACTCACTCTGTTATCTCTTCATCCAAAAACTTGGTGATGGCTTCGAGAGTCTTCGGTGAAAGGTCTCCGAGTGTGCGTGTCGCGTATGACTTCACTCGTGCAGCCCGCATGGCACGAACAAGATCAAGCTGCGCATTCACCTTGTCGGGAGCAGAAACGTCGCTGTCTCCAGTGAGGAATGCAACATCGACGTCGAAAAACTCCGCGAGCCCCTCAAAGACGAGCGGATCATCGACTTTACGGTGGCCGTTGACCATGTACGTCCACCGTGATCTCGATAGGTTCACGCCACGCTCTTTCAAGAACGCGGCGATCGCAGAATGCGACGGTTCGGTCCCGGTCTCAGCGGTCTTCACGTCAAGTAGCAGGCGCAGGCGCTTCGCCAGCAGGTCGGCAGCGGCCTGGTTCTGCTCTTGAGCCTTGCTCATGATGCCCCTCCCCTCGGGATGGGTTCTGCAACGGTGACGTTTCACGCGAGTGCGACTTGTTGGTCATGCTCAAGATAACTCTTGAGCATGCACAAATCAAGGGTTGCGCATGCTCAACGATCCGGGTAAGACTTGAAGCCACGTGGCGTTAAGCATGCTCAACGAAGACTTGTTGGTCGTGCATTCTGACCTGCGCCACTTCAGCACCGAGGAGGTGCACCATGCGATACCGCCATGCCAAAAATCGGCTCCCACATCATTCCATCGGTCAGTCATGCCCACCTCTCAGATGTATTGCCCTCCGTGATTCACCGGTTGTGCAGCAAAGAGGAGGACGAGCGATGGCTACATACGAGGATCGCCAAGCCGCGCGTGATGCGAAGCTCGATGAGCTACATGAGACGTTGACCGGCGCGGTCGAGCAACTGGTTTCGGGTGATGACTGGAAGCGCGCTCTGACGTTCGCAGCAAACTTTCGCAGTCGTTCGTTCAACAACACCCTGCTGATTTGGGTGCAGCACCAAGCCGCGTTCGAGCAGGGGTTGGTACCTGACCCGATGCCGTCTTACGTTGCCGGGTACAGGCAATGGCAGGGCCTCGGCCGTCAAGTGCAGAAGGGACAGCCTGGATATCAGATCCTTGCTCCCGTCACCGGTCGATTCGCTTCGGCTACGCCTGCGGATGCGGAGTCTTGGCGCAGGCTCAAGAAGTTCGAGAAACCTCGCCCGGGTGAGGCCGTGCGCTCGAAAATGATCGGGGTGCGTCCCGCCTATGTGTGGGATGCTTCCCAGACCGCGGGCGATACCTTGCCTGAACCGCCTGCGCCAAAGCTACTCGAAGGCGAGGCACCCCGAGGGCTGTGGTCAGGGCTCGCTGCGCAGATCGAAGCTGCGGGGTTCTCGCTGGGTGATGCACCGGATGCAGCATCGATCCACGGGGCAAACGGAGTGACGAACTACACCGATCGCACCGTGCTCATAAGGGCCGACATAGATGACGCGGCCCGAGCGAAGACGCTCGCACACGAGCTGGGGCATGTGCTTATGCACGACCCCGAAAGCAGCGAGGTACGACTGCACCGCGGAATTGGTGAGGTCGAGGCCGAATCAGTGGCGCTGATGATCGGGGCTGCGCACGGCATGGACACCAGCATCTATACGATCCCGTACGTCGCAGGTTGGGCCGCGAATGTTGATGGCAAAGAGCCAGTTGAGATCGTCAAGGCCACCGGTGATCGAGTGCGAGCCACCGCTCTGAAGATCCTGGATCAACTCGATACTGAGCAGCTCAGCAACGGCACCCCGCCCGGTCTTGAACGGGATGTACCGCAGCGGCAAGCACCAAAGACGGAGCGAACTTCCATTGCGCATCCGGTAGGACGAGCGGCGAGATCCATACAGCTGCGAGAACCAGCTGCAGTTGCGGCGAGGAGTCTCTCATGAATGCGCGTCTGAGTTCGTGCTCGGCAGTGCTGGGGCAGATGCCGGATCAGGTGAGTACCTTCGCAGTTGCAAGCAAGCTCGCTTCAGTTGGCGTGCCTGTGTTTCCGGTCTGGTCAGATTCGAAGCGACCGGTGACGCGCCACGGTTTTCATGATGCCAGCACGGACATTGAACAGATTGAAGCCTGGTGGTCATCGACCCCAGATGCCTCACTCGCGATACCGACGGGCCAAGCGTCTGGCGTCGTTGTTGTCGACGTCGATGTGCATGGCCGCGTGAACGGCTACGAGGCCGCGACGCGCACCAAACAAGCAGGGCTCCTCTCGGGATGGGAGCTCATCGTCCGCACTCCCTCTGGTGGCATGCACCTGTATTACCCCGCGACTGATGCCGCCGAGCAGCGGTCCTGGCAGTCAGCGAATTCGGGCATCGACTTTCGAGGTGACGGCGGCTACATCATCATCCCGCCGTCCGCGCGAATGACGGGCAACCGACTTGAGCGATACACGGTTGAACGAGTGAATCATGGCTTCACGAGCAACCTCGACCATGATCGACTTCGCGAGTTCCTCGACCCGAAGACCGACCTACCCCGTCGGGCACCCACAGGTGATCGCGGGATGGATGTTGATCGGCTTGCAGCGTGGGTGTCGCGTCTGCAAGAGGGCGAAAGGAATCACGGATTGTTTTGGGCGGCTTGCAAAATGGCCGAGAACAATATCCCATCAGACACGGCACTCGACGCACTTGCTGCAGCCGGTGGCAGTGCCGGACTCGCTGAGCGTGAGATTCTTACGACGGTGCGGTCGGCGTATCGCACGGTTCACGGCGCACCTGCGCGAGAACCATCGTCATCAGCACTGTCGTCGACTGACCGGCCACCGCCTACCTCAACACGAGCGCAGGTGCTCTCGTGAACACATCACCATCTAGTCATCGTTGGGCGGTGCGGACCGCGGTCTGCGGGACCGTGTTTATCGCCGTGGGCGCTTTCTGGCTGTCGTTCACGTCGCTCGCCGACCTTGCGCACCGATCTGGGATCGGTGCGGGACAAGCTTGGGCGTGGCCACTCATCGTGGACGGCATCATCGTGGTCGCAACCGTGGCTGTTGTCGCCCTCGCTGGTAATCGCGCTTCGTGGTACCCGTGGGCGCTCCTGGTCGGTGGTGCGGTGGTGTCGGTGACGGCCAATGCGATCCACGCGGTCATTGCTGCCGATGCCGACGTGCCGAGCATTCTCGCTGGAGCTGTCGCTGCGGTACCTCCAGTGGTGCTCCTGGCAATCACGCATCTCACGGTGATCCTGGCCAGGGCGTCGAGTTCGCAAGCAGTTGAGTCACCAATCGAAGCCTTCGAAGAGGTTGAAGCCGAGACAGCGGCACCTGATCGCCGTGCGCTCGCGTCGGCGCTACGCGGCATCGGCTGGACGAACAAACAGATTGCGAACGAACTCGATGTGCACCCGTCGACGGTTGGCCGATGGCTTTCCGCTGATGAACCCGAGTCGGCTGAAAGTGATACGCACCTACTCGACAGTAGCGAATCAGCAGAGGAGAGATCATGAATGTCACCAGAGATCCCCGACCCGTACTTGGCGATGTTGCCGGGATCGACGGTATTCCCGATGCAGTTGAAGCAGCATCATCACGGCGACTTCGCGGGCTGCCGATCAACCCGTCTATAGCCACCGCCCGCGGTGTTGAATGGGTGCGGCCTACGGATCTCGTGGCCCGCGGCGCATCTCGGGTTGCCGGGGCTGGAATCGACTTTCAGAGAGAACTCGCGCGTCGTGCTCGCGCTGCAACATCCGACCACGTGCGTGCGCTCGGGCAGCGAGCACGGAGTCTCCCACCGCTGTCGGCGTTTGGGCGAGGTGGCATTGACCGTGGCATGGATCGAGGCGCCGTCGGCATGCGCTGAGCACGCGTCGGTACGGAGGTAGATCATGCAGAAATTTGCGGAGGATCAGTTCGTGGGAACGAGTGTGCACCTGCCTGCCAGGAGGTTCCCCACAATGACTACGACAACCAAGCATTCGACTTCAGAGGACTACACGAGCAGCGAAGGTCTACGCCGAGTGCTCATGCGACTGCACCAGCGCGGACCCGGGGCCTGGCAGCGCGACCCCGTCGCGGCAGGCTTGATGAGTTTTGCCGCCGAAAAGTACGCGGCCCTCGCGCGGAAGCACGGCCTAGATCCCTGGGAAGCAGCAAGTGCCGCCTTTGATGTGATGCGCCTTCGTTCCACGCGACACGCCAACGATCCCTGGGCAGTCGTCACTCGCGGCGTTCAGGTGACCTGCATCGCTGAGGAACGCGGGCAAGGGCTGCTGTGCTCAACCAACAAGGCCCGCCGCCCACACATTTCTGAACTGCACGACCCCGAGCGCATCTCCGACCGTGAGACGCCACTTTCGGACTACCACCCCTCGTTCCGCACAACTGACCGCTTCGAGTTTGAAGAGGAACCAGAGCAAGAAGAGCAGCTGACCGAGACCTCCGCCGCTCGCGCCTCCGCGCGAACAGCAGTTGCGGATGCGGTGCGGCTGTTCACCTTGCTTGATTGGCCCGAAGATGTTGCCACACTCGCAATCGACAGAGTCTGCGAAACGACCGAACGCGCCGGGTCACGAGCGAGCGCTTACGAAGCGCTCCGACGCGACAAGCACGCGCTCGTGCTGCTCGATCTGCCCGCAGCGTCATGGTCGGCGCTACTTCGCGCGATCCTCGGGAACACACATCCGGCGCTGCAGGCAACCTCAGCAGGTCGGGGCGTTCTGCTGCGCCTGCTGCTCGGCGAAACAGTGCACTCACTGCTGCACGACGAGGATCTCGTGTTTCAGATCGCACTCGCTGCTCCGAAGCGAGGCGAGCGATCATGAACAACAGGGACGACAATTTCGTCGTCATCAGAACCGTCGACTCCATTCAGGTCGGCAACCGACACCGCAAAGACCTCGGTGATATCGACGCACTCGCCGCGTCGATCGAACGAGACGGCTTGCTGCAGCCGATCACCGTCACTCCCGAGGGTGTGCTTGTGTGCGGTGCGCGGCGACTTGCCGCAATCAAACAGCTCGCTTGGGGTGAAGTGCGAGTGTGGGTGCGCTCTGGCATCTCCACCCAGCTCGGGTACATGCTCGCCGAACAAAACGACAACATGCTCCATAAGCCACTCAGCCAGCTGGAAGCGGCGGAGCTGTATCGAGAGATGAAGGTGATTCTGGCCGAGGATGCTGCACAGCGAAAAGCTGCAACGCAGTTCGTGAGCGGCGAAAACCGCGGAATGTCCGGTCCCGCCGATTCGGCGGGACCGTCAACCGAGCCACGAGGAGACGCAAGGCGCCAAGCTGCCGAGATGATCACAGGCACGTCCTCCTACACCCGCCTCGAAGAGATCAATTTCATCCAACGCGTCGCCGAAGACCCGAACCAACCTGAAGAAATTCGTGCCGCGGCCCAAGGGTTTCTCGACGACATTCGCGATGAGGCACCGGTGCACCCGTGCTGGCAACAGCTGAAGGAACTGCTCGCGGCGGCGAAGGCAGATCGTGACGTCTTGCTGCACCGGATCGCCCAGGAGAAGCTTGCCGAACTGCGAGCGGAACAGAAACCGAAGAAGCGGGCGCAACGTGCTTCCACACCAGCCCGGATGGAACCGATGCCTGTACGGGCATTCGTGATCACTTGGACCGAACTCGGCAACCTGTACCCGGTCACTGACCCAGCCGTGATCGCCGCAAAACTGACGCAGGCCGAAGCCGAAATGTTCTTCACCGCTATCGACAACTGGGTCGAATTTGCGGATCGCCTCCGTGAAGCACTCGACCAGCTCGACGACGACGATGAGGCAAAGCCCAACCTCCGCGCCGTCTAAGAGATAGACGTGTCTTGAATAGGCTTGAGCCATGCCTCGCCAACAAGACATCGAAAATCGTCTGGTCACCTCGCTCGTGCCCTCGCTTTCTCGAAGCCTTGCCGAACAGTTCAACGTCTTTCGGGTGATGCATCACGGCACTCACGAAAAGCAGCTCTCAAACGTCTTCGCCTGGCTGCTTCGAACCGATGGCACTCACGAGTTGGGTGATACCTTCCAACAGATCTTCATGAGTAGGGTCAACGCTGCATTACCTGAAGGCGACGGCTTTCAAACCTCTGGATTTCGGGTCACCCAAGAAGTGGACACCTCCGGCGATGCCGCGACAGGCAAGGACATCGCCGACATTGTGCTCATGACAGCTCAAGAGAGCGTCGTCGTTGAGAACTTCGGCACCTCCGACGGGCACGGCCATGACTATTTTGGCTACCTTGCCTACGGTGCTCAGGGCGGAAGACGTAGCGTCGTCGTGCTGCTGTGCATACGACGAGAGAGCGAACTTCAGACCGATGGATGGGAACAAGCGGTCGTTCTCACCTACGCGGATCTCCTCAGTGATCTGCACGCGCACGTCAAAGCAGACAAGAAGTGGCGTCGAGACCACCCACAGCAGAACTTCTTCATCAACGAACTGGTCGAAAACTTCGTGGAAGGACCAAGCCCCGTGAGCACGACCGATCGAATCGCATTCATTAAAACAATGTGTGAAACGGGAGAATCTGCTCGATACGGGCAACGTCCCCAAGATGCAGCCGCAGAACAGTTCGCCGAAATACTCGCTCAGCACGCGAAGCAACAGTTTGAAGACGGCCGAAAAACCCTTGGCGATGTCAAGAGGTACCTCCGCCAATACGCCGAACGACAGCTTATGCCCCAGATCAACAGTGCACTTGGCAAAGAAGCTGTCGCCTCAGTTCGAGCGAATTTTGTGGGCAAGTGGGAATGGTACGTGCGACTCCTCAGCGCCAACGGCGACATGGTTGCGGGGCTTCTGTTTGGCCCGACTGCAGCTACCTACAATGACGAGATTCCAGATCCAGTCCAGCACCCAGACTTCGGCAAGGTCTTTATCCTGATGCGCTCTTCCGACGTTGAGAGCCTTCACCAAACGGATATCAGCCTGGAAGATGTACTCACCGGATTTGAGCCAACGGATGATCGACTCGCTCAAACTGTGATCCCGCTTGTGCAGACGAACCATGCAGCTCAGGAATGATGCCGTCCGATCGCCACAGTGTCGAACCGACCAACACGCTCGATCCGGCCTTCGTGTCGATCCGCAAATTCTCGTAGCCGCGCATTAGCGTCAGCAAGCTGTTGCGAGGTGAGATCAGCAGTGACCGGCGCTTCACCTTCTGCATACGACGACAACACCAGTCGGCCACGGGCATGACGCATGATCGATTCCCAGTCATCGTGCGAAAGGTACGACGCTGAGCCGCCGAGAGCGAGCACGAGATCAAACTGTGTCCCTGCCAGGTTGCGGCGGGCGAGAGTGTCCGCGAACGTTCTTGGCTCAACCCGCGCCACGAGCGGATGCTTCCGCACCAATTCATTGAGCATCGCCTGAGACGGGTCTATCGCTGTTAGGCGGGGGGCTTCTGTCAGCCCCAAATCAAGAGTGAGCCCGGTGCCTGCACCGATGTCTAGCGTGCGGCACTTGCGGTAACCGTCGGTGACTACGTCTACGAGTCGCGTGAACCCTCGTCGCTCTTCGTCAGACGCGGTGAAGTCGCGATCCCAGTAGGTTGCGATTGCGTCGTAGCCGGAGCGGAACTCGCTCTTCGTGCGTGGCATGTTCTGCACACCGTAGACGTGGTCGGCACGACCTCTGTTGATCAGCGTCACGTCGTCGTGTTCTCGATCCATGGTCCAGTACTTCCAACCGTCGTGAACGAGGTAAATGCGTGTCGATTTGTAAAACTTCTGCGGCTCACCGAACGTGTGGATCACCCGAGCTGCCCTGACAAAGTCGGCCTTTGTCATTCCTTCAGTTCGCTCGGCGATGTATTCGTGTGGTGCGCCCTCCGCGTAGGTCACTGCGAAGACCCAGTCCAACTTCACAAGCTTGTTTTGCCACCATTCAAGGTCTTTCTCGGTGATCGGCAACACGCTTACGTTCTTCTCAATACTCACTTGCTCACTCAACTATCTCTGCGCGTCTTGGATGACGTGCATCTTCTTGTGATTTCGAGTATCAGGCCAGCCACCGACATTCCTCGGTCAGTCGGATTCTGTGCTGGGTCACGTAAGGATGTCGACAAGACCTCATAGTCAGCGGCGTGCACCTAGTGGGCATGAAGACTTCACCCGACACGCGCACACGCCGAATGCTCATCGCTCTGACACTCAGCGGCGCAATCCTCATCGCCCTGGTCGCATTTGGTGGGTACGGGCTACTCACCGGATCCCGCGATGCACCGCCCCCAGAGCCTCCAGCTTCGTCTCCGGTGGCCCCCGCTACGCCTTCTCAACCGGGTACCTCGCGGCCAGTCGCACCTCGGATCGCTCCCACAAGTGATCCCGAGCTGTTCGCTCGTCGTGTTGCAGCTGCATTGTTCACTTGGGACACCGGGGGCGGGCTGGTGCCGCTCGACTACACATCGGCGATCCTCGACGTTGGCGACCCATCCGGCTACGAGCAAGCCGGGCTCGCCGCAGACATTGCCAGCTACGTGCCCACGCGAGACGCATGGGTGCAGCTGCGCGAGTACGCGACCACTCAGTCGATCGAGATCGACACAGTCGTAGTGCCCGATGCCTGGGCAGACGCGGCCGCTCAAGCGAGACCTGGGCAGCTCCCGCCCGGCGCGATCGCGTACACGGTCGATGGCATTCGTCACCGCGACGGTGTCTGGAACGACACCGCTGAAACGCTCTCAGTGCCGGTCACATTCACGCTGTTCATGGCCTGCCCTCACGACGGCGACCCCTGCTACCTGCTCCGACTTTCGCAGCTCGATAACCCACTTCGGTAGGAGCATTCAATGTTGAAAAAGCTCGCCATCGGAGCCCTCACCTTAGCTTTTGTGGCGCCGACGCTTGGACTCGTAAGCATCGGGCTCATCATGAATCCCGCTTCTATGGCTATCTGCGCTGTTGACTCTCTCGCAGTAAGAAACGTGCCCGACTCGCTCACTGTGACGACCGCGAATGGGCAGACGTTCGAACTGAACAAAAAGCAACTCACACACGCGGCCACGATCATCACTGTCGGTTCCGAGATCGATGGCGTCACCCGTGACGCCTTGAAGATCTCACTCATGGCGGCACTTACCGAGTCGACGCTGCGGATGCTCGCAAACACCGGCACCTATCCAGAATCAGGCGACTACCCGAACGACGGTAACGGCTCGGATCACGACTCGCTCGGTCTGTTCCAAATGCGCCCCCAATCTGGATGGGGCACGGTAGCCGAACTGATGAACCCGAAGTACCAAGCAGCAGCATTCTTTGGAGGGCCGACTGGCCCGAACCACCCATCCCCGAGGGGCCTGCTCGATATCCCCGGATGGCAATCAATGGGACTCGGTGAAGTCGCCCAAGCCGTGGAAGTCTCAGCGTTCCCAGACCGATACGACAACTATGAGCCTGTCGCCGAGAAGATTCTCGTCACCCTCACCACCGGAAGTGCCACGGCCAGCGCTTCAGCAGCAAATCCTGCTGTGCGTATGGTGTTTGCCACGAAGCCGACGGTGCCCTCGAAAGTGGTGTTTCCGCTGCCCGAAGGCACCTGGACAGTCACGGATAGCTTTGGGCCCCGGATTGATCCGATCTCCGGAGAACAAAGCACCCACTACGGGCTCGACCTCGGGGCGGCAGACGGCACCCCGATCCTCGCTGCTGCCGACGGAATCGTCACTGTTGCCGAATTCTCGGGTAACTATGGCGGGCTGATCATCATCGAGCATCAACTCGGTGGTGAGACCGTCGCGACCGCGTACGCACACATGTGGCAGCACGGCATTCACGTGATCGCAGGCGAACGCGTCATCGCGGGCCGACACATTGGAGACGTCGGCTCGTCAGGCTACTCGACCGGAGCGCACTTGCATTTCGAAGTGAGGCCGGGCGGCACCAACGGTGCTGCGATCGACCCTGCAGCGTGGCTCAACGCTCACAACGCTGCAGACCTCCCCGAAGCGACTACTGGGCCATCCGGCTGCACGAGCTGGGGTGCATGATGGACGTCTTTCCTGACTTTGGCGGCCTCGGTGGTATCGGCGACCTCAAGATCGTCATTGGCGCCATGCTCACGATCATTCTGGTCGTCGCGGTGCTCATGGTCATCGTCAGCGCGATCCTCTGGGCAATCGCCTCATCAACCGGCAATCCTGGCCTCGCTTCCAAAGGCCGTATCGGAGTTCTCGTCGCGGCCGGAGCCGCAGCCCTCGCCGGATGCGGAGTCGCCTGGATCAATTGGCTGATCAACCTCGGCGGGCAGATTTGACTGGCTGGTGTCGATCTGAGATTGAAACAGAGCTATCTAATCAATACTTAATTGGATCAGCCCCGCCAAAGTAGTCTTCCTGCGAATCAAAGATGTTGTCCCTCGAAATGCTGTTCTTATGACCGCACTCCTGGCATTTCCAGGTGTATTTTTCGTCATGAAAACCAACTTGATCATTCAAATGGGCATTGCATCGATCGCAAAACCAATCAACATCTGGGAACCTGCTCATGGTTAACTCACTTCTCTAAATTGTTATTGGTCATCGTCATCGTCAGCGTCTTCGTCTTCTTCATACCAAAACGTTGACGCATTTCCGATCTGATCCATGATCGATTCAAAATCCTGCTCGGCTACCTCAAGATCTCGTTCTGCCTGCTGGTGGCGATCTTGCAATCGCGATACTTCAGCTTCATCACCGACTTCGAAGGCACTGTCCATATCCCGTTCAAGACGATCGACGAGAGCTTGCGCATCGTCCTTGGCGTCATCCGCGACGCTCGCTTCAGCTTGAAGCCGCTGCATTTCTGCCTCTGCTTGAGCGGGATCGTGGTCTGCTCTGGCCATACGGTTTTCCTAACTCATCGGGTTTTCAATTATCCCACGCAGGCGAATCGGGAAGCACTTGGCCTATCGGAGTTGATGCTGGCGCTACTGATCATTCTCAGTTTTCGCCAGCACACCTTGTAGGCGACCCTGTTTCGCCGACCGCCGCTCTGGCGGTTCTACCGCAAGGAGCACGCAGTGTTCGAACTCACCCCAACGTTGATGGAAGCATCCGCTCAGCTGGTCACCCTGGTGCCGATGAATATCGACATCTCTCCGAATGATTCGGGGCTTCCTGGTATCTCGCAGCTTCGCACCATCGTTGGTGCGGTGATGACTGTTGGCCTGATCCTGAGTGTGCTCGCGCTCATTGTGTCGGCGATCGTGTGGGGCTTCGGGTCGAACTCCTCGAATCCGCACCTGGCATCGCGCGGCAAGGTGGGCGTACTTGTCTCATGCGGTGCTGCTGGGCTGTGCGGCGCAGCCGTCACCCTCATCAACTTCTTCTGGGCCGTAGGCCAGCAGGTTTGATCCGCACTCGTCACTAACCCAAAGGGGGCCTCTGATGAGTGTGTGCGATATTCCAGTCATCTCAGCAGTCTGCGAAACCGCCGGTGAAGCGGCGGCGACTCTCGTTTCAGCACCGTTCGACTGGCTTGCCTCGACGATGGGGCAAGCAGCCGGGTGGCTACTCGAAACAATGTGGCAAGTCTTCGACTCGACCACCCTTGTCGACGTCACGAGCGACGGCTATCTCGACGTCTACAACCTGCTATTTGGGATCGGCGTTTTCGTCGTCCTGCTCTTCTTCACATTCCAGCTGGTGCTGGGCCTGATCCGCCGCGAACCTGCCGCACTTTCACGTGCAGCGCTGGGTGCTGCGAAAGCGGTCCTCGGTTCATTTGTTGTGATCACGCTGACCGCGACCGCACTTGAGATCGTTGATCAGCTCTGCATCGGCATCGTGCAAGCGGCCGGAGAAACCACCGGCACCATGGGTGACAAAATCATGCTCCTTACAGCTGGGCTTTCGACGATCAATGTTGCGGCTCCGGGCGTCGGGGCGATCGTGACGATATTCCTCGCCGGACTCATGATCTGTGCGGTCGCAATCGTGTGGTTCTCGCTCCTGATCCGCAAGGCTCTGCTTCTGGTCGCTATCGTGCTCGCGCCGATCGCGTTCGCTGGCGCCGCATGGGATGTCACCCGTGGATGGGTCGGAAAGTGGGCCGCGTTCGTGATCGCGTTGATCGTTTCAAAGTTGGTGCTCGTGGTTGTCTTCCTTATCGCGATCACTCAGATCTCGACACCAATCGCTGTTGATCTCGCGGCGGTGACCGAACCTGTGAGTGGGATCGTGCTGCTCTTCATCGCGGCGTTTGCCCCGTACATGGTGTACCGGTTCATTTCGTTCCTCGGCTTCGATCTGTACCACGCCATGGGCAGCGAACAAGAGGCCAAGAGCGCCGTCAATCGTCCCGTTCCCGTGCCCGCCAAGGCACAGGGTGACGGAGTCAAGAAGATTCTCGATGGTGGCGGTAGCGGTGGATCCACTGCGGGCGCCTCCGGTGCGAAATCTGCGGCTTCCGGTGCCGGTGGTGGCGCAGCAGCGAGTACAGCTGGCGGCTCTGGTGGTGCAGCAGCGGGCGGTGCCGGAGCAGGTGCGACTGCGGCGGGCCCTGCCGCCGCAGTCGTCATAGGTGCAGAGGTCGCAAAAAGCGCAGCAACAGCAGGACCGAAACTCGGTGGCGCGGTCGGAGGCGCCGCCGAGACAGCTGCTGGTTCCGCTAGCCAGACCGCGGCCCCAACAACCACATCTCAGGCAGCTCGACCTGCCGCTCCTCAACCTAGGACACCGTCGGCTGATCCTGCACCGCCAAGGCCCGCGTCACCTGCACCGAGACTTCCGAAGGAGTGACCCGCAATGTCGTCGAAGAACGCACCGAACCTCAGCGCTGGAGAGCTCACGCCAGTGAAGTTCTCCAGACTGACCCGCCGTGGCATTCTGCTCGGCTTCTCCGTATCGCAGCTCATCGCCCTTGGCGTTGCGGTCGGGACTCTGGTGTGGGCGTTCTACGCGGGAGGAGGCATACTCATCGCGTTCACCGCACCTATTTGGGTGCTTGCTGCTGCGCTGACGTGGGTACCGATCGCAGGGCGTGCGCTCGTCGAATGGATCCCAGTCGCGTTCTGGTGGATGTGGAAGTCAACCGGAGGGCAGCTACTTTACCGTCGCAGAGTGGTGACGCCCCGACCCGCAGGAACGCTGGCTCTACCCGGGGATATGGCTCGGCTTCGTGAATACGAAGACCGCGTCACTGGCGCTGGAATGATCCACGACCCTGAAGCAGGAACGCTGACTACCGTACTCCAAGTAACCCATCCCGCGTTCGTGCTCCTCGACCCGGGTGAGCAGGAACGCCGGGTGGCATCGTGGGGTCGAGTGCTTGCGACGGTCTGCCGATCCGGGCGAATCTCCATGCTGCAAGTACTGGAGCGCACCCTTCCAGACTCAGGTACCGGACTTGCCGAGTGGTGGGCGGCGCACGGGACACAGGACGATACGTGGGCATCAACGACGTACGCGGAACTCATCGATCGGGCGGGCCCCACGGGGGAACGTCATGCGACGACACTGTCGCTTTCGCTTGACATGCGCGCAGCATCGCGCCAGATCCGCACAGCGGGCGGTGGAGTTCGCGGAGGTGCAGCTGTCCTGCGGCAAGAAATGTCCACGCTTATCGCTGCTTTGCGTGCAGCGGATCTTTCACCATCCGCATGGCTCAACTGCGGACAGATCGCAGTGATTCTGCGCTCCGCTTATGACCCGGCTATCGCTGCAACGCTCGAACGTCACGGCGAACTTGGCCAGTCGCTGGCAATTGCTGGGCCGGTCGCAGTCAATGAGTCATGGTCAGGACTCCGCACCGATTCTGCCCATCACGCAGTGCTGTGGATCAGCGAATGGCCGAGGTCGATGGTGTTCCCTGGGTTCCTTGCACCAGTGCTGCTTTCGAGCGGCATCCAACGTTCGTTCTCGCTACTGTGCACCCCGATGCGTTCCGACCAGGCGGCGCGAGACATTCGCAAGAAGAAAACCGAATACATTTCTGATGCCCATCAGCGGCAGCGGATCGGACAGATCGAGGACGCATCGCAGACCGCCGAGTTCCAGGATGTGCTTCAGCAAGAAGCCGACCTGACTGCCGGTCATGGCGTGCTTCGCTACACCGGCCTTATCAGCGTCTCGGCGGCGAGCGCCGAAGAACTCGACGCATCGATTACTGCGATCGAACAAGCCGCTATCCAGGCTTCGTGCGAGACGAGACTACTCGTCGGCCAACAAGCCCAAGCGTTCACTGCCGCGGCGCTGCCTCTGGGGCGAAGGATATAGGGCTTCGGTACTTCCTGTTAGTTTGGGTCAAATCTCGCTACAAGCCACTTCGAGGTCTCGAGTGCAATATCAGCCCAGCTCAATGCCTGCCGTGAAGATACCCCGGCTCCATCTCCGTGAGCGATCTTCTTTCGGGCAGCAACAAGAGCTCCGAGTTGGTTCTTTCGATTGCCGTCATCCGCGGCGAGCCAGCCCTCAAGCTCTTCGGACCACTGTTGGTCAAAAGTGCGCACAAAATCAATGAGCTGATTCGGGCGGACACCAAGCCCGTTACGCAAACCGTCAGCAATTCGCTTATGCAAACGAGCGGTCCCGATCATCCGGGAATGCTGGTCTGCAACATCGTCGCGTACTGCTTCAATGAGGCCTGCACTGCGTACCACCAGGTATCGATCGAGGTGAGACGCATAGTCTTCACCACCAGAAGTTGATCGAACCAGGTCTTGAAGCTCCTTCAGTTCAATCATCCGCTGGGTGACACCAACTGGCGGCCAAGCCGTTAGCTTCTTCATCACACTCTAAGAGCGTTAAGCGCTTCTCGTAGACGATCCCTAACCGAATCATTGTCAGCAGTAGCCCGCGTCGTTGCTCTATCGAAAATGGAGTTCTCTCGTAAGGACATCAGTGCTCCGGGGAGGTCATCTGTCAGTTCGCCTTCTTTTAGGAGCTTCATTACTGCAACTACCAATGCCTCAGTTTGGGCGGTATTGACTTGACTGCCACCAACGCGGCGAAAGGCATCTCTCCCAAGTTGGCTATTGATCACATTTACTGCCTGAGAGAAGAGTGGCTCCATATTCTTAGGTAGTTCCTCTGCCGAACGGTAGTCCTCACTGAAATCGTTAAGGAATTTCTTGAGCGGCCGGGAGTATTCACCCTCTCTCACAAACAACGCAAGAATTCGCATGACTAATTCATGATCCCGGATCCGCTTGTTCTGCGGTCCGTACAGGTCACGCCAGTCCTCATTGTTGTTCAGCCTTTCCACCAGAACCATCAATGGTCCGGCGTAGAGCGCAACTCGAATCTCGTGCGGCGTTAGTTGAGTGCCTCCTGCGTTCAATCGCTCAAATATGCCGTAAACAGCATCATTCACAACTTTCGAGCCGTCTGTTGCCACGATGGTCGCGTGGATGAACGAATCATCCAATTTGAGTCTCAAGCTCTCATCCATCGAATTGTAGGTGAGACCTTTGAAATCATCACCAACATTCTCAAGCTTGAATACACGCTCTCCGTTAAGCCCGGAATAAAATCTACGGAGCGTTTCTAGACGCTGTTGTCCGTCGAGCACCAACATGACGTTGTCAGTCTGTTTCACCATAAAAATGCCGGGGACTGGGTAACCCAGCAACAGGGATTCGATGAATCTGTCCATCTGAGCCTTTGTCCAGACAAATCCGCGCTGGAAGCCGTCCACTTGAATCTTTGACGCATCGGTTCCAAACTGCGGAACTCGTACAGTACCCCTCTCGAGCCGCTTAACGAGAGCATCTACCGGGAAGTCTTGTGTCGTAAAGGTAACTTCCGGCGGCTGCACATCCCTCTCGAGCAGATCTTCCATCTCCTCGGCCGAAAGAGCACGATCCTCAACTGGGATCTGAGCATGTTGGTCAATAGATTCCTGACTCATGGTTTGAGCCTATCGAAGCTATTCATGAATCAATGCCAGCAGTAAGGTGCCTTGACCGTAGGGCACGAACGCGTACCTCAATTCTTGAGGACTTAACCGCGACCGAAGGGTATTGCAATGCCTACCTACTACGATCCCGGCGCAGACGCCGGTGAAGCCTACGAAGCTCTGCGCGGGCTGGCCCACGCGAGCCGCCGGTTCGAGCATCCGAAGGACATGTACGGCGTTGTGGGTGATCTGCTTGGCGGGGTGCGATCGCTGAGACAGGTGCTCGACCAACTCGCCACTGCTCACGCCTCCAACAGACCACTGGCCTTCGACGACAGCGGCGACCACTCGGCAGGATCCAACGACGCACTGGCAGCAGCAGACGAGCTTCACCAGGCCGCAACGTTCATTGACCAAGCCGAAGAACGGCTCAGCTCGGCGATGTCAGCAGCTGGCCGAATCGCGTGGCGTTCCGAACCTTCCAACAGTCCGGTGTCGGTCCAGCGATGGATAAGCGTCTGCTTTCTGCAAGGCGATGACGCCGATGAGCTGCTGCAGATGATCGATGATGAAGGTGCCGATGCCGCGCTCGCTTATTTAAAGAACTGGGACTATGGCGACGAAACAACCCAAGCTGCACTTGAGAACGGCTACGTTTACGACCTACCGCCCACCGGTCCCCTAGAGCAAGAGATCCGTAGCGGAAACTACGACATGACTTTCAGCCACTCTTTCGGCCATGTCGGCCTCTACCGTCTCCACGAGATCAACCCCGCCGACGCCATCACGGACGACCAGCCCATTCGAGCAGGATCACTCGCAAACGACCTGCAGTCCGCCACATCACCGTCGTCGTGGTTCGAGCACCCTGGCATCGCAGCGGTCAAGCGAGTGAGGGGTCTGGGGCTGTGAACAAAGACGAGACCGAACGCCTACACACCTCTGTGCTTGTCGCTCCGACAGCAGAGAAACGTCGCCTGCGTAAACAGCGGAGCGCGGCAGTCAAGAAACTTCAACTCGAACAGCGTGAAGCTGAGAAGCGTGCATTGCGCAAGGAGTATGAGTCCGAACAAGCCGAGCGCCGGTCCACCATCTACCTGCCGAGCGCAGGCGCACCCGGCCCTGCCCAGCTACGTTCACCCGGCAATTTCAAGCTTCCGCGGCATCAAGACACCTCAGCCACTCTTGCAGGCGCATACCCGTTTCTTGCCGAAGGCGGGCTCGGATCCGACGGTGTCTTCGTCGGTCAGGATCTCTACTCGGGTGGCTCGTTCGTGTACGACCCCTGGGTGCTCTACGCGCGCGGCCTCATCACTGCACCAAATCTTGTGCTCGCGGGCATCGTTGGCTCCGGTAAGTCATCACTCGCGAAGAGCCTTTACACGCGCTCACTTTCGTTTGGGCGACGTGTCTACGTGCCAGGTGATCCCAAGGGCGAGCACACTGCTGTGGCTGAAGCAGTTGGCGGGCGCGCAATCGTGCTCGGGCACGGACTCAGCACACGACTCAACCCACTCGATGAAGGCTACCGTCCCCTCGGAATGAGCGATGAGACATGGGCATCGACCGTTGCTGCTCGTCGGCGCGACCTCATCGGCGCACTCGCCGAAACGGTGCTCACACGCCCACTGACACCGCTGGAACACACCGCGATTGACAGTGCACTGACCGAGACAATCCGCGCGAACTCAGTACCGATCCTGCCCATGGTCGTAGAGCAAATTCTCTCACCAAGCCGCACAGCCGACACTGACGGCCGACTGGCAGAAGACGGCCGCCTCGTGGGTCACGCACTCCGGCGCCTCGTCGCAGGTGACCTCGCGGGGCTCTTCGACGGGCCATCCACAGTGCAGTTTGACCCGACCCTGCCGATGATCTCACTTGATCTTTCGCGCGTCGCAGAGAACTCGACCCTCATCTCAGTACTCATGACCTGTTCGTCAGCGTGGATGGAATCTGCACTGCTCGACCCAAACGGCGGTCAGCGGTGGTGCATCTACGACGAGGCATGGCGACTCATGTCTCACCCTGCGCTGCTGAAGCGGATGGACGCACACTGGCGACTTGCACGCCACTACGGCATCGCCAACATGCTCATCTTCCACAAACTCACCGACCTCGAAAACGTCGGCGATCAAGGGTCAGCCATGCGCGCCCTCGCAAACAGTCTGCTCGCGAACGCTGAAACGAGAATCATCTACCGGCAAGAATCCGACCAACTCGGCGTCACCGCAGCATCACTCGGACTCACCGGAACCGAGCAGAAGCTCCTGCCCGGCCTCGGCGTGGGGCAGGGGCTCTGGCGGATCAAGGATCGATCTTTTGTGTGCCAGCACCAGCTGCACCCCGCTGAGCTGGAACTCTTTGACACGACCGCCCGAATGTCAGTCAGCAATCCAAGCAGAACGCGAAGCTAGTTCGCGATTATCTGACTGGACATCAAAAACTCTGACGCGACACGCCGGGACTCATTCAAGAGAAAAAACTTCTTGAACCTACCAAGCCTGTGGATAACTCTCATCAAAGCCCGTGATCCTTGAACACTTTCTCCCCAGCCAGCAGGAATTTTCCGTTGATTGCAGGTGGAAAACTACACCGGTGTAACTACACCACATTGTTTTGTGGGAGCGAGCGATAAAATTAAAACTGGAACGCCAAACCCCCAGCGCAAATCGCGTTGAAAACGGGAAAGGCATCCGGGGGTCGCGTGATCAGATTGAAGCCCTAATCACTTCGACTCTACCGGAGGTTTTGACGATTCATTGCCAATGATTCTGACAAACATCCGGAGATGCCGGTGTTCCAGAAAGAAGAACAATGGCATCGAAGCCTGTATTTCGGCCTGGGCAAGAGGCTCCACGTTCCGGACAGTGGGAACAGATTGGCCCACGCGGAGGACGCACCGGCAACGAGCGGACAGTAACCCGCGGCGAGCCGCTCCCGCCGACGCCCCGCCCCGGGATGGGGTACATCCTTGTAGATCCAACCAAGCACGGCGGTCGTAGCAAGTAGTGTCTGAAGCTTGGGGGGTCCCACCTCACGTCGGGATCCCCCCAAGTGGGCCTTCTGCAGAGACTGGGTCAAAATTTCTCGGGCCTGAGTAGAGCACCTCTGAGGCATGAGCACTCAGAGTTATGATCTCCAGAACGCACAGCCTCCGCTAGTAAATCTCCCACTGGCGGTCATCACCATTGGGGAAATGGGCGCGGTCAGCGCCACCCTTGATGGCATCGAGGTCCCGCCTCCGATCCATGCCGAGCACTGGAGTCGAGCACAGTTCGGAGAGCTACTGGACGCACTCACTCAACAGCGCAGTCGCACGATACGTCTTGAAGTGCGAGAGAGCGACGGGAGCGTTTTCACTGAGATCATTCACGCGAGACGCGGCAACTCCAAGACAGCCGACATGGCGACACCGTCTGCACCGGAACCAGATTCTCGTCGGGCACGACGAGGCCGCCCTCCACGACTCATCGAGATCACCGGTGGCGGATTCATTCAGGGAGAGGACGTTCTTGTCGCCATCCCAGTGAGCACTGCAGAAGGTGATGATTCTGGAGTCGCACGAGTCGTGATTGACCTTGACCAGGTCACGAGTCAAGTGCGCGAAGTGGCACTCATCGGGTATGTGTCAGGTCGCATCGTGACTGAGCGACTCTCATGAGCATCCAAGGGCGGCAGTCTGGTTCATTCGGAGACGAGATGACCAACATCCTGATCGGGGCACTGATTGGGGTCTGCGGGCTTACTCTCGTGCTTCACGTCGCCGGTTCGGTCGCGGCGTTTCTCACGGGAGTGAGTCAACCTGGTGAGGGTATTGCGGGCGGCGTCGGGGTCCTGTTTGACCCAACTCACCCGGGTCGACCGCTCGGCAGCGACGGGTTGAATCCGTTCGTGTACTGGATGGTTGTGGGCGTGATGCTCGCGATTCTCGTCGTGGTACTCATGTGGTCCTGGACTCGTTGGAGACGGCACTCACGCAAGGTCGATACGGATCCGCGAAGGCTCCCTGGGACAGCCACCGCATACGAGGTGCAGGCCACCGCATCGTCTCGCGCGCTCCTGCGCAGAGCAGCTACTCTCCGGCCATCGCTTGAGCGGCCAGGCCCTTCTGACGTTGGATACCGACTCGGGCAGTCCCGTGGGAAGGGCGTCTGGGCGAGCGTCGAAGATTCGATTCTGCTCATCGGCCCGCCTCGTTCAGGCAAGGGCCTGCACATTGTGATTCCGGCGATCCTCGACGCACCAGGCGCGGTCGTGACGACCTCCACCCGTCCCGACAATTTGACTGCGACGCTTCGGGCACGAATGCGAGTTGGCCCCGTAATGGTCTTCGACCCGCAGCATCTGGCGGAAGGCGTACCGGCGGGGTTGCGCTGGTCTCCAATTCGAGGGTGCGAGGATCCGCTCACTGCAATGATTCGCGCAGCCGGGCTCGCTGCCGCCACCGGGCTCGCCGACGGCGGGGTCGACGGCGGCGGATTCTGGGAAGGGAAGACACGCGTCGCACTGCAAGCGATGCTGCATGCCGCGGCACTCGATAACCGCACACCCGCCGAACTTTTCCGGTGGACACTCGACCCATCAGCCGCTGCCGACGCTGTCGCGATCTTGAATGCTTCACCGCGGGCAGCAACTGGTTGGTCCGAGGGCCTTGAAGCGATGATCGAGACCGATCCACGCACCAGAGACTCGATCTGGCAGGGCGTCTCACTGGCTCTCGCCGCTCTCGCCGACCCTCGCGTACTCGATGCGGTGAGTCCCGGTCCAGACGAAGCCTTCGACCCTGAAGCGTTCATCCGAGAGAAGGGAACCCTCTATCTACTCGCAACCGGTGCAGGCGCAGGGAACAGTGCCGCGCTCGTAGCCGCGTTCGTTGAGGACCTCGTTGAAACCGCCCGCCGAATAGCAGCACGATCGCCCGGGGCGCGACTTGATCCGCCGTTGCTGCTCGCGCTCGATGAGATCGGAAACCTTGCACCTCTGCCATCGCTTCCCACGCTCATGGCGGAGGGCGGCGGTACGGGAATCACGACGATGCCTGTGCTGCAATCACTCGCTCAGGCCCGAGACAAATGGAGCGAGGATCAAGCCGCAGCAATATGGGATTCGAGCATCGCGAAGATCATTCTCGGTGGCGCATCGAACTCGCGCGACTTGCAAGACCTCTCGACCTTGATCGGTGAACGCGACGAGTTCACCGATTCTGTCACGCTCGGTGACTACGGTTCACGAAGCAGTCAGCGATCAGTGCGCCGGGTGCCGATCATGCCGCCCGACCGCATCCGCACCATGCCATTCGGCACAGGAGTCCTACTGCTGCGCTCAGCTCCACCGATCATCGTCGACCTACTGCCCTGGCCGAAGCGCTCTGACGCAGCCTCTCTCAAACGCGAACGCAGTGAGATCGAAACACTGCTCGAAAACCGACCTATCAGCGAGTGACGAGCTACCGAGCTGGTTGCGCCTACGCACCTTCCTGATATGAGCGGCTGACGTGGCCGCTCCCAATCAGGCAGGAGGACGGTCCCATGACCATCCGCACACAGCAGTCGATCTCAGGTTTCATCGCCAGCGACCCTCAACTCACTCAGACGGACCGCGGCGACGCACGGTTCTACGCACGCTTCGGCCAAGAGAACTTTCACCGAGAAGACGATGGCACGTTTACGAAGCTCGAAACAACCTTCCACAACCTAGTGATGTATCGCGCCACCGCAGAACGCGCGTACGAGCGCTTCTCGAAAGGCGACAGTTTCGTCGCCGAAGGCTACTTACACGAGTACAGCTACGAGCGCGACGGCCAAGCCATAGACGGCGTGGAGTTTATCGCCAAAAAGATCGGTCACGACACTGCTCGCACCCAGTACAGCGTGGAACGAAGCCAACGCGCCACAGATCACGATGCACCGGCGCGCGGTCAGAGCCGTGCATTCGAAACCCCTCAGAAGCGACCGAGCACTGACGCTCCGACACTCGGTCGCTGAAACGGCAGGAGCGCAACGATGACTGACAACAATCGCACTGACGAAGTATTCGACGATACGCCCGAACCAAGCTTCAGGCCTGAAGACGAGACACCGCCGCCGCACCCGATCAACTGGAATCTGCTCACCTCCCACGACCTTGAGCAAGAGCTGCTCGCACTCAACCGGTGGGTGAACTGGCTCAGGTTGGAATATGGGCTTCCGGCGTCAGAAGTGCCACCGCTCTGGCACCGCCACCCAGAGCTTCTCTGGGAGCTGTCGGCGCTGCACCTACACTGGCTCAGCGCTTACGATGCGGAACAAGACGGCTCAGCCCCGTTCGGCTGGCATCGAGACTTCGCAGATGCTCGCAACCGACTTCGTGACTGGGTTGCCGCCAGCGGCACTCGACGAGACCGCGATCGACCCACCAGACAAACACCCTGGCCAGGCGAAGAACACACTCAGGAGGTCGTAGAACAGGTCATCCACGATCGCGAAGCCGACTTCATCGAGTTCGTGCTCGAACAGGTACAGGCCCGCGAAGCAGCTGAAGACGCGTTCTACGCCAACATCGACTTCGCAACTGGGGAAATCGATTCCGGTACCTGATTGCATGACATCGCATCAGAGGTGTTCATTGTGAGGCCCTCAGCGCAAGCTCAAATCTTCGATTGCGCTGAGGTCCGTGCTGCGTTCGCGGGCATCCGTGTTCTACGAGGTGTCGAGGGCAATAACCGCTAAACGGGGAGGGATACAGAACCTGTTTCATACTTCCTTCCCGAAGGCGCGTTCAAGCATCTCGGCGGTCGCCGGGTTGACCATCTCGTTGCGGCGGATGTAGTGCTGCACCGTGATCGCCGGGTCCGTGTGTCCGAGTAGCTCGGCGGCAAGGTCGACGCCAGCCTCATTGCTGATTGCGGTGGCAACCGTGCGACGAAACATGTGCGGCGTGACGCCCTCGATGCCCGCGAGGTCGAGCACGTGTCGAAGCTGCCTGCGCACGTTGTTCGTCGTCAGCGGGCCACCGTCACGATTACAGAACAACAGTGCATCAAGCGAGGCATCATCACGGCGGGCGAGCCTGAGGCGCACCG
Source organism: Leucobacter sp. (assembly GCA_048516985.1). Lineage (GTDB taxonomy): Bacteria > Actinomycetota > Actinomycetes > Actinomycetales > Microbacteriaceae > Leucobacter. The sequence goes on along the minus strand of CP183188.1, from coordinate 1,425,303 downwards.
CCTCGGCAGCGAATGCGGGGAGTGCGACGGTGCGTCTGGACTTTGCGGTCTTGGGGTGATCCTGCCGCTGGGTTGGTTCGCCGCGGTGCGCGACGATAGTGCCGCTAATGCGAATCGACGGCGGAGCACTCACGATGTCGATATCGCGGCGCCGAATCGCGAGCACCTCACCGATGCGGGCCGACGTGCCGAGCATCACCTCGACGATCGCGCCGAGCTGCCCGTCCGGTTTCGGGCCGGAGGGTGAGAGGCCGGTCTCCCAGAACGCGATCGCGGTGCGGATGGCATTCACCTCGGCGGGGGTGAGTGCGTTGGGTGTCGTCTGGGGTTTCCGGAGCCGTGAGACGTGATCCATGGGGTTGCGCGGCAGCACCTCATGCCGCACCGCGAGCCCGAGCGCAAGCCGCAATGCCACCCGGGCCTGCTTGGCACGGTTGTAGCTTTGCTTCGCCAGCTGCTTCAAGAAGTGGTCGCAGCGTGCCACGCCGATCTCACGCAGCGTGAGGTCTTTGAACGCGGGCATCACGAGCGTGCGCATGTTGCGTTCGTACAGCTGTCGGGTGGTGGTCGACAGCCGGTCTTCAAGATCGAGATCTTCAAGCCAGTACGCCACCAGGTCGGGGAACGGACTGTCGGCAGTCAGCCCGATGCCTGCGGGCTGGTAGAGCGTGCGCTCGGCAAGCTTCGCTTTCAACCCTTGTTCGGCGGCGCGCTTCGTATCGCCGGTGGCTTGCACGAGCCGTGACTTTCCATCCCAGTCTCGATACCTCGCGCGGGCGGTCACGCGACCGTTCATCGCGGTCTGGAACCCGATCGTGCCGAACGTGCCGATGGTGAGGCGTGGGCGGCTCATCGCGTCACCTCCCGTCGAGCGGTGAGGCTTGAGCGCCGTCGCGTTGCTGCTCGATCCAGACACGTACGTCGGAGACGGCGAACTTCAGGTGTTTGCCGAAGCGGTACGCGGGCGGGCCGAGGCCGCGGGTACGCCAGTCGTAGATCGTCGAGACGGGGATGCCCAAATACGTGGCCAGCTCGCCGACATCGATCAGGGGCTCCAGGCCCCACGGGGTGGGTTGTGCTTCGGTGTCCATGACGAACAGGTGCACGACGCGCATCGCAGCTGACCGTACACAACCGGGGCGGTCGGGGCCCTGCCGGGTGCCTGACGCCCGAGTGAGCCCTCGGCGGGTCAAAAAGATGGGTTTGTGATGACCGGATCAAATCTCACCTACGAAAAAATCGCGGAAACCGTTGAGTTTCCGCGATTTTTTGGTCGGGCTGACAGGATTTGAACCTGCGACCCCTTGACCCCCAGTCAAGTGCGCTACCAAGCTGCGCCACAGCCCGTTGCTGATCGGCCGGAACCGGGCAACCCCTCTATCTTAGCGACAAAAATGGCGGTCGCCGACCACCGATGGCGATCACTGAGAAATCAGCGAGATCGCTCAGATCTCGTCGTGCGAGGGCTCCTCGCCGAAGGAGAAGTAGCGTCCACTCACCGACACCGGCTCGATCCGCACGTAGTTCCGCTTCACCGAGGGAACCATGGGCTTCAGCGGCAGCGCCTCCGCCGCCGCAATCTCCGCCTCGCGCTCGAGCCGCCGGGCCTTGCCGCGCACGATCACGCTCCACGCATCCGAATCGGTGTGATCATCGACCTCGAAGAGCACGTCCTCGCTGATCACCAGCTCGACGAGCTTGCTGCCCTCCGCCGTTCGCAGCACGATCGACTCCCCGTCGACCGCGTAGTTCACCGGGAAGATGTCGACCACATCGCGCACGCGGGTCACGATCCGCCCCACCGTGTGCGTCGCCAACCGCTCCCAGCTCTCGGCATCGGAGAGGACCACTATCGGATTCTGCATGTCAGCCATGCCTCATTCTCTCATTCCGGGCTCCCCAGGGCGAGCCCCGGCCCTACAGCAGCCCTCCCCCGTCACAGCAGACCGAAGCTCAGCCCCCGCGCCTGCACCGCGCCCAGAGCGCCGAGAATCCCATCTGCCGTACCAGAGCCCGGTTGATTCATATGCGCGATCACCACGGCCCCCGGGCCTGCGGCGCCGACCTCGGCCGCCACGATCCCCGCGGGGAACGTCGCCCCGGCGTCCCCGTTCACCGAGAACCCCAGCACCCGCTCCCCCAGCGCCTCGGCGATGCTCAAGCCCACATCGTCCAGATGCGCGGTGCCCGGCCGGAACCAGCGCGGCTGCACCCCGGTCAGCTCGGTGAGCGCGACATGATTGTGCCAGACCTCCATCGCCGCCTCGCGCACACTCGTGGTGCCCGGAATCCCGTAGGCGCTGTGTCCGGTCACGCTGAGCGGAAGGTGGGAGCTGCCGTGATTGCCGAGCTCGAACAGTGGATCGGCGGCCAAGGCAGATGCCAGCGCCGGATGCGCCTCGATCCACCGCAGATTCAGGAACAGCGTCGCCGGCACCTGCGCGGCCTGCAGCCCCGCGATCAGCCGCTCGTCGTACCCGGAGCCGTGGGGTCCCCCGCAGGCGTCGAGCGTCAGGAACACCCGTCCCGGATCGACGCTGCCCGCCTCGTGTCCGGTGCGCACGACCCCCGGGATGTCGACGCCCCAGGAGTGCGGCATCCGCCCCTCATGCGCCGCGATCACCGCCTCCACGTCCGGCAGCGGCGGAGCGGACTCCGCCGCAGGTGTCTCGCTCGGCGCCGGCTCGATGCTCGGCGACGGGATCGGATCGGGCACCGCCTCGGCGGCCGGAGCCGGGACCGGCTCCACTGCACAGCCGATCAGCGCGGTGCCGGCGAACCCCGCAGCGCCGAGCAGCATCGCCCGGCGCGCCAGCAGCACCTCTCCCATGATCACAGCGTAGCGTTCGAATCACGCACTGGATCAAAGGCTCGACGCCCAGAGAGAGGGTGAGCGGCGGTTCGCCGGATTCTGGCGCATTCGCGATGCGGTGTTCTGGCATCATCGTCGCCAGAACACCGCATCGCGATCACGCGCTGGAATCCGGCGAACCGCCGCTCACGCGGAAGCAGACTACGGAACCGGAACCGGCGTCACGCCCAGCGGCTCGAGCCCTGACGCTCCCCCATCGGGCGCGGTGAGCACCCAGATGCCGCCGGCGTGAACCGCCACGGAGTGCTCCCACTGCGCGCTCATCGAGCCGTCCGCCATGGTCACCGTCCAGTCGTCGCCCTCGACCACCGTCTCGATGCCGCCGGCCGAGATGATCGGCTCGATCGCGACAACGAGCCCCGGCTTCACCTCGGGCCCGCGCCGCGGCACCGGCACGTTGAAGACCGGCGGATCCTCGTGCATGCGCCGGCCGATGCCGTGCCCGATGTAGTCCTCGAGAATGCCGAAGTCGCTCTCGGCCCGCACATACGCGGCGACCGCCTCGCCCACCTCGTTGAGATGCGACGCGGTCGCGAGCCGGGCGATCCCCCGCCACATCGCCTGCTCGGTGACGTGGCCGAGCCGCTCGATTTGATCCGTGTGGTCGGGGCGCGCAGGGTCCGGCAGTGCCACCGTGATCGCGGCATCGCTGTGCCAGCCGCCGATCACCGCGCCCACGTCGAGCGCGACGACATCGCCGGGCTCCAGTGGGCGGTCGGTCGGGATGGCGTGCACCACATGCGCGTTCACATTCGCGCAGATGGTGTGCCGGTAACCCGGTTCGAGCATGAAGTTCGGCTCACCGCCCGCCTCGCGCACCGCCGCCTCGGCGATCGCGTCGAGCTCGAGCGGGGTGATGCCGGGACGCACCGCGGCGGCCATCGCCGCCAGCGCGGCCGCGGCCGCATCGCCGGGCGCCTGCATCAACCTGAGCTGCGCGGGCGACTTGTAGATCGACCGGCGCAGCAGCCCCCGACTCATCTGACCAGACCTCTCGCGAAACGGCTACGCCGCGAAGCTCGCCTCGAGCGAACCGAAGATGCGCTCGGAGACCTCGTCGACCGGGCCCAGTCCGTCGACGGTCACGAGGATCCCGCGCTCCGCGAACAGCTCGACCAGCGGCGCGGTCTGCTCCGCGTACACGTCCTGGCGGTGCCGGATGATCTCCTCGGTGTCGTCGACGCGGCCCTCGATCTGCGCCCGCTTGAGCAGACGCTCGACCACCGAGTCGGTGTCGGCCTCCAGCAGCACGACCGCGTCGAGCCTGCGCGCGTCGGCCTCGAGCACGCGATCGAGCGCGTGCACCTGCGCCACGGTGCGGGGGTAGCCGTCGAGGAGGAAGCCGTCCGCGACATCGTCCTGGCGCAGGCGATCCGCCACGATCTCGTTGGTGAGCTCGTCCGGGACCAGCTGGCCGCTCTCGATGATCGCGGACACCCGCTTGCCCAGCTCGGTGCCGGCCTTGATATTGGCGCGGAAGATATCCCCCGTCGAGATCGCGGGGATTCCGTAGCGCTCGGCGATCCGGGCCGCCTGGGTGCCCTTGCCCGCACCGGGTGCCCCGATGATGAGCAGTCGAGCCTGGCGGGAATCGGTCATTTGAGGAGCCCTTCGTAGTGGCGCTGCTGCAGCTGCGCGTCGATCTGCTTCACGGTTTCGAGGCCGACGCCCACGATGATGAGGATCGAAGCGCCGCCGAACGGGAAGTTCTGGTTCGCGCCGAAGAAGGACAGCGCGATCAGCGGGATGAGCGCGATCACGCCCAGGTAGAGCGAACCGGCGCTGGTGACGCGGTTCAGCACGTAGTTGAGGTACTCGGCGGTGGGACGGCCGGCCCGGATGCCCGGGATGAAGCCGCCGTACTTCTTCATGTTGTCGGCGACCTCTTCGGGGTTGAAGGTGATCTGCACGTAGAAGAAGGTGAAGCCGATCACCAGCAGGAAGAAGACCAGCATGTACAGCGGCTGATCACCCAGCATCAGGTTGTTCTGGATCCAGAGCACCCAGGGCTGCACCTCTTCGTTGATGCCCGGCTGGTTGAACTGCACCAGCAGCATCGGCAGATAGAGGATCGCGGAGGCGAAGATCACCGGGATCACGCCGGCCATGTTCACCTTGATGGGGATGTAGGTGCTGCTGCCGCCGTAGGTGCGGCGGCCCACCACGCGCTTGGCGTACTGGACCGGGATGCGGCGCTGCGACTGCTCGACGAAGACGACCGCGGCCACGATCAGGAGCCCGACCGCGAGCACCAGCAGGAAGACCTCCCAGCCGTTCTGCTCCTGGATCAGCCAGAGCGCCGCCGGGAACTGCGCCGCGATGGAGGTGAAGATCAGCAGCGACATTCCGTTGCCGATGCCGCGCTCGGTGATGAGCTCGCCGAACCACATGATGAGGCCGGTGCCGGCGGTGAGCGTGAGGATCATGATGATGATCGCCCACCACTCCTGCGACACCAGGTTCTGGCAGGCCTGGTTGTTCACGGAGCCGAAGAGCAGGCCCGAGCGCGCGACGGTGACGAGCGTCGTCGACTGCAGCACCGCGAGCGCGATGGTCAGATAGCGCGTGTACTGGGTGAGCTTGGCCTGGCCGGCCTGGCCCTCCTTGTGCAGCGCCTCGAAGTGCGGGATGACCACGCGCAGCAGCTGCGTGATGATCGAGGCCGTGATGTAGGGCATGATGCCCAGTGCGAAGATCGACAGCTGCAGCAGCGCACCGCCGCTGAACATGTTGATCATCTGGTAGAGGCCGGAGGCGTTCGAGTTCGCGGTGAGGCACAGCTGCACATTGTCGAAGTTGACGAATGGCGCGGGCACGAAGGAACCGACGCGGAACAGGGCGACGATGGCGAGCGTGAAGAGGATCTTCCGACGCAGATCCGGCGTCTTGAAGATCCGTCCGATGGCGCTGAACAAAAGTCTGCCTCCTGCAACATTTCCGGGGGTCACGCACTCAGACGTGGGCCGATTCACCAGCCTACACTGCCGAAGCGGCACGATATGGTCGAGGCCGGGGCGATCCACTCTCTGCTGGTGGATCGCACCCGGCCCCTCACAACATCCGTGTGATTACTTGATCTCTCCGCCGGCGGCGACGATCTTCTGCTCGGCCGCGCTCGACACCTTGTCGACCTGCACCACGAGCTTGACCTGGAGGTCGCCGTTGCCGAGGACCTTCACCGGCTGGTTCTTGCGAACCGCGCCCTTGGCCACGAGATCGGCGACGGTGACCTCGCCGCCCTGCGGGTAGAGCTCGCCCAGCTTCGAGACGTTCACGACCTGGTACTCGGTGCGGAACGGGTTCTTGAAGCCGCGCAGCTTCGGGGTGCGCATGTGCAGCGGCATCTGCCCACCCTCGAAGCCGGCCTTGACCTGGTAGCGCGCCTTGGTGCCCTTGGTACCGCGACCAGCGGTCTTGCCCTTGGAACCTTCACCGCGACCCACACGGGTCTTGGCCTTCTTCGCGCCGGGGGCCGGGCGCAGGTGGTGAGCCTTCAGCACCTGCTCGCGCGCCTCCTCGTTCTTCTCGCTCATGCGTCGATCTCCTCAACCTTGACCAGGTGAGCGACCGCGCGCACATAGCCGCGGTTCACCGGGGTGTCCTCGCGAACGACCGTCTGGCCGATCTTGCGGAGTCCCAGGCTGCGCAGCGTGTCGCGCTGGTTCTGCTTCTCACTGATAACGGACTTCGTCTGCGTAATCTGCAGCTTCTTCTCAGCCATTACGCACCTGCCTTCGCCTGTGCCGCAGCGTCGGCCGCGGCCTTCGCCTCGGCGCGCACGAGGCGGGCCGGGGCGACGCGGTCGAAGTCGAGACCGCGGCGGGCTGCGACGGAGCGGGGCTCCTCGAGCTGCTGCAGCGCCTCGACGGTCGCGTGCACGATGTTCAGAGTGTTGGACGAACCGAGCGACTTGCTCAGCACGTCGTGGATGCCGGCGCACTCGAGGACGGCGCGCACGGGGCCACCCGCGATAACGCCGGTACCGGCGGCCGCGGGACGCAGCAGCACCACACCGGCAGCGGCCTCGCCCTGCACCGGGTGCGGGATGGTCTTGCCGACGCGGGGCACGCGGAAGAAGTTCTTCTTGGCCTCCTCGACGCCCTTCGAGATGGCGAGGGGCACCTCCTTGGCCTTGCCGTAGCCGACGCCGACCATGCCGTTGCCGTCGCCCACCACGACCAGCGCGGTGAAGCTGAAGCGACGGCCGCCCTTGACGACCTTCGACACGCGGTTGATGGTGACAACGCGCTCGAGGAACTGGTTCTCGCTGCGATCGCGACCACCGTCGCGTCCGCCACGACCGCCGCGCTCCCCGCGGGTGCCGCGGTCGCGGCTCCCGCGACGGGCCTCGCGAGGCTCGCTGCGATTGTCCTGCTCCTGAGCCCCGGCACCAGGCGCCTCAGCGGCCTGGGCCTCGGCCTGGGCCTCTGCAGTCACTTCCTGCTCCTTCGTCTCTGCATTCACTGGGTTCTCCGTGCTCACAGGGTCAGCCCCTTCTCACGAGCGCCGTCCGCGATCGCGGCAACGCGACCGGCGTACTTGCTGCCACCGCGGTCGAACACCACGGCCTCGATACCGGCGCTCTTCGCGCGCTCGGCGACGAGCTCGCCGACGCGGCGAGCCTTGGCGGTCTTATCGCCCTCGAAGGAGCGAAGGTCGGCCTCCATGGTGGACGCGTACGCGAGGGTGCGGCCCTGCGAGTCGTCCACGACCTGTACGAACACGTGACGCGCGGAACGGGTGACGACGAGACGCGGACGCGACTCGGTGCCGACGATCTTCTTGCGCAGGCGGGTGTGGCGGCGGATGCGCGCAGCCGAACGACCCTTCGCCCGGGTAACTGATGCGGCCATGCTTACTTACCAGCCTTTCCTGCCTTGCGGCGGACGTTCTCTCCCGCGTAGCGGATGCCCTTGCCCTTGTAGGGCTCCGGCTTCTTCAGCTTGCGGATGTTCGCGGCGGCCTCGCCGACCGCCTGCTTCGAGATGCCGCTGACGGTGATCTTGGTGCTGCCCTCGACCGCGAGCGTGATGCCCGCGGGAGCGTCGACCAGCACCGGGTGCGAGAAGCCGAGGGCCATCTCGAGGCCCGTGCCCTTCTGCTGCACGCGGTATCCGGTGCCGACGACCTCGAGCTGCTTCGCGTAGCCCTCGGTCACACCGATGATGTCGTTGTTGATGAGCGTGCGGGTGAGACCGTGCAGGGCCCGCGAGTCGCGCTCGTCGTTCGGGCGAGTGACGAGCAGCTGCCCGTCCTCGAGGGAGACGCGGATGGGCTCGGCGACGGTGAGCGAGAGCTCGCCCTTCGGGCCCTTCACCGTGACCTGCTGGCCATCGATGTTGACAGTGACACCGCCGGGAACGGCGATGGGAAGCTTACCGATACGTGACATGACGGATTACCACACGTAGGCGAGCACTTCGCCGCCGACGCCCTTCTGCTCGGCCTCGCGGTCGGTCAGCAGACCCGAGGAGGTGGACAGGATCGCGATGCCGAGGCCGCCGAGGACGCTCGGGATCTCGGTGGAACCCGCGTAGACGCGAAGGCCGGGCTTGGAGACCCGCTTGATGCCCTCGATCGAACGCTCGCGGTTCGGGCCGTATTTCAGAGACAGGGTGATGGTGGTGCCCACGCGGGCGTCCTCCACCGACCAGTCGGCGATGTAGCCCTCGCGCTTGAGGATCTCCGCGATCCGCTCCTTCAGCTTCGAGCCGGGGAGCGAAACATTGTCGTGATGCGCAGAATTGGCGTTGCGCAGCCGGGTCAGCATATCTGCGACCGGATCGGTCATCGTCATGAGTGACTCTACTTTCTCGCCTGGTATCGGCGGCCGTTACACGACCGCCGACCTGGGTGACACACGAAGTCGGCGCCCGAGGGCGCCGCTCCGCTTGGACTATTCGGTTATTCGGCCTTGAACGGGAAGCCGAGCGCCTTCAGCAGCGCGCGACCCTCGTCGTCGGTCTTGGCGGTGGTGACGACGGTGATGTCGAAGCCACGCACGCGATCGATCTTATCCTGATCGATCTCGTGGAACACGCTCTGCTCGGTCAGACCGAAGGTGTAGTTGCCGTTCCCGTCGAACTGCTTCGGCGAGAGCCCGCGGAAGTCGCGGATGCGCGGCAGTGCGAGCGAGATCAGACGGTCCAGGAACTCCCAGGCCCGGTCGCCGCGCAGCGTGACGTGCGCGCCGATCGCCTGTCCCTCGCGCAGCTTGAACTGCGCGATCGACTTGCGGGCCTTGGTGACCATGGGCTTCTGACCGGTGATCAGGGTGAGGTCCGTGATGGCCCCCTCGATCACCTTGCTGTCGCGCGCGGCGTCGCCCACACCGGTGTTCACGACGACCTTGACGATGCCGGGAACCTGCATGATGTTGGCGAAGCCGAACTCCTCGCGCAGCGCCGGGACGATCTCGGCGCGGTACTTCTGCTTCAGGCGCGGCTGGATTTTGCCAGCGGCAGCAGCAGTAGCGGTCTCAGTCATGAGAGATCCTTCCCGGACTTCTTGGCGTAGCGGACGCGGACGGTCTTCTTCTTCCCGTCCTTCTCGACCTCTTCGACTCGGAAGCCCACGCGGGTCGGCTTCTTGGTCTCGGGGTCGACCAGGGCGACGTTCGAGACGTGGATCGGAGCCTCATGGGTCTCGATCCCGCCCTGCTTGGTGCCGCGGTCCGACTGACCCTGGCGCACGTGCTTGGTGACGTAGTTGACACCCTCCACGACGACGCGGTCGCTCTCGCGCAGCACGGCGATGACGTGGCCCTGCTTGCCCTTGTAGCCGCCCCGCTCCTGCGAGGGGCCTGAGATGACCTCGACGAGGTCACCCTTCTTGATCTTGGCGCCCATAGGACTAGATCACCTCCGGTGCGAGCGAGACGATCTTCATGAACCGCTTGTCGCGGAGCTCGCGGCCGACCGGTCCGAAGATGCGGGTGCCGCGGGGCTCCCCGTCACCCTTGAGGATGACGGCGGCGTTCTCGTCGAAGCTGATGTAGGAGCCGTCGGGACGACGGCTCGCCTTGCGGGTGCGGACGATGACGGCCTTGACGACCTCGCCCTTCTTGACGTTGCCGCCCGGGATCGCATCCTTGACGGTTGCGACGATGGTGTCGCCGAGCCCCGCGTAGCGGCGCTTGGAACCCCCGAGCACGCGAATCGTGAGCAACTCCTTGGCGCCGGAATTATCGGCCACCTTGAGTCGCGATTCCTGCTGAATCACTTGTTACTCCTTAAACCTCGTAAGCCGGGGGCTTACTTCGCCTTCTCGAGGATCTCGACCAGGCGCCAGCGCTTGGAGGCGCTCAGCGGACGGGTCTCGTGGATGAGCACGAGATCGCCGATGCCGGCGGTGTTCTGCTCATCATGGGCCTTGACCTTGGAGGAGCGGCGCAGCACCTTGCCGTAGAGGGGGTGCTTCACGCGATCCTCGACCTCGACGACGATGGTCTTGTCCATCTTGTCGCTGACGACGTAGCCGCGACGGGCCTTGCGGTAACCGCGCTGTTCGGTTTCGACCTCAGCCATGTTCAGGCCTCCTTCGTCTCGGTGCTCGCCGACTCAGCGGCGGGCTCCGCCTGCTCGGTCTTCTTGGTGCTCTTCTTGGCGGACGCCGGCTTCTCCGCCGCGGCGGGGGTGGCGCGGATGCCGAGCTCGCGCTCGCGCAGCACCGTGTAGATGCGGGCGATGTCGCGCTTCACCTGGCGGACGCGGCCGTGGCTCTCCAGCTGGCCCGTGGCCGACTGGAACCGCAGGTTGAACAGCTCGGCCTTCGCCTTCTTGAGCTCCTCGGCCAGCCGCTCGTCCTCGAAGGTGTCGAGCTCGGTGACGGCCAGATCTTTGCTTCCGATAGCCATTACGCGTCTCCCTCCTCACGCTTGATAATGCGGGCCTTCAGCGGCAGCTTGTGGATGGCGCGGGTGAGCGCCTCGCGGGCGAGCTGCTCATCGACGCCGGCCACCTCGAACAGCACACGGCCCGGCTTGACGTTGGCGACCCACCACTCGGGCGAGCCCTTGCCCGAGCCCATGCGGGTCTCGGCGGGCTTCTTGGTGAGGGGACGGTCCGGGTAGATGTTGATCCACACCTTGCCACCGCGCTTGATGTGACGCGTCATGGCGATACGAGCGGACTCGATCTGACGGTTCGTCACATATGCGGGGGTCAGGGCCTGGATGCCGAACTCGCCGAAGGTGACGGTGTTGCCGCCCTTGGACTGACCGCTGCGACCGGGATGGTGCTGCTTGCGGTACTTGACTCGACGGGGAATCAGCATGACTTACTTCTCCGCTCCTGCTGCGGCGGGCGCAGCCTCGGCCTGTGCGCCACGGGGCGCACGGCGGCGGTCGCCACCACGATCGCGCGACGGCTTCTGAGCCGCCTGCTCGCGGGCGAGTTCCTTGTTGGTGAGGTCGCCCTTGTAGATCCAGACCTTCACGCCGATGCGGCCGAAGGTGGTCTTCGCCTCGTAGAAGCCGTAGTCGATGTTCGCGCGCAGCGTGTGCAGCGGCACACGACCCTCGCGGTAGAACTCCGAGCGGCTCATCTCGGCGCCACCGAGGCGGCCGGAGACCTGGATGCGGACGCCCTTGGCGCCGGCGCGCTGCGCGCCCTGCAAGCCCTTGCGCATCGCGCGGCGGAAGGCCACGCGGGCGGCGAGCTGCTCGGCGATGCCCTGGGCGACCAGCTGAGCGTCGGCCTCGGGGTTCTTCACCTCGAGGATGTTCAGCTGGATCTGCTTGCCGGTGAGCTTCTCGAGGTCGGCGCGGATGCGCTCGGCCTCGGCGCCGCGGCGACCGATGACGATGCCCGGGCGAGCGGAGTGGATGTCCACCCGCACGCGATCACGGGTGCGCTCGATCTCGATCCGGGAGACGCCCGCGCGGTCGAGCGAGGTGCTCAGCAGCTGGCGGATCCGGATGTCCTCGGCGACGTAGTCGGCGTAGCGCTGACCCTTCTTCGTCGAGTCCGAGAACCAACGCGACACGTGGTCGGTGGTGATCCCGAGGCGGAAGCCGTAGGGATGAATCTTCTGGCCCATTATTTGGCTCCCTTCTTCGCGGCGGCCAGCTCATCGGCGCTCTGCAGAACGACGGTGATGTGGCTGGTGCGCTTGTTGATGCGGAATGCGCGACCCTGTGCACGGGGACGGAACCGCTTGAGCGTGGCGCCCTCGTCGACGAAGGCGCGAGCGATGACCAGCTCGTCCTCGTTCAGACGCAGGTTCTCCTTGTCGGCCTTGACCCGCGCATTGGCGATCGCCGAGGCGACCAGCTTGTACACGGGCTCCGACGCGGCCTGCGGGGCGAACTTCAGGATGGCCAGGGCCTCCTCCACGTTCTTGCCACGGACCAGGTTCACGACACGACGGGCCTTCTGGGGGGTGACGCGGATATGACGCACGCGTGCGATCGACTCCACCATTTCTCTCTCCTCCTCACGTCCCCGCGTCAGCGGCGACGGCCCTTCTTGTCGTCCTTCACGTGACCACGGAAGGTGCGCGTGGGCGCGAACTCGCCCAGCTTGTGACCGACCATGGTCTCGGTGACGAACACCGGGATGTGCTTGCGACCGTCGTGCACCGCGATGGTGTGTCCCAGCATTGCGGGGATGATCATCGAGCGGCGCGACCAGGTCTTGATCACGTTCTTGGTACCAGCTTCGTTCTGTACGACCACCTTGTTCAGCAGGTGGTTGTCGACGAAGGGGCCCTTCTTCAGACTCCGAGGCATCTTCTTCTCCTGACCTGCCTACTAGCGCTTCTTGCCGGCCGTGCGGCGACGAACAATGAGCTTGTCGCTTTCCTTATTGGCTTTACGGGTGCGGCCTTCCTTCTGGCCCCACGGGCTGACCGGGTGGCGACCACCCGAGGTCCGCCCCTCGCCGCCACCGTGCGGGTGGTCGACCGGGTTCATCACCACTCCGCGGACGGTCGGGCGGACGCCCTTCCACCGCATGCGGCCGGCCTTGCCCCAGTTGATGTTCGACTGCTCGGCGTTGCCCACCTCGCCGACGGTCGCGCGGCAGCGCACGTCGACGTTGCGGATCTCGCCCGAGGGCAGACGCAGCTGGGCGTAGGGGCCGTCCTTGGCGACCAGGCGCACCGAGGCGCCGGCCGAGCGGGCCATCTTCGCGCCGCCGCCGGGCTTGAGCTCGATGGCGTGGATCACCGTACCGGTCGGGATGTTCCGAAGCGGCAGGTTGTTGCCCGGCTTGATGTCGGCCGAGGGACCCGACTCGACGATGTCGCCCTGCTTGAGCTTGTTCGGCGCGATGATGTAGCGCTTCGTGCCGTCCACGTAGTGCAGCAGCGCGATGCGCGCGGTGCGGTTGGGATCGTACTCGATGTGCGCGACCTTGGCGTTCACGCCGTCCTTGTCATTGCGACGGAAGTCGATGACGCGGTACTGGCGCTTGTGCCCGCCGCCGATGTGACGGGTGGTGATGCGTCCCTGGTTGTTGCGACCGCCGGTCTTGGGCAGCGGGCGCAGCAGCGACTTCTCGGGGGTCGAGCGCGTGATCTCGGCGAAGTCAGCGACGCTCGAACCGCGACGACCCGGAGTCGTCGGCTTGTACTTACGAATTGCCATGGTGTGTTCCTCTTCGCCCCTTCTACAGCGCAGCCGTGAAGATGTCGATGGAGCCGGACTTCAGGGTGACAATGGCACGCTTGGTGTCCTTGCGCTTACCCGTGCCGAACTTGGTGCGGCGGGTCTTGCCCTTGCGGTTCAGCGTGTTGATCTTGTCGACCTTCACGCCGAAGACCTGCTCGATGGCGAGCTTGATCTCGGTCTTGTTCGCAGTGGGCTCGACCTCGAAGGTGTACTGACCGTTCGCGTCGATCAGTCCGTAGCTCTTCTCGGAGACGATCGGACGGATGATGACGTCGTGGTGCGACTTGTTCAGGCTCACTTCGAGACCTCCTTCTGACCGCGTGCCTCGACGAAGGCGTCGAAGGCGGCCTTGGTGAAGACGAGGTCATCGCTGACGACCACGTCGTAGGCGTTGAGCTGATCCTGGAACAGCACGTGCACGTTCTGCAGGTTGCGCACGCTCAGCACGGTGAGCTCGTCCTCGCGCTCGACGATCACGAGCACGCGCTTGCCGGGAGCGACCGATGCGAGGAACTCGCGGGCGCTCTTGGTGCTGGGCTTGCCCTCGATGCCGAAGGAGTCGACCACGTGCAGCCGGTTCGCGCGGGCGCGATCCGAGAGCAGACCGCGAAGCGCGGCGGCGATCATCTTCTTCGGGGTGCGCTGCGAGTAGTCGCGGGGCACCGGGCCGTGGACCACGCCGCCGCCGCGGTGCTGCGGCATGCGGACCGAACCCTGGCGGGCGCGGCCGGTGCCCTTCTGCTTGAAGGGCTTGGCGCCGGAGCCGCTGACCTCGCCGCGGTTCTTGGTCTTGTGCGTGCCCTGACGCGCAGCGGCGAGCTGAGCGGTGACCACCTGGTGGATCAGCGGGACATTGGTCTCGGCGCCGAAGAGGGTCTCGGGCAGCTCCACGCTGCCGGCCTTCTTCCCCTTGGCGTCGGTGACGTCGAGGGTCGCGACCTCGAGCTTGGTTGCGGTGGCCATGGGCTACGCCCCCTTCACTGCGTTGCGGACGAATACGAGGCGGCCACGACCACCGGGGACGGCGCCCTTGACGAGCAGCAGGCCCTTCTCGGCGTCGATCGCCTGAACCACGAGGTTCTGCACGGTCACGCGGTCGTTGCCCATGCGGCCGGGCATGCGCTGGCCCTTGAACACGCGACCCGGAGTCGACGCGCCGCCGATGGAACCGGGCTTGCGGTGGTTGCGGTGCGCACCGTGCGAAGCGGAGACGCCCTTGAAGTTGTGGCGCTTCATGCCACCGGCGAAGCCCTTGCCCTTCGAGGTGCCGACGACGTCGATCTTCTGACCGGCTTCGAAGAGGCCCTCGACGGTGAGCTCCTGGCCCAGCGCGTACTCGCCGGCGTCGGCGGTGCGGATCTCGGTGAGGTGGCGGCGGGGGGTGACCCCGGCCTTCGCGAAGTGACCGGTCGAGGGCTGGTTCACCTTGCGGGGATCGATGGCGCCCGCCGCGATCTGCACGGCGCTGTAGCCGTCGACCTCGGGGGTGCGGATCTGGGTGACCACATTGGGGGCCACCTCGATCACGGTGACGGGAACGACCTTGCCGTTCTCGTCCCAGACCTGGGTCATGCCGAGCTTGGTGCCCAGCAGTCCCTTGACGTTGCGTTCTGCGTTCGACATCCGAGACCCCCTACAGCTTGATCTCGATGTTGACGTCCGCCGGCAGGTCGAGGCGCATCAGCGAGTCGACGGCCTTCGGCGTGGGATCCACGATGTCGATGAGGCGCTTATGGGTGCGCTTCTCGAAGTGCTCGCGGCTGTCCTTGTACTTGTGCGGCGAGCGGATCACAGCGATCACGTTCTTCTCCGTGGGGAGGGGCACCGGACCGATGACGGTGGCACCGGCGCGCGTGACGGTGTCGACGATCTTGCGCGCGGAATTGTCGATGACCTCGTGGTCATACGACTTCAGTCGAATGCGGATCTTTTGGGCCGCCATATGACTCTCTCTTTCTGGTTGCGTCGTACTGCTCGCACACGCCTTCGACGCTGTCGAATAGGCGCACGCGCCCAGCATTGGACGTCTTGCGTATCAGCGCCCTGGCATTCACGGAGAATGACAATCGCTGTTCACCTGTCAAAGCTCACACAACAGTTCGACCGGGCTGATGCCCGATCGAGACGACTGCGAGAGCGGGGTGTTCGCTGCCTGCGGCCTAGTCCGGCAACGGAAGGGATCCATCCGGAGGACTATGCACAGCCTGGCAGTGATTCCCGCGCAGGCGGGAAGTACTGAACCTGTATAGTCTGACACAGCACCGGGGTTAATTGCAAGCCGGGCGTGTCGCGGCCTTGGACCGAGCGCCGGAGGCTCTCGGCACTCGCTATGAACGCCCAGAAATGGGCGTACATTTCACGCTCGTGCAGGCGTGTCGCGGCCCGAAGCGGCCCTAGCGCCCCCGATCGAGGAGCCTCGGCAGCAGGGTGTAGAGCACCACGAGCGCGACACCGGCGACGAGCAGCGCGATCCACCACAGCGGCGGCACGAAGAACGAGACGAGCCCGAGCACCGATGCCGCGGCGCTGAAGCCCGCCGCGATCCCGGAGGCGACGACATGCGAGCGCCCCGCCTGCTGCAGCCGCTGATACACGTGCTCCTTGTGCGGCTCGTCCCACTTGCGGCCCGCCCGCACCCGCTTCACCAGGGTCACGCCCACATCGCCGAAGTAGATGATCATCGGGCCGATGGTGGCGAGGATCGGCACTCCCCCGACCAGCGCGGCGAAGCTCGTCAACGCGGTCGCGCCGCCGAGCAGATAACTGCCCACATCGCCGAGGAATCCGCCCGGCTTCGTGAGGTTCCACGGCAGGAATCCCGCGAAGCCCGCGGCGAGCACCAGCCCCGCCAGCTGCAGCCAGGGCAGCTCGGCGAAGAGCCCGGCCGCGAAGAAGGCGAGCCCCGCGACCACCCCGTGGAAGCCGCTGATGCCGTTCAGCCCGTCCATGAAGTTCGCCACATTGATGTAGCTCGAGATGAACAGCACCGCGTAGACGACCAGCAGCAGCTGCACCAGCACCGGCTGCTGCGCGGTCCACCCTCCGGGCAGCCACACCAGCAGCGCACCCGCGGCGAGCGCGATCCCGAGCAGCAGCACGCTGCGGACGGTGACGCTCACCCCCTTCAGATCCTCGCCGAGCCCCAGCAGGCCCGACAGCACCGCGGCCCCGGCGACGACCGCGAGCAGCGGCGCGCCCTCGGCGGGCAGCAGCAGACCGAAGAGGTAGCCGACGATCATCGCCGGCAGCACCGCCAGCCCCAGTCCGCGCAGCACCGGGCGCTCGTGCGAGGAGCGGTCGTTGGGCACGTCCACGATCCCGAGGCGGACCAGCAGCGGGCGCACCGCCACCGGCAGCACCAGCGCGAGCACCAGCGTGGCCGCCCCCGCGAGGAGGATCACCGCCCACGGACTCACTTCACGCGCCCCTCGGCCTCGGCCGTGAGATCCAATCGCGCCACCCACTCCTGGTGGTCCAGGACCGTCGGATCCAGGGTGTCGACATGCGCGTGGGAGATCTTCGCGTGGAAGGGGCGCTCATCGCCCTCGCCCTCGCCGACCAGCTCCTCGTGCAGCTTCTCGCCGTGCCTGAGACCGGTGAAGACGATGTCGATCTGCTTGCCCGACTGGGCGATCATGCGCCGCGCCACATCGAGGATGCTCACCGGCTCCCCCATGTCGAGGATCAGCACCTCACCGGGGCGGCCGATGCCGCCGGCCTGGATGACGAGCTGGCAGGCCTCCGGGATCGTCATGAAGAAACGGGTGACCTCGGGGTGGGTGATGGTGACCGGTCCGCCCGCCTCGATCAGCGCCCGGAAGGTCGGCAGCATCGATCCCCGGCTGCCGATCACATTCCCGAAGCGCACCGAGAGATAGCGCTGTCCGGTCTGCTCGGCCATCCAGGCCGTGAGCTTCTCGGCGACGCGTTTGGAGTGCCCGAGCACGCTCGTCGGATTCGCCGCCTTGTCGGTCGAGACGTTCACGAAGGTGCCGACCCCCACCGCCTGCGCCGCGCGCAGCACGTTGAGGGTGCCCAGCACATTGGTCTTCCAGGCCTCATCGGGGTACTGCTCGAGCATCGGCAGATGCTTCAGCGCCGCGGCGTGGAAGACCACCTCCGGTCGCCGCTCCGCGAAGATGCGGGCGAGCGCCTCGGTGTCCCGGATGTCCGCGAGCACCACATCGCGGGTGTCCAGCAGGCCGTGACCGCTGATCGCCAGCTGCGCCGCCTGCAGCGCGGTCTCGTCGCGATCCAGCAGGATCAGCTCCCGCGGGGCGAAGCGGGCGAGCTGCCGGCTGAGCTCGGAGCCGATGGATCCGCCGGCTCCGGTGACCAGCACCACCCGGTCCTGCAGGAACTGGGCGATGGATCCCGTCTCCAGCCGCACGGGGTGCCGGCCGATGAGATCCTCGATGGAGAGCTCCCGCACCTCGGAGATCGCCGCCGCGTTGCGCAGCAGCAGATCCACCGGCGGCAGCACGAGCACTTTGAGACCGAGCTCCTCCGCGGCCTCGTCCACCCGGCGCATCAGCGCGGCGTCGGCGTCGCCGATGCACACCAGCAGCACCGAGGCGCCGCTCTCGTCCACGGCGGCCGAGAGGTCGTCCAGGCTTCCGAGCACCCGCACGCCGCGCACCTCGTGATTGCGCTTGCGCGGATCGTCGTCGAGCAGCCCCACCGGTAGGAAGGTCGCCTGGGCATCGGTGAGCAGCCGCTTCACCGTGAGGGTGCCCAGGTGCCCCGCACCGTAGAGCAGGGTGGGCTCGGCCCCCGAGCCCGGCTTCATCCGCTGCTCGCGGGCGAGCCTCGTCAAGTAGCGCACCACGCCCATCACCGAGAAGGCGATCGGGGCCGCGATGATCATCGTGCTGCGCGGGATCCCGTTGCCGTAGCCGACGAGGTAGGCGAAGCCCCAGGCCACCAGGGTGACCGCCGTCACCTCGAGCGCGAGCGCCCGCACCTCATCGAAGCCGCCGACCTCGTATCTGCCGCGATAGAGCCAGAACACCCAGCCGCCGATGAGCTGCAGCAGCGCGGTCACGCCGATGAGGGCCAGGGTCCAGCCCCAGTGGATGCGCCCGAGCGAGAAGTCGAAGCGGAGGATCAGCGCTGCGAGGATCCCGAACGCCCAGGCGACGACGTCGAGGATGAAGAGCAGGCCGTAGCTGCGAGCGAAGTGCCCCAATCGCGAGCGCGGCGTGTGCAATACGGGAATCCTTTCGCCTTGCCCGGGGTGCCCGGGCACACCATCGAGGATAGCCCGGCCAGGCGGCTGGAGCCGACAAGCATGCCGGAAGAGGGGTGAACCGGCGGGGCTTGTCGCGCATAATGAGAGAGCGCCGTCCGGTGCACTGTCGGAGTGCGGCAGTCCGTTCACCGAGGAGGAGATATGGGAATCGAAGACATCGCCAAGCAGGCCGGAGATTTCGTGAAGGGCAACTCCGACAAGATCCAGGAGGCGCTCAAGAGCGAGCAGGCGGAGGACATCAGCGACAAGGCCCTCGGCGGTGCCGCTGATCTCGCGAACAAGGTCACCGGAGGCAAGCACGCGGATCAGGTGGAAGGGATCCGCGCGAAGCTGGATGAGCAGATCGGCAACGAATAGTCCGACCGCCCGGCACTGCGATGCACCCGGGGCGCGCTCCCGGGTGCATCGCAGTGCCGGCGAGCAGGCCAGCGCCGCCCCGAAGCGAATCGGCCTGAGGGACGAAACAGGCCCCCGGGGCATCCCCGGGGGCCTGTGAACGAGTCGAAAGACTACTCGGAGACCTTCGTCACCGTGCCGGCGCCAACGGTGCGGCCACCCTCACGGATCGCGAAGCCGAGGCCCTCTTCCATGGCGATCGGCTGGATCAGCTCGACCGACATGTCGGTGGTGTCGCCGGGCATGACCATCGGCTTGTCCTCGGGAAGGGTGATCACACCGGTCACGTCAGTCGTACGGAAGTAGAACTGCGGACGGTAGTTCGTCTCGAAGGGGTTGTGACGGCCGCCCTCTTCCTTCTTCAGGATGTAGGCGGTGCCCTCGAACTTGGTGTGCGGGGTGATCGAACCCGGCTTCACGACGACCTGACCGCGCTCGACGTCCTCGCGCTTGGTGCCGCGGAGGAGCAGACCGCAGTTCTCGCCGGCCCAGGCCTCGTCGAGCTGCTTGTGGAACATCTCGATACCGGTGACGGTGGTCTTCTGCGTCGGACGCAGGCCCACGATCTCGACCTCGCTGTTGATGGCGAGGGTGCCGCGCTCGGCGCGACCGGTCACCACGGTGCCACGACCGGTGATGGTGAAGACGTCCTCGACGGGCATCAGGAACGGCTTGTCCTTGTCGCGCACCGGATCCGGGATCGACTCGTCGACGGCCTCCATGAGCTCGACGATCGAGTTGACCCACTTCTCCTCGCCCTGCAGGGCCTGGTAGCCGGAGACGCGGACCACGGGGACGTCGTCGCCCGGGTAGCCGTGCTTGGAGAGCTCCTCGCGGACCTCCATCTCGACGAGCTCGAGGATCTCCTCGTCGTCGACCTGGTCGCACTTGTTGAGCGCGACGAGGAGGTAGGGAACGCCGACCTGCTTGGCGAGCAGGATGTGCTCCTTGGTCTGCGCCATCATGCCGTCGGTCGCGGCGACCACGAGGATCGCGCCGTCCATCTGGGCGGCACCGGTGATCATGTTCTTGATGTAGTCGGCGTGGCCGGGAGCATCAACGTGAGCGTAGTGACGCTTCGGGGTCTCGTACTCGACGTGCGAGATGTTGATGGTGATGCCGCGCTGGCGCTCCTCCGGAGCGGAGTCGATGGTGTCGAAGTCACGCTGCACGTTGGTCTCCGACGGGTACTTGTCGGCAAGCGTCTTCGAGATCGCCGCGGTAAGAGTGGTCTTACCGTGGTCGACGTGACCGATCGTACCGATGTTCACGTGCGGCTTGGTCCGCTCGAACTTGGCCTTCGCCACTATGGTCCTCCTCAGGACATCGAGTGCCGCTTCCCGACGACGGTTTCGCCGGGCACGAGCACGGGGTTTGTGTCTCTATGTTACTTGCTCGAGCCGCGGGGTGCGACCCGATCCGGCGAGGGGCCGGACGCCGGGCGTCCGATCCCCCGCCAAGGGGCGGTGTTACGCGCCCTGAGCCTTCTGAACGATCTCATCGGCCACGGCCTTCGGCACCTCAGCGTAGGAATCGAAGGTCATCGAGAACACCGCGCGACCGCTGGTCTTGGACCGCAGATCGCCGATGTACCCGAACATCTCGGAGAGGGGGACCAGTGCGCGCACGACCTTCACGCCGCTCGCATCCTCCATGGACTGGATCTGGCCGCGGCGAGAGTTCAGATCGCCGATCACATCGCCCATGTACTCCTCGGGCGTGCGCACCTCGACCGCCATCATCGGCTCGAGCAGCACCGGGCTCGCCTTGCGCGCGGCCTCCTTGAAGGCCATCGAGCCGGCGATCTTGAACGCCATCTCCGAGGAGTCGACGTCGTGGTACTGGCCGTCCAGCAGGGTGGCCTTGACGCCCACCATCGGGAAGCCGGCGAGGATGCCGAACTGCATGGCGTCCTGGATGCCCGCATCCACCGAGGGGATGTACTCGCGCGGCACGCGGCCGCCGGTCACCTTGTCCTCGAACTCGTAGATCTTCTCGGCGTCGCTCTCGAGCGGCGCCAGTGCGATCTGCACCTTCGCGAACTGGCCGGAACCACCGGTCTGCTTCTTGTGGGTGTAGTCGTGCTTCTCGACCGCCTTGCGGATGGTCTCGCGGTACGCCACCTGGGGCTTGCCGACATTCGCCTCGACCTTGAACTCGCGCTTCATGCGATCGACGAGGATGTCGAGGTGGAGCTCGCCCATGCCGGCGATTACGGTCTGACCGGTCTCGGCGTTCAGGCTCACGCGGAAGGTCGGATCCTCCTCGGCGAGCTTCTGGATGGCGGTCGACAGCTTCTCCTGGTCGCCCTTGGTCTTGGGCTCGATGGCCACCTCGATCACGGGCTCGGGGAAGGTCATCGACTCGAGCACGACCTGGTTGTTCGGGTCGCTGAGCGTATCGCCGGTGGTGGTGTCCTTGAGGCCGATCACCGCGTAGATGTTGCCGGCGGTCAGATCGTCGACCGGCATCTCCTTGTTGGCGTGCATCTGGAAGATCTTGCCGATGCGCTCCTTCTTGCCCTTGGTCGAGTTGACGACCTGGGCGCCCGAGTCGAGGTGACCCGAGTAGACGCGCACGTAGGTGAGGCGACCGAAGAAGGGATGCACCGCGACCTTGAAGGCGAGCGCCGAGAAGGGATCGTCGGCCGAGGGCTTGCGCTCGATGACGACCGACTCGTCGCGCGGGTCGTGCGCCTCGATGGCGCCGATGTCCAGCGGGTTCGGCAGGAAGTCGACGACCGCGTCGAGCATCGGCTGGATGCCGCGGTTCTTGAACGCCGAGCCGCAGTAGACGGGGTAGATCTCGTTGTTCACCACGAGCTTGCGGATGCCGGCCTTGAGCTCGTCGACGGTGAGCTCCTCGCCGCCGAAGAACTTCTCGAGCAGCTCGTCGTCGGTCTCGGCGACGGTCTCGACCAGCTGGGCCCGGTACTCCTCGGCCTTCGCCTGCAGCTCGGCCGGGATCTCCTGAGTCTCGTAGTTGGCGCCCAGGGTCACATCGCCCTTGGCGTCGCCCTCCCAGACGAAGGCCTTCATGGTGAGCAGGTCGACCACGCCGATGAAGTCGCTCTCGGAGCCGATGGGCAGCTGCATCACGAGCGGCTTGGCGCCGAGGCGGTTGATGATGGTGTCGACCGTGAAGTAGAAGTCGGCGCCCATCTTGTCCATCTTGTTGACGAAGCAGATGCGGGGCACGCCGTACTTGTCGGCCTGGCGCCACACGGTCTCCGACTGGGGCTCCACGCCCTCCTTGCCGTCGAAGACGGCGACGGCGCCGTCGAGCACGCGCAGCGAGCGCTCCACCTCGACGGTGAAGTCGACGTGGCCAGGCGTGTCGATGATGTTGACCTGGTTGCCGTTCCAGAAGCAGGTCACCGCGGCACTGGTGATGGTGATGCCACGCTCCTTCTCCTGCTCCATCCAGTCGGTGGTCGAGGCGCCGTCGTGGGTCTCGCCCAGCTTGTGGTTCACGCCCGTGTAGAACAGGATGCGCTCGGTGGTGGTGGTCTTGCCGGCATCGATGTGAGCCATGATGCCGATGTTGCGGACCTTGCTCAGGTCGGTGAGCACGTCTTGTGCCACGGGGGTCTCCTCCGTATAGGGGGTGAAAAGTTCGAGTTGTGCGGGACGGGGCCCGCAGGCAGGGGCGGATCGCAGCCGGCGATCCGCCCCTGCCTCAGAAGGCGTCGACTACCACCGGTAGTGTGCGAATGCGCGGTTCGACTCGGCCATCTTGTGGGTGTCCTCGCGACGCTTCACCGCGGCGCCGAGGCCGTTGGACGCGTCGAGGATCTCGTTGGTGAGGCGCTCGGTCATGGTGTTCTCGCGACGAGCCTTGGCGTAGCTGGTGAGCCAGCGCAGCGCCAGAGTGTTGGCACGGTGCGGCTTCACCTCGACCGGCACCTGGTAAGTGCTGCCGCCGACGCGACGCGAACGCACCTCAAGGGTGGGGCGCACATTGTCGAGCGCCTTCTTGAGCACGGTCACGGCGTCCTGGCCGCTCTTGTCGGCGACGTTCTCGAGTGCACCGTAGACGATGCGCTCGGCCAGACCCTTCTTGCCGTCGAGCAGGATCTTGTTGACGAGCTGGCTGACCACGGGCGCGCCGTAGACAGGATCAGCGATGACGGGGCGCTTCGGAGCAGGACCCTTACGAGGCATTACTTCTTCTCCTTCTTCGCACCGTACCGGCTGCGCGCCTGCTGACGATCCTTGACCGCCTGCGTGTCGAGCGCGCCGCGCACGATCTTGTAGCGCACACCGGGGAGATCCTTCACACGGCCTCCGCGGACGAGCACCATCGAGTGCTCCTGGAGGTTGTGACCCTCACCGGGGATGTATGCGGTGACCTCGGTCCCGTTGGAGAGCTTCACACGAGCGACCTTGCGCATCGCCGAGTTCGGCTTCTTCGGGGTGGTCGTGTACACACGGGTGCACACGCCGCGCTGCTGGGGGTTCGCCTTGAGCGCGGGAGCCTTGGTCTTGGAGACCTTCGGCGTGCGCCCCTTGCGAACCAGCTGCTGAATAGTAGGCACTGATTCTCCTCATTAGTTCTGCACGGTGACAGAAATGCTGCATTGTGTGAGCATGTGGCGACCACTCGCGCGGCCGCCGACCTGCTGTCGCCGGAGCGACGGGTGCAGGTATGCCGTGGGGGTTGTGGACTGCGTCCAGTGACCCTCGGGCGCTCCCCCGTCGTCCGCCGCGCACGACGGACCGCAGTGGAACACACCAAGGAGCAACTATACGCGCCCGACGGGGTATTGCGCAATCCCGCTCGCAGGGCGGCGGTGGATCACTGCGGCGGCTCGAGATGCTTGGAGAGCTCCTCCAGCATGCCCTGGATCTGCGGCTCCACGAAGCGCTGCACCGCCGCCTGGATGCGCGGTCGGTGCTCGGCGAGGGCGAAGCAGAGCTGCTGTCCGGCATCCTCGGCGTAGCGATCGGCCAATTCGATCTCGCGGCGCAGACGCTGCTTCTCCTCCGCGCTGAGCGGCGGCCTCGGCAGCGGAGGCTCCGGCCGGGACTGCTCGGCCAGTTCCGCCATCGTGAAGAGGAAGGGCTGCTCGTCATCGGTCTCGGGGTCGAGATCCACGCCATCGTACTCGGGGTCGAGCCCCGCCGCCGGTTCGAAGCCGCCGGTCTGCCAGAGCTGCTCCCCCGTCAGTTCCGCGTGCAGCGTGGGAAGCTCGCGCTCGGTGTAGTCGTCGACCACCCGATCGATGATGCGCTGCATCCGGCTGGTGAGCGCGTGCGCCACCTGATGCGGCACCTCGCCCGCGATACCGGCGGCCACCAGCAGCGGGGAGCCCGTGCAGCGGCGGCACATCCGCGAGCGGCCGCGATGGGTGCCCGGCTGCCAGCTGGGCAGCCAGCGCAGCCAGGCGTCCACTCCCGCGGCGACGCGCTCGGGAATCGAGCCGCGCCCGCGCGCCGGGGCGCGATCCGGAGCCGACTCGTTCACGCCGCCCCGTCCGATCCGCCGCGCCCGCCGCGGTCGCCGGGCCCGTCGGGCTCGCCCGGCTCCTGCGGGCCGGCCCCGTTCGGTCCCGACTCGCCGCGCCGCTCCCACGGCCATCTCGGCACCGGCCGGGCGGTGTAGACCCGCCGCGCCAGCACCGCCCAGAAGGCGAGCGAGCACACCCCCCAGCACAGCCCCAGTGCCACCGCGAAGGGGCTCAGCCAGGTCTCCTCGATGCCGAGGCCCGCGAGCAGACCCCCGAGGCACCAGATCAGATAGCCGCCCACCGCCAGCACCAGGGTGTGCGCCCAGGGCGGGCCCGACCGGCCGCGCAGCAGCACGAGCGCCTGCGACCACAGGCCCCAGACGAGGGCCGCCAACGCCACTCCGACGATCACCTCGCCCGCGAGCACCCACACGCCCGGCGTGGACACCGGGGCGAGTCCCGTGAAATAGCCGATGCCTCCCCAGCTCGCGATCACCAGGGCGAGCGCGAGCACCGTCGCAGCCGCGATCAGCCCCCCGACGTAGCCCCGGGTGACGCCGCGTCGGGAGGCATCCGTCACGGCTGCTTCGCCTGCACCTCGGCCAGGGCCGTCTCGTACTCGGCGATCGCCTGGGCGTTCGCGCGGGTGACGCGGCGTCCGCGGTTGCCGATCCACGCGCCGAACCAGACCGTCGCCTCGCGGGCGACGAGCACCGCGATGACGACCTGGGGCAGCAGCGCGAATTCGACGGCGTCGCCGAGGCTCAGCCGCGTGAGCGCGGAGAACGATTCGGCGTCGACGACCGCACCGGCGAAAGCGGCGAGCCAGACGAAGAGTGCGACGAGGAAGCCGCCGAGCACATAGGCCCACCACCCCGCACGGCCGACGACGAGCACCACCACCACCAGCCCGATGAAGAAGGCCGCGGCCGCGAAGATCGCCGTCCACGAGAGCAGCTCGCCGACCAGCCCGCCGAGGAAGCGCGACGGCGGCAGCTGCGGGGCGAGCAGCAGGGCGATCACCCCCGCGTAGACGATGGCGAAGCCGACGGTGGCCACGATCGAAATGAGCACCCCCATGCCGCGATTGCCCTTGAGCTCCGGCGGCATCGGCGTCTGCATGTAGAGCGCGGCCATGGGATGATCCGCGCTGATGCGGATCTCGCCGTCGCGCGGCGCGGTGTCCGCGAGAACAGCGGTCTGGGCCGGGGCGGTCTCGCTCGGGCCCGCGCTCGGCAGTTCATCGGCGACGGCGATCACCGGGCGTCCGCTCTCGGTCACCGATACCGACTCCGCGACGGCCACCGTCTCGGCGGAGCCGTTCGCGACGACGACCTCCTCGACCACCACGGTCTCGACGACGGCGGGCGCCGGGGCCGTCGTCTCGACGACGTCGACCTCGCCGGCTCGCTCCACTGCGGCGAGCACCTCGGTGGCACTGGCCTCGGTCTCCTCGACGGGCGCGCCCGCCTGCGTCTCGCGCTCTTCGCTCATCGCTTCGCCTCTCGTCGCTGGCCGGTGCTCGGCGACTCCCGACACACCTTTGCACGCAAGGGTACAAGCGGGATGCGGAGCGGGCGCGAAGGCCGACAGGGTGTTCCGAAAATGCCGGTGGCGGGGCCGGAACGGAAAAAGGGGTGCTGCGCGATGCAGCACCCTCGATCCGGAACCCGACTAGCTGAAGCTGCCCGGGTTGAACTCCTCAGCGGTGAAGCTGTCGTAGTCCACGAAGGAGAGATCGTGCTCATCGAAACCGGCGTCGCTGGCGAAGAGGCGGTTCGGGTACCGCTCCGCCTTCGCCTCCTCGGTCGGCTCCACATCGACGTCGCGGTAGACGCCGAGACCGGTGCCGGCCGGGATCAGCTTTCCGATGATCACGTTCTCCTTGAGGCCGATGAGCGGATCCTTCGATCCCTCCATCGCCGCCTGCGTGAGCACCCGGGTGGTCTCCTGGAAGGAGGCCGCCGACAGCCACGACTCGGTCGCCAGCGAGGCCTTGGTGATGCCCATGACCTCGGGGCGGGCGGTCGCCGCGCGCCGTCCGTCGAGCAGCGCCTCGCGGTTGATCCGCTGGTAGCGGGCGCGATCCACGAGCTCGCCCGGAAGCAGATCGGTCTCGCCGTGGTCCACCACCGTGACCTTGCGCAGCATCTGGCGCACGATCACCTCGATGTGCTTGTCGTGGATCGGCACGCCCTGCGAGCGGTACACGCTCTGCACGCCCTCGACGAGGTACTTCTGCACCGCGCGCTCGCCCGGGATGTGCTTGCCGTTCTCAGTGGTACCGACCTGCAGCACGTCCTTCGGATCGAGCGTGCCCTGGATGAAGGGCTGGCCCAGCTCGACGTGATCGCCGTCCTCGACGATCAGCGTGGCGCGCTTGAGCACCGGGTAGGCCTTCTCCTCGCTGCCGTCGTCCGGCACGAGGAGGATCCGACGGCTCTTCTCGGTGTCCTCGATGGTGACCCGGCCGGCCGCCTCGGCGATCGGCGAGGACCCCTTCGGGGTACGGGCCTCGAAGAGCTCCTGCACGCGGGGCAGACCCTGCGTGATGTCGTCGGCCGAGGCCGAACCGCCCGTGTGGAAGGTGCGCATCGTGAGCTGGGTGCCCGGCTCGCCGATCGACTGCGCTGCGATGATGCCCACGGCCTCGCCGATGTCCACCCGCTGGCCGGTGGCCAGCGAGCGGCCGTAGCAGGTCGCGCAGACGCCCACCGTCGACTCGCAGGTGAGCACGGAGCGCACCCGGATCTCGGTGACGCCGGCGGCCACCAGCGCGTCGATGAGCACATCGCCCACATCGGAGCCGGCGGCGGCGATCACGGTGCCGGAGGCATCGACCACATCGGCGGCGAGAGTACGCGCGTACACCGAGTTCTCGACGTTGTCATCGCGGACCAGCGCGCCATCGGCGCCCGCCACCGCGATCGGCAGCTCGAGGCCGCGGCTGGTGCCGCAGTCCTCCTCGCGGATGATGACGTCCTGCGACACATCCACCAGACGACGGGTCAGGTAGCCCGAGTCGGCGGTGCGCAGCGCAGTGTCGGCGAGGCCCTTGCGGGCGCCGTGGGTCGCGATGAAGTACTCCGCCACCGACAGGCCCTCGCGGTACGAGTTGATGATCGGGCGCGGGATGATCTCGCCCTTCGGATCGCTCACGAGGCCCCGCATACCCGCGATGTTGCGGATCTGCAGCCAGTTGCCTCGCGCACCGGAGGACACCATCCGGAAGATGGTGTTGTCCTCGGGGAATGCGTCGCGCATCGCCGCGGCCACCTCATCGGTCGCCTCGGTCCAGATCTCGACCAGCTCGCTGTGACGCTCGGCATCGGTGATCAGACCGCGGTCGAACTTCTTCTGCACGGCAGCCGCGGCCTTCTCGTGCTCGGCGAGGATCTCGGCCTTGTTCGACGGGGTCACGATATCGCTGAGCGCCACGGTGACACCCGAACGGGTGGCCCAGTGGAAGCCGGCGTCCTTGATCCGGTCGAGGGTCGCGGCGACCTCCACCTTCGGGTAGCGCTCCGCCAGATCGTTGACCAGGCCCGAGAGGCTCCCCTTGTCGGCGACCCGCTCGAAGTACGGGTAGTCGACCGGCAGCGCCTCGTTGAAGAGGGCGCGGCCGAGGGTGGTCTCCACCAGCGTCGGACGCTCGAAGGTGACGCCTTCGGCATCGGTGTAGCCGGTGAGGCGGATCCGCACCGTCGCGCCCAGATCGAGCGAGCCCTCGTCCATCGCCAGGATCGCCTCAGCCACCGAGCCGAACACGCGACCCTCGCCCGGCACACCGGTCTTCACCGTGGTGAGGTGGTGCAGGCCGATGATCATGTCCTGCGAGGGCAGGGTGACCGGGCGGCCGTCGGAGGGCTTCAGGATGTTGTTCGAGGCGAGCATCAGCACGCGGGCCTCCGCCTGCGCCTCGACCGAGAGCGGCAGGTGGACGGCCATCTGGTCGCCGTCGAAGTCGGCGTTGAAGGCGGTGCAGACGAGGGGGTGCAGCTGGATCGCCTTGCCCTCCACGAGCTGCGGCTCGAAGGCCTGGATGCCGAGGCGGTGCAGGGTGGGAGCACGGTTCAGCAGCACAGGGCGCTCGCGGATGATCTCCTCGAGCACGTCCCACACCTCGCTGCGCGCCCGCTCCACCATGCGCTTGGCGGCCTTGATGTTCTGCGCGTGCGACAGGTCGATGAGGCGCTTGATGACGAAGGGCTTGAACAGCTCCAGCGCCATGTCCTTCGGCAGACCGCACTGGTGCAGCTTGAGCTGCGGGCCCACGACGATCACCGAACGACCCGAGTAGTCCACGCGCTTGCCGAGCAGGTTCTGGCGGAACCGGCCCTGCTTGCCCTTGAGCATGTCGCTGAGCGACTTCAGCGCGCGGTTGCCGGTGCCGGTGACCGGGCGGCCGCGACGGCCGTTGTCGAAGAGGGCGTCGACCGCCTCCTGCAGCATGCGCTTCTCGTTGTTCACGATGATCTCGGGGGCGCCGAGATCGAGCAGGCGGCGCAGACGGTTGTTGCGGTTGATCACGCGACGGTAGAGGTCGTTGAGATCGGAGGTCGCGAAGCGGCCGCCGTCCAGCTGCACCATCGGACGCAGCTCCGGCGGGATCACCGGCACCACGTCGAGCACCATCGCGGCCGGGCTCGCACCCGTCTGCAGGAAGGAGTTGACCACCTTCAGGCGCTTGATGGCGCGGATCTTCTTCTGCCCCTTGCCCTCGGCGATCTGCAGGTGCAGCAGATCGCTCTCGGCGGCGAGGTCGAAGGCCTCCAGGCGCTTCTTCACGGCCTCGGCGCCCATATGTGCCTCGAAGTAGTCGCCGTAGCGATCCATCAGCTCGGCGAAGACGGCGTCCTCGGGCTTGAGATCGCCGACCTTGAGGTTGCGGAAGTCCTCCCACACCCGCTGCAGCTGAGCGATCTCGTCGTCGAAGCCCTTGCGGATCGACGCCATCTCCTTCTCGGCCGACTGCTCGGCGCGGCGGCGCTGATCGGCCTTGGCCCCCTCGGCCTCGAGCGCGGCGAGATCGGACTCGGCCTGCTGCTGCCGCTGGGCGATGGCGAGGTCGCGCTGCTGCTCGAGGTTGCTGAGCTCCAGGCGCAGCTCGTTCTCGAGCTCGCCCATGTCCTCGTGACGACCCTCCTCGTCCACGTCGATCACCATGTAGGCGGCGAAGTAGATGACCTTCTCCAGGTCCTTGGGCGCCATGTCGAGCAGGTAGCCGAGACGGCTGGGCACGCCCTTGAAGTACCAGATGTGCGTGACCGGCGCGGCCAGCTCGATGTGGCCCATGCGATCGCGGCGCACACTGGACTTCGTCACCTCGACGCCGCAGCGCTCGCAGACGATGCCCTTGTAGCGCACCCGCTTGTACTTGCCGCAGGCGCACTCCCAGTCGCGGCTGGGACCGAAGATCTGCTCGCCGAACAGCCCGTCCTTCTCGGGCTTCAGCGTGCGGTAGTTGATGGTCTCCGGCTTCTTCACCTCGCCGAACGACCAGCTGCGAATATCGTCAGCGGTCGCCAGACGGATCTGAAGCTCATTGAAACTCGTACCCTCGAGCAATTTCTCTCCTTGGGGTGAAAAAATTTTTGTTGAGATGCTTATGCGCGCATCGTCCTCGGACGATGCGGCCATAAACTCAGATCTCGTCGATCGACGAGGTCTCGAAGCGGGTCGAGAGGTTGATGCCGAGCTCTTCCGCGGTGCGGTGGGCCTCGTCATCGTTGTCGCGCAGGTTCACGACCTGGCCGTCGGCGCCGAGCACCTCGACGTTCAGGCAGAGCGACTGCATCTCCTTCATGAGCACACGGAAGGACTCGGGGACGCCGGGCTCCGGGATGTTCTCCCCGCGCACGATGGCCTCGTACACCTTCACACGGCCCAGGATGTCGTCGGACTTCACCGTGAGCAGCTCCTGCAGGGCGTAGGCGGCGCCGTAGGCCTCAAGCGCCCACACCTCCATCTCGCCGAAACGCTGACCGCCGAACTGCGCCTTGCCGCCCAGCGGCTGCTGGGTGATCATCGAGTAGGGGCCGGTGGAGCGCGCGTGGATCTTGTCGTCCACGAGGTGGTGCAGCTTCAGGATGTACATGTAGCCGACCGAGACGGGGTAGGGGAAGGGCTCGCCCGAGCGGCCGTCGAAGAGACGGGTCTTCCCGCTCGAGTCGATGAGCCGCTCGCCGTCGCGGGTGACCAGCGTCGAGTCGAGCAGTCCCGCGATCTCCTCCTCGCTGGCGCCGTCGAACACCGGGGTGGCGACCTTGGTGTCCGGAGCGGCCTCCAGCGCCTCCTGCGGCAGGCGGGCCGCCCACTCGGGGCTGCCCTCGACCTTCCAGCCCTGCTTCGCGATCCACCCGAGGTGGGTCTCGAGCACCTGGCCGAAGTTCATCCGGCCCGGGATGCCCAGGGGGTTCAGGATCACATCGACGGGGGTGCCATCGGCGAGGAACGGCATGTCCTCGACCGGCAGGATCTTCGAGATGACGCCCTTGTTGCCGTGGCGGCCCGCGAGCTTGTCGCCCTCGGTGATCTTGCGCTTCTGGGCGATGTAGACGACCACGCGCTGGTTCACACCCGACCCGAGGTCATCGTCGTTGTCGTTCTCCGCATCGAAGACCTTGACCGCGGTCACGGTGCCGGAGACGCCGTGCGGCACCTTCAGCGAGGTGTCGCGCACCTCGCGGCTCTTCTCGTTGAAGATGGCGCGCAGCAGGCGCTCCTCGGCCGAGAGCTCGGTCTCGCCCTTCGGGGTGACCTTGCCGACGAGGATGTCACCGGGGCGGACCTCGGCGCCGATGCGGATGATGCCGCGCTCGTCGAGATCCTTCAGCGCCTCCATGCTGGCGTTGGGGAGATCGCGGGTGATCTCCTCCTTGCCGAGCTTGGTGTCGCGGGCGTCGACGTCGTACTCCTCGATGTGGATCGAGGAGAGCGTGTCGTCCTTCACCAGGTTCTGGCTCAGGATGATCGCGTCCTCGAAGTTGTGGCCCTCCCACGGCATGAACGCGACCAGCAGGTTCTTGCCGAGCGCGAGCTCGCCGTTGTCGGTGGCGGGACCGTCGGCGATGACCTCGCCGGCCTCGATCCGCTCCCCCGCCTTGACGATGACGCGGTGGTTGTAGTTGGTGCCCTGGTTCGAGCGATCGAACTTGCGCAGGTAGTAGCTCTTCGTGCCGCCCTCGTCGAGCAGCACGGTGACGACGTCGGCCGACACATCCTGCACCACGCCGGCGCCCTCGGCCACCACCACGTCACCGGCGTCGATCGCGGCGTAGCCCTCCATGCCGGTGCCCACCAGCGGAGAGTCGCTGCGGACCAGCGGCACGGCCTGACGCTGCATATTGGCGCCCATGAGCGCGCGGTTCGCATCGTCGTGCTCGAGGAAGGGGATGAGCGAGGTGGCCACCGACACCATCTGGCGCGGGGACACGTCCATGTACTGGACCCGGCTCGCGTCGACCAGCTCCACCTCGGAGCCGCGGGGACGCGCCAGCACCTGCTGCTCGGCGAAGCGGCCGTCCTTGGTCAGCGGGGCGCCGGCCTGGGCGATGAGGAACTCGTCCTCCTCATGCGCGGTCAGGTAGTCGACCTGTTCGGTCACCTTGCCGTCGACGACCCGACGGTACGGGGTCTCGATGAAGCCGAAGGCGTTGATCCGGGCGAAGGTCGCGAGCGCGCCGATCAGACCGATGTTCGGGCCTTCCGGGGTCTCGATCGGGCACATCCGGCCATAGTGCGAGGGGTGCACATCGCGCACCTCGACGCCGGCGCGGTCGCGGCTGAGGCCGCCCGGGCCGAGAGCCGAGAGGCGGCGCTTGTTGGTCAGACCCGCCAGCGGGTTGTTCTGATCCATGAACTGCGACAGCTGCGAGGTGCCGAAGAACTCCTTGATCGCCGCCAGCACGGGGCGGGTGTTGATCAGGGTGTTCGGGGTGATCGCCTCGATGTCCTGCGTGGTCATGCGCTCGCGCACCACGCGCTCCATCCGGCTGAGGCCGGTGCG
Organism: Leucobacter sp.; assembly: GCA_048516985.1. Classification (GTDB taxonomy): domain Bacteria; phylum Actinomycetota; class Actinomycetes; order Actinomycetales; family Microbacteriaceae; genus Leucobacter. The sequence continues at coordinate 1,392,715 of CP183188.1, read as the reverse complement.
CACCTGGTTCTGGATCAGCTCGCCCACCGCGCGGATGCGGCGGTTGCCGAAGTGGTCGATGTCATCGGTGTCGAGACGGACCTCGATCGGCTGGCCGTCGCGGACGCCCGGCAGGAACTCGGTGCCGGCGTGCAGGCCCACCAGGTACTTGATGGTCGCGACGATGTCCTCGAGCGAGAGCACCGAATCGCTGATCGGCGCGTCGATGCCGAGCTTGCGGTTGATCTTGTACCGGCCGACCTTGGCGAGATCGTAGCGCTTCGGGTTGAAGTAGCTGTTGTCGAGCAGGGCGCGGGCCGCCTCGATGGCCACCTGCTCGCCCGGACGCTGCTTGCGGTAGATGTCCTTGAGCGCCTCCTCCTGGGTGAGGATGCCGTCCTTCTCGAGGGTGAGTGCGATCGACTCGTAGCCGGCGAACTCCTCGAGGATCTCCTCGGTGGTCATGCCGAGCGCCTTGAGGAAGACGGTGACCGACTGCTTGCGCTTGCGGTCGATGCGCACGCCCACCTGGTCGCGCTTGTCGATCTCGAACTCGAGCCAGGCGCCGCGGCTGGGGATCACGCGGGCGGTGAAGACGTCCTTGTCGCTCGTCTTCTCCTGGGCGCGCTCGAAGTAGACGCCGGGGCTGCGCACCAGCTGCGACACGATGACGCGCTCGGTGCCGTTGATGATGAAGGTGCCCTTGTCGGTCATGATGGGGAAGTCGCCCATGTAGACCGTCTGGCTCTTCAGCACCTGGGTCTCGGTGTTGTAGAACGCCGCCTCGACGTAGAGCGGGGCCGAGTAGGTCTTGCCGCGCTCCTTGCACTCCTCGATGCTGAACTTCTGCTCATCGAGAATGGGGTTCTCGAAGGAGAGCTGCATGGTGCCGGCGTTGTCCTCGATGGGCGAGATCTCGTCGAAGATCTCCTCGAGGCCGCTCTTGAGCGCGATGTCGTCGCGCCCCTCCTGCTGTGCCTGGACGACGCGTTCCTTCCACGCGTCGTTACCGACGAGCCAGTCGAAGCTCTCGAGCTGCAGTGCCAGCAGATTCGGCACCGACAGCGTGTCGGAAATCTTGGCGAAGCTCAGGCGCGAGTGGTCGCGACCGTTCTTCGGCGAATTGGTGGAAGATGCGTTGCGCGCAGCAGCCAAGGAAGTAACCTCCGTGGGCCCCGTCGGGCCGTCTGACCTGGACTTGCAGAAATCGCTTCGAAGCACGGGAAATACACTCGGAAAACGAGTGAGACGGCCGACCGCAATATGAAGGCAGACTGGTGTTCGAGGCGCAACTAATAACTGTAACTGATTCGTTACCGTTTCGCAAGGCCTCTGAGGCGCCTCACTGTCGCATTCTTCTGAAACGCCTCCGGGCTCTCATCCGAGGCCTCGGAGGCGCCTCGGTTGCGCCCACGGGACGGGCGGCGTGGAACTACTTCTGCGCCTTCTTCTTCGGGCGGAACCACGGGAAGATCGAGCCGATCACCACACCGACCACCAGCAGCAGCAGGAACCAGATCCAGCCGGGTGCGGCGAAGGAGAAGCCGAGGAAGTGCAGCGTCGCGGTGCCGAGATTCGAGAAGACGAAGATCAGTGCGAGCACCGCCAGCACGATCACGACGATCAGCTTCGGCGAGACACCGCCCGTGCGGTGGGCGCTGCCCTCGGGGCTGTTGGCCATGTCTGACTCCTCGGTGCGACATCGAACCCGCGGCGATCCGCGTTATCGAGAGTCTATGGGGTCGCTGCGGCCCGGCGCTCCGACAAGCCGTAGACTGCTGGGATGATCGAGCCCGCCGACTCCCCCGCGACGGGGCGCGACGACTCGAAACGAGCGGGCCGCCCGTGAGGCTTCCGGAGCCGGTCACGCTGAGCTCCGGCCTGATCGCCGAGATCGAGGAGGACCGCTGGGTGCCCGGCGCGATCGTGCTCACGGTCGACGGCACCCCGCAGTCGCATGTCAATCTCCGCGACCCCGGCGAGGTGTTCTTCGAGTACGTGCGCCGGATCGGTCACATCATCGATCTGTTCCGACCCTCCGGCGCCCCGATCTCCGCCCTGCACCTGGGCGGCGGAGCCTTCACCCTGCCCCGCTACGTGGAGGCCACCCGGCCGGGCAGCAGGCAGCAGATCGTCGAGCTCGAGAGCGCGCTGGTCGAGCTGGTACGAGAGGCGGCACCGCTGCCCAAACGAGCGAGCATCCGCGTCCGGCACGGGGATGCCCGCGCAGTGGTCTCCCGGCTCCCCGACGGGATGCGCGCCGCGATGGATCTGATCGTGGTCGACATCTTCGCGGGCTCGCGCACCCCGGCGCATGTGTCGAGCATCGAGTTCTACGAGCTGCTCCGTCCGCTGCTCGCCGAGGACGGCCTGGTGGTCGTGAATGTCACCGACGGCACCGGGCAGCCCTTCACCCGAGCCCAGGCCGCGACGCTCGGGGCGGTCTTCGGCGCGGTCGCCGCCATCGGGGAGCCGCAGACGCTGAAGGGCCGCCGCTTCGGCAATGTGGTGCTGATCGCGAGCGGATCGGGCGCCGGACGCGATGCAGGCGGATCGGGCACCGGCGCGGACTCGATGTCGGATCTCCCCGGATTCGACTGGCTGCCGCGGCTGCTCGCCGGCGGCCCGCATCCGGCACGGATGCTGGTGGGGCGGGAACTGCGCGACTGGGTGGGCGGCGCGAGACCGGTCACGGATGCGGAGGCCGTCGCGAGCCCCGAACCGCCCAGGGAGCTGTTCGACCGTGGCTGAGCTCGCGCGGGTGCGGATCTGGGCCGAGGCGCTCATCCGCATGCATCTCGACCCCGCCTTCGGCGCGGGGAGCTGGTCCTTCGGTTTCGACCACGCCAAGCGGCGGGCCGGGCTGTGCAACTACACCGATCGGCGCATCACCGTCTCGCGCCATCTCGCCCAGAAGTTCGAGGACGACGAGATCCACCAGATCCTGCTGCACGAGGTCGCGCACGCCCTGGCCGGCCCGGACGCCGGACACGGGCCGCGATGGCGGCGCATCGCCGCCGAGATCGGCTACATCGGCGGGCGCACCCACGACGGCGAGATCGCCCACGAGCTCGCCCCGTGGCTCGGCGCCTGCCCGGCGGGGCACGAGCATGTGCGCTTCCGGAAGCCCACCCGGGAATCCTCCTGCGCGAAGTGCACCCGCGGCTTCAGCCGCGAGCATCTGATCGTGTGGCGCCGGCGCTGAGGCGCAGGCCCGTGCACGGCCTCAGGCTCCGGGCGGCGGCCGGAGGCTCTGCGTGCGCATGATCTCGTGCAGCAGCTCGAAGTCGCCGCCCGGGACCGCCGCGTAGTAGTGCGGTGCGAGATGGTCGCGCGCCTCGGGCACGATCTCCCCGTCGCGGTAGCCGTAGTAGAGGCCGCCGGCGCGCCTGATGATGAAGGCGCCGGCGGCGACATCCCACGGATTCGTCTCGAAGGAGACCGTGACGTCGATCCACCCCGCGGCGATCCAGCACAGCGCGATGCAGGTGCTGCCGAGTCCGCGCACCTGCGCGAAGCTCTTCGTCACCCGGGCGAACTGCTCCAGCGCGAGCTCCGGCCGGTGCACCAGATCGCGCGCGAGCGGGAAGTTCAGCGCGACGGTCGCCCGCGCCGGATCGGCATACCCCCAACTGCGCAACGGCTCCTCGGTGCGACGACGCCCGTCGACGAGGAAGGCGCCGCGGTCGTCGGCCCAGAACAGCTGCTCGTTCGCGGGGTCGTAGACGACGCCCGAGACCATCTCGCCGTCGCGGGCGATCCCGATGCTCACCGCCCACATCGCGATGCCGCGAGCGAAGTTGGCGGTGCCGTCGATGGGGTCGATGTACCAGGTGAGGGATCCCTCCCCCGCGCTCTCCCCCCGCTCCTCGCCCACGATGGTCGAGCCCGGGTAGGCCTCCAGGATCGCGCCGCGGATGTGCTCCTCGCAGGCGCCGTCGTAGCGTGTGACGAGGTCGTGCATGTCCGTCTTCACATCTATGCCGAGCTCACGCGAGCGGAAGCCCTCGAGCGCGATCGCCCCCGCCTCCCGGGCCGCGCGGATCGCCAGCTCGGTGATCTCGTGTGTGTCGTGCACCGGCGTTCCCCCGCTTCGCTTCTGACCGCCCGCCTCCAGCGTAGTGACCTTCGCGGCGCCTGCGCCCGACCAACGGTCTGTGAACGGCGGACAGGCCGGAGGAGTAGGATCTCCCTTTGGTGCGCACTCCGATATCGAAGAAAGTTTGGTGCGATGACAGTGAAGGTGGCCCTCGCGGGCATCGGGAATTGCGTAAGCTCGCTCGTGCAGGGTGTCGAGTACTATCGGGAGGCCGCCGATGACGAGCAGGTCCCCGGGCTCATGCACGTGCGCCTCGGCGGCTACCACGTCTCCGATCTGGAGTTCGTCGCCGCCTTCGAGGTCGATGCCGACAAGGTGGGCAAGGACCTCTCCGAGGCCATCTGGGCCGGTCACAACAACACCATCAAGTTCTCCGATGTGCCGCCGCTCGGCGTCGAGGTGCAGCGCGGCCCGACTCTCGACGGTCTCGGCGAGTACTACCGCGACGTCGTCGAGGAGTCGCCGGCCGAGGTCGTCGACGTGGCCCAGGTGCTGCGCGATTCGGGCGCCGAGGTGCTCGCCTGCTACCTGCCCGTCGGCAGCGAGGCGGCGGTGAAGTTCTACGCGCAGGCGGCGCTCGACGCGGGTGTGGCATTCGTCAACGCGGTGCCGGTGTTCGTGGCGAGCGATCCCGAGTGGGCGGCGAAGTTCACCGAGGCCGGGCTCCCCATCGTCGGCGACGACATCAAGAGCCAGGTCGGCGCGACCATCACGCACCGCGTGCTGGCCCATCTGATGGAGAGCCGCGGCATCGCCCTCGATCACACCTACCAGCTCAACGTCGGCGGCAATATGGACTTCAAGAACATGCTGGAGCGCAGCCGCCTCAAGTCGAAGAAGATCTCGAAGACCCAGGCGGTCACCTCGAATATCGAGGTGGACCTCCCGGCCGAGGATGTGCACATCGGCCCGAGCGATCACGTGCCCTGGCTCGAGGATCGCAAATTCGCCTTCGTCCGTCTCGAGGGCCGCGGCTTCGGCGATGTGCCGATGAGCCTGGAGTACAAGCTCGAGGTCTGGGATTCGCCCAATTCGGCGGGCACCATGATCGATGCGATCCGCAGCGCGAAGGTGGCGAAGGATCTGGGCCAGGCCGGTCCCGTCGAGGCAGCCTCGGCGTACTTCATGAAGTCGCCGCCGGTGCAGAAGACCGATCACCTCGCCCGTGAGGAGCTCGAGGCGTTCCTCGGCGACGCCGCCTAGCAGCCGACGGAAGCGAGCGCCTGCCGCAGTAGTCTGCCGCGGCCGCCGACCAGTTCGGCGAGGGTGACGGGGCCGAGCGCTTCGGCGGGGGTCATCCAGGTCACTTCGAGCGCGTCCTGACGGGGGCTGCAGGAGCCGGTCACCGGCACCACGTAGACCAGCGAGATCGCGTGCTGGCGCTCGTCGACGTAGGGAGAGATGCCGGGCAGCGGGAAGAACTCCGCGATCTGCGCCGGCACCGGCGACGCCGGGATCAGCGGGAACGCCATCGGTCCGAGATCGTTCTCGAGGTGGCGGAACAGCGCATCGCGCAGCGTCTCGCCGTAGCGCACCCGTCCCGCGACGAGCGCGCGGGTCATCACGCCGTCCGGCGTCGAGCGCAGCAGCAGCCCGACCTCGGTGACCTGGCCCTGCCCGTCGACGCGCACCGGCACCGCCTCGACGTAGAGGATCGGCATCCGCCCGCGCACGAAGGAGATCTCGTCATCGCTCAACCATCCGGGGTTCAGGCTCGCGGGGCCCACGTTCTCAGGAGGGAGATCCTCCGGATCCTGCGGCAGGTCCTCGGGGTCCGGGAGATCGGCGGTGTCGATGGGCATGCCCTCATTCTGCCATCCCCGTGCGGCTGCCCGATCCGCATCCCGCGCGCTTCCTCGCGCGCTCGTCGCCGGTGGCCGCGACTACTTCCCGAGACGGCGCTGGCGGCGCGAGTAATCGCGGAGCGCGCGCAGCAGGTCGACCTCGCGCAGATCGGGATAGAGCGCCTCGACCACGTAGAACTCGCTGTAGGCCGACTGCCAGATCATGAAATCGGAGAGCCGCTGCTCCCCCGAGGTGCGGATGACGAGATCGGGATCGGCCTGACCCCGGGTCCAGAGGTGCTCGCCGATGGTCTCCGGGGCGAGCCGCTCGGCGAGCGTCTCGATGGTGCCGCCGCTCGCCTGATGCTCGGCGATGATGCTGCGCATGGCCGCCGCGATCTCGCTGCGCCCCCCGTACCCCACGGCGAGGTTCACGTGCAGTCCGGTGCGATCCCGGGTCTCGGCCTCGGCCTCCTCGAGCGCGGCGATCAATTCGGGTGAGAGCCCCTCCGTGCTGCCCACATGCTTCACCCGCCAGTCGTCGACGGAGGCCAGCTCGGCGGCCAGTGCGGCGATGATGCCGAAGAGATCGGTGAGTTCGGCGCGATCCCGACCGCTCAGATTGTCGTTGGAGAGCAGGTAGAGCGTGACCACCTCCACCCCCGCGCCCTCGCACCAGCCGAGGAACTCCGGAATCTTCCGCGCTCCGGCGCGATGCCCGATGGCTACGCGCTCCTGCAGGCGCTGCTTCGCCCAGCGGCGATTGCCGTCGACGATGACGGCGATGTGGTGGGGCACCCGAACCGGATCGATCTCTCGGCGCAGGCGGTGCTGGTACAGCCGGTACAGCAGCCCGGGGCGCGGGGAGGTTCGGTCGGGATTCACTCTGCGAGTGTATCGGCTGCGGATGATCGGCTGAGCGCCCGCGGCTCGGCCGGGGAGCGTCAGCGGAGGTAGACCGGATCGAGCGCCACGAGCAGCACCGCGACCCAGTGGCAGAGGAAGGCCAAAACGGTGAGCGAGTGGAAGATCTCGTGGAAGCCGAATACGCCCGGGATCGGATTCGGCCGCTTCAAGCCGTATACGACCGCTCCCAGCGTGTAGAGCAGACCGCCGACGATGATGAGTACCAGGGTGGCGACATTCGCCTGGGCGATGTCCACGACGTACATCACCGCGGCCCAGCCCAGCAGGATGTACAGCGGCACGTAGATCCAGCGCGGCGCGCCGATCCAGAACACCCGGAAGCCGATGCCGAGCAGCGCGCCCGCCCACACCGCGATCAGCAGCAGGATGCCCTTGTCCATCGGCAGGGCGGTGAGCGCGATCGGGGTGTAGGTGCCGGCGATGAGGAGGAAGATGTTCGCGTGGTCGAGGCGGCGGAAGACGCGCTTCACCCCCGGCGTCCAGTTGACCCGGTGGTAGAGCGCGGAGATGCCGAAGAGCAGCATGCTGCTGGCCATGTACACGGCGGCGGCCCACTTGGCGACGGGGCCGTGCGCGAGCGAGATGAGCACGATGCCGGCGGCGATGGCCACCGGGAAGGTCGCGGCGTGAATCCAGCCGCGCCAGCGCGGCTTGGGCTCCGTGGAGACGGCGTGGTGCTCGGCGTCCTCCAGCAGCGGCAGCGACAGGCTATCGGGCTCGGGGAAGGGACGACCGTTGCGCTGACTCACCTTTCAAGTGTACGGAGCGCACAGATGCGAAACGGCATATCTGTGGGAACCCTCAGACGATTGCCACCTCGGCGGGCGGCCGGCGCGCGGGATCCTCCTCGGCGATCACTCGGCGAGCAGCGCGAGCACGGCCTCGCCGTAGCGGTCGAGCTTCGCCTGACCGATGCCCGGCACGGCGAGCAGGCCCTCAGCGCTGCTCGGGAGTTGAACGGCCAGTTCGCGAAGCGTCGCGTCCCCGAACACCACATAGGGCGGCACGCCCTGCTCGCGCGCCTCGGCCAGACGCCACGCGCGCAGCCGCTCGAAGGTCTCGCCCTGCGCCTCGTCGAGATCAGCCGCCGCGGCCCGCCTCTTCGCGGGGCCGGCAGTGCGCCGGGCGATGACCTCCTCGCGCATCAGCACCTGGGTCTCGCCGCGCAGGATCGCCTTCGCCGGTTCCGCGGGGGCGAGCACGCCCCACTCGCCGCGCGCCTCGAGCACCCCGGTCGCCAGCAGGTGGCGTACGACGCCGCGCCACTGCGCCTCCGAGAGGTCTGCACCGATCCCCCAGGTGGAGAGCTCATCGAGCTTGAGGGACCGCGAGCGCTCGCTCGCCACGCCCCGCAGCACATCGATGTGCTGGCCTGCGGCGAAGGTGCGGCCGCCGCGCTCGCGGCCGATCCGCAGCACCGTCGAGAGCAGCTTCTGCGCGGGGATCGTCGCGTCCCAGAGCTTCGGCGGGTCGAGACAGACATCGCAGTTGCCGCAGGATGTGCTCGATTCCTCGCCGAAGTACCTGAGCAGGTACTGGCGGCGGCAGCTGATCGTCTCGCAGAGCTCGAGCATGTGGTTCAGGTGGGCCGTCTGGTTGCGCTTGGCCGCCTCGTCGCCATCGCCCGATTCGATCAGCTGCCGCTGCTGCACCACATCTGCCAGGCCGTAGGCCATCCACGCCTCGGCCGGCTCGCCGTCGCGGCCGGCGCGGCCGGTCTCCTGGTAGTAGCCCTCGACCGACTTCGGCAGATCGATATGGGCGACGAAGCGCACATCGGGTTTGTCGATGCCCATGCCGAAGGCGATCGTCGCCACCACGACGACGCCCTCCTCGCGCAGGAAGCGGGTCTGCGCCTCGAGCCGCTGCGCCGCGGGCAGACCGGCGTGATAAGCGACGGCGTCGACGCCGGCCTCGCGCAGCCACTCGGCGGCCTGCTCGACGCGCTTCCGGCTCAGCGCGTAGACAATGCCCGCCTCGCCCGCGTGCTCGCCGCGCACGAAGTCGACCAGTTGCCGGCGCACCGTGCCCTTGGCCTCGATGCGGTAGCGGATGTTGGGTCGGTCGAAGCTCGCCACGAAGTGCCGCGCCCGCTCCAGGTGCAGCCGCTCGGCGATCTCGCGGTGCGTCGCGGGCGTCGCGGTCGCCGTGAGCGCGATGCGCGGCACCTCGGGCCAGGTCTCGGCGAGCGCACCGAGCCGCAGGTAGTCGGGTCGGAAATCGTGCCCCCACTGCGAGACGCAGTGGGCCTCGTCGATGGCGAAGAGCGCGACGCGGCCGCGCTGCAGCAACTCGACGGTGCCCGGTGCCGACAAGCGCTCGGGCGCGAGGTAGAGCAGCTGCAGCTCACCGGCCAGATAGGCGCGGGTGACCTCCGCGCGCTCCTCCGACGACATCGCCGAGTTCAGCGCCGCCGCCGAGACGCCGGCGAGGCGCAGGGCCGCGACCTGATCGTGCATCAGCGCCACCAGCGGTGACAGCACGACGCCCGTGCCCTCGCGGCAGAGCGCGGGCAGCTGGTAGCAGATGCTCTTGCCCCCGCCGGTGGGCATCAGCACGACCGCGTCGCCGCCGGCGATGACCTGCCGGACGATCGCCTCCTGCTCGCCGCGGAACTCCGTGTAGCCGAAGACCTCGGCGAGGACGCGCCCGGGATCGGCCGGCGCCTGGGCGGTGGTCATCTCAGTCGCGGCGGTCGTCATCCGGGGCGGAATCGGCGGCGCCCGCCTCGGCCGCGCTCCCCGACTCCCGCGCCCGGTGCTCGGCCAGCTCCTCGGCGAGATTCTGCCGGATCTCCTCGCGGTACCGGCCGCGCCGCAGCCGGCGGACGAGATCCCAGCCGAGGAAGATCACCGCGAGCGCGACGACGGCCGTCACCACGAAGCCGGCCACCCCCGGGCTCACCGTATCGGCGTCGAGGGCGGCCTCGTCCTCCGCCAGACGGACGATCACCATGGCCACGGTCGCTGCCACACTCATGCGGCGTCCTCCTCGATCCCTTGGAACAGATCCGCCTCGAACTCGCTCGTCGCGACTCGGGAGGCGGCCAAACGGTAGTCCTCGAACGGCCAGGCCTCGCGCTGCAGCTCATTCGGCCAGAAGAAGAACGGGCTGTCCGGCGGCACCTGACTCGCGTGCGCGCGCAGCGCCTCGTCGCGACGCTCGAAGAAGCGTCCGACCTCCACCCGCGCGGTCGCATCGGAGGGGCGACGGGAGAAACGGGAGGTGAGCTCCTGGAACTGCTCGAGCAGCGGCGACTCGGGTTCCTTCTCGCGCAGCGTCTCGAAGATCCGGAGCACGCGCTCCGGGTTGAAGATCGACTCGTAGTAGAGCTTCTTGATCGCCCAGGGCTCCCCGGCCTCGGGGTAGCTCTCCGCGTCGCCCGACACCTCCCAGGCGAGCCTCGAGATCTCGTGGCAGCGGATGTGATCGGGGTGGGGGTAGCCGCCCTGCTCGTTGTAGGTGATCATCACATGCGGCCGGAACTCGCGCACGACCCGCACCAGGGCCTCGGCCGAGATCTCGGCGGGGATGTCCGCGAAGGATCCCCGCGGTATCGCTTCGCCCTCGGCCGGCAGGCCGGAATCCTCGTAGCCCAGCCAGCGGTGCTGGAAGCCGATGATGTCCCGGGCGCTGTCCATCTCGGCGCGACGCAGTCCCGCGAGATCGCGTCGGCTCTTCGGGTCGCGGCTGACCAGTTCGTTCAGCACATCGCCCCGCTCGCCGCCGGTGCAGCTGACGATCAGCACCTCCGCGCCCTGATCGAGATAGTGGGCGTAGGTGGCCGCGCCTTTGCTCGACTCGTCGTCCGGGTGCGCGTGCACCGCGATCAAGCGCAACGCCATCGGCGCCTCCCATCTGACTCCCGGTTCCGCCCGGGTACGCTGGCAACAGTCATTCAGTCTAGTTCGACCGAGATCGGAGGATCCCGTGACCCAGGCGGCGCAGGATCCGATTCGCACTGCCGAGTCGGCCTCAGGCTCCCACTCCCCCGCTTCGGGGACGCCGGATCCGGATCAGCAGCGGACGCTCGAGGAACGTTACGGGCGCGGGCGGGGGCGGCGTTTCGACCGGCGTTTCGCCTGGATCGCGGGCGCCGCGCTCGTGATCGCGGGTGTCATCGTGCTGGGATATCTGGCCGCCCAGACGAGGGAGGCCGTCGAGTTCCGGGATCTCGCCTACACCGTCGTCGACGAGCGCACCGTCGAGATCGACTTCGAGGTCACGGCCCCCCCGGGCTCCGCGGTGGTCTGCGAGCTCGAAGCGCTCAGCACCTCCTACGCGCAGGTCGGGTGGAAGATGCTGGAGCTGCCGGTGAGCGAGCAGCGCACCCGACGCTTCGATGAGGTGCTGGTGACCGCGGGGCCGGCGACGACCGGCTACATCAAGACCTGCTGGATCCACGGCTCCTGATCGGTCCGACCTCCGGACGGGACCACCCCGCACCCGCAGAGGCGCGGGGTGGTGAAACCCTGCCGAACGGAGGAAGACTGGTATCCTGGTGGGAATGCCCCGGCGCTGCTGGGGTTTCTGCGTAGAGAGGAGCCAGCATGGCTGAGAACCAGACCTGGCTGACCCAGGAGGCTCACGACCGTCTCGTCGGCGAGCTGGAGCAGCTCACCGGCCCGGGTCGCCGCGAGATCAGCGCACGCATCGAAGCGGCGCGCGAGGAGGGCGACCTCAAGGAGAACGGCGGCTACCACGCCGCGAAGGATGAGCAGGGCAAGATGGAGGCCCGGATCCGCGATCTCGAGGAACTGCTGAAGCACGCCGTGGTGGGCGAGGCGCCCGTGAGCCGCGGCATCGTCGAGATCGGAACGGTCATCACCGCCGAGGTCTGGGGGGACGAAGAGCGCTTCCTCCTGGGCAATCGCGAGCTGGCCGACGGCGACCTCGATGTCTACAGCGCCGAGAGCCCGCTGGGGGCGGCGATCCTGGGGCTGAAGATCGGCGAGAGCGCGAGCTATTCGGCTCCGACCGGCAAGCAGATCGATGTGAAGATCCTCGCCGTCGACACCTATACGGGGTAGCGGCGAGGCGCCTCACGCCCCGGTGCCGCGTCCGGTGAAGCGATCCATCGAGGAGTAGACCCGGAACACCCGGTCGGCGATCAGATCCCAGGCCCGCGTCGGCAGCACGCCGCGGAACGCCATCGCGAGTTTCACCGTCCAGGGCCTCGACACGATCGGCGTGCCGGCCAGCATGCCCGTCCAGGCCGCTGAGACCGCGCGCTCCGGCGTCATGATCGGGGTGAGCCGCGGCCCCCGGGCCCCGGCGAACATGCCTGTGGAGACGTAGCTCGGGCAGAACGCGGTGACGCCGAAGCGCGGGTAGCCGGCTCGCTGCAGCTCCAATCGCAGGGACTCGCTCCATCCGATCATCGCCCACTTCGACGCGGCGTAGACGCTCATATTCGGATTGGCGAGCGTGCCGGCAGCGGAGGCGATGTTCAGGATCCGCCGCGGCCGGGCCCGATCGGCCATCATCGCCGGCAGCAGCTCGCGGGTCAGCCACATCGGCGCCAGGGCGTTCACCCGCATGGTCCCCTCGATGTCGCGGGCCGAATCATGCTCCCAGAAGGGTGCACCGCGCACCACGCCGGCGTTGTTGATCAGCACATCGGGCACTCCGAGCTCGTCGAGGACGCGGGCCGCAGCCGCGGTCACGGCTTCGCGATCCGCGAGGTCGACGGTGTAACCCCGGATCTCGGTCGCCGGCCCCCGGAGCTCATCAGCGAGTCGGGCGAGCCGATCCTCATCGAGATCCCAGAGCGCGATCCTCGCCGCGCCCTCGCTCGCCGCGCGCCGCGCGTAGAGCTCGCCCATGCCGCGAGCGGCCCCCGTGATGAGCACGGTCGCCCCGCGAACCGACGCGCTCCGCTCCATCCGAGGCCCCGGCCCTCAGTACTTCTCGCCGACCCGCACGGAGTAGCCGGCGTCGCGCAGCGCCTGCACGACCTCCTGGCCGTGCTCCACGCCGCGGGTCTCGATGTGCAGTTCGAGCTCCACCTCGCTGATCGGCAGCTCGGTCGCGTGCCGGGTGTGCAGCACCTCGACCACATTCGCGTTCTTCTCGGCGACGATGCTGGCGGTGCGCACGAGCTGGCCCGGGATGTCCGGCAGCAGAATGCGCAGCTTGAGATAGCGCGCCGAGGCGGCCAGACCGTGCCCGATCACCCGCTGCAGCAGCAGCGGGTCGATATTGCCTCCGGAGAGGATGGTGGCGGTCGGCCCGCTCGCCTTGATCTTGCCCGTGAGCATGGCCGCGACGCCCGCCGCGCCGGCGGGCTCGACCACGAGCTTCGTCCGCTCGAGCAGCATCACGATGGCCCGGGCAATATCGTCATCGCTCACCGTGACGATCTCGTCCACGTAGCGCCGGACGTACTCGAAGGTCAGGTCTCCGGGGCGCGCGACGGCGATGCCGTCGGCGATGGTCGGCTTGGTCCGGATGGTGACCGGCTGCCCGGCGCTGAGCGAGGGCTGGAACGCCGCGGTGTTCTTGGCCTGCACCCCGATGACGCGCAGGGTCCGGCCCTCGCGCTCGGCGCGCAGCTTGGCCGCCGCGGCGACGCCGGAGATCAGTCCGCCGCCGCCGATCGCCACCACCAGCGTCTCGATATCGGGGGCCACATCGAGCATCTCGAGAGCCACGGTGCCCTGCCCCTCGATGATGGCCGGATCATCGAACGGCGGGATGAACACCGCACCGGTCTCGTTCACGAAGGCCTGGGCCGCCGCATTGGTCTCGTCGAAGCTCGCCCCCTCCAGCACCACCTCGGCCCCGTAGTTGCGGGTCGCCTGCAGCTTCGGCAGGGCGACGCCCAGCGGCATGAAGATGGTCGACTTGATGCCGAGCTCGCGGGCCGCGTAGGCCACGCCCTGAGCGTGATTGCCGGCCGAGGCCGCGACCACGCCCCGCGCGCGCTCCTCCGGGCTGAGCTGGACGAGCCGGTTGTAGGCCCCGCGCAGCTTGTAGGCGCCGGTGCGCTGCAGATTCTCGCATTTCAGATACACCTTGGAAACGCCGAGCACCTCTGCGAGATAGCGCGAGGTCTCCAGCGGCGTGCGCTGCGTCACCCGATGCACCAGTTCGAGCGCTGCCTCGAACTGCTCGAGGGTCGGCTCCTGGAAATCCGGGGCCGATGCCTCCGCCTGCTCGCTCATGCGTGTCCTTCCCTGCGCCGCTGCTTGGCGATCTTGCGCGCCCGCTGTTTCGCTTCCCGGTGGTGCTTCTCGCCCTGCAGATACTTCGCCACCGGATCCGTGCCGGGCTTCCATCTTCGCTCGACGAGCGCATTCACCATGGAGCTCGCGGAGGCCGCGATCGGCACCGCGAACAGCGCGCCGGGGATACCCGCGAGAAGCGCACCGGCCGAGACGGCGAGCACGACGCCCAGCGGATGCACTTTCACGGCATTGCCCATGACGAGGGGCTGCAGCACGTGGCTCTCGATCTGCTGCACGAGGATGACCACGCCCAGCATGATCAGCGCGTTCAGCGGACCGTTGTAGACCAGGGCGATGAAGACGGCCAGGGCTCCGGTGGCGATGGCGCCGAGGAAGGGGATGAAGGAGCCGAGGAACACCAGGATCGCGATCGGGACGGGCAGCGGCACCCCGAGGATGGCCGCGCCGATGCCGATGCCGACGGCGTCGACGAAGGCGACGAAGATCTGCACGCGCACGTACTGGCCGACCGAGACCCAGCCGGCGCGGCCGGCGGTGTCGATGGGGGCGTGCGCGCGGACCGGCAGGAAGCCGAGTACCCAGTACCAGATGCGCTTGCCGTCGGCCAGCAGGAAGATCAGCGAGAAGACCGCCAGCAGGGCGCCTGCGACGAGCTGCCCGGCGGTGGTGGTGACGGCCAATGCCCCGCTCCAGATCTCGTCCTGGTGATCCTGGATCGTGCTGAAGACCTGGTCGATGAAGCCGTTGACCTGCTCGCCGGAGACCCCGAACGCGGTCTCGAGCCACTGCACGAAGTCGTTCCAGGCGGCGGTGGACCGCTTCGCCACATCACCCAGCCCCTGTCGGAGCTGGGTGACGATGAGGGTGACCAGCAGCGCCACCGCGGCGACGAGCGAGAGCAGGGCGGTGAGCACACCGAGCCACCGGGGCCAGCCCCGCCGTTCGAAGAACTGCACGATGGGCTGCAGCAGCGCGGTGAGGAGTATGGCGACCAGCAGCGGGATCACCAGGATGCGCACCTGGACGATGAGCCAGAACAGCGCGGCGACCGCCACGCCGATGATGATGAGCCGCCAGGACCACGCGGCGGCGACCCGTACGCCGAGCGGCAGAGCCTCCTCGGCGAATTTCACGTCTTCGTGCTCCTGAAAGGAGGACGGTTCGGGAGTCTGCTCGGTCACGGATTCATCCTAGCGGCGGGGGTTCGAGCGAGACGCATGTGCGAGCCCCGCGCCTCTGGGCCGCTCGAGGCGCGGGGCCCGTTCACCGTCTCTCTCGCCGGGTGCGGAACCAGTCGAGCAGCACCGCGGCGAGCAGCACCAGGCCGGTGACGATGCCCTGCCAGAACGAGGAGACCTGGGCGATGGTGAGACCGTTGGAGATCACCCCGAGCAGCAGCGTGCCCAGCAGGGTGCCGACCATGGAACCCACACCGCCGGTGAAGCTGGTGCCGCCGAGCAGCACCGCGGCCGCGGCGACGAGCTCGATGCCCGTTCCGGCCTGCGGCGAGGCGGACCCCAATCGGCTCGCCTCGAGCACTCCGGCGAGCGCGGCGAGGGAGGCGCAGATGCCGTAGGCCGCCGCCTTGATCGCCCAGACCCTGATGCCGGCGAGCCGGGCCGCCTCGGGGCCGCCTCCCACCGCGTAGAGCATGCGCCCGAAGCCCGTGTAACGGGTGACGAGGATCGCGAGCACGAGCACCCCGAGCGCGATGATGACGAGCCACGGGATCCCCATCACGCGGCCGGCGCCGAGCGCCCGCACCGCCTCGAACTCGTAGAGGGAGACCCCGTAGCCCTCGGTGACCACGAGACCGGCACCGCGGAAGAGGGACATGGTGCCGAGCGTCACCACGAAGAAGGAGAGCGCGAGCTTCCCGATCAGCAGTCCGTTGAGCACGAAGCCCAGCAGCGCCGCGGCCACGATGACGAGGATGATCGCCATCGGCAGCGGTATACCGCCCTGCACCATCTTCCCCATCAGCACGCCCGAGAGGGCCAGCATCGCCCCGACCGAGAGGTCGAAGCCCGCGGTGAGCAGCACGAAAGTGAGGCCCACCGCGACCAGGAGCAGCACCGAGTTGGTCTCGAGGATGGTCAGGAAGTTCGCCCAGGTGGCGAAGGTCGGCTGCGTGATCGAGAGGAAGACGCAGAGTATGACGAGCAGGGCGACGATGGCGAGGTAGATGCGCATCTGCTCGAACAGCCCGGTCACGGCTCCGCGCCGCCTTCCGGGGGGTGCGGGTTGCGCGGCTGCGGCGGACTCCGCCGCCTCGGCGGGCGCCTGCGTGTGCTGGTCCATGGTTCTTACTTCCTCCCGCCTGCGCTCAGCAGGCCGATGTTCTCTTCCGTGATCTCCTCGCCGCGCAGCTCCCCCACGATCGCGTGCTCATGCATCACGAGCACACGATCGGCGACGCCGAGGATCTCGGTCATGTCCGAGGAGGCGAGCAGCACCCCCATACCCGATCCGGCCTGCTCCCGGATGATGTCGTAGATCTCCTCGCGGGCTCCCACGTCGACGCCGCGGGTCGGCTCGTCGAGCAGCAGCACCCGGGGGCTGCTGGACAGCGACCGGGCGATGACGACCTTCTGCTGGTTTCCGCCGGAGAGCGTCGAGACGCCCGCGAGCACGTCGCGCGCCTTCACCCCGAAGCGCGCGATCGCGGCCCGGGTCTCGCGGCGCATGCGCCGCCGCCGCACCAGCCGGTACCAGGGCGGCGAGCCGAGATGGTAGTTGTTCTCGATGGTGTCGCCCACGATGAGGCCCTGCCCGCGCCGCTCCTCGGGCACGAGCGAGAGCCCCGCGTCGATCGCTCGGCGCACACTCGCCGGGGCGACGGGCACCCCGCCGACCGAGAGCCGGCCCCCGTGTCTCGGGCGCAGGCCGAAGAGGCACTCGAGCAGTTCGGTCCGGCCGGCGCCGACGAGCCCCGCGAGCCCGACGATCTCGCCCGCGCCCACCGAGAGCCCGACCTCGGGCCCGTCGCGGTCGACGCGGATCTCCTCGGCGAGCAGCACCTCGGAGGCTTCCGCCTCGGACTTCTCCTCGCGCACCTTCGCCTTCAGGTCCCTGCCGACCATGAGCCGCACGAGCATGTCCTCGTCGAGTTCGGCACGGGGCAGCTCGCCCGCGTATCGGCCGTCGCGCAGCACCACCGCGCGATCGGCCGTCGAGGTCATCTCGGCGATGCGGTGCGTGATCATGATGGTGGACAGGCCCTGATCCCGCAGCTCCCGCACCAGGGCCAGCACCGAGACGACCTCCTCGGCGCTGAGCCGGCTCGTCGCCTCGTCGAGGATCAGCACCCGGGGCTCGGTGACGAGGGCCTTCGCGATCTCCACGAAGGTCTGCTCCACGGGGCCGAGCTGTTCGACCCTGCGCCGAGGATCGATGCGCTCGAGACCGAGGCGCTCGAGCAGCGCGCGGGTGCGCGCGATCAGCTCGCGACGGTGCACGATCCGGGCGGCGCGCCCCCGCATGACCGGGAGCATGACGTTCTCGTAGACCGGGAGCGCGGGGACGACGGTCAGTTCCTGGGCGACGAGCCCGATTCCGCGATCCAGGGCGTCCTTCGGCTCCGAGAAGCGCACCTCCTCGCCGTCGAACTCGATGCGGCCGCTGTCGGGCACCACCACCCCGGAGAGCACCTTCACGAGCGTGCTCTTGCCCGAGCCGTTCTCCCCGGCGAGGGCGATGACCTCGCCGGGGCGGATGGTGAGCGACACCTCGTCGAGTGCGGTGACCGCCCCGTACCGCTTGGTGATGCCCGACAGCGCGATCATCAGCCGCGCGCCTTCACGGTGAGCTTGGCCGAGCCGCCCTCCTCCTGGATGGAGACGTCGAAGCTCTTCTGCAGCAGCTCGGAGACCGGAACCCACTCGTCCGCGTTCTCCGCCGTGATCATCGTGGCCTCGAGGGTCACGGTCTCGGGCAGCGTCTCACCGAGGAAGAGCTGGTGAGCGGCCCAGCCGAGCGCGGCGCCCACCTGCACGGGGTGGAAGTCGAAGGTCGCGAGCAGACGCCCGTCCTTGACCGCCGCGACGCCGTCGGCGTCGCCGTTCATGCCGATGACCACGGGGTCGAAATCGGGGCTCTTCGCAGACGCGGCGCCGATGGCGCTGGGGTCGTTGTAGGCGAAGATCGCCTGGATCTCCGCGCCGAATCGCGACTTCCACGCGTCGACGATGGGGCGCGCGCCATCGGCGCCGTCGAGCTCGTTGACCTGCGAGGCGAGGATCGTCTGCCCCAGCGCCTCGGCACCGGCCGCGAAGCCGCGGTTGCGGGCATCGAGCACGCCGACCGAAGGCAGTCCCTCGATCTGGGCGACATTCGCGTTCGGGCCGACGGCCTCCTCGATCAGCGTGGCCGCGGCCTCGGCCGACTCGAAGTTCGTCACCTGGAAGTTCGAGGCGTAGGGCCCGCCCTCGGTGGTGTCCTGCACGAGGACGGGGATGCCGGCCTCATCGGCCTGCTGGATGGCCGGCTGGATGCCGAGCGGGTCCAGCGGCCAGATCACCAGCACGTCGATGCCCTGGTTGATCAGCGACTGCACATCGGAGAACTGCTTGCTCGGGTCGAAGTTCGCGTCGGTGACGATGAACTCCCCGCCGTTCTCGGTGACCGATGCGCGGATCGCGTCTTCGATGGCCTTGTTATTGGGGTTGGCCTGCACCGCGCCCGCGTAGCCGACGAGGAAGGCGTCCTCCGAGCCTCCGCCCGTGTCCCCGCCGGTCTCGCCTCCGCCGGCGCAGCCCGTCAGCACGAGTGCCGAGGCGAGCAGCGCGACGCCCGCGCCCAGCAGCTTCTTCTTGGTGAATCGCATTATCTTTCCTTTTCTCTTCGTTGAGCAGGTACACGGGCTCCGCGTTCCTGCACGTGGCGTTTCCCACGGCAGGTCTCGCCGCGGGACGTGCGGTCGAGGTCAGCCGATTCGGGAATGCTCCCCCAGGCGATGCCAGACCCGATCGACGTAGACCAGGGTCGAACCCCGCGGGTGGGATCCGGGATCCTCGGTGGGAAGATTCGACTCGAGCAGGCGAGCGACGCAGATGGTGGATCCGCCGACGTCGACGCGCTGCTCGATCCGGGCCCGGAACCAGACCGGGGCCTCGTGGAAGACGCGCTCGCCGCTCGGCAGCGCGACCCAGCGGTGCTCCTGGGCGAAGCGGTCGATGCCGCTGGTGGCGCCGATCTGCGCGAGGTCGATCTGCTCCGCGTCGATCATGTGCACGACGACCGTCTCGGAATCCGCGAGCACCGGAGCGCTCGAGGTCATCGAGGAGACCGAGAACATGACGACCGGCGGCTCCGCGCTCACCGAGGCGAGCGACGAGACCGTGAAGGCCGCGTGGCGGCCGTCGGCGTGCGCGGTGATCAGCGCCGCACCGCCCGGGTGATGGCGGAAGACCGCCTTGAAGGTGTCCGCGGTGGCGGGCACGGGGGTCGCGGTGCCGATGCTCTCGGCGACTGCGCTCGACGGGGGATTCATGATGGATTCCTTTCGCGGCTCAGAGAATGGTCGCTGTGGTGTCTTCGACGCCCAGCAGCGCGGTGCCGTAGATCTCGTAGGCCACCGGGGGCGAGATGTAGCCGTGTCGGGCGACGACCGCCTGATCCCGCCAGAACCGCTGGATGGGGTTGGCCTCGGCGAAGACGCCGGAGCCGGCGGCGTTCAGCAGCACGCTGATCGCCTCGGTGACGTGATCGACTGCCCAGCCGATGTCGGCCCGCACCCGGGAGCGCGTGCAGCGGTCGAGCGGGCGGCCGTCGCGATCGATCGAGTCCATGTCCTCGGCGGCCCGGGCGGCGAAGAGGTCCGCCGTGTCGAGCAGCATGGCCGCTTTCGCGATGTCGAGCCGGAAGGCGGTCCAATCGCTGCGTCTCTGGATGCTGGTGTACGCGATCGGCTTGTTCGGCGACGACTTCATCACGAGCTCGAACACCGCCCGGCCGAGTCCCAGCTGCGGGCCGAGCAGGGCGAGCGGCACGGCCACGGCGCGGTACGGCTGATCCGACTCGGGATCCACCTCCGGCACCTTCCGCAGCCGGTGATCGGGGATGAAGGCATCCTCGATCACCAGGCAGTTGCTGCCGCTGGAGCGCATGCCGGCGACGTACCAGATGTCGTCGATGCGGTAGTCGCTCGCCGGGATGAGGAACTGGCCCTCGCCCTCGGGCGCGCCGTCCTCGTCAAGCAGCTGCACCGCGCCCAGCGCCCAGTCCGCGTGCCAGGCGCCCGAGTTGTAGAACCACTTCCCCGTCACACGGTAGCCGCCGTCGACCTTGCGGGCGGTGCCGGAGGGTGTGATGACCACCGACACCCGGGCGTCCGGGTTGCCGGCGAAGACATCGTCCTGCGCCTGCTCGGGGAAGATCCGGGTGTACCAGGCGCCGGAGTTGATCAGCGAGACCACCCAGGCGGTGCCGCCGTCGGCGAGGGCGATCTCGCGGCCGACATCCATCGCCGCCCCATGACCGAGGCCGTAGCCGCCGTAGCGGGTCGGCAGCGACACCTTGAACGCCCCGACCTCCGCGAGCGCACGGATCGACTCCTCCGAGACCCGGCGGTTCTCCTCGCCCTCCCGCGCGTTCGCCGCGAGCAGTGGGCGGATCTCGCCGATCCGTTCGAGCAGAGCGGCCAGTTCGGGCGAGGTCTCAGCGCCGAATATCGGTGTCACGGTCGTCTCCATGATCGTCCCCCTCACGCGCCGAGCGCCAGTCGGGGAAGGATCTCCTCGCCCCGGTCGCGGAGATACATGACGAAGGATCCGTTGACGTCGACGACCGCGTCGTACTCGTCGTGCACCACGATGGTGGTGGTGCCGAGCTCGATGATCGCGGGGCCGCTGACGCTCGCGCCGGGGCCGAGCGTGGATCCCTGGTAGACGGGAGCCGGCACCATGCGGTTCTCCGTGAGCGACCAGATCTCGCGCTCGGTGACGACGACCTCGGCGTTCGGGTCGACGGTGCTGGCGAGATCGATCCGGTCGTTCGGCGTGCGGCCGATCGCGGTCAGGCGCACGTTCAGCACCTCGACCGGGGTCTCCTCCGAGAAGTAGCCGAAGACCCGATCGTGCAGCTGGTGGAAGGCCTCCGCCACCGCGGCGAGGTCGGGGGCGGCCGTGCCCTCCTCGGGCAGCTCCACGTTCAGCTCGTACCACTGATGCAGGTAGCGCGCGTCGATCGAGGGCACATAGGAGATGTCGGCCTCGTCGACGCCCTCGCCGAGCAGGGTCTGCTTGCCCTGCTCCATGAGATCGCTCCAGATCGAGACCAGCTGCGCGGTGTCGAGTTCGTGCAGGCGGCCTTTGATCGCCCGCACGTAGTCGTGCTTGAAGTCGCACACGAGCATGCCCGCCGCGCAGAAGATCGAGGAGTCGCGGGGCGTCAGCAGCACCGGGATCTCGAGCTCGCGCGCGATGGCCGCCGCGTGCACGGGGCCGGCGCCGCCGGCGACGACGATCGGGAACTCCCGCGGATCGAGGCCGCGACGCACGGTGATGTCGCGCACGCCGGTCGCCATGTTCACGTTGACCAGGTGGTAGATGCCCGCTGCGGCCTCCTCGATGCTGATGCCGAGGGGGTCGGCGACGTCGCGCTTGATCGCCTGGCGCGAGGCCTCGCGGTCGAGTTTGAACTCGCCCTGCAGGAAGGTGTCCGCGTCGATGTATCCGAGCACCACATCGGCGTCGGTGGTGGTGGCGCGGGTGCCGCCGCGACCGTAGCACGCGGGGCCGGGGTTCGCGCCTGCCGACTGCGGGCCGACCCGCAGCAGGCCGCCCTCGTCGACGCCGGCGATGGAGCCGCCGCCCGCGCCGATGGTGTGGATGTCGACCATCGGCAGCGCGATGCTCCAGCGGTCGATGATGCCGTCGGTCATGATGAGCGGCTTGCCGCCCGAGACCACGGCGGCGTCGAAGCTGGTGCCGCCCATGTCGACGGTGAGGCAGGAGTCCCAGCCGTGGGTTCCGGTGACCAGCAGGCCGGCGGTGGGGCCGGAGGCCGGGCCCGAGAGCAGCGACAGCGCAGCGCGCTTGGAGAGCTCCTCGGGGGTCGCGACGCCGCCATTGGACTGCATGAGCAGCAGCAGTCCCTCGAAGCGGATCTCGGAGAGCTGCTCGGTCAGCGTCGTGAGGTACGAGCTGATGATCGGGCCGGCGTAGGAGTTCAGCACCGCGGTGCTGGTGCGCTGGTAGTAGCGCGCCTGGCTGATGAGTTCGGAGGAGCTCGTCACATACGCCTCGGGCATCAGCTCGCGCACGATCTCGGCGGCGGCCTGCTCGTGCGCGCCGTTGGCGTGCGAGTGCATGAAGGAGATCGCGACGGAGGTGACCCCGTTCTCGGCGAAGGTCTTCACGGCCTCGCGCACGTCGTCGGCGACGAACTCGTGCAGCTGGGCGCCCTCCGCGTCCACGCGGCCGCGCACCGGAAGCCGCAGGAATCGCGGCACGAGCGACTCCGGCTGCTGCAGGCGGTTGTCGTAGGCCTCCTCGCGGGTGCCGTCGCGCATGACGAGGGTGTCCCGGAAGCCCTCGGTCGCCAGCAGGCCCGTGACCGGTCCGCGCCGGGTCAGCAGCGCATTGGTCGTCACCGTCGTGCCGTGCACGATGAGACCGACCTTCGCCACGAACTCCTCGGTGGTGAGGCCCTCGAGCTGGGCGATCTCGTCGAGGCCGGCGCGCACCGCCATCGGCGGATTGCTCGGGATGGACGAGGTCTTGTGGATCCGACGGCGGCCGTCGGGGTAGATGACGAGGAAGTCCGTGAAGGTGCCTCCGACGTCGATGCCGATGCGGATACTCATGCTCCCGCCTCCTTCTCAGTACCGCGGAGCGCCTGCGTGGCGTCCGCATCGATGGCGAATGTCTGGGGGTCGACGACCACGCCGTAGGCTTCGCGCGCCTTCTGGGCCGAGAGGATGCCGTCGCGCACCTCGGCGGCGACGGTCTCGGCCGAACGCCGCTTCGGGTCTCCGTAGCCGGCGCCGCCGCCCGCGAGCGACTCGACCCGGGTGCCGGAGGGCAGCGGGATGATCTCCTTCGAGCCCCACTCGTGCACGCGGCCGTCGGGGTAGGTGACGGTGAGGTCGTTGAGCCCCGAATCGGCGCCGCCGAAGAGGCCCTTGGCGGGCAGCGCGCCCTCGGAGCGCATATTGTCGGCGAGAGAGGTGCCGAATTGGTTCTCGCCGTAGTTCGTCCAGGCCGATCGCGTGCCGAGACCGCCGCGGAACTCGCCCGCACCGGCGGAGTCCGGGAGGAACTCGTGGTACTCGAGGATATGCGGCGAGCTGAGCTCGAACATCTCGGGGTCGGGCGCGCGCATCTGACCGGCGGTGCCGGTGAAGCCGAGCGCGTCCCAGCCGTCGGCGCCGAAGCTGCCGCCGGGGCCGGTGCGCTGGAACACGGTGAGCACGCCGAAGGGCTCGCCCGTGCGCGGGTCGACGCCGTTGGTCGAGGTGCACATGTACTTGTTCCAGCCCGCGGTCACGCGATCCGGCAGCGCCTCGGACAGCGCGGTGAAGATCGACTCGACGACCTCGTCCGACATCTGGTTCCCGTAGACCGACGCCGCGGGGAACAGCGGATTCATGATCGAGCCCTCCCGGAACACCGTCTCGATCGGTTCGAACAGCCCCTGGTTGGTGGGGATGTTGATACCGCCGGCGGCGAGCAGCATCAGGAATGCGATGCGCACCGCGCCCTTGGCCGAGGCGGGCGGCATATTCGTGATGCCGGGGGCCTGATCGTCGCTCTCCGAGAAGTCGAAGGTGATGTCGGAGCCCTTGATGGTGATCTCGACCGCGACGCGGTAGCGCTTCGTCGTGTCGAAGCCGTCCGAGGTCATGAAGCTCTCGCCGCGGTAGACGCCGTCGGGCCAGCGTTCCACCTCGGCGCGCACCTGGCGGGCGGAGCTCTCGAGGATGTAGTTGAAGTGCTCGAGGTACGACTCGTAGCCGTAGCGCTCGATGACGTCGGAGAGGCGACCGGCACCGATCTTGCAGGCGCCCACCATCGAGCGCATGTCCTCGATGACGTAGCCGAAGCGGATGTTGGCCGAGAGGAAGTCCCACACGTCCTTGCGGTCGACGCCGCGATCCGCGAGCTTCAGCGGGGGGATCCGCAGCGACTCCTGCCAGATGTCGCGGGCGTTGGGGTCGTAGCCGCCGGCGGTCATACCGCCGATATCGGCCATGTGGCCCTTCGCCGCGACCCAGCCGACGTGCTCGCCCCGGCTGAACACCGGCAGGTAGACGCCCGTATCGGCGTTCTGATTGCCGCCGTGGTAGACGTCGTTGTGGATGATGACGTCGCCCTCGTGGATGTCGTCGCCGAAGTACTCGATGATGTACTGCAGCGAGGGGTGGGCGCCGAAGGCGATGATCGCGGCGAATTCGGCCTGCGCCAGCGTGTTCCCGTGCTTGTCGAAGACGACGGTGACGAGGTCGCCGATCTCGTTGAAGATCGGCGAGCGGCTGGAGCGCATGAGGATCGTCGCCATCTCCTTCGCGATGGCGTCGACACGGCGCTGCAGCACCGAGGCGGTGATGGGGTTGATGGTCGGATCAGTCTTCGATGACATGGACGTCTCCCTTCGAGATCCGGTAGAACGCGGTGGGGTGTTCGGAGAGCTTACGGGCGCCGCCTGCGCCGATGACGAAGGTGTCGGACATGTAGCCGCTCGCCCCGTGCACCTCGTCGATGAGCATGGGGTGGATCGCGAAGGTGTTGCCCTCGGCGATCACCTCGTCGCCGCTGTTGGTGTCGTCCTCCACCACGTCGAGGCCGATCCACGGATACTCGAGCACATCGATGCCGATGGAGTGTCCGGACCAGTAGGCCGATTTGGCCCCGTGCGATTCGACCGCCGCGATGATCGCGCGCTGCACATCGGCCGGCGAGGTCCCGGGCTTCAGTGTCTGCTCGGCGGCGCCGATCCCCGCGGTCACGGCCGCGGCGAGGCGCTTCTGGTCGGCACTCGGCTTCGCGAAGGTGACCATGCGCGAGAGCTCGGTCCAGTAGCCCATGGGACCGGTGATCTCGAAGGAGAAGGTGTGCACATCGTGGGTGCCGAGCACGCGCCCGCGAGGCGGCGCGAAGGAGGAGTACTGGGTGCCGTCGCGCAGGGTGTCGTGGTACATGGTGAGGAACAGCGGATCCTCTCCGCCGAGCAGATGGCCGACGCGGTACATCTCGGCGCCGATCTCGCGCTCGGTGATGCCGGGCCGGGCGATCTCGAGCAGCCGCGAGAAGCACTGGTCGAGGATGTAGGCGGATTCTTCGAGGCCAGCGATCTCCTCGGCGCTCTTGACCTGGCGCACCTGGTCGAAGGCGTGCGTGGCCTCGACCAGCTCGGCGCCGGGGAAGGCCTGCTGCAGGGCGAGGTACTCGTCGACCTTGAGGATCTGGCCGAGGCCGGCGACGCCGACGCGCTCCAGCTTCGGCGCCCTGCCCAGCACCTCGACGAGTCCTTCTCCGATGCTGCCGGGGAAGAGGTAGTCGTCGACCCAATCGGCCTGGCGCGCGCGAGCGCCGGCGAGGTTGCCCGAGACGATCACCGAGGCGGGACGGCCCGGGATCTTCACCGCGTGCGCCGAGCGGTGGTGCATGTTGTAGTCGGAGACCCAGCGCACGCCGCCCTTGTGGCCGCGGTAGTCGTTGCCGGAGATGATGATCGCATCGAAGTCGTGCTCGCGACAGAGTTCGTCGAGCAGCTTCCAGCGGCGGTCGCGTTCCGCGTGTGTAGGCATGGTGTCTGCGTATCCTTCGCGTCGTTGTGATGGTGTCTGCCGCGGGCGGCTTGGGCCGGTTCCGCGTGAGTAGGACACTAAGAAATTAATTACCCATTACGCAATCAAGCGTGTATAAATTTCCCTATGAGAAATTCTGAAGCACCGCTCTCCTCGGTGGACCGAGCACTCCGGCTGATTCTGCTGCTGCGCGAACAGGGGTCGTTGAGCGTCACGGAGGCGGCGGCGGCACTCGACGTCACCCCGCCGACGGCCTACCGGCTGCTCACCGCGCTGAAGAACCAGCAGTTCGCGGCGCAGGATCCGAACCGGCGCTACCGGCCGGGGACGAACCTCGCCTCCGAATCCCGCACACTGCTCTCCCCGCGCATTCTGCGCAAACTCCTCCGCCCGCAACTCGCCGCGACACAGGCACTGATCAACGAGACGGTGAATCTGTGGATCCTCGAGGGCATCTACGTGCGCAACTTCGACGGCATCGACTCGCCGCAGGAGCTCTCGGTGCGGGCGAGCGCCTACGATCGCGTGCCGGCCTACTGCTCCGCAGCCGGCAAGGCGCTGCTGGCCGCGCTCACCAATCAGGAGGTCGAGCAGATGCACGTGCACGGCCTGCCGAAGTGGCGCACGGAGCGCGTCAGCTCGATCGCCGCGCTGAAGCGGCATCTGCACACCGTGCGGCAGCACGGCTACGCCACCAACATCGAAGAGGCGATGCAGGGGGTCTGCGGGATCGGCGTGGCCGTCCACTCCCCTGACGGATCGGCGATCGTCGCACTGAGCGGGGCGATCCCGAGCGCCCGCTTCTCGCAGTCGCGACGCCGCGAGATCGCCGACATCCTCATGGATTCGGCGCAGGCGATGAGCGGGAAGCTCGCCGGCCACGATCCCGGGGAGATCTCTGGATAGTATCCGCGACGAACGGATAGCGCGTGCGCATCCGGCCTCCTAGGGTGACTGACAAGCTCCCGTCTCGGAACTCCGGAGCCGGCCAGAGCCATCGACACGGCCTAGGAGGCCCAGGAAGGCAGAACGCGCATGACCGCACCCCCGAACCCCATCGTCATCGTCACCGGCGGAGCAACGCTGCTCGGAGCCGGCGTCATCGAGGCGCTGCGCGCACGCGGAGCGCTCGTCACCGTCGCCGATATCGACGAGGCGGCCGGCTCGGCGCTCGCCGCAGCCGATCCCGGCGTCGAATTCGCACGCACCGATGTCACCGACGACGCCCAGCTCGAACGCCTCGTGACCGGCGTGGTCGAGCGCCACGGCCGGCTCGACGGCCTCGTGAACCTCGCCTGCAGCTACGGCGACCAGGGCGCCGACACGAGTCGCGAGGAGTGGCTCGGCACCCTCGACGTCAATCTCATCGGAGCGGTGCGCGCCTCGGTCATCGCCCGGCCGCATCTCGCCGCCTCGGGGGCCGGCGCGATCGTCAACATCACCTCGATCTCGAGCAAGGTGGCGCAGCTCGGCCGCTGGGTCTACCCCGCGAGCAAGGCCGCTCTCGTGCAGGTCACCCGCAACCTCGCCCTCGACTTCGCCTCCGACGGCATCCGGGTGAACTCGGTGAGCCCCGGCTGGACCTGGTCGGCCGTGATGAACCAGCTCAGCGGCGGATCCGTCGAGAAGACCGACCGGGTCGCAGCCCCCTTCCACATCCTCGGCCGCGTCGGCCGCCCGGTCGAGGTCGGCAACGTCGTCGCCTTCCTGCTCTCCCCCGAGGCGAGCTTCGTCACCGGAGCCGACTGGGCCGCCGACGGCGGCTACTCAGCCATCGGACCCGAATCCACCGTCAGCACCATCCCGCTGCTCGCCGAGTAGCCGCCAAGCAGAAGCAGAGGAACGGATCAATGAAGATCGCAATCATCGGCGCGGGGTTCTCGGGCCTCGTCAACGCCCGGGTCCAGCGGGAGTTCGGCCACGACGTCACCGTCTTCGAGAAGGCGCCCGACGTCGGCGGGGTGTGGAGCAGCACCCGCCGCTACCCCGGCCTCAGGACGCAGAACGACAAGGGCAGCTACGCCCTCTCCGAGCTCAAGATGCCGAAGGACTACCCGCAGTGGCCCACGGGCGAGCAGGTGCAGCGCTACCTGGAGCTGTACGTCGAGGAGTTCGATCTCGCGCCGGCGCTGCGCCTCTCGACCGAGGTGATCAGCGCCGAGCCCGACGAGACCGGCTGGAACCTCACCGTGGCGAGCACGGATCCCGGCTCCGGCCCCGCCCATGGGGCGAGCGACGGCGCCCCCGAGCACTTCGACCACCTCATCGTCGCCAACGGCATCTTCTCCGAGCCCTTCATTCCCTCGTACGAGGGCGTCGATGTGCTGGAGGCCGCGGGCGGGCGCATCTGCGCGACCTCCGATGTGCACTCGCTCGACGAGGTCGCCGGCAAGCACGTCATCATGGTGGGCTACGGCAAGTCGGCGCACGACACCGCCGTCGAGCTGGCGAAGGTCGCCGCGAGCACCACCGTGGTCGCCCGCGACCTGCTGTGGAAGGTGCCGCGCTACATCGGCGGCGTCGTCAACTACAAGAACCTGCTGCTCACCCGCCTGGGCGAGGCACTCTTCCCCTACCATGACCGCCGCGGCTTCGAGAAGTTCCTGCACGGCGCCGGCAAGGGCGTCCGCAACGGCATGATGGGCAGCGTGCAGTCGGTCAGCACCAAGCAGCTGAAGCTCGAGGAGCTCGGTCTCGTGCCCAAGGGCAGTCTCGAGGACATCGCGAAATCGTCGATCAGTCTCGCGAGCGAGGGCTTCTTCGAGGCCGTGAAGGAGGGGCGGATCGTCGCGCTGCGCGACACGCAGATCGTGCGCTTCGTCGCCGTCGACGGCAAGCCCCACGCCGAGCTCAGCGACGGCCGGGTGATCCCCGCCGATGTCGTCGTCTGCGGCACCGGGCACCAGCAGCTCGTACCCTTCTTCTCGGAAGAGCTGCAGGCCAGGCTGCAGGACGAGAAGGGCAGTTTCGAGCTGTACCGGCACATCCTGCCGCACGAGGTGCCCAACCTCACCTTCGGCGGGTACAACTCCTCGTTCTTCAGCCCGCTCAGCGCAGAGGTGGGCGCGATCTGGATCGCCAGCCACCTGCTCGGCGGCCACGAGGTGCCCCCGGTCGAGGAACGGCGACGGGCGGTGAAGGATCGCCTCGCGTGGATGGAGAGCCGGACCAAGGGGCACCACGCCCGGGGCACCTTCGTCGTGCCGTTCTCGATGCACAACATCGACGATGTGCTCGACGAGGTGGGCCTGAACGTCGGCAAGGGCACCCGGTTCAAGCAGTGGCTCGCCCCGGTGAAGCCGAGCGTCTACCGCCGCACGCTGTCGAGGCTCAGGCGGCGGGTGGCCGCCTGAGCCTCCCCGGGGGTCGTCGACCCCGATCCATGTGGCTCACAGTACTCACCACATGATCCACCTGCCCCCGTCGAACCCCGTCAAAGTGCTCTGCTTCGCAGCTTCCCGCAGCACTTTGACGGGGTTCGACGCTCATCGCCTGGGGGGGCAGGTGTGGGGGCGGCCCGGGGGGTGCCCCCATTACTTTTGTCAAGCCGCGAGAGCGGTGTGATGCTGGGCACGGGGCTGGTAGAGACTCCCGGTTCTGAGCATCGCGTAGAGCACATCGCAACGCCTCCGCGCGAGCGCGATAAGGGCTTGGTTGTGGCGTTTGCCCTGTGCGATCTTCCGGTCGTAGTAGGCCCGTGATTCGGGATCCCGGAGCGCCGCAAACGCGGAGAGGAACATCGCCCGTTTCAAAACCTTGTTCCCTCGCCGCGAGGGCGACTCGCCCCGGATCGAGGTGCCCGAGCGTCTCGTAACAGGCGCGAGGCCGGCGTAAGCGGCGAGGTGCCCGGCTGTGGGGAAGTGTTTCCCGACGATCTCGGTGAGGAGCCTGGCTGCGGTCCTGACGCCGACTCCCGGCATACTCGTCAGGACCGGGTGAAGAGGGTGCACCTCCACGATCTTCTCGACCTCGGACGCGATGTCGGCGCGTTGCTGGCGGAGCTCGATGAGCTGCTTCGCGAGCCGCGGCAGCACGATACTCGCGGCGTTCGTTCCGGTGACTACCACGGTCTGCTGATCGAGGGCGTCGAAGATCTCCTGCGCCCACACCCCGCCCTTGCGCGGGGCACGCTTGAGAAGTCTGGCCGCGACGCGCTTCTGCCCGGCCCGGCGCAGCTCACCCGGTGACGGGTAGTGCTGCAGCAGGTCGAGGATCGCGGGATGATCCAGGCGCGGCCCGAGCACCTTCTCGAGGGTGGGATGGATCTGGGTGAGCAGGCCGCGCGCCCGGTTGGAGACTTGTGTGATCTGGGCGGCGAGGTCATCGTCGAAGCCGCAGAGCATGGAGAGTTCCGCGATCTGTTCGTCGGCGACTTTGATCGAGCGCAGCGTTGACGGCATCGTGCGTGCGGTCTCCGCGATGATGAACGCGTCCCTGGCATCGGTCTTCGCCTCACCGGGGTGGAGATCAGCGACGCGACGCATCGTCAACCCGGGGAGATATCCGACGAGCACACCATGCGCCTGCGCGACGGCAACGGGGAGCGCGCCGATCGTGGCCGGCTGGTCGACGACCACGAGTACCGGCCCGTGCTCGGCGAGCCGGTCGAGGATCTGGATGATCCCGGCCTCGGTGTTCGGGAGCGGCTTGTCGTAGAGCTTTTCCCCAGCGCGGGTGAGCGCGACGGCGTGATGCTCGCTCTTGCCGACATCTAGGCCGATGAAGACTCGCACCTCGTCGTGATGTTCGATCTGGCCCAAGGGTGTTCCTCCGTTCCTTACTGGTTCGACAGTCAGGTGGCGGTGGGCGTCGGCATCCACGTTACGAACGACCCCACGCGACGATGCGCGTTCCGGTCTTGCCCCTATCAGCGATCACTCACCGCCAGGCCGGGCCTGGTGACAACACCCCCCAGATCATTCCTGCGACAGGGGGCAGCAATCATGCCGGGCCCGGCTGGCTGCCTCGCCCCTCATCCTCCCGGATGCTGGGCTACGAACAAAGTAACGGGGCGCTCAGACGAGCGGGCTCACGGCCTCCGCTGGGCGGCCCAGCAGCGCGCGACCGTACATCTCGTAGCTGACGTCGCCGAGGATCAGCGCGTGCCGCGCGGCGACCTCGAGGTCGCGCCAGAAGCGCTGGATGGGGTTCACCTCGGCGAAGGCCGCCGAGCCGTGCACGGTCAGCAGCGAGTCGACCGCGAGTTGCAGATTCTCGGCGATCCACCCCGTCTCCGCGCGCAGCCGGGTGCGGGTGAGCGCGTCGGGGCTCTCCCCGCGCTCGGCGTAGTCGTCGAGGGTGTCGGCGATGCTGCGGGCGAAGCTCAGCGCGGTGTCGATCTGCAGGCGGGCCTTGGCGATGCGCAGCTGCACCGCGGTCGAGTCGGCCTGCGCCTCGTAGCTCGTGTAGGCGATGCCCTTGCTGAGCGCCTTCTCGCTGACGAGCTCGTAGACGGCCTCGGCCATGCCGAGCTGCGGTCCGATCAGCCACACCGAGAGCGAGGCGACGAAGGCGCTGCGGAAGCCCTGCGCGTTCTCGGTCGCACCGGCGCCCGACATCGCGGCGTCGTGCCGCAGCACGCGGTGCGCGGGAACGAACACGTTCTCCGCGACGACCGTGCGGCTGTCGGACGACTTGAGCCCGGCGACGAACCAGGTGTCCTCCTCCGAGACCTCGCTGCGGGGCACCGCGAACTGGGCGGTGCCGGCGAATTCGCCCTGCGCATCGTAGATCGCAGCGGCGATCAGCGCCCAGCTGGTGTATCCCAGGGCGGAGTTGTAGCCCCACTTCCCGGAGACCCGGTAGCCCCCGTCCACGACATCGGCGCGGCCCGTCACCGGGATGACGCCTGAGCAGCACGCGTCGGGATCGTCCAGGAACACATCGTCCTGCGCCTGCTCGGGGAACTGGCCGAGGATCCAGTTGTTGCCGAGGATGATCGCGGTGATCCACCCGGCGCCGCCGTCGCCGCGGGCCACCGCCCGCGAGAGCTCCATCTTGTCGCGCACGCCGGCCGCGTAGCCGCCGTACTTCTTCGGCAACGAGGCGCGGAAGGTCCCGATCTCGGCGAGCGCCTCGAACACCTCCGGCACCACCCTGCGTTGCCGCTCCCCCTCGGCGGCGCGCTCGGCGATGAACGGGCGCAGCTCCTCGATGCGCCTGATCATGGTCGGGATATCGGGGGCGAACCTGCTGGTGTCGCGCATGTGTTTCTCCCTCTTCGTATAGCTCTGAAGACCCGAATGGGGCCTGCAACCAAGCTATTCAGAGGGGGATCGCACGACTATCCACGGGTCGCGGATGCTGTCCAACGCGGTTCGCCTCGGCGCGGTCGTCGGAGAACGGACACGGGGCAACGGCGATCTTGTGAACCGCCGCCGCCCCGTGGGCACTGCCTAGACGAGCGGAGTGACCGTGTCCCCGTCCTCACGCCCGAGCAACGCCTTGCCGTACAGCTCGTAGCCCAGCGCCGGCAGGATGAACGCGTGCCGAGCGGCGACCGCCTGATCCCGCCAGAACCGCTGAATCGAGTTCACCTCCGCGAAGCCGCCCGAGCCGTGCGCCGTCAGCAGCATCTCGATGGCCTTCGACACCGTCTCCGCGGCCCAGCCCACATACGCTCGGTTGCGCGCACGCGTCAGATAGTCGGGGTACACCCCGGCCGCGGCCGGCTCGTCGATCTCGCGGCAGGCCTGAGCGATCATGAGGTCGGCCGAATCGAGCGTCAGCGCCGCCTTCGCGATATCGAGCTGGAAGGCCACCGAGTCGCTCTTATGCGCGATGCTGGTGTACGCGATCGGCTTCGAAGACCCCGCGATCGCCTTGTCCAGCACCGCACGCCCGATCCCGAGCTGCGCGCCCGCGAGGATCACGTTCAGCCACGGGATCCAGCCCGCCCGGTACACCGCGGGGGTGTCCTCGGTGGTGCCCGGGTACTGGCCCAGGATCGCCGGGGTTCCGCGCAGCACGCGGTGATCCGGCACGAACACCTCGTCCGCGACCCAGGTGTTGCTGCCGCTGGAACGCATTCCGGCGACGAACCAGGTGTCCTTGTACCCGAGATCCGTGCGCGGGATCAGCAACTGGGCGGCGTCGTCGAAATTGCCGTCCTCGTCCACGAGCTCCGCGCCCAGGAACGACCACTCCGCATGCCACGACCCCGAGGCGTAGCCCCACTCACCGCTGACGATGTACCCGCCGGGCACCCGGCGGGTCTTGCCGTTGGTGGCGAGCACCACGGTGACCTTGGTGTTCGGGTCCTCGCCCCAGACGTCCTCCTGCGCCTCATCGGGCAGCAGGGCGGTCAACCAGCCGGCCATATTGATCAGCGCGGTGATCCACCCCGTGCCGCCGTCCCCGCGGCCGACCGCGCGGGCCACGTCCACGTGGTCCTGCGACAGGCCCTGGAACCCGCCGTACTTCTTGGGCTGGGTCACCCGGAACGCGCCGATCGCGTCCAGGGCGTCGATCGATTCCTGCAGCACGCGACGATCCGTCTCGCCTTTGGCGCCATTCGCCTCGAGCACGGGGCGCAGCTCATCGATCTTCTCCAACAGGCTCGGGATATCCGCAGCCAATGTCTGCTCTGCCAATGTAGTTCCTTCCTTTGTAGACGGATGCCGCGCTATACCGCGGCGATCGCGTCGATCTCGATCGTGGATCCGTTGAACAGCGAGTACACGCCGATCACCGTGGACGCCGACGGCTCCGGCGCACTCACGACACGATCCCGCGTCGTACGCCACGTCTGAAGCTTCTCCTGATCCAGATGCGTGATGTACACATTCACCCGCACCAGATCCGCAAACGTCGCCCCGCCGGCCTTCAGCGCCCGCTCCAGCTCCGCATACGTCAACTCGATCGCACGCTCGAAGCTCTCCGGCACCGAACCGTCCTCCTCGAAACCCACCGCGCCCGAGACGAACAGCAGATCACCCGAAGACACCCGCACACTGTCCGAGATCCCCGGAATCACCGGGGCCGGATTGCGATGAATACGCTCGTTTGCCATACTCTCAACTCCCTCTGCCCAGTACGCGAGTACCCGGCACTCCACTCCTTCGAGGAGACGGCACGCGGACCGCGAGGCCGTCGCCGCGGGTCTTCGCGGCCAGCGACAGCCCACCACACGCGAAAATACGTGTCTAGTAAGACAGAACGCTATTTCTCAGAGCGAAATCGTGGTTTCAATATTTCACCGAGCTCACCACTGCGAAACGAGAACACCGACTATTTCGCTCCGCGATATTTGCGAAGCTTCGATTGACCCTCACGGGTCTCTCTGCGACTCTCTCTGCACCGTCTCCTCCCGCCCCGCCGGGGCCTCGGAGCGCGGTATATGACCACGACGGCAAGGAAAGAGGAACCCCCGATGACGAGCGAGACCGCATATTCGACCGTGGTGATCGAGGGCCCCGGCCGTAACCTGCTGAACCCCGAGAACATGGCCAAGCTCGAGGCCGATCTGCGTGCCGCGGCCGCGGATCCGAACACCGCGGCGATTCTGCTGACGGGTGCCGGTGACGTGTTCTGCGGTGGACTCGATGTGCCCGCGATCAAGGCGGGCGCCGATCCGATCCCCTTCTACTCCGCCCTCGTCGACATTCTGAAGCTGGTTCCGACACTGCCGAAGCCCGTCGTCGCGGTCGTGAACGGCGACGCCGTCGCCACCGGCGGCGCGCTCGTCGCCGCGAGCGACTACGCGATCTCCACGCCCGACGCCCTGGTCGGCTCCTACGAGGTCAGCGTCGGCGTGTGGCCGATCGTCGCCCAGGTACCCCTGATCAAGCGCCTCGGCGCGCGCGCCGCGATCCAGAATCTCGCGAGCGGCGAGCCCTTCACCGCCGAGGGCGCCCTCTCGGTCGGCCTCGTGAACGAGATCGCCGAGAAGGCGCAGCTGCTGGAGCGGGCCGGCGAATGGATCGCGAAGGCCGCCCGTGCCGGTGCGGCGATGACGGCCGGACGCCCCTCGGTGTACGAGCTCGAGCAGCTCGACTACGACGACGCGCTCGACGAGGCCTTCAAGCGTCTCGCCCAGGCATATGCCAACAACTGAGCCGCCATACAGCTCGGCTGCAGCATAATACGAAGATCCGGGTGACGGCCGACCCGCCGTCACCCGGCGATCCGATCAGCGGGAGGATCCGATGCCCAGCACCACTCACTCCTTCACCTCCGTACTCAACCGCTTGCCGACCGAAGAGTCGACCGATCCCGACGACGCCGTCGAGATCGTGAGCCGCAAGTTCACGCCGCACCGCATCGACGCGGAGGGCGAGCACTTCCGTCTCACCGCCAGAACCGGGCTCATCGACGGCGTCGGCCTGCACCACATCGGCTACGGCTCCCCCGTCACCATCGCCGCCACCCCGCTGCGGGAGCGGCATCTCGTGTGCATACCGCTCTGGGGCAAGGCGATTCTCGAGATCGGGGATCAGCACTGGTTCTGCGATCCGAAGACCCCCATGCTGCTGCCGCCGGATCGCGACTTCCGACTGCACTGGCTCGACGATTCCCCGCAGTTCGTGGTCTCGATACCCAATGAGCGCATCGAGCGAGTGGCCGCGGCCATGTTCGGAGAGCCGGGAGCCGCGATCCCGCTCCCGCCGACATTCACCCTCTCCTCCGAGGCCGGTCGCGCCCTCACCACGGAGCTCACCCTCGCCCACGACGACATCAATTCAGGGGTGTCCGGCGCCTTTCCCGCCTTCCTCGCCCGCAATGTCGCGGAGGGCCTGGTCGCGCGCATCCTCCTCGGCGCGACCGAGAGCAGGCGCACGAGCGGATCCCCGGTGTCCGCGCCGCACCGATCCCAGACCAAACTGGTCACCGCCTTCCTCGAACGCATCGCCTCGTCCGACTCCCTCGATTCCAGCCCGCTGCGCATCGCGGAGCAGTTGCGGGTGCCGCTGCGCACGCTCCAGGAGAATGTGCAGCGCGAACTCGGGATGAGCCTCGCGGAGGCACTGCGACGGAACCGGCTCCGCGCGGCCCGGTCGATGCTGCTGCAGGCCGACCCGACCCGCTGCTCCGTCACCGAGATCGCGATGCGCTGCGGCTTCAGGCATCTGGGCCGCTTCTCCGTGGAGTACCGCGAGGCCTTCGGCGAGAAGCCCTCCGAAACCCTGCGATTGCTGTCCTGAGGGCTCGCGCGGATCAGCGCGACCCGGGTGGCCGCCTCGGTGCAGCAGATCTCAGCGCAGCAGATCTCAGCGCAATCGTCCCAGCCAGCGCCGCACCAGGCGATCCTTGCCGGATGTGAACGGCGGCATGATCGTGGGGCCGAGCGTATCGGGGGCGAGCGGTTTGACGAGCACCGCCTTCTCATGGCTGAAGAGCCGGAAGGATCGTTCCCCGTGGTAGGCGCCGTAGCCGCTCTCGCCCACACCGCCGAACGGCAGCTCGGGAACCGTCAGGTGCAGGATCGGGGCGCCGAAGGTCAGCGCGCCGGAGCTCGTCTCGACGGTCCAGCGCCGCCTGGCGATCGGATCGTCGCTGAAGACATAGGCCGCGAGCGGTTTGTCGCGGCCCGCTACGAAACCGATCGCGTCGCTCAGGTCGTCGACCTCGACGAGCGGCAGAATCGGACCGAAGATCTCATCGCGCATCACCGGCGCCTTGCGCGACACCCCGGCGAGCACCGTCGGCGCGATGAAACGGCTCTCGGCATCGTACTCGCCGCCGCAGATGATCTCGCCGTCGCCCAGGTAGGACACCAGTCGCCCGAACTGGGCGACGTTCACGATCCGACCGTAGTCCGGATTGCGCTGAGCCGCACTGCCGTAGAGATCATGGATCGCCCCGTCGAGTTCGACGGCCAGCTTGCGCAGCGTCTCGCGACTGCCGAGCACATAGTCGGGGGCCACGCAGGTCTGCCCCGCGTTCATGAACTTCGCCCAGGCGATGCGCTTCGCGACCCCGGCCGGATCCGCCGTGTCGTCGACGTAGACGGGCGACTTGCCGCCGAGTTCGAGAGTGACGGGGGTCAGATGCTCGGCCGCCGCTCGGGCCACGATGCGACCGACCCTGCCGCCGCCGGTGTAGAAGATGTGGTCGAATCGCTCGGCCAGAAGCTCCGTGGTCTCCGGCACACCGCCCTCGATCACCGCCACCGCGCGTCGATCCAGGTAATCGGGCATCAGGCGGGCCAGCGCGGCGCTGGTCGCCGGAGCCAATTCGCTCGGCTTCACCACCGCCGCGTCTCCCGCCGCGAGCGCGCCCACCAGCGGTGAGAGCGCCAGCATCAAGGGATAGTTCCAGGGTGCGATGATGAGCACCACGCCGAGCGGTTCGGGCACGATCCGCGCCGAGGCGGGCTGGATCGCCAGGGGCGTCGCCACCCGACGAGGCTTCATCCAGACTGCGAGCTGTCCGAGCACGTGATCGATCTCGCCCACGACGAAACCGATCTCGGCGAGCTGCGCCTCGGTGCCGGACTTGCCGAGGTCCGAGGCCAGGGCCGCCTCGAAATCGGCCGCGTGCTCGGTCAGCAAACGCCGCAGCCCGCGCAGCTGCGCCACGCGCCAGGCCTCGGGCCGGGTCAGACCCTGCTGGAAGCCGTGCCGGAGCCCGGCGACGATGGTGGGGATGGTGCCGTCGCTCATCCTGCCACCCTAATGCTCAGCCGTGAAGCGCGGGGACGATGAGATAGATGCCGACGAGCACGCAGAGAATCGAGAGGCCGAAGCAGGCGTAGGCCGCGACGGTGGCCCAGCGCGGGCGACCGAGATCGTCGACGTCGTCGTCCTCATCGTCTCGGCTCGGCCCATCGGGTTCGAAGCTTCCGTCCGCGCCCCGCACCTTGGGAGCGGGAGTCGCCAGGAAACGGATGCCCAGCGAGTAGAGCGCCACCACCGTGCATGCCGCCAGCAGCGATGCGCCGAAGACGATCAGAAACGCCACCCAGTCGATCACGGCTGCCTCCCCTCGTCGCCGCGCGACTCGGAGACGCGCTCGCCCTGTGCCCGTTTCGCCGCCTTGCGCGCGGCCTTCTCCGCAGCCTTGCGCTCCGCTTTGCGCGCGGCCTTCTCGGCCTCCAGCCGTGCGCGCTCGGCCTCGCGCGCCCGCTTCTCGGCCTCGCGCACCGCTTTGTCCGACCGCACCGCCGACTGCGCCACCGGGGTCAGCGGCGGCACCGTCCCGGTCTTGGTGGCGATCTGACGCACCTTGCCGCGGCGGATGCGCACCGCGTAGCCCGACTCGGCGACATCAGGCACCGGGATGGCGTTCGAGGCGTCGACCCGGTTGCGGCGCGAGCGCCAGAAGATGAACAGGATGAAGCCGAAGCCGAGCACCGTGTCGATGACGATGCCGATGGTGCCCAGATGCGCGATGAAGGCCGCGGCCGCGCCCACCAGCCCGGCGGCCGGCAGTGTGAAGAGCCAGCCCAGCCCGATGCGTCCGGCCGTGCGCCAGCGCACGCTGGAGCCCCGGCGTCCGAGACCCGAGCCGATCACCGAGCCCGAGGCGACCTGGGTGGTCGAGAGCGCGAAGCCGAGGTGGCTCGAGGCGAGGATCGTGGCGGCGGTGCTGGTCTCCGCGGCGAAGCCCTGCGCGGGCTTGACCTGGGTGAGTCCCGCGCCCAGGGTGCGGATGATGCGCCACCCGCCGGAGTAGGTGCCGATGGCGATGGCCAGGGCGCATGCCACCACGACCCAGAACTGCGGACCGCTGCCCGGATCCTGCATATTCGCCGCGACGAGGGTCAGCGTGATCACGCCCATGGTCTTCTGCGCGTCATTGGTGCCGTGCGCCAGCGCGATCAGCGAGGAAGAGGCGATCTGCGCGTGGCGGAACCTGCCTCGACCGTCCTTCTTCCCGTCGTGGCGACGGGTGATGCTGT
Source organism: Leucobacter sp. (assembly GCA_048516985.1). GTDB lineage: Bacteria > Actinomycetota > Actinomycetes > Actinomycetales > Microbacteriaceae > Leucobacter. The sequence continues at coordinate 1,354,146 of CP183188.1, read as the reverse complement.
AGGCGACCTTGGTGGCGATGAAGGCGACGACTCCGGCGGTGAGCGGTGCGGCGAGCGCCGGGAGGATGATCTTCGAGAGCAGCACGCCGCCGTTAATCGCGCTCAGGCCGGCCCCGACGATGGCCGCGCCGATGAGCCCGCCGAAGAGCGCGTGGGAGGAACTGGACGGCAGGCCGTAGAGCCAGGTGACGAGGTTCCAGACGATCGCGCCGATCAGGCCGGCGAAGATCATCTCTGGGGTGATCAGCACCCCTCCGTCCCCCTCGTTGATGAGGCCGCCGGAGATGGTCTTCGCCACCTCCGTCGACAGGAACGCACCGATGAGGTTCAGCACCGCCGCGAGCAGCACCGCCGTCTTCGGCTTCAGTGCGCCCGTCGCGATGGGGGTCGCCATCGCATTGGCGGTGTCGTGGAACCCGTTGGTGAAGTCGAAGAAGAGCGCCAGCACGATGACCAGCAGCACGATGAGAGAGAGTTCCACCGGCATCTTTCGTTCGAGAGTGTGCGGTACCCGCTCGCACGGGCCATCCGAGTTCACCGGATATTCACCCGCGTTCGCGCGCAGTTCATCTTCGCAATTCCCTGGCGCTCCGGTCAAGCTGAACGGGGAGTGTCACTCAGCCTTTTCGGTGCCACCTCATCTCCAGCCCTGACGCCGCCTCGAAGACGGGCGGGCTACACTCGATGCGAGACCGTTCCCGATCCCTGATGGAGGTTCCGATGAGCGACGACTACGTACCGGCCGCCGGAGAGATCACGATGTTCTCCACGGAGTGGTGCGGCTACTGCAAGCGGCTGAAGAAGATGCTCGACAGCGAGGGTATCGGCTACACCGAGATCGATATCGAGCACACCCCGGGCACCGCCGAGCTGGTGGAGCGGTTGAACGGCGGCAACCAGACCGTCCCGACCGTGATCTTCCCCGACGGCAGCGCCGCGACGAACCCCTCCCTCGGCGAGGTCAAGCAGCGCCTGAGCGCCTGACGACGCCGGATCGCCGCGGGCGGCGCGAACGCCCGGCCCGCGGCACGAACGCCTGCCGGTGGCGCGACGGAGGCCTGACTATCCGAAGTTGAGACGCACCTCAGCGTAGCGATCCTCGGGCACCGTCTTGAGCCGCGCCGTGGCCTCTGCGAGCGGCACCGCTTCGATGCGCTCGCCGCGCAGCCCCATCAGCACTCCCCAGTCGCCGCGCAGCGCAGCGTCGGCGGCCGCGATTCCCGTGCGCGTCGCGAGCACCCGGTCGAAGGCCGTCGGCGCGCCGCCGCGCTGCACGTGCCCGAGCACCGTCGCGCGCGTCTCGACGCCCGAGCACTCCTCGATGAGCGGGGCGAGGATCGAGGCGACGCCCCCGAGCCGCGGCCGCCCGAATTCGTCGATCCCTGATGGGGCCGTCTGCTCGCCACCGGCGAGCCGGAAGCCCTCGGACACCACCACGAGCGAGGCGCGCCCGCGATCGTGCACATGCCGCACCCACTCGCACACCTGCTCGAGGCTCTCCGGGAACTCCGGGATCAGCGTGATCTGCGCTCCCCCGGCCATCCCGGCGTGCAGCGCGATCCACCCGGCGTCCCGGCCCATCACCTCCAGCACCATGCAGCGGCGGTGCGACTCCCCGGTGGTGCGCAGGCGGTCGATGGCCTCCGCCGCGATCGACACCGCGGTGTCGAAGCCGAAGGTGAAGTCGGTGCCGCCGAGGTCGTTGTCGATGGTCTTCGGCAGTCCCACGACCGGGATCCCCCGCTCGCTGAGCATGCGCGCCACCGTCTGGGTGCCGTCGCCGCCGATGAGCAGCAGCCCGTCGAGCCCGTGGTCCCGCATCCGCGCGCGGAAGTCGGTCAGATCGATGTCGTCGTCCCGACCGCCGGCGAAGGGCGGCACCCGACTGGTGCCGAGCATCACCCCGCCCAGCGGCGAGATGCCGCGGACGGCCGGGCGATCGAGCCTCGTGAACTCCCCCTCGAGAAAGCCCCGCCAGCCGTCGGCGAAGCCGAGCATCTCGAAGCCGTGCACGTCGACGCCGCGCAGCACCGCCCCGCGGATGGCCGCGTTGACCCCGGGGCTGTCGCCCCCGGAACACAGGATCCCGATCCGCATCCGAGCCCCGCCAGCCCCGAGCGCTACGCGCCCGCAGCCTCCAGGGCGCTGCGCAGCACCGAGATCAGGGCGAGCAGCTGCACGGAGTCGGCCTCCTCGCTTCTGGCCTCTGCGCCGTCGAGGGCGCGCGCGGCGAGCCCCGCCTTCGCGTCGATGAGCTCGGCGATCTTCGCGTCGATGGTCTGCGCGGCGACGATGCGCCAGGCGGTCACCGGCTCCTCCTGACCGATGCGGTGCACCCGGTCGATGGCCTGGGTCTGCTCCGCGTCGGTCCAGCTCAGCTCGGCCAGCACCACATCGGAGGAGGCCTGCAGGTTCACGCCCACGCCCGCCGCGGTGAGCGAGCAGACCGCCACGGCCACCTCGGGGTCGGTGTTGAAGGCGTCGATCTGGCTCTGCCGGAAGGCCGCGGTCTGATCGCCACGGATCGAGACCGTGCCGAGTCCCCGCTCGGCGAAGGCGGCCTCGGCCCGATCCATCACATCGATATGCTTCGCGAAGAATACGACCTTGCCCACGGAGCGAGCCAGCTGAGCGGCGTAGTCGGCGGCGAGCCCGGCCTTGGCCTGGCCGATCTGGCGGACCATGGTGAAGACGTTCAGGCCCGTTCCGGAGGCGTTGGACTCCTCCAGCTCCTGGGCGCACACCATGCGGATGATCGCCTCATCGCTGAGATCGCGGCCGAGCCTGCCGGCCTTGATCCCGTTGAAGCGCAGCACGAGCTTCTGTGCGAGCTGCTGCTCGGCCTCGCGGATGCCGCGACCGAGATCGTCGTCGAGCTCCACCGGCAGGTCGACCACGCGCTTGGCCGGCAGATCCGCCGCCACGTCGATCTTTCGACGGCGCACGATACCGAGGTCGATCACGCTCTGCCGCGCCGCGGGGTAGAACGCCGAGTCGGCGGGCGTGTACCCGTTCGACTCGAGCGCGGCCATCAGCTCGGGCCCGGGCTTGTCCGCATCGGCCCAGCCGAGGAACCGCCAGATCGCCCGGAAGTCGTCGATGTCGTTGATCAGCGGTGTGCCCGTGAGCGCCAGCAGCAGCGGCCGGCCCCCCGGCACCCGCTCGCGGATGCTCTCGGCGATGGCCAGCACATTGCGGGATCGCTGCGACTGCACGTTCTTGATCATGTGGGCCTCGTCGACGACCATGCCCTTGAATCCGAAGCGGGAGATCCAGCTGAGGTGGCGATCGAGGATGTCGTAGTTGACCACGAACACATCGGCGAAGGCGTCGATGTCGTCGCCGTCGCCGTGGATGACGGTGACGCGGCGGTTCGGAGTCCAGCGCTGGACCTCGCGGGCCCAGTTCATCTTGACCACATTCGGCACCACCACGAGCAGGGGGTAGGCGCCGGCCACCGAGGCGGCGATCACCGACTGCGCGGTCTTGCCGAGGCCCGGCTCGTCGGCGAGCAGGAAGCTGCGGTGCCCGTCGCGGACGCTCGCGAGGAAGCGGGCCTGATGCTGCATCAGCTCCAGCCCCTGAGGGGCGAGGCGATCCGGGACCGGCGGCTCGGGGAGCTCCATGCAGGCGCCACCGCCGCCGCCCTGCTCGAAGGACTTGAGCAGCGGGCCCAGCAGCTCCCAGTTGGCCAGCCGCACCACCGGGGTGGGCTTCTTCGCACGGCCGAGGTCGGGCTCGAGGAAGGGATTGGCCAGCACGCGCTGCTCGATGCGCGGCGGCACCACCTGGCGCTCGGCGAGCTCCGGCGGCACATAGGCGGCGACCGTCTCGGCCTCGGGCGTCTCCTCCGGCAGTTCGATGCCCGCCTGGGTGAGCATCTTGCGCTTGAGCGCGCGAGTCGCGTCCGTGATGGGCGCCCCCGGCTCGAGCAGGGTGATGAGGGAGGTGTCGCGGGCCGCGGTCTTGGCGAGGATCGACGCCACGCCGTCGAGGCGCTTGAGCGTCTCGACGCGCTCGGAGTCGCTGATCCCCTCCTCCGTCTTCACACGGGCGCGCTCCTCGCGCATCAGCAGCGCGATCACGTGGAATTTGGTGCGGTTGGCCGGGGTGGCCTTGCCGCGCTGGGCGGACGCCTCCACCTCGCGCACGGCGCGCGCGAGCAGCGGGATGATGCCCTCGTTGTGGGTGTGCCGTCTGCGGCCCTGCCCCCTGCTACCGGAGGATTTGCCCGATGCCTTGGGTGCGGCCTGAGACGTGGCAGTGCTGGTTGCCATGAAGCTCCTGATCTGCGGAAGCGCAGGCCCGTCTGGGGCCCGCGAGGCCGCCTCGACCTCTCGGCCTGACGTCGTGCGCGGCACGGCGGCTCAAGAGGGAACGCTGCTGCGGCCTGCGCCCAGTCTAGCATCTGCGGCCGCGCGAATTCCCAGCGGGCGCCGGGGCGGGCGGAGCGGCCCGTGCGGGTTCAGCGGCCGATCAGGATCTCGCGGGTCTCGCGGACATCCTCGCGCATGCGCTGGATCAACGCCTCCACCCCTGAGAACACCACATTGCCGCGCAGCCGCTCGGCGAAGCGGACCGTGATCTGCTCGTCGTAGAGATCGCCCTCGAAGTCGAGGAGGAAGGCCTCCACGCGCGCGAGCCCCTCGGGGGTGAAGGTGGGGTTGTTGCCGACGGAGATCGCCGCGTGATGGTTCGTCCCGCGCACCTCGGCCCAACCGGCGTAGACCCCCTCGGCGGGGATGAGCCCTTCGATCTCGCCGCCGAGGTTCGCGGTGGGGAAGCCCAGATCGCGGCCTCGCGCATCGCCGCGCACCACGGTGCCCCGCACCTCGACCGGTCGGCCCAGCATCCGAGCCGCAGTCGTCACATCGCCCTGCAGAATCGCCTCGCGCACACGGGAGGAGGAGATCCGCCCGAGCTCCTCGTCCTCCACCACGGGGATCACCTCGACGGCGAAGCCGAAGCGGGCGCCGAACTCCGCCAGCATCTTCACATCGCCATCGCCCCCGCGGCCGAAGTGGAGGTCGGGGCCCACGCTCACCTGCCTCACGTGCAGGCGCTGCGCGAGCACCTCCTCGGCGAAGCGCTCGGCCGACATCGCCGACAGCTCGTCGTCGAAGGGGACGATCACGCAGCCGGTGATGCCCGCGGCGGCGAAGGCTTCGAGGCGCTGCGCCTGACTCATGATCGGCGGCAGCCGCCGCTCGGGATGCAGCAGATGCTGGGGATTCGCCACGAAGGTGAAGACGATCGGCTCGAGATCCTGCTCCTCCGCCGCGGCGCGGGCGTGCTCCAGCAGCACCTGGTGCCCGCGGTGGACGCCGTCGAACTTGCCGATGGCCACCGCGGTGCCGCGCTGGAAGGCGTCCTCGGGGATCGCGCCGAGCGAGTCGTAGCTGAGCATCACCGGGTCTCCTCCGAGCTGGTCGCCGTCGCGCCGGCCTCGGCCGCCGCGCGTTCGGCCTGTCGGACGCGGTCGCGCCGCAGCCAGATCATGCCGAGCACCGGGAGCACCAGCGGGATGAAGAGATACCCCGATCCGAAGTGCGACCACACCGAGTCGTGGGCGAAGAGGTCCGGGGCGATGAAGCTCAGCGCTCCGACGATGATCACACCGGCGAACTCGAAGATGAGGGCCACCCAGGCCACGACCCGCCAGGCGCCGCGACGCCGGATCAGCGCGACGGTGGCGACGATGTAGACGATGCCGGAGACGAGGGAGAGGCTGTAGGCGAGCGGCGCCTCGTCGAACTTCGCGATGATCTGGAAGACGGCTCGCATCGTCGCCGCGAGCGCGAGGATGAGGTACACCGTGATGAGCACCCGGCCCAGGCCGTCGGTGCGCGGCTTGACAGCGGCCTGCTGCGCTTCGATCTCGGAACCCTGCACAGCAGACAGCCTACCGCCCGACCGCCGACTCCCGGCCCCGCAGATCCGTCTCGGCGGTTCGGACGGTCCAGGCCGCCCCGGCACGGATGTGCACGGGGTCGATGCGGACTCGGCGCGGGTTCCGCGCCCCGACCCGCGCCCCGCCCCGAGCCGGCTCAGCCCCAGATCACCAGCATGCGGTAGAGCATCACCGCGACGGCCACGGCGACCAGGATCAGCACCAGATTGGCGGATCGTCGGCGATCGACCAGCGCCCAGAACCCCGCGCCGAAGGGCAGCGCCGTGGCGGTGATGAGGTACATCCAGAACTCGAGCAGATCGCCTTCCGGCGGATTGCCCGCGAGCGGGGCGATGATCGCGGTCACGATCTGGGCCAGCAGCAGCAGCCCGAGAAGGAGCGTCGCGCCGAGCGAGTAGTCGTTCGGGGCGCGACCGCGCAGGAACACCCAGAGGCAGACGAGCGCGGCGAGCACCGCCACCACGATCTGCGCGATGCCGAACCAGAGGATCACCGGGCACCGCCGACCGGGAAATTCGTGACCACCCGGGTGCGCCCGTTCTTCACCGAGACCAGCCCGAGCAGCCGGCCGTCCGCGGCGACCGCGGCGGCCAGCTCGCTGTCGGCGCACTGCCCCTCGGCGAGCTCCAGGCGTTTGCCGTGACCGAGATCCACCTCCTGCTGCGCGTCGAGCCGGAGCACCGGGAACAGCCTGGCCGCGATCTCCGCGGGATCCAGCAGCGAGGAGACGTCCACCCCGCCGTCGGCCAGCCGCTCATTGGGCACCGCATCGGCCACATCGAAGGGGCCCACCTCGGTGCGGCGCAGCGCGACCAGGTGCCCGCCGACGCCGAGGGCGACGCCCAGATCGCGGGCGAGCGCCCGGATGTAGGTGCCCGAGGAGCACCGCACCGTCGCGTCCACGTCGAGGACGTCGATGGGCAGCTCCCCGCCCGAGAGACCCGCGGCCGCGACCACCCGCGGCGGCTCGATCTCGAAGGCGCGAACCGTCACCGGCCGTCGCTGCAGCTCGACCTGCTCGCCCGCGCGCACCCGGTCGTAGGCCCGCCGGCCGTCGACCTTGATCGCGCTGACCGCGCTCGGTACCTGCTCGATGTCGCCGGTGAGGGCCGCCACCGCCGCCGCGATCCGCCCCGGATCCGCGGCGAGCGCCTCCACCTCGGCGGGGGGCGCGATATCGAGGATGTCGCCCTCGCGATCGTCGGACACGGTCGAGACCCCGAGCCGGATGGTGGCGGTGTAGGTCTTGTCGAGACCGACCAGGTGGGTAAGCAGCCGCGTCGAGGGGCCGACGCCGAGCAGCAGCAGGCCGGTCGCCATCGGATCCAGCGTTCCGGCGTGGCCGATCTTGCGGGTGCCCAGCGCGCGGCGGGCCTTGGCGACGACATCGTGGCTGGTCCATGCTTCGGCCTTGTCCACCAGCAGCAGGCCGTTCGGGGTGTGATCCATCCCTCCCAGCCTACCGCTCGGGCGGGATCCGACTCCTGCGGACCCCCGTCGCCTCGATGCCTGCGGGAAGGCGGCGGGTAGGGTTGGAGGCATGACCGCGAGCACCGCACCCGCCACCCGCGAGGCGCCGTGGCCCGTCGGGGTGATGAGCAAGAAGATCGCCGAATGGATCGACCGCCTCGGCACGGTGTGGGTCGAGGGCGAGATCACCCAGTGGCAGCTCCGCGGCGGTCACGTCTACGGCAAGCTCAAGGATCTGAGCCAGGACGCCACCGTGAGCTTCACCGTCTGGCAGTCGGTCGCTCGCGGCCTCACCGGCGACTTCTCGCAGGGCGATCGGGTGATCGCCCTCGTCAAGCCGAATTTCTGGGTCAAGGGCGGCTCGCTCACCGTACAGGTGTTCGAGCTCTCCCACGTCGGTCTCGGCGAATTGCTGCAGCGTCTCGAACGGCTCAGGCGGCAGCTCGCCGAGGAGGGCCTCTTCAGCGCCGAGCGCAAGCGCCCGCTGCCCTTCCTCCCCCAGTGCATCGGCCTCGTCACCGGGCGCGACAGCGACGCCGAGAAGGACGTGATCCGCAATGCGACCCTGCGCTGGCCGGGGGTGCGCTTCCGCGTGCACTACGCCGCGGTGCAGGGCGACCGTGCCGCGACCGAGGTGACCGCCGGCATCGAGGCGCTCGATCGCGATCCCGAGGTCGATGTGATCATCGTGGCGCGCGGCGGCGGCGACTTCCAGCATCTGCTGCCCTTCAGCGACGAGCAGGTGCTGCGGGCGGCGGCGGCGGCCACCACTCCTCTGGTCAGCGCCATCGGGCACGAGGCGGACCGCCCGCTGCTCGACGAGATCGCCGACCTGCGGGCCTCGACCCCCACCGATGCGGCGAAGCGGGTGGTGCCGGATGTCGGCGAGCAGCTCGCGATCGTGGATCAGGCCCGGAGTCGCCTGAGCACGCGGCTCGGCCAGCTGCTGGCGCACGAGACGGATCGCCTCGTGCAGCTCCGCGCCCGGCCCGCGCTCGCGCAGCCGCAGCGCATCGTCGACGACCGGGCCGAGGAGCTGGTGCGCTGGATCGCCCGCGGCACGGAGCTCGCAGAGCGGGCGGTGCGGGATCGCGATGCGGATCTCGCCCACGTCCGCGCCCGACTCACCGCGCTCTCCCCCCGCGCCACGCTCGATCGCGGCTACGCGATCGCGCAGCTCGCCGGCGGCGAGGTGCTGCGCGACGCGGCCCAGGCCCCTCGGGGCGCCGCGATCCGGCTCTCGCTCGCCGACGGTCGGATCTCGGCGATTTCCGAGGGCCCCGCCGAGTAGACTGAGGCGCATGGCAGAATCCACCGCGGAGGACACCGCATCGCTGAGTTACGAGCAGGCGCGGGACGAACTCGTCGCAGTGGTGAATCGTCTGGAGCAGGGCGGCACGACTCTGGAGGAGTCGCTGCAGCTCTGGGAGCGCGGCGAACGGCTCGCCTCCCGCTGCGAGGAATGGCTGCTCGGCGCGCGCAAGCGGCTCGAAGCCGCACGTGCCGGCGCCGACGCGCAGACCGCTGAGACCACCGGCGAGGATGCCCTCTGATCATGGCCCGCACGCAGAAACCACCGACGGTGGTCGCCGAACTCGGCCGCCCGGAGACCGCGGAGGAGACCGCGGCGCGCAAGGCGAAGGACAGCCGCCTCTATCGGCAGCGCAAGACGGTGAACAACCTCGTCTTCTCACTGCTCGTCACCGTGGGTGCGGTGCTGCTGATCGTGCTGATGGTGCCGAGGGGCGTCGGCGGCTTCGAGGATCTCACCGTCGACGTCGCGGCCACCGCCGCCGACACCTCGGCCAGCATCGAGCGCGCCCTGGTCGCCCCCGAGGTGCCCGAGGACTGGAAGGCGAAGCAGGCCAAGCTCCGCTCGGACGGCGATGTCACCTCCTGGTACATCGGCTACACCACGTCAGGCGGCGCCTACGCGGCCGTCGTGCAGGCCTTCAACCCGAACGGCGGCGAGGTAGGCGAGCGATGGATCGCCGAGCAGCTGGAGGCGCAGAGCGCGACCGGCGTCGAGCAGATCGGCGGCATCGAGTGGACGGTCTACGACCATCCCGAGCGCAGCCCCGACGGCGCCAATATGGTCTTCGGCCTCGAAGGGGCCGTCGGAGACACCGCACTGCTGGTCTACGGCACCGATAGACCGGAGGTGCTGCGCGATCTCGCCGCGAGCGTCGCCGCGTCGATGAACACCCCGGAAGGTGGGAAATGAGTATGGTCGCCCCGAGAGTGACTCCGCAGCAGGCCTGGGATGAATTCATCTCGGGGAACGAGCGCTTCGTCAGCGGGGTGTCCAAGCACCCGAACCAGGACGTCGAGCGCCGCACCGAGCTCGTGAACACGCAGACCCCGAATGTCGCGCTCTTCGGCTGCTCGGACTCCCGTCTGGCCGCGGAGATCATCTTCGACTGCGGCCTGGGCGACCTCTTCATCGCCCGCAATATGGGCCACGTCGTCGCCGAGTCGATCACCGCCTCGATGGAGTACGCGGTCTCCGAACTCGGATCCGCGCTCATCGTCGTGCTCGCGCACGACTCCTGCGGCGCGGTCGCCGCGGCGATCGACCAGTCCAGCCGCAACCCGAGCCCGGTGACGCCCTCCGTCGGCAACACCCTCGACCCGATCCGGCCCGCCGTGCAGCATCTCTGGCACCGCGACCACCACACGACCCCGTATGTGGAGGCCTCGCTCCTCGATGCGAATGCGATCGGGCGGATCCACCTCGCCTCGACCGTGAACCGGCTGCTGCGCGAGTCCCGCACCATCAGCGACGCCGTCGACCGCGGCGTGCTCGGCATCGTCGGCTGCCAGTACCGGCTCACCGAGGGCCGCGCCGTGCCCTACACCGCTGTGGGCCCGCTCGACATCGCCACCCAGGAGATCTGACTCCCGACCCTCCTCCTGCGTGCGAGTCGCAGGATCCACCATCACCAGCAAAGGAAGACCGTGACCGAAGAGATCGAGTACCGCATCGAGCACGACACCATGGGCGAGGTGCGCGTTCCCAAGAGCGCGCTGTACGCCGCGCAGACCCAGCGCGCGGTCGAGAACTTCCCCATCTCGGGCAAGGGGCTCGAGCCGGCCCAGATCGTGGCGCTCGCCCGCATCAAGCGCGCCGCAGCCATCGCCAACGCGGAGCTCGGCATCCTCGACGCCCCCGTCGCCGAGGCGATCGTCGCCGCGGCCGACGAGGTCATCGGCGGAGCCCACCACGAGCACTTCCCGGTCGACACCTATCAGACCGGCTCCGGCACCTCCTCGAATATGAACATGAACGAGGTGCTCGCGACCCTCGCGACGAAGCACCTCGGCGCCCCGGTGCACCCGAACGACCACGTCAACGCCTCGCAGTCCTCGAACGACGTCTTCCCCACTTCGGTGCACATCGCCGTCACCGGCGCGCTCATCGAGCAGCTGAAGCCCGCGCTCGAGCACCTCGCCGAGGCCTTCGAGGCCAAGGCCGAGCTGTGGAAGACCGCCGTGAAGTCGGGCCGCACCCACCTCATGGACGCCACCCCCGTGACCCTCGGACAGGAGTTCGGCGGCTTCGCCGCGCAGATCCGCTACGGCATCGAGCGCGTCGAGTCGGCGCTGCCCCGCGTCGCCGAGGTGCCCCAGGGCGGCACCGCCGTGGGCACCGGCATCAACACCCCGCTCGGCTTCCCCGAGAAGGTCATCGCCGAGATCGCGGCGTCGAGCGGGCTGCCCATCACCGAGGCGCGCAACCACTTCGAGGCGCAGGCGAACCGCGACGGTCTCGTCGAGGCCTCGGGCGCGCTGCGCACCATCGCCGTCTCGCTCACCAAGATCAACAACGACATCCGCTGGATGGGCTCGGGCCCGAACACGGGTCTCGCGGAGCTCAACATCCCCGATCTGCAACCGGGATCCTCCATCATGCCGGGCAAGGTCAACCCCGTCATCCCCGAGGCCGTGCTCATGGTCTGCGCGCGCGTCATCGGCAATGACGCGACCATCGCCTGGGCCGGCGCTTCGGGCTCCTTCGAGCTCAATGTGCAGATCCCCGTCATGGGCACCGCGCTGCTCGAGTCGATCCGCCTGCTGGCGAACGCCTCTACCGTGCTCGCCGACAAGACCGTGGCCGGCCTCGAGGCGAATCTCGATCGCGCTGCCGCGCTCGCCGGGATGAGCCCCTCGACCGTGACCCCGCTCAACCGCCTCATCGGCTACGAGGCCGCGGCGAAGATCGCGAAGCACTCGGTCAAGAAGGGCATCACCGTGCGCGAGGCGGTCGTCGACCTCGGCTACGTGGAGCGCGGCGAGGTCTCGGAGGCCGATCTCGACAAGGCCCTCGATCTGCTCTCGATGACGCATCCGGGCGTCGCCAAGTAGGCCGACGCGCAGCAGTCGATACAGCGGGACTCCCGTCCCTCACCGTCTCCGGCGCCCTTCGGGCGCTGCCGGGCCCAGCCAACGGTGAGGGACGGGAGTCCCGCAGTATCAGCTGGTTTCGGAGTTCGCCCGAGCAAGGCCTTCGTATCCAGAGCATGCCCCGCGAGGACCTTGCCGGTGCTGTTCCAGCGCACTCGTGCAGCGCGCACAGCCGGCACTGTTCCGGAGAGAGCGGGCCGCGAAGCCTAGGCGCTGAGGACGGCCCGCACAGTCCGAGCGAGCGACGCCGAACTCGAGGGATGGAAGAGCCCGGCGAGCACGTCGCGGGAGAGCCGGGCGAGCTCGCTGTCCGAGTCGAAGGCGGCCGCCCCGGTGAGGCGCATCGCGACATCGACCGCGCGGCGCGCTTCGTCGGTGACCCGGTTGCGGGCGGCTGCCAGCGCGAGGAACCAGTCGTCGCGGATGCGCCGCTCATCGATGTCGCGGGCGAGGACGGCGAGCGCATCGAGACTGACACGGTGATCCAGCACCGCCTCGGTGAGGCGTGAGGCCGTATCCGGATCCTCCAGGCGCGACGCCTCTCCTCCGCCCGGCAGCGGCATCACGCGGTTCGCGGCCTCGGTCGCCAGCTCCAGCGCGCGATCCGCGATGCCGGCGTAGACGGCCGCCGTGAGCAGCGAGAAGGAGGAGAAGATCGCGAAGATCAGCGGATCGCTGCCGTCGAAGGGAGCGATGCGGGCGGCGACGTCGCCCTCCGCGACCCTCACGCCGTCGAGCCGCGTCGTGTAGCTCTGCGTGGCCCGCATGCCGAGCGGGTTCCAGACGCCGGGATGCTCGATCGAGCCCTCGGAGAGCTCGCCGCCGTCACGGCGGACGAAGCCGAAGACGAGGTGCGGATCCTCCCCCTCCCGCTCGTGCCTCGCGTGCACCCCCAGCCTCGTCCACACCGGTGAGAGCGTCGTGAAGATCTTCGTGCCCGAGACGCGGTACCCCCTGGGATCGCGTTCGGCGGTCGAGAAGGCATCGAGCAGCACCGCCTCATTGCCGGCTTCCGAGATGCCGAAGGCGAAGACCTCGCCCGCCGCGGCCTCGCGCAGCACCCAGTCGAGGGTGTCGATGCCGCGATCGTGCAGGAAGCGCGCGACCTGCACCCAGACCAGGTGCATATTCACCCCGAGGGCGGTGGCGGGAGCGTGGGCGGCGAGGCGGCGCTGGGCGGCGAGAAGCGCTTCGAGGCCGAGCCCCGAGCCTCCCCTCGGCACCGGCACCGGGGAGGCAAGGTAGCCCGTCGCCCGCAGCTCGTCGAAGTCCTCGGCGAAGAAGACGTTCTCGGCATCGTAGCGAGGGGCGCGCTCGCGGAAACGCTCCAGCATCGGCCCCGGCAGCAGCTCTTCGACGGTTCTCGCGCTCACGCCTCCAGCCTAGGCGTGGAGGCGGGGAAGCGCCGCTACTCCTCCAGCAGATCCGTGACGAGCGCCGCGATCTCGCTGCGCTCGGAGCGCGTCAGCGTGACGTGACCGAAGAGCGGGTGGCCCTTGAGCTTCTCGATCACCGCCGCGATGCCGTCATGCCGGCCCACCCGGAGATTGTCGCGCTGCGCCACGTCGTGCGTGAGCACCACCCGGGAGTTCTGGCCGATCCGGCTCAGCATCGTGAGCAGCACATTCCGCTCGAGCGACTGCGCCTCGTCCACGATCACGAAGGCGTCGTGCAGCGAGCGGCCTCGGATGTGCGTCAGCGGCAGCACCTCGACCAGCCCCTGCGCCTCGACCTCGTCGAGCACGTTCTGCGAGACGATCGAGCCGAGCGTGTCGAACACCGCCTGCCCCCAGGGGTTCATCTTCTCCTGCTGATCGCCCGGGAGGTAGCCGAGCTCCTGCCCGCCCACCGCGTACAGCGGCCGGAACACCATCACCCGGCGATGCTGACGTCGTTCGAGCACCGCTTCGAGCCCCGCGGCGAGCGCAGGCGCCGACTTTCCGGTGCCGGCGCGGCCGCCGAGCGAGACGATGCCCACCTGCGGGTCGAGCAGCAGATCGATCGCGAGCCGCTGTTCCGCGGAGCGCCCGTGGACGCCGAAGACCTCGCGGTCGCCTCGGACGAGGCGGAGCGAGGTCTTGCCGTCGACACGGCCGAGCGCGGATCCCCGAGGGGAGTTCAGGATCAGGCCCGTACCATGCGGGAGCTCGCGCACCGCCTCGACCTCGTCGAGCCGCTCGTCGTCCCAGAGCAGGCTCATCGACGCCTCGTCGACGTCGACCTCGGCGATTCCGCTGTAGGAGTCGTCGCTGGCGAGTTCCGCACGGTACTCCTCCGCGCCGAGCCCCAGCGCCGCGGCCTTGACCCGCATCGGGAGATCCTTCGACACCACGGTGATGTCGAGGCCCTCGCCGGCAAGATTCTGCGCCACGGCGAGGATCCGCGTGTCATTGTCGCCGAGACGCATGCCGCTCGGAAGCGCCTCGGGGCCCGTGTGGTTGAGCTCCACCCTGAGGGTGCCGCCCTGCTCCCCCACCGGAACCGGGAAGTCGAGCCGCAGGTGCTGCTCGCGCAGCGCGTCGAGCAGCCGCAGCGCGCGCCGGGCGAAGTAGCCGATCTCGGGGTCGTTCCGCTTCTTCTCCAGCTCCGTGATCACGACGACCGGGAGAACCACCGCGTGCTCTGCGAAACGGAACAGTGCCCCCGGATCGCTCAGCAGTACCGAGGTGTCGAGCACATAGGTGCGCTCAGCCTGAGGCAGTGCGTCATGCGTGCCGGACGCCGCTGCGGCGGCGATCTCCGGCGACGAATCGGCGGCGGGGCTGGTGCGCTGGATGTCGGCCACAGTGACTCCTTCTGCCCGGGAGTTCCGGATCAGCGGGGCGGCCGTTTCGCTCGAGGGGTGTGGCGGCCGCCTCGATCAGGCGCGGTGCCTGATGAATCACACGCTACGCCCGACCCGGGCCGGTCGCGTCCTGCGACACGCGCGTGAAACGTGAACTTCTCGTTACGGCTCGGAGACACGGCCCGATCGGGCGAAGCGGTCGGTCGCGCCGACCAGTGCGTCGACGATGCCCGGTTCGCTCGCGGCGTGTCCGGCATCGGCGATGAGGTGGAACTCGGCGTCCGGCCAGGCCCGATGCAGATCCCAGGCGGTGACGGGAGGGGTGCAGGCGTCGTAGCGCCCCTGCACGATCACTCCCGGGATACCGCGCAGGCGATCGGCGGCGTCGCGGATGAGCTGTCCCTCCTCGAGCCAACCGCCGTTCACGAAGTAGTGGTTCTCGATGCGCGCGAAGGCCACCGCCGCGCTCTCGTCCGCACGCGCCGCGGCGATGCCGACCTCGTCGGGGATGAGCCGGATCGTCGAGTTCTCCCACACCGTCCACGCGACGCCCGCGGGAATATGCACCGCGGGGTCGGGATCGAAGAGACGGCGGTGGTAGGCCTCGACCAGTCCGCCCCGCTCGTCCTCCGGAATCGGAGCCAGGTACTCCTCCCAGGCGTCGGGGAAGAGCTCGGAGGCCCCGTGCTGGTAGAACCAGTGGATCTCGCTCGAGCGCAGCGTGAAAATGCCCCGGAGGACGAGCTCGGTGACGCGCTCGGAATGCGTCTGCGCGTAGGCGAGCGCGAGCGTGGAGCCCCAGGATCCGCCGAAGACCTGCCAGCGATCGATTCCCAGGTGCTCGCGGAGCCGCTCGATATCGGCGACGAGATGCCAGGTGGTGTTGGTGGACAGATCGGCGCCGGGTGCGCTCGCGTGCGGGGTGCTGCGACCGCAGCCGCGCTGATCGAAGAGCACGATGCGGTACTTCGCGGGGTCGAAGTACCGCCGGTGGTCGGGGGTGCAGCCGCCGCCCGGCCCGCCGTGGAGGAAGACGACGGGCTTGCCCTGCGGGTTGCCGCACTGCTCCCAGTACAGCTCGTGCCCATCGCCCACGGACAGCATGCCGTGTGCGTAGGCATCGAGTGGCGGGTAGAGGGTGCGCAGGGCTCCGGTGAGTGCGGGGGTCATGCGATCCACCCTAGCCCTGCGGCATCCGCCGCCACCCGCCCCTCACGGAGGCGTCAGTGGCCCGCGGCCTTCGCCTCGGCCTTGGCTTTGGCGCGCAGCTCCTTCTCGTGGATCGGCCACTCGCCCGCGGCGATCCGCGCATCCACATACGCCTGGGCCTCCTCCTGCCGCTCCGCCTCGATGCCGGTCGCGATCTCGGCGCGCAGCAGCTCGGGAGTGAGCCCGAAGGCGTCCACCAGCTCGAGCGCGACCCCGCGAATGCGGCCGATGAGACGGTCGATGTAGGCGCTCACCGCCTCGACGCGGCTGCCGGAGAGCCGGCCGTGCACAAGGTACCAGGTGGCGTGCCGCTCGATGAGCCCCAGCCCGAAGAGATCGCGCAGCCAGGTCATCGCCTTGAGCGTGTCGCCCTCGAAGCCCGCGAGCTCATCGGTGAAGGCCTCCCACTGCAGCAGCTCGCCATGCGCGCGAGCGGCCTCGATCAGACGGTGCTGCTGCTCGTTGAAGGCTGCTGCCTGCGCCCGCGCCTTCGCCGCTTTGTCCCCCTTGGGCACGTTCTTGGTGGCGTCGCGCAACGCCATCGCCACCTCGGACACCATCGTCTGCACCCGGTCGGTGAGCAGGGCGTGCTGCGCCTCGGCACTGCGCACATGCTCCACGGACCGCGCGATCTGCCCGAGATCGGCGATGCTCTGCCCGATCTGCCTGAGGCCGAAGCGGGTCAGACCCTCGCCGAGCTGGCCCGCGGCGGCCTTGGCGAGCGCTGCCGCGTCGGCGCCCGTGAACTGAGCGGCGTAATCGGCCAGCAGGCGCTTGCCCACCAGCTGCAGCAGCACATTGTTGTCGCCCTCGAAGGTGACATAGATGTCGAGGTCGTGGCGGAGCCCTGTCAGCCGGTTCTTCGCCATGAAGCCGGCACCGCCGCAGGCCTCGCGCGCCTCCTGCAGGGTGTCGAGAGCGGCCCAGGTCGACAGAGGCTTCAGCGCCGCGGCGAGGGTTTCCAGATCCTCGCGCGCCTCATCACTGTCGTTCTTGCCCGAGAACACCTCGTCGAAGGCGGTGAGCAGGCGATGATCCGCGAACTGCATCGCGTAGGTCTGTGCGAGACGCGGCAGCAGACGGCGCTGATACTGCCCGTAGTCGAGCAGCACGGTGTCGCGCCCGTCGGGGCCGGGGAACTGCCGCCGCTCGCTGCCGTAGCGGATCGCGATGGCCAGCGCCGCCTTCATCGCGTTGATCGCGGCGCCGTCGAGAGAGACCCGCCCCTGCACGAGCGTGCCGATCATGGTGAAGAAGCGGCGTCCGGGGCTGTCGATCTGCGAGGAGTAGGTGCCGTCGGCGGCCACGTCGCCGTAGCGGTTGAGCAGATTCTCGCGCGGAATGCGCACACGCGTGAAGTGCAGCCGCCCGTTGTCGATGCCGTTGAGGCCGCCCTTCACCCCGTCGTCCTCGGAGCCGACACCGGGCAGCAGCTCCCCCTCGGGGGTGCGGATGGGCACGAAGAAGGCGTGCACGCCGTGATTCACGCCCTTCGTGATGAGCTGCGCGAAGACGACCGCGGCCTGGCCGTGCAGCGCCGCGTTGCCGAGGAACTCCTTCCACGCGCCGCGGAAGGGGGTGTGGATCTCGAACTCCTCCGCCTCGGGGTCGTAGACGGCGGTGGTGCCGACCGAGGCGACGTCGCTGCCGTGCCCGATCTCGGTCATCGCGAAGGCCCCCGGCAGCTTCAGGCTGATGACGTCGGGCAGCCACTTCTCATGGTGCGGGCGGGTGCCCAGGTGCAGAATCGCCGCGCCGAAGAGGCCCCACTGCACGCCGCTCTTGATCTGGAGGGAGGGATCCGCGAAGACCAGCTCCTCGAAGGCGGCCAGGTTGCCGCCGTGATTGTCCCTGCCGCCGAGGTCGCTCGGATAGGCGCGCTGGATCGCCCCCTCGGCGACGAGCAGATGCAGCTGTTCGAGCGCGCGCTCCCGGTGATCCTCCATCGACTGGCCCGGAATGGTCTGGAAGCGCGGATCCGCGGCGATCCTGCGGGATTCGAGGCGATCCGCCTTCCAATCCCCGAGCAGGGCATCGCCGATCGCGTCGACATCGAGCTGCAGCTTGTGGTGCGGGGTCATCACGGCTCCTTCGTGGAACGGTCGGGTACTGCCTTCAGGCTAGAACCCCGGCTCAGGAGGGACAATCGGCCAGCCCGCAACCCACAAGGAACGGCAGATGAACCGCGCCAGGCCATTGTGCATACCCTCTAATTCGAGGAGGCCTCAGATGGAGCTATAGCTCAATGCCGTAGAGATTCGGCTCGGGGTGCAGGATCACGCCGAACTCGGATTGCACCCGCTGCACCACGTATCTCGCCAGCTGCGCCACATCGGCGGCCGTCGCGGCGCCGCAGTTGACGATCGCGAGCGTGTGCTTCGAGGAGATCGCCGCCCCGGAGCCGGGAAGCCGGAAGCCCCGCTCGATGCCGGCGTGCTCGATGAGCCACGCGGCCGAGAGCTTGACCCGTCGCGGAGGGGACGGCTGCGGCACGCGCAGCGACACGCCGGCCGCGAGCTCTTCGAAGGTGGTGACGGCGGCTTCGGGCTCTCGGGTGAGCACCGGGAAGCGCGGTGCCGAGGCCGGCAGTTCGCGGGCGAAGTGCTCGGAGACGATGGGGTTGGTGAAGAAGGATCCTGCGCTCCGGCTGTCGCGATCCGCTTCGTCGAGCACCATGCCCTTCGAGGCGCGCAGCCGGATCACCGCCCGTCGCAGCTCCCGCAGCGAGACGCGGTCGCCGATGGTCGCCCCGAGCTCGTCGGCGAGCTGCCCGTAGGCGATGGGCATCGACAGCGGGTTCTCCTGATCCGGATGCTCGTCGAGCAGGATGTCGATGGACAGCACCACCCCCTCGCGTCCGGTCTTGATCACGGAGCTGCGGTAGTCGAGCTCGAGCTCGGCGGCGCTCAGACGCAGGACCTCGCCGCGCTCCCGATCGAGGAACTCGATCGAGTGCAGGACGTCGGACAGCTCCTGCCCGTAGGCGCCGATGTTCTGCACCGGCGCGGCCCCGGCGCTGCCGGGGATGCCCGAGAGCGCCTCGATGCCGCTCCACCCGCGCTCCACGCAGGCGGCGACCACCCCGTCCCAGTCCTGGCCTGCCTGCACGCGCAGCCGGATCTTCCCCTCCGGCAGGGCCTCGTCCGCGATCCGCTCCATGCCGCTGCTGCGCACGAGCAGCACGGTGCCGGGGAAGCCCTCGTCGCACATCACGGTGTTGGATCCACCGCCGAGGAGGATCCAGGGCTCATCCTCTTCCCAGAGCTCTCGCACCCGGGCGACGAGGGTCTCGGCGTCGCCCGCCGTGATCGCGCGCGCGGCCGGACCGCCCACGCGCAGCGTCGTGAGCTCTGAGAACGGCACATCCGTGCGCGCCGAGATTCCCTCGCCGTGCCGCCCGGATGGAGCGTTCGCACTCACTGGAATGCCGCCACCAGCCGGCTCTTGATCAGCACGGTCTGCTCGGCGAAGGACACGGTGAGGTCGATCCGCGCGGTGCGGGCCTCGGCGTCGAGCGCACCCACCTTCGCCACCACCGAGATCTGCGCCCCCTCGGCGGCGTCGACGGGGACGGGCCTCGTGAAGCGGACCTCGTAGTCGCGCACCGTGCCTGCCGCACCGAGCCATTCGACGACCGGCGAGGCCGCGGCCCCCATGGTGAGCATGCCGTGCGCGAGCACGCCGGGCAGCCCCACCGACTGCGCGATGTCGTCGCGGTAGTGGATCGGGTTGAAGTCGCCCGAAGCGCCGGCGTAGCGCACGAGGGTGTCGCGGGTGAAGCGGATCTGCCGCTCGACGATGACCTCGCCGACGCTCAGGGCCTCGAACTCGGGTGCGCCGCTCATGCCGATTCCCCCTCTTCCGCTCCGCGGACGACCAGCGAGGACACCGCAGTGGCGACATGCTCCCCCGCGGCGTCGACGATCTCCGTGGCGGAGGTGACCATGCTGTTGCCTCCGAGCTGCTTGACCGCGGTCACCGTCATCGTGCCGGTGAGCTCGTCGCCCGCGACGATCGGACGCGAGTAGTTGAAACGCTGGTCGCCGTGCACCACCCGCGAGAAGTCGACGGTGGCCTCTTCGTCTGCGAGCAGCTGCTGCAGGGTGAGATCCTGCACCACGATGGCGAAAGTCGGCGGAGCCACCACATCGGCGAAGCCGGCCGCGCGGGCGGTCTCGGGGTCGTGGTGGATCGGCGCGTCGCTCAGCACGGCGCGGGCGAACTCCCGCACCTTCTCACGACCGACGAGATAGGGCGCTGTGGGCGGGTAGACCCTGCCCTGAATGTCCGGATTGACCACCCGCCCAGTCTACGCGGCGACGACGACACCGAAGCGAAGCGGGGACGGGAGTCGGAGCGGCCGAGTCCGGCCCGGCTGAGCCCCAGGACGACCATGTGCGCTTCGGCAACAGAAACGCACAAGCTTTGTCGAGGAGATCCAAGGAGCGGGCACTCCGCTGGAATAAGCTGGACCTCATGTCTCGCATTCGTAAAGTGCTCATCGCCAACCGGGGCGAGATCGCCGTCCGCATCATCCGCGCCGCCGCAGACAGCGGGATCGCCTCGGTCGCCGTGTACGCGGATCAGGATCGCGACGCGCTGCACGCGCAGCTCGCCGATGAGGCCTACGCCCTGGGCGGCAGCACGAGCGCGGAGACCTACCTCGTCATCGACAAGATCCTCGCGGTCGCGCGCCGCTCCGGCGCCGACGCCGTGCATCCCGGCTACGGCTTCCTCGCCGAGAACGCCGAATTCGCCCGCCAGGTGATCGCCGCGGGTCTGATCTGGATCGGGCCGAGCCCCGAGGCCATCGAGCGGCTGGGCGACAAGGTCTCCGCGCGCCACGTCGCCGAGAAGGTAGGGGCTCCCCTCGCGCCGGGCACGAGCGATCCGGTGGAGAGCGCGGAGGAGGTGCTCGCCTTCGTCGAGGAGCACGGTCTACCCGTCGCCATCAAGGCGGCCTTCGGCGGCGGCGGTCGCGGCCTGAAGGTGGCCTACGAGCGAGACGAGGTCGCCGAGCTCTTCGAGTCGGCCACGCGCGAGGCGGTGGCCGCGTTCGGCCGTGGCGAGTGCTTCGTCGAGAAGTACCTCGAGAAGCCGCGCCACGTCGAAACGCAGTGCCTCGCCGACCAGCACGGCAATGTCGTGGTCGTCTCCACCCGCGACTGCTCGCTGCAGCGCCGCCACCAGAAGCTCGTCGAGGAGGCGCCGGCGCCGTTCCTCAGCGAGGCGCAGAACGATGAGCTGTACGCCGCGTCGAAGGCGATCCTCAAGGAGGTCGGCTACGTCGGCGCGGGGACCTGCGAGTTCCTGGTCGCCAAGGACGGCACGATCTCCTTCCTCGAGGTGAACACCCGCCTGCAGGTGGAGCACCCCGTCAGCGAAGAGGTCACCGGCATCGACCTGGTGCGCGAACAGTTCCGCATCGCCGAGGGCGGCGTCATCGACTACGACGACCCCGAGGCCCACGGGCACTCCTTCGAGTTCCGCATCAACGGCGAGGATCCCGGCAACGGCTTCCTCCCGGCTCCCGGCACGGTGAGCCAGTTCAAGGCGCCGTCGGGTCCCGGCGTGCGCATCGACACCGGCGTCTCCGCCGGCGATGCGATCTCCGGCGCCTTCGACTCGATGCTCGGGAAGATCATCGTGACCGGCGCCACGCGCCAGGAGGCGCTGGAGCGCGCGCGACGCGCCCTCGACGAGTTCGAGGTGCAGGGCCTGCCCACCGTGCTCCCCTTCCACCGCAAGATCGTGCGGGATCCGGCCTTCACCGCCGAGAGCGGCGTCTTCGGCGTGTACACCCTGTGGATCGAGAACGAGTTCGCGAACGACATCGAGCCCTGGCAGGGAGAGACGCCGCCGGTCGCCCAGGCCGCCAAGCGTCAGACCGTGGTGGTCGAGGTCGAGGGGCGGCGCGTCGAGGTGACGATGCCCTCCCTGCTGCTGCCGCTCGCGGACGCCGACGTCACCCGCGGCCCCGCCCCGCGGCGCGCGAAGGGCGCCTCGGTCTCCGGCACCTCCGGTGACGCGGTGAGCGCCCCGATGCAGGCGACCGTCGTGAAGGTCGCCGTGGAGGAGGGCCAGAGCGTCGAAGAGGGCGAGCTGATCGTGGTGCTGGAGGCGATGAAGATGGAGCAGTCGATCTACGCCCCGCACGACGGTGTGGTCACCGGCATCGACGCGCCCCTCGGCCAGACGGTGCCGAGCGGGCACCTGCTGCTGTCGGTCGTGGCCGAGTAGCTCCGACTCTCCTCCGAAGCGCTGAGGGTCCCCCGGGCACGCCCCTCGGGAATAGCCGAGGATCCCGTCGCGTTGGCACCGGCATGACGACTGTGCCGCTCTCGATCCTCGACCTCGTCACCGTGGAGGAGGACGGCGACGTCGGATCCGCGCTCGCCCACTCGGTCGAACTGGCCCGGGCCGCCGAGGCCGGCGGCTACCGGCGGGTCTGGTACGCGGAGCACCACAACATGTCCGCGATCGCCTCGAGCGCGACTTCAGTGCTCATCGCACATATCGCCGCGCACACGGAGCGCATCGGTCTGGGCGCGGGCGGCATCATGCTGCCCAATCACTCCCCGCTGGTGATCGCCGAGCAGTTCGGCACCCTCGCGGAGCTGCATCCCGGGCGCATCGAGCTGGGACTGGGTCGGGCGCCCGGCAGCGATATGGCCACCTTCCGGGCGCTGCGCCGCCCGCACAGCGCCGCCGAGAGCTTCCCGAACGATGTCATCGAGCTGCAGCGCTTCCTCGGGACCGAGCTGCCGCGCACCGCGGTCAACGCCTATCCGGGCCGCGGCACCCGGGTGCCGCTCGTCATCCTGGGGTCGAGCATGTTCGGGGCGAGCCTGGCCGCGCAGCTCGGCCTCCCCTACGCCTTCGCCTCGCACTTCGCACCGCAGCTGCTCACCCAGGCGATCGCGCACTACCGAGCGAACTATCAGCCGAGCGAGACGAATCCCGAACCCTATGTGCTCGCCGGGGTGAACGTCGTAGCCGCGGAGAACGATGCCGAGGCCGAGGCGCTGTTCGCGCGGGCCGAGCTCGACCGGGTGCGCCGCTTCCTGTCCCGAGGGCGCGAACAGGATCTGACCGCCGAGGAGGCGGCGGCGCTCTACGACACTCCGGCGGGACTCCAGATCCGCGAGATGCTGCGCTACACCGCGATCGGCGGGCCCGACCGCGTCCGCGAGGAGCTCGCGGCCTTCGCCCGGCACGCCGACGCCGACGAGCTCGTCACCGTGCATCCGGCACCGACCCCGGCTGAGCGCCTCGTCTCGGTACGCCTCACCGCCCCCGGCGCGGAGCCCTCGCGGGGGCACTGAGGGAACTAGCGGACGACGACCCTGCCGGTCATCTCCGGGTGGATCGAGCAGTCGTAGGGAAACTCCCCCGCCGTCTCGAAGACGTGGATGTACTCGCCGCTCGTCACCAGCTCGCTCACGAAGCTACCGTCCTCGGCGACGACGTCGTGCTCCATCACGCCTTGGAACACCCAGCGCACCGCCTGTCCGACCTCGATCTCGACCTCGGCGGGTTCGTAGCGGTTGTCGACCACTGTCACGGTGACCACCGGATCCGCCGCGGTGTCGGAGGGCACCAACTCGGGCTTGCCGGTGCCGGCGCAGGCCGTGACGGTGAGCAGCAGGGCTGCGGCGGCCGCGGCGAGAGCGGCGCGGAACCTCACGGCGCCACCGCGTGCATCGCACGCGCCGCATCGGTGATCGCCCCCGACAGCGAGGGGTAGACGGCGAAGGCCGAGGCCACCTGGTCGACGGTGAGTCGATGCTCGACCGCCAGGGCGAGCGGGAAGACGATCTCGCTGGCATTGGGCGCCACGATCACCCCGCCGATCACGGTGCGGGAGGCCTCCCAGGCGAAGAGCTTCACGAAGCCGTCACGAATCCCCACCATCTTGGCCCGGGGATTGATGCTGAGCGGAATCGTGTAGTGCACCGAGCGCGCCATGCCTTCCTCCTCGGCCAGGGTGCGCTCGTTCCATCCCACACTGGCGATCTCCGGCGAGGTGAACACATTCGCCGCCACATTGCGCAGGTCGACGGGGCGCACGAAGTCGCCCAGCGCGTGCATGATCGCGGTGCGCCCCTGCATGGAGGCGACCGACGCCAGCGGATAGAAGTCGGTGCAGTCGCCCACGGCGTAGATCGAGGGCACGCGGGTGTTGGCGACCTTGTTCACCCGGATATGCCCGCTATCGGTCAGATCCACGCCCGCGGCGCGCAGCCCGATCCCCTCGGTGTTCGGGATCGAGCCGACGGCCATGAGGCAGTGCGAGCCCGTGAGCTCGCGCCCGTCGGCCAGCTTGACCAGCACGCCGTGCTCGGTGCGGGTCACGGAATCCGCGCGCGACCGCGCCAGCACGTTCATCCCGATGCGGGCGAACTCCCGCTCGAGGACGCCCGCCGCATCGGGATCCTCCCCCGGCAACACCCGCTCGCGGCTGGACACCAGGGTGACCTCGGCCCCCAGGGTGCGGTAGGCGTTGGCGAACTCGGCTCCGGTCACGCCGGAGCCCACGACGATCAGGTGCTCGGGAACGGCGCTGAGCTCGTAGAGCTGCTTCCAGGTGAGGATCCGCTCGCCGTCGGGCTTCGCGGAGTCCAGTTCGCGCGGGCGCGCCCCGACCGCGATGACGGTGGTGTCGGCCTCGATGCGGTCGAAATCGGTCCCCGAGTCGCCGGCGGCGGTGGAGACCATCACCGCGTTCGGGCCGTCGATGCGGCCTTCGCCGTGCACCACGCGGACCCCGGCGTCCTCCAGGGTGCGCTGCATGTCCACCGACTGTGCCGCGGCCATCGCCAGCAGGCGCTTGTTCACCGCGGAGAGGTTCACCGCGATCTCCGGGCGCACCGGCTTGCCGTCGCCCCCCGGTACGAAGGTCTGCACGCCGAGCGCCGCGGAGTCGCGCACCGACTGGGCGGCGCCCGCGGTCGCGATCAGACTCTTCGAGGGCACGACATCGGTGAGCACCGCGGCTCCGCCCACCCCGGTGCGCTCGATGAGCGTCACCTCGGCACCGAGCTGAGCGCCCGCGAGCGCCGCCTCGTAGCCGCCGGGGCCACCGCCGAGCACCACGATCCGGTGTCTGCGATCCTTCGATACTGCCATGCCTCCAGCCTACCGGCGCAGGGGGCCCGATCCTACCGACTGCCGGGCCCCACCGCCTCGCACATGCCGCTCCGAGGACCACGGCGACATACAATATAGACTCATGTGCTTTCCCGGTGGCCGCATCGGGTATTCCTCGCTTCGGCGCGTTCGCATGCGCCCGCCCGAGATCGGAAGGAAGGTGTCGATGCCGACGCTGGAACGCAATACGGGAATGCCTGCGAGTACCTGGCGTCTGCGCAGCGACGCCTGGGAGTACCTGCGCTTCGCGGTGAAGCGCGTGGCGCACGGCAGCGACGATGTGACGGCCCTCTCGGCCGACAGCGAGATCGCCCGCAATCTGCGTTCGCTCGAGACCATCGAGATGTACTGGGCGGGCTTCGGCCAGCGCTATGTGCGCAACATCGGCGAGCTCCTCGCCCAGGGCGACTACCAGAGCGCGCTCGATCGCATCGGCCGGGTGGTGCAGCGGCTGCGCGGCTCGACGGTTCCGGACGATCCCCGGGAGGACGTCCTCGACGAGCTCGAGCGCACGGAGCTGCACGACGACTCCGATCCCCGCCCGCGCTTCGAAGTGCTGGTGATCGATGAGACCACCGAGTCCGATCGCGACGGCATGCGCGCCGAGAACATGCGGCTGCGGGCCCCCGTCGACGCCTTCATCTACGACTTCGTCGTGGTGCCCTCCGCCGACGACGCGATCGCGGCCCTGCTCACGAACCCCAATATCCTCGCCTGCATCGTGCGCCCCGGCTTCAGCGGGCGCAGCCAGCAGCCGCTGAGCCGCGACCTCAAGGACACCATCGCCCTCGCCTGGCAGACGGCCGACGTGGAGATGGCCCCGGCGTCCAGCGCCCTCTCCTCGGTGCAGCGCGTCGTGCGCCTGGCCGATGTGCTCCACAGCCTCCGCCCCGAGGTCGATCTGTATCTCATGGCCGGCGCGAATATCGAGGATCTCGCCGGTGCGCTCTCCCGCCGCTTCCGCCGCGTGTTCCGTCGCGAGGATCAGCTCGAGCTGCACCTCTCCCTGCTGCGACGCGTCTCGCATCTCTACGACACCCCCTTCTTCGCGGCCATCCAGGATCACGCGCGCCGTCCCGTGGGCGTCTTCCACGCCCTGCCGGTCGCCCGCGGCGGTTCGGTGGTCGGCTCCAAGTGGATCAGTGATCTCGCCGAGTTCTACGGCCTGAATCTGCTGCTCGCCGAGACCAGCGCGACCTCCGGCGGACTCGACTCGCTGCTGGCCCCGGTGCGCACGCTAAAGAAGGCGCAGGAGCTCGCGGCCCGCGCCTTCGGCGCCAAGCACACCTTCTTCGTCACCAACGGCACCTCCACGGCGAACAAGATCGTGCACCAGGCGCTGGTCTCCCCCAACGATGTGGTGATGGTCGACCGGAACTGCCACAAGTCGCACCACCACGCGGTGATGCTCACCGGCGCCCGCCCCGCCTACCTCGAGGCGTATCCGCTCAACGATTTCGCCTTCTACGGCGCGGTGCCCATCGACCGGATCAAGCAGCTGCTGCTGGACTACCGGGCCGCGGGCCGCCTCGACGAGGTGCGCATGGTGACACTCACCAACTGCACCTTCGACGGCATCGTCTACGACCCGGAGCGGGTGATGGCCGAGTGCCTCGCCATCAAGCCCGATCTCGTGTTCCTCTGGGACGAGGCCTGGTTCGCCTTCGCCGCGTTCCACCCGGTGACCCGCCGCCGCACCGCGATGGCCGCCGCGAAGCGCCTGGAGGCCCGGCTCGCCTCGTCGGCCCACGAGCAGGAGTACCGCGAGCAGCAGGCGCGCCTCTTCGACGCCGACGGCACCCCCGCCCCAGATGAGGCCTGGCTGGCCGAGCGGCTCCTCCCCTCGCCGCAGGCGAGGATCCGCGTCTACGCGACGCAGTCCACCCACAAGACGCTCACCTCGCTCCGACAGGGATCCATGATCCACGTCTACGACCAGGACTGGGTGCGCGACGCCTACGAGCCGTTCCACGAGGCGTATATGACGCACACCTCGACCTCGCCGAACTACCAGATCCTGAGCTCGCTCGATCTGGGGCGCCGGCAGGTGGAGCTCGAGGGCTTCGAGCTGGTGCAGCGTCAGCTCGACCTCGCGACCAGCCTGTCCCAAGCGGTCGCCAGGCATCCGCTGCTGCGCAAGTTCTTCCGCGTGCTCACCGCGCACGATCTCATCCCCGAGGCCTACCGCGGCACCGGCCGGCCGATGCCGCTGCGCGACGGCTTCGCCCCGATGTGGGAGGCCTGGACCTCGGACGAGTTCGTCATCGATCCCAGCCGCATCACCGTCGAGATCAGCCGCACCGGCGTCGACGGCGACACCTTCAAGCACGAGTACCTGATGGATCGCTACGGCATCCAGGTGAACAAGACCAGCCGCAACACGGTGCTGTTCATGACGAATATCGGCACCTCGCGCAGCGGTATCGCCTATCTCATCGAGGTGCTGGTGAAGCTCGCCGAGCGCTTCGAGGAGGTGCGCGCCCAGCGCGATCCCGAGGCGCCGCTGCCGGGCGAGGTGCCGATGCCGCCGCTGCCCGACTTCAGCGCTTTCTCGAGCGATTTCTCCTCCGATGGGCGGCTGCCCGACGGCGATCTGCGCGCGGCCTTCTTCCGGGGCCAGCAGCGCGGAGCGGTCGAGCACGTGCTGCCGGCGGAGCTGCGCGAGCGCGTGGACCGCGGGGAGAAGCCGGTGAGCGCCGGCTTCGTGACCCCGTACCCGCCGGGGTTCCCGGTGCTGGTGCCCGGTCAGGTGATCAGCTCCGAGGTGCTCGATTTCATGGCGGTGCTCGACACCCGCGAGATCCACGGCTACGACGCGCTGCGCGGGTATCGCGTGCTGCGCTAGCGTCCCGCGAAAGGGTCCCGCAGACCCCAGCTGATCATCCGCTGAGTATTCAGCAGATGAAGTTTAGGTAGGGCTAACATGAGAGTGTGAGCACTAGCGGATCCCACTCCTCGAGCCACCTCTCGATCCTCGATCCCGACGGGCTGGACTGCATTCTGGCCGCCGGCGATGCCAGCGACCTGCGCGAACTCAGGGCCTGGATCGCGGATCTGCCCGAGAGCAGCTTCGGGCAGATCTACATCGAGGTGTTCTCCCCCATCCAGATCGAACCGCTGCCGGTTCCGCCCGGTGTCGGCGTGACCTGGATCTGCCGCGAGGCGCTGCGACCGAGCTCCAGGCCCGGCATCGGCATCCCGCGCGGCCGCGCCCTCGCCGACGCGGTCGACGCCTGGCTGGACGAGTGGGTGCGCGTGGAGGACGACGCCGGTCGGCACTTCTCCATCTGGACAGGCGCGCGCAGCAGCTCGGTGATGCAGAGCTTCTGGCTCCGCATCGAGGCGGAACTGGCGGAGCGGTGGTCGGGGCAGCCGCGGTCGCGCCGGAGAGCCTGAACCGGCCCCTCCCGGCTTCTCAGCCGCGCCCCGTGACCAGGTCGGCGAGATGGGCGATCGGCGAAGTCGTCGGACGCCCCCGCAGCTCCGCTCGATCGGCCGCCCGGTAGGCCGAGTAGAGGCCCCGGGTCGCGATCCAGCGCAGCGGCTCCGGCTCCCAGCGACGCACCCGATGGTTCACCCACGGCAATCCGACCAGTTCGCTGCGCTCCCCCAGGATGAGGTCGGCGAGGGTGCGCCCCGCGAGATTGGTCGCGGTCACGCCCGTGCCGACGTACCCGCCCGCCCAGGCCAGACCGCTCGCGCGATCGAGGCCGACCGTCGCCGCCCAGTCCCGGGGCACGCCCAGCACCCCCGACCAGCGGTGCTCGATCGACGCGCCGCGGGAAGCCGGGAAGAAGCGGTGCAGGATCCCGCTGAGCGCCTCGGCGGTGGCCTCCGGGGTGCGCCCGTCGACATCGGTGCGCGAGCCGTAGCGGTAGGGCACGCCGCGCCCGCCGAGGGCGATGCGATCATCGGCGGTGCGCTGGGCGTACATGTAGACGTGGGCGGCGTCTCCGAGGGTCTCGCCCCGGCGCCATCCCACCTCGTCCCAGAAGGCCGCGGGCAGCGGCTCCGTCGCGATCAGCGAGGAGTTCATGGGCAGCCACAGACGCTTGAGGCCCGGGAGTCCCGCGGTGAAGCCCTCGGTGGCGCGGATCACCGTCTCGGCGACGACCGTCCCGTGGGTGGTCCGCACCCGACCCGGCGCGATCTCCACCGCCCGGGTCCGCTCGTAGATCCGCCCTCCCGCGCGCTCGACCGCATCTGCGAGCCCGGCCGCCAGCTTCGCCGGCTGGATGCTCGCGCAGTGCGGATGCCAGGTGGCCGCGCGCAGGCCCGCGACGCGGATCCGCTCGCCGGCCTCGGGCGCCTCCAGCAGCTCGACATCGGTGTACCGCCATCGGCGCTCGGCCTCGGCGAAGGCGCGCAGTCGCGCCTCCTGCGCCGGTGCGAGCGCGACGGTGACCTCGCCTCCCCGACGGATATCGGCGTCGATCCCCTCCCGCTCGGCGACCCGGATGACCTCGTCGACGCTCTCGTTCATCGCCGATTGGAACCGCTCGACCGCCTCGCGTCCGTGACTGCCCAGGTAGCGCTCCCGACCCCCGGTGATGGAGTTGGTGAGCCAGCCGCCGTTCCGGCCCGAGGCGCCGAAGCCGATGTGGCGTTCTTCGATCACCGCCACCCGCAAGCCGGGCTGCGCACGCAGCAGGTAGTACGCGCTCCACAGCCCGGTGTACCCGGCGCCGACGATCGCCACATCGACGTCGAGCGCACCGGGGAGCTCCGGCCGGGGCCGGGGCGCCCCGAGCTGGTGCCACCAGTGGGACACCTCGCCGTTCCTCATGGCCCCAGGCTAGCGAGGCCGTGCGCGGTGTACAACGGGCCGGATCCCGAACGATCAGCCGTCTCGCCGCCGGCTCACAGATCTCTCATATTCGGGAGGTGCAGAGTAGTACCCGTCCCCGAACTGAATGACCGAGCTGGAGCACCGATATGCGCAAACGCACCAAAGCCGCCCTCATCGCGGTGGTCTGCGTGCTCGCCCTCGGTGCGACGGCCGCCGTCGCCGGGCCCCTGATCTACCGCGACCTCTTCGCGACCCCGGCGGCCGAAGCGCCCACACTCACCGCCGAGGACAGCGCGCTCGAGCCCAACTCGACGCGGCCCGTGGATCTCGAGAGCCTGAGCGGCGAGTGGATCGTCGCCGCGGGATCCGAAGCCGGATACCGGGTGAACGAGGTGCTCAACGGAGTCGACGTGACCGTGACCGGGCGCACCACCGAGGTCACCGGCGGCCTCACCGTGAACGAGCTGACGCTCGAATCGGCCGAGTTCACCGTCGATGTGGCCTCCATCTCCACCGACAGCTCCAACCGCGACAGCTACTTCCGCGACGACGCCATGCAGGTCGCCGTCCATCCCACCGCCACCTTCCGCCTCACCTCGCCGGTCACCACGAGCGCGCCCCCGCTCGCCGGCGAGACCGTGGAGCACGAGCTCACCGGGGAACTCACCCTGGCGGGCGTCACGCGCACCGTCACCTTCACCGCGCAGGCCCGCACCGACGGCAGCATCGGCGAGATCGCGGGGCAGATCCCGATCACCTTCTCCGACTTCGGGGTGACCGCCCCCAGTCTCGGCTTCGTCTCCGTCGAGGACAGCGGCTACGTCGAGTTCCAGCTGGTGCTCGAGCGCGCCTGAGCGACGCGGGCAGGGCCGGGGCTCAGCCCTCCGCCAGGGCCTGCGCCTCCTTCGTCAGCTTCCGCACCCGGGCGCGACGCCGCGGACGATCCGGAATCATCGAGCGCATCTCCTCGAGCTTGCCGAAGCACAGCAGCCGATCCTCCGGCTCCAGCACGACGTGCTTGCGCGGATTGGGGATCACCTGCACCCCCCGGTGCAGGGTGAGCACGGTGATGTCCCGATCCCACAGCCCCAGGTCTCCCAGCGGGCGCCCGATCTGCTCGGCCCCCGCGTGCATCACCAGCTCGGCGACCCCATAGCCCGTGGAGACGCTCAGCCGCTGGCGCACGTCGATCTCGGGGAAGTTCACCTGATTGGCGATGTAGTCGATGATGGCGCCGGCCACATCGAGGCCGGTCGCGGCCTCGATGCCCTGCAGGCCGGGCGAGGAGTTCACCTCCATCACCAGCGGACCCTCATCGCCCTCGAGCATGTCGACGCCCGCCACGCGCAGCCCCATGATCTGCGCCGCCCGCACGGCCGTCTGCTCGTAGGCGGCGTCGAGCTGCACCTGCTCCACCGTGCCGCCGCGGTGCACATTCGAGCGGAACTCATCGCCGCTGGCGATCCGGCGCATGGCCGCCACCACGCGGTCGCCGACGACGAGCGCCCGGATGTCGCGCCCGCGGCTCTCGGCGACGAAGCGCTGGATCAGCACGTTCTGCTGCGTGGAGTGCAGGGTCTCGATGATGGCCTCGGCCACCTTCACCTGAGGGGCGAGGATCACGCCGATGCCCTGGGTGCCCTCGAGCAGCTTGATGACCACCGGCGCCCCGCCCACGCTCTCGATCGCCGGGCGGACATCGGCGCGGTTGCGCACGAAGGCGGTCTCGGGCATGCCGATGCTGTGCCGCGACAGGATCTGGATGGCGCGCAGCTTGTCCCGGGCGTTGGAGATGCCGCTCGCGGTGTTCGGAGTGTAGACGTCCATCTGCTCGAACTGGCGCACCACGGCCGTGCCGAAGTAGGTGATCGAGGCGCCGATCCTCGGCAGAATGGCGTCGTAGTCGCTGAGGGGTTTGCCCCGATAGCGCAGATCGGGACCATCGCCGGCGAGGTCGATGGCGAAGCGCAGGGTGTTGAGCACCCGCACCCGATGGCCGCGATCGAGCGCAGCCTGCTGGAACCGCTGTGTCGAGTAGGACTGCGGGGCGCGCGAGAGAATTGCGATTTTCACCGTGACTTCCTGCCATGATGGGTGGGTGGTCGAACCTCCCTATTCAAGCACTCTCGTCGGCTGGCGTGAATGGGTGAGTCTGCCGGAGATCGGACTGCCCTGGCTGAAGGCCAAGATCGACACCGGGGCGCAGACCTCGGCGCTGCACGCGAGCTCGATCGAGGAGTTCGCGAAGGACGGCGAGGACTGGGTGCGCTTCACCGCCCACCCCTGGCAGCTCAACGATGCGGACCCGGTGACCGTGGAGCTTCCCGTGCGCGATCGGCGCACCGTGCGCAGCTCATCGGGCCACTCGCAGGATCGTCTCGTCGTGCTGATGGAGGTCGCCCTGCACGGGCAGACCTTCCAGACCGAGGTGACGCTGACCAATCGCGACGAGATGGTATTCCGGATGCTGATCGGCCGAGAGGCGCTGCGCCGCGGCTTCGTCGTCGATCCCGCGCTCTCGTATCTGGGCGCGCGCCCCGGGAAGCAGATCCGGCGCCGCAACCGCGCGCGGGTGTAGACGCGGAGGCCCGCCCCGGCTCCGGCGGGATCGCCGAGCGCCTGCGCGCCGAGGTGCACGCGACTTCCTCCGCTGTGCCGCTAGTATGCGGTCATGCTTGCGCTTCCCGATGACGAGATGGCGGCCGGGGCCGTCGACACGGCGGAACTGCGCGACGCCGCCCTCGGCGAGATCGACTGGTGCGCACTGCCGCCCGGCACCGAACGCGACGAGGTGGCCGCCCCCAGCGGAAGCCTCGCCCGCATCTCGCTGGGCCCGGTCGACGGCGAGCGCGTGCTGCTGGTGCCGGGGGTGACCGGGTCCAAGGAGGACTTCCTCCTCATGATGCCGCTCTTCGCGGCCGCCGGCTACCGCGTCGAGGCCTATGACATGGCCGGGCAGTACGAGTCGGCGGCGGCGGGGCCGGAGCGGCTCGATCCGCCCCAGCACCGCTACACGCTCGAGCTTTTCACCGACGATCTGCTCGCCGTGCTCGCCACCGGCCCGACACCGACGCATGTGCTGGGCTACTCCTTCGCCGGCACCGTCGCGGGGTCGGTGGCGGTCCGATACCCCGAGCTCTTCGCGAGCCTGACCCTGCTCTCGGCTCCCCCGATCGCCGGACAGTCCCTGCGCGGCTTCAAGAAGGTGGGCCTGCTCAGCTACGCTTTCACCGGCCGTTCGCTGGGGCGCCCCTTCGTCGCCGCGCTGCGCTACAACGTGCACGGGGCGCCGGAGCACCGGGCGCTGTTCGTCCGGGCCAGGCTGGAGCTCACCCGCACCTCGAGCGTCGGCGACATCCTCGCACTGATGAAGCGCACCCCCGATCTCGCCGATGCGCTGCGAGCGACGGCGCTGCCGATCCTCGTCGCCACGGGGACCGGCGATGTCTGGCACACCGAGACGCATGAGGCCTTCGCCGGGCGGCTGGGGGCGCGATCCCTCGTGCTGCCGACGGGGCACAGCCCGTGCGAGACCGCGCCGCACCAGCTCACCGAGGCGATGCTCGACCTCATGCGCGGCTGAGTCGCCTCGCCGGAGTGCGCCAGGGTGCGCCCGGGGGCACCGACGGGGTGGATGCGCGCCCGGTCAGGTTACGCGGCGTCGCGGTCGTCCCGCTCGCCTTCGGGATCGGCCTGGGCGATGGATCTGCTGCGCTGCCGAGCGTACTCGAGCTGCGCAGCGCGGCGGCGCTTCCGTCCCCGCGCGCATCTGCGGCGCCGGCGCCACCAATTCACATCGGACAGCCCCACCCGCATGCCGTAGAAACCCCAGCTGACTCGCCGCCAGAGCCCCGAGTAGTCGTCGAAGGGGCGCGCCGAGACCTGCACGACCAGCCCGCGGTCGTGTTCGACACCCGCATCGGGATCGAGCGCGAAGCTGATGTCGAGATCGTCATGCATCCGGGGGTCTTCGAGATGGATCCGCGTGCGCGCATCGAGCCAGGCCTCGCGGCGCAGGGCGAAATTCGAGCCGAACACCGGCACCCGGCCGATGATGATCCCGATGAACCAGAAGTAGCCGCCGATGTAGATGTACTGCCCGAAGAACCGCCACCACCAGCCGCGGCCGTAGAAGATGCCCGGACCGGTCAGGCCGGTGAGCGTCGGATCGGCGTCGAAGCGCCGCTCGATATGCGCCACCCAGTCGGGGGCCGGCCGGGAATCGGCGTCGAGCCTGCCGATGATATCGCCGCGGGCCGCATTGAAGCCGGCCGCGGTCGCGCGCAGCACGCCGCGCTGGGGTTCGCTGACCACGCGGGCTCCGGCCGCCTCCGCAACGGCGACGGTGTCGTCGGTGGAACCGTTGTCGACGACGATCACCTCGTCGGGCTGCCGGCTCTGCGCCGCGACGGCGGCGAGGCAGTGCTCGAGCATACGCGCGTCGTTCAATGACGGTATGACAACGCTGATCGAACTCATCGAGCAAGAGCCTAGGGCTCGGTGGCCTCCCCTGTCGAGACACCGCGCCGGGTACGGCTACGAACGATGGCGAGCCGGCGTTCGCCGCCTACTCGTCGGGCACCAGCACAGGAGTGTCCCGGTTGAGGCTCTCCCCGCGGAAGAAGGGCTTCGAGCCGGGCCTCAGCCACCAGATCCCCATCAGCACGAAGCCGATGAGGATCGCCCCGATGCCGATCACGAAGGCGCCGCCGATGCCGAGCAGCACCGTGTAGCTGTAGTCCACGCTCCACATGTCGATGGCGGACTGCACGAAGGCGTAGCCGAGCAGCAGACCGCCGAGTGCCGGCAGGATCCCGCGCATCCACAGATTGCGGGCGCTCTCCTTCAGCGTCCCGCGGAAGTACCAGACGCAGGCGAAGGAGGTGATCGCGTAGTAGAGGGCGACGGCGAGCCCCATCGAGGTGAGCGAGTCGGCGAGCATGTCTTCGGAGAGGATCGACATCACCACGTAGTAGAGGATGGCGGCGGCGCCCATCAGCGTGGTCGAGAACCAGGGGGTCTTGAACTTCGGGTGGAGCTCGGCGAACTTCGCCGGAAGCGCGCGGTAGACGGCCATCGAGAGGGTCCCCCGGGCGGTGGGGAGGATCGTGGTCTGCGTGGAGGAGGCCGCTGAGAGCATCACGCCCAGCAGCAGGAACCAGCCCCAGGGGCCGAAGAGCACACCGCCGAGTACCGAGAACACGTCGTCGAGATTCGTCTCGTTGGTGAGGCCGAAGCCGGTGTCGCCGAAGCCGGCGAACATCATCACCGCGACCGAGATGCCTACGTAGAGGACGATGAGGATCGCGATGCTCGAGAGCGCGGCACGGCCGGGGGTCTTGCGCGGGTTCTTCGTCTCCTCGTTGAGGGCGAGGCAGGTGTCCCACCCCCAGTAGATGAAGAGCGCGAGCAGCACCGCCTCCATGAAGCCCGACCAGGAGGTGAGCTCGGCCGGGTTGAACCAGTTCCAGTCGAAGGCGACGGAGCCGGGGTTGCTGCCGTCGAGCGAGTGGATCAGCGCCAGCACGCCGAACAGCACCATCGCGGTGATCTGGATCGTCATCAGCACCATCTGCAGGCGCTCGCCGATCTGCACGCCGACCGTGCTGACGAAGGTCATGATCGCCATGAACACCACCGAGGTCGCGACGACGATCACTCGGTTGCCGGCGAACTCCTCATTGCCGAGGAGCAGCCAGAAGTATTTCCCGGTGATCTCCCCCACATTCGCGAGCACCATGATCGATGCGACCGCGACGGCCCAGCCGCCGATCCACCCGGTGACGGGACCGAAGGCCTTGGTGCCCCAGACGAAGGTGGTGCCGCAGTCGGGCATCTCCCGGTTGAGCTCTTGGTAGGCGAGAGCCGCGAAGATCATGGGGATGCAGGCCACGATGAACACGAGCGGCGCCTGGGCGCCGATGGCGACGATGACATAGCCGAGGGTGGCGGCGAGCGAGTAGAGCGGGGCGGTGGAGGCGAGGCCGATGACGGTCGAGCCGACCACGCCCAGCGCACCCTGGTTGAGGCCCTTTCCGACGTGGATATGGCCAGTGTCTGTCGCGTTGTCGAGGGTGTGCTTGGCCATACGTACTTCCTTGTTCGCGAGGCTGCTCGAGCAGAGTCAGGCCAGCATATACCCGGCCTCCGACGGAGTGGACGCCGCTACGCTGGTGGGATGGGGAACCCGAAAGCAGGCAGGCCGCGGGCCTCTTCGCTTGAGATGCTCGCGGAGGCGGCGTGCGAGCTGTTCCTGGAGCAGGGCTACGAGGCGACCTCGATCGCCGATATCGCGCGGCGCGCGGGAGTGAGCCGGTCGAGCTTCTTCAATTACACCTCCTCCAAGTCCGGACTGCTGTGGGTGGGATTCGACGCCCGACTCGCCGAACTCCCCGGCTCGCTCGAACACGATGCCCCGGCGAAGGCGGTGCTCGCCGTCTTCGCCGATCTCGCCCCGGACACCCTGGCGCTCGCCTTCGCGAACGCCGAGGTGATGGGGATCGACGCCGAGCTGGAACGCGAGGCGGCGCTCCGCCTGGCGCGCATCACCGCGATCGTCGCCGCCGCTGAGCGGCAGAGCGGACGCGAGCCGATGGCCGCCGATGTCTCCGGGGCGGCGCACGCGGGCGCGGTGATGACGGCGCTGCGCCACTGGTCGCTCGCAGGGCCCGGCAAGCGACCGCTGAGCGCGTATCTCGAGCAGGCGCTGGATGCCGTCGGAAGGATCCCGCGCTGATCCGTCGGAGAAGCTGCGACGAGTCTCCCCAGGCTCCGCTGTTCCGGGATCGGGCTCAGCCGATGAGGGTGATGACGATGCGCGACGGCTCCAGGGCCGCCACCTCGTGCGGAGTATGCGCGTCGACCTGCACGAAGCCGCCGCGCCCGAGCCGGTGCTCGGCACCGTCGACGCGGAATATCACCGCGCCTTCGACCACCTGCACCACGATCGGCACCGGTGCGGTGTGCTCGGCGAGCACCGCGCCCGCGTCGAGGGCGACCTGCCGCAGCCGCACGCCGGCCCCGTCGTAGCTGCGGTGCACCGCGATCTCATTCGTCGCATAGGGTTGCTGCGCCGCGAGCGCATCGATCCCCGTCGCGATGATCGTGAACGGCGCATCCTGCTGGGTCATACCGACTCCCCTCCCCGTTCCGCCGAGGCCTGTCCCGCTTCTGATTATGCACCTCGACGCGGCGCAGCGAAGCGGGCGGCCCCATCTTCCAGAGGGGATCCGGTCTCGGAGATCGCGACCGGGCGCGCGGGCGCGCGGGCGCCCGCGGCTGCGGGTGACCGGCGGCGGCGACTCGCGGAGAACCGTTCACCTCGGGGCACGGATCTGGCAGAGTTGGAGTATGACTCAGAGCACACTGCCGTTCACCGGTCACCTCGCCCGTGCCGCGCGGGCCCTCGTGGAGACCTCCCCCGGTGACACCGCCGCGGCTGCCGGTCTCACCATCGATCGCCTGCGAGAGTTCGAGCGCGGGCGCGGCACCCTGCAGCCGGAAGAGGCCGACGCGCTCAAGGCGGCGCTCGAAGGACTGGGAGCGGTGTTCCTCGCCGATGGCCCCGGCGGGCGAGGCTACGGCGTCCGCCTGAAGTTCTCCGTCGCGGGGACGAAGCGCTTGGAGACCTGGGAAGGCGAAGGGGGCCTGGCGGCCGACGACGACGTCTGAACCCACTGCGCCTCAACGAAGACTGAGCCCCTGCGCTCGGATGCGAACAGCATCGAGCGGGGCAGGATTTCTCTCTGCCCCGCTCGATCGATCACGGATTAGCGCTCGGCATTCAACCTCCTCGCCCGCTGGGTGAGCACCATCGCACCGCCGAGTGCGAGTAGGAACCCTCCGGCGAGAATCGCGCCGATCGGAATGTCCGCACCGGTAGCGGCGAGCACCGGAGGCGTCGGCTGTACGACCGGGGTCACCGGGACCGGGCAGCCCTCACCGGCCTGGAAGACGACGCTCGCACTCGGTGCGGGCTCCGGCTCGGGCTGAGGCTTCGGCTTCCATCGCAGAGCCGAGAGCTCCACCATCACCGTCTCGCCGGTCACTTGCGCGGTGTAGTCGCCGAACTCTGTGACCTCGAAGGTGAGCACCGCGCTCGAGTCCTCGGGGTACTCGATCATCTGCGTCCCAACCAGTTCCTCACCGAACCACAGGTCCACCACGTAGACCCCGTCGGACAGGAGTCCGGTGACCGTGACGATCGCGGTGCCGGTTCCGCCCGTTACCACGCACTCACCGGCTTCACCATAGATGGCGAGCTCCGGAAGGGGCGGGCAGGGCAGGACCTGGAACTCCGTGCTTCCGGAGAGCTGGGATCCCTTCTGCGTCACCGTCGCGGAGTAGTCACCCGCTCCGGCCACGGCCATATCGAGTTGCGCGGTCGGGCCGTAGGCGACGATCTTCTGCGAGGAGATCGTCTTCCACTTCTGGGAGACCATCACGGTGTAGTGCTGACCCTTCTTGAGATCTCCGAGCGAGACGAGAACCGTTCCGGACGGTTCGCCTCCCGGCACGGTGCACTGCTCGACGTAGACGCTGATGTTCGGCGGTGTCGGCGGCTTCTGGCAGTCGTTGTTCCAGATGGCCTGACCCTGCTCATCCCAGTTCTGACCC
Source organism: Leucobacter sp. (assembly GCA_048516985.1). Lineage (GTDB taxonomy): Bacteria > Actinomycetota > Actinomycetes > Actinomycetales > Microbacteriaceae > Leucobacter. The sequence goes on along the minus strand of CP183188.1, from coordinate 1,315,812 downwards.
GGGAAGTTCACGGTCTGCCACCCCTTCTTGTAGCTGAAGGGAGGGATGATGTCCATCCCCTTCTGGTGGTGCCAACCGGCGTGCCCGGCCACTGCACCGTTCTTGTCGACGTTCAGCACGACCCAGCCCTTGCCGGTGGCATGGCACAGCTTGACCTTGTCGTCGTGCTTGTCATTGCCCCGGTCCTTGGACTCGCTCTGCATGCCGAAGGGTTCGACCCCGAACGACTCGAGCTGCAGCTCGCTCTCCGATCCCTCTCCCTCGCCGAGATCCTCGGTGACGACTTCCTCTTCCTCTGCGACTTCGGCTGCCTCCTCCGAGACTTCGCCCTCCGTCACTTCCTCAGCGGACTCGGACTCCGACCCCTCGGACTCCTGGCCCTCCGATCCCGAATCCAGGGATTCCGTCGTCTCGGTGGCGACGACTCCTTCGTCGCCCTCGGGTATCTCGACCGCGGCCGCCATGGTGGCCGTGCCGAAGGTCAGCGCAAGCGCACCGACCACAGCGATGAACGTCTTCGTCACGCTTCTGCGACACGGAGATCGACCGTTCTCCTTCGCTGGCATCTTCTGTATCACGATCCGCCCCTTTCCTCCTGGGTGCAGCTCGTCCAGATCCTTTACAGGCCGCACCATTGGTCAACCTGTTCGGAGGCTATGCGCCAGCCGGAGGCGGCACATCGGGAAGAATTACGTATCCACCTCGCGGCACGCGTTCTGAAGCGCAGCGGCTCGCGGGTCGAGCTTCGAACACTCAAGCACTCCTGCAAGCCTGGGCTGCCTGAGCTCCGTTCGGTGGCGGTCGCCGCCACGGCGACGGTGACGCCGTGAACGCCGGGGCCACCGTGTGACAGGATCGGCACCCCTCGAGCGGGGCGCCGAAGCCGGGAGGAGGGGTCCATGACGGGTTCCAGCAGGTGGCGTCTTCCCAGAGGCCCGGCTCGGCGGTGAAACCGGGGATGACGCCTCCGGGGAGAGGGCCCTCACACTGTTCGTGGTGCTGTCCAGCTTCAGGGGTTCGAGAGCGCATCTCGCGATGAGCTCGTCGAGCGCGGCATCGCCTGCGGCCTCGAGCACTTGACCCAGCACGAAGTAGCCGGCGTGCGAGTAGTCCCAGTTGGTTCCGGGTTCGAAGACATGCGGGGTGCGGGCACTGATCGCGAGAATGTCCTCCGCACGGTACTGCCCGGGATCCGGCTCGATGGGCTGGCGCGGTGCAGCCGGTTCAGTCGGCGCGATCGACCGCTGCGATCACGGCCGTCAGCTCGTCGCGAAGGGCGAGGAGGCGCTCCACGGGCAGGCCGAGACGCTCGATGACGGCCGGGGGCACGGAGAGCGCCCGTTCTCGCAGCGCCCGACCCGTCTCGGTCGGCACGAGGGAGAAGGTGCGATCGTCGCCGTCCACGGGAACGCGCTCGATGAGACCGGATTGCTCGAGTCGTTTGATGATCGGCGAGAGGGTCGCGGGATCGAGGCGCAGCATCTCGGCGATCTCGCCGAAGCGCAGCGGGGCATCGCCCCAGAGAGCGAGCATGACGAGGTACTGCGGGTGGGTGAGGCCGAGCGGTTCGAGGATCGGCCGGTAGACCCCGATGACGCTTCTGCTGGCCACGGCCAGCGCGAAGCACACCTGCCGGTCGAGTTCGAGCAGGTCGTCCGGGAGCTCTTCCATACCCTCGATCCTATCTTGTTCGTGCACTAATGAAACCTGCTATGATTTTGTTTGTGCGCAAACGAAAACGACGACTCTGGCATGAGACGCCATGGGACGGCCAACCGGGCTTCTGGGCCGCCTGGCGTCGATTCTTCTATCAATTCGAGGGGACGGCGCAACTCGGCGACCCGAACGAGCCGGCCTATGTGCCGCCAGCCAACCCGAGATGCCCCGTCTGCGACGCGCCGATGAAGGAGCACCGAATCGATCGCGGCGGCCCCGGCAAACCGACCCATTTGAAGTGCCCGCCCCCGACTCTCCAGAACCCGGAAGGGCCCGAGTCGTCTGCGCACGGCCCGCTCACCGATGCATCCGCGCCTGCTCGACGAGGTGCCTGACGGTCGCCGCCACCAGGGCCGGTTGTTCCAGGTGGGCACATGGGAGGCCCCAAGATGGGCATCGTCTTGCTGTGAATGTTCGCAGATACCGGTTCTCGCGCGCGATCGAGCGTATCGTGACGAGTATGTGGACAGTAATTCTCATCTTGCTCGTAGCGTGGGCAGTGCTGTCGATCGTCGGATTCGTGTTCGAGGGCCTGCTCTGGCTGGCCATCATCGGCATCGTGCTCTTCGTCGGCACTCTGATCTTCGGATTCATCCGCCAGGGAGCGAAGCGCAAGAAGGTGTGACAACGCCGGTCTCCGGGGTGGCGAGAAGGTTCAGCGCACCCGGGAGGACGCTGATCCGCGCCCGGACCACATCGCCGAAGCCGTCGCCGTCGAGTTGTATCCCGTGCGGCGTATCGAATCTCGCTTCGAACTGCCGACCCTGCGCATAGGCCAGCGCCCGCAGATCCGGCGCTCCCTGGAACATCTTCCGGCTCAAGCGGGAACGGCGGGAGATCCCCTGGACGGTCAGCCGGGTTCCGATCCGAGCCCACTCGAAGCGTCCCTTCGGGCGCATCATGACGACATCCAGCAGCCCGTCATCGACGACTGCGTTCGGGATAAGGAGCATGTTGCCGGTCAGCGTCCCGCAATTGCCGACGATGATGGTGTGCGCAGTGGTCGATCTCACCCGGCCGTGATCGACCCGATAGTCGAGATGGAAGAGACGATTCGCGAGGACGGATCGCGCGATCGGAGAGATATACGCGAGCCAGCCGAGGTGCTTCTTGGCGAGCGCGCTCGTATGCTCGGCCATCTCGGCATCCAGGCCGATCCCGGCCATCACCAGGAAGACGTGCTCGCTTCGGCGTCCGTCCTCGTGCTCGATCTCGGCGAGGCCGATATCGATTGCGCGGATCGACCCCGCGAATGCGATCGCCACGCACGCTTCGACGTCTCCAAGGGGGATCCCGAGATTGCGGGCGAGCAGATTTCCGGTACCGCTGGGGAGCAGAGCGATCGGGATACGGTGCTCGTACACGGCCTCGACGACCGTTCGCACGGTGCCGTCTCCTCCGACGACCATCACCATGGCCGGACGGCCGGCGAGAGCGGCCTCGGCGGCGCTTCGACCGGAGTCTTCGCCGCTGGTCTCGTACCAGCGGGAGCGACCCCAGCCCCGGCGGCGCTCCTCGTCTGCAACGGCGCGGCGAACGAGGTCGATGCGGATTTTGAGCGGGTTGTAAACCACAGCCGCGTGCTTGAACCGCATGCTTCTGAGACTGAGCGGGGTCATCGGCAGGCGGTGTCTATCGCTCGGGGACCATGGAGAGGTAGCCGCGCTGCTCCACGAGCGGACACGCGAACACATCACGCTCCCCGAGGCCGACACGATTGATGTAGCGCACAACGATCGCATACGAGGCGAGGAGCCCGGTCTGCGTGTAGGGCACGTCATGCGCCCGGCAGTAGGTGGCGATAAGGGGAGCCGCTCTCCGCAGATGCGGTCGCGGCATCGAGGGGAAGAGATGATGCTCGATCTGGTAGTTCAGTCCGCCCATCACGCTGTCCAGGATCCGGTTTCCGCGGATGTTGCGACTCATCAGCACCTGTCGGCGCAGGAAGTCGAGGTTGACATCGCGCGGCACGATCGGCATCCCCTTGTGGTTCGGGGCGAAGGAGACGCCCATGTAGAACCCGAAGATGCCGAGTTGCACCGCGAGGAACACGAATGCGATTCCCGGGGAGAGCACGAAGAAGACCAGCGTGGGGTATCCGATGAGGCGGACGGCCAGGAGCCCGATCTCGGCCCACCTCCGCTTCAACGGCCCGGGCGTGAAGACGCGACGCACGCCCGAAGCGTGAAGCGACACCCCCTCGAGCAGCAGAATGGGGAAGAAGAACACCCCTTGATGCCCGCGCAGCCAGGAGAGCATCGGTCCCCGCGGCGCGGCGCGATCCGGAGCGACAACGATCACGGGGAGCTCGATATCGGGGTCGGCGTCGATCTTGTTGGGATTGGCATGGTGACGGGTGTGCTTGTGCTGCCACCAGCCGTAGCTCATCCCGACCAGCAGATCCCCGAGCAGAATACTGACCCAGTCGTTCCATTTTCCGGAGACGAAGATCTGGCGGTGCGCGGAATCGTGGCCCAGGAACGCGATCTGCGTGAACAGAATCGCGAAGAATGCCGCGGTGAACAGTTGCCACCAGGTGTCGCCGATCGACACGAAGACGAACAGTGCTCCTGCCAGCAGCAAGGGCAGGCCGATCAGCTTCGTCCAGTAGTACCCGTAGCGGCGACGCAACAGACCACTATCCCGAACGGTTTTCGCCAGTTCGGAGAATTCGCTGTTTCCCGGTCTATTCCGAGGCTTTCCCGCCGCAGCCGGTGCAGTCAGGCGATACCCGTCCATGATGCATCTCGTCTCTTCTCGAGGTCGCGGGCCCACTCAGCGCCCGTGACCTCCTCCCTCATCGGCCCAGTCATCGATCTGGGTCCGGTCGGCGGCAAAGCTGTCGCGCTGGGCCGAGGCCGAAGCGCGCTCGGCGTCGCTGCCGGTTGCGAACCTCACCGATTCCGCGAGCGCCACCACTGAAGCGGCGCGGTCGCGCTCGCTCTCGGCGGCATGCTGGAACCGCGCTGCGGCCGCTCTCTGCCGAGAGTGCACCTCCGTGCTGATCTCGGCGAGCCGCTCAGCGAGGACGCGCGCGAGGCCGTCCCGCAGCTCTTCGAGATTCGTGTTCGCGATCTCCAGCCGACGATCTGTGACGGTCACCTCGACTGTTGGATAGCCGGCTCCCGTGAGGAAGTGCCGAGTGTCGTCGCCGAGAATCTCTCGTATTTCGTCGTCTTCAGGACGCCGTGTGAATACCGCCGCGACCGTGTACCGATCCGGCGCGTCAACGGTCATCAGCGCTGCCGGTAGAGAACCGACGAGCACTGATTCCAACCCCAGGAGCCCGGTGTCCGGGCCGCTCGTTCGTGCATGTGTCTCCATGTCCAAACGTTACGCGCCCAAGATGTACGGCTCACAGTTTCGGCGGGCTCGTCTGTCCGGTGCGCCGCGCGAACATCAGCACTTATTACCCCGACAAACCGAACCGGTGGAGAGTCTCGGGCCGCGTCTAGTACCGGAAGACGGCGAGTCCCTCGGTCTCGATCTCACCGAGCGTTCGCAGCACGCCCGAAGTGCTGAGCGTGCCGAGGAGCGCGCGGTTGGCTAGACCTCGCGACTCGGTGTCGCCGATCTGCGCATCGTCGCGGGGCAGGAAGAGCGTGCCGACCAGCCCCTCCTCGGCGGCCTTCACGATCTCCACAAGATTGAATCGCCCCGGGTTTGGTGGAGGGTCTGAAATCCCGAGAGGATGATGATCATGCCAGCACAGAGAAAGTATCCGCCGGAGTTGCGAGAGCGCGCGATGCGGCTCGTCGTCGAGGCCAGGAAAGAAGATCCGGAGTTGTCGCAGAACGCGGCGGTGGTCCGGGTCGGGCAGCGTGTCGGGGTGAACCCTGACACGCTGCGCGGCTGGTGCAAGCAGTCCCTGATCGATGCGGGCGAGCGGCCGGGCACAACGACATCAGAAGCAAAACGAGTCAAGGAACTCGAGGCTGAAGTGCGTGAGTTGAAACGCGCGAACGAGATTCTCTTGGCGGCGTCCTCGTTCTTCGCGCGGGAGCTCGACCCGCGACTGCCGTGGTAGTTCAGTTCATCGACGATCATCGTGACCGGTTCGGGGTCGAGCCGATCTGCCGGGTGCTCACAGAGCATGCCGTCAAGATCGCCCCGTCCGGGTACTACGCGTTCAAGGATCGTGCCCCTTCTGCGAGGAGTATGCGGGACGCGGAGTTGATCGTCGAGATCGAGCGGGTGTTCTGGGACCGCAAGCTCGGCCGTGGCATCAGCGGCGCCCGCAAGGTCTGGCGGCTGCTGCGCCGCGAGGGCATCATGGTCGCCCGGTGCACGGTCGAACGGCTCATGCGGCGGCAGGGGCTGCGTGGGATCCGCCGCGGCAAGCAGTTCGTCACTACCAGGCCCGACGGGGCATCGTTCCGGCCGCCGGATCACGTGCAACGCTGCTTCCACGCTGACCGGCCCAACGAGCTCTGGGTCGTCGACTTCGAGCGCCACGAGGCGCTCTTGAACCTTGCGGTGGTGAAAGGACACCGCTCGGCGCCTGTCGCAGCAGGCGTGTGATAGCTGGAGGACGATCTGGCCCGTTGGCGTGAGCGGGTTGGGTGGAGCAGTCCTCGACAACGACGAGTCGTGCCAGAACTGCCAGATGGTGCGGGCTCGGCTAGCGAGACGGAGAGGCATACGGATAGGAACCAGTGGCTGAAAGCCTCTCAATACGAGACCACCGACTCCAACCTGGCGGATGCGGGTCGGGTTGCATCGCGCACCTTCACGGCTTCGGCGGTGAGGGGAACTCCTGGGCTGGGTGATGTCGCCGGTCGGGAGGCCACGGTGAAAGCCTGCGGCGTAGCCGTGGCGAGGATGCTGGGGCATAACTGGGTGCCGATCCCGTCGAAGGGTTCGAGAGTGAACGTGGGAACTATCCCGGCCTCGCCGGAGGTGCGTCGCCGCCAGCGACGACACCGAGGGCTGAGCGCACGGCCTGCTGATCGGGCCGGGATGGGACGGAGGGCCCGTAGTAGTCCGAGGCCGGGAAAGCCGGCCGCATGGCGAAGGGGTCCAGTGTGATCGCAGGATCGACAAGCAGTAAGGGAGACACAACCGTGAATGCGGATGTTCCGTGGCCAGCCGATACTCAGGAGGCGTGGGCGCGGGTACTGAGAATGCAGACGAAACTGCACCAATGGGCGACGACCGACCCCGGTCGTCGCTTCGATGATGTGTTCAACCTGGTCTATGACCCCGGGTTCCTCGTTGCGGCGTGGAGCCGGGTGGCGGGCAACAAGGGAGGCCGCACCGCCGGAGTCGACGGAATCGCCCCGCGATCCGTCCCGCCGGAGAAGGTGCACGGGATGCTCGCCGAGCTGCGCGAGAGCGTGAAGCACGGCGAGTTCGTCCCAGAGCGGGTGCGTCAGAAGTCGATCCCGAAAGCGAACGGCAAGGTCCGCAAGCTCGGGATTCCGACGATGACGGACCGGATCGTTCAGGCCTCTTTGAAGCTGGTGCTGGAACCGATCTTCGAGGCCGACTTCCAGCCGTCCTCGTACGGGTTCCGGCCGCGCAGGCGGGCGCAGGACGCGATCGCGGAGATCCACTACTACGCCTCACGTGGCTACGTGCAGGTGTTCGAAGCGGATATCACCGCGTGTTTCGACGAGATCGACCACGACGCGCTCATGCAGCGCGTCAGGGCGCGGGTCGTCGACAAGCGTGTGTTGCGTCTGGTCCGCGGGTTCCTGAGAGCGGGCGTCCTCAGTGAGGACGGCGTGAACAGGGACACGTTCACCGGCACCCCGCAAGGCGGGATCTTGTCGCCACTGCTGGCGAACATCGCCCTGTCCGTGGTGGACGAGCACTTCCAACGCAAGTGGGACATGCTCGGCCCGCAATGGTCGCGCACGAAGCATCAACGCGCCGGGGGCGCGACGATGAAGCTGGTCCGCTACGCGGACGACTTCGTCGTCCTCGTCCGCGGCACCCGCGAGGATGCCGAAGCGCTCTGGGACGAAACAGCCACCGTGCTCGCGCCGATGGGTTTGCGCCTGTCGGTCGAGAAGACGACGGTCACGCACATAGACACCGGGTTCGACTTCCTCGGGTGGCGCATCCAGCGCCGCCGGATCAGAGGTCATGGCGGGAAGACCGCGATCTACACCTACCCGTCACGGAAGTCGCTGGCTTCCATCCGGGACAAGGTGCGGACGCTGACCCGCCGGGCATCCCATCGAACGCTCGCCGACCTGCTGCGCCGCCTCAACCCGGCGCTGCGGGGCTGGTGCGCCTACTTCCAGCACGGCGTGGTCAAACGCGTCTTCACCGTCATCGATCACTTCGCCTTCTGGCGGATCGTGGGCTGGCTGAAGAAGCGGCACCCGAAGCTGAATATGCGCACCCTCGTCAGACGGCACCTGCCCCGGTGGCAGATCCGCGCCGAGGGGATCGAGTTCTTCCGTGCCTGGCAGGTCCCCGTGACCCGCTACCGCTACCGAGGAACCCGCATCCCGAACCCCTGGGCGAGCGTCACGGCGTGATCGCATGGAGAGCCGGATGCTCAGGAATGGGCACGTCCGGTTCGGAGGGCGGCCAGCAGAAACCCACCCGGCGCAAGCCAGACAGGGCGCTGCTGGCCGACCCTACACCTATGTGCCGACGTGGTCGGGGATGGCGTTCACCGCGTTCGTCACCGACGTGTTCTCGCGCCGGATCGTGGGATGGCGAACGATGGACCGGATGCCCACTGACCTGCCATTGGACGCGCTCGAGATGGCGCTCTGGATTCGTGAGCGGGCAGGGCAGGGCGTAGCCGGTGTGATTCAACATTCGGATGCCGGAGCTCAATACACTGCGATTCGCTACGCGGAACGACTCGCGGATGTCGGCGCGATCGCGTCGATCGGGACTGTCGGTGACAGTTTCGACAACGCCCTGGCTGAGACAGTCGTGGGGCTCTACAAGACCGAGTGCGTGAAGATCGACGGCCCGTTCCGCACCGCCGACGAACTCGAACTCGCGACGCTGTCCTGGGTGCACTGGTTTAACGAAAACCGGCTGCACTCATCGATCGACTACCTCACACCGGTCGAGAAGGAGAATGAGTACTACTGTGAGAACAACTCCCAGCACCAGCCGGCGTTGGGAGAACTCGCCCTCCACTAAACCCGGGGCGATTCAGATCGAACGATCCTCTCCCCGCGTGCGCAAAGGAACGTGCGTTGCCCTGCTCCTCGGCTTCACGGGCCACCGCATCATCTCGCGCCACAACTTCCGCGCCTCAGCGCTCATAAACGACGTCTTCATAACGATCTCCTTCAGATGAAAAACAGATAAGAATCGCATCAAAACAGGTCCCTCGAGCACCCCCAAGAACAGGAACTTCCGCCAGAACACGCGACACCGTCACCCAAAACCACCCAAAAAAACGATCCGATCCGCACGCAGAGTGATCGAGGAGATGACTGAGTGGCAGAACCGGCCGCTGGATCGGGTCTACCCGGTGGTGTTCATCGACGCGATCGTGGTGAAGGTCCGTGATGGGCAGGTGCGCAACAAACCGTTCTATGTCGCTATCGGTGTTACCACCGTCGGAGAACGCGACATCCTCGGTATCTGGGCCGGCGACGGCGGCGAAGGGGCGAAGTTCTGGCTCGGCGTGCTCACCGAGCTGAAGAACCGTGGTGTCGAAGACGTCTGCATCGTGGTCTGCGACGGCCTGAAGGGACTGCCCGAGTCGATCACCACCACGTGGGAGTTCGCCGTTGTGCAGACATGCATCATCCATTTGATTCGCAACACGTTCAAGTTCGCGTCACGGAAGTACTGGGACCAGATCGCCCGCGACCTCCGGCCCGTCTATACGGCGCCCACCGAAGCGGCCGCGAGGGCAAGGTTCGAGGAGTTCGCGGAGAAGTGGTGCACCATGTATCCGGCGATCCGCAGGCTCTGGGAGAACGCGTGGAGTGAGTTCATCCCATTCCTGGACTACGACGTCGAGATCCGCCGCATCATCTGCTCGACGAACGCGATCGAGTCCCTCAACGCCCGCTACCGGCGGGCTGTGCGTGCTCGGGGCCACTTCCCCAACGACGCTGCCGCGCTGAAGTGCCTGTATCTCGTGACGCGCTCACTTGACCCCACCGGCCGGGGTCGGGCACGCTGGGTGACCAGGTGGAAGCCCGCACTCAACGCCTTCGCGATCACCTTCGAAGGCCGAATCAACTAAGAAAGCGCCAGGTCAGATCCACCGTTAATCTGACAGACCCCACGCAGATTCTTGTCTGCTAGCGCTTCAGGCAGAAGAGCGGCGTGTGAGGGGGCTCTCCCGGTATTCGGTCAGAGAAGGCCGGGATGGGTCTCCGGGTTGCGCATGGAGAATAATCAGGTGGCGGCACCCGAAAAGTCAGGCCGGTGGAAGTCAGTTGCCGTCTTCGTAGCTATCGGTTTGGGAGGGCTGGGGCTATTGCAGTCATGTGGCGGCAGCCCCAGCAGTAGTAGCCCTGACAATTTGGTTTGCGCGGATGAGTTTGATCGTTTCGGGCAGATCACTACGCATTGTTGGGAGGACGACCGACAGGTGAGCAACCAAGTTGATGATTCGCGTGTGTTTAGGAACTGCGATGAAGCTCGAGCCGTTGACGCAGCTCCGGTTCGTCGCGGTGACCCTGGTTATGGATCGCATCTTGATCGCGATGGTGACGGCGTAGGCTGCGAACCTTGGTATGGAAAGTGAGAATCAGGATACCCTCGGTCTATTCACGCAATTGCGGTCGTCGTATCCTGTGCTGATGACGACTCAGCACATTGGTGCGGCGGGTGAATTGCTCGTCCAGTACTGAATCGCCCCGGGTTTGGTGGAGGGTCTGAAATCCCGAGAGGATGATGATCATGCCAGCACAGAGAAAGTATCCGCCGGAGTTGCGAGAGCGCGCGATGCGGCTCGTCGTCGAGGCCAGGAAAGAAGATCCGGAGTTGTCGCAGAACGCGGCGGTGGTCTGGGTCGGGCAGCGTGTCGGGGTGAACCCTGACACGCTGCGCGGCTGGTGCAAGCAGTCCCTGATCGATGCGGGCGAGCGGCCGGGCACAACGACATCAGAAGCAAAACGAGTCAAGGAACTCGAGGCTGAAGTGCGTGAGTTGAAACGCGCGAACGAGATTCTCTTGGCGGCGTCCTCGTTCTTCGCGCGGGAGCTCGACCCGCGACTGCCGTGGTAGTTCAGTTCATCGACGATCATCGTGACCGGTTCGGGGTCGAGCCGATCTGCCGGGTGCTCACAGAGCATGCCGTCAAGATCGCCCCGTCCGGGTACTACGCGTTCAAGGATCGTGCCCCTTCTGCGAGGAGTATGCGGGACGCGGAGTTGATCGTCGAGATCGAGCGGGTGTTCTGGGACCGCAAGCTCGGCCGTGGCATCAGCGGCGCCCGCAAGGTCTGGCGGCTGCTGCGCCGCGAGGGCATCATGGTCGCCCGGTGCACGGTCGAACGGCTCATGCGGCGGCAGGGGCTGCGTGGGATCCGCCGCGGCAAGCAGTTCGTCACTACCAGGCCCGACGGGGCATCGTTCCGGCCGCCGGATCACGTGCAACGCTGCTTCCACGCTGACCGGCCCAACGAGCTCTGGGTCGTCGACTTCGAGCGCCACGAGGCGCTCTTGAACCTTGCGGTGGTGAAAGGACACCGCTCGGCGCCTGTCGCAGCAGGCGTGTGATAGCTGGAGGACGATCTGGCCCGTTGGCGTGAGCGGGTTGGGTGGAGCAGTCCTCGACAACGACGAGTCGTGCCAGAACTGCCAGATGGTGCGGGCTCGGCTAGCGAGACGGAGAGGCATACGGATAGGAACCAGTGGCTGAAAGCCTCTCAATACGAGACCACCGACTCCAACCTGGCGGATGCGGGTCGGGTTGCATCGCGCACCTTCACGGCTTCGGCGGTGAGGGGAACTCCTGGGCTGGGTGATGTCGCCGGTCGGGAGGCCACGGTGAAAGCCTGCGGCGTAGCCGTGGCGAGGATGCTGGGGCATAACTGGGTGCCGATCCCGTCGAAGGGTTCGAGAGTGAACGTGGGAACTATCCCGGCCTCGCCGGAGGTGCGTCGCCGCCAGCGACGACACCGAGGGCTGAGCGCACGGCCTGCTGATCGGGCCGGGATGGGACGGAGGGCCCGTAGTAGTCCGAGGCCGGGAAAGCCGGCCGCATGGCGAAGGGGTCCAGTGTGATCGCAGGATCGACAAGCAGTAAGGGAGACACAACCGTGAATGCGGATGTTCCGTGGCCAGCCGATACTCAGGAGGCGTGGGCGCGGGTACTGAGAATGCAGACGAAACTGCACCAATGGGCGACGACCGACCCCGGTCGTCGCTTCGATGATGTGTTCAACCTGGTCTATGACCCCGGGTTCCTCGTTGCGGCGTGGAGCCGGGTGGCGGGCAACAAGGGAGGCCGCACCGCCGGAGTCGACGGAATCGCCCCGCGATCCGTCCCGCCGGAGAAGGTGCACGGGATGCTCGCCGAGCTGCGCGAGAGCGTGAAGCACGGCGAGTTCGTCCCAGAGCGGGTGCGTCAGAAGTCGATCCCGAAAGCGAACGGCAAGGTCCGCAAGCTCGGGATTCCGACGATGACGGACCGGATCGTTCAGGCCTCTTTGAAGCTGGTGCTGGAACCGATCTTCGAGGCCGACTTCCAGCCGTCCTCGTACGGGTTCCGGCCGCGCAGGCGGGCGCAGGACGCGATCGCGGAGATCCACTACTACGCCTCACGTGGCTACGTGCAGGTGTTCGAAGCGGATATCACCGCGTGTTTCGACGAGATCGACCACGACGCGCTCATGCAGCGCGTCAGGGCGCGGGTCGTCGACAAGCGTGTGTTGCGTCTGGTCCGCGGGTTCCTGAGAGCGGGCGTCCTCAGTGAGGACGGCGTGAACAGGGACACGTTCACCGGCACCCCGCAAGGCGGGATCTTGTCGCCACTGCTGGCGAACATCGCCCTGTCCGTGGTGGACGAGCACTTCCAACGCAAGTGGGACATGCTCGGCCCGCAATGGTCGCGCACGAAGCATCAACGCGCCGGGGGCGCGACGATGAAGCTGGTCCGCTACGCGGACGACTTCGTCGTCCTCGTCCGCGGCACCCGCGAGGATGCCGAAGCGCTCTGGGACGAAACAGCCACCGTGCTCGCGCCGATGGGTTTGCGCCTGTCGGTCGAGAAGACGACGGTCACGCACATAGACACCGGGTTCGACTTCCTCGGGTGGCGCATCCAGCGCCGCCGGATCAGAGGTCATGGCGGGAAGACCGCGATCTACACCTACCCGTCACGGAAGTCGCTGGCTTCCATCCGGGACAAGGTGCGGACGCTGACCCGCCGGGCATCCCATCGAACGCTCGCCGACCTGCTGCGCCGCCTCAACCCGGCGCTGCGGGGCTGGTGCGCCTACTTCCAGCACGGCGTGGTCAAACGCGTCTTCACCGTCATCGATCACTTCGCCTTCTGGCGGATCGTGGGCTGGCTGAAGAAGCGGCACCCGAAGCTGAATATGCGCACCCTCGTCAGACGGCACCTGCCCCGGTGGCAGATCCGCGCCGAGGGGATCGAGTTCTTCCGTGCCTGGCAGGTCCCCGTGACCCGCTACCGCTACCGAGGAACCCGCATCCCGAACCCCTGGGCGAGCGTCACGGCGTGATCGCATGGAGAGCCGGATGCTCAGGAATGGGCACGTCCGGTTCGGAGGGCGGCCAGCAGAAACCCACCCGGCGCAAGCCAGACAGGGCGCTGCTGGCCGACCCTACACCTATGTGCCGACGTGGTCGGGGATGGCGTTCACCGCGTTCGTCACCGACGTGTTCTCGCGCCGGATCGTGGGATGGCGAACGATGGACCGGATGCCCACTGACCTGCCATTGGACGCGCTCGAGATGGCGCTCTGGATTCGTGAGCGGGCAGGGCAGGGCGTAGCCGGTGTGATTCAACATTCGGATGCCGGAGCTCAATACACTGCGATTCGCTACGCGGAACGACTCGCGGATGTCGGCGCGATCGCGTCGATCGGGACTGTCGGTGACAGTTTCGACAACGCCCTGGCTGAGACAGTCGTGGGGCTCTACAAGACCGAGTGCGTGAAGATCGACGGCCCGTTCCGCACCGCCGACGAACTCGAACTCGCGACGCTGTCCTGGGTGCACTGGTTTAACGAAAACCGGCTGCACTCATCGATCGACTACCTCACACCGGTCGAGAAGGAGAATGAGTACTACTGTGAGAACAACTCCCAGCACCAGCCGGCGTTGGGAGAACTCGCCCTCCACTAAACCCGGGGCGATTCATACAGGCTTTTGAAGCACGCGATCGATAGTGCGAGGCTGACGACTGATTCCGGGTTGGATCTGGTTGCTTATACGCCGGCGCGAGGTGCTCTCACGATTCAGGTGAAGACGGTCGCGAAGCCTGGTCGTGCGGGTGGTCGGGGGCCGCTCGCGGTGGGGTGGTCGTTTAACCCCGGGTGCGGTGCTGATCTAATGGCGTTCGTGGACCTGTCGACGGATAGGGTCTGGGTCATGGATACCGTGGTCGCGGCTGAGCTGGCTCAGCAGAAGCGGCCGTCGACCTATCGCCTGTATTGGTACACGGTGGAGATCGTCAAGCGCACTGATGGGTCGCCGCTGACGAGTCCTGACATGCAGAGGTTCCTGCTTGAGAATCAGCTCGCGAGGTTCCTTCCGGAGGAGCCGGCAGCTTTGGTGGGTGATCAGGGATTTTCTGCACAGTTATAGGCGAATCGGCAGAATCACGCGGTTCGGATCGGCGAGTGCCAGTTGGTTTCAGTTGCTTCTCACGAAAGAATGGCTCGCGCAGAATAGTTCACGACACGCCGTATCCGGTCGTGCTCCTGTCGCACTTCGGTGGGCGTTCCGACCCTTCGAGGCAGCAACTCGTTCAAGATAAGATCGGGCGATGATCTTCCGAGCCTCCGACCGCCTATACGTGGATGAGTCGAAGGCACGTGGGTACTATGTAGTCGCAACGGCGTCGTCGACAGGGTCGACGCCGGCCTCGGAGAAAGCACTTCGAGCGCTCCTGAAGCCAGGGCAGCGTCGCATTCATTTCAAGAGCGAACGCGATAGCCGACGCCGTGAAATCCTTTCCCGCATGAATGAACTCGATGTGCGCGTCGCGGTCTGGATCGCAAAAGGTCGTCCAAACAAGGAAGCTCGCGACCTCTGCATCGCCGATATCGCGACCGCGGCCTGCCGATCTGGTGTCAGCCAGCTCATTCTCGAACGAGACGATTCCCTCATGAGCGCTGACCGGAGACTCATTGCGAGCGTCCTCCACGAGGAAAGGAACACCGACCTCAAGTATCAGCATGCTGCACCACATGAGTACCCACTGTTGTGGGTAAGTGACGCGGTGGCTTGGTGCTATTCGAACGGTGGTGACTGGATGCGTCGTGCCGAACCGCTCGTTGAGCACCGACTCATCAGGCTGTAGAAATGCGTGAACCTGGCCCGTCGTACCGTCCGGAAGACTGCCAGGTTCTGAGGGCTAGTGCCCGCCGCGCTAACAGTTTAGCTCACGCTTCAGCTATACGGAATCCTTCTTTTCGCATGACTCGCGTTCGGCGCGAATGCATGCGGTCGAGCAACGGAACCTTCGCGTCGTGGAAGTCATGCACAATAGCTGGCGCTCCCCTGTCCGTGCCGGATCCGCGGGTGATCCGGCCCAACTGCTGCACTACTTTCCCCTTGAACGAAATCGGCACTGCGAGAAATAGCGTGTCGAGCGTGGGCAGGTCGAGCCCCTCTCCCGCAACTCTATCGATGGCCACTAAGACGAATGGTTCACCGGTCGACATTACCTCCGCAAGCCTTGCACGGATCCCCTTTCGTTCCGCCGGGCTGAGCCGGCCGTGCAGAGACAGTACCGGCACCATTGTGCACTGCCCGATTCCTTCGGAGAGCGCCTCGAGATGATCCAGCCGATTCGTCAGCACCAGACAGCGCCGCTTCTCGGCGACCGCCGCAGTGACCTCGTCGACAATCAGCGCATTGCGCGAGGCATCGTGAGCCAGCTCGGTGTAGATGGCTTGGATCGAGGGGCCGTCCGTTCCTGGCTCCTCAGTGGTGAACTCAGTCGCATGGATCCTCAGCACTCGATCGACGTTGCTCTCAAATGCCATGGTGTGGCGGATCGGACCGCACTGCAAAGTGATCAGACCATCCATCTGATCGGAACGATACGGAGTCGCCGTCATACCGAGCCAGCGCGGTGTGCCCGCCTGCCGCAGCGCGGCTTCAACCGCGGGTGCTGCGATTGCGTGGCACTCATCGATGATCACCTGACCGTACTCGTTCAGGATCGTCGGGTCACCGTTCCTATGAGCGATTGTCTGCATCATGATGAGGTCGACCACGCCTTTTCGTTTTCTTCGCCCGGCCCCCAACTGGCCGATCTGTTTCTCTTCGATGGAGAGAAATTGGGTCAGTCGCTCACGCCATTGAACCAGTAGCTCCGCTCGGTTGACTAGGATCGCCGTTGGCACCTGCTTCTCTGCGATGAGTGCGCAGGCGATTACTGTCTTGCCCGTACCGGGCGGCGCCACGAGCACCCCGGTGTCGTGTTTCTTCACCTCAGTGACGCACTCAACCTGCTCCGGCCGCAACTCCCCGGTGAACTCCAAGGCAATCACCTGACTCTTTTCCTCTCGAGGTTTCGAGACCTTCACGGTGAACCCGGTCTCCTCGATCCGTTGCACGGCCTCATCCAGCAGTCCGCGCGGAATCCGGAGCTCGTGATCGTCGTACTCGAAGCACGTCACATACCTGGGCGTTCCGTAGGTACTGAACCGCTGCGCCTGCTTGCGGAAGAACTCCGGGTTCGCCACCGAGGCCAGGTGCTTCAACTCGGTGATCAAGTTCCCCGGCAGTTGCTCAGTGGGGACATGAACTGTCGAATCGAGGAGCAGTTCAACCTTCTCGTCTCTGCGGTCCTTTGCGCCACTTCGGAGCGTCGCCCGCTTCGGCCGGGGCAGGAGTGTCTCGGCTGGGCCGACACGAATACGCTGGACCGACTCCGCGATCTCGTAGATCTGCTCCTGATTGGCAGGGACGACGACGGAGAGCGCGGCGAACTGGTCAGGGTAGGGCGCCCACGTTTCAGGATCCGCAAACACGGAGGTGCCCCGGCGCCGACAGTCACCCTGCAGGGGAAGTGCGATGAGATTGCCGAGGCGCGCTCGACCGGTTGACTGTCGCGGCAGCATGTCCTGCGCAGGAAAGAACCGGTCGTAGCTGTCGAAGCTCATGCTCGGAGAAGCATCCATTGCTCGCTTCAGCAGTACCGTGCCCGCAGCTCGGGCAATCGCAGCGGGTAGCGCAACCTCGAAGAACATCCAGACGTGCGCGCCCTCGCCCGAACGAGAAATCTCAGCTAGAACGTCTATCCCTGCCTTGCGGCATGCCTGCACATATGCCGTTGCGTCACGTTTCCAATCCGCATCGTCAAAGTCGCAGACGAGAAACCGGCACTCGTCACCATCGAGCATCGGGTAGATACCGACGTGAAACTCATAGCCGGCGGAATCGGAGGATGGACCGGGATCACCCGTGAGATGTCTCTCCACCACACGCTCGTCGATTGGCAGATAGTCGGCGCTGATCGCCGCATCGCTATAGAAGCCTCCGCGCACTGCGGGGCTCCAACCTGGCTTGCCCGTGCGCTTACTCACCCACCGGGTGGCGTACACATCGCTACGCCCCTGAAATCTCGCCATGAACAGCGCGACTTTCGCAACGCTGGAGGAGCTAGCAGTTACGGCTGGAACGATCTTGCCGCTGAGCGTTTCCTCCTCAGCCGAGACCGGAGGTTCGAGCTGCGCATCAAAGATGTCGAGGTCGCGCCTCGCCGCGAAGAGCTGAGATTCCAGCTCCGTAATCCGCGAGACCAACCGGGCTCGAGCAGCATCGCTCTCCCTCTTGTTCTCCAATGCGCTCACGTTACCCAGGATCCCGCGGAGCACGTAACCAGTCAAAATCGGAAAGTCACGCTCACATCAGCAGCAACTAAGCGAATGAGGCGATGCGTGCCGATCCGTCTCGGGCAATCAGCTCCAAAGACATGCGCACCTATCTCTCAGGGTTGCGAGCGAAGTACGACGCCGAGACATCGCATGAGACGATCTGTTCCCGGGAATGCGAACCTTGGGATTCCGGCGACGGGCGATGATCGCGTTCATCGTCACTGAGCAAGAGGTTGAGGTCTGCGGCGTCTACTACGGTGGCCGCGACTACGAATCACTGATCCTTGGTAGCCTCGACTGAACACAGATCTTAGCTATTCAGCTCTCTAGCTCTTCTGTATCTCCTCCATGTAGCTCCTTGCCAGAGCACCTGTAATTCGCGGTCCTGGGCTTCGTAACCAGGTCGCCCGACGTTCTCAAATGGGTTGGTAGGTAGAGAAAAACAGCGAGTACCGCGATCCTTGACGAGGGAAAGCGTGTCCTGATTGATACCCCTTCGCGGTTTTCCGGCGTCACCACGATCGGCGTCGACGAGCACATCTGGCGTCACACCCGCCGAGGCGACAAGTACGTCACTGTGATCATCGATCTCACCCCGGTGCGGGACAAGACGGGGCCGGCCCGGCTGCTGGACATGATCGAGGGCAGATCGAAAGCCGTGTTCAAGACCTGACTCCAGATGCAGACCCCGAGGTTCCGGGCGGGAATCGAGATCGTCGCGATGGACGGGTTCACTGGGTTCAAGACCGCAGCCGCCGAGGTGCTCCCCGATGCGGCCCCAGTGATGGATCCCTTCCATGTTGTTCAGCTCGCTAGTGACGCCCTGGACCGGACCAGGCAGCGGGTGCAGCAGGAAACCCTGGGGCATCGCGGACGCAGGGGCGACCCACTGCATGCGATCCGCCGAGTGCTGCGCACTGGGGAAGCTTTCCTCACGCCGAAGCAGCACGCTCGGCTCGAGCAGGTGTGTGCTGACCCCGCGCATGCGGCCGTGTGGCGGGCGTGGCGGGTGTACCAGCAGGTCGTTGGCCGCGTATCGGGAGAAGTACTCCGGGCTGGGGCGCAAGCGCCTGCGCGAGCTGATCGATGTGGCGAAGCAGACGACCCCGGCCTGGTTCGTCGAACTCCGTGGGCTCGGATACACCCTCGATCGGCGGAGACAAGACATCCGCGCGCGTTCCGATCACCCGAGGACTTCGAACGGGCCAACCGAAGCGATCAATGGGAGGCCCAAGCATCTGCGCGGGTCAGCGTTGGGGTTTCGGAACCTGACCCACTACATCCCCCGGAGCTTGCTTGAGACCGGCGGGTTCAGACCACGGTTACACCCTGTGAGGCTTGTTCTTGGCTGGTCTGGGACTGGCTGGCAGGGTAGGCGTTGGCCGTTCCCTGACGATTGTGGCTCGCTACACCACTGGCCCTCCGGGTGCCCTGCTTGAGACTTGCCCGATCGGCAGGGGCGACCGACGCCTCCCGGCCCATTTCGATGGCCTGATTAGAAGCCTGCCCGACCCCTGAGGTCGTGGCCCGTCACAGTGCTGCCCCGAAGTGATTTCCTCCCGGAACGGCGTCGGCCGCCACGCGGCTGAACCCTAATGATTCCGTTCCAGGAAGGACCACAACCGCATGACCATCGTCGCGCATTCTCACTCGTTTGTCATTGGTGTGGACACCCACGCCAAATCACACACCTACGCTGTCATCGACGCTGCGAACGGCGAACTGCTCGGTTGCCAACTGTTCCCGACGACCGCGAAGGGCATGGCCAGAGCAATCGCCTGGGCAGGCCGCCTCTCTTCCGGTGAAGCGACTACGCTCTGGTCGATCGAGTGCATCGCCACCTACGGGGCGAAGCTTGCCCGCGCAGTCTCAGACGCCGGTTACGAAGTCGTTGAAGCACCACGCATCAGCACGAAATCTCGCCGCGGAATCGGCAAGTCAGATCCGATTGATGCGCAAGCCATCGCAACCGCGACGCGCTCCCTCGACGACGACCAACTTCGCCGCCCGCGCGCTGACGACGGGATACGTCAAGCCCTGCGCGTGCTCGTCGCGGCTCGTGAACAGATGGCGCAGGAGAAAACGATGAACACCAACGCGCTCACCGCCCTGCTGCGCGTCAACGACCTTGGCATAGATGCCCGGAAACCACTCACTCTCACCCAGATCGGCGAGATCTCACGGTGGCGCAGCCGCGAGGAACCCATCGCGCGTGTTGTCGCCCGCGACGAGGCGATCCGTCTCGCACGTCAGATCCTCGCCTTCCAAGAAACGCTCACCACGAATCAGAAACGCATGATCGAACTGATCGCACAGAGCCCAGCAGCACCCCTACTCGAAGAACCTGGTGTCGGCGCATACACCGCCGCCATTCTGATCACCGCATGGTCACACCCCGGTCGGGTGCGCAGTGAGGCCGCATTCGCGGCTCTCGCCGGTGTGAGTCCGATCCCCGCCTCCAGTGGGAACACCATCAGGCATCGCCTCAACAGAGGCGGTGACCGGCGTCTGAATCGCGCACTTCACGTGATTGCAATGTCCCGCATGCAGCACCACGACAACACCAAAACCTACGTTGAGAAACGTCTCACTGAAGGGCGTAGCAAGCGCGAGATCCGGCGCTGTCTCAAACGCTACCTCGGTAGGCACTTCTACCGGACGCTCAATGCCCTACATTCTGCCGGTTCTACGACTTGACAATCATAGAAGCGTCTCAATTCCGATGAGCCGACAATCATCAAGGCAGCCACGTAACTTTCGAGTCTCGGCGATCTTGAATCCCTTGGCTACAGTTTTGGCTACAGTACGCCCCGGAAACAGAAAAAGCCCCAGCCGGACGAAGATCCGAACTGGGGCTTACTTGATTAAAGAACGGCTATAGACAGGGACGAAAGAACCCCCAAGAGTAGAAGCCTCTTGAGGGTTCAGCAGCGGCGTAATACTCCGCTACGTGGCTCCGACCGGCATCGATCCGGTGACCTTTCGATTTTCAGTCGAACGCTCTACCAACTGAGCTACAGAGCCCTGGCGATCATCATGGACAGTCGCCAGAGATGAAGAAACCCTTCCGAAGAAGGGTTCCTCACCTTGCGACCCTGACGGGACTTGAACCCGCGACCTCCGCCGTGACAGGGCGGCGCGCTAACCAACTGCGCCACAGGGCCATATTCATTATTCAATTGTCGTAGTGACCCCAACGGGATTCGAACCCGTGCTGCCGCCGTGAAAGGGCGGTGTCCTAGGCCGCTAAACGATGGGGCCTTTCGCGCTTTCGCACTGCGGGCTACCGAAAAGTAAGCTTACGATGTTTCGATGGGCGAGCGCAAATCGGGCGTGCATCCTCGGCGATTCGCCTTTCCAGCACAGGCGAATCGCCCCGGAGATCGGCGCCCGCCGCCGGCCGCGTCAGCTCGAGATCGCCCGCTGCAAGCGGCTGAGCGAGATCCCCTCGTGCAGCATCACTCCCTGACCGGTGCGCTGCTCGAAGGTGAAACCGAGCTTGCCCTGACGCAGCATGCCGATGAGATGCGGCTCGTTCGGGTTCCACAGAATCCAGGTCGGCTGCCCGAAGGAGTTGTTTCCCAGGAACGTGATCTCGATCTCGCGCGACCCGAAGCGCTGAACCGTTGGAACCATCGCCCGAGTCGAGAGAGTCAGCACCTCGTCCCCCGACCGCTGCATCTCACTCATAGGACGATCCTAGTCAACTCGCACACCCTCCGGCAGGTCGGAGCGCCCTTCACCGTCAGAAAAATATGAGGCGATGACGCAGGCGAGCCCGTGCAGATCATCCACATGCGCGAGTTCCCGAGCGGAGTGCATCGACAGCAGCGGAACGCCCACGTCGACCGTACGGATTCCGAGCCGTGTCGCGGTCAACGGACCGATGGTGGATCCGCACGGCATCGTGTTGTTCGACACGAACACCTGCGCCTCCACCCCCGCCGATTCGCAGCAACGCGACCAGAGCGCCGAGCCGTGCGCATCGCTCGCGTAGCGCTGATTCGCGTTCACCTTGAGCATGGGGCCGCCGCCCGCGATCGGCCGCACCCGCGGGTCGTGCTTCTCCGGATAGTTCGGATGCACGGCGTGCCCGGCATCCGCGGAGAGGCACCAGGATCCGCCCAGCGCCCGAGCGGCCTCCTCGGCACTCGCTCCGAGGCCGTCGCGCAGGCGGGCCAGCACCTCCTCGAGCATCGGCCCGCTGGCGCCCGAGCGGGATGCCGAGCCGAGCTCCTCGTGGTCGAAGGCGGCGAGCATCGCCACGGTGCCCGGAGCGGGTTCCGCCTCGAGCAGCGCGAGCAGCCCCGCGAACACCGAGCTCAGATTGTCCAGCCGGGGCGAGGCGTAGAGCTCCCCCCGGGTGCCGAGGCGCGCGGGGGCCTGCGTGTCGGCCAGCCGCACATCCGCTCCGGCGATCTCCGATTCCGGCACCCCGGCCGCCTCCGCGAGGAGGCCCAGCACCGATCCCTCCGCGACGCCGATCACCGGCTGGGTGTGCCGCTGCCGGTCGAGCCGCAGCCCCTCATTCGCCTCGCGATCCAGGTGGATCGCGAGCTGCGGGATCCGGGCCACCGCCCGGGTGCGCACCAGATGCTCGGCTCCCTCTCGCGTGACGATCCTGCCGGCGAAGGCCAGATCCCGGTCCAGCCAGGAGTTCAGCAGCGGGCCGCCGTACACCTCGACCGCGGCCTGCGCCCAGCCCTCGGCCGAGAAGTCCGGCTGCGGCTTGAGCGTGAAGCCCGGCGAGTCGGTGTGGCAGCCGATCACCCGCACCGGGCTCAGCGCATCGACGCCCGACCCCGCACGCCAGGCGATGATCGCTCCATCGCGGCGTACGAAACCGCCTCCGCCGGGGCGGAGCGCCGGCCAGGCCGCCCGCTCGTCGAGCTCCTCGAAACCGGCCGCGCGAAGCCGCTGCGCGGCGGCCTCCACGGCGTGATAGGAGCTCGGGGACTCCTCGACGAATGCGGTGAACTGGGCGAGGTAGGAGTCACGGTCAGTGAGCGGCTTCGGCATGACTCCATCCAAGCAGATCATCATCGGCGAACGGCGAGAGCGCGGGCGGAAGGCACCGGATCAGCGCGACACGGCCGGCCAAGGCGCGACCAGCCGCAGCGACGCGCATGGGCGACCCGCACCGACGACCGCTCACTCGAAGGCGATCACGATGCCGCAGCGCAGCTCCACCAGGCGCGCCAGCATCAGGGCGACCGCTTCCGGGCTCTCCACCCGATGCTCCGCGACCGAGTCTCCAACGCCGACGCGCACCCCGACGTCATCGGGTCCGAGCACCCGCATCGCATCCTCATCGGTGACGTCGTCGCCGACGAAGAGCACCGCCGCATCGGGCAGCGCGGCCCGGATCCGTCGCAGCGCCTCCCCCTTGTCCGTTCGGCGCACGGCGAACTCGCGCACCCGCTTGCCGTCCCGGATCCACACCTCCGCCTCGTTCCGCACCGCCTCCGCGAGCTCGTCCAAAAGCTGCTGCGCGACCGCCTCGTCGGAGACCCCCCTGGTGTGCACGGCGAAGCCGAAGGGCTTGCGCTCGATCCACGCTCCCGGAAGCGTCGCCACCCGCGGCTCGAAGACCGAGAGCACCCGCTGCATCCGCTCCCGTTCCTCGGAGGTGGCCGTCTCGCCACCCGCGTCTTCCGCCCCCGGCAGCCCCAGGATCTCGCCGCCGTGCGAGCCGACGACGATGCGCCCTTCGAATCGGAGACGCGTCTCGGCGAGGCTCGCCGAGGCTCGGCCGGAGAGGATCGCGACCCGCACGCCCGAGGCCTCCTGCAGGGCCTGCAGCGCCTCCTCGGCGCGCGGCAGCACCCGCGCCTCGCTCGGGTGGGACACGATCGGGGCGAGCGTGCCGTCGAAGTCGCAGGCGACGATCAGCTCGGGTTCGGAGGCGAGCCGCCTGAGCGCCGCGTCGAGGTTCTCGGGCAGATCCGGCACCGCCTCGGAGGAGTTCCCCTCCGTCGCCTTCTGCGCCGCCGCCATCGCCTCGACCGAGCGCAGGAAGTTCTGGCTCCAGCGTGCAACATCCCGGCGGAACACCACCCGCCGCATGGAGCGCATCCGCTGGCCCTGCTCCTGCTCCGGCATGCGCAGGGATTCGAGCATCCGGGCCTTGATCCCGTCGATATCGTGCGGGTTCACCAGCACCGCGCGGCGCAGTTCGTCGGCGGCGCCGGCGAACTCGCTGAGCAGCAGCGCCCCCCGCTCGTCGAAGCGGCAGGCGACATACTCCTTCGCCACGAGATTCATCCCGTCGCGCAGCGCCGTCACCGCGAGCACATCGGCGGCCACGTACAGCGCCGCCATCTCCTCGCGCGGGAAACCCCGGTGCAGGTACACCACGGGCGCGTGGGCGATGGTGCCGTAGTCGCCGTTGATCCGACTGACGGTCACCTCGATCTCGTCGCGCAGCAGCCGGTAGGCCTCCACCCGTTCCCGGCTCGGGCTCGCGACCTGGATCAGCGTCACCTCGCCCGCCGAGACCTCCCCGTCGCGCAGCAGCTCCTCGAAGGCTTTGAGCCGGTGCCGGATCCCCTTGGTGTAGTCGAGCCGGTCGACGCCGAGGATGATCTTCCCGGGGTGCCCGAGCTCCGCGCGGATATCCTGCACGCGCCGCTGCACCGCCTCGCTGCGCGCCAGCGCGTCGAAGGCCGCCGCATCGATCGAGATGGGGAACTCCTGCGCCAGCACCCGGCGCCCCGGCGCCCCGGCGCTGTCGGGCAGCACGATCACATTGCCGTGCGACGGCACCCCGGCGCGGCGGCGCGAGGCCGCCCGGAAGTTCGCGGCGTCGGCGACCCTCTGGAAGCCGACCACATCGGCGCCCAGCAGCCCCTCGAGCACCTGGCTGCGCCACGGCAGCTGGCTGAACAGGCCCGGCGCGGGAAAGGGGATGTGCAGGAAGAAAGCGATGACCAGATCCGGGCGTATCTCGCGGAGGATCCCGGGCACGAGCTGCAGCTGGTAATCGTGCACCCACACGGTCGCGCCCGGCGCGGCGACCTCGGCAACGGCCTCGGCGAAGCGCCGATTGACCCGCACATAGGTCTCCCACCACTCCCGGTGGAAGGCCGGCGGTGAGATCACATCGTGGTAGAGCGGCCACAGGGTGTCGTTCGAGAAGCCCTCGTAGAAGCCGGCGAACTCCTCTTCATCGAGCGCGACCGGCTGCAGCTGCATGGATCCCAGGCGGAAGGGGGCGATGGTCTCGCCGACGTTGCCCGGCCACCCCACCCAGACGCAGCCGAGATCCTCCACCACCGATTCCATCGCGGTGACGAGACCGCCGGGCGATCTGCGCCAGCTCACCGAGCCGGATTCGTCGACCACCCGGTCGACGGGAAGGCGGTTCGAGACCACCACGAAGTCGTGGACCTCGGGATCCGCGGATGGATCCTCGTTCTCCGCACGCTGCATGCTCCCCGCCTCCTCCGCCATATGCCGAATCGGGACGTTGGCCCCAGTGTAACGAGCGGTTCGGCGAAGCGGTGAATCGTGCCTGCGGGATGACCTGATATGACGCCCCGGCCCGGGCGCGACTACGAGGCGAAACTACGAGGCGCGACTGCCCGGCGCGATTACCGGGCGGGCGCTTCGAAGGCGGTGGCGAACTCGGCGAGCAGCCTGGCTCCGAAACCGGTGGATCCGGTGGGACGCCAGAGGTCGTCGCGCTCGCTCTGCATCGTGCCCGCGATATCGAGGTGCCCCCACGGCAGCCCGTCGACGAACTCGTTCAGGTAGAGCGCGGCGAGGATCGCCCCCGCGTACTGACCGCCGATGTTCGAGAGGTCGGCGACATCGCTTTTGAGCTGATCGCGGTAGCGGTGATCCAGCGGCAGCCGCCAGATGTTCTCGTCGGTGCCGTCGGCGGCGGCCTGCAATTGCGCGGCGACGCCGTCGTCGTTGGCGAGCATGGCCGCGGTGCGGGTGCCGAGGGCCATCATCGCCGCACCGGTCAGCGTCGCGATGTCGACGATGGCGTCGGGGCGGCGCTCCTCCTCGGTGGCGAGCACGAGGCCGTCGGCCATCACCAGGCGCCCCTCGGCGTCGGTGTTCTTCACCTCGACGGTCTTGCCGCCGCGAATGGTGAGCACATCGCCCAGCTTCGTCGCGCTGCCGGAGGGCATATTGTCGGTGCACATGAGCCAACCGGTCACGGCGGTCCGGGCGCCGAGCTCGCGCAAGGCCGTCATCGAGGCGAAGACGGCCGCCGCCCCCATCATGTCGAGCTTCATGGCGGCGTGCATGGCATTGGAGGGCTTCAGGCTGATACCGCCCGAGTCGTACATGATGCCCTTGCCGACCAGGGCGAGATGCGGGATCTCGGTGGCGTCAGCGACCCCCTCGGGGGCGTAGCGCAGCTTCACCATGCGCGGCTCCTCGGTGCTGCCGGCGTTGACGCCGAGCAGCCCGCCGCAGCCGAGCTCGATCAGCTGGGCCCGGTCGAAGACCTCGACCTCCAGCCCGAACTCGGGCGCCAGCAGCTCGATGACCTGCGCGAACTTCACCGCGCTCAGATGCCGCGGCGGGGTGTTGCCCAGGTCTCGGGCGAGCTCGGCGGTGCGGGTGAGGATCAGTCCGCGCCGGGTGCCGGCCTCGACCTCGGCCGCCTCGGCGGCCGGGACCACCAGCGTCAGCCGCTCCAGCGGCACGGTCTTCGGCTCGCTCTTCAGCGCGTCGTATTGGTAGCGGGCGAGCAGGGCGCCCTCGACGACGGTCTGCCCGGCGGTGCCGGCGTCGATTCCGCTGTCGTCCGAGTCCGCCTCCGCGGCGATCACGCCGCGGAGATCCACCGCGATGCTCGCGGACTCCTTGGCGGCGCGAGCGAAGGTCGCGACGGCGTCGCGCAGCTTGGCTCCGGTGTCGAGCTCGGATCCGATGCCCACCAGCACGCGCAGCGGGTGCCCGGGCAGTGCGAGGCTCTGGCCGCTCTTGCCGGTGAAGCCGACGGCGGCGAGCGCTGCGCGGTCGAGCCCCTCGGGGAGCCCTGCGGGCAGCTCCCCCTCGCCGGAGACGAACACCCCGACGGCGTCCGCGTCGTCGACGGCCGGAGAGACCGTCACCGTCACCCGACGCTGCAGAGAGGGAACCGGGTCGAAGGAGGGATCGATCACAACGCTCATGGAGATCCAGCCTAGTCTCCGGCCCGCCGCGGCGGCCTCCCGTTCGCTGGAAGCCGCCGGGAACATATTCGGGCGGTGCGCGTTGCATCCCTGCATGAGAGCTTTCGGATTCCTGTCCTTCGGCCACTACGGCAACGTCCCGGGAAGCCGCACCCGCACCGCGGGCGACATGCTGCACCAGACCGTCGAGATCGCCGAGGCCGCCGACGAGATCGGGGTGAACGGCGCGTATATGCGCGTGCACCACTTCGCCAGGCAGGCGGCCTCGCCCATTCCGCTGCTCACCGCGATGGCGGCGCGCACCAAGCGCATCGAGGTGGGCACGGGCGTCATCGACATGCGCTACGAGAACCCGCTGTACCTCGCGGAGGAGGCGGCGGCGCTCGACTATCTGGCGGACGGGCGGATCGCGCTCGGCATCAGCCGGGGCTCACCCGAGCCGGCGCTGCGCGGCTACGAGGCCTTCGGCTACACGGGATCGGAGGATCCCCGCGGCGAGGATCTCGCCCGCGAGAAGTTCGAGCTCTTCCTGCGCGCGATCGACGGCGAGAAACTGGTGGACGGCGACCCGCAGATGGTGGGACCCGGCCAGCGTCTCGCCATCGAGCCGCTCTCCCCCACTCTGCGCGACCACATCTGGTGGGGGGCGGGATCGCGCGAGAGCGCCGCGGAGACCGGTCGCCTCGGGCTCAATATGATGAGCAGCACGCTGCTCACGGAGGCGACCGGCGAACCCTTCCACGTGCTGCAGCGGGAGCAGATCGAACGCTTCCGCGAGGCGTACCGCGAGGCCGGGCATCGGGGAGCGCCGCGCGTCTCGGTGAGCCGCAGCGTGTTCCCGATCATCACCGAACAGGACGAGATGTACTTCGGACTGCGCTCGCGGGAGAATCAGGACCAGATCGGCGTCATCGACGGCATGCGTTCGACTTTCGGGAAGACCTACGCGGACGCTCCGGATCGCCTCATCGAGCAGCTGCGCGCCGACGAGGCGGTGATGGCCGCGGACACCCTCGTCCTCACCATCCCGAACCAGCTGGGCCCCGAGTACAACGCCCATGTGCTTGAGTCGTTCGCGACGCACGTCGCGCCCGCGCTCGGCTGGAAGCCGAACACGGAGGGCCCGGTCGAGGGGTACGCGATCTAGATAGAGTCTCCGAGCAGGCGGCGAAGCCGCGGGTTCATACGGCGCTGAGCAGGTGGGCGATGCCGTCGAGCGATCCGGGAACGAGCTTGTAGTACGCCCAGGTGCCTCGTTTCGAGCGGGTGAGAAAACCGGCATCGACGAGCACGCGCAAGTGGTGCGAGACCGTCGGCTGGCTCAGACCGAGCGGCTCGGTGAGATCGCAGACGCAGGCTTCGCCGTCCCGGTGCGCCGCCACCATCGAGACGAGCCTCAGGCGCGCGGGATCGGCCAGTGCCTTCAGCAACCGCGCGAGCGTATCGGCATTCGCGGGCGCAATCGCCTCGCGGGTGATGGGCGAGCAGCATGCCTTGAGTTCGGCAGGCGGGATGAGTTCAGCGATAGCCACATGAATAGACTCTCATAAATATTGACCAATATCGATGAATGGTCCCATACTGAATGCATCGACAACCGTCGATGTTCAGAGAGGGCGAGATGATCGGAGAAGGCGCGATGTTCGAATGCTGCGAGTCCGCGGAGTGCGTGTCCCAGTGCCTTGAGAGCACCGCTGGGTGCTGCTGAATGCTCGGCCGCCGCGGAGACGCGCGGCGGCCGATCCCAGCACTCCCAGGAGAATGAGGAGGATCCCGATGACCACCACTCCCACGGTTCTATTCGTGTGCGTTCACAATGCCGGCCGCTCGCAGATGGCTGCGGGCTACCTCCGCGCTCTCGCCGGAGATCGTGTGCGCGTGCTCTCGGCCGGAAGCGAACCGGCCGGCCGGCTCAATCCGCTCGCAGTGGCGGTGATGGCGGAGGAGGGCATCGATATCGCGGCCCATTCGCCCAAGCTCCTGAGCAGTGACGAGGTACGCGAGTCGGACGTCGTCGTCACCATGGGGTGCGGCGACACCTGTCCGATCTTCCCCGGCAAGCGGTACGAGGACTGGGTTCTGGATGATCCTGCGGGTCAGCGCGTCGAGTCCGTGCGCAGGATCCGGGATGAGATCCGCCGGCGCGTCGAGACCCTGATCGCCGAGCTGGAGCAGTAGTCGGGCCGAAGCCGGGCACTCGGCTTCTCCGGCGGCGGCTCGTGAGCAGCGAAGAGGCCGCGGATCCCCGGCTCTACAGCTGGGAGAAATAGAACTCCCGCAGCCCCGGATAGTACTGGTCGAAACCGGGACGCTCGGCGCCCTCGGTCGCGGCGACGAGCAGATCGAGGTAGTACTCCCAGCCCGGACCGATCTCACCGACGCCGTCCACGTCATCGGCGTCGAGGTGGTGCGTGAAGGTGAGGATCGAGTCGTCGCCGTCCGGCTCCACGACCACTTCGAGCTTCCAGCCGCCGACCTCCTCGTCGGCCTCGAGCACCAGCCGGCGCGGCGCCTCGCACTCGTGGATCAGAACGCGAATCGCCGGCTCGTGATCCTCGAAGCGCATGCGCACCCGTACCGTGCCGCCCGCACGGCCGTCACCTTCCCAGGGTCCGAACCACCGCTCGGTGAGCTCGGAATCGGTGAGGTGGTCCCAGGTCTCCTCCGCGGAGAGCGCGAGCGAGCGCACGAGCACCAGATCCGCCCCTTCGGAGGTCGGGATGATCCGCCCGGTCGCTTCGATCGTCATACCGCACAATCTATCCCAGCCGCGGCTGGCGCGAGCCCGCCTAGCGAACCCCCCGCATCAGCGCGACCACCGGCTTCGTGGCGAAGAGCAGCACCAGGCCCATCACGATGGCGATCGCGCCGAGGATCAGGAAGTAGGGCACCTCGTCCGAGGGATCGTAGAACTGCGCGAGCCACCCGGCGATCGAGGTGCCGAGCGAGACGGACAGGAAGTACAGCGCGACCATCTGCGTGCGGAAGAGCTGCGGCGCGAGCTTCGTCGTGACCGAGAGTCCGGGCGGCGAGATGAACAGCTCGGCCACAGTGAACACGAACAGGATCAGCACCATCGCCAGCAGCGGAGTACCCGCGTGCCCGCTGTTCGCCCAGGGGATGAAGAGCAGGAAGGCCACGCCCATCACGATCGCACCGGTCGCGAACTTCACGGGAGCGGAGGGGGCGCGCGTGGCGAGCTTCGTCCAGATCGCCGCGAACACGCCCGAGAGCACGATCACGAAGATCGGATTGATGGAGTTGATCCACGAGATCGGCATCTCCCAGCCGAAGATCGATCGGTTGAGCTGCTGATCGGAGTAGATGGTGAGCACCGTGAACTGCTGCTGATACAGCGACCAGAAGCCGACGTTCACGATGAACAGCGGGATGAAGCCCACCACCCGCGAGCGCTCGGTCGGGCTGATCCGCTTCGAGGCGATGATGACGCAGAAATAGGCGATCGCGGCGGCGAGCACGACGATGATCACGATGCCCGCGATGTTGTCGGCCCGGATCACGCCGAGCAGCACTCCGAGCGCGATCACCGCGATGATCGCGGCAGCGATCAGGATCATGCGCGTGCGCTGCGAGCGCGGCAGCGGATTCGATACGACGCGAGAGGACTCGGGCAGATGCCGGCGACCGATCGAGTACTGCACGAGCCCGATCGCCATGCCGACCGCCGCCGCCCCGAAGCCCCAGTGGAAACCGATGGAGGATTGCAGCAGGCCCGTGATGATCGGGCCGAGGAAGGCGCCGAGGTTGATCCCGAGGTAGAAGAGGGAGAAGCCCGCGTCCCGACGGCTGTCGCCCGCGGCGTAGAGGGTGCCGACGACCGCGGTGGCGTTCGCCTTCAGGCCGCCCGAGCCGATCGCCACGAGCACGAGGCCCACGCCCAGACCGATCTCGTTCGGCAGCACCGCGAGCGCGATGTGGCCGGCCATGATCACGATGGCGCTGAAGAACAGCACCCGCTCCGAGCCCAGGACCCGGTCGGCGAGCCAGCCGCCCACGATGGTGAAGAGGTACACCGTGCCGCCGTATGCGCCGACGATGCCGGTCGCCACGGCCCGGTCGATGCCGAGGCCGCCCTCGGTGACCGAGAAGTACATGTAGATGAGCAGGATCCCCTGCATGCCGTAGAAGCTGAAGCGCTCCCACATCTCCACGCCGAAGATATTGGCGAGTGCCCAGGGCTGCCCGAAGAATCGCGTGTCACGATCGCCGGGATCGGCGGTCACCGCGTTCGCGGCCGACGCCCCGGCTCCTTCGGGCGGATCCACCGGCGACTCCGCGGGAAGACGGGCGGGCGGGTTCTCGCGATCTTCGGCCATTTTGTCAGACTACTTGCCCGTGGCGCCGGAGCACCAGAGGCCCGGCGAGGCGGATCCGGCCCGCGCTGAGGCGCCCTTGCCGCGCACCCGAAAGCACGCTACTTTCGGGGACTGTGGCCACGCATTTCTACACCGCATCGAGTCTCGACGGGTTCATCGCGACCGAGGAGCACTCCCTCGACTGGCTGTTCAAACAGGACTTCGACCTCGAGGGACCGATGGCGTACCCGGCGTTCATCGAGGGCATCGGCGCACTGGTGATGGGGGCGTCGACCTACGAGTGGCTGCTGGCGCACCAGGATACGTGGGAGTACGAGCAGCCGACCTGGGTCTTCACGCACCGCGAGCTGCCGACGCCGGAGGGCGCGGACATCCGGTTCGCCGCGGGGGATGTCCGGCAGATCCACGCGGAGATCGAAGCCGCTGCCGCGGGGAGGGACGTCTGGGTCGTGGGCGGCGGGGATCTCGCCGGGCAGTTCGCCGACGCGAATCTGCTCGACGAGCTGTGGGTGCAGTTCGCCCCGGTGACGCTCGGCGCGGGTCGCTCGCTGCTGCCGCGCTCGCTCGACCTCGAACTCCTCGACACCGCTCGCAATCGCGACTTCGTCTGCGCCCGCTATCGGGTCATTCCCTCGCCCGCCTCATAGGCCGCTCGGCGAGCGGCGGGGCTACTCCCGCTCGCCCATCTGCGCTGCGCGTTCCTCTGCGTGGAACTCCCACGGCGCGGTGGGCAGCACCTCCCCCGTTTCAAGCAGGGTCTTGAGATTCGCGAGCACGGCCGGCCAGCCGTGACCGCAGGCCCGCCGCTCCTCCTCGGTGGACAGCCCGGAGTGGGTCACGGTGAGTCGGACGATACGGTGATTCTCGTCGATCTGGAAGGCGACCACGCTCGGCTCGAAGGCGGGGTCGTCGAAATGCTCGGGGGCGTCGAAGCCGAAGGCGAGGCGATGCGGCGGATCGGCCTCGATCACCCGCCCGGAGACGTCGATGATGCCCGATTCATCGGTGCGGATGTGATCGACCCGGCTGCCGATCTCCCACTTGGAGACCTGCGCGTGCCCCCAGAAGCTCGCCGTGAGGTCCGGATCGGTGAGCGCCCGCCACACCTCCTCCGCGGTGGCGCGGATGTAGGTGGTGAGGACATAGTCGGGAATCGATTCGCTGCTGGTGGTGGTCTCCGACATCGTGATCTCCTCCTCATGCTGCTCGATGACTGCAGTTTACGTCCGCCGGCCCGCATCGACGCCGTTTCTTTTCTGGAATCCCTCAGTGCAGTAGACTCCTCTTCGTGAAGATCTGAGGCAGCCCCGTTCCGCGCCAGAGGCGCCGGGTGCCGCCTGTCCGAATCCGCACGCATCGCGTACAGCGGATCCGCCGACCACTCACGCGCACCGGCAACGCCCCGCGGAACACCCGAATCGATGTTCCGAAAGGCTTCGCCATGCCAGAATCCCCCACGACCCGACGCCTCGCGCAGCGCGCCGCCTCCGCCGCACCCGCCGAAGGCGCCGCCCACCTCTCGGTGACCGAGCTCTCGAAGTCCTACGCCGATCGCCGGGTGCTCAGCGGCATCTCGTTCCACGCCCGCCCCGGCGATCGTATCGGCGTCATCGGCGAGAACGGGAGCGGCAAGTCCACACTGCTGCGCATCCTCGGCGGTCTCGAACGCGCCGACGACGGCACCGTCGCGCACAGCGGCAGCGTCGGCTCCCTGACGCAGGAGCTCCCCTATCCCGATGATGCGCCGCTCGGCCGGGTGCTCGACGACGCTCAGCACGGCGCACTCGCCGCGCGGGCGCGGATCGAAGACGCCGCCCGCGCACTCGCGCAGCGACCGGAGGACCCCGCAACCGCTCAGGACTACGCCGACGCGCTCGAGGAGGCGGAACGGGCGGGTGCCTGGGAGGCCGAGGCGCTCCGCGGGGAGACCCTCACCGGGCTCGGGCTCGCCGGAATCGCCGAGGACGCACCGGTCGGCGCGCTCTCCGGCGGGCAGCGCTTGCGCCTCGCGCTGGCGGCCCTGCTGCTGCAGGCGCCGCATCTCATCCTCCTCGACGAACCCTCGAACCACCTCGACGACGGCGCACTCGCCTATCTCGAGGGTGTGCTGCGCGCCTGGCCCGGGATCGTGATCTTCGTCAGCCACGACCGCTCGCTGCTCGATGCCGTCGCCACTCGGATCCTCGACTTCGATCCGAGCCCGGTGCCCGCCGCGGTGCTGGCTGACGCGGTGCTCGCCGAGGCAGTGTTCACCGACCCGGCGCCCGTCGACGCCTCCTCGGCGCCCGGCGCTGCGGATCTCGGGGTCGAGGACCCTGAGACCGAGGACCCTGAGACCGAGGATCCGGGGTCCGGGATCGGCGTGCGGGTCTGGGGCACGGGGTACTCCGCAGCGCGCGAGGCGCAGCGGGCGGAGCTCTCGCGGTGGCGCGAGCGCTACGCGGCGGAGCAGCAGGAGCGCGCCGAGCTGATCCACGAGATCCAGGTGGGTTCGCGGGAGGTCAACCGCAAGCACGAATCGAAGTCGGAGTCGCGGATCACCCGCAAGTTCTACGCCGACAAAGACGCCCGCGTCACCGCCCGTCGTGCGCGAGGCGCCAGGGTGAGACTCGAGCAGCTGGAGCGCGTGCGCCTGCGCCGCCCACCCGAGCCGCTGCGCTTCGCGGGCTTCGCCGCCGCGGCCGATCCCCGCACTCCCCTCCCCGTGGCGCAGTCGGCGGAACCGGCGCTGCAGGTGCAGGAGCTCGCGGTCGCCGGGCGTCTCGCACCCACTTCTTTCGAGGTGGAGCGCGGCGGGCGACTGCTGCTCGCCGGTCCGAACGGCGCGGGGAAGTCGACGCTGCTGACGATCCTCGCGACCGCTGCGACCGCTGCGACCCCGACCCCGACCATCGGCGCAGCCACCGGCGCGATCCCTGGCACCGCGCCCGCCTCGGGCCCTGGCGCCGCGGCGGAGCGGCTGCAGGCCCGCGGACGCATCGCCGTCGCCCCCGATGCGCGAATCGGATACCTGCCGCAGGAGACCCCCGTCGCGCGGCCGGATCGCACGGCCGCCGAGGCCTACGCCGACGCCGTCGGCGCCGAACTCGCCGAGCAGCGCCCGCTGACCGCCTCGGGCCTCCTCGCTCCCCGCGACGCCCGTCAAGCGGTCGGGGCGCTGAGCGTCGGACAGCGCCGCCGACTCGCGCTTGCAAGCCTCATCGCCGATCCGCCCGAGATTCTGCTGCTCGACGAGCCGAGCAATCACCTCTCCCTCACCCTCGTCGAGGAGCTGGAGGAGGCGCTGGAAGGCTTCGAGGGCGCGCTGATCATCGCGACCCACGATCGCCGCCTGCGCTCGCGGTGGGAGGAGGCGGTGCTGACACTCGCACCGGCCGGCCCGTGACAGGCGAGTTCGCCGAGGCGAACTTCGGCAGCACGAATCGGCGAGGTCTGAGGCGAGGTTCACCCTCGTCCGCGATGCTTGCTACGGTTGCCTCTCGGGCCTCCCGCCACCGCATTCCGCGGCCGGTGGAGAGGATCCGCGCCGCCGATCAGCAGGAGCACCAGTGAGCGACCAGACTCTCGCCAACCCGCACGACTACGACCACAGCCATAGCGCGACGGCCGGGTCGGGTTGGCTGCGCGCGACGGTGTTCGGCGCCATGGACGGCCTGGTGTCGAATATCGGCCTGATCACGGGCATCGCCGCCGCGGGTGCCGCCCCGGGTATCGTCGTGCTCACCGGCGTGGCGGGCCTGATCTCGGGAGCCATCTCGATGGCGCTCGGCGAGTTCACCTCCGTGCGCACGCAGAACGAGCAGCTCGCGGTCGAGGTGCGCACCGAGCGCGACGCGCTCAAGCGCAATCCGGAGGGCGAACAGGCGGAGCTCGCGATGATGTTCGCCGAGCTCGGCATGGAGGAGGAGACCGCCCGAGCGGCCGCCTCGCAGGTGCACGACGACCACGAACTCGCCCTCAGGGTCCATCTCGCGCACGAACTCGGTCTCAGCCCCGATGAGCGCCCCTCCCCGCTCGTGGCCGCGGTCTCCTCGCTCCTCGCCTTCTCCGTCGGCGCGGTGATCCCGCTCCTCCCGTTCTTCTTCGGCTTCGGCACCCTGTGGTGGGGGCTCCTCTTCGGCGCGGGCGGGCTGCTGCTCGCCGGCTTCCTCGCGGCGAGATTCACCCACCGCAACCCCTGGGGCGGCGCCGGCCGGCAGCTGTTGCTCGGCGGCATCGCCGTCGCCATCACCTACGGGATCGGCACCCTGCTCGGCGTCTCCGAATTCGGGTAGTCCGCGGGCGAGGGCCGCGCCTCGGGAGGCGTAGGCTGAGGGGGTGCCCAGTCCTGAGTTCGTCGACGCCGTTCTGGCCGTCGTCGCACGCATCCCACCGGGCCGGGTGATGACCTACGGCGATGTGGCCTGGGCGATCGGATCCGATGCCCCTCGCGCAGTGGGCCAGGTGATGGCCTACTACGGTCACGCCGTGCCCTGGTGGCGGGTGGTGCCCGCCTCGGGGCAGCCGCCGCAGGGGCACAGCCGTCTGGCCCTGCCCCACTACCTCGAAGAGGGCACACCGCTGCGCGGCGAGCCCGTTCCCGAGGAGTATCGGCTCGCGCTCTCCTCCGCCCGGCTGGGCTACGATCACGAGATCTACGCGGAACGGCCCCGCGAGCGGTGGCAGACGCCCGCGACCGAGTCGGCGGATCGAAAGGACCCGGCCCCGTGAACGAATCGGACACCGGGACAGGCTTCCCCGGCACGGACTCCTCCGGTGCGGACTTCCCCGGCACGAACGAATCCGCCGCGGGCGGATCCGCCGCCGATGCCCCCCGCCTCGACGCCCTCGAACTCGGAACCGGAGCCCCTCCACCCGAGCCGCTTCGGCTGGGCTTCGCGAGAGGAACCGCGCCGAGCAAATGGGCGAAGCGCTGGTCGCGGGCCGTGCCGTCGCAGCCGCTCGAGCTGCTGCCCCTGACGGTCTCCGGCACCCCGGATCCGAATGGGCCGAGGCCCGATGTGCTGCTCGAACGCGTTGCGCCGGGTGCCCGGCCGGCCGGTAACGGTGTCGAGCCCCCCACGCGCCACGCCGTCCGCCTTTACACCGAAGCCGTCGCCCTCGTCGTGCCCGCCGATCACGAACTCGCCGAGCAGGAGGCGGTGGATCGCGACGCCCTCGCGCTCGTCACCCTGCTGGCGCACCCCGACCACGCCGCCGCCTGGCCCGATCCCGAACCCTGGGCCGACCCGGCCTGGGCGCCGCGGGATGCGGCCGCAGCCCTCGAATCGGTGGCGACCGGCCTCGGCGCGATCCTGCTGCCGCTGCCGCTGGCCCGTCACCTCTCCAGCAAACGCGCTCACGCGGTGCTGCCGGTGGTGGACGAGGCGCCGCTCGCCGGCACCGAGATCTGGGTGAGCTGGGCGGCGGAGCGCGACGCCGCCGATGTGCAGCAGCTGGTGGGCATCATGCGCGGGCGCACCGCGCGCAGCGAACGCGGCGCAGTGGCCGAGGATCCGGCCGCCCGGCCCCGGGTATCGCGCGGCGAGAAGGCTCCGCGCGCGCAGCAGGCGAAGCGCGGCGAGAAGGCGAAACTCCCCAAGAACTCGCGCGGCGCGCAGCTGGCCGCCGCTCGCGACAAGCACGCCGCCCAGCAGCGGCGGAAGCAACGAAGAACGAGGTAGGGGTGTTCGAACTATTGCCCGAACTGAGTTCGGGTCTGTGGGTGCTGCTCGCCGTGGCAGCGGTGCTCGTCGGCGTCTCGAAGACCGCGGTCCCGGGACTCGCGACCATCTCCATCGCGATCTTCGCGGCTACCCTCCCCGCCCGCGCCTCCACGGCCACGCTCCTGCTGCTGCTGATCCTCGGAGACGTCTTCGCGCTGGTGGTCTACCGCCGGCACGCCGACTGGTCGACGCTGATCCGACTCTTCCCGGCGGTGCTGGGCGGGGTGATCCTCGGCGCGATCTTCCTCGCCTTCACCGATGACTCGTGGGTGCGCCGCGGCATCGGCGTGATCCTCATCCTGCTGATGGCCGTCACCATCTGGCAGCGCTACCGTCCGACGGTGGGACGGGGCAGTCCGATGCGGCAGCGTGTCGAGCGCATCGGCTACGGCTCGCTCAGCGGCTTCACCACGATGGTGGCGAATGCGGGCGGCGCGGCGATGTCGATGTACCTGCTCGCGGCCCGATTCGAGGTGAAGGCCTTCCTCGGCACCGCGGCCTGGTTCTTCGCGATCCTCAATGTCCTCAAGGTGCCGGTCTCGATCAGTCTGGGACTGTTCAGCCCGGGCATGCTGCTGCTCGATCTGCTGCTCGCGCCCGGGGTGGTCGTCGGCGCCCTCATCGGCTGGTGGATCGCGAGCCGCATCAAGCAGAGCGTCTTCGAGTGGGCGGTGATCATCGCCACGCTGGCCGGTGCGGTATATCTGGTCATCTGAGTATCCTGTGATCCGGCGCCGCGGGAGGGGGAAGTGCATGGTCGGGATCGATCCGCACCGCTTCCGCGGGCGCACCGCGCTCGTCACCGGCGGCAGCGACGGCATCGGCTGGGAGATCGCGCGGGCCCTCGCCGCGGGCGGTGCGCGGGTGCTGCTGCCGGTGCGAAGCCGTGAGAAGGGCGAGCGTGCCGCCGAGCGGATCCGCGAACAGGTGCCCGAGGCGCGGCTCCATCTGCTCGATCTGGATCTCACCAGCCTCGAATCGGTGGTCTCGCTCACCGGAGCGCTGCGCGATGCGGGCGAGCCGATCGAGTTCCTGGTGCTGAACGCGGGCGCCGTGCTGCTGGGCGAAGGCGCGCGGCAGGTCACACCCGACGGCTTCGAACGGACCTTTCAGACCAATTTCCTCGGCCATTTCGCGTTGACGCTGGGGATCCTCCCGCTCCTCGAGGCAGGCCGGGCGCGGATCGCGGTGCAGTGCAGCACCGCGGCCTCCCGGGCGCGGATCGACTGGGGCGATCTGCAGGGGGTTCGCCGGTACGGCCCGTTCCGGGCGTATCGCGCCTCGAAGCTGGCGCTCGGGCTGTTCGGGGTCGAGCTCGCCCGGCGCAGTGCCGCCGCCGGGTGGGGCCTCACCGTGCAGCTGTGCCACCCGGGCATCGCGCCGGGATCGGGCATCGCCCCGGCGATCCGATCGCTGCTGCCCGAGGAGATCGTGCACTGGGCGACCCGGAGACTCGGCAATCCGCCGGAGCTCGCAGCCTCGACCGCATTGGCGGCGCTTTCGGCCGGGCCGACTCCCCTGCCCCGGATGTATGCCCCCTCCGGTCCCTTCGGCATCGCGGGACCGCCGCGCGAGCGCGATCCCTTCCCGAGCATGCTGCGGCCGGGAGACGCGCGGATGCTCTGGGCGGTGGCCTCGGGGCTGACGGGCTGCGCGGATCCTCTACCGCAGCGCTGATGGCGTCTCGACGCTGATGCTGCCTGGGCGCCGCTGCTCTCTCGGAGCGGCTGCCCGCTCAGAGCCGATCCGCGGGGACTCCGAAGGTGTCGCAGGCCCCGGCGCCGCCCCGATACCCGGCCTGGAACCAGTACTGACGCTGCTCGGAGGTGCCGTGGGTGAAGCCGTCGGGGTTCACCTGTCCGCCCGAGCGGCTCTGGATCGAGTCGTCGCCGATGGCCGCGGCAGCGTTCATCGCATCGGCGATCTCGGCCTCGCTCACCGGCTGCATCAGCGGCACCCCCTGGCTGTCGGTCACCGTGGAGGCGTCGCGCACCCAGGCTCCGGCATAGCAGTCGGCCTGCAGTTCGAGGCGCACGGATCCGGATGCCGGACCGGTCTCGCGACCGACCTGGCCCAGCTGCCCGGTCAGATTCGAAACGTGGTGCCCCCACTCGTGGGCCAGCACGTACATCTGCGCGAGCGGCCCGGCGGTCGCGCCGAAGCCGCTGCGCAGCGTCGCGAAGAAACCGGTGTCGAGGTAGATGGACTCGTCGCTCGGGCAGTAGAAGGGGCCGATCGCGGCGGAGGCCGTCCCGCACGCGGAGTCGGTGGCGGAGCTGTAGAGGATCACGCCGGGCGCGCGGTACCCGCTCTCGAACTGGCCGTCCCAGAAGATGTCGAGCGAGTCGGCGGCCGCGGCCATCCGGCACTCATCGTCGGCGTTGGCATCGGCTCCGGTCTCGCAGTTCTCGAGAGCGACGACCTGATCGCCCGAGGCGCCGCCGCCGACCATGCTCGACAGCGGGGTCAGGTCGACGCCGAGCAGCTGAGAGGCGAGCACCAGGACCAGCACCCCCAGAGCACCGCCGCCACCGATCATCGCGGCCTTACCGCCGCGGCGGCGCTGCACCTTCCCGGTGTTGACACGGGCGTTGTCGTTGAAGGTCATCGTCGCTCCTTCTCACCGCCCGGTCCGGTCGAGAGTTACCGGGCCGCAGAACGCCTCTCGGCGGAAAGCCGCTCGAAGCGGCGAAAAATGGAGCCCGGGGTTACTGCGGCCCGGCGATCCCAGTGTACCGCTCAGTCGAGGGTGCCGTCACGCCAGCGCCGCGCACCGGCGTGCAGCTCATCGGCGAAGGTGGCGTAGCGCAGGGCGCGCGTGGTGAGCTCAGTGGCATGCGCCTCGTCGATGGTGTCGCGATCGTCGGCGAGGGCCGCGGCGCCGAGCGACACGACCCGGCAGTAGCTGGAGGCGCGCTCGAGTGCGATCGCGAGATCCCCGGTGAACACGCCGCGCAGGATCGTGCCGCACAGGCCGCTGATCGACTGCGGAGTGACCGGTTCTGCCACACCCGCGACGACCGGGTGGATCGTCGGGGTGCTGGACAGGCCGATGCGGAACAGTTCGGCGGTGCCGTCGGGGTCGGACTCGGCGACCCGGTGCAGCAGGTAGATGCGCCACAGTTGGCCGGCGAGCGAGTGCGCGCCGGAGTCTGCCCAGAGCTCGGCGATGTCGTCGATGCCGGTGTCGGTGTCGGCTGCGAGCGTCACGACCCGCTCGACCACTTCCGGGTCGGCGACGCTGCGCACGCGGTCGAGGAGCGCCCACGAGGTCTCCTGGGCGAGGCGATGCGCGGCGCCTGGCTCATCGGAACCGATGATCCAGTCGAAGGAGTCGGTGGGCTGCAGAAGGGGGCGTTGATACTCTCGCGTCATATGCGCCCTCCCGTCGTTCGACTGTCGTGCGGTTTGCCGACTCAGCGAGTCTACGCCCGCTCATACCGGGCGATGTGCAGCGAGCATCGACTTGGACACGATAGATTAGTTGCGGGCCTGTAGCTCAGCTGGCAGAGCATCGGACTTTTAATCCGCGGGTCGCGGGTTCGAGCCCCGCCGGGCCCACTCGCTGCGCTCGCGAGCCCGGGACCGGGACTCGACACGGAACACTGGGAAGGAAACGCGATGCGTTTCCTTCCCAGTGTTCCGTGCCCGCCGGGCCCGCCGTTCGTCGGTTCCCAAAGCGATTCGGGTTCCCAAAGCCCGATTCCGAAGATCGCGGCTTTGGGAACCCGAATCGCTTTGGGAATCGGGACGGCGCGAACGATTAGAACCCCGAGCGCGCGGTCTCGATCCGCACCCCGCGCAGCCGCGTCGCGCTCCACACGATGAACGACCCGATCAGCACGGTCAGCAGACCCCCGACGATCGCCGCGACGGTGAGCGCCACCGCGGGCCAGATCAGCGCCGCCACGCCTCCGGCGAGTGCGAGCACCCCGGGAAGCAGCACCAGCGGTCGCCGGGCACCGCCGAAGCCGATCCCGAGCACCAGCCAGAGGGCACCCACAATGATCAGTGCCACCGCGACGAAGGCGACGAGCGCCCCGACGGTGAGATCGACGAACACCATGGCGAGCACTCCCGCCGCGATCAGCAGCAGGCCCGCCACCACGGACAGGCCGACCGGGCGGGCGCGGATCATCACGGCCAGGCCGTTCGCGATGAGCGCCGAACCGAAGAGGATCACC
Source organism: Leucobacter sp. (assembly GCA_048516985.1). Classification (GTDB taxonomy): domain Bacteria; phylum Actinomycetota; class Actinomycetes; order Actinomycetales; family Microbacteriaceae; genus Leucobacter. Next base: position 1,274,769 of record CP183188.1, on the reverse strand, counting down.
AGCAGCCAACTCGCCGCGGTGAAGGGCCACACCAGCAGCCCCAGGCCGACGAGGATCACGAGGATGCCGACGGCGAGGACGATCCACCACGGGAACCGCCGCTCCCTCGCTTGCGCCTCGGGCACCAGTTCCCAGGTCATCGCACACCTCTTTTTCCGACGGACTCGCGAATAGCCGTCACCGCCATTCTCCATCACGCTGCCGAGATCGGAGCTGTCCGCTCGCAGCCGTCTCAGCGCAGTATCTGGCAGGGACCCATGCACTGATTATGGATCGCGCCGGCGACCCGGCATTGATACAGTGGCGCCATGGTCCGCATCGCTCCTGTCCTTCCCGAGGATCGCGCCGACTGGCTCGAGCTCTGGGCCGGCTATCTGACCTTCTACGAGACAGTACTCGAGGAGGCGATGACGGAGCTGACCTTCGAGCGTCTCCTCGATCCGAACTCCGGCATCCACGGGGCTATCGCGCGGGACGACGCCGGCGCCGGCATCGGCTTCGTGCACTGGCTGTTCCACCCCGCGAGCTGGAGCAGGACCGGGTACTGCTATCTCGAGGATCTCTTCGTGGCACCGGGATCGCGCGGCAGCGGGGCGGGGCGCGCGCTGATCGCGCATGTTCGCGAAGAGGCTGCGGCGCAGGGTGCCGCCAAGGTCTACTGGCTCACCGAGGAGTCGAACAGCACGGCGCGCGCCCTCTACGACCGCGTCGCCGTGCGGAGCGGCTTCATCCACTACGAGATCGACCTCTGAGCGAGCGACGGCCGCGGCACAGCCCGCTCAAGGCAGCACCTCCCAGCGGCTCTCGCATCTCAGCCGGCATTGGTCGACGGAACCTGCTGAGCCGCGGGATCGACTGAAACGGCGAGCCCGCAAGGCGCCTACTTCTCGGTGACGTTGACCGTGAACTGCAGGGGCTGGATGCCGCCCTGCTCGTTCGTCATGGTGACCTCGGCGGTTCCCGGGGCCAGCGCGGTCACGCCGGGGTTGAACTGGGCACTGCCGTCATCGCGACCCTGGGTGAACTCGGCGACCGAGGTGTCCGATACCTCGCCCGTGTAGCTGTCGACCGCGAGATCGCCGGTGTTGATGTTGAGCACCTGGCCCGCGATCAGGTCGACCTCGGCCCCCTGCAGATTGTTCGCTTCCATGGTCACCGGGGCGATGACGTCCCCGCCGATCGGCTCGTCGGCTGGGGCGGCCCCGCCACCGCTGCAGGCGGAGAGGGAGACGGCGAGTGCGAGGGCGGCGAGAGGCGCGATCCATTTCTTCATAGCCTCAGTTTCCCAGGTGCGGGAAATGCGCGGGGTCACGGTTTACTGTGAATCGCCCGCGGCCGGGCGATCGCCGGGGGTCGTGATGACGAGGATCAGCTTCGCCGCCTCGTCGCCCGCATTCTCGATGCGGTGCGGCCGGTCTCCTGGCAGCTGGGCGGTGTCCCCCGGCGCCAGAGTCAGCGCTTCTCCACCCGCCACCACCCGAACGGACCCCGCGATGACGTGGAAGACCTCGAGCGTTCGCGGTCGATGCGCGGCGAAGTCGGCGGTCACCGCCCGCCCGGGGAGGAGGTAGTGGATCACCTCGAGCCCCGCGGCCGGTCTGGCGAGCAGTCGGCGCTGCACACCGGTGTCGGGATCGGCGAACAGCTGCCCCTCGCCCGAGCGGAGCACCACCGGCGCGGCGGCGGGCGCGAGCAGCTCGTCGAGCGCACTGCCGAGGCTCCCGGCGATGGCCGCGGCGTTCTGCAGGCTGGTGTTGAGCGTGCCCCGCTCGATGCGGGAGAGCGCTCCCGCCGATACACCGCTGGCCAGTGCGAGCTGGTCCAGGGTGATGCCGAGTTCCGCACGACGCCGCCGCACCGCGGCGCCGAATGCCTCCGGGGTCGTCACATCGCCCTCCTTTTCACTTGAATTTTCGTATCAGTAAATTTATTTGCTTATAGTACATACTATGCTCGTCCTCCTCGCTGCGACTCCGATCATCGGAGTGCTGGCCGCGCTGCTGCTGCGCCAATCGGCGCTGCGGGCCGCGGTGATCGGCCTGGTGCTCGCCGCGGTCATCGCGATCGGCTGGTTCTCCACCACCGTCGAGGAGCTCGCATACGCCGTCGGAGGCTGGTGGCCGGTCGGCCTCGAGGTGCTCGCGATCATCGCGGGCGGCCTCGCCTTCGCCGAGATCGGACGCCGCACCGGTGCACAGCAGGCCGTCTCCGGCTGGCTCGAGCGCTCGCTCGGCACGGGCGTCGCACCGGTGCTCGCGATCGTGCACGGCGTCACCCCCCTAGCGGAGTCGTTGACCGGCTTCGGAGTCGGCGCCGCGATCGCCGTGCCCCTGCTCGCAGCGCTCGGCCTCGACGGCCGCCGCGCGGCCATCGTCGGGCTGCTCGGACTGTGCGCGGTGCCCTGGGGGTCCATGGCCCCGGGAACGCTGATCGCCGCCCAGCTCGGCGGGGTCGGGTTCCACGAGCTCGGAGTCGCCTCGGCGATCATCAGTCTCCCGGTGTTCGCGGGGGTCGGGATCGCGGCGGCGCTGCTCGTCTGCGCCCCCGGCGGCCGGTTGAAGGCCGTCGCCGCCGCCCTCGCATCGGCGCTCGTGCTCTGGCTCGGGGTGCTCGGGGCGAATGCGGCGATCGGCACCCCGCCGGCCGGCGCCCTCGGCGCGCTGCTCGCCCTCGCCGCGCACCTGCTCCTGGGCCGGGCGAGGGGCCGACGGCCGAGCTGGCCGTCCGAGGTGCGGCGGGCCGCCCGGCCCTATCTGCTGCTGATCGGCGGCGTCGTCGCGATGATGATCGCGGTGCGCGTGGCCGGCGCCGAGGGCACGGGCTGGCGCGCGCTCGCCTCACCCGCGCTCTGGCTGTTCATCGCCACCGTCGCGGCGGCGCGGGGCCTGCCGGGTGCGCTCCGCGCAGCCGCGCCCGGCGTGGCCGCCGGCTGGTGGCGGGCCGGGCCGGCCACCGCACTGTTCCTCGTCTTCGGCATCGTGATGTCGGTCTCGGGCATGTCCGCGCAGCTGGCCGGGGCCCTCGCCGCCCTCGGCGGCGGCTACCTGCTGGTCCTTCCCGCGATCGCCGCCCTCGGCGGCTTCATGACCGGCTCGAACAGCGGCGCGAACGCCATGTTCGCTGCTCCGCAGGCGCAGGCCGTCACCGCGATCGGGGCGGATCTGCTCCCCGCGATGGCCGTGCACAATGTCTCCGCCGCACTGTTCATGATGGCCTCGCCCGCCCGCGTGGAGCTCGCGGTGCAGCTGACGCGCGACCGCCCGCGCGCCGCCGCGGTGCAGCGCACCGTGCTCCTGATCGATCTGGCGATTCTCGCGGTCCTCACCGCGATGCTCCTCCTCCACGGGTAGTCTTGGCTCGGACGAGGGGATCCATCACGTGCGCAGACGCTTTGAACGACCACCGATCTGGTCGACCTGGGGTGCCTTGCTCGCCAGCGCCTGGCGCACGGTCCACGCGGGAGGCGCCCGCCTGCTCGGGCTGATCCTCGCCTTCCACCTCGTCATCCTGCTCCTCGCCTTCCCCCTGATCGGGTGGCTGTTCCGCGAGGCGCTGCGCGCCGGAGGCATGGTGGCGGTCGACTTCGGGGCGCTTCGGCCCGGCGGCGGTCTCGGCATCACCCTCGCACTCATCATCGTCATCTGCGCGATCGCCTTCTGGATCGTCTCCGCGCAGTTCACCGTGATCGTGATCCTGCTGCGCCGCTCCCGCTTCGGCCTGCCGCTCGGCGCCCGGGAGGTGCTGCGCGATCTCGGCCGCGCCGCCCGGAAGCTGCTGCGCCCCTCGGCGCTGCCGCTCCTCGGCTACCTCTTCGTGATCCTCCCCCTGAGCGGCTTCGGCTTCACCACGGCGCTGGCGCAGGGCATCGCCGTGCCCCCCTTCATCTCGGGCGAGTTGATGAAGAGCGAGTTCGGCGCGGTGGCGTGGACGCTGCTGATGCTCGTGTTCCTCGTGCTCAATGTGCGCTTCGCGATCACCCTGCCGGTGTTCGCCCTCACGGACGCGACCGGGGGGCGGTCGATGCGCCTGAGCTGGCGGCTCACCCGCGGTGTCGCGGTGATCCCGCTGGTGGGTGCGATCCTCACCGTGCTCATCGCCGCGGCCGTGGTGACCACGGCGCTCGTGCTCGTCGCCCTCGTGCCCACGGCCGTCACCGACGAGGTGGCGCCCGACGCCTCGCCCGTGGTCGCCGCCTTCAGTCTCGGCGCGGCCCAGGTCGCGGGGCTGCTGCTCACCTCCGCGGTGACGGCGATGATCGGAGGCGTCCTCGTCGCCTTCCTCGCCCGCTTCAAGGATCGGCTGCCCGAGGATCTCCCGCTGCACGCGCCCGACGCGGGGCGCGGGGCGCGGATCGGCAATCGCGCCGCCGCGATCCTCGTCGTCTCGGCGGCACTGCTCGCGGCCATCGGCTTCGGAGCGGCGGCGATCCCGACCATGCACCGGCTCGCCGAGCACCCGGACACCCTCGTCTTCGCCCATCGCGGCTTCAGCGACGGCGGCGTCGAGAACACCATCTGCGGACTCGAGGCCGCGGCCGCGGCCGGCGCCGATCTCGTCGAGATGGATGTGATGCAGACGAAGGAGGGGGCCTTCGTCGCGATGCACGACGCGAACCTCTCGCGGCTCTCAGGCCAGGACGTGGCCGTAAAGGATCTCACCCTCGACGAGATGACGGCGATGACGGTGCGGGATATCGCCGGTCACGAGTGCGCGATCCCCGCGTTCTCCGACTACGTCACCCGCGCGGCGGAGCTCGGGATGCCGCTGCTCATCGAGATCAAGCTCGGCGGTGCGGATACCGAGGATCACGTCGCGCGGCTGGTTGAGGAACTCGATTCGCTCGATGCGCTGACCACGAACATCTACCACACGCTGGACGCCGCGAGCGTGACGGAGCTCAAGACGCTGCGCCCGGATCTCACCGTCGGCTACATCATGCCCTTCGCCGGTATGGGCGTTCCTGACACACTCGCCGACTTCATCGTGGTCGAGGAGTGGTCGGCCACGGAGGATCTCCAGCGGGATGTCGAGCGCGCCGGTCTCGGCTTCCTGGTCTGGACGGTGAACGAGGAGAGCGCGATGCGCGAGCACCTGCGCCGCGACACCGATGGGATCATCACCGACCATCCCGATGTCGCGCTGGCCGCGCGCGCGGAGATGGATGAGGAGACCGGCCTCGCCGACACCCTGATCGACGCGCTCAGACGCTTCGTCGTGGTCTTCTGATCGGGCATCGGGCCCCCTACAGTGGAGGGGTGAGCGAGGAAGAGCAGGCCGGCTCGGGGGAGGCCGTGGCCGATGAGATCCTCTCCGGCGAACACGGGTACTGGCAGCACTGGTGGAATATGCTGCATGATCCGAGCACGCAGGCGACCGGGAGGCTCGACTGGGAGATCGTCGTGCCCGCGGTCGGCGCATTCGCCTCGCGGAGCTGGCATACGGAACTCGACCGGGACATTCGCAACTACGCACTCGACGGCGCGCGCATCGGCGGGCGGGTGATCGTTCCCCCGGCGGCGGTCGGCTCCGCGGCCGAACCCCTCATCCAGATGGCGCTGGAGCACGACTTCGAGGTTCGGATCCTCAGCTCCCCCGCCGACTTCGCGATCTACAACGGCGCGGCGGCCGTCCTCACCGAGCAGACTGCGGACGGGGAGGAGAGACACCGTCTCACCCGTCAGCCGTCGACGGTCACGGTCCTCGTCCAGTTCTTCGAGTCGCTGTGGACCTCGGCCGTGGGCTGGCAATCGGCCGCCGAAGACGACGGGGATCGCATCCTCGAACTGCTCGCCCGCGGCTGGACGGACGAGCGCATCGCCGGCGATCTGGGCGTCTCGACCCGCACCGTCAACCGACGCGTGGCCGAGCTGATGCGCAGCGTCGGCGCCCAGTCGCGGTTCTCGCTCGGGATGAGGATCGCCCCCACCGGCCTGGGTCGATCCAATTCTCCGTCCCGCCTGTCGTGAATACGACAGACCGCTCCGTTCGGCCCCGGCCCTGCCACGATAACCGTATGTCCACTCACGAGGCGCTGCGCCCAGACGGCGCAGAGATCACCATCGAGTCCATCCGTTCGGCGCCCCGGCAGGACGACGGCTATTTCGGGCCGGGCAGCGTGACCTGGAAGGTGATCGCCCACCCGGCGGCGCTGAACATCGGCGGCGGCGTCGCGGTGCTGCTGCAGGTGCTCGACCCGGGCGAGATGCGGCACCTCTCGCGCACCACCATCGCCACGGAGGGCGGCGCGGTGGCGGAGTCGCGCTTCAAGCGCACCGGCGCGTACCTCATCACGGTCAACTTCGGGGATCGCGCCCACGCCGACGCCGCGGCGGCGCATGTGGACCGCCTGCACGAGAAGTCCGTCTACACCGATCCTGAGACCGGCGAGTCGACCCGCGCGAAGACGGACGAGTGGATGCGCTGGACCCACAACACCTTCGTCTGGGGAGCGCTGACGGCGGCGGTCGCCTACGGCCTCGAGCTCACCCCCGAGGAGCGGGATCGCTTCGTCGTGGAGCAGCACCGCGCCGCCGAGCTGCTGCACGTGCCCGGCCCGCTGCCCGCCACCTGGGAGGAGCTGGATCGGGCCATCCAGTCGAAGGGCGACGCGAATGCGGCGCTGATCCTGCCCGCGGCCGACATCGCGCTCGCTCTGCGCAATCCCGGCGACGGCGGCGGCCCGATCAAGCGCTGGATCGCGCGCAACACCCAGTACGGGCTGCTGGCGCTGCTGCCGGAGTGGGCGATCCGCCTCTACGGCATCGACGGACTGGACGACCGGCGCATCCGCTCGGGGCGGCGCTGGATGGGACGCTTCATGCGCCTCGCGGCGAAGAATCGCACCATGGATCGGCTCATCGCCGATGCCACCGAGGAGGCGACGGTGCACCCGTATCAGCGGATCCGGGCGGGCTCCCGCACCGCGTCCTAGATTTCCGCGCGAAGAGCCGCGTCGATCTCGGCGCGCTCGGCATATGAAGCTTGGGCGCCAAGGCGCTGCACCGACAGCGACGCCGCCGCCGTGGCGAAGCGCACCGCCTCGATGAGTCTCGCCCCGCGAGCCAGCTCGCAGGCGACCGCGCCGACGAAGGCGTCCCCGGCGCCGGTGGTGTCCATGACCGGCACCCGCGGCGCGGGGATGCGCACCGCGCCGCCAGCCGCGGCATCGCCTCTCATCGCACCGTCCTGCACTGATCCGCCCGCGAGCGTACTGCCCGCCTCGGCGACGACCGAGCCCGCCGCACCGAGGGTCACCACCACCGAGGCCGCGCCGCTCTCCAGCAGCCGCACCGCGAGCGCCGCGGGGTCGTCGCCGGCGGCATCGCGCGCACCGGCGGCGCCCGCCGAGCCCGCGCCGGCGGCGCCATCCGCCCCGGCGGCGCCATCCACACCGCCGAGCAGTGCGCGCGCCTCGTGCTCGTTGACGATGAGCGGATCGCAGACCGCGAGCGTCGCCCGGTCGAGGGCGGCGGGCGGGGCGGCGTTCACCACCACCCGCGCGCCGGCCGCCGAGGCCCGCGCGGCGACATGGGCGACCGTGTCGAGGGGGATCTCGAGGCTCAGCACGACCACGCGCGCCGGCTCCCAGGCGCCCGATGCGCGTTCCGCGCCCTCGACATCGAGCTCGGCATTCGCCCCCGGCGACACCACGATCGCGTTCTCACCGTCGGGGGTGAGCATGATGATCGCCGTGCCGGTCGGCCGCGCCCCGGTGAGCGCACCGGCGATCCCGACTCCCGATCCGGAGAGCGCGTCGAGCAGAAAGGCTCCCTCGGCGTCCTCTCCGAGGCAGGCCACGAATTCGACGCGCGCCCCGCAGCGGGCGGCGGCCACCGCTTGATTGGCCCCCTTGCCGCCGGGCAGGCGCAGCAGCTCTCCGCCGAGCAGCGTCTCACCGCCCCGCGGCCGATGCGGCACGCGGACCACGAGATCGACATTGGCGCTGCCCACCACGGCCACCTCGGGGCCGGCGCCGCGATCCGCCTCCCGGGTCACCGGATCGCCCCGACGCCCTCGGCCGCACCGCGATGCCTCGCGATCAGCTCCACGACCTCGTCGACGATGCGGGTGTCGATCTCGAGCAGCACCCGGCAGTGGGCGCCCGGCTGATCCGGGTAGCCTCGGTGGACGCCGCGCAGATCCGCCACGGTCTGCCCGCGACCCGGACCGTCCGTGGTGTCGATCTCGACATTCACGAGCGGCGCGAGGCGCACGCCCAGCGTGCCCGCTGCCGCCGCGACCGCAATGGTGTCGTGCATGCAGCACGCCCACTCGCCGAAGACGTTGGCGCGATAGAACTCGCCGTAGTGCTGCAGGATTCCCGCGAGGTACCGACCCGCCGCCCCCGAGGCCGCGAGCCGGTCCCGGTGCTCCGCCGTGATCACCGCGCCCATCGTGACATCGAGTCCGGCCATCACGATCGGCCAGGGCGCGCGGAAGACCTCCGCCGCGGCCTCGGGATCGTGCCAGATATTCGCCTCGGCGACCGGGGTGACATTGCCGGGCGCCCCGGCCGATCCGCCCATCACCGAAACCCCGGCGACCAGCTTCGGCAGCTCCGGGTCGAGCGCCAGCGCCGCCGCGATATTCGTCAGCGGCCCCACCGGCACCAGCCACACCTCCCCCGGATGCGCCCGCACCAGATCCACGATCTGCTGCGCGGCGGTGGTCGGCGCCGCCTCCCGCACCGGCTCGTCGTCCCCCGCACCGCCCTGACCGTCGGCGCCGTGCACCTCGGTGGAGAAGACGGCGGGCGTGCCGCGCAGCGGACCCGCCGCACCCGGCGCAACCGGCACCTCGGGGCGCCCGGCGATATCGAGCACGCGGAGGGTGTTGCGCGTCGCGAGCTCGACGTCGACATTGCCCCAGACCGTGCCCACGGCGAGCAACTCGATGTCAGGGTGCAGCGCGGCGTAGACGATGGCCACGGCATCGTCGACGCCTGTGTCGCAGTCGAGGATCAGCTTCGCGCCCATGCTCCGACACTACTCCGGTGCGGCACCGGGCGCCGCGGGCGCCGCCCGCGCACCGATCCGGCCGCTTGCACCTCAATCCTCCGGGGAAGCGGTGCGCCGGGCCGAAGCGGTGCGCGAGACTCACCCGAGCCGGGACACCGCGTTACCCCTCGCTGACGACCCCCAGCACCTCGCGTTCGAGGCGTGCGTAGCCGGTCTCCATGCCGTCCACCATGCCCGTGGCGAGCACCATCTCGCGCGTCGCGGCATCGGGGTAGGTGATCACATACGCGAGCAGCACCCCCTCCGCGGTCGGCGTCAGCGTCATCTCGTTCAGCGTCTCGGGACTCTGGACGCCGTCGGGATCCTGCGGGGAGACCATGCGCTCGGTGGTGACGAGGCGGTGCGGGGGCGCGGCATCGACCACGACGCCCGCGAAGCCGAAGCGATCGCCGCTCTCGTCGTTCTGCCACTCGGTGCGGAGCGCCTGACCGGGAGTCGCGCCGAATTCGCAGACCGGCATGCTCCAACCGTCGGGGCCCAGCTGCCAGCGGCGCAGCAGCTCGGGGTCGGTGTGGGCGCGCCACACCTGATCCACCGTGCCGCGGATCACCCGAGACACCCGCGCCTGAGTGTCGCCGATCAGCTGGAGCTCGGTGCCGCGGCCCGCGGCGAAGGAGGTGAGATCCTCCAGCACGGCGTCGATCTGGCCCATCGCCGCGCGCATGCCCTCGATCTGGCCCATGGCCAGCACCTGCTCCAGATCCTCGAGCTTGTCGTGATGGCTGGTGCAGGTGAGCCGCGAGCCGAGGGCGGTCTCGGTGAACTCGAACACCATGCGCCCCTCGGGCATCTCGGCGTTGGGCGTGCCATCGTCGTGCGCGAAGCCGTCGCGCACTTCGAAGGATCTGCCCTGGTCGACGGCAACCCACTTCCAGTATCCCCAGAAGCGCTCGCCCTCAGGGCTGGTCATGTAGTAGCTCGTGAATCCTCCCGGGTAGCCGTCGTGGCGCAGGAACGTCGCGGGATACTCGGGCGGCCCCCAGAAGCGCTCGAGCTGGCGCGGGTCGAGGTAGGCGTCCCAGAGCCGGCGAACGGGAACGGTGAAGTCGGCGACGACCTCGATGGTGAGGGCGTCGGTGTCGGTGCTGACAGCGGTGACGGGCATGATGGCTTCCTTCTGCTTCGAATGGGTGTCAGGTGGTCTGGGGATCCTCCGCGAGCAGCGCGTCGAGGCGGGCGATGCGCCCGCGCCAGAGCTGTTCGAGTTGGCCTAGGAGCTCCTGGGCTCGGCGGATGGTCTCGGGGTTGCCGCGCACGATGCGCTCCCTTCCTCGCGGGATCTTCGCGACGAGATCGGCGGCTTCGAGCACGGCGACGTGCTTCTGCACGGCCGCGAAGCTCATGTCGTAGTCGCGCGCCAGCTCGGACACGGAGGCCTCGCCGACCAGGGTGCGACGCACGATGTCGCGCCGGGTCTGATCGGCGAGGGCCCGGAAGATCCGGTCCACCTGTTCCTCTGAAAGCACATCTACAACCATTTGGTTGTAGATTACGCTCGGCGCTTTCGCCTGTCAACCCCCGCAATCCGCCGGAGAATCGGTGCGCCAAGCCGAATCGGTGTATGCCGAGGCGCGAAGGAGGCCAGTGGCCCGGAAAGCCAAGAGCCTTCGAGGGATACCCTCAGGGCTCAAGGCTCAAGCCCCGGGGGCGGATCCCGCCGCGCGCCGGCGCTTCACGATGCGGATCACCCGGGCGACGATGAACCACAGGAGCAGCAGCGCGATCACGATGAGCACGATGTCGCTGATCACCCCGCTCCACTGCTCCAGAATGGGCTTGATCGCCGGCCCGAAAGCGAAGCCCAGGCCGACCCAGATCCCGTTCCAGACCCCGGAGCCGACGAGCGTGTACGCCGTGAATTTCAGGAATGGCATGCGCTCGATGCCGGCAGGGATGGAGATGAAGGATCGCACCAGCGGCACGCATCGGCCGATGAGCACCGCGGTGCCGCCCCAACGCCGGAAGAAGGCCTCCGCCCGGTCGAAGTCCTCGTACTCCATCAGCGGGATCCGACCGACGACGCGTCGTGTCCGGTCGCGCCCGAAGGCGGCACCGATGAAGTACCACAGCCAAGCACCGACGAGCGCGCCAAGCGTCGCCATCCCCCAGGCAAGCCAGAAGCTCATCCGCCCCTCGTAGGCGAGGAAGCCCGCTCCGGGGAGCACGGCCTCCGAGGGGATCGGGGGGATGAAGGTCTCGAGAAGCACGGCGAGACCGACACCGATCTCGCCGAAGGTCTCCATCAGGCTCAGCACCCACCCGATGAAGCCGTCGTATCCGGCGCTCGGGTCGCTCTGCGTTCTCAGTGCGATCAGGGCGAGTGTCGGGGTCACGGAGCTCGGCTTTCGTCGGTATCGGATCGCGCCGCACGGAGCGCAGCACCCGACCAAGTCTATTCAGGTGACTCGGTCGTCGCCTGCGGAGCGCTGCGCTTCCGGCGCGGCGGCGCGAAGAGCACCCAGGCGACGGCGCCCGATCCGCCCACGAACCACACCGCCCACCAGGGGAAGCCCGCGGCGATCCCGTCGCCCGCGACCACCTCGCGCGCGTCCCCCGCGGCATCGGGGATGCGCACCGCGTGCACCATGAAACGGTGGCTGTTGATGCCGATGGGCGTGCAGGTGAAGAGCGTGACCCAGTCCTCCCCCTCGACGATCCTGAGCGACTCGGTGTCGCCAGGCAGCACCGTCTCGACGCTCTCGACCCGGTAGTGGTGATCCTCGCCGAGCACGCTGATCCAGAAGGTGTCGCCGACCTTCGCCTCGGGGAGGCGGGTGAGCAGCTTCGCGTGCGGCAGCCCCGAGTGCGCAGTGAGCACGGCCCGCGTGGAGGGGCCGCCCACCGGCAGCGAGGTGCCGTAGAGATGGCCGACGCCCTTCGAGATCACCCCGTCGGAGGTGCCGTGGAAGATGGGCAGCCCGATGTCGAGCCGCGGGTAGCTGAGCGTGCCGATGGCGTCGGTGCCGCTGACGCGCAGCATCTCCTCGTAGGCCAGATACACCTGGCTGCGCCGGGCCTCGTCCTCGTTCTGCGAGATGTAGGGGTCGGTGAGCGGGCCCGGCTGCAACTCGCGGTTGTAGGCGTAGGCGGCATCGAGGATCGCCTGGCGCTCGGCCGAGGGCGTCGCCTCGACGCGGTCGATGTAGCCCGAGATCTCGGCGTTGTGCGCCAGTTTCGCGAACCAGTTCGCGGCGTCCGGGTAGAGCAGCAGCCCGATGCCGAGCATCGCGAAGAGCTGCAGCACCGCACCCCAGACGAGGCGGCGGCGCTTCCTGCCCGGGCGAGGAGGTGCGGATCCACCGGATCCACCGCCCCCTCCCGCGGCAGCACCGCTCGCGGCGGGGCCGGCCCCGCCCGATTCGAGCCGCGCCGCCTCGATCACGACCGCGCTCACGACCCCGCACGCTCCGGGTCTCGGCGGCGGCGCAGCAGGAGCAGCGCGCCCAGGCCGAAGAGCACGGCGCCGATCACCGCGAAGCCGGTCACCCGGGCGCCGGTGTTCTCGAGGTCTTCGCCGCTGCGCCACAGCACGACCGTCAGCACCTGGGCGTCGACGGTCGAGAAGACCGTCGCCCGCAGCGGCTCCTTCTCACCGGTCCAGCCGACCGGAAAGGAAATGGGCATGGCGAAGTAGTAGCGGAAGAGCGAATCGTCGGGCTCCCGATCGAGGCCGTTCGCGAAGCCGGAGAAGCGCAGCCCGGGGATCGTGAGCATGCCGTGCTGGTCGGTGGTCCACTCGCCGACGCCTTCGACGACGATCGGGCTCACACCGGCGCGCGCGTCTTCGGCGCTGAGATAGAGCCTGAAGGTGGCGCCCGGGATCAGATTCGAGGGGTTGCCCCGCTCGTGCACTCGGATCGAGAGCGGCCCCCACTTGGTGACATTCGTGTCGCCGACCGGCTCCGGCGCCCCCGGGCCCCCGTCGATGGTCGCGCGGTTCGGGTAGAGCAGCGCCTCGTTCAGGAGCTCGCCGTCGGCGAGCACGCGGGTGCGGTAACCGACCGTGACCTCGGCGGAGGAATGCGCGGCGACGACCGCTTCCAGCACGGCCAGCCCGGCGGGGAGGAAGTCGACGGTGATCTGCTGCGTGATCGGGTCGACCGTGCGGGTGTAGTGCGTGCCGAGCAGCAGCACCGGCGCGCCCGGCACGTCGAAACCGACGGTGACATGAGCACCGCCGTCGATCAGTTCGAGCCGGGAGTCGATGCGCTGCACCACGCGGTAGCCGTCGATGACGGCCTGATTCGGGATCCCGGATCGTGACAACCACCCCACCTCGTCGCCGAGCGCGATCGCGGCGGCGTCGATCACGTCGAGCGCGATCGAGACGCGCGAGTTCTTGGGGTAGACGTGCACGGCGGTCAGCCAGCCGTCGAGGGCGGCGGGGTCCGTCAGCGGCAGCGCGACGAGGAACGGCGCGGCGCCGACGAAGCCGGCCGGGGTGAGCGTCTCCTGCACGTAGTAGAGGCCGACGCCGAGGGGTGCGAGCGTCGCATTGCCGACGGCGTCGGTGGTGCCGCTTGCGGCGACGGGCTCCCCGGCGATGAGCGGCGCGGCATCGTCGGCGGTGAGGGCCGCCGCGGCGGCCTGCCCGGCATTCGTGGTCAGGTCGATGCCCGGGACCGCCTTCGCGGTGAAGGTCGCGCCCGGCACCGGGGTGAGGCCGGTCGTGTCCTGCGGGAGGCCGGTGGCGGGCGCGCCGAGCTGCTCGGGCTGCTCGAACTTGTGGATCTCGATCGCGGTGACCGCTCCCGGGTCGATCGGCAGCGCGGCGGCGGGGCTCGCATGCGCCGCGAGAGGGGTGACCAGCGCGGCGGCGAAGGCGAGGCTGAGACCCACGACGCTCGCGGCGAAGGCGCGCGCCCGGCGGCTCGCGATACCGGCGTTCATGCCCGTCCCTCTTCCTGATCGTGCGGATGCTCCGGGCCGGGAGGCACCGCTCGTCGCGGGGCAACCGGGCCCCGCGCCTTCACCGTACGCGGGGGCGCGAAGAGCAGATAGGCGGTCGCCGTCGATCCGCCGAGGAAGATCACGGCCCACCAGGGGAAACCGGCACCGCTCCCGTCGCCGGTGAGGGCGTAGGAGCCGGCATCGGCCGGGGCAGGCACGCGCACCCCGCGCACGAGCAGCCGGTGGCTGTTGATGCCGGTCGGCGTGCAGGTGATCAGCGTGACGTAGTCCTGACCCGTGACGATGCTCAGCCCCTGGGTCTGCTCGGGCAGCACCGTCTCGATGCGATCGACCGAGTAGTAATGGGTCTCGCCGAGAACCGTCACCTGGAAGGTGTCGCCGAGGCGGGCCTCGGGCAGCGGGGTGAAGAGCGAGGCGCGCACCAGGCCGGAGTGGGAGGTGAGCACTGCATGTGTGGATGGGCCGCCCACCGGCAGCGAGGAGCCGTAGAGGTGCCCGACGCCCTTCGAGATCACCTCCTCGCTCGTGCCGTGATACACGGGGAGACCGATGCCGAGACGGGGGTAGCGGAGCTCGCCGATCACTCCGTTGTCGCTGACGCGAAGCACCTGCTGGTACGAGCGGTAGGCGCCGTCCTCGGCGAGCGCGTCAGTGCTCGCGGTCTCCGAGTAGGGATCGCGCAGCATCCCCGCGGGCATATGGGCGTTGTAGGCGCGGGCGACCTCCAGCTGCTCGGCCCTGATGTGCTCGGGCAGTTCCTCGACCTGCTCGACGTAGCCGGAGATCTCGGAGTCGTGGTTCAGCCTGGCGAACCAGTCGGCGGCGCTCGCGTAGACGAGCGCGCCGATGCCGATCATGGCGCCGAACTGCAGGAGGATCGGGACGAGCATCCCCTTCCGCGCCTGCCCGGGCGCCCGACGAGGGGCGGGGCCCGGGCCGGAGGCGCCCGAGACTTCGCGTTCGAGCAATCGAGTCATCGGGCACCTCCTTTCCACGTGGTCTCCGATGCGGTCTTCACGACCGATTGAATACCTCGCACGGGACGACGGTGGGGGGACTCCCGCCATCCCGTGCGAGCCTTTGGGAGCGCGCTATTCCGCGCTCGTCTCCGCACTGCGGCGGCGGCGCGCCACGATCAGCACGACCGCGAGGATCGCGATGCCGCCGATGGTGAGGATCACCGTGCCCATGCCACCGGTGAGCGGCAGCACGAAGCCGTTGCGGTTGTGCTGGTTGACGATCTCCTGCGTGAGCTGCGTCGCCGAGTCGGCGTTGACCACGAACTCGATCGGCTCAGCGAGCAGCTGGTGCCCGCCGAGCGCCGTCACCTCGACCAGCCAGTAGCTCTGGTACTTGGGGTTCGGGGCGCAGTCGTCGCCGCCCGCGGCGTAGTCGGCGCAGGTGCCGCCGTCATCGATGTACCTGGTCTGCACGGCGCCGTCGGCGAAGTCGGTGTAGCGCAGGCCCGCGACGGACACGACGCCTCCGGCATCGGTGGTCCAGACGCCGGTCACGGGATCGTAGCCGGTGCCGGTGACCTCGGGCCTGAGGTTGTCGGTTCCGGAGGCGTCCGCGGCAGCCTTGCTCGAGTAGACCTTGAACTGTGCGCCCGCGAGCGATGCGGGAGCCGGGCTCGCCGAGCTCTTCTTGTTCAGCTGGTACGCGCCGTAGCGGACCTCGACGGGGTCGGTGGTCAGCGGGGTGCTGTCGGTGATCGACTTCTGGTTCGGATAGACGTCCGCCTCGTTGGCGATGACGGCGGCCTTCAGCACCTTGGTGTCGAGCGTCACGGTGACGCGCTCGCCCGTCGCGTTGTTCAGCGCGTCGGCCAGCTTCTGGCGGCCGGCGGCGGTGAACACGATCTGGTAGGTGGTCTCGCCGGCGACGGCGGTGTCGGTCACGACGTAGTAGTCGCCGGTGCCGGGCGTGGCGCCCTTGACGAGGCCGGCCGGGGCGGTCACCGTGATGCCGGTGGCCGGGGCGGTCTCGTTCAGCGAGAGCTCATCGTCCTGCAGCGTGTCGTGGATCTCGAAGGCGTCGGTGGCGATGTAGCTCCCGCCGGTGTTCGCGCGCAGCTGGGGGATCGCGGTGTCGATGGTCCAGGTGACGGTGTTGCCGACGATCAGATCCGCGGCGTTCACGACGGTCTTGGTCGCATCGATGGTCGCGTTCTTCGGGTAGACGAAGATGTCGGTGAGCCACTCGTCGCGGTCGGCCGGGTCCGTGAGCGGCACCGCCACGAGGAAGTCGCCGGCGGCGACCACGTCGTCGGGGGTGTCGGTCTCCCGGATCAGATAGAGGCCCCAGGGCAGGTCGTCGCCCTGCGAGCCGGCCTCACCGGTCTGCCAGAGGATGACGCCGTTCGCGTCGGTGGTGCCGGTGCGCACGGCCACGGGGCTGCCGCCGATCGCAGTCTGCGCCTGGGCGAGCGTGGTGTTCGCCATGTTCTGGAGCCAGGTGTTCGTGCCGGGGGTGCCGGTGACGGGCACCGCGTACGCCTCGAACTCCACGTCGGGGATCGGCGTGTAGGCGCTGACGTCCTGCTGGGTGCCCGGAGCTGCGGTGCCGGCGGTCGCCGGCTGCTCGAGCTTCGTGATCACGAGGCCCGACTGCTGGGGCATCGGGAGCGGGGCCGCGGTCGCGGCGGAACCGCCGAGGGCGAGAGCCGCGACCGCGACCATCGCTCCCAGACCGGCGAGGAAACCTCGCTTCTTCGTGTGATTCTTCATGGTTCTCCTTTTGTCAAAGAATCGTTGGACTGGTGAAACCTTGGGATGGGGAATATCTCGGGACGGGGGGGGTGGAAGAGGAGGTCGTATCCGGGCTCAGTGCGCTTCGCCCCCTCCGCCCGGGGAGTCCGGCACGGCCGCGCTCCCCCGCCGTCGCCACCACAGCGCGCCGCTGAGGGCCGCCAGCAGCACGAGAGCGCCGCCGCCGGTGAGGATCCCGAGCCACAGACCGCCGGTGAGCGGAAGCGGCAGCGGTGCCGCATCCTTCACGATCAGCAGATAGCCGGTGGGGTTCACGCACGCCGTCGGGCGCGCGGCCACCGTGGCCGAGGGATCGCATCGACCCAGGAATCCGCCCGCCCCGTCGGAGACGTCGAGCTGGCTGCGACCGTGCCACGACTGGCTGTCGATCGGTGTGCCCTCCTCGGGCCAGATCACGAAGGGGACCGGTTCGGCCAGCAGCTGGACGCCGGGCACGTCCCGCACTCCCTGGGTGGCGTCGGTGCGGGTCTGCTGGTCCGGGGCCCGGGTCTCGACGAGCCAGTACCTTCCGGCGACCGTGTCGCTCTCGGATCCCAGGTTCTCGGAACGCCAGCGCCCCTCCTGGCTCCCCGAACTGATCGGGTAGAGGAGACCGCAGAGCGGGAGTTGGTTCGCGGGGTGCGCGTTGTTCCAGGCCTTGAGGTTCGCGAGCGTGGTCGAGCCCTCGCCCCAGTCCCAGCGGCCGGGGTCCCCGGCGAGCGCCGGGGAGATCCACTGGCCGTCCCAGCCCGCGCCCACGGTGGGGTCGTAGTCGGTGCGGCAGAGCTTCACCGAGGGGTAGCTGGACGGGGCGCCGCTCACGTCGTCGCGGATCTCGAACTCGTGACCGATCATGTTCCAGAGGCCCGTCGGATCGGGATCCCAGACGGGGTCGTTCGCGAGGCCGGCCACGCCCTGGCCGCCGGCGTCCTTGCGAATCGTGAAGTAGTTCGCGCTCAACTCGTGCTGCACCCGGCACTGGGCGGGGAAACCGGTGTCGGCGGGCTGGGGGGCCGTGGGGCTGATGCTCGTGTCGGGGATATTCGTGCCGGTGACGCACCGGTTGGGGTTGAAGACGGTGTTCGCGATGCCCGTCGTCGCGGCGCCCGTCGCGTAGTTCACGAACTTCCAGCCGCTCTGCGGCTCGCTCGCGCCCTCCCAGGGGTCCGGCGTGCCGTAGGGGATGCCCTGAGGGTGGCCGGAGACGGACGGACGCTCGCCGGCCTGCACCGCGAACCACATCTCGACCCGCACCGCCTGAGCCGGGACGTCGATCGGAGTCCCGGAGGTGAGGATCCAGCGCCCGCCGGTGAGCGCGGGGGTCGTCACATCCTGCACCGCCGTGGGCTGGATCGCGGTCACCACCCCGGCGAGATCGATCGTCTGGTTCGCGGCGTTGAAGAGGTAGACGCCGTGCGGCAGCGCACCGTTGGGAACCGCCGCATCGGGGGCCCATCCCGCCGTCTTGAAGACATGGGTCAGATCGTCGGTGAGCACCAGCTGCTTGAGGCTGGTGGCGCCGTTCAGCTTGCTCGCCGTGATCCGGTAGTGCGCGTTGCCGCCGATGTGCAGCCTGGCCCCGTCGGCGGGAAGCGATCCCTTGTCCACCTTCCAGGCGTTGATGGGATGCTCGGTGCAGCCGGCAGGGGTCGACGGGACGCAGGAGCTCGGCGGCACGGTCACGGTGTTGCGCGTGAGATAGTTGCGCAGCAGATAGCCGCCGGCCGAGCTCTCGCGGCTCTGCGCATCGGTCTGGTTCGGCGGCACCCTCACCCGGAAGCTCAGCGTACCGGTCGCGCCCGCTGCGACGGTGCCGCCGATGTTGATCCGCTGATTCGCCGCATCCCAGGTGGAGGTGACGCCGCCGGTGGTGGTGACGACCGGCGCCGCGACCTGCGTGCCGCCCGCGTTCACGAAGAACGCGTCGTCGAGCACATCGCTCAGGTGATCCCGATGCTGCACCGTGGCCGCGCCGAGACCCGCGGTGTTGTCGAAGGTGAGCGTGTAGGTGACGATGCCGTCCGGTTCGACGAGCGCGCCGCTTACCGGGGTCGCCGCCTTGCTCGCCCGCAGGATGGAGTTCTTGAAGGTGCAGAGGATCAGCTTGCCCTCGCTCATGCCCGGCACGGTGAGCGAGCCGGCGGTTGCCGCGCCCTGGACGACGGGGGTCATGGGCTGCCCGTCGATGGTGCAGACGTAGCCGGAGGCGTAGTTCGCCGCGCTCGCCCCGTTCGCGAAGGCCTCGCGGAAGGTGATGGTCCTGCCGGAGATGATCGGGAAGGAGCCGACGACCTGGCTCTGCACGCCGCTCGCGGGGCTGGCGGCGGTGGCCGTGCCGAGCGAGGTGCCTCCCGTGATCGTCGCACTGCTGCCGCTGCCGGTGACGGTGCCGCCGACCCGCATCTCGAGTGTGAACTGGTCCGCTGCCACCACCCGGCCGTCGGGCAGTTCCTTCTGCAGTTTCACCATGGGCGGCATGCTGCACGAGGCGAGGTCGGTGCTGCTGAAGGTGGTGCCGCTCAGTGTGACCTGCGTGGTGTTGAGCGGGGTGCCCGGCAGGGAGACGTGGTGCAGCTGGCTCGCCGTGCCGAGGTACAGCCGGCCGCTCGCGTCATAGGTGGCGCCGTTGATGCCCGCGACGACAGAGGTCTGCGACAGGAGCACCGTGTACGGGATCGGGTCCGAGGTTCCCGCGGCGGCGAGGAGATCCGCGCCGGCCACGCGGAACACCGTGGTCAGCGTGGTGTCCCCGGTGAACCTGCCGCGGATGAGGTACATGTTCCCCTCACCGTCGAAGGTGAGGTCTCCATTGTCGTAGGAGTCGAGATCGAGGTAGCCGTTGGAGACCATGGCGGTCCCTGCCGCATTCAGCGACCAGATCCTGAAGTCTCCGGCCGGGTTCTCGAAGCCACCGGCGTAGTAGGTCCCCTCGGGGCTGACGCCACCGGCGACGAGCGCCAGGTTGCTGCTGTTGATGTCCCAGGTGTTCCCGGAGGGGATCGCCGACCAGGTGCCGGTGGCCGTGTCGTAGTGGTAGACCCGGCCCTGGGCGGCATTGGCGCTGTTGCGGTTGAAGGCGTAGATCACCGTGCCGCCCTGACCGATGCCGAGGCCGTTGAACTGCGCTCCGCTGACGCCCGATGCGCTGCCCTTGGGGGTGACCACCCCGGTCGGGCTGATCTGCAGCATCTGCCCGGTGTCGCTGATCCCGTAGACCCAGCCCGCCGCGCAGTAGGCGGCGTAGGGCTCCACCACGAGATCCGGGAACGCGTAGGAGAGCGTGGTTCCGTCGAAGGTCCAGGCGTTCGCGGCGGGTCCCAGGCTGCTGTCGTTCGTCTCACCGGGGATCCCGACCCAGGCGGTCGAGGTCTCCCAGCTGTAGCCGGAGGGAGCGCCGGTAGTCGCGGGCCTCAGCCGGTACCGATTGTTGCTCGAGACGTAGACGGGGCTGCCGCCGCCGACCACACGATCCACCTTGAAGAACCCCGGTGCGGGGTCCTGATCCAGTGAGGCGGCAGCGCAGGGAGCGCTGACGCAGTCGACGACGGTGCGGATCGCCCCGTCGCCGCCCCAGTTCGCGTTGGTGGTACCGCTCGCGGTCTTCGGCCCCTGGATCTGGACGGTGGCCCCGCCGACGGGGTTGCCAAGGGTGTCGCGGACGGCGAAGGTCATATACGGCCTGGTGGTGAGCCCGCATCCGGCGAGGTCGTTGCCGACGAAGTTCGTCGCGGTGATCTGGGCGCCGTTCGTGAGCGCACCGGTCCAGGGGTTGAGCTGCGCGCGGTAGCTCTGCGTGGTGCTCGCGCCGCGCTGGATCCAGAGATTGCCCTGGTGGTCGAAGGCAAGACCGTTCCAGGGGTAGGTATTGGTCGAGGTGATGTTCTGGGCGAGCTGCGTCGGGGTGATCGTGCTGGTGCTGGCGGTCGTCGGCGGAGTGTCGATGCGGTAGAGCCGGCTCACGGCCGCCGTGCCGCTGCCCCAGAGGATCACCATCGCGCCGTTGACGTCGAAGGCAATATCGCCCTCGATCCCCGCTTGCGCCACATTGGTGGCACCGGTCATGGTCACACGACCCACCTGCCCGATCCAGGTGTTCGTCTGAATATTCACGGCGAAGAGTTCGAGCCTGCGGTTGTTGGTGCCGCTGCTGCTGGTGAAGTTGCCGAAGTAGTAGTAGGTGCCAGTGGGGTCGATCGCACCAACCGAGACCGCGCCGCTGTTGTTCGGGCTGCCGCTGGTGATCGAGGAGATCACGCTGCCGCTGTTGCCGCTCGCGTCCAAACGCTGCACCTGGTAGCGGTTGGTGCCGCTCGTCAGATACTTCACAGCGTACGCCGCGGTGCCGTCGGGAGTGATCGCGAGACCGTTCAGGGTGCCAGTGCCCTGATCGGTGAAGGTGCCCGTCACGGTACTGGCGCTCGCGTCGAGCGGGAAGCCGCGCGCGTTACGGCCAGTGTCGAGGCTGTAGACGCCGGGCACGGTGCAGTAGTTGTTGCCAGGCGCGGCGAAGGGCGAGATGATCCCGTCCAGCGCCAGAGGTGCGTCGAGGGCCTCGAGCTCAAGACCCTCATGCGGTTCCGCCGGGGCCTGCTCGATCTGCTCCGGAGCCCCCGCACCCGTCTCCTCCGGATCCGACACGCCGTCGCCGGATCGATCGGCACCGACGTCCTCACCGGTCTCGGACCCGGCCGCCCCGTTCTCGCTGCGCTGAGGGGCCGCATCCCCGGGCAGATCCTCGAGCACGCGGAGCGCGAAGGCGGGCGTCGCCTCGCCGATGGCCAAGGAGATAACAACCAGTGCACCGACGCACAGGGAGAACGCGGCAGCGATCCTGCGCCCTCTTGACATTCGAGTCCCCCCGCACTGAACTCCGCCCCGAAGAAATATGCAGGGCAGCGGTCGAATCAATTCCGAGGCTAGGGCGTAGGATGACCGTAACGAGAGGGAGGATCGCGCTTCTTCCCCCGGATATTCCCCCTCCCGCCCTCGACCCCCTCCCCCACCTACCCCCGGATGGTGACAATGACGCAACCACCCCCTACCTCGGGCGGATTCTCGGGTGCGGAAGTGCGTGCGGCATCGGATATCGAGACGAGACTGCCGTGAGCGCACTGCCGGCCATGCCTCTGCTCACGAGGCTCATCGAGGACACCGCCACACGGCCGGGATGGGCGCGCCTCGTCCTGCTCTGCGCCCCGGCCGGGTACGGCAAGACCGGAACCGTCGCCCTCTGGCTCGGAGACGGCCGCGATCCCAACTCCAATGTGCGCTGGATCCGTTGCACGCCCGGCTCGGCGGACATGATCTGGACGAGCCTGGCCCGTGCCCTCGCCGAAGCGACCGGGGCCTCGGTTCCCGCGACCGAGAGCCCGCTCGACGCGCTCGGGAAACTCGCCGAAGGGCTGAGCGAGCCCCAGACGCTGGTCATCGACGACTACCATCACGCGACCAGCGCGGCGAACGACCTCGCGCTCGCAGAACTCTGCTCGGCGGCCCCGCAGCTCAATCTGGTGGTGATCGGCCGTCGCCTGCGCGTGCTCGACGGACCACTGGTCACCAGCCGGATCCGCGTGCGGAGCTTCGGGCCGCGCGACCTCGCCTTCAGCCTCGAGGAGGCCCGCGGAATGGCCGCGCAGCTGGGCATCCCGGACAGCGAACAGCTGCGCTCCACGATCGAGCAGGCGGACGGCTGGCCGATCGCGCTGCGGGCGGCGCTCGATCCGATGGGACTGCTGCGCATGGAGGGACCCTGGGCCGAAGCCCCGCCCTCGATGCTCGATCCCGAGGCGGCTCGGGTCGACCCGCTGGCGAATCTCGCCCGCTTCGCCCTGCACCACCTGGAGATCGTCGGCGAAGTGCCGCGACGGCTCCTGCTCACCGCCGCACAGCTCGATGCCATCGATCTCGATCACGCCGCAGAGTTCCTCGGCACCGAGGTCGCTGAGACCCGGGCCGCGGTGCACGAGCTGCTCGAGCTCGGGGTGCTCGTCGCGGTGCCCGCCGGAGAGACCACCGAGTTCCGCTGCCACCGGGCCGTCCGAGCCGCCCTGGCGACGCGCTCGCGACGCTCCCTCTCCGCGGAACAGCGCGAGAGGCTCTTCCGCGGTCGCGCCGCCCGGATCGAGCGCAGCGCGCCCTTCACGGCCTTCAAGCTGTACTGCGCGGTGGAGGCGCACTCCGAAGCGGAGACGCTGCTCGCCTGGCATTTCACCACCATCACCGATGAAATCGAGGAGACCGCGCGTCTGCTCGGCTCCCTTCCGGACGCGGTGCTCACCGCGCATCCCACCTTCGCCGCTGCGCGGCTGTTCCTGGAGACCCCCAATCCCGCGGTACCCGCATCCACGCTGGGCTACCTCACCGGGCTCTGGCAGCAGGGGCTCCAGGAGCGCCTCGCCAACTCCTTCGAGAGCTCGGTGATGCACTTCCCCCTGCTCGCCCAGGCCATGGTCGCCGCACGCATGACCGGAGACGTCGAAGCCGCGGCCCGCATGGCGCACGAACTGGAGACCCGCTTCGTCGCGGCCTTCCACCTGGAGGCGCTGCCCGAACCCGGCACCCCTGATCTCTCGAAGGCCGCGGAGACCCTCCGCGGCTCCGGCGGACTCCCGATGTACTACCGCGAGCTCGCCTCCACCGCGCTGATGACCGGCGACTTCGAGCGCGCACGGCGCAACTGGGACCGTCTGCGGACCTACGCCGAGCGGTTGAGCTCCGCTCCCTGGTCCGGGTTCCCGCACGCCTCCACGCGCAGCGTCACCGACGTCGAGTCGGGGCATCGGTGGCAGCTCACCGCGCTCTCCGAAATGGCGTTCACCGAGCTCCTCGACGGCGATATGCGCCGCTGCGCCGAGCTTCTCGCCGCAGCGTACGAGCTCGGTACGAGAACCGGCGCCCGTGCTCCGGGGATCTCTTGGATCGGCGGCGAGATCGCGGTGGCACACCTCTCCTACGAGCTGCGCGACGAGAGCCTGCTTGCGCGAGCGATGGCCCGCCTCGAACCGCTGATCGACCGGATCGAGCCGTGGCCGCTGCTGCTCCTCGCCGAGACCTCGTCCACGCGGTATCTGCGCGGCGCGGATTGGGCGCTGTCCCAGCTCAACGCCAGGCTCGCCGGCATCGACGAGGCCCGCCGGCAGGCGGGCAGGTGGAACGACTACCTCACCGGCTACCGTGCCATGCTGCACACGGTGATCGGGGATCTCACCGTCGCGGATCGGGTGCTCGCCGCGCTTCCCGCCGAGTCGGCGATCGCACGAGTCGAGCGCGCTCGGCTCGCGCTCTTCTCGGGCGACGACGTGCAGGCGATGCTGCTCGCGCAGCAGCTCGGGAACGCCGAGATCACCAAGCGCCAGCGACTCGATCGCTGCCTGATCACTGCTGTGGCCGCCTGGGAGCTCGGGAGGTCGCAGGAGGCCTTCACCGCTCTGGGCAATGTCGCCGGACTGCTGCGCGACTACGGTCTGCCCTCGATGCTCTGGAGCATCCCCTTCGAGCCCCTCCGCGAGGCGGCGCTCGCCGCGCGGGATGCTGAGGCCTGCGACCTCGTCGGGATGATCGACGAGGTGCCGGAGTCCGCCCGGTGCAGGCGCTACGAACGGCTCACCGAGATGGAGCAGCGCACCCTCGAGGCCATCGCCGCGCACCGCAACGCGAGCCAGGCCGCGGCCGCGCTGTTCATCACCCCGGGCACCGTGAAGAAGCACCTGGCCTCGGTGTACCGCAAACTGCAGGTCAAAGGGCGCGACGAGGCGATCTTCCAGGCGACCCGGATGGGGTTGCTGAAACAGACCGCCGCCTGAGGCAGGCCCTCGCCTCGATCCTCAGATCGTCCGCTCGAAAGGCCTCCGCGGCTTCCGCTGCCTCCCCAGCCTCCCCGATGCAGCGCGCTAGGCTCCGAAACCCGTCAAAGTGCGGTGTTTCCGCACTGCGGCTCACCGCACCGACCCGCAGAACTCGCCCTCCACGCAGAGGTGTCACTTTGGTGCACTAAATCCGGGAATAGTGCATCAAAGTGACACCTGAACAGGGGGAACAGTGGCCGGGGCTGCGCCCCGGGCCTCCGCAGTGGCGTCGGCGGCCGAGTGCTCACGAACGCGATGCGTCTGACACGGAAGTGTCAGCGGGGAACGCGAGCAACCGCTTCGCGCTTGCTCCTATGCGTTCCCCGCACGCTCGTACCCGGGCTGACGCCCGGGGCCGGTGCCGTGTGCACCGGCGGCCGAATGATCGCCAAACGCTACGCGTTTGTCGATCGTTCGGCCATTTCGACGACGTTCTTGAGCAGCAGGGCCCGCGTCATCGGGCCGACCCCGCCCGGGTTCGGCGAGATCCACCCGGCGACCTCGGCCACCGCCGGATCCACATCGCCCACCACCCGGCTCTTGCCGGTCTCGGGATCGACCTTGCGCGAGACCCCCACGTCGAGCACCACCGCACCCGGCTTCACATCCTCCGCGCGCACGATGCCCTCCACCCCCGCGGCCGCCACGATCACATCGGCGCGGCGCAGCTCGGCGCCCAGATCCTCGGTCCCCGTGTGGGTCAGCGTGACGGTCGCGTTGAATTCGCGCCGCGTAAGCAGCGGGCCGATCGGACGCCCCACGGTCACCCCGCGGCCGACCACCACCACGCGCTTGCCGGCCCAGGACAGTCCGTTGCGCTCGACCAGCTCGATCACCCCGCGCGGCGTGCACGGCAACGGCGAGGCGATCGGCGTATTCGCATTTAGCACGAGGCGGCCGAGATTCGTCGGGTGCAGCCCGTCGGCGTCCTTCTCCGGGTCGATGCGCTCGAGGATCCGATCGGTGTCGATGTGCTTCGGCAGCGGCAGTTGCACGATGTAGCCAGTGCAGGCGGGATCGGCGTTGAGCTCGTCGAGCACCGCCTCCAGCTCCTCCTGCGTCACCGTCTCGGGCAGATCGCGGCGGATCGAGGCGATGCCCACCTCCGCGCAGTCGCGGTGCTTGCCCGCGACGTACCACTGCGAGCCGGGATCCTCCCCCACCAGCACCGTGGCGAGCCCCGGCACCACACCCCGCTCAGCGAGCGCGGCGACGCGCGTGGCGAGTTCCTCTTTGATCGCGGCCGCGGCCGCGGTTCCGTCGAGCTTCTGCGCGGTCATGCCGATCCGCTCCCCTCGGCCCGAGCCCCTACCAGTTCTCCAGGCCGGGGTACAGCGGAAAGGCCTCGGCCAGCGAGGTCACCCGGGCGCGCAGCGCCTCGACCTCACCCGCCTGCTGCAGCGTGAGCGCGATGATGTCGGCGACCTCTGCGAACTCCGCATCGCCGAAGCCGCGGGTCGCGAGGGCGGGCGTGCCGATGCGCAGGCCGCTGGTCACCATCGGGGGGCGCGGATCGAAGGGCACCGCATTGCGGTTCACGGTGATGCCGACCTCGTGCAGCGCGTCCTCCGCCTGCTGTCCGTCGAGCTGCGAGTTGCGCAGATCCGCGAGCACCAGATGCACATCGGTGCCGCCCGTGAGCACGTCGACGCCGGCGGCCTTCGAGGCGTCGCTGGTGAGCGCCTGGGCGAGCAGCTTCGCGCCCGACAGCGTACGCGCCTGGCGATCCTTGAACTCATCGGTGGCCGCGAGTTTGAAGGCGGTGGCCTTCGCCGCGATGACGTGCATGAGCGGGCCGCCCTGCTGCCCCGGGAAGACATTGGAGTTGAGCTTCTTGTAGAGCTCGAGCTCGTTGGTGAGGATGAAGCCCGAGCGCGGGCCGCCGATGGTCTTGTGCACCGTCGAGGAGACGACATGCGCGTGCGGCACCGGGTTCGGGTGCAGACCCGCGGCGACGAGGCCCGCGAAGTGCGCCATGTCGACCCACAGCGTCGCGCCCACCTCGTCGGCGATGGCGCGGAAGGAGGCGAAGTCGAGAGTGCGCGGGTACGCCGACCAGCCGGCGATGATCACCTTGGGCTTGTGCTCGAGCGCCTTCTGACGGACGACGTCCATATCGACCAGGAAGGTCTCGGGGTCGACGCCGTAGGAGACGACGTTGTAGAGCTTGCCCGAGAAGTTGAGCTTCATACCGTGGGTGAGATGGCCGCCGTGTGCGAGCTCGAGGCCGAGGATCGTATCGCCCGGCTCGGCGATCGCACTGAGCACCGCGGCGTTCGCGCTCGCGCCCGAGTGGGGCTGCACATTGGCGTAGGCGGCGCCGAAGAGGCTCTTGGCGCGCTCTCGGGCCAGCTCTTCGGCCACGTCGACGAACTCGCAGCCGCCGTAGTAGCGGCGCCCCGGGTAGCCCTCGGCGTACTTGTTGGTGAGCACCGAGCCCTGCGCCTCGAGCACCGCGCGGGGCACGAAGTTCTCGCTGGCGATCATCTCGAGCGTGGTGCGCTGGCGGTTCAGCTCCTGCTGCAGCACCTCGGCGATCTCAGGATCGACAACCTCGATGGGCTCGTTGAAGAAAGCGGACTGGTTCGACACGGGCGTCTCCCTTGTTGTGGTGTTTCCAGGATCTGCGGCCCAGGCGAGCGGCCTTCATCGCGTGCTTGCGCTCGCGGCGTCGTTCCCCGGTGGTGATCCACCTTTTCGCCAGTCACGACGCTGAAGAGTCTAGCAGCGCTCATCCACCCCGATGAGGCGATTCCCAGTCGAATCCGGCCCGCGCGCTGCGATCCACTAGCCTGTATGGAATGAACGCAGCACCGCAGTGGGTACTTACCCTCTCCTGCACCGACGGCCCCGGTATCGTCCACGCGATCAGCGGCGCGGTCGTTGCCGCTGGCGGCAATATCGAGGAGAGCCAGCAGTTCGCGAGCCACGACACCGGGCGCTTCTTCATGCGCCTGCAGGTCGAGCCGGTCTTCGATCCCGAGACTTTCGAGGCGCGGTTCCAGGCGGAGCTCGCCCCGGTCACCGACCGCTACGGCATGATCTGGCGGCTCGACACCGTCGGGCGGCCGGTGCGCACGCTGATCCTCGCCAGCACCGCCACGCACTGCGTGAATGACCTGCTCTATCGGCAGCGCGGCGGGCAGCTGCCCATCGAGGTTCCGCTGATCCTCTCGAATCACGAGACCGTGCGCGACATCGCCGACTTCTACGGGGTGCCCTTCGAGCATCGCTCGATCGCCGGCGCCGACGACAAGGCCGCATTCGAGGCCCGCGTGCTCGAGATCGTCGAGGAGCAGCGGATCGAGCTCGTGGTGCTCGCCCGGTACATGCAGATCCTCTCCCCCGAGCTGTGCTCGGCGCTCGCCGGGCGCGCGATCAATATCCACCACTCCTTCCTGCCCGGCTTCAAAGGCGCGAACCCGTACCGGCAGGCGCACGCCCGAGGGGTGAAGGTGATCGGCGCGACCGCCCACTTCGTCACCACCGACCTCGACGAGGGCCCCATCATCGAACAGGATGTCGTGCGCGTCGACCACGCCTACACGCCCACCGAGCTGATGCAGCTCGGGCAGGACGAAGAGGCGCGGACGCTGCGCCGCGCGGTGGCCTGGTTCGCGGAGAACCGCATCCTGCTCGACGGGGATCGCACCATCATCTTCCGCTAGCGTCACCGAGGCACGTCACGGCGGGGGCGGGGGCATCCCCGTTCCGCAGCCTTATCTGAGGTGCTCGACATCGGCGGCGCTCACGGTGAGCTGCCCGCCGGTGGGCAGATCCACCAGCAGCGAGCCGTCATCGGCGAGACCCGCGGCCCGGCCGTCCACCAGCTCATCGCCCGGCAGATGCACCCGCACTTCGGCGCCGAGGGTCAGCGAATGCCGCAGCACCCGCGCCCGGACCGCACCCGGATCCTCGGCCGCGAGCGCGGCGAGGCGCAGCAGCTCCGTCACCACCGCAGCCAGCACCCGGTCGGCGAGCTCGGCGCCGTCCGGATCGGAGAGGCTCGTCGCTCCGCCCACCTCACCGCCCGCGGCGAGCAGGGAGCTCGCACGCTCGGTCGGCAGCTCCCAGTCGGGCATGAGCAGATTGATGCCTATGCCGACCACGATCGCCTCGTCCGGGAGCACCTCGCAGAGGATGCCGCAGAGCTTACGCCCCGGACGCCCCGCTTCTGCGTCGGCCTCATCGCGCACATGCACATCATTCGGCCATTTCGTTCCGACGCGCAGTCCTTCGCCGAAGAGCGGCTGAAGCGAGGCGGTTACGGCGCTCCCTGCGATCAACGGCAGCCAGCTGGCCGAGAGCCCCGCACGTCCGAAATCGCGGATCAGCACCGAGACGGCGAGCGCGGTGTCCGGCGGGGTGACCCAGCCCCTGCCCAGGCGACCGCGGCCGGCAGTCTGATCCGCGGTCGCGAGCACCGTACCGTGAGGCACGGCTTCTCCCTCGCCGCGCACCAGCTCGCGCAGCTCGGCATTGGTCGACGGCGAGCTCGCCCGCCACTCGACCCGGGGCAGCACGGCCTCCGTGCGCGGCAGCTGCACCCGAATCAGCCCTGTGTGCCCTGCGCGGCGACCGCCGCGGCGCCGGCAGCGGCGGCCTCGGGATCGAGGTAGCGGCCCGGCCCTGCGGGCCTGCCGTCCTCCTCGATCTCGTACACCAGCGGCATACCGGTCGGGATGTTCAGCGCTGCGATCTCATCGTCGCCGATGCCGTCGAGATGCTTCACCAGGGCACGCAGCGAATTGCCGTGCGCGGTGACCAGCACGGTGCCGCCCGTGTTCAGATCGGGCAGGATCGAGTCCTGCCAGTAGGGCAGCAAGCGCTCGATGACGTCTTTCAGGCACTCGGTCTGCGGCCGCTCCCCGTCGATGCCCGCGTAGCGCGGGTCCTTCGCCTGCGACCACTCGCTCGTGTCGTCCAGCGGCGGCGGCGGGGTATCGAAGGAGCGGCGCCACTGCATGAACTGCTCCTCGCCGTACTGCTGCAGCGTCTCGGCCTTGTCGAGGCCCTGCAGCGCGCCGTAGTGGCGCTCGTTCAGCCGCCAGGAGCGGCGTACCGGGATCCACAGCCGGTCGGCGGTCTCGAGCGCGAGATTGGCGGTCTGGATCGCGCGGCTGAGCACCGAGGTGTGCAGCACATCGGGCAGCAGACCGGCCTCGGCGAGCTGCTCACCCGCGCGGGCGGCCTCGCTTCGCCCCTTCTCGGTGAGTCGTACGTCGACCCAGCCGGTGAAGAGGTTCTTCTCGTTCCATTCGCTCTGGCCGTGGCGCAGCAGGATCAGCGTGTTCGTCATGGTTCCAGACTACCGGGCGCGAGGCGGCCGCTCCGAGACGCGGGCTCGCCCCGCCCGCGTCGAAATGCGGCGAAGTGCTCTGTTCTCGCGGGAAACGCAGCACTTCGAGAGATCTCGGCGGCGCGCAGGGTCGAGCGAGCGCGGTTCGGAGGATCAGCGGATTGCAGGATCAGAGGCGCTTCATACGGGGGATCTCCCGCGCCCGGGCAGTGGCCTCACGAGCGACGCGCGGAGAATTGCGATGCAATTCTCTCCCTGCGCGTTGAGGCAGTGGCCTCACGAGCGACGCGCGGAGAATTGCGATGCAATTCTCTCCCTGCGCGTTGAGGCGGTGGCCTCACGAGCGACGCGCGGAGAATTGCGATGCAATTCTCTCCCTGCGCGTCGCTCCCGCATCGGCCGGCACGATGACCTCCTGCGCGGCGGCGACGACCTCTCCTCCCGCGGCATCGCCGATGAGCACCTCGAGCTCGGCGTCCTCGGGCACCGAGCGCTTCAGCAGCGCCAGCGCGATGCCGCCCCACTCGTGGTGCAGCGCGGAGCGGGTGATACGGCCCACCGGCCTCGACTCGGGGTCGCCCGAGGCGCTGGAACGGTAGACCAGCGCACCCGCTGCGGGCAGCTCCCCCCCGAAGCCGTCGAGGTGCAGCAGCACGAGCCGACGCGGCGGGTGCCCGAGATTGTGCACCTTGGCGACGGTCTCCTGTCCCCGGTAGCAGCCCTTGTCCAGGTGCACGGCGGTGCGCAGCCAGTCGAGCTCGTGCGGGATCGCGCGCTCGTCCACCTCGCCGTGGCGGCTCGGCCGCCAGGCTCGCACCTCGAGCGCTTCGAACGCGCTGAGCCCCGCGGCGGCGATCGTGCCGCGGCGCACGAGATCCGCCACATCGACCAGGCGTTCGCGCGGGAGCACCAGCTGCGTCGCGGACCACCCAGCGGCGGGATGTGGCCCGGCGGCGTACTGCACGCCGCCGGACACGGGGGTCGACCAGGGATCCTCCCACTCGACGACCGCGGCGCCGAGCCCACGGAGCGCGGGCAGAGCCGTGCCCCCGGCGAATGCGAGCACCGCGGCGTAGCGCTCGCTCACATCCTCCACCTCGACGCGCAGCGCGAAGCGCATGCGCAGCAGGAACTCCACCAGCGGCGCGGCGTCGCCCTGATCGAGCAACAGCCAGCTGCGGTCCCCGTCGTCGACGAGGCGGATCGCCCGCTCGATCCTGCCGTTCGGATCGAGCAGCAGCGTCTCGACCGAGACCCCGGACGCGAGCCCGGTGAGCCGCTGACTCGTCATCGAGTGCAACCAGCTGAGCCGGTCCGGGCCCGTCACGGTGATGACGCCGTGATGACTCAGGCTGACGACCGCGTCACCGGCCTCCAGCGCCCGCTGCTCGATCAGCGGCGCGCCGAAGTGGGCGGGCACTCCCTGCTCGGGAGCGGCCACCGCACCGTCGAGTGCGAGCAGAGGATCGGAGGCGCTCACGCGAGTGCGGGCTAGCGCTGGCCCTTGAACAGCTTGACGACGACGACGATCGACAGCCAACCGATGGCGACCGTGGCGAGACCGAGCAGTCCGAGGAAGAAGAGTTCGAGTGCAAGCATGGTGATCAGTCTAGCCGACCAGCACACTCACTCCGTCGATGACGGCGATGATGAGCACGGAGCCGGCGACGCTGAAAGAGGTGCGCGTGATGAACCCCTCGCGCTGCGCGGTTCCGAGCTGCAGTGCGAAAGTGATCAGGGCGCTCACTCCGACGGCGAGCGCGAGCCACTCGACGCGGGCCGGACCCGGCACCAGGACGATCACCAGCACGCCGATGGCGACCGCGATCACCCAGGCGGCGATCATCCGGGGCAGGTGCCAGGATGCTCGCTCAGGTGTCTCGGGCTCAGGCGTCTCGGACGGCTGAGGAGGTGCCGCGTCGCTCATCTGCTCATCCTCCCACATCGGCGGTCAGTGGAGGCCGGGAGCGGCGAGTGCCGACAGATGGCTAATATAGAGAGGAGGGCCGCCAGCCGTTGCGGCGGAGAGGGGCTTGCCGATGCAGCTGCTCTGCCTCACGGATCGCGATCCAGGAACCGCGCTTCCCGGTCTCGAACTGCTGCCGCACGAGCTGCGCATCTCCCCGCTTTCGGTCCGTCTGCCCAGCAGCGCCGCCGCCCGGTTCGAGCTGCTCCTCATCGACGGCACCCTCGATGCCAGGCGCGCTCGCGCCGCCTGCCTCGAACTGAAGGCCGACTGTCCGACGCCGAGACTGCTCATCACCTCCGAGTCCGCGCTGCCCGCGGTCACCTCCGACTGGGCGATCGCCGATGTGCTGCTGCCGGTGGCCAGCCCCGCGGAGATCGATCTGCGGCTGCGTCTCGCCGTCGGCGGACGCCGGACGGGCGGGGGCGGAACCGGTGCGGGATCCGAACCGCCGACGGCGGTGACCGCCGCGGGCGTCACCATCGACGAGGGCAATTTCACCGCTCGTGTCCAGGACCGCACCCTCGACCTCACCTACAAGGAGTTCGAGTTGCTGCACTTCCTCACCGCCCATCCCGGTCGCGTGTTCACCCGGGAACAGCTGCTCAGCGAGGTCTGGGGAACCGACTACTTCGGCGGCACGCGCACCGTCGACGTCCATGTGCGACGTCTGCGGGCGAAACTCGGTGAGCACGAGGCGCTCATCAGCACGGTTCGCGGCGTCGGCTACGGCTTCGCCCGCGGCCGCAGCACGGATGAGGAAGGCGACTAGATGGTCGTCCCGGCCTCGCCTCCGGCACTGATCACTCGGCGGATCGACGCCGGCTCCCCCGATGCCCTGATCCTGCTGCGCGGGCTGCTCGACGAGGCTGAGCGCGCGGACGGGACGCCGCCGGTCTCGGATCAGGCGGTGCTCGCCGCGGGGCAGGGGCGGCGAGCGCTCTTCGCGTTCACCTCGGATACCCCTGCCGATGCCGGCGGGCCTTCCGGGATCTCGGATCCTGGGGCGGCCTCCGGTGCGCCCTCAGCGGCCGCCGACCCCCTCGCCATCGGCATCCTCGGCGAGGGCGAGCTCGATCTGGTCGTGCGCCCCCGGGCGCGCGGCCGAGGCATCGGGCGCGCAGCGCTGACCGAGCTGATCCGCGTCGCCGACGACGAGCACGCGGGCGCGATCCGGGCCTGGGCCCACGGGGAGAACCCGTCGGCCGAGGCGCTGCTCAGCAGAGCCGGCTTCGCCCCGATCCGCGCACTGCACCGGCTCGCGCTCGATCCCGCACTCCTTCCCGGTGCGATCGCCCAGGCCCGCGCCCTTCCGGACGGCTTCCGCCTGCAGAGCTTCGCCGAGGCGACAGCGGATCGGATCGACGACTGGGTGCGGGTGAATGCGGCGGCCTTCGCCGAGCACCCCGAGCAGGGCGCCGTCACCGCGGACGATTTCCGCGCGCTCACCCGCGAGGCGTGGTTCGACCCGGAGGATCTGATCCTCGCCATCGATCAACGCGACGCGGTGGGCGATCTCCTCGCCGGCTACACCTGGATCAAGACTGTCCGAGGCGACGGCGAGCCGCCCTCCGTCGAGACGGAACTCTACGTGCTCGGCGTCGACCCGGCCTATGCGGGCCGCGGACTCGGAGCGGCCCTGCTCGGCGAGACGCTGCGCCGCATGGCCGTCCACCACCCGGAGCGGATCACGCTCTACGTCGACGGCGACAACGAGAACGCCCGCGCGCTCTACGAGCGCGCGGGATTCACGACCGAGCAGCGCAGCACCCAGTGGCTGCGCGCCGGTGCCGCAGGCGCCGCTCCCCTCGCCAGCACGAACGGCCGGTGAACGAATCACCGCGGATGCATGAATGTCCGAGGTGTTTGACAGAATGGCTGCATGAGCGAGAAGAACGACACGGCCGGCTCTTCAGCGGCGCCCGCGCCTGCGACGGGCGAACTGCAGACCGTGCCTGCGGCGAACGGCCTTCCCGCCGATCGCTACATCGACCGCGAGCTCAGCTGGCTCGCCTTCAATCAGCGGGTGCTCGAACTCGCTGAGGATCCGGCGGTGCCGCTGCTGGAGCGCGCCAACTTCCTCGCGATCTTCGCCTCGAATCTCGACGAGTTCTTCATGGTGCGCTTCGCCGGCCTGAAGCGGCGCATCGTCACCGGGCTCGCCGTGCCCACCAATGTCGGCCGAGCGCCGGCCGAGGTGCTCGCAGACATCAACCGCGCCGCCCACCAGCTGCAGCTGCGCCACGCCCGCTGCTGGGCGGATCAGGTGCAGCCCGCACTCGCCGAGGCCGGCGTGCGCATCGTGAAGTGGGGCTCCCTCGACGATGCCGACCGGCAGATCCTCACCGAGTACTACGAGCAGCACATCTACCCCGTACTCATGCCGCTCGCGGTGGATCCGGCCCACCCCTTCCCCTATATCTCCGGCCGCGCGCTCAATCTGTCGATCCGGGTGCGCAATCCGCGAACCGACAAGGTGGAGTTCGCGCGTCTCAAAGTGCCGCAGATGATCCCCCGCTATGTCCGGGTGGATCGCCGCGAGGGCGCCGACGATGTGCGCTTCATCGCGCTCGAGGAGCTGATCGCCAATCAGCTGGGCGGCCTCTTCCCCGGCATGGAGGTGGTCGATCACCACGTCTTCCGCGTCACCCGCAACGAGGATGTCGAGATCGAGGAGGACGAGACCGAGAGCATCATCCAGGCGCTCGAGAAGGAACTGCTCCGGCGGCGCTTCGGGCCGCCGATCCGGCTCGAGATCTCCGATGACATGGACGAGGCGACGCTCGATCTGCTGGTGGCCGAATTCGACATCGACCAGCAGCAGGTCTACACGCTGCCGGCGCCGCTCGATCTGCGCGGCCTCTTCGCACTCGGCCGGCTGGATCGCCCGGATCTCAAATACACCCCGCATATCCCGGTGACCAATCCCCAGTTCCGGGCCGCCTCCCCAAGCGAGCAGCCGGATCTGTTCCGCGCCATCTCGCGGCGAGAGGTGCTGGTGCACCACCCGTACGAGTCCTTCTCCACCAGCGTGCAGGCCTTCGTCGAGCAGGCCTCCACCGACCCGTCCGTGCTCGCCATCAAGCAGACGCTCTATCGCACCTCGGGCGACAGCCCCATCGTGGCGGCGCTCATCAAGGCGGCTGAGGCCGGCAAGCAGGTGCTGGCGCTCGTCGAGATCAAGGCCCGCTTCGACGAAGAGGCGAACATCACCTGGGCGCGCAAGCTGGAGCAGGCGGGCGTGCACGTGGTCTACGGCCTCGTCGGGCTCAAGACCCACTGCAAGCTCGTGCACGTGATCCGCGAGGAGCAGGGCCGGCTCCGCCACTACTGTCATATCGGAACTGGCAACTACAATCCCAAGACGAGTCGCATCTACGAAGACTTCGGGCTCTTCACCTCCTCGGACGAGGTGGGACGCGATGTCACCAAACTCTTCAACGTGCTCTCCGGCTACGCCATCGAGACGAACTACGATCGCCTGCTGGTGGCGCCCGAGGGTCTGCGCAAGGGATTGATCGAACGCATCGAGCGCGAGGCGGAACATGCGCGGGCCGGTCGGCCGAGCGGCATCCGCATCAAGGCCAACAGCATGGTCGACGAGCAGATCATCGACGCGCTCTACCGGGCCGGACAGGACGGAGTCCCCATCGATGTGTGGATCCGCGGCATCTGCTCGATCCGAGGCGGCGTGCCGGGTCTCTCCGAGAACATCCGCGTGCGCTCGGTGCTGGGCCGCTACCTCGAGCACTCCCGCATCTACGCCTTCGAGAACGACGGGCATCCCGATGTGCTGATCGGCAGCGCCGATCTCATGCACCGCAATCTCGATCGCCGCATCGAGGTGCTGGCGCGCCTCGTCGACCGCGAGCATCTGACCCGCATCGATCGCTTCTTCGGCTTCGCCTTCAGCGATGAGGTCTCCTCGTGGCACATGCTGCCCGACGGCAACTGGGAGCGGCGCACGGTCGGGCATGACGGCGCTCCCCTGCCCGATCTGCAGAACCTGGTGATGGCCGACCGCGCCGAGGCCCGCTCCCGGGGCGGTCGATGAGTCGCACTATTCTGGCCGCAGGCACCGTCTGCTGGCGCCGCGTCGGCGCAGAGATCATGGTGCTACTCGTGCACCGCACCCGCCAGCGCGACGTGTCCTTCCCCAAAGGCAAGCTCGACAAGGGCGAGAGCATGCCTCGGGCGGCGGTGCGCGAGACGCTCGAGGAGACCGGGCTCGCCGTCTCGCTCGGCGCGAATCTCGGCACGATCCACTATCGACTCCCCACCGGAGCCGATAAGACCGTGCAGTACTGGGCCGCCGAGGTCACCGAGGAATCGGTGCACGCCTCCCGCTTCAAACCCAATGGCGAGATCTCCGCCCTGGAGTGGGCGCCGCTGGACGAGGTGCCCGATCGACTCAGCTACGCGGCCGATCGCGAGCTCTTCGAGGTCTTCACCCGGCTCGTCGAGCGCGACGCCCTCGACACCTTCTCGGTGATCCTGCTGCGTCACGCCAAAGCCGAGGCCCGCAGCGCGATCTGGCCGGAGGATCGTCTGCGCCCCCTCTCGGACGCGGGGGAGAGCCAAGCCGAGAACCTCGTGCCGATTCTCGAAGCCTTCGGGCCGAGGCGCATCTTCACCTCGAGCGCGGTGCGCTGCCAGCGCACCGTCGCACCGCTCGCCGAACATCTCGGCACCAAGGCGCGGGTGCGGGAGGGCCTCAGCCAGGACGCCTGGGACGCCGGCGAGACCGAGGAGCTGCGCAGAATCATCGGCAAGGTCGTGCGCAAGGGTCGCAGCACAGTGATCTGCACCCACCGGCCGGTGCTCCCGGATGCAGCCCGCGAACTCGCCCTCGCCACCGGGAGTCTCCCCGGTGACTATCTGCAGGAGGCGGCGGCGCTGCCGCCGGGGGCGTTCTCGGTGTTCCACCTCTCGCTGGCGCGGCCGGGATCGGGCATTCTCTCGGTCGAGACCTACCCGATCAAGCACTGAACCGGTCGGCCCCGAGCCTCACTCGCCGAGCGGCGTTCCGTGAATCTCGCGCCATCGTCGAAAGCGCAGGTTTCGGCCTTTCCCGGCCGTTGAACGGCCGAAAACTGCGCTTTCGATGATCATGAACCCCTGGCTGAGGCTATTCCTGAGTGATCAGCCACTCGCGCGCACCGGCCTCCGCTGCTCCATACAGATTCACGGTGGCGCGGGTGCGCTCGCGCACATCGGCGTCGAACTCCGGCCACTGGCACACGCCCTGCGGCGCGTCCGAGGCGACCGAGCACCACTTATACACGCCGTTCTGCGTGTTCGTCGCCGGCACCCATGACACGTCGTTCGTCGTCCAGCTGCCGTCGGCCTGCTGCGCGAACTGCACACGGGTCAGCAGAAACTCATTGTTCACCCGGTTCTGGGGCGGCGCGCTCTCGCTGATGAGGTTGCCGGTGCCGTAGAGGATCCACTTGCCGTTGTAGTTCTCGAGCGGCTGGATCGCGTGCGCGTGGTGCTGGTAGACGAAGTCGAAGAGACCGCTGTCGTGCAGCTGGCGCGCGAGTTCCGCCTGCCCCGGTGTCGGCTCGCTCCAGTACTCCTCACCGATGTGCTGCACGCCGATCACGATGTCGGCGCCCGCGTCGCGCGCGGCCTGCGCCTTGGCGATGGCGCGCTCCGGATCGACCCGGGGCTCCTCGATGCGGAAGTCGACCTGCCAGTCGTACTCCGCGTAGAGTCCGTTCAGCGAGAAGGTCGAGGTGATGACCGCGATCTTCACGCCGTTCGCCTCGACGATGAGCGGCACGTCGCGCTCCCCCTCGGCCCGGTACGAGCCCGTGTGCGCGATGCCGACCCGGTCGAGGCCGTCGAGCGTGCGCAGCAGGCCCTCGGTGCCCATGTCGACCGTGTGGTTCGAGGCGGTGGTGCAGACGTCGAAGCCGATCGCCTTCGCCGCATCGGCGAGCTCCGGCGGCGTGCTGAACGCCGGATAGCCGTAGTAGGGTCCGCCGACCGGGGCGAGCGGGGTCTCCATCTGGCAGATCGCGAGGTCGCTGCGATCCAGGTAGGGCTTGATGCCCTCCAGCAGCGGCACGAAGTCGAAGTTCTGGCCGGCCTCGTTCGTGGGGATCGCGTACGGTGTCCAGAGGCCCTGGTGGAAGAGGAAGTCACCGGCGACCGCAACCGAGACGCAGTGATCCGTGGGGCAGGCGGGGCCGACACCAGGCTGCGGTTCGGGCTCCGGCTCGCGCTCCGGGGTGACGATCGGCTGAGGTTCCGGGGTGGGCTCGGGCTCCGGCGCTCCCGCGCAGGCCACCATCCCCCCGAGCAGGACGGCCGCGGTCGCACCCGCGGCAATGGCACGCCAGAGATCCCGAATCCTCATAGGGCCATCCTATGGCCGGCCGGAGCGCACCCATCCCGCACCGCCTCATCACCACCCATTCATCGAAGTTCACCTCCCGTTCACCCGCGCGCGGGCAACCGGTCACTTCCGCTCCGTAACGTGAACCCCGTGGGCATCAGCCCGCCGCGGACATCGCGCCACAAGAGAAACGGACACCACTCGCAGTGAAGAAGATGACCTCAGCTTCGATCAGGGCAGCAGCGATCGGCGGCATCGCCCTCCTCGCCCTCACCTCCTGCGCCGCGAACGAGTCTGCCACCGCGCAGACGGACAACGGCGCCAGCGCCTCGGCACTCAGCGGCACCCTGGTCGGCGCGGGCGCGTCCTCGCAGGGCGCGGCCCAGGAAGCCTGGATCGCCGCGTTCCAGACCGCGAACGCCGACGTCACCGTCAACTACGATCCCAGCGGCTCCGGCGCGGGACGCGAGACCTTCCAGCAGGGCGCCAGCGCCTTCGCCGGCAGCGACCGCGCCTTCAAGGTCGATGAGATCGCCACGGGCCCCTTCGCGAACTGCGCCGCCGACAGCGACCTCGTCGAGTTCCCCGCCTACATCTCCCCCATCGCCATCATCTTCAACGTCGAGGGCGTCGATGAGCTGAACCTCGATGCCGACACCGTGGCGAAGATCTTCTCGGGGCAGATCACCAACTGGAACGATCCGGCCATCTCCGCGCTCAACGAGGGCGCCAGCCTGCCCGACCTCAACATCACCGCCGTGCACCGCTCCGACAAGTCGGGCACCACCGGCAACTTCACCGAGTACCTCGCCGCTGCCGCCCCCGAGGCCTGGAGCGCAGGCTCGATCGAGGAGTGGCCGACCGAGTTCGGAGGCGAGGGCGCGGCTCAGACCTCCGGCATGGTGGACGCAGTGAAGAACGGCGTGGGCACCATCGGCTACGCCGATGCCTCCCGCGCCGGCGAACTGGGCACCGTCGCGATCAAGGTGGGCGACGAGTTCGTCAGCTACAGCCCCGAGGCTGCGGCCGCCATCGTCGACGCCTCGCCGATCGAGGAGGGTCGCGGTGCGAACGACATCGCCATCAAGCTCGATCGCACGAGCGACGCGGCCGGCGTCTACCCGATCGTGCTGGTGAGCTACCTCATCGGCTGCGAGAGCTACGCCGATGCGGCCAACGCCGAGCTGGTCAAGGCCTACTTCGGCTACGTCGTCAGCGAGGAGGGCCAGCAGACGGCAGCGGATGAGGCCGGCAGCGCGCCGATCTCCTCGGATCTGCGCAGCAAGATCGAGGGTGCGATCGCTACGATCAGCTGACCTCCCCGCTTCGCCGCGGATCCGGGCCGGTGAAAGACCGACCCGGATCCGCGGCTGAGCCTCGACAGCCCCCAGTCACGACCACACCGGAGCCTCAGTGACCGTCTCCTCCAAGCCCATTCTGAGCCGCGGCGACCGCGTCTTCTCACGCTCGGCGCTCTTCGCCGGCAGCATGATCCTCGTCACCCTCGCCGCCGTTGCCATCTTCTTGATCGTGCAGAGCGTTCCGGCCTTCTTCGCGACGGACGAAAGCGCCTCACTGCTCCGCAGCAATTTCTGGTCGTATGTCTGGCCGCTGATCTTCGGCACCGTCTGGGCGGCGGCACTCGCCCTGCTCATCGCGACCCCGATCGCGATCGGGATCGCCCTGTTCATCTCGCACTACGCCCCGCGCAGGCTCTCCGCCGTGCTCGGCTACATCGTCGATCTGCTCGCCGCGGTGCCCAGCGTGGTCTTCGGCCTCTGGGGCATCGGCGTACTGGCACCCGCAGCACGCCCCGTCTTCGTCTGGTTGAACGAGTACCTCGGCTGGATCCCGCTCTTCGGCGGGGTCGTCTCCGGCACCGGCCGCACCATCCTCACCGCCGCGATCGTGCTGGCCGTGATGATCCTGCCGATCATGACGGCCATCTGCCGCGAGGTGTTCCTGCAGGCCCCGGTGCTGCACGAGGAGGCCGCGCTGGCCCTCGGCGCCACCCGCTGGGAGATGATCCGCATGGCGGTGCTCCCCTTCGGCCGCGCGGGCATCGTGTCCGCCGCCATGCTGGGTCTGGGCCGCGCACTCGGCGAGACGATGGCCGTGGCCATGGTGCTCTCCGCCACCGGCATCGTCACCTTCCGCCTGCTCACCTCCGAGAACCCGTCCACCATCGCCGCGAATATCGCGCTCTCCTTCCCGGAGGCGTACGGCGAGAACGTCAATGTCCTCATCGCGACGGGCCTGATCCTCTTCATCGTGACCTTCCTGGTCAACGCGGTGGCCCGCTGGATCGTGAGCCGTCGCGCCGAGTTCAGCGGAGCAAACTGATATGAACGCCATCACCGTCAAGCCCGTCTCCGCAGGCGCGGGACTCGCCGGCAACCGCCTGCCCCGCGGCACCGTGTGGATCGTCCTCGCCGCGAGTCTCCTCCTCTCCCTCGCCCTCTTCGGCCTGATCGCCATCGCCTCGGGCAGCGAATTCAATCTGGTGGGCGCCTTCATCATCGCCGCGATCATCCACATCGTGGTCTCGACCATCCTCACCGCGGCCGTGGAGGGGCGGCGCCAGGCCGCCGACCGCTTCGTCACGAATCTCGTCACGGGCGCCTTCCTGGTGGCCATGGTGCCGCTCGTGTCGGTGACCGTCACCGTGGTCAGCAACGGGCTCGCCCGCTTCGACCTCGAGTTCTTCACCTCCTCGATGCGCAATGTCACCGGCGAGGGCGGCGGGGCCCTGCACGCGATGATCGGCACCCTGCTCATCACGCTCGCCGCGACGATCATCTCGGTGCCGCTGGGACTCTTCACCTCGATCTACCTCGTCGAGTACGGACGAGGGCGGCTCGCGAAGACCATCACCTTCCTCGTCGATGTGATGACGGGCATTCCGTCGATCGTCGCCGGCCTCTTCGCCTACGCGGCCTTCGCGCTGATCCTCGGTCCCGGTGTGCGGATGGGCATCATCGGCGCGGTGTCGCTCGCGGTACTGATGATCCCGGTCGTGGTGCGATCCAGCGAGGAGATGCTGAGGCTCGTGCCCAATGAACTGCGCGAGGCCTCCTACGCGCTGGGGGTGCCGAAGTGGCTCACCATCGTGAAGGTGGTGCTGCCCACTGCGATGGCCGGCATCACCACCGGCATCATGCTCTCCATCTCGCGCGTCATCGGCGAGACGGCGCCGCTGCTGATCACCGCCGGCTTCACCGCCTCGATGAACTACAACCTGTTCCACGACCGCATGCAGTCGCTTCCGGTGTTCGTCTACACCCAGTTCGTGAACCAGGGCAATCCCGCCTTCGCCTTCCTCGAGCGCGCCTGGGCGGCCGCGCTCGTGCTGATCCTCATCGTGATGCTGCTCAATCTGGTGGCTCGGATGATCGCCAGGTACTTCTCCCCCAAGACCGGGCGCTGAGGCGCCGAAGGTCCTCCGATCCCCTGCAGAGAAAGAATCCACCCCCTATGTCGAAGCGCATCGAAGTCAACGATCTGAACGTCTACTACGGCAACTTCCTCGCGGTCGAAGATGTGACGATCAACATCGAGCCGCGCAGTGTCACCGCGTTCATCGGTCCCTCGGGCTGCGGCAAGTCGACCTTCCTGCGCACGCTCAACCGCATGCACGAGGTGATCCCGGGAGCCCGGGTCGAGGGCGAAGTGCTGCTGGACGGCGACGATCTCTACGGCTCGGGTGTGGATCCGGTGCTCGTGCGGCGGCAGGTCGGCATGGTGTTCCAGCGCCCCAATCCCTTCCCCACCATGTCGATCCGAGAGAATGTGCTGGCCGGGGTGCGCCTGAACAACCGCAGGCTCTCCAAGAGCGCCGCGGACGGGCTGGTGGAGCGCTCGCTCTCGGGAGCCAATCTGTGGAACGAGGTGAAGGATCGCCTCGACAAGCCCGGTTCGAGCCTCTCGGGCGGTCAGCAGCAGCGTCTGTGCATCGCCCGCGCCATCGCGGTCGAGCCGGAGGTGCTGCTGATGGACGAGCCCTGCTCGGCGCTCGATCCGATCTCGACCCTCGCGATCGAGGATCTCATCGACCAGCTGAAGAAGGAGTACACGATCGTCATCGTGACCCACAATATGCAGCAGGCCTCTCGGGTGTCGGATCGCACGGCCTTCTTCAACATCGCCGGCACCGGCAAGCCGGGCAAGCTCATCGAATACGACGACACCTCCACGATCTTCTCGACGCCGGCCGTCAAGGCGACCGAGGACTACGTCAGCGGGCGGTTCGGGTAGTTCGGGGGCTCGGTTGGCTCGGGCGGCTCGGCTCGGGCTGCTCGGCGCGGGCTGTCACCACTTGCCAAAGCGATCCGGGATCTCAAAGCCCGTTTCGGGGGTTTCCGGCTTTATTCCGGCGAATCGCTTTGGCAAGCCCTCCGTTCACCGGAGGCACGGGGATCGGGACGGCGATCGGGACCGGAGCCGGGGACCAGAGCCGGGGCGGGGACCAGAGCCGTCGAAATATATGGGTGCGGGCTATGCTGGAGGCATGACCGGTCTGCGCATCGATGACGAGTTCGTACGCTGGGCGGTGGACGGCAGGTCCGCCTCCGCGGCGGAGGCCCGCGAAGCGCTGCAGACGCGCCCGCTGCTGCTGCTCATGCACGGCTTCGGATCCTTCGAGGGTGATCTGATCGAGCTCGCCCCGAAGCTGCCGACGGGTCTCGTCTGCGCCTCGCCGCGCGCACCGCTCACCGCTCCCCCGCCCATCGTGAACGGCTACGCCTGGTGGCCGCTGCGCTTCGGACCCGACGGGCTGATCATCCGCGAGGCTCCGCCCGCCGAGTTCGCCGGCTCGGGCCCGCACGCGGCAGCCCTCGGCGTGCTCGACTGGCTGGACGCGCTCGACGCCCAGCTGCCCGGCGGCCTCGGCAGGATCATCCCGATGGGTTTCTCCCAGGGCGGCTGCATGGTGACCTCTCTGCTGCGCCTGCGCCCCGCGCGATTCGTCTGCGGCGTGAACTGCTCGGGCTTCGTGGCGCCCGGCGTCTTCCCCGGCGACGAAGAGCTCGCGGCGATCCGCCCCCCGCTGTTCTGGGGCCGGGATCCCGAGGACCCCATCGTCGATGCCAGCCGCATCGATCTCACCGCCGAGTGGGCGCCGGCCAACACCGAGCTCGAGGCGCGCCTCTACGAGGGCATCGCGCACAGCATCGGTCTGGACGAGCTGCGCGACATCTCCGCCTTCATCGAGCGGCGACTCGCCGAGACCGCCGATTCCTGAGGTTCGGCCATGACCGATCGGGGACGCGCGCCTGGTGACAAGACCCAGCACGTCTACGACTACGTGATGGAGCGGATCGTCGAGGGCGTCTTCGCCGCCGGGACCGCCCTGAACATCGGGGTCCTCGCCGAGGAGACCGGGGTGAGCCTCATCCCCACCCGGGAGGCGCTGCGCCGGCTGGAGTCCGAGGGCCTCATCGAGTTCGTGTTCCACCGCGGGGTTCGGGTGCGCGAGCTCGGCATCGTGGAGTATCGCGAGATCATGCAGACCGAGGCGGTGCTTGAGGGGCTCGCCGTGGGCCTGTCCGCGGCACTGCTCACGGGCGAAGATCTCGCTCGCGCACGCACGGTCAACCGTCGCATGGACGAGGCCTACCGGGCCGGGGACTTCCACGGCTACAACGAGGGCAGCCTGGAGTTCCACGGCATCCTGCGCGCGCCCTGCCCGAATCGGCACCTGCGCGACATGCTCGACCGCGGGCAGTCGCGCGTCGCCGCGGTGCGCGCATCGGTCGTCGGCTATCGCGGCACGCTGGCCGCGCAGCTGAGCGAGGAGCATGAGCATATGCTCGGCCGTATCGAGGCGGGGGCGCCCGCCGCGGAGATCGAGGCGCTGATGCGAGCGCACCGCGAGGGCACCATCGCCGCGGATTCCGAGGGCCTGCTGCGCCGACCGCAGGGCGATGCGGGCGGAGCCTGGCGCCCCGGTGAGAGGAGACCCGCATGACACGCGTCGCACTGGTACAGGTGGCGAGCCCCGATGACGAGACGCGCGAGGAGCGCATCTCCCGGGTCGAACAGCTGCTGCGCTCCCGAGCTGGGGAGGGCATCGAGTTGTTCGTGCTGCCCGAGCTCTGGGCGGCGGGCTACCTGGCGTTCAAGCACTACGAGGAGTTGGCCGAGCCCCTCGACGGCCCGACGGTATCGATGTGCCGCCGAGTGGCGCAGGAGCTGGGTGCGTGGGTGCACGCCGGCAGCTTCATCGAGCGCGACGAGGACGGTTCGCTGCACAACACCGCGGTGCTCGTCGACGCCGAGGGCCGGATCGCCCAGATCTACCGAAAGATCCACGTGTTCGGCTATCAGTCGCGAGAGGCGCAGCTGCTCACCCCCGGCACCACGCTGAGCGTCATCGACAGCCCCCTGGGCCCGCTCGCGTCGACCACCTGCTACGATCTCCGCTTCCCCGGGCTCTGGCTGGAGATGGGCGCTCGCGGCGCGGAGGTCGCCGTGGTTCCCGCCGCCTGGCCGGCGGCCAGGCGCGAGCACTTCACCCTGTTCACGGAGGCCCGCGCGGTCGAGCACCAGATCTGGGTGATCGCCGTCAATGCCTGCGGCGTCCAGGGGCG
This sequence comes from Leucobacter sp., assembly GCA_048516985.1. Taxonomy (GTDB): domain Bacteria; phylum Actinomycetota; class Actinomycetes; order Actinomycetales; family Microbacteriaceae; genus Leucobacter. The sequence continues at coordinate 1,230,049 of CP183188.1, read as the reverse complement.
CACCGAGCTCGGCGGATGCAGCCGGGTGGTGGATCCCTGGGGCAGGGTGCTCGTGGAGTGCTCGCCGAGCGAGGAGGAGATCGCGGTGGTGGATCTCGACCGCGACCTCGTGGCCGAGGTACGGGCCGAGTTCCCCGTGCTGGGCGACCGTCTCGCTCCCGAGGCCTACCCGGCGCTCGGCTGATCGCCGAGCTCATCCTTCACCGAAGGGCGCTGCGCGCTCCCCGGATCGCCCTGCGGCATCATTCCCCGGGACGAAGCGTGATGCCCCCGGAGGAGACGCGCGCATCGATGCGATACGGCGATGCGGGATCGGTGCGCAGCAGATTGTCGATCGAGCCGGAGGAGACCCGGGTGGAGACCGCATAGGCCTCATCGGGCAGTCTCACCTCCACGGACCCGGAGCTCACATCGATCTCGAGCGATGCCGGTGCGGTGCCGGTGAGTTCGCCGTCCACCCGGCCGGAGGAGATGTCGATGCTCGCCTCCTCGACATCATCGAGCACGAACTCCAGATGTCCCGAACTCACCCCGGCGTCGAAGGAGCGGGCGCTGCCGGAGACGATGAAGTTGCCGGAGGACACCTCGACCTCGAGTTCGCCGTAGTTCCCCTCGGCGCGAAGGCCGCCCGAGCTGAGCTCGAAATCGGCGTCGATGCGCTGCGTGCGCATCTCGTCGGGCAGACGCAGCACGACGGTCTGCCCGAGATCGGGGCCGAACATCAGCCAATCGGGGAAGAAGCTCCGCTCCGAGTCGACGACCAGGGTGGCGCCGTCGCGTCGCAGCTGCCACTCCCGCCCGCCGGCGCCCGTCTCAAGCACGGCCTCACCCGAGCCTGCACCGTCGTAGACGATGGAGAATTCGGCCGAGCCCGCATCGACCTCAAGCGCCGTCACCCCGCGGGCGTCGGCGGTGAGGGTGGACGCTTCACCTCCGGAGCGATTCAGCGAGGTGATGCCGAAGACCGCGGCGGTGGCGATCGCGGCCACCAGCAGCACACCGCCGACGACCGAGGTGGCGATCAGCACGCCGTTGGGGCGCTGCGAGGCGTGGTTCGTGCCGGAATCCGGCTGCGCGTTCTCGGTCATGTCGTCGTTCCTCCGGTGTTCTCGATGTGGGCGAGTGCTGCGAGCACCCGTCGGTTGCCGTGCTCATCGGGCTCCAACCCGAGTTTCTGGAAGATCGAGGTGATGTGCTTCTCGATACTGGCCTCGGACAGGAAGAGGACGCCCGCGATGGCCTGATTGGACCGGCCCTCGGCGATCAGCGCGAGCACCTGGCGCTCGCGGTCGGTCAGGGCGGCCATGCGCTCGTCGCGGATGCGCCGACTGAGCAATTGCGCCACCACCTCCGGATCCAGCACGGTGGCGCCCTGACCGATCCGCTCCACCGACTCGAGGAACTCGGTCACATCGGCGACCCGATCCTTGAGGAGATAGCCGAGCGGCCCGCCCGGGACGGCGATCAGCTCGCTCGCGTAGCGCTCCTCGACGTACTGGGAGAGCACGAGGAGGGGGCGCTCCGGATTCGCGGCGCGCAGGCGCAGCGCCGCACGGATGCCCTCATCGGTGAAGGTCGGCGGCAGCCTGACATCGAGGATGCACAGTTCGGGATCCTCCGCGTGCACTCGCTCATCGAGGATCGAGGTATCGGAGAGCGCCGCCACGACCTCGTGTCCGGCGTCTTCGAGCAGCCGCACGATGCCTTCGCGCAGCAGCACCGAGTCCTCGCAGATCAGGATGCGCATGGTACGCTCACCTCCACCGCGGTCGGTCCGCCCGGCGGACTGTCGAGCCGGAGCACTCCGCCCGCGGCCAGCACACGGTTCGCGATGCCGTCGAGCCCGCCGCCGGGCTGCCTCGTCGCACCGCCGATCCCGTCGTCTTCGACCCGCGCCCAGATCTGGGCCGGGGAAGCGCCCGCCTCGCGCAGCCGCACGGTGACGCGGCACTCCCCCGCCCGGGAGTGCTTGGCGGCGTTGGTCAGCGCCTCGGCGATGGCGAAGTAGACGGCAGCCTCCGCATCGCGGAACGCGCCGGTGCTGCGCTCGGGACGGCCGTCCATGCGCACATCGAGCCGTACCGGGATGTGACTGCGAGCGGCGAGCGCGGAGAGCGCGGCGTCGAGTCCGCGGTCGCCGAGCACCGAGGTGTGGATGCCGCGCGCGAGCTGGCGCAACTCGGTGATCGCCGCCTTGGTGGAAGTATGCGCCTCGTCGAGCAGCGCCTTCGCCTCAGCGGGGTCGCTGTCGATCTTCTGCTGCGCGAGCCCGAGGGTCATGCCGATCGAGACCAGGCGCGGTTGCACACCGTCGTGCAGATCCCGTTCGATGCGGGTGCGTTCGACATCGGCGGCGCGCACCGCGCCCTCCCGCTGGGCGCTCCGGGTGCGCACCTCGGCAGCGAGCGCGCTGCGCGAGGGATGTCCGAGCAGTGCTCGCGCGATCACGGCGTGCAGCCAGGCCAGGCCCAGGATCAGGGCGACGGCGAGTGGCACCGTCAGGATCAACCACTGGGGCGAGGCGGCGATGCCCCATCCGAAGAGCGCGATGCTGGCCCCGCTCGGCACGGCGCCCTCCATCGCGCCCAGCGCCGCGAAAGGCGCCCACACCGCGTGCCAGAGCAGGCGCAGCACGACGGTGCCGAGCACCGTGCCGACGGCGAAGCTGCTCAGGGCGCGCCACATGCGGCCGTCGACGCTCTGGCGGCCGAGCGTGCGCAGCCAGGCGGCGAAACCGGGGCCCGGCCGGGGTCTCAGCCGCAGCGGGCCGACCTCGAGACGGTACAGCCCGCGGACGCGCTCGACCTCGAACCAGGCGACGCCGAAGAGGAGGTAGACCAGGCCGACGAGGATGACCAGCCCGATGCCGAGGGCGAAGAGGGCGCCGATACCGGCACCGAGCAGGCTGAACACCAGACTGATCACCACCCAGCCGACCACTCCCAGCACCGCGAGATGAACGACGGTCAGCGCCACCTGGGCGAAGCGGATCCGGTGGCCTGCTCGCTGTTCGGGGGCCTGCGCCGGCGCAGCTGATGCCGTGATCGTCTGTGTCATACCTCAACGGTAGGCGGCACCGGCGACATTCATCCACCGAGCTTCCCCGAGATCTCGTTTCGGGATAGCCCTACCCCCTGGAATCGGGGCGCAGCGGCGGCGAGTCCCGGTTTTCGTGTTTGGGCGCGGAGCCGCTAGAGTAGTCGTTGCGCTTCGGTGCAATCGGGATGTGGCGCAGCTTGGTAGCGCACGTCGTTCGGGACGACGGGGTCGCAGGTTCAAATCCTGTCATCCCGACCATGTTCGTGAGGGTCCACTCTGGTGGGCCCTCACGTGTGTGATCGGAAGGAACCGGCATGTCACTCCCGCCCCTCATCGCCTTCGACCTGGACGATACGCTCGCCCCCTCGAAGTCGCCGGTCGAGCCGCGCATGCTCGCCGTGTTCGCCAGGCTGCTCGAGCGCACCACCGTCGCGGTGATCTCCGGCGGCAACTTCGAGCAGTTCGAGGCGCAGCTCGTGAACCGTCTCGAAGCCTTCGAGCACACCGGAGGGATCGGCGAGACCGAGCTGGAGCGACTGCACCTGCTGCCCACCTGCGGAACCCGGTACGAGCGCCGCGAGGACGGCGCCTGGCGCACCGTCTACCGCGAGAACCTCAGCGCCGAGGAGCGCGACGCCGCTCTCGGAGCACTGCGCGAGGAGGCCGAACGACTCGGCCTCTGGGAGAGCGAGACCTGGGGCGAGATCCTTGAGGATCGCGGTTCGCAGGTCACCTTCTCGGCCCTGGGCCAGCGCGCCCCGGTCTCGGCAAAGCAGGAGTGGGATCGGGATGGCGCGAAGAAGAACGCGCTGCGGGCCGCGGTCGCCGCGCGCCTGCCGGGGCTCGAGGTGCGCAGCGGTGGATCCACCTCGGTGGACATCACCCGTACCGGCATCGACAAGGCCTACGGTATGCGGAAGCTCGCCGAGCAGACCGGGATCCCGCTGGACGAGATGCTGTTCATCGGCGACCGCCTCGACCCCGAGGGCAATGACTACCCGGTGAAGGCGCTCGGCGTGCCGTGCCACGCCGTCGAAGGCTGGGAGGACACGGCCGATTATCTCGAGCGATTGCTCGCCGAGGCGTAGCCCTCGTCCCCCGCCTCGCCCGGCTCAGGCCGCGGCTACGGCGATCCCGAGCACCTCGGCGGTCTCGGCCAGCGAGGCCTGCGCGGCCGCCGCGTCGTGGTTGAGGCCGGTGCCGAAGGCGGGAATGCGGCCCTGCACGATCGGCTTCCACTTGCTCTCGAACTGCTCGGGGAAGCAGCGCTCGAGCACATCGAGCATCGCGTCCACCGCGGTCGACGCCCCGGGAGACGCGCCGAGGAGGCCGGCGATGGAGCCCTCGGCGCCGGTGATGACCTCCGTGCCGAACTGCAGCACGCCGCCCTTCTGCGGGTCCTTCTTCATCACCTGCACGCGCTGACCGGCGGTGATCATGTCCCAGTCCTCGGTGCGGGCGGACGGCATGTACTCGCGCAGCGCCTCCATCTGCTTGTTGCGGCTGGCGAGCAGCTCGCCGACGAGGTACTTCTCGAGTGCGAACTCGGTGAGGCCGACCTTGAGCATGGGCCCGATGTTGTGGGCGCGGATCGACCCCGGCAGATCCCACCAGGAGCCCTTCTTCAGGAAGTTCGGGCTGAACCCGGCGTAGGGGCCGAACAGCAGACTCGGCTTCCCGTCGACGATGCGAGTGTCCAGATGCGGCACCGACATCGGCGGGGCGCCGACCGCGGCCTTGCCGTACACCTTGGCGTGGTGCTCGTTCACGACCTCGGGCTTGTCGCAGCGCAGGAATTTCCCGCTGATCGGGAAGCCACCGAAGCCCTTGATCTCGGGAATGCCCGAGGACTGCAGCAGCGACAGCGCTCCGCCGCCGGCGCCGACGAAGACGAAGCGGGCGTTGATGACGGACTTGCCGTAGCCGGCACGGCTGCGGGAGGAGACGTCCCAGGTGCCATCCGGACGACGGCTGAGCCCAGTCACCTCTTGACCGAGCTGCAGCACGGCCCCCTCCGCGACGAGGTGGTCGAAGAGGCGGCGGGTGATCTCGCCGAAATCGACATCGGTGCCGCTCACCGAGTGCGTCGCGGCGAACACCTCGTCGCGCGAACGGCGTTCGATGAGCAGCGGGGCCCACTCCGCGATCTTGGCAGGGTCGTCGCTGAACTCCATATCGGCGAACAGCGGTTCGCTCGAGAGAAGCTCGTAGCGGCGACGCAGGTAGTCGACGTTCTCCTTGCCCCGGACGAAGGTCATATGCGGGACCTGGTTGATGAACCCCGAGGGATCCCCGACCACACCGTCCTTGACCAGTGAGGACCACCACTGCCGCGAGAGCTGGAACTGCTCGTTGATGTCGATGGCCTTGGCGCTCGACAGGCTGCCGCCCGGGCCCTCCGGCATGTAGTTGAGCTCGCACAGCGCCGCGTGGCCCGTGCCGGCGTTGTTCCACGCGTTGCTCGACTCGGTGGCCACCGCGTCGCGCGATTCGAGAATGCGGATCGACCAGTCGGGCTCGACCTGATGGATGAGGGTGCCAAGGGTGGCGCTCATCACGCCGCCGCCGATGAGGACCACATCTACGGTGTTGTTACTCACGATCTTCAAGTCTACCCCTCCAGAGCGAGCTCCTTTGCCCGCCGCAGGGTACCGGCCTCCGCATCGACGAGTCTGCGGTAGCCGAGCCTGCGCGCCTCACCCGCCCGCTGTGCTCCGGCTGCCACCGGACGGATCTCACCGGCCAGGCTGAGTTCCCCCACCGCGGCGAGCTCGTGGGACAGCGGACGATCGGCCACCGCCGAGAGCACCGCCAGCGCGATGGCCAGATCCGCCGCGGGTTCGATCAGGCGAACCCCGCCCACGGTGGACACGTACACATCCTTGTCGTGCAGGCGCACGCCCGCGCGCCGCTCGAGTACCGCGAGGATCATGGCGACTCGCGCCGAGTCGACTCCGCTGGTCACCCGCCTGGGATTCGGTGTGGCGCTGGAGGCGACCAGCGCCTGCACCTCGACCGGCAGCGCCCGCCGCCCCTCCATGGCAACGGTGGCGCAGGTGCCGCTGACCGGGTCCGCACCGCGGCTGAGGAAGAGCCCGGAGGGATCCGGCACCTCGGCGATGCCCTCGCCGGTCATCTCGAAGCAGCCGATCTCATCGGTGGGGCCGAAACGATTCTTCAGGGTGCGCAGGAATCGCAGCGCCGTCTGCCGATCGCCCTCGAAGTGGCAGACGACGTCGACCAGATGCTCCAGCAGCCGAGGACCCGCCACGGAGCCGTCTTTCGTGACGTGGCCGACAAGGATCACCGGCACCCCGCGCTGCTTCGCGACGCGGATCAGCGCGCTGGCGGCCTCGCGCACCTGCGCCGGCCCGCCGGCGCCGCCCTCGACCTGATCGCTGACGAGGGTCTGCACCGAGTCGACGATGACGAGGCCCGGATCCACCGCATCGATATGGCCGAGCACCGTGGCCAGGTCGTTCTCGCTGGCGAGATAGAGCGTGGGATGCAGCGCGCCGGTTCGCTCGGCGCGCATGCGGATCTGACCGGTCGACTCCTCGCCGCTGGCGTAGAGCACACGGCTGCCCGCGCCGGCATGCCGCGCGGCGACGTCGAGCAGCAGGGTGGACTTGCCCACCCCCGGCTCGCCGGAGAAGAGGATCGCGGCGCCGGGCACCACCCCACCGCCGAGCACCCGGTCGAGCTCGCCGATGCCGGTGGGTCGGTGCGCCGCGGTCTCGGCGCCGAGCTCGGTGATCGGCCGCGCCTCGCGCCCGAGGGCCGGAGCCGCGGATCTCACGGTCTTGCCGAGCGTCGCAGGCTTCGAGCCCACCTCGACCACCGTGCCCCACTGCTGGCACTCGCCGCAGCGGCCGACCCATTTGGCCGCCCGCCATCCGCATTCGGTGCACGCGTATCCGCCGCTCTTCGTCGCCATGCTGCGACCCTATCTGCTGCCACCGACAACGCCGCCTTCTGCGCCGCCTCGGAGTGAGGAGACGGGAGCGGGAGGCGCAGGCAGGGCACTGCGGATAGTCTTGAACACGGACATCCGCACACACGAGAAGGAGCTGGCGTGACCGCAGCATTCGACGCCGTCATCGAAATCCCCAAGGGGAGCCGGAACAAGTACGAGGTCGACCACGAAACCGGACGGGTCTACCTCGACCGCGTGCTCTACACCGGCTTCGTCTACCCCACCGACTACGGCTTCTTCGAGGAGACCCTCGGCGAGGACGGCGATCCGCTCGACGTGCTGGTGCTACTCGACTACCCGGTCTTCCCCGGTGTGGGAGTGAAGGTGCGCCCGGTCGGCGTGCTCAAGATGAGCGACGAGGCCGGCGGCGACGACAAGGTCATCGCGGTGCAGGTGAAGGATCCGCGCTGGGCGCACATCCAGGACGTCGCCGATATCCCGGAGTACACCCGCAAGGAGATCGAGCACTTCTTCGAGCACTACAAGGATCTCGAGCCCGGCAAGTGGGTCAAGGTCGACGCCTGGGGCTCGGCCGCCGATGCCGAGCAGCTCATCGTCGAGGCGCAGCAGCGCTTGCAGGCGCAGGGCCACTAGGCTCCGACGCGAAACCCCCGGGACTCCACGAGGAGTTCCGGGGGTTTCGTCGTCCGTGCGCGCGGCTTATACGAAGCCGTTGCCCACGGGATCGATGAACACGCCGCCCGAGAGCACCTCGTAGTGCAGGTGGCATCCCGTGCTCATCCCGGTCGTGCCGACATAGCCGATGATCTGGCCGGCATTCACCCACTGGCCCCAGACCACAGCGAAACCGCTGAGATGCGCGTAGCGCGTCTGGTAGCCGCCGCCGTGGTTGAGGTAGATCATATTGCCGCCGGTGTTGTCCATCCAGCCGACGAAGCCGATGGTTCCCGAGTTGGCGGCGCGGATCGGCACCCCGCAGCCGTTGACGAGGTCGACGCCGGTATGCCCCCACCACTGCTGGAAGTAGGTGGAGATGTAGCTGTACGGGATCGGGACGACCCAGCCGCTCGGGCTGCCGCCTCCGCCTCCACCGCCGCCACCGCCGCCTCCGCCGCCGTTCGCGGCCTCCTCCGCGGCACGGCGCGCGGCCTCCTCCGCGGCGAGACGCGCCGCCTCGGCGGCCTGGCGGATCTGCTCCTGGCGGATCTCCTCCTCGATGCGCAACCGCTCCTGGTAGCCGGCGACCGTGGTCGCCTCGGTGTCCTTGAGCGCGGCGAGCTGCGCCTCCAGCACCGTCTGCTGCTGCTCCTGCGCGGCGACCTGCTCGGCCTGGGAGGCCACTGCCTCGGCGGCCTGCTGCTCCAGGGTCTCCTTCTCGACCTTCAGCGCCTCGCGCTCGGCGCGGGCGACCTCCGCCTGCTCGCCGAGGGAGGCGGCCGTGTTCATCGCCTGCTCGGCCTCTTCGGAGATCACGGTGTTGCGCTCGGTGGCCTTCGACATCGACGCCAGGCGTTCGAGCAGCAGATCGGCGGTGTCCCCATCGGTCTCCAGGAAGAGCTGGAGATTGCGATCCACACCGCCGGAGCGGTACATCTGCGAGACGAGCGCGGCCGCCTGCTCGGCGGCGGCATCGGCGGCGATCCGGCTCTGCTCGGCCTGCGCATCCAGGGTCTCGGACTTCTGCGCCGCGGCCATGAACTCGGCCTCGGCCTGCTGATAGGCGCTGATGGCATCGGAGTGCGCCGTGCGCAGGCGTTCGAGCTCCTGCTCCCCCGCGGCGATCAGGCCCTCGATCTCCGTGACCTTCGCCGCGGCCGCCGCGCTATTGCCCTTCGCCGCCTGCACATCGTCCCAGCTCGGCAGATCGAGCGCCTGAGCCGGGGCGCTGAACGGCTGCGCGGCGACGAGCACGCCGCAGGCGATCATGGCGGCGCCGATTCCGGCGATCCACCGGCGCATGGCACCGTTTCTCCGCTGACGCATTCGACTCCCCTCGCCGACTGCCGGGTCGGGCACTGGACCCGCACGGCGTATTCCGAGGGCGGCACGGTGCCCGCCCCCTCCGGCACTGAACCTTCAGGCTAGCATTGAAGGTCGCGCTCTTGTCGGAGGCCCGCGCAGCCGTGGCGCTTCGGCGCCCCGGCCCACCCGTTACGCGGCGTGACACTCCGCTGTCTCACCCCGAGAGGAAGAGGAGGAAGATAGGAGCATGACATCGGACGAGGACTGCTACCGCGCGGCGATCGGCGCGGGCGTCGACCCGGGCGGCGCCTCCTGGGCGGAGCTCGAGCCCGCCGTGCTGCGGGCGCAGCGCAGCAGCCTCAAGTGGACCCGTTTCGAGGCGGATGTCCTCCCGCTCTTCGTCGCAGAGATGGATTTCACCATCGCGGTCGAGATCCAGGACGCGATAGTGGATCGGATCCGGCTCAGCGACACGGGATACGTCGATCGACCGGGCGCACTCGCCCCGGCCTTCGCCTCCTTCGCCCAGGAGCGCTGGGAGTGGCGGATCGATCCGGCCTTCGTCCACCTCGCCACCGATGTGAGCGTCGGCATCGTCGAACCGCTGCGGCTGCGGCTCGGTGATGCGCGCGGGCGCGTCGCGATCACCACCCCGGTGTACCCCTCGTTCTTCGAGATACTCGAGGAGCTGCCCGTCGAGATCGTGCAGGTGCCGCTCCGGGAGACGGGCACGGGCCCGAAGCCGCAGGCACGGCTCGACCTCGTCGCGCTCGAACGCGCCTTCGCCTCCGATCCGGGCATCGACGCACTGCTCCTGTGCAATCCGCACAATCCGCACGGCCTTCTGCACACCCGGGAGGAGCTCGAAACCCTGGCCCGGCTGGCCGCCGAGCACAACGTCCTCGTGATCAGCGATGAGATTCACGCGCCGCTCACCCTCCGCGACGGCGTCTTCACGCCGTTCGCCCCGATCGCGGCCCGCGCGGGTGCGCTTTCGATCACCGCGACCAGCGCCAGCAAGGGGTGGAATCTCGCCGGGCTGAAATGCTCGGTGATCGTCGCCGCCGATGAACGGGCGAACGCACTGCTGCAGCAGCTGCCGCCGGAAGTGGCCACCCGCGCCAGCATCATCGGACTGCACGCGAATATCGCGGCGTTCTCCCAGGGCGACGAGTGGCTGGAGCGCGCCGTCGCGCAGATCGAGGCGAATGAACGGCTGCTCGCGCAATTGCTTCAGGATCGCCTGCCCCTGGTGCGCTACACCCGGCCGGAGGCGGGCTACCTGGCCTGGCTCGACTTCCGCGAGGCGGGTCTCGGCCCCGATCCGTACCGCCGCATCCTCACCGAGGCCAAGGTGGCGCTGAACGACGGCGCCTGCTTCGGCGTCGGCGGCGAGGGCCACGCGAGGCTCAATCTCGCCTGCTCCCCCGACACCATCGTCCAGGCCGTGGATCGCATCGCGGCGATCCTGCCCCGAGCCCGGTAGCCCCGCAGAACAGGCGCGGCTCGCAGGCTCCGCCGCCACCGCCGCAGCGGTGGTCTACGCGGCGCCCTCGGGCACGAAATCGCCGAAGAAGTCCGCTTCAAGGCCGAGCTGCGCGAAGAGTTCTCGGGTGCGCTTCTGCCGAGTGCGCGGAATCACGGTGAGCACCCGTCCGGGACGGTCGACCCGCCCCGTGCGACCCGCGCGATGCACATAGGCCTTCGGGTCGTCGGGCGGATCGGCCTGCAGCACCAGATCGATGTCGTCGACGTGGATGCCCCGCGCCGCCACATCCGTGGCGACGAGCACCTCCGCCCGGCCCTCGGCGAATCGCGCGAGATTGCGTTCGCGCTTGGCCTGGGCGAGGTCGCCGTGCAGCGGAACGGCCCGGATCCCCGTCTCGGTGAGCAGCTCGGTCACGCGCTCGGTGTACGCGCGGGTGCGGCAGAACACCAGGACACGGCCGCCGCCGCGGGCGAGCTCGATCAGCGCGGCGTCCTTGTGCTCGCGCAGCACGATGAGCACGCGGTGCTCCACATTCGGCGGCAGTTCGACGCGCCGATCGCCGGCCGATGTCGCGTCCGCGTCGCCGTGGGCCGTGCCGTCGCGCACCTCGTGCACCGCCGGCCGCGGCATGAACTCCCCCACCAGCGCGTCGACGCCCCGGTCGAGGGTGGCGGAGAACAGCAGTCGCTGTCCGCCGCGACGGGTGAGGCGCAGCACCCGCTGCACGGCCTCGATGAAGCCCAGCTCGGCCATGTGATCGGCCTCGTCGATGACGGTGACGGCGACTCGCCCGAGATCGAGATGCCCGCGCCCAGCGAGATCCTCGATGCGGCCAGGCGTGCCGATCACGATGTCCGCGCCGCGTTTCAGCGCGTGCAGCTGCGGTTCGAAGGGCTGACCGCCCACGAGCTGCGCCGTGTAGAACCCGACCGAACGGGCCAGCGGCTGCACGGTGCGGTCGATCTGCAGCGCCAGCTCACGGGTCGGGGCGAGGATCAGGGCCTTGGGCGGGCGGGCGACCGTGCGCGCCGGCCGCTGCTGCCGCTCGCCGCGCTTGGGCTTCTCGCGCGGGCTCTCCCCCGGAAACGCGCCCTCGGCCTTGAGCCTGAGCAGGCGCTCCACCAGCGCCGCACCGAAGGCGATGGTCTTGCCGGAGCCGGTGCGGCCGCGGCCGAGCACGTGGTGACCGGCGAGCGCATCGGGGATGGTCGCGGCCTGGATGGGGAAGGGCGCGGTCGCGCCGAGCTCCGCGAGCGCGCGGACGATGTTGCCGCCCAGGCCGAGCTCGGCGAAACCGATATCGGCGACATCCTCCGGCCGCGTCACCCGGGCCTCGAGCGGGGCCGGCAGTGCCGCGAGCGGGGGCAACGCGGCGCCCGCGCTGTTCGCCGGTTTCGCGGAGCGGCGGCCCCCGGTATCCGGGCCCTCGCGGCGCGAAATCGGGGACGCTCCCGTCTCATTCGAGCGGCTCGAAGGGGTCGTGCCCGTCCCCGATTTCCCGGGATCCGGCTTCTTGCCGCCTGCACGACCCTTCCGGCCCCGCCGCGGATCGTAGTCGGAGGGGGCGCGGTATCCGCCCGAACGCCTGCTCGCCATGGCCTCAGCGACTCGACTCCGCGGCGAGCGCCGCGCTCTCGGACTCGGAAGCGGCCGCGCGAGCCCGCAGCTCCCGGCGCGCCGTCCGGCGCTCGCGGGCCGCCTCCCGCCGCCGCTCGACCGCGTAGTAGAGCGTCGGCAGCACCACCAGGGTGAGCACCGTCGAGGAGAGCAGCCCGCCGATCACCACGACGGCGAGCGGCTGCGAGATGAAGCCCCCGTGCCCGGTGATGCCGATGCCCATGGGGGTGAGCGCCAGAATGGTGGCGAGCGCGGTCATGATGATGGGCCGCAGACGCAACGAGGATCCGTGCATCACCGCGTGACGCAGCGGCTCGCCGCGCTCGCGCATCTGGTTGACCAGATCCACGAGCACGATCGCATTGGTGACGACGATGCCGATGAGCATGAGCACGCCGATGAGGGAGGCGACCCCGAGCGGGATCCCGGTGGCGAGCAGGAGCAGCAGCGCGCCCGTGGCGGCGAAGGGCACCGAGACGAGCAGCAGCAGCGGCTGCAGCAAGCTCTTGAAGGTGGCGACCATCACGACGTAGACGATGAGGATGGCCACCAGCAGCGCCAGGCCGAGCTGCATGAAGGCCTCGTCCTGCTGGGCCATTACGCCGCCGATGTTCGCGGTCGCCCCCGGCGGCAGCTCGATCGAGTCGAGGGCCGCTCCGACGGCGATCCCGGCGGTGCCCAGGTCGTCGCCCTCGGGCAGCGCCGAGACGGTGACGATGCGGTTGCCGTTCTGGGTGTTGACGTTGACGGGCCCGTCGGCCACCTCGACCGTGGCGAGGCTGTCGAGTCGCACCTCTCCGGTCATGGTCGGAACGGGCATCGCCGCCACGGCCTCGGGATCGGCGGGTGCCTCTCCCTGGGAGAGGTAGATGCCGACCGAGGTGTCGTCGAGCACGATCTGCCCGAGCTGCGAGGGCTGCATCTGCTGGGCCACCAGCATGGCCACGGCGGCCTCGGTGAGTCCGACGCGGGCGGCGGCGGCGCGATCCACCACGATCGCGAGATACGGCCGTGACGCCGAGAGATCCGTCTCCACCTGGATCAGCCCCGGCTGCTCCTTCAGCGCGGCGGCGACGGCCTCGCTCGCCTCGGCCAAGGTCTCCTGATCGGGCGCCGAGACGTTCACCTCGATGGCGCTCGAGGCGGTGACCCCGCCGCTGGATGTGCTGAGCGAGAACTCGCCGGCGTCGCCGAGTCCCTCGACCTCGGCACGGATCCGCTCCTGCACCTCGGTCTGCGCGGCGTGCTCGTCGGTGGTGATGGAGTAGCTGACGGAGCCGTCGCCACCGCCGCCGAAGACGGCGGCGAGGCCCCCTGCGCTGCCGATGGTCACCTGGACCGTCTCGATCTCGTCGATTCCGGCGAGCACCCCCTCCACCCGCTCGACCTGGGCGAGCTGCGCCTCCAGGCTCGTGCCCGGTGCGAGGGTCTGGGTGAGGCCGACGGAGTTCTGCTCGTCGGCGCCCATGAAGTTGGTCTTCATCAGCGGCGTCGCGGCGATGGTTCCGCCGAAGACGAGGGCCGCGACGATCAGGGTGACGGCGGGATGCTTCAGCGTCCAGTCGAGGATCGGGCGGTAGCCGCGCTGCAGTGCGGTGACCCGCTCGTCCCCCGCCGTCGACGCGGTGACCGGCCCCGCGGTCGGCTCGAGCGTCGGTGCGGGCGCCGGCGCGGGAGTCTCTGCGGGCCTCTCCGCGGTTGCCTGCGCGGGCGTTTGAGCCGGGTCGGGGGCCGCCGCAGCAGCCGTCTCGGCCCGGCCCGCGCGCCGCCGGCGCGTCCCGCTGTAGAGGAACCAGTACGCCAGCACGGGCACGATCGTCAGCGCCACCAGCAGCGAGGAGCCGAGCGCGATGGAGACGGTGAAGGCGAATGGACGGAACAGCTCTCCCACCATGCCGGAGACGAAGGCCATCGGCAGGAACACGGCCACCGTGGTGACGGTGGACGCGGTGATGGCGCCCGCGACCTCGCGCACGGCGCGCACGATGGTGGCGGAGCGATCCTCCCCCGGTCTCGGCTCGCCGAGATGGCGTTTGATGTTCTCGATCACCACGATGCTGTCGTCCACGACGCGCCCGATGGAGATCGTCAGCGCGCCCAGGGTGAGCATGTTCAGCGTGTACTCGGCGAAGTTCAGCCCGACGAAGGTGAACAGCACCGACACCGGGATGGAGATCGCGGTGACCAGGGTGGCGCGCACCGACATCAGGAAGACGAGGATCACGAGCACCGCGAAGAGCAGCCCCAGCAGTCCCTCGGTGGTCAGCGTCTCGATGGAGCGCTCGACGTAGGGGGCCTGGTCGAAGACGACCAGGAGGCCCGCGCCCTGCAGCGACTCCTCGAGGCCGGGCAGCGCGTCCTGCACGATATGCGAGACGTCGACGGTGTTCGCGGCGGAGAGCTTCGTCACGGCGATGGTGAGCGCCGGTTGCCCGTTCACCCGAGAGATGCTCTGCTCGGGATTCGCCTCGAGCGTCACCTCGGCGATGTCGCCGATGGTCACCGTCTCGGCCGCGAGCGCCAGCACCCCGGGATCCCCGGCCGCAGCGCGCGCCTGCAGCATCGCGGCGTCCCGCGTGAGCGGCAGCGCGGCGATCTCCTCGACCGATTCGAGCGCCGATCCGGCCTGCACGGCGAGGGTGCGGTCCCCGTCGGTGACGCTGCCGGCGGCCATCAGCACACCGCTCTGCTGCAGCGCGTCTCGGATGGACTGCGCGCTCACCGCCTCGGCCGCCATGCGCTCGGCATCGGGCACGAGGGTGACGCGGTCGCCCCGCGCGCCCACCAGCTGCGCCTCGCGCACCCCGTCGAGATCGGAGATCTCGGGGATCGCGATGCGCTCGACCAGTCTCGCCGTCTCCTCGATGTCGCCGCCGTCCGGCGGAGTCACCGCGATCTGGATCACGGGGAAGTCGTCCAGGGATCCCGACATCACCTGCGGATCGACGCCCTCGGGCAGCAGCCGCGAGATGCGCGAGATGGCCCGCTCCACCTTCTGCTCGGTCGCCGTCAGGTCGATGCCGTAGGTGAACTCCGCGAGCACCATCGACGCGCCCGTGGAGGAGGTGGCGGTCGTGGTCTCGAGACCCGGAACCCCGCGCAGCGCCGTCTCGATCGGGGTCGAGACGTCTCCCATCACGACCTCGGGCGAGGCGCCCGGATAGCTGGAGATGACCACGATCGCAGGGAACTGCACCGAGGGCATCAGCTCCTGCTTCAGCGATCCCACACCGATGAAGCCGAATACGGAGGCGACGATGGTGACCAGCGCGATGAGCGCCCGATTCTTGAGGCTGAAGCGCGCAAGCAGGTGCATGCGCCAAAGTATCCCATGCGCGGAATACTGAAAGCTGATCACGAAGCGATCGGCGCATTCCGCGCTGGCGCCACCGCGCCAGGAATGCTCGAAGCTGACCATGGAGTGATCGGCGCATTCCACGCCGCGCCGGCCCACCGGCACCGGCCGATACCCCGCGTGTCAGCGAGGGGGCGCCGTCGGCGCAATAATTGAGGGATGCCACGCAGGATCGGCCCCTCCCGACTCACCTCTCGCCGGCGCACCCTCGGCGCCGTCACGCCCGCCGACTTCGAGCGCTTGGCGCAGCTGCGTCGCATGCAGGCGATCGCGCTCGGCCTCCTCGGCCTGATGGCGGTCGTCTTCATCGTCTCCTTCGCCCTGCAGGAGCGCTACCCCTGGCTCGGCTTCGTGCGCGCGGCGAGCGAGGGCGGCATGGTGGGCGCGCTCGCGGACTGGTTCGCGGTCACCGCACTGTTCCGCCACCCGCTCGGGATCCGGATCCCGCACACCAACCTCATCTCGAGCAAGAAGGACGAGATCGGCGCGGGGCTGGGATCCTTCATCGAGGAGAACTTCCTGGCGGACGAGGTGGTGCACGACAAGCTCTCGACCATCAGCGGGGCGCGGGCCGCAGGCGAGTGGCTGCAGCGACCGGGCAATGCCGAGCACATCGCGGAGCTCGTCACGAGCGCGGGTCTCGGTGCCCTGACGGTGCTGGACGACCAGGACGTGCGGGAGCTGATCGAGGCGCTGGTGCGCCGTCACGTGGTGGATCCCGAGTGGGGGCCGCTGCTCGGAGGGGCCATCGACTCCTTCGTCGCGGGCGAGCATCAGGAGCCGCTCATCGATCTCGCCGCCGAACGCCTGGAGGAGTGGCTGATCGAGCATCCCGAGGCCTTCGACCGCGCGGTGTCCGCGCGTCTGCCCTCCTGGCTCCCCGGGGTGGCGCAGCGCTTCGTCGACGGCCGGTTGCACGTCGAGGCGGTGCGCTTCGCGCGGGCGGTCCGGAGGGATCCGGATCACTCCTTCCGCATCGCCGCGCGGGAGTTCCTGAGCGATCTGGCCCGGGATCTCGGCGAGAAGCCCGAGCTGCAGACGCAGCTGGAGGAGTTCAAGCACGAGGTGTTCGACAGCCCACGCATTCGCGCCCTGGCGGCGAGCACCTGGGAGACCGCGCGGGCCGCGCTCGTGGGAATGCTGGAGGATCCGGGCAGCGAGCTGCGCACCCGCATGGTCGCGGCGCTGCGCGATTTCGGGCGTCGGGTGCTGGACGACAGCACCCTGCAGTTCAAGATCGACGTCTGGGTGATGCAGGTGGTGGAGCATCTGGTGCGCAGCTACCGGCACGACCTCGCCGGGGTGGTGGCCGAGACCGTGCAGCGCTGGGACGCGCAGGAGGCGGCGGAGAAGATCGAGCTGCAGATCGGGAAGGATCTGCAGTTCATCCGCATCAACGGCACGGTGGTGGGATCGCTGGCCGGTCTCGCCATCTACACGGTGGCGACGCTCGTGATCGCGCCGCTGGCGCACTGAGGCAGTCGCGCCGACCGCCGAACGGCGTCCTCAGCCGGCGAAGGCCACCGGCAGCTGCATATCCTGCACCCGATCGCCGGAGGCGGTGTGGTCCGCACGGGTGGTCACCGCGCACAGCGACACCCGGCAGTCCAGCCCTTCCTGCTCCGGATCGGCCACCAGCAGTCGGGCCGTGAATATACCTCTCTCGGCATCCTCGTATCCCTGCGAGGCGAAGGCCCGCCACGCCCAGTCGTCGGTGATCCACAGGCTCGTCTGCGCCTCATCGCCGCCCGCGCTCTCACCCTCCATCGCACCCTCCGGAAGACCGCCGAGGCACGGCGAGGGCTTCTCCTCCGGCACCGAGGGCACCAGGCAGATGGAGACGTAGATTCCGATTCCGGCATCGAAACCGCTGCCGCGCACCACCAGCTCCTCCCCGGGCCTCAGCTGCGCGAGATCCGCGGGCTCCCCGTCCGGCGTCTCCACCCGCAGCTCGCGGGTGCGTCCGTCGGCGCCGGTGGCCTCGGTCTCGGCGACGAAGCCCTCCGGCACCGCCTGACCGGATCCGCCCGCGCTCCGGTGGGTCAGAATGGGCACGAGCATCGCCGCAGCGCCCGCCAGCACCAGCGCGGCGATGACCACTGCGACGATCACCACGCGACGGAGGATCCGTCGTTTCTCGGAGGATGATGCCATTCGCTCATGGTAGCCGGATCCCGTCCAGGGTGAGGGCGCGTCGTGCTATTCTTGACACCATACGTCTACGAAAAATGAGCAAGCCTCGCGCGACACTCTGAGTGGTGCGCGGGGCCCGACTGTGTAAGGGGGTCACGCATGGGGCGCGGCCGTCAAAAAGCAAAGCACACCAAGGTCGCCCGGGAGCTGAAGTACTTCAGCCCGAGCACCAATCTCTCCGATCTCGAGCGCGAACTCGCCTCCAGGCGCGCCGAAGAGGATCCCTGGGCGGAGTACGCGGACAAGTACAACTCCGACGACCCCGAGGGCTCCGACGAAGAGGAATAGCTCGCATCGAGCAATAGCTCGCCCTGGGCCCTAGCTCACGCCGAGCAACAGCTCGCACCGCGCACCCGCGCGATTGCGGGCGACCCCGGCGATGCCGCACCGGGGCGCCTCGGCAGGCTACTCCGCAGGCGGGCTACTCCGCGAAGGCGCCCACGAGCCGCACGGCTCCGCCCTGCACGCCCTTCGCGCCCTGCTCGAAGCCGGCCAGCTCGCGCGGAGCGGTGGAGATCTCCCCCGCCGTCCAGGTGTCCACGCCCTGCGCGCGCAGCGCCTGGGCGATCGCCTCGGCCTGCGCGGCCTCGACGACCGCGAACATGCCGATGCCGAGATTCCACGCACCCTCGAGGCTCTCCAGGGTGTGGCCGCCGAGATCGGCGAGATGCCGGAAGACGGGCAGCGGGGACCATGATCCGCGATCCACCTCCACCCAGGCGCCCACCGGCAGCACGCGGGCGAGATTCGCCGCGATGCCGCCGCCGGTGACGTGGCTGAGCGAGTGGATCGCCCCGGCGAAGCGGGGATCGTCCAGCACCCGGAGAATGGGCGCCGTGTACAGCGCCGTGGGGGTGAGCAGCGCCTCGCCGTAGTCGGCCCCGAGCTCGGCACTGTGATCGGTGAAGAGGATGTCCCGACGGGCGAGGATGTGCCGCACCAGGGAGAAGCCGTTGGAGTGGAGCCCCGACGCCGCCATGGCGAGCACGACGTCGCCGTCGCGGACGCGCTCCGGGCCGAGCAGCGCATCGGCCTCGACGACGCCCACCGCCGCCCCGGCCACATCGTAGTCGTCGGGACCGAGCAGACCCGGATGCTCGGCGGTCTCACCGCCCACCAGCGCCGTGCCCGTGGCCTCGCAGGCGCCTGCGATGCCACGCACGATATCGGCGATGCGCTCGGGCACGACCCTGCCGCAGGCGATGTAGTCGGTCATGAACAGCGGCTTCGCCCCCACGACGACGATGTCATCGACCACCATGGCCACGAGATCCTGGCCGATGGTGTCATGCTTGTCGATCGCCTGCGCGATGGCCACCTTGGTGCCCACCCCGTCGGTGGAACTCGCCAGCAACGGGCGCCGGTACCCGGTCAGCGCGCTCGCGTCGAAGAGTCCGGCGAAACCGCCGACTCCGCCGAGCACCTCGGGTCCGTGCGTGCGGGAGACCGCCGACTTCATCAACTCGACGGCGAGGTCTCCGGCCGCGGTGTCCACCCCGGCCTGTGCGTATGCGCTGGTCTCTTCACTCACCCCTCCAGCCTACTGGGAGTTCCCGCCCGCCTTCCCGCGGAATAGGACTGGGGAACGCCGGCGCTGCGAGGTGAATGTCCCAGGGCCGAAGGATTCTCGAACGACCGAAGAGGACTGAGGTATCACCATGCCGCAGCCCGAGTCTGTGGCGCCAGTCAGGGCTCGCCTCACTGCAGGGACTCTTCGCAGTGGTCCCCGGCGTGTATCAGCTGCGCGGCTCCGATCTCTCGAATCTCACTGTGATCAAGGGCGATTCCGGAATCATCGTGGTGAATGTGCTGACGAGTCGCAAGCCCCGGCCGCGGCGATGCCTCTGTGCCGGGAGCACCGCGGCGACCGCGCGGTCAAGGCGGTCGTATACACGCACAGTCATGTCGATCATCCCGGCGGGGTGCGCGGCGTCATCGATCAGGCCGCGGTGGACCGAGGGCGTGCTCGACGCGCCCGATCACTCATTCGATATCGTGCTGCCCAGAGCCGCGGGCGGCTCACCTGAGCGGAACCGGCACATCCGATCCGCCTTCGCGGGTGAGCCGATCCCCCATCTGCACGAGTTGCGGCTCCGCGGTGAATCCCCCGGCGAACAGCGCCTGACCCTGCGCGAACCGCGGTGAGCGTTCGAGCAGTTCGACGGGCGCGAAACCGAAGATCTGGCCGAGTTCGGCGAGATCGCGCGCCGAACTCGTCTTCATCAGCGCGAGGTTGTCGCACTGGGAGATGACATTGGGGTGCACCTTCGAGGGCCGCTGCGTGGACAGCAGCAACCAGATGCCGTACTTGCGCCCCTCCGCGGCGATCTGGACGATGCGATCGGTGAGGAGCCGGGCGAGCGGCGTCGCCGGCTCCGGCGAGCAGAGGTTGTGCGCCTCGTCGATCACCACCAATCGCCCGACGCGCTCGTGCCGCTTCGCCCACAGCCAGTCGAGCACGGCGAGAGCGGCAGCCTCCATCTGCGCGGTCTCGGCGAAGCCGCCGAGATCCACCACCGCGGCATCGGGGCGCTCAGCGATGACATCGGTCACATCGGAGCCGCCCCACGCCCAGAGATCCCAGTCGACGATGCCGAGGTTCTCCAGGCGCGTGGCGATGCGCGAGTACATCGGCACCTCGCGGGCGCGCAACCACTGCAGCAGCGGTTGATCAAGGCCTGCGAGAAGCTCGCCGCCCACACGCAGCATGGCGTTGAACTCCTCGGGGTCCCGCACGGGATCGAGTTGCAGCACCGCCGCGCGGGAGCGGATGTCCATGTCCACGAAGCGCACGGAGAGCCGCTCACCCTGGCCCGCCGAGGCACCGCTGTGCAGCACGCGGATGTCGCGCTGGCGCAGCTGCGCCACGACCGCCTCGGGCGCCTCGGGGCGCGGCTGGTCGAGTGCGACGAAGTCGGAGTTGGGATCGAGGATCACCAGCGGCAGCCGGGTGTTCAGCAGCAGCTGCTCGAGGGCGACCCCCAGCGCATAGGTCTTGCCGGAGCCGCTCTGCCCGCACCAGAAGGTGTGCCGGTTGAACCGGGAGGGCAGCAGCGAGGCGACGACCCCGGATTCCAGTCGGGTTCCGATGGGGAGTTCGAGGCTCATGCCCCAATGCTACGGCTCCGCGGACGCGGGCGGTCAAGCGGGATCGCAGTCTGCATGCCGTTCTGTATTTCAGTCGGGAAGCAGACCGGTTCGAGCGCGATCGGACGCACGGCGAACGTCACGGTCGGGAGGGGTAGACTTGACCAGCCGCGGGGCGCGGCGCTCATCCTCATCGTTCGCAGGAGCAGTCACGCAGCATGTGCGGCATTGTCGGCATCGTTTCGCAAGAACCCGTCAACCAGCAGATCTATGACAGCCTGCTCCTGCTGCAGCATCGGGGGCAGGACAGCACCGGCATCGCCACCGCCGACGGTAACCAGTTCCATATGGTGAAGGCGCGCGGTCAGGTGCGCGAGGGGTACCGCACCCGGGATATGCGGGGTCTGCTCGGCAATTCCGGCCTGGGGCACGTGCGCTACGCGACCCGCGGGTCGGCCGCCCGGGAGGAGGAAGCCCAGCCGTTCTACGTGAACGCTCCCTACGGCCTGATCCTCGTCCACAACGGCAACCTCACCAACACCCGCGAGCTCACCGCCGAGCTCTACAATGTGGATCGCCGGCATCTGAACACCCACTCCGACACGGAGCTGCTGCTCAATGTACTGGCGAATGAGTTGCAGTCCGTGGTCTCGGGCCCGTCGCTGACCGCCGACGAGGTCTTCGACGCAGTCACGCGTCTGCACGAGCGAGTCGAGGGCTCCTACGCCGCGATCGCACTCATCGCCGGTCACGGATTGCTCGCCTTCCGCGACCCTTACGGCATCCGTCCGCTGGTGCTGGGGCGTCGCGACGGCCGGGGCGGCGGCGACGAGTGGATCGTCGCCTCGGAGTCGCTGGTGCTGGAATCCGGCGGTTACGAGATCGTGCGCGATGTTGAACCCGGCGAGGCGATCATGATCTCTCCCGACGGATGGATGTACTCGCGCCAGTGCGCACCGCAGCCCCGCCTGGTCCCCTGCGCCTTCGAGTACATCTACCTCGCCCGCCCCGACTCGGTGATGAACGGCATCTCCGTGTACGACGCCCGGCTCCGCCTCGGCGATGTGCTCGCCGAGCAGATCGCCGCCGATATCCCCGCGGGCGACATCGACGTGGTCATGCCGATCCCCGACTCCGCGCGCCCCAGCGCCATGCAGGTCGCGCAGAAGCTCGGCATCGAGTACCGCGAGGGCTTCTTCAAGAACCGCTACGTCGGCCGCACCTTCATCATGCCCGGTCAGGCGGTGCGCAAGAAGAGCGTGCGGCAGAAACTCAACGCGATGAGCACCGAGTTCCGCGGCAAGAACGTGCTGATCGTGGACGACTCGATCGTGCGCGGCACCACCTCTCGCGAAATCGTCGAGATGGCGCGCTCAGCGGGCGCGGCCTCGGTGACCTTCGCCTCGGCGGCGCCGCCGGTGCTCTTCCCACACGTCTACGGCATCAATATGCCCACCCGCCGCGAACTCATCGCGCACGGGCGCGACTTCGAGCAGATCGCCGCGGAGATCAGCGCGGATCGACTCGTCTACCAGACCGTCGAGGGGATGGATCGCGCCATTCTCGAAGGGCAGAGCCTGGTCACCGAACTCGAGGGAAGCTGCTTCACCGGCGAGTACATCGCGGGGAACGTCGACGAGGAATACCTGGCGTGGGTCGAGGCCACGCAGGAGAGCTAGCTGCCGCCCGACTTGAAGTGGCCAAGTGCTTCGCACCTTGGCAGCCGGCCGCGCAAAGCGGTGCTTTGCCCTGAGCGGCCGACTGGGGTCGAGGCCACGCAGGAGAGCTGAAGCGCGAGACGCGCCTCAGGCGTCGTCCTTCTTCTTCTCGGCGGCGGCCCGGAGTGCCTCCGCCTCGGCCTTCGCCGCGGCGGCCTCGGCCTTCGCGCGGGAGATCTCGTCGGCGCTCGTGTCCACCGGCGGTGCCGGGGGCTCCTCGGCCGAGGCCTTCTCCGCCTCGTTCTCGCCGCCCTTATCGGCGTCGCTCGACACTTCCTTCTTCAGGATCTTCATCGACTGGCCCAGGCTTCTCGCCAGTGCCGGAAGCTTCGGAGCGCCGAACAACAGCAACACGATAAACAGAATGACCAGCAGCGTGGGGCCGCTCAGGTTTCCGAACATGTGGGGGTCGCTCCTTCACTCGCGAACGTGGCCTATCTTACGTCAGTCAGCACCGCGATTGCTGCGCCTCGCTTGCGTCTGGCGACACGGGCGAGGATCAACGACAGCACGGCGCCCAGTGTGAGGCCGAGCACGGCGCCGAGCACGGCGACGAAGCCGACCACCTGACCCATCGTGTAATCGGCGCTCTCGATGACCGGGAAACTCAGCGCGATCACCGCGCACACCAGCGCGCCGATAATCGCGCCGCCGATCATGATGGGCCCGAAGCGGACGGTGCGCACAAGACCCACCTCGACGGTGGATCGGGTCTCGACGGGCTCCGGGTATTCGGAGGCCTCGGCCTGCCCCGGCGCTTCCGGCTGCGCAGGCTCCGGAACCGCCGTGCCGACCGCGTCCGTCGCCTCGGCGGATACCGCCGAGGGATCCTCAGCCGTCGCCTCTTGCTCGTTCATACCTTCCATTCTCTCAGGCTTCGCTCAGCCCTCCCTGGATGTCCGGGTCGAAATCCTCAGCCGAGGCTCGGCCGAGACCACCCCCGGAACCCCGCGCCGCTCACAGCCGGATCAGCGGGAGCAGCCCCGCGAGGTCGGCGCGGGCGCCGGAGGCGGTGACTCGTGCGGCGGCGAGCGCCGACTCCCAGCCGAGGGCGCCGGTGGCCAGTGCGATCCACGTCTGCGGATCGCACTCGATCACATTGGGCGGGGTGCCCCGCGTGTGTCGCGGCCCTGCCACGCACTGGGTGGCGCCGAAGGGCGGCACCCGCACCTCCACGGTGTTGCCCGGGGCGATCGCGGAAAGCTCCTCGAGCAGGAAGCGCACCGCGGTGGAGATGGTGGATCGCGCCTCATCGCCGTCGACCGCCGCCCGCACCGCGGCGATGCCCTCGTCCGCCTCGATCCTCCGCCTGCCCATGCCGACCACCCTAGCCACTCAGCGGCCGGCGGTTCGAATCGACGGCGGCCGATGGGGTCGAGCGCCCGCGAGACGGGGATCGGGTACCATCCGAAGCGAAGGCAGTCATCCGCCCGGCAGGCCCGACCAGGAGTACTTCAGTGGACCTCGACGACATCGATCTGGCGCTTCTGGAGGTCCTCGCCGCGGACGCCCGGATCTCGATGACGCAGCTGGCCGAGGCCGTCGGCATCTCCCGGGCCAGCGCCCACACCCGCTTCAAGCGGCTGGTCGACGCCGAGGTGATCACGGGTTTCACCGTGTGCGTCGACCACGTGCGGGCGGGACAGCACGCCTCCGCGTACGTCACGCTCACCGTGGATCAGAAGATCCCGTGGCAGGAGGTTCGCGATCAGCTCATCGCGATCCCCGAGGTGCACCAGATCGCTCTGATCGGCGGCGAGACCGATGCCATCATCCTCGTGCGGGCGCGCGACAACCGTCATCTTCGTCAGGTGGTGCTCGAAGCGGTCCAGGCCGTCCCGGCCGTCCGCGGGATGCGCACCCAGATCATCTTCGAGGACACCCAGAAGGGCACGGTGACGCGCTGAACGGAGACGACCGGGCAATCGGGCCCGGTCGTCCGGCTCTCCGATCGCCCGGTCTCCCGGCAGCCGATCCGATGCGGATCAGGTCAGCAGTGCTCGGTGGTCGAAGGATGCGCCCGTAATCTTCGAGAACTCCTCGAGCAGCCGCGGAACGGTGAGCTCGCGCTTCTGCTCGGCCGAGGCCTGGAAGACGATCCGCCCCTCGTGCATCATGATGAGGCGGTTGCCCAATCGCAGCGCCTGCTCCATGTTGTGCGTTACCATCAGCGTGGTCAGCCCGCCCTGCTGGACGATGCGCTCGGTGAGGTCGGTGAGGTCGGTGACAAGCGCGGCCCGCTGCGGATCGAGCGCCGCGGTGTGCTTGTCCAGCAGCAGGATTTGGGGATGGGTGAAGCCGGCCATCAGCAGCGACAGCGCCTGGCGCTGCCCGCCGGAGAGCAGACCCACTTTCGCGGACAGCCGGTTCTCGAGGCCGAGCTCGAGCGATTCCGGCTCGGTGCGGAAGCGCTCCCGCTGCCGGGCTCCCAGTGCGAGGCCGAGGCCGCGCGTCTGTCCGCGCCGCAGCGCGAGGGCGAGGTTCTGCTCGATGGTGAGGTTCGGCGCGGTGCCAGCCATCGGATCCTGGAAAACGCGGCCGAAGTATTTGGCGCGATGGAACTCCTTGAGCTTGTTGACCTTGCGTCCGTCGATCTCGATGGAGCCGGAATCGACGAAGTCGCGGCCGGCGATCGCGTTGAGCAGGGTGGACTTGCCCGCGCCGTTCGAGCCGATCACGGTGACGAAGTCGCCCTCGGCGAGGTCGAGGTCGAGGTCGACGAGTGCGCGGCGTTCGTTGACGGTGGCCGCGAAGAAGGTCTTCGAGATCCTGTTGATCTTCAGCATGGTCTACTCCCGTCCCGACTGAGCGCTGGTGTTCGGCCGGGCCGCGCCCGCGGACTCGGCGGCCTCCACGACGCCAACTCCCGCGGTCAGCGCGACGGCCGGGTCTCCGCCCCGGGGTCTCGAGGCCGGGCGCGGTTGCCTCGGTCCTTGAGCGAGGGGATCTTCTTAAGGAAGCCCCAGCGCGGCAGCAGCAGCGCGGCGACCACCAGCACGGCGGTGACGAGCTTCATATCGTTCGGGTCGAGACCCACCCACATCGCGAAGAAGATGATGAGCCGGTAGAGCACGGCGCCGAGGATGACGGCGATCGTCGCGAGCCAGATGAAGCGCTGCCAGAAGATCGCCTGGCCGAGGATGCCCGAGGCGAGGCCGACGAGGATCAGGCCGATGCCCCTCGAGAGGTCGGCGTAGCCCTGGTACTGGGCGCTGATCGCTCCGCGGAGACCGACGAAGCCCTTGGAGATCGCGAGGGTGAGAATCGTGGTGAAATCGGTCGAGACTCCGAAGGAGCGGATCATCGGGCCGTTATCGGCCGTGGCCTGAACAGAGAGGCCGAGGTTCGTGGAGAGGAACCAGTCCACGACGAGCTTCAGCAGGATCACGGCGACGAAGGGGATGCCGACGCCGATCCAGGTTCCCAGCAGCCCCGCATCGCGCATCCGGGTGAAGATCGTTTCGGCTCTCAGGAGCGATAGTTCGATTTGTCCATGATCCGCAGGTTGATCGACCACAGCGCGATCACGGTGAGGATACCGGCGAGGAGGCCGTCGATGCGGCCCTTCGTGTGGAGCAGGCCGGTGACCATATCGGCGACGACCTCTGCCTTGTCGAGGATTTCGGCGGTCTGGTAGCCGAGCTTGTTGTAGTCGATGCCGAGCGTTGCCACAGCGCCGCCCTCGACGGTGCCGGACTCCGCGCCGATCACAGGGATCTGCTCGGCCTCGGCGACCTGGATGAGCGAGGCGATGCCGTTGACGACCATGTTGCCGGTCGGGACGTAGATCGCGTCGACGTCGTCGAGCGCCTCGGCCGCGGCCGGGATGTCGTTGGCGGCGGTGACGGGCTTCGTCACGATCTCGAGGCCGAGACCGGGCGCGGCCTCCGCGACGGCGTCGACCTGCGCCTGCGAGTTGACCTCGCCGGAGGCGTAGACGATGCCGACCTTCTCTGCGTCAGGCACGAACTCCTTTAGCAGTGCCAGCTGCTCGTCGATCGGGGCCATGTCGCTGGTGCCGGTGATGTTTCCGCCGGGTGCATCGTTCGAATCGACGAGCTCGGCCGCGACCGCGTCGGTGACGGCGGTGAAGAGCACCGGCTTGTCGGCGATCGCCTGCCCGGAGGCCTGCGCCGACGGGGTCGCGACCGCGAGCACGAGATCGACATCGGAGGCGGCGAAACCTTGATGGAGATGGGTCTTCAGAGGTATCGCGCGGCTCAGCCCGGGTCGATGGTGCGGATCGCTGCGAGGAACGCATCGTTCATCGCGGGCGAGCCGATCGTGACCCGAATGCCCTCGGCGCCGTAGGCCCGGCCGATCACGGCGTGCGCGCGGAGCGCGGCGTCGATCTCGGGCGTGCGTTCCCCGGTGCGGAGCCAGACGAAATTGCCCAAGGAGTCTCGCACGTTCCATCCTGCATCGCGTAATCCGACCAGCACCCGGGCGCGCTCCGCGGTGAGCAGGTGCACCCGCTCGCTCAACTCGCTCTCGGCCTCGAGCGAGGCGATCGCCGCGTGCTGCGCGAGCGCGCTCACGCCGAAGGGCAGGGCGACGCGGCGCAGATTCTCCGCGACCGGTTCCCGCGCGATCGCATAGCCGACCCGCAGACCCGCGAGACCGTAGGCCTTCGAGAAGGTGTGCAGCACCGCGATGTTCTCGTAGCGGCGGAAGAAATCGAGTCCGTCGGCGGACTCGGGGTCGTTGTTGAAGTGCACATAGGCCTCATCAACGACGACGAGCACGTCCTGCGGTACGGCGGCCATGAACTCATCGAGTTCCGCGGCGGTGACGCCGGCCCCCGTGGGGTTGTTCGGATTGCATACGAGGATCAGCCGGGTGCGCTCGGTGACCGCGGCGGCCATCGCCGGCAGATCGTGCCGTTCCTCGGGGGTGAGGGGCACGGCGATCGGAGTGGCCCCTGAGATCTGCACCAGGATCGGATAGGCCTCGAAGGAGCGCCACGCGAAGATCACTTCATCGCCCTCGCCGGCCGAGGCCGAGATGAGCTGGTTCGCCACCTCCACCGAGCCGGCGCCGACCGCGATCTCCTCAGTGCGGACCCCGTGGTGCTCTGCGATCGCGGTGCGAAGCGCACCGGCTCCCATATCCGGGTAGAGCTGCATCGAGGCGACCTGCTCGTGCACCGTCTGCGCGACCGAGTCGAGCGGCGGGTAGGGGTTCTCGTTGGACGAGAGTTTCACCGCCCCCGGGATCGACTTCCCCTGCACGTAGACGGGTAACCTTTCGACGCTTGCGCGCTGCTTGACCATTCTTCCTCAAATTCATCGTTCATCGCTCGACCGGCGTCGACACGTCGCTGTGGTGATATTTCACAGCATAGGCACGTCGTTGCCGATTGTCCGGTGACTGGAAAATTTTCAAGACGATTGAATATCGATGCGCGAATTATTCTTCAAAGTGTCGAGCCCTATCCCCGTTGCGCGGGGAAACCGGGTGCTCCGGGCCGTCGCGACGCGCAGCGCGGGCGCGGAGTGCGGAATGATCCGCACCCGTGGACGTCCGGAGCGCGAACGGGATCCCTTGCGGGCGGGGCACACGAGGCGCCCTCCGGCTAGGCTGGAGTGCGTGAAGATCCTCGTCCTGGGGCCCGGCGCCCGTGAACACGCCATCGTCAAAGCACTCCTCGCCGAAGAGGCCGGCCACGAGATCGTGTGCGCACCCGGCAATGCGGGTATCGCCGCCGAGGGGATCCAGACCCCGGACTTCGATGTCACCGATCCGGTGACCGTTACGAACTTCGTGCAGGAGCACGGCTTCGACCTGGTCGTCATCGGCCCCGAGGCCCCGCTGGTCGCCGGCGTCGCCGATCCGATCCGCGAGCGCGGCATCCCCGTCTTCGGACCGGGCAAAGCCGCGGCGCAGCTCGAGGGGTCCAAAGCCTTCGCGAAGCGGATCATGGCCGAGGCCGGGGTCCCCACCGGCCGCGCCGTGCCGGTGGATTCGGTCGAGGCGGCGGCCGCGGTGCTCGACGAGTTCGGCGCCCCCTACGTGGTGAAGGCCGACGGCCTCGCCGCGGGCAAGGGAGTGCTCGTCACCGAGGATCGCGACGCCGCGCTCGCACATGTCGCCACCTGGGCGCCCCACGGCGAGGTGCTGGTCGAGGAGTTCCTCGACGGCCAGGAGGTCTCCCTCTTCTTCTTCGCCGACGGTCACGATGTGCGCGCGCTGAGCCCCGCGCAGGACTACAAGCGCATCTTCGACGGCGACGCCGGCCCCAACACCGGCGGCATGGGCGCCTACTCCCCGATTCCGTGGCTGCCCGAGGGCTTCGTCGAAGAGGTGACGCGCACCGTCGCACTGCCCACGGTGCGGCAGCTCGCGGCGGAGGGCACCCCCTTCATCGGTCTGCTCTACTGCGGCCTCATCGTCACGGCGAAGGGCACCCGTGTCATCGAGTTCAACGCCCGCTTCGGCGATCCGGAGACCCAGGTCGTGCTGCCGCGGATGACCTCGCCACTGAGCGTCTACCTGCTCGCGGCCGCCAGCGGCACCCTGGCCGCACATCCGGCGCCGGAGTTCGGCGACGATGTCGCAGTGGTGGTCGTGGTCGCCAGCGAGGGCTACCCGGGGGAGGTCGCCACCGGGCGTGAGATCACGGGCCTGGACGAAGCGGCGGCGGTCGAGGGCGTGCACCTGGTGCACGCGGCCACCGCCCGCGGAGAGCAGGGCGAGTGGATCGCGACGGGCGGTCGCGTGCTCGGCGTCGTGGCGCGGGCGGCCGACTTCGCCGGAGCGCGCGAGCGGGCCTACGCCGGCGTCTCGCGGCTGGGGCTCGCGGGCGGACAGCACCGCAGCGACATCGCCGCCCGCGTGGTCGGCTGATGGGCGGCAGAGGAGGCACCTCCCGACGCGGCGAGGATCCGGTCTCCGAACGACGAAACGCTCCGACTCGATCCTCGGGCGCGACAGGCACTGGAAGGCAGTAGACGATGGTGGACCTCGCAGACGCACCGGAGCTCCCCGGCTGGACTCACATCTACTCGGGCAAGGTGCGCGACCTCTACGTCCCGTCCGACGGCGACGAGGCGCATCTGCTGGTGGTGGCCAGTGATCGCATCAGCGCCTTCGATCACGTGCTCGAGCCCCCGATCGCAGGCAAGGGCGCGATTCTCACGGCGCTCTCGCAGTGGTGGTTCGAACGGATCGATCTGCCCAATCACCTCGCCCCGGCCGGTCCCGCGGCGCCTGCCGAGGTCGCCGAGCGGGCCATGGTGACCAAGCGGCTGGAGATGTACCCGATCGAGTGCGTCGTCCGCGGCGCGCTGACCGGGTCCGGCTACGCCGAGTACCTCCGCACCGGCTCGGTGTGCGGCATCGCACTGCCCGAGGGGCTCACCGACGGGGATCTGCTCGATGAGCCGATCTACACCCCGGCGTACAAGGCGCCGCTGGGCGAGCACGACGAGAACATCACCTTCGAGCGCAGCGCGGAGCTGGTCGGCCTCGAGGTCGCCGAGGCCCTGCGCGAGGCCTCGCTGCGGATCTTCGCACGGGCGCGGGATCTCGCCGCCGAGCGGGGCGTGATCCTCGCCGACACCAAGTTCGAATTCGGACGTGATCCCCGCACCAGCGAGCTGACGCTCGCCGACGAGGTGCTCACCAGCGACTCGAGCCGCTACTGGGACGCCAAGGCCTACGCGAAGGGGACCACGCCCGCGGAGCGGCTGGCGAGCTTCGACAAGCAGATCGTGCGCAATTGGCTGGCCGCGAACTGGGATCGCAGCGGCGAGCCCCCGGTTCTGCCGCAGGAGATCGTGGATCGCACCCTCGAGCGCTATCGGGAGCTCTCGGCGCGGCTCACCCGGGCCTGAGGACCGGCGCGATTCCCCACGGCTCGCGCCGCGGGGTCGGAACCGGTCGATAGGATCGAAGTCGCCCGATCCAGGAGGTATATCGATGGCATCATACGATGCGGAGACCGCTGCGGCACTGGCCGCAGATCCGAACACCCCGGCTCAGACGCTGGCAGATATCGCCGCCGGGCATCCGGCGCTGCTGAGCCAGCTGCGCCACCACCCCAATGCCTACCCCGGACTGGTGCAGTGGATCGATCAGGTGCAGGCGGCGGCCGCGCAGACGACCACCGTGCAGGAGACCTACGCCTACACCGAGCAGCCCGTCCCCTCGCAGCCGCTGCAACCGGGATACGCCGCGCCGCAGGGCTTCCCGGGCACGCAGCCCTACGCGGCCGCAGGTGCCTCGCAGCCGGGGAAACGCCGGACCGGGCTCTTCGTCGGCCTCGCCGCCGCCGTGGTCGTCGTGCTCGCCGGCATCGGCATCGCGGTGCCCCTCGCGCTCGGCGGCCTCGGCGGCGGCTCCTCCCCCGTGGACGGGCTGAGACTGATGGAGGCGCCGGACGGCGAGTTCTCCCTGAACATCTTCGATGCGAAGCGCTTCGAGGCGGCCACCGGCGAGCCCTTCCCCGAGAGCGGTTCGGAGAGCGATATCGAGAACTGGCTCGACCTCATGTACGAGGAGCACGAGGACAGGGTCGCCATCGACACGCTGGGGAACCCCTTCGGCCTCGGCTCCCTCGTCTTCGCCTCGGGCGGGCAGATCCATCTCAACGACCGGGAGGGGGAGGCCTCGGCGAGCGCGTTCCTCGGCGAGATCCCGCAGTCCCGGCTCGACCAGGCCTTCGGCGAGGCCAGGCGCGGCGTCTGGGAGGCCGAGACCTACGAGGGACCCGCCTTCCTGACGCGGATCGACGGTTCGGTCTACTTCTCCTGGTACGAGGACGAGCTGCCCGAGTCGCGGCCGGAGGCGGATCGCAGCCTCGCCGCGGACAGGTCGGTGGTGCGCGTCCTCACGGAGCTCCAGAAGTCCGAGGCATACAGCTACACCATCGAGCGGGACGACTATCCGGCCGGCAACGTCGAGGGGATCACGGGCGAGGCCCCGGATCGCATTCTCAGCTACGGTTCGGCGCTGAGCGTGCGCGATGGGAGCCCGCTCCTCACGCTCGCCTACGATTTCGGCAGCTCCGAGGCCGCCGAAGCCAATCTGGCGCTCATGGAGGAGGCCTTCCAGGGCTCTGCCGCGGGTCTCGGCCAGAAGCAGCCGCGCGTCTCCGTCAGCGGATCGCTGGTGGTCGCGGAGTACGAGATCACCGGAGGCGACCTCAGCTCGACCGCCTTCGATCTGCGCAACGTCTACGACTGGTAGCGCACCGCACGGCGCCTCCCCGGACGGGTAGACTGGGGACTGGACGCGCGCGTCCGATCCCCAGTCCCCCAGACGTGAAGACGGAGACCGCCGGTGCCGACGATTGTTGTTGATGTGATGCCGAAGGCCGAGCTGCTCGACCCGCAGGGCAAGGCCACCTCGGGTGCGCTCGACCGGCTGGGACACGGCAAGTTCCACGATGTGCGCATCGGCAAGCGCTTCGAGCTCGTCGTCGACGGCCCCGTCACCGACGAGGTCAAGGCCGAGGTGCGCAGCATCGCCGAGCACATCCTGTCGAACTCGGTCATCGAAGACGTCGTGAGCATCGACTTCGGCGGAGAGGCGGAGTGATGACCGCCCGCATCGGCGTCGTCACCTTCCCCGGCTCGCTCGACGACCGCGACGCGCACCGCGCGATCCGCCTCGCCGGCGCCGAGGCCGTTCCGCTCTGGCACGGCGACCACGATCTGCAGGGCGTCGACGCCATCGTGCTGCCCGGCGGCTTCAGCTACGGCGACTATCTGCGCCCGGGCGCCATCGCCGCCGTCTCGCCCATCATGGCCGAGGTGACCGATGCGGCGAACGCCGGGATGCCCGTATTGGGCATCTGCAACGGTTTCCAGGTGCTGGTCGAGGCCCGGCTGCTGCCGGGCGGGCTCATCCGCAACGCCCACCAGCAGTTCATCCGCCGCGACCAGCGGCTGATCGTCGAGAACGCCGACACCGCCTGGACGAACGACTTCGCCGTGGGCGAAGAGATCACCATCCCCCTCAAGAACGCCGACGGCGGCTACATCGCCGACACCGAGACGCTGAAGCGCCTCGAAGGAGAGGGGCTCATCGCCTTCCGCTACGCCGGCGTCAACCCGAACGGCTCGCAGCAGGACATCGCCGGTCTCACGAACGAGCGCGGCAATGTCGTCGGCCTGATGCCGCATCCCGAGCACGCGGTCGAGCCGGGCTTCGGCCCCGCCACCGCCGAGCGGATGCGCTCCGGCGTCGACGGCCTGCGCTTCTTCACCAGCGCGCTTCGCGCACTCGCCGCTCGGGTCTGAACCGCCTGGGCCGCGGCGCTGTGCTGCGCAGGGCCGTCAGGGTTCGGCTCAGCGCTCGCCGAGTTCGGCCGCGAGTCGCACCACGAGCGGCGCGATCTCGGCGATGATGAAGGCGGCGGTCTCGGTCTCCGGCCGGGTCGCCGCCCAGCCGAGATAGGTGTAGCCGCGCGCGACGATGAAGAGGTCGATGAGATCCTCCTCCTCGGCGCTCAGCGGGCGCTCAGCGCGGTACCCGCTCAGCAGAGCCGAGCGGTACTCCGCGTAGCGCGGGTGCTGCACGAACCAGAACAGCACGGTTGCGAGATCGAAGAGGTACCAGCCCTCGCCGAAGTCGTCGAAGTCGATCACGACGAGCTCCTCGCCGCTGACGAGCACGTTCTCCGGCGTGAAGTCGGCGTGGATGGTGCCGTACACCGCGGGGGCGGTGCCGAATGCGGCGAGCCGATCCAGAATCTCCTGACGGGTCCGGGTCAGCTGCTCGCGATCTCCGGCACCAATGCCTGGCACCGTGAGCGCATCGCCCCAGAGCGCGTGCTCGCCGACGAGCCCTTCGGCGTCCCAGGGCGCTCGGGGGAAGCGGCGCGTGCCGGCGAGCTCCTCGGCGACCCGGTGCATGCGGGCCGCGATCGCGCCCATCGCCGCGAAGTGCTCGGCCTCGAGCTGCTGCTCATCGCTGTCGGCCTCGGTGTCGCCGAGCTGCCTGGAATCCTCCAGCCAGCGCTGCGCGTCGACGACCGCTTCGGTCTCGCCGTCGCTGACGACCGCGGTAAAGGCGCCCGAGGTGGTCGGCACGAGACGAACCACCGGGAAGCCGCGCTCGGCGAGCACTTCGATGAACTCGGATTCGGCCGAGACCTCCTCCTGGCTGCGGTAGCCTGGGCGGTGCAGGCGCAGGGCGATGGGACCGTCGGGGGTGTCGGCGCGGAAGACCGTGTTCTCGCGCATCTTCACGAAGGTGAGCGGCACGGTCTCGGGGTCGAAGCCGAACTCCCCGAGGGCCAGCTTCGCCAGGACGAGCGAGTTCACTTCGTTGAGCACCATTGATCGCCTTTCGATTCAGCCGGGATGACCTGCACCGAGCGTAGTCGCTCGAATGAAATTTGTAAACACGTTGTTTATAAAGTAGACACGCGATACGATTATTTCATCCAGTCTACTGCAGACCGCACCCTCTTATAAGGAGCCAGCATGACGGCGAAGAAGGCCACCGAGTCCCCCAGCCTCCTCGAGCGCCGTGGCCGCACCCTCGGCCGGCATTCGCCGCTCTTCTACGACACCCCGCTGGAGCTGGCCAGCGGCAAGGGCGTCTGGCTCCGCTCGGCATCGGGCGAGCGATACCTCGACGCTTATAACAATGTGCCGCACGTCGGTCACGCGCACCCCCGCGTCGCGAACGCCGTCTCGCAGCAGATGCGCAAGCTCGCCCTGCACACCCGGTATCTGAACCCCCGCGTCGTCGACTACGCCGAGGCACTGCTCGCCACCCACCACCCCACGCTCGACCGCGTCTCCTTCGCCAACAGCGGCTCGGAGGCGAATGAGCTCGCCATCCGGGTGGCCCGCTTCGCCAGCGGCAACACCGGCCTGCTGATGAGCGACTACAGCTACCACGGCACCACCATCACCCTCGCGCAGGCGACCACCGGCCTCAAGGTCAGCGAACCCTTCGGGGCGAATGTGCGCGCGATCCGCATCCCCGACGCCACCGGGCTGAACAAGACGCAGACCAAGCAGCTGCTGAAGGAGTCCCTCGCCGAGGTCGACGCGGCGATCGCCTCGCTGCAGGAGGCGGGCTTCGGCGTGGCCGCGGTGCTCTTCGATCCGCTGTTCTCCACCGAGGGCCTGGTGAAGACCCCGACCGGCTACGTCGAGGGCCTGGTGAAGCGGGTGCACCGCGCGGGAGGCCTCTACATCGCCGACGAGGTGCAGTCAGGCTTCGGCCGGATCGGCCGCCTGATGTGGGGCTACGAGCTCTTCGACGCCGTGCCCGATATCGTCACCATGGGCAAGCCCATGGGCAACGGCCATCCGATCGGCGCCACGGTGCTGCGCGACGATCTGCTCGAGCCCTTCGGCGCCGAGAACATGTTCTTCAACACCTTCGCGGGCAATCCCGTCTCCTCGGCGGCCGGTCACGCCGTGCTCGAGGTGATGGCGGAGGAGGGGCTGCGCGAGCGGGCCGCCGAGCTCGGCGCCTTCCTGAACGCGGAGCTGAGCCGAGAGCTCGCGGACGACCCCCGTATCGACGCGGTGCGCGGCGACGGCCTCTTCGCCGGCATGCGCTTCACCGATCCCGAGACCGGCGAGCCCGATCCCGCCACCGCCAAGCGGGTCGTCGAGGAGATGGTGCGGGGTCGCGTGCTGATCAGCCGCGTCGGGCGCGACGACGAGGTGCTGAAGATCCGGCCGCCGCTCGCCTTCGAGCGCGAGCACGCCGATATCCTGCTCGACAAGCTCACCGGGGTGATCCGGGGGCTGTAAGAGAAGGATCAGACCGCCGTCGCCGCACCCCGCTAGGCTGGGGACATGACGGCGGCGATCGAGGCCTTCGGCGTCTCGCGTTCATTCGGCCGGGTGCCGGTGGTGCGGGACGCGAGCCTCCGTGTGGCCGCGGGCGAGATCACCGCGCTCGTCGGACCCAACGGCAGCGGCAAGACCACGCTGATGCTGATGCTCGCCACGCTGCTGCACCAGCACGGCGGCGAGATCCGCATCGCGGGGAACTCCACGACGCGCGACACCGCCGCGGCCCGCGCCGCGCTCGGCTGGATGCCGGATGTGCTCGGTGCCTGGCCGACGCTCACCGTGCGCGAGACCCTGATCGCCGTGTGCAGCATGTACGGTCTGCGCGGCCGGGCCGCGGCGGATCGCACCGCCGAGCTGCTCGCCCGCACCGGTCTCGACTCCCTCGCCGCCCAGCGCAGCAACACCCTCTCGCGCGGACAGAAGCAACGGCTCAGCCTTGCCCGCGCGTTGGTGCATCGACCACAGGTGCTGCTGCTCGACGAGCCCGCCTCGGGACTCGACCCGGAGGCGCGCATCACCCAGCGCCGCACACTCCTCGAACTCGCTGCCGAAGGGGTCGCGATCCTCGTGACGAGCCACGTGCTCGACGAGCTCGATCAGCTCGCCACCGGAGTGGTGTTCCTCCGCGAGGGCCGCACCGAGGCGGCCGCCACGGTGGAGGCGGCGCTGCGACCGGGCAGCGCCTGGCGCCTGCGCGCCCTCGATCCGTCATCGCTGGAGCGAGCGCTGGCGGCGGCGGGTGTCCCCTGGCGCGGCCAGGAGACGCTGTCCGGCACGGTGCACACCGTCGAGCTCGCCGACGACGCCGCGGCCGCGGCGCTGCTCGCATCGCTGGTCGCCGGCGGTGTCCCGGTGGTCGAGTTCTCCCCGGCGCAGAGCGCACTCGAGCAGGCCTTCACCACGCTCGCTGGGCCGCCGCCGCTGGATCCGCCCCCGGCGACCCCTTCTCCGGAGGCGCCCCGATGACCGCCGCGATCGATCCGCACCCCGCACCCCTGACAGACGCCCCGCGCCCGCCCGGCTTCTGGCGCGGCCTCGGCATCATCGCCGGCCTCGAGCTGCGGCAGCGGCTGCGCTCGCGCACCCTGCTCGTACTCGCCATCGTCTGGTTCGCCATCATCGGTGCGGTCACGGTGCTGGCCTGGGTCACGCTCACCGCGCTCTACGGAGCGGTCGGCGGCGACTCCGACGGCTATCCGCTGTTCTCCCTCATCGTCTACTTCGTACTGCTCTTCGGCTCCCTCGTGGCCCCGGCGGTCAGCGCGGGCTCCATCGGGGCCGAGCGCGGTCAGGCCACCCTGGCCACCACCCAGGTCACCCTGGTGGGCACCTGGTCGATCCTGCTCGGAAAGGCCCTCGCCGCCTGGGCCACCGGCATCGCCTTCCTCGTCGTGGCCTCGCCCTTCGTGATCTTCAGCCTCGTGCTGAGCCGGGCGAGCGTCGTGCAGCTCGTGATGGCGCTGCTCGCACTCGCCGTGCAGATCGGCGTGTTCACCGTGATCGGCGTCGGCCTCTCGGCGCTGATCACCTCGCAGGTCTTCGCCATCGTCGTCGCCTATCTCCTGGTGGCGCTGCTCTCGGTGGGCAGCCTGATCGCCTTCGGGCTGGCACTCGGCGCGAGCACGAGATACGTCGAGGTGGAGTATCGGACGCTCAGTCAGGAGTACTGGAACGCCCAGGCCGAGTGCGGGGGCGATGCGGAGTGCCAGGCCGCGGTGCCCCGCGAGTGCGAGGTCTTCACCTCCCCCTCGCCGGTGACCCCCGCCGAGCGCTACTGGTGGATCCTCGCGCTCAACCCCTATGTCGTGGTCGCCGATATGGTGCCGGTCGACACGCGAAGCCCCTACGGCCCGGTCGATCTCTTCGGCCTCATCTCGATGGGGGTGCGCTCGCTGCAGATACCCGCCGAGCCGCCGAGCGGCTACGACGAGTGCGCCGGCGCGAGCATGCGGTACACCGAGCTGCGAAGCCCGGAGGAGACCTTCGACTCGACCGTGCCGGTGTGGTGGATCGGCCTGAGCCTGCAGGTGCTGCTCACCGCCGCCGCACTCGCCGGCGGCTATCTGCGCCTGCGCACACCCGCGCGGACGCTGCCCAAGGGATCGCGCATCGCCTAGGGCTCGATCCGGATTCGATCCCTGCTGCGGTGCGCCCGGAGCGCACCGCGATCCGCCTCAGCGGACGAGCCGCCAGTCCACCGGCGCCGCCCCCTGGGCCTCGAGCGCGGCATTGGCTCGGCTGAACGGCCGGGAGCCGAAGAAGCCGCGCGAGGCCGACAGCGGCGAGGGGTGCGGGCTCTCGATCCGGGGCACCGCGCCGAGCATCGGTCCGAGCGAGCGAGCATCGCTCCCCCACAGGATCGCGACCAGCGGGCCGCCACGATCCACCAGGGCTCGGATCGCGCACTCCGTGAACGCCTCCCATCCCTTGCCCCGGTGCGAGGCGGGCGCTCCCGCGCGCACCGTGAGCACGCGGTTCAGCAGCATGACGCCGTGATCGGCCCACGCCGTGAGGTCGCCGTTCGGGGCGGGCGGGATGCCGAGGTCGTCGGCGAGCTCGCGGTAGATGTTCTGGAGGCTCCGCGGGATCGGCCGGACCTCGGGGGCGGTCGCGAAGGAGAGGCCGATGGGGTGTCCCGGGGTCGGGTAGGGATCCTGGCCGACGATGAGCACCCTCACCTCGGCGAGGGGACGCTGGAAGGCGGCGAGGATCCGGTCGCCGGCCGGCAGCACCCGCTGCCCGGCGGCGCGCTCCTCGGTGAGGAAGCGGCCGAGCTCGGCCAGTCGGGCCTCGACCGGCGCCAGCGCCCGGGCCCAATCGGGGGCGATATGCCCGGCAGCGGCGAGCTCTTCGAGATTCATGCCCATCGGGTTATGCCTTCGGTGTCAGCGGCCCACGGTGCGTGTGGAACACGCTGGTCTGGGCGACGGGCCTCAGCACGATGAGGTCCTGGTTCACATGCGGGGGCTGCTCGAAGGCGTCGACGAGCACGCGAGCGACGTCCTCGGCGCTCAGGGGCGTCACATCCGAGTAGGGCTTCTGCGCCCCCTCCGCGTCGCCGCGCAGTCGGTTCAGCGTGAATTCTTCGGTGTGCACGAGCCCCGGCGCGAGCTCCATCACGCGGATCGGCTCGCCGCCGAGCTCGAGGCGCAGCACCTCGGTGACGGCCCGGGCGGCGTATTTCGCGGCGTTGTAGCCGCCGCCCCCGGGGTAGGCGCCGTGCCCGGCGGTCGAGGTGAGGTTCAGGATCGAGGCCCAGCCGTGTTCGGCCGCCGCGGTGCGCAGCACCGGCAGCAACGCCGCGGTGACCGTGCGCAGGCCGATGACATTCACCTCGAACATCCAGCGCCAGTCGTCATTCGAGGCGAGTTCCACCGAGTCGGTGCCGAGCGCTCCCCCGGCGTTGTTCACCAGGGCGTCGGCGCCGCCGGTCTCCGCGACCTCGCGCGCCATCGCGGCCACCTGCGCCTCATCGGTGACATCGCAGACGATCACGTGCGCGCCGGTCCGCTCGGCGAGCTCCGCCAGCCGATCCGCGCGCCGCGCCACCGCGACCGTCTGCCAGCCGAACTCGGCGAAGCGCCGCACCGTCGCCGCCCCGATCCCGGAGCTCGCCCCGGTGACCACCACTCGCTTCAGCACGCCGCCCCGCCCCTCTTCTCTGCGCGCCCGTCATCTCGGCGGGCCCGCGCTCCCTCCTACGCTACTCCTTTCCGCTCGCAGCATCCCGCGGAACGGAGGCGGCCGCCGAGCGGCCGATGGTCGGCGCACGGACGAGGGTGCGGCGCGGCTGCCAAGGGCCCGGCCCTCGGGATGAGCCGCTGACGGCCGCCAGCAGCTACACCGCTGCCGCCTGCTCCTCCCGCAGCGCGAGCCAGGCGTCGCGGCGCTGAGCCTGCAGCCCGGGGTCGGCGACCGGAGAGGCCATCAGCAGGCGCCGGCTGTAGGGGTGCTGCGGATCCCGCGTCACCTGCTCGCCGTCGCCCACCTCGACCAGCTCGCCGCGGTACATCACCGCCACGCGGTGGCAGATGCGGCGCACCACGCCGAGGTCGTGTGAGACGAAGAGGTAGGAGACGCCGGTGTCGCGCTGCAGCTCGATGAGGAGGTCCAGCACGGTCGCCTGCGTGGTCAGGTCGAGGGCGCTCACCGGCTCGTCGCAGATGATGAGCCGGGGCCGGCGCACGAGGGCGCGCGCGATCGCGATGCGCTGGCGCTGACCGCCGGAGAACTCGTTCGGATAGCGGTCCACCACATCGGCGGGCAGCTTCACCCGGTCGAGCATCTCGGCCACCACGCGCCGCGCCTCCGCACCCGAGGTGCCGGCGGTCGCCAGCGGCTCGGCGAGGATCTCTCCGATCGTCATCTTCGGGTTCAGCGAGCCGTAGGGGTC
Organism: Leucobacter sp.; assembly: GCA_048516985.1. Lineage (GTDB taxonomy): Bacteria > Actinomycetota > Actinomycetes > Actinomycetales > Microbacteriaceae > Leucobacter. Next base: position 1,190,489 of record CP183188.1, on the reverse strand, counting down.
CTGGAACACCACCTGGATGTCGGAGGCGAGATCCCGCCGCGCGCGCCCCTTCAGATGCGTGATGTCCCGCCCGTCGAAGGCGATCCTCCCGCTCGCGACCGGCACCAGGCCGAGAATCGCCTTGCCGAGCGTCGACTTGCCGGATCCCGACTCCCCGACGAGCCCGAGGCACTCCCCCGGCGCGATGTCGAGCGACACCTCGTGCAGCACTCGGTTGGCCTTGCGGCGCGGACCGTACTCGACGACGACGCCCTCGACGGTGAGCAGTGGTGCGCTCATGCCCGATCCTCCTCGGTGCTCGCAGTGGCGGGAACCGGCACACCGCCGGCCGGGACTCCACCGCCGGGTTCGGCCCCCTCGGGAGCGAAGTCGACGCCGCGCTCGCGGTCGAGCTCGCCACGGCTCTCGGCCCCGTCGAGCGAAGCGGCGATGAGCTCCCGCGTGTACTCGCTCTCGGCATGGGCGAAGATCGGGCCGACATCGTCGATCTCGACGATGGATCCGCCCCGCATCACAACCACCCGGTCGCAGATGTCCGCGACGACGCCGAAGTTGTGGGTGACGATGATGAGCGCCATGTGGTACTCCTGCTGCAGCTCGCGCAGCAGTTCGAGCACCTCGGCCTGCACCGTCACATCGAGCGCGGTAGTCGGCTCATCGGCGACGAGCACCGAGGGCTTGCCCGCGATCGCCCCCGCGATGAGCACGCGCTGGGCCATTCCGCCTGAGAGCTGGTGCGGATACGACTTCATCACCCGGGCCGGATCGTGGATGCCCACTCGGGTCAGCATCTCCAGTGCCCGATCTCCGGCCTCGCGCCGGCTCATCCCGTGCACCGCGCGCAGCGGCTCGGTGAGCTGGTAGCCGATGGTGTAGGAGGGGTCGAGATTGGTCATCGGCTCCTGCGGGATGTACCCGATCTCATGCCCGAGCAGCTGCGCGCGCTCGCGTCGCGACAGCGCGGTGACGTCCTCGCCGCCGATCCAGATCGCATCGGCCGTGTAGTAGCCCGACTTCGGCAGCAGGTCGAGCATCGAGAACACGGTCTGCGACTTGCCGGAACCCGACTCGCCCACGATGCCGAGCACCTCTCCTGGGGCCACATCGAGGGTGATGCCGTGCACCACCTCGACCGGACCGTTCGGGGTCTCGTAGTTCACCCGCAGATTCTCCAGGCGCACCGCCGAGTCGACGGCGGCGACCGAGATGGTGCCCGTGGTCGAGAGGGAGAGCCCGACAGGCGTCTTCTTGGCGTTCTCGGCCTCGACCCGCCTGCGCTCGCGGCGCGACAGCGTCGGCGTCTTCACGCTGATCACATCGGCGATGGTCGAACCGAGCACCGCGAGGGCTGCGACCGTGATGCCCAGCGCGAGGGAGGGCCACAGCAGCAGCAGCGGATCGGTGCGCATGACGCGGAAGCCCTCGTTCATCGCGGCGCCCCAGCCCGGGGTGGTACCGCCGCCGATGCCGAGGAACTGCAGACCGGCCTGCATGCCCATGGCCATGCCGGCGGTGAGCGCGGACTGGATGACGATGGGGGCGAAGACCTGGCGGATGACGTGCCGCGTCATGATGCGGGCGTTCGAGAGTCCCGACACCCGGGCGGCGTCGACATAGGCCTCATTGCGCACCGCGAGCACGGTGGAGCGGGTGAGACGGAAGTAGCCGGGCGCCATGAACACGCCGACGGTGATCATCAGCAGGGTGAAGTCGTTGCGGGTGCTCGCGGCGACGATGAGCAGGATGATCATGCCCGGGATCGCCTGCAGCCCGTCGCTGATCCAGGTGCCGATACGATCGGTGGCGCCGCCGTAGTAGCCGGCCGCGAGACCGGACGGGACGCCGAGCACGACCGCGGTGACGATGGCGACGAGCGCGCCCCACAGGGTGATCTGCGTGCCCCAGATGAGACGGCTGAGCACATCGCGGCCGGTGGTGTCGCCGCCGAGGAAGTGCTCGGGGCTCGGCAGCGCGCGGGTCAGGGAGAGGTCGACGAAGTTCGGGTCGTGCGGAGAGAGCCAGGGCGCGAAGATCGCGACGAGCACGACGATGACGAGCACCGCGAGGGAGATCGCGCCGGCCGGCCGGCGGATGAGGCGGACGAAGGTCGAGCCGCGGCGGACCGCGCGCGGGTCGACGGTGTCGGTGATCGGAGCGGTCATTTGACGCGTGCCTTCGGGTTGATCCAGCCGAGCAGGATATCGAGCAGGAAGTTGACGATGACGACGAAGATGACGGCGATCACCGTGATCCCGAGCAGCATCGGGATGTCGCCGTTCTGCGAGGAGCCCTGCGTCAGGGCGCCGATGCCGGGCAGTGCGAAGATCTGCTCCACGACCACCGCCCCGGACAGCAGCGCCACGAACATGAGCGCGAGGATGGTGAGCGAGGCCGGTGCGGCGTTGCGCATCAGGTGCACCACGATCCGCCACTGCGGGAGGCCGCGGCTGCGGAGGGTGCGCACGTAGTCCTGGCCGTCGGCCTGGATGATGGCGTTGCGCAGCTGCTCGGCGACCATGACGACGGAGCCGAGGGCGAGGGCCACGGCGGGCAGGGTGATGGACTGCAGCCAGCCGCCGATCGATTGGCCGGGCTGCACATAGCCGACGGCGGGGAACCATTTGAGCTGCACCGCGAAGATCATGACGAGCACGAGCGCCACCCAGAAGCCGGGGAGCGCGAAGAGCACCACCGCGCCGGCCTTGACCGTCTTGTCGATCCAGGTGTTCGGGCGGAGCCCTGCGGTGACGCCGAGCACGGCGCCGAGGATGGCGGAGAGGATGATCGCGAAACTGACGACCGAGAGCGTGACCGGGAGCTTCAGGGCGATCTGGCTTCCGACGGGCTGGAAGTTCTTCCAGGAGGTGCCGAAGTCGCCGCGGAGCAACTGGGTGAACCACTCCCCGAACTGCACGAGCAGCGGCCGGTCGGTGCCGATCTTCGCCGCGAGGGCGGCCTGCGCCTCGGGGGTGGCGGCGCTCCCCAGGAGCCCGAGCGTGGGGTCGGGGATCGCCGCGTGCGCGAGGAAGAAGGTACCGATCGCCACGGCGAACAGCAGGATCACGCCGGAGACGAGCCGTTTGAGCGTGAATCTGATCATAGGGGGCTCCCGAATCGGAGGATGGAGGGTGGAATCCGGGCGGGGCCGCGTCGTGCGACCCCGCCCGGACGGCGGTCAGCTGGTGACCGAGACGTGCCGCAGCGTTGGGAACATCATGCCCACAACCGGCTCGACGGTGAAGTCCGAGGTCGAGACGTAGGAGTTGTTCGACTGGAGCCAGACGGCGAACCAGGCCTCCTCGGTGATCATGGTGTTGAGCTTCTCGATCTCCGCGAGCTGGGCGTCGCCCGGCTCGGCGGTGAACACCGCGTCGACCTGCGCCTGGATCTCGGGGTAGTTCTCCAGGCCCGGGTTCGGGTTGTACCACTGGGGCTTGGCGATCTGGCGCTCGACGGTGGCGACGGGGTTGCCGTCCATCGCGAGCACGGCGACGAACATCGGGTAGCTCGGGGCGTTGCCCATGTAGTCCATGAACTGGTACTCGTCCCAGGTGACCCGGATGTTCAGCTCGCCGAAGACCTGCTCGATCGTCGCCTGCCAGGCCTGGAAGGGGCCGGCCATCGGCATGGACACATCGAAGCCGTCCGCGTAGCCCGCCTCGGCGAGCAGCTGCTTGGCCTTCTCGATGTCGGCCGGCTCGTACAGGCTGTTCAGCTCGGGGAGGTTTCCGGGGGTGGCGTCGGGGAAGACCTGGTTGGTCACCGCGCCCGCACCCTGGGGGATCGAGCCGAGCAGATCCTGTCCGCTGAAGGCGACGTTCAGCGCCTGACGGACGCGCTTGTCGCCCAGGGGCGCCAGCTGCTCGCCGGCACGGTCGGTGAACTGCAGGCCGTTCCAGGTGGCGACGCCGGAGCTCACGTTCCAGCCCATGTCCGGGGACATGTCGATCGCGGTCTGGTCGGCGTAGATGAGGTCGAACTGGCCGCCCTCCATGCCGTTGAGCATGGCGGTCGGATCGCTCACCGGCGAGATCACCAGCGGATCGAAGCGGAACTCGTCGGCCGCCCAGTGATCGGCGACCTTGTCGAAGTGGTATTCGGCGCCGGGGATCGAGGAGGCGCTCAGCGTGTAGGGGCCGGAGCCGACGGGCTGCTCGGCGAGCGTGCCGGCGTCGATGGCCGCGGGATCCATCACATAGCTGCGGCCGAGTCCCATGAAGTAGAGGATCGTGTCGTCGCGCTCGTTGAGCTTGATCGCGAAGGTGTCCTCGTCGACGGCCTCGAAGCTCGCCACCTTCTGGTAGGCCTCGTTCGAGCGGATGCCCTCCTTGAGGTATTCGAGGCTCTTCACCACCGCATCGACGTCGACCGGAGTACCGCTCGAGAACACCGCGTCGGTGCGGATGTCCATGGTGATGGTCAGGAAGTCGTCCGAGATATCCCAGTCGGTGGCGAGCGCCGGCTGCGGCTCCCCGGCTCCGTCGACCACGATCAGCGGGTCGTAGAGGGCCGACATGTAGGGGCCGTCGAAGCCGATATCGGCGCTCGAGGGGTCCCAGGAGGTGACGTCGAGGAAGTTGCCGATGCGCAACTGGACGTTGCCCCCGGCGGTCGCCTCGCCGCCCGAGTCGCCGGATCCGCCTGAGGAGCAGGCGGTCAGGCTGAGTGCGGCCGCAGCGAGCGCCGCGATCCCCATCAGTGATTTCTTCATGTCTTCTTCTCTCGCTTGCCTTGACATGGGTGGTGGGTGAGAGCACTGGCCGAGGTCGCATCACCCGTCGAGTGAGCGGCGGTGCCGCTTCGAGCGATTCAGCACCTCGGCGTGCTGTCGGAATTCATTTTCTACGTACGTTGACAAAAACGCAAGCCTCGATATCTTCTTGAAACATTTCGCGGGCGCCCGGAGCCCCTGCCGACCCCCGCCCCGCCGCCGGCTCACGGCTCGAGAAGTGTGCGCTGCCTGCACATCGCAGTGCGAGCATGTGGTGGATCGCCCTGCTCCGCTCGACATAGCCTGGCGCCGCAGGCGTCGTTCTGCCGCGAGGGCGCGGCGGCCTGAACCGGAAGGCGGGTGCGATGAGCGCACAGGAACTGGAACAGCTGATCGGCCTCTTGCGCGGCGGCCCCGTGAGCTTCTCGGCACCCCCGCAGGAGATGCGCCCGATCTTCGAGGGGATGCTCACCTCGCTGCCCGGCGACGAGCGCACCGTCACCGAGCAGCGCGAGCTCGGCGGCGTGCCCGGCATCTGGATGGACGGCGCGGGGAGCCGGATCCTGCTCTACCTGCACGGCGGCGGGTACACCATCGGCTCCCCGCTCGCCTACCGGGAGTTCGCCACTCAGCTCGCCCTGGCGGCCGGCAGCGCCCTCTTCGCGGCGGACTACCGACTCGCCCCCGAGCACCCCTATCCGGCCGCGCTCGACGATGCCGTCGCCGCCTACCGGGGGCTCCTGGATCTCGGCTGCGCTCCCGGCGACATCGTGGTCGCCGGAGACTCCGCGGGCGGTGGGCTCGCCCTTTCACTGCTGGTGGCGCTCCGCGATGCCGGACTGGATCTGCCCGCCCGCGCGGTGCTGTTCTCCCCCTGGCTCGACCTCGGCCTCGACGGCGGCAGCGTCGTCTCGAAGGCGCAGGCCGATCCGAGTCTCGACGCCCCAGGGCTCGCCGCAGCCGCCGCGCACTACCTGAACGGGCGGCCCGCGGACACGCCCGGCGCCTCCCCGCTGTTCGCGGAGCTCGCCGGCCTGCCGCCGCTGCTCATCGAGACGGGCGAGGCCGAAATCCTGCTGTCGGACTCGACCCGCCTGGCCGAGCGCGCCGCGGAGGCCGGGGTGGACACGACGCTGCACGTCTGGCCCGGAATGCCGCATGTCTGGGGGCTCTTCGCCGCAGTGCTCGGCGAGGGGCGCGAGGTCATCGCAGAAGCGGGCGCCTTCATCGCCGGGCCGCGATCTTGAGCCGGCGCGCGCTCCCGGGCGCCGAGGCTCCGGGGGCTCCGGACTTCCGAATCGGGGCGCGGCGCGCCGAGATTTCGTATACGATCTGAGCTGAAGCCGTGTGAGTGGAGGTCTCGTGCTCGAACAATCCCAGATCGAATCCATCGCCGAGGAGCTGGTGCAGGCGGATCGCGACCGCACCGTGCTGCCCAAGCTCACGGCGCGATACCCCGGCATGGAGGTCGAGGACTCCTACGCGATCCAGAAGGTGTGGTCGGATCGCCGCATCGAGAACGGCGCCCGGCTCGTGGGCCACAAGATCGGACTCACCTCCAAGGTGATGCAGGTCGCGACCGGGATCACCGAGCCCGACTACGGCGTGATCCACGACGACATGGTCTTCGAATCGGGATCGGTGCTGGAGTTCGACCGCTTCTCCAATGTGCGCATCGAGGTCGAGCTGGCCTTCGTGCTGTCGAAGCCCCTGGCCGGGCCGAACACCACCATCTTCGACGTGCTCGACGCCACCGCCTACGTCATTCCGGCGCTCGAGGTGCTGAACTCCCACCTCGAGCTCGAGGGCCGCACCATCGTCGACACCATCAGCGACAATGCCGCGATGGGCGCGATGGTCATCGGCGGCCGCCCGGTGACGGTCGACCAGATCGACCTGCCCTGGGCCTCGGCGATGCTCTACCGCAATGAGACCATCGAGGAGTCGGGGGTGGCCGGCGCCGTGCTCGGAAACCCCGCGATGGGCGTCGCCTGGCTCGCCAACAAGCTCGCCCAGCACGGGCAGAGCCTCGCGGCCGGAGAGATCATCCTGGCGGGCTCCTTCACCCGACCGATGTGGGTGGAGAAGGGCGACACCGTGCACGCCGACTACGGACAGCTGGGGAGCGTGACATGCCGATTCGTCTAGAGCTTCCATCGACCCTCGGCGACCGCCTCGAAGCCAGCGACCGGCCGCTGATCGGCCTCTGGGCCTGCGCGGGCAGCCCCATCACCGCGGAGCTGATGGCCTCCAGCGGCTGCGACTGGGTGCTGCTGGACGCCGAGCACTCCCCCAACGGCCTCGAGTCGGTGCTCGCTCAGCTCTACGCCATGTCGGCGTATCCGGTGGCGCCCGTCGTGCGACCGCCGGTGGGCGACACCGTGATCATCAAGCAGTTCCTCGACCTCGGAGCGCAGAACCTGCTGATCCCGATGGTCGACACCGCCGAGCAGGCCGCCGAGATCGTGCGGGCCGTGCGCTACCCCGGCGGCGGCGTGCGCGGGGTCGGATCGGCGCTCGCCCGCTCGGCCAGGTGGAACCGGGTCGAGGGCTATCTGCAGCGCGCCGACGAGACCATCACCCTGACCGTGCAGATCGAGTCGGCGACCGGGCTCCAGAACGTCGATGAGATCGTCGCCGTCGACGGCGTGGACGCGATCTTCGTCGGCCCCTCGGATCTGGCCGCGTCGATGGGGTACCTCGGTCAGCAGTCGCACCCCGAGGTGGTAGCGGGGGTGCTGCGCGCCATCGAGGCGGGCCGGGCCGTCGGCAAGCCCGTGGGCGTGAACGCCTTCGTCCCCGCCGATGCGGACCGCTACATCGAGGCGGGCGCCGCCTTCGTGGCGGTGGGCGCCGATGTGGCGATCCTCGCCCGGCAGAGCGAGGCGCTGGTGGATCGCTTCATCCCCCGGTCCGGTGACGGAGATGCGGGCGCCGCAGCGACCCCGCGCGGCAGCTACTGACGCGCGTCCGGTGCCTGGGGGGTGCGGCCGCTGCCGCGCCCCCGGCTCGATCCCGCGCTGCTCCCCGCGCCGCGTTCCTGCGCACTCCGCACCCGCGCACCCATTCCTCGCGCCCGACCGTACCCCGCGTTCGACCGCATCCCGATCCGCCTCACCGCTCTCCACCTCCCCCAGAGGTGGCATTTTGGTGCGCTATCCCGCGGAATGGGGCACCGAAGTGACACCTGAGCGGGTGGGACTTGCGGGGCTCGCGGAAGGTGCCGGGCGACCGCGTCAGGAAGCGCCGAAATTCGACTTCACAAACCCTCACCGATCGTATATTATTTGAAATATGTCCACTGATGGACCTGTGGGAAGGCAGAATATGACCCTCGGAATCGACACTCCCGGCAAGATCATCGCCGTGCATCTGAACTATCCCTCGCGCATCCAGCAGCGCGGCCGCGTTCCCGCACAACCCTCCTACTTCTTCAAGCCCTCCTCCTCTCTCGCCCCCACCGGCGGCACCATCGAACGCCCCGCAGGCACGGAGCTGCTCGCCTTCGAAGGCGAGATCGCACTGGTGATCGGCGCACCCGCCCGCCATGTGACCCCCGAGGAGGGCTGGGCGCACATCGCCCAGGTCACCGCCGCCAACGACTTCGGCCTCTACGATCTGCGCGCCGCTGACAAGGGCTCCAATGTGCGCAACAAGGGCGGCGACGGCTTCACCCCGATCGGCCCCGCGGCCATTCCGACCGAGGGAATCGGCCAGGACGCCTGGCGCGTGCGCACCTGGGTGAACGGGCAGCTCGTGCAGGAGGACACCTCCGACACCCTCAAGTTCCCCTTCGGCCGGCTCGTCGCCGATCTCTCTCAGCACATGACGCTCGAGACGGGCGATGTGATCCTCACCGGCACCCCCGCCGGATCCTCCGTCGTGATCCCGGGCGACGTCGTCGAGGTCGAGGTCGACGCCCCGAACGCCCCCGGCGCCCCCAGCACCGGCCGCCTGGTGACCACCGTCACCCAGGGCACGGTGCCCTTCGGCGACTTCGGCTCGAAGCCGAAGGCCGACGATCTGCAGCGCATCGAGGCCTGGGGCAGCGCGGAGGAGCACGCCGCCGCCCTGGCCGCCGGACGCGCCGAGCCGCTCGAGGGCGAGGGCGCGAACCCCATCACCGATGAGATCCGCGCGCTGCTCGACGGTGTCGCCGTCGCCACGGCCTCCGCGGCGCTGCGCAAGCGCGGCTACGTCGACATCTTCATCGACGGCGTCTACCCGAACCACGAGGGCGACCGCATCCTGGGCACCGCCAAGACCCTGCGGTTCATCCCCTTCCGCCCCGACCTGTTCAAGGCCCACGCCGGCGGATTCAACGCCCAGAAGCGCGCCTTCGACACTGTGAACGAGGGCGAGGTGCTCGTGGTCGAGGCCCGCGGCATCCCCTCCACGGGCACCGTCGGCGATGTGCTGGCGCTGCGCGCCCAGGTGCGCGGTGCGGCCGGCATCGTCACCGACGGCGGCGTGCGCGACTTCGCCGCCGTGCAGGAGTTCGGTATCCCGGTCTTCTCGCAGGGCGCGCACCCGAGTGTGCTCGGCCGCCGCCACGTACCGTGGGAGACCGACGTCACCATCGCCTGCGGCGGCGCCGCGGTGCAGCCGGGAGACATCATCTTCGGCGACCGCGACGGCGTCATCGTGATCCCGCCCGCACTGCTCGAAGAGGTGGCTCGCGAGGCGGCCGCGCAGGAGCGCGAGGACGCCTGGGTCGCCGAGCAGGTCGCGGGTGGCGCCGCCGTCGACGGCCTCTTCCCCATGAACGCCCAGTGGCGCGCCCGCTACGAGGCCGAGACCGGGACGGAGTCCTGATCATGGCGGCCATGTCGAAGTCCGAGCGGGCGTACCGCCTGATCCGCGAGCGGATCGACAGCGGGCGCTACGTGCCGGGCTTCCGTCTGGTGCTCGCACCCATCGCCGCAGAGCTCGAGATGTCCGTGGTCCCGGTCCGCGAGGCGATCCGGCGCCTCGAAGCCGAGGGCCTGGTGACCTTCGAGCTCAATGTCGGCGCGCAGGTCGCGCTCATTCAGGAGACCGAGTACCTGCACACCATGCAGACCCTCGCGCTCGTGGAGGGCTACGCCACCGCGCTGGCGGCGCCGGATATCACGGAGGATCAGCTGCAGCGCGCAGCCGCCGTGAACACCCGTATGCGCGAGACCCTCGAGCACTTCGACCCGCAGAGCTTCACCGAGCTGAACCTCGAGTTCCACAGCGTGCTCTTCGAGGCCTGCCCCAATCCGCACATCCTCGACCTCGTGCACCGGGGCTGGAACCGCATGAAGGTGCTGCGCAACTCCTCCTTCAGCTTCGTGCCCGGCCGGGCGCACGAGTCGGTCGAGGAGCACGACCGGATCCTCGAGCTCATCGCCGATCGCGCGCCCGTCTCCGAGATCGAGACCGCCGCGAGAGAGCACCGGCTCGCCACCCTCGACGCGGTGCTGGGCCACCAGGAGGATCGTCGCCACGGCGAAGAGATCCCCGCAGCCTGATCCCCGAACCATCACAGACACTCCCCATCACGATCCACACACAGGAAGGCACGCTATGACCCACGAAAAGCCCGCAGGGCTGCCTGACAAGATCCGCCACTTCATCGACGGCAAGTTCGTCGACTCGATCGGCGGCGAGGAGTTCGACGTCATCGAGCCCGTCTCCAACGAGGTCTACATCACCTCGGCCTCCGCGCAGAAGGAAGACGTCGAGCTCGCGGTCGCCGCCGCCAAGCGCGCATTCGACGAGGGCCCCTGGCCCACCATGCTGCCCCGCGAGCGCTCGCGCATCCTGCACAAGATCGCCGACATCGTCGAGTCGCGCGACGACCAGCTCGCGCTCATCGAGAGCTGGGACTCCGGCCTGCCGATCACCCAGGCCAAGGGCCAGGCCCGCCGCGCGGCCGAGAACTTCCGCTTCTTCGCCGACCTCATCGTCGCCCAGCACGACAATGTCACCAAGGTGCCCGGCCGCCAGATCAACTACGTGAACCGCAAGCCGATCGGCGTCGCCGGCCTCATCACGCCCTGGAACGTTCCGTTCATGCAGGAGTCGTGGAAGCTCGCCCCGGCCATCGCCACCGGCAACACCGTGGTGCTGAAGCCCGCCAGCTACACCCCGCTCTCGGCCGCGCTGTGGCCCGAGATCTTCCGCGAGGCCGGCCTGCCCGACGGCGTGTTCAACCTCATCCTCGGCTCGGGCGGCGTCGCCGGCGACGCCCTCGTGAAGCACCCCGATGTGCCGCTCATCTCCTTCACCGGCGACAGCTCCACCGGTGCGATGCTCTCGACCAACGCGGCGCCGTTCCTGAAGGGCCTCTCCCTCGAGCTCGGCGGCAAGAGCCCGTCCATCGTCTTCGCCGACGCCGATCTCGAAGAGGCGCTCGACGCCACCGTCTTCAGCGTCTTCAGCCTGAACGGAGAGCGCTGCACCGCGGGCTCGCGCGTGCTCGTGCAGCGCGACATCTACGACGACTTCGTGGCCCGCTACGCCGAGCGCGCGAAGAACATCGTGGTGGGCCTGCCCTCCGATCCGAAGACCGAGGTCGGCGCGCTCGTGCACCCGAGCCACTTCGAGAAGGTCATGAGCTACGTCGAGATCGGCAAGACCGAGGGTCGCCTGGTCGCCGGCGGCGGTCGCCCCGAGGGCTTCCCCGAGGGCAACTACGTCGCCCCGACCGTGTTCGCCGATGTGAAGCCCGACGCCCGCATCTTCCAGGAGGAGATCTTCGGCCCGGTCGTCGCCATCACCCCCTTCGACACCGACGAGGAGGCGCTGGCGCTCGCGAACGACACCAAGTACGGCCTCGCCGCCTACGTCTGGACCTCCAATCTCAAGCGCGCGCACAACTTCGCGAACGGGATCGAGTCGGGCATGGTGTGGCTGAACTCGAACAACGTCCGCGATCTGCGCACCCCCTTCGGCGGTGTCAAGGCCTCGGGCCTCGGTCGCGAGGGCGGCTACCGCTCGGTCGACTTCTACACCACCCAGCAGTCGGTGCAGATCACGCTGAACGAGGCGCACTCGCCGCGTTTTGGTGCGACCGGCAAGTAATCATCCCCTTTTCATCCCACACAGATACCGAAGGACAACGATATGTCTGATCTCAAGGGTCGCCAGAAGACCTCTTCCGGCTTCTACGTCACCGAGGAAGCCCCGATCCACACCGACAACCCGGTCCCGACGCCGTCGGTGCCCGCGCCGGACATCCTGCGCTGCGCCTACATGGAGCTCACGGTCACTGATCTCGCGGCCTCGCGTCACTTCTACGTCGACGTGCTCGGCCTCACCGTGACCGCCGAGGACGAGAACACGGTCTACCTGCGCTCGATCGAGGAGTTCATCCACCACAACCTCGTGCTGCGCAAGGGTCCGGTGGCCGCGGTCGCCGTCTTCTCGTACCGCGTGCGCAGCCCTGAAGAGCTCGACAAGGCCGTCGCCTTCTACACCGAGCTCGGCTGCGATGTGCGTCGCAACCCGAACGGCTTCGTCAAGGGCATCGGCGACTCGGTGCGCGTCACCGATCCGCTCGGCTTCCCCTACGAGTTCTTCTACGATGTGGAGCACGTGGAGCGCCTCGCCTGGCGCTACGACCTGTACACCCCGGGTGCGCTGGTGCGCCTCGACCACTTCAACCAGGTCACCCCGGATGTGCCCCGCGCCACCAAGTTCATGCAGGATCTGGGCTTCCGCGTCACCGAGGACATCCAGGACGAGGAGGGCACCGTCTACGCCGCGTGGATGCGCCGCAAGCCCACCGTGCACGACACCGCGATGACCGGCGGCGACGGCCCCCGGATGCACCACGTCGCCTTCTCGACCCACGAGAAGCACAACATCCTCGCGATCTGCGACAAGCTCGGCGCACTCCGCATGAGCGACCGCATCGAGCGCGGCCCCGGCCGTCACGGCGTCTCGAACGCGTTCTACCTCTACCTGCTCGATCCCGACGGCCACCGCGTCGAGATCTACACCCAGGACTACTACACCGGCGATCCGGACAACCCGGTCGTCACCTGGGATGTGCACGACAACCAGCGCCGCGACTGGTGGGGCAACCCGGTCGTGCCCTCGTGGTACACCGAGGCCTCGCTGGTGCTCGACCTCGACGGCAACCCGCAGCCGGTTATCGCCCGCACGGACGACAGCGAGCTCGAGGTGACCATCGGCGCCGACGGCTTCTCCTACACCCGCGAGGGCGACGAGGAGCAGGGCTTCAAGCTCGGCAACACGCTGTAGCTCTCAGCAGAAGGGGCGGCGGTCTTCGGATCGCCGCCCCTTCGGCGTCTCCCCGCCGCGCGTCTCCCCGGGGCCGCGCATCCCCCCAGTGCCTCCCCGGGCCGCGCGTTGGCAAAGCGATCCTGGATCGCAAAGCCCGTTTCGGCGATTTCCGGCTTGTTCTGCGCGGATCGCTTTGGGAACCGTCGAACGATGCGCGACGACGTGCGACAATGCCGGGCCGGGCCGGGTCAGGCTGGGTCAGGCCCGGGACCGTACGTCTAGGAGGCATTTCCTCACACGGGATCACGCCACCGCGGGCAGCAGCATCGCGAGCAGCATCGCCGCCATCGCCCCGGCCTCGACGGCGAGCGCTCCGCGCCTGCGCACAGCGGTCACCGCGGCGAGCACCGCCAGCACCGCGACGAGCAGCGCGACCGCGGCGAACAGCACTGCCACCGCACCGGCCCCGTGACCGGCGTGGGCGCCCCCGGCCGCGAGCGGCGCTCCCGAGTGGTCGTGCGCGAGCACCAGCCACGCCATCGCCGGATAGGCGAGCGCGGAGGCGAGCATCACCGCGCGGTGCAGCAGGCGGGCCGGTGAGGCCGGCAGTCGCCCCAGCTCGGAGCCGCCCCGCGCGGAGGCGTCGATCCGCAGTTTCACCCCGAGCAGGATCCCGGCCGAAAGCAGCAGCACCGCCCAGATGAGCGGCGACACGACGCCCAGGAGCACGAGATCCAGCATCGCCAGCGCCATGGCGGAGGCCGCGGCGATGCCGATGCGGCTGCGCGAGGCCACCGCCCCGCCCACGCAGAGCGCCCCCGAGACGAGCATCACGGCGCCGGGGATCATCGGCGCTCCCCCGCGCCATACCGCAGCGATGCGTGCCTCATGCCACCAGCATGCCCCGCCGGGCCCGGCCGCGCCAGCCCCTCCTCCCCCTGCTGCTCGCAGAGCACAGCTTCCGGCCCCGGCAGACAAGAGCCGGCAGGCTCCCCGCAGGATGTGCCGGAGGCGCCATCGTCTCCTTCCCCATCGAGGCCAGCGCACTCGACTCGGTACGCGAGCAGGCTCAGGCCGCCGGCGCCAAGTGGATCACCTACGGCGGCGATATGGACGGCGAGGACGGATCGCTCGATCTCGCCAGCACCCGCTCGGGCGAGCTCACCGCGCAGACGCTCGGCGAGTGGCTCGATGCGAACGGCATCGACAGCGGGACCGTGCTGGTGCTCGGCAACGACACCGTGGTACTCGACAACGACGCCATGGTGCCCGACAACGACGCCGTGGAACTCGGCCGGCATCGAGACGATGGTCACCCGCGCGAATCCGGATCCCGCCTTCCCCGGCACGCTCAACCCCGATCAGGCGCTCGGCCTCGAGGAGGTCCTCCGGGTCTACACCCGCAACCCCGCGGTCGCGATGGGACTGGGCGAGGTCACCGGCTCGATCGAGGTGGGCAAATCCGCCGACTTCATCGTGCTCGATCAGAACCTCTTCGAGGTGGACTCGGGCGAGGTGCACCGCACCCGGCCGCTGCAGACCTGGTTCGCCGGGCGGCTGGTCCACGAGACCGCCTGATCCCCCGGGATTCTCGGAGATCAGCAGGAGATTCTCCGCGGATCCTCCGCGGATCGGCCACCCGGAGTCGCCCGGAGTTCCCGCGGCTCGCCCCGCGGGGACTCCGGCCCGATACACCCCGGTGTGGTTGACTGTTGAACACCCACCGATCCGCACCGAATCGAAAGCCTGATGCCCGTGCCGAGCAAACCCATGGGACTGCGCGAGCGCAATCGCATCCGCACCCGAGACGAGATCCTGGTCGCCATGTCGACCCTGCTCGGTGAACGCCGCTATCAGGACATCACCATCGACGACGTCGCCCAGCAGGCCGGCGTCTCGCGCGGCACCATCTACAGCTACTTCCCCGAGGGACGCGATCAGCTCGTGCGCGACGCCTACCAGCGCGTCGCGGCCATCGTCGCCGAGGACGGGGCGAAGCGGCGCGAACAGCACACCCTCGTCACCGATCGCATCATCGGCCTCGCCAGCGCCCTCGTGGAGGTGACCGTCACCCCGGAGGGACGCTTCTACGGCATCATGGGGCCGGACATCCTGGGCGCCCTCGCCGGGGTGACCGGTACCGCCTCGAGGCTGTTCCTGTCGATGCTCACCGAGGATCTCGCGAGCGCGGAGGCTGCGGGCCTGCTGGGCCCGGATGCGCCGGTCGAGGAACTCGCGGTGCTGCTCTCGGGAGCCATGCGCGAGATCGGCGTCGCCGCCGCGCGGAACCCGCAGCGCGCCCCGCAGCTGCTGCACGCGCTGCGCCTGAACTGCGACGCGCTGCTCGCGCACGGCGCGCCGTAGGGCGCCCGCGGCACGGCCCCGCTCCCGCCCGGTGGGCGTTCCGCACCGCAGGGCACCGTCCGCGCCCCGCTCCCTTCAGCTCCCCGCGCTATAGGCCAGCAGCGTGAAGGGTCGACCGTCCGGCAGCACGATCTCCCGCTCGCGCCCGGTCAGCCGTTCGAAGCCGAGGCGCTCGTAGAGGCGCTGCGCGGCGGGCATCTCGGAGCTCGTATTCAGCACCACGCGCGCCTCGCCCCGAATCCGGGCCAGCAGCCTGCAGTGGCGCATCAGCGCCTGCCCGACCCCGCGACCCCGCGCCCGGTGCGCGACGCCGAGGAGGCGCACCTCGAGCTCTCCGGCTTGCGCCAGATCGCTCAACCGACCGCCCGGACGCGGGGTGGTGACCGTGCCGAGGATCTCCCCCGTCGCGGGATCCTCGGCCACCCAGACGAGGTGCTCGGCGGCCCGCTCGGCCACCGCGGCGATCTCGGCGAGATACTCCTCGCCGAGCCGAGGGTAGTCATCCCGGTAGGCCTGCAGCAAGAGGGCGCCGACCTCGGTGACCTCGGAATCCCGGATCGCCCGAATGCGCGGCGCGGATCCCCTCCGCAGCGGATACTCGTAGCTCAGCGAGGCCCCGTAGCTGCCCCGGACCCGGTCATCGCGCTCCGGGGTGCGCACGAAGCCGAGGCGCTCATAGAGCCGGAACGCCGGATTGCGCAGCCCCGTGTCCAGCCGCACCACCTCTGCGCCCCATCGCAGCGACAGCTCAAGACCCGTCCGCACCAGTGCCGCGCCGATCCCGCGCCCCTGGGCCTCGGGATGCACCGAGATGAGGCGCAGCTCGGCCTCTCCGGGATCCGCCGCCTTGGTGAACGGGGCGCCTCCCGGCAGCACGGTCATCGCGCCGAGCAGGCCGGGACCCGGGTCGGTCGCGGCACCGGTCTCGACCGCCACCAGCACCCGGCCGGCCGCGTCCCGGGCCGCAGTGGCGTTCTCGACGGCGAGCCACTCCCGGTTCCCCTCGAGTTCCGGCCCGTAGGCGCCGGCCAGATAGGCGGCGTGCAGGATCGCCGCCTCGGCGGCGTGCTCCTCGGGGCGGATCGGACGGATCTCGAAGCCGGATGGAACGTTCACCAGCCCAGCTTAGGGGCCCGGGACGCGATGTCCGATTTCCGCGAGTGCGGGAGCGGGAATCATGAGATTCTGGCTCTATGACGACGATGACAGCGATGACGACCGCGAGCTTCGAGGAGCGCTACCGCGTGGTCGAGGCGCGCGACACCCGCTTCGACGGGCAATTCGTCATGGCCGTGCGCACGACCGGCATCTACTGCCGCCCCTCCTGCCCGGCCCGCACGCCGAAGCGGACCAATGTGTCGTTCTACCCCACCAGTGCCGCGGCGCACGAGGCCGGGTTCCGGGCCTGCAAGCGCTGTCTGCCCGAGGCCGCGCCCGGGTCTCCGGAGTGGGATCTGCGCGGCGACACCGTGGGACGCGCCATGCGACTCATCGCCGAGGGGGTGGTCGAACGCGAGGGGGTGGAGGCGCTCGGGAGGAGGCTCGGATACTCCTCGCGGCACCTCACCCGCCTGCTGACCGCCGAGCTGGGTGCGGGCCCGCTCGCCCTGGCCCGATCCCAGCGCGCCCACACCGCACGCATGCTCCTCGTCAGCACCGATCTGCCGGTGTCCGATGTCGCGTTCTCCGCGGGTTTCGGCAGCATCCGCCAGTGCAATGACACCATCCGCGAGGTGTTCGATATGACGCCCGGCGAGTTGCGGGCGCGGCGCCGCGGCGTGCCGGCCGCGCCCGGCTCTATCGACCTGGCGCTGCCGGTGCGCGAACCGTTCGACGCGAGCGGTGTGATGCAGTGGATGGCGGCGCGTGCCGTGCCCGGAATGGAGGTCTCGGCGGATCAGAGCTTCGCGCGCACCCTCCGCCTTCCGGGAGGGACGGCGTGGTTCGAGATCCGCACGGACGCCGGAGGCGGCAGAGACGCCAGCGACGGCGGAGTCGGCGGAGTCGGCGGAGGCACCGATACCGGCGCCGGCGGATCGACCGGATCCCCGGGCAGGCTCCGCCTGCGCGCACGCGTGACCTCACTCTCCGACCTCGGCACGCTGGTCGCCCGCGTCAGACGTCTCTTCGATCTCGACGCCGATCCGCAGGCCGTCGATGCCGCACTCGCCCGGCACCCGGGGCTCGCGCCGCTGGTCGCCCGACTCCCGGGGATCCGGGTTCCGGGGGCCGCCGACCCCCAGGAGATGCTGATCCGGGCGATGGTCGGGCAACAGGTCTCCGTCGCCTCGGCCCGCACCGCGCTCACCCGCCTGGTCCACACGCTCGGAGAGGCCGTCGAGTCGCCGGAGGGCGAGCCGCAGCTGCTGTTCCCCACCGCGGAGGTGATCGCGGCGCGCGGTCACGAGGCGCTCCGCGGCCCGTCCGCGCGCATCCGTGCCATCACCGAGGCAGCGGCGGCGCTCGCCGATGGTTCGCTCGCGCTCGGGCCCGGGGACGACGGCGCCGAGCAGCGCGCCCGGCTGCTGGCCAGGCCGGGAATCGGGCCGTGGACGGCCGACTACGTGCGCATGCGGGTGCTGGGCGATCCCGATGTCTTCCTGCCCGGAGACAGCGCCGTGCGCGCCGGCGCGCGCGAGGCCGGCCTCCCCTCGGAAGCGGTCCCGCTCGCCGAGTGGGCCGGGCGCGCCGCGCCCTGGCGGAGCTATCTCACGGCCCACCTGTGGCGGGCGAGCGCCGCGCAGAGTCGAGCTTCGCGTCAGAATCCGCGCACACCTCCGCGCAGGATCCCGAATCCCGACCATCCCGATACCGATCTCAATACCGATCCCGATCTTGATCTCGATCCCGACAACACGGAGCAGCGATGAGCCAGAACACCATCGGACTCGTGCAGACCGTCGACACCCCGGACGGGGCGTTCACCCTTGTCGCGAGCACGGAGGGGCGGGTGCTGGGCTCGGGGTGGACCGCCGATCGCGACTCGGTCCTGAGCCGCATCCACGCCTCGCTGCGCCCGACGAGCCTGGTCGACGGGGAGACGGAAGCGGCCGAGGCCGTTGCGGCCTACTACGGCGGCGACCTCCGGGCGATCATGGAGAATCCCGTCGAACAGCGCGGTACCGAGCTGCAGCGGCACGGCTGGGCCCTGCTGCGCAGCATCCGACCGGGCGAACCGCTCAGCTACACCGGCTTCGCGGAGCTGCTCGGCAGAGCCGGCGCGGTGCGCGCGGCGGCGTCGATCTGCGCGCGCAACGCGCCCGCCCTCTTCGTGCCCTGTCACCGCGTGCTGCGCACCGATGGCACGCTCGGCGGCTTCGCCTGGGGCACGGAGGTGAAACGATCCCTTCTCGATCGAGAAGACCCGGCGTCGCCGTGAGTCGACGCCTCGCCCGCACCGGGCGCCTCGAGGCGACTAGACCTGCGGGGGCGCTCCCGGCACGCTGAAGTCCGGCTGTCCGTCGGGACCGACCGGCAGCGGGCGTCCGTCGGCGAAGGTCGGCCAGGGCCGCAGCTGCGGCGCCGACTGCGGGGTCGCCGCCGGCGCGGGCTGCGGCTGAGCCGGCTGCTGGATCGCGGCCTGAGCGCCCTGCACGGATTGCGCAACCGCAGCGGGTGCCGGCACCGCCTGCGCCGAAGTCGCGAACGCCGCCAACTGCGACTGCTGCGCCGCCTGCTGCGCGGCCCGCTCGGCCTCGCGCCGCTGCCGGGCCGCCTCGCGGTCGGAGGCGCCGTAGGACCAGCGCAGCAGCAGGGTGATCGACAGGCCCAGCGCGGTGAGCAGCAGCGCGGCCACCGCGATCCGCCAGTAGAGATCGGGGATGGTGATGTCGAAGGTCTCGATGGCCACCGGAGCGGTGAAGAGAATCCCGGAGACCACCGCCAGGATGCTCGTGACGAAGGCGAATGCGCCGAGGGCCTGCGGCCGCCCGTCGCCCATGCCGAGCAGCAGCTGGCAGCAGAGGATCACCACGCGCGTGACCAGGATGACGAGCACGGCCTTCCAGAAGATGGTCCAGCCCAGGAAGAAGGGCTGGTACTCGGTCATCCAGCTCACGATCAGCACCAGCGCCAGGATGTAGGAGTTCGCGATCAGAGCGACGGGAGCGTACCAGTTGCTGCGCTGATCCAGCCTCGTGTCGAGCGCGGTGAGCAGCACGAACACCGCGAAGATCACGAAGGTCGAGAGGATCCTGACGAACTTGCCGTCGAAGTCGCCGATGAACAGCAGCGCGATCGCCGCGATGGAGAGCGCGGCGAGCAGAATGATGCTGACCTTGAGGAAGAGCGAGAGCTTGCGCGGATCCTTCTGCGCCGGGGCCGGTGGTGCCGGCGGTGCGGGCGGCGGTGTCGCGGGGGCGGTGGGGGGGTGAGCCGTGCCCTGCGCCGGATCCTGCGGCGGCAATGGGATCTGCGATCCGGCTTCCGGGTGCTGCGGTGCTGTAGTGCTCATTGCTCTAGTCTTGCGCGGAACTCTGGGAAAGCGCCACCCCCTCACGACGGTAGGCTAGAACCCGTGACCGACTCGACTGCCGCAGCCCTCGAACCCCGTCCCGATACCGTCGCCGACGCGATCGCCGATCCCGACCGGGTGCAGCCCTTCGAGGCGCTCGGTCTCAAGGCCGACGAGTACCAGCGGATCCGCGAGATCCTGGGCCGACGCCCCACCTCGGGCGAGCTCGCCATGTACTCCGTCATGTGGAGCGAGCACTGCTCCTACAAGTCGTCGAAGATCTATCTGCGCCAGTTCGGCAAGAAGGTCAACGACAAGATGCGCGAGCGGCTGCTCGTGGGCATGGGCGAGAACGCCGGCGTCATCGACGTGGGCGAGGGCTGGGCGGTGACCTTCAAGGTCGAGAGCCACAACCACCCCTCCTACATCGAACCCTTCCAGGGGGCTGCCACGGGCGTCGGCGGCATCATCCGCGACATCATCTCGATGGGGGCGCGGCCGGTCGCGGTCATGGATCAGCTGCGCTTCGGCGCCATCGACGAGGCCGACACGGCCCGCGTCGTGCACGGCGTGGTCTCGGGCATCTCCTCGTACGCGAACTGCCTGGGCCTGCCCAACATCGGCGGCGAGACGGTGTTCGACGGGGTCTACCAGGCGAATCCGCTGGTCAATGTGCTGGGCGTCGGCGTGCTGCGGCACGAGGATCTGCACACCGCGAACGCCTCGGGCCTCGGCAACAAGGTGGTGCTCTTCGGCGCCCGCACGGGCGGCGACGGCATCGGCGGCGCCTCGATCCTCGCCTCCGACAGCTTCAGCGAGGGCGGGCCCACCAAGCGGCCCGCAGTGCAGGTGGGCGATCCCTTCGCCGAGAAGGTGCTCATCGAGTGCTGCCTCGAGCTCTACGCGGGCGATCTGGTCGAGGGGATCCAGGATCTCGGCGCGGCCGGCATCTCCTGCGCGACCTCGGAGCTCGCCGCCAACGGCGACGGCGGCATGTTCATCGAGCTGGACAGCGTGCTGCTGCGCGATCCCTCGCTCACGGCTGAGGAGATCCTCATGTCGGAGAGCCAGGAGCGCATGATGGCGATCGTCGCGCCGGAGAAGCTCGACGCCTTCCTGGCGGTGACGAAGAAGTGGGACGTCGAGACGAGCGTACTCGGCGAGGTCACCGACACGAACCGCCTCGTCATCAACTGGCGCGGCGAGGAGATCGTGAACGTCGATCCCTCCACGGTCGCGGTCGACGGCCCGGTCTACGAGCGGCCGGTCGCCGTGCCGACGTGGATCGACGCGCTGCAGGCCTCGGGCGTCGCGGCCTCGGGCCTGGCGCGCTCCGGCTCGGACGAGGAGCTTCGCGCGCAGCTGCTCGCGGTCGCCGCCTCCCCGAATCAGGCGGATCCCTCATGGATCACCAACCAGTACGACTACTACGTGATGGGCAACACGGCGCTGTCGTTCCCCGACGCGGCGGGCATGATCCGCGTCGATGAGGAGTCGGGCCTCGGCGTCGCGATCTCGACGGACGCGAACGGACGCTACTGCCAGCTCGACCCCTACGCGGGGGCGCAGCTCGCGCTGGCCGAGGCGTACCGCAATGTGGCGACCACCGGCGCCGTGCCGACCGCGGTGACCGACTGCCTCAACTTCGGCAGCCCCGAGAACCCCGAGGTGATGTGGCAGTTCTCGCGAGCCGTGGAGGGGCTGTCGGATGCCTGCCTGGCGCTCGAGGTGCCGGTGACCGGCGGCAACGTCTCCTTTTACAACCAGACCGGCGAGGTGCCGATCCACCCCACACCCGTGGTGGGCGTGCTGGGCATCATCGACGATGTGGCGCGCCGCGTGCCGAGCGGCTGGCAGGATCAGGGCGAGCACCTCTACCTGCTGGGCACGACCCGCGACGAGCTCGACGGCTCGGCCTGGGCGGAGGCGGTGCACGCGCACCTGGGCGGGGTGCCGCCGCGCGTCTCTCTCGACGAGGAGCGCTCGCTCGCGGAACTGCTGCAGGCGGCGACCCAGAACGGACTGCTCTCGGCCGCCATCGACCTGTCGGAGGGCGGCCTGGCGCAGGCCCTCACCGAGGGCGTGCTGCGCTTCGGTGTGGGGGCGCGGGTGTGGATCGACGAGATCGTCTCGCGCGACGGCGTGGACGCCACAGCGGCGCTCTTCTCGGAGTCGCAGGGGCGCGTGCTGGTCGCCGTGCCGCACGAGGAAGAGGTGAAGTTCCGGGGGCTCTGCGAGGGGCGCGGATACCCGGTGCTGCGCATCGGCGTGACCGACGGCACCGGCGAGGCCGCGGCGCTGGAGATCCAGGATCGCTTCACCGTGCCGTTGGCGGAGCTCGGCGCCGCGCATCGCGGCACGCTTCCCGCGCGCTTCGGCGCGACGATTTCGGAGTAGTCGCGGCAAGCGGGGTGCTCGGGTTCGGCAGCCGCGGCACAGAATCGCCGAGAGGACACGATTCCGGCGAGAATACATCGAAAGTGCTGCACTTTCGGTGTTCGCTGGCAGTTTCGATGTTCTCTGGGCGGTCCGGTCGGGCACCGCGGGTGGGGCTGCTGCCTGGACGGGACGACCGGCGGGGCGGTTTCTCAGGGGCGGCCGCGGAGACGGGCCCTGGCAGCGCGTACGCGCTGCTCGGCATCCAGCAGCTGCGCCCGCAGTAGACGCGCTTCTCTGCGTTCCGTCTGCGCCAGCGCGATGCCTGCGATCAGATGCCAGGTGAAGATCAGGAAGCCGAGTGCGAGGAGCGCCAGGCTCAGCACGAAGCCGAGGATCCCCGACGCCTGGGGACCCGCGAGCACGGAACCGTTGAGCGCCGCGCCCAGCAGCACGATGAGGAGCGCGAGGAAACCGGCCGCGACCGTCCCGACGAGGAGCACCCAGCACGCCCGGCCGACCGGGTTCCGAGGAATGTTCGGGAACCACCCCCACCAGCCGGAGGTTACCCCCTGCCGCTCGGGTTCGTGCCACGGCAGCAGTGCCCGCCACTGGCGGGTGCCGCTCTTCCGGCGCGCTGCGCCGGCTCTCCGCGCGGATCCCATCGCCGGCGACTACGCGTCGGCGATGAGCGGGGCGACCCTCGCGAGAATCGCGGTGTGGAGCTCCTCCACGGGCCGTGCGGCGTCGAGGACGAGGAATCGGTCGGGATCGGCCTCGGCGAGCCCGAGGAAGCCCTCGCGCACCCGTCGGTGGAACTCTACGGCCTCGCTCTCCAGCCGGTCGGCGGTCTGCCCCGCCGCGCTGCGGCGCTCGGCGCCGAGCTCGGGGCTGACATCCAGCAGCACGGTGAGCCCGGGCGTAAGGGACTCGGTCGCCCACTCGCTGAGATCGCGGATCTCCTCGACCGCGAGCGGGCGGCCCGCCCCCTGGTAGGCGAGCGAGGAGTCGATGTAGCGATCCTGCACCACGGCCGCACCGCGCTCGAGTGCGGGCCGGACCACCTCGGCGACGTGCTGTGCGCGATCGGCCGCGTAGAGCAGCGCCTCGGCGCGCGGGGCGACGTGTTCGCCGTGCAGCAGGAGATCGCGCAGTGTCGCGCCGAGCGGCGTGCCGCCCGGCTCTCGGGTGCGCACCACCTCGAAGCCCCGTCCGTTCAGCCAGCTGGCGAGCAGCTCGGCCTGCGTGCTCTTGCCCGCGCCGTCGCCGCCCTCGAAGGTGATGAAGAGACCTGTCACTCCTCCACCCTAGAGGACGGCTCGCGGGTCGCGGGCCGGGAGGCGCGCCCCAGTCTGTGCACCCGCCGGTGCTCGAGACACGAGCGCCCCGCCTGAGTGCCGCGCCGGGGCGCGAGCCGCTACTCCTCGGTGGTGGCCTTCTTGGCCGCCGGCTTCTTCGCAGCCGGTTTCTTGGCCGGGGCCTTCTTCGCCGCCGGCTTCTTCGCGGGAGCCTTCTTGGCGGCGGGCTTCTTCTTCGCCGGGCCCTTGGCGCGCTTGATCGCGAGCAGCTCGACGGCGCGCTCGAAGGTGATGTCCTCGACGCTGTCGCCGCGCGGAATCGTGGCATTGGTCTCGCCGTCGGTGACATAGGGGCCGAAACGGCCGTCCTTCACCTTGATCGGCTTCCCACTCACCGGATCCGCGTCGAACTCCTTGAGCGCCGCACTCGCACGGCGCGCCCCGTACTTCGGCTGCGCGAGAAGTTCCAGCGCGCCGGGCAGGTCGATCTCGAAGATGGCGTCCTCGCTCGGCAGGGACCGGGTTTCGGCGCCCTTCTTGAGGTACGGGCCGTAGCGGCCGTTCTGCGCGGTGATCGGGGCGCCCGACTCCGGATCGGTCCCGACGACGCGGGGCAGGTCGAGCAGAGCGACCGCGGCATCGAGGTCGACGGTGGCCGGATCCATCGTCTTGAACAACGATGCCGTGCGCGGCTTCTCCCCCTTCGGCAGCTCCTCGCCCTCGTCCAGGAGCTCGGTGACATAGGGGCCGAAGCGGCCGTTCTTCGCGGCGATGCGCTTGCCCGTGACCGGGTGCACGCCGACGATACGGTCTTCCAACGGTTCGGCGTCGGCGAGCTCGTGCGCCTTGGCGGGGGTGAGTTCGTCGGGGGCGAGACCGTCCGGGATGTTCACGGTGCGGGGTTTGAGCACCCCGTCCTCACCGACCTCGCACTTGTCGTCGAACACCTCGAGATAGGGCCCGTACTTTCCGTTGCGCAGCGAGATCGCGTCGTCGATGCGGATGGTGTTGATCGCCCGGGCGTCGATCTCGCCGAGATTGTCCACCACACCGCGCAGGCCCGGGTGGCTGTCGGTGCCGAAGTAGAAGTCGCGCAGCCAGCTGCTCCGCTCGGCCTCGCCTGCGGCGATGCGGTCGAGATCACCCTCCATCTCGGCGGTGAAGTCGTAATCGACCAGCTCGGTGAAGTGCTCCTCCAGCAGCCGCACCACCGAAAAAGCGATCCAACTGGGGACGAGCGCCTGACCCTTCTTCGTCACATAGCCGCGGTCGGAGATGGTGCCGATGATCGCCGCATAGGTCGAGGGACGGCCGATGCCGAGCTCTTCGAGGCGTTTGGTGAGGCTGGCCTCGGTGTACCGCGGCGGCGGGCTGGTCTCATGACCCTTCGCCTCCGGGTCCAGCACGGCGAGCCGCTGCCCTTCACCGAGCTGCGGCAGCGCGACATTCTGCTCGGCTTCCTTCCGCTTCTCATCCTTGCCCTCTTCATAGGCGAGGAGGAAGCCGGGGAAGGTGATCACCGTGCCACTCGCGGTGAACTCGGCCTCGGTCGCGCGCTCGGCATCCGCCTCGGTGACGGTCACGCCGAGGGTGACGGTATCGGTCGAACCCTTCGCATCGGCCATCTGACTGGCCACGGTGCGCTTCCAGATCAGCTCGTAGAGGGCGAACTCGCCCTGGGAGAGGGTGCCCTTGAGCTCGCTCGGGCGGGCGAAGACGTCGCCCGCAGGGCGGATCGCCTCGTGGGCCTCCTGCGCACCCTTTGACTTGCCGGTGTAGACACGGGGCGCATCGGGCACGGTCTGGGAGCCGTACAGCTCGGCGGCCTGCGAGCGTGCCGCCGAGACCGCCTGCTTCGACAGCGTCGGCGAGTCGGTTCGCATATAGGTGATGTGGCCGTTCTCGTAGAGCGACTGCGCAAGGGACATGGTCTGCCGCGAGCCGTAGCGCAGCTTCCGCGAGGCCTCCTGCTGCAGCGTGGAAGTGGTGAACGGCGGCGCCGGCCTACGGGTATGGGGCTTGGTCTCCAGGGAGAGCACCCGGGCCTCTGCGCTCTGCGATACCAGCGCCGCCAGCCGCTCGGCGCGCTCGCGGCCCAGGCGGGCCACTCCGGCCTTCTGCGATTTCGCCTTCAGCTCGCCGTCGTCGCCGAAGTCGCCGCCCGTGGCCAGACGCTCCCCGTTCAGGCGAACCAGATGCGCTTCGAATTCCGTCTGGTCGGCGGCGTCCTTCCCCGGCTGGAAGGTCGCGGTGAGATCCCAGTACTCGGCGGAGGTGAACGCCAGTCGTTCGCGCTCGCGGTCGACGACGAGCCGCGTGGCCGCCGACTGCACACGGCCCGCGGAGAGCTTCGGGGCGACCTTGCGCCACAGCACCGGTGACACGTCGTAGCCGTAGAGGCGGTCGAGGATACGGCGCGTCTCCTGCGCATCGACCAGGGCGAGGTCGATGTCGCGGGTGTTCGCCTGAGCCTCGGCGATCGCCTCCTGGGTGATCTCGTGGAAGACCATGCGCCTGACGGGAACCTTGGGCTTCAGCACCTCCAGCAGATGCCACGCGATGGCCTCGCCCTCGCGGTCCTCATCAGTGGCGAGCCAGAGCTCGTCGGCATCCTTCAGTGCGCGCTTGAGCTCGGTGACCGTCTTCCGCTTGTTGTCGTTGACGACGTAATAGGGTTCGAAACCGTTGTCGACGTCGACGGCGAACTTCCCGAAGGAACCCTTCTTCAGATCCGCCGGCAGCTCCGAGGGCTCGGCGAGATCGCGGATATGCCCGACCGAGGCGATGACCTCATAGTCATCGCCGAGATAGCCGCCGATGGTTCGCGCCTTGGTCGGCGACTCGACGATCACGAGCTTCTTCTCGGCCCCCACGGGTCTCCTTCTGGGTTGATGCCACCACCGCGCGGAAGCCTACACCGGTTCGGCCGCCTGCAAAGTGCGCAGTTCTGCTTGGAAACGATACACACCGCCGGGTGAGAATTCGACGCGACGCCTTTGGCCGCACGGATCGCGACGATCGGATCACGTGGATCAGGAGCACCTGGAAGTGCTGACAACGAGTATCGGACCACGCGGATCGCGGCCGCCGGACGAGTCGGATCGCCGCTGCGCGGCTACTCCGCGAACGGCGGCCCCGCCCGCGCACGCACCTCTATCGGGCCGAAATGGGTCGAGGCGATCACGGTTACCCGCGCCTCGCCGCTCCTCTCGTCCACCGCGCACCCGCCCAGTTCCATTCCCGAGGCGGTCGCGAGTTCCGCGGCGATCTCGCAGGGCTCCGCCGTGATCCACCCCGCCGCCGCATCCGCTGCGGCGAGCGCTGCCGCGTCGGCGACGCCGGCGGCCCGCTGCCCGGCCTCGAGCGCTCCCGCCGCCGCGACCACCGGCAGCGCGAGTGCCAGTGTGGCGGCCGCGCAGGCGAGCAGCGCCGGGGCGCTCACCGTTCAGCCGTTTCGCTCACCGCGGCGCACCCGCGGACCACGATCTCGACGAAGGCGAGCATCCCCGCACCGGGGCGCTCCGCGAGCGCGACGCAGTGCAGCGGCCCGTCACGGCTGCGCATCACCGTGACCCCGACGCCCAGGCGATCGAGTTGCACTGCCGCCGCAGCGGAATCGCCTCTCGCTTCTTGGCGGGCCAGCTCCGCTGCCGACTGGGTCAGCACGAGTCGGTGCGTGGCGAGCAGAATCGCCCCGACGGCAAGTCCGATCACCAGGAGCACCGCCGGCAGCACCACGGCGAACTCGGCGGTGATGCTGCCCCGGTCAGCGCGCGGCCGATGGCCCGGCCTGCCGCCGGCGAGCACCGGATCAGCTGCCCATGCCGAGCGCATTCTGCACCAGGTCCACCAGCATCTGCCGGATCTCTCCCGATCGCATGATCGCGACGAGCAGGCCCGCGAAGGCTACGGCCGCCATGATCACGATGGCATACTCCGCGGTGACTGCACCGCGATCACCCTGCAGGGCTGCGCCGACTCGGCGCCGGGGGCGGAGCAAGCGGAACGGGCGAAGCGAGCGGAGGGAGCGCCCGCTGCGCGTCCGGGACGCGCGCGGTGTCCCGGGCTTCCAGTGGCGGTGTACCCAGGAACTCCGCGACTCCTCCGATGCCTCCGGATCCTTCTCCGAAACATCGATCTTCTGTGTTTCGCCTCGCACCGAGTTGTCGACCACCAGCGTGAGATGCGTCGTCATACTGCGCTCCTTTCCTCGGCACGGCCCCGACGGACGCCGGTCTCTCCATGCTGCGGCATTCGGCGGAGTCGAAAGTACGAAACAGTGCCTTTCCGCGAAATCTGTGGAGAAGTCGTGCGGGTCCGGCGATGTGCGGGACGAAGCGGGGTCACCCGGACCGCGCAAGCGCCCAGCCGCGCGGCAACGCACCGCGCTCACACGGTCGCACGAGCGCACAACCGAGCGGGCGCGCGGCCGCAAAGCAAGCGATCACACGACCACACCGCCGAGCACCGCGATGAGTACCGGGACCACTCCGAGCAGCACGAAGGCCGGGAGCACGCACACCCCCAGCGGCACCAGGACCCGCACCGCCAACCGTTCCGCCTCTCGCTCGAGTTCGGCCTGGGCACGGATCCTCACCGCCTCCGCGGCGCCGAGCAGCAGCGGCCCGGCAGCTGCGCCGAGCGCGTCGGCGGTGCGGAGCGCTGCCCACACCGGCCCGTCGGCGCGCAGTTCGGACAAGCGCACCCATTCGGCCCCCGCACGGTCCGCGCAGTCGGCCACGCTGCGCAGCGCCTCGCGCGGCGGCCCGCCTCCCCCGAGCCCGATGCAGCTCAGCTCCAACGCCCACCCCGCCGCACGATCGGCCGCAGAGACGCGGGAGACCAGAACCCGCGCCCAGAACGCACCGAGTACCAGCAGACCGGTTCCGAGAATCGCCAGCGCGGCGCCGAACGGGCTCAGCAGCACGGGTATCGGATCGAAGCCGAGCAGGGCACCGAGCAGCAATGCCAGCGGAGGCAGCGCCACCACCAGCCTGACGGTGGCTCGCGGACCGGCGAGCAGCACCCCGCGGCGCTCGGCCAGCGCGTCGAGCGCGCGGATCGCCAGCGCGAGTCGCTCCAACGCCGGGGCCAACGGCGCTCCGCTGAGTTCTGCGACCTCCCAGGCGGCGGCGAGCACGCGCCATCGCGGGTCGTTCGCGCCGGCGAGCGCTTCCGCCGAACTCAGCCCCTCCTCGATGCGGCGGGCGATCCGGGCGGCCTCGCCGGGCTCCGGGGACTCCCGCCCGACGGTGCGCCACACGCGCGTGGTCGGCATGCCTCCGCGCAGCAGCACGGCCGCGCGCAGCACGGCCGCCTCCACCGAGATCGCCGCGGGCCCGGCCCGCCGGCGGGCGAACAGGTTCTTCCCGCTCATGCGGGCTCCACGATCAGCGCGCCGTCGCGCAGTCCGAGCCGCCCGAGGGCCGTGATCCGGTGTCCGCGCTGCGCTGAGCGCTCCACGTGGACGACGAGGTGCAGCGCCGAGATCGCCTGGCGGGCGAGCACCGCCGGCTCGTAGCCGGCCAGCATTCCGAGCGCCTCCAGCCGCGCGGGCACGTCGGCGAGGCTGTTCGCGTGCAGGGTGCCGGCCCCGCCGCTGTGCCCGGTGTTCAGCGCCGACAGCAGTGTCGCCACCTCCGCGCCGCGGCACTCCCCCAGCACGATCCGGTCGGGTCTCATCCGAAGCGCCTCCCGCAGCAGTCGGTCAACGGGTATCTCGCCGCCGCCCTCCGCATTGGGTGGACGGGCCTCGAGCGCCACTCGGTGCGGGTGCGCAAGCCGCAGCTCCGCGATGTCCTCGATGGTGATGATGCGCTCGTCCGGGGCGGCCAGATCGAGCAGTGCGGCCAGCAGCGTGGTCTTGCCGGAACCGGTGGCCCCGGTGATCAGCAGATTGCGGCGGCCGGTGACGGCCGCCCTGAGTCCTGCGGCGATAGGCGGATCGCACAGACCGGTCGCGACGAGCCTCTCGAAGCCGAGCGGTGCACGGCGCGGGATCCGGATCGACAGCACGGGACCCGCCACGCTGATGGGCGGCAGCACGGCGTGTACGCGGATGCCCGCTCCCAGGTGCACCTCGGCGCAGGGGTGGAGTTCATCGAGCTGCCGGCCGCCCGCCGCGATCAGCGCGACGGCGAGTCTGCGCACCTCAGCGGGGCCCGACCGCCATCCCTCGACGCGACAGGCACGGCTTCCTCGGTCCAACCAGAGCTCACCGACCCCGCCCCGCAGGTGGATCAGCAGATCGCGCAGCTCGGGATCGTCGAGCAGCGGGAGGAGCGGGCCGAGTGCCCGGCGCGCCTCCAGCCCGAGGGCGGCTGAGCGCGGCACCACCGGCTCACCGAGCGGTTCAGGCGTCGATCTGCTGCGGCCCGGGGGCGCGACGGCCTCGGCATGCCGCGGCGCCCACGGTGCGCTCGCCTCCGACAGCGGCGGTCTCGAAGCGGCGCGGACGGTGTGCATGAGGCCAGCCAAGCAGTTGGAGCCGCCGCGCGGTGCCCGGATCCGCAATCTGTGGAGAACTCGGGCCGATCCACGGTGTTCACGGACTGTGAGCGGTGAATACCAGGAGGCTCCGGCACCGTCCGCGGCTTGCCTCCGGAACAAATATATTTTAACCTGACAGCACGCGCACACTGAGGTGCTTCACGCACAGACGGGATAACGGCGTCCATGACTGACATGACCGATCACGGCACCATCGAGAGCCACGCCTCCGAGACCGAGCACTATCCGCCGAGCCCCGAATTCCGCTCGCAGGCGAGACCGAACGACCCGGCCGTCTACTGGCAGGCGGCCGAGGATCCGGAGGCCTACTGGGCCGGGCGCGCCCGCGAACTGCAGTGGACGAAACCCTTCACCGAGGTGCTCGACTGGTCGAATCCGCCCTTCGCCCGGTGGTTCGCCGACGGCGAGCTCAATGTCTCCGCGAACTGCCTCGACCGCCACGTGGCCTCGGGGCTCGGCGACCGGGTCGCGATCCACTTCGAGGGCGAACCGGGCGACACCCGGACCCTCACCTACGGCGAACTCACCCACGAAGTGGGGCGCGCCGCGAATATGCTCACCGCGCTCGGCGTGCGGCAGGGCGATCGGGTCGCCATCTACATGCCGATGATCCCGGAGACGGTGATCGCGATGCTGGCGGTCGCACGCCTGGGGGCCGCGCACTCGGTGGTCTTCGGCGGTTTCAGCGCCGAGAGCCTGCGCGCACGCATCGACGACGCCGAGGCCGAGCTCGTCATCACCGCCGACGGCGGCTACCGCAAGGGCCGCGTCTCGGCGCTCAAGCCCACCGTCGACGAGGCGCTCGCGATCGATGGCGGCGCGAGCACGGTGAAGAAGGTGCTCGTCGTGAAGCGCGGCGGCAACGAGATCGAGATGCAGGGCGGCCGCGACCTCTGGTGGGATGAGGAGATCGCCGCATACGACGGCGAGCACACCCCGCAGGGCTTCCCCGCCGAGAACCCGCTCTTCATCCTCTACACCTCGGGCACCACCGGCAAGCCGAAGGGGATCCTGCACACCTCCGGCGGCTACCTCACCCAGGCGACCGCCACCCACCGCGACGTCTTCGATCTCAAGCCCGAGACCGACGTCTACTGGTGCACCGCCGATGTGGGCTGGATCACCGGGCACAGCTACGTGGTGTACGGTCCTCTCGCCAACGGCGCCACCCAGCTGCTCTACGAGGGCACCCCCGATACCCCCGACTGGGGGCGCTGGTGGCGACTCGTCGAGAAGTACCGCGTCTCCATCCTCTACACGGCTCCCACCGCGATCCGCTCCTTCATGAAGGTGGGGCGGCAGGTGCCCGAGCAGTACGATCTCTCGAGCATCCGCGTGCTCGGCTCCGTGGGCGAGCCCATCAACCCCGAGGCCTGGCGCTGGTACCGCGAGGTGATCGGCGCGGGGACCGCGCCCATCGTGGACACCTGGTGGCAGACCGAGACCGGCGCGATCATGATCTCCCCGCTGCCCGGAATCACCTCCGCGAAGCCGGGCAGTGCGCAGGCGCCGCAGCCCGGGATCACCATCGACGTGGTGGACGATGAGGGCAACACCCTGGAGCGCGGGCAGGGAGGCCTGCTCACGGTGACCGCGCCCTGGCCGAGCATGGTGCGCACCATCTGGCGCGATCCCGAGCGCTTCATCGACACCTACTGGTCGAAGTTCGGGGATCGCTATTTCGCCGGCGACGGCGCCCGACTCGACGAGGACGGCGACATCTGGCTGCTCGGACGCGTGGACGATGTGATGAACGTGTCGGGCCACCGACTGAGCACGGCCGAGATCGAGTCGGCGCTGGTGGGGCACCACGCCGTCGCAGAGGCCGCAGTCGTCGGCGCGGACGATGAGACGACCGGGCAGGCCGTGGTGGCCTTCGTGATCCTGAAGTCGCAGCAGCAGCTGCTCACCGAGGAGGAGGCCGAGGTCGAGCTCAAGAAGCACGTCTCGGCGCATATCGGCGCGATCGCGCGCCCGCGCCAGGTCTTCGTGGTGAACGAGCTGCCCAAGACCCGCTCCGGCAAGATCATGCGGCGACTACTGAAGGACGCCGCGGAGGGCCGGGAGATCGGCGACACGACGACGCTCGCCGACACCTCGGTGATGCAGCTCATCTCCCAGCGCGTGCGCGACGAGAAGAACGCGGGCTAGGAGCCCGCGAACGCGATTCGCCCCTCGCTCAGCTCCATTTCGACATGCGAAGCGCGCCCGAGCGAGGGGCGAATCGTGGCGGCGACAGGCCCGTCGGACCCGGTCGACGCCGCAGGTGCTACTCCTGCACCTCGAAGACGAACTCCACCTCGACCGGGGAGTCCAGCGGCAGCACCGAGACTCCCACCGCGGAGCGCACGTGGATGCCGCTGTCGCCGAACACCTTCCCCAGGAACAGGGATGCCCCGTTCGCGACACCGGGCTGCCCGGTGAAGGAGGGGTCGGAGGCGACGAAGGCGGTCACCTTCACCACCTGGACGATCTTGTCGAGGGATCCGAGCACTCCGCGCGCCGCGGCGAGGCCGTTGAGCGCGCACTGTCGCGCGAGATCCTCGGCCTGCTCCGCACTGACCTCGGCGCCGACCTTGCCGCTGGCCGGCAGCGCCCCGTTGACGAAGGGCAGCTGACCCGAGGTGTAGACCAGGTTCCCACGGCGCAGCGCCGGTACATACGCGGCAACGGGCGCCGCGACCTCGGGCACCTCATAGCCGAGCTCGCGAAGACGATCCTCGATGACGGACATGGATCAGGCCTTTCTCTTCAGGTAGGCGACGTTTCCGCCAGCCGGTCCCTCGATGATCTGCACGAGTTCCCAGCCCTGCGCACCCCAGTTGTTCAGGATCTGGGCTTCGTTGTGCAGCAGCAGAGGAGTGACGAAATACTCCCAGCGCGGCAGCTCGGCTTCGGGCGATTCGCTCATTGCGTCTCCTCGGTCGATTGATGACTGTGACGACGCGGAGCCGCGCGGAATCATCCCCGCAGGCCCGGCTGACCCGGATTCCGGCGGGAGCGCGTACCCGGACGAGCAGATTGTCAGGTGCGTCGCCTACGCTTTATCCTATGGCCTCAACCTCACCCAAGTCTTCGAACGGGCGGCGCAACGCTCCGCGGACGGCGAAGCCCCGCAGCACGGGCGGCGTACTCGGCGGTTTTCTCGGTGCAATCGTGATGAGCGTCATCGCAGGCGTGCTCATCACCGCCGCGGTCACCCCGGTGGTCGCGATCAGTGGCGCAGCGGCGAAGAGCGCGATCGACATCTTCAACGATCTGCCCGACCACATCAACCCGGGCCAGCTCGCGCAGCCCTCCACCATCTACGCCACGGCATCGGATGGTTCGGTCATCGAAGTCGCCACCTTCTACGCGCAGAACCGCGAGATGGTGGGCTGGGATCAGATCTCGCAGTACGTGAAGGACGCCGCGGTCGCCGCGGAGGATCCGCGCTTCTACTCGCACGGCGGTGTCGATCTACTGTCGCTGAGCCGGGCGACCATGGGTCAGGTCGCCGGCACGAGCTCCTCGGGAGCATCGACCGTGACCATGCAGTACGTGCGGAATGTGCTGGTGCAACAGGCGGAGTCCATCTCTGACGAAACCGAACGCCAAGCCGCGTACGAGGACGCCATGCGGCAGGACGTCGACCGCAAGCTGCAGGAGATCCGCTACGCGGTCAGCATCGAGAAGCAGTACTCGAAGGATGAGATCCTGCTCGGGTATCTGAACATCGCCCTGTTCGGGCGCACCAACTACGGCATCGAGTCGGCGGCGCAGTACTACTACGGCAAGAGTGCCGCAGACGTCTCCCTCGCCGAGGCCGCAAGCCTCGTCGCGATCGTGCAGAACCCCTCGGTGCTGCAGATCGACCTCGAGGCGAATCTCGAGAACAACCAGATCCGGCGCGACTATATCCTCGGCAAGATGCGCGAAGCAGGTCGCATCACGCAGGCCCAGTACGAGGAGGCGGTGGCCACCCCGGTTACGCCGAACATCACCCCCCGAGTCTCGGGCTGCGCGGTCGCCGAGAACATCGGCCTCGGCCACTTCTGCAACTACGTGCAGCTCTACATCGAGAACGACCCGAGCTTCGGCAACAGCGTCGACGAGCGCGAGTTCAATCTCCTCCGGGGTGGGCTGACGATCATGAGCACCATCGACCTCGACATCCAAGCGGCGGGCCTCGCCGCGATGCAGGCGGAGGTTCCGCAGCTGATGGACGGCATCGATGTCGGCGCGGCGAGCGTCAGCGTCGAAGTCGGCACCGGGCGCGTGCTCGGCATGGTGCAGAACCGCCCCTTCAGCAATGATCCCGCGGTGCTCGAGGGGAATCCGGGATTCACCTCCGTGAACTACAACACCGATATGGAGTATGG
The DNA here is from genome assembly GCA_048516985.1 of Leucobacter sp. Taxonomy (GTDB): domain Bacteria; phylum Actinomycetota; class Actinomycetes; order Actinomycetales; family Microbacteriaceae; genus Leucobacter. Next base: position 1,156,199 of record CP183188.1, on the reverse strand, counting down.
CGGGTCCAGCGGCTTCCAGGTCGGTTCGACGTTCAAGGCCTTCACGCTCGCGGAGTGGATCGACTCCGGCCATTCGGTGCGCGATGTCGTGAATGCGAACGGCCGCAGCGTGCAATACCAGAGCTTCCCGGCGAGATGCATGGACGGCGGGGTCTACGGCTACGGCAACTTCACCTTCCAGAACGACCAGGGTCGACAGCACGGAAACCAACCGGTACTCAATGTGATCGCGCAGTCGATCAACGGCGGCGTGGTCTCGATGCAGCAGAAGATGGATCTCTGCGACACCTTCGATCTGGCAGAGAGTCTCGGGGTGCACCGCGCCAGCAAGCTGATGGGCGAGAACTTCGCCGGCATGAGCAACTACCAGACGACCAATCTGACCCGTGTGCCCTCGAACGTCTACGCCGGCATCGATGAGATCGCACCGATCACCATGGCCAGCGCCTTCGCGGCCTTCGCCGGCGGCGGAACCGTCTGCACCCCGGTGCCCATCGACTCCATCACCGGCCCCGACGGCGAAGAGGTGCCCTTCACCAAGAGCCAGTGCAGGAACGGCATCACGCCCGAGGTGGCCGCAGGCGTCGCCTACGCACTCGAGTACACGGTGAACAGCGGCCTCGCCAGGCACGCCCGATCGCAGATCGGTGTGCCTCACCTAGCGAAGACCGGTACGACCGACAACGTGGAGGACAACTGGACGGTGGGAGCCAGCACGCGCGTGGCGACCGCCACCTGGGTCGGCAATGTCACAGGCAATGTGTCTACACAGCTCTTCGGCGGCTGGACCGGCCTCATGATCGCCGATCAGGGGATCTGGCCGGCCATGATGAACGTCGCAGACGCGAAGTACGGCGGGGAAGCCTTCCCGCCGCCACCGCAGACGGCGACGAAGACGACCCTTGTCACCGTCCCCGATGTGCGCGGCAAGAGCTACGAGGAAGCCGCGGCGATGCTGAACGCACTCGGTTTCGACGTCACCGATGGCGGAGAGGCAGACTCCTCGGTTCCGTCAGGGCAGGTCTCGGGCACCAATCCCGCGGGCGGCGAAGGAGCAGCGACCGGAACGACCATCAGCATCTACCGGAGCAACGGCAGCATGTCGACGATCCCGGACATTCCGAGCGGCAGCAGCGGTGACCAGGCGAAAACCAGACTGACCAGTGACGGCTTCAGCTCAGTCACCATCACCTGCAAGCCGGGTACCGGCCCGACGGCGAACCCGGGCGCCAAACCCTTCGATTCGCTCGATCCCGCAAGCGGCACCGAGGCGATTCGCACGAACCAGGTGCGGGTAGTGGTCGACTGCGCATGAGCCGGGCGGTGAAGGCGCTGGGGGCTGCGGCCCTCGGCGTGGTCGCGTGGTCCACGCTGGTGGAGCCGCGGCTGTTCACCCTGCGCCGGCACGCGCTGCCGGTGCTGAGCGAGGGATCGGCGCCGCTGCGCGTACTGCAGCTCAGCGATCTGCACCTGGCCCCGTGGCAGCACCGCAAGATCGACTGGATTCGGCGTCTGGCCGAGTTGCGCCCCGATCTTCTGGTGCTCACCGGAGATCTCATGGGTCACCGCCTCGCGCGCAATCCCCTGCTCCACGCGCTGCGGCCGTTCGCGGAAGCGGGGGTTCCCGGTGTCTTCGTGCACGGCTCGAATGACTACTACGGGCCGATTCCGAAGAATCCCCTGAAGTATCTGCAGGAGCCGAGCCGCAAGGCATCGAGACCCAAGGACATCGACAATGCCGCACTGACCCGCGGTCTCATCGGTCTCGGCCTCACCGATCTGAACAACGCAGCCACTCGGATCGATCTGCGCGGGACCGAGCTCGAGCTGTTCGGCCTCGGCGATCCGCATATCCAGCACGATCAGCCGGCGGCGATGCACACGGCGATCACCGCGCTACCCGAGCCGGACGGGAAGGCACCTCCGACACGCCTCGGTGTGGTCCACGCCCCGTACCAGGGCGCGCTGAACGAGCTGCTCGACGCCGGTGCCGAGGTGATCTTCGCCGGCCACACCCACGGCGGCCAGGTGCGGGTCCCAGGTGTCGGCGCGCTCACCTCGAACTGCGATCTGCCGCCGCGGCTCGCCCGCGGTCTGGACGTCTGGTACGACGCCGAGCACGCAGCCTTCCTCAATGTCAGCGCCGGGCTGGGCGCATCGATCTACGCGCCGATCCGCTTCGCCTGCCGCCCCGAGGCGAGCCTCATCACCCTCGAAGCCGTCACCGGCTGAGGCTGCCGGGCTGACCTCAGCCGCCGCAGACGAGGCGCTCGGGCGCGCGTAGCGCTGGGTAGCCGTCAGGCGTCAGCGAGCCAGCTTCGCAGCGACAAGCTCGGCGATCTGGACGGCGTTGAGCGCCGCACCCTTGCGCAGATTGTCGTTCGAGACGAAGAGCGCGAGCCCGCGCCCCTCGGGAGCGCTCTGGTCCTCGCGGATGCGCCCCACGAAGCTCGGATCCTGACCTGCCGCCTCCAGCGGAGTGGGCACCGCGCTCAGCTGCACACCGGGGGCGGCGGCGAGCACCTCTTCGGCCCGCTCGGGCGAGATGGGCCTGGCGAACTCGGCGTTGATCGAGAGCGAGTGCCCGGTGAACACCGGCACGCGCACACAGGTTCCGGCGACGCGCAGCTCGGGAAGCTCGAGGATCTTCCGGCTCTCGTTGCGGAGCTTCTTCTCCTCGTCGGTCTCGCGCTGACCGTCGTCGACGATGGAGCCGGCGAGCGGCAGCACGTCGAAGGCAATCGTCTTCGTGTAGATCTCAGGGGCAGGGAACTCCACGGCAGCGCCGTCGTGCACCAGTTCCTCGATGTCACCCGCTTCGACCGCGGCGGTCACCTGGCGCGAGAGCTCTCGCGCACCGGCGAGACCGGATCCCGACACCGCCTGGAAGGTGGTCACGACGAGGCGCTCCAGACCGGCCTCGGTGTCCAGCGCCTTGAGCACCGGCATCGCCGCCATGGTGGTGCAGTTCGGATTCGCGATGATGCCCTTCTTCGCATCGTCGATGGCATCGGGGTTGACCTCGCTGACCACGAGCGGCACCTCGGGGTCCATCCGCCAGGCGCTGGAGTTGTCGATGACGATCGCGCCGGCCTCGGCGAACTTCGCCGCGTACTGCTTCGACGCCGCCCCGCCCGCGGAGAACAGCGCGATGTCGATGCCGCTCGCATCGGCGGTGTCGACGTCCTCGACAGTGATCGGACGTCCGCGGAACTCGATGGTGCTCCCCGCCGAGCGGGCGCTCGAGAACAGGCGGAGCTCTGCGATCGGGAAATCGCGCTCGTCGAGCAGACGGCGCATCACGCCGCCCACCTGACCGGTCGCGCCCACGACTGCGACGTTCAGACCCTGCTGTGCCATGATGTGTTCCTTTGTCCTCTGAGAACTTCGGGCGGAATCCGCCCCTCTTCAAGCGAAGCGGCAGCCGTAGCGGCGGCGGCCGTGCGATTACCGGCCGGTGCCGGCGTAGACGACGGCCTCGGTGTCGGCGTCGAGACCGAAGGCGGTGTGCAGTGCGCGCACGGCCTTCTCCATCAGATCGGCGCGCGTGACCACGGAGATGCGGATCTCGCTGGTGGAGATCATCTCGATGTTGATACCCGCCTCGTACAGGGCGCGGAACAGCTGCGCCGACACGCCGGAAGCGCTGCGCATCCCCGCGCCGACGACGGCGACCTTGGCGATCTGGTCGTCGTACTGCAGGCTCTCGAAGCCCAGCTCCTCGCGCGAGGCCTCGAGCGCTTCGACCACCTTGCGTCCGTCGGTGAGCGGCACGGTGAAGGAGATGTCGGTGCGATTGGTCTGCGCCGCCGACACATTCTGCACGATCATGTCGATATTGGCATTGGTCTTCGCGATGATCTCGAAGATCTGGGCCGCCTTGCCGGGCACATCGGGCACTCCGCCGACGGTGACCTTCGCCTCGCTCTTCTCGAACGCGATACCGGTGATGATCGGCTCTTCCACCTGAGCTCCCTTCGGATGCCCCTTCGCGGGGTCGTAGACGATGGTGCCCTCCTCGCCAGAGAAGGAGGAGCGCACATGCAGGACGACGCCGTGCCTGCGCGCGTACTCGACCGCGCGCAGGTGCAGCACCTTCGCACCGGCGGCGGCGAGTTCGAGCATCTCCTCCGCGGTGATCGAGTCGATCTTCCGCGCCAGAGGCACGACGCGCGGATCCGTGGTGAACACGCCGTCGACGTCGGTGTAGATCTCGCAGACATCGGCCTCGAGTGCGGCGGCGAGGGCGACGGCGGTCGTGTCGGATCCGCCCCGTCCCAGCGTGGTGATGTCGCCGGTGCCGCGATTGAAGCCCTGGAAGCCGGCCACGATGGCGATGGCGCCCTGGTCGAGCGCCTCGCGCACGCGTTTCGGGGTGACGTCGACGATCTTGGCGGCGCCGTGGGTGGCGTCGGTGAGCATACCGGCCTGGCTTCCGGTGAAGGAGAGGGCCTCGAATCCCATGCCCTTGATGGTCATGGCGAGCAGCGCCATCGAGATTCGCTCACCCGCGGTGAGGAGCATGTCGAGTTCGCGCGGTGCGGGAATCGGGGTGCACTCGGCTGCCAGGTCGAGCAGCTCGTCGGTCGTGTCGCCCATCGCGCTCACGGCGACCACGACATCGTTGCCCTCCCGGCGGGTTTCGACGATCCGCTTCGCAACGCGCTTGATGCTCTCGGCATCGGACACCGAGGATCCGCCGAACTTCTGCACGATCAATGCCACGCGCGCGCCTCCCTCACGGGCCCTGGAAAAACAGCCGATTTCCATCCTACCCCGGGCCGCATGCGCCCTTCCTCCACGTCGCCCCTCGGCACTCCGCCCTTCGGCGCTTCCGCCGCTCAGGCACTGCGCCGCTCAGGCGCGGCGCCGCTCGGGCACTGCGCAGCTCAGGGGCGGCGAGCCTGCGGAGCGGCAACGGCACGGATCGGGATGCTCGGGAGCGGATCGGGATCGGCCGCCCGATCAGCTCATCCGGGTGCGTCCCTCGAATGCGCGGCTGAGGGTGACCTCGTCGGCGAACTCCAGATCGCCGCCGACGGGCAGCCCCGAGGCGAGGCGGGACACCGGCACCTCGATACTCGTGAGGAGCCGGGACAGGTAGGCCGCGGTGGCCTCGCCCTCGAGGTTCGGATCGGTAGCGAGGATCACTTCGCGCACCTCGCCGTCGCTCAGGCGACGCATGAGCTGCGGGATGCTGAGATCGTCGGGACCGATACCGTCGATCGGGCTGATGGCACCGCCCAGCACGTGATACAGCCCGCGGAACTGCCTGGTGCGCTCGATCGCCGCCACGTCTTTGGGCTCCTCCACGACGCAGATGAGGCTCGCATCGCGCCGCGGATCGCTGCAGATCGAGCAGCGCTCCTGCTCGGTGATATTCCCGCAGACCTCGCAGAAGCGCACCCGTTCCCGGACCTCGGTGAGCAGTTCGGCCAGGCGCGAAACATCGAAGCTCTGCGTCTGCAGGATATGGAATGCGATTCGCTGCGCCGACTTCGGACCGATGCCGGGAAGCCGACCGAACTCGTCGATGAGGTCTTGCACAATGCCGTCGTACATGCGCGGTTCCTACTCCTCGTTCTGCTGCGGCAGCGGCCGCTCCTCGATGAACCTGGCGCCCAGGATCTCACGGACCACCGACTCGCCGTACCGCATGCCTGCAGCCCCCGAGGAGGCCGGTGCAGGTGATTGCGGTACCGCTGCGTCCCCGGCAACGGGAACAGGTGTCTCGGGCTCGGGCTCGGGCTCGGGCTCGGAGGCAGTCTCCGGCACCGACCCAGACGCCGGAATAGCCGCCGCCGGCAATGGCACGGGTGCGGGCTCGGGCACCGCGGGCGGCGCGGCGACCGGCGGTGCGGGCTCAGGAACGCGAGCGGAATCGAGATCCGGATCCGCGAAAGCCTGAGGATCGCGCTGCTCCTCGTAGAGATCGTCCGCGTCGCCGCGGAGATCGGGATCGTACTCGGGGTTGAAGTCGGGATCACGATTCGGGTCGAACGTCGGGTCGCCGAATTCACCGAGCGGGGTCGCAGGAGGTGTCGCCGCCGAGCCGTCCTGCTCTACCCGGACCGCTCCGCTACCGGGCTCAGCCGTTGGAGAGGGCTCCTCGTCGGGCGAGGACTCCCGCGCCGCGGTCTGCGCACCGGCCGGCAGCGGCTTGGGCATGTACTTCACGCTGACACCGATGGCGGCCACGATCGCCTCGCGCAGCGGCCCCGCACCGGCCGCCTTGAACTCCTCGAGATCGGAGCGGGACGCCACACCGACGGTGAGCACCTCGCCCTCCAGGGCGAGCGGTTGCACGTCTTTCACCGCGTTCCAGGCCTCGCGATCCTCTGCCAGCAGCTCCTCGAGCAGCTCGGGCCACACCTCGCGCAGTTCGTCGAGCCCCACCGGGTCGACGCCTGCGGCTGAGCCGACCGGCGACGGAGTTTCTGCACCCGGCGGTTGCTGCGCCGACTGCGGGACGGTGTCGGGGGCTGCGGCGGACGGGGGCGTCGGAGCGGGGGCTGCGGCTGGTGCAGACGGAGCAGCGGATGAGGATGCGGCCGGCGACGGCTCGACCGGTGAGGGCGCTGCTGACGACGTCGCCTGCGACGACGACGCGGTGGCGCCGCCCCGCAGAAAATCACGAGCGGATTTCAGCGTGGCGACCACATCGACCGCAGCGGTGGCATCGGGGGTGGCATCGGGGGCGGCAGCGGGCGCAGTCGCGGGCTTGGCGGTGGGTGCGGTCGGAACGGAAGCCGATGGCGAAGCAGCGGAAGGCGGACCAGCCGAAGACCGCGCAGCTGGAGTCGCGGGAGAGGTCGCCGGGGCTGCGGGCGGCACCACTGCAGACGGTGCCGCAGCCGCAGCGGAGGAGGCTGCAGCCGCAGAGGACTGCGCCGCACCCCGAGAGGGCGATGCGGCGAGCGCGCGCGCCACCATCAATTCGAGGTGGAGACGCGGCGCCGTCGCCCCGGTCATGCGATCGAGCGCCTCGCTCACCGTGTCGGCGATGCGGGAGAGCTCCCCCGGCCCGAACGCCTGAGCCTGCTCGAACATGCGCTGCAGCCGATCGACGGGGACACCCCGGAACACGGTCGAAGCGCCCTGCACCGAGGTGGCGGAGATCACGATCAGATCGCGCAGACGCTCCAGCAGATCCTCGACGAAGCGGCGCGGATCCTGCCCCGTCTGCACCACGCGGTCGGTGGCTGCGAATGCCGCCCCCGAATCGTGCGCACCGAGTGCGGTCACGACCTCATCGAGCAGTTCGGCTCCGGTGTAGCCCAGCAGACCGGTGGCACGGTCGAGCGGGAGCGTGTCGCCCTCGCTGCCGGCGATGAGCTGATCGAGGATGCTGAGGGTGTCGCGCACCGAGCCGCCCCCCGCGCGCACGACCAGCGGCAGCACCCCCGCTTCGATGCCGATGCCCTCGCTGTCGCAGAGCTGCTGCGCATAGTCGACGAGGGTGCCCGGGGCGATGAGTCGGAAGGGGTAGTGGTGAGTGCGCGAGCGGATGGTGCCGATGACCTTCTCGGGCTCGGTCGTGGCGAAGACGAATTTGATATGCGGCGGCGGCTCCTCAACGATTTTGAGAAGTGCATTGAAACCGCCGGATGTGACCATATGGGCCTCATCGATGATGAAGATCTTGTAGCGGTCGCGTGCCGGGGCGAACACCGCCCGTTCTCGCAGCTCGCGCGCGTCATCGACACCGCCGTGGCTGGCCGCGTCGATCTCGACCACATCGAGCGAGCCGCCGCCCTCCCGGCTGAGTTCGACACAACTGGGGCAGGTTCCGCAGGGAGTGTCGGTCGGGCCCTCGGCGCAGTTCAGACAGCGCGCCAGAATTCGCGCGGAAGTGGTCTTCCCGCAGCCGCGCGGACCGCTGAAGAGATAGGCGTGACCGATGCGTCCGGTGCGCAGCGCAGTCATCAGCGGCTCGGTCACGTGAGCCTGCCCGATCATCTCGGAGAAAGCTTCTGGCCGGTAACGGCGGTACAGTGCGGTAGCCACGAGTCAATGCTATCGGCGGCCCCCGACATCCACCCCGGCGCGGCGGCGGACGCCGGAGCCGCCGACCCCCGAGAGTCTCGCGGATCCGCTCAGCCCGCGACGAGTTCCCAGGTCTGCCGCGCGATCTCGGCCTCCTCGTCCGTGGGCACGACGAGCACGGCGACGCGCGACGTCGCGGTGCTGATGCGCCGAGCTGCACCCGGAGGCTCCGCATTCAGAGCCTCATCGAGCTCGATGCCGAAATGCTCGAGGCCCGCGCACACCGCGGCGCGCGTCGGAGCGTGGTTCTCCCCCACTCCGGCGGTGAAGACGATCGCGTCGGCGCCGCCGAGTTCCAGCAGATAGGCCCCCAGATAGTGGCGGATGCGGTGCACGTAGACCTCGAACGCGAGCCGAGCCCCGGCGTCGCCCGCGGTCGCCGCGGCGGTGAGATCGCGCATGTCGAGCGAACCGCTGAGGCCGAGCAGGCCCGAGCCGCGGTTGAGCAGGCGATCGAGCTCGTCGACGCTCATCCCCGCCCGCAGCAGGTGCAGCAGCGCTCCGGGGTCGATGTCGCCGCCCCGCGTGCCCATGACGAGCCCCTCGAGCGGCGTGAGCCCCATCGAGGTGTCGATCGAACGGCCGCGGTCGACCGCGCACGCCGATGCGCCGTTGCCGAGGTGCAGCACGATCTGGCGCAGCTCTTCGACCGGGCGGCCGAGGAACTCCGCGGCCCTGCGGGAGACCACCTGGTAGGAGATGCCGTGGAAGCCGTAGCGTCGCACCCCGCGCGCCGCCGCAAGCCCGCGGTCGATGGCGTAAGTGTATGCCTTCTCGGGCATGGTCTGGTGGAAGGTGGTGTCGAACACCGCCACGTGCGGCACATCGGGAAACGCGGCTCGCGCGGCAAGGATCGCCTGGTGATGGCCCGGGTTGTGGAGCGGGGCGAGATCGGCGAGCTCGAGTATCCGCCGCTCCACCGCGTCGTCGATGAGTGTGGGCGCGGTGAACTCGGCCCCTCCCTGCACGACGCGATGCCCGACGGCTCGGATCCCCAGTCGGTCGAGCGGCTGGCCGACGGCCGCGAAGGCCTCCGCCATGGCCGCGAAGCCCGCCGAATGATCGGGGATCGGCACGTCCCGGTCGTAGCCGGTGCCACCGGCCCGGTGCGAGAGGCGGCCCATGGGCTCGCCGATCCGCTCGATCAGTCCCCGAGCGAGGCGCTCCCCCGTCTCGGCATCGATCAGCTGGTACTTGATCGACGAGGATCCCGCGTTGACGACGAGGATCCCGCTCATCGGGGGCCCGCCTGGATCGCGGTGATCGCGATGGTGTTCACGATGTCCTCCACGGTGGCTCCCCGCGAGAGGTCGTTGACCGGCCGTGCGAGGCCCTGCAGCACCGGGCCGACCGCGACCGCGCCCGCCGAGCGCTGCACCGCCTTGTAGGTGTTGTTCCCGGTATTCAGATCCGGGAATATGAACACGGTCGCGCGGCCGGCGACGGCCGATCCCGGCAGCTTCGCCGCACCGGTCACGGGATCGTAGGCGGCGTCGTATTGGATCGGCCCGTCCACCTCGAGCCCCGGATGCGCGGCCCGGACGAGCTCCGTGGCCAGGCGCACCTTGTCGACGTCGACGCCCGCACCCGACTCGCCCGTGGAGTACGAGAGCATCGCGATCCGCGGTTCGACGCCGAATCGCGTCGCCGTCGCCGCCGAGGAGAAGGCGATGTCCGCGAGCTGCTCCGCACTCGGATCGGGGTTCACCGCGCAGTCGCCGTAGACGAGCACCCGGTCGGCGAGCGCCATGAAGAACACGCTCGATACGACGGAGACGCCCGGCTCGGTGCCGATGAGCTGCAGCGCGGGGCGGATGGTCTGCGCGGTCGTGTGAGCGGCGCCGGACACCATGCCGTCGGCGTGCCCCTGCTGCACCATCATGGTCGCGAAGGTGTTGGCATCCGCGAGCTGCTCGAAGGCCTGGTCGATCGTCACGCCCTTGTGCTGCCGCAGCCGTGCGCACTCGACGACGAGCGGCTCCCGCAGCGGCGAGGTCGCGGGGTCGACGATCTCGGCGGCGTCGAGCACGAGCCCGAGGGCCGTCGCGCGCTCGCGCACGATGCGCTCATCGCCCAGCAGGACGATCCTCGCGATGCCGCGCCGCAGCACCGTGTCGGCGGCCCGCAGCACGCGGTCATCGCCGCTCTCGGGCAGCACGATGCGAGCCCCGGTCTCACCCGCTCGGACCCGCAGCTCGTAGGCGAAGCGGATCGGCGTGCGCACCCCGCCGCGGTATGCGCTCGTGCGCTCGCGCAGCTCGGCGGTGTCGACGCGCTCTCCGAAGAGGCGCAGCGCGGTCCCGATCCGCTCCGGGTGCTCGGCGCTCAAGAGACCCCGGGAGCGGATCATGCGCTGCGCGGTGTCGAAGGTGCCGAGCTCGGTGCGGATCACCGGCAGCGGCGAACCGATGCCGTCGAGCAGGCGCTCGACATCGGGCGAGAGTTCGAAGGCCCCGTTGAGCACGACCCCGGCGAGCGAGGGGAAGGTCGGCGCCTCGTGCGCCATCGTCACCGCGAGCAGGGTCTCGGCCCGGTCGGCGGCGATCACCACGGCCGAGCCCTCGAGCAGCCTCGGCAGCACGTTCTCCATCGACATGCCGGTGATGACCATCTGCCGCACCTCGCGATCGAGCAGGGCTGCATCGCCGCGGGTGAGCGAGCCCGAAACCGCGTCCGCGACGCTCGCGAGGGACGGTGCGACGAGCGTCACCTCCTCGGGCACGGCCCAGACCGGGGTGCCGGCAGGCAGGGCCGCTCCCACCTCGGCGACGATCTCGTCGAGGGCCTCAGGATCCGCCCGGTTCACCACCACGGCCAGCACGGGCGCGTGCGCCGCCGCGAGCTCCTCCGCTCCCATCTCGGCCACCTGCGCCAGCTCGCGCGCAGTGCGCGGCGTCGACTGGCCCAGCGTCTCGGGCCCGTCGTGCAGGCGGCCGCCGACGATCAACAGCACCGGAGTGTCGAGATTCGCCGCGATGCGGGCGTTGAACGCGAGCTCCGTGGGGACGGCGACGTCGGTGAAGTCGCTGCCCACCACCACGACCCAATCGCAGCGGGCCTTGAGCGCTTCGTAAGCCTCGACGATGCGCCCGAGCGCCGCTTCGGGATCATCTCGGGCCTCCTCGTAGCTCACGCCGATGCAGGCGTCGTAGGGCACATCGGCGGAGGCCCGGGAGCGCAGCAGCTCGAGCACGCGGTCACGGTCGCCTCCGCCGCGGAAGAGCGGGCGGAAGACGCCGACCCGCGAGCCGTCCGCGAGCATGGCGTCGAGCACGCCGAGCGCGACGGCGCTCTTGCCGCTCCTGCCCTCTGCGGATGTCAGGTAGATGGAGGCGGTCACCCCTCTAATCTAGCCGTCCGCCGTTCCCCGAGTGGTGCTCCGCTGAGCCCGCCGAGCAGCAGAACCGGCGCGGTGCCGGACGCAGGAGTCGAGGATCCGCTCGCGCTCGTCGCCACGACACTCGCCGTGACCGCGCCCGGTGCGAGCCCGGTCGCCACGCAGAAGGTGCCCGTCGTCGTGCAGTTGACGGCGAGCTGTGTACATACCGGGTGGACGCACCTGGAAGTCCTACGCAACAACGCGCGCGTCCACATGCTCGCCGCGCTTGACCGCCTGCAGGGTGCGTTGCCGTTCGGGATCGCGGGCCTGGACTGCGATAACGGGTCAGAATTTGTCAACAACGAGGTTGTGAACTGGGCCGGAGAACGAAGCATCTCTTCCACCCGCTCTCGCCCGCATAAGAAGAACGATCAAGCTGTCGTGGAATCCAAGACCAATCATATTGTTCGTACGTACGGGTTCTACAGAACCGGCGGAAACGACAGACAGGCGGCATGAAATTCCAATCTGCCTGAGCCAGGGCTACGCGATCAATCTATGTGAGGCATGACTCTGGTTACGCGATCATCTTGACGTGAGGCACCGCGGCGACAAAGCGTACACTGGTTCAGAAAATTCCCTGCGAGGAATTGAAACGTCAACGGTGCCGAAACGGCGACATCACACTCAGGTCTCCTGATCGGCGCTTCATCGCAACCGAAAGTCGCCCCTTGTCTTCATCGCACACCTCGAGCATCAGCACCGCCGCCCCGCGCAACACCCGCGCCCGCGTCATCGTCGCGAGCCTCGTGGGCACCACCATCGAATTCTACGACTTCTACGTCTACGCCACCGCCGCGGTGCTCGTCTTCCCCCACCTCTTCTTCCCCACCGGCAACGAGACCACGGCCCTGCTGGCCTCATTCGCCACCTTCGGCGCCGCGATGCTCGCCCGCCCCGTCGGCGCGATCTTCTTCGGACACCTGGGAGACCGGGTCGGCCGGAAGACGACGCTCGTCGCCTCGCTGATGACCATGGGCATCGCGACCTTCCTCATCGGCGTGCTGCCGACGCACGCGCAGATCGGTGCCTGGGCGGCCGTGCTGCTGCTCGTCATGCGCCTCGCGCAGGGCTTCGCCATCGGCGGCGAGTGGTCGGGCGCGGCGCTCGTCGCGACCGAGAACGCCCCGACGGGGAAGCGGGCCTGGTACGGCACCTTCCCGCAGCTGGGCGCTCCGATCGGCTTCATCATCGCAAATATGCTCTTCTTCGTCATCAACAACATGCTCGCCGATCCCGAGCATCCAGGTATGGCCTCGGCAGCCTTCCTCGAATGGGGCTGGCGGATCCCCTTCCTCTTCTCGGCGGTCATGGTGATCATCGGCCTGTGGGTGCGTCTCAAGCTCGTGGAGTCCCAGGCCTTCGAACGCACCAAGGAGGCCGGCAAGGTCACCCGGATGCCCATCGCCGTCGCATTCAAGTTCCACTGGAAGCAGCTCATCCTCGGCACCTTCGCGATGCTCGCGACCTATGTGCTCTTCTACCTGATGACCTCCTACACCCTCACCCTCGGCACCAGACCGGGTCTCGAGGCCGCCCAGCAGTCCGCCGCCTCGGCCGGGACCGCCTTCGAAGCCGCCGACTACGTCCCGGGCCTCGGCTACGCCTACAACGACTTCATCCTGATGCTCGTGTTCGGGGTGCTCTTCTTCGGCGTCTTCACGCTGATCTCCGGGCCGCTCGCCGATCGCTTCGGCCGGCGCCGCACACTCATCTGGGTCACCATCGCCATCGCGCTGTTCGGATTCACCTTCGTGCCGCTGCTCGGCGGCGGCACCGCCGCGGTGCTGTTCTTCCTCGCACTCGGCTTCACGCTGATGGGTCTGACCTTCGGGCCGATGGGGGCGTTCCTCCCCGAGATGTTCCCGACGAATGTCCGCTACACCGGATCGGCGGTGGCCTACAACGTCTCCTCGATTCTCGGTGCCGCGCTCGCCCCGATCATCGCGGTCTGGTTGTGGGGTCTCGCCGACGGCAGTCCGGTCTTCGTCGGTCTCTACCTCACCGGCGCCGCGGTGCTCACCCTCATCGCGCTGATGGTGACGCCCGAGACGAAGGACATCGACATCGAGGCATAGGCTTTGGGGGCTCTTCGTAATTGAGACGCTTCTATGATTGTCAAGTCGTAGAACCGGCAGAATGTAGGGCATTGAGCGTCCGGTAGAAGTGCCTACCGAGGTAGCGTTTGAGACAGCGCCGGATCTCGCGCTTGCTACGCCCTTCAGTGAGACGTTTCTCAACGTAGGTTTTGGTGTTGTCGTGGTGCTGCATGCGGGACATTGCAATCACGTGAAGTGCGCGATTCAGACGCCGGTCACCGCCTCTGTTGAGGCGATGCCTGATGGTGTTCCCACTGGAGGCGGGGATCGGACTCACACCGGCGAGAGCCGCGAATGCGGCCTCACTGCGCACCCGACCGGGGTGTGACCATGCGGTGATCAGAATGGCGGCGGTGTATGCGCCGACACCAGGTTCTTCGAGTAGGGGTGCTGCTGGGCTCTGTGCGATCAGTTCGATCATGCGTTTCTGATTCGTGGTGAGCGTTTCTTGGAAGGCGAGGATCTGACGTGCGAGACGGATCGCCTCGTCGCGGGCGACAACACGCGCGATGGGTTCCTCGCGGCTGCGCCACCGTGAGATCTCGCCGATCTGGGTGAGAGTGAGTGGTTTCCGGGCATCTATGCCAAGGTCGTTGACGCGCAGCAGGGCGGTGAGCGCGTTGGTGTTCATCGTTTTCTCCTGCGCCATCTGTTCACGAGCCGCGACGAGCACGCGCAGGGCTTGACGTATCCCGTCGTCAGCGCGCGGGCGGCGAAGTTGGTCGTCGTCGAGGGAGCGCGTCGCGGTTGCGATGGCTTGCGCATCAATCGGATCTGACTTGCCGATTCCGCGGCGAGATTTCGTGCTGATGCGTGGTGCTTCAACGACTTCGTAACCGGCGTCTGAGACTGCGCGGGCAAGCTTCGCCCCGTAGGTGGCGATGCACTCGATCGACCAGAGCGTAGTCGCTTCACCGGAAGAGAGGCGGCCTGCCCAGGCGATTGCTCTGGCCATGCCCTTCGCGGTCGTCGGGAACAGTTGGCAACCGAGCAGTTCGCCGTTCGCAGCGTCGATGACAGCGTAGGTGTGTGATTTGGCGTGGGTGTCCACACCAATGACAAACGAGTGAGAATGCGCGACGATGGTCATGCGGTTGTGGTCCTTCCTGGAACGGAATCATTAGGGTTCAGCCGCGTGGCGGCCGACGCCGTTCCGGGAGGAAATCACTTCGGGGCAGCACTGTGACGGGCCACGACCTCAGGGGTCGGGCAGGCTTCTAATCAGGCCATCGAAATGGGCCGGGAGGCGTCGGTCGCCCCTGCCGATCGGGCAAGTCTCAAGCAGGGCACCCGGAGGGCCAGTGGTGTAGCGAGCCACAATCGTCAGGGAACGGCCAACGCCTACCCTGCCAGCCAGTCCCAGACCAGCCAAGAACAAGCCTCACAGGGTGTAGACGCGGTGCCCGGAGTGGCGACGAGGAAACAGATCGAGGCCTTTCGATGATGGAAGTTCCTACACTGCCCATCCGAAAGACCTCGACGTGTCCAACGCTACCTTCCACGCCTCTGACCTGACTACGTTCTGCCGCCTCGACGAGCTCGGACTCGAAGCGATCGGACAGTGCCTCGAGCCCGACCGGGCGATCATTCAATGCCGAGTGAGCGAACCCGATCCGTGGTGTCGCAGGTGCGGAGCCGAGAGCACTCCCCGCGACACGGTTACCCGGAACCTCGCGCATGAACCATTCGGGCATCGCCCGACCCAGCTCCAGATCAGGGTTCGTCGTTACCGATGCTCGTATTGCCGGAAAGTCTGGCGAGAAGACACCAGTCAGGCCGCGCCAGAACGGGCAAAGATCTCCCGCGCCGGGGTTCGTTGGGCGCTCGAAGCGCTCGTGCTCGATCACCTCACGGTTGCTCGTGCTGCCGCGAGTCTTGGAGTGTCGTGGCACACCGCGAACACCGCGATCCTCGCTGAGGGGCAGCAGCGGCTGATCGATGATCCTCACCGCTTCGACGGGGTCACGACCATCGGAGTGGATGAGCATGTGTGGCGGCATACCCGCCGTGGCGACAGATACGTGACGGTGATCATCGATCTCACCCCGGTACGTGAAAAACGAGGCCCGGCCAGGCTTCTTGACATGGTCCCGGGCCGCTCGAAGCAGGTGTTCTCGGACTGGCTCGCTGCACGATCCCAGGCCTGGCGTGACGGGATCGAGGTGGTCGCGATGGACGGATTCACCGGGTTCAAGACGGCATCCAAGCAGCACCTGCCCGACGCTACCGAGGTGATGGATCCCTTCCATGTCGTCCAACTCGCCGGCGACGCACTCGACCGCGTCAGGCAGCGGGTACAGCAGGAGACCCTCGGACATCGAGGGCGACGCGGGGATCCGCTCTACGCGATCCGGCGGATACTCAGAACAGGTGAGGGGTTCCTTACAGAGAAGCAGCAGGCCAGACTCGACGCCGTGTTCGCTGACCCCGCGCATGCGGATGTATGGCGGGCCTGGCGGACCTATCAGCAGGTCGTGGCCGCATATCGAGAGAAGTATTCGGGTCTTGGCCGGAAGCGGTTGCGCGAACTGATCGACACTTTGAAAGCGACGACCCCGGCCTGGTTCACCGAGTTACGCAGGCTCGCCTACACGCTTGATCGGCGCCGGGCCGACATCCTGGCGTATTTCGATCATCCGAGGACCTCGAACGGTCCAACTGAAGCGATCAACGGTCGGCTCGAGCATCTCCGCGGGTCCGCGTTGGGGTTCCGGAACCTGGTCCATTACATCGCGAGGTCACTCCTCGAGACTGGCGGGTTCAGACCCCGTCTACACTCTCAATTCCGATGAGCCGCTTTGGGCGCCGGTCTTGCAGCGTCGGCGTTCCGACGCCGGGCTCGAGAGGTGCGGCGAGGCCTGGCGGGATCCGGTGCGCTCGGCGGGCGCCGAGACGCACGGATCACGCAGAACACGCAGAAGCCGGAGACGGAAAGACCCCTCACGCACCCGATAGAGCCCGGTTACCCTTGCTCTGTTTCCAGCCTGGGGGAGTTCACCGAGATATCGCCACGTGAGGGGCTCAGCCAGTCTAGCGGAATCAGGAGGCTCCGGTGTCCCGCGGCCCGTCCGACGGAGCCTCGCCCGCAGAATCCCGACGGCGGCCGCGAGCGACACCGGCGACGATGAGCGCCGCCGCTCCGGCGAGCAGCAGCACGGCGCCGCCGACGAGCCACGGAGCGATGTCGGCTCCGCCGAGCTGCGGCAGCGGACTCCCCGAACCCGCCTCGGTGCCGGAGCCGCCGCCCCCGCCACCAGAGCCGCCTCCAGCGGCGGCCGTGCGCAGAGCCGACACGCTCGCCGAGAGACCGTCGCCCGCGGCGCCCACCGAGGTGATCCGCACCGAGTAGCCGGTGCTCGGGGTGAGCCCCGTGAAGGTGTGCGAGGTCGCCGAAGCCGGCAGGGTCACCGTCTGCACAGGCGCAGGGTCGGCAGCGGGGCGAAGGGGCGGCAGGGATCCGGTGAGCAGCGACAGCATCCCCGGAAGCGCCGCGACCACCCCGGGCACACCGCCGGAGGATCCCGCGCCCGGTGCGGGCAGCTCGCCCGTAAACAGTTCGAGCCGGTAGCTCGTGGGCAGCGGCGCCGTCGCAGGCGCCGCCCACTGCACGGTGAGCGATGTCGGTGAGACGCTCCCCTGCTGCGGCGCCTGAACCGCGGTCACCGGGACGGCGCTGAGCGCCCCCATCGCGTCGACGATACCGGCGCCGAATGCGGCCGCGTCCTCGACGCCCGCATAGGGGTTCACCGGCCCCTCGTCCTCCGAGCCGCGCGCAGTCGAAACGATGAGATCGCTCAGCTCGGCCCCGGTGAGCCCCGGCGCATAGGCGAGCCCAAGGGCCGCGACGGCCGCCGCATTCGGTGCGGCCGCGGAGGTGCCGTAGAAGCGGTACACGCCGGTGGAGTCCTCCTCCCCGAAGAAGGTTGTCGCCGTGCCGTCGACGGCTGCGAGGTGCGGCGCCACCACCGACACGGGCTCGGGCAGCAGCGGCCGCGGAACCAGATCCGGCAGCTGGAAGTCCTCGTACCAGAGGGTGCCCGGCCCCAGCGAGCTGTAGTCGCGGATCCGGGAGGGATCGTCCCAGTGCAGCGCCGCCACGCTGAGCCCCGAGCCGTCGCCTCCGTGACCGAAGACCATCGGGCCCACCCGGTCGGTCCCGCCGTCGCCGAGGAAGGCGCGCTCGGCGATCGCATCGGCTCCGCGGATGAACCCCAGCCAGACCGGCGGCACGAACGCGCCGGGCGAGTCATCGTAGGCGGTGCGCACCATGACGAGCCGCAGCACGCTCTCGGGATCGGCTTCGAAGCCGCCGGACAGACCCGGCTGCGTGCCGCCGAAGGAGGCGATCGCGGCCAACAGCTCGGGATCGGCGCCGGGGTCGTCCGGATCCTCTGCGTAGAAGCGCAGCTGGTAGGCGGTGGTCACTCCGCCCAGCGGCTCGCCGATCGAGGCGAGCGCTCGCAGGGTCCACGGATCTTCGCCGTGCTTCAGCGTCAGGGTGTCGTAGGCCGCCTCGCCGATGCCCGGGTCGAAGTCGAGGCAGTCGTAGCCGCTGGTGCCCCAGAGCGAATCGTCATCATCCACCACCAGCCAGTCCGGGCAGTCCATGGGTCGATACGCATCGGTCTGCCAGGAGGTGATCGGCACCTGCTCGCCTCCAGGCCCTTCCATCACGGCGTTCGAGTTGCCGGCCGAAGTGAAGTAGGCCACCCCGTAGTTCGCCTTCGCGTACTCGATGGCCGCCGAGAGGATGCCCCGCTGGAAATAGGTCTCGCTCGAGTAGGAGATGTCGTCGACGATGATGTCGGCGCCGGCCTGCGCGAGCTTCACGATGTTCTGGGCCATGCCGAGCTCGCCGTGTCCGAAGTCGGCGAAGAGCAGCTTCGCGCCCGGCGCGATGCCATGCACGAGCTGCGCCATTGCCCGGCCCTCGTCCTCGCCGTCGAGGTCCTCGGCCGATTCCTGCGAGACGATCTCCACCGGAGTGAGATACCCGCAGGGATTGCCGGGGCCGGGAAGCGCGCCGGCGACCACGTCATCGGCCCACGAGGTGGGCGAGACGGTCTTGTCGAAGGAGTCGGAGATGATGCCGACGGTCACGCCAGTGCCGTCGACACCGAAGGTCGCACGGGCGAGATCGGATCGCAGCGCGGCGTCCGCCTCGACCGGCAGGCTGCTGCAGGATCCTCCTGCGGGATCCAGCCCAGGCAGCAGACGCGGAGCCCGCGCCGAAGAGGCGACATCGCCGCGCAGCTCGGCCCCGGTGAACGCGCGCATAGCCAGGGTCACGCTCAGCACACCCGGCAGCTGCTCGATCGTCTCGATCGAGAGCGGATCCACCTGCACAGTCGCCGCCGGCAGCAGGGTGAGCACCTCCCGCACCACGCCGAACTCCCCCAGCGCCGCGAGATCCGCCGAGCTCGGCCCCTCCGCGAAGCGCACCGTGACGGTGACGCGCCCGGCATCGTCGAAGCTGAGGCTGCCGCCGCCCTCGACCGGCAGCGATAACTGCTCGGCCACCTCCGTCGGGGTGCTCGCCCCGTCTTCGACGACCTCGGCGAGGCGGCTCGTGAGCGTCGTCGCGGGCTCCTGAGTGTCCGGCTCCTCGGCCTGCGCCGCATGAACATTGGACATCAGCAGCACTGACACGGCGAGGCACGCCGCCACTGCGGCACGAACGGATCTGCGCATCGTTCCCCCTCGATTGTGCGTCCGCGACCGAGTGTACTGAGTCGACGCGGGCAGGGTCCACTCTCCCCCGCCGCGCGTCGGCTCAGAAGCGCCCGGCTACCGCCTCACTCGCCGCCGTGTTCCGCGGCCGCCACGGTTCCGGCGTCCTCCCCGGCAGCGCCTGCGACGCCGTCGAAGCCGCTGAGCTCCTCGGCGTCCTCGCCGGAGAACTGCGAGCGGTAGAGCGCGGCGTACGCCCCGTCCTGCGCGAGCAGCTCCTCGTGCGAGCCCTGCTCGACGATGCGACCCGCCTCCATCATGAGGATGGTGTCCGCGTCTCGCACGGTGGAGAGCCGGTGCGCGATGACGAAGGAGGTGCGATCCGCCCTCAGCGCGTGCATGGCCTGCTGCACGAGCACCTCGGTGCGGGTGTCGACCGAGGAGGTCGCCTCGTCGAGGATCAGCAGCGACGGATCCGCGAGGAAGGCCCGCGAGATCGTCAGCAGCTGTCGCTCTCCCGTCGACAGGGCCGAGCCGTTCTCGTCGAGGACCGTGTCGTAGCCGTCCGGCAGCTGCCGCACGAAGCGATCCACCATCGTCGCCTGCGCGGCCTCGACCACTTCCTCATCCGTGGCATCGAGACGGCCGTAGCGGATGTTCTCGCGAATCGTGCCGCCGAACAGCCAGGCGTCCTGCAGCACCATGCCGACGTGCCCGCGCAGATCGGCGCGCGCGATGTCGGTGATGTCGACCCCGTCCAGCAGGATCCGTCCGCGATCCAATTCGTAGAAGCGCATGATGAGGTTCACGAGGGTGGTCTTGCCCGCCCCCGTCGGCCCCACGATGGCGACCGTCTGACCGGGATGCACCTCGAGCGAGAGATCCTCGATGAGCGGCTGCGCCGGATCGTAGCTGAAATGCACCTGCTCGAAGGCGACGTGACCGTCGCTGCGCTCGGGCAGCCGCGCGACGACCTGCTCGGGATCCTGCTCCTCGGCATCGAGCAGCTCGAAGGTGCGCTCGGCCGAGGCGATGCCCGACTGCAGCATATTCGCCATGCCGGCCATCTGGCCGATCGGCTGCGAGAACTCGCGCGAGTACTGGATGAACGCGGTCACGTCTCCCAGGGTCATCTGACCGGCGGTCACGCGGAGCGCGCCCACCACGGCGATGAGCACATAGGTGAAGTACTGCACGAACTGCATGGCCGGCATCATCGCACCGGAGAGCGCCTGGGCCTTGAAGGCGGCGTCGAAGAGCCCGTCGTTGCGGCGGTCGAACTCCTCCGCCATCTCGGCGTCGCGGTTGAAGATGCGCACGATCTCGTGCCCGGTGAACGATTCCTCGATGTGCCCGTTCACCTCACCGGTGTGCTTCCACTGCGCGACGAAGCGCTTCTGGGCGCGAGCGCCGAGAATCCCGACGATGATGCCCGACAGCGGCAGGGCGATCAGCGCGATCAGCGCGAGCTGCCACGAGACGACGAACATCATGATGGCGATGCCGATGATCGTGAGCACCGACTGCACCAGCTGCGAGAAGGCCTGCTGCAGCGCCTGCTGGATGTTGTCCACGTCGTTGGTGACCCGCGAGAGCACATCGCCGCGCTGATGCCGGTCGAAGTACGACAGCGGCAGACGGTTGATCTTCTCCTCGATGTCCTGGCGCAGCCGGAAGACGACCCGCATCACCAGACGGTTGAGGATGAAGCCCTGCGCCCACATCAGCAGCGAGGCGACCAGATAGAGGCCGAGGACGACGAGGATCAGCGAGCCGAGCAGTCCGAAGTCGATGCCCTCGCCGGGCACCACATTCGTTCCGGCGAGCATATCCGCGTACTGGTCATCGCCCTGCGCGCGCAGACCCGCGATGATCTGCTCCAACGGCACACCCGCCGGCAGCTGGGCGCCCAGGATGCCGTTGAAGATGACATCCATCGCCTGGCCCAGCACCTTGGGGGCGATCACCATCAGCACGACCGAGGCGACGACCAGCACCACGACGAAGGAGAACTGCCATTTCTCGGGTGCGAGCAGCCCGAACAGCCGCTTCGCCGCCGGCCAGAAGTGCTTGGCCTTCTTGACCGGCTGATCCCCGAACCAGTCGTCGGTGTCCGGCACGTAGTCGTCCGGCAGTTCGAGATCCTCCGCCTGCTGGGGCGCGGTGTCGCCCCGCGTCTTCTTCGCCATCAGGCGACCTCCGCCTCGTCGAGCTGGGATCTCACGATCTCCTGGTACACATCGTTGGTCGCGAGCAGTTCCTCGTGAGTGCCGCGACCCACCACCGCCCCGTCTTCGAGGACGAGGATCTGATCCGCCTCGGTGATGGTCGACACCCGCTGCGCCACGATGATGGTGGTCGCCCCCTGCGTCGCCGCGGGCAGCGCCGCTCGCAATCGGGCATCGGTGGCGACGTCCAGCGCCGAGAAGGAGTCGTCGAAGAGGTACACCCGCGGCTTCGCGACGAGGGTACGGGCGATCGAGAGCCGCTGCCGCTGCCCACCGGAGACGCTCGTGCCGCCCTGCGAGACGGGCTCTTCGAGCTGGTTCTCCTTGGCCCGCACGAAATCCTCGCCCTGGGCGATGCGCAGCGCCTCCCAGAGCTCTTCATCGCTCGCCTGCTGATTGCCGAATCTGAGATTCGAGGCGATCGTGCCCGAGAAGAGGTACGGTCGCTGCGGCACGAGGCTCACGGTTCTCGCGAGCTGCTCACGGGTGAGCACGGACACCTCCGCGCCGTCGATGCGCACGGAGCCCGACTGCGGATCGAAGAGACGCAGGATCAGACCGAGCAGCGTGGTCTTGCCCGATCCCGTCGATCCGATGATCGCCGTGGTCCTGCCCGGCTCCGCGACGAAGCTGACGTCCTTGATCACCGGTCGCTCAGCGCCCGGGAAACCGAAGGTGACCCCGTCGAACTCGACGCGTCCGGCAGTCGGGGTCGCCGTGGTCTCGGCGTCGGAGAACACCAGGGAGGACTCGGTGTCGAAGAGCTCCCGGATCCGCTCCGCGCACACCACCGCGCGAGGGATCATCATCACCATGAAGACGCCCATCATCACCGCGACAAGGATCTGCAGCAGATACTGCAGGAAGGCGGTGAGGGATCCGACCTCGACCTGTCCCGTGTCGACCCGATGCCCGCCGAACCACAGCACCGCGGCGGTGGCCAGGTGCAGCACCATCATGATCACCGGGAACATGATCACGAACACATTGCCCACCTGCACCGAGATGCGGGTGATCCTGTCGTTGGCGACGCGGTAGCGATCCGATTCGAAGGGCTCCCGCACGAAGGCGCGCACCACCCGGATGCCCATGATCTGCTCGCGCAGCACGCTATTGATGTCGTCGACGCGCTCCTGCATCTGCCGGAACAACGGCAGCAGCAACCGCACGAGGAAGCCGACGATGATGGCGAGCAGGCCCACCGAGGCCCAGACGAGCCACGACATGCCCGCATCCTCCTGCAGCGCCATGAAGATGCCGCCGATCGCCATGATCGGCGCCGCGATCATGAAGTTGAGGGTCATCAGCACGAGCATCTGCACCTGCTGCACATCGTTGGTGCCGCGCGTGATCAGGGTTCCGGCGCCGAAACGGGTCGCCTCGAGCGTCGAGAGCGAGTCGACCTTGCGGTAGACACCACGACGGAGGTCCCGTCCGATCGCCATCGAAGCGCGCGCGCCGCAGTAGACGGCGGCGACCGCGGCGGCGAGCTGCGCGAAGGAGATCACGAGCATCAGGCCACCGGTGCTCCAGATGAAGTCGGTGTCGCCCCTCGCGATGCCCTGATCGATGATCTGGGCGTTGAGGCTGGGCAACCACAGGGCGGCGATCGTCGCCAGCAGCTGCAATACGATCACTCCCGCGATCCACCCCCAATAGGGCTTCGCGTAGTGCAGAGTCAGTCTGAGAAGAGCCAAGGGGCGCCTTTCGTGGAGTATCGGCGGCCGCCCTCTGCCCGAGTCGACGCCGGCGCGTGACCAGACCGACGACTCGGTGACGGATCGCACCGGCAGAACACGCTACCAGGCTCGGAGCGGATCGGCCAGGGGGCGAACGCTCCCTTCGCTGCAAGCGATCAGCGCGGCGCGATCCGCCGCGAATCCTGATCGGGTCCGAGACACAGAAGAAAAGGGGCGTGCCCGCAGGCACGCCCCCTGATCCGCTTCGCGGAGCTTACGCCAGCTTGACGCTCGCGCCGGCCTCCTCGAGCTTGGCCTTGGCCTCCTCGGCGGCCTCCTTCTTCGCACCCTCGAGCACGTTCTTGGGAGCCTCCTCGACGAGGGCCTTCGCCTCGCCCAGGCCCAGGCCGGTCAGCTCGCGCACGACCTTGATGACCTGGATCTTCTTGTCACCGGCAGCCTCGAGGACGACGTCGAACTCGTCCTTCTCCTCAGCGGCCTCAGCGGCAGCGCCACCGCCGGCGGGTGCGGCGGCAACCGCGACGGGGGCGGCGGCCGAAACCTCGAAGGTCTCCTCGAAGGCCTTGACGAACTCGGAGAGCTCGATGAGGGTGAGCTCCTTGAACTGCTCGAGCAGCTCCTCAGTGGAAAGCTTTGCCATGATTATTCTCCTTGATGTGTGTCACCGCGCGGGTGACGGGGTCCTGTGACTGCGGAGCAGTCGATTCTTACGCGTCCTGCTTCTCCTGCAGCGCACCGAAAGCGCGTGCAGCGCTTGCGGGCAGTGCGTTGAACAGCTGCGCGGCACCGAACAGAGAGGCCTTCATGGCGCCGGCGGCCTTGGCCAGCAGCACCTCGCGGCTCTCAAGATCGGCGAGCTTGCCAACCTCAGCGGCGGTGAGGGGCTTGCCATCGAAGTAGCCGGCCTTCACCACCAACAGAGGATGTGCCTTGGCGAAGTCGCGCAGACCCTTGGCCACCGCCACGGGGTCACCGTGCACGAAGGCGAGCGCCGAAGGACCGGCGAGCTCGTCATCGAAAGCGGTGACGCCGGCCTTATTGGCGGCGATCTTGGTCAGCGTGTTCTTCGCCACGGCGTAAGTCGCGTGCTCACGGATGCTGTTGCGGAGTTCCCGCAGCTCGGCAACCGTCAGACCGCGGTACTCGGTCAGCAGAACGGCAGTCGACTCTTCGAAATTCTTCTGAAGGTCGGCGACCGTAGCTTCCTTCGTAGCCATGGCGCTCCTCTAACTTGTCGTACCCGAACGGCGGATGCCGATCGGTGGCCGTGCCGCTTGGATCTTCTCCCGGAATGAGAAAAGCTCCGGCGCGCACGCACGGAGCTTCAGTGAGTCGGGATCGGGATCCCTGGATCAAGGAGTTCGTACCTGCGCAGGTCTTCACTTGCTTCGTTTCCGAAGCGGCGAACGTTCCGGGGCTCTTGCGAGTCCTACCTACGGTCTTGGGCCAAGGAGAACTCTATCACGCGGCGAGGATCACCCCAAAACGGCGGGGTTTGGCTCGGCTAGGCCCTGCCCGGCACTGCCCTGCTCGGCTCTGCTTGGCACTGCCCGGCTTGGACCCGGCCGGGGCGAGCCCAGGTACCGTTGCCAAAGTCATTCGGGTTCCCAAAGGCCAAAAACCGCCGAAACCGGCTTTGGGAACCCGAATCG
Source organism: Leucobacter sp. (assembly GCA_048516985.1). Lineage (GTDB taxonomy): Bacteria > Actinomycetota > Actinomycetes > Actinomycetales > Microbacteriaceae > Leucobacter. Next base: position 1,131,425 of record CP183188.1, on the reverse strand, counting down.
CTTTGAGAACCGACGAGCACACTCGGGCGAGGGAAGGGCAGGAGAGAAGACTACGCCGCCTTGATCATGTACCCGGCCACCCGGGCGGCGCTTCGCGCCGCCTCTGAGGGCCGCCGCCTGTGGGCGGCGCCGCGGGCTACAGGCGAACGCTATGCGTTCGCCTTCGCGCCCAACGAGAGCCCCCGAGCAGAGAAGACTATGCCGCCTTGATCATGTAGCCCGCGCCACGCACGGTGTGGATCATGGGGGAACGGCCGGCGTCGATCTTCTTGCGCAGATAGGAGATGTAGAGTTCCACCACGCTCGGCTTGCCCGTGAAGTCGTAGCTCCAGACGCGATCCAGGATCTGCGCCTTGGACAGCACCCGGCGGGGGTTGCGCATCAGATACCGCAGCAGCTCGAACTCGGTGGTGGTCAGCTCGATCGGGTCGCCGTCGCGCTCCACCTCGTAACTGTCCTCGTTGAGCACGAGATCGCCGACGCGCAGAATCGGGTCGGGCTGCTGATCGAGCATCAACTGCGAGCGCCGCACAAGCGCCCTGAGCCTGGCGATCAGCTCCTCGAGACTGAAGGGCTTGACCACGTAGTCGTCGCCCCCCGCAGTCAGCCCGTTCACCCGATCGTCGACCGAGTCGAGCGCGGTGAGGAAGAGCACCGGAACCAGGTAGCCCTCGCTTCGCAGTCGGGAGAGCACCTGCAGCCCGTCGAAGTCGGGAAGCATAATGTCCAGCACCGCGACATCGGGGTTGAAGCTGCGCAGCTTCTCCAGAGCCTCACCGCCGGTGGCGGCGGTGGCCACCTCCCAGCCCTCGTAGCGGAGCGCCATCGCGAGCAGTTGCAGGATCGAGTCCTCATCGTCGACGACCAGGGCGCGGATCCGCTCCCCATCTGCTCGTCTCAATGCTGCTGCGACCATGCAACGATTGTCTCAGTGCCGGCTTTGTATCGGCTGAACAAATAGATACTCGACAGCCGTTCCCCGTGAACGGGATGGATCCCCCATCGCCGCCGCATTTCCGAGCAAAGGGGACCATCGCCCGGATCTCGGCGCGCGTGACATCGGCCCCTGGCCGACGATGCCAGAATGGAGGCGATGAACTCCACCCCTCCCGCCTATCTGATGCGCGTCGTCACCGACGGCAGCGACCGCGTGGAGTGGATGCGCGCCAGATCGCGCGGCATCACCGCGACGGACGTGGCCAAGCTCTCGACGCCGCGGTCCATCGACACCGCCGCCTGGGAGAAGCTGCACGGCAGCAGCTTCAACGGCAACGCCTACACGCGGCACGGCACCGCGCGCGAGCCGGAGATCGCGGCCTGGGTGCTGCGCGAGCACGGGATCTCACCGAGCCGGGCGCTGTTCCACGCAGAGCTGGATCGGCGCCATCTCGCCACGCCCGATGGCGTGGCGGAGCGGGGAGACGGACGCCTGGAGCTCGCGGAGATCAAGACCACGAACAAGGCCTGGCGGTCGATCCCGCGCAACTATCTGCGTCAGATCTGGTGGCAGCAGTATGTGCTGGGCGCCGAACGCACCCTGATGGTCTGGGAGCGGCACGAGAACTTCATCCCGGTGGGCGATCCGGAATGCCGCTGGGTGGACCGCGACGAGAACGAGATCGCGAAGCTCGTCGGGCTGGCCGGTCGGCTCATCGATACGCTGATCGCGCGCTCGGCCTGAGCGCCCGGCACCGCAGAGCGGTAGAGCCCCAGGGCTACGAGCGCGGAAGCGCCGTGGTGAGGTCGCTCGCGACCGCCGGGGCCGCGGCCTCGCGCGCGTAGTTGCGCTCGATGAGCTCCTGCAGCGCGTCGACGACGCCCGCAGGACCGGGGATATCTCGCAGGACCACGGGCGGCTCATTGCCGACGACGAGCTCGACGTCACCCGAGCCGAAGAGGCGCTGCACCAGCCCCCGACGCGAACGCACCTCGCGCACCCGGCTGAGCGGCAACTCGCTGCGGTGGTGCACGAAGAAGCCGCGTCGGAGGATCACCCGACGGTTCGTGATGGTCACCCGCGTCGACAGCCAGGCGAGCACCGGTCCGATGCCGAGCAGCAGAGCCAGCAGCCCCGCCCCCGCGGCGGCGGCCCAGTTCATCCACGCTTCCGGGAGCGCGCCGACCCAGTAGCCGGCCGCGCCGGAGACCGCCAGCAGCACGATCACCGGCAGGGTGAGCCGACGGCCGTGGCGTCGCAGGCGGGCCACGACCGTCTCGACCTCGACGGGCGCGACGGGCAGAGTGGTCATGGCTCTATTCTGACGCGCTCACCGGGGGCTCGGTCGGAGCGCTCGCGGGCGGGGTCGCATTCGCGGCGGCATTCTCCCCGGCCACCCGATCGGCGAGCGCCTCGCGCAGCTTCGCGGCGCTCCCCTGCTCGGCCTGCGTCGAGGCCCGGCCGGCGGCGGCGCCCGCCGCTCCACCGGTCACGGCTCCGTTGAGCATGCCGACGAGGTCGATGCCCACGGTGTCGCGCGCCATGTCGAGCAGCCCCTTGATGTTCCCCATCGCCTCGCCGGCGACCTTGGAGGTGCCGTCGGTCGACACCACCGTCATCGTGTCGATCGCACCGATGGCCTGCGCGTACTCCCGGGCGATCTCCGGCAGCAGGTGGATCAGCTCCTGGGCGAGCACCGACTCGGCCTGCACCTCGAGCGCCCGGGCGCGGGCGTCGATCGCCTGGGCTTCGGCGAGGCCCTTGGCCTCGGTGGCACGCGCCTCGGCGAGGCCCTTGATCTCGGTGGCGCGGGCCTCGGCTTCGGCCGCGGCGACCGATGCCGCCGCATCGGCCTTCGCGAGCGCCTCGACCCGGAACGCCTCGGCCTCGGCCACCGCCCGCACCTCCGCGTTCAGCTTCTCCTTCTTCAGCGCGACCTCGCGCTGCGCAGTGATCTCCTGCTGCTGCACGATGGTCTGCTGCTGGATCGCCTGCTCCAGCGGGTCGGCTGCGGCGGCCTGTGCGCTCGCCTTGTCGGTCTCGGCCTGGATCTCGGCCTGGCGCAGCTTCAGCTCGCGGTTGCGGTCGAGCAGCACCTTCTCGGCTGCGATCTTCGCCTCTTCGGAGGCCTGGTAGGCGTTGGTCTCGGCGATATCGGCGGTCTGACGCACCTTCGCCGCCTCGGGGCGGCCGATGTTCGTGATGTAGTCCGCACCGTCGCGGATCTCCTGGATCTGCAGCGTGTCGACCACGAGACCCTGCTTCGTCAGCGCTTCCTCGGCGGCCTCGAGCACGCTCTGCGCGACGACCGCACGGTCGCGGATGATCTGCAGCACGGTGAGTCCGCCGATGATCGAGCGCAGCGAACCCGAGAGCACTTCCTGCGTCGATTCGTCGATCTCGTCGGAGTTGGAGAGGAAGCGCTGGGCGGCGGCGCGAATCATCTCCTGGGTGCCGCCGACTTTGACCACGGCGACGGCCTGGGCCTGGATGGTGATGCCGTCGGTGGTCTGCGCTTCGGTGCTGATCGAGAGACGGCGCGAGCGCAGCGAGATGGTGAACGATTTCTGCACGAAGGGCAGCACGAAGACGCCACCGCCGGTGACGACCTTCTGCCCCGAGAGGTCGCGGGTCTCCTGCCCGTCGGCGTCGAGCACCCGCTTGCCCTTGCCGCCGGTGACGATGATGGCTTCATCGGGCTTCGCGATCCGGTAGCGCTTGATGATGATCAGCGCGACCAGCACGAGCGCGATGACCGCGCCGAAGATGCCGATGATGGCCGGGGTGAAGATAAGCATGTCGTCTCCGATGAGTCGGTGGCGGATGTTCGGTCAGTTCGCGGGTGCGATGTCGTCGAGGGGTTCCACTCGCACCGAGGTGGCGGTCAGCGTCTGGGCGATGCGCACGCGCGCACCGCGAGGGATCGCGACATCTGAGGTGGCGGCGAGCGAGACGCGCTCTCCGTGCCGCACGAGGGCGACCTCGCCGAGGCCGCCGGCGGGAATGGCGAGCACAACGCCCGCCTCCGTGCCGACGAGTTCTTCGCCGGTGATGGCGGTGGTGGATTCGGCGTTGCGGATGAGCCGGCTGAGCCACCAGGCGAGCGCACCGCCGGCGATGCCGGCGACGGCTCCCACGACTGCGGCGACTCCGGTGGAGGCTCCGGCGCCGACGGTGGCGAAGGAGGCGAAGCCGAAGAGCGCGGTGAAGGCGGCGATCGTGGTGAGGCTGAGCGGCCCATCGCCGAAGTCGAAGAGGTCGAAGACGCCGTCGAGCAGCACCGAGACGAGCAGCAGAATCGCACCGACGATGCCGATCACCAGGAAGATGCCTCCGGCGAAGAGGGATCCATCGAGGAGGCGGTCGATCCAGCCCATGATCCCGTCCATCGGGCGCCTCCTCCCGGCTGCGTGCATGGCAAGTCTATCGAGCGACTGCGGAACCGCGCGGGAACGCCTGAGAACGGCCGCGCACCGCACCCCGGTAGACTGGCGCGGTGACCACGCAGCACCCCGAAGCCCCCTCTTCCGCCCCGTCGCCGCGCCTCACCGCGACCCTGCAACTGCTGCGGGCGCTGTGTCATCTGATCGTGGTGATCGCGGTCTGCGTCTGGGGCTTCACCGATTGGGCGCTGCCGTGGCCGGGGCTGCTTACCGGCATCGGTTTCACGGTGCTGGCCGTGCTGATCTGGGCGCTCTTCCTCTCGCCTCGCCCGGTGCTGCGCACGGACCGCTTCGGTCTGGGGCTGATCGAGCTGCTCTTCATCGGCGCCGGTGTGGGTGCGATGCTCGGGATCGGGGTGCCGTGGCCGGTCGCGACCGTGCTCGGGATCGTCGCCGCCGTGCTCGGCTACATCGTTCCCGAGCGGCTGCGAGCGTTGGAGCGGGCGCGCTGAGCGCGGCCGCGATCCGGGACGGACTACAGATGAGCACCGAGGAATTGAGCACCGAAGAATTGAGCACCGAGGAATACTGCGCCGCCCCGCACCGTTGACTTCGCTGTGACTGAACGCGCAACTGAACTTCTCCTCGGCCTCGACACCTTCGGCGACATCTCGCAGGGTGATGATGGCCGACCCCTCCATCCCGCGCAGGTGCTGCGCAATGTGGTCGAGCAGGCGGTTTTGGCCGATCGGCTGGGCGTCGACGCGATCACGCTCGGCGAGCATCACCGCGACGATTTCGCTCTCTCGAGCCCTGAGATCGTGCTCGGCACGATCGCGGGTCGCACCGAGCGGATTCTGCTGGGCACCGGCGTCACGGTGCTCTCGAGCGATGATCCGGTGCGGCTCTACGAGCGCTTCGCGACGCTCGACGGGGTGAGCAACGGGCGCGCCGAGGTGATTCTGGGACGGGGATCCTTCACCGAGTCGTTTCCGCTGTTCGGCTACGATCTCGCCGATTACGAGACGCTGTTCACCGAGAAGCTGGAGCTCTTCGCCCGGTTGCGCGAGGAGGGCCCGGTGACCTGGAGCGGCCGGCACCGCAGCGCACTCGTAGAGCAAGAGGTGTTCCCGAAGACGGAGCAGCCGGGCGGTGTGCGGGCGTGGATCGGGGTCGGCGGCAGCCCGCACTCGGTGGTGCGGTCGGTGCAGTCGGAGATCCCGATGATGCTGGCGATCATCGGCGGGGATCCGCGGCGCTTCCTGCCCTATGTCGAGCTGTACCGGCGCACGCAGGGCGAGCTGGGGCGCGAGCCGATGCCGCTCGGCATGCACTCCCCCGGCCATGTCGCCGAGTCCGATCGCGAGGCGCGGGATCAGCTCTGGGAGCATTTCGCCGCGAACCGCAATCGCATCGGTGCGGAGCGCGGTTGGCCGAAGGCGACGCGCTTCGAGTTCGAGGCTGAGGCGAGTGAGGGTTCGCTCTACGTGGGGTCGCCCGAGACGGTCGCGCAGAAGATCGCGGCGACGGTGCGCGCGCTGGGCGTGGATCGCTTCGACCTGAAGTACGCGAACGGCACCATGCCGCACGAGCAGCTGATGTCGAGCATCGAGCTGTATGCCACGGAGGTGATTCCTCGCGTGCGCGAGCTCATCGCCGAGTGACGTCGCAGTTACGACGTCGAAAACGCGGCGCTCGCACGGCCGATTTGCACGGCGCGCGATGTGTTGGCGTTCAGGTGGCCGCGCGCTACCCTAGCTGTATGAGCCAACTCCGACTCGAAGAACTTTCCGCAGCCACCATCGTGGCGGTGAACAGCCTCGGCCTCAAGCCCGGGCAGGAGCAGTTCGTGAGCCCGGTGTCCTACGCGGCCGCTGCCGCCGTGACGCCCCCGCACACCGCCTGGCAGCGGGTGGTGCTCGAGGACGAGCGGGTGGTCGGTTTCATCCACGGCAACTTCGATCCGGATGCCCATTCGGAGGAGTTCCGTGCGGCGCTGTGGCGCATCAATGTCGATGCGGATGCGCAGGGGCGCGGTGTGGGCACCTTCGCGGTGCGCGCGCTCATCGAGGAGGCGAAGCGCCGGGATGTGAAGCGCCTGACCGTGCTGTGGGAGCGCGGAGAGGACAGTCCCGAGGAGTTCTTCCTCTTCGTCGGTTTCAAGCCGGTCGGTGAGACGCCTTACGGCGAGGTCATCGGCGCCATCGATCTGTAGCCCGGCATGACGGCCGGGTCCCGCGGGGTCCTGGTCTCAATCGGATCCGCGGTCTGCTTCGCAGCACTGTACTTCGCGACTCCGATGCTCGCTCCGCTCGGCGCGGAGACGGTGTGGGCGACTCGTGTGCTGGCGACCCTTCCCTTCGTGTCGGTGGTGCTGGTAGCGACGCGGGGCTGGTCCTTGGTCGCAGAGGTCGGCAGGCGCATTGCCCGCAAGCCCGTGCTGCTGCTCGGTGTTGCCGCGAACGGCATTCTCCTTTCGGCGCAGCTCTGGCTGTTCGGGTGGGCGCCGCTCAATGGGCGGGGGCTGCCCGTCGCGCTCGGCTACTTCCTGCTCCCGCTCGTGCTCGTGCTGGTCGGGCGCGTGCTCTACGGCGAGCGCATGCGCTGGTGGCAGTGGATGGCGGCGGGTATCGCCGCCATCGGGGTCGGTTTCGAGGTCGTCCGGGTGGGCGGAGTGGGGTGGGAGACCCTGCTGGTCGCGCTCGGCTACCCGGTCTATTTCGTGCTGCGGCGCAGCCTCGGCTTCGGTCATCTGGGCGGCATGTGGTGGGAGATCGCGGTGGCGGTGCCGGTGGCGGCCGCACTGCTCGTGGTGGAGATCGGGTGGGGATCCACCTTCGCCGCGCATCCCGCCCTCTGGTGGTCGGCTCCCGCATTCGGCCTCTTTGCCGCGTTCGCACTGCTGCTCTATCTCTTGGCGTCGCGGCTGCTACCGCTGAGCCTCTTCGGGCTGCTCAGCTATGTCGAGCCGGCACTGCTGGTGGTGGCCTCGGTGCTGATCGGCGAGCGGATCGCGGCGGCGGAGCTGCCCGCCTATCTCGCGATCTGGGCTGCTGTCGGGGTGCTGCTGGTCGGCGGCACCGTGGAGTTGCTGCGTTCACGGCGACAACGTTGAGTGCGGCGGCTGTGCGACGGCATCTCACTCCCACATATACCCCCATTGGGTATAGAGTGGCGGTATGACTGCTACCGTTGAGACTCCCCTGGCCGATGTCGTCGACGTGCCTGAAATGGGTGAGGCGGGCGCGACGGGCTGCGATGCGCCGGGCCACACGCACGGCTACAGCGAGCACCGCGATGATCTGCTGAAGCGGCTGCGGCGGGCTGAAGGTCAGGTGCGCGGCATTCACGGCATGGTGGAGCGCGATGAGTACTGCATCGACATTCTCACCCAGGTCTCGGCCGCCACCAAGGCGCTCGAACGGGTGGCCCTCGCGCTTCTCGATGACCACCTCAGCCACTGCGTCGCCGAGGCCGCCCACCAGGGCGGCGAGGTCTCGGCCGCGAAGCTCAAGGAAGCGAGCGACGCCATCGCGCGACTGGTGCGGTGAGCGCCACCGCGGCGGCGGGCGAGCTCAATTTCGAAACATCAGCACAGTGCGTCAGGGCTTCTTTGCCGCTCGTTCCACGCTTCGAGCAACGAAGTCCCTGGCTTCGGCCTGCTGGTCTGCGTCCAGTCCTGCCCAGACCCGTTCGTTGTTTTGGCCCACAGATCCGGCTATTTCGCTCACCCGGGCAAGGATCTCGTCCGTATCGGATCCGATCGTCCGGGCGAGTGCGCTCCAGTGACCTGGTGTGACTTCTTGCGAGTAGCGTGCGCCTCCGATTCTCATCGCGAGTCGTTGCTCGACCTCCGGATAGAGGAACAACGGCACAACATCATAGATCGGCGCGAACGAGATGCCGTCGGGTCGGAGCAGCAATGAGTAGTTCTTGGCATGCGCATCGGCGTTACCGATCAGCACATTGAGAATCAGCTGACTCAGAAATTCTTGGCGAAGTGTTCCCGAAGGATCGATCGGTTTCAGCAGGGAGATGACCTTGCTTGCAGGTACCTCATATTTCTTCTCTGGCGGCAGCCCGAGACTCTGCGAAAGGTCTTCCGCATGAAGCCGCTGAGCCTGCCGGCCCTGCTCGACTGCGCGGTCGAATCGGGTCACGGCATAGGCGGTCTGGTCGCCGAAGCTCATGACTTCTGCTGCCGGCGTCAGGATGCCGGCAGAGTGCGCGAGGTCCATCGCCGCGGCTTCGGCCGCCTCGATGCCCCGGTACTTCGAGCTCCCTGGTTTCACGATATGCGTGGAGGGCACGGTTTCATTGGACCAGTACCAGTCGTCATCCACCCGCGCGAGGGCGAACTTGCCTTGGGCACCGGCGAGCGAGAAGCGAGCCGCGACACCCCTCGGTGTCGCGTCGGAGGAGTCGCGTTTGATTGCTGAGATTCTGCCGGCGATGTCGCGTTCGAGCGCCGGACTCAGTTCCGTTAGGCGGTCCGGCAGCGCCTGCCCTTCGGGGAGCAGCACGAGCCCTCCGGCAAGATCACCACCGGCGGCCTTCAGCAGGTCGAATGCTCTGGAGCTCGCCGCTCCGTACACATTCGCCATTCGAGCCCTGGTCCGCTCATGCTCGGGCAGGAGATTCTCAAGGAAGTTCCGCGCCGCTTTCCGGGCTGCCGGTCGATCCCTGGGCAAGGAAAGGGAGATCGGCGTCGGAGGGGCATCTTCGTCATAGTCGAAGCTCACTTCTCCCTCATCGAAAACGAACTGCCCGATGTGGCGTCCTTCTACCCACGCCTCAAGACGTTCACTCATTTCAGTGCCATGCCCGGAAGCGCAGTCGGCTCGATCTCGAGGACACGAAGGACACCTCGCACTTGCCCGGGCGAGGCGAGTGGTCGACCCGACTCGATATCACGCACCAGGCGCTCAGGCACTCCCGCTGCTGCCGCGAGCGCACCGCGGCGTTCACCGCGAATAGCACGTTCGGCCGACACCACCTGCGCTAGGTCTTGACTATTGCGCAGGTACTCAGCAGGTCTTCTTAGCGCACGTTTCAGAGAGGAGTCATCATTGCGCTCGGCCTGCGCCACGAGGCTATCCAGAAATACGTCGCGGGGAGCATGTGGTGGCCGCCAATCGGTCAACAGCCGCGAGGGGTTCTCGGAGCTTCGCAGTTGCCTAATACGCGCCGCGGTACGTGCTCGCTCCTGACCCGAGAGCCCTTCGAGAGTGCGCTGTTTCAGCGCTTTCGCAATGTGCTGCCAGGAACGGGCAGAGAGCGCTCTGCTTGTCTTCGGAGGTGCGAGACCTTCGATCACCCACACCGAGCCATTTCTGTGCGCGGGAATGCGGCCCTCAGCCGCCATCGCGCGCACACGGCGCGGCGACACACCGAGCCGGGCTGCAGCTTCTGCGACATTCATGACACAACTATACCGCCAGGATCGACTGCGGGCACCTGGACCGCATGATGGAGCGCGACGAGCACTGCATCGACGTCCTCACCCTGGTCTCGGACGCTACCAAGGTGGCGAAGCCTCAGCCGCGAAGCTCAAGAACCCGGTGACGCCATCGCGCGGTTGTTGCGGTGAGCGGCGGAGCAAGCGCAATTTATCTTGCAAACCCATTCCAAAGGACACATCGCGAGCCTGAAGTACCGGGCCAAGGCCGGCCTGGGGAGATAGGCTAGTTCCGGCCTAACTCATGTTGGAGCCCGCAGCTCGCCCCCGATTTTCGAGGTCCAATGCAAACAGTTGGCATCATGTCGATGCAGAGAATTTTCAATTACGGCTCCACCCTCCAGGCATACTCTCTCCGGAGAATTCTCGAAGATCTCCAACCCTCAACGACAGTTGAATTCGTTGACTACCGCCCGGGCAATCCACTCATCAGAGACAGTACTGCAGACATAAGCGGGCGTGGAAGGGTCTCGAGGAACCTTGCCAAGTTGCGTGAATACAGCGACGTTGAGACCTCTCCGCGCAACAAGCTGCGGTTCTTTAGACACAAGCAATCCTACGCTTCCCGCTATTTTCCGCTCGTCGGGATCACGCCTGAGCACAATTACGACCTCAATCTTGACCTCCAAGTCATCGGCAGCGATGAAGTCTTCAATTGCGTACAGAGCAATACCAATGTGGGATACGCGAGGGATCTCTTTGCGCACGGCTCCCCCGCCCGTCAAGTCATTTCGTACGCCGGCTCGTTCGGGAACACGACGCTCAGCAAGATTGAGGCTGCAGGGATCGCAGAAGAACTCTCGAACGACCTTCAACGTTTCTCGAGCGTCTCGGTCAGGGATAACAATTCTGCGGTCATTGTTGAGGCGCTCACCGGACATGCGCCAGAGATACATCTAGACCCAACGCTGGTTTACGATCTCATGGGCCTGGAAACGCGCATACCTCAGGGGCGTCAGCACGCCAGCAAGTACGTAATCGTCTACGGGTACTCGGGTCGAATTTCTCCTGATGAGAATCACGCCATTCGCCAGTATGCCGATCGTATCGGCGCGCGGGTCCTCGCATTCGGCGGACTCCAAAGTTCTGCCGACGAATTCATCGACTGCGACCCTTTCACACTCCTTGCATACTTCAGGGATGCGGAAGCAGTGGTCACGGATACCTTTCACGGCACCATCTTTTCCATCCTCAACGAAGTCCCCTTTGCGACCCTAGTGCGACCGAGCACCTCATACGGGTACGGCAACGAAGAGAAACTCGGGTATCTCCTTGAGACGCTTCATTTGAGCGAACGTGCACTTCAAACCCCGGCGAGCCTCGAGCAGTTGCTTGAGATGCCAATTGACTTCACCGGTGCTCGCCGACGGCGCAGAGAAGAACTTGATCGAACCAACCTCTATCTCACCCAGGCGCTTAGCCGACTCGAGTAGCTGGGTACGAAATGAATCCCAACGAAAATGTGGCGGGTCAATCTGACCGCCAATCTTTGCCAAGCCACTACTGCAAATTGCTCGGGCTGGAGATCACTCCGATCACGCTCCATGGCCTCCTTTCCTTCCTCGCATCCGCTCTCTCTACCCCTGACACGCGGATCGTGGCCGCGCATAATCTCCATAGCGCGTATCTCTTCCACACCGACTCAGAGTTTCGCAGTTTCTACCGACGCGCAGACATCATCCTCACCGATGGAGCCCCAGTTCAATGGGATTACAAATTTTCCAAGGGCAAATCCGAAAACCACCGAATGGGGTCCACAGACTGGATCCCGAAGCTGAATCTCATCGAGGGGCTTGATCGAGTATCCGTTGTTGGTGCTTCGTCAGACTCAAACAGGAAGTTTGTCGCATGGCTGGAAAAACTCCTTCCTCATGCCGCCGTACAAGGCATCCCCGGCGAAGGCTGGAACATGACGAAGTCAACTGCCGCCGCACGACTGATTCAAGATTTTTCCCCGCAACTTATCTTGATCGGCATCGGAATGCCGAGACAAGAACTCTTTGCCGATCACCTGAAGAAGGCCAGTGTGCCAGCAGTCATCTCAACGATAGGTGGCGCCATTGATCAATTGGCTGGCGTACAGAAGAATGCTCCACGATGGACGGGGAAGCTCGGTATTGAGTGGCTCTGGCGCTTGCTCACTCAGCCGACACGACTATGGCGACGGTACCTCATTGAGCCATGGAAATTGCTCTGGGTAAGGCTTCTGCGAAGACACCGAAAGCATGACTCTGCGTCAGAGAAATCAACTACGCATTCGGATTGAAGTTTCGATTGGCCTACGGTCAGAAATTGGAACTAGAGTCTCCTCCGGGAATTCTCCAATCGCGATGAACATGATAACTTCCTCGGAAGGGTCCATTTCTAATAGATGAACGATAGCAGCACGGTCTCGAACATATAGACAAGCGTTTAGTGGCACTGCCGCGAGCCCCTCCGATTCGAGCCCGTATAAAATGGTCATGGCAAACAACCCACCATCGATAAACCCCTGGTTACGTTCAACAGGGCTAGTAAACGTACTGTTAGAGACCGTCACTGCGAGAAGCACCTCGGGCATGCGCTCATATGCAAATCCACGTTGATGACTCAGGACCTGTCTAGTGAGGTCCTTATCCTCGACCCAATAGACACGCCAACCCTGCCTATTGCACACGGACGGCGTCTTCTCTGCATTCCGAAGTGCACGAGTTACCTTGCCAGAGTCGATCGGATTTCCGGTGAACTCTCGAACACTTGAACGACCTTGAGTCAGCGCGTAAAACCCAACCCCCGAGTTGTTCATCTTGCTGCTTCGACTCACGACTTTTACACCAGCTACACCAAAACCAGACTCATGCTCCGGGGAGTGAAACTCCTGACTCACGAAGCCTGACAAGAACCCCAGGTGCTCCTCCTGACCCTCGTGTCGCTCCTTATAGCGTCGAATGATTGAAATGCCCTCGACATAAGCAAAAAAGTCGGTGTCGAACCCGTGCCGACGGTAGACAACTAACGCGTCGTTTAGGTTCTTTAGGGCCTTTTGCCCTCTGCCGGGTGCCCAGTTTTCAGTCTGCGCAAGCCCTTTTTCGAGAGCGTGTACGTTGTACATGATTCGAGCAACAACTTGCTCGAATCCTGAATCGAATACAGAGAGGGAGGCGAAACGCCAGAAGCGAAAGAAATCCCCGCTCATATAGATGAATAGCCTGCCGGCTTGAGCAACCCGCTTAATAAGTTGCCTCGATCGGCGCGCATTTACCCGCAATTGCCCGGTCCTAACTTGAATGCCTACGTGCCCTACGACAAATCAAAATCAACCATATTGTCAATTGATCCCACGGAGCCACGCTGCACCAAGAGCTGGGTCAACGACGTCCAGGACTAACGTGGAATCCCCATCCTTGATCGTTAGAGGTTGAATGGGAGAGCCATGTCGACATACCGCAATAGAACTCTATACATCGATGCCAGATTAGCTTACTATTCCTCTCAACTGACGCGGGCATTGAATTGCCGAACCTCCGGCCGTCCGTGCCGACACGGTTCAGTGAACAGCAGATGGTCGGGCCTATCAATGTCGCGCTCCGAGGATAACGGTTTCAGCCTCGTTGACTATTTACCCGTTGTCTAACTCAAGCGGAACTTCAATCATGTGTAGCCTAAGCATTTCAGCAATGTGAACTCGTGGATCAAATTCCTGGTGCACGCGTACTACGGAAGATCGTCCCATTTGTTCAAGCGACTCGTCATCGACCGACATTGCAACCAGTTGCTCTGCTACTAGTTTTGGGTCTATCGGGACCAACACCCCGTTCCCGGAATCCCCGATAAAGCGACCTGAATCACCCTTATCGCTCAAGACCAGCGCGTTCCCAAAGTGCATCGCCTCTAGCACTGCTTGTGACGGATAATTATCTGGTTCTATCAGAGAAATATAGACACGAGCAGCTCGCAACGTCTTCTCGATAGTGGCATCGTAGCCAACCGATACACGCCCCTCATCGATCAGAGAAGCGAGGATCTGTCGGATTTCAGTTTCATCCTCACCTTGGCCGGCCACGCAGGCAACCCAACCGGGCATCTTCGGAAGGGCTAAAGATAATGCCTTCGCTACACTTACAACGTTCTTACGACCTTCAAAGCGAGAAGCTGAAACGATCATCTGCTGCTTGGCAGCGAAATCTATTGGCTCAGGTGGCAGATTGAAGTACGGCGTGCTTGCCGTGTGAGCTCGGCTCATTATTTCCGCCGCAGACTCAGCACCAAGACGCGCGATGAGTGTCGTCTCGAACTTCCGTGCCACTGACGGCGTCAACAGTCGGATTGCCGTTAGGCGACGTAGAACGAACCGAGGTAGGTTCTGCGCACGCCCTTCAGCAGACCCAGGTCCTGTGATCTCTATTACTCCTGGACGCCCAAGGATTGCGCGAAGATAGGCTATCGGCTCCGCCCGGAGTACTGCGTGTAAGGGTCTACGCCCAAAGGCCGCTCGGATTGCCGCCCCGAGGCGACGCACGTGACCTAAGTGGGCAATCCTATCCGGAATCACGGAAAGATTCCCGTCGGTGACTAGTGAGTCCAATACCTCTGCGCCCCAAGCAGTTCTCCGTGCGGCCACCGCCAACGAGGAATTAAGAATGACAGACACATCGACGAACTCTCTGTAGTCCGCCCTGAGATCTCGAATAATTCTAAAAAATCGACGCTCAGCGCCGAAAAAGTTCCGTGAGGCAATTGCGATATAAATCTTCAATCGATACTCCGTTTGTCGTTTGAGCTTCTCATGCAAGTTGACCTATTCGTCTCCACGGCTTCTTGGGACCGAACCTGTACAGTCAATAGCCTCTTCTGCGACTCAGCCGACCTCGCAAGGGCAGCAGCTATGACCGGTCGACGGGGGGCCAGCGAGTGAACCAGGCTGATCACCTTTAGATCTCGATAAGCCTCGAAGCGCGAAGAAGACGAAAAACGTGAAGAGCGTTGTATAGATGTTGTACTGCACAAACAAGAACATGGTCATTGCAGAAATGACGAGAACAAGCATCAGAGTTATTACTGGAATCCCTGCCGGGAGCATACCGCTCCGTAATTTCACCCAAGCTCGACGAACAATCGAGAACTGCACTCCGACCAAGACGAGAAGACCCACTACTCCGAGATCAACGGCAGTCTGAATATAGGACTGATGGAAGTGAGGCGCCTCATAGTTCTCGAATCTACTAATCGCTGCACTCAGTTCCGCGCTACCGGGTCCGTTCAAATATCCGTTGAATCCCCACCCGAAAATGGGTCTCTCACCCCACGCTTGTATTCCCCAATCCCAAAGGAGAGTACGTCCCGTCAGTGTTACGTCGCGCCCTAAGTAGTCAAGAATTGTGGCAAAATTCGAAAGTAGATAGCCGATCAGTGGCGCAATCACAAAAAAGACGATTACACCAAGGATCGCTCCTGCGGACTCCCGTTTCGACAGCCATGCGAAGAAAAAATACGCGAGGACTGCGGCGGGAAATATAACCAATCCCGTCGATGACCCGGTGAGTACAACGAATAGACCAAGCGCACCAACGTAGAAAAGGCGCTTCGTTCCCTTCCGAAGATAAAGCGCCAAGACAGCGCCTATTGTCGCGTACAAGGCTGCTGGAACTTTGTGGTTAAACAGGCCGCGAATCGGGTTCGTGCCGATGATCGTCGGTCTACCGCCCGAATCGTAGTACACGGCCTGTGAGAACCCGGCAAGGCCTAGCACTAGGCCAGCCAATGCCAACACCAGAATTACCCGCAGGCTGATCTCCAGGAATTCGTCGAGCTCTAGATCGTGAGACATCATATGCGCCACAAGGAGGTTCCCTGCTACCATGCCTCCGTAGGCGAGCGAGCTCTTCGGATCCGCCGACCAAAGCGACGTAGAAATTACGTACCCGCCGAATGCAAGGACAAACACCAGGCTCCATGGATTGTGCCTCCGAACCCCGAAGAAGAGCAGCACCGATAGCCCATGCATACATATCCATGCGATGGAGAAAACCAAGTTGCTTCCGCGACCTGAACTATCTTGCGGGATTAAGAGTGCCGTCGCGCCGCCGAGCGTGAACGCAATGTAGAGGTAGTAGAAGTACTTGCGAGTCGTACGCCCGCGATCTTCAAGATGCCCCGAGTAGGGGAACTCATGTCGACGTACACCGGTTCTAAACGCGTCATCAGGCGACATAGGGGATCGAACACTCACGCTGACTTCCGCCCCCGAAACACCTTTCCGCCGAGCGTCGGCGGCGCGATTGCTGTGGTCACACCCCTATTGTGTCACCCCAAGACAACATCAGGCTCGCCCCGTGGCATCGATCTATTAGAGTCCTATAAGGTGGGGTAAGTGACGCGAGCTACCATCTTTGGCGGAAGTGCACCACAAGGGACGATTCGTGTAAGCGGAGCGAAGAACTCAGCGACCAGGTTGTTATCTGCCGCGATGGTAGCGGATGGGCCAGTCGAACTCGGGGGCTTTCCGACTCACATAAAAGATGTCGAGTACAAGGTTGCGTTTATTCGAGCGCTCGGTGGCACGGTCGATCTTGATCATGCTGGCGAACGGGTCACGATCGATTCAAGCCGGCTTGCCTATGCCCCCTTGGAGCCAAGCTTCGTCCATCTACCACTACGGACGACGTATCTTCTGGCTGCCGGTCAGCTCCTGCGATCGGGGAAGGCCATCGTCGGTTTCCCTGGAGGCGATGCGATTGGCGGGGCACCAGGTGGTGGTCGCGGCTACGACCAACATGTAATGGTCTGGGAGCGACTCGGTTGCACCGTGACCGAAAGCGAGTTGGGTATCGAGATTAGCGCACCGAACGGGCTCCACGGCACGAGGATCGACTTCACAATATCCACCGTTGGCGGGACTGAGACCGCGCTTATCTGCGCCTCGATTGCACATGGGCCAAGTGAATTAACGAACGCTTACATCACGCCAGAGGTTGAGGACCTCATAGAGCTCCTTCGCCGGATGGGTGCCTCGATCGAAGTTTTCGGAAACAGCCGCATCGAAATTCACGGTCTCGGCGGCCCGCTCGATGGCGCACATATGGATGTGATGCCCGACCGCATCGAAGCCTTGACTTGGATTGTGTATGGCGTTCTTTCTGGTGGCGACCTCACAGTTGAGCGAGTGCCTTTTGACTCACTCGAGGTGCCTCTGCTTCATCTTGAAAAGGCAGGGATCGATCTCTTCCGCAATTCATCAGCAGCGCACATTACTCCTGGCACTCTGCTCGCAGGGAGTGTTCAGCCTTTCGAGCTCTCCTGTGGGACCTACCCCGGTGTCATTTCTGACATGCAGGCGCTCTTCGTGCTACTCGGTCTCGGCGCCAACGGCACATCGCGCGTTCATGACTACCGCTATCCCCACCGTATCGCATGGGTCGCAGAGTTGGCCAAGCTTGTCGACGGCCACCACCTCACTGCTGAAACCGGGAAGATCACAGTCAACGGGCCGGCAAAGTTTCGTGCTGGTGCAGCAGGCGCCACCGACGTTCGCGGCTCAATGGTTGCGGTCCTCGCCGCACTCCTTGCCGAGGGCACATCAACCATTAGTCATGTCGAACACGCGCTCCGCGGCTACAACGATCTCGAAGGCAAACTTCGTAGTCTGGGCCTCCAGATTGAGATCGGTCATTAGGCACCAGCATGACGGTTGACCTCTCGGCCATCTCAAGATGGAAAATTGGCGGTGCCGCAAGCGAACTCCTTGAGCCGGAAACCTTTGAAGAGCTGGTCCGATTCATGCGCTCCCCTTCGACCGTCCGCCTGGTGATCGGGCAGACTTCGAATCTCCTTTTCGATAGCGATGGCTTTCGCGGCGTCCTGATTCGAATTGCAGAGCGGCTGGGCGGCTGGGCCTTCGATGGGACTCGTGCCATAGTCTCCGGTGGAGCATCCGTCATCAATTTTGTGCGCGCAGCAGCGGAAGAAGGCCTGGGCGGTATCGAGCATGCAGCAGGGATTCCGGGCACCATCGGCGGCCTTATCGTAATGAATGGCGGTAGCAAGCGTCGCGGTATTGGCGAGCATATCTTGAGTGTCACCATAGTTGATGATCACGGTGCAACTAAGAAGCTGAAGAACGACGACCTCAGCTTTGGATATCGCACTTCAGCCCTTCAGTCTCTGACAACAGCTATCGTCGAGGTTGAATTGAATCTGGAGCAAGTCGGGCCAAACCGCGCACTCGCTGCCGTTGAATCAGTTCTTGCCGAGCGCGCGGGTAAGTTCCCTCTCGATCTCCCGAATTGCGGATCCACCTTCCTATCCGACCCTTCGCTTTACACCACGCTTGGAGCTCCCGGTAAGGCCATCGAGCAAGCTGGACTCAAAGGGCTTACGCGAGGAGGTGCGCAAGTCTCCGAAAAGCATGCGAACTTCATCGTTAACAGAGGAGGCGTTAAGAGCGACGAAGTACTTTGGTTGATTGGGACGGTCAGGAAAACTGTTTGGGAACAAACAGGGATTGCTATGCGCGCTGAAGTACGTCGTGTGACACCGGATGGACTCGTGCGGCCTGCGCACGAGGCAGCAGAGGAACGATACCCGGAGCTTCGAATTCGTGAGTAGCAACTCCCTTCGAGGTCGGGCCGCACGAGGTGGGGCAATCACTCTACTAACTCAACTGCTGCGGGTAGCCATTCAGCTCGGCGGCATGATCATTCTCGCGCGCCTTATCGCACCGCAGTATTTTGGGCTCATCGCCATGGTCCTCGCAATCGCTGGGATCGCCGAGATCTTTCGAGATTTCGGGCTCTCTCAATCGGCACTGCGGCGAACCGACCTTACCCATCAGCAGCGTTCGAACCTCTTCTGGTTGAACACATTACTTGGATTGATACTTGGGCTGCTGCTGTTCTGTCTTTCCTGGTCGATCGCCTCCTTCTACGGACGCCCTGAACTCGTGTTGATAGTGCAGTGGATCGCGCCGATCTATCTATTGGGTGGAATTACTGCACAGTTTCGGGTGCACATCAATATCGCATTGCGCTTCAAGGCGCTCGCGGTCATTGACATTCTGTCTCCCCTCACGGCAACTGCTGCTGCAATTGCGCTCGCCCTGCTGGGATTTGCGCTCCCTGCACTCATCGCGCTTCAGGTCATTTCACCCGTCTTGATGCTCATACTTTCCGTTGCCCTCGCACGATGGCGACCCAGCCTCCCGCGGCGTACCTCAGGCATGCTGGAGCTGCTGAGCTTCGGGGCAAGCTACACCTTCACCCAGGCGTTGTCCTATACGACCCGCAATGTCGACAGCATTGCAATCGGTAGGGTCTGGGGCGCGGTACCGCTTGGCATATACGACCGGGCGTTTCAATTCGCTGCAGCGCCACTGAACCAGATCAATGGTCCACTCTCCCGTGTCGCAATCCCAGTTCTTGCCCGTGTCGCAGCGGATCGAACCAAGTTCATCGCTTCACTACGCGAGGCACAGCTCATTCAGGTGTATGTGACAGCAACTGGATTGCTGGTCGCAGCGGGGCTTGGAACACCGCTCATGACATTGCTCCTGGGTGAGGATTGGAAGGCTGCGGGGATCATTTTCTCCCTCCTCGCAGTGGGCTCGGTGTTCCGTTCGATCCAGCAGATCGGCTATTGGATGTATGTGACGCTTGGCCTGGCTGGCGCTCAATTGAAGCTCTACCTAGTCGGACAACCTCTCATCATCGTTTGTATTTTGATCGGCCTCTTTTGGGGGCCGGCTGGGGTTGCAGTCGGGAGCACCGTCGGCTGGGCTGTGTTCTGGGTGATGTCGTTGCTCTGGGTAGGCCGGGTTGCGCGCATCTCAGTCCGTAAACTCATGCTTGATCCGCTCCGAGTGATCGGCTTCGTTGGCCTACCCGCAGGGATCCTCGCCTATGCGGTCACAGTCTGGATCGACCTTGACCCACTCTCTTTAGTCCTCGTGGGATGCACAGCAGCACTCGCCTGGATCGCACTCGTAGGATTCACCATTCCGCGGGTGCGCCGCGACCTGAAGACTCTGTTCCAGTTCGTCCGCCTAGCGCTGGGAAAGAGAAAGTAACGACGGTGCGAATCTCTCCAACGGTGTATGTCGGCGCCTCGGCAGATGGACTCCAAACTTTTCTATGCAACGCGCGACTGAGATAGAGTTTGGGGATATGCGACTCTCGGTAATCGGATGCGGCTACCTGGGTGCCGTACACGCTGCAGCGATGGCGAAGCTCGGGCACGAAGTGGTCGGCGTCGACGTCGATCCAAACAAGATCGAACAGCTCGCAGCTGGCAATGCGCCCTTCTTCGAACCGGGGCTTCCCGAGATCCTTGTTGAAGCCGGAGGCACTGGCCGACTGCGCTTCACGACAGACATGAGTGGTGCGGCAGACGCGACTGTGCACTTCATTGCGGTAGGCACGCCCCAGGACCACAACAGCAATGCAGCCGACCTCACCTACGTCAACGCGGCTGTTGAAGGGCTTCTCCCGTACCTGAAACCCGGCGACCTCGTCGTCGGAAAATCGACTGTGCCCGTCGGCACCGCCGCGCGGCTCGCTGAACGTGTCGCGCCGACTGGCGCCACCCTCGTGTGGAATCCCGAGTTCCTCCGAGAAGGGTTCGCAGTTCACGACACCCTCACCCCGGATCGACTCGTCTACGGAGTTCCAACAGGTGAGCCTGGCGCACGTGCGACTCGGATCCTCGATGAGGTCTACGCAGAAGCCATCGCCGCAAACACGCCGCGCATCATCACCGACTTCGCCACCGCCGAACTGGTGAAGGTCTCGGCCAACGCCTTCCTTGCGACCAAGATCTCCTTCATCAACGCCATGGCAGAGATCGCAGAAGCCACCGGCGCCGACGTCACCCAGCTCGCCGACGCCATCGGCTACGACGAACGCATCGGACGGCGCTTTCTCGGCGCTGGTATCGGCTTCGGCGGAGGCTGTTTACCGAAGGACATTCGCGCATTCACCGCCCGCGCCGAAGAGCTCGGACGAGGCTCATCGGTCGCTTTTCTCAAAGAAGTCGACGCGATCAACCTCCGTCGCCGCGACCGCGCCGTCTCCCTCGTCGTCGACGGCCTCGGTGGTTCAGTCGTCGGAAAACGTGTCACTGTGCTGGGTGCTTCATTCAAGCCCCACTCCGACGATATTCGCGACTCCCCCGCCCTCGATGTCGCTGTCCGCTTGCACGGGCTCGGAGCACAGGTAGTAGTCACCGACCCGCAAGCACTCGAGAACGCGCAACGAGTGCACCCCCAACTCAGCTACGAACCCGATCGCGATCTGGCGCTCACCGGGGCCGACGCAATCATCATCGTCACCGAGTGGGACGAGTACCGCCGAAAGTTGAGCCCGGAGCACGCGGCCAGGCTCGCGATCGGACGACTCATCGTCGACGGGCGCAACTGCCTCGACCCTGAGGCTTGGCGCGCAGCCGGTTGGGAGTATCGCGGAATGGGACGCAGCTAACTTCCCTGGCGCCGGATCAGTCGCTGAGCTGAGCAGAAAGCTCGACAGGTACGCGGGAACTGTCAGTTTGCCGATCCGGCAGATACAAGTCCTTCGTCAGCGATCTCCATACCCGTTCGGATTTTCGGACTGCCATCCCCAGGTGTCACGACACGCTTCGTTAAAACTGCGGCGAGCGCGCCAACCAAGCTGAGCGGCAGCGAGCGTCGGATCCGCGACCAGAGTCGCAACGTCGCCTGGGCGACGTTCTTTAATGGCGTACGGAACCGAGCGGCCAGATGCGGCCTCGAATGCCCGCACCGCCTCCAGAACGCTCGTGCCCGCCCCCGTACCGAGATTGAAGACCTGAGTGCCAGGCTCGGCGTGTATCAGTGCCGCAACGTGCCCCTCGGCAAGATCCAGCACATGGATGTAGTCGCGCACGCCCGTGCCATCAACGGTCTGATAGTCGTCTCCGAAGACACTGAGCTGCTCGCGACGCCCCACCGCAACCTGAGCAATATAGGGCATCAGGTTGTTCGGACTCCCCTGAGGACTTTCACCAATACGGCCCGAGGGATGTGCCCCGATCGGATTGAAATACCGCAGAATCATTGCTGAGAGTTCTGGCCAAGCGGCTGAAGCATCCCGGATGATCTGCTCATTCATCGCCTTCGACCACCCGTACGGGTTGCTGAGCAGGACACCTACCGGATGAGTCTCGGCCAGCATCTGATCCAACGGCTCAGCATAGACGGTCGCCGAAGAGCTAAAGACCAGACGACGAATTCCTCGTTCTCGCATGGAGTCCAGCAGGACCAGGGTCGAGTCAAGGTTCGTGCGGTAGTAGCGGATCGGTTCAGCAACCGACTCTCCGACGGCTTTCAGACCAGCGAAGTGGATGACCGCGTCGATCCCGATGCCCTGGTGCTCAACACGCTCAAACGCAGCTCGTACAGCACTCGCATCAGTCAGATCGCAGCGGACAAAGGTGATCGATGATCCGGTGATCTCTTCGACTCGACGCAGAGATTCCACATGACCGTTGGAGAGATCATCGAACACCACCACTTCGTGTCCCTGCTCGATCAACACCAGCGCCGTGTGACTGCCGATGTAACCGGCCCCACCGGTCAACAGAACACGCATGAAGCCATGCTATCCAAGGCGACTCCAACCAAACTCGAACTCTCTCAAAGTTCACCTTGATCGACGGAAACACCAGACCGAGTTCTTGAGGTCAGCTACGCCGCGTCCTTCGCTTGTCTGCAAAGACTGAGGTGCAGTATGAGCGAAAATTTCACAGATCAAAGCGGATGACCGAGCTCTACCCATTCGACCATTGCTCGCACGAAGTCGATCGTCGGGTACTCCCGAATGTCCTCGTCCGAGGCTCCACAAGAAATCTCTCTCTCCCAATACCACTCTTGGAAGTCTTGATAATCACGAAGAATCTTGGCAGGACCCACGGCTTCGGCGCCCGCATGTTGGATGAGCCACCTGCTCACTTTTCTCGTGGCCTGTACGTAGTCTCCCCCGTGAGCTTCAATGTCCCAGCCGGAGATATCTGAGAGCGACTTCTGATAGTCGTACCGGGTTTCCTCCAGGATGAGGATGCTCTTCGTTTTGAGTCCACCTTCGCCGAATCTGGCCGCGGCATGATCGAGCCCTAGTTCGAACGGCATGTTGAGTCGAGAGTATTCGCCAACGGCCTCGGCCTTGCATCTACTCAGGTCATGAATGCCAAATTTAGACTCGCGCACCAACTCGATAATGCGTTCCAGCCTGCTAGCGCCGTTGTCTGCGTTCTCGGGCGCGAGCCTCGGAAAAAAGCCCAGATCTGTTACACAAAAAGCAATTGCTTGAAGAATGGGCGCAAACTCCTCATCGAACGGACAGTTGATGAAGACTGATCGTTCGAATGGTGGGGAGATGCTACTCACTAGCCGCGAGGCGGATGCGGGTCGTTTCCGTAAGAACTCCGCTCACGAATTCTGCCGTCACGCCCGTGGACGTAGACCTCAGTACGCTGGTTCCGAGCAATTTGAGTTGCTGCGCTGATTGCATCCTGTTGCGTGGAAAAGGTTCGGGTCGCTCGCGAGGATCCCGCTTTGCGGACGGTCCAGCCCTTCGGAGAAGGGACGACGTGCTGGCCTCTCTTCGCGCTCATTGCCGACCTCCTCCGGCTCAGGTATCTGACAAGCATCTTAACTCAACAAGCTTTCAAAAGACCTTGATGATCTCGTCGACTCGCGAGCGTGATTTCTGTACCGACAGCATAGCCACCGACCTTGCGCATGACCGCCCAAGCGCCCAGAATCGAGGTGTGAACTTGACTCCCGAAGTAATCAGCGTGATCGTCGCCATCATCGGCGCTGTCGCAACGATCTTCGGTGGAATCTATGTCGTCATCCACCGTCTCGAAACCCGACTCGAGCGGCGATTCGAGGCCATCGATCGACGGTTCAGCCAGGTAGACGACGAGATCACAACACTCCGCAGCGAAGTGCGAACCGTCGCGAGCGACGTCGTCGACCTGAAAGTCGCCGTTGCACGGATCGAAGGACACCCGCCCACGCTCCTGCGCACCCGATAGACCGCACCACGGGCGCCTCGGTACTCACCCGAAGGCGAGCACCGCCACCCCCCACAGCCCGAGCACGGCGACCACACCCACCCCCGCGTAGCACAGCAGCGTGCGCAGCCTGAGACTCCGGGCCCGACGCTCCATCGACGGCAGCGCGCTGCGCCCCGCACGCACGGGCACCGGGGCGACAGCCGGCGGATCCCCGAGCAACCGATGCACCTCATCAGTACCGACCTGGGCCGCATTCGCGTGCTCGGAACGGGCACCGTACACGATCGGTGCACCCGGGCGCACCCCGCGCTCGGGCTCCGGCAGCGCATCCCACGGCATCGAACCGGGCACCGGGGCGATGCGTCGCTCAGGGTCGAGACCGGGCAGCGCACCGGTGCCGAGACTGCGCGCCGAGACCTCGGGATCCTCCACCGGCATCGCCACCGAGCCGCCCGTGGTCGTGCCGACCCCGTGGCCGGTGCCGACCCCCGCACCCGGCGCCGGGCGCACCACCGTCAGCTCGTCATCCGGCTCGCCCGGCGCCGGGCGCACCAGCATGGTGTCATCGCCCTGATCCTCCGCCGGGAACCCCGCGTTCGCAAACCCGGTCATCGCCTGGCCGGTCGCGTCTGTTCGAGCGTGTCGTCGAGCTCCGCCGAAACGAAGGGCTGCTCCGCACCGCCGGAGACCACATCGAGCACGATCAGCGTGATGTTGTCACGACCACCAGCGGCGCGGGCCCGGCGCAGCAGCTCGTCTGCGGCCGCGCCCGGCGCCCCGTCCGCAGTGAGCACCGCCCCCAGCTCCTCATCCGCCAACTCGATGGTGAGCCCGTCCGAACACACCAGCAGACGGGAGCCGGTCTCAACCGGCAGCAGCCACGCGTCATGACGGTCATCCTCGGAGCCGAGCGCACGGGTGATGACATTGCGCGGCGTGGCCGCCGCCTCTGTCTCATTGGTGCCCCGCAGCGCCTCCCGGAGCGAGTGATCCTGAGTGAGCTGCACCAGCTCGCCGCCCCGCTGCAGATACACCCGGGAGTCGCCGACGTTGAGCACGTACCAATAAGGCACCTCCTCGTGAACCACCCGGATCACCCCGGTGAGGGTGCACCCGGCACCGCGCTGCGTTCGGGCCGAAATCGCTCGGACCGCCGCCCGCGCTGCGCTCAGCGCCTCTTCGATCTCTTCAAGGCTCGCGGGCCCGGGCCGGGTGAAGGCCTCACCGAATGCGGCGATCGCCGCCCGGCTCGCCCGGTCGCCGGCCTCGTGCCCGCCCATGCCATCAGCCACCAGGAAGCAGGGATCAGCAGCCAGCAGCGCATCCTCGTTGACGGCGCGCTTGAGGCCGGGATCCGTACGCGCTGCAACCGCGAGCACCGGGGTCGCCTGCGCCGCGACTGCGGCCATCAGACCGTCTCGTCGCTGCGGCTCAGCCGAAGCTCCAGCGTGCCCAGCAGCAGACGGTCGGTCGCCGGCGCGGGCCGGTACGCCGTCAGTTCCTCCTCGCGCTCCCCGTCCAGGAGCAGCATCACCCCGTTAGTGGAGCCCAGATCCTCCACGGTCCACTGATCGCCGTCGAAACGCAGCCGGGCGTGGGTCTTGGAGAGCGTACGGGTGGGATCCGGAATCGCCAGCGGCTGCGCATCGCCCTGCGCCTCGGGGCGGCGACCGACGATCACGTCGAAGGCCGGCAGATCGAAACGCTCGCCGCCGGGAAGCTCGATCACCCAGCCGACGCGCTTGGCTCGTGGCACGACCACCGTCCGGTCGAGATCGTCCTCAGCAACCAGCCGTTCGTAACTGTCGGTGATACCCGTCGGATTGTATGCGGCCGGCACCGGGGCCGGAGGAGGTTCGGACATCCGCGCGGGCCGCGGTGCAGACGGCGGGGCCACCGGTGCGGCGGCCGCCTCGGCGACCGCGGGGGTCGGCGTCACCGGTGGCGCCGCCTCCGGCGCGGGCTGCGCCGCCAGCGGATGCACCGGAGGCGGCAGCACCACGGGGGCAGCGACCGGCTCGGGCGTCGGCTGCGAGGCCGCCGTCCAGGAGAAGGGCTCGGCCGCGGCGGCCTGACCCAGCGGCACCGCCGGCGGCGCCTGGAACGGTTCCGCGGCGAGCCTCGCGTACTCAGCCTCGGTCTCACTGCCCAACGGGCCGGCAGGAAGGGGCGCGGACGGTGCCGCCGGAGCAGGAGCGGCAACGGGCGCGGCCGTCACCGGCGGGACGACGGAGCCGGCCTGCGCCGGTGAGGCCCAGGGGTCGGGGGCGGCGGGCGACTGCGGTGCGACCGGCACCTCGAAGGCCGTGCTCTGGGAGAAGACGGGAGCCGCGGGGGGCTGAGCGGTACCCGGCAGCGCACCGGGGAATCCGGGGACCGCAGAGCCCGGAGAGCCCGCCGCCGCGCCCGGCACCGCGGGCCCCGCACCGAAGCCCCCGGTGAACGGCGCCGCCCCGAAACCGCTCGCGAATGGCGCCGACGGCGGGCGGAGCCCCTGGGGTCCGATGATGCTGCCGATGAGCGTCGCCCAGAGCGGGGGCAGCACGAGGCCCAGCACGGTGTACCCGGCGCCGACGCCGACCTCGCGCCCGATCCGGTGCTGCGCGATCGTGCGGAAGACCACCGCGACGATATTCGCGCCCGGCACGAGATAGAGGATCGCCACCCAGCCGGGCAGGCCCGCCCGAGCGATGAGCCGCCAATCGTTCCACAGCGGGATCCACCCGTGCCCTGCGGGCAGGCCGATCAGCGGGAACAACCGCGCCATCGCCGCGAGGTACCAGATGAAGAAGGCGAGGCCGATCAGCCCCCAGATCAGCGCAATGACCAGGAACGGCGCGAGCATCGCCATCATCGTCTCGTATGTCATGTCAGTGCCCCCTGTACTCATTCGCCATCGGCATCCCCGGAGAGACCTCCCCCGGCACGGCATTCCCTGCCGAAGCATCCCCCGCCGATTCTCCCGCACGCCCCCACGGGACGGCAATCCGCACGCCATACGAGCGTAGCGCGTAGACGGCGCGCAGGCGGCGCCATCGGCCGAGACCTCCCGCGCGCTCGCGCCGATCCGCCTCCACCGCCGCCCACAACCAGTCGGCATCCTGCTCGGCGATGCCCGCCGGAGAGAAGACGGCGCGGTCCACCTGCTGCGCGGCCCACCTCGCCGGTGCGGTGCCGAGAATCGCAGCGATCTCCGACCGGCTCGCCCCCGCGGGGATCCGCACCCCCTGATCGACGGCGCCGTCCACCATCTCCTGCCAGGCGGCCAGCGCCCGCAGCTCGGGGTCGGTCTCGGCCTTGCGCACCCGCGAGCGCCATCGCTTCGCGAAAGGGAGGAAGAGGACCGGGAGCGCGAGCAGCAGCAGCGCTAGCAGCGAGAGCCCGACCGCGCGCAGCGTCGGCCACAGCCAGGAGGCGATCGCGGGCGGCTCGTTCTGCTGGAGCTGGTCGCTGCTCTCCCCGACGCCCAGCGGCGGATCGACCTCGCGCGCGTCGCGCTCCTCCGGCGTCGTCGGGAACTCCGGCAGCTGCTCCCCCTCCTCCAGGGTCGTCGGTCGCAGCTCCAGCTGCGGGGTCGTGTCGATCGGTGCCCACTCGCCGGACTGCCCGCGCACCTCGATCCACGCCGCCAGATGCTCACCGGTGCACACTCGCTCGCAGGCGGGAACCCCGGGCACGCCCGCCCGCTCATCACCGAGGCGCACCCCGAGCACCACGCGCGACTCGAAGCCGAGGGCGCGCGCCAGCAGCGCCGCCGCCGCCGCGAACTGCTCGTCGTCCCCGATACCGGCGACCAGCGCCGCCGGGCGGGCATCGTCCCCGGCCAGACGCTGCTGCGTGTTGAGCTGGGCGAAGAGCTGTTCGAGGCGGGCCGCCGAGTGCCCGCCGGCGCTGGGTTCGAAACCGGTGCCGTGTTCCGCGGCCAGGCGGTCCAGCCAGAGGCGCTCCCCCTCCCGGTCGCTGATCGAGTGGCTGAGGTAGCCGCGATCGCGCAGCCGCTGCACCAATTCGATCAGTCCCTCCGCCGTGGCGGGCTGATCCTGAGCCTCCAGCCACGCGGCCAGCTCGGGCATCGCCTCGAGATCGAGCACGGGGCCGGAGCCGGAGCCTGCGAGCTGCACGTCCGGGGCGGCGCTCATAGTCGCCCGATAGCCGTCTCCGGCGATCAGTCCAGAACTGCCGGTGCCGCCCGGCACCGCGATGGCCGCACCGGTGCCGCGGTTCACATAGAAGGCATCCGCGAGTTCGTTCGCGCGCGGTCCGGTGAAGGAAGGGGCCGAGCCGAGCTGCGCCGTGGGCGCCCAGATATCGCTGTAGCCCTCCCCCACCCGGACGGCGACCTCGATCGGCTCGCGAACGGGATCGCCGCTGGGGAAGCGGGTGAAGCGGCCGGCGGTGCCGGCGTCGACGTGGAAGTCGACGCCGTCGTAGGCGTCCAGCACCGCCAGCCGCAGACGAGCGGGCAGCTCTCCTTCGGCGGAGACCTCGAAGAGCGGCGCGTCGAGGGTGTCGTCGCGCTTCCACCCGCGGTAAGCGGCCAGAGGGCTGGGGCGCTCGCGCACCACGATCTCCGGATCGATGCGGTCGCGCGGCACCTCCCGGGCATCGGCGGCGAGCGCCGGTGAGACGAGGAAGCCGGCGGCGAGGCCCACCACGACGGTGAGCGCCGCGATCACGACTCTGACCGCACGGCCTCCCGAGAGCCGCGGGCCGCCGGCGAGGCGCCCGCGCCGCAGCGCCGCTCGGCGTTCGGCGCCCGAGGTCCAGGCCACCCAGCAGGCGCCGAGCGCTGCCGCGGCGATCCACAGTCCGATCTCGCGCGGGGCGCTCAGCACCAGGGGGCCGAGGATCAGCGGGGCGCTCAGCTCCGAGGCGCCGAAGACGGTGCCGAATGCCACCGGCAGCGCCATCGCGAAGGCGGCGAGGGGAGCGAAGCGCCCCGCGCGCAGGGCGATGATCGTGATCGTGAAACTCGTCACCAGGAAGACGAGATATGCCGGTACGAGCATGGTCTGATAGCTGCCCACCGGCAGCGCGAGGGTGAGCAACTGCTTCCAGCCGAGCACGATGGCGGCGAGCCCGTCGAGGAAACCGCGCAGCAACCCCTGCGGCAGGCGCTCGAAGGCCTCGGGCACGGCGACCGGAACCACGGTCACCGCGAATCCGACGATCAGCACCGCGGCGGTGACGAGTGCGCCCCAGCGTCGGCGAGCGGAGAGGGCGGCGATGCCGACACCGAGCACCAGGCCGACCGCCGCGGGCAGCAGCAGCCAGGGCGTGCGGTAGATGGGCCAGGCTGCGAGCACGCCGAGCGCCACCGCGAGGGCCGAAGCGACCGCGGCGGAGGCGAGGCGCACCCGGGGTGTCACCGTGCGCCTCGCAGCATCAGCTGAGGCAGATCGCCGAGTGCGCCCACAGTGGCGTGGGTGAGCGGATCGAAGCGCTGCAGCTTCGGCTCGGCGAGCAGTTCGCAGCGCACCGCGAGCACCTGCACATCGGGCGGGAAGGCGATGCTCGCGCGGCGCACCCGCGCGAGCTCGGGAACCGAGCCGGTGACGATGACGACGATGGAAAGCGATCGGCCGGACTCGGCGAGGCTGCGGGCGAGCCGTTCGAAGGGCAGGCCGTCCACGGCGGACTCCAGCTCCGCCCAGGAGTCCAGCAGCTGCACGGGATCGCGAGACGGCAGCTCCTCGAGGCCGTCGATGCTCGGCCGCATCCGTCCGGGCGTCCAGGCCGAGGCGACGAAGCGCTCGCGCCCCTCGCGCACCGCCTGCACCGAGAGGGAGGCGGCGACGCTCACCCCCAGCTCGAACTCCTCGTCGTTCGCGTACTCCTCGGGGCGCGCATCGAAGAGCACGGCGACGCGCGCCGTCTGCGACTCCTCGTACTGGCGCACCATGATCGCACCGGTCTTCGCGGTCGACTTCCAGTGGATGTGCCGCATGGCATCGCCGGGCATGTACTCGCGCACGGCGTGGAAGGAGAGATCCGAGTCCGTCAGCCGCGTGCTGGCCTGACCCTCGAGATCGCGCACAAGACCCGCCGAATTCGGCGGCAGCTGAACGGTGACGGGGTGCACGTGGAGCAGATGCCGATCCCGCCAGGTGACTTCGCGGCGCAGCAGCCCGAGCGGATCGCGTCGGGCCACGGTGATAGGGCCCACCCGGATCACGCCGCGCCGATTCGCCGGCACCTCCAGCGGCAGCGTCGTCGTGTGATGCGGGCCGAGCAGCGGCACGGTGAGCTCCCTGAGCGCGTCGCCGATGGGCAGCTCGGCGACGGCGGGGAGCTGCGGTCTCGCCGCGGTGTTCTCGACCTCGATGCGCAGCTGCACCGTGCCGCCCGCGACCACATTCGCCCGGCCGAGCAGCAGCCGGATGCGATAGGCGCGGGAGCCGAGCAGAAAGGGCAGGCCGATGAGCAGCAGGATCGCCCCCAGGACCGCGACGAACCAGGCCTCGACCCAGTTCAGCGCCGCACCGGCGACGATGCCGGTGAGCACCACGGCGATGACGAACCAGCCGATCGGGGTGATCGCCTGTGCGGCGACCCGCCAACCGCGGCTGAGGCTGCGGCGGGTGCGCCGCCACCAGCGTTTCGCCCGCACCCCGCGCCCGGGCCGCGCACCGCTCGTTCGAGTGGTGGCGCCCAGGCGCGTCCGGGTGCGGGTGCCGGTCTGCCCGAGCGGGCGACCGCGCCTCGAATCGGTGCTCACGCGGTGCCGTTCTCCCGAGGCTGCGGGACGTCAAGCAGTATCCTGCCGATGATCTGCTCGGCGGTGACGCCGTCGAACTCTGCCTCGGGCTCGAGCACCAGGCGGTGGGCGAGCACTGCGATGGCGAGATTGCGCACATCGTCGGGGACGACATAAGCACGGCCCTGGATCAGCGCCCAGGCCGCGGATATGCGCTGCAGCGCCAGGGCCCCGCGCACACTCGCCCCGAGACGGGTCTCGGCCGCGGAGCGGGTCGCCTCGACCAGCCGAGTGATGTAGTCCGCGATGAGGGGGTTGACGAAGACGGCATCGGCGAACTCCTGCAGCTGCAGCAGCGTGCCGGTGTTCATCACCGGCTGCACCTGCGGTTGCGCGGCCTGCTGCTGCAGAATGCGATGCATGGCGGTGGCGTCAGGGTAGCCGATGGAGGTCTTGATCATGAAGCGGTCGAGCTGCGCCTCGGGCAGCCGGTAGGTGCCGGCCTGCTCCACGGGGTTCTGCGTGGCGATGACCATGAAGGGGCTTCCCACCGGGTGGGTCTCGCCATCGACGGTGACCTGGCGCTCCTCCATCACCTCCAGCAGGGCCGACTGGGTCTTCGGGCTCGCCCGGTTGATCTCGTCGGCAAGCACCACATTCGCGAAGATCGGGCCGGCATGGAACTCGAAGACGCCCGCGCGCTGATCGTAGACCGTGATGCCAGTGACGTCGCCCGGCAGCAGATCAGGGGTGAACTGGATTCTGGAGGAGGATCCCTGCATCACCTGCGCGAGGGTGCGCGCCAGGGCCGTCTTCCCGGTGCCGGGCACATCTTCGAGCAGCACATGGCCGCTCGCGACCGAGGCGGCGAGCACCAGCTCGATCACGCGGCGCTTGCCGTGGATCACCTGCTCCATCGCGTCGGCGGTGGTGCGCAGCGAATCCCCCGCCCAGGTGGCGTGCTCCGGGGCGAGCGGTGCGGGCTGGGTCGGTGCCTGCTGGGTCGTCATCTCTGGCTTCTCTCTGTGTCGCGGATCCGGCGGCGGCGCGCCCGTCGGAGTGCAGGTGATTCGGGGAGGGTGGATCGCGGCTCAGCCGCCGCCTCCGCCGCCTCCGCCGCCGCCGCCGGGATCCTCCGGCTCCGACGGGGGCGCGCAGGCGGTGACCGCGGCGGTGAACGGTGTCAGCGCGGCGTAGGCGCCGCCCCAGCTCACGGTGAAGGTGCCCGCGACCGCGTCGTACACCGGAGCGGCGGCGCCGCGGGCCGGCGAGGAGACGCGCAGGCTCAGGTTCTCGGTCTCGGTGAAGCAGGCGCCGATGTCGATCTGGACGGTCGACGGCGCATTGCCCCCCACTGTCGTCCACGGCGAGCAGGCGTCTTCGACGCACTGGCGCACCTGGGCGTTCACATTGGCACTCGGGCTGATCCAGGCGGGGAAGCCCTCGCCGAGGTCGTAGAGTGTCCCCTGCACCTGGTACTGCAGGTCGCCGACTGCTACCACCGTGGGACCGGAAGCGATCTGGTAGGCGCCGGTGGCGTCTGCGATCGTGCTCACCGCGTACCCCACAGTGACCGTCGGTGCGGTCGGATCGCCGCCGACACGCACATTGGTAGTCTGCACCTCCGCCTCACCCCAGTTGTTCGCCGCGCAACCCGAGACACTCATCCATCGGTACCTCGAACCGGCGACCGTGTCTCCATCTGGATCCGCAGAATGGCTACAGACAGGGATCTGGTTGCGACCCATCACATATCCGTAGGTGGTGGACACATCGCTGCCACCGTTTGCGTTCACCGAGACGACAATCGACACCTGGTCCGAGCCCGCCGTGGACGATGCGTTCACGGAGACGATCGGGCGCCCCGCCAGATCGAAGGTCCCGTTCGCGAGCTGACCGTCGGCGGTGTCCCCGTCGGGCACCTCGAACTGGCTCGTCGGCACCACCTGCCAGGCCACCGGCCCCACGGCGAGGCCGGACAGATCCACGGGCGCGCCGAGCCCGACCGTCTGCGTCTGGGCGCCGGCGGTGACGCGGAATCCGCCGGTCGTCGCGTCGGTCGTCGTGATGCTCAGACGCATCGTGCCCGAGGTCGCCGACTCGGCCGAGAGCTGGGTGACGGCCACCGTGGGCCTCGTCGGCGTCCGGTAGGCCCAGGCGACGACCGCGTTCGCGGTCGGGTCCGAGTCTCCGACGGCGTTCACCGCGCGCGCGGTGAAGCTGTGCTTGGTCCCCACCTCGAGTCCGCGCACCTCGCACCGGTAGACGCCGCCTGCCGGCGCGCAGCCGGCATCGGCGCGCGCGCCGCCCATGTCGATGACGACTCCGGTCACGGCCGGATGCGCGTTCGCGGCCTCTCCGAGCTGCACCTCCAGCCGCACGCTGTCGGCGCTGTAGCCGATCTGCGAGATGCTGGCAGGCGCGCGCGGCACGCCCTGGGCGTCGAACTCGATGGTGCCGGTGCCGGTGCGGTTCTGCGCGTCGCGCACGGTGAAGCTCGCGGTGCAGCGGCCGCCGGGACCGCGGGGATCGGCCCAGCTGACGCGCACCGAGTCACCGGCGGCCGCAAGCGAGCCGTAGGCGCAGGCGCTGCCGTCCACCGACACCACGTGCAAACCGCCGCCCGGCTTGCCGGCGAAGGGATCGTACTCCCCGGCCTGGCCCACGAGCAGGCTCTCGCAGCTCGATCCCACGGTGCACTGCAGCGCCACCGCCGCCCCGCGCGGCGCGTCCTGCGCCGCCTCGCCCACCCGAAGGGTGAGCACCGCCTGGCTGACGCCCGCCCCGGACACGGAGACGGTGAGGGGCTGCTGAGATCCCGGTATCGAATCGGCGTGGGCGAGCACCTGCAGCGTCGATCCCACGGCCGTCACATCGAAGCCGCCGCCCGCCTGGGACACCTGCCAGCTCAGCCCGGACAGCTGGCCCTCCCGGCCGCCCTGCCAGGTGATCATATCGGTGAGCTGGACGGTCTGCGTCTCGCCGGGGGCGACGGTGCGGGTGACGGGGTTCAGCTGCACCACCGGCTCATCGGGGACGATGCGCACCGGCAGCGCCAGTGAGGTGTAGGTGGTCTGCTCGGCGAGGCGCACCCGGATCGTGCAGCTGTCGTTCCAGGGCGCCTCCCGGCCGGCCGTGTAGCGCAGGGCGCCGGTGCCGGTGGCGGTGCAGGAGGCCTGCTGCCGCTGGGTGCCGAAGGACCGCTGATCCAGCACGATCTCATCACCGGGGCCGAGGTCGATGAAGTCCGCCACGCGCACCTCGACGCTCTCGTCCTCCTCGACGGAGACGGGGCTCACCCCCGGCTTCAGCGAGAGCCGGAGCTCGTCGAGCGGCGGGACGATGAGGAAGCCGAAGCTCTCCACCTCGGCGCCGCTCGCGTCGAGGCCCGCGAGCCGGAAGGGCACCAGATCGCCCTCGGCCCGGTAGCCGCCGAGGATCTTCGCGCCGCTGACCGCGTACTGCTCGGCCGCGCCGCCCCACAGCGAGAGCTCGAGCGAGGCGACGTCGCCGGCCGCCCAGCGCACCCGGTCGGTGACCACATCGACCCCGGTGCGCTCGAAGACGGCGCGATCGCGCACCGAGAGCACCGTGTCGGTGATCGCGGGCGCCTGCAGGCCGATCCGCTCGGACACCTGCACGACGATCAGCCCGTCGGCGGTGCTCGTGCTCTTGGAGGAGCGCACCGTGTACGCGAAGGACACGGTGCCCAGATCTTCGCCGCCCGAGATGCGCACCACGCCGTCGGCCATGCCGGAGAGGTCGAGCCGACTCGCGAGAGCCGCATAGTCCGGGGACTCCTCGCCGCCCGGCACATTCGGCACCACCGAGATCAGCTCCAGCCTGCCGCCGGAGGGATCCAGATCGTTGTCGAGCGGGCGCACCGTGGCCGGTGCTTCGGCGCCGCGCGCGATGCGCACGTAGTCGCTGTAGACCACGGGGGCACCGCCGCCGGGGTCGGGATCGGTGACGATGATGCGCAGACGCCCGGTGCCCTCTCCGCCGAAGGCGTCCCGCACGGTGTAGGAGACGAGCTCGATGCCCCGCGCGGCGCTCGTGGACGCGGCCACCTGGATGGCGCTGCTGCGGGCGAGCACCGCGGCGGACAGCTGCGGATCCTCGGGGGTGTCGACGGAGACCAGCCGCACCCGATCGCCATCGGGGTCGACGCCGGAGAGCGGGATCGTCGCGCTGAGCTGCTCGCCGGGCGCCACCCGCACCGTCACCGTCGCCGGGGTCGGCGCCCGATTCGATCCGGTCGGCAGCACGGTGACCCGCACATGACCCACATCGCCGAGCTCGGGGCTCGACGCCCCGTAGGTGGTGTAGGTGAGGGTGTAGGTGCCGGGGGCCTCGGGGGCGAGGTAGCGCACCCGGCTGCCGGAGGCGAAGGCCAGCTCGCCCGGGGCGCCCGGCGAGCCGACCTCCGGGTGCAGCACCAGACGCTCCCCCGGCGGGGCGACGTCATTGTCGAGCACGGGGATGTCGACGACCGAGCCCGCGCGCACGGTGGCGGTGTCGGCCACGGCGATGGCCCCTCCGGTACCGGTGCCCGGCACCTGGAAGACGGTGAGGCGCCCGGTGACGGAGATCTCGTCCTCGGCGATCACGACGTCCGCCGAGCCGATGCGCCCCGTCTGACCATCGGCGGTGGAGCCGGAGAGCCGGATGCGCGAGTGCTCGATCACATCGGCGCGCAGCTGACCGTCGCGCACCGTCGCCGACTGCACCGTGAGGGCGCGGGCGTTCGCGCCCGGCAGCGCGGAGAGCACGTCGACGGTGGTGTCGGCGAGCGGTCGCACGAAGGCGCGCAGCGGCGGCACCGAGAAGGCGCCCCGCGATTCGACGGCGGTGACCCTGATGATGCCCGCCGCCTCCTGATCGCTCGCGGTATCGCGCACGGTCACCAGCAGGATCGCCGTGCCGGGGGCGTTCGCAGTCACCTCGACGGTGCCCGAGCCCTGGCTCACCACGGTGCTCAGCGCCCCCTGCTGCACGATCGCGTCGACCAGCTGGAAGGATCCCGAGCCTCCCGTCACGCGTTCGAGCGGGTACAGCACCGTGGCCTCGTCCGTCTGCACGGTAGCGGCGATCGAGGGGAAGTCCATGCTCGCGCCCGCGCGCACCCGGATCCGCAGTTCTCGTTCGGTGCTCGCGCCGCGCGAGTCCGCCACCCGCACCCGCACCACGATGTCGCCGTCGGCGGAGTTCGGGTCGGTGTGACGCACGGCGAGCCGACCGTCGGCGGTGACCAGCGTGCGCACCGGATCCTCGGCACCAGCCGGTGTCGCCTCGGCCAGCATCATCGGATCGCCCTCGGGATCGACCCAGCCCTCGAGGACGGGCAGCACCAGGGTGCCGCCGGGGGCGATCTCGGGTGCCGGCCAGCTCCGCTGGCAGCCCTCGACCGGGCACCACTCGGGGGCCGTGTTCACGGAGTCGTCGACGACGGTGAGCACCACCGTGGCCGGCTCCGAGACCTCGACCCCGTCGGTGACGCGGTAGCTGAAACTCGCGGTGCCCTGCGCGGCGGCGCTCGGCTGCAGGGTGGCCCCCTGGCCGTCGCTGAGCGGCGTCACCTCGCCGAACTCCGCCGGCAGCCCCTCGCCGAGGCCTGCGGGCACCACGGTGAGCACGTCCTTGCGATTCGGATCGTAATCGTTGAGCAGCACGGGCAGCAGTACGGGCTCCCCGGCCCGGACGCCGAAGGCGTCGTCAACGGCCACCGGGGGCTCCTGCTCCGCGACGTCCTGGGTCACCACCTCGCCCTGCTGCTGCTTCGGCGGATCGACCAGCGACCACTGCTCGACCGGGATGAGCCGCCCCTCGGGCACGGTCCACATCATTCCGCTGCGGGTCTCGGCGATCAGCGCCCGGCTGCCGTTGCCGCGGATCTCGAGCTCGGGATCGGAGAGGTCTTCGACGGTCTCATCGATCTCGAGCGGGATCAGCCCCGCGCTCGCCGTCCAGAGGGCGGCCTCCGAGGAGCCGATCCAGGCCGCGGTGGCCTCCTCTCCGACCTGCTGCGGACGCGCGGGAACGCCGTCGGCCTCGGCCACGCGGTCGACGCCGCCGCCACGGCCCACCGCCCAGAGCCCCGCCTCATCGGCGATGAGCGCCTCGGTGCCGGCTTCGGCGGTGCTGGATCCCTGCAGCAGTGCCGCGCCGCTCACCTCGAGCCGCGCGCTCGCGCCGCCCTCGCGCCACAGCAGGCCGTTCGCCGCGTCGAAGAGCACCCAGTCGCCTGCGACGATGGCCAGCTGCACGCCCTCGTCGGGGACCTCCTCCGGCACGGCGTCCACCCCGCCGCGGAACCGGCCTGTCGCGCTGTCGTACCAGCGCACCCCGCGCTCCGTCGGCGAGTACAGCGCCACCAGGCCGTCAGCGTCGAGGGCGGCGGCCGTGACGCGGTACCTCTGGTCCCCGTCCGCTTCCGAATCCTCGTCGTCATCGAGGGGATCGAGTCTGAGCGCGGCGCCGAGCGCGGCGCCGGACACCGCCGTGGTGCCTGAGCCCTCGATGGCCGCGAGGTAGGCGCCTCCGGATTCCGTGTGGAAGAGCACCCGGTCGCCGGCGGCGATGACCTGTCGGGTTCCGTCGGGGGTGCGGGTCGCGGCCGGATCGGAGGCGGCGAGCTGCGCTGCGGCGACGTCTGCGCCCGTGTCCGCGGCCATGTCCGCATCCGTGTCCGCCGCGTCGCCGTCCGTCGCATCGTCGCCGGCCGCATCGGATTGGATGTCTCGCGGGGAGGTGGGGTCGATCGTCCAGGCCTGCCCGTAGCCCTGCGTGAAGAGCAGGCTGAGCCCCGCGGATTGCAGCACCGCGCTCGGACTCTCGACCTGGCGCACGGTGTCGATCTCCGCGGTCTCCGTGTTGACGCGGGCGTACTGACCGCCCGACCGCGCCACCCACACCGAGGGATCCTCGCGGGGCGTCTCACGGGAGTCGAAACCGCTCACCACGACGGCGAGGGTGGCGACCAGGGCGAGGATCGTGCCGCCCGCCGCCCAGGCCTGCCATCTCCGCTTCGCGGCCGCGGGCTTCCCGGGCCGGGCCTCGGCGGCACTCATCCGATCCACCCGGCCAGCAGCGCCACCCCGGCGAGGCCCGCGATGGCGAGCACCGCGATTCCGGCGCCGATCAGCCCGGCCGTCATCGGCGAGGCCGGGCGATCCCGGATGACCCCGTCGCGATCCTGCGGCAGCTCGGCGGCCCGGCGCTCGGCCCGCTGCTGGGCGCGGCTGGTCTGCCGCACCGCGGGGGCCGCCGGGGTGCGCGTCCCGACGGCCGGAGCTGCCGGGGTGACCCAGCCGGTGTCGACCAGATCGAGCGGCGTGACATCGAAGCCGTACTGCCGTTGCAGCTGCTGCAGGGCCTCGGCGAGCTCCCGCATCGAGGCGAAGCGCTCCTCGGGGCGGAGGCTCATCGCGCGGGCCATCGCCGCGTCGAAGGGCGCATAGCCCTGCGCGCCGGGCACCGGGGTGTACTTGGCCTTCATGATCCGGGCGACCATCTTGGCCTGCGTGTTCAGCGTGCGGTCGGCGCGTTCGAAGGGGGAGCGTCCCGCGGCGAAGGTGTAGAGCGTCGCCCCGAGCGCCCAGATCTCGCTAGCCACGGTGCCGGTGGTGGCATTGGACACCACTTCGGGCGCCGCCCAGGGGATGGACATCGCGCGGGCCTTGTCCTCCGAGGATCCGCGGCCGCGCAGCATGGAGATGCCGAAGTCGGCGAGCGCGGGGCGCCCGGTGGTCGCGATCAGCACATTCGAGGGTTTGATGTCGCGGTGCAGCACCTCGGCCCGGTGCGCGGTCTCGAGCGCCCCGGCCAGTCGCACCCCGGCGTCGAGCACGGCGTCGAGCCGCGCGGGTGCGCCGCGGGTGCGATCCCGCATCGAATCGGGGCAGTACTCCATCGCGATATAGGGCTTGCCGTCGGCCGATATCCCGGCATCCCACACCGAGACGATGGAGGGGTGGCTCGACAGCCGCGCCATCGCGTCGGCCTCCGCCTCGAAATCGCTGCGATCCCGCGGGGTGTGCAGCCCGCCCTCGAGCACCTTCACCGCGACGACGCGACGCGGCATGTCCTGCTCGTAGAGGTAGACGTGCGCGAAACCACCGGATCCGAGCGGCCGGACGTAGCCGAATCCCGTGATCTGCGGTGCTGCGGGGGGCGCCGGCTCAGCCACTGCGCTGCGCGGGGTCGTTCGCGCGACGGAGGCGACAGAGCGTCAGCCCCCGCACATCGCTGATGAACACGGGCACGGATCCATCATATGCGGCCGGCCCCCGGGCGCCGTCTCTCCGCTGCGCCGGCCCGGAAACGGGCCGGAACGCAGAAGAACCCCCTGCACCGCAGGGGGTTCTTCGAGACGCGAACGATCAGACGGCGTTCACATCGAGCGGGATGCCCGGGCCGAAGGTCGTCGACACGGCGCCCTTCAGCAGGTACTTGCCCTTCGACGAGCTCGGCTTGAGGCGAACGATCTCCTCGAGCACCGCGGCGATGTTGTCGTTCAGCTGGTCGGGCGAGAAGGAGGACTTGCCGACGATGAAGTGCACATTCGAGTGCTTGTCGACGCGGAACTCGATCTTGCCGCCCTTGATGTCGGTCACGGCCTTGGCCGGGTCCGGGGTCACGGTGCCGGTCTTCGGGTTCGGCATCAGGCCGCGGGGGCCGAGCACCTTGCCGAGACGGCCGACCTTGCCCATCAGCTCGGGGGTCGAGACCGCCGAGTCGAAGGCGGTGTAGCCGCCGGCGACCTTCTCGATCAGCTCGTCGCCGCCGACCTCGTCGGCTCCGGCGGCGAGTGCGGCCTCGGCCGCGGCGCCGGTCGCGAACACGATGACGCGCGCGGTCTTGCCGGTGCCGTGCGGCAGGCTGACGGTGCCGCGCACCATCTGATCCGCCTTGCGGGGGTCCACGCCGAGCTTGACGGCGACCTCGACGGTCGCGTCGGTCTTGGTGGAACCGGTCTCCTTCGCCAGGGCCACGGCCTCGGCGGGAGTGTAGAACTTGCCGGCCTCGATCTTGGCGGCAGCGGCGCGGTACGCCTTGGACTTCTGTGCCATCTCTCTGCCCCTTACTCGACCGTGATGCCCATGGAGCGGGCGGTGCCCGCGATGATCTTCGCCGCTGCGTCGATGTCGTTCGCGTTCAGATCGGCCTGCTTCTGCTCGGCGATCTGACGGATCTGCTCAGCGGTCACCTTGGCCACCTTGACGGTGTGCGGGGTGCCCGAGCCCTTCTGCACGCCGGCGGCCTTCTTCAGCAGTTCGGCGGCGGGCGGGGTCTTCAGGATGAAGTCGAACGAGCGATCCTCGTAGACGGTGATCTCGACGGGGATGATGTTGCCCCGCTGGCTCTCCGTGGCCGCGTTGTAGGCCTTGCAGAACTCCATGATGTTGACGCCGTGCTGACCGAGCGCGGGACCCACGGGGGGCGCCGGGTTGGCGGCGCCGGCCGCGATCTGAAGCTTGATCAGACCGGAGACCTTCTTGGCTTTTGCCATGAGTGCTTCCTTTCCTCGAAACCGGGCTCTCACCGGCCTCTCCCGCATTCCGGACGGTCCGGGACGCGGTGCGATGTTTCCGCTGCACACAGCTCGGAAGCCGTGCGCAGGCGCAAACTCATATAGTTTAGCGGATCCCGGGCCGATCCGCACTTCGCCCGCTCGCCCGCTCGCGGCACCCAACTCGCCGAGAACCGTCAAAGTGCTGCGCCAAGCGCGGAAACCAAGCACTTTGACGGTACTCGGCGACGGAGCCGGATCCCGGAGCGATGCGGATCCGCGGCCGGGGGTACGCCCGCTTCTATTGCTGCGCCAAATTACTAAACCAAGCCTTGGCTTGCTTGCGGAAAGAATTCAGCCGCGTATCGTTGAGAGCACAGTCCGCCGATCCGGCGACCGATAACGATGGAGGTCGAATCCAATGGCCATTCAAGAAACCCAGCTGCCCGCCGCTCAGGGCGATGTGAACCGCCCGACGGGTGTCGCCCAGTACCTCACCCCCGCCGTGCAGGATCTGATCGCACTCGCGGTCAATTCGAAGCAGGCGCACTGGCACGTGCGCGGCGAGAACTTCATCGGCGTCCACGAGTTCCTCGACGAGGTGGTGGCGCATGCCCAGGACGCCTCGGACACCCTCGCCGAGCGCATCGTCGCCCTGGGGCTCCCGGTCGACGGACGCATCGGCACCGTGGCGGCTCGCACCAGCACCCCGGAGGTGAAGCCGGGCTTCCAGCAGTCATCGGTCACCGTGCGCGAGGTCGTCGCCCAGATCGACGCCACCCTCGAGACCGTCTACAAGGCGATCAAGGGCCTCGATGACATCGATCTGGTGAGCCAGGATCTGGTCATCGCGATCGCGGAGCAGCTCGACAAGGATCGCTGGTTCCTCTTCTCGCACTACGCCGAGTAGGAGCCGCGCCTCAGACGGGGGTGGTGGGTGACGCGTCGATGTCGCCCACCACCCCCGTTCTGCGTACAGCGGCCGCCTGTTCGCCCAGCCGCGCGGCCGCGCTCAGCAGCGCGTCGGTGATGGTGCGGGCCAGTTCGTCGTTGATGCGCGCCGAGGGACCCGAGATGGACACGGCGGCGGCGGGCGAGGTCCCGGGCACCGGCACCGCGATGCAGCGCACCCCCACCTCGTGCTCCCCATCGTCGACCGCGAAGCCGCGGCGTCGGGCCTCGCGCAGATCGGCGAGCAGCGCCTCGACCGAGGTGATCGTCGTCTCGGTGAAGCGCGGCAGGCCGGTGGCCTGCACGATCTCGCGCACGCGCGGCTCGGGCAGCGTCGAGAGGATCGCCTTTCCCACTCCCGCCGAGTGCGGCAGCACCCGCCGGCCGACCTCGGTGAACATCCGCATCTGATGACGCGAGGGCACCTGCCCGATATAGGCGACCCGGTCGCCGTCGAGCACCGCGAGGTTGACGGTCTCCTGCGCGATCTCCTCGAGCTCGACCATCATCGGCTGGGCCAGGCTCGCCAGCGGCGGCGTCGCCCGGCCTCCCAGACTGATGAGCCCCGGGCCGAGCGCGTAGCGGCGCGATGCCGGCTGACGGATGTACCCCAGGCCCATCATGGTGCTCAGCAGGCGATGGGCCGTCGCCTGGGCGAGGCCGGTCGTCTCGGCGATCACCGCGAGCGGGAGCTCGCCGCGGGCCTCAGCGAGCACCTCGAGGATCCGGAAGGCGCGCTCGACCGATTGCACGCCGCCGGAGCGGGACGCGCCGCCCGACTCCGCCCGATCCCCCGCCCGATCCCCCGCCTCGGCGCCGATCCTCGATTCCATGTCTTCCATGATACGGAATCTCTTTTCCATCATGTCGAATTCCTTCGTATGGTGGATCGAGTCGCGCTGCCGCATTCGCAGCCGCTGCGGCTCCGATCCGCCGCCCCACCCACGACCCGTGCACCACCCCGCGCACCACGCGCACCAGCACCCGCACCCGAGCCGCACACCGCGGACCGAAGAGGACCCCAGAGGAATATGAACGCCCGTCTCTCCCGAGCAGATCTGTCCGTCGCCGCCCCCATCGCGGAGTTCGCCGAGGCCGCAGCGACCGCCCAGGGCCAGGACCTCGACGCCTTCTGGCTCGGCGT
Organism: Leucobacter sp.; assembly: GCA_048516985.1. Classification (GTDB taxonomy): domain Bacteria; phylum Actinomycetota; class Actinomycetes; order Actinomycetales; family Microbacteriaceae; genus Leucobacter. Next base: position 1,089,340 of record CP183188.1, on the reverse strand, counting down.
CAGCGCCATCATCCACGATCTCGCACCGAAGAACCGCGCGCTGCTCGCCGAGCGCGACGAGCTGCAGGCGCGCATCGACGCCTGGCACCTGGCCCATCCGGGAGTTCCGGACCCGGTGGCGTACCGCGCCTTCCTCGAGGAGATCGGCTATCTGCGCCCGGAGCCGGCCTCGGTCGCGGTGAGCACCGAGAACGTCGATCCGGAGATCGCGGTGCTCGCCGGTCCGCAGCTGGTGGTGCCCCTGCTCAACGCCCGCTTCGCGCTGAACGCGGTGAACGCGCGCTGGGGCTCCCTCTACGACGCGCTCTACGGCACCGATGCCATCGACCGGACCGGCGAACTGGCACCGGAGGCGGGCTACAACCGGGCGCGCGGTGCGGCGGTGATCGCCTACGGCCGCGAGCTGCTCGACCGCGTCGCCGCGCTGACCGAGGGATCGCACGCCGAGGCCGAGGGCTACGCCGTCTCCACCGAGAACGGCGGCGAACTCCTCGTCTCGCTCGCGGGCGGCACCACGGCGAGACTGAGCGATCCCGCCGTGTTCGCCGGCTACTCGGGAGACGCCGCAGCACCCAGCGCCGTGCTGCTGCGCCACAACGGCCTGCACCTGGAGATCTCGATCGATCCCGCGGGAGGCATCGGCGCGGGCGACGCCGCGGGTGTCCAGGACATCCTGGTCGAGTCGGCGCTCACCACCATCATGGATCTCGAGGACTCGGTCGCCGCGGTCGACGCGGAGGACAAGGCGCTCGGCTACCGCAACTGGCGGGGGCTGATGGACGGCAGTCTTCAGGAGCAGGTCACCAAGGACGGTCGCACCTTCACCCGCTCGATGAACCCCGACCGGGTCTACACGCTGCCCGGCGGCGGGGAGCTCACCCTGCCGGGTCGATCCCTGCTGTTCATCCGCAATGTCGGGCATCTGATGACGACCGACGCCGTGCTCGACCGCGACGGGGCCGAGACGCCGGAGGGGGTGCTCGACGCGATCATGACGGTGCTCGGCGCGCTCGCCGATGTCCGCGGCGCGCAGGCGAACTCCCGCGCCGGATCGGTGTACATCGTGAAGCCGAAGATGCACGGCCCCGACGAGGTCGCCTTCGCGGCGGAGCTCTTCGCCCGGGTCGAGGAGCTCTACGGACTGCCGGCGAACACCGTCAAGATCGGCATCATGGACGAGGAGCGCCGCACCTCCGCGAACCTCGCCGCCTGCATCAACGCTGCGGCCGGCCGCGTGGTGTTCATCAACACCGGCTTCCTCGACCGGACGGGCGATGAGATCCACACCTCGCTGCACGCAGGGCCCATGCTACCCAAGGGCGTCATCCGCACGCAGCCGTGGCTGGGCGTCTACGAGGATCGCAATGTCGCCATCGGCGTCGCCTGCGGGCTCGACGGCCGGGCCCAGATCGGCAAGGGCATGTGGGCGATGCCCGATCTCATGCACAACATGCTCGAGCAGAAGATCGGACACGTGCGCGCGGGCGCCTCGACGGCCTGGGTGCCGTCGCCGACGGCGGCGACCCTGCACGCGCTGCACTATCACGAGCTCGACGCTTTGGCGGCGCGCCGGGCGCTGCCGGAGCTTCCCGCCGACAGCCTCGACACGCTGCTGCGGATCCCGCTGGCAGGTCCCGGGGATCTCACCCCGGAGGTCGTCGCGACCGAGCTCGACAACAATGTGCAGTCCATCCTCGGCTATGTGGTGCGGTGGATCGATCAGGGCGTCGGCTGCTCGAAGGTGCCCGACATCCACGATGTCGCCCTGATGGAGGATCGCGCGACGCTGCGCATCGCGAGCCAGCTGCTCGCGAACTGGCTGGCGCACGGGATCATTACCGAGGAGCAGGTCGATGAGAGCCTGCGCCGACTGTCGCCGGTGGTGGATCGGCAGAACGCTGGCGACAGCGCCTACGAGCCGCTGCTGGGTGCGGCCGGCGATTCCCCCGGCATCGCCTTCGAGGCGGCCCGCCGCCTCATCGTCGAGGGCGCCGCGCAGCCCAATGGTTACACCGAGCCGCTGCTGCACGAGCTGCGGCGCGCGAAGAAGGAAACGGCCCGGCTGTGACCCATCCGGGATCCGGGCCGGCGGCCGGGACCGGCCCGGCCTCCGGGCGGCCCGATCCTGCACTGCTCGCGGAGCTCGCGGTGCTGCTCCCCCGTGATGCCGTGCTGACCGAGGCCGCGGACATCGAGTCGTACCGCCGGGATCGGGCGCTGGACCCGCAGGCGGGCGTACCGCTCGCGGTGGTGCTGCCGGGGAGCACCGCGCAGGTGCAGACCGCGGTGCGCTGGGCCGCCCGGCACCGGATTCCGATCGTGCCCCGCGGCGCCGGCACCGGCCTGTCGGGCGGGGCCACCGCGGTGACCGGCGGCATCGTACTGTCGACCGAGCGCATGCGCACGGTGAGCGTGGATGCCGCGACCCGCACCGCGACCGTGCAGCCCGGACTGCTGAACGCCGAGCTCAAACAGGCCGCCGCACGCGAGGGACTGTGGTACCCGCCGGATCCCGCCTCCTTCGACATCTGCAGCATCGGCGGGAACATCGCCACCAACGCCGGCGGGCTATGCTGCGTGAAGTACGGCGTCACCGCCGACTACGTGCTCGGGCTGGAGGCGGTCCTCGCCGACGGGCGGGCCATCCGCCTGGGCGGTCCGCTGGTGAAGGACGTCGCCGGCCTCTCACTGCTGAAGCTCTTCGTGGGCAGCGAGGGCACGCTCGGCATCGTCACCGAGATCATCGTGCGGCTGCTGCCCCAGCCTCCGGAGCCCCGACGCATCGCGGCCTGCTTCGCGAGCTCCGAGCAGGCGGCCGCGGCGATCGCCGAGATCGCCGCGGCGATCCGGCCGAGCCTGGTGGAGTACATGGATCGCACCGCCGTGAACGCCGTGGAGGATCTGCTCGCCATCGGGCTCGACCGGGAGACCGCTGCCTTCGTGCTGGCCGGCAGCGACGACCTCGACCCCGCCGGGCGCGATATCGCGTTCATGCTGGAGGCCTTCCGCCGCCACGGCGCCACGACGGTCGAGGAGACCTCCGCCGCGGACGGGGAGCGCCTGGCGCATGCGCGGCGGGCGGCGATCCCCGCGGTCGAGGAACGCGGGCGGCTGCTGCTCTCCGATGTCGGGGTGCCGATCCCCCGGCTCGGGGCGCTCATCGCCGGTATCGAGGGGATCGCGCGCCGCCACCGCACCGTCATCGCCTTCATCGCGCACGCCGGCGACGGCAACACCCACCCGCTGGTGGTCTTCGATCCCGCGGAGGCGGACGCCGCGCAGCGCGCCGAGACCGCCTACGGCGAGATCATGTCGCTGGCGATCTCCCTCGGCGGCACCATCAGCGGCGAGCACGGCGTGGGCAAGCTGAAGCGCCCCTGGCTGAAGAGCCAGATCGGCGCGGATGCGCTGGAGATCGGGCAGCGCATCAAGGACGCCCTCGACCCGCAGGGCATCATGAACCCGGGCGCGATCTTCGCGGCGCGCGAAGCGGGCTGAGCGGAGGCGCGAGGCCGGGAGGCCGCGCCGATCCGGCTCAGACCCCCGAGAAACCCTTCACCAGGGTGTGCGCGACCTCCTGCAGATGCTCGGCCATATGCGCCCGGGCCACCTCGGGCTCCCCGGCGGCGATCGCCTCGACGATGAGTCGGTGGGCACGCAGCTCCTCTGCCGAGGTGATGTGGTGCTCGATCGAGGGCAGCAGGTAGTGCAGGCGCTGGACCTCCTCGACCAGATCGGTGAGCAGCGTCTTCACCCGCTCGCTGCCGGAGAGCTCGGCGAGCAGGAGGTGGAAGCTGCGCGCGGCGTCCAGGGACTCGCCGAGGTCGGTGCCCGACTCCTGCTGCTGGACGAGTCCGCGCAGCCGCTCGATCTGCGCGGGCGAGCTGGAGTGGGCGGCCTGCTCGGCGAGCGAGGGCTCGAGCATGCGGCGCACCGAGAAGATCTCGCCGATGTCGCGCAGCTCCACCGGGCGGACCAGATACCCCTTCCGGGGCAGCACCACCACCCATCCGCGGCTCGCGAGCAGCGACAGCGCCTCCCGCACCGGGGTGCGGCTGACCCCGAACTGCTCCGCGAGCTCGGCCTCGAAGATCACATCGCCGGGCGCCTTCTCGACGCGGAGGATCTGCTCCTTGAGCTGCCGGTACACCTTCTCGGTCAGTGACATCGCGCCTCCGCTTCGGACTCTCGATCCCCCAGTATGGCGGGCCGAATCTCTCTCCCTATAGATATATCACAGAAATGCTTGCTGCATTCACTTCGGATATGACAAGATTTTCGAGACGACGAACACAGGGAGGTGTCGTGACCGCAAACGAGACGATCGTCGGAGCGCCGAGCGCCCGCGGCCGCACAGCGCGTAGGCGCTCGGGGCGGCCCGGAACGCTGCGCACCGTCGCCGAACGGGTCGGCCTGGTGCTGCTGGTGCTCGTGGCCTGGGAGGGTCTCGCACGGATGCTCGACGCCCGCGCCATCCCCGGAGTGGTCGACGTCTTCCAGGCCGCGCTGACCACGGTGCCGGCCCCCGCCTTCTGGGCGGCGCTCGGGGCGACACTGTACAGCTGGGCGCTCGGGATGCTGATCGCCGCAGCCATCGGCATCCCCGCCGGCATGCTCATCGGCGCGAACACCATCGCGACGACCATGAGCCAGGGCATCGTCGACTTCCTCCGCACCGTGCCCTCGATCATGCTCGTGCCGCTCGTGGTGCTGCTCATGGGCTCCACCATCGAGATGAAGGTGGCGCTCATCGCCCTCTCCTCGGTCTGGCCCATCCTCATCCACGCGCGCTACGCCATCGGTCATGTCGATCCCGTGGCGCAGGACTCCGTCGGCGTGTTCCGGGTGCGCCCGCTCGACCGGATCGCCTTCCTCTTCATTCCGAGCGCCGCGCCGATCGTCGCCACGGGCATCCGCGTCGCGGCCACGGTCGCGCTGATGGTGTCCATCGGCACCGAGATCGTCACCAGCGCGCCGGGGATCGGACAGCAGATCCTCCTCGCGCAGGCGAACAGCAACCCGGCCCGGGCCTTCGTCTTCATCCTGCTCAGCGGACTGCTCGGCGTGCTCATCAATCTGACCTTCAGCGCCCTCGAACGGCGCGCCATGTTCTGGCACGCCGCCAACCAGAGGGAGTCCTGATGCCCCGCGCCGCGCGCATCGCGCTCGAGCTCACCATCCCGGTCCTCGCCGTCGCCCTCTGGTGGTGGTGGTCGGCGGGCAGCGACTCGCTCTACTTCCCGCCGCTCAGCGAGATCCTCGTCGAGTTCTGGAACGTCTGGATCTTCTCCGGCACCCTCGAGTACCTCGTGCCCACGCTCACCACCTTCGCCATCGGCTACTCCATCGCGATCGTCGTCGGCATCGTCCTCGGCGTGCTGCTCGCCTCGAATCCCGGGCTCTACCGCTTCTTCTCGCCGCTGCTCGAGTTCCTCCGCGCGCTGCCGGCCATCGCGATCGTGCCCGCCTTCATCTCGGCCCTCGGCATCGACATGACGATGCGCATCTCGGTGGTGGCCTTCGCCTCGGTCTGGCCGGTGCTCCTCAACACCATCGACGGGGTCCGCGGGATGGACGGCATGGTGCGCGACACCACCGCGGTGTTCCGCGTGAATCCCATTCAGCGGCTGCTCCGCGTCACGCTTCCCGGCGCCTCGCCCCAGATCTTCGCGGGGGTCCGCGTCGGCCTCGCGCTCTCGCTCATCGTCGTGATCGTCACCGAGATGGTGGTCTCGGCGGAGGGGGTCGGAGCCTTCGCCCGGTCGGCGCAGTACAGCTTCGATCTGCCGGGCATGTGGACCGCGATCCTCCTCATGGGAATCGTGGGCTACCTGCTGAACAAATCATTCGACTACCTGGAAAGGCGCGTACTGAAATGGCATCTGGGCATGCGGGGGCGGAAGTGATGGCCGAGCACGGGACCGCGGAGACGGAGAGGGAGGCCGTCGTCGAGCTCGCCGGGATCTCCAAGCGCTTCGGCGACGAGGAGTCCGGCCGGATGATCCTGGAGGGTCTCGACTTCTCCGTCCGGCGCGAGGAGTACGTCTCGATCGTGGGCCCCTCGGGCTCCGGGAAGTCGACGGTGCTGCGCTGCATCGCGGGGCTGCTCGCCCCGACCTCCGGCGAGGTCAGATTCGAGGGAGTCGCCGTGCAGGGGCCGCCGCCGAGCCTCGCGGTGGTGTTCCAGGACTACAGCCGATCGCTGCTGCCGTGGCTGACGATCGAGGGGAATGTCACCCTGCCGCTGCGCGGCAAGGTGGACTCCAAGACCGAGCGCCGGGAGCGCGCCCAGGAGGCCCTCGCCGCCGTCGGGCTCGGGCACACCCTGCGCCAGTACCCCTGGCAGCTCTCCGGTGGCATGCAGCAGCGCGTCGCCATCGCCCGCGCGCTCGCCTACCGGCCGAAGGTGCTGCTCATGGACGAGCCCTTCGCCTCCGTCGACGCCCAAACGCGCTCCGATCTCGAGGATCTGCTGCTCGCCCTCCGCCGGCGCTTCGCGATCACCGTGGTCTCCGTCACCCACGACATCGACGAGGCCGTCTACATGTCGGATCGCGTGATCGTGCTCGGCGGGCAGCCCGCGCGCGTGGCGAAGGACTTCGCCATCGACCTCGGCACGGACCGCGACCAGATCTCGACGAAGTCCGAGCCCCGCTTCGCCGAGCTGCGCTCCCAGGTGCTGCGCGAGGTCCGCCACGACCTGCCGCAGATCGCGACACCCTGAGCCGCTCCCCGGACCGCGCGAAGCGTCACCCACGACCCCAGACCCACGCAGAAACAAAGGAGAAAACGACGATGAAGTCACCACTGATCCGAATGTCCGCCGTCGCCGCGGCGGCGGTCCTCGCCCTCAGCGCCTGCAGCAGCGGGGGCGGCGGCGATGCCTCCGGCGCCGACGGCGCCGAGGAGCTCGTCAAGCTCACCGTCGCCGTCAGCCCGGGCGCGGCCACCTCGACCCCGATGTACCTCGCCGCCGATCGCGGCGTCTTCGCCGAGCACGGGCTCGAGGTCGAGCTCATCGTGCTCGAGGACGGCGCCGTCGCGATCCCGAACACCCTGAACGGGCAGACCCAGTTCAGCATGGCCGGTTTCGGCTCGGCCGTGCAGGCCATCGAGAAGGGGATCCCCATCCGCCTCGTGGGCGCGGCGAATGTGTTCCCGAGCGATCCCGACTCGCAGTACCAGGCGATCATCGTGAACAAGGAGGCCGGGATCACCGAGGCCTCCCAGATCGAGACCTGGGCGGCGGACACCACCGAGGTGGATCCGGCCCACGCCTTCGCCGTGGACGCGCTGGGCGGCGACTACGCAGCGCTCACCAAGATCGCCGTGCCCTTCCCCGCCATCGGAGACGCCGTCGCCGACGGTACGGTCGACGCGGCAGCGGTGAACGAGCCCTTCCTCTCGGCGGCGCTGGAGACCGGCAAGGTCGAGGTGCTCAGCTACGTCGCCGGCGATCTCACGTTCCCCGGTTCACCGGGTGCGGTGTTCATCAGCTCCATCGAGTACATGGAGCAGAACCCCGAGATCACCGAGCAGTTCTTGGCCGCGATCCAGGAGGCCTACTCCTACGCCGCCGAGAACCTCGAGGAGGTCGCGAACTTCGTGCCGAACACCGGCCTCAATGACAAGGTGCCGCCGGTGGTGGCGCTCGGCGAGTACCAGGTCGGCCCTCTGCGGGCGGAGCTGGTGCAGCCGCTCATCGACGTCTTCGCGTTCTACGGCGCCATCACGGGCGATATCCCCGCGAGCGAGATGATCCACACATCCTGAAACGGGGTGGGGCGGCCACCCGCCGCTCCACCTCCTCCCTCCCGGAGGACGGCAATGTCACAAGAACACATCAGCAGGGTCGGCGGCGAGCTCTTCCAGGACTCGGGCCCCGACGGCACGCTCGCCCGCGGCTTCCTCCGCGGCGCCGGCCTCTCCCGGGAGTCCACCTCTGCGCGGCCCGTGATCGGCATCGCGAACACCTGGAGCGAGCTGAACCCCTGCAACGGCGGCCTGCGGGATCTCGCCGAGCATGTGAAGCGGGGCATCGTCGCCGCCGGCGGGCTGCCGCTCGAGTTCCCCACGATCTCGCTCGCCGAACCCTTCGTGAGGCCGACCAGCCTCTATCTGCGCAATCTGATGGCCATGGACGTCGAGGAGATGATCCGCGCGAGCCCGATCGACGGGGTCGTGCTGCTGGGCGGTTGCGATAAGACCATCCCCGCGCTGCTGATGGGCGCCTTCAGCGCCGGCAAGCCGGCGCTCGCGGTGGCCGCCGGCCCCCGCCCCCTCTCTTGCTGGGAGGGACGGCCGATGACGGTGGAGAACTTCTGGCCGATCATCGATCAGCGGCGCGCGGGCGAACTCGACGACGAGGGCTGGAGGGAGTTCGAGTCCCAAGTGAGCTGCGGCGTGGGCACCTGCAATGTCATGGGCACCGCGACCACCATGGCCGTCATCGCCGAAGTACTCGGCATGTCGCTGCCGGGAAGCTCGCTGGTCGGCGCCTCGACCGCGGAGCGCGCCGAGCTCGCCGAGCGCACCGGCCGCCGGATCGTCGAGCGCACCCGCGCCGGCCTCTCTCCCGAGCGGATCGTCGATCTCTCCGCGCTGGAGGACGCCTTCCGCGCCGTCTGCGCGGTCGGCGGATCCACCAACGCCGTCATCCACCTGCTGGCCTTCGCAGGACGCTTGGGCCTCCCCCTCGACCTCGACGCGCTCAGGAGTCTGAGCGAGACGACGCCGTTCCTGGTGGACGTCCGCCCCTCCGGCGAGGGCTTCCTGCACCAGGTGGAGGCCGACGGCGGCATCCCGGCGCTCATGCACGAGCTCGGCGATCTCGTGAACCTCGACCGGCTCGCGGGCGACGACCGCCCCTGGCGCCAGTCCGTGATCGCGCCCCGCGGCGCCCACGGGACCATCGGCTCCCCGGCCGAGCCGAAGGGGCCGAGCGGGGCGATCGGGCTGATCGCGGGCAGCCTCGCCCCCGACGGAGCCGTCATCAAGCGCTCCGCGGCGGATCCGAAGCTGCTCTCCCACACCGGCAGGGCCGTGGTCTTCGACGGCGTCGAGGACCTTCGGGCTCGCATCGACTCCGCAGAGCTCGACATCGACGCCTCCTCGGTGCTCGTGCTCCGCGGCGTCGGCCCGATCGGCGGATCCGGCATGCCCGAGGTCGGGCACCTGCCGATCCCCGCCCGGCTCCTCGCCGAAGGCGTGACCGATATGGTCCGCGTCTCGGACGCCCGCATGAGCGGCACCGCCTCGGGCACGGTGATCCTGCACGTCTCCCCCGAGGCCGCCGTGGGCGGCCCGCTCGCGCTCGTCCACGACGGCGACCTGATCGGCTTCGACGCCGATGCGCACCGGATCGATCTCCTCGTCCCCGAAGCAGAGCTCGCGCGCCGGCGCGAGGAATTGCGGATCGAAGCCGTGCCCAGCCGCGGATACGAGTATCTCTACCGCAGCCACGTGCTGCAGGCCGATACCGGCTGCGACTTCGACTTCCTGCGCGCCGATGCGGAGCAGCCCGCATGAGCGCCGCACAGCCCGTCGGCTTCATCGGCACAGGCGCCATGGGCATCGAGATGGTGCTCCGGCTGCTCGCCGCAGGCCGCCCCGTCATCGTCTCCAATCGCACCCGGGCCAATGCCGCCGGTGCCGAGCAGGCCGGCGCGGAGTGGGCGGAAACGCCGCGGCTCGTGGGCGAGCGCGCCGACATCGTGCTGAGCTGCCTGCTCGACTCCGATGCCGTCGAGCGGGTCTACCTCGGATCCGGGGGCCTCATCGAGACCGCGCGCACCGGTCAGATCCTCGTCGAGCACGGCACCTTCTCGCCGGTGCTCGCGGCGGAGCTGCAGCGCAGATTCGCCGCGCTCGGCGCGGAATTCGTCGACATGCCCGTCACCGGCGGCCCCGAGGGCACCCGGGCGGGCCGACTCGCGGCCATGGCCGGCGGCAGCCCCGCCGCCATCGAGGCCGTCACCGCGGTGGTCGCCCCCTACTGCTCGCAGGTGACGCGCATCGGCGGGCCGGGCGCCGGCCTCCGGCTCAAGCTCGTGAACCAGCTGCTGGTGAGCTCCCATATGGCCTCCGCGGCGGAGGCGGTCGCCCTGCTGAACCGCCTGGGCATCGACCTCGGCACCGCCGGCTCCGTGCTCGAGCGCGGCTGGGCGGCGAGCGCCATGCTCACCCGGGCGCTGACCCAGCTGGGCGCCGGCGCCGTGCACGACACCGGGGTGCGCACCGTGGGCATGATCGAGATCCAGGAGCTGATCGAGGAGCTGCTGGACGACCGGGACGCCTATCCGGTGTTCGCGGGCTCGCGCACCGTCTTCGAACGGGCGATCGCCCTGGGGCTCGGAGACGAGGACCCCGCTGCCATGCATCTCGCCGTCTCCCCCGAGCGGATCCAGGAGGAATCATGAACCCCGCACACCACGGCAGCCCCGAGCGCGCGCACGTCATCATCGTCGGAGCCGGTCCTGTGGGGCTCTCGGCGGCCCTGCTGCTCGCGCGCTCCGGCATCGCCTCCACGGTGCTCGAACGCGACGCGGCGCCGAGCACCCATCCGAAGGCGCGCGGGATCCGTCCGCGCACCATGGAGCTCTTCATGCAGTGGGGCATCGCCGATCCGCTCTACGCGATCGCGCTGCCCGAGGAGGCGAACCGCTTCATCTACTGCGACACCCTGGCCGGCGAAGAGATCGCGCGCACCGGCGAGGTCGAGTCGCACGGTCCGGCGATGACGCTCGCGCGGGCCTGCCGGGTCGCCCAGGACTCGGCGCTCCGGGCGATCCTCGACGCCGTCGCCGCGGAGCCGCTGGTCACCCTGCGCACCGGCGCCGCCGTGGCGGCGATCGAGCAGGACGGCGCCGAGGTGCGCGCGGTCGAGGCGAGCGGCGCCGTGCACCGGGGCGACTACCTCATCGGCGCCGACGGCGCGGCCAGTTCGGTGCGCCGGATCCTCGGCATCGCCATGGAGGGCGTGCCGCTCATCGGTTACGGGCAGAGCATCTACTGGCGCGGCGACCTCGCGCAGTGGACGGCCGATCGACTCTGCATCCAGTTCCACACCGGTGCGCGCTCCGGTCATCCGGCGAGCGTCGCCAGTGTCGACGGGCACGATCGCTGGATCACGATGGTCATGCAGCCGCCCTCCGAATCGCGGCCCGAGCCGCCGAACCCGGAGGAGGCGCAGGAGATCATCGCACGGGCCGTGGGCGCGCCCGTGGACGCGGAGATCCTCGACATCACCACCTGGCGGATCAGCGCGCAGCTCGCCGAACGCTGGCAGGAGGGGCGGGTCTTCCTTGCCGGCGATGCCGCCCACACCTTCCCGCCCACCGGAGGCTTCGGCATGAACACCGGTGTCCAGGACGCGCACAATCTGGCCTGGAAGCTCGCCGCGGTGCTCGCCGGAACCGCCGATCCCGCACTGGTGGAAAGCTACGCCGAGGAGCGGAAGCCGGTGGCGGCGAGCAATGCCGCGTGGAGCGCCGAGAACGGCGCCCGCTTCCGGCGCATCTCCTCCGCCATCGCGGCCGGCGACGCCGCGGCGCTGGCCGAGCAGATCGAAGAGCAGCGCGGACACGTCGACGCCTCCGAGCAGGATCTCGCCTTCCGCTACGAGAGCGGCGCACTGGACGGGGAGGATCCGAATACCGGCCTGGCGACATCGGAGGCCCGGCTGGGCTGCCGCTTCCCGGAGACCGTGCTGCAGATCGGGGGCGAGTCCCGCTCCAGCAACACCGATCCCGCGGAGGGCTTCCGCATCGTCGTCGCGGACCGGGGGCTCGCGGAGGCCGCCGGAGCGGTGCTCGACGGCCTCCGCCTCCCGGGTTCGGCGGCGATCGCCGATCCCGCGGTGCTCGGTCGCGCAGGGTCCGCGATCGTGCGTCCCGACGGCATCATCGCGTGGTGCGGCGACGCCGTCCCGGGCGAGTGGGAGGCGGCGCTGGGCCGCATCCTGGGGCCGCGCCCGTGAGCGCCGCCGATCCTCCCCGCTACGCTGCGAATCTGTCGATCCTCTTCTCCGGGCTGCCCCTCTCCGAGCGCCCGGCGGCGGCGGCGGAACGGGGCTTCGCCTACGCGGAGAGCTGGTGGCCCTTCGCAGGGCCGGCCGCAAGCGAGGACGAACTCGCCGCGTTCTGCGAGTCGTTCGAGCGCGCGGGAGTGCAGCTGGTGCTGCTGAATCTCACCGCGGGCGCATCCAATGAGACCGGTCGCGGGATCCTGACGGACCCGGATGCCGGCGCCGCATTCGAGGCGAATCTCGCCTCGGTCTGCGAGATCCTGGAGCGGACCGGGTGCCGGGTGGTGAACGCGCTCTACGGGAACCGCCTCGATCCCGCGCACACCGAGGCGGAGGACGCACTCGCGCTGGAGCGGATCGTGCGCCTAGCCGATCGCATCGCCGAGTACGGTGCAACGGTCGTGGTCGAGACGCTCAACTCGCTGAGCAGCCCCAGCTACCCGCTCGTCGATATCGATCGCACGGCGGCCACCGTCGCCGCGGCCCGTTCGCACTGCCGGCACGGCAATGTGGCGCTGCTGCTCGACACCTACCACCTCACGACGATGGGCCGCGATCCCGCCGAGGCGATCCGCCGGTACGGCCCCCTCATCGGACACGTGCAGTTCGCCGACGCCCCCGGGCGCGGCGAACCGGGCACCGGCGCCATCGACTTCACGGGCGTGCTCAGCGCCCTGGACGAGATCGGCTTCTCCGGTTTCGTCGGCCTCGAATACGACCCCCGCTTCCAGGCGCCGACCGGCGTCAGAATCTGAAAGGAGCACACCACCATGAAGATCGTCAACTTTGGCCCTGTGCGCGCCGAGCGCCCCGGAGTGTTCGTCCCCGGAAAGGGCATCGCTCCGCTCGATCCGCTGCTGCGCTCCCTCGGCCGCGCCTCGCTCGAGATGAACGAGTTCCTCTCGCTGCTCGACATCCTGCAGCCGGAGGTGGAGGAGGCGCTCAAGGGCGAGGATGTGATCTGGATCGACGAGACCTCGGTGCGCCTGGGTCCCCCCGTCAGCGCCCCGGAGAAGATCATCGTCGCCGGCGGCAACTACCAGTCGCATGTGGACGAGGCCTCGGGTATGAAGAACGCGCCCTCGCCCACCGAGCCCATCATCTGCCTGAAGCCCTCGAATACGGCGATCGGCCACAGGGACTCGCTGGTGCGCCCCCGCAACTCCGAGCAGTTCGACTACGAGGTCGAGATCGGGGTGATCATCGGGCGCGGCGGGCGCGACATCCCCCTCGAACGGGCCTATGAGCACATCGCCGGCTACTGCATCTCGAACGATGTCACCTCGCGCGATCTCGCCTTCAAGGAGGTGCACATTAACCCCATCTTCCAGCAGATGATGCGAGCCAAAGGCATGCCCACCGGTGCGCCGCTCGGGCCCTGGCTCGTCACCAAGGACGAGATCCCGGATCCGCACGATCTGCAGCTGCGCTGCTGGGTGAACGATGAGCTCCGGCAGGACGGGCACAGCAGCGAGATGATCGTGGACGTGCCGCACCTCATCGAGGACTTCTCGCGCGCCATGGAGCTCTCTCCCGGCGATGTCATCATGACCGGCACCACCACGGGCTGCGGCGCGTTCCAGAATCCGCCCGTCTATCTCGTCGGCGGCGATGTGGTGCGGATGGAGATCACGGGGCTCGGGGTGATGGAGACCCCGGTGCTCGACGGCTGAGGCTCGGCGGCTGCCGCGCGGCAGCTGACACTCGGCGGTCGATGCTCGCACCGGAAGGATCGCTCGCCCCCATTTGGCGCGTTCCCTCCGAGATCACCCGGTTCCATCTCGAAACAGGACGCCGGTTCGGATGGAATGCACCAAGTCGGCGGGGCGGCCAGGTCGGCGGGGCCGGCCAAATCGGCAAACTCGGCAAAGTCTGCCAGGTCGGTGGAGGCGGTCCGTTAGCGGATCGCCTCCACCGCGGAGCGCACCGCCGAGTCGGAGCCGTCCACGCGCAGCAGCGTGTCCGCCAGTACCTGCACGAGCACCTCGATGACGCGCTCCTCGGGGATCCGATCCTCCGCCGGCCGGTCGGACCAGGACATGATGATCTCGTCCTTCATCGCGATCCACCCGGTCACGAAGATGCGGGCGTGATCGTCGAGGTGCTCGATGCCGACGGCGGCGAGCAGCTGACTCGCCCCCTCCCAGCGCGCTTCCTCGAAGGCCCCGCGCAGTTCGGCGTCGCCGCCGAGCCCGCCCCGCACCAGCTCGCGCAGCTGCTGCGAGTGGCCGCCGAGCCAGCGGATATGCGCGCGCATCATCTCCCGGATCGCCTCCCGCGGCACGAGGCCCTCCGGCGGTGCCAGTACCTCGCGCATCTCGACGGCCACCCGGCCGAGCACCGCGAGGAAGAAGCCGCGCTTGCTGCCGAAGTAGTGGAAGGGCAGCCCGGCGGCCACACCGGCCCGCCGCGCCAGCTCGGAGACCACGACATCGTCGTAGGGAACCGTGCCGAACGCCTCCATCCCCTCCGTGAGCAGCCGCTGCCGGCGGTCATCGGAGGCGGAGGGAGGCGTTCTCGGCATACCCATCAGCTTAGGGCCGTGCGGCCCCCGCGTCAGGCCGGGCGGAGCACCCGGGCGAGCGCCTCCGTCACCGCGGCCGCGCGATCCGCGGGAGCGGTGATCCAGCGTGCCGCGATATGCCCGTCGGGGCGGATGAGCACGGCGCCGCCGGCGGGAATGCCGTAGGTCTCGTCCCAGCGGCCGGTCTCATCGGCGAAGTCCGATCCGCCGTGCTCCGCACCGGCGCCGCCCACCCCGACACCGTGCGCGGCGACGCCCTCGGGCGCCGGCCACGCCTCCCCCGCCGAGAACAGCGTCCACCCCGCGACGAGGTGCACGCTCGACACGGACGCCTCGTCGCGCCCGCGCAGACGGATATGCGGGGCGCGCGCGCCCGGCGCCGAGGTCGGCAGGTACTGGGCGACCGTCGAGACCGGTGCCGCCGTCCCGTCGCCGATCACGGCGGACGACTCGTAGACGGTGCCGAAGATCTGGCCCTGCGAGTGGAACTCCTCCGTCTGCTGGGAGACGCCCGCCGCGAAGTGACCTCTGAGCTCCTCGCCCTCGGGCAGCGCGAGCAGACGCAGCACCTGGGGATCGGCGAGCTGGGCCGCGGCCTCCTGTTGATTGCGGGCGTTCTCCATCGACCGCTCGGCGTTCAGCACGGCCACCGCCCGCCGCTCGGGTTCGTAGCTGTCGAGCAGGGCGGCGTCCGCCTGCCCGCTCAGCACGGCGTCGAGCTTCCAGGCGAGGTTGTGGGCATCCTGGATCCCACTGTTCATCCCGAAGCCGCCCATGGGCGGGAACTGGTGCGCGGCGTCGCCCACGAGGAAGACGTCGCCGACGCGCCAGCGATCCGCGATCGCCATATCGACCCGCCATGGCAGTACGCTGAGGATCTCGGGTTCGAGCTCGGGTACTCCAATGGCGGTGCGCAGCAGATCGGTGCAGTACTCCTCGGTGAAGACGCCCGTGACGTCGGTGCCCTCGGGCACCTCGACGCTGTAGACCCATCGATCGACGCCGTTGAGCGCGATGAAGATGCCCTGGGTCTCCGCCGACATGATGAACCAGAGGATGTAGGGGCGGGATCGGGTGGCCTCGGTGAGATCGGCACGGAAGTAGATATTCGCGCGGGTGCCGAGGGCGGCGCTGCGGGTCAGACCCGCGTCTACGAGGTCGCGGAGGGTGCTGTTCGCACCGTCGGCGGCGATGACGAAGCAGGCGTCGATGGTCTCACCGCCGTCTGTGGCGAGTGTCACGCCCTCCGCCGTCTGGTCCAGGCCGGTGACGCGGGTGCCGAAGCGCAGCTGCGCCTCGGGGTGCCGCTTCAGCTCCTCTCGCAGTGCCCCCTCGATGAGGTCCTGCGCGCAGGAGACGAGGCGCTCGGGAGAGTTCGACTCCGCGGTGTCCTCGTCGACGTAGTCGAGGGTGGCGAGCGTGTTCGCCGCGATGTTCGGGAGCCAGCCGAAGCTCGTCGCAAGCTCCGCCGGCAGCGCCGCGTCGAGCACCGACTCGGCGACGCCCCACTGGCGGAACAGCTCCATGGTGCGCGCGTTGATCACATGGGCGCGGGGCTGGGTCGAGGGGTGCTCGCGCTGCTCGATCACCGCAACGCTGCGGCCCCTCCGCGCGAGATCGATGGCCGCCGAGAGTCCGACGGGGCCGGCGCCGACGATGGCGACGTCGACCTGCTGCGTGCGTGGTGTTGCGGTGTTCATGGCTGCTCCTGTTCAGGGGTGAAGGTGAATGCGGTGGTAAAGAGTGACTGCGGGTCGTGCTGGCGCTTCAGCTCGAGCAGCCGGGGCAGGTCGTCGGCGTAGCTCGGGCCGCCGAGCGCCGCCTCGTCGCGGGAGACGAAGCCAGGGACGCGCGCGGCATCGCGGCGCACGCCTGCGAGCACGCGGTCCACGCGCTCGACCCAGAGCCGGGTGGGCTCGGCGTGCCGCGGCTCGGTCCAGAGCCCCATGATGTTGATCATGAAGGCCGCGTCGCGACCGGGCGCGCAGCCGTGCCCGCGTTGCACGGCGCCGCCGAGGGGCACGATCTCGAAGGCCGCGTGCGGTCCGGGCAGCTCCGTCACGGCATCGACGAAGGCGCCCAAGTCGGCGTCGCTCAGCCGGTCGGCGAAGCCCGAGCGGAAATGGGCGCCGAAGCGGTCGAAGGGGAAGGCCTGTTCCAGTCGCTCGCGCAGTTGCAGCGGCGTGAGCCGGGCGGAGACGACCGCGGCGGCGGCCGGGTGCTCGATCGCGGGGCGGAGCGCGTGCTCCGCGGCCGAGGCCTCGCCGGCGTGCGCGAGCAGCGCGAGCACCCCGGCGCGGCCGATGCTCGCAGGATCGAGCGAGGGCAGCGGTGGCAGCGCACGGACGAAGACCACCGAGGTGAGATCCTCGTCGGCGCCGTCGGTGAGGTCGAGGACGAAGAGCAGCCCCTCGGCGGCGTGCTCCGCCGAGAATGCGAGTTGCACGATGTGGAGATCGTGGATCGGCGCGAGCGCGAGGGTGAGCTCGGTCACGATCCCGAAGTTGCCGCCTCCCCCGCGGAGCGCTTCGAGCAGTTCGGGGGCGGATTCCCCGTCGACCGCGTGCACGGTACCGGTGCCGTCGACCAGGCGCGCGGCGACGATCTGATCGCCGATGAAGCCGAGGCGCCGCAGCAGCACGCCGACGCCGCCGGAGAGCGCGGCCCCGGCCACTCCGATGCGACTGGGGACGGGGAGGTTGAGCGCCAGGCCGCTGCCGTCCAGCGCGCGTTCGAGCTGTCCGGCGGTGACGCCGCCCCCGACGGTGACGGTACGGGCCTCGGGATCCACCTCGATGCGATCGAGCCCGGCGAGGTCGAGGCACAGCGTCCCGGGGGCTTCGCCGAAGGCTGCGGGCGAGTATCCGCCACCGAGCACCGAGATCGGTACCCCGAGGTTCGCGCAGGCCCGCACCGCGGCGAGCACCTCCGACTCCTCGCCGCACTGTACGCAAGCCAGCGGCGCCGTGGCCGGTGTTCCGGCTGCCGCGCGAGGGCCGGGGGCCGCGCTGTCGCGTACGGCGACGGAGACGCCCTGAGCCGCCAACGACGCGACGATCCGTTCGATCTCCACCGTGCGGTGTTGCACTGCCATCACCGACCTCCTTGCCGATGCAGCAACACTAGATTGACTTTGAGTCAAAGTCAATCTCATGGATGAGATACTTCTCCTCACCGCAGGGAGTCCTGCAGCGGGTGTCGTGAATGCGCGCGCCGACACCCCTGAAGCCCCGGAGCACCCCGAAACGAGGAAAGGCCCCGCATCGCGGGGCCTTTCCTCGTTTCGAAGCGACGACTAGATCATCTTGGTGACCTGATCGAAGCTGAGCTCAACCGGAGTCTCGCGCTCGAACAGCGACACCAGCACGGTGAGCTTGCCGGCCGCCGCGTTGATCTCGCTGATCGTGCCGGGCAGCCCCTCGAAGGAGCCGGACTTGATGGTGATGGTCTCGCCGATCACGAAGTCGATCTCGACATTGCCGGCCTCCGCGGCACCCGCGGCGGCCTTGGACTTCGCCAGCACCGGCTCGAGCTCGACGGTGCTCTTGAGCATCTCGAAGGCCTCATTGAAGCGCAGCGGCACGGGATTGTGCGCGTTGCCGACGAAGCCGGTGACGCCCGGAGTGTGACGCACCACGGACCAGGAGTTCTCGTTCAGGTTCATCCGTACCAGCACATAGCCGGGGATCCGCACGCGGGTCACCATCTTGCGCTGGCCGTTCTTGACCTCCATGACCTCTTCCATGGGGACCTGGATCTCGTGGATGTCATCGACGGCGCCCATCGTCTCGCGACGGTTCCACAGATTCGACTTCACCTTGCGCTCGTAGCCGGCGTAGCTGTGCACGACGTACCACTTGCCCGGCTTCGCGCGGAGCTCGCGCTTGAAGGCGGCGTAGGGATCCTCGGCCGCCTCTTCGCCCTCGACCTCTTCCTCGACGATCGCGGTGGCCGCCGCCTGCGCCTCTTCGACGCTGTCGATATCGAGAGCGTCTTCGACCAGGGCGTCAGCCTCTTCGTCGGTCTGGTTCACCAGCGCGTCGAGTGCCGCTCCGAGCTCTGCCTCGGGAGTGTTGCTGTTTTCGCTCGTCATCTGACTTTCTTGCTTTCGATATGTGGGATACGTCTCATCGCGGCTCCCCCGGCAGAACTGGCTGCACCCGGAGAGCGCGGAACTCGCTGCTAACCCGGCGTGCCGAAGATGAACACGGTGACCCAGCCGAATGCCTGGTCGAACAGCCACACCAGCGCCATCATCACGACGACGAAGCCGAGCACCACCAGGGTGTAGTTGATGAGCTCCTTGCGGGTGGGGGTGATGACCTTCTTGAGCTCGGCGATCACCTGCTGGATGAACAGCACGATTCGGCCGAACCAGGACCGCTTCGCGGCACGATCAGCTTTGGCACGCTCGACCAGACCGTCGCCGGTCTCATCGATTTCCTTGCTGCTCACGGGTTCGTCCTTTCTTCATCCCGGCCGCCTGAGCGACCGGGTGTGGCAGGGCGGACAGGACTCGAACCTGCAACCTGCGGTTTTGGAGACCGCTGCGCTACCAATTGCGCCACCGCCCTATGGGACAACCCCTGCCTGTCATTCCCTGCCCTGCGGCTCAGCCGGAACATATTCAGGCATAGAAAATCTTGGCAGAAGTCAACTACCACGTATGAGTTTAGGGGATCCGCGGGTCAATGTCGAACTGAGCGGGGGCCTCGGATCGCAGCCGATGAAGTCCTCCCGCGGTGCTGCCGCAACACCCCGATCATGCGGAGCTGCATCGACTCAGAAGTGATACGGATACGGCGACCAATCGGGATCGCGCTTGTCGAGGAAGGCGTCGCGCCCCTCGACCGCCTCATCGGTGCCGTAGGCGAGGCGCGTGGTCTCGCCCGCGAAGAGCTGCTGCCCGACGAGGCCGTCGTCCACCGCGTTGAAGGCGTACTTCAGCATGCGGATCGCGGTCGGCGATTTGCCGAGGATCTCCCGCGCCCACTCGATGCCGGTGCGCTCGAGCTCCGCATGCGGCACCACCGCATTGACGGAGCCCATCTCGTAGGCGCGCTGCGCGGAGTACTCCCGCGCGAGGAAGAACACCTCACGCGCGTTCTTCTGCCCGATCTGACGGGCGAAGTAGGCGCTGCCGTAGCCGGCGTCGAAGGATCCCACATCGGCATCGGTCTGCTTGAAGCGCCCGTGCTCCTCGCTCGCGATCGAGAGGTCGCAGACGACGTTCAGCGAGTGACCGCCGCCGGCCGCCCAGCCCGAGACGAGCGCGATGACGACCTTCGGCATGAAGCGGATCAGTCGCTGCACCTCGAGAATGTGCAGGCGGCCTGCGCGTGCCTGCGCCTCCGGCCCGACCGTCGACTCGTCCTCGGAATACTTGTAGCCGTCGCGCCCGCGAATGCGCTGATCGCCGCCCGAGCAGAACGCCCAGCCGCCGTCCTTCGGCGAGGGCCCGTTCCCGGTGAGCAGCACCGCCCCGACCCGCGGGTTCATGCGCACCCGATCCAGCGCGTCGTAGAGCTCGTCGACCGTACGTGGACGGAAGGCGTTGCGCACCTCGGGGCGGTCGAAGGCGATGCGGGAGATGCGGCCGTCGCGGCTCAGATGGGCGGTGATATCGGTGTAGTCCTCGGCACCTGGGGCCGGCTCCCACTCCGCGGGATCGAATGTCTCGGAGACCTGCTGCGTCATGCGCTCAAGCCTATGCCCGCAGCGTGCGGACCAAGGAGTGAGGAGCCCTGCGTACGAGGCATCCCGCGAGCGCAAGTGCCAAGATGGAGAGGTGGATCAGGTACCCGACCTCGACGAGCTGCTGGACGCCGCCCGCGTGGTGGCGATCCCCACTCGCACGAGATTCCGCGGCATCGCCGTGCGCGAGGCGGTGCTGTTCGAGGCGCCGAAGGGCGCGAGCGAGTTCTCCCCGTTCACGGAGTACGACGACCGGGAAGCCTCGGCCTGGCTCGCCGCCGCGATCGAGTTCGGCTGGGGCGCGCTTCCGCCCGTCACCCGCGAGCGGATCGCCGTGAACGCGACCGTGCCGGCCGTCACTCCCGCCGAGGTGCCCGACATCCTCGCGCGCTTCCCCGGGTGCCGCACGGTGAAGGTGAAGGTCGCCGAGCGCGGGCAGTCACTCGCCGACGATGTGGCCCGAGTGCGCGCCGTGCGCGAGGCCGCGGGGACGGATGCCCTGATCCGGATCGACGCGAACGGCGGGTGGACAGTGGAAGAAGCCGTGCCGGCCCTGCTCGCCCTCGCCGAATTCGATCTCGACTACGCCGAGCAGCCGTGCATGAGCGTGCCCGAGTTGGCCCGGGTGCGCGCGCTCACCGGCGGATCGGTGCGCATCGCGGCGGACGAGAGCGTGCGCAAGGCGGAGGATCCGCTCGCCGTGGCGCGGGCCGGTGCCGCTGATCTCCTCATCGTGAAGGCGCAGCCGCTGGGAGGCATCGCCCGCACCCTCGACATCGTGTCGCAGGCGGGGCTGCCGGTGGTGGTCTCGAGCGCCCTCGACACCTCGGTCGGGATCGCCATGGGCCTGCACCTCGCGGCCGCGCTGCCCGAGGGCTCTCTCGCCGGGGCATGCGGGCTCGGCACGGTCGCCCTGCTGGCCGGAGACGTCACCGCGGATCCGCTGCTGCCCGTGAACGGCGAGCTTCCCGTGCGGCGGCCGATCCTCGATCCCCGGCTTCTGGAAGAGCACCGAGCCGCACCCGAGCGCGAGGAGTGGTGGCGGGAGCGGATCGCCCGCTGTCACGCGCTGCTCGCGCCCGCGGCCTGACGCGGATCATCTCCCCCGTGACGACTTCGCACCCGGGGCATGCGCGGTGCGCGAGGCGAAGACCATCTCGGTGACGACGGCGACCAGCATGAGACCTCCGGCCGCCAGCGCAGCCGGGATCCTCGGATCGCTGCCCGGCATCGGCCCGACCACCCAGAAGAACAGCACGCACTGGGCGAGCGCCGCGATCGGAATCGCGAGATAGGCGATCGTGCCGAAGGAGGCGCCGCCATGACGTCCGCGCCCGCGCAATCTCAACGCGTGGGCGATCACGCCGACCGAGGCGGCGAGTACCAGCCCCGCAAGCCCGAGCAGCGCGGCGTACGGAGCCGCGTATGCGAAGCGGTAGCCGCCGTACGCCGCGGGGTCAATGCCGCTGAACGTTCCCGCGGGGAAGTCGAGCCGCACTCCGATATCAGTGCCGAGGTCGAGTTCGTAGCTGCCGAGCTGTGCGTTGACCTTCTCATCGACGCTCCAGGGCACCGGATCCGCCTCGGCCTCGGCGGCGACATCCACCAGCCGCGACTGCACCTCGTCGGCGTCGATGCTCACCGTCAGCGATCCATCCGCCCCGATCGTCTCGGAGCCGATGCGCAGCTCGTAGTGGTCGGAATCGTCGAAGTCGCCGAGGTAGGTGTCCTGCTCGTACACCCACGGCGCGAACCAGTTCCCGAACTCTCCCGGCACCCCTGGCCGGTCGTAGTCGCTGTCGATCCACCCGCCCGCGCTGACCGCTTCGAGGAGATCCGCGGCCAGTGTGAACTGCACCCGGATCGGACGCACCGGGGCGGTACCGTCGAAGGCGTCCTCCATATCGGTGTAGTACTCGTCCTCCCAGAAGAAGTACCACGCCGTCCAGCGGAGTTGCTCGATGTCTTCGGGACCGCTCCGGGCCGCGACCACGGGATTCGTCAGGGTGTAGGCGACCTCCACCTCGTGGACGCCCGCGAGCACCTCTTCCAGCTGGGTGACCGCATAGCGGCTCAGGGCGGCCGGCTGCTCGCCCTCGCGGATCGGCACCTCTTCGCCGTCAATGCGCATCGAGACCCGCTCGATACCGAGATCCTGCCCCAGCCGACTGCTCGGCCACTCTCGGGCGAACTGCGGCACCCGCGCGCCGGTGCCCTCGAACTCCACGGTGTGGCGCTCGAGCACGTGCAGCATCGCCCGACCGTCCGCTCCGCGCGCCAGCTCGGCCTCGATCTCGAAGCCGGTGACCTGAGTGTAGAAGGTGCCGGGCAGATCATCGAAACGAGTGACATGGGCGGTGTCGCTCGCGTATGGTGCGGGCTGTGCGGAAACCCAGAAGACAGCACCGGCGAGGATCGCGAGCGCTGCGGCGAGCGCTCCGAGCGCCGGTGCGGACACGAAGCGATCCGTCCGCCAGCCCCGTGCCAGATCCGCGTCTCCGGCCTCGCGCGCGGCCGACTCGGTCACCGCATCGCCGGCACGGCGCGGCCGCGCGAAGAGCGCCGCATAGGGAAGCAGCGGATCGTCGAGCGGCCCTCGATCCAGCAACCGTGTCGCCCGGGCGTAGACGTCGACGCCCTTGAGCTCCTGCAGGACGAGCGCCCCCTCGGGCGTGAGCGGTCTGGGCTTCCTCACCGCGAGCACGGTGAGGATCGCGAGAGCGGTCGAGAGGAGTACGAAGGCGAGGGGCCACCAGACGACCGTGAGGATCACCTGGTGCGACAGTTGCCGCAGCAGCCCCCACTGCACGAGTGTGATCGCGATGGGGGCGAGCAGGAAGGTGTCGCGCACATAGCTGTCCGGAACCCACCGGAGTCCGCGCTCGACGATCGGATCATTGCCGCTCGACCAGCGTGCGCGCTGCGCCAGCACGGTCGGGAGAGCGCCGAGGCGCCCCGCTCGACGCCCGGCCTGCGCGAGGTGGCGGAGCCAGCGCTCACGGCGTGCAGCGATGCCGCCCTCCGTGGAATCTCGGAAGGCGCTTCTGGCTCCCGGGTCGGCGGAAGGGTTCGCGCTCCGCTTACGATGCGGGCGCACTCGCAGCGCCTCGATCAACTCGGCGTGCCAGGGGCGGCGCAGCAGGCGCACGGCGAGCTCCGGCGGGAGATCACCGGGCGGTTCGCTGCGCGCGACATACCAGGGTCTGCCGGCGCTGTCGGCCCACACGACGCGTCGAGCGGCGAGGGCGAAGAGCAGCAGCACGCCCAGGAGACCGAGCGGCAGCAGCGGCCCCCAGCTCTGCACCCAGAACAGCGCAGTGGTCGGCGGCTGCGCGAAGGTGCCGGGCGCGAAGGAGGCGTCGATCCAGAAGTCGGCATTCGGCGGCAGGTTCTGATCGTTGCTGAATGAGTAGCGCACCCACTCGGCGGTCTCCGCCTCTGCCTCGAGGCGCTCGGTCGCGCTGAGCAGCAGCCAACCGACGTAGGCCCTGGGCGCGCGGATCAGTGCGTCGTCGACCTCGCGCGAGAAGGTGAAGGAGGCTTCGATGCCCGCAGTCGCCTGCGGCCAGCTCGCGAAGAGCGGCCAGGACCACTCGTCCACCGTGCGGCCCGTCGCCTCGTCGACGCGGGAGGTCACGAGGTTGT
Source organism: Leucobacter sp. (assembly GCA_048516985.1). Classification (GTDB taxonomy): domain Bacteria; phylum Actinomycetota; class Actinomycetes; order Actinomycetales; family Microbacteriaceae; genus Leucobacter. The sequence goes on along the minus strand of CP183188.1, from coordinate 1,065,452 downwards.
GCAGCTCGTACTCGAGCGTGACCTCGTGCGTGCCGTCGAGTCTCTGACCGCCATCCGGCATGATCCGGATCCTCGTCATGGCGGGGCCGCGGTCGATCCGCACGACCGCCTCCGCACCGTCGATCGTCGCCGAGCGCAGCGCGAACCGCACATCGTGCCCGTGGAACTCGGTGACCACGGCGCGATTGATCGCCGAGGCACTGGCGTCGTTCAGGAAGTGCGCGGTGAAGGCCTCGGTCACCTCGGCGGCGAAGCGGCCGTCCTCGGCGCGTTGCACCGAGTAGTCGATATCGACGTCGCGGGCGACCCAGTCGACCTCCTCGATATCGGCCGAGGCCACGATCTCATCGATGTCGAGCGGGGCGTTGATGACCGGGCCGAGAAGCAGGAAGAGGCCCGCGGCGGCGATGAGGAGCCAGAAGAAGCGGATCAGCATCCGCAGCGGCTGCGCACCGCGTGCGCGCAGCCGGGCCTCGAGGGCGGTGAGCACGCCCGCCATCCAGCGGAACAGCGGAGTGTGGGCGGGAGCGGGGTCGGGGATCCTGCCGGAGTTCAGGAGTTCGGGATCGGAACCTTCGAAGTCGAAGAAGTCGGGGGTCTGACTCTCTCGCGAGCCGGTTTCGGGGTCGCGGCGCCGATCCTCATCACCGCGCTCGATCATGGATCCAGACTACTGAGCGCCTCCGACCGCCGCCGGCGCGCGCGTCAGGGAGCGCTGCGGAAGACGGTGTGCAGCGGGTGGTCGCTGACCTTCTCGCGCCCGCCCAACTCATCGATCTCGAAGAGCACTGCCGTGCCGCAGACCGGGTAGCCGAGGTGTTCGAGCATGTCGAGGGTGGCCGCGACCGTGCCACCCGTGGCGAGCACATCGTCGATGAGGAGCACCCGGGTGCCGGGCTCCAGATCGGCGTGCATCTCGATGGTCGCCGTGCCGTACTCGAGGGCGTAGTCCATGGTGACCGCCGGCTGCGGAAGCTTGCCGGCCTTGCGCACCGGAACCATGCCGGTGCCGGAGGCGAAGGCCGCGGCGCTGGCGAGCAGGAAGCCGCGCGCCTCGATCCCCGCGACCACGTCGAACTGCCCGGCGAAAGGTGCGATCAGCGCCTCGACAGTGGCGCGGAAGGCCTCCCCGTCGGCGAGCAGCGGGGTGATGTCCCGGAACAGGATCCCCTCCTGCGGATAGTCGGGGATCTCGCGGATCAGCGTCTCCGCGCGGGTGAGGGCGGGGCTCAGGACTTCGGTCGACACCCTGCAAGGGTACTCCGGTTTGCGACCCGAACCCTGTCGGAGTCTTGCCGGGGTCCCGATTTCCCTTTGCCGCGGATATCGGGTAATCTCTGTGAGGTTGAGAAATCAACGTGCGCCCCTAGCTCAGCTGGATAGAGCATCTGACTACGGATCAGAAGGTCGGGGGTTCGAATCCCTCGGGGCGCGCCAAGAGAAGCACCCGGTCAGGCGGAAATCTGACCGGGTGCTTTCGTTTCTGCTCGTAGTACCCGATTCCGCTAACGTGTGAGAGCAAGTGGCGAAGCAACAACCCATTCGGAGAGACGAAGACATGGCAGGAACGCCCGGCTGGTATCCAGATCCCAACGACACCGCCGTCGAGTGGTACTGGAATGGCAGCGCTTACACCGAGAAACGTGCGAAACGATCGAGGAAGAGCTGGCCCTCCGGATGGTATCCGGTGGAGGGGAATCCGCAGCTTCAACGCGAGTGGGACGGCATCAACTGGACCGGTGCAACACGGCCAACGAAGCGCATCCTCGGCATGGTGAGAGGTGGCGACCCCAAAAAAGCCGAAGCCGCGATAGCACAGTTTCACACGCAGATCCAGCGTCTGCTGGCGGCCCAAGCCGCCGGACACCGAGGCGAGGCGAGGCTGGCTTGGATCGCCGCTTACGCCGTCGTGGATCAGGCATTCGGGCCGGACTCCGAGGACAGATGGGACGACTCGCTTGCGAGCATCGGCTTCGATCCCGACTTCGTCAGATCCCCCAGCATCGGTTCCGTCGCCGCCTTGAGCGGCGGCTCCTTCGAAGCCTACGAGGACTTCGTGACCTTCAACGGACAGGCGCTCGACAACAATCGCTATTCCACGCTGACGGTCTTCCAGGACGGGCAGCGGCAGGTGACAATTGTGAATGTCGCCGACAAGAAGGGAAGGATCAGGCCAGTGCAGCAGGTGCACGACCTTCGAACCGCAGCGATTCAGGTCAGCGGGCCGACCGGTGCGCTCCGCGCCAATATCCACCCTGATCTCGCGGGCTACGCCCACCAGGTGGCCGCGCAGTTCAATGCGAGGATGCAAGCCGTGTCTCCGTCCGCCGCCACGACAGCAGATCTCAAGGAAATGATCGAGGCGATCCTTGGAGCCACGGGTCAGCCCGCGGCTGAGAAGCTCCAGCAGCTCGACCGGCTCCGTTACGAGCGCCTACTGAGCGACGAAGATTGGAAGCAGGCCAAGGCCCGCATCCTCGACAACGTGTAACTGCGCGTCGACAAGCTCAGTGCTGGTGGCCGCGCGCCTCCTCGCCGAGCTTGAACGCCAGACGGCCGTGCGCATAGGCACCACCGGCGCGGAGCGCGGCCGCGACCCAGGCGGTCTCCGCGAGCTCGGCCTGCGAGGCACCGGCCTTCACCGCATTCGCCGTGTGCGCGTCGATGCAGTAGACGCACTGCGTCGTCAGCGCGACGCCGAGGGCGATGAGCTCGCGGTACTTCAGCGGGATCTCGCGCCCTTCCTTCGCGAACACAGCCTGATCGAAGTTCGCGAAAGCCTCGAGGATGTCGGGCGTCTCCTCCTTGTACACGCGGGTGTACTTCCGGTCCTCAGCGCGATCGAAGTATTCGGACATCGTTCTCTCCTCCCGTAGAGCCGTCACCGGCACCCGATCGGGCCGGCGGCCACCAAGACGATCCTGACACAGACGCCCGCGCCGCGGGGCGAGATGACGAATCGCGGCGATCCGGATCGCCGGTCGCGTGCAACGGTCAGAGTCGCTGCTCGCGGATCAGAGTTCCGGATCAGCGGTTCCACAGCGCCGGATAGTCGTGGCCGAGCTCCCCCACGAGCCGACGCAGCACCGGCAGGGAGAGGCCGATCACGCAGCTCGGAGCCCCCTCGATCCGCTCGATGAACGCACCGGCCAATCCGTCGATCGCGAAGCCGCCCGCGAGCTGCAGCGGCTCCCCCGTCGCGACATACGCCTCCAGCTCGGCATCGTCGATATCGGCCGAGAGCGTCACCGTCGCGGTGTCGACCGCTCCCGCGGCCCCGCGCACCTCTCCCCCTCGGCAGTCGATGAGCCAGTGCCCCGAGTGCAGTACCCCGCTCCGGCCCCGGTGCTGCTTCGCCCGCGCCAGCGCGACCTCGGGCAGATGGGGCTTGCCGAGGATCTCACCGTCGAGCAGAAACGCGGAATCGCCCCCGAGCACCAGCCCGTCGAGCTCGCCCGAGCCGGCAGGGCCGTGCCGTCGTACGACATCCTCGGCCTTCAGACGGCCCAGGTACTCGACGAGCTCGGGGGCGGTGAGTGCGCGCCCCAGCGACGCCTCGCGCGCCCGAACCTCCGCTTCCTCGTCCACCTCCGGCGCGAAGCAGATCGGTTCGATGCCGGCGGCGCGGAGCACCGAGAGACGGGCGGGAGAGGTCGAAGCGAGGATCAGGCGCATGCGCCGAGTCTATTGAGCCGGGCGCCGTCCGCGCTCACGGCGTGCGGCGCCGTAGCGTCAGCGAGGCCAGCACCAGCGCGGCGATGGTGACCGCGGCGATCACGATGAGAGGCTTCCCGAGCTCCCAACCCGCGTCTCCGGTCGTCACCGCCATCACCGCGTCCACGGCGTAGCTCAGCGGCAGCCAGTCGGAGATCGCTTGGAGCGCATCGGGCATCTGGTCCCGAGGCATCAGCAGGCCGCCGAGGAGGATCTGCGGGAACACGATGATCGGCATGAACTGCACCGCCTGGAACTCCGTGCGGGCGAAGGCGCTCGCCAGCAGCCCGAGGCCCGTGCCGAGCAGCCCGTCGAGCACCGCCACCAGACCCAGCTGCCACACCGGCCCCGTCACCTGCAGCCCGCACACCAGTACCGCGAAGCCGACCGTGACGATCGCCTGCACCACCGCGGCGAGGCCGAAGGCCAGCGCATAACCGACGATGAAGTCGGCGCGGCCCAGCGGTGTGGTCATCAGCCGTTCGAGCGTGCCGGAGCGGCGCTCGCGCAGCGTGGTCACCGAGGTGATCACGAACATCAGGATGAAGGGGAAGAGGACGAGGATCGGCCCGCCGTACTGTTCGAAGGCGCCCTCCTGATCCGCGAACAACCAGGCGAAGAGCCCCACGAGCAGGCTCGGCATCACCAGCAGCAGCGCGATGGAGCGCGGATCGTGGGAGAGCTGCCGCAGCACGCGGCCGGCGGTGGCGAGGGTGCGTGCGGGGTTCATCGCCGCGCCCCGTTCCCGTCTGCGTGGCGACCGTGCGGCCCCTCGGGGTCCGCGTGCGCCGACGGATCCGGGGAGCCCTCGCCCGCGCTGTGGCGCGATCCTCGCCCCGAGGATCCTGCTTCTTCTCTCGAGATCACCTCGAGGAACGCGGATTCCGGATCGTCGGCACCGGTCGAGGCGAGCAGTTCGGCGGGAGTGGTGTCGGTCAGGATCCGGCCCTCCCGCATCAGCAGCAGCCGATCGCAGCGCAGCGCCTCGTCCATCACATGGCTACTCACGAGCAGCGTCGCGCCGGCGTCCGCGAGACGGCGGAACAACCCCCACAGCTCGTCCCGCAGCACGGGATCGAGGCCGACCGTCGGCTCGTCCAACACGATCAGCTCGGGCGCTCCCAGCAGCGCCACCGCCAGCGACACCCGCCCCCGCTGGCCGCCGCTCAGCGCGTCGACCCGGTGCCGCGCCTGTCCCGTCAGGCCGACGAGCTCGATGACCCGCTCGGCATCGTCGCGGGGCGCGCCGAGCACCGTGGAGAAGTACCGCAGATTCTGGTGGACGGTGAGATCGTCGTAGACGGATGCGGCCTGGGTCGCGTACGACACGCGGCTGCGCAGGGATGCGGACCCGGCCGCCTCGCCGAGCACGGCGACCTCACCGCTCGTGCGCGCCTGCACCCCGACGAGCGAGCGCATCAGCGTGGTCTTGCCGCAGCCGGATGGGCCGAGGAGGCCCGTCACCTGGCCGTGCGGGATCCGCAGCTCGATCCCGTCGAGAACCGTTCGCCCGCCTCGACGCACCGTCAAGCCGCTGACGACAACGGCGTCGTTGTGCTCCACGGGCTCAGTCTAAACCCGGGGCCTTCCCGCGCCCCGCTTCACCGCGTCACAGGACGCGCGCTCGGGCACCGCACGGGATGGGAGAATGTTCCACATGGCAGACTCCCCCGCGCTGGCCCCCGGCGACACGATCGAACTCGACATCACCGGAATCGCCCACGGCGGCATCTGCGTCGCACGCCACGAGGGCCGCGTCGTCTTCGTCTCCGACACCCTCCCCGGCGAGCGGGTGCGCGCCCGCGTCACCGAGGCGCGCAAGAAGTCCTTCGCCCGCGCGACCACCATCGAGGTGCTGAACGCCTCCGAGGATCGGCGTCCGCACATCTGGCCGGCCGCAGCCGTCGAACGCGACCCGGAGCACCGCGCGGGCGGCGCGGAGTTCGGCCATATCGCCCTGCCGCGTCAGCGAACATTGAAGGCCGAGGTGCTTCTCGACGCACTGCGGCGTTTCGGCGGTCTCGGCGATGAGGAGATCGCCGCGGCGACCGGCGGCGCGGGCGTCGTCGTCGAGGCGGCGCCGGGCGACGACGAGGCGAACGGCCTCGGCTGGCGCACGCGCGTGCGACTGCACAGCGACTCCGAGACCGGAACGGTCGGCCCCTACGCGGCGCGCAGCCGCCGCGTGATCCGCATCGATTCGCTGCCGCTCGCCTCGGAGGCCATCGGCTTCATCGCCCCCTTGGACGAGCCGATGCCCGGTGTCGACACGGTCGATCTGGTGGCGCCGAGCGCCGACGACCCGCGGATGCTCATCACCGTCGAGGGCGAGCGCGCACGCCCCGGCGAGAACGACCTCGTGCGCGAGTCGGTGGGCGGCCGCCAGTTCCTGGTGCGCGCCGGCGGGTTCTGGCAGGTGCATCGCGAGGCGCCCGAGGTGCTCTTCACCGCCGTGCGCGATGCGATCCTCGATCTCATCGAAGACGGCCGCTTCGATGCCGGCGCCACCAACCTCGACCTCTACGGCGGAGCCGGGCTCCTCGCCGCCGCGATGGGCGAGGCGGGAGGCCCCGCGGTCAAGGTCACCTCGGTGGAGGCGGATCCGGGCGCGACCGACAACGCGGCCGAGAACCTCAGCGAGCTGGTGGGGGCGCTCGCGGTCACCTCGCGGGTGGATCGCTACCTCGCCGATCTTCTCTCCGCTCCGGCGCCGGTTCGGGATCGCCTCCGCCGCGGCACGGTCGTGCTCGATCCCCCGCGCTCAGGGGCCGGCGGAGAGGTGTGCGCGCAGCTGGGCGAGCTGGCACCCGCGAATCTCGTCTACGTCGCCTGCGACCCGGTGGCGCTCGCCCGCGATACCGCGACGTTCCGCGGGCTCGGCTACGAGCTCGCCTCGCTCAGGGCCTTCGACCTCTTCCCGCACACGCACCACCTCGAGGCGCTCGCGGTCTTCACCCGCGTCTGAGCCGCCTCGGGCGGCGCGCGCGAAATCGAGCTGCGGGCGCGGAACCGCACGACGCGACCGAGGCGGATCCCCCAGCTACGCCGCGGAGGCGAGACCGGGATTCGCCGCGAACAGGCCGTCGAGGGCGCCCTGCGCGTAATCGAGCTGCCCGTTGCCGACGATCGCGATCCAGACTCTCCCGAGGAAGAGGTAGGTGATGTCGGTGTCGATGGTGATCAGGGCGTCGGGATCGCCGTGCTCCGTGTAGTCGAAGCGCAGCGCCGGGCCGGCGGTCGACTCGATGTAGAGGGAGTCCCGCAGCTCCGCGATCAGCGTCTCCCGCGTCTCGGGCGGGATCTCGGCCACGTACTGCGTGACGATGTTGTGGTACTGGACGGGCCAGGTGCAGCCGCGCAGCTGCAGCGCCTCGGCCATTGCGTTCCGGGCGACCGGGCCGACGCTGTCGTTGAAGATGGTGGCGTCGACCTCGCCCCGGTGCGCGCTCACCCCTCCGCCCGTACTGGCGAGGGCGTAGAACTCATCGCTCTCGCCCTGGATCGTGGCGTTCATGGACTCGCAGTCGGGGAGGACGACGGGCTGCGGTTCGGGATCGGGCCTCGGAGCCTCGGTGCTCGGCGCGGTCGGCGCCGTGGTTCTGCTCGGTTCGCCGGAATCGGGAACGCCGGCGTCCGCGCATCCCGCGACCGCCAGTAGCGCGGACAGGCACAGGCCCGCCGCGATCGCACGCCGTGCGCTGAGTTCGGATCCGATCATTTCGCACCTCCACGTGCGGCCTCATCGTCCAGCATACGCGGCCGGGCTCAGTGCTCGAGCGGGTGGGAGACCATGCCGCCCTCGACATCCGCGTCGTCCTCCTCTGCACGCGGCTCCCGGCCGGCGGCGGCCGCGAAGGCGAGGGCGATGATGGCGGTGGTGAAGGCGACGATACCGAAAGGGTTGCACAGCGCGATCGACATCTCGAGCCACTCGGGGCCAGCGAGATGGCTGAGGATCGAGACGAGTTCGCCGCCCACGAGATCCGGCACGGTGAAGCCGAAGCCGAGCGCGCAGACCCAGGAGAGGATCAGCGCGACGAAGGGCGCACGACCGACGCGGCGCCCGCGATCCGCGGCGATGCGGAAGCGGCGCACGGTCCACAACTGCAGCAGCGCGTATGGGATCGCGATCAGCGGCAGGTACCAGATGGTAAGTTCGCCGCCGATCCCGAAGAGCCAACGACCGACCCCCATCCAGAGAGCCAGAGCACAGCCGATGATGACGCAGGTCAGATTTCGCACAGCCACATCGATGATGGTAGTCTTCTACGGTTGCCACCGCACGGTGAGCGACGCCCCGATAGCTCAGTGGTAGAGCACTTCCATGGTAAGGAAGGGGTCGACAGTTCAATCCTGTCTCGGGGCTCTGATCCTCTCGCCACCGCTCAGGCGTTCGGCTGAGTAGCTCAGTTGGTGAGAGCGCACGACTCATAATCGTGAGGTCGCGGGTTCAAGTCCCGCCTCAGCTACTGAGAGGATCGCAGGAAGCCCCGCCGCGAGCGGGGCTTCCTGCATCTGCGGCTCTTCCGCCGGCCGAGTTGCCGGTTGCGCCGGCTTGCGATCGCACAGACCTCGCCCGTACGCTTCCCAAGAGGCGGCTGCCCGGTCGGTACGAGGCGCCAGAGAGGACCCCGTGAGCTCGAGTTTCTTCGCCCTGCTCGACGACATCGCCGTGCTCGCGAAAGCGGCCGCCGCCTCCGTCGACGATGTCGTCGCGGGCGCGGCCAAGGCCTCGGCGAAGTCCGCCGGCGTCGTGATCGACGATGCGGCCGTGACGCCGCAGTACGTGCGCGGCATCACCCCGAAGCGGGAGCTGCCGGTGGTCTGGCGCATCACCCGCGGCTCGCTCGTCAACAAGGCGATCATCATCACGGCCGTGATGCTGCTGAGCGTCTGGGCGCCGTGGATCTTCCCCTGGCTGCTGCTCATCGGCGGCACGTACCTCGCCTACGAGGGCACGGAGAAGGTGTGGCACTGGATCCAGGCGCGCCGCGGCGCGGAGCACGAGCACACCGTCGAGAAGGTGCTCGAGCGGACCGAGACGGATGAGAAGCAGATCGTCGCGAGTGCGGTGCGCACCGATCTCGTCCTCTCCACCGAGATCATGCTCATCGCCCTCGCGAATGTCGACACCGATTCCTGGGGGCTGCGCCTCGCGATCCTGATCGTGGTCGCGGTGCTCATGACCGTGCTCGTCTACGGCTCGGTCGCCCTGCTGGTGAAGATGGACGATGTGGGGCTGTGGCTCGCGAAGCGCGGGTCCGCGGCCGTGCAGGGCATCGGCCGGGGGCTCGTCAAGGCGATGCCCTGGGTCTTCCGCACGCTGAGCATCGTGGGCGTCATCGCCATGCTCTGGGTCGGCGGGCACATCCTGCTCGCCAATCTCTCAGAGCTCGGCGTGCCGTGGCCCTTCGACCTCGTGCACGCGGTGACGCACCTGATAGAGGGCATCGCCGCGCTCGCCTGGCTCGTCGAGAGCGCGCTCTCCGCAGTCGCGGGCCTCATCTGGGGAGCGGTGATCGTGCTGCTGCTCGGCTTCTTCGCCCGGCTGCGGCATCGACTGCGCGAGCGGCGACGGGCCGGATAGTCCGGGTCCGGGATCCCACTGCGAGGGGACCGCCTCGAGGCCTACGCCCGCCCTCGCTAGTCTTTGAGCAGCTGCATCGGTGCCGGCAGGTATCTGAACCCCTTCCCCTCGGCGACGACGTGCCCGACGCCTGGCCACGAGAAATGATACGACATCACCTGGATGCCGTCTTTCGCGAGCATGTCGAGCGTGCGAGTACGGGATCGAGCGGAGAGCTCCGGGTCTGCATCGTATTTGAACTGCATCATCGGACGCTCCAGAAGCAGTACCGAGTGGTGGGTGAGATCTCCCATGAAGCAGATCGTGTCTCCCTCCGATTCGATGAGGAAACTCATGTGTCCGAGCGTGTGCCCCGGTGTACTCATCGCTTGCACCCCCGGCAGGAACGACTCCCCGTCCTTGAAGAAGAACGTCCGCTCCTTGTGCGGGAGAAGATTACGCCTGGCCATGGCGATCTGGCCGCTGAACGAGTCGGGTATGGAACTGCCGTCGGTCCAGTCGCCGAAATCACGTTCGCTGATGTAGATATCGGCGTTCGGAAAGGCGAGCCTCCCCTCGGCGTCGGCGACTCCCCCAGCATGGTCGATATGCGCGTGGGACAAGACGACCGCGTCGACTTCCTCGGCGCTGCGTCCGGCCTCCTCGAGCGAGGTGAGCAGCCGGCCGGTGTTCGGGCCGAACATCTTCGAGTCGCCCATGCCGGTGTCGAAGAGGATCGTCATACCGTTGATATCGAACAGCGGGATGTTCTGCTCGAGCACGACATTGTCCTCGGGGAGGAAGTTGTCGCGTAGCATCTGAGTGATGATTTCGGGGCTCTGCCCTAGGAACGACTCACGAGGATCGCCGAGATCGAGGGGACCGTCGGAGAGGACGGTGAGCGTTCCGTCTCCGAACTTGCGCGGGTAGAAATAAGGCAGCTTGCTCCGATGTTCCGGTAGTACGTTCACGGAATCCTCCTTGATTCACTCTGTTCGGGGATCGCCTCGCGCAACGCGCAGGCGTGAGTCTAAGGCCGACTCGGGCCTCAGCCGGATGCGCTGATGACCACGCCCGTTCCCTCCGGAAGCTCGCCACACGCAGGGTACTCCTCGAGCACCCGCCGATCGTGCCCGGCGATCAACACATCGAACGCTGCCCCTGCCTCCGACCGAATGCGGTCGAAGGCGCGGTACATGTCGGGGAGATCGCAGATCGCAGTGAACGGCATATCCTGATCCAGCTCTTCATAGAAATGCAGAGCGTCGGAGGCGAGCAGCACGGTGCCGCGGTGAGATTCGACGTACACCATGGCCTGACCGGGGGTGTGGCCGCCGACCTGTGAGAGGCGCACGCCTGGCGCGGGCACCGACTCGCCCTCGAATAGGTGGAGTCGCCCCTGTTCCTGCGCCTCACGAAGCAGCTGGACCTCCCGTTCCTCCGAGTAATAGGAGAACTGTCGACGCTCGGCGATCGGCGAGGTCCAGAACTCGTACTCGGCGGCCGCCATGAAGATCTGGCTGTTCGAGAACAGATCGATGTTGCCAATGTGGTCATAGTGCCCGTGCGTCAGGACAAGGCCGGACACGGTCGCGGGATCGATGCCGAGTCGCTGGAGCGCCTCGGCGGGCGGAATGAGCGTGCTCCTGCCGCGCCTCGTTCCGCCAGTTTCACTGAACCCCGTATCCACGACGAGCACCCGATCGTCGTTTCGCAGCACCCAGAAGTAGTAGTCCACGTGCACCGGGGCGTCCGGGACCTGGTAGAGCCCGAAGTTCAGGAAGACATCGCTCTTCGCACTCTGACGAGTCCCCATTCGGACGGCCAGCACCTCATAGGGCTTGACGGTCGCATTCATGCTCGGGAGGCTCCGCTTCCGCCTTCGAATACAGAGACGCTCGGCTCGATGGAGTCTGCAGCCACGACTTCGCGCCAGGCCTCGACCCCCGCTTGGAAGGCGACGATTCCAGCCTCCGGGAGCGAGATCTCGATGGCCTCGAGGATCTCTGCAGGGCTGAGTCCGAGGTCGAGGGCGACTCGAATGTGGCTCTGGATGTGCCCCTTCGAGGCACGCATCACCGTCAGACTCACGATGAAGATGAGCTCTTTGGTCTTGCGATCGAGCAGCCGCTGCTCGAGATACGCTGCCGACACGACGCCGTTGGCGGCCTGGAGAACGCGGAAATCGTTCTTCGCCATGACCTTGTGGTAGTCGAGAACATAGCCTCGCTTCTGAGCCATATCGTCGATATACGCCTGGGCCTCACTGGTGCTGGTCTCGGTTGCGATGGGGGCGGTTGCAGTGGGCTCGTCGGTCATCAGACTGGTCTCCTTCGAAGTGTGATCCGGGTGCGCGTGGATGAGTGGACCGGGCTAACGTCCGGCGCGCAGGAGCACTCGGTTCTCCTGCTCGTAGTACTTGACGAACTCGGTGTGGTCAGGAGCCGTGTTCCCCAAGGACTCACGGGCGTCGCGGGCGAGTGCCTCTGCGGTGAGCACGAGCGGCGCAGTGACCTCGTTGGCTTCGAGGAGTCGCCGCGCGATTGCCAGATCCTTCAGCATCAGATCCATTGCGAACCCCGAGTCGAAGGCCCCGTTGAGCACGTGTTTGGCATATTTGACCTCGGATGCCTGGCTCCGACCGGTCGAACCATTGATCACGGAGAGCATGGTCTCTGAAGCGATCCCGAACTTCCTCGCCGCGATGAGCACCTCTGCGGCGGCGGCGAGATTCGTCGCGGAGAGCAGGTTGTTCAATGCTTTCGCCGCGTGCCCGGTCCCGCTCGGGCCGGTGTGCACGATGCTCGATCCGAGAACCTGCAGCAGCGGATGTGCCCGTTCGACGCCGGCGCCGGCGCCGCCGACCATGATCGACAGCTCACCCGATTCGGCCTTCGCCACTCCCCCGGAAACCGGAGCGTCGACGTAGTCGAAGCCGCTGCGAGCCGCGATCTCCGCGACTGCGACGGTGCTCGCGGGCTCCGAGGAGCCCATGTCGATCACTAGTGCACCGGAGGTCAATGCGGAGAAGACGCCCCGTTCCCCGAAAAGCACCCTCTCGACGACGGCGCTGTTCGGCAGCATCAGAATAACGGCATCGGCCTCGGCTGCGCCCGCCGTAGTCGATTCGACCGGGCGCGCTCCAGACAGCGCGGCGACCCTGCCCACGGCCTCGGTATTCGCGTCGAACAGGAGCACCTCGAAACCGGCGCCGGTGAGGTTCTGTGCCATCGGACCGCCCATATTGCCGAGCCCGATGAACAGCACGCGCCGGATCACCATACTGAGGACCCCCCGTCGACCGTCAGCACACTACCGGTGGCGAAACTCGACTCGCGGGCCGCCAGCCAGACGATCGCCTCGGCGATCTCCTCGGGCCGGCCCATCCGGTGCATCGGCGAGCGTCCGTTGAGCTCGTCGCGCACCGCCTGCGGGTCGGACGCTTCCGCGATGATCTTGCCGAAGTAGGGCGAGTCGATGGTTCCCGGCGCGACCGCGTTGACCCGGATCCCATCGTCTGCGTGATCCAGTGCCATGGCCCGTGTCAGTGCAGAGATGCCGCCTTTTGAAGCGACGTACGCGGCCCGGTTCGGAATGCCGACCATCGAGGTGTAGGAGCTGGTGTTCACGATTCGACCGTCACCGCTCGCAATCAGCGCCGGAAGCGCATATTTCGAGCATAGGAAGACGCCTTTGAGGTTCACCGCCATCAATCGGTCCCAGTCCTGCTCATCGATGTCGAGCACCGTACCGAGGAAGCCGAAGCCGGCATTGTTGCAGAGCACGTCGATGCCGCCGAAGGCATCGACGACGCCCGCGACCATGCCGCGCACCTGCTCCGAATCCGAGACGTCGGCTTGGACGGCGATGGCACCGCCGCCGGCTTCTTCGGCGACGGCCATCGCTGCGTTGAGATTCTGATCCACCACTGCGACCCGGCCGCCCAACTGTGCGAAGCGGTTCACCGCGGCGCGGCCGATACCGCTGCCGCCGCCGGTGACGATGATGCGCTGCTGTGAGAAATCCATGCGTGTTGCTCCTGTGTTCTAACGTCGAAAATCGATCATCTGGCGCACGACCGCGCCTTCTTGAAGGGTGTCCATCGCCTCATTGACCTGGTCGAGTGCGATGCTGCCGGAGATCAGCTTCTCGATCGGCAGCTTGCCCTGGAGGTAGAGCTCGGCATAGTCGCGGATGTCGTCTTCGGGGATGCCGGACCCCATATAGGACCCGATGATGCTCCGGGCCCCGGTCACCAGCGCCAGCGGCGAGAACTGCACCACCGATTCGGGGTGCGGCAGGCCGACGGTCACCGTGCGTCCTCCCGGCTTGGTCAATGCGATCGCTGTCTCGAGCGCCCGCGGGTTCCCTGCGCACTCGATGACCGCATCGAACTGGGTGCCCTGCTCAGAGGCCTCCACAGGGGTCAGGCCCGCAGAAGCACCGTACTCATCGACAGCGAGGGCCAGCTTGCTCTCGAGCATGTCGATGGCCGTGACCTCTGTCGCGCCGATCGCCTGAGCGACGAGCAGCGCGGCCAGACCCACTCCCCCGACGCCGACCACGGCGAGCGACTCACCGGGCTGCAGCCGGGCCGCGTTGCGCACAGCGCCCCCGCCCGTCAGGATCGCGCACCCGAGCAGCGCCGCGACATCCGAGGGAACCTCCTTCGGCACGACCACTAGCGAGTGCCGGTCCACAATGGCGTACTCGGCGAATGCGGATACTCCGCCGTGGTGATCGATGGGGACGCCGTCCATGTGGATCCTCCGCCCACCGCCGAGCATCTCGCCGAGCGCATTCGCCGTCATCCCTCTCGAGCACAGCGCCCATCCTGGGGCTAGGCACGCTTCGCACTCGCCGCATCGCGGCATAAAGGTCATCGTCACCTTCTGCCCGATCTCGAGCCCATCGCAGTCCGGCCCGAGGGTCTCGATGATTCCCGCGCCCTCGTGTCCGAGCAGCATGGGCACCACGCACTCGCGCACACCGGACACCCGGGACAGGTCCGAGTGGCACACTCCAGCCGATTCCATCCGAACCAGCACTTCGCCCGGCCCGGGACCGTCGAGCTCGAGTTCACGCACTTGGATCGGCTGCGAATCGGTCCAGGGCCGATCAGCACCGATCTTGGACAGTACGGCACCGGCAAACTTCGTTGTCATTCTGACCTTCCAAATATTGGAGCGACTTCGGCAGTGCTAGATTTGCTGGCGGATATGCGCATTGCGTGCGTAGATCGCCACGATGGGGACGATGAGCAGCCCGAGCACGAACTGCTGGGCGTTGTTGTTCAGCCCCAGGCCGAGCAGCAGCGAGGTGAGGGCGGTGAGCACGAGCACGCCGATGATGGTGCTGCCGTACCCGCCGCGTCCTCCGAGCAAGCTGGTCCCGCCCACCGCGACCGCAGCGACCGTCAGGAACAGGTACGGGTCTCCCACCCGCACGAATGCTCCACCGGTGAAGCCAAGGAGTGCGACTCCGGTCATCGCGGAGAAGAGTCCGCTGAGGGCGTAGACCATCACCCAGCGTCGCCCCTCCGAGATGCGCATCAGACGCGCGGCCGAACGGTTACCGCCGAGTGCGTAAATGCTACGACCGAACCAGGTGGAGCGCATAACAATGACCAGTGCCACGGACAGCAGAATCCAGATCACGACGATCGGCGGGATCGGGATCCCGAAGGTCGTGCCGTTGATCGAGGCGATATTGGCCAGCCACCCCGGCACCACGCCTTCCGTGCCGCCGTCATTGGTCACGCCGACGCTCGTGATGATCTGAGTGAGTCCGATGGTCGCGAAGCCGACTCCGAGACTCACGATGATCGCCTGGTTCTGCAGCTTCAGGCTGATGAGCCCGTTGATGATGCCGATCACGGTGCCCAGCGCCAGGACGAGCACGATGGAGAGGAAGGACGGCAGTCCTTGGGAGATGAAGTACAGCGTCACCACGTTGGCCGCGCTGATGACATACGGGATCGACAGATCCAATCCGCCCAGCAGCGCCACAAGCGTCTGACCCACCGAAGCCAACCCGAGGAACGCTCCGAGCAGCAGCATCGACCGAATGCTCGGCGCGGAGAGGAAGCCGCTCACGGTGAACGCTCCGATGACGAGCACGGCGAGCAGCATCGTGAGGCCGAAAACGAAACTTCGTTTGGAGCGCAGCTGATCCTTGAATCCGACCGGCATGCGCGATGCCGGCTTCTGCGACTGCGATGCCGAGGGTGCAGAGCTGCTCATGCGTTTCTCATCTCCTTACGACGCCGGATGAAACTCGGCACGACAACACTCAGCAGCAGCGCGAGGATCAGGATCAGCCCATAGGAGAGCTGAACGATGAAGGACGCATACAGGCCGAGCGAGAAAGTGGACAGGGTGAAGGTGATGAGCGAGATCGCGATCGCCCCAGGGATCGCCCCGAGGATCCCGCCTCGTCCGCCGACCAGGCTGATACCGCCGAGCACCAGGGCCGTGATGCCTGCCAAGGTGTAGGTCGCGCCCTGCGTCGGATTGCCGGAGGCGATCTGCCCGGTGTATGCGAGACCCGCTGCACCGATCAGTGCACCCGAGATGACGTTCGCCAGTATGCGAGTGCCGGTGATCGGAAGACCGCTGACGAAGGAGGTTCTCGGGTTCGCTCCGACCAGACGTATCCGCGTGAACAGCGGTGTGCGCGATAGGAGGATCCACAGCACGATGCAGATGACCAGCAGAAGCGCCATCGCCGAGAACGGGCTCCGCCCGGCACCCCAGCTGGCCAGCCAGCCGGGTGCTTGACCGCCCGGATCCGGCATGACCACCAGATTGATTCCTGCGAGGGCGAGGAACCCGGCGAGGGTGACGATGATCGGTTCGATCCGCGCGATCGTGATGACAAGCGCGATGATCAATTGGATCGCGATCCCGATGCCAAGGGCGAATGGGATCACAATGTAGGCGGCGCCGATCCGGTTATCGAACAGTACGGTGACCACCATCACATTGACGAAGATCATCAGCGGTCCGGCCGCGAGATCCACCCCATTGCCGACCAGCGCCGTGATGGTCAGCGCCATCACCAGCAGGATCAGCGGGGTCGTAGAGACGACCAGGCCCCCGATACCCGACGCGGTGAACAGATACGGGGCTCGAATCGCGCAGACGACCACGAGCACTGCGAGTACTGCCCACGCGGCGGACGAGTATGCGTTGGACTTGAAAAACCGCTTGGTCGCACTACTCTTCACGACTGGTCTCTCCATATGCTTCATCAACGTCGAATCCGGATTCAAGGTGGCCGAACATCGCGGCGAGTACCCGATCATTCGTGATCTGCTTGCCTTCGAGCCAGCCGAAGAGACGTCCGTCCCGGAATACGGCCACGCGATCGCACAAGCCGATGAGCTCGTCGATCTCGCTCGACAGATAGATCACGCCGGTGCCGCCCGCGGCGAGCGCATCCAGCTGCGCGTAGAGCTCGCGCTTGGTGCCGATGTCGACGCCTCGGGCGGGGTCGTTGAGCGCCACCACCTTCGGCTCCCGGGCGAGTTCGCGACCGATCAGCACCTTCTGCTGGTTACCGCCGCTCAGTGAACCGATGAAGTTCGAGGAGACGCCCGCACGCAGCTTGAGGGTCTCGGCCATGCGCCGGTACAGAGCGCCCACTGCACGGCGGTCGATGAACGGGCCGCTGCGATGCGAGCGGTACAGCGGCATCGCGAAGTTCTCGAAGATGCTCATATTCGGGAATATGCCTTCGCGACGACGATCGCCCGAGATATAGGAGACACCGGCGTTCTCCGCCTCGGCGAGGTCGCCGACGGGCAGCATTGTCCCGCACTGAAGTATCTGCGGAGTGCCCTCCGCGAAACGTCCGACCCCGGTGAGCCCCTTCAGGAACTCCGCTTGGCCCTGCCCTTCGAGGCCCGCGAATCCGACGATCTCGCCCGCGTGCAGAGTGAAGGAGGACGGTTCGACACCCGGAGCGGTGACGACATCCTCGGCCACCAGAAGCGGCACCTGTTCAGCGTCCAGGCCAGAGAGGTGTCGCCGCTTCTCGGCACCGGCGTGACCATCGTCGACACCGGTCATCAGCTCGATCAGACGCTCCTCGGTGATCTCCTCGGCGTTCAGCACGCCGACGTCGACACCGTCGCGCAGCACCGTGGCCCGATCCGCGAAGGTGGTCAGCTCGATGAGACGGTGGGTGACGATGATGACGCAGGCCCCCGCATCGCGGAGCTCCTGCATCAATCCGTACAGCCGCCTGGCACCGCTGAGATCGAGTGCCGCGGTCGACTCGTCGAAGATGACGATCGACGGCTCGCGCACCAGGGCGCGAGCGATGGTCACCCATTGACGGTCGGCCAGGGAGAGCGTATCGACCGCGGCGTGGGGGTCGATATCGTGCCCGGTGAGCTCTTCGAGCAGCTCTTGCGCCCGCTCCGCCTGCTGCTTGCGGGAGATCGGATAGCGCCAGGTGCCCTGTTTGCCGATGTACACGTTGTCGACGATGGAGAGCCCCTCGGCCACGAGGACCTCTTGGAACACGGTGGCGATGCCGATGTGGGCCGCCTGCATGGGCTCGGTCGGGGTCTTCCCCAGAAGGGATACCTCCCCCTGGTCCGGGATCACCACGCCGGACATGACCTTGGCGAGAGTGCTCTTCCCGCTGCCGTTCTCTCCGACGATGGCGTGGATCTCACCGGCATTCGCGGAGAAGGAGGCGCCGCGCAGCGCCCGGGTCTCTCCGAAGTTCTTCACGATACCGGTGAGATTGATGACTTGTTGAGTGGAGGACACCGCCTCAGCCGTTTCCGGCTGAGGCAGCGTCCCGTCCTGGGGATACTCCATTGTTCTCTTCTTTGGACCGCTGCCCGTTAGGAGGCGGACTTCCAGGCGAAGGGATCGCTCGGGTTCTCGAAGAACACATCGAGCTCCTCGCCGGTGAGCCAGCCGCCTTCAGGTTCCATCCAGCCGTCGGCGTTGATATCGCAGTCCGTGCCGAGCTCTGCGAGGGCCTGGTCGTAGGAGATGGGCTTCACGCCGAGGACGATGGACTGGATCCTCGGTCCCTGCTGCTGCAGGATGCGCACGGCGGTCTCGACGCCGAGCTCCGCCTCACCGCGCGGCGGCCAGATGTTGAACGCTTCTCCGATGAAGTCGGGGTTCTTGACCCAGTAGCAGGCGGCGCCGGTCTCGCCACCGATGTTGATCGGCACGATCGGCCGACCGGATTCCTGCAGCGCTTGGAGCGCACCGGTCGCCGAGGCGGGCTGAGCGACGATGCCGTCGATCTGGTCCGGGTTGGTCGCGAGGAAGCGCTGCACCTCGGTCTTCGTGATCGGGGCCGACCACATGCCGTCGACGGTCCCGACGAGCTTGATATCGGGATACTCGGCCAGTGCGTCTTGGACCCCGTTCTCGAAGTCGATGGCATTGGTCGCGCCCGGCACGCCGAACACGTTGAGCACGTTCCCAGCACCGCCCATCTGCTCGAACACCGACTTGGCGAAGATCGCGCCCGCCTGACGGTAGTTGGTCACCGCGGAGACGGCGAAAGGCGAGTCGACGCTTCCGCTCCAGGCGACGAACGGCACGCCGTTGTCGAAGGCGTACTCGATCGACTGATTGAGTGCGGTCTTCGCGGAGCAGCAGGCGATGATGATGTCCACGCCCTGGTCGACGAGCTGGCGGATCTGCTGCTGCTGAACGGTGTCGTCGCCGCCCGACTCGAGGATGATGATGTCTTCGACGAGACCCGCCTCTTGGTAGGCCGGAAGCACCTCGTTCATCATGTGATCCTTGGCGATGGTCTGCCAGGAGTTGCCGGCGTAGGGACTGGAGAATCCGATCGTCCACGGCGGCGGACCCTTCGGCTCCCAGGGCTCGATGTAGGGCGTCGTCCCGGTGAGGGCATTCGATCCCTCGTAGTTCGCCTGGACCTCAGCAGGCAGCGTGCTCAGGGCATCCTCCGAGGAGGCCCCCGCATCGCTCCCGGCGCTGAAGTCGTCCGCGCTCGAACAACCGGAGAGCACGAGGCCCAGGCCCGCAAGAGCGGCGATCGCGACTCGCGTCAGACGCTTCCTGCCGGACAGGAGGCCGAAACGGCCTCCGTACTGGTCTTCATTGACCATGAGGGATCCTTTCATCTTGGGTGCATCGGCCGCGTGATGACTGCCGATCTCGATCAGGTGAAGATTCCCGTCGCGGAGGCTCTCGCCTCCACGCCGAACTTCTCCAGCCTGAATGCCCGATTGTCTGAAGATCAGGCATTGCGGTAGAGTTTAGCCACGACAGGATTTCCGCGCAAGTGGGTCTCCTCCCGCAGGAGAATCCCCAGTTCACAGCTATATATCGCGCCCAGCCGCAGGAAGGTACGATCCACATGAACAGCACCGCACCCGGGCCCTCCCAGTCAGACCGCCCACCCCTTGGGCATCTGAACAATTGGATCGGCGGCACAGAGAAGCCCCCCTTCTCAGGGGAGTACAGCACCGGTACGAATCCGAGCTCCGGCGGGCCGACCGTCATGATCGCCTCCAGCGACGATGCCGATGTGACCGCCGCCGTCGCCGCAGCCAAAGCGGCGTCATCCGAATGGCGGCGCTTCCCCTCCGCCGCCCGCGGACGCATCCTCAACCGCATTGCGCAGGCCATCCGCGTTCACGCCGAGGATCTCATCGCCCTAGAGATCCAGGACACCGGCAAACCCAGACACACCGCCGAGTGGGAGGTGGAGAACTCGGCCGCGTACTTCGAGTTCTACGCCACCCTCGTCAATCTGCCTGCAGGCGACGTGCTCGATGTCGAGCCGAACCACCACATGTTCACCAAGCGCGAGCCCTTCGGCGTCATCGGGATCATCACTCCCTGGAATCTGCCGCTGAACCAGGCCGCGAGAGCCGTCGCCCCGGCACTGACCGCCGGCAATGTCGTCGTGCTCAAGCCGCCATCGACCTCATCGCAGACGAGCGTGCTGATGGGCAAGATCGCACAGGAGGCCGGCTTGCCCGACGGCGTGCTGAACGTCGTCCTGGGTCAGGGCTCGAAAGTCGGGACGGCCATCGTCAGCCACCCGGATGTGCGGAAGGTCGCGTTCACCGGTTCCGTGGCGACCGGCCGATCCATCGGTAGGATCGCGGCGGAGCGCATCATTCCACTGACCCTGGAACTCGGCGGCAAGTCCGCGAATATCGTGTTCGACGATGCCGACCTCGAATTCGCCGCAACCGAGGCGGTCCGCGCATTCGCGAACAACGCAGGTCAGGTCTGCTCGGCGGGCACCCGCCTCCTGGTGCAGGAGACGATCCACGACGAATTCGTCCAGAAGGTCGCCACGATCGCAGGAAGACTCGAAGAGGGCGTCGACGTCGGACCGATGATCACCCGGCACCAGTACGAGGAGGTGCAGAACTACTTCGAGGTGGCGAGGGCAGAGGGTGCAGAGCCGATCATCGGCGGTTCTGCGAGCCGAAAGCCGGAATTGGAGGGCGGGTTCTACGTCCAACCGACGATCTATCCCCGCGTCAGCAACGATATGCGCATCGCACGCGAAGAGGTGTTCGGCCCGGTGCTCGTCACCATTCCGTTCTCCACCGAGGAGGACGCGATCCAGATCGCGAACGACAGCGACTTCGGGCTCGTCGGCGGGGTGTTCACCGGCGACATCGGTCGCGCACTGCGCGTCTCGGATGCGCTCGAGGCCGGACAGATCTTCGTGAACTCATGGTCGACCGGCGCCGTGCAGATGCCCTTCGGCGGGCACAAGCACAGCGGCTACGGTCGCGAGAAGGGGATCGAAGCCCTCATGCACTACTCCCATCTCAAGTCCGTCGTGGTGGTGTACTGATCATGACCGGGATCCTGTTCATCGGCGTCGGCACCATGGGATCTCCCATGGTGCGAAACCTCACCGCCAAAGGCTTCAGCGTCATTGTCTCCGATCTGAACCGAGACGCGGCCAGAGAATTGTGCGCAGAGACCGGCGCCACCTTCGTCGAGACGCCTCAGCAGGCCGACGATGTCGACACCGTCATTCTGATGGTGCCCAATAGTCGCGTGGTCTCCGCAGTGCTGGGCGCTGCGGATAATGCCGACTCCCTGGTCCGGACCCTGCCCGCAGGAACCACGGTGATCGACATGAGTTCTTCCGAGCCCGGCGCGACTCAGCACAACTTCCAGCAACTGTCCGAGTTGGGGCTGGAGTTCGTCGATGCGCCGGTATCGGGCGGCAGAGCCCGGGCCATCACCGGCGAACTCGCCGTAATGGTCGGCGCGAGGGACGAAGCCGTCTTCGAGCGGATCCTACCGATTCTCCGGGCACTGGGAACGACCGTCACGCGGACCGGGCCGGTCGGATCGGCGCACGCCATGAAGGCCCTGAACAATCTGCTGTCGGTGATCGGTCTGACCGGAGCCCTGGAGATTCTGGCGGTCGGGACGAAGTTCGGGCTCGAACCACAGGTCATTCTGGACGTCCTCAACGGCTCGACCGGCCGCAACCATGCGACCGAGTTCAAGATCGGCCAGCAGGTGATCAGCCACAACTTCGACGTCGGCTTCTCCCTGGCTCTGACCGTCAAGGACATCACCATCGCGCAGGAGCTCGCCCGCTCGGAGGGGATCGAAATCCCGGTGTCGGAGGCCGCGATCCAAGTGACCAGGGATGCACTTGCCGCGTTCGTCGACGAGAATCCCGATCAGACCGACATCGGTCGCTATATCGAGGCGCGGACCGGACTCGACTTCTCCCAGTGAGTAGAGGCCGACGACCCGGGGGTCGTCGGCCTCTACTGCGAACGGAGATCAGGAGCCTTTTCGCTCTTCTTTCGCATCGAAGCCCGCGAGCACCAGCGCAGCCGCATTCGAGACGTGCACCCCGGTCAGCCTGGAGGCCTCCTCTGCGTTTCTCGCGCGAACCGCTTCCACGATCGCATCCAGTTCGGCGAGCGTGCCCGCAAGCCGACCTGGCTGTGACAGGGAGATGCGACGGAGCAAGGTGGTGCGGTTGTTCAGCAGAGTCAGCAGCTGACCGAAGACCCGATTCCCGCAGCCCTCGAGGAGGCAGGCGTAGAAGTCGTTCTTGATCCGGAGCAACTCGTGGGGGTCGCTTCCTTCGCCGCAGGTGTGCAGTTCCGCCACCGTGGCCGCCAGCTGCTCGATCTGCTCATCAGTGGCGTTCAGCGCGAAATCGTACGCTGCGGCCTGCTCGAGCGCCAGGCGGGCCTGGTAGATGTCCTGAGCCTCATCACGGCTGATCACGGAGACATAGGGGCCCTTATGCACCACATTGGTGATGAGCCCTTCCGCCTGGAGGGCTTGCAGGGCCTCGCGCAGAAGTGCACGGCTGACATCCAATGACTCACAGAGATCGCGTTCGACGAGCTTCTGGCCGGGCTCGAACGTCCCGTACAGAATGTTGTTCCGAATCACTTCCACGACGCGCTCCCGCAGGGAGACCTGCTGCCGCGGCAGACTCAACGAGACAGGAGCCGACATACTCACCTACCTCGAAGTTGAATTGCTATGGCCTGAATGCCTGCCAATATTACCACCGTCAGATGATTAAAACGCTGCATCGAGGATCCCGAGCACATCGTCTTCATTGATCTCCCTCGGCGAGGCCGCAAGCACCGCCTTGGCCTCCTTCATGCAGATGCGTGCGATGTCGGGGAGACTCTCACGCGAGATCCCGAACTCCCCGATCGTACGAGGAGCATCGAGCGCATCGAAGAGGAGATCCATCTCGTCACCAGCGGTGAGCGGCCGTGCGGCGCCTCTCGCCTCGGCGAGCACCTCGGAGACCCGCTGCTGCTTCGCCGCCGTCGATTCCGCATAGAAGCGAAGCACATGGGGAAGGATGATCGAAGAGGTCGCACCGTGCGGAATGCCGGCCGCACCGAGCTGATGACCGATCGAATGCGAAAGTCCCATGGGGACGTTATGCACTCCCTGTAGGGACATCCATGAGGCCTGCTGGCACTGCAGCGCAGCGTCGAAGTCCTCCGGGTCCTGACTCGAGACCTTCAGCTTGCTCGCCAGGATCGCCAGCGCCCCTCCGGCCAGCGCGGTCGTCGTCGGATGCGCGCGCGAGGCGAGCATCGTCTCGACGGCGTGGTCGACTGCGCGCACCCCGGTCTGCTTCCAGAGGTCTCGGGGGGTGTACGCGCACAATGCCGGGTCCAGGAAGATCGTCTTCGGTGTGAGCTCGACATAGCGAACCAGTTCCTTGGTCTGCTCTTCTTCATCTACGAATGCGGCGACCCCGTTCCACTCGGCTGCGGAGAGCGTGGTCGGCACCGCCAGTACCGGGATCAGATCTCTGGCATCGAACGGCGCCAAGCCCCTGGAGATCGTGTACGGAAGCAAGTGCTCTCTCGTCTCGAGCTCGGCAGCGACGCAGAGAGAGACGAGCTTCGCCGCGTCCACCGGCGACCCCCCGCCGACAGAGATGATGCCGTCCACGGCGTGGCGACGCGCAATGGATGCCAACTCGAGGATCCCCGTCAGCGGGTTATGCGCCCGAACCGAATTCTCCACCGCCACCAGGCGGCCTGCCAGCGTCTCGACCACCGCCGAGAACTCCGGTGTCTCCGACACGGATCGCCCCGACACGAGCAGGACACGCTGCAGGTCACGGCGCTCGACTTCGGGCACTATCTCCGCGAAGGCATTCGCGCCCTCGACAACCCGCTCGGTTCGCAGTGTTTCAAATGTGCTGACCAATAATCTCTCCGTCTCATCATGCCGGGATGCACGCACTCCTTGCGATCATCCGCAACCGGCCCGATCTCAATCGGACCGGCCTTCTTCAAGGACGCAAACCCGGCTACAATGTTCTGATCGCCTGACAATATGTCAACGTAGCCATCCTAGGTGACGGCCCGCACGCGCGACAAGGCATCATTCTCAGGAATCTTTTCGACATTAGTATTGACAGATTGTCTGATAATATGCAGCATGGGTACACGAAAGAAGACAGCAGCGGCGATGGCGCCGACACTCGGCGCCACGTGGATGGATGTCCCTGCCTAAGCAACGGCAGCCTGAACGTTCCTTCGACCCTCCACTCATCCTCGAACACTAAGGGACCATCGTGACCGAAGAGACGAAGATCACCCGCCCGGACGGCAGCGAGCTATCCGACCGCTTTCATCAGGGACTCGCGACCAGACGAGCAGTCGTCGGCGAAGAATACGTCGCCGCCTCACTGTCTCGCGCGACGGAATTCAGTTGGCCATTGCAGGAACTCGTCACCGAGTACTGCTGGAACGAGGTATGGAACCGTCCCGGCCTCGACCGCAAGACCAGGTCGTTTCTGAACCTCAGCATGATCTCCGCGCTCAATAGACCGCAGGAGCTGAAATTGCACATCCTGGGGGCCATCAACAATGGAGTCACCAAAGATGAGCTCCGCGAGGTCTTCCTGCAGGTGGCGATCTACTGCGGAGTGCCGGCCGCGCTCGACAGCTTCCGCATCGCCCAGGAAGTCTTCGACGAACTCGGCATCTGAGACCGCAAGACACAGAAGAATCTAGAAAACGAGAGAGGAAAACCCGCATGGACATGTCCGAGAAGTTCCGGGAAGCTGGGAACCCGATGTTCAACGACAACGCATTGAAGCTTGGCGTTTTCGGAACCAACTGTTCTGGTGCGTGTGCGATCACCACCGCGGAGACTACCTTCGAACCGACCTTCGATCACAATGTGAAGATTGCGCGCCAGCTCGAGTCCGCAGGCTGGGAATGCATGGTTCCGATCGCACGCTGGCGAGGGTTCGGCGGAGAGACGAATTTCGGTGGCACCAATATGGACACCTTCACCTGGGCCGCCGCCCTGTCCGCGGTGACGGAGAAGCTGCAGTTCTTCTCGACGACCCACATCCCCACACTGAATCCGATCGTCGCGACCAAGATGGCGACCACCATCGATCACATCTCGAAGGGTCGCTATGGCCTGAACCTCGTCACCGGCTGGTTCACTCCCGAGATGGAGATGTTCGGTCGGGAGCAGCTTGAGCACGACTCCCGCTACGACTACGCGGACGAATGGATGGAGATCGTCACCACCCTGTGGCAGCGCAACGGCGTCGACTTCGAGGGCGAATACCTGAAGGTCAAGGATGCCTTCAGCGAGCCCAAGCCGTACAATCAGGAGACTGGTCGCCCCGTGCTGATCTGCGCCGGCGCATCGGGCAAAGGGATGCATTTCACCGCGAAGTACTGCGATTTCAACTTCGGCTTCATGCAGGACATGGAGTCCGGAGCTGCCTGGGTGAAGAAGGTGAAGGAGCTTGCCTGGGACGAGTACGGTCGTAAGCTCGGCACCTTCACCTCGTGCCCGGTCGTCGTGCGCGACACCGAGAAAGAGGCGAAGGACTACTACGACTACTACGTGCACGAGAAGGGCGACCGCGTCGCGTGCGACAACATCGCAGAGGTGCTGCAGGTCCAGTCGCAGAACCATTCGCCCGAGATGTACGAGAAGTTCCGCGAGCGGTTCATCGCGGGATGGGGCGGTTACCCGATCGTGGGCACACCCGAGCAGGTGACCGATGCGCTGATCGAACTGCACAAGACCGGTGTCGATGGGGCACTCTTGACGATGGTCGATTACAACGAGGAACTTCCGTTGTTCAACGAGCAGGTCATGCCGCTGCTGAAGGAAGCCGGTCTACGCAACTGACCGGTGAGGGTCGAGGAGGATCTTCCGCTGTCGAAAAGGTAACGGGGTGGGTTGCGCGAACATGTGCGCGACCCACCTCGTCGCGTTGACGGCGCCGTCAGGTCCTTCCGTGACTGGTGCCCAGACTCGAACCGGCGAAGGCACCGTCGGTTCGAGGCTCAATCGGTCTCAATCGCCTCCGGCGAGCACTCCCGGCCGGCGATCGGCCCAGGGCCGCGCGCGTTCGAGATCTGCGGCGAGCGCGATGAGCGTCGCCTCGTCGCCGTACGCCGCACCGAGCTGAATGCCGATCGGCCAGCCCTCCGCCGACTGAGCCAGCGGCACCGAGATGCCGGGGGTGCCCGTCGCGTTGAAGAGCGCCGTGCCCAGACCGGAGAAGAGCTTCTCGAACCAGCCCTGCGCGTCGAGGGCGGGATCGTTCTGATCGAAGTGGCCGAGCGGGAACGTCGGACTCATCATGGTGGCCGAAAGGGTGAGATCGTACTCGGTGTGGAACTCTCCGAGCGCGCGGCTCGCCCGGTTCATCGCACCCTCGGTGCGCATGAGATCGACCCCGGTGACGTTCTCGCCGTACTCGACGCAGCGCAGGGTCACGTGCTCGAGCACCTCGGACGAGGCTTCGATGCCGAGCAGCCCGCTGAGCGTCTGGACGCCGTCGGCAAGGAACGTCGCCCACAGCTTGTAGCTCGCGTCGAGCCATTCCTCGTGGTCGATCTGCGGCGAGGCGATCTCGACGATATGACCCATCGACTCCAGCAGCGCGGCCGCCTCTTCGACCGCCGCGCGCACCTGCGGATCCATCTGCTGCCCGGGGGTCAGCAGATCCCAGGCGATCGCGATGCGCTTGCGCTCGGCTCCGCGCTTCGCCGACTCGCTGAAGCTGAGCGCCGGCTCCGGCAGGAGATAGCGCTCACCGGGCTCGCTGCCGTGCACGGCGTCCAGCATGGTCGCCGTGTCGCGCACGCTGCGCGAGAGGGCGAACTCGACGCCGAGGCCGAGCAGCGGATCACCGTAGCCCGGTCCCACGGTCACGCGGCCGCGGCTGGGCTTCAGGCCCACGAGACCGCACGCCGACGCCGGAATGCGGATGGAGCCGCCGCCGTCGTTCGCGTGAGCGACGGGCAGCGCCCGCGCCGCCACCAGTGCGGCGGATCCGCCGCTGGACCCGCCGGGGCTGCGCGTCGTGTCCCAGGGGTTCTTGGTCGGCGCGCCGTAGGCGATCGCCTCGGTCGTCGCGTTGAATCCGAACTCCGGGGTGCGCGTGGTCGCCATCGCGGCCAGGCCCGCCTTGCGGAACCGGGTCATCAGCGCGCTCTCGCCGAGCACGACGCCCTCGCCGAGCATGCGGGTGCCGTTGCGCGTCGGCACCCCATCGGCGTGGATCACCAGATCCTTGATCGCGAAGGGCACGCCCGCGAAGACGCCGTCCGCGTCGTGGTCGAGCGGCTGGGCGTAGCGCTCACCCACGATCGCCGACAATGCGGGCTCGACCTGATCGAGCGCGCGCGCCGCGGCGTCCTGCACCTCCGCGGAGCTCACCTCGCCGGCGCGGATCAGTTCGGCCAGGCCGACGGCGTCGTGTTTCGTGTATTCATCGATCTGCATGGCAAGCTCCTTCTTCGAGGTCTCGGTGATCGGGTTGGAGCCGAGGTTACGATTCATCGCGGTACCGGCGAATCCTCAGTTCTGAGGATCTTTTCCCCCGCAGCGCTGGGTAGACTTGCCGCACCGTCGGGTTCGGGCCGACTGCGACGGTGTCGAGAAAGACGATGCCGAGGAAGACGGCGTCGATGGACTCAGAGGCGGTGAAGCCGCCGAGGGGCGGTGAATATGACGGCGAGCATGATCGACGGCTTCGCGCGCTCCGTCACGGTCGTGAAGGCGTTGGAGGCGGCGCGCACCGGCCCCGCCGCCTGGCGCCGGGACCCGGTCGAGGAGGCCTTCGAGTCGCTCCGCCCGATCACCGGCTACGACATGGGATCGCTCTCCTACTGGGACGCCGAAGCCGGCACCCATCGCACCGTCGTGAACGCCGGCTACCCCGATCACGTCGTGGCGCTCTGCGATTCGGTGATCCATACCGACACCACCTTCCAGTGGCTGCGCGCACGGCATACTCCGCTGCGGCTGCGCGGTCTGCCCGAGCAACTTCTCTCCGGGCCCGTCGGCACGCAGATCATCGAGCGTCACAGCTTTCAGGACGGCCTGACGCACTGCTTCTTCACCCGCAGCGGCCGCTATCTGGGATACATCAACCTCACCGCGAGCGCCGGCGATCTCGACGACGCGACGTTCCACCTCGTGCAGCTGATCGAATCGGCGGTCTCGCCGCTGCTGGAGTCCGCGGTGCGCGCCTCTCAATCCGAACGGCGCGCTTCAGCCGACGAGCATTCCCCGCTCACCGCCCGCGAGACCGAGGTCCTCTCCCACCTGCCCTCCGGCGCGACGAATGCGGAGATCGCCGGCGCGCTCTGCGTGTCGCCGACCACGGTGGCGAGGCATATCGAGCACATCATCGCCAAGCTCGGCGTGCCCAATCGCACGCGAGCCGCCTGCGTCGCCGTCGAGTGGGGGCTGAACCGCCCCGGGATCGCCCGCGAGGATCGAAGCACGCAGTACGCCCCCGCTCACGTCCCGCAGTAGGTGACGTACGCGCCGAGCCCGCTCGGGGCCGGCTGCGTGTAGCGTTCGAGACCGGGGCGCTCGGAGTAGGGATCGGCCACGGCCTCGAGCATCCGATCGAAGGGGGCGAGATCCCCCTCGGTGGCGGCCGCGAGCGCCTCCTCCACCAGGTGATTGCGCGGGATGATGCGCGGATTGACCGCGTCCATCGCCTCGCCGTCGGGCGCAAGGGCGAGCCAGGTGCCGAACCACTCCCCCGGGTTCTCGCCCTCGGGCAGCAGCGAGCGGTAGGCGCTCGGTCTCCCGCGGGCGGCCTCCGCGAGCGCACGGAAGGCGCCGGTGTAGTCGATGCCGTGGGCGTGCAACTCCTGCTGCAGGCCCGCCGCCAGTTCCGCGACGGTTTCGGCCGGGGCGTGGTCCGGGGCGAGCCCCAGCTTCGCGCGCATCCCCGCGACCCACGCCTCGTTGTACTGCCCCTCGTATCCGCCGAGCGCGCCCTCCGCACTCGCCTTGGCGGCCTCGATGTCCTCGCCCAGCAGCGGCAGCAGCGCCTCGGCGAACCGCGTCAGATTCCACAGCGCGATGGCCGGCTGCCTGCCGTAGGCGTAGCGGCCTCCGCGATCGATCGAGCTGAAGACGGCTCCCGGATCGTAGGCGTCGATGAAGGCGCAGGGCCCGTAGTCGATGGTTTCGCCCGAGATCGTCATATTGTCGGTGTTCATCACCCCGTGGACGAAGCCGACCAGCATCCACGAGGCCACCAGCCGCGCCTGGGCCGCGATCACGGTCTCGAGCAGACCGAGATAGGGGTCGTCGCTCTCTGCGAGCCGCGGATAGTGGCGGGCGATCGCGAAGTCGGCGAGCCGGCGCAGCGGCTCGACGCTCCCGGATTCCCCGAAGCCCAGGGCGCGCGCGTACTGGAAGCTGCCGACCCGCAGGTGGGTGCTTGCCACCCGCACGAGCACCGCCCCGGGCAGCAGATCGAGCGACTGCTCGCGCGCGATGAGGCGCCCGGTGCCGATCACCGCCAGCGCACGGGTGGTGGGGATCCCGAGCGCGTGCATCGCCTCCCCCATCAGATACTCCCGCAGCATCGGTCCCACGGCCGCGAAGCCGTCCGCCCGGGCGAAGGGGGTGGGGCCGGAGCCCTTCAGATGCAGGTCGCGCGCGCGCCCCGAGACATCGGTGATCTCCCCGAGCAGCAGCGCCCTCCCGTCGCCGAGCCTCGGCGAATAGCCGCCGAACTGGTGCCCGGCATAGGCCTGCGCGACCGGCGAGGCGCCCTCGGGCAGTTCGTTGCCGAGCAGGAAGCGGACCCCGGATTCGGTGCGCAGAACCGCCGGATCGAGGCCGAGCTCGCGGGCGAGCCGGTCGTTGAGGGCGAGGATCGCGGGATCCTCGGGACGCATCGCCTGCCAGGGCGCCGAGAGCTCGGGCAGCGCTCGCGCGAAGGAATCGTCGAGGGAGATATCGAGGATCCGGGCTCCCGCGCCGGATCCGCCTGCGTCAGCCATGCTCCGAGCCTACGCCGGGCTCCTTCGCGAGCACTCAGCTTGCGGCGACTCCGGCCCACGGGAGCGCCCCGAGGGCAGAGGCGCCCCGGCGCCGCCGGGGCGCAGCCCGGACGCGGAAGACCCCCTGCCGTGGCAGGGGGTCTCGAGCGGAGGATAGGGGATTTGAACCCCTGAGGGCGTGAACCCAACACGCGTTCCAGGCGTGCGCCATAGGCCGCTAGGCGAATCCTCCAGCGCCGACCGCGAGCAGTCAGCGTCATCTATCCTAGCCGGTTCCCGAGGCCCCTCGCGCCGCGGCTGGGAGTCCGCTGCACCGAATTCATCATCTCGATTTGATTTATAACAGATGTGTAACGCATACTGGAGCCTGCGTCTTTTTCCGGGGACGCCTCATTCGACCAGTCAGGAGCAATGTGCGGGGTGCAATCAAGGCAGTGATCGTGACTGTCATACCAGCAGTCACCTTCGCCCTCGGCGCCGCACCCGCCGCAGCCGCTCCGGAGCCCGCGTACTTCGGCACCACCGCCTCCGCGACGGCGATCCCCATCTCCGCCCAGTCCCTCGTCACCTCCGAGGCGCTCGAGGATCTCGCGCTGACGAGCCTCGCCCAGGAGAGCGAGCTCGGCAGCCTCCCGCACGGCTTCGATGTGGCGGCGGCCATCGCCCAGGCCGAGAGCGAGATCGGCACCAGTCGTGCCACCGGCTGGAACCAGCCGGGCGAGTGCATCGTCTCGGCCAAGCGCTGGATCGAGGCCGGCGGCGGCGTCTGGGCCGGCAGCGGCGATCCCGTCAGCAGCTACGCGGGCGCTCTGCGCCTCTCCCTGCGCGACGCGCAGCCCGGAGACGTCATCCAGTACGAGCATCTGCTCTACCCGACCTCCTGGGTGTCCGGGGTGCACACGGTGCTGATCACCGAGGTGCACGACGACGGCACCTTCACCATCATCGAGTCGAACAACCCGGGCGGCTCGGGCCTCGTCGGCAAGGACGAGAGCTGGACGCCTCAGCCTCCGGCCGGTTTCCAGGCCGTGGTCTGGCGCTTCTGAGCCCCGCTCACGCGAACGCCGAGATACCCGTCAGCTCCCGCCCGATCACGAGCTGATGCACCTCGTCGGTGCCCTCATAGGTGCGCACCGACTCGAGATTGGCCATATGCCGCATCACCGGGAACTCGCTCGTGATGCCGTCCCCGCCGAGAATCGCCCGGCAGGTCGACGCGATCCT
The DNA here is from genome assembly GCA_048516985.1 of Leucobacter sp. GTDB lineage: Bacteria > Actinomycetota > Actinomycetes > Actinomycetales > Microbacteriaceae > Leucobacter. Next base: position 1,034,145 of record CP183188.1, on the reverse strand, counting down.
GATCGCCTCGCGCACATTGTTCAGCTTGCCCACCGAGATCTGCCCGTGGGTGAGCTTGCCCGCATCCTTCAGCCGCCCGAGGTGCAGGGCGAGCAGCAGCCCCTTCTCGTACTCGACGAAGCAGTCGGCGAGCTGCCCCTGGATGAGCTGCTTGCCACCGATCGGAGTGCCGAACACCTCGCGCTTCATCGAGCGATCGACCGCGGCCTCCAGGCACGAGCGCGCCGCACCCATCGCCCCCCAGGCGATGCCGTAGCGGGCCTCGTTCAGGCACTTGAACGGCGCCGACAGGCCCTTCGCGCCCGGCAGCATCGCCTCCAGCGGCAGCCGCACATCGACCAGCTCGATCTCGCACTGCAGCGAGGCGCGCATCGAGAGCTTGTTCTCGATCGCCGTGGCCGTGAACCCGGGGGTGTCGGTCGGCACGACGAAACCGCGCACCACCCCCTCCTCGTCCTTCGCCCAGATCACGCCGACCGAGGCGATGGTGGCGAGCCCGATCCACCGCTTCTTCCCGTTCAGCACCCACCCATCGCCCTCGCGACGCGCGGTGGTGAGCATGGTGTTCGGGTCGGATCCGCCCTGCGGCTCGGTCAGCCCGAAGAAGCCGATGGCCTCGCCCCGGCCCATCGCCGGCAGCCACCGCTGCTTCTGCTCCTCGCTGCCGAATTTGTAGAGGGCGCCCATCGCGAGCGACCCCTGCACCGACAGCGCGGTGCGGAACCCCGAGTCGACCGCCTCGAACTCCATCGCGACCAGACCGTAGGCGACCGAGGAGGCGCCCTGAAGCCCGTACCCCTTCAGGTACATGCCGAAGGCGCCGAGCGCCCCGACCTCGGGCAGCAGCTCCGCGGGGAGCCGACGCTCCTCGAAGGCCTCGTCGATGATCGGACGGATGCGGGTCTGGGCGAACTCGCGGGCGCGCAGCTGCCACTCGCGCTCCTCCACGGTGACGTAATCGGCGACATCGAAGAGCTGGTCGATGGTGGTGGTCATCTCGGTTCCTTTGCGTGAGGGGTGTTCGATTCGATTCGGGATCGGCTAGCGCGGCGTGCGCGGCCGCCAGTCGGCGCCCACGTGCTCGCCGAGCCCCGGCGGCGGGCCACCGGTGCGCACCGGCGTCACCGACAACGAGATCGGGGTCGCGATGGTGCGCACGGCGTGCACGGCCCCGTCAGCACCCGCCGCGGGGGTCTGGGCGATCAGCCCGAGCCCCAAGGACTCGCTCAGCTCGATGGCCTGGGCGACGGTGTTCACCCGGCCCGCGGGAATCTGCTCGGCCGCGAAAGCCTCGATCCACTCCCCCGCGCCCCGGACGGCCAGCAGCACGCTCAGCCGCTCGCGCAACTCGGCCCGGTGCGCGACGCGGGACGGGTTATCGGCGAAGCGGGGATCCTCCGCCATCGCCGCATCGCCGAGAATCCGGCACACCCGGGCGAACTGCGCATCGGTGCCGACCGCCAGAGCGATCGGCTGATCCGCCGTGTCGAAGGTCTCATACGGGGTGATCGAGGGATGCGCGTTGCCCATCCGCCCCGGAGAAACCCCGGTCGCAAGCGTGGAAGAGGCCTGATTCGACAGCGCCGACAGCAGCGACCCCAACAGCGTCACCTTCACATGCTGACCCCGGCCGGCCGTAGGGGAACCGGCGGCATCCCGCGCGAGCAGCGCCGTCTGGATCCCGATCACCGCGTTCAGGCCGGTCAGGATATCCACCACGGCGACACCGACCTTGCTCGGCTCCCCGCCCTCGGCATCGGGCCGCCCGGTGATGCTCATCAGCCCGCCGACGGCCTGCACCAGCAGATCGTACCCCGGCAGCTCCCTGCCCGCGCCGTCGCCGAAGCCCGAGATCGAGCAATACACCACACCCGGATTCGCCTCGGCGATCCGCTCGTACCCGAGTCCGAAGCGCTCCATCGTGCCCGGCTTGAAGTTCTCGATCACCACATCCGCGGTGACCGCGTACTCACGCGCCCGGGCCACCCCTTCCGGATCCCGCAGATCGCACACCACCGAGCGCTTCCCCCGATTCGCGCCCGCGAAATAGGTGGCCTGCCCGGCCTGATTCACCGGCGGCGACCACTGCCTCGTGCCATCACCCTCCGGACTCTCGATCTTGATCACATCCGCCCCGAGATCCGCGAGGATCATCGTCGCATGCGGACCCGCAAGCACCCGCGAGAAATCGGCCACCCTGATGCCGTCGAGTGCGCCCCCGACTCGCTCGCCCATGCCGCGCCTCCACCCTCGCTCGCCGATGTCCTGGGATCCAGACTACGCACACCGCACGCCGACCGCTCTGGTCAAAATGCACAGTTCAGAACAGACAGAATGTGCGAAAATTCAGATATGGCCTCCCTCGCCCAGTTGCTCGCCGCACCCGAGCTCGGCCTGCGCCTGGTGCAATCGGGCCCAGACGACCCCGAGATCAGCTGGGTCTCCACCACCGAGCTGCTGGACCTCGGCCGGTACCTGGAAGGCGGCGAGATCGTGCTCACCACCGGCCTCACCCTCGACATCGACGATCCCCGCTGGCTCGACTTCGCCGCCGGCCTCAGCCGCGCGCGGATCGCGGCCATCGGCTTCGGGGTCGGCGTCGTGCACGAGCGGATCCCGCCGCCGCTCATCGCCGCGGCGAGCGCCTATCGCCTCGCCCTCTTCGAGGTGCCGCCGCCCACCCCGTTCATCGCGGTGAGCAAGGCTGTCGCGGCGCTGCTGCAGGCCGATGAGCTGCGCGCCGCGCACCGCGCCCTGCAGGCGCAGCAGCGCCTGCTCGAGGGGGCCCGCGGCAGTCAGGACGCCGCCGAGGTGCTCGCGAGTATCGCTCAGGCCACCGGTCGTCGGCTCGCGCTGCACGGCGGAGACGGCCTCATCGCTCAGGCCGCCGGCTTCTCGGAGACTGCGGGCGAGACCGAGACCATCCCCCTCGACTCCGCGGGAACCGTGACCTTGCTGGTCGCTCCGGGCCGAGCATTGGGGCCCGAGGAGCGCGCGGTGATCACCGCGGGCGCCATGGTGCTCGGTCTCGAGCTCAGCGGTGCGCGCGGCGACGCCGAACGCGAGCGGATCCGCTGGGCGCGCCTCACCGAGGGTCTGCTGCGCGGGGAGCCGCTGGGCGCTGCGGCGGGGATCCTCGACCCGGAGCTGCGGCTGCCGGACCGCATCCGCGTCATCGCCGCGCAGGGGGCCGCCGAGAGCCTCGCCGGCTGGCGGCGCGCGCCGAGGCACGGGCTCGATCGGCTGATCACCGCTGGCCGCACCGACATCCGCACCGCCGGCTCCGGCATCGCGGTGGCGCATCAGCTCTGCGCCGATACTCCGGAGGCGCTCGAGCGGGCGATCGCCTCGCTGCAGCGTTTCGGCCTCGACTGCGTCGTGGGCCGGGCCGCAGCGCTGCCGGAGGCCCCCGTGAGCCTGCACTCGGCCGAGCGCCGGATCACGGCGCTGTCACCGCTGGCGCAGCTCTACACCGATCCTCGCATCCCTCGAGTGATCCGCGTCGAGGAGGATGCGCCGCTGCTCGACGCCCTGCTGAGGGGAGAAGGGGCTTCGGCGGCCGTTCTCGGTGCCGCGGTGCTCGGCCCGCTCGCGCGCGGCGCGAGCGGATCGCTCGATGCCGGCGAGCACGAGATGCTCCGCGCCACGCTCCGCGTCTTCCTCGCGCGCAACGGGCAGCGCGCGCCGGCCGCCGCCGAGCTGGGGATCCACCGCAACACCCTGCGGGATCGGCTCGCACGCATCGAGCGCCTCACCGGCCGGGAGGTCGATGACGCCGATCACCGTGCCGAGCTCTGGCTCGGCCTGCGGATCGAGGAGTCGCTCGGCTGATCCAGTGCAGCCGATGAACGGGATCAGCCCGCTTCAGTGGGCTCCGAGCTGTCATTGGGCTCGTGCAGATCCCTCAGCGCGCCCTGGGTGTTGCCGTGGAGGAAATTGTCGACGAGGGCGTCGACAGCCACGGCCTCGTCGGTCCCCTCCACGATCTCCATGCGGATCCCGGTCTCCGATGCGCGCTGGTTCTTCTCCATACCTCGATGATAGCTCTGCGGGGCGCTTCGCCGCAGCGACGCCCGCAGAATCTCAATACAATTGAAACTGCGCAGTGCTGTTGCTATCGACCCCCGCCGCGGAGGCTTTGAGATGGTATGAGGCGCCGCCGGCCACCACCGCCTCGCGATCGATGTCGCAGGTATCCGGTCCGCTGCGGGTACGATCCCAGGCGATCGGCTCGGTCTCCAGCGGTTCGCCCGGCTTCAGGATCACCGCACGGTGGTCGGGGTTCTGCTGGCAATCGGTGGACAGCCAGATCTGGTCGCTGCCGCTGGTGATCGCGAAGACGATGCCGGCGGTGCCGAGATCCGCGCTGCACTCGGCATCGCCCCGGTTCTCGATGCTGAGGCTGAGCATCGGCGTGTCCTCGGGGCCGTAGCTGACCGCATCGGTGGCGGGGGTGACCACGAGCTGGCCGGAGACGCATGCCGCGATAGCCTCGGGATCGGACGACTGCTCCTGCTCCTGCTGCTCGACCTGCACCAGATCGTCGGGCACCTCGACCTCGCGCGCACCGGTCGCACCACCGCTCGAGCCCGGGCGGAGGACGATCAGCACCACCGCCGCGACGAGCGCGAGCAGTCCGAGGAGGACCAGGATCCGCCTCCTGAGGTACACGCCCTTGCCCTTCGGGCCCACCGGCTCTTTCCAGCTCGCCATAGCGCCAGGGTAACCGGCGGATCGGCCGAGGATCCGGCGACTCGCTGCGCGGAGGCAGGATGGGGCCGGTGCTACAGGCGTTTGAGCATACGGGTGTTGCCGAGCGTGTTCGGCTTGACCCTGGCGAGGTCGAGGAACTCGGCCACGCCTTCGTCGTGCGAGCGCAGCAGCTCGGCGTAGACGTCGGCGGCGACGAGCTGGTCGTCCTCGCCCACCGACTCGAATCCGTGGCGGAGGAAGAAGTCGACCTCGAAGGTCAGGCAGAACAGCTGCTGCAGTCCCAGTTCCCGGGCGCGCGCCTCGAGGGCGTCGAGCAGCGCGTGGCCGACGCCTCGGCCCAGCCACTCCTCCGCCACCCCGAGGGTACGCACCTCGCCGAGCTGCTCCCACATCACGTGGACCGCGCCGTAGCCGATCACCCGGTCCGCCTCGTCGACGGCGACCATGAACTCCGGCACGGCGCCGAACAGCTCGACCAGATCCTTGCCGAGCAGAATGCGTCGCTCCACCAGCGGCGCCATCAGCTCGACCATCGCGGACACATCCCCCGTGCGCGCCGCGCGCACGCGCACACGCGTCGATACCGTCATGCAGCGAGTCTATCGCCGACCACCACGGCTCACCGCACACACGAAAGGGGCGCCCGCTCGTACGCGGACGCCCCTTTCGTGTGTGCGGTTACTCGGCCACGCCGGGAGTGGTCGCGGTGGAGGCCACCGCCGCCGCCGCGGCCGCCGAGGCCTCTCCGTGGTTCTTCGATCCGCCCTCGCTCGCGAAGGTGAACTCGCCGTCGACGAAGTCGACCTTCACCAGCTCGCCGGCCAGCAGTTCGGCGCTGAGGATGCGCTCAGAGAGGCGATCCTCGATCTCCCGCTGCATCGCGCGGCGCAGCGGGCGCGCACCCAGCGTGGGATCGTAGCCGATCTCGATGAGGCGCTCGCGGGCGGACTCCGAGACCTCGATGCGGATATCGCGATCGAGCAGGCGATCGGCCAGCCGCTTCACGAACAGGTTCACGATCTGCAGCAGCTCGGGCTTCGACAGCTGCGGGAACACGATGGTGTCGTCGACGCGGTTGAGGAACTCTGGCTTGAAGTGCTTCTTCAGCTCCTCGTTGACCTTCCCCTTCATCAGCTCGTAGCCGACCTGGGTGTCGCCCTCGACCTGGAAGCCCACCGGGCCCCCGGCGATGCCCTTCGAGCCGAGGTTGGTGGTCATGATGATCACCGTGTTCTTGAAGTCGACCACGCGGCCCTGGCCGTCGGTGAGGCGACCCTCCTCGAGCACCTGCAGCAGCGAGTTGAAGATGTCGGCGTGGGCCTTCTCGATCTCGTCGAAGAGTACCACGGAGAACGGCTTGCGGCGCACCTTCTCGGTGAGCTGGCCGCCCTCCTCGAAGCCGACGAAGCCGGGGGGCGCGCCGAAGAGGCGCGACACCGTGTGCTTCTCGCCGTACTCGCTCATGTCGAGGGAGATTAGCGCGTCCTCGTCGTCGAAGAGGAACTCCGCGAGCGCCTTGGCCAGCTCGGTCTTGCCGACGCCGGTGGGGCCGGCGAAGATGAACGAGCCCGAGGGGCGCTTGGGATCCTTGAGCCCCGCGCGCTGGCGGCGGATCGTCTTCGCGAGCGCGGAGATCGCCTCGTTCTGGCCGATGACCCGCTGATGCAGGGCCTCCTCCATGAACCGCAGGCGAGCGGTCTCCTCCTCGGTGAGCTTGAACACCGGGATGCCCGTGGCCTGGGCCAGCACCTCGGCGATCAGCCCCTCGTCGACCTCGGCGCTGGTCTCGACCTCACCCTTGCGCCACTGCTTCTCGAGGCGCAGCCGCTCGGCGATCAGCTTCTTCTCCTCGTCGCGCATCGAGGCGGCCTTCTCGAAGTCCTGATCCTCGATCGCCTTCTCCTTGTCGGCGCGCACGACCGCGATCTTCTCGTCGAACTCCCGCAGCTCCGGCGGGCTCGAGAGGATCGACAGGCGCAGACGCGCACCGGCCTCGTCGATCAGGTCGATGGCCTTGTCGGGCAGGTAGCGATCCTGCACATAGCGGTCGGCGAGGTTCACCGCGGCGACGATGGCGCCATCGGTGATGGACACCTTGTGGTGCGCCTCGTAGCGGTCGCGCAGACCCTTCAGGATGTTGATGGCGTGCGGCAGCGAGGGCTCGTTGACCATCACCGACTGGAAGCGGCGCTCGAGCGCGGCGTCCTTCTCGAAGTGCTTGCGGAACTCGTCGAGGGTGGTCGCGCCGATGGTCTGCAGCTCGCCGCGGGCCAGCATCGGCTTCAGGATGTTGGCCGCGTCGATCGCGCCCTCGGCGGCGCCCGCACCCACCAGGGTGTGGATCTCGTCGATGAAGATGATGATGTCGCCGCGGTTGCGGATCTCCTTGGTGACCTTCTTCAGGCGCTCCTCGAAGTCGCCGCGGTAGCGGCTGCCGGCGATGAGGGAGGACAGATCCAGCACGTAGACCTGCTTGTCCTTCAGCGTCTCGGGCACCTCGCCCTTGATGATCGCCTGCGCGAGCCCCTCGACCACGGCGGTCTTGCCCACGCCGGGCTCGCCGATGAGGACGGGGTTGTTCTTGGTGCGGCGGGAGAGGATCTGCATCACCCGCTCCACCTCCTTCTCGCGCCCGATCACCGGGTCGAGCTTGCCCTCGCGGGCGGCCTGGGTGAGGTTCCGGCCGAATTGGTCGAGCACCTGCGAGCCCTTGGACTCGTTGCCGGAGGTCTCGGGCGCACCGACCTGCACCGATTCCTTGCCGGCTTGGTAGCCGCTGAGCAGCTGGATGACCGTCTGGCGCACGCGGTTGAGATCGGCGCCGAGCTTGACGAGCACCTGGGCGGCGACGCCCTCGCCCTCGCGGATGAGGCCGAGCAGGATGTGCTCGGTGCCGATGTAGTTGTGGCCGAGCTGCAGCGCCTCGCGCAGGCTGAGCTCGAGCACCTTCTTGGCGCGCGGGGTGAAGGGGATGTGCCCCGCCGGCGGCTGCTGCCCGGTGCCGATGATGTCGGTCACCTGCTCGCGCACGGCGTCGAGCGAGATCTCCAGCTGCTCCAGCGCCTTCGCGGCCACGCCCTCGCCCTCGTGGATGAGGCCGAGCAGGATGTGCTCGGTGCCGATGTAGTTGTGGTTGAGCAGCTTCGCCTCTTCCTGGGCGAGCACGACGACCCGGCGGGCGCGATCCGTGAATCTCTCGAACATCTGTAACCTCCTGTAGCCGATGCGTGCGACTCCGGCTGATGTGTCAAGGCTACGCGGTGATTCTCCGTCGCGGGGCGCTGTTCGCCCTAGGCGTCATAGCGGAGGATCGCGGCAGGCGTCCGCCCGCCTACTGCAGTGCCGAGGTCAGTCTCGCGAGGCCGTCCAGCAGCTGGGAGCGCAGCGGCTGCCGCGCCCACTCCTCGGCGGTCAGCTCGCGCGAGTTCTCGCGATAGTAGTCGGTGACCCCGTCGAGCTCCTCCACGAAGCTGTGGCCGTAGACCACCATCGACACCTCCATATTGAGGTTGAAGGATCGCTGGTCCATATTCGACGAGCCCACCACCGCGACGTCGTCGTCGACCGTGAAGTGCTTGGAGTGCAGGATGTAGGGCGGCCGGAACATGAAGATGCGCACCCCGGCTCGCAGCAGTTCCTCGTAGTAGGAGCGCTGGGCGTGGTAGACCACCGGCTGGTCCCCGATCTCGGAGACGAAGAGTTCGACCTCCACGCCGCGGGTGATCGCCGCCCGCAGCGCGTGCATGATCGCGCCGTCCGGCACGAAGTACGGACTCGTGATGCTGATGCGCCGGCTGGCGGTGTACAGCAGCGCGACGAAGACCTGCAGATTGTTCTCGTTTCCGAAGCCCGGTCCGCTCGGCAGCACCTGGCAGTCGAGCTCTCCCGGCCGCTCGACGCTGTGCCGGGGGGAGTCGAGATCCCTCGCATACTCGCCGGTCTCCAGATACCAGTCGCCGAGGAACACCGCCTCGAGCCCCAGCACCGTCGGGCCCTCGATGCGGACCATGAGGTCCTTCCAGTGCAGGCCGCGGCGCCGGTTGGAGCGCTTGTTGTAGCTCGAGTCGACGAGATTCTGCGAGCCCATGAAGCCGATCCGTCCGTCCACGACCACGATCTTGCGGTGGTTGCGCAGATCGGGTCGCTGCCACTCCCCCTTCCAGGGGCGCACGGGCAGCATGTAGCGCCAGTCGAAGCCGGACTCGTTCAGCGCCCGGGCCGTCCGTTTGAAGCCCGGGTTCATCACCGAGGAGATGTGGTCGAGCAGCACCCGCACCTCGACGCCGCGCTCCTTCGCCTCGCGCATCGCCTCGAAGACATCCGCGGTGGTCTCGTCGTGGACGAGGATGTAGAACTCCACGTAGACGTAGTGCTTGGCGCCGCGGATCGCCTCGGCGATGAAGGTCAGGGATCGCTCGTAGTCGGTGCAGAGCATCGCGGTGTTGCCGCGCATCATCGGCTGCGCGCCGAGGGATCGGCCGAGCATCACGGCGTTCCGGAGCCCGGTCGGCAGCTCCTCCAGCGGAGTGCCGAGATCCTGGCCCTCGCGATCCGCGAGCTCGACGACGGCCCGGTTCACGATCTCGTGGCGCTGCCGGAGCCGCTTGGGCAGGCGGTTGCCGCCGATGAGCAGGAAGAAGAGCAGGCCCGGGACCGGGAAGAGGAAGATCGCCATCAGCCAGGCCATGCCGGCGGTCGGGCGCCGATTCCGCGGCACGACGAAGAGGGCGACGACCCGGATGACGTTGTCGACGACGAGGACGGCGATGGTCCAGAGCAGCGGCCAATTGACGGATACCCAGATATCGCCCTGTCCGGCTTCGGCGGCGAACAGCACCGACGGCATCCGACACCTCCCCCGCGGCTCGCCCGCGAGAGCCGCTCCGGCTACTCTATCGGTGCGGTCGCGCCGGGCGCGGGATCACCTTCGGAGTCGGCGCCGCTCAGCCGTCCGACTTCGGCGGCAGCCCGAGGCGGGCGCGCTCCTCGGCCTCCATCTGCTGGTAGACGCGGCGCTCGGTGCGATCGGCGCGGAAGATCAGACGCAGCACCACGGCGAAGAAGATGCCGATCAGCACGGTCGGCGTGATCGACCACACAGCGTTCACCCACCAGTTCTCCATGCTCGGAATGCTATCGCGCCGGTTTGGGAGAAGCTTGAGAGGCGTTCAGCTCCCCGGGTCTCGGTCGCGCGGGCACGGACTGTTCCTCGGCACAGCCGCATCATCTATCATGATGTGTTATGGCAAATATTACCTACGGTGACGGATGCGCTTGGTCTGCACTCCGCGGCGAACTAGGGTCTGAGCCATGAACCCGACGGTAGCACTGATCGCCCTCGGTGCGCTGCTGCTGCTCACCGCAGCGCTCGGCGTGCTGCTCGCCCGACGGGCGCAGCGCACGACCCGACTGGGCGCGAACGCCGACGGCATCGACCCCGCTGAGCTCGGCGCCTCCGCGCTCGGCGCACGCGGCACCGTCGTGCAGTTCAGCACCGAGTTCTGCTCGCGCTGCCCGGGCGTGCGGCGACTGATCTCGGAGCTCGTCGAGGACTACGCCGGCGTCGACTTCGTGCACGTCGATCTCACCCACCGCCCGGATCTCGCGAATAGATACCGACTGCTGCAGACGCCGACCGTTCTGCTGCTCGACGGCGAAGGACGAGCGCGAACCCGCCTCACCGGAGCGATCTCGCGCGGCTCGCTCACCCAAGAACTCGAGACCCTGACCGGAGCCCCCGTATGACCGACATCCGTGACGACGCCCAGACCCCGGTTCGACCTCAGGGGCGCATCGATCCCCGCGGCCCGCGTTTCAATGCGGCGATCACCTCGGTGCTGCTGCTGCTCGGCGCCTTCCTCTCCCTGATCGGCGTCTCGGCGGGCGGATCCCTCGCCCAGACCTCGCTGGGTCAGCGGATCGCGGATCCGGGCTTCATCCTGCTCCTGATCGTGGCGGCGCTCTTCGCCTGGTCGCTGCTGAGCCCCTCGACGCAGCCGTGGTCGGCGCTGTTCCGCGCCCTGGTGCAGCCGAGGCTCTCCCCGCCGCAGGAGTGGGAGGATCCGAGGCCCCCGCGCTTCGCCCAGGGCGTCGGCCTGGTGGTCGTCGGCATCGGGCTGGTGCTGCACCTGCTCGCGGTGCCGTGGGCGCTCGTCATCGCGGCCGCCGCGGCGTTCATCGCGGCCGCGCTGAACGCGACGATCGGCTTCTGCCTGGGCTGCGAGATCTACCTGCTGCTCGCCCGGATCGGGCTGATCCGCCCGAAGCCGCTGCCCGGCGCCTGAGCGCGCCGCGCGGCTCAGGCCGGATGCGCGGCGCCCGAACCACCGGCGTCCGCCGAGTCGGCCGCCGCATGCGGCGGCACGAACCAGGCCGCCACCGCGGTGGTCACCGGCACGGCGAGCACCAGGCCGACGCTTCCGCAGAGGGTGCGCACGATCTCGATGGCAATGTCCTCCCGTGTGAGCAGGGACAGCACCGGCGCATCCAGCAGCGAGAGCAGCAGCAGGACGCCGAGCGCGGCGCCGACGTAGGCGAAGACGACGGTGTAGACCGTCGAGGCGATGTGGTCTCGGCCGATGCGCATCGCGCGCGCGTAGATCTCGCGCCGGGGCATCTGCGGCGCCGCCGAGCGCAGCTCCCAGACCGACGACGCCTGGGAGATGGTGATGTCGTTCAGCACGCCGAGCCCGGCGATGAGGATGGAGCAGGTGAGGAGTCCGCGCAGATCGATTCCCGTCGCGACTCCCGCGAGCAGACCCCCTGACTCGTCCCCCACACCGCTGAGCCGGGTGCTCGACACCGCGATGACCGAGATGCCCGAGACGAAGAGGATGCCGAACAACGTGCCGACGAGGGCGGCCGCGGTGCGCAGATTCGGACCGTGCACGAAGAACAGGGTGACGAACATGATCGCCGTCGACCCCACCATGCCGATCAGCAGGCCCGGGCCCCCGGCCACGAGCGCGGGAAGCACGAAGAAGCCGAGCACCGCCGCGCTGACGCTGAGCGCGACGAGTGCGAGCAGCCCGCGCATGCGGCCCACCGCCACCACCACGACCGCGAACAGCAGTGCGAGCAGAAGCAGCGGCAGGGCACGATCCACCCCGGCGAGCGCATAGTTCATCGTGAGGCCGGTGGATCCGCCCTGCTGCGGTGCCGAGCCCTCGGGGAGCACGCGTTCGGTCGCCACCAGTTCCACACGGTCACCCGCTCTGATGCCGGCGGAGGTCTGCGATCCCCGCACCGGCACCTCGACCATGCGCCCGGTATCGGGTCCGCTGGTGAGGCCGACCCTGACCAGCACGCACTCCGGCGCGGCGGCGGACGCGGCGTCTGAACCCTCCGCCGAGGTCAGAGCGGATTGGCCGGCGTCCGTCGGGCACGCCTCCCCGACCCGCAGCACCTCGCCCCGGACCGTCGCGGAGCCGCCGAGAATGCTGCTGGCCTGTTCGCGAACCTCGTCCACACCCGCCTGATCGGGCCAGAGCGCCACCAGACCGAAGACGGTGCCGAGCGCGACCAGCACGAGCAGTACAGCGGTGCCGGCCTTCACCGCGCGCGGGCTCGCCACCCCTTTGAGCTCGACGGGAGCATGCGAGTGGAGGTGCGCACCCTCCGCGGAGCTCCGCCCCCATCGCAACATGGCTTCCAATCTACCGCCCGGGGGCGGGGATCACGGAGCCGGCAGCGCCTTCGGGGAAAGCGAAGGCTCGTCGCGCACTACGATTGCGCGACCGGCAGTGACTCCTCGGCGGCTCCCGCGCTCGGCAGATCCGATCCGTCGACCTCGGGCCGGTTCTTCTTCGCTCGGCGGCGTTCGCGGCCGTCCTCGAACAGCAGGTACAGCACGGGCACCAGGATCAGAGTGAGCGCCGTCGAGGAGATGAGGCCGCCGATCACGACGATCGCGAGATCCTGGCTGATGAAGCCGCTGGATCCGGTCACGCCGATCGCCATCGGGATGAGGGCGAAGATCGTCGCGAGCGCGGTCATCAGGATCGGGCGGAGTCTCTGGCGGGCACCGTTGAACACGGCGTCGCGCACGCTCTGCCCCTGCTTCCGGTACTGGTTGACCAGATCGATGAGCACGATCGCGTTCGTGACCACGATGCCGATGAGCATGAGCATGCCGATCAGGGCCGAGATGCCGAGCGGCTTGCCGGTGATCAGCAACAGCAGGATGGCGCCGGTCGCCGCGAACGGGATCGACACGAGCAGGATGAGCGGCTGGGCGAGCGAGCGGAAGGTCGCGACGAGCAGCAGGAACACGATCGCGATCGCGACGAGCATCGCGAGTCCGAGCTGCGAGAAGGACTCCTGCTGCGTCTGCGCCAGCCCGCCGAGGGTCGCACTCGTGCCCGCGGGCAGCTCCAGGCCGTCGAGCCGCTCTTGCGCCTCGGCGGTGACCGCGCCCAGCTCGCCTTCGGCGGGGGTGAGCGAGACGGTCGCGACCAGGTCGCCGTCCTGCCGGGTGACGGAGGTCGCCACGGTGACCTTCTCCACGGTCGCGAGATCCGCCAGGGGCATCATTCCCATTGCAGTGGGGATCTGCAGTTCCCGCAACTCGGCGATGGTCTGCGGAGGCTCGGCGCCGTCGAGGAAGATGCGGTACTCCTCGTTGTCGATCGTCACGCTGCCGATGCTCTGCGGGGAGAGGATGCTGCCGACCATGCCGAGCAGCTGGATCTCGGTGAGACCGTGCTCGAGGGCGACCCTCCGGTCGACGGTGATCTGCGTGATCGGCTGCGCCGGGGCGAGATCGCTCGACACCTCGGTGGCGTTCGGCGTGTCCCGCAGGGCGTCGTGGACGCTCTGCGCCGCCTCGGCGAGGTCCGTGTCGTTCGCGCCGGTGACGAGCACGTCGACGGAGCCGCCGAAGCCGCCCATCGCCGCACTGTCCATGAGGCTCACCTCTCCCGGCCCGTCGAGCTCGGCGAGCCGGTCGCGCACCTCGTCCCGCAGCGCGGACTGATCGGCCTTCGGGTCGGTGTTCACGATGAAGGTGGCCGTGCCGCCGCCCCCGCCGAGCATCGCGGAGAAATCGCCCTCACCGCCGCCGCCGGAGCCGGCCATCAGCATGACATCCTCGACCCCGTCGATGCCGAGCAGTGCGTCCTCCACATCGCGGGCGCCGTCGGAGACCGTGCCGAGGTCGGATCCGGCGGGGAAGGTCTGGGTGGCCATGATCATGTTCTGCCCGGTATTGCCGAGGAAGTCGACCTTCAGCAGCGGTATCAGCGACACCGTGATCACGAGCAGCAGCACCGAGGAGACGATAGTGATGACCGGGTGCCTCTGCGTGCCGCGCAGAATCGGCTTGTACCCGCGCTGCAGCCAGCTCCGGTGCTCCTTCTCCTCAGCGCTCGCGCGGATCTCCTGCGGAGTCGCGACCTCCTTCGGGGTCCGGAGGAACCAGTACGACAGCACCGGCACGATGGTGAGAGCGACCAGCAGCGAGGACAGCATCGCGATGGTCACGGTCAGCGCGAAGGGGGCGAAGAGCTCTCCGACCATGCCGCCGACGAGTGCGATCGGCAGGAACACGGCAACCGTGGTGAGCGTGGACGAGGTGATCGCGCCGGCGACCTCGCGCACCCCGGTCAGAATCGCGTGCGTCTTCTCCTCCCCATAGGAGAGGTGCCGCTTGATGTTCTCGATGACGACGATCGAATCGTCGACGACGCGGCCGATCGCGATCGTGAGCGCGCCGAGGGTGAGCATGTTCAGAGAGTGGCCGCCGAGGTTCAGACCGATGAAGGTGACGAGCACCGACAGCGGGATCGAGATCGCGGTCACGATCGTCGATCGCAGGGAGAGCAGGAAGACCAGGATCACCACGATGGCGAACAGCAGACCGAGCAGTCCCTCGATCGCGAGGTGCTCGATCGACTCCTCGATGAACGGGGCCTGATCGAATACCACCGTCAAGGTGAGCCCCGGGAACTCGTCCTCGAGCTCGGCGATCACGGCCCCGGCGGCATGGGAGATCGCGACGATGTCGGCGTTCTGGTTCGGAGTGATCGAGACCGACAGCGCCTCTTCGCCGTCCATGCGGGTGAGCGAAGTCTGCGCCTCGGTGACGAGTTCGACCTGCGCGAGATCGCCGATGGTGATCACCGTGCCGGGCTGCGTCTGGCTCGCGAGCGGCAGCTCCCTGATCGCGTCGAGGGAGTCGACCGCGCTGCCTCCCTGCACCGGCAGCGAAGTCCCGTCCTCGGTGAGGCTGCCCAACGGCAGGGTCATGCCGCTGGCCTCCAACGCCTGAGCGAGCGCCTGAGGGCTCAGCCCGTTCGCCGCGAGCGCCGCCTGGTCCGGCGTGATCACGAGCCGCTCGGTCGCCCCGCCCGAAACCGCGACCGAGCGCACGCCTGAGATCGATTCGAGCCTGGGCGCGACCGTGTCCGCGAGCATGCTCGACAGGGTTGCGAGATCATCTCCGGGGGACGATGCCGTCATGAAGATCACCGGTATGTCGGCGGTGCTCCCCGAGACGAGCTGCGGATCCGCGTCGCTCGGCAGCGTACCCGCGAGTGAGCTCAGCGCCTGCTCGACCGAAGCGCGGAACTCAGCGGCGTCAGCGCCGTAGGTGTACGCGATCGACACCATCGAGACGCTCGACGACGAGGTCGCGACGACCTGTTCCACGTCTTCGAGGTCGGCGACGGCCCGCGAGATCGGCACGCTCACCTGCTCGTCCATCACCTCGGGACTCGCGCCCGGAACCATGGTCACCACCGTGGTCTGCGGCAGCGAGATCGACGGGATCAGCTCCTGTTTGAGCTGCGTCATCGAGAACACGCCGAACCCTGCGATCAGGATCGTGATGAGCGCGACCAAGGTTCGGTTGGCCAAGCTGAAGCGGGCGAGTCGGAACAAGGAATACCACCGAACAGTAGGGGGACCACGGGCGAGCTGCGCCCACCGATTTTTAGTTAGCGCCATGCAAAGCTTAGTTCAGGGCTAAGTAACCGAGACTGAGTCGTGCCTGAGAACGAAAGGTAGCCTGGAGTCGTGAAGAATGATGAACCCGCCGAGCGCGAGTCCCTCCTCGCCGAGCTGCTCGGCCTGCAGGCCGAGCTGGAGTCATCCTTCGTGCCGCAGCACCTCGAGCCGATGCTGTCACTGCGCCTCACGATGCAGCAGCTCAAGGTGCTGATGATTCTCGTCGCCCAGCCCGAGGGAAGCACCATGCAGGCGCTCTCCAAGACCGTCGGCGTCTCCCTCGCCACCATGTCGGGCATCGTCGACCGCCTCGAGGGGCAGGCCATGGTCGAGCGCAGCCTCGACCCGAACGATCAACGGGTGCGCCGGGCCACCGCCTCGCCGCTGGGACGCCAGACCGTGCAGCGGCTCATGGCCGCTCGCCCGGAGCTCAGCAGCACCCCGCTCGCGCGCCTCGCCATCGACGATCTCAGGGCCCTCACGCAGGGCGTCCGCGCTCTCGCGCGCGCGGTGCAGAACGAGTCATCCGCCCAGGACTGGGGCACTGCGGCACAGGAATGAGCAACAGGGGAAGGCAGCCACGAAGAAGCCGTGAACCACGACATCTGCCAAGGACGTCGGGACTCAGGAGGATGGTGGATCTTAGGGGAATTGAACCCCTGACCTCGTCATTGCGAACGACGCGCTCTACCAACTGAGCTAAAGACCCGAAAGCCTCACTAGCTTAACAGGGTGCGCAGTGACGCACGAAATCGTCCGGGCTCAGCTCGCCGCACGGCGGCGGCGCAGCACCGCGTCGAGGTCCGGCATCCCCTCGCTGGTGTCGCCGATCAGACCCATCTCGCGCAGCCGCGCCGAGGCGGGGCTGTCCGCATCGCGGGCCCGCGAGCGATCCACGGCCCCGACGGAGCGGTCGATCGCGCGCTGCGCCGGATCCTGACCGCCCTCCGTCTGCGCCGCGGGCGGCGCCGAGGCGAGCAGCATCGAGTCCGGACGGTTCTGCGTCGCAGCGGGCCGCTCGCTCCGAGCCCGGGCGAGCGCCCGCGCCCGATCGATGCGCGCTGCCGCCACCGCCTGGGCCGCGGCGTGCGCGGCGACGGATTCGGCGGTGTCGATCGCCTCGGTCTCCGGCACGGGCCGCGCGCGCACCGGCGCGGGAGCCGCGGCCTGCTCCGCGGGGATCTCGACCAGCTTCACCCGGCCCGGCGCCATCAGCACCAGCGCCCCCGCCGCCGCAGCGAATCCCAGCGCGCCCGCGGCGAGCACCAGGTACCCCTGACCCGCCACGGCGAAGCCGATGCCCACCAGCAGCGCCGCGAGCGCGAGCGTCGCCACCAGCGCGGCCATGGCGCGCAGCCGCCGCACCCAGGGGCGACGCAGCTTCGCCGCACGCACCATTGCGGCTTCCTGCCGCTTCATCTGCTGCGCCTTGATCTGCGCGCGCACCTGCGCCGCGCGCGCCTCGGCGAGCTTCGCCTGCCGCTCCGCCTCCTGCCGCCGCTGCGCCGTGCGCAGCAGCCGCTCCTGGGCGAGGGCCTCCCGCGCGGTCGCCTCGACGCGCACCTCGGTGGGCACCTCCGCGGTCTCCGCGAGCACCCGCAGCGTCCGCTGCAACCGCATCGCATTGCGCTCGGCGGCCTTGAACTCCCGTCGTCGCACCCATGCCGGAACCAGCACCGCGGCCCAGAGCAGAGCCGCGACTACGAAGATCACACCGCCACCGAGTACTCCGCCAGTCATGAGGCTCACTGTACGGTTCGCGCGCCTCCCGACGGCGGTGCCGCGCCGAGGCGGGAGAGCATCCCCTCAGGGATATCCTCGCGGGTCACCGCGAAGCAGTCGTGGTCGCGCCACTCGCCGGCGATGTGGATGTAGCCGAGCCTGCGCCCCTCGGCCCGCATGCCGAGCTTCTCCACCACGCGCAGCGAGGCCGCGTTCTCCGGCCTGATGCAGATCTCGATGCGATGCAGTCTCAGCACGCTCATGGCGTAATCCACCGCGAGGGCCACCGCGGTCGGCGTGATCCCTTTTCCTGCGAAGCGCTCCGCCACCCAGTAGCCGATGGAGGCCGATCTGAGCGCCCCGCCGCTGATGTCGGAGAGCGTGAGCTGACCGACGATCTCATCCGCGTAGGTGATGACGAAGGACACCCCGGAGCCGGCGCGCAGCTGCCGCTGCAGGGCGCGGATCACCGGCCTCATCGAGGTCGATCCCGGGACAGTGCCTCCGCCGCCGGGGTAGGTGGCCTCCCACGGTTCCAACCAGCCGCGGTTCTCGGTGAGCAGGCGCTGCAGTGCTCGCGCGTCGGAGGTGCGGATCGCGCGAAGACCGACTTGCCCGTGGCCGAGCGGCGCCGGTGCATCGATCGGCTGTGCGAGCGGGCTCACCGACGGACCTCAAGCATTCCGCGCCGCGCGCAGTTCCTCGGCGAAGCCGATCACCCAGTCGGTGAGCTCCGGCCCCAACTCCTCGTGATCGACCCCGAGCATCAGATTCGCCTGAATCCAGCCGGCCCGATCACCGGTGTCGTAGCGCCGCCCGTCGAAGATCACCCCGTAGACCGGGGCCTCCCCCTCCCCCGCCGCCAGGGAGTTGAGCGCGTCGGTGAGCTGGTACTCGCCGCCGCGGCCCGGCTCGAGCCGGTCGATGAGGCCGAAGATCTCGGGACGCAGCACATACCGGCCGATCACCGCGAGATTCGACGGCGCCTCCTCCCGGCTCGGCTTCTCGACCAGGCCGGTGACACGGACCACATCGGGCTCTCCTGCGGGCTCCACCGCCGCGCAGCCGTAGAGGTGAATCGCCTCCGGCGGCACCTCCATCAGGGCGACCACGGTCGCCTGCCGCGCGTCGTGCACCTCGACCATGCGCTCCAGCAGCGGGTCCCGGGCGTCGATCAGATCGTCGCCGAGCAGCACGGCGAAGGAGTTGTCGCCGACATGCATTTGCGCCCGTCCGACGGCGTGCCCCAGCCCCAACGGTTGCCCCTGACGCAGGAAGTGGACCTCCGCGAGCTCGCTCGCCTTCTGCACCCGCTCGAGCCGATCCTCATCGCCCTTGCGCTCGAGAGTGAACTCGAGTTCGGGCACCCCGTCGAAGTGGTTGCTGAGATTGCCCTTGTTCCGGCCGGTGATGATGAGCACATCGCGCATTCCGGCGGCGGCGGCCTCCTCGACCACGTACTGGATCGCCGGTTTGTCGACGACCGGGAGCATCTCCTTCGGCATGGCCTTGGTCGCCGGGAGGAATCGGGTGCCGAGGCCTGCGGCTGGGATCACGGCCTTGGTCACGGTGCCGGTGGACTGCGCGCGAGTCATACTCCAACCTTATCCAGTAACGCCTGGAACCCGCCGGATCCTGCACCCTCGAACCGCGCGAGGATCCGCGCGCACCGCCGCCCCGTAGACTTGCCGCATGACCGAGCTCCTCCGGGCCGAGAAGGCGCGGATCCGTGCGCAGCTGCGCGCCGGGCGCCGGGCGCTGAGCGCGATCGCGCTGGCCGAGAGGCGCGTGCGGCTCGGCCGGCGGCTGAGCGAGCTGGTGACGGAGCAGGGCGCGCGCTCGGTCTCGTGCTACCTGCCGGTGGCGAATGAGCCCGACACCCGGGACTTCCTCTCCTGGGCGCAGACCGCCGGCGTTGAGACGCTGCTGCCGTCGAGCCGCGCGGACGGCCTGTTGGACTGGGTCCGACGCACCGGCGAAGAGACCCTCGTCGGGGCCTTCGGCATCCCGGAGCCGCTGGGCGAGCGGCTGCCGCCCGAGACCGTCGGCGGGGTCGATCTCATGCTCGTGCCGGCATGCGCGGTGGATCTGCGCGGGATGCGGCTGGGATGGGGCCGCGGCTACTTCGACCGAGTGCTCGGCGCGCTGGATCCGCGCCCGCCGGTGTTCGCGGTGGTCTACGAGGAGGAGGTGCTCGAGCTTCTCCCGGAGGAGCACCACGATGTGCCGATGACCGGGGCGGTGACCCCCGAGCGGGTGCTGAGGTTCTAGCTCGAGCTCCCCGATCCGGAGCTCGAGGAGGAACCGGAGCCCGAGGAGCCGGAGCCCGAAGCGCCCGCGGACCCCGAGCTCGACGAGGAGGCCTGGCCCGAGGAGGAACCGGAGCCCGCCCCCGTGGGGGCGCTCGCCCGCGAGTCGGTGCGGTAGAAGCCGCCGCCGTTGAAGGTGACGCCGAGGTTGCCGAAGACCTTGCGCAGCTTGCCACCGCACTCGGGGCAGACCGTCAGCGACGCGTCCGAGAAGGACTGGTGGATGTCGAAGTTGTGACCGCAGTCGGTGCAGCGGTAGGCATAGGTAGGCACAGCCGAGTATTTTACGCGGGATTCCTGAGGCCGTGCACCGCGGGGCCCGGTGCGCCATGCCTCAGCCCCAGTGCGGCGGTCGATCCTCGCGCAGGCGCGCGTCGTTCTCGTCGTCGCGACGCGGACCCCGCGCGGGATCCTCGGGTGCGGGGTCGCTGCCCGCGGGCGCGGGCAGACTCGCCCGCCGCCGCCGGCGGATCGGGCGGGGCTCCTCGTGCGGATCCTGCGCACCGCCGGGGTCCTGAGCACCCCCGGCCTCTTCACCCGCAGCCGCGGCCGCGTCGGCCTGTCCGGCTGCGTCGGCGTCCGCGTCGGCGTTAGCGCCCGACCCTCGTCGAGATGTCACTTTTCGGCCGTTCGACGGCATTGAAGGGCCGAGAAGTGACATCTCGATGACAGGCCCCGCAAGAGTGCCTGGTCCTGCATCAGAACGAGGAGGCGGAAACGGAACCGGCGGATGCGGCCTCGGAAGCGGTTGACGCGGCCTCGCCGCCTCCTTCCGCGGGCTCGTAGCCGAGCATGCTCGCCACCCTGAGCGCCACCCGTTCCGGGTCGGCGAAGAGGTCGAAGCTGTGCACGCGGTGGTAGTGCCAGCCGAGGCGGCGCAGCACCGAGGGGCGCAGCCTGAGCGCATCGCGCAGGCTCCGCTCGCCCTCGCCGAAGTCGAGATCGACGGCCACCGCCCGACCGCCGTAGGCCGCCGCGAGCGGGATCGCACCGTGGTAGTCGAGCGCCACCGAGAGCCCGAAGCCCTCGAGCCGGTCGGCGAGTTCGCCGAGCATCGGATCACGCTCGGCGGGAAGGGCCGCGGGCTCGGGCTCGGGGTGCTCGAGGGCCAGCAGCTCCGAGAGCTCCACCACCCCGTGCTTGATGCGGGCGGTGTCGAGATCCGCGGGGCGGAAGCAGCTGACGATGGTCATCGCCCGGCGCGCGCGGGTCATCGCCACCGCGAGCAGCCGCTCGCCGCCGGGGCGTCCGAGGGCGCCGAAGTTCGACAGCACTCGCCCGTGCGGGGTGCGGCCGTAGCCGATGGAGAAGATCACGCGGTCGCGGCTCTGCGCCATCGCCTGCTCGAGGCTCAGCACGGCGAAGGGCTCGGCGCGCTCGCCGAGCAGGAAGTCCCGGTACTGCGGCAGCTTCGAGAAGGCCTGCAGCACCGCCTGCTGCACGCGGACGGCGTGGCGCTCGCTGGCGGTGATCACCATCAGCGACTCGCGGGGCCGCTCGCTGGCGTGCTCGAGCACCAGCTGCACGACGCGCTCCACCTCGCCGTCGGTGCTCTCCACCGCGCCACTGTGCGGATCCGGCAGCCCCTGTCCGTCCGCGACGAAATCGAGGGCGATGCTGGAGTGGCCGAGGAAGGTGCCGGCCCACGGCAGCGACTCGATCTCGCCGTCGTAGAAACGGGTGTTGACGAGGCTCGTCAGATCCTCGCCGCCCGCGCGGTAGCTGTGTGTGAGGGCCAGCTCCGGCAGCACCTCGCGCAGCTGCGCGAAGGCGCTCTGCGCGTGCAGGGCCTCGCGATCCTCCGCCGATGCCGTGTCCTCGCCGGGGAGCCGCACCGCGATCTCGAAGCAGGAGGGCGTCTGCGTGACGGTGTCGCCGAAGGCGACGACCTGGCGCGCGCGGCGGATGGCGCCCACGTTCTCGACGAGCGTGGTCGCACCGGCGTCGAGCAGCAGCACCGTGTCGAAGCGCATCGCCTCGGGCAGTTGGGCGACCTCGTAGGGCGAGAGCACCCAGACCGGGGCGAGCACGTTCATCAGCGTCGGCGCCTGATCCACCAGGGTGCGGATCGTCGCGGTGCCGCCGCGCAACAGCTCCCGCAGCGCGAGCGCCTCCTGGCGGGCGTCCAGCACCGCCACCCGCCAGGCATCGGCGAGCTTCGCCGCGAGCAGTGAGCCGCTGGCGCCGGCGTGGGCGTCGTCCACGAGACGGAAGTCGGATTCGAGGCGCTCGATCACCCCAGTGTTGGCGCTGAGCAGGGCCTGATTGGTCTGCAGCATGCGCTCGAGCGCCGACTGCCACCAGGTCTGCTCGAGCTCGCCGGCGACGAGGCTCGCGGGCACGTGCCGCGAGGAGAGGTCGTCCAGCAGCGGCTCCAGATGCGCGGCGCGCAGCCGCTCCACGATCGCCGTGCGCTCCTGGATGTTCTGCAGCACCTCGCTCTCGCGGGCGAGATCCGTGGCCCGCCGGGCGAGCGCCGCCAGCGGCAGATTGCGCAGCCGCTCGCTGTCGTGCTCGTGGCCGAGCACCCGATCCAGCTCGTCGAGATCCTGATAGGCGGACTGGAAGGCCACCACCACATCGGAGATGCCCACCGGCACCTCGGGGCGGGCGCCCGCGACGGTGGAGTAGCGCTGCCACAGCACCCGCTGCTGCTGGATCTGCAGCAGCCGGGCGTACATATCGCTGACGTGCACACCGGGGCGCACGTACTCGCGCGCCAGTTTGCGCAGCCGGCGGCGGTTCGCATTCGACATCTCCTCGCCGCCGCGCGGGGCGTGGGCGGCGATGACCTCGGTGAGCGAGCGGTCGTAGACCTCCGGGGTGAAGCGGTCGAGGGTGTCGCGGATGCCCATCAGCAGGCGCAGATAGATGCCGAGCTCGGAGATGTTCTCGTAGGCGCGCAGCGCCGTCTGCTCGACCAGGCCGTTGGACATGGAGATCAGCCGCGGCAGCTGGGACTCGGCGAGATTCACGGCGAGCGAGTATGCCTGGCGCGCCGCCTCCGTGGTGCCGAAGCTCACCCCGTACCAGGGCGAGTCCTCGGGGCCGTACTGGAACTGGCCGAGCCGGGCCGCCTCGGTGATGTCCTCCGCGATGGCGGAGCGGTCGAGGGCGAGCTGGCCGAGGGCGTGGTCGTCGAGGCGCACGGTGCTTCCCGGCGGCGAGGGCAGCAGGGCGAGCCTGGTCAGCTCGCGCAGTGCGTCGAGCGGGGAGACGCCGAAGCGCGCGTCCTTCGAGGTGAGCGCCGCGTTGTAGTCGAGCAGCACGCCGCGCAGGCGCACCAGCGCGTCGTCCACCTCGCGCAGCGACTCGCCGCGGGCGGACTCGTTGCGGCTGATCGCCTCGACGAGGTTGCGGCGCAGCAGCCGCGGAGTGATCGCGAGGCCCGCAAGCCCCACGCGGGAGAGGCGGTGGGCGATGCCGTCGAGGGTCGCGCGGCGCGGGGAGACCACGAGCACGCGCTTGCCGGCGTCCACCAGCCCGCCGATGGCGCTCACCACCGTCTGCGTCGCCCCGGTGCCCGGCAGCGTCCGCGCGACGAGCGAGTAGCCGGCCTCGATCTGGGCGAGCACATCGTCCTGCTCGGCGTCGGCGTCGTAGAGGCGGCGATCGGTCTCGGGGGCGCGCTGATCGGGGTCGGGCGCGGTCACCGGGTGGTAGTTCTCGACGAGGCGCTTCCTGGCGACCTCGTTGCCGCAGAGGGCGGAGAGGATCGGGGTGTCCAGATCCCGCACATCCGCGGACATCTGACGCGCCACATCGTGGAAGGAGGAGACGACGAGCCGCGGCTGCACGAGGAAGCCCGGCACCCCGACCACCATCTGGCGCAGGCGGTCGATCACCGGCTGGGGCTTGAACACGCCCTCCGACTGGGAGAGCTCGAGCAGCGAGGCGGCATCGATCGAGATGCCGAACTGCTCGCGCAGCGTGATGAGAAGCTCGGGGTTGACCACCGGACGGTTCTTCAGCTTCAGCTCGAAGTCGCGCCCGTAGCGCCGGATCGCGAGCGGACGCAGCAGCACCGGGGCGCAGAAGTCCTCGCCCTCGAAACTCCACTTGGCGATGCCGATGCCCAGGTGCACGGTCTCGAGACCGCGCACGGTGCGCATCTCGATGGCCTTATCGGTGACCCGCCCGGCGGCGAGCCGCGCCTGGCGCAGCGCCATATCGTCGCGGATGAGCGCGGACAGCAGGATCTTCTGACCGGTGATGAACTGCGGCAGCCCGCCGGGGTGGGTGGTGGACAGCTCGATGCGGTTCGCGGGCTGATCCTCGAAGTGGATCAGCGGGCTCGGCCCGCCGATGGCCTCAAGCTCCTGACGCCAGGCGTCGTGCTCGGCGGTGTGCTGATCCACCGCGGCGAGCGGGCCTGTGCGCAGCTGCTCGGTCAGGTTCTCAGTGGGCGTCTCAGTCTCAGGATCGGTGCCCACTGCGAGAGCTCCCTCCGTCACCGTGGACGGGATCTGCGACGCACTGGTCTCCGACTCGGTCGCACTCGCGCCCTGTCGTCGACGTCGATCCACACTCCACACATCGCCACCCTAAGCGGCGCGCGGTGGATTTTCGGGAAGCGGCGCGGTGTTTTGCATCACGGCGCGCCGCTTCCCGGTCGCTCAGCTCCGGGGATCCCCCGCGGCCTCGGCCGCAGCCCGGGTTCCGGGCCCGGGCCCCTGCGCCGCTTCGGCCGTCTCGTCGGACTCGGCGGGAATCGGCGTCGCGACCTCGTGCGTGCCCCGCACCCGACCCAGAAAGGCCATCACGTGGTAGATGACGATCGCGGCGATGGTGCCCAGGGCGATCCCGTTGAAGATGACCGGCTGCTCGGGGGATCCCAGCTGCAGGGCGAAGTCGGCGATGCCGACGACCAGCGCGACCGCCGCGGTGAACTGGTTGATCGGCTTCGTGAAGTCGACCTTGTGGTCGATCCAGATCTTCACGCCGATGAGACCGATGAGGCCGTAGAGCGCCACGGTCACGCCGGCGAGCACGCCCGCGGGAACGGAGAAGATCACGGCGCCGACCTTCGGCGAGAAGCCGAGGAGGATCGCGATCACGCCGGCGACCCAGTAGGCGGCGGTCGAGTAGACGCGGGTGGCGGCCATCACGCCGATGTTCTCGCCGTAGGTCGTGGTGCCGGATCCGCCGCCGAGACCGGCGAGCACGGTGGAGACGCCGTCGGCGAGCAGTGCTCGGCCGGTGACGGGGTCGAGGTCCCGCTTGATCATGAGCCCGACGCTCTTCACGTGCCCCACGTTCTCGGCGACGAGCACGAGCACGACCGGGAGGAACATGGGCAGCAGCCCCCACAGCGTGGGATCGGCGAAGGGGTTGCCGGGAAGGTGGAAGTCGGGCAGGCCGATCCACGCCGCCTGCGCGACGGCGGTGAAGTCGACCTCGCCCATCGGAATGGCGGCGATATAGCCGACCACCATGCCGAGCACGATGGAGAGCCGGCCGATCAGGCCGCGGAACAGCACCGTGATGAGCAGCACGGCGGAGATCGTGATCAGCGCCACCCAGCCCGAGTTCTCAGTGGCGTCCCAGTTGTTCTTGACGACGGGGGCCAGATTGAAGCCGATGAGGGCGACGATGGCGCCCATGACCACCGGGGGCATGAGCGCGTTGATCCAGCCGGTGCCGAAGCGCTGCACGATGATGCCCACGATCGCCATGAGCACGCCGATGGCGAGGATGCCGAAGGAGGCCCGGGCGAGATCGGGGTTCGCGGGATCGCCGCTGGAGAGCGCGGCCATCACCGGCGCGATGAAGGCGAAGGAGGAGCCGAGGTAGCTGGGCAGGCGGTTGCCCGTGAGCATCAGGAAGAGGAGGGTGCCCAGGCCCGAGAAGAACAGCGTGGCGGTCGGCGGGAAACCGGTGATCAGCGGCACCAGGAAGGTGGCGCCGAACATGGCGACGACGTGCTGGGCGCCGAAGCCGATGGTCTTCGGCCAGCTCAGGCGCTCCTCGGGGAGCACCACGGCATCGGCTTCGACTCGCCTGCCGTCGCCGTGTCGTTTCCAGATCTGATTCACTGTGCTCTCCTCCGAGCTCGCGGACACTGGAAACGACTTTAGCGTCTCCTCGGAGGGAGCTGTGAACGCGGATCACTCCGCGGCGAGGAAGACCTTCCGCACGTGGTCCTTCACGATCCACCGCGTCCGCGTTCCCGCGGTGAGGCGGACGACGTCGCCGGTGCGCACATCGACGCTGCGGCCCTCGTCGAGCAGCTTGATGGTGGCGCCGCCGGAGATCACGACGAAGACCTCGTCGACCTCCACATCCAGAACCGCGCCGCCGCGCAGCTCCCAGATGCCGGCCTCCACACCGCCCACGGTGCCGAGTTCGAGCGCACCCTCGCGAGGGGTGCCGTAGTCGACCCGCTCGGCGGGAACCGGCTCGAGCGGCACGATCGCACCGCGGCCGTGCACCACCCCGTTCAATCCTCCGGGAAGCAGCTGGTTCATGTGCGTCTCCTTCGGTCGCAGGGTGTTTCCTCAAGCCTAGAACACGGAAGCGTGTCGTCGGAACACGCAGGCAGCGGGATCGCTCCTGCCGTAGCCGCCCTCAGGAATCGAAGCCCAGCCCCAGCGCGTCCAGCGTCTTCAGCAGCGCATTCCGCTTGCCCCGGTTGTGGTCGGCCCGATCCAGCGACCACCGCGTGAGATTGATGCCGATCGACGCGACCGGCTCGGGTGGGAACGGCAGCGGCGTCTCCTTCACCATCGCGAGCTCCGTGCGCTCGGTGCTGCGGCCCTCGAGCCGGTCGACGATCACATCGGCGGCGAAGTGCGTGGCGCCGACCCCGAGCCCGGTGAAGCCCGCCACGTACTGCACCCGGCCCTGGTGGGCCTGCCCCCAGAAGGCGCAGAAGCGGGTGGAGGTGTCGATCACACCCGCCCAGCGGTGCGAGAAGCGCACGCCCGCGAGCTGCGGGAAGGTGGTGAAGAAGTGGCTGGCGAGCTTGCGATGGCTCTCCATCCGGTCCTCGTAGCCGGGCTTGATGCGCCCGCCCGCGAAGTACACGGCGTCGTAGCCGCCCCAGAGGATCCGGTTGTCGCGCGTGAGCCTGGAGTAGTGGAACTGATTGGCCATATCGGCCAGCCCCTCGCGTCCGGCCCAGCCGATCGAGGCGAGCTGCTCATCGCTGAGCGGGTCGGTCATCAGCACGTAGTCGTACACGGGCACCGTGTGGAAGGTGTAGCGCTTGAGCAGCGAGGGGAACACATTCGTGCACAGCGCCACTCGATCGGCGTGCACGAAGCCGTAATCGGTCTCGAGCTCCACCGGCTCGTCGCTCTGCGCATTCAGTCTGAGCACCCGGGTGCCCTCGTGGATCTGCACGCCGATCCGGGCGGCGTGCCGGGCGAGCTCGGCCGCGAGCTTGGCGGGGTGCACATTCGCGTTCTCCCGCGGCGAGAACTCGCCGCCCAGGAACGTCGGCGAGTGGATCCTGTCGCGCACCTCGTCCGCGCTCAGGGTCACCACCTCCGGGTCGTCGCTCTCCCCCAGCCACTCGGTCTGGTACTCCTCGTTCGCGACGGAGAGCTGCCCGGTGCGCTCGAACTCGACGTCGAGCCCGTGCTCGGCGATGAAGCGCTCGATGGCGTCGAGGTTCTCGTAGCCCAGCCGTCGCAGCGTGCCGACCTCATCGGGCCAGCGCGCCTCGGCGTTGGGCTCGCCGTGGGTGATGCTCGCCTCGCAGAAGCCGCCGTTGCGCCCGGACGCCGCCCAGCCCACGCGCTTCGCCTCGAGCAGCACCACGCGCCGCTCGGGGTGCTCGGTCTTCAGCTTGATCGCCGTCCAGAGCCCCGCGTATCCGCCGCCGACCACTACGTCGTCCGCGAGGAGATCCCCCGTCAGACGCGGGTACCTGCCCGCGGTGGCCTCGACGTCCTCAATCCAGAAGCAGGCGTGCCGGGTGCGTTCCAGGGACTCCTCGATGATTCTCGCCGCGGGCTGGTACTTCTCGAAAATGGTGGGTTCCATGATCCTGACCTTCGTGCTTCCGTACCGTCGTGTGCAGGGCCGGCTACCGGGCCGGCGGTTTCATGATGGCTCCCGTGGCGAGGCCGACGGCGAGACCGGCGGGCAGCCAGAGCCAGAACTGGGTGAGGGCGCTGATGACGACGCCGATGATCAGGCCCATCACCAGGCCGATGATGATCTGCTTGCGGCGCGCCTCGGGGCTGACCGGTTCTTTGTCGTTCTTCGATCCCTCGCGCGCGCTCATGCGTTCACCCTACGTTCCACCACTGACAATTCGCCAGGATCCCGCATCGTGCGCTGGATCTTGGAGGTGCCGCGCACCCGCTGGGCCCCGGCCGCGCCGAGCAGCCGCTCGATGCCGTCGAGCACCGCGGCATCCGCGCCGGGCGTCAGCTCGGCCTCCCACTCCCGCCAGCGCTGGCGGACACCGCTCAGCTCGTTCACGGCGTCGACGCGATCGTCGGCGATCTCCACCAGCTCGGCCCCGGAGGCCGAGCTCAGCCGCCGCACCGTGCGCACGGTGCGCAGGGTGGCGATGATGCGCACCTCCGCCTCCGCCTCGCCGATTCGATCCCGGATCCGCGCGAGAAGCCCCGCGGGCATCTCGTCCGCGGGCGGCCACAGCAGCTCGCGCGAGCCGTCCTCGCCCTTCTCCTTGAGGTGCCAGCCCGCGTCCGCGCCGCCTCGGCGTATCCGCACCGCCACGCGCTGGGCGCCGAGCGCGAAGTCCGGGGTGTCGAAGTACTGCGCCACGAGCCGATACTCCTCGGCGTCGCCGAGGGCGAGCCCGAGCCCTAGCCCTGCGAAGGCCTCGGCCGGCGGCAGCACGGCCTCCTCGTCCACGGCGTACTTGCGCTCGATCTCGAAGGACTCGGTGGGTTCGGGGCTGCTCACCCTCCCACCATACGACGCAGCGGGGCAGGTGCGCCGAAGGGAGCGTCACGCCGCGGCAGGCGTCCGCCGCCCCGCCAGCCATACGATGCCGGCCCCCGCGGCGACCACCAGCACGATGCCCGCGAGCGCGGGCGCGGTGAGCGCCTGGCCGAGCCACAGCGCGCCGAGAATGGTACCGACCACGGGATTGAAGGCGAAGAGCACGCCGATGACCCGCGCCGAGGTGAGGCGGCCCGCAAGCGTGTCGGCGGTGAAGGCGAGCGCCATGCCGACCGCGGCCGAGGCCAGCAGGATGCCCCACTGCCCGGGTGTCGCGATGGTCGCCGCCGGAATACTGAAGGGCAGGGTGAGGATCGCCGCGAACGCCACCGATAGCGCCACGCTCGGCAGGCCACCGTCGCTCTTGCCCACCCGCGCGGCCAGCAGCGCGTAGAGGCCGAAGCAGGCGCCGGCCGCGGCGGCGAAGACGAGGCCGAGCGGGTCGAAGGGCCCGCCGAGGCCGGCGATGAGGGCGACGCCCGCGAAGGCGAGAACCGCGAGCAGTCCCTCGCGGAGGTGCCGCGAGGCGGCGAGGGCGACCAGGCACGGCCCCAGGAAGTCGATGGTGGTCGCGATACCCAGCGGGATCCGGTCGATGGCGAGGTAGAGGAAGATGTTCATGGCCGCCATGGCGACGCCGTAGAGCACGATGCCGATCCACTCTCCGCGACTGCGCCCGCGCAGCCGCGGGCGGAACAGCGCGAGCAGCAGCACCGCCGTCAGCGCGAAGCGCAGGCCGCTGGTGCCGAGCACCCCGAGATCGGCGAAGAGGCCCATGGCGAGCACGGCGGCCACCTGCATGCCGATCGCGCCGGCGAGCACCAGAAGTGCCGCGCGAAGCGTCGCCTTGCGTGTGGCGAGCTGCGCCGGACTCGGTGTGGGCATCAGGCCACTCTAACGCTGAATAGACTGGCCGCGTGGACGAATCGGAGATCGCAGCTCGCGCCGTGCGCGCCTGCGCCGAGGCCGCGCGGGCGCTGCAGCAGGCTGGGGTGGTGCCGGAGGGCCTCGCCGAATTCGTGCCCGAGCGCCGGGTGCTGCGGGTCTTCCGGCGCGGCGCGGCCATGCGGCCGATCGGCGAGGCGTGGCGGCTGGGCTCGCTGCTGCTGGGCACCGACGGCGCCCTCTACTCGGCCGGCCACGCGACCCGGGCGGCGGAGCGGGGCCGCGCCGGCTACCAGTCCCTGTCGCGGGAGGAGCGGCGCGATATCGCGGCAGCCGCGCTGCGCGGCGGGTATCCCGCGGGGGCGCCGGTCAACTACGACGCGGTGCCGATCGCGCTCGACGGCCCCGGCCTGCGCGACGCGGGCGGAGAGCTCCCACTCGGCGTGCGGGACGGCGCCGTGCGCGTGCGCTGGCGCCAGGGCGCCCCGCTCGAGGGCGCCCCGACGCTCGAGCAGTACCTCTCCGAGCGGGTCGAGCTGCTGATCCACCCGCCCCTTCGAGCGAGCTGAGGCCGCTTTCCACCGGAGCGGGTCGCGGCGCGGACTTCAACTGGCCGCGAACTCGATGCCGGTGTACTCGCCGAGCGCGCCGAGCAGCGCGTCCTGGAAGCCCTCGTCGTGCACCGAGGGGTGGGGGTCGACGATGCGCCGGTGATGCCAGTAGCACCCGCCGATGCGCGCCTCGGGGTCCTCCGTGACCGCGAGCCAGGTCTGGGTGGTGTGGCCGAGGCGGAGATCCCCCGGCGCGTTCGGGCCGCCCATCCTCGTCGGCACCCAGCCGGGATCCACGGCGTGGGCCGCGGTGTCGTGCCAGCGTCGCGCGACCGCAGCCATCAGCGCGGTCACGAACAGCTTGCTGTCGGAATAGCTGAGCGTCTCTCGGCTCCCGCTCCAGTCGGCACCGTCGAGGCGCGGCCGCCCATCGCGATGCAGGCCGCTGCTCAGATAGATCAGCCGGGGCGGCCGCAGCATCCGGGTCGTCAGCGCATAGGGGGCGACGACGTTGACCGGGAGCACGGCGGGTCCCTCGAAGACGCCGGCATTGTGGATGACGGCATCGAAGCGGCCGAGGGCATTCGCCTGATCGGCCAGACCGAGCGTCTCGTCGAGCCTCGTGAGATCGCCGATCACGCTCGCCGCTCCCCGGTCGAGGAGATCGCGGACCGCGGCCAGCCGCTCCGTCGTGCGGGCGTGCACGACGACCTCGTGCCCCTCGTCGAGCAGGGACTCCGCGGCGGCGCGCCCGAGGCCCTCGGTGGATCCGGTGATCAGTATGCGCGGCATGCCGGTTCTCCTCACTGCCGGTTCTGCGGATGGAAGCGGAGGATCCGGTCGTCGTCCGGACCGGGGGCGCCGCGGCCATCAGTGTTGTTCGTGAGCACCCACAGGGATCCGTCGGGTGCGACGACCGCGTCCCGCAGCCGGCCGAACTCCCCGACGAGATGCTCGGTCGAGGTACCGGGGGCGTCGAGCGGCACCTCTCGCAGGCGCTGCCCGCGGAGATTCGCGATGAAGATCGCGTCGTCGATGATCGCGATCCCGCTGGGGCTGGCATCCGCCGGGGGCCACTGCTGCACCGGATCGATGAACCCGGCCCGTTGCGCGATGCCCTCCACCTCGGGCCAGCCGTAGTTGCCGCCCGCCTCGATCGCGTTGAGCTCGTCCCAGGTGTTCTGCCCGAACTCGCTGGCGTACAGCGTGCCATCGGGCGCCCAGGCGAGGCCCTGCGGGTTGCGGTGACCGAAGCTGTAGATGGGCGAGTCCGGGAAGGGGTTGTCATCGGGCACTGCTCCGTCGGGGGCGAGCCGCAGGATCTTGCCGGCGAGCGAGCCGAGGTCCTGCGCCGCGTCCGGCTGCCCGGCGTCGCCCGCGGTGGCGTAGAGCATGCCGTCGGGGCCGAAGGCGATGCGGCCTCCGTTGTGGTTGCCCGCGGCGGGGATGCCGTCGAGGATCGTCTCGGCCGGGCCGAGCGCGAGGGAGCCCGGCTCGCCGCGGAGCTCGGCTCGCACGATGCGGTTCTCGTCGCTCGTCGTGAAGTAGGCGTAGAGATAGCCCTCATGCGCGGCGAGACCCAGCAGGCCGCCCTCTCCCCGCGGGACGACCTCCGCGAAGACCGCGATCTCGCGAGGATCGCCATCGGCGTCGAGCTCGAGCACGCGACCGCTGTCGCGCTCGCTGACGAGCGGGGTTCCCTCGTGGAAGGCGATCGACCAGGGGGCCGCGAGATGTCGAGCGGCGATCTCGGGGATGCCGAGCGGGGCGGCAAGCGCCCCTGGGCCAGCGCTCGGCTCGGGGGCGGTGCCGGGCGCGGATGCGCAGGCCGTCAGGGTGAGAACCGCCCCGATGATCCCTGCTGCTGCCCGTCGTCCGGCGTTCATGGTCGATCTCCTCCCGT
Source organism: Leucobacter sp. (assembly GCA_048516985.1). Taxonomy (GTDB): domain Bacteria; phylum Actinomycetota; class Actinomycetes; order Actinomycetales; family Microbacteriaceae; genus Leucobacter. The sequence continues at coordinate 1,002,196 of CP183188.1, read as the reverse complement.
TTCGCGGCCGCGCTGGTCGGCCGCTACCTTCAACGGTATGCGGATCGGCGCCAGAGCGGGAGCCCCAGCATGTCGCTCGGCTGCGCTGAGCGACGCCGCCTCCCCGACCTGGGCGGACATGCCGGGTGCGCGGGGCCAGAGGCGTCGCGCGTGTGCAGATGGGTGTGCGTCTACTCTGTAGAGCACAGCTGACGGAGAGGAATGCCATGACCGTCGACACCGGCGCGCGAACCGCCGTCTCGCCCGGGCTACTCGCAGGAGTCATACGAACGAAGCGGGGAGCATGATGACCGGAACCGTGCCGAGCGCGCACCCGCCGGTCGTCGAGTGGCTCGCCGAGCACAAGGCGGACCCTGCGCTCCCCACGCTCGTCGCGCTCTGCGCGCTGATCGAGGCGGCGGACGACCGCATCGTGGGCGAGGTCAAGTGGAATGCCCCGAGCTACCTCGTGACCGAGCACTTCGCGACGACGGGGCTGCCGCCGAAGGGCGGCGTACGGCTCGTGCTGCACACGGGCGCGACGAAGCGGGCCGAACCCCTCACGATCACCGTGGACGACCCGCACCGCCTGCTCGAGTGGAAGGGGACGGACCGCGCAGTGATGATGTTCCGCTCACCCGAAGCGGTCGAGGCGGCGGGCGCCGAGCTCACGACGATACTGCGGCAGTGGATCGCACAGACGCAGTGACGCTCTGAGCGGTGCACGCGACCGCGGTTCCTGCGCACTCCCGCGCGGATCGACCGGCCCATCGCATTCGACAGGCGCGCATCTGGGAGTCGGCGACTGAGACACCGGTGCACCTTGGCAGACAGTTCAAGAACCAACGACAGCCCTTGAGAAGGGCGGCATGACGGGCACAAAAGGGAGTCGACTTTGCTCCGTCAACCGCGAATGCCCATCGTTAACGGCTCACTGCGGGCCCAAACATTTCTCGCCATAGATGGATTGATCGCACCGCTCGGAGCCTCGACGAACTCGCCCATCTCGCGAAGAGCTTTCAAGAGGACTCTGGAATCAACGCCAAGTTCGGATGCAAGCTCATGAATTCTTGGCTTTGCTATTGCCGCTGCGGTTCAAGCAGAAGCAACCGACACCAAGCAGCAGCGGGCTGGTTTCTTTGCCCGATACCTCGTCCGAATGCGAGCCAAGCGAGATGTTTCGTCAGGCGAGGCTGAGGAAGAGCTTTTCGAGTTCCTCCTGATCGGCGACGCCTTCCGCGTCCGGGTTGCTCTGGCATTCTTGGAGCGCGCTCGAGATCACGAGAAAACCGGCACGATCGAGCGCTTTCGAGACGGCCGCGAGCTGCTGGACCACCTCCCGACAGTGCGCGTCCCGCTCCACTGCACCGATGACCGCGGCAAGTTGCCCGTGCGCGCGACGCAGCCGGTTCACGACCTTGCGCTTCGCCTCCTCATCGCGCGGATTCGGGAGGGTGTCGGTGGGTCTGGCTTGCGTCATGATCTACCTGCTTTCTGAAATCGGACTGTGCCGACTTGACACAGAGCATACCCCCATGGGTATAGTGTGTTACGTGAGAAAAATACCCCCACGGGTATTAATTGTAATGAGTGGAGATGAATCATGTGTCGACCGACCACCTGCCGCACCTGCGGAAAAACGACTTGGGCGGGATGCGGTCAGCACGTCGCCATGGTGAAGGCGGGTGTGCCTGCGTCGCAGTGGTGCGGCGGCAAGCACACCCAGGCGCAGATCGATGCAGCGAAGGCCGAGCGGGGCGGGTTCTTCTCCCGCCTCTTCGGGCGCTGAAACACGAAGGGAATACGAGGATCATGGCAACGAAGAATTTGACATATGGAGACTTCACTGAGGCCGTCAGCAGCGAGGGCATCGTGTTCGTCGATTTCTGGGCGGCGTGGTGCGGACCCTGCCGCGCCTTCGCCCCGGTCTTCGAGCAGGCGTCGGAGCAGCATTCGGATATCGTGTTCGGCAAGGTCGATACCGAGGCCGAGCGGCAGCTCGCAGCGGATTTTCGCATCACTTCGATTCCGACGCTGACGGTGTTCCGCGACGGGATCATGGTCTACTCGCAGCCCGGCGCGCTGCAGGCCCCACAGCTCGATCAGCTCATCCAGGGCGCCCGCGACCTCGACATGGACGACGTGCGCAGACAGATCGCCGAGCGTGAGGCGCAACCCGCAGCCTGACCGCACTCTGAGCTCCAATAACCAGTACCCAGCGCATCGCTAGAAAGGACCCCATCATGTGCGCACGAATCACCTGTTCAACCTGCGGCAAGCCCACCTGGACCGGCTGCGGCCAGCACATCGAAGATGCTCTCTACGGCGTACCCGAGGCCGACCGCTGCAAGTGCTACTAACCCCTCGACCACCTCTGAGCAGAAGGACCTGATTATGCTGCTGGAACGAATCTATGACGAAGACCTCGCGCAGGCGAGCTACTTCATCGGCTGCCAGGCCAAGGGCGAGGCGATCGTCGTGGATCCTCGCCGCGACCTCGACGTCTATCTCGACCTCGCCGAGAAGAACGGCATGAGCATCGTCGCGGTCACCGAGACCCACATCCACGCCGACTACCTCTCCGGCACCCGCGAACTCGCCGCAGCCACCGGCGCGCAGATGTACGTTTCCGATGAGGGCGGCCCCGACTGGACCTACTCGGAGGTGTTCGACGGCGCCGTGCGCATGAAGGACGGCCACCAGATCCAGCTCGGTAACATCACGGTCGAAGCGGTGCACACGCCGGGCCACACCCCCGAGCACCTCTCCTTCCTCATCACCGACGGTGCTCAGTCACCCGAGCCCGGCTTCATGCTCACCGGAGACTTCGTGTTCGTCGGCGATCTCGGCCGCCCCGATCTGCTCGACGAAGCCGCCGGTTTCGTCGATACCCGCTTCCAAGGGGCCAAGGATCTCTTCGCAAGCCTGCGCGACAAGTTCCTCACCCTGCCCGACTATGTTCAGGTGCACCCCGCGCACGGATCCGGGTCAGCGTGCGGTAAAGCCCTCGGAGCGATCCCCGCGACGACCGTGGGATACGAGCGCAATTTCTCCTGGTGGGCGAAGTACCTGAAGAACGACGATGAGCAGGGGTTCGTCGACGAGCTGCTCAGCGGTCAGCCCGATGCGCACGCCTACTTCGGGCGCATGAAGATGCAGAACAAGGTCGGCCCAGCCGTGCTCGGCGAGACGCCTGAGCTGATCGAGTACACGAGCGAGGAGCTGACAGTCGAACTCGAGCACGACAACGTGATCTTCATCGACACCCGCCACAACAGCGAAGTGCACGAGGGCACCGTCGAGCGCTCACTCAACATCCCCGGAGTCGAGAAGGCTGCCAGCTACGGTGCGTGGGTCTACAACCCCGAGGTCGAGAAACGCGCGCTCGTGCTTCTGGCCGACTCGCCTGAGAAGGCGCAAGAGATCCGCGACCATCTGGTTCGGGTCGGCATCGACACGGTGCGCGGCTTCATCACCTCGCTCGACGGTCTCGCACTCGTCACACCGAAGCTCGTGCAGCCCGAAGAGCTCGACGGTCTCGAAAAGGTCATGCTGCTCGATGTGCGCAACAGAACCGAGTACGCGGAAGGTCACCTGCCGGGCGCCGTGCAGATCTCCGGCGGACGGCTGCTGTGGAACCTCGACCAGCTCCCCTCGCCCGGCTCTGGCACGATCGTGACCTACTGTCAGAGCGGGGTCCGCAACTGCGTCGCCGCCAGCGCGCTGCGCCGCGAAGGATACGACATCGTCGAACTCGACGGCAGCTACGCCGCCTGGATCACCCGCCCCGGCAACGTCCCCCTCGCCGCCTGACCACGCACCTCCCAGGAGTCCGAGTGGAACCCCACCTGATCGTCATCGCACTCGCGCTGGCAGCGTTGGTCGGCGTCTCACTCGGGCTCCTCGGCGGCGGCGGATCGATCCTCACCGTCCCCATCCTCACCTATGTGCTCGGCATGGAGCCGCGCGAGGCGATCGCCGCGTCCCTCTTCATCGTCGGCGCGACCAGCGCCGTCAGCATGATCGGCCATGCACGGGCCGGGAGAGTGCGCTGGAAGACCGGCGCCTTCTTCGGCATCGCAGGCATGGCCGGAGCCTTCGCAGGCGGCCTCCTCGGCGGCCTCATCCCAGGTGCCGTGCTCATGATCCTGTTCGCGGTCATGATGATCGTGACCGCGACCGCGATGATCCGCGGACGCAAGGATCGCGCGGCCAGTGCCGCAGAGCACCAGCGGCCGATCGTGCGCATCCTTATCGACGGGTTTCTCGTCGGCATCGCCACCGGCCTCGTCGGCGCGGGCGGCGGGTTCCTCATCGTACCAGCCCTCAACCTGCTCGGCGGCCTACCCATGGCGATTGCCGTCGGCACCTCCCTGCTCGTGATCGCGATGAAGTCGTTCGCGGGGCTCGGCGGCTACCTCTTCTCCGTGCATTTGCACTGGCCGATCGTGCTCGCCTTCACCGCGACCGCCGTCGCGGGATCCTTCGCGGGTGTCGCGCTCGCAGGTCGACTTCCCGAACGCGCGCTCCGCAAAAGCTTCGGCGTGTTCGTGCTCGTGATGGGCGCGTTCGTACTCGTCCAGGAAGTCCCGCCGCTCCTCACCGCGTTCACCGCCTGACACGAAAGGCTTCCGTGACCTCCGACATCACCCGCACCAGATCCGATCCTCCGCGCATCGGACGGATTGTCCCCGGCTACACAGTGCCCGTCATCGACGAGCGGGCCGTGCGCGCCGCAGCCGGGATCCTGTTCCTGCTGGGCGGGGCGGCTTTCGCGACGGCGTTCTTCACCGGCTCGACACAACCACTGCAGCCCTTTGGCATGTTCTTCATGATCGACATGCTTGTGCGTGTGACCGCAGGTGACCGCTGGTCGCCTGCGCTGATGCTCGGCCGCCTCGTCGTATCGAGACAGCGCCCGGAATGGGTCGGTGCACCGCAGAAGGAGTTCGCCTGGTGGCTCGGCTTCGGTCTCGCCCTCATGGCCTGCGCAAGCATGGGACTGTTCGCGACCCCGCTGTGGCTCACACTAGCCCTCTGCGGCATCTGCCTCAGCCTGCTCTTCCTCGAAACCGCATTCGGCATCTGCGCGGGGTGCGCCCTGCAGGCCCGCTTCGGCAAACGACCTCCTCAGCACTGTCCGGGCGACACGTGCGCGGCTGACTCAGATATGCGCATGACGTCCTCCTAATCCGCACCGACCGGGCATCCGTCCCTGACTTCTCCGGCACCCATCATCAGACTCGAATTAAACCAAAAGAAAGGACCGCACTATGCGTCGTTCCATCACCATCTCCCTCTCCGCCGTCGCTCTCTTGTTCGGCTTGACTGCCTGCTCATCATCGAACTCGGCCGGCAGCGCCAACACCGTCGAGGTCGGCGACGAGACGATCATGCTCGACGTGCGCACCCCCGGGGAACACGCGGCAGGGCATCTTGAGGGAGCCACACTGCTCGACTTCAACGGCGGCGACCTCGCCGCGGCAATCCCGAGCCTCGACCCCGACGCCGAGTACCTCATCTACTGTCGCTCGGGCAACCGCTCCGGCCAGGCCATCGCGCTCATGGAACAGGCCGGATTCACCAACCTCACGAACCTCGGGTCACTCGAACAAGCAGCCGGTGCCACAGAACTGGCGATCGTGAAGTAGAACTCCGCGATCGGGGCCCGAGTGGCAGCAGGCTCGGTAGAATCGGCGATCACCGGCTCGCATGTCACTCCCTGAGGCCAACGCAGAGAGGTATACAAGCTCGAATCGATGCTCTCCATGTGAGTCGTAGGATGAAAGCTGAGGTGCGCGGCACATAGGAATACGTCGCCGACGATCAAAGTGAGCACGCCCTCCTCGTCAGGGAAGACGCCAATGGAATCATGGCGCCCAGCAGGGTCTGAAGTGATTCGACCATCACCTCGAACAGGCGAACCCAAGCTTGCCCCGGGGGTCGGTATCGGCCTGGACGGCGCTGAGGCAGCTCCGGTGATGCTCATGTGCGGAGCTGGAGAACAGGAGATGCTTCTTGTCCTTCAACAGCAGATTCATTGTTAATGTGGCGGGCAACTTCCCAAGAAGTTCCTCACTCTCCTCCATTGTTCTTGCGCGTCCTCTAGAGCTCATCACGCCTATCCTTGCAGTCTTCGGCTACGAGCTTCAAATGGGGGGCGCCGCCAAAGAATTCCGGGAACCTCTCCGTTCCTTGCTCAGGCGGCATCGAGGAGAATGTCCTTGGTCGCGCGCCATTCGATGATGCCCTCGTCCATCGCCTTTGCGTTGACACCTTGTTCGCGTAGCCATACGGCAGCCTCGCGGGAGAGTCGGCAGAACTCTCCGCGACAGTACAGCACGACTTCGGCATCGGCGGGTATCTCGGTGTAGCGTTCCTTAGTCTCCGCCATCGGGATCGACACTGCGCCGGGGAAGTGCGCTGCATCTAACTCGTCAGCCGGGCGCACATCGACGACAAACATATCGGAGGTAACCGCTGCCGGGTCGATGGTGGGCCCTTGCGCGCGCGGTTCGCTCATGTAAGCCTTGCAGCGTCTCCTGCTAAAAGGTCCGGGAACATATGACGCTACTCGTCTGTCGTGCATGTCCCGACTCATCACGATCGTGCCCCAGATAGGAATCGAACCTACGACACCCGCTTTAGGAGAGCGGTGCTCTATCCACTGAGCTACTGAGGCGAACAGATCGAGTCTAGCGAACTCAACCCCGGGCAGCGAAAAGGGCGCCGCAATGCGACGCCCTTCCCGTGAAGATTTCGGATCAGCCGATGCGCACCACAGCGGAGGGCATGCCCGAGATCGTGCCGAATGCAGTCGCCACGACGGTGCTGCCGCCGAAGCCGCCGTGCACGGCGAGGCCGTTGCCCGCGTAGATGGCCACGTGCTGACCCGGCCAGATCAGGATGTCGCCGGGAGCGTAGGAGCCGTCGGAGACGACCGTGCCGTAGCGCGCGTACTCTCCGACCGAGGTGCCCAGGTCGCCCACGCCGAAGCCGATCGCGCGCAGCGCGTTCTCGACCAGGGCGGTGCAGTCCTGAGCCCAGCCGAGCTGGGCGTAGGCCGCATCGAGCAGGCCCTGAGCGCCGGCGCCGGCGGGAAGCTCAGCGCGCGCCGGGGCGGTCTGCGTCTGAGCCGCAGCGGTCTGACGCTCCTGCGCAGCCGTGGCCTCGGCCTCGAGCTGCTGGCGCTCGATCTCGGCGCTGTCGATCTCGGCGCTGGGGCCCTCGAGCGGCAGCAGCGCCTCTCCCACCTCTGCGGTGACGAGTCGCTGGGCCGGGGCGCCGTCGGGCTGCCCTTCGACCTCGACGGTGGCGTACGCCGGGAGGGCGAAGACGCCGACCATGCCGAGGCTGAGAGCGCCGGCTGCAGCCATTCGGGCGATGCGCCGTGCTGCGGTCTTGCGATGCGAGGGTGCCGCCATGGCCACTACCTCAGTTCCGGGAGTCTGTGCTTTGCCGGGGGTCTGAGTCACGAGTCAATCTGCCTAACGTTTGCCTTGTGGTGGGTGGTCGGCCCTTCCGGGCCAAAACTTTGACAAGCCTAACCCAAGATCACGAAATTGTCACACTGCGCCGCAGCTTTTCTGAAATTCCCCGAAGAACGGCGTGAAATCAAGGATCTCCACTCCGCTGATGCTTCGATATCGAGCGAAATACTCAAGTATGACTTGAAAGTCCCGAGGCCGTTTCGTGCGCCCCGCACCCGAGCCCGCGCCCGGGCCCGCACCCGGGCCCGGGCCCCGGCTCCCGCCCCAGCCCTCACCGCGAGAGGACACGGAAAGGATAGAGGCGAAGAAAGGGGTGCGCGACGCCGCGAGCCTCAGACCACGCCCTGATCCATCATCGCCTGCGCGACGGTGACAAAGCCTGCGGTATTCGCGCCGAGCACGTAGTCGCCCGGCCGGCCGTACCGCTCGGAGGCCGCGTAGGTGGCGTCGTGCACATCGCGCATGATGCGGCGCAGTCGCAGCTCGCTCTGCTCGAAGTCCCAGCTGTCGCGGGCCGCGTTCTGCGTCATCTCGAGCGCGGAGGTGGCTACACCCCCCGCATTCGCCGCCTTGCCCGGGGCGAAGAGCACGCCGGCCTGCTGGAACAGCGACACCGCCTCCGGAGTGGTGGGCATATTCGCACCCTCCGCCACCGCGCGCACACCGCCGCCGAGCAGCGCCCGAGCGCCGGCCTCGTCGAGTTCGTTCTGGGTGGCGCAGGGGAAGGCCAGCTCGCCCGGCACATCCCACACGGATCCGCCGGAGATGAAACGGGCCCCCGGACGGCGCTCGGCGTACTCGGCGATGCGCCCGCGCTCGACCTCCTTGATCTGCTTGAGCAGTTCGATGTCGATGCCCTGCTCGTCGACCACGTATCCCGAGGAATCCGAGGCGGTGATCGCCGTGCCGCCCAGCTGCGCGATCTTCTCGATCGCGTAGATGGCGACATTGCCCGAACCGGACACGACGGCCCGCCGGCCCTCCATACCCTCGCCGGCACGCGCCAGCATCTCCTGGGCGAAGAACACCGCACCGTAGCCGGTCGCCTCGGTGCGCACCTCGGCACCGCCCCAGACCTTGCCCTTGCCGGTGAGCACGCCGGACTCGTGACGGCCGGTGAGACGGCGGTACTGGCCGAACATGTAGCCGATCTCACGACCGCCCACACCGATATCACCCGCGGGCACATCGGTCTGCTCGCCGATGTGCCGGTACAGCTCGGTGATGAAGCTCTGGCAGAACCGCATCACCTCGGCATCGCTCTTGCCGCGCGGATCGAAGTCGGATCCGCCCTTGCCGCCGCCGATGCGCTGCCGGGTGAGCGCGTTCTTGAAGATCTGCTCGAAGCCCAGGAACTTGATCACCGAGAGGTTCACGCTGGGGTGGAAGCGCAGTCCCCCCTTGTACGGGCCGAGCGCCGAGTTGAACTGCACGCGGAAGCCGCGGTTCACGCGCACCGCGTTCTGGTCGTCCTGCCACGGCACCCGGAAGATGATCTGGCGCTCCGGCTCCACCAGGCGCTCGAGGATGTTCGCCTCGATGAACTCGGGATGATCCGCCAGCACGGGAACCAGGGTCTCGAGCACCTCGTGCACCGCCTGCAGGAACTCCGGCTCGTTGTAGCTGCGTGCTTCGACGATCTCGGTGACTGCGCGAAGGTGTGCTTGTGGGCTCACGGACACTATCTGACTCCTCAGGTCTATCTTCTCCATCGTGGTGCGCCCCCTCGGGGCGGCTGCCGAATGAATGCGGTTACTCTTGCGGCGAGACGAACACGTGCGCGGCGGTCTCGACCGGAAGGTCGATGGTTCCGTCGACTCCCTCGACGTCAACGCGGATGTACCCGTCTACGGCCGAGAAGGCAGCGGAATTGCCCGGTCGCACGCCCGCCGTATCGAGGTCTCGCAGCAGCTCGGGATCGACCTGTGCGGGCTCGGCGAGACGGCGGATGCGGGCCGTGATCGGTTTCGCGTCGTCAATCATACTTGCCAGCAGCTCGGTGGCACTGACCGCATCGGCTCGATACGCCGCGGATCGGATCCCCAGCTCTTCAAGACCCGGAATCGGATTGCCGTACGGCGACTCCGTGGGCTGGCCCAGGATGCCGATGAGTTTGCGCTCGACCTGCTCGCTCATGACGTGCTCCCAGCGGCAGGCCTCCTCGTGCACGTACTCCCACTCGAGTCCGATGACATCGGCGAGCAGACGCTCCGCCAGACGGTGCTTGCGCATGACCTGCACGGCCTTCCGGCGGCCGTCGTCCGTGAGCTCGAGGTGCCGGTCGTCGGTCACCACGACGAGACCGTCCCGCTCCATCCGGCCGACGGTCTGAGACACGGTGGGCCCGGAGTGGCCGAGTCGCTCGGAGATGCGGGCGCGCAACGGCACGATGCCCTCTTCTTCGAGCTCGAGGATCGTGCGGAGGTACATCTCGGTGGTGTCGATCAGATCCGTCACTGCCCCTCCTCCGCCATGGTCAACGCCTTCCAGCCTATTGCATGCGCGTGCGCACCGTTCTGGGAGCGGTGTCGCGCGACATTAGGATGGAACGCATGGCCGATATCACCATTCCCGCTTCTCTGCTGCCCGCCGACGGACGCTTCGGCTGCGGCCCGTCGAAGGTGCGCACCGAGCAGCTCGACTTCCTCCGCTCCCTGCAGCCGCAGGTGCTCGGCACCTCGCACCGCCAGGCCCCGGTGAAGGATCTGGTCGGCAGCGTGCGGGAGGGGCTGTCGCAGCTGTTCCGCGCCCCCGAGGGCTATGAGATCCTGCTCGCCAACGGCGGCGCCACAGTGTTCTGGGATTCGGCGGTGCACTCGCTGATCGAGCGCCGCAGCCAGCACCTCGCCTTCGGCGAGTTCGGCGCGAAGTTCGGCAAGGCCGCCGCGGGTGCTCCGTGGCTCGAGGCCCCGGACATTCGCGAGGCGGATCCGGGATCGCGCAGCGCCTCCGCCGCCGTCGCCGGCGTCGACGTGTACGCCTACCCGCACAATGAGACCTCCACCGGCGTGATGACGCAGGTGCGACGGGTCGATGGCGACGCGGGCGCGCTGACCGTGGTGGACGCCACCAGCGGGGCCGGCGGCCTCGACTTCGACGCGAACGAGGTCGATGTCTACTACTTCTCCCCGCAGAAGAACTTCGCGAGCGACGGCGGGCTGTGGTTCGCGCTGGTCTCCCCCGCGGCGATCGAGCGCATCGAGCGCATCGCCTCCTCCGACCGGTACATCCCCGAGACGCTGAACCTCGCCGGTGCGATCTCGAACTCCCGCCTGAACCAGACGCTGAACACCCCGGCGCTCGGCACCCTCGCGATGATGGACGAGCAGGTGCGCTGGATCAACGGGCAGGGCGGGCTCTCCTGGGCGGCGGCACGCACCGCCGAGAGCGCGGCGGTGCTCTACGACTGGGCCGAGCGCAGCGCGGTGGCGACACCCTTCGTGACCGACCCGGCGCACCGATCCAATGTGGTGGTCACCATCGACTTCGACGACTCGGTGGACGCCTCCGCGATCTCGAAGGCGCTGCGCGCGAACGGTGTCGTCGACACGGAGCCCTACCGCAAGCTCGGCCGCAACCAGCTGCGCATCGCGACCTTCACCGCCATCGAGCCCGACGATGTGCGCGCGCTCGCGGGCTGCGTGGACTACGTGCTGGAGCGCCTGGTCTAAGGGTTTCAGAGGACGACACGGCCTCTGTCGACTGAGCATCTGGGCTGAGGCGCTCAGGCCGCTCTGCGGTCGGCGGAGAACCAGCCGCGCAGCTCCTCGCGATCCACGATGCCGAGTTTGCCGTAGACGTGGGCGAGGTGCGTCTCCACCGTTCTCCCCGAGAGGTGGAAGCGCTCAGCGATGAAACGGCTCGAGTAGCCGAGCGAGGCCAGCAGCGCGATCTCGCGCTCGCGCGCCGACAGCGCCGAGGACTTCGGCAGCGGCAGCCAGAGGCCGAGATCGGCCAGCAGGCGCACCTCGGGCTCCGAGACGTCGGTCGGCGAGGCGCCGGCGGCGATCTTCTCGATATGGGCGAGGATCACCTCCGCGATGATCGGGTCGATGCTCCGCACCAGTTCTCTCGCCCGCTCCTGCACCCCGCGGGCGAGGGCGCGCGATTCGACCGCGGCGGAGTGCAGCGCCTCCAGCTCGATGAGGCCGAGGCCGTGCAGGCGCGCCCACACCGCCACCGACAACGCCTCCGAGCCCGGGTCCCCCAGGCGCAGCCACTGCTGCGCCTGGACGATAAGGCGGCGGCGCACCCCGCCCAGGGCCTGCGAGAGCCCCCGGCACGGCTGCTTCGCCCGCTGCAGCGCGGCGACGGCCGCTTCCCGATCGCCCAGTGCGGCGAGGGCGAGGGCGTGCACCGCGTTCAGAAATGAGTTCATGCCGTAGGGATCCGCCGCTGACGCGCTCTCGAGGATCAACTCGACCATGTCGGCCGCATCGCGCCACCTGGCCTCCTGCAGGGCCAGCATCGCCCAGCCCGCCTCGATCAGATCCGACATCCACGCCCCGGTGTCCCGGCTCGCGTGCGCATCCTCCTCGATCTCCTCCAGAGCCCGGCGGGCGCCGTCGGAGCTCCCGCTCGCCCAGTACCCGAGGAACCAGTGGAAGCTCTGCAGCTCGGCGGTGTCGTGCAGGGGTCTGCGACCGATCAGCGCGATGCTGCGGGCGCGATAGGCGACGCGGATCCCCCGCTCCATCTGTCCCTGCTGCACGAGGAGCAGCGCGGAGGCCGATCTGGCCGGCGCACGCACCCATTCGATGAGGATCTCCTCCGAGACGTCTCCGTCGAAGCGCAGCGGATTGGCCGCGGCGAAGTCTCCGTTGCGCAGCAGCACCAGGAAGCGCTGCACCCGCACCGCCTCGTGCGAGACGCTGTCAGTGTCCTCGAGCGAGGCCTCCAGCTCGCTGAGCTGTTGCAGCACCTCCGACATCGGCATGCCGAGGAAGAAGGAGCGATCGATCTGGACGATGCGCAGGCGAGTGCGGAGCCTCGGCGTCATCGCCGCGCAGGCCTCCGGGTCCTCGAGCAGCTCGCCGATCCGGCGATAGGCGGTCTCGATCGCGGCTGCCTCACCGAGCTGCACCGCATAGGACATGGAGCGGATCGCCGCCGCTGCCGCGTCCTCGCTGGTGTATCCGCACGCCAGCGCCAGGGAGACCCGCAGCATGAGGTGCGGGTCGGCATCGGCGACGAGCTGGGAGACCGCGGCGGCGAGCCAGTCGTGAGGCAGTTTCGCCCCACGCTCCAGACCGAAGGCGACGGCCCGCACCAGGTGGGGGGAGGTCTTCGCGAACTCGTCGTCGAGCCGCCCCTCGGTGAGCTCCCTGAAGAAGAGGTCGGCGAGTTCGATGCGCCGGTAGGGCGACATCCGGGCCCGAATCGCTGCAGCGAAGATCGGGCGGGTGATGCACAGCATGGGCTCCCCCTGCGGGGAGCGGGAGGAGGAGAGCAGATTCCGGTCGAGCAGCGCATTGGTGGCGACCGGGTCGAGCAACCTGAGCAGCGGGGCCTCGACCATGGGCTCGGCCATGGCGAGCATCTCCAGGGTAACGCGTTCCGCTTCGTTGCAGGTCTCGTCCAGATGCGCGGTGAACTCCTCGGGGATCTCCTCCCGCCCTGGCGCGACCCGTGCGACCCCCTGCCGCCGTCGCAGCATGCCGCTGCGCTCGTTCGCGATCAGCATCAGGGTGAGGGCGTGGCTGTTGCCCCCCGTGGCGGCGTGCCAGCGTCGCAGGGTGATCGGCGCGAGGTGCCCGGTCCCCAGCAGCGAGGCCATCAGCGCGTCAGCTTCCTGAAGGTCGAGGGGCCCCACAGGCAGGCGGATCACCCGCGGATCGCGCCCCATGTGGTTCGCGCCTCCGGTCATCCGGCGGGCGGTGCCGATGATCCGCACGCCCTGCTGCCTGATGAGGTGCTCGAGCACCGCGGTGGAGCGGGGCGAGTACCGGTCGATGCCGGGGAGCACCATCAAGGGCTCGACACCGTCTTCCGTGTGGGCCGCCTCGATCAGACTCTTCGCGAGTCTCGACGCGCGGAAGGTTTCGGAGAGCCAGGCCTCGGGATCGTCATCATCGTCGCCGAAGGCCTCCGGGAGGACCGCGCGGAAGAGTTCTTCGGGCTCGCCCTGGGGTTCGGGCGGATGCGGGAACACGAGCGTGCGCACCCGACGCGGGATCGTATCCTCGACGGTTCGCGCCACGTACTCGGCCATGTAGCACTTGCCCGATCCGGCCTCGCCGATCAGCAGCAGTGCGGATGCGGGCCGGGACATCACCCGGATCATCGGCTCGACGCGGGCTGACAGCACTGTCGTGAAGTCGGCATGCATCTGCGCCGTTTCAGCGCCCCTTTCAGGTGCGCGCATGATTCGACCCATGACACCCCCGTCACCGGAATACTCTTGCATCCTGGCCTCCCTATGTGATAAAAAACAAGGCCCAATTTCATAACGTGCGGCGAGTCTTCAGCACAGTGGCCGGAAATGACGTATAGGAAAGAGGGCTGTCGGACCCGGCAGTGCCGGGTCCGACAGCGGGCGGGGCGAGGTGATCCGCATCGGATCAGTCGGCCGTTACGGCACGACGTCGTCTCCAGATATGCGGCCCTTTCGCGCCCACCCCCCGGATGACGGCGGGAGGGGGGGACCTTCCCGCACGTCCGGGTCTTGGGATGGAGAGGCGGCGACCGGTCCGGTCCGCACGAGCCGCCTCGTCCACCACAGGTAACCACCGATCACCGTGATCCCGGCCCCCAGACCGACCGCCCACCAGGGGAAGCCGGGGACCTCGGGGGCCTTGCCCGCATTCTCCACATCCGCGGCAGGTGTCGGCGTGATCCGCTCGCCGGTCACCAGAATGCGGTGGCTGTTGATGCCGAGCGGGGTGCAGGTCACGAGGGTGACCAGGTCGCGCCCCGCCTGCGGGAACAGTGATTCGGTCTGATCGGGCTCCACCACCCGCGTCTCGGTCACCCGGTAGCTGAGCACCTGACCGAAGACCTCGATGATGAAGGTGTCGCCCACCTCGACCCGGTCGAGATGAGTGAAGAGATCCGCGCTCGCCAAGCCGCGATGCGCAGTGAGCACCGAGTGGGTGTCCACCCCGCCCACCGGAAGCGCGGTGCCCTCCAGATGTCCGACCCCCCTGAGCAGGGTCGCATCGCTGGTGCCGTGGTAAATCGGCAGATCCACGTCGATCGCGGGGATCTTCAGCCGCGCCATCAGGCCGGTCCGGTCGACTCTCAGCAGTTCGTCGTAGTCGAAGCTCGCCGGGGTCGATGATCCGTCGGCCTGCGGAACCCGCTCTCCCGCGGCCACCTCGGCTCCGCCGGTCAGCGTCGCGTTGTAGCTGCGCGCCGCCTCAAGCGCTTCCGTCTGCCCGCGCGGCCCGAGCGTGCGCACCTCGCCGCCGTAATCGACGAGGAGTTGCGACTGCTGGTACTGGGAGACCCACGCCGCGGTGCTCGGGTAGAGCAGCACCAGGAGGCCGATGAGCGCGACGAATGCGGTGACCCAGGCGAAGGCCGGCATCCTGCGCTCGCGCGGCGGGGCTGGTGCCTCGGTGCGCGGCCCGGTGATGGTGGACATGGGATCCTCCGAGAGAAGAGTGCGGTTGCGGGTGAGTGGAGGAGGGAGGACCGAGGCCGGCGAGGAGACGCTTCCCCACCGGCCTCGGGGTGCAGGTTACTTCTCAGCAGCCCCCTGCCTGCGGCGGATCGCGATGATCGATGCGCCGCCCGCGAGGAGGATGAGTCCCAGACCGCCGGCCACGAACATCGCGGTGCCCGTGGAACCGGTGAGCGGGAGATCCACCGGCGGCTTCTGAGTGTTGCCGACCTGCTTGATGGTCACCGCCGTCGTGCCGCTCGGCACGACGTCCACCGGGATCACGGCCTCGGTGCGGGTGTAGCCCGCCGGTGCCTGCGTCTCCACCAGGTAGTAGGTGCGCACATTCACATTGTCGGTGCTGTTGCCGACGTAGAGCCCGACCGTGGTGATCGTGCCGTCCGCCGTGATGGTGCCGGTCCAGATCGGGGTGCCGACGGTGCCGCCGAGCGCCGCCTGGGCCTCAGCCTCGGTCGCGTAGAGCGCGAAGGACGCGCCGTTCAGCGGCTTCGAGGTGTCAGGACCCTGCGGGCCGTTCTGGAACTTGTCGATGCGGACGGCCCCGAACTTGGTGAAGGGCGTGTTCGACGGGATGCTCACTTCGCCCGGCAGATCCAGGAACGCCGTGTTCTCGATCACGCCGTCCTCGCCGAGGGAGGCGACCCGGGTGCTGAACACCACCACGACGTCACTACCCTGATTGGCGTTCACTGCCGCGAGGCTGGGATTCACCACGAGGGTCTGACCGGCGCTTCCGGTGGTCGTGTAGGCGACATCGGCACCGTTGATCTGGACCGAGTCAACCGCGAGGGTGTCCAGTCGCGAGTCGAAAGTGTCGCGGATCGCGAAGCTCTCGTAGCTCTGACCTGCCGGGAGCTGCGGAATCGTCGCCGTCACGTTCCACTTGACGATATCGCCGACCTTGTACGCACCGTTGCGATCCGCTTCCTTCGTCACCTCGCCCACCGAGTTCTTCGGGTAGACGTGCACGTCGTACAGCCAGGTGTTGTCGTTCGGCAGCGGAACCGTCACGAAGAAGGGAGCGGTCTTGACGGTGATGTTGTTGTCACCGGTATCGCCCTCGATCACGAGGTAGACGCCGAGCGCCAGGCCCGCGCCTCCGCTGTTGAACACGATCTGGCCGTTGGCGTCGGTGGTGCCGGATGCGACCGACACCGGTGCGACGGGGCCGAAGCCGGGGCCGCTCACCATTCCGGTTCCGCTGTTGTAGCTGAGCGCGTTGAACTTCGCCCAGTCATCCGGGTTCAGCACCGAGAGCCCCGGCACGCTGTACAGCGTGAACTCCACGCCCTGCAGCGGATCGTAGCCGGCGGTGCTGCTCGAGCCGTCGGGGTTGAACTCCGTCGAGGAGCCCTTCTCCTCGAATTTGTGAACCGTGATCGAGCCCTTCGCATCCGGGTTGATGTTGGCGACCTGCGTGGCCGTCGGCTCATCGTCCGCGTGGGCGGTGCTGCCGGCGGCGATGGCGCCGAAGAGCGCGAGTGTCGCGACTCCGATCGTGGCAAGGGTTCGCCGGGTGAGGCGTCCCCAGTCCTGCTGACTCATGATGAGTTTCCTCTCTTCGTGGTGCTTCCTTGCACCGATTCATGAAGTTGGTGTTCGTGCGGTTGGATCCTGCGACCCGTCATGCGGGCCACGACTCCCCCTCCTGTCGCCCAGTCCGTGTCACCGCACCTCCATCTGCCGCCGGATGCGACGCGTATAGAGCACTGCGGCGAGCGCCGCGAGGATTGCGAGGCCGGTCCCCCAGATGCCGAAGAGGTCGGCGCTCATGCCGCCCGTGAGCGGGACCGTGATGGGCGGGATCGGCTGGTTCACAAAGCGGTAGATGCCGTGCTGCCCCAGATCGACCGAGACCGTGTCGCCCGCGAGGTAGCCGGGTTCCCAAGCGGAGCAGGTGGCGCTCGGCCCGTTTCCGACCACGGTCTGGCACTTCTGGATGCCGAGCTGCGTGTAGGCGAGCTGGCCGTTCACCGAGGCCTCGCTCAGGGTGTAGCTCGTTCCCGCGGTCACACTCGCGGTGTTGGCCGCCGAGGGGGCCGTCGCGCCGGTGACTCCGTTCAGCACGGGAGGCGCCGCTCCGGCCGCCGCCGTCAGCTTCCAGTCCGAGGGCTGCAGGGTGCTTGCGGGCACCGTCGTCTTGTCGACCTCTTTGAGCAGAGTGAGCTGCGTGGTGCAGGTCACCGTGTTCGTGATGCCGAAGACGTTCTCGCCCACCACGAGCGTCTGCGCCGGGAAGGTCACCATCGGCGGTGTGCCCCCGCTGGGGTTCACCGTGACGGGACTGCCGTTGACGCTGGTGAGCTGCCGTGAGGTGAGGGTGCAGCCCGGGTACCCGACGGTGTCGATGGAGGCGGTCTCACCGATGGTGACGCTGGCGTCCTTCAGGTATCCGCTGTACGGGGTGCCCCACTGCAGTCCGCCGGGTCCGGGAGGCGGGGTCGGCGCGGGCGACAGGCTCGGAGTGGCCATCAGCCACGCGGGCACCGCGGGATCCGCGCCGTCTCCGCGCAGATAGTAGGTCGCCAGCGTGGCGCCGCCCTGATCCTTGATCACCCAGGTCTTGTTCAACTGCACCGTGGCCTGCGCCGGCACCTCGCGGTTGACGACGGTGCAGCTCGTGATGAGGCCCGATCGCAGCGGCACGGTGAAGCCGTTGGCCGTATTGGTGACCGCGCCCGCCGCGTTGGTGCAGCTCGAGCCGATGTAGTCGTAGCCGGCCTGCGGCGTCTCATCAACCGCGACGATGTGCGTGTTCAGGTCGTTGAAGGTGAGCGGGAAGTTCGTACCCGAGCTCGTCGTCACCTTCACCGCGGGGCTGCCGTTCACCACCTGTCCGGTGGCCGTGAAGGTCCAGTCCGCCGCATTGGCCGTCTTCACGGTCCCATCCGGGTTCTGGATCTGCTTGATCACGGTGAGGGTGCTCGCGCAGTTCTTCACCGCGATCTCCTGCAGCTTCTCCTGCAGCGCCGGGAAGTCGGAGGCCAGGAAGTAGTCATCGCCCGAGATCTTCCCGCTGATCGCCTGCAGGTTCAGGTCCGAGTTCGTGCTCAGTCCGACGCCGACACCGACGATCTTGGTCTTCGCGCCGCCGGGGCCGGTGACGTTCTTCAGCGCGTTCGCCGACATGACCGCCTGCTCGACCATGCGGAACTGCACCGTTGTGTTGGTGG
This sequence comes from Leucobacter sp., assembly GCA_048516985.1. GTDB lineage: Bacteria > Actinomycetota > Actinomycetes > Actinomycetales > Microbacteriaceae > Leucobacter. Next base: position 983,930 of record CP183188.1, on the reverse strand, counting down.
TGCTGCCGTTCCCATAGGTCGTCGGGTCGCCGTCGGTGAGGAAGAGCACCATGTCGTAGCTGCCCGTGGACCTCACGAGCTGCAGGGCGTTGTCCCAGTTGGTGTAGCCATTGGAGTTCCCGGCCGAGGGGAGTCCGTTGTTGATCGCGTTCTGCGCACCCAGGTATCCGCTTCCGCCGACACCCGATGCGTTCCCCGCGGCTCCGGGCGTCGCGACCTGGAAGGGGGTTCCGCTGTTCATGGTGTTCGCCGTCGTGTCGAAGCGGAACATGGTCACGGACGAAGGAGTGCCCCCGAGCCCGTTCGGCCCGACGAAGTTCGTGGCCGCGCTCTTGAACGCCGTCATCTCGCTCTGGTTGATCGACGCCGAGGTGTCGAAGACCATCGCGATCGAGAGTCCGCAGGCCCCGGGGAAACCGGGATTGTTGCGCACATTCACCCAGGAACCGCTCACCGAAGTGTTCGGCAGATTCGCATCCGTGGTGACGTTCCTGACGGTGATACCGGCCCCAGTGCCAACTGACACCCTGAAGCGGTACGGGGTCACCGTTTTCGTCGACTGATAGTCACCTGTGCCGAGGGCCTCAATCGGTGACCATCCTGCCGGCCAGGCAGTCTCCTCGATCCAGATCCCATTCGTATGCTCATTCCCGACGAGGATGTTGCAGGTGCCGGCGACGGTGACACAGGTGCCGAGCACCGGTCCCGTCGGAACCCCGCTGCCGCCGCTGGTGCTCGAGGCGCGGGCGGTGAAGGTCACCCCGTCGAGCGGCGCCCCCGCAGTCAGACCCGAGCCGGTGCGATCGCCGATCTTGGTGATCTGGATACTCGTCGCCGCGTAGGTCTGAGTGAAGGTGCAGTACGCGTAGCGATTCGCCGGAGTGCCGCCGGCGCCGCGGCCGAAGGTCACCTGCCTGTTCCCGCTGTTGACGCTGGTGGTGTTGTTCATACCGGTCGGCGAACTCAGCTGGCAGCTGAAGCTGGTCGTGTACCACTTCTGGAGCTCCGGGTCCGCGGTGGCGGACAGCGTGTAGACGGTGTTCGTCGCGCCGCCCTGGTTCCTGCCCACTGTCCGAGTGACTCCGGAGGTGAACTCGTACTCGTCGGCCGACGCGTTGTTGCGGACGGCCTTCAGCGCCCAGTCGCTCAACGTCGCCGGTCCGCCGCCCGAGATCACCGTGGTGATCCTCAGCCCGGCGCATGCGGCGGTATTGCCGCAGTCATCCACGATCAGCGCCAGGGGCGAGATCTCCGCATCGAGAGCGAGGAAATCCTCTGCCTGCGCCTCGGGTGCCGAGACAGCCGCGAGCGCGAGCTGCTGCACTTGCGCATCCGCTACGACGGCGCCCAGGCTGCCGAACTCGGTCCACCCGGCCGCCTCACCGAAGGCGAAGCCTGCGGGTCCGGTCGCCGGCCGTACCCGGTACGTCTCGCCCGGCTGCACCTCGTAGGGTGCGGCGCTCAGATCGTCGACGAGCTGCTCCACGGTGTACCAGCCGAGGCGCGCGTCGAGGTCGAGACCGGTGTAGCCCTCCTGGCCGTAGTTGTCCTCAATGGTCGAGGTGAGGGATCCGGCCCACTGCACGGCCTCCTCGGCATCCGCCGCTGCGGCCGGATTGCGCGGCCCCTGCAGCGTCACGCTCGTGGCCGCCTGCAGCGCTCCGGCCCCGGGGTTGGCCGCGTCGACCACGACCCAGCGCAGATAGGGCGGCTGCGGCTCCACCGCTTCGGCGGTGAAGAGCTGGGCCTGCGGCTCTTGGACGATCCCGTCCGGGCCTCCTGCGGCGCCGTCATCGCCGCCGCCGGCCGGGGGTTCACTGGGGGGCGGGGCGACCTCGCCGCCGCCGGTGTCGACCGGAGGTGCGGGATCCACCGGCGGCGTCTGCTCGACGACCTCGGTCGACTCGTCGCCCCCCGCACCGGGATCCGTGACGCCTTCTTCGGCGAAGGCCGGGCTCGCACCCATCATCAGCATCGCCACAACGGAAATGGCCGCCGCCCACTGTCGTGGACGACGGCCATTCTTCCCCCCGCGATGATCTCCTCGGGCGGAGCTCAACGCTCCGTCCCCGCGGACCCCCCGCTTTACGGGCATGAATAGCCCGAACCCCCTAGAATCCGCCGACTGACTCATCGCGTCCTCGCCCCCTCAGTGATGGGGATCCGATGTGCACGCCGTCGTGCGGTTCCCCTCAGGTGTCACGTTAGAAAGCGACGGACGCGGGAACATCCGGGGGAATTGCGTAATCTGATGCCTCGACGCGCAGCGGTCGTTCGGCGGTCGCCGACACCTGCCGGTTCTCACAGCTCGGCCGGCCGAAATCGCCGGAATCATTCGGCTGAGCTTCGAGAAGCGCCATTGCTCCGGGGTGTGGACGACGCATCCCGCAGCAACGGGCGACCTCGCTGCTGCGGGGCTCGACAGCGGATCCGGAGGGATCCGGGGCTTCTACTTAGTCGTCGGTGCCGTCGGAGACGGCGTCGCCGTCCGAGTCGTCGTCGGAGTCATCGTCCTCGGAGTCCTCTTCGCCGGAGTCGTCGGACTCGTCATCGGCGTCCTCGTCGGAATCGTCCTCATCCGAGTCGTCGTCGTCCGAGTCGTCGTCCTCGTCGTGGTCGAGATCGTCGAAGTCGTCGTGAAGGTCGTCCTCGTCGAGGTCCACCCCGTCGATCTCGTCGTCGAAGTCGCTGAAGTCGTTCTCGAGCAGATCGTCCTCGGCGTCGATCTCGTCCTCGTCGGCCAGTTCTGCGGCAGCGGCTTCCGCTGCCGAGGCCTCATCCGCCGCCTGGCGCGCCTGCGTCTCGCGGTACTGCGCCAGCCGCTCGGACCACGGCACCCAGTCGGGGGCCACAACCGAGCCCGGGCCCGGCAACAGCTCGACCTCGAGCACATTCACCTCGGCGCTCTCGTCGAGCCTGGACAGCGTCGCCGTCCAGTGCCAGCCCGGGTAGCCCGGCAGGCGGCACTCGAAGAACAGCGAGAGCACGTGATCCTCGTGCGCCTGGTGCCCCTCATCGGCGCCGATGGTCTGCGGATCGGTGATCTCGGCGAGCGCCGCGCGCGCCACGTCTCTGGCCGCGAGCAGTACCGGATCCACGGTGGGCTCGGCCGGCGGTTCGCTCGCTGCGGCCGGCTCGGGCAGCGCCTCCGCCGAAGCCTCCACCGGATCCGCGATCGAATCGAGCTGCTCGGCCTGCTCGGCGGTGGGCTCCGCCGGCGCTTGGGCCGGATCCGAAATCGAATCGACGGCGGGATCCACCGACGGCTCGGACACCGACGGTTCGAATGCCGACGGTTCAGGCACCGACTGCTCAGACATCGAAATCATCCGCTACCCGTCTCAGCATCGTCGCGACCTGACGCGACTGCGCGCGCTCCGGATAGTGGCCGTGCTTCAGCCGCTCGCCCAGACCGTCGAGCAGCTTCACCAGATCCTCGATGATGACCGCCATCTCGTCCGCCGACTTGCGGTCGCGCTTGGCCGCGCGAGGCGTCTCGAGCACGCGCACCGACAGCGCCTGAGGGCCGCGCTTGCCCTCGGCCACCCCGTACTCGAGTCGGGTGCCCGTCTGTATCTCGGCGTCCGCGGGCAGCACGGAGGCGTGCAGGAACACCTGCTGCCCGTCATCGCCCTGGATGAACCCGAAACCCTTGTCCTCGTCGTAGAACCTGACCTTGCCGCTGGGCATGTCCACGCCTTTCCTCGCTCGTGATCCCAAGTCTAGCCGCAGCCCCTCGCCTCTTCCGCCGCGGCCGTCCAGGCTCGCAGGGCTTCGGCAGCCGCAGCGGGGGTAGAATGGACAGGATGCCCACCGAAGCCGAAGACGCACCCAAGTTCTCCTTGTTCGAGCGCGTGCTCGCCTATATCGCCGCCGTGCTCATGGTGCTGGCGGTGGCCGCCTATCTGACCACCCTCATCGTGGGCATGGTGGCCGGTCGCGAGGCGCTGGCCGGATCGCTCTGGCCGCTCGTCGTCGGCATCTCCTATATCGGTCTGCCCATCGGCTTCGTCCTCCTGGTGGTGCTGCTGGCCATCAGCTACCGTCGGCGCGGATCGCGTCGGGCCGAGAGCGACTAGGCGGGTCGGCCAGAGGTGAGTGGCACGCTCGCGCTCGCCGCGTCGATCGCGGCGATGGATCGCAGCGAGTTGCGCTCGCTCGTCGCCTCGCGACGTATTCTCTCCCCGGGATCGGTGCAGGATCCGCTGGGCCTGGCCCTGGAGCTGCTACGCCCCGAGTCGGTGACGCGCGCGCTGCAGACCCTGGATCGGGCCGCGATCGCGGGCCTCGTCGCACTGGGCCGCGACGAGGAGAGCGTGGATCCCGCGGTCGCGGATCAGCTGCGCGCGATCGCCCTCGTCGGCGTCGATGAGGATCGCGTCGCGGCGCTGCCGGAGGTCGACGAGCTGCTCGCCGCCGCGCTGCGCGAGAGGGATGGCGGGGGTGCGACGGGCGCCGCGGACGTCGCAGGCGTCTCAGGCATCAGCCCGGACAGTGGAACCGGATCCCCGTCCGGCCAGTCGTCACCGGGCGCCGCAGCCGCAGACACCTCCGGCTGGTACGCCTCCGCGCTCACCTCGGTGCGCCGCGTGGCCGCACTGCTGATGGTCATCGAGGAGCGGCCGGCGGTGCTCGGACGCCGCGGCACCGCGACCGCGATCGCGGTGCGGGAACTGGCCGCCGCCATCCGCAGCGAACCCGAGACCACCGCTGAGCTGCTCGCCGTCGTGCAGGCGGCGGGACTCGTGGCCCCCGTGACCGTGCCGAATCGGCGGGGCGGCGACCAGCTGCTGCTGGTGCCCTCCGCTACCGCTGATGCCTGGCTGGCCCTGCCGTTGACCGCCCGCTGGATCCGGCTCGGCCGGGCGGCGATCCACGGCATGGGCCCGGCGCTGCGCGGATCCCTGCAGCTGAGCGACGGGGATGTGGCGCGCGCCGTGCGCACCGTGCTTCCGCGCGAGTACCCGCTGCTGCCGGAGACCGCACGCGCGGAAGCCGAAGACTTCGCCCGGCTCGCCGAGGAACTTGGGCTCACGGTCGGGGGCCGGCTCTCCGCGCCGGCCGAACGGCTGCTGGGCGGCGATCCCGAGGCCGCGCTCCTGGCGGCGGAGCAGGACTTCCCCCCGCTCGCCTCCGGCGTCTACCTCCAACCCGATCTCAGCCTCATCGTGCCGGGACCGCTGACGGCCGAGGACGAGCTGGCGCTCGCCGAGATCGCCGACGCCGAGCAGTGGGGCGTCGCGATCACGCTGCGGCTGAGCCCGACCTCGCTGCGGCGGGCGCTGCGCGACGGGTATCGCAGTGCGCAGATCCGCGAACTGCTGGAGCGCCTCTCGCTCACCGGGATCCCCCAGCCCCTCGACTATCTGCTCGGCGATCTCGAGCGCACGCATCCTCCGGCGCAGGGCGGGCGGCGGCGGGCGCCGGCGGCCGGCCGCGGTGATGCCACCGGCGGCGGTGTCGATGACGCGGGCGCTGCCGGTTCCTCCAGTACTGCCGGTTCCGACGGTGCTGCCAATCCGACGGATTCCGACGGCGCGGCCGACGCCGGGTCCTCGCCCACCCCCTCCGGCCATTCGAGCGAGGCCGTGCTCGATGAGCTGGTGGAGCGCGTGCACGCCTCGGCCGGCGCCGCGCCGGGCACGGGCGAGCTGAGCCGCCGGCTGGAGCTCGCGATCCGCGACCGCAGCCCAGTGCGGGTGACCGCATCGGCGGGCGGCGAGCAGCGCAGCTTCACACTGCTGCCGGTGGCGATCACCGGCGGGCGGCTGCGCGCCACCGATGAGCTCGCCGGGGTGCAGCGCACGCTGCCGCTCAGCGCCATCACCGCCGTCGAAGCGGGCTGATCCGGGAGCCCCGGCGATCCCCTTCAGATGCGCTCGCCGGTACGCCGGCGGGTGAGGAGCAGCAGACCGTGGCGCCGATCGAGTAAAATGGTCGGTTATGACTCTTGGGCCGCTGATCGTGCAGAGCGACCACACCGTGCTGCTGGAGGTCGCGCACCCCGATGCCGATGAGGCGCGGCACGCGATCGCCGTCTTCGCCGAGCTCGAACGCGCTCCCGAGCACATCCACACCTACCGGGTGACGAAGCTCGGTCTCTGGAACGCGCGCGCCGCCGGGCACACCGCCGAGGAGATCACGGCGACCCTCGACCGCTACGCGAAGTTCCCGGTCCCATCGGGGGTGTCCGGCGAGATCACCGAGACGATGCGCCGCTACGGCCGGCTCACCATCGAGCGGCAGCCCGGGGAGCACTATGCGGGGCAGGCATCGGACGGCCAGGCCCTCCAGCTGCCGCAGCTGATCCTCCGTTCCGACGACCCGGCGATCCTCCGCGAGGTCGCCAGTGCGAAGAAAATCGCCCCGCTGCTGGGCGCGCGCATCGACGAGCTCAGCTACGCCGTCGAGCCATGGGCCCGCGGGCAGCTGAAGCAGGAACTTGTCGCCCGCGGCTGGCCGGCGGAGGATCTCGCGGGCTACACCCCCGGCGAACCCTACGACATCGAGCTCGCCGAGGTCGGCTGGCAGCTGCGCGACTATCAGCGGCAGGCCGTCGAGGCCTTCGCACGGGGCGGATCCGGCGTGGTGGTGCTGCCCTGCGGCGCCGGCAAGACCATCGTGGGTGCCGGTTCGATGGCAGCGATCGGCGCGAAGACCCTGATCCTCGTCACCAACACCGTCTCGGCGCGCCAGTGGCGCGACGAGCTGATCCGTCGCACCACCCTCACCGAGGACGAGATCGGCGAGTACTCCGGCCAGATGAAAGAGGTGAAGCCGGTCACCATCGCGACCTACCAGATCCTCACCAGCCGCCGGAAGGGCGAGTACGCGCATCTGTCGCTGCTGAACGCCCAGGACTGGGGCCTCATCGTCTACGACGAGGTGCATCTGCTGCCGGCGCCGGTGTTCAAGCTCACCGCCGAGCTGCAGGCGCGCCGCCGCATCGGCCTCACCGCGACGCTCGTCCGCGAGGACGGACGCGAGGGCGATGTGTTCAGCCTCATCGGCCCCAAGCGCTACGACGCCCCGTGGAAAGAGATCGAGGCGCAGGGCTTCATCGCCCCCGCCGCCTGCTTCGAAGTGCGGGTGGAACTGGCCGAGAGCGAGCGCTTCGACTACTCGGTGGCCGAGGATCAGGAGCGCTACCGGATCGCGGCGAGCGCCGCGATCAAGCAGACCGTGGCGCGGCGCATCATCGAGAAGCACCCGGGCGAGAGCGTGCTCGTGATCGGGCAGTACATCGACCAGCTCGAGGCGATGGCGGAGGCGCTGGACGCCCCGCTGATCACCGGGCAGACCCCCGTGGACGAGCGCGAGCGACTCTTCCAGGCCTACCGCGACGGCGAGGTCGAGCTGCTCGTGGTGTCGAAGGTGGCGAACTTCTCGGTGGATCTGCCCGACGCCTCGGTGGCGATCCAGATCTCGGGATCCTTCGGTTCCCGGCAGGAGGAGGCGCAGCGCCTCGGGCGGCTGCTCCGGCCGAAGGCGGGCGGCGGCTCGGCCTCGTTCTACACACTGGTCACGCGCGACACGGTGGATCAGGACTTCGCGCAGAACCGGCAGCGCTTCCTGGCGGAGCAGGGCTACGCGTACACCATCATGGACGCGGACCAGCTCTAGCCGTCGCGGGCGAGGATCCGGGGCGCCCAGCACTTTCAGCAAGCTCATAGCAAACTGTCAGATACTGGGCGCATGAACGCACAGAGCAAGGGCCCCCGGATCCTCATCGTCGACGACGAGCCCAGCATTCGCGAGCTGCTGAGCACCAGCCTGCGCTTCGCGGGCTTCGGCGTGCGCTCGGTCGGCAACGGCGCGCAGACCATCTCCGCCGTGCTCGAAGAGGAACCCGATCTCATCATCCTCGATGTCATGCTGCCCGATATGAACGGCTTCAGCGTGACCAAGCGCCTGCGCAGCGCGGGCTACACCGCGCCTATCCTCTTCCTCACCGCGAAGGACGACACCGAGGACAAGGTGATGGGCCTCACCGTCGGCGGCGACGACTACGTCACCAAGCCCTTCAGCCTCGACGAGATCATCGCGCGTATCAAGGCCATCCTCCGCCGCACCATTCAGGAGGACGAGGACGCGGTCCTCGAGACCGGTCCGATCGTGCTCGACCAGGACACGCACGAGGTCCAGGTGAACGGCGCCCCGGTGGAGCTCAGCCCCACCGAGTTCAAGCTGCTGCGCTACCTCATGCAGAACGCCAACCGGGTGCTGTCGAAGGCGCAGATCCTCGACCACGTCTGGGAGTACGACTTCAACGGCGACGCCGGGATCGTCGAGTCCTACGTCTCGTATCTGCGCCGCAAGCTCGATCCGCTCACCGACGAATCGCTGATCCAGACCAAGCGCGGTTTCGGCTACATGCTCAAGACCGACGCGAAGTAGCGCGCCGTGAGTCAGCCCCCGGAGACGGCGAGGATCGACGCCCCGCCCCCCGAGGGCGAGACTCAGGCGCCGCATAAGCCCTCGCTGATCCAGCGCTGGACCGATATCTCGCTGCGCACGAAGATCACCGGTGTCACGGTGTTCATCCTCTCCCTGGGGCTCATCGTGGCCGGTGTCGGCACCCTGTCGTTCCTGCGCCCGCAACTGGTCGGCGTGCAGGACACCGAGCTGCGGCAGCTGCGCAACGACCCGCTCAGCGTGCTCGCGCCCGGGGCGAACCAGGCCGCGCTCACCAGCGACGACATCCGCGGCGCCGACAGCAGGTACTACGTGGCGGTGCTGGATCTCAGCGGCGCGGTGCTCTATGACAATCAGCGCGACGACAAGCACCAGACCCCGCCCACCGTGCCGAACATCACTCCGGACTGGGTGCTCACCGAGGGCGGCGACGCCTTCCCGCTGCAGTCCACGGACGGCGTAGAGTGGCGCGCCGTCGCGATCCCGATCATGGCCGGGGGCGGAGAACCGGGCGGTACGCTCATCATCGCCTCGTCCACCGCCGGCACCACGCAGGTGATGACCCGCTTCATCGTGATCTTCACCGGCTTCGGCATCGCCGTGCTGCTGCTTGGGGCGGCGCTCACCCGCATCCTCGTGACCAACACCTTCGCACCGCTGGCGGAGGTGGAGCGCACGGCACTTGAGATCTCGCGCGGCGACTTCTCCAAGCGCATCATGGTGTCGAGCCCGAACACGGAGGTCGGCCATTTGGGCCAGTCCCTCAATGTGATGCTGGATCACATCGACGACTCCTTCGCGGAGCGCGCCCGCACCATCGACCAGATGCGGCGCTTCATCGGCGACGCCGGGCACGAGCTCCGCACCCCGCTGGTGTCGGTGCGCGGCTACGCGGAGCTCTATCGACTGGGCGCGCTGAGCGACGAGGAGCAGCTGGGTCAGGCGATGGAGCGCATCGAGAAGGAGGCGATCCGGATGGGGTCGCTGGTGGAGGATCTGCTCTCCCTCGCCCGTCTCGACGAGCGGCGCCCGCTCGAACTCGCCCCGCTGCCGCTGAACCGATTCGCCGCCGATGCGGCGCTCGACACGCGCGCTCAGGCCCCCGACCGGTCCGTGGTGGCCATCGAGGACGACACCGACCCGCAGGTGCTGGGCGATGAGCACAGGGTTCGACAGGTGATGACGAATCTGATCGGCAATGCGCTGCGGTACAGCCCGGAGGGCGGGGCGATCGAGATCGAGGTCTCCACGGATCAGGCACGCGGCATGGGCGTGTTCGAGATCGTGGATCACGGCGAGGGATCCCCCCGCAGCTGCGGTCGAAGATCTTCGACCGTTTCTGGCGCGCCGACACCTCGCGCAACCGCGAGACCGGCGGTTCGGGGCTCGGCCTGTCTATCGTCAAGTCGATCGTGGAGGCCCACCGCGGCGCCGTCAGCGTGCGCGAGACGCCGGGCGGCGGGGCGACGTTCCGGGTCGAGCTGCCGCTCGCCCCGGCCTCGGACGACACCGTGCCGCTTCCGCGGCTGCGCTGATCGCGCTCACGCTGATCCTCGCGTCTTCTCCCTCTCCCCGGCCCCGCTCCGACCTCGCTGCATGCGGTCGCCACCCCACCGAAACCCGTCAAAGTGCTGCTCTCCGAGCGCACCAGACAGAGGTGTCAATTTGGTGCGCTATCCCCAGGAATAGTGCACCAAATCGACACCTGAACAGGGGGAACGGCGACAGGGGCGGCTGCTCAGACGGGGTGAACGCAGAAGCGGGGCCGCACCCGAAGGTGCGACCCCGCTTCTGCGCGCGAGGACTTAGAAGTCCATGCCACCGGTCGGATCGCCGGCCGGAGCCGCTGCCGGCTCGGGCTTGTCGGCGACGACGACCTCGGTGGTGAGGAAGAGACCGGCGATCGACGCGGCGTTCTGCAGCGCCGAGCGGGTCACCTTGGCGGGATCCAGGATGCCCTGGGCAGCCAGATCGCCGTACTCGCCGGTCGCGGCGTTCAGGCCGTGGCCGAGGGGCAGGCTGCGCACGCGATCCGCGACGACACCCGGCTCGAGACCGGCGTTCGCGGCGATCTGACGCAGCGGAGCCTCGATGGCCGCCTCGACGATCTTGGCGCCCACGGCCTCTTCGCCCGAGAGCTCGAGCGAAGCGAACGCGTCCTTGCCGGCCTGGATCAGGGCGACGCCGCCACCGGGCAGCACACCCTCTTCCACAGCAGCCTTGGCGTTGCGCACGGCGTCCTCGATGCGGTGCTTGCGCTCCTTGAGCTCCACCTCGGTGGCCGCACCCGCCTTGATGACGGCCACGCCGCCGGCGAGCTTGGCGAGGCGCTCCTGCAGCTTCTCGCGGTCGTAGTCGCTGTCGGTGGTGTCGATCTCGCGGCGGATCTGGGTCACGCGACCGGCGATCTGCTCCTCTTCACCGCCGCCCTGCACGATGGTGGTCTCATCCTTGGTGATGATGACCTTGCGCGCGGTGCCGAGCATGTCGAGGGTGGTGTTCTCGAGCTTGAGACCGACCTCCTCCGAGATGACCTGGCCACCGGTGAGGATCGCGATGTCCTGCAGCATGGCCTTGCGACGATCGCCGAAGCCGGGAGCCTTGACGGCGGCCGACTTGAAGATGCCGCGGATCTTGTTCAGCACCAGGGTCGCGAGCGCTTCGCCCTCGACGTCCTCGGCGATGATGAGCAGCTGCTTGCCCGACTGGATCACCGGATCCACGACCGGCAGCAGGTCCTTGATGTTCGAGACCTTGCTGTTCACGATGAGGATGTAGGGATCCTCGAAGACCGCCTCCTGGCGATCGGGATCGGTCACGAAGTAGGCCGAGAGGTAGCCCTTGTCGAAGCGCATGCCCTCGGTGAGCTCGAGCTCGGTGCCGAAGGTGTTGGACTCCTCGACGGTGACCACGCCTTCCTTGCCCACCTTGTCGATGGCCTCGGCGATGAGCTGACCGATCTGCTCGTCGGCCGCCGAGATGGAGGCGGTCGCCGCGATCTGCTCGGTGGTCTCGACCTCCTTGGCGTTGGCCAGCAGCTGAGCGGTGACGGCCGCGACGGCCTTCTCGATGCCCTTCTTGATGGCGATGGGGTCGCTGCCCGCGGCCACATTGCGCAGGCCCTCGCGCACCAGCGCCTGGGCGAGCACGGTTGCGGTGGTGGTGCCGTCACCGGCGACGTCGTCGGTCTTCTTCGCGACCTCCTTCACCAGCTCCGCGCCGATCTTCTCGAAGGGGTCCTCGAGCTCGATCTCCTTGGCGATGGACACGCCGTCGTTGGTGATGGTGGGGGCGCCCCACTTCTTCTCGAGCACGACGTTGCGGCCGCGCGGGCCGAGCGTCACCTTCACAGCATCGGCGAGGGTGTTGAGACCCCGCTCAAGTCCGCGGCGTGCTTCCTCATCAAACGCAATGATCTTTGCCATGTAATCGTCCCTCCTGGGAGTTTTCGGTGGCGGCCTGTCGCCGCGCCTAAGCATGAGCTTTTAGCACTCAGGTTTACCGACTGCCAGCTCAATTTTGGCACTCGACCCCTTGGAGTGCAAGCTGGACCGTCAACGCGGTGCTCGCTGGGGGCGAACAGGGCGCAGCGCCGCCTCATCGCCGCTGCGAGGCGACGACCGGCTACTCGGGATCGGTGGACCCGGCGCCGAGCCGGGCGGTGATCGCGGCGGCCTCATCGCCCCCGGGACCGGCGTAGTCCGCGCCCAGCAGCACCACGAGCCTCACGCCGAAATCGGTGTAGTTCTGGCTCTGATAGGTGGAGACGCCGCCGAGCTCGGCGGCGAGTGCGGCCGCCGCGGCCTCGTCCTCCGGCACGGCGTAGAACACCGCCGAGATCTGCACCTCGTTCGAGGCCGCATCCTCGGAGAAGCTGATGATCCCCCAGCCGTTCTGACTGATCACCTGGTCGACGCCCGCGGCCAGATTGGGGGTGGCGGTGCCGTTGAGCACCGCGATGGTGGCGGTCGGATCGAGTTCCGGTTTCACCTGCGGCTGCTGCGGCTCCTCGGCCGTCTCGCCCACGGGGGCATTCGATCCACCGCCGATGGAGTTGACCCCGATGATGCCCACCGTCACGAGCACGGCCGTCGCGATGACCCCAGCCAGGAGGTAGCGCCAGAATCTCCGCGCCCGACCGGCGATCCGGTGAGCCCCGACCCGATGCGTCTTCGGGAGCGCGTCGAAGCGGTCCAGGGGCAGTGCCTGCGAGGAAGCCTGGTCACCATGCTCTCGCGCCACTCACGCACCCCCGACTCTCAACCGTTCTTCGCCGCCTGGGCGACCTTCCACAGACTACACGCGCGACCCTGGATGTTCCGCGAGCACAGGCCGCGATCCCGGCGATCCGGCGACGCCTCTCACCCACCTCACATCGCATACAGCGAGTCTCCGACGTGCTCCTCCGCACGCCGGCAGGCCGCGTAGCTCAGAGCGAGTCCGGTGCATACAGCGCCCGCGCGAGCCCGTCGATCACATCGGGGATGCGCGTGCCACCGGCGAAGAGGACGGTGTCGTCGATGTCGATGATGCGGCGGTGCTGTCCGGCACTGGTCAGCGCGATGCTCGGCTGCGCCTGGAGCAGCCCGTCGACGCCCCCGGCGCTCTCCAGACCCTTGGTCATGACCAGGATCACATCGGGGTTCATCGCGACGAGGGCCTCCTCGGTCATCGGCTTCTCGCCGACCCAGCCGATCTCCTCGGCCACGTCCACGGCGCCGAGCGACTCGATCAGGCTGGGGATGCCGCTGCCCGCTCCGAATAGGTAGAAGATGCCCGCGGTGCCGCGCACATAGAGGAAGGCCACTCGGGGACGCTTGGACGCGTCGGCGGGCAGCAGGGCGGCCACCTCGGCCTCCTTGTCGGCGATCGCCTGCCTCAGCGTGTCGATGAGCGCGGGGGCGGCTGATCCGATGCCCAGTGCATCGGCCACCTGCTGCATCACCGTGTAGCTCGATTCGGGATCGACGGCCCGATCCACCGTCACCACCTGCACGCCGGCATCGCCGAGCTGCAGCACGACGTCGGTGGGGCCGATGCTGCCGTCGGTGATGATGACAGTCGGGTTCAGCGCCAGGACGCTCTCGGCGTCGATCGAGTGCCCGCCCCGGGTGACGACCGGCAGCTCGTCGGCACCCGGGATATTGGTGGAGATGTCCCGTCCGACGAGGAGGTCGGCCTGGCCCAGGGCGTAGACGATCTCGCCGAGGGTGCCGCTGAGCGAGAGGGCGATCACCCGCGAGGTGTCGGTGACGGTGACCTCTCGCCCACCCGCCGAGTCCTTGGAGACGACGGTGACCGGAAGATCGGGCTCGGGCGCCGGATCGAGCGGCGCGATATTGGGTCCGCCGACGAGCGCGGTGCTCGGGCCCTCGTAACTGACGGGATCGTCCAGCGGCGTCAGCTCGGTGAGCGGCGGCAGATCGATCGCCTGCGCCGACGCGGAATCGCCGTGCGCCGAACCGATCTGGCATCCCGCGAGCCCCAAGGCCATTGCGAAGGCGACTGCGAGAGCCAGGGCCGAACGCCTACCTGCCTGCATCATGAACCGCGGATCCTCTCATCTGATGATTGGCCGAGATCAGCCTAGCCCAACAAAGGTAAGATGATTCGAGGGATTCCTGAGAGCGCGTCCGCTTCTGGGTCCTCCGACCCCCGCTCCGACGGCTCAGAAAGCAGTCCCCCGCACGCATGACCTCCCACTCCTCCACGATGACCGCGGCCTCGCGGCACACGGCACTCACGGCGGGTCTGTTCATCGCGCTCACGGTGGCGCTCATCGTCGCGGTGCTGATCTCGGCGGGCACGGGGCAGTTGGGCGTTCCCCCGCAGGAGGTGCTCGGATCGATCCTGCACCGCATCGGTATCGACTGGTTGCCGATGCCCACCCATCCGGTGGGCGATCAGACGCTGTGGGCGATCCGCTTCCCCCGCGTCGCCATGGCCGTCCTCGTCGGCGCGGGCCTCGCGGTCGCGGGTCTCCTGATGCAGGCCATCTTCGGCAACCCGCTCGCCGAGCCCGGCGTGATCGGCATCTCCTCGGGTGCGGCGGTCGGCGCGAGCCTCGCGATCGTGTTCGGGCTCACCTTCCTCGGCGAGTGGACCATCGCCGTCATGGCCTTCCTCTTCGGGCTCGGCGCGACGCTGATCGTGTACGCGATGAGCCGGGCGGAGGGCAAGACCGAGGTAGTGACCCTCGTGCTCACCGGTATCGCCGTGAACGCGATCGCCGGGGCCGCGATCGCCCTGCTCACCTTCCTCGGCGACACCCAGTCGCGGGAGCAGATCGTCTTCTGGCAGCTCGGCAGCCTCGCCGGGAGCCGGTGGACGCAGGTACTCATCATCGCGCCGGTGATCGCGGTCGGGCTGCTCGCCGCCTACTTCTCCGCGCATCGCCTCGACCTGCTCTCGCTCGGAGAGCGCAACGCCCGCCACCTCGGCGTGAACGTCGAGGTGCTGCGCGTGAGCATGATCTTCATCATCGCACTGCTGACCGGGGCGGCGGTCGCCTTCGCCGGCATCATCGCCTTCGTGGGCCTGGTGATCCCCCATCTGATGCGCATGATCCTGGGGCCGGCGCATCTTCCGCTCGTCACCGCCTCGGTGCTCGGCGGCGCCCTGCTGATGACGGTGGCGGATCTCGCGGCGCGCACACTGGTCCCGAATGCCGATATGCCGATCGGCATGCTCACCGCGCTCGTCGGCGGACCGTTCTTCTTCTGGCTGCTCCGCCGCACCCGCAAGCGCAGCGGAGGGTGGGGCTGATGGCCGCGCGCGCCTTCCACGCTCCCCCGCGCACCGCTCGGGGCGAGCTCGTCGTCGAAGCGCGCGGGGTGAGCGTGGTGCGCGGATCCCGTGCGCTGCTCGCCGAGGTCTCGCTGGGGCTGCACGCCGGCGAGGTGCTGGCGCTGCTCGGCCCGAACGGCGCCGGCAAGTCGACGCTGCTGTCCCTGCTGTCGGGCGATGTGCGGCCCGACAGCGGCAGCGTGGAGTTCGGCGGTCGCGATATCGGCAAGTGGTCGCTGACCGATCTCGCGCGGCGGCGCAGCGTGCTGCTGCAGGACAATCAGCTGCTCTTCCCGTTCACGGTGCACCAGGTGGTGGAGATGGGCCGGGCGCCGTGGCGGCGCACGCCGCTCGAGGACGATGACAACGCCGCGATCTCGGAGGCCATCGCCGCCGCCGATATCGCGCACCTGGGCAGTCGCCGCGTGCCCTCGCTCTCGGGCGGTGAGCGCGCGCGAGTCGCCTTCGCCCGGGTGATGGCCGGCCGCACCGGCGTGCTGATGCTCGACGAGCCGACCGCTGCCCTCGATCTCGGTCACCAGGAGGCGGTGCTGAGCCTCGCACGCCAGCGCGCACGCGCGGGCGACGCGGTGCTCGTGGTGCTGCACGACCTCAATCTGGCCAGCGCCTACGCGGATCGCGTCGCGCTGCTGCGCGCGGGCGAGGTCTTCGCCTCGGGCACCCCGGAGGAGGTGCTCACCGCCGAGACGGTGTCCGAGGTGTATCAGACCCCGGTCGAGGTGATCCCGCACCCCGGCTCGGGGCAGGGCATCGTGATGCCGATCCGGGACTGAGCACCGGGACCGGGCGCCTGGACCGAGCACCTGGACCGAGCGCCGGAGCTCTGGCCGGTCGGATCACCGACGGGACGCGGGCGGCTCCCTTTCTGCTTCGTGGCAGGATCACCGATGGACCGAGGACGGTTGCCAAAGCGATTCGGGTTCTCAAAGTCCATTCCAGGCGGTTTCGGGCTTTGGGAACCCGAATCGCTTGAGGAACTCATGGGCCCGAGCGCTCACAGGCCCCAGAACTCACGAACCCCTGAACTGCCCGAGCCGCCGGACCGTGCCGTGCGTCGCCCGACTCGGTTCCCGCTACACAGCAGGATCGTCGTCTGCGGTTCCCTCCGCCGCGCCGGGCTTCTTCCGGCCCGCGAGCAGCAGAATCGCTGCGGCGGCGATCACCAGGATCGCCGCAACGCCGATGGCGATCGGGATCCACGGCACGCCCGGCTCATCGACATCCGCCGAGATCGGCGTCATGGTCGCCTCATCGGCATCGGCCGCCTCCTCCACCGGGGCCGCAGCGCCGGCCGAGCAGGGGGCGAACTCGAGCGAGAGGGTGATCGGATCAAGCTCGTCGCCTGTGCTGTAGAAACCAGCGAAGGCCCGCGCCCCGTCGGCGGTGAGGATGGCGGGGGCATCGGAGACGCTCCCCGAACCGCTCGTCGGATCGATGCGGCCGAGCCCGTCGACCCGGCCGACCGAGACCTGGGCCTCGTCCACCGCGAGCTCCCCCTGGGCGTTGTTGCTGTGGGCGTCGAGCAGAAGATTCGCGGTGCCGTCGCCGCGGAACTCGATCGTGGGATTCGCGAATACGAGGTTCAGCACCCCCTCGTGACCGGTGAAGGCGATGGTGCCGGTGAAGGAGACGCTGCCCTTGCCGGTGTCGGCATCGATCGACCCGACGGGATCGGCCCAGTGGAAGCTCGGAGTCTCGTAGCTCGCACCGTCGCTGACTTCCCAGCTGCCGCCCGCGATCGACCCGCTGATGTAGGAGCGGAAACTCTCCTTCACTCCCCAGTCGAGCGTGCCGCCGGTGACTTCGCAGCCCGCGGCGGGCGTCTCCTCCGCCTGCGCGGGCGCGGAGCTCGAAGCCGGAAGCAGCACGGCCGCGCCGGCGAGTACTGCCGCGCCGAGCGCGATGGAGGCGGAACGGAGGATGGAGTGCATGGGGATCCTTAGTGCTGCTGCTTCTGCCAGGGCCGGGAGGGGATGGGGCCGAGACCCCACCCCTCCCCGCTCAGTTCTGTGAGTTGCGTCGCTGAACAATGACCAGTCCGGTCATGCCGCCCGCGACGACGAGCAGCGCCAGGGCTGCCACCCACCAGATCCAGACCGGTGCGCCGTCGCCGACTGCCGCGCCCGCGGCTGCGACGGTCTCCGACTGCGCGGCCAGGGTGCGGCCTGACTGCGTCACCTTCTGTTCCTTGACGGCCTGCGCGGCGGCGAACTCCTCATGGGTCTGGGTCTTGATGACCTTGCCCACGTTGATGCTGCCCTGCAGGGTGATGGTGTGCTCACCGGTCAACCCCTCCGGCAGGGTGCCGATCCAACGCACGACGCCATTCGCATCGGCCTTGGCGTTGGCATCGAGCAGCGTGGGCTCGGAGTAGATCACCACGAGGATCCCCGTCTCGTTCGGCTCGAAGCCCGAAGCGGTGATCTCGACCTCTCCGCCTTCGACCAGCTCGTCGTCCGAGGTGACGATGGTGACCCCCTCAGTGGCCGGTGGAGTCGCAGCCGGCTGACGGTTCACCGAGGGGTTGCTCACGGCGGTGGAACCGTAGTTGACCGTGCTCGCCGCGCCCACGGTGAAGCTCAGCGGGTCGACGGGGAAGGATCCGCCGCCGGCGCCCGCACCGGAGCTGCCACCGCCGCTGATCGAACCGATCACCGAGACGCCCGTGAAGGTGACCTCGCCGCCGGCGCCCACCGTTTTGCCCGCTCCGGCGAGGTTCAGCACGAAGGTGCGTCCGCCGGCGGTGATCGTGCCCGAGATCGCATCGCTCACGGTGATCACCGGGTTCGCGAAGGTCTCGTTCATCAGACCGCCGTGACCCGAGAAGGTCACCACACCGGAGTACTGCACGGTGCCGGTCTGCGTGGCGGCGTTCCAGCTTCCGCCAACCGCCTGCGGGAAGGTGTACCCGCCGGCGCCGACGCCCACTCCACTGGTGGCGATGGTGCCCTTCGCGGTGCCGCCGGTGGTGTAGCCGGCGAGGCCCGAGGAGATGCCCCAGATGAGCGAGCCTGCGGCCTGAGCCGGGGTCGACGGGGCCGGCGGCGGCGTTACGACCGGCGGCGTCACTACGGGCTCCTCGTCATCTCCGTCATCGCCACCCGCGGCGCCTTCGGCGCCGAAGCTGAAGTCGACCGGTGCGATCGCGGTCAGCACGGGCGGAGTCGCCGACGACGGGCGGTAAGCGTGCCAGCCCTCGGGTTCGATGCCCGAACTGATGGTGCCGGCCGCGCTCGACCAGGTCAGCAGACCGCCTTCGCCTTCGGTCGCGCTACCGGGCGTCAGGTTCGCGATCGGTACTCGCGCAAGGCTCGTCGCCCCGGCAGTGTCGCTCGTCGAAGTTGCCGCAGTGATGACGGTGCCATCGACGGTGAACTGCACCCACGGATCGCTGAGCACGATGTTGAAGCCGTGATCCTCGCTGAGGTAGCGCACGGTGCCCTGGTAGCGGATCGTGCCCAGACCGGTCTCGGGGTTGTAGTCACCGCCCTCGACCTGAACGTAGTTGATCTCGCTCGTGGCGGAGTTCACCATGGTTGCGCCGTTCGACACGGTCACCGCACCATGGGCGATGTTCGCGACATAGAAATTCCAGCTCGGCAGGAAGGCCCAGCTCAGGCCGCCAGTCACGGGTTCCTCATCATCGCCGCCGGGGGTGCCCTTGTCTTCGGCGACGAAGTTGACGGGCACCGCGAGTTCTTGCGCCGCGTTCGAAGTGCCAACGCCGCCGGCGTAGGTGTAGATACCCCAATTGCCGTTCTCGAGCGGAGCGGTGGGCTCGGCGAGCGTCACCTCCCAGGTGAAGGCGCCGGTGAGCGGATCGAGTTCGATCCACTGACTGCGAATGTCTTCGCGGAACTGCTCGGGCACGTCGCTCTCGAGCGTCGTCTCGGCGAGCAACCAGCCGCGGTTGTCGCGGTTCATGGTGCGTTGATCGGAGAGCACACCCGCAGAGGGCTTCCAGTTCTCGGCGAACTTGCCGAAGACCACGAAGGTGCCCTGCGGCTTGTCGGCAGGAATCGGCTGGCCGCTGCCGCCGACGTTCGCGAAGGGATCGAAGCCCGAGCCTTTGACGACGAGTGTGTCGCCAGCCTCGACGCCCTGGCCTGTGTACGGTGTCGTGCCGTCCTCGAGGTAGACCCTGATCTCGGGCTCGAAATCGGCGGGGGTGCGTGCGCCCTGGTAGTTCAGGCGCACCTCAAGTTCCTGCAAGGCATCATTCGGAGCACCACCAGCGACGTAAGTGAAGACGCCGTAGCTGCCGGGAGTCGTCGCAGCATCCTTCAACACGAACTCAACCTCGAAGCTGCCGTCGGCGTGCATCTCCTCGAACTGCGCTGCCACTATCGACTTGAAGGAAGGGTTGGTGATCCGGTCGAGGGTCGACTGAGCCATGGCCCAGCGCTCGATAGTGCGCGTGCGGGCGCTGCCGGCTGCGCCCTCAGACGGGCGCCAATTCTCGGCGAAATTGCCGAAAACGACATAGTTGCCCGCCGGGTCACCCACGGTGATGGGCGCGCGCGTCGCAAGGTTACCCTCGGGGTCGAAGCCGTGACCCTTCACCACAATGGTGTCGCCCGCGAATACCGGATCCTCGCCGACCGGAGTTACACCATCCGCCTTGAACACCTGGATGGAGGGCCGTGCGCCCTGGTAGTTCAGGCGCACCTCAAGTTCCTGCAAGGCATCATTCGGAGCACCACCAGCGACGTAAGTGAAGACGCCGTAGCTGCCGGGAGTCGTCGCAGCATCCTTCAACACGAACTCAACCTCGAAGCTGCCGTCGGCGTGCATCTCCTCGAACTGCGCTGCCACTATCGACTTGAAGGAAGGGTTGGTGATCCGGTCGAGGGTCGACTGAGCCATGGCCCAGCGCTCGATAGTGCGCGTGCGGGCGCTGCCGGCTGCGCCCTCAGACGGGCGCCAATTCTCGGCGAAATTGCCGAAAACGACATAGTTGCCCGCCGGGTCACCCACGGTGATGGGCGCGCGCGTCGCAAGGTTGCCCTCGGGGTCGAAGCCGTGACCCTTCACCACAATGGTGTCGCCCGCGAATACCGGATCCTCGCCGACCGGAGTTACACCATCCGCCTTGAACACCTCAATCGCAGGCGTCCGCACGACCTCATCCTCGAGGGACTGAATACCGAAGGACTGCATACCCGCGGGATCCCCTTCCGGGGCCTCATCGGACTCGGTCGGGGTCTCGGCGGGAATCTCCTCGGCACCGGCGCCGCCCGGCAGATCCTCGACCGGGGCCTCCTCAGCGGGCTGCTCGGGTGCAGGCGCCTCCTGCTCGACGACGGGGACCGGCGCGTCGACCGGCTCCTCCGCATGGGCGGCGGGGGCGGCGAGCGCCGCACCGCTCACGATCAAAGCTGCGGAGAGGACCGCGGCGAAACCGCCACGGATCCGCGTGCCAACTGATCTCACAGACATACTCCTCGTCGGTCGGGATGCCGTCCGAAGCGGAGCCCGCGCGGCTCCTCGTCGGATAGAACCGAGGCATACCTAACCTCAGTCGCTGAGGAATAGTCTGATGTATTTGATCAGACGATGCAAACTGGACCCTCACCGAGCGAGAGAGCCCTGTCGTATCCAGCGGCGAGCGGGGCCTCAGGATCCGCCGGAGTCCGCACCCTCACCCGCCCGATCCGAGGACCCCGCAGGTCCCGAAGAGTCCGAGGCCGCGGCGCTTCCCCGCTTCCGACGAGAGACGGCGACCGCCGCAACGGCCGCGGCTGCGAGCACCACGACGCCCGCGACGATGCCGATCACGACCCAGGGGACCGAGCCCTCGGCCTCGGCCGAAATGGGTGCAGCGGTCACCTCCTCGCGATCCTGAGCGACCTCTGCCTCAGGGGCTTCGGCCGTCACGCAGTCGAGATCGAAGCTGAAGGTCAGTGGATCGAGCGCGTCACCGGCCTGGTAGAAACCGCCGAAGGCCGCTGCACCGGCCTCGGTGAGCGCCACTGGGAGGTCGGCGTAGGAGACACTTCCCGTCACCGCCTCGATCGGCGCGGGCAGAGCCACACTCGCGAGCTCGCCCTGCTGGTCATCGACCTTCGGGTTCCCCGAGGTGTCGGTGCTGCGGGTGTCGAGCAACAGCGTCGCACTGCCGTCCTCCGCAAAGCGCACCGTGGGGTTCGCCAGCGTCATATCCAGAACTCCATCGTGCCCGGTGAAGTGGATGGATCCCGTGTACGACACCTCTCCGACACCGGTCCCCGGATCGATGGATCCGGTCGCCCCGGCCCATCCGAACAGCGGCGTCTCGTAGCTCGCCCCGTCGGCGACCTCCCAGCTGCCGTTCGCGATGGTGCCGGAGATGTAGGAGCGGAAACTCTCCTTCACACCCCAGCTCAGCGAGCCTCCGCCCACCGTGCACCCGGCGCCCGCGTCCTCCGCGGGGAGCACCCCACTCGGCATCGCGACGGCGGCCGGCGCCGCGGCCAATCCCGCGAAGAGCACAGCCCCGGCGAGGAGTCCGCCGAATGTCATCCGCTTCATCTGAAGCTCTTCCTCTCGATCGATTGTGGAAGGGTGGTCCCGGCCGAACGGGCCGGGACCACCCTTCTCATCTCCGGTGCTGCGCGGTTACGCGGTCGCGCGGCGGCGGATGCGGGTCAGGCCGAAGCCGGCCAGCATCACCAGTGCACCGATGCTGAGCAGCACGAGGCTGAGATCGGCATCAGCACCGCCCTTGGCCAGCTCCACCGGATCGGTGGTCGCGTCGCACGGCACCTCGCCGCCGAGCGCTGCCGAGAACGACACCGGGTCGAGCTCGGTACCGGCCGAGTAGAACCCGCCGAATGCCGCCGAGGCCGCGCCGGTCAGCGTCGCCGCGGAACCGGTGGCGGTCAGCCCGCCGGCGCTCGCGGACACCGAGCTGAAGCCGAGGTTCGCGATGGCGACGTAGCCGCCCGATCCGCTCTGCGTCAGCGTGCCGTAGAGCACACCCGAGTTCGGCCCGGTGATCTGAACCGTGGGGTTCTGGATCTGCAGATCGAGCGTGCCGCCGTGACCGGTCGCGACGATCGAACCCTGGAAGTTCACCGTCCCGATGCCGCCCGCGTTGGCGTTGACCGCTCCACCGCTGGCGGTGAAGTACCCTCCGGAGAAGGTGCCGTGCGCGATCGGTCCCTGGATGTAGTTCTTGAAGGACTGCTTGAACTCCCAGCTCATGCTGCCTCCGGTGACCGCCCTCGCAATGCAGACATCGGGAGTGGATCCACCACCGGTGGAACTGCCCGCTGCCTCGACCGTGAAGGGCAGGGCGACGCTGCGCGCCGACGCCCCGGACCCGGTGCTGAAGGTCACCGAGTGCGCGCCGAGCTCGAAGTCGGCGGGAACGGTCCAGCTCTGCGTGGCGAGGCCGCCGAAGCCGACCGTCACCGAGGGCAGGACCACCGGATCGGAGTTCACCACGATGGACACCACATCGCCCTCGCGGAACGGGCCCGCTTCGAAGGTGACGGTCTGCCCCTGCAGCACGCGCGGATCGGCCGTCTGACCGTTCACACTGCCGCTCGGAGCCGCCAGAGCCCAATCAAGGTGGATCGCCGCCGGCGGCTTGTTGCCGTCCGCGCCCGCGCCGCTCGCGTAGTAGAACGAGCGGATCGAGCTCGGCACCTGCAGCACGAAGGCGTTGCCCCACGCGCTGTCACGACCGGCCGACCAGGTGCCGACCGCGGTGGTGCCCGCGTACGCAAGATCGACCTGGGCCGTCACCGCGTTCTGGCTGAAATCGGGGAAGGTAGCGCCCTGCACCGCGGCGATCACCGTGGGAGCGCTCGTCGCCGTGTTGAGGTCACCGGCACCGGTGCGAACGCCGGCCGTCCAGGCGCCGTTCCCGCTCGAGTCGATGGTGAGCACCGGGTTGACGAGCTCGACCCACTGGCCGTGCGTCGGGAAGAAGCTCTGGTAGGCCTCCGTGCGCAGCGTGCCGGTGAAGGCGATGCTCACGCAGTCGTCCGACACCGTGGCGGTGCCGTTCGAGAGGGTGAAGGTCTGCCCGCTCACCGTGGCGTTGCCGCCGGCGAACTTCTGCCACCCTGAGGAGTACGCGTTCCAGTCCCACTCGGCGGTGACGCCGCTCAGGGTCTCGCTCGCACCGGATGCGGGTGTGCACACGGCCGCCTGGGCGGTGTCGACCACTCCGTAGTTGGCGGTGATCGTCGCGGTGCTGTCGTCGAAGCCGTTTGTCGAGCTGTACTCGACGCGGAAGGTGTGACCGCCCGCGACCAGCTCGTCGGTGGTCAGGGTGGCGACGCCGCCGCTGACGCTCGCGGTGCCCAGCGAGGTCTCGCCGTCGACCGCGGAGACGTCGAAGAACTCGACCGTGCCCTCCGCCGCCGGCGGGGCCACCGTGGCGGTGAGGGTGACGTCGCTGCCGAGCGTCACCGGCGCGGCCGGCGAGACGGCGAGGGTGGTCTCGGTGACCGCCGGCCATTCGAACTCGACGTTCAGGGGCGAGGCCGGCTTGGTCGCCTGGGCCGCGGAGTCGGTCGTCTGGTAGTAGAACGAGCGAATCGCCGAGGGCACCAGCAGCACGAACTGGTTCGCCCACGCGTCGGTGCGACCGACGCCGCTGTGCACGTACCAGGTGCCGGGCGCGGTGGTGCCGACGTAGTCGAAGTCGACCGTGCGCGTGCCGCTCTCGCCGGGCTGCGCGTCGACGCTCGAGAAGGTACCGACCACGACGCGCTCGGTGCCGCTGTTCACGCTCGCGACCCAGACGCCCGAGCCGTCGGCGCGCAGGTGCAGCGCCGGATCGTGCAGCTCGACAACCTCCGTGCCGTAGGCGGTGGTGCGCAGCACGGCTTCGAAGCTGATCACAGCGCCGCCCGCGTCGGCGAGCACCTCGCCGTCCGTGAGCTCGAAGGTCTGTCCGTTCACCGTCGCGTCGCCTTCGGCGGTCTTCGCCCACCCGGAGGAGTATGCGCTCCAATTCCAGGTGGCGGTGGCGCCGGAGCTCGTCTCTGCGTTCGCACCCGGCACATAAGGCTCGGGTGCGGCGGGATCGACGACGCCGTAGTTGTCGGTGTGCACGCCCTCGCTCGAGGCGAAGGCGGCGGGATCCGCCGGAGTGAAGACCGCGACGAAGCTCTGGCCGCCGGCGGTGAGCGCGGTGGTCGACAGCGTGGCGGCACCGGTGGCGGTGTCGACCGCGGCGCTGCCGAGCGATACGCGATCGGTGGTACCGGCCGCGACGGAGAAGAACTCGATCGAGCCGTCGGGCTTCACCGTCGGCTCGTCGCTCTGCTCGACCGAAGCCGTCAGATCGACTGCGGTGCCGAGGACCACGGGCGCCGCCGGGGTCGGCGCGTTCACCGCGGTGGTGGTCGCCGCAGCCGAGGCGGGAACGCTCACGGTGATCACCGTCGGTGCTGCGGTTGAGGATCCGGTGTAAGCGGCGTCGGTCGAGGTGAAGGTCGCCGTGATGCTGTTGGCCCCCTGCGGGAGGGCGACCGGAGCCAGGGCTGCGACGCCGCTCGCGACGGGCACGCTGCCGAGGGACGCGGCCCCGTTGAAGAACTCGACGTCGCCTGCGGCTGCCGGGGCGACCGTAGCGGTGAGATTCACCGTCTCGCCCAACTCGACCTCGGTCTGATCGGCCGAGAGCGTCGTCGTGGTCGGAGTCGCGGGAAGCGCGTAGTTCAGGCTGAAGGAGATCGGATCGAGCGATTGCCCCGCCCCGTAGTCGGCGTTCCCGAACAGCGCCTCCATGGCAGCCGTACCCGTTGAACTCGCACCCGTCACGGTGACGTTGCCGCTCGCCTCATTCACCGTCGCACCAGCGGTGACGAAGTTTGCGAGGACATCGCCGCCCTGAGAAATGCTGCCGCTGCCGGCGTTCAAATCGAAGTTGACGGTGAGATTCGACATCGTGATATCAATGCCGTGCCAACCGGTCCAGTTGACCGAGCCGGGCAGGGTGAACGCTCCCTGCTTCGTATCCGGGTCATAGGTGCCTGTCGATGCGGTGCCCCAGTGGTAGGGCGCGGGGCTGGCGCTCGCTCCGCCGCCGTACACCTCATAGCCGCCGAACGTGGTCATGTAGCTTCGCCAGCTCGCTTTGAACCCCCAGTCGAGGGTGGCGCTCGTCACTCCGACGGGTGCCGCATTGGCGGCGGTCGGGACGATGAAGAGGCCGCTTGCGGCGACCAGGAGTGTGGTGACGACGGCGAGCAGACGCGATGATCTGCTCCGCGGCCTCGGGACGGACGTACTCACGATGTGAGGCTCTCCTTCTGTATTCGGGTGGACTCGGCGGACATGATCCGGTCAGGCTGATCCGGATCACTGGCCACACTTAGGCTTACCTAAGTATGGTCAGACTTACTATAGTCTGATGAATTTCGTTCGGTGGCGCAAGTCGGGTTTCGACTCAGGCCGCGCGATACTCCTCGAAGCGGGCTTCGAGGTCGGCACCGGCCTCACCGTTGAGCCGGTAGGCGAGCGCCACCTCCTCCGCGATCACCGCCTGCTCCTCCTCCGAGAAGCCGGCGCCGTCGAGCAGCTCGCGGTAGCGCTCCTTGAAGGCCTTCGGATCCTCGATGCCGGGGAAGCGGTAGAACTTCACGCCTGTATCCCCCTCGATTCCATAACTCTGCTCGAACATCCGAGCGATCATCAGCCCGCCCGAGAGATCGGCGAGATAGCGGGTGTAGTGGTGGGCCACGAAGTGCGGCAGCGAATCCCTCGACACCTCTTCGATGCGGTCCGCATAGGCACGGATGCCGGGGGTCGCGTACCGACCGCGCACCTGCTGCTCCCAGTCCTCCCCGATCCAGTGCCGCAGGTCTTCGCGCAGCGCGGGCACGCGGTGCAGCTCGGGGAACCAGAAGCCGAAGCCCTCGCCCAGGCGGCGGCGATGCTCCTCGGCCGCGCCCTCGATCGCCTCGTACATCAGGAAGTGCTGCGCGGCCTGGGCGGCGATCCCCTCCCGGTTCAGACCCCCATTCAGATAGGCCTCGTAGTAGCGCGGCCCGCTCTTCTCCTCGCCATCCCAGGTCTTGCTGCTGCCGTGCCCGCCGAAGGACACCGCGCGCAGACGCTGTGACAGCGTCGAAGGCTCGGTCTGCTGCTCGTTCCCCGTGTTCATCCTCATTCGCTCCTCTTCGTCCGGCCCGTGCGTCGAGCTATTCGTCGGTCTTCTCGGCAGTTCCCGGTTGCCCTGGAGGCGCCGAGCCCTCGGCGATCCCCGAGCCCTCGGCAGATCTCGCCTCTTCGGGAGACGAGGATCCCCCTGCCCCGCCTTCCCTCTTCGCGGCCGCGGATCGTCGCGCAGCGACACCCGCCCAGACCGCCGCCGCGGCCACCAACACCACCGCGCCGGCGATGATCGCCCAGAGAACGCCGGCACTGAGGCCGCCGCCCTCGGAGTCCGCCTGATCCTCGTCCGCGGCGCTGACCGCTTCATCGTCGGCCGGCTCCTCCGCGCCGGGATCCCCATCGGACGGCTCCTCCGCGGAGACCGGCTCCTCCTCCGCCGCGAAGACGACCGGCGTGAACGACTCGTTGTTCGCGTTCACATTGCCGTGCGCACCGATGGTGATGATGCCGCAGACCTGCTGCAGGCAATCGACGGTCTCGCCCTCTGCCGCGCTGCCGTCGTGGGGATTCCCCGAGGAGCGGATGAAGGTGCTGCCCGGAATGGTCATCTCCGCGGTCCAGTCGCCGTTCGCATCGATGACCGCATTCGCGTCCGTCGCCGAGCTGCCGCCTGCGAAGGCGACCAGTCGGATCGCGCCCTCGGTGCTCGCATAGCTGTAGGTGGTGCCGCTCGCGCCGCCCTGACTCGGGGCCCAGGCCGTCGATGCGGGATCGGAGACCACTCCGAAGAAGACGTATATGCCTCCAGGCGCATTCGGAACGTACTGGAAGCCGCTACCGCTGACGGTCACCGTCGAGGGTCCATCCGCGGACGGCTCCGGAGCGACCACCACCGTCCCCGCCGCATGCGCCGCCGGCGCGGGCAGTGCGGGCAGCAGCGCCCCCAGCAGCACTGCGCCTACGGCAAGCACGCCGACTCTTCCTGCGAGCCGCGGCCCCTGGACCGCCTTCCCTCCGACCGTCATCGGGTTCCCCTCTCCTCTACCTCTGCCCTGTCACGAGCGGGCGCCTCGTCGGCGAATCGCATCGGCAGGATGATCAGTGATCCGTCGCTCTCCCGCAGCACGCGAACCGGGTGCCGATACACCTGACTCAGTACCTCCGCGGTGAGCACCTCCTCGGGGGTTCCGCACTGCCGCATCTCTCCGTCCGAGAGCAGCAGCACGCGATCCGCGTAGGCCGCAGCCGCGGCCAGATCGTGCAGCACCACCAGCACCGCATTGCCCTGGCGCGCGTACTGCCGGGCCACCGCGAGCACCTGCTCCTGGTAGTTGACGTCCAGCGCGGCGGTCGGCTCGTCGAGCAGCAGCAGGCCGGTGCGCTGAGCCATGGCCCGGGCCAGGGCGACGCGGGCGCGCTCCCCTCCCGACAGCGAGGTGAAGGTGCGATCCGCGAATCTCAGGGTGTCGCTTCGGATGAGCTCTTCCGCGATGATCCGGTCGTCCTCCACCACGCTGCTGAGCCTCCGCCACGGCGCGCGTCCCATCTTCACCACGTCGACCACGTTGAAGGGGAAGCTGACCAGATTGCTCTGCCTCAGCACCGCGCGGTGACGCGCCAATTCGCGGTTCGGCCATTCCGAGAACTCTCTGCCGTCGAGCACGATCGAGCCGCTGTACTGGTGGTCCCCGGCCAGCGCGCCGAGCAGCGTCGATTTGCCGGCGCCGTTGGGGCCGATGACGGCGAGCACCTCACCGGCGCACAGCGAGAAGCTGATCCGCGAGACGATGGCGGTGCCCCCGAAGGCGACGGCGAGCTCTCGCACCCGCAGCACCGGCTCTCCGATCCGCGCGCGCTGCGATCCGGCGACGCCGTATTCCGATTGGAGCATGCTCACCATCCGCCGTTCTTGGTTCGGCTGCTCTTGAGCAGGAAGAAGAAGAACGGCCCGCCGATGAGCGCGGTGAGCATGCCCAGGGGAAGCTCGGCATAGGAGATCGCCGTGCGCGCGAAGGTGTCGGCGAGCACCAGCAGCACCGCGCCGCCGAGCGCCGAGGCGGGCACGAGCACCCGATGACCGGGGCCCACCAGCATCCGGATCAGATGCGGGATCACCAGGCCCACGAAGCCGATGATGCCGGCGAAGGCGACCGCCGCCGCGGTCAGCAGGGAGACGATGAGGATCGATCCGATGCGCAGCCGCTCGATGTCGAGGCCCAGATGGCGGGCCGCATCGTCGCCCAGACTGAGCAGATCCAGCTTCCCCGCGATGAGGACGGCGAACACCAGGCCGATGATGAGCAGCGGCAGCACCGTCGCCACCGAGCTCCAGAGCGCCCCCGCCAGGCTGCCCAGCTGCCAGAAGACGATCTGCTCGCGCTGGTTGGTCGTCCCCGCGAAGGTCATCAGCGCCAGCGCCGCGCCCGCGAAGGCGTTGACGGCGATGCCCGTGAGAATCAGGGTGACCACCTCGGTGCGGCCCCGGGATCTGGAGATCGAGTAGATCAGCAGCGCGGTGCCGACCCCGGTGACGAAGGCCCCGAGCGGAATGGCGAAGCTGCTGCCCGCGGCAAGGCCCGTGACGATCATCAGGCTGGCGCCGACCGCCGCACCGGAGGAGACGCCGATGATTCCCGGATCCGCGAGCGGATTGCCGAACACGCCCTGCATGATGGCGCCCGCGACGGCGAGCGCCGCACCGACGAAGACCCCCAGCACGACTCTCGGGAAACGCACCTCCCAGAGCGCGGCGTCGGCATTCGGATGGATCGGGGCGGCACCGCAGCTCAGCCCCACCTTGCGGCAGAGCGAACCGATCACCTCGACGATCGGGATCTGCATCTGCCCGATGGCGGCGGAGGCCAGGGTGGCGACGACGAGCCCGACGCCGAGCACGACGAACAGCGCCACCACGCGCCCCCTTCGCGGTTTCGGCAGCGCGCTCGCGTCGGCCTCGTAGTCGAGGACGTGCGGGAGCCGCAAGGGGAGCTCCGCCAGTCGTGCGCGCTGCGGCGCCTCCTGCACGGCCTCTGCGGCCTCCGCAAGCGTGGTCTTTGCGGGCACAGTCGCCTCGGCGCGGATCTCGAGTCGCGGTCCTCCCCCGCTCTCCCCGCTCACAGAGCCACCTCGGAGAGGTCGACCCGGTAGACGGCCTCCGCGAGCGCCGCCAGTACCTCGGGGGTCCGCGGCCCCCAGGTGAACATGTCGTAGTCGCTCATGTCGACGACGCGGCTTCGCTCACCCGCCGGCGTCTGCGCGACACCGGGGATCTCCATCAGCCCCTCGACTCCGCCGACCGACTCGAGACCCAGGGTGAGCATCAGGATCAAGTCCGGTTCGAGCTTCATCAGTCCCTCGGCGGTGAGCGATCCGCTCACCCAGTTCTGCTCGCCCGCCACATCGACGCCGCCCAGGGTGTCGATGATGACCCCGGCCGAGCCCTGCGAGCCGTCGGGGTTGTTGCCGAACATCTGGTAGACACCGGCCCGGCCCCGCATGTACAGGAACACCATGCGCGGGCGATCCTCCTCGCGCTCGGGCACGATCGCCTGGATGCGGGCGAGCGTCTCGTCGAGGCGGTGCTCGAAGTCGGCGGTGTAGTCGTCGCCGAGCTCGGGCACCCCGAGCACCGTCGCGACATCCTCGATCAGCCGAGGGATGTCCTCCAGATTGCCGGCCGGTTCGAAGAAGACGATCGGGATCCCGGAATTGCGCATCTGCAGCTGCACATCGTACGGACCCACGCTGTAGTCGGTGAGGATCAGCGTCGGGTTCAGCTCGAGAATCGACTCGGCGTTGAGCGAGTGCCCGTTCATGACGAGCGGGAGCTCCTTGGCCGAGTCGAAGCCGGTGGTGAGGTCGCGACCGACGACCCGCGGGCCGAAGCCGAGGCCGAACACGATCGAGGCCAGGCTCCCCGTGCCGTCGAGCGCCAGGATCCGGCTCGTGTCGGTGATCTCGACGGTCACATCGTCGAGCCCGGTGAACGATACCGGGAGCTTCGACTCGGGGTTCTGCGTGATCGGCACGACGTCGTTCGATGCGAGCAGCGCGGTGTCGTGCCCCTCGAAGAGGCGCGGACTGTCCGCCGCCGCCAGTGAGAGCTCGCTGATATCGGGCTCCTCGCCGAGGATCAGCGCGCATCCTGTCGTGGAGATCAGCAGGAGGCCGCAGAGGATCCAGACGAGCGCCGCGCGGACCGGATTCGAGCGGAGCGGTCCTTCGCAGGCCGAACTCGAGCGCATTAGTCGCATGTTGGTTCGGCTACCCTTAACTTAGTCAGATGACAAAATGAGCCGCCCGAGAGCGCGCTCCGCTCGGCGCGCATCCAGACCCGGCGCGTACAGTGGGAGCATCCCGACGACGCGAGAGGAACGAGCTCCTGGTCACCGCGAACAGCCATCCCGACGAGCGGCCGGTGCTCGCCGCGTTCCGCGCCCGCCGCTCCTACTCGCGCGTCACCGACGAGGCGCCGGATCGGGCGCAGCTCGAAGAGATCGTCGGCGCACTGGCGAGCATCGCCGACCACTCCTCGCTGCACCCGTGGCGCATCCTCGCGCTGCGCGGCGATGCCAGGAAGAGGCTCGGCCGCGCGCTCGCCAAGGCCACCGGCACACGCGCCGAGAAGGGGATCGCGAAGGCCACCCGCGCCCCGCTCGTGCTGGCGATCGTCGTGAGCCCCCGGAAGAGCAAGAAGGTGCCCCTGTGGGAGCAGGAGGCGGTCGCCTCCGGCGTCGCGCACTCCCTCGGCCTCCTCCTCCACGAAGCCGGCTGGGGAACGATGTGGCGCACCGGCGAGGCCACCCGCTCGAAGCGGATGCGGCGCGCCCTCGAGCTGGGCAAGCAGGAGTACCTGCTCGGATGGATCTACGTCGGTAAGATCCCTGAGCAGGGCAAGAAGCCGAAACCCCGGAAGCCGCTCGACCTCTCCCGGCATCTCACGGAGCTCTGATGCGCATGCGGCAGAAGAGAGCGGAAGAAGCGAAACACCCAGGCAGGAGCACACCATGAGCACCCCGAACGCTGCGCACGGAGACTACGAGTTCACGCTGAGCGACGAGGAGTGGCGCGAGCGGCTGAGCCCGGAGGAGTATGCGATTCTGCGGCAGGCGGCGACCGAGCGCGCCGGCACCGGCGAGCTCCTGAAGGAGTGGGGCGACGGCCTGTACCGCTGCCGAGCCTGCGGCAACGAGCTGTTCAACAGCGGCACCAAGTTCGAGTCGCACTGCGGCTGGCCCAGCTTCTACGAGAGCGTGCGCCCCGGCGCCGTCGAGCTGCTGGAGGATACGAGCCTCGGTATGGAGCGCACCGAGGTGCGCTGCGCGCGCTGCGGATCGCATCTCGGCCATGTCTTCCCCGACGGCTTCGGCACCCCCACCGGAGACCGCTACTGCATGAACAGCCTCTCGCTGTCCTTCGACGCCGCGGAGGACGACGAGGTCTCGGGCGAGGAGTAGCCGGCCGCCGGTCGGGACCGCCGGTCGCGCGAGGCCCCCGGTCGCGCGGAGCGCGGCGATCCCGAAGCACGGCGATCCCGAATCGCTATGCGCGGGATCGCCTCGGCAGCGCGGCGATCACCACCGAGAGCAGCGCGACCGCCGCACCCGCGAGCAGCCATGGCGTCACTCCGTCCGCCAGCGGCAGCCCCGCCTCGAAGGCGACCGCGGCGATGAGCTGACCGGCGACATTGGACATGCTGAGCAGCAGCACGCCCGCGGTGCGCACCAGCATGGCCGCCACCGCGATGAAGACCACCCCGGTCGCACCGCCGATGTAGAGCACCGGGTTCTCCGGCCAGCTGCTCGGCCAGCCGTCCATCGCGACCGACACGATCGCCGCCACCAGCAGCACCGCCGTGCCGACGACGAAGTTGACGAGGGTCGCGGTCATCGCGCTGTGCGCCGCGGATCGCACCAGTCCATTCACCGCCGACTGCCAGGCGACCAGCAGGCCCGCGATCACCGGGACGACGACCAGCCAGAGCTGGCCCGCGGCGCCCTGCCCGCCGCCGAGATCGGCGAGCACCGAGATGCCCACGGCGATCACGGCGAGGGCCGAGCCGATGATGCGCTGCAGGCTCGGGTCCACCCTGCCCCCGGGGCCGAGCCCGACCCGATCGAGGATCAGGCCGCCCATCACCTGGCCGGCGACGATGCCGACCGTGAATATCGCGAGTCCGATCACCGAGGCCACGAGCCCCTGTCCCAGCACGAAGAAGGCCCCGCAGAGCCCGCCGGTGAGCGTCCAGACCGGCAGATGCCGGCTGCTGAGCTCGCTGCGCAGCTGCCGCAGGCCCTTCCGCGCGGTGCGCGAGGCGAGCACCACGCAGACAAGGATCACCAGGCCCGAGCCGAAGGAGATCAGCGCGGTGAGGTAGCCGTTGCCGAGTTCTTGGCTGAGCCCCCCGTTGACGCGGGACTGCATGGCCACCATGGTGCCGGCGACTCCGGATCCCAGAAGCGCCGCCCACACGGGGAAGCTGCGTTTGTGTGGCACCAGACCACCCTAGACGATCGCGGATCCGGCGCCCTGTACATGCGTTCCGGGCTCGGGTAGCTTGGTGGCATGAGCGAGGACATCCGCGAGGCGGCGCGCAAACGCATCAAGGCGAAGCGGGACTTCTGGAACATGGTGATCATCTTCGTGATCATCACCATCCTCCTGAATGTGATCTGGCTGATCAGCGGATACCAGTCCTACTACTGGCCGATGTGGCCGATGATCGGTTTCGCGATCGCGACCGCCTTCACCGCCTTCAGCGTGTACGGTCCCGGCGGACGGCCCATCACCGAGGACGCCATCGACCGCGAAGTGCGCAAGCTCGGCGGCGGCGAGTAGCCCGGCGGTTCTTCCGGGTCTCTCTTCCGGGTCCCGGCTTTGCGCCGCTCGGCGGCGCGAGGGTGAAGACGTGAGCCCAGCCGCTACCGCTATCGCGGATAGACCGTGATGGCGCTCGCGCGATCCGCACCGGTGAGGATCGGGTAACCGGCGATATCCCCGCCGCCCGCGAGTCGCACCCCGGCGGCGATCGGCGCCGAACTGGTGAGCGTCACGGGGCCCGCGGCCACGGCCGTCACCGCGCCCCCCGCCGGAACCTTCACCTCGCGCGGCTGCCCGCTGCCGGCGTCGATGCGCACCACGGCGTCGACGGCGCCGGGGTTCACCAGCACCAGGCTCCCGCCGAACACCACGGGCGCGGCCACCGGGGTGTCGGCCGCCAGCACCGGTGCGGGGGCGAACCAGGCGTAATCGTGCTCGGTGCCGCTGTCGGCCGAGCCCTGCACCGCGGCGATCACCGGCGCGGAGGATTCGATCACCACGGCATCGGCTTCCTCGGGCCAGTGCGCGACGGGGAGCTGCGCGACGGCGGATCCGCTGAACTCCAGCTGTCCCAGCTGCTCGCTGCTGCCATCGGCCATCACCGCGCGCACCGTCGCCGAGCCGGTCTCGCCGGCGGGCGCGAGAACCCGCACGAGCACGGGGTAGGGGTCGATCTCACCGGCGTCGCCGGGCCCGTGCTGGTGGGTGCTGATATTGGTCACCCCGGGGACGATCAGCGTGGTGCCGGGCGCGATCTGGCGGGTGACGGTGTCGACGGCGAAGGGGACGAGGCTCGCCGCCTGCGCGACGCCGAGCGAGGCGGTCACGGCGGCGCCGGTGCTGACCACGCGCACGGCGATGTGCTCGCGGCCGGGCGCGTAGCCATTGAGCGAGACGGTGCGCTCGCTGCCGGCCGGCACCAGCACGCCGCTGGTACGGGTCTGGTCGACGGCGCCGTTCTCGTCGTAAAGGGTGAGCTGCACGGTCGCCGGGACGCTCGAGGCGTTGCCGAGGCTCAGCGTGGTGGAGATGCCGAGGGTGGTCGCGCCGCCGATGAGCCACTGCTCGTTCACCGGCTCCGCGCAGCTCGATGCGGTGAGCCCGCGAAGGGTGGCGGTGAGGACCTGCTGCGCCTGCGCGGCGGCGAGAGGATCCCCGGCGGGCGCGTGCAGCACCGCGGGTGCGCTGCCGCCGGCCTCGGTCCGCTCGAGTTCGCTCATCGAGGAGATCTCCCCCGCGACGGTCACGGAGGCGATGCCGGTGGGCAGGGAGACGCTCGGGCGGTTCGGGTCGGCGCCGAGCTCGGCGAAGGATCCGCTGCACACCAGCGCTTGCTCGGCGCCGTGCAGGGTGTCGACGGTCACGGCGACGGTGTCGCGCTCCACCGCGGGCAGCGGGATCGTGTTCAGGGCCACGGCGACGGTGGCGGCGACGCCGATGACCAGCACGCCCACTGTGGCGCGCACGCCGCCCCATAGCAGTGCATTCGAGCGCTCGCTCATCGTTCGCCTCCCTCGTCGGTCCGGGAGTCGGTCTCGGCGGCCGGATCGGCGGATGCGGCCGGATCGGCGGGCGCGGCCGGATCACTGGCTACTGCCGGATCGGAAAGGGCAGCGGGTGCGATCGACGCGGCCGGGGAACCGGGGTCCGCAGCCACCGTGATCTTCGCCGGCTGCGCCCGACGTCGCCGCGCCGGCCGCTCCACCACCTCACCGGTGGGCAGCGCGAGCAGCACCATGCCCAGCAGCACGATCAGCTGGATCCACCACAGCACGCGAGCGGTGATGGAGACGCCGCCCAGCTGCGTGACCGTCTCGTCCGCATCGGCGGCCGTCACCCCGCTCGGGGCGCCGGCGTCCTGCACCCGCCAGAGCAGACCGTGATCGGTCTGGCCGGCGCTGGAGAGCGCGGTGTGCTGGTCGAGCGAGGCCTGTAGCAGCGCGCGCTCCACTTCGTCGCCGTTCGGGGCGAGCAGCACGAAGCCGATGCCCTCGCCCGTGAGCTCTGCTCCGAGATCTGAACTGAGGCCGGTGCTGGCGAGTGCGCCGACGAGCTGCGCGACGGTGTGATCCTGCTCCCCCAGGCCCCTGGCCCGGGTCTCGGTGCGGATGTCGTCGAGGCGGGGCCCGGATCCGCTGATCATCTCGGCGCGGACGGTGGGCCCCTGCTCGGCGGTGAGCACCAGGGTGCGCAGCTCGGGATCGGCGGCGCCGGCGGCCTGCACGATGGCCGGCAGCTGCGCCTCGCCCGCGACGAGGCCGGTCTGCGCCGTGATGAGCCGGAAGCCCAACGGGCTCACCGCGACGAGGGCGAGCACGAGCGCCACGGCCACGATGGGGCCCGCGGCCCGGCGCAGCACGGTGCAGCCGACCGCGGCGAGGCCGAGCACGGAGATCCAGTACAGGGCGAGGCCTGATCCGGTCCAGAGCCCGACGGTCTCGGATCCCTGGCTGATCAGGCGCAGCTGCGGGGCCAGCACCGCGGTGAGGAGGCCCAGACCGCCGAGTGCGGCCAGCAGCAGGGTCACCTGCACCCGCGCGGTGAGGAGGCCGAGGATCGCAAGCAGAGCGATCAGCAGGAAGAGCACGCCCACCAGCACCGTCACCGGCACCTCGCCGAGGCCGAGGGTCTCGAAGATCGCCCCCCAGCCCTCGAGGCCGAACTCGGGGAAGCCGAGCAGCAGCTGCCGGGGGGTGGCGGCGGTGTAGCCGGGGGTGATGCCCGGGTCGAGCAGCAGGTTCAGCGGGCTGCCGCCCACCAGCGCGATCAGCTTGGGCGCGAAGAGCGCGAGCGGCGCGATGGCGATCGACAGCACCCGGGTGATGCCGCGCACCGAGCTGAAGAGGCCGACGAGCAGGAACACGATGGCGACCGGGATGAGCACCGGTGCGCAGGCGAGGACGACGGCCGTGAGCAGCGAGGCGGTGCCGCTCCAGCTCCACGACTCGCGGCAGCGGCTGGCCGCGAGGAGCAGCCAGGGCAGGGCGATGGCGAGGATCAGCGTGGGCACCCGGCCCGCGGCGAGCGAGCCGAGCAGCACCGGGCTGAGCGCCCAGCCGAGACCGACGAGGGCGCGCCCGGCGCGGGACTCGGTGAGCTGAGCGGCCCAGATCCACCCGCCGAGGGCGGACAGCGGGATCGCCGCCACGAACAGCAGCACGATCGCGTGCGAGGGGTTCCAGAAGGTGAGGCTGCCGAGCACGGCGAGCACCCAGGTGAAGGGATCCGCGGGGACGCCGTCCTGGGTGCGGGTGTTCTGCCACAGCTCGCCGATGGGGCTGAGCGGGGCGAGGGCGCCGCCGCTGAGGCTCGTGTGCGCGAGCGCCCACCAGCACAGCGCGGCCGCGGCGACGAGGGCGACGACGAGCACGGCGAGTCCGCCGCTGGAGATGAAGTGCAGCTCGCGCACCTGCCGCCCCTGCGCGGCGAGGATCGCCTCGCGGTCGATCATGCGCGCGGTGCGCACGGTCTTGGGATCCACGCGCAGCGGTTTGACGGCCGACCAGCCGGGGCCGGAGAGTCTGCGGATCCGTCTGCGAGAGGCGAGAATGGCGCCCGGGCGGAAGAACACGCCCATAGCCGAGGTGAACTCGCCGAGCATGCGCCCGGGGTGCTCACGGATCAGCGCCCAGCAGACGCGGCCGACGGCGAGCAACGGGAGCCCTAGCCACATGAAGAAGGAGAGGAAGGCCGGGGCGTAGGCGATGCGCCGGTGCAGCTGCGCGGATCGGCCCTGGCGGTGGGCGATCCTGAGCACTCGACGCGAACGGTCGATGCGGGGGCCCGCGATGCCGCGCTGGGCGAAGCGCACCCGGGAGTCGGGAGCGACCACGACGCGGTAGCCGCTGAGCCGGGCGCGCACGCTGAAGTCGAGGCCGTCGTCGAAGACGGGGAGGGCGGGATCGAAGCCGCCGAGCTGCTGCCACACATCGCGGCGCACGAGCATGCCGACCGGGCCGACGCCGAGAGCATCCTGCAGGTGGTCGTACTGCTGCTGGTCGAGCTCCTGACGGCGCAGCATCCAGCGCTCTCCGCGGTGGGTGAGGCTCTGCCCGAGCTCGATGATGCGCTCGGGGCGGTCCCAGTCCACGAGTTTGGGGCCGGCGATGGCGACCGAGGGTGAGCGCTGCACGGTGAGGAGGATCCGCTCGAGCGCCTCGGGCTCGGGGGCGGAGTCCTCGGTGAGCAGCCAGAGCCACTCCTCTGCCGGGGATTCCGTGCCGGTGCTCGGGATCACGGTCTCGGCCCGGCTCACCGCTTCGCCGAAGGGCAGCGCGCCCGTGGTGGTGACCACGCGCTCGGCTCCGCCGGCGGCGAGCTGCTGCGCGACCTGCTCGGGGGAACCGTTGGATACCGCGATGAGACGGTCGGGCGTGCGGGTCTGCCCGGCGAGTGCGGCGAGGGTCTGGGCGAGCCATTCCCCGCCTTCGCGGGCGACCAGGACGGCGGTCACTAGGGTGCGCATAACGTGGCCAGCCTAGGAGGCGGGTTGCCCGGCGACGGGTCGCCTCGCCGGACTCAGCGCACTTCCCAGCTTCGGCATGTTTCCCTGCACCGCCGGCTCAGAAGCGACGCTCAGACGGCGTCGCGGCGGAGCTTGCGGCGCTCGCGTTCGCTGAGACCGCCCCAGATGCCGAAGCGCTCGTCATTGGCGAGCGCGTAGTCGAGGCATTCGCTGCGCACCTCGCAGCCCTCGCAGATGCGCTTGGCCTCGCGGGTAGATCCGCCCTTCTCCGGGAAGAACGCTTCGGGGTCGGTCTGCGCGCAGAGGGCGTCGGCCTGCCAGGCCAGGGCCTCGTCTTCTTCGCTGCGGCGGACCCCGGGAACCCCAAGAAATACCGGATCGACGAACCAGTCTCCCGGTACCGGGGAACTCAGAGGATGTTGCGACATAACGTGGTGCACTCCCCTCGGTTACCTCGGCGCGCTTGCGTCACCCCCAATTACACCGTTGTGATTCGGTCAAGTCAAGCCGGAGATCATAACCCTCAAGTAATAGTTGAGCCTTGCGACACGCCAGACCAGGTGTCGCCGACCGTTGCGAGATAGGCCTCACCGCAACCGCTCAGCTCGATCGCACCGCCCGCCGAGACGTAGAGCGACTGGCCGCGCCCGACGCTCGCCACCTCGTCGAAGTCCGCATCGCGGCGCTCGACGCGCACCCGCCCCGAGGTCACGATGAGCACCAGCGGGTAGGGGGCGTCGACCAGCACCTGCTCGGCGCGGCCGTCGTCCCGCGCGAGCAACGGACCCTCACCGGTCTCCGATTCGTCCGGATCCCGCAGCCGCGCGCGCAGCAGCCGGAAATCCGGCACCGAGGGATCCCAGGCCACGAGGCCGGGGGCGACCGGCCGCGCCGCGAGTCGCGGCTCGGCGAGCTCCCTCAGATCGACGATGCGGCTGAGCTCGGGCACATCGACGTGCTTCTCGGTGAGTCCCGCCCGCAGCACATTGTCGGAGGCGGCCATCACTTCGACGGCGATGCCGCCCATATAGGCGTGCAGTTGACGGGCGCCCAGATAGATCGCCTCGCCGGGGTCGAGATGCACGAGGTGCAGCAGCAGCGAGACGAAGATGCCCGGATCCTTCGGATAGGCCTCTGCCAGCACCCGCAGCGAGGCGAGGCGAGACGGGTCGATCCACTCGACGGAGGATGCCGGATCCATCGCCACTCGCTGGATCGCGGTGAGCGCCGGGGCGACCGCGTCGCCGCTGAGCGCCCAGGCCATCAGCTCCCGCCGGGCAGCCTCGGCATCGTCCGGGTGCAGGCCGGCCGCCCACTCGAGCGCCTCCCGGCCAGGCCCCGCCGCAGTCGCCGCCGCGATGGCCCGCAGATCGCGGCGCACCACCTCGATCGGACGGAAACCGCTGAGCGCCGTCACCTCGCCGAGCGCGACCAGCAGCTCGGGCTTGTGATTGGCGTCCCCGTAATTGCGCTCCCGCGCCTCGCGGGGCACCCCTGCGGCCTCCTCGGCCGCGTAGCCGGCTGCGGCCTGATCCTTGTCCGGGTGCACCTGCAGCGAGAGCGGGCCGCCGATCGCGAGCACTTTCAGCAGAAACGGCAGCTGCCCGCCGTCGACGCCGTAGCGCTCGGGATCGCTCTCGATGAGATCGAGGAGGGAACACTCCGCCGGGGTCGCCTTGGCGACCGTCGCCGGATCATCCGGGTGGGCGCCGAGCCAGAGCTCGGCCTGCGGTCCCCCGTTCGGGGCAGTACCCAGCAATGCCGGCAACGCGTCGTGTGAACCCCAGGCGTAGGCCCGCGGTACGTTCTTGATGAAGATCAGCATGGTTCTCACCCGCTACCATACCCACTATGGCCCGTAGTAAGACTCGATTGGGCGTCAGCGCATACGCGATCGGCGTCTTCGTTTTCCTGCTCGGCAGCAACGGGGTTCGCAATCTCGTCGGCCTTCCCGCCTTCTTCGTCCTCGCCGGCGCCCTGGTGGCCGTCGGCATCGTGGTGTTCGAGCGGCTGAAGCCGGAACGCTTCCGCTGGTATCGGCTGCCCTCGCCGCTGTACTGGTTCCTGGCGCTGGCGACGGTGTCGATCGCCTGGTCGGCGTACCCTTTCGAGAGCATGCTGGGCGTCATCGCGCAGCTCGCGACCACCGCGGTGGCCGTGGTGCTGGCCTTCGTGCTCAGCTGGCAGGAGCTGCTGCGCACCCTGGGCACGGCGCTGCGCTATCTGATCGGACTGTCATTCGTCTTCGAACTGTGCGTCTCGCTGTTCGTCCGGCAGCCGGTGATGCCCTGGTGGCTGGAGCAGCCGGAGGGCAAGACGCTGAGGATCCTGTTCTGGAGCCGGGACCTGCTCTTCGCGGGCGGGCCGATCCAGGGCCTCGTCGCGAGCTCGGTGCTCTTCGGCTTCCTGGGCCTTCTCGCACTGATCATCTGGGGCATCCAGCTGCGCGCCGGGCTGGTGCGACCGTTCACCGGCTGGTTCTGGGTGGCGATGGCGATCGCCACCCTGCTGCTCACCCGCAGCGCGACGGTGTGGGTGGCGCTGGCGGCGACCCTGGCCGCGCTCGGTTTCGCGCTCTGGGCCCGCCGGCGCCCGCCCGAGCGGCGCGCGCCCGTCTATCTCACCGGGGTCGCGGTCATCGCCGCAGCGGTGGCGCTGGTGGTGTTCGCGCGCGACCTCGTATTCGGTCTTCTGGGCAAGACCTCCGATCTGACCGGGCGGCTCGAGATCTGGGGCAAGGTCTGGGAGCACGTAGTCGAGCGGCCCTGGTTCGGGTGGGGCTGGGTGAGCTACTGGCCGACCTGGGCAGAGCCATTCCGCAGTCTCGATGAGAAGGCCGGTATGCCGGTGCCGAGTGCGCACAACGCGTGGCTCGACGTATGGTTCCAGCTCGGGATCATCGGGGTGCTGGTCTTCGCGCCGATCGTGATGCTGACCCTGTGGCGGGTGTGGTTCCGCGCGGTGGATCAGCCCCGGCGCGGGCCGGGGCCGGCCCTGCCCTACGCCACCTCGGCGCTGTGGCCGTGGCTGGTGATGGTGGCGCTGCTGGTGCAGTCGCTCACCGAGAGCCGACTGCTCATCGAGGGTGGCTGGTTGCTGCTGGTGATTCTCGCGATCAAGACCAAGGTCGACTACGAGGTGCCGTCGCTGGACACCGAACCGACGAAGTTGCCCTGGCGGCGGGTGCCGATTCCGCGTGGTTCGGTGCGGTAGACGCGGCGGCACTTCCCGCAAGCGAAACCGCACCGCTGACCACCGCACGGTCACTTGTATCACTTTGGACAGCACCGTAAATTGATACACATGGGTATCTCTCCGATTCCGGCTCCTATTGAGCCCGTACCCGAAGGGCAAACTCTGCTCGAGCTACTGCGTGCGCTCGACCAGACCCGCCCGCCGCAGGCTCCCCGTGAAACGCTCGGTGATGTTGCCCCCGCGAGAATCGACATCGGTTCAGCGGAATTGCTGCGCCAGTCACGAGGCGAGTGGTGAGACTCGCCTATCTCGATACCTCCGCGGCGTTGAAGCTCATCGTGCTCGAGCCGGGGTGCGAGAGGCACTCGTTCGGGCCGCGCACCGCCTCGGCCTGAGCACGGTGTCCCCCGGCACCCAGGAGGGTGTCGGCTAAGCTGATTCGGCCATGCACATCACCTCGCAGCAGCTCGACCAGCTCAGAAACTTCGCGCGCATCGAGCGGGAGGCGATCCTCGAACACGAAGGTCGCAGTGGTGAGGATCCGCTGACGACGCTCATCGGTGTTCCGAGCATCGACGAGTTCGTGGTGCGGGAGCTCGAGAACGAGTTACTCGAGGAGCGCGGGCAACTGGCGGAGTTCGCGATGGCGCGCCTGGCCGGGCGCGGCACCGGGCCA
Organism: Leucobacter sp.; assembly: GCA_048516985.1. Lineage (GTDB taxonomy): Bacteria > Actinomycetota > Actinomycetes > Actinomycetales > Microbacteriaceae > Leucobacter. Next base: position 942,495 of record CP183188.1, on the reverse strand, counting down.
GACGCGGCCGAGCACCGGGAGAACGCGAATCGGGTGGAGTTCGAGCTGCTGCGCGAGATCGCGGCCGACTGCCCCGAACTCACGGTGGCGGTCTGGCAGGTGGCCGGGCGGCTCGAGGAGCAGTAAGGCGGGAGCGAGGCGCGGCAGCTCAGTGGGCGCGCATATGCGCTCCCAGCACTTCCGCTATGGCGTCGATTTCGAGCTGTCGCTGCGCGATGGACAGGATCAGTTCGAACATCTCGTCGTTTGTGAGCGTCAGCGAGCAGCCGTTGATCTCGATGAAGGCAGCTGTCAGCAGCAGCGTGAATCGCTTGTTGCCGTCGACCAGCGCATGATTTTGCGCGATTGATGAGGCAAGCGCGGCCGCTTTGAGTTCGAGCGCCGGGTAAGCGTCTTCGCCGAACAGCCCGGCGGCCGGGCGAGCGAGGGCACTCGCGAGCAGCCCGCGATCGCGCACGACAAAGCCGCACCAAGCGGAAACCGCCAGCGCCTGCGGAAGCTCGATGTACTGCATCAGGCGTCTTCGAGACGCTGGATCGCCTCCGCGTACTGCACACCAACCCGCTCGACGGCGTCGAGCACCAACGCTGTTTTCAGCTCTTCACTCACGAAACGCTCGGCGGCGGCGAGCAGCACCGCGTGTTTGGAGGAATGTCGCGCTGCGGCGATCTGTTCGAGCTTCGCGTCGAGTTCTTCTGGAAGTCGCACTGTCATCGCCATACCAGAATGGTATCAAGCTACCATTCTGGTATCAACAGCATCGGCGACCTGGGCGAGATCGCGGCCAACCGTCCCGAACTCACGGCGGTCTTCCGGTAGGCGGCGAGGCGGTGCTGATCATCCAAATCTGATCACTCAAGTCCCATTGCAATCTCCCGAGTGGTATCTTGAACACATGAGTACCACATTCAGCGTGCAGATCGGAGACCGGGGGCGCCTGGTCGTGCCCGCGGAACTGCGCCAGAGCCAATCCTGGGCCGAGGGTACGCCGATCTTGCTCATCGAGACAGAGCACGGGGTCGTCATGACGAGCCGCGAACGGGCGAAGGAACTCATCCGCGCGCAGTTGAGCGGAGCAAGCCTCGTGGAGGAACTCATCTCAGAGCGTCGCATCCGGGCCGCGCAGGAAGACTCCGCGTGACCATTCTCGACGCCTCGGCGGTGCTCGCGTTCCTCCAGGGCGAGCCGGGCGCAGACGCGGTGGAGGCAGAACTGTCACGCGGGGTGATCGGCGCGGCGAACTGGTCCGAGGTCGCCCAGAAGGTGCGCGCACGCGGGGCGGATTGGCCACTCGCCCGCACGCTTCTCCTGAGCTACGGGCTGAAAGTCGCCCCGGTCACCGAGGTCGACGCCGAGCGCGCCGCCGAGCTCTGGCACGCAGGAACCGGCATGTCGCTGGCGGACCGCCTCTGCCTCGCCCTCACCGACCGCCTGGGCGTGGAGGCACTCACCGCGGACCGCGCCTCGAGCACCGCGCCCGGCGTCGACCCGAGTCGCATCACCCAGCTACGCTGACGTGCACGAGCACGGCGGGCACGAGCACGGCGGGCACGAGCGCGGCGGGCACACTCAGGCCGCGTAGCCTCCGGGGTTCGCCGACTGCCACGCCCAGGAGTCTCGGCAGGCGTCGGCGAAAGTGCGGCGGGTGCGCCAGTTCAAGTGTGCTGCGGCGAGCGCGGGATCGGCCACCACGGTCGCGAGGTCGCCCGGACGCCGCGGTTCGATCGTGTAGGGCACGGGCTGCCCGGAGGCTTCTTCGAACGCGCTCACGGCCTCGAGCACGCTTGTGCCGACCCCGGAACCCAGGTTGTAGGCGGTGACGCCGGGCTCGGCCCGGGTGAGGGCGGCGACGTGACCCTCGGCGAGATCCATCACGTGAATGTAGTCGCGCACCCCGGTGCCGTCGGGGGTGGGGTAGTCGCCGCCGAAGACGCTGAGACGCTCGCGCCGCCCCACGGCGACCTGCGAGATGTAGGGCATGAGGTTGTTGGGAATTCCGCGCGGGTCCTCGCCGAAGCGGCCCGAGGGGTGCGCTCCGACGGGGTTGAAGTATCGCAGGTTCACGGCCGCGAGCTCGGGCCAGGCGGCGGCGGCGTCGGCGATGATCTGCTCGTTCATCGCTTTGGTTCTGCCGTAGGGGTTGCTGAGTCCGACGCCGACGGGGTGCGTTTCGGCGATGAGTGCGGTGCCCGGGTCGCCGTAGACGGTGGCGGAGGAGCTGAAGACGAGGCGGTTGATTTCGCGCTCGCGCATGAGGTCGAGCAGGACGAGGGTCGAGTCGATGTTGGTTCGGTAGTACCGGGTGGGTTGCTGCACGGATTCACCGACGGCTTTGAGCCCGGCGAAGTGGATCACCGCGTCGATGCTTGCGCCCAGACTGTCGAGGCCGGCGCGCGCGGCGAGGGGGTCGGTGAGGTCGGCACGGAGCAGCGGAATGGGTGCACCGGTGAGCTCTTCGACGCGTCGCAGCGACTCGGCGCTGCTGTTCGCGAGGTTGTCGAGCGCCACCACGTCGTGCCCCTGCTCGATGAGGACGAGTGCGGTGTGGCTGCCGATGTAGCCGGCGCCGCCGGTCAGGAGAACACGCATGAGATCCATCGTATGGCGTAATCGTAGGCTCGGCCGTATGGCCAAGCTGTGTGGCTCAGACGGGTTGCAGCAGGTTGCGCACCGCGTCTTTGAGGCCGGTGCCGTAGCGCTGGTAGCGCCCCAGACGCAGCTGCCGGAGGATCGGGATCAGCCGCAGCGGGCGCGCCTTCGGGTAGCCCTGGCGCGCCTGTTCGAAGAGGTATTTCTCTTGGGCCGCGGCCTGGTACGCGCCGGTGACCCCGGGGAGCCCATCGATGCGCGAGGCCAGCGCCTCAGCCCTGAGGTAGAGGCGCCGGTTTCGTTCGGTGCGGGGTTCGGCGAACATGCCGAACTTGCGGCGCAGATCAAGCTTCAGCATACCGACCTGGTTTTCACCGTGCTGGCGGTAGTCGGTGAGGCACTCGTCGTGCATGCGCACCCCGTCGCGCGCGGCGGCGACCACGGCGAGCCACTCGTCGTGCAACCAGGCCTCAGGAAACGGGAGTGCTTCGTCGACGAGCGAACGGCGCAGCATCACCGTGGCGCCTGTGGCGAGGTTGCGGCGCATGAATTGTTCGAAGCTCCGGCCCTGTTCGACGAGTGTGCGTTCCTCCGCACGTAGGTCGAGGGCTTCGAAGAGGTTGTGGCCGAGGTAGCTGCCGTGGGCGTCGACTTGCCTGGCGTTGCTGAAGACGAGAACAACGTCCGGGTCATCGAAGCGGGCGGCGAGGCGCTCGATGCGTGCGGGGTGCCAGATGTCGTCTTGGTCGGAGAGTGCGACGAGGTCGCCGGTGGTGGCTGCGAGCGCCTGTTCGAAGTTCTTCGTGACCCGCAACGGCGGGTCGTTGCGCAGAATCACGAGATTCGGCGCGGTGCCGTGGGTGCCGCGGTGCTCGGCGACAGCCTGTTCGACGATCTCGACCGTGCTATCGCTCGAGGCGTCGTCGGAGAGCACGATCTCGTCGACGGCTCTCGTCTGCGCGAGGATCGACGCGATCTGCTCGCCGATGAATCGCCCACCGTTGTGCGTGCCGAGCGCGACGGAGATGCGGGTCCGGGTGGGAGTGGAGTCGGTCACGGCGTCAACGGGCGGACTCTGTGACGGCCGGGATCGCCGGCGCTTCGACGGCGGTGCCCGCCTCGCTGCCCGGCAGCAGCCGCCTGCCCGGCCCGGTGAAGAGGAGCAGGTACAGGCCGAGCATGAGCAGTGCGAACGCCGCGCTGCCGACAAACCACACCGTCATCGGCGAGATCGGGATCGACCACCACCACTCGATGTTGGTGTTCAGGTTCGCACCCGACCGGTCAAGACCGGTGAGGTAACGCTGCATATTCGTGTGCAGTGCGAGCGCGTTCGCGACGGCCACACCGAAGAGCACCACGAAGCCCTGCAGGCGGCTCAGCCCCAGGTCATCGCGCGTGAAACCGGAGAGCGCGACCCCGGTGAAGATCAGCATCAGGGGCAGAATGTATCGCGGTTGCACCTCGGTTCCGACCGCCGCCTGCTGGCCGTGCAGCACGTAGAGCGGCATCGCGATGAGCGCGAGAATCGCGAGGGCGAGCACCAGCGCCTTGCGCCTCCCCATCACGCGGACCCCCCAGAACACGACGGCGACGAACACACCGATCATCACGATCCAGACGGTCGGCAGCATCGTGGTATCGAGCCATCCGAGCCCCCAGGTACCGAGGTTGCCGGCCCACAGGTACGGGAGCATGACGAAGTTCGAGACTAGGAGCGCCAGAGAGGACCCGGTCTCTCCCCCGGAATCCAGGATCTGTTCCGCCCCGGCGACGACCGCCCAGCTGGTTTGTCCCGAAGTGAGGAAGAAGTAGGCGCCGATTGCGATCAATGCGAGCGGAAGCACGGCGAGCTTGAGCCAGTCACGCCCGCGACGGTAGCTGAGGATCATGGCCGCCAGCGCCGCGAAGGCGACGTACACCGCGGCGTCGCTTCGGGCGCCGGCACCCATCACACCGAGTACCGCGCCGAGGGCGCCGAGCGCGATGCGGAAACTCCGGCGCTTCGACGTGAAGTATCCGGTCAGGGCGATCCACACGGTCACCCCGGAGAGCACCGCCCAGCTGCTCGGATTGGCGCTCGCGATGAAGAACACACCCACTGGTACGAGCGCAATGGCTGAACTCCAGATCAGCGGGCCGCGCTGCCCGGGCCGCAGGAGCGCAAGGACGGCGATCACCGCGCCGACGAAGATCGCTGAGTTGAAGAGACGGATCGAGATGACCGAAGCGTCGATGTTTTGGCTCGCGAAGGCTCCGGTGACCCCGTAGAAGATGGGCGGGTAATTGCCGGAGCTGTTCACCCGGGTCGTTGCGAGGGTGGCGTCTTCGGTCGGGACGCAGGCGGCGCTCTGATCGGGTTGGAAGGCGTAGCAGTGCGCGGCAAGCACGAGCTGCTGTGGGACCACCTTCACACCGTCTTCTTCCCCGGTGCTGCAGAGCCCGTCCCGGTCGCCCCAGGCGCACCAGATGCTGGCCAGGTGGAAGTCGTCGTCAGGCGCTGCACCGACAGGCGACGCCAGCGCCCATCCGCCGAGCCCCACGAACGCGAGGAGCCCGAGAACGAAGGTAACGACGGCACGTTTCCATCGACTTGACCCCATGCGCGTTCCTCCCGTGCCAACCGTGGCTGCCCTGAATCCTACCGAACTTCGAAGAGGGGACCTGTCCGGGCCGTTAGTCCGTGTTCCCCCGCGTGATTAGCGGAGGCTCCGGTCGCCCCATCGCCGCATGCGCATTTCCATCGGACGCTCCACAAACCGGTACAGCATCCAAGACAATAGCAACGCGATGCCGAACACCGGCAGGTACCAGACAACGTTGCTGAACGACGGCGCCTGCTTTCCGAACACGGCAAGAAAGACATACATCACTGTTGCGTGCAGCAGGTAGAAGGCGAACGACCAGGCGCCGAGGTGCAGGAGCACTGGGGTGCGCAGCAGTGACCGACCGCCGGTCACGTCTCTGGTCGCCACGGCCAAAATAATGACCGCGAACAGGCCGAGGAGGATCTCCTCTCGAAGGTAGTGAGACCAAACAAAGAACCCGGCTTCGGGCGTATACCGTGCACCGAGAACCTGCCAGAGGATGAACCCCGCGATGAGGAGGTAGGTGAGGATCGGGGCAACGGGAAGCTTCACTCCGAGGAGCATGAGCCGCGCGAGCCCCATTCCAATGATGAACTCATTGATCCGTGTAATCGGGAGCGGCAGCATCGCCCAGAAGCTCTCGGGGTGTAGGAGAATCAGAACTCTGTACCCGATCGCCGTAGCGAAGGCGATGAGGATGAGGACCGTCGCCCCTCGTGAGCGGAGGAGCCGAAGTCCTCTATTCATCCACGGGTGCAAGAGGTAGAAGAAGGCCTCAACGGTCAGCGTCCATGCTGCTGGATTGCCCGAGAACAGAATCACCGGGTCCCGGGACCACCCTTGAAGCAGGAACACCGAAAGCAGCAGAACTCCGATTGAGAACGGCTTCACCCAGTCCTGCTGCGGGTCTGGAGTCAGACTGTAGAAGACAGGGATCGCGAGGAGCAATGCCACGAAGTGGGCAGGGTATACGCGCGCGAAGCGTCGCCAGTAGAAATTCCGAGTGGTCGTGGTGGCCTTCGCCGAATAGCTCAGCACAAACCCGGAGAGCACAAAGAAGAACGCAACACCTGAGTTACCGAAGGGAGCGAAGAGCGAGAGGATCGGTATCGGCGCGAAGTTCAGCATGTGGTAGAAGAACACGCCGAATGCTGCCCACCAGCGGAGTCCAGTGAGCGAGTCGAGTCGCGGTCGGCCCACCACCGAAAGAGTCTCGGCGCCAGCACCACCCGCGGGGCTCATCCTCCAGCGCCGATTGCGATTCGTGGCACCCCTCGCCACATTTCGGGATCGGTGAAATTGCGTCCATCAGCGAAGAGCTTGATGCCCGGAAAGTCCGCGGGACCGAACTCACGGTACTCGGGGTGATCCGCCTGCAGGATCACGACATCAACGGCGTCCCCCATATTGTGCGCAGCAAAGCCGTAACCGCCGAGCTCCTCATCTGAGAACAACGGATCATGCACGGTCACGACCGCTCCGCGTCGCCTGAGCTCCTCGACAGTCGGAAAGACCCCCGACACCGCAGCTTCTTTCACGCCACCGCGATATGACGCTCCGAGCACGACCACGCGTTGGCCCTCGAGATCGCCGAGGATCTGCTCGACGCGCTCGACCACGTAGCTCGGCATCGTCGCGTTGAAGTTTCGCGCCGTCCGCACGATGTCTGCCTCATGGTCAGTCGACAGGTAGAGGCGCGGGTAGACGGGAATGCAGTGACCGCCGACGGCGATACCCGGCCGGTGAATATGGCTGAACGGCTGCGAGTTGCAGGCCTCGATCACCTTGTACACGTCGATGCCGGCAGTGTCGGCGTAGCGCGCGAACTGGTTGGCGAGGCCGATGTTGACGTCGCGGTAGGTCGTCTCGGCGAGCTTGGCCATCTCGGCCGCCTCGGCCGTCCCCATGTCCCACACGCCGTTCGGGCGTGGAAGATCGTCACGTATGTCGAAGTCGAGCACCGCTTCGTAAAACTCGATCGCTCGCGCTGCCCCCGCCTCGCTCAGGCCACCGACCAGCTTGGGGTATTTCCTGAGGTCAGCGAATACTCGGCCGGTCAGCACACGCTCGGGTGAGAACACCAGGTGGAAGTCCTCCCCCTCTTTCAACCCCGAGACGTCTTCGATCAGCGGCTTCCAGCGGTTACGGGTCGTACCCACCGGCAGCGTCGTCTCGTATGACACGAGGGCACCCGGAGTCAGGTGCTCGGCCAGCGACCGGGTAGCTGCGTCCATCCAGCCGAAATCCGGTTGCCAGGTCTCCTCATCGACGAGCAGCGGGACGACGATCACAATTGCGTCGGCGCCGGAGATGGCATCCGAGTAGTCGGTGGTCGCGCGAAGTCTGCCAGCGGGCACCAGCTCGGCGAGCCGCTCGGCAAGCCCAGCCTCTCCCGGGAACGGCTCTTCGCCGCGGTTGATGCAGTCAACCAGCGCCCGGTTGACGTCGACACCGACAACCTCATGCCCCAGAGACGCGTACTGCGTGGCGAGGGGAAGCCCGATCTTTCCAGTGGCCACAACCGCGATCTTCACGCGGAGCAGTCTACCTCAGACCAATGTCTCTTCTCAGCGCCTCAGTTTGCGAGAAGCTGCCGCAATCGCTCGCGCACCGGCGCCGCCTGCACTTCGAAGCTCAACGCACGTGCCGCATCACCGGCATGCCCTTTGAACGCGTTCAGTTGATCGGCGTCAAGCGCGAGCATGGAACGCCGCAGATCACCGGGATCAAACGACTCGGCGACGACACCGAGATCGTACTTCCGCAGCTCTCGCACCATCTCCTCACTCGGCCCAATCGCAATGCCGATGCGCGCCTGAACGTAGTCGAAGAACTTGTTCGGGAGCGCAAGGCGAGTATTTGTACTCAGGTTCGCCGGTATCCAGTGAACGCCGAGGTCGTACTTGGAGAGAACATCCGGCAACTCTGTCGCCTGTACCGGATCGCGGAACCGGATCCGATCACAACCAGCTGCAATTTTCTTCAACTCGCGCAGGTGTGCACCCCCGTCGCCGCCGGGGACCAGGTAGAGGTCGAGGGTGAACTGTTCAGGCAGGGCGGTGAACACCTCAATCATGGTGCCGATACCGCGATCGTCCACGGCAGCACCGCTGTGGACACACGCCACACGTCCGGGCACCGCCTCACCGGGAGAGATCTCACGGTAGACGCCGGAATTCGCCATCATCAGTGCCGGTGCGCCGAAGATCTTGAGATACAGATCCGCGATTCCTTGCGAGACCGTGGTCACGAGCGCCGCCTGCGGAAGATACCGACGGCAGAGGTGCGTCATGAATGGTCCGACGAGCAACCGCCAGGAGGTGATGTGCGATTGCTCCTCGGGCGCCCACTCGTGCAGATCAGCCCAGATAGGCGCGTCCCCGGCTAACCGGGAAGCCAGATCGAGCACGCGCGCATCGTTGGCCACGACGAGATCCCATGGCCCCTCGACGTTCTGGCTCAGCACCCATTTGGCGGCTGGGGCCGAGCACTCGGCTGAGCGATGCGCGCGCAGCCCAAGCTTGACCACCCCGCTGAGCGTTTGCGGTAGGCTCGCGAGCCCATCGGGTACCTGGATGTGGTGGGCGGCACCCTCAGGCTTGTCACCGAAACCGATCGTGGTGACCTCGCCAAACTCCGAGAGCAGGCCGAGCTGCCGGAGCACCCGAGCGTCCCGGTAAATCGGCGAAAGCGAGATGCACAGGATGCGGCGGGTCATAGAAGCAAATGTACCAAGCTCGCGAACCTCTCTCGTTGCCTAGGATTAGGGCGTGCACTCTCCCCTTCGCGTCATGATCGTCTCGCGCATTTACCGCCCAGAAGCCTCGGCTGCGGCGTTCTTCCTGGGGAGCGTGGCAGACTCGCTCAGCCAAGCTGGACACGAAGTCGAAGTGATCACCGCTCGCATGCCCAAGGGCCTCGCCCCCGAGCCTCGCGGCGAGCGTGTGCGCACCTTCCCAGTGTTGCGGGACCGCACCGGCTATGTGCGCGGGTACCTGCAGTACATGAGCTTCGATATCCCACTCTTTTTCCGGCTCCTTTTTGCCCGCAGGCCGGATGTCGTGTTCGTAGAGCCCCCGCCGACAACAGGCACGGTGGTGCGGACCGTCTGTGCGCTGCGCCGCATCCCTTACGTCTACGACGCCGCCGACATCTGGTCGGATGCGGCGGACAATGCGACAGGTTCGGGGGTCGTCATACGAGTGCTGCGCAGCCTCGAGCGGTTTGGAATGAACGGTGCGAGGCGCATTGTCACGATCTCCCAGGGCGTGGCAGATCGCATCGCTGAACTCGGGATCCGACGCCCGGTCACAGTGACGGGTTTCGGCGCTGACACGGTGTCCTTTCGCTACGAGGAAGCCTCAACGGAACCGGTCTTTCTGTACGCCGGCAGCTACTCAGCCTGGCACGGCGCCGAGGTACTGATTGACGCCTTCGCCGAGTTCTCTCGCACTCACCCCGGGTATACGCTGCGCTTCATCGGGAACAGCACCGAGCGTGACGCACTCGGAGCGCGTGCATCGGCACGGGGTATCTCGCACTGCGTAGAGTTCTTCGCCACGGTGCCTGCGACCGAATTGCTGCCGCATCTCTCGCGGGCCGTCGCAAGCCTCGCCACGCTGAAGCCCAACAGCGGCTACGACTACGCCTTCACCACAAAGACTTACTCCGCACTCGCAGCGGGCTGTCCAGTTCTCTTCGCCGGCCCCGGCCCCACTGCGCCCTTCCTCCAGGAAGCAGCTCGACACGTTCGGGCGGGTGAAGCAGTTGCCTACGATGCGGCCGCGATCGCCCGAGCGATGCGAGAGATCGTCGATCATGCGCCGGATGCACAGGCCCGCGCTGCTACCGCGCGCTGGACTGAACAGCACCACTCGATGACGGCCGTCGCCGAGCGAGTGAGGGCAGCAATCGAAGCCGCCGCCGAACACTGACTCCACTTCCTCCGACGGGGCCCCGTCGTTTCCGAGCTTCCACTTGCTAAAATTCGAGGGCCCTCGGTCACGATCCGCGACAGAGGCCCCGGGCCGATCAGGCAGCAGTTGCAAGAGAATGGACACTATGTCGACACGCGAGCACCCGTACCAGATGTGCACGCGCACGGTCATGGACACGACCGACCCCGACATCTGGTTCGATGAACACGGGGTCTCCTCTCACGCGCTGCGCTACGATCGCGAGTTCGGCCCGGTTATCGATGCTGCGCGTTCCGGGGGCCGTTCAGCCGAGCTTGCTGCTCTGGTCGAGCGCATCAAGAAGTCGGGCGAGGGCAAGCCGTACGACTGTATGGTCGGTGTGAGCGGCGGTGTCGACAGTACCTACCTGGCACTGCAGGCGACAAAGCTGGGCCTCCGTCCGCTCGCAGTGCACTTCGATAGCGGCTGGAACTCCGAACTTGCCGTCGGCAACGTCGAGAACATCGTCCGCCGTCTGAATCTCGACCTCTACACCGACGTCGTGGACTGGCGCGAGATGCGCGACCTCCAGCTCTCCTTCTTCAAGGCGTCCGTTCCCAACTGTGACATTCCCACTGACCACGCATTCCCCTCAGTCGCGTACCGGCAGGCGGAAAAGTATGGCATCAAGTTCATTCTCTCGGGCCACAATCTCGCGAGTGAGTCGATCCTGCCCCAGGCATGGGGATACAACGCGGCCGACGCACGTCATCTGAAAGCCATCCAACGGCGCTTTGGCACTGTGAAGCTGAAGAGCTACCCCACCCTTGGCCTCCTCAAACAGTACGGCTGGTACGAGAGCATCAAAGGCATCAAACGCATCAACCTGCTCGATTACATGCCCTACCGCTATGACGAAGCGAAGCAGACGATCACCGAAGAACTTGAATGGCGAGACTACGGCGGCAAGCACTACGAGTCGGTGTTCACTCGCTACTTCCAGGGCTACTACCTGCCACACAAGTTCGGCTTCGACAAGCGCAAAGCTCATTACTCCTCGTTGATTCTCTCGGGCCAGATGACGAGAGACGAGGCGCTCGAGAAGCTTGAGCAGCCGCCGTACGATGAGAGTCTGCGAGACCAGGATCACGCCTTCATCGCGAAGAAGCTCGGGGTTTCCGTCGCCGAGCTCGAGCAGATCTTCGACACGCCCCCGGCGGATCACCTCTCGTACCCGAACGAGAAATGGATGTGGGACCTCGCGATGAAGCTCACCCGCCGCCCCCAGCAGCCAAAATCACTCGAAGAGGCGCGGCAGCAAGGGTACGCGGTCCGGTGACCATCCCGGTCTCGCTCGTGAACTACGGGGTCGGTAACCTCGGTTCCGTTCGCAATATGTTCAAGCGGATCGGGGTGCCCACAGAAGATGTCTCCGACCCGGGTGCGCTGGTACACGCGTCCCGGGTGCTGCTCCCGGGCGTCGGGGCATTCGACCACGGCATGAGATCGCTCACCGATGGGGGCTGGGTCGATGCGTTGCGGGCTCACGCGGCCAGCGGCAAACCGATGCTCGGGATCTGCCTGGGCATGCAACTGTTGCTCGAATCGAGCGAGGAGGGCGAGCTGCCCGGGTTCGGTTTCGTCGCCGGCAGCGTCAAGCGCTTCGAATCAGGTTCTGGCTTACGCGTGCCCCACATGGGCTGGAATCATGCCGCACCGGCCGTCGACCATCCGCTCTTCGCGGGACTCGGCGACGACGCCCGTTTCTACTTTGTCCATTCCTACTATGCGGCCACAGTGAATGATGAGAACGTACTCGCGCGCACCGAGTACGGACGCACCTTTGCGTCAGCGGTCACCGCCGGCAATGTAAGCGGGGTCCAGTTTCACCCTGAGAAGAGCCACCACTACGGCATGCAGCTGCTCGAGAATTTCAGTCGGCTATGAGCGTGTTCCCTCGCGTTATCCCGGCGCTCACCTTCCGCGACCGGCTGCTCGTCAAGCCGCTTCGCTTCGGCAAGGAGACCTACATCGGCGACCCGGTGAACGCTGTCCGCATCTTCAATGAGAAGCGGGTCGACGAGCTCGTACTCATCGATCTCTCCGCCTCGGAGCAACCAGGTCGCGTTGATCTCGAGTTCTTGGAGGAGATGGCAAGCGAGGCATTCATGCCGGTGGGATACGGCGGCGGGGTCAATAGTGCCGCGCTCGCTCGGGACATCACCTCGCTCGGGGTCGAGAAGGTCGTACTCAACAGCGGCTTCGCGCCCGGTGGTGACCTCGTGCCCGCCATATCGCGCGAGATCGGAGCGCAAAGCACGGTCGTCTCGGTCGACGTGCACAAGAAGCGCTTCGGCGGCTACGAGACGCTCTCCCGCCGCGGCACCGCAAGACTCGGGCTCTCCCCGGCGGAGGCCGCACAGGAAGCGGTGCGACAAGGCGCGGGTGAGATCCTGTTGCAGGCCGTGGACCGAGAGAGCACGTTTCAGGGCTACGATCTGCGGCTGATCGAAGAGGTGAGCCGCGCGGTCGACGTGCCCGTCGTTGCCCTGGGCGGTGCCCGTGGCGTCGACGACTTCCGTGAGGGGCTCCTTGCCGGGGCCAGCGCAGTTGCGGCAGGCAGCGCGTTCGTGATGCAGGGCAAGCACCGGGCCGTGCTCATCACGTACCCGTCGCCGGCCGAGATCGACCATCTGCCCGACACCAGCGCGGACGCAACGCAATGACTGTTCCGCCGAGCATCGACGTCGTTATCCCGGTCCACACGGCGACGCGCCCGATCCACCGCGCCGTGTCGAGCGTGCTCGCCGCGCAAAGCCCCGGGGTTCGCGCACTCGTGGTGTGTCACAACATCGACGCGTCCGAGATCGCCACGAATCTTCACGGCATCAATGACGAGCGCCTCGTGCTGATAGAGCACCGGGACGGCATCCACTCACCGGCGGGGCCGCTGAACGCCGGTGTGCGAGCAGCGGAGGCCGACTATGTGACGTTCCTCGGTTCGGACGACGAGTTCGGCATCGGCGTGCTCGATGCCTGGGCTGACGAACTCCGGGGTCAGCAGCTGCACATCGGCCAGTTGATCGCTGACAACGGAACGCATATCTTCGCCCCCGCCCCGCGAGCAGGTCGCTTCGAACATCTCGATCCGGTGAAGGATCTGCTGAACTATCGCACCGCCCCAGTCGGCACTCTCGTCGCTCGAGCCCTGCTTACTTCCTCCGCCTCGCCGGGATTCATCGAGGGTGTGCGCACAGGCGAAGACATCGCGCTCGGTGCGTTCCTCTGGAACACCGCGCAGAGCATCACTTACTCCAGGTACTCCGATGGCTACCGCATCAGAGAAGACGAGCACGATCGTGTCAGCACGGAGCTCCCTGCGCTCGCTGTGCTGCTCGCACCGATCGACGGCCTGCTCGCAGAACCCTGGGTCGCCGGCATGAGCGCTCGAGCCCGGGCCGCCCTGAGCGCGAAGCTGATCCGCTATCAGCTGCTCGAGCCATGCCGAGTGCTCGCCCGTGCTGGTCGTCTCTCCGGGGCGGATCTGCAAGAAGCACTGCGCGCGCTCACCGCCTTGGTCGAGTTCTCCCCAAGTAGCCTCGAGTATCTGCCGAGACGGGACGCGGTGCCAGCGAGGCGGCTTCTGGCCGGCGACCTCCGGGCGGCCGAGCAGCGGCTCGCGGCTTCCGGGCCGGGCTCCCTGTGGGAGCGGGTGGTCCCCGGGAACCCGCTCAGGCTGTTCGCACCCGAGGGCCTCATCTGCCGGGCGATCAGGCACCCGCTCATCTCCCGAGCGCTACGCCCGTAGAGTGGGCTAAGACCACCGGAATGAGCCCCTCATGCAACGCCTCCTGCACTTCCTGAACCGATTGCCACTGCCCTTGCAGCGCCTCTTCCGTGCACTCAGAGGCCCGCAGAGTCCGATTTTCAAGCTCTACCTCCTCGCCTCGGGTGCCCGCTCGCGGCCGATCCCCCCTCCCACCGAACTCCCGGATGCGCCGCTTCGGGTCTACATCGCACCGGTGAATGCCGCCGAGCAGGCGATGCTCTGGGCTGCGGCCCTCGAAACTCACGTGCCCGGAGCGAAGGCCCGGAACATGATGGCGCCGGTCGTCGGCGGAAGCATTTTCGAGAGCACCGAACCCGTGCCCCTCGGTGCTTTCCATCTCTCGAAGGCCTGGCAGCGGGCAGAGTTCGCACGGGCCGCCGAGTTCACCCATGTGCTCGCGGAGTCGCAGGAGCCGATGTTCGGCGGCCTGTATCGCTACAATCCGGCACGCGAGATCGAGGCGCTTCGTCGCCGGGGCGTCTCGGTCGCGGCGCTGAGCCACGGATCAGACACCCGGAGCCCGAGCGCACACACCCAACGCACGCCCTGGTCTCCCTTCCGTGCGCATCACCCGGAGACCGCCATGCTGCAGTACCTCGCCGATGCGAACCGGGAACGCCTCGCGCGGCTTGAGCTCCCCGTGTTTGTCTCGACACCAGATCTGCTCGACGATCTGCCGGAGGCCCACTGGTGCCCGCTGATTGTTGAACCGGTATTCCCCTCAGCCGCAGCTGTGCCGATCCTCGGCAACCAGCTACCCGTGGTGACGCACATCCCCAGCCGGGGCTGGCTCAAAGGCACCGAACTCGTCGAGCCGGTCGCGGTATCACTTGCAGACCGAGGGCTCATCTCTTACCGTCCGCTGGTGGGTTTACCGAGAACTCAGATGGCAGAGGCCTATGCCTCGGCCGATATTTTGCTCGAACAGTTCCGACTCGGCAGCTACGGCGCTACCGCGGTCGAGGCGATGGCAGCGGGGCGGGTCGTCGTCGGCCACGTTCTCCCCTCCGTGCGCGCGCATGTGCGGGGCACGACCGGGCTCGAACTCCCCATTGTCGAGGCCACCCCCGACTCGTTGGGCGACGTCATTGAAAGTCTCATCGCCGACCCCGATCGCATGCATGCGCTCGGTACCCTGGGCCAGGAGTTCGTCAGCACCGTGCACGACGGCCGCTTGAGTGCGGCCTCGCTCTCAGCGCACTGGCTCGATCTCGACTGAGCGCCGGCAGAACTGCTACGCGCTGAGTCGCTCCACGATTGCAGCCACTGCACGCTCGGCCGCGTGCCCGTCGCCGTACGGTGCCGCGTCCGTGGCGTCCGGCGCCGACCTGGTGAGCGCTGCGGTGATCTCTTCGGCGGTGTTCGCCAGCACGTTCCAGCCCAGGTCTATGGTCTCCCGCCACTCCGTCTCGCGGCGCACGGTTGTGCACGGCACGCGCAGCAGGAATGCTTCCTTCTGCAGGCCGCCAGAGTCCGTGACCACGCCCGCGCTGCCGAGCACCGCGGCGATGAGCTGCGGGTAGGCCAGTGGATCCCGCACCATCAGCGAACCTGTCTCGAGCTCGATGCCGTGCTCCGCGGCCTTCGCCCGCACCCGCGGATGGGCGAGCAGCACGACCGGCTTGTCGGCGGCGCCTAACGCCGCGGCGACCTCGCGCAAGCGTTCTGGGTCGTTCGTGTTTTCAGCCCGGTGGATCGTGGCCACATAGTACCCATCGGGCGCATCGATGCCAGCCAGTGGGTTCGGTTCGCCGCCCGCGAGCACGGCGTCCCGTACTTGAAGAAGCACATCGGTCATCACATCGCCGACGAGCACAGATCGGGCGGTCAGCCCCTCGGTGGCGAGATGCTCCATCGCCGCCTCAGTCGGAGCGAGGCAGAGGTCAGAGGCGTGATCGGTCAGCACCCGGTTGTGTTCCTCAGGCATCGCACGGTT
The DNA here is from genome assembly GCA_048516985.1 of Leucobacter sp. Classification (GTDB taxonomy): domain Bacteria; phylum Actinomycetota; class Actinomycetes; order Actinomycetales; family Microbacteriaceae; genus Leucobacter. Next base: position 926,658 of record CP183188.1, on the reverse strand, counting down.
GAACGATCGAAGCCCGGATTCGAGGTGCGCCACGGGGTAGTGCATCTTCACCGCGCTCACCGCTGCGGCGAGCGTGGAATTCGTGTCTCCGTAGACCAGTACGCAGTCGGGGTGAAAGCGTTCCAGCACCTCGTCCATCTGCGCGAGTATCGCACCGGTTTGCACGCCATGCGAGCCGGAACCAACACCCAGATGCGCGTCGGGCGCAGGGATTCCGAGGTCGCGGAAGAACACATCAGAAAGCATCGGATCGTAGTGCTGGCCAGTGTGGACGATGATGTGCTCGTGCCCAGCGGAAGTGACAGCCTCGGCGATCGGAGCCAACTTGACGAACTGCGGCCTGGCGCCGACGACACTCATGATCTTCACCCGACGAGTGTATCGGCTCCGTTCGGAAGGCTTCAGCGCACTCAACTCAGTTCGACGCGGACCCGAGCCCAGCAAGCTGAACTTGCTCGGCAAAGGCCGGGGAGGCTTGTGCGACTTCCGCGAAGGTACCCTGCGCGGCGATCGTGCCACCATCCAGATAGCAGATCCGGTCGTAATCCTTGATCGTCGACAGCCGGTGTGCCACTGAGATCAGTGTCACCTCGCCGTGAAGTCGCTGGATCGCTTTCGTGACCTCATCCTCGGTCTTGGTATCAAGAGAGCTCGTCGCCTCGTCGAGCACCAGCACGAGCGGGTGTGTGTACAACGCTCGCGCGATCCCGAGGCGCTGCTGCTGCCCGCCTGAGAGCGAGACGCCGCGTTCACCGATTCGCGCGTCGATCCCGTCTTCCCGCCCGTCGATGAGCGAACTGAGCTGTGCGCGTTCGAGCGCTTCAGCGACTCGTTCACGATCAATATCGTCGGTCCAGGTCAAAGCTACGTTCTGCGCGATCGTCCCGTCGAACAAGGCCACCCGCTGTGGCACGTATCCGACTCGACCGCGCCACTGATGCAAGACAGTGCGCAGGGCCTGACCGTCGATCTCGATCCGGCCGGCCGAGGGTTGGCTGAGCCCGAGCAGAAGATCGATGAGCGTCGATTTGCCCGCGCCTGACGGGCCGACGATACCCACCGAGCTGCCCAATGGAATACGGAGCGACAGATCACTGATGACATCATTCGAGGAGCCTGGGTACCGGAACCTGACATCCCGGAGTTCCATTTCCTGAGGCTTCTCGTCGAGCGTATGGGTGTCCGGCTCCATCTGCGAGGACTGCAGATCTCTCGCGGTCGAATTGAGATCATCGATGACGTTCCGCACCGTCGGTAGCCCCTCGGACGCCATCACCAGGCTTCCCTGCATGTTCGTCAGCGCAGGAATGAGCCGAAAACCGGTCGCAGCGAAAAGCGCGACCGAGGCGAGTGCGGCTTGCATTCCGCCTTGGAGCAGGTAGGAGGATGCACCGATCAAGAGGACCCCACCCATCAGTGCGCCCTCATAGGCGAAACCCGGCACGATGTTGAGAAAGGAATTGTTCGCTCGCGCCCGCACCGCTCGCGCCCGATTCTTCGCAACCAGGCCCGCAACCTCACCGAGGCGATTGCGCAGGCTCAGTTCCTTCAGCGCATCGATCATCTCCGTCATAAGGTTCGCGACGCGATACGTGTATTCGAGGTTCACCTGACCTGCGATGCGAGCGCGCTTGGTGACAACCAGGTGCACCAGAAAGGCCACCAGCCCGAGGTACACCACCGCAATTGCAGATGTCACCGGCTCAACAACGACGAGAACACCGAGCACCATGACAAAGGTGAAGAAGGATCCCGGCACTCGCGAGAGTGGAAGCACGAAGTGCGACATGGTGTAATCGACGCCGACATCGGCGATTCGGGTGATCTCGGCGACGGTGCGCTTCGAACGCTCTTCCCAACTCGAATTGATGTAGGCGGCGAAGAGACGGTCGCCGACCTCCTGCTCGTATCGGGCGAAGCGGCGTGTGGCAAACCAGTGCAGCACGATCACCAGAACCGACTTCAGGATGATCAACAGGATCGCGGCAACCGCGATGATCGGTATCATCCCCGCAGCGACTTCGCCGATAATTGGAAGTGAAATCGTTCCGCCGGTGACCGACGGCCCGATGACCACGGCGAGCAGGGCCATCGCTATTGCGTCAAGCCCGGTGATCGCAGTCGTGGCAACCACATAGCCCAAGAAGTACCGTCGCGCACCGTGCGGGAGTAGCACGAGCAGCTCTCGGAGGGTTCTCCAGATCTCCTTCATAGCGATGCGTCCGGTGCCCCGACGCTACGCGCCAGCACCGATAACTGTGACCACTGCCGTGACGATGCGGTTCAGATCCTCGGGGCTGAGTGACGGGTGCACTGGAAGCGAGAGCACTTCTCGCGCTGCGCGCTCGGTTTCAGGAAGCTCGAGGCTTGGCGCGAACTTCGCGAGCGACGGCAGGCGGTGGTTCGGAATCGGGTAATAGACACCGGAACCTATGCCGTGTTCCTCCTGTAATGCCTGCCGCAGCCGGTCACGCTCTGCGGCGTCCACCCTGATCGTGTACTGGTGGTAGACGTGAACGGCCTCATCGGCAACCTTCGGCGTCTGCACCCCGGCGACGCCCCCGAGGCCCTCGTTTAGGACGGTCGCGTTCCGCTGCCGCTGGGCGGTCCAGGCGTCGACTTTGGTGAGCTGCACTCGCCCGATCGCCGCGTGAATATCGGTCATGCGGGCATTGAAGCCAACGACCTCGTTCTCGTACTGCTTCTCCATGCCCTGGTTGCGCAGCAGGCGGACGTTGCGGGCGATCTCGTCGTTCGCGCACGAGACCATGCCGCCCTCGCCGGAGGTCATGTTCTTGGTCGGGTACAGGCTGAACATGGCGAAGTCGCCAATGGTGCCCACGGGGCGGCCGTTCCAGCTCGCTCCATGCGCCTGTGCCGCATCCTCGTAGATGGCCAGGTCGTGCTCGCGCGCGATGGCTTCGATCTCATCAACCAGGCACGGGTGCCCGTAGAGGTGCACTGGCATGATCCCCTTGGTGCGGGGGGTGATCGCAGCGCGGATCGCGGCCGGGTCAAGGGTGAAGTAGTCGGGCTCGATATCGGCGAAGACCGGGGTCGCGCCGGTAAGGGCGACGGAGTTTCCCGTGGCAGCGAAGGTGAAGGAGGGGACGATGACCTCGTCGCCCGGACCGACTCCTGCCGCGAGGAGGCCCAGGTGCTGTCCGCTGGTGCCGGAGTTCACCGCGACCGTCGGGCGCCCGTTCACAAAGTGCTCGGCGAACTCCTGCTCGAACGCGGCCACTTCGGGGCCCTGCGCGACCATACCGGAGCGCATGACGCGGTCCACGGCCGCCCGCTCCTCATCGCCGATAATCGGCTTCGCCGCAGGAATGAACTCCACCATCCGGTACCCTACTTTCACGCCGCCTGAGGTTTCAGGGCCTTCGATAGTTTACCGGCAGTGCGGCTGAGGGTGTGCTGCCCGAGAGGACCGGCCCATCTGTCAGAATGGTCATATGACCTCCGAGCCGGCCCCGCGCACGCCTGCGAGTGCCGGCAACCTCGATGTTTGGGTGGTGATTCCCCTCTATAACGAGGCGACGGTGATTGCCGATGTTGTCGATGAGCTCCTCCCAGAGTTTCCTCACGTGGTCTGTATCGACGATGGTTCCCGGGACGGCTCAGGCAGGGTCGCTCGCGAGGCCGGCGCGCGCATCGTCACGCACCCCATTAATCTTGGCCAGGGCGCGGCGCTGCAGACCGGCTTCGAGTACGCGCTCGAACGCGGCGCCCGGTACGTGGTGACCTTCGACGCGGACGGGCAGCACCGGGTTGTGGACGCTGCGGCGATGGTGCAGCGCGCGCGCGCGGAGAATCTCGCGATCGTGTTCGGGTCACGGTTTCTCGATGATCGAACAAAGCCCGGTGTGCTCAAGCGAATCGTGCTGAAGACCGCGGTGGCGGTGACGAACTGGACGACGAGGACTCGACTCACCGACGCACACAACGGTCTCCGTGTGATTCGGGAGGATGCACTCCAGCGCGTCAAGTTGCGACAGGATCGCATGGCTCACGGTACGGAGATCGTTCAGCAGCTCGGCCGGACGGGGCTTCCGTATGCTGAGCAACCGGTCGAGGTGCTCTATACCGACTACTCGCGTAGCAAGGGGCAGTCGCTGCTCAACTCGATCAACATTCTGATCGAACTGGTCATTCGGTAGGGGCACTCATGACGGCATTCCAGTTACTCCTCATCGCCATCATCGCGGTCGCCGCAATCGTCGCACTGCGCGCCCTCTCTGGTGATCGCTCGCTCGCGATCAAACGTATACTCGCGATCTTGTTGGCGGTCGCGGCGGTGCTGGCCATCGTGTTTCCTCAGGCGCTCACCTGGGTGGCGAATCTCGTGGGAATCGGCCGCGGCGCCGATCTTCTGCTGTACCTCTTCATTCTCGTGTCCATCGTCTTCGCGCTGGGGGCTGTGCGTATACGGGCCCGTCAAGATGCGCGGGTGACCGAGCTCGCTCGTGCGGTGGCGCTCATGGAAGCTCGACTGAATGAGCGCTCAGCGCCTGAGAGCCGCGGGAATCCCCGGGAGTAGAGTCCATTTCTCGTGTTCCCGCCAAAGAGTGTGAACCACCGAGATCATCGCGTCGCACATCGCTGCTGTCGCACTGTTCAAAACGAGGGAGAAAAATGACGATCCGGATGGGTATCATCGGGCTCGGAATGATGGGGCGCCATCATGCACGGGTGGCACGGGAGACCGAGGGTGTCGAGTTGGTCGCTGTCGCCGACGCCATGGGTGATCCACACAATGCCGCAAATGGCGTGCCGCTCTACGACTCCGTCGAGCAGCTCATCGCCCATGGCATTGATGCCGCGGTGGTGGCTGTTCCGACGCAGTTTCACGAGGAGGTGGGCATCACCCTCGCGGAAGCGGGAGTGAACGCGCTCATCGAGAAACCGGTCGCCCACTCACTCGAGGCCGGTGAACGGCTGGTCGACGCGTTCGAGAGCCGCGACCTCATCGGAGCCGTCGGACACATCGAGCGTTTCAACCCGGCGCTGGTGAGCTTGCGTCAGCGCTTGCAGAACGGCGACCTCGGCGAGGTCTATCAGGTGCACACCCGCCGACAGGGCCCGTTCCCTACACGAATCGCCGATGTCGGTGTCATCAAAGATCTCGGCAGCCACGACGTTGACCTCACCGCCTGGCTCGCGAATTCCCGGTACACACAGGTCGCGGCTCAGACAGCGTTCCAAAGTGGCCGTCAACATGAAGATATGGTGACCATCGCGGGGAAGCTCGAGAACGGGATCATCGTCAACCATCTCGTGAACTGGCTCACCCCGTTCAAGGAGCGGTTGACGCTGGTCACCGGCGAGCGCGGTGCGTTCGTCGCCGACACCCTGACCGCCGATCTCACCTTCTACGAGAATGGCACCTTCGACTCGGACTGGGATGCGGTCACCACATTCCGAGGGGTGAGTGAGGGCACGGTCACGCGCTTTGCCCTCGAGAAGCGTGAACCGCTTCGAAGCGAGCATGAGGCGTTCCGAGATCGCATTCTCGGGAAGCCCAGCGAAGCGGTCACCCTGCGCGAGGGACTCGAGGTACTGCGCGTCTGCGAGGCAGCGATCGAGTCGGCGCGCAGCGGATCAGCCGTGCAGTTCGGGGCTCCGGGTGAGTGAGGCGCGCATCAGCCCGCACGCCATCATCGGCGAGGGTGTTGAACTCGGTGCGCGCGTAGCCGTCGGCCCCGGCGCCGTGTTGCTGGGCCCGTGCGTCATCGAAGACGACGTCTATATCGGGGCCGGCGCCCAACTCGGTGCGCCTCCCGAGATGACCGACCAGCCTCAGAATGCAGCGTGGTCGGGCGAACTCGCGCACGCGGGGGTTCACATCGGCCGCGGTGCAGTGATCCGCGAGTGCGCAGTGATTCACCAGGGCAGTTACCGCGCCACGACCGTTGGCGCCGGATCCTGGGTACTGAACCGCGCCTATCTCGCGCACGACGTGCTCCTCGGCGAGGGCAGCACGGTCAGCGCAGGGGTGAGCATCGGCGGCCACTGCGTGATCGGCGACCGCGTCAACATCGGCATGAATGCCGCCATTCACCAGCGAGTCTTCATCGGCGCCGGCTGCATGGTCGGCATGGGCACGCCCCTGGCACGAGATCTTCCGCCCTACGTGAAAGCGTACGGATCCCCCGCCCGAATTCACGGGGTGAACGCGGTGGGTATGCAGCGCCATGGCATCGCTGAGGAGGAGATCTCGGCGCTGCAGGCGGCGTATACGGCTGGAGATCTGCTGCTGGAGCGGACTCCGGGATCCTGGGACGACGCGCTGGCGCAGGACATCCTGCAGTGGCGGGAGCGGGAGTCCAGGCGCCCTGCGGCGCTGGAGCGCTGAGCCGCCGCCTACATCCCGCTAGCGCCCGAGTCGCTGCTTCACTTTCCGCACCACTGCGCTGGGGCCCTCGTTGAACAGCAGCAACGCCGCGCGCCGCGCATCCTCCACGAAGCCGTTTCGCCCCGCCGGCCGGCGACGCTTCGGCTGACGCCCGCTCGGTGCCTCACGGCGCACCTCGCCGCGTCGCACCCGGTCGCCGGCGTAGTGCGCATCGGCCACGAACTCGACGAGCGGGGCGAGCACCGCATCCCATTCGTACTCTGGCCGTAGCTGCGCGATGGCCCTCTTCGCCCTGGCGAGCGCACCCCTCGAGAACAGGAGGTCCTCGATCGCCGCGGCAAGCGCGTCGGTGTCGCCTGCCGGCACCGCTCGGCCGAGGCCGCGCTCATCGACGAGCTGCGCGAAGTGATCGCCCTCGGTCACCACCATCGGCAGCGAGGCCCAGAGGTAGTCGAGGATGCGCGTGCGGAAGCTGAAGGTGGTCTCGATATGGGAGTGGTGGGTGCTCACGCCGAGGTCGGCCTCGGCGAGATAGTTCCCGCGATCCTTGTACTCGACCCATGAGCGGTTGAAGAAGACATGAGTGTCGGCCACGCCGAGTTCGGCGGCGAGCGCCCGGGAATCGCTGACGATCTTCATCTCGGGCACGCCCGGATGCGGATGCTTGGTGCCGAGGAAGTAGAGCTTCACCTCGGGGCGGGTCTCGGCGACCTTCGCGACCGCGCGGATGAGGGTGAGCGGATCGAACCAGTTGTAGAGCCCACCGCTCCACAACAGCAGCTTGTCGTTCTCGGCGATGCCCGGGTGCACGCCCTTCAGCACCGCGCGCTCGTGCACCGGGGCTTCGTGCTCGAGCCCGAAGGGCACCACGCTGATGAGCCCGGTCAGATCGGGATCGTCGGCGTAGTTGGCGGGATTGATGCGCCCGAGGGCGGCAAGCTGGCCGAGGTAGAAGTGCCGCTGCCGTTCCGAGGCGCAGAGGAAGTAGTCGCCTCGCTTCAACTGCTCGTTGAGCACATCGGTCGCATCCGCGGTCGCCCGGGTCCAGGCCTCTTCCCCCTGGGGGCGCCCCTGCTCCAGTTGCTCGAGGTGCATGGGGTCGTAGATGTCGACGACGAGGATCTTCTGGGTCTTGCGGATCGCGGGAAAAAGCGCCATGGCGAGCCCCTGGAAGATGATCACATCCGCCCAGTCCTCCTGGGCGGCCATGGCTTTGTTGTCACCGGGCTTGACCGTATCGACCATGAATTCCGCGGGGAGATCCTCATGACCCTCCAGCGTGATCAGCCGTACATCGTTACTCGACGAGAGAGCCTCGGCCATATGCCAGGCTCTGATGGCGGGGCCGGCCATCTTCTGTCCGATGGGATCGCCGGTGATGATGAGCACCCGGGTGCGCTGCGGTTCGCCGAGCACGTCGAAGGCCTCCACGATCCGACGATATCCAGCCAAGAAGTGCTTGCCGCTGAACGACGGTGCGTTCGTATCGAGGAAGAGACGATGGATCACATGCTCGGGCGCAACGCGGGTCGCTTGGATCTCGGTGCGGGATTTCACCAGGGAGGGCAGCTCTTGCGTGAACTGGTCGATGGCGTAGAGCGTGGCCAGCGTGTCCTTCGACACCGATTCGGTGGCCTCCTGGTCGGCCGCCGCCCGACGGATGTCGTAGGCGGCCGAGTCGAGGTCGCCGCGGGTGATCCCCCGCCGCACAGCGAGCAGCAGCGCGGCGGCGATCCGCTGCTCCACGGCCTCGTCTCCGAGGTTCTTGTACAACGTGTAGAGCGCATTGCGCTCGATCAGATAGGTCTCCTTGTAGGCCCCGAGCTTGTCCATGCTGGCATGGTGCTTGTGGAAGGCGAGGGAGGCCGGCTCGTAGACGTAGCGGTAGCCCTTGAGGTTCAGCCTCCAGCCCAGATCCACATCCTCGAAGAACATGAAATAGCGCTCATCGAAACCGCCGAGCTCCTCGTATACGTCGCGGCGCACAAACATGGCTGAGCCGGTGCCGAAAAGCACGTCGTGCGGGAGGTCGGGTTGATCCGGGATCGGCAGCCCCGCATGCGGCTTGTACCCCATGCCGAACCAAGCCAGCCCGGAACCGATGAAGTCGACGTTCTCGCCATCCCAATCGAGCACCCGGCTCGCGACCGCACCGATCCTGGGCGATTCTTCGAAACGGCGCACGGCCTCGCGCACCCAGCCGCCATCGGGCTTCGCATCGTTGTTCAGGAAGGCGATAATGTCGCCGGAGCTCTTCTTGGCACCGAGGTTGCAGCCCCCGGCGAAACCGAGGTTCTTCTTGGACTCGATCAGTCGGACATGAGGTGCGGCTTCGCGAATGCGCGCGGAGCTGTCGTCGCCGGAGGCATTCTCGACCACGACGATCTCGAGTTGCTCGACGGGCCAGTCGAGTTCGCCGAGATGCCGGATCGCCGCGATCGTGTCATCGGCCCCCCGATAGTTCACGAGTACCACCGATACGAGTCTCGCCTTCGGATCCATGCACTCTCGCTCTCCTGGCCGGCCAGACACCGGAAATCACTGGGCCTGCGAACCGATCCCGTCGATTCGCAGAGGACGATGTCTATCGTAGTTCGCAGCGCACGAAGTTCTGCTGACACCCTGGAATAATGGCGAGGTGGGAACGAGCGGTTCCCCTGAGCAAGGAGACACTGTGACCCACTCGCACCTCGAGGCCCGATCGCTCGGCAGAGTCCTCGTCACCGGTGGCGCCGGCTTCATCGGCACCGCGATAGCTCCCCTGCTCCGGGACACCCAGCAGGTGGTCGCTTTCGACAATCTGCACCCGCAGATCCATGCCTCCGGGACCAGGCCTGACGCCCTCGCGGAACATGTCGAACTCGTCGTCGGCGATGTCTCCTCCGCCGCCGACTGGGATCGCGTGCTGGATGATATCTCCCCGGATACCGTGATCCACCTTGCCGCCGAGACTGGGACCGGGCAATCGCTCTCGGAGTCGACGCGGCATGCGATGGTCAACGTCGTGGGGACGACTCAGATGCTCGACGCCCTGCGGCGCCATGATCGTGTCCCCGAGCGGATCGTACTCACGAGCAGTCGCGCAATTTACGGCGAAGGAGCCTGGGCCGACCGATCCGGACGAACCGTCTACCCCGGCCAGCGGTCGGTCGCGCAATTGGAAGCCGGGCAGTGGGACTTCCCTGAGATGGGGCCCCTTCCGATGAATGCGGAGGAGGTGCAGCCGAATCCCGTCAGCGTGTACGCTGCGACGAAGCTGGCGCAGGAGCACCTACTGCGCACCTGGGCGGATTCCTATGAAGTCCAGGCGGTGATCCTACGTCTGCAGAACGTTTATGGGCCGGGACAATCCCTGATCAATCCATACACCGGCATCATGTCGCTCTTCTGCCGTATGGCGATGGGAGGAAAGTCTATTCCGCTGTACGAAGACGGAGAAGTGCGCAGAGACTTTGTCCTGATCGATGATGTCGCGCGCGCGGTGGTAGCGGCCGCAAAGGTGGCGAGCGCTCCCCGCTCCCCTCTGGATATCGGGCTCGGGACGATGCACACTATTGCCGACGCCGCCCAGCTCATCAGTGCCGAGTACGGGGCCCCGGCCCCGCACGTGTCAGGAGCCTATCGGCTCGGTGATGTCCGCCATGCCTGGGCGGACATCAGTCGCGCACAGGAGGCGCTGGGCTGGACGCCACAGCACGATCTCAGAGACGGGATTCACCGTCTGGTCGACTGGATCAACGCGCAGCCCGATGTCCGGGTTGCCTGAACGACCGAACATAGGGATCTCTCATATGCCCCAGCGATTCGGTGTCCCCCTCGATCCCCGACGGAACAGCCTCAATCTCATTCGCCTCATCCTGGCCGCGCTGGTGCTGTTCGCGCACAGCTACTTCATCATCGGCCTTCCCCCAGAATCGCAGCCGCTACTCGGGAATCAGCATCTCGGCGTCTGGGCTGTGGCGGGTTTCTTCGCGGTCAGCGGTTACCTCATCACTGCGAGTCGGCAACGTACCGGTTTCGCCGACTTTCTGCTGTTGCGCATCAGCCGGATCTTCCCGCTATCTCTTCGGGAGCCTCTTCCTCGAAGTACATAGCTACGCGATCGGTGACACTCTGAAGGTATGTGCCATACCCCGATGCTTGGAACGGTTCGCTGTGGACGCTCTACTACGAGTTCCTCTGCTATCTCTTCATCGGGGTGCTGCTCATTTGGACCAGGGCCCGGAGCCGCGTCTGGCCGGTTGCGACAACATTCGCCCTCTCAGTGGTGCTGTATGTGAATATCGACTTCGTCCTCACATTCTTCGACGGGAATGTCTCATTCCGCTTGCTTTCCATGCTCCTGCCCTACTTCCTCGGTTCCGCCCTGATCAGAGTGCTTCTCCCGATCCTGGGCCTTAATTGGATACCGGGCTCTCTCTCGCTCGTCGTTGTAGTCCTCGGTATAGAGTTTGGTCCCTCCTGGTCCGCGCAGCTTCTCGCACCGCTGCTGGCCTATGGCCTGCTCTGGTTGTCAACAGCTATCCGTCAACCTCAGTGGGTCGCACGGAACGACATCTCATACGGCCTGTATGTGTACGCGTTCCCGGTGCAGCAGCTCCTGGCACTGTTCGGCTTGACTTTCCTCGACCCGATCACCTTCTCGGTAATCGCCTTTATTGGGGCAGGGATATTGGCAGCCGGCAGCTGGTTTCTTGTCGAGCGACCGGCTCTGCGCCGAGCTCGACAGGCGACCGGGCGCACGGCCGACCGTGTTCTCGCCAAGGTGCCACCCGGTAAGGCATCGCAGGAGTACTAGCCGCGACCGCGGACCCGACGCGCGAGCGCTCGCAGGACGGTACTCACCCAGCGCAGCGGAGCCGTCACTCGCCACGAAGTGCTGCCTAGGATCTGGTTCAACTGGGTGTTGTTCGAGACACGCACCTCCACCTGACGCATCGACTCGATGATCGAAGCAGGCCCCCCAGAGGGAAGAATCACGGAACGGCCGTTGAGCTTCGCACGAACGCGGGACTCCGACATCCTCCAGGACGCTCGGTCGTGCTCGGTGTAGCTGGAGGTCACGCCTGTCCACAAGCGGTAGATAGAGGTGAGTTCGTCAACCGATTCCACACCAAGGAGAAAGGCCCCCCTGAGAATCATGTCCCAGTCTTCACAGACGTCGAGTTCCTCGTCGAAGCGCTCACCCCAGAGCGTGAAGAGCTGGCAGGGAAAGGCTATCGACATGAATGGGGTGTGGTTGCGCTCAAGATGCTGTTCGTATTCAAAAGAGGCGGCATACTCCGCCCGCGGCCAGGTGAGGGTACGGAATCCCTGCACCTCGCTGGACCACGTCTCCTGCTCCATGCGCTGCGTCGAGGCGACCGCTCGGATCAGTCGTCCGTGCCGCCCTTCCGCCGCCTCACGAAAAGTCTCGACCCAGTGCCCGAAAACCATGTCATCGTCGTCGAAGAACGCGAAGTACCGGCCGGCTCCGACCTCGATCGCTGCGTTCAGCGGACGCGAACGCCCACCGCCTCGAACAGGAATGTAGCGAATCCGTGACCGAAAGCTCGAAGGCTGCTCGTCCAATACCGCGAGGATGCGCTCGGAAACTGCGTCGTCCACATCATGCCCCACCACGAGGAGTTCGAAGTCCTGGTCGCTTTGACCAAGCAGTGTCAGGAGCGCGTCGCGGAAGGCTTCCGGTTTGCGTCCCTGGGTGCGCATGACCACAGTGAGGAATGGCCCGTCAGATGTCGCAGGAACAGAGTCTTCAAGCACCGAAAGCATCTGCCCCGCAGACTCCTGAAGCCGCGGGTCGGCGTCGCCGTGCACGATCGAGCGCAACCACGCCCCGACTGCGGAATCTTCGACGTGTGTCGACACTTCCTTCTCCTTGCTGTCTCAGTACCGGTGGACGGTGTAGTTGCCCGCGGTGAAAGCCGCGACCTGATGCCCTCCATCAATGCGCACCGGCAGCCGGCCCGAGGCGCGTCGCTCCTCGAACTCTTCCAGAGCCTTCTTCAGATTCGGATCCCGCGATGCTTCGAATGCCCTCAGGTTCTCCTTGAGGACATCATCTCTCGAATACTTGTATGCAAGCAGGAGCGCCGCCTCCGCCGAGTAGTAGCGCTCCGCATTCGACGAGGGCCAGTCGGCGCTGGGAGTGAGCCGCTTGTCGTGGAACAGACGGGCCGCCGGCTGATACAGCACCCGCTTTCCAGCCAATCGCACCCGCCAGGAGAAATCGACGTCGTCACAGTAGAGGAAGAAGGTCTCTGCGTCGAAGCCCCGCAACTCGTCGAAGAGCTCTCTCGGGATCATGGCGCAGGCGGTAGATCCCCAGTCCGTGTCCCCGGTCTCGGGATCGTAATCCTTGGGGTGCTCGATCGGGATCTGTCGGGCCTCAATGAATCCGATGTCCTCCGCCGTCGTCCGGAGCATCTCGGTGAGCGACGAAGGCTCCATAAGCGCATCAGGGTTCAGGATCACCATTTGCTCACCGTGTCCGGACGCCGCGAGCCGATTGTGGCCGGCCGCCGATCCCAGATTCTCCCCGAAGATTTCGTAGGAGAACTCGCCTCCCTGGGCGGTGATGAGCTCACTGATCTGCTTCTGCGACTGCTCGGACAAAGCGGGCTCCGGGCTGCCGTCACCAAGTCTCAACGACCAGGCGCCCAGAAGCCCCGCCGCACGCGCGAGACGCGCGGCATTCCCCACCGCTTCGGCCGCACGGATGAGATCGGATGGCCCATTCATATAGACCACCGATTGAATGTCGACTGACCTCATCACGAACTCTCCCTCATGGCCCGCAAAACCAACAGCAGTCCTTGGGAGTCAAGGGACTCCACAAGGTGTTCCATCCGCGCTCTGCTGCGCGCACCATTCCTTTCAATCGTACATTTGACACGCGAGAAGGCTGGTAATCCGCTGGAACACGACCTTCAAGTTATCCTTTAAAGATTGGGCGCGAGATGGATCGTCAAGGGGAGTGCGCGAATGCAGGATAGGCGACAGCCACGGGTGCCTCGGTGGCGGACTCGGCTCGCGGCGGTGCTCGTTGTCGTCATCGGAGTCACGGGCTCACTTCTCGGCACATCGGCGGCTAACGCGGTGCCCGCGCAGAACTTCAATCCGGGCAACATCATCAGCGACGACCTCTTCTACGATGGCTACGCGCTGTCCGCCACCGAGATCCAGGTGTTCCTCGATCAACGAGTACCCCGGTGCACCATCGGCGATCCCGGTCGGACCGCCGGTATGCCTTGGCCCGCCAACAACTCTTCGATCGCGTCGGCTTGCCTCAAGAACTTCAAAATGACGACCGCTTCCCAGGCGGCTGACCGATACTGCGGAGCCTACAGCGGGACAGCGAACGAGTCAGCCGCCCAAATCATCGCAAAAGTAGCCCAAGCCTGCGGTATCAGCCCGAAGGTGCTGCTGGTCATGCTGGAGAAGGAGCAGTCCCTCGTCACGGACACCTGGCCGACCGTGCGCCAACTCGATGTGGCGATGGGGGCGAATTGCCCGGATTCCGGGCCCAACTGGTCGGCGAACTGCGATCCTCAGTACTACGGTTTCCAGAAACAGGTCCTGAGAGGCGCCTGGTTGCTCAAGTACTACCTCCTGAACCCCACGTCGTATCAATATCGCGCCGGGCAGTGGAACACCATCCAGTGGAACCCCGATCCTACGTGCGGCACCTCGCAGGTCTACATCGAGAATTCTGCTACAGCCGCCCTGTACATTTACACTCCGTACCGCCCGAACCAGGCGGCGTTGAACGCCGGTTGGGGGGTCGGAGATTCCTGTTCGAGCTACGGCAACCGTAATTTCTATCTCCTCTACGGCAGCTGGTTCGGCAGCACCCAGTATCCTGCGGGGACGCCGACCGGGGAAGTCAAGGATCTCTGGACCGTCTCCAACGGGATCCGTCTCTGGGGTTGGGCGCTCGATCTCGATGACCCGAGCGCAGCAGTCCAGATCCATGTGCGATTCGGCACGTCCTGGGCAGCGACCGCGGCAGACCAGCCGAACTCTTCCGCCGAGACGCTGTATCCAGGATCGGGGCCCAATCACGGCTTCGGTCTGTGGATTGCCGCACCGCCCGGCCCGCAACAGGTCTGCGTGTGGGCGAAGAACCTCGGGAACGGCGTTGACCGACTCCTCACCTGTCGGGATGTCGTCGTCCCCAGCGGCAACCCGGTCGGAGAGGTCAAAGAACTCTGGACCACACCCGGCAACATCCGGATGTGGGGCTGGGCCCTCGACCCCGACACCGCCGATCCCATCGACCTCCACGTGTCCATCAACGGCCGCTGGGCCGTCGTCAGGGCCGATGCGCAGAACCTCGCGGTCGGAGCCGCATACCCCAGCCACGGCAATAATCACGGCTTCGGCGCAGCGATTCCCGCCGACCCCGGCAACAACCGGGTGTGCGTGTACGCCATCAACCAAGGCTCAGGAGCCAACACCACGCTGCTCTGCCAGGACGTCTTCGTCCCGAACGGTGATCCCGTCGGAGAGGTCAAAGAGATCTGGGGCATCCCCGGGGCGATCCGGATGTGGGGTTGGGCGCTCGATCTCGATGACCCGAGCGCAGCAGTCCAGATCCATGTGCGATTCGGCACGTCCTGGGCAGCGACCGCGGCAGACCAGCCGAACTCTTCCGCCGAGACGCTGTATCCAGGATCGGGGCCCAATCACGGCTTCGGTCTGTGGATTGCCGCACCGCCCGGCCCGCAACAGGTCTGCGTGTGGGCGAAGAACCTCGGGAACGGCGTTGACCGACTCCTCACCTGTCGGGATGTCGTCGTCCCCAGCGGCAACCCGGTCGGAGAGGTCAAAGAACTCTGGACCACACCCGGCAACATCCGGATGTGGGGCTGGGCCCTCGACCCCGACACCGCCGATCCCATCGACCTCCACGTGTCCATCAACGGCCGCTGGGCCGTCGTCAGGGCCGATGCGCAGAACCTCGCGGTCGGAGCCGCATACCCCAGCCACGGCAATAATCACGGCTTCGGCGCAGCGATTCCCGCCGACCCCGGCAACAACCGGGTGTGCGTGTACGCCATCAACCAAGGCTCAGGAGCCAACACCACGCTGCTCTGCCAGGACGTCTTCGTCCCGAACGGTGATCCCGTCGGAGAGGTCAAAGAGATCTGGGGCATCCCCGGGGCGATCCGGATGTGGGGTTGGGCCGCAGACCCTGACACGGCTGACCCTATCGACCTGCATATTCGGGTGGACGGGACCCAGTGGCATGTGATCCGCGCGGATGCGCCGTATTCCGCCATGCCGCAGTTGCTCCCAGGAGTCGGGCTCGATCATGGTTTCGGCGCCTGGCTCCCAGCGACTCCCGGGCTCCACGAGGTCTGCATCTGGGCCAAGAATGTCGGCAACGGGAATGACCGGCTCTTGCGGTGCGAAATCGTGACCTCTTAGCCGCGTGACAGATGGAGAGCCGACGATGACCGAACAGCCCCCCGCACGCAGAGACCTGTTCCGGTCGCTCGGACGCAGGATGGGTCTGGCGTCGACGATCGAACTCCGACAGGTAGAGGCCGGTCTTCGCGAAGCCGAGGAACGCTCGACTTCCTCGCTCGAGCGTCAAGTTTCCGAGATGCTCGATGAGGTTCGGGTCCGGTGGCGCGAGGAGGACGAGCTCATCCGATTCCTCGTGCGGCGGGCGCGGGCTGATATCGAATCGGAGAAGATACGACGCGGCCAGCCGACCGAGACCCGTTCACGGCTCGCTGCGCTGAGGGCCGAGCCCGACTACGCTCTCGCGTGGGATGAGGAAAGCCCGCTCGTCTCCGTGCGCATCGCGAGCTATCGAGACACGACCTCACTCATCGAGCGAGCGATCCCTTCCGTGCTCACACAGACCTACAGCAATATCGAACTCATCATCGTGAATGACGGACCGAACGAGCAGACCCGCGAAGCCGTTCAGGCCTTGAGGGATCCGAGAATCCGCTACGAGGAGTTCCCCGCACGGTCGCATTATCCCGAGGATCCGCACCTGCGTTGGATGGTAGCCGGTTCTCCGGGCATGAACCGCGGAGCAGAGCTCGCACGCGGCAGATGGATCGCCCCGCTCGATGACGACGACGAGTTCTGTCCGGATCATGTCGAGAATCTCTTGCGGCTCGCCCGCTCGAAGCGCGCGGAGTTCGCCTACGGCGCCATCGAACAGCATCGACTCGCGGATGGCGACAGTGTTCGCATTTTCAGTGATCCCCCCGTTATCAGCCAGATCAGCATGCAGGCCGTGATCTACCATGCCGGACTTCGTTTCATCGAGTACGACACCGAGAGCTGGAGGGTGGACGAGCCCGGAGACTGGAATCTGATCCGACGCATGCGCGAGGCCGGCGTGACAATGGCCGCGACCGAGGATGTCGTGACAACGGTCTACATGGTCCCGTTCAACGCCAAAACCCCCAAGGCACCGGACGCCACGCTCAAATAGCCCGCAGCCAGTCCTCTTCCATGCGCAATCGACGAGCCGGCACCCCGACTACGACCTCATAGGGCATCACGTCGGAGAGGACGACAGCACCCGCGCCGACGACTGCGCCGGTACCGAGGTTCACTCCGTCGACGACCGTCGCGCCGATGCCGATGAACACGCCGTCGGCCAACCGGGATCTTCCGCCCAGGGTCGCCCCGGGAGAAATCGTGCAGAAGTCACCGATCCAGACTTCATGGCTAACGACCGCATTGCTATTGATCAATACGTGCTCGCCGACATGTGTGCCCGACATCACTCGTCCGCCAGGAGCGATCACACTCCCGCGACCCAACTGCACATCCTCCGCAAGGGTCGCGCCCGAGGCGGTTGCACTCGCAAAATTCCTGCCGGGCCAGAGCCTCACCAATCTATGCCTCGCCCCCGGCGCTCCGACCGCTGCAATTACTGGCATCTCTCGCAGCTCAGGCGGAGGGTTCTCGATATCGACAAGCGGCGCATGCGCGGCTCCTTCTTGGAGGAAGGCATGCTCGACCGCATGAAAGCGGATCGCGGCAGAACTGTACCCGCGGAACTCCAACGCCTGCCCGCCAGCGCCGAGCACACCGATCTCTTGCACGCCCTCTCCTCGCACTACGCCCGCCCTCCACCGTGCTTCATCACTTCGCAGGCAACGTCGACCCGCCAGCTGCACTACAGCTCAGGGTAGCGCGGAGCATCGGTAGGATCGAGCACATGCCTCCCCGTATACCTTTCATCCGCCCGTCGCTCCCTCCGGTAGGGGTGCTCATGGACGACTTTACGGATATCGTCGAAGCCAATTGGTACTCGAACTTCGGCCCCTTCGAGCAACGGTTCCGTGAAGGGATCGCGGATTACCTGGGAACCGCTGCTGAAACCGTCGTCACCGTGAACAACGCCACTACCGGTCTGATGGCGGCACTCGCTGCGCTCCTCCCCCGCGGCAACGGCTCCGAGTCAATCGCGATCGCGTCCTTTACCTTCGCGGCTGGAGCCCAGGCGATCATCTGGCACGGCTACCGGCCAGCGTGGATAGATATCGACGAAGAAACGCTTCAGCCGTCTTTGACGTCGCTGAGAGAGCTCAGCGCGACGAATCCAGGACTACGTGCCATCCTCTTCACCAACACCTTCGGAATCGGTGCGCCCGATATCGACGCGTGGGAGTCAGAAGCGGCGGACCTCGGCGTACCGTTGATCGTCGATTCCGCCGCAGGATTCGGTTCTCGATACCCCGACGGCGCCCTCCTGGGGGCACGTGGAGATTGTGAGGTTTTCTCCTTCCATGCCACCAAACCATTTGCCATCGGAGAGGGAGGCGCGGTTGTCTGTAAGGATCCGGCTGTTGCCACGAGCGCAAGACAGTTCACCAACTTCGGCTTTTCCTCTTCCGAGGGCGCTGCAGGCGTAGGTCTCAACGGCAAACTTCAGGAGTTGAACGCTGCAATAGGCCTCCGTCAGCTGAAAACCTTTGAAACGGACCTCGAGTCGCGCCGCGCAATTTTCGACCAGTACGTGGCGGCGTTTGCCGCTCTCCCACTTCGCTTTCCGCCTGGCTCTCGCGAATCGTCACTGTGCTTTGCTTCAGCCGTACTCGATATGCCCCTGGCTCCTGCTCTCCTGGACGCCCTCGTCGAGGCCTCGATTGACGGGCGGAGCTACTATAGCCCAGCACTCCACCTGCAGCCCTGGTTCGCAGGTTTCCTTCCGACTCTCAGTCTCCGTGTAACCGAGAGGATAGTTCCTCGCCTCGTATCCTTGCCCATCCTCCCCGGTATGTCCGCGGAGGAGGTCCGGCGCGTCATCACCACGGTTGCCGGGGCACTACGAGCTGAATAGTCGGGGAACCTCGAGTGCTCAGCCCTGATCGACCTGTCCATGGTCGAGCAATCTCGGGATCCCGTACATAGGGCCGAGATAGCGATCATCTGCTTCTGTCGCGAATGACGCGGCATCGTTGAATTCGTGGACGCCAGAACCGTGTCCATCCTTGAGCGTGAAACCTACTGAGTAAGCGCCAGGGCCGACATGCGCGTCGTCCACGACGAGCGAGAGGCGCCTGAGGCCAGTGATCGGCTGGCCGGAGTGCCCCATTCGCTCCGTGTCCGTGGAGTACACTTTCTGCCCTGTCGCATTGGAAGTGATGTGCATCTCCAAGGTCCACTCCGGAAGGGAATCCTCAGCCCTGAGGTCAACGGTGATCTCAAGGCTCTGACCTGGCCGAAGCGGCTGTCCGACTTCGCCAAGGTACGGCTTCGCCATCGCACCGACGATTCTGCCGATACCGCGCGCAGAAGCGAGCCCACCGGAGACCTGCAGTCTGTGTTCCTCAAGAACTCTGCGGAATTCACTCACCGCAACCGCAGGCGAGCCCGCGTAGAGCACTCTGCCGTGATCGAGGAGCACCGCGTGGTCGCACAGCTCCTCTACCGTGGAGAGAGTGTGGGTCACGAGAATGATCGTTCGTCCCTCCTCCTGGAACTGGCGAATACGCTCGAGGCACTTCTTCTGAAAAGCCTCGTCGCCCACTGCGAGCACCTCATCAACCAGGAGGACATCCGGCTCGGTGTGGATCGCGACGGCAAAGGCCAGCCGGACATACATTCCGGATGAATAGAATTTCACCTGAGTATCGATGAACTGCCCGATCTCGGAGAACTCAACGATCCGATCGAATCTCTCCGCAATTTGAGCTTCGCTCAGCCCGAGCATCGAGGCGTTGAGGTAGACATTCTCACGGCCCGTGAGGTCGGGATGGAAGCCTGCTCCGAGTTCGAGGAGAGCAGCCATCTGTCCTCTGGTAGCGACGGTGCCGGAGGTCGGGCTGAGAATACCGCCGATCAGCTTCAGCAGCGTGCTCTTCCCCGAGCCGTTATGGCCGATCAAGCCCACCGTATGACCGGCCTCGATGTCGAGGTCCACATCTTTCAGAGCCCAGAACTCATCCCGATGCTCTCGTCCCCGACGCCCGAACGTGACGAGTCGTTCTTTGAAGGAGTTGTCCTGGCGGAGTTTGAAGAGTTTCGAGACTTCCTTCACTGACACCACAGTGGGGCGTTCGGCTTCTTCACTCACTTCAATTTCCGTTCCTGATGACGTTTCTAAGCTCACAGCCTTACAGCGCCTGAGCGAAATTTCCTTGCATACGCCTGAAGCCCCAGTAGGAGAATGCCAACAGCACGGCAAAGACGGCGCATTCGATCCAGAGCAGGCTCCAAAGGTTCTCCGGATAAAGGGACGGGTCGCTGCCGGCGCCCCAAAGCGCACGCTGAAACCCGAGCACCGACACCGTCAGCGGGTTGGCGGTGTAGAGGTCGAGCAGCATTCCCTCACCGAGAATCCCCCGGACCATATCCCAGCTGTAGACGATCGGTGAAGCCCACATCAGGATCATCGTGCCGACCTCGACCAGGTATTTCACATCCCGCAGATACACATTCATCGCAGAAAGGATCAGTGCCAACGCTGTCGCGAGCATCAACAGAAGGAGCATCGCCGGAACGAGATAGTGGAGATACCCTACGTTCGGGAAACTCTGCAGTACGAGCATCGCGAGAACCAGAATCACCAACTGGATCGCGAAGTTCACCAGGGCAGAACCCACCGAGGCCAACGGCAGAATCTCCCGCGGGAAGTAGACCTTCTTCACCAAGCCGCCGTTGTCGACCACCGAGGAGGAACCGGATGAGACGATTTCGGCGAACAATCCGTACGCGGTCAAGCCGGTGAAGATGTAGATCGCGAAATCAGGTATCCCGCGTTCAGCGCCGAGGAACTTCCCCAGGACCAGATAGTAGATGAGCAGCTGAGTCAGGGGCCTCGCCAGAGACCAGAACACTCCCAGCACGCTGTCTTTGTAGCGAGACTTCAGATCGCGCCGCACAAGATGGCCGAGCATCGCACGGCTCTTCACCAGCGCACCGATAGCGCTTCCCAGACGGGCACCCGAAGTCGAGCTTGCAACCGCTTGCAACGGCTCGTCCGCTAGACGACGGAACCTTTCCTCAGCGATGCTCATGAGTGATCTCCTCCACTCGGGGCAGTGGTCGTTGTGGGGAGGCGCTCACCGCTGCAACGCCGAAAGATACTTCCCGTACCCGCTCTTCACGAGCGGCGCGGCGAGTTCAGCGAGTTGTCCGTCGTCGATCCACCCGTTCCGCCAGGAGACCTCTTCGATGCAACCGATCTTGAAACCCTGACGATCTTCGATGACGCGCACATACTCTGATGCCTGCATCATGGATTCGAAGGTTCCGGTGTCGAGCCAAGCGGTACCGCGGTCGAGCACCTGCACGCTTAGCTTGCCTGCCCGCAGATACGCCTCATTCACACTCGAGATCTCAAGCTCTCCCCGAGCACTCGGAGTGATCGATTTGGCGATGCGCACTACCTCATTGTCGTAGAAGTAAAGGCCTGGGACTGCGTAGTTGCTCTTCGGGTGGGTTGGCTTTTCCTCAATCGAGATCGCCCGCATCTCGTCATCGAACTCAACAACGCCGTATGCCCTTGGGTTCGACACATGATAGGCGAACACAACAGCACCATTGACCTCAGTGTGCTTCTGCAAATTGGTACCCAGTCCAACCCCATGGAAGATGTTGTCCCCGAGCACGAGTGCGACGCTTTCATCCCCGATGAACTCTTCTCCGAGGATGAAGGCCTGGGCGAGTCCGTCCGGGGACTCTTGTTCCACATATTCGATATGCATGCCCAGGTGTGATCCGTCGCCGAGAAGCGCCCGGAACTGACTGTTCGACTCCGGTGTCGTGATGACGAGCACCTCGCGTATTCCAGCCATCATGAGAGTCGACAGGGGGTAGTACACCATGGGCTTGTCATAGACAGGCACAAGCTGCTTCGAGATGCCCTTGGTAATGGGCCACAGCCGGGTGCCAGAGCCTCCGGCCAAGATAATGCCCTT
This sequence comes from Leucobacter sp., assembly GCA_048516985.1. Taxonomy (GTDB): domain Bacteria; phylum Actinomycetota; class Actinomycetes; order Actinomycetales; family Microbacteriaceae; genus Leucobacter. The sequence continues at coordinate 904,896 of CP183188.1, read as the reverse complement.
CATGCACGCACGTCCTTTCGCGTTCAGAGAGTCATTCTACTGACCCCTGTCCCAACAGCCGGTGAGCGCGATCCCGCACGCTCTGGTCGGCGAGTCAGCAGAGGTCCCGCCATTCGAGTCATTGAAGCGACTCGGTCAGCCGGCGCCCTGGGATTGAGCGTCGATAACGTCCTCGATTCCCCACAGCTGACGATAGAGATCTGAGGAACGGGAACGTAGAAGCTCCTCGTACTCGAATGCGCTGAGTGCAAGGATCGCATCGTCGGATGACCCCTCCCGCAGGAGGGAGACTCCGACGCCGGCGCGGCCGTCTTCACGGCCCAGACCGAGCAGTTCGAGCATGGTCGCGTACAAGCTCAACTGGTCGCTGTTCGGCCGCGCCACTTCGACTCCGTCAGGAGACCAGATTCGATTGAAGATGGTGCGATCGGTGTCTTCGATGTCTTTCATCTCCTCCCAGAGCGCACCACCTTCACCCAGCATCTTCGGATGATCGCCCACGAGAATCACCACGGTGTCATCGAGATACCCCATGCTCTGCAGATACTCGATGAAATCCGCGACATTGCCGGCGGAGCAGCGGATCACCGATTCCAGACCCGGGCCGAGGCTCTCCGGGCAGTGCTCATACAGATGAACCGGCTCATGAGTGTCGAGTGTGAGCAATGTGAGGTTGAAGGGCTCGCCAGATTCATGAAGACGCGTCACCTCCTGCTTCGCCTGTTCCATCAGGGCGCGGTCAGAAAGACCCCATGGACCGAAATCCTCGTCTGCCAGTTCGCGCGACTGTCGGAGCATCTCCCAGTCCGAGTAGCCGCGGATGTCCTCGTAACCATGACTCGCGAAGAAGTTCCCCTTCGCGGCGAACTCGAGGTCGGCTCCGCCCATGAACACGTTCCTGTAGCCGATTCCGGCGAGCACATCGCCCAAGCACACCGCCCCCGCGAGATAATCGGCATTTCCCGCACCGATCTCGTTCGAGTTAATATCGGTCTTGCTGAACTCGGCGCCTCGGAGCGGCACTCCGCACTGGGTTCCCACCAGACCGGCCATCGTCCAGCCGCCTCCCCAATACGTCAGAAGCGACGGAACCGTGTCCCATCCCGAGGTTGCCTCGGTCAAAGGTTCCAGCAGATTCGCGCCGAAGACCTCTTCGTCTGCGAAGGCGTCTTCAGTGGATTCCAGATATATCATCACGAGGTTACGAAGATCGGGATCCCGCTCCTCCTGGGTGTCCACAGGCAGGTAGTCGTCCCTTCCCCCGGGTGTCACGTAGTAGTCAGCCATAGAGACACTCGCGGTAATCGAGCGGATGTACTGCCAAAGGCTGACCGTCTCCGAAAAGGACACGACCCCTACCGCGAATACTGCAATTGCGGCAACGGCCTGCACCGAGCGTCGGATCGCAGTGCGAGGCTTCCGAGGTCGCTTCTCTTCATCGAGAATGGCTCCACTCCCTGAGATCAGGATCCGACGCCTGCGCGCAAGGAGCACGAGCCCCCAGATGATGAGGATGATCGCGCCGAGTGCGAGGACCGCAACCAGTGGTATGAATATCGCCAACCAAATGAAGCTTTCAACGTATTCCTGACCGATGCCCGTCCCTTCGGCACCGGCCGCACCTGGCAGATTCAGCAGGATCTGATCAACGATTACGGTGCCGAAGGTCTGACGCACCCATATGGCGGCACCGATGAGGACCGCGCCGAGCAGTACCAACAACCAGATCAGAAGATGGTACAGCGTGAGCATCGTTCCTGCCATGAAGCTATGCAGCAACGATCCCTTTGAGGGGCCGAGATCCTCGACTAAGGCATCCATCTCCATCAGAGCCTGCGCCCTCCCAATGCCATCTACCGAAGTCCCCCGTCATGAAGATAAAATCCAATGTTAACCTGCCGGCCACCGAGTCCTCTCAGGAAGGTTCGGATCACTTTAGGTGGCAGTTTGCGTCACCCAGCACCTGAGAGTTCTGCGCTGCTCGCCTCCCATTACCATTGGGGCATGCCCGATCCCCGAGACACCGACCCTCACGCCCTGCGCCGAGTCGGTGTCGTCACCGTGAGCTACGGCTCAGGGGAAGCTCTCGAAACCTTCCTCAGTAGCCTGCGCGAACATCACGGTAAAGAAGTACCGGTCGCTGTCATCGATAACAAGCCCGATCACGAGAACGTCAGCGAGCTCGCGGAGCGCTTCGGCGCGAGCTATCTCCCGCTCCCTCAGAACCCGGGCTACGGCGCCGGGATGAACGCGGGGGTGCAGCAGCTCCAAGAGGAAGCCGATGGATCCATCCCCGCTTTCGACGCCTTCTTCTTCTGCAACCCCGATGTTCGCTTCGTGGAACCCGCCATCGGCGCCCTCGCCGCCTCGTTGATGGGCGATTCAGCAGCCGGCAGCATCGGACCGCGACTGCTGAACGAAGACGGCAGCCTCTATCCTTCGGCCCGCAATATCCCCTCGATCGGCACCGGAGTCGGACACGCGCTCTTCGGCAAGATCTGGCCGAGCAACCCCTGGTCGCGCGCCTACAAGAACGCTGCGAATTACGACGCGCGTCGCCCGGCAGGGTCCCTCTCCGGTGCAGCAGTGATGGTGAAGCGAGAGGTCTACGACCGTCTCGGCGGCTGGGATGAGGCCTACTTCATGCACTTCGAAGACATCGACCTCGGCTGGCGCATCGGCCGCGCGGGCTTCGCCAACATCTACGAACCTGCCATCTCGGTCGAGCACTCCGGTGCGCACTCGACGAAGAAGCATGCGGTTGCCGTCGAGCAGGCGATGACGAACAGCGCCATCCGCTTCATGAGCAAGCGGTACGCCGGGTTCTGGAACGCTCCGCTCAGGTGGGCGATCACCGCGGGTCTACGAATGCGCGGGTGGGTCAAGGTGCGTGCGGCACGAGAAGGGGCCACGGCTGGGTGACTTCCTCACCTGCGCATGCAGCGGCGGCCGGATCCCCAGCCCAGAACCGTGAATGTCGGTGGTCCACTTCATACTGAAGACATGCCCGCTTCGACCGATCTCACCACCCGGCTGGCCGCCCTGCGCGACCTCGCCGATGAGGTCGCCGGTACTGAATCGCTCCCGGCGCTCGTGGCCGAGCTCGACGATGACGCCGTCGTCGAACTCGCGACGGTCGCTAGCGCGCTCCGGCAGGCCGCCGAGCGGGTTCACCTCGTCGCAGCCGGGGTTATCGGAGCGCGATCGTCACGTTCGGCCGGGCATTCCGGTCTCGCGCAAAGCCTCGGACATCGTTCCGCAGTGGCCCTGCTGCAGCATGTCACCGGTGGCACTCGCGGCGAGGCCGTCCGTCAGTTGCGGGTCGGCGAATCACTCTTCGATGAGGGATCGCCTCACTCTGCGTTCGACGCGGGCGACGGTGCGGCGGCGCACGCTTCGGCCGACGCGGCCGAGCAGCCAGCCGCCCGGTTCGGCGATCCCCCACTGCCGTGGCACGCGCCGCTGCGCACCGCCATCATGAGCGGCACCGTCTCCTCCGCTCAACACGATGCCATTCGACGCGGTCTGGGCGAGCCTCCCGTCCTGCCTGCGAGCCCACCGAACTCGTCCGTAGTGGAAGCCTGGTCCCTCGCGGCCGAGAGACTCATCGCCGTAGCCGAGCAGGTCACCGTCGAAGACCTCGCGAAGCACGCCCGGGCGATCCGCGACCTTCTCGATCCCGAAGGCGCCGAAGCGCGCTACCTCACGCGATACGAGGCGCGCTCGTTCCGCATCTGGACCGACCCAGAAGGCCTCTCGCACGGCTCCTTCGTCTTCGACGACGAATCGGCCGCCTGGCTGCGCAGCGTGATCGACACGGCTCTCAGGCCCCGCCGCGGCGGCCCTCGATTCGTCGACCCCGCCGAGCGGGCCGCAGCCGAAGGCCTCGTGAACGATCCGCGCACGAACGAGCAGCTCGCCCACGACCTCCTCATCGACGTGCTGAAGGCCGGCACGCTCGCAGACGCTGAAGCCGTGTTCGGCACGAGGCAGGCGGGGGTGAGGATCGTCCAGATCGTGAACCGCGACGACTTCCTCGCAGCGCAGGCCGCCGGGCAGCGCACCCTGCCCCAGCGAGCCGTCACCCGCTTCGAAGACGACGGCAGCCCGCTCCCCGCAGCAGCAGCCGCACGGCAGCAGTGCAACAGCGGCATCGTGCCCATCATCGCCGATACCGGGGGAAACCCCCTCGACATCGGGCGGGAGCAACGCCTCTACACCGCGAAACAGCGAATCGCACTCGCCAATCGAGACGGCGGATGCCGCTGGAACGGCTGCGATCGACCGGCCAGCTACTGCGAAGCCCATCACATCGACGAGTGGGCCGCCGAGCACGGGCGCACCGACATCGACCGGGGAATCCTGCTCTGCCGATTCCACCACATGCAACTCCATCATGGCGGATGGAAGATCACCCGCGCCGAACTCGGCCCGTTCCTCCTGCATCCACCACCCGAAAAGCGCAACTCGCGGCCCGAGGGGAGAACTCCGCCCTCCGAGGCACGGCCTCAGCCACCCGGCCCTGCCGATCTCGCCGAGCCCGCCGATCGCCGAACAACGCCCATCGAATTGCACCCGCGACTCCCGCTCAGCTATGCCTGGCAGCACGCCGTCCCACCGTCGAAACGATTCCGCAGCGCCGCATGACAACCGCCCGAACTGCGCTGCATCAATAGCTCGAAGCGCTTCCGAAGCATTCGCCGCGCACAGTGTCACCCTGACTGCGGCGGCGGCGAACTATCCACATTCGCTGGTTCCACGCCACGGCGAATACTTACCAAAGGCCGCATAAGATGTCTTGCAGAAGGGCCGTGCAGCACTCAGAATCGAGGTATGTACATGTCCCCTGATGTCATCGGAGTCATCCTTGCGATGGTCGGCGCCGTTGCCACCATCTTCGGCGGAATGTTCGTGCTCTTCAACCGCTTCGAAACCCGGATCTATGTGCGCATGGATTCCCGGTTCGACGGGGTAGACCGCCGCTTTGAAGACGTGGACCGCCGCATCGCAGAGATCAAAGAGGACATCTCCCTCGTTCGCGAGGACGTTCGAACCCTCACCGCTGATGTCGTGGACCTCAAGGTATCCGTGGCGCGCCTGGAAGGCCCGCAGCCTACCCTTCTGCGCACTCGGCTCGACTGAAGCAGCACGCGGGTAGACTCGATGCCGCAGTGCCCTCCGCGCTGCACAACCGAAACACCACGCAGGAGGACCGCAGTGGCCCGCAAGATTCTCGTGACCGGCGGCGCCGGTTTCATCGGATCGAACTTCGTGCACTACCTCGTCGCCCACACCGACGACATCGTTACCGTGCTCGACAAGTTCACCTACGCCGGCAACGAGGCCTCCCTCGCGGGCCTGCCCGAGAACCGCGTCACCGTGGTACGCGGCGACATCTGCGACGCCCCGCTCGTCGATTCGCTCATCGCCGACACCGATGTGGTCGTGCACTACGCCGCCGAGTCCCATAACGACAACTCGCTGCACGATCCGCGCCCCTTCCTCGACACCAACATCGTCGGCACCTACACTCTGCTCGAAGCCGTGCGTCGCCACGGCAAGCGCTACCACCACATCTCCACCGACGAGGTCTACGGCGACCTGGAGCTCGACGATCCCGAGCGCTTCACCGAGCAGACCCCCTACAACCCCTCCTCGCCGTACTCCTCCACCAAGGCCGGAAGCGATCTGCTCGTGCGCGCCTGGGTGCGATCCTTCGGCCTGCAGGCCACCATCTCGAACTGCTCGAACAACTACGGCCCGCGCCAGCACGTCGAGAAGTTCATCCCCCGCCAGATCACCAACATCCTCGTCGGCGAGCGCCCCAAGCTCTACGGCGAGGGTCTCAACGTGCGCGACTGGATCCACGCCGACGACCACTCCTCGGCGGTGCTGCGCATCGTGGAGACCGGCCGCATCGGCGAGACCTACCTCATCGGCGCCGACGGCGAGCGCAACAACAAGAACGTGCTCGAGCTGATCCTCACCACCATGGGGCAGCCCGCCGACGCTTACGACCACGTGGTGGATCGCCCCGGCCACGACCTGCGCTACGCCATCGACAGCGCCAAGCTCCGCGATGAGCTCGGCTGGCGGCCCGCCTTCCAGGACTTCGAGCAGGGCCTCGCCGCCACCATCGACTGGTACCGCGACAATGAGGACTGGTGGCAGCCGCAGAAGGCCGCCACCGAGGCCAAGTACCGCGAACAGGGACAGTGATCATGGCCGCGAAACCCCTGGCGATCCGTGAGACCACCATCCCCGGGATGGTGCTGCTCGACCTCCCAGTCCACGGCGACAACCGCGGCTGGTTCAAGGAGAACTGGCAGCGGGAGAAGATGGTCGCCGCCGGGCTCCCCGACTTCGGCCCGGTGCAGAACAACATCTCTTACAACGACAAGCGCGGCGCCACCCGGGGCATCCACGCCGAGCCCTGGGACAAATACGTCTCCGTTGCCACCGGCCGCATCTTCGGCGCCTGGGTGGATCTGCGCGAGGGCGACTCCTTCGGCACCGTCTTTACCGCCGAGCTCGGCCCCGATACCGCCATCTTCGTACCGCGCGGCGTCGGCAACAGCTACCAGACCCTCGAAGACGACACCGCCTACGTCTACCTCGTCAATGACCACTGGAGCGCCGAGGCGCAGAGCGAATACACCTTCCTGAACCTCGCCGACCCCACGGCCGCGATCCCGTGGCCCATTCCGCTCGAACAGGCCGAGCGCAGCGACAAGGATCTCGCGCACCCCGAGCTCCCGGATGTCACCCCGATGAAGCCGAAGCGCACCCTGGTGCTCGGCGCGAACGGACAGCTCGGCCGCGCGCTGCAGCGCGCGCTGCCGGGCGCCGATTTCGCCGACCGCTCACGCATCGACCTCTACAACGAGGAGAGCCTCGACCGGGTGCGCTGGGCCGACTACGACACCGTGATCAACGCCGCCGCCTACACCAAGGTCGATGAGGCGGAGACCCAGGCTGGTCGCATCGACTGCTGGGACGCGAATGTCACCGGCGTCGCCCGACTCGCGCGCCACGTCGCCGCCCACGGCCTCACCCTCGTGCACGTCTCGAGCGACTACGTCTTCGACGGCAGCAAGCGGCTCTACACCGAAAGCGACAACTTCGCCCCCCTCGGCGTCTACGGCCAGACCAAGGCGGCCGGAGACGCGATCGTCCAGACCCTGCCCCGGCACTACATCGTGCGCACCAGCTGGGTGATCGGCGAGGGTGCCAACTTCGTGCGTACCATGGCCTCCCTGGCCGAGCGTGGCATCGATCCCGCCGTGGTCGACGACCAGCTCGGGCGCCTCAGCTTCACCGACGACATTGCCGCCGGCATCGTCCACCTGCTGCGCGAGCGCCCCGAATTCGGCACCTACAACCTCAGCAATGAGGGGCCGGTGATGAGCTGGGCAGAGATCGCGAAGCTGGTGTACGCGCAGACCGGGCACGACGCGGAACGGGTGACCGGGATCACCACCGCCGAGTACTTCGCCGGCAAGGCGGCGGCGCCGCGCCCCCTCAACAGCGCCCTCGCGCTCGACAAGATCGAGGCCACCGGCTTCACGCCGCGGGATGCCCGGCAGGCGCTCGAAGCCTATCTCGCCTCGAGCACGGAGTAGACCGGTATATCGATCCGGACACAGTCGCCAGGAATCTTCCTGGTACCGCAACTGTCCGCTCACGCGACTGGCACTACTCACGAACCCTGCGGGATGCCGGCGAAGAAGCCGTTCCAGGCAATGTCAGCGCTGAGTCGGACGGACTCTCTGATATGGTTTCGCGATCGACTCGCCCACGGCTTCAGAGATGAGCTGCTCCGCAGAACGGTTCTTCCGAGCAAGCTTCGCCACCCACTTCGTGAATCGGGCTCCACGGGCGAATTCTTTCGCACTTCGATCCTCGACTGCGTAGAAGTACAGCGCGCTCTCCGGCAGAAGAGAGAGAACTCCGTTGAGTACTCGCCTCGTCGCCCACTTGTTGATCGGCCCCTTCACATCCGGATGGCGGAGAGAATGCCCGGCAAGAGCAGCGAAAAGCGTCAGTGCCTTCGTATTGAGTTCTTCCCGAATGTACTCATCGAGGTCCGAGAACGTGGTGAAGTACGGGCCAGGCACAAACAGCTTCTCCGCACCGAGTCGCGACTCCACGACCAACCGATCGGCATCCTCATCGGACATACCGGGCCCGAACACCTGGTACCCGCGCACAGCAGACCAAATATAGGTCCACCAAGTCCAGCGCTGCCATTCCGGTTGCTTCGCACTGACAACCTCCCCAGTTTCAGGGTTGGTCCACGAGGCATGCTCGTGCAGGCGGTCGACATGCGCAGCAGCAGCGTCGGCGTGGGCTTTGTCAGCGAATATCGCGTCACGAAGGTAAGCCGAAGTTCTATCGAATCTCGCTGCCATCTCTTCGGGACCCTCGCTGGTGAGAGAGACGCGCTGGAAGTGAGTCATCATCCCCGGCTCCAGCATCTGGAGGAACACGGCATTCTTCGCGCCAAGCATAGAGCCCGGATCGGAGAAGACGCGCCACGAGACACTATGAGGTCCGTAGTACCCATCGTCTTCCCGCGGCATATCAGCGAGAACACGACTCGGGTATGCTTCTGACATCTTTCCCCCAAATAACCAGCATAGTGCTCGACAAGATGTGACCGAGGCAGCTCATAGCCTAGTAGACACCTTGCCGGATCACCTCATCGTCAACACCTGATCCAGCGCATCCTGTGATTATCAGGTCAACGATGCGATGAACCCTCCCGCTTCGATTCGGTCGGAAAACATGGCACTGTTTCATCCTTCCGATTCGACCACCGGCGAGGTGGCGATCACCGCGTCGGCCACGAGCCGGTGGATGTAGGCGTAGTCGGGGTACTCGGGATCCACCGCCGGCGGCGTGAGCTGCACCACCAGCGGGGTGAAGTCCTTGGCCTTGGTCGCGAGATCGACGAAGGCGCCGAGCATCGACTCGGGGATGTCCGTGCGCACGATCGCGGCGCCGGTCCCGGCGATCTCCTGGAAGCGCATCAGCACATTCGCGGGACTCATCTGCGCCAGGATCGCCGTCTGCAATTGTCGCTGATGCTCCATGCGGTCGTAGTCGCCGTTCGCCAGACCGTGCCGCACCCGCGCGTAGAGCAGCGCCAGCTCGCCGTTCATGGTCTGCACCCCGGGCTCGATGTACGCGTCGCCCGCGATCCACTCACCGGTGTAGGGATCCTCGTATCCGCCGATGGGGATGGGCTGCATCACCTCGATGGTGACCCCTCCCAGCGCGTCGATGAGCGAGGAGAAGCCGTCCATGTCGATGAGCACGTAGAACTGCACGGTCAGGCCGGTGGCGCCTGTCACCGCGTCCTTCATCGCCTCGATTCCGGGAGAGGATCCGCGCGAGACCGCATCCGGGTACATCCCCTGGTACAGGTAGCTGTACTGCGGGTCGTTGACCACCTCGACCTCGGAGTAGATGCCGTTGAGGTATCCCATGGTCAGGCATCCGCCGTAGTCGCCGAAGGCGTTCGGCCCCATGCAGAAGCCGTTGGGGTGCACCTCGTACATCGGCGAGGTCTCGGGGAAGGGCATCTCCGTCAGCTCGCGCGGCAGCCCGACGATGATCGACTGCCCGGTCTCGGCGTCGACGCTGACCAGCGAGATGCTGTCGGGGCGCATGCCCTCGCGATCCGCCCCCGGATCCACACCCAGCAGCAGGATGTTGTACCGGCCGTCGACCGGAGCGACCGACGGTGCCGCATTCACGAAGATATCGCCGATCGCGCCGCGCGCAGCCCCCACCGTGGTCGCGGCCCACGCCGCCGCACCCGCGGGCAGCAGGGTGAGCACCGCGGAGAGCACGGCCACCGGCACCCGCCACCCCGGCGAGACGCGCACGAGTCTGGTCAGCCGCAGCGTGTCGAAGCCGAGGATCAGCCACAGCACCGCGTAGGCGACCACCAGCACCTGCACCACCAGCAGCACGATGGAGTTGGTGAGAATCGACAGGGTGAGCACCCGCGCGAAGAAGAATCCGAGCAGAGCGAGGATCGCGAGCGCCAGCAGGGTGAAGGTCGCGCCGAGCCCGAAGCGGCCGAGCCTCCGGTTGCCGGCCAGCACCTGAGCGCTCCCCGGCAGCACGAAACCCAGCAGCACCAGCCAGCGGGCTCGCTTGGTCATCAGCGGGGCCGAGTCGGTGTCGGGGTGGCGCAACGGCCGCTCGAGCTCCAAGGTCATGGGGTCAAGCGTAGAAGCTCGATCCGGCAGGAGACTGGAAACCCGCCGAAGTGCGCGCATCCGCACCGGCCATTACCATCTCCCGGGCCCGGTCCGCCATCAGCAAAGCCGGTCGGTTGTTCCATAGAATAAGTCACGTCTGTGTAATTCGTATGACGAGGAGGATCGTGGCCACGCTCACCCTCATCGGCGAGCCGTTTCCCGACGCCGACGCGCCGGCCCACGCCGCAGCTGTGCGGGATCTGACCCGCGCCGTGGCGGAGACCGCCCCTCGCGGGTGCAGCGCCCGTCTCCTCGTCGCCCGAGACCGCACAGCTCCGGAGTTCGACAGCGCCATCGCGCAAGTCGAGTCGCTGCCCATGCGGGCCGGCGCCCTGCCGCGACTGTGGCGCACCGGTGCCACGGCACGCCCGCTGGACGGCGAGTTCGTGCACGCCTCGACCCCGCTGGTGCCGCTGCGCTCGCGTCGCGAGGACGATGGATCGCAGACCTCCGTGCTGGTGCCGCACGCCCTGGCCTGGCAGGCCCCCGAGCTGATGGGTGCGACTCTCGCCCGCCAGTACCGTGCCTTCGTGCGACGGGCGGTGCGCCTGGCCGATGTGCTGCTCGCCGCCGACCATGCCACGGCGACCGTGCTGCAGGAGCAGTACGGGGCGGATCTCGCGGTGCAGGTGCTGCCGCTCGCTCCGCCGAGCGAGTACCTTCCCGCCGACGACCACGCTGCGCTGCGCGCCGCGCTGGGGCTGCCGCCGCGCTATCTGCTGACCACCGCGACCACCGGGGAGCACGGCCGGCTCGAGGTGCTCTTCGACACGCTCCTGGCCGATCTGCAGCTGCTGCCGCTCGTGGTGCTCACCACCGAGTCGGCGCGGGAGGCACTGCTGTCCCAGGTGCCGCTGCAGCTGCGCGAGCGCGTGCAGCTCGTGGCGCCGGAGGATCTGCGCGGCACCGGCGCCGTCATCACGGGCGCCGAACTGCTGCTCATGCCGCAGGCCGTGATCGGGACCGGATTCGAGGTGCTCGGCGCACTCGCCGCCGGGATCCCCGTGGTGCACCTGGGGTGCCCGGCCGTGGCGGAGCTGATCCTCGATGCCGGGGTGCAGGTCTCGTCCCCGGAGGAGCTGGACCGGACCATCACTCGGCTGACCGGGGATCCTGCGGAGGTCGAGTGCCTGCGCGTGCTCGCTCAGGATCGCGCCAAATCCTTCAGCTGGCTCAGCACCGCCTGGCAGCTCTGGGAACTGCACGCGAATCTCTGAGGCGCTCTCTTCGAGAGCCCCGGGCTTCAGGCGTCCGCCGCGCGCAGCCCGCCGCGGCGCAGCGCGTAGACCCAGGCCAGCAGGGCTGCGAGCACGGTCGCGCCGGCGATCATCAGCACGGTGCCGCCCCACCCCGCAGCCGCGAAGGCGAATCCGCCCAGCCAGCCCAGCAGACTCGACCCCGCGTAGTAGCCGAGGTTGTACAGCGGCGGCACCATGCTGCGCGCCTCCTCCGCGCGACGCGGCGCGAGGGTGCTCGCGACGGAGTGGGCGGCGAAGAAGCTGCCGGTGAAGAGCACGAGCCCCACGATGACCAGCAGCAGCGAGTCCGACAGGGTGAGGGCGAGCCCGCCGAGCATCACAGCCATGGCGATGAGCATCGATCCCGTCGGCGACACCTTGGGAACCAGCCGCCACACCCAGCGAGAGCACAGCGCCCCCGCGAGATAGGCGAGGAAGATCCACGACACCTGCGCCAGGGTGAGTCCGAACGGCGGCTGCTGCAGCCGGAAGGTGAGGTAATTGTAGGCGGCGACGAATCCGCCCATCAGGAGGAACGCCTGCGCCACCGCCGCCATCACCCCGGGGTTCCGCAGATTCGCGAGCACGGCGCGCAGCACGGGCACCCCCGGCGTCGGGGGCACCACGGTGCGCGGCACCAGCGCGACGAAGCCGACCGTGCTGAGGGCCGCCAGAACAGAGACGGCTGCGAGCCCCCATCGCCAATCCGCCGGTTCGGCGATCTCCGCCGCGACGATGCGCCCCGCCAGGCCGCCGATGGTGTTGCCGGCGATGTAGGTGCCGACCGCGGCCCCGAGGGCTCGCGGAGTCACCGTCTCGGCGAGCGCGGTGACCGCAATGGCGGGGATCCCCGCGAGCGCGAGACCCTCGACGACGCGGATCGCCACCAGCGCCTCGAAGCCCGGCGCCAGCGGAAGCGCGAGGCCGACGACGACCGCCGCGATGATCGCCCAGCGCATGGCCCGCACCCGGCCGATGCGATCGGAGAGCCTGGCCCAGGGCAGCACTCCGGCGGCGACGCCGATGGTCGCCGCGCCCACCGCCCACGACGAGGTGCCCGCGCTGATCCCGAACTCGACGGCGATATCGGGGAGCAGCCCCTGCGGCGAGTAGAGCTGCATGAAGGTGGCGAGGCCGGCGCAGAACAGCGCCACCATCGCGCGGCGATACGCGGGGCTGTGCAGGGCCGCGCGCGGATCCGTCCCGCCGACGGGCGGTGGATCAGCGGGACCGCCGGGATCCCGAGTGCTCGGCACCCGTGCCCGCCCGCGCTACTGCGCCGATTCGGCGATGCGGGTCTGCAGCGCCGCGTTCTTCACCTCGACCAGCTCGGCCAACTCGCTCGCGTAGGCGTCGAGCTTCGCCGACAGCGCCGCATCGGAGGCGCCCAGAATGCGCGCGGCGAGCAGCGCCGCGTTCTTCGCGCCGCCGATGCTCACCGTGGCCACGGGGATGCCGCCGGGCATCTGCACGATGGAGAGCAGCGAGTCGAGTCCGTCGAGCTTCGCCAGCGGCACGGGCACGCCGATCACCGGCAGCGTCGTCATCGAGGCGACCATGCCGGGCAGATGCGCGGCTCCGCCCGCGCCGGCGATGATCGTCCTCAGACCGCGGCCCGCTGCGCCTCGTGCGTAGGCGACCATCTTCTCCGGGGTGCGGTGCGCGCTCACCACCTCGACCTCGTGGGGGATGCCGAACTCCCGCAGCACCTCCACCGCGTCGCCCATCACCGAGAAATCGCTGTCGCTGCCCATGATCACGCCGACGAGGGGGGTCTGCTCTGCCATGCCTCGATCCTACTCGGCGGGGGCTGGGCGAGACGCCTCAGCGGAACATGTCGGCGGCGGCACGGGCCGCGGCGCGCACCTCGGCGAGATCCTCGCCCGTCACCGTCACGTGCCCGACCTTGCGGCCCGGGCGCGGCAGCTTGTCGTAGCTGTGGATCTTGGCCCGGGGATGCTCGGCCAGCACGGCGGCGTAGCGCACCGGCATCGGTCCCTCGGCCGGCCCGCCCAGCACATTGACCATCACCGCGGCGGGCGCCGTCATGGCGGTGTCGCCCAGCGGCAGATCCGCCACCGCGCGCAGATGCTGCTCGAACTGGCTCGTCACCGAGCCCTCGATGCTGAAGTGGCCCGAATTGTGCGGGCGCATGGCGAGCTCGTTCACCAGCACCCGGCCGTCGACGGTCTCGAACATCTCGACCGCCATCACCCCGGTCACACCGACGCCCTCGGCCACCGTGCGGCCGATGCGCTCGGCCTCGGCGATCACCGCGGGGTTCGCGACCGGCGCGGGGGCCAGCACCTCCGCGCAGACGCCGCCCTCCTGCACGGTCTCGACCACCGGCCACGCCCGCATCTCGCCGCTGGGCCGCCGAGCGACCAGCTGGGAGAGCTCGCGGGTGAACTCGACCAGCTCCTCGACCAGCAGATACCCTCCGCGGCCGTCCTCGGCGAGCGCGGTGAACCAGTCGCGCACCTCATCGGCCTGCGAGACGACGCGGACGCCCTTGCCGTCGTACCCGCCGCGCGCGGTCTTCACCACGGCGCGGCCGCCATGCGCATCGATGAAGGTCTGCAGCGCGGCCTCGTCCGAGGCCGTCGCCCAGTCGGGCACCGGCACGCCGAGCCCCGCGAGCTTCTGCCGCATCAGGATCTTGTCCTGCGCGTACTGCAGCGCCTCGGGCCTCGGGTGTACGGCGATGCCGCGGGCCTCGAGCTCACGCAGAATCGGCTGCGGCACATGCTCGTGATCGAAGGTGACCACGTCGACGGTGCCGGCGAAGGCGAATACCGTCTCGGGATCGCGGTAGTCGCCGACCATATCCGCGGCGCGGGCCGCGCTCGATCCCTCGACCTCGGCGAGCACGCTGATGCCCAGACCCAGATGGATCGCGGGCGGCACCATCATGCGGGCGAGCTGCCCACCGCCGATCACGCCGATGCGGATGCTGCCGTTCTCGCCCAAAGCCATGCCTCCATTCTGCCGTACTCGACCAGGCGGATCCTCGGCACCCGCAGTTAGTTGACAAAGGTCAACCAAAGACAGTATTGTTGACCGACGTCAACCTTTTTGGAGCGCCTCGCCGTCGCGACCCGCTCCGCTCTGCGCCAGTAAAGGACCCCGCACAGCAGATGTCACGCACCACATCCACCCGCCCCGAAGAGATCGATCTCCGCAGCGATCCACGCGATGTACTCGTCGGCCGAGCGAAGACCCTCGCCCTCGCCGGCCTCTTCCTCAGCATGGCCGTCTCCATGCTCTCGATGACCGTCGTGGGCACCTCGATGCCCGTCATCATCGCAGACCTCGGCGGCACCCAGGCCGACTACACCTGGGTGGTCACGGCCACCATGCTCGCCGCAGCCATCAGCACGCCGATCTGGGGCAAGCTCGCCGATCTCACCAATAAGAAGGTGCTGCTGCAGCTGTCGATCATCATCTTCGTCGTCGGCTCGGCGCTCTCGGGCCTCGCCCAGGACTCGGCCTGGCTCATCGGCTTCCGGGTGGTGCAGGGCCTCGGCGCCGGCGGCCTCGGCGCGCTCGGCCAGATCGTGCTCGCCGAGATCATCAGCCCGCGCGAACGCGGCAAGTACATGGGCATCATGGGCGCCATCATGGCCGTATCGACCATCGGCGGCCCGCTGCTGGGCGGCTGGATCACCGACGTCTTCGGCTGGCGCTGGAACTTCTACGTCGCCGTCCCCATCGCGATCGTGGCGATCCTCATGCTGCAGTTCACCCTGCACCTGGTCACCCCCAAGGGCCGGGTCAAGATCGACTACTGGGGCGCGATCCTCATCTCCGGCGGCTTCTCCTCGCTGCTGCTCTGGGTGACCCTCGGCGGCACGACCTTCGACTGGTGGTCCTGGCAGTCGCTCGCCATGACGCTGGGCGGCGTGCTGCTCCTGCTCGCGGCGGTCTTCGTGGAGCTCCGCGCCGAAGAGCCCCTCATCCCACTCGGCCTCTTCAAGAACCGCACCTTCACCATGTCGGTCATCGCCAGCATCGCGGTCGGACTCGTCATGTTCGGCACCTCGGTGTTCCTCGGGCAGTACATGCAGCTCGCCCGCGGCAAGACCCCCACGGAATCGGGGCTGCTCACCATCCCGATGATGGCCGGCGTCCTGCTCGCCTCCACCCTGGCCGGACAGCTGATCACCCGCTTCGGCAAGTGGAAGAGCTACATGGTGACCGGATCCCTCATGCTCGTCGTCGGCCTGCTGATGATGGGTCAGCTGCGCTACGACACGCCCTTCTGGTACGTGGGGGTGTCCATGTTCGTGCTGGGCGCGGGCGTCGGCCTGTGCATGCAGAACCTCGTGCTGGTCGTGCAGAACACGGTGAGCCCGAACCAGATGGGCGCCGCGAGCTCCGCCGTCAACTTCTTCCGCACCATCGGCGGCGCCGCGGGCATGTCCGCGCTCGGGGCGATGCTCTCGCACCAGGTCGTCGACTACGTCAAAGAAGGCCTGGCCGAACTGGCGGCGATCGATCCCACCGCGATCATCGGCGCCGACTCGTTGACCAGCGGGGTGATCCCGAAGCTCTCGGAGCTCCCGCAGCCGCTGGTCATTATCATCGAGTCCGCCTACGGACACGGGATCGGCAACATCTTCCTCGCCGCCGCGCCGCTGGCGCTCCTCGCCATCATCGCCATCGCGCTGCTGCCCAATATCCCGCTGGGCACGGAGAACAACGCGCAGAAGCTCGCCGCGCAGCGGGCGGCCGCGGAGGGTGCGGACCGCGAGGAGATGATCGAGGCGGCGGAGGTCGCGGGCGCAACGGCGCTCGAGTCGACCGGGCTCGGCTCGGCCGAACTCGGCTCTGCTGAGCCCGACCGTGCCGAACTCGACTCGACCGAGTTCGACTCGACCACGGCCGGCTCATCCGCCGCGCGAAGGGCGGCAGAGTGATCCCCGACATCATCGTCGAGTTCGGACAGGTCTTCGCCTTCGCGCGTGCCCGCTGGGCCCGCTACGCCGAGCAGATCCATCCCGAACTGCGCGGCGTGGCCATGATGATGCTGCAGACCATCAGCCGCAAGGGTCCCGTCACCGCGACCGAGCTGGGGCGACTGCTCGACATGGACAAGGCCGTGGTGAGCAGGCAGGTGACGAAGCTCCGCGATCTCGAACTGGTGCTGGCCCAGAACGACGAGTCGGATCGACGGGTGGTGCTCCTCACGGTCAGCGAGCACGGCCTCGCGGCGCTCTCCGAGCTGCACCGAGAGCTCGCCGACGCCTACGAGCGCCGCCTCGAGGGGTGGGATCCCGAGGACGTCGCCACACTGGTGCAGCTGCTGCACCGCTTCAACGCCGCCTCTCACCTGCCCGAGTCCGACGGTCCGGCGGCGCGCTGCGCACGGAAGGCGGCCGCGGAGGAGGCGCAGGAGAACGACGCCGAAGGCGGGCGGTGAGCCGGTAGCCCGCTACAGCAGCCGCAGCTCGGCCTCGATCGCCCGGGCGGTCTCCAGCAGCAGCGGCAGGTGATGCTCGCGCAGCCTGGTCACGGACTCGCGGCTGGCGCTGCTGGAGACGTTGATGGCGGCGGCGACCCGGCCGTCGCGGCCCCGCACCGGCGCGGCGATGGAGCGGATCCCGGGTTCCAGCTCGCCGTCGACGAGGGCCCAGCCCCGCTCGCGCACCCGCCCGATCTCCGCGGCGAGCGCCGAGGCGTCGGTCAGCGTGCGCTTGGTGAGCTGCTGGGGCCTGGCCTCGGCGAGGGTCTCGTGCAGCTCGGCCCCGGGCAGCGCCGCAAGCAGCACCCGGCCCATGCTGGTGGCGTAGGCGGGGAAGACGGTACCGATGGTGATGCCCACGGTCATGATGCGGCGGGTGGGCACGCGGGCGACGTAGACGATGTTCAGGCCGGCCAGCACGGCCGCCGAGACCGACTCGTCCACCTGACGCGACAGCCGCTCGAGATGCGGCTGCATCACCTCCGGCAGCGACAGCGCCGAGAGGTAGCTGAAGCCGAGTTCGAGCACGCGGGGGGTGAGGGAGAAGCGCCGGCCGTCGCTGCGCACATAGCCGAGCGTCTCGAGGGTGCGCAGGAAGCGGCGGGCGGCCGCGGCCGGGATCTCCGCCCGGCGAGCCGCCTCGCTCAGGCTCAGCTCCGGGTGCTCGGCGTCGAAGGCGCGGATCACCGCGATGCCGCGCGCGAGCGACTGCACGAAGTCAGCGCCGGCTGGATCCTCTGCCATCAGGCCTCCTTGAGTGGTCGGGGCGGCTACGGGAGGCGATTCGCATCTCCTGCGAGTCGCCTCCCCCGCCCGATCCACTATCGCTCGATGACGACCGCGAGTCCCTGCCCCACGCCGATGCAGATCGCCGCCACCGCGACGCCGCCGCCCCGGCGCTTCAGCTCCTGCGCGGCGTGGCCGATGATCCGGCCGCCCGAGGCGCCCAGCGGGTGCCCGATGGCGATCGCACCGCCGTGGATGTTCAGCTTCTCGGGGTCGAGCTCGGGCCAGCCCTTCAGGCAGGCCAGGCTCTGCGAGGCGAAGGCCTCGTTCAGCTCGACGAAGTCGACATCGGCCCAGCTGCGGCCGGCCCGCGCGAGCGCCTTGTTCGCCGCCTCGATGGGGGCGATGGGGAACTGATCCGGATCCACGCCGTGCGCGGCGCGGCCGGTGATGCGCGCGAGCGGCTCGGCGTCGATCGCGCCCTCCCGGCCCAGCAGCAGCGCCGAGGCGCCGTCGTTGATGGAGGAGGAGTTGCCCGCGGTCACGGTGCCGGATCCATCCGCGGCGAAGAGGGCCTTGAGCCCTGCGAGCTTCTCGACCGAGGTGTCGTCGCGAATGCCCTCGTCCCGGGCGAGCTCCGCCCCGGGCACCTGCACGATCTCGGCGTCGTAGCGCCCCTCCGCCCACGCGGCGGCGGCGAGCTGGTGCGAGCGCACCGAGAACTCGTCCTGCGCCTCGCGGGTGATCCCCCACTCCTGGGCGATCTTCTCGGCGGACTCGCCGTTCGAGATGGTCCAGTGCTTCGGCAGCGCGCGGTTCACCATGCGCCAGCCGATGGAGGTGTTCCACACGGTCTGGTTGCCCACCGCCGGCCAGGGCTTGCCCGACTTCTCGATGACGAAGGGCGCGCGGCTCATCGACTCCACGCCGCCGGCGAGGATCACCTCGGCATCGCCCGACTCGATGGCGCGCGATCCCTGGATCACCGCCTCGACGGAGGATGCGCAGAGCCGATTCACGGTCACGCCGGTCACGCTCGTCGGGAAGCCCGCGAGCAGCGCGCCGAAGCGCGCCACATTTCGGTTGTCCTCGCCGGCCTGGTTCGCGTCGCCGAAGATGACGTCCTCGATGCGGGCGGGATCGATACCCGTCCGCTCGACGACGGCCTTCATCGCCACCGCGGCGAGATCGTCGGGGCGCACCCCGGAGAGGGCGCCGGCGGCCCGGCCGAAGGGCGTGCGAACCGCGTCGTAGATGTAGGTGCCTGCCATGGTCAGTTCTCCTTCGCCGCGTCGGACCCGGCGGTGGCGCCGCCGGTCGCGTCCTCGAGCTTCAATCCGGTGAGCTCCTCGAGCCCCGCCACCGTGTTGTCGCCGAAGACCTCGCGCACTGCGAAGCCCCCGGGGGTCACATCGAACACCGCGTGATCGGTGTAGACGCGCGAGACGCAGGCCGCGCCCGTGAGCGGGTAGCTGCAAGCGCCGACGAGCTTCGACTCGCCGGCCTTGGTCAGCAGATCCGTCATCACGTAGACGGACTTCGCGCCGATGGCGAGATCCATCGCACCGCCGATGGCGGGGATCGCGCCCGGCTCCCCCGTCGACCAGTTCGCCAGATCGCCGTTCTCGGCGACCTGGAAGGCTCCGAGCACGCACACGTCGAGGTGCCCGCCGCGCATCATGGCGAAGCTGTCGGCGTGGTGGAAGTACGCGGCGCCCGAGAGCGCGGTGACCGGCTGCTTGCCCGCGTTGATGAGGTCGGGATCGATCCGCCCGGCCTCCGGGGCGCCGCCCATGCCGAGCATGCCGTTCTCGGTGTGCAGGATGATCTCCTGGTCCTCCGGCAGATAGTTGGCGACGAGGGTGGGCGCGCCGATCCCGAGATTGACGTAGGCGCCCTCGGGGATGTCCGCGGCGATGCGCGCCGCCAGATCCTGCCTGCTGATGCGATCGCTCACCGTGCCGCCTCCTCGCCGCTCGCCGTCTCCAACGGTTTGCCCTCGATATCCACGCCGCCGACGAACTCGCCGCCCTGCAGCCACGGCCGCTCGCCGAGTGCGACGACGCGATCCACGAAGATGCCGGGGGTGACCACGGTCTCCGGATCGATCGCCCCGAGCTCCACGATCTCGTCGACCTGCACGATGGTGGTCGCGGCGGCCGTCGCCATCACGGGCCCGAAGTTGCGGGCCGTCTCGCGGTAGACGATATTGCCCCAGCGGTCGGCGCGCAGCGCGCTGATCAGCGCCACATCCGCCTTGATGGGGTACTCGAGCAGGTATGTCTTGCCGTCGATCTCGCGCGACTCCTTGCCCTCGGCCAGCGGGGTGCCGACCGCGGTGGGCGAGTAGAAGGCGCCGACGCCCGCGCCCGCGGCGCGGATGCGCTCGGCGAGGTTGCCCTGCGGCACCAGCTCGAGCTCGATGGCGCCCTCGCGGTAGAGGCCGTCGAAGACCCAGGAGTCGCTCTGCCGGGGGAAGGAGCAGACGATCCTGCGCACGCGGCGCTCGGACAGCAGCCGGGCGAGGCCGACATCGCCGTTGCCGGCGTTGTTGCTGACGATGGTGAGATCGCCCGCGCCCTGCTCGATCAGCGCGTCGATGAGTTCGACGGGCTGCCCCGCCCGGCCGAAGCCGCCGATCATCACCGTGGCGCCGTCGCGGATGCCCGCGACCGCCTCCTCGATGGTCGGCACGGTCTTGTCGATCATGCGTTCCTCCTCCGCCCGGCGGCCCCTGACAGGGCGGCCATCGTCGTCATTTTTCGATGTGCGAAAATTATTTCGTTGATCGAAATCAAATCTACACCCTCTGCCTCGGCCTGGGAAGAACGGCACCGCGGAAGTGGGGTAGATTCAGCCGGGTGACCGACCTCCGCGCTGTGCAACGCCCCTGGGTGCTGATGTTCATCGCGGTCGCCCTGGTCGCCGCGAATATGCGGATGACCATCACGGGCGTCGGCCCCCTGCTCGACGAGATCGCCGTGGATCAGGGGGTGCCGACCGCCGCCCTCGGCGCACTGGGCTCGATCCCCCTGCTCGCCTGGGCCGCCTTCTCACCGCTCGCGCACTCGCTGAGCGCCCGCATCGGCCTGTCGAACGCGGTCACCGCATCGCTGGCCGTGCTGATCGCCGGGACGATCTGGCGCTCGCTGCCGGGCAGTCCCATCAATCTCTGGCTCGGGACGGCGCTCATCGGCTGCGGGCTCTCCGTCGCGAATGTGCTGATGCCCGCAGCGATCAAACGCGACTTCCCCGGGCGCCTGACCCTGGTGATGGGCGCCTACACCGCCCTGTTGAGCGGCATGGGCGCGGTGATGGCGGGGATCGCGGTCCCGCTCTCCCATCTGCCGCTGGGGGACGACACCCTCGGCTGGCGCCTCGCGCTGCTGCTCACCGGGGCCACCCTCCCCCTCGCAATACTGGTCTGGATCTGGGCGAACGCCCGGCGGGCGGCGCACGCGAAGGGGCGCGGCGGCGGCGCGGATCCGGTCGAACCCTCGACCACCACCGCGGGCATTCCGCTCACCGGCGGAGCCGGCCGCCGGATCTGGCGCGATCCGCTCGCGTGGCTGATCTCCGTGTACATGGGCACCCAGTCCGTGACCTTCTACGTCATCTCGACCTGGTTCGCCTCCTACGAGACCTCCCTCGGCCGCTCCCCCGTCGTCGCCGGCGTCGAGCTGATGATCTACCAGTTCTTCGGTGTCGCGGGATCGATGCTCGTCCCGGTGTTCGCCCGCGGCCGGATGGCGCGCTGGCTCCCCGCGGCACTGCCGGCGATCGGACTGGTGTCGTGGGTGGGCATGGTGCTGCTCCCCGCGGCCATGGTCGTCTGGATCCCGATCGGCGGCATGGTCTCCGGCGCACTGCTGACCATGTCCCTCACGCTGATGGCGCAGCGCGCCCGCACGCAGGAGCACGCCTCCGCCCTCTCGGGGATGGCGCAGTCGCTGGGCTACTCGATCGCCGCGCTCGGCCCCATCTCCTTCGGATGGCTGCACGCGCTCACCGGCGGCTGGGTCGCGCCCTTCGCGGTGATGTGGGTGGCCGCCGCGGTCGCGCTGCTCGTCGGGCTCGCGCTCAGGCGCCCCGGCTTCGTGCTCGAGCCGCGGGGCTGAGCTCCCGGCTACTTCTTGTACTGGTAGGGATTGATGAGCACTTCCGTCTCGGGGATCTCCGGGTACTGCCCCGAGTTCCACTCCTCGCCCACCTCGCGCTCGAGATAGGCGACCGTGTCTTCGAGCTTCGCCTTGACGCCGGGGAGGTCGCCGGCGACGACCTTGCCCTCGGATTTGACGACCTCGCCGCCGACGAGCACGGTGTGCACATCGCCCCGCTGTGCCTGGTAGACCACCTGACCCCAGGGGTTGATGAGCGGCGCCCAGCTCGGCGAGTCCTCGTTCTTCAGCAGCACGACATCGGCGAGCTTGCCCCGCTCGAGCGAGCCGATGAGGTGATCCTTGCCGAGCGCCTTCGCCCCGCCGCGCGTCGCCAGGCGCACGACCTCCTGCGCGCGCAGCTTCACGTGCGTCACGGTCTCGGCCGGATCGCACCGGTGAGCGAGGTAGTGCTCGAGCGCGCGATCCGCGTTCACCGTCGCCCGCATGGCCGAGAACAGATCGGAGCTGAACCACACGCTCGTGTCGACCGAGAGTGAGGCGGGGATGCCGTACTGCCGCAGCTTGTGGATCGGCGGATAACCCTGACCGCAGGTGTCCTCGGACTCGGTGGCGAGCGAGACGTTGCCGCCCGTGGCGGCGATCTTCTGGTACGACTCGTCGGAGAGCGAGGCCGCGTGCACGTAGGTGTAGCCCTCTTTCATCACGCCCGCCTCGTAGGCGTTCGCGATGCCCCAGTCGTTCGTCGCGCCCCAGACCCCGGCGTGGGTGGTGACGGGGATGCCGAGCTCCTCGGCGACCCGGTACGCGGCGAGCTCGGGGAACTCGGAGTCCTGGCTCGGCACGTCGAAGGCGAGGGCCGTCCCGAACATCCGCGAGTCGTCCCGCGCCTGCGTGAGCAGTCGCTGCACCGCGGGATCGGCCGTCCACTCCCAGGGCGACTGGTGGATGTTGCCGTAGGCGAAGACGAAGCGGCCGGGAGAGCTCGTGAGCGCGTCGACCGCGGCCTCGGCGTGCTCGAGCGTGCGCAGGCCGTGCGACCAGTCGACGCTCGTCGTCACGCCCGACTCGATCGCGTCGAGGGCGGAGATCAGATTGCCCGCCGCGTAGTCCTGCGGGCGGAACTTCGCCCCGTGCTGCAGGTAGTACCAGACGAAGTACTGCGTCAACGTCCAGTCGGCGCCGTAGGCCCGCATCGCGGTCTGCCACATGTGCCGGTGCGTGTCGACCATGCCGGGCATGAGGATGCCGCCCGAGGCGTCGATCTCGAAGGCGTTCTCCGGGGCGGCGACGCCCTCGCCCACCTCGGCGATCTTTCCGTCGACGACGAGCACATCGCCGCGCGGGAGCACGGTGTCGGCGTCGTCCATGGCGAGCACGATGCCGTTTCGGAACAAGATCGGCTGCTCGGGATGAGGTTGCGGTGACATGGTGATCCCTCTCTTTCATCTTCGTCGATGATCCGAGTACCACCAGCCTACGTCGGGGCGGCCGGCAGAGGTACCCCCGTGCACCGCCCTGCCGGGCAGCGCAAGGGGTTCCGAGGGGACGTCACGGCCGTCCCGGGTGTCAGGCGCTCATCGCACGCTCATCTCATCCTCATATCTCGATGCGCTCTCCGATCTCCGGACGGATCACCGTGGTCCCCTCCGGGGCGAACTTCTGCATGAGGCCCCGGTGCATCTCCCGATGCGGCGCCGCGAGACCGCCGTCGTGCACCGGCACCGCGATTCTGGGGGCGACGGCCCGCAGGTAGTCGATGGTCTCGGCCAGCTTCATCCAGGGCGCCCCGGTCTGCAGGAGCAGCACGTCGACCGGCTCCTCCGGCACGGCGAAGGCGTCGCCCGGGGCGAAGAGGCGATCGGCGATGCGGAACGTCAGATTCCCGGGGAGCGGCACCCCCCTGTAGATCTCCTCGTGCGGGGCCGATGCGACGGCGAGCTCCACCCCGGCGATGCGGTGCACTCCCTCGGCGAGAACGGTGGCGTCCCCGAGATCCGCCGCGGAGACCGCGGCCGCCACCGCCGCATCGCCGTAGACCGGGACCGGGCCCCCGGCGAAGAGCCGGGCGAGCTGCTCCGGGTCGAGGTGATCCGGATGCGCGTGGGTGACCAGAACCGCGTCGAGATCGGGGATCGGCTCGAGCGGCGGGGTCAAGGTCCCCGGGTCGAGCAGGATGCGGCTCGGCCGCTTCGATCCGCCCGCCGTCTCGACGAGGACGCAGGAGTGCCCGAGCAGGGTCAGGTGGAATGGGCTGGTCATGATTCGATCGGTCCTCCGGATCGCAGGTGGTTCGGCGTGCAGGTGATTCGGTTTCAGGCTTTGGCGAGTGCCGGCTGCGATCGCAGGCTCTGCCGCGACAGGACGATGAGCGCGACGAACGCGACCGCATAGGGAAGCACGCGCGAGAGATCGTAGGGGACGACGTTGTTGTCCACTTGGAAGGTGAGGGCGGTCGCGAAACCGAAGCCCACCGCGATCCCCGCGGCGCGCCCCACCCTCCCCTTCGCGAAGATCACGACCGCGAGCGCGACGAAGCCCATTCCGCCGGTCATGCCGACGGTGAAGAGCGTGAGCTGCCCCAGGGTGATCAGCTGCATTCCGGCGAGCGCGGAGAAGACGAAGCACCAGATCTGCGCGAGCACGCGCACTCGGGTGACATTCACCCCCGATACCGCCAGCGCCTCCCGGTGCGCCCCCGCCGCCCGCAGATGGACGACGATCACCGAGCGCCGATCCAGGATGATCATCACCACGATGAGGATCACCGCCAGCCAGGTGAGGATCGTATGACCCGAGAGCAGTCCGCCGAGCACCGGGACCTCCTCGACCCCCGGTATGGAGACCGTGGGGAGCACCGGGGTTCCCGGCTCGGCGAGGTTCCCCTTCACCCCGAAGAAGGCGCTGAGCATATACGCGGTCGCCGCGCCGGCGAAGACGAACAGCACGATGCCGAGCACGAAGACGTTCACCCTCAGCTTCGCGACCAGCAACGCGAAACAGGCACCGGCGACGGCGGCCAGAACCACGGTGACCAGCAGCGCGATCCAGATGGAACCGGTCGAGAGCCCCACCGCGACTCCGAAGAACGCCCCGAAGATCATGATCCCCTCGAGGCCGATGTTGAGGTCGCGGGTCCACGCGGTGGGGAGGCACGCCAGCGCCGCCAGCAGAATGGGCGTCGTCAGCCGGATGCCCGAACCCATCAGAGCGTCAAGCCATTCCATGGCGCCTCCTCTTCCACTCATCCGAAACCATGGACACGATCTGCGGGGCCGCCGCCGCGGCCACCAGCACGACGCAGATCACGAGCACCGCGAGCTCCGAGGGCACATCGGCGATCTGCTCGATGCGCCGGCTGGCGGAGCGCATGATGCTGTAGACCGTCACCCAGACGACGGCCAGACCGGGTCGCGAGCGTGCGATGAGTGCGAGCATGATCGCGATCCAGCCCAGGCCGATGGCGATCTCCGAGGTGAATCGGCCCTGGGAGGCCATGACGATGATCGCGCCCCCGACGCCGCAGAGCGCGCCGGAGATCGCCATCGCCAGGATCTGCCATCGCGAGACGTTGATGCCCACAGCGGTCGCGAAACCCCGGGATTCGCCGATCATGCGGAAGCGGTACCCCGCGACCGATCTCTCGACCAGCCACCATATCCCGAGCACGAGCACGCCGACGACGAAGATCGCCGCGGTGAGCTGCGTCTTCGGGATCAAGAGCGGGAACTGTGCACCCGGCAGTATCTGGTGCGTCGCACCCGGGGCGTCGGCCAAGGGGTCGTTGAAGGGGCCCTTGGCGAGGAACACGCAGAGGTACATCAGAATGTAGTTGGACAGCAGCGAGGAGAGGATGACATCCACTCCCCAGCGCAGAGCCAGCCAGCCCAGCCCCGCCGAAAGCGCGCCCGCGGCGAGCGCGGCCAGGGAGACGGCCACGGCCTGATGCGCGACCGGGGCGAGGCCGCCGATCGAGGCGCCGGCGAGCGCGCCGACGAGGGCGCCGACGTAGATCTGCCCCTCCGCGCCCACGGTGAACATCCCGCTGCGCAGGCCGACCGAGACGCCGAGCACCACGACATAGAGCGGCAGGCCCCAGGCGATCGTGCGGGCGATGGGTTCGAGGCCTCCCAGAGCGTATTCGAAGCCCGCGTACAGAACCGGTATCGGAGGCGAGCCGCTGCCGGCGATGAGGATGATCGTGAGCGCGATGCCCGCGACGGGTGCGATGAGGACGCGCGCGCTGCGCCGGCCCCACCCCGACCCCGCCCATCGGCGGGCCCGGTTCTCCTTGAGCGCGGCCGTCATGCCGCCTCCTTCCGATGGGCGCCGGTCATCGCCAGGCCGAGTTCTTCGCGCGTGGCGCTCGTCGCGTCCATGCTCGCGACGATCTCGCCGCGGTAGAGCACGAGGATGCGATCCGACAGGCGCAGCAGCTCGTCGAGATCGGCGGAGACGAGGATCGCCGCCGCGCCGGTGCGGCTCACCTCTCCGAGCGCCCGGTAGATGCCCTCGGCCGCGCCGAGGTCCACACCCCGAGTGGGCTGCGACATGACCACCAGACGGGGCTCGGACTCCAGCTCCCGCGCCAGCACGATCTTCTGCTGGTTCCCGCCGGAGAGGCTCGCGGCCGGGGCGGAGAGCGAGGCGGTCCGGATCCCGAACTTCTCCACCGCGGCCTGGGCCCAGTCGCGCAGGCCCCGAGTGCTGGCGGGACCGAGCACCCCGAGGCCCCGACGACGCACGAGCCGGTCGGCCAGGAGCCCCTCCGCGACCGTGGCCCGAAGCGGCACGCCGTCCCGGTGGCGGTCCTCGGGAACATAGGCGAGCCCGCATTCGCGTCGCCCCGCGATCGATGCGCCGTCGATCGATCGACCGTCGAGGCGCACGCTCCCCTCACCGCGGGCCGTGCCGGTGAGGAGGGCCACGAGGCTGTTCTGCCCGTTGCCGTCGACGCCGGCGATCCCGAGGATCTCTCCGGCGCGCACCTCGAAGCTCGCATTCCGAAGGGGCCCGTCGGGGTGCGCCACCCCGCTGAGCCCGGTGACCTGCAGCACCGCCTCATCGCCCGGCGCGGGCCGCTCGACCCGGCCGAGGGAGACATCGGACCGTCCCGTCATCAATGTCACCAGAATGGGAATGGTGACCTCGTGCGCGCGGAAGGTGCCGTAGGTGCGGCCCCGACGCAGCACGGTCACGCGATCCGCGATGCTCTGCACCTCGCGGAGCTTGTGGGTGATGAACACCACGGCCGCGCCCGAGTCGGCGAGCCTGCGGAGGGTGCGGAAGAGCTCCTCCGTCTCCTGCGGGGTGAGCACCGCGGTCGGCTCGTCGAGGATGATGACGCGCGCTCCTCGGTACAGCACCTTCAGGATCTCGACGCGCTGTTGATCGGCGACGCTGAGGCGATGCACCGGCCGGTTCGCATCGACGTCGAATCCGATGAGTCTCGACGTCTCCGCCAGCGCACGGCGGCTGGCGGAGACGTCGAGGAAACCCGCTGTGCGAGGTTCTGCTCCGAGCGTCACATTGCGTTCCACGGAGAACTCGGGGACGAGCATGAAGTGCTGGTGCACCATCCCGATGCCCGCGGCGATCGCATCCTTCACCGAGTCGAGACGGGCGGTTCGCCCATCGATCTCGATGCTCCCGGAGTCGGGACGGATCATGCCGTAGAGCATGTTCATCAGGGTGCTCTTCCCCGCGCCGTTCTCTCCGACGAGGGCATGGATCTCTCCCCGGTTGAGGGTGAAGTCAACCGCATCGTTCGCCACTACGGGACCGAAGCGCTTGCTCACGCCGACCGCACGGAGCACCGGAGCAGAACCACTCATGATCGCGGAGCGCCCTCCGGCGTGATCGAGCCCGCGACGATCTGCGCGATGACATCGTCGACCTCCTGCTGCTGCTCCGCGGAGAGGAATCGATCGTTGTACTGCACCACGAACGCGCCTTCCGCGAAGCCGTAGCTCTTCGCGCTTCCCCGCTCGAGCGAACCGTCGACGAAGCGCTGGGCGACATCGAGCATGAGCACGCCCACATCGTCGTTGAGGATCGCGGGGCTCGCCTCGGGCACCTCGCTCCACGAGGCCATGATCGGAGCGATATCGGTTCCCGAGTCGACCGCCCCGAGAGCGCCCTGGGCCGACAGGCCGGCGAAGGCGAGGATCACATGCGCCCCGGCCTGTCCCAGCGCGACGGCCGTCTCGAGCCCCTTCGCCGGTTCGCTGAAGGATCCGACGTAGCGGGAGACGATGGAGATCGACTCGTCCTGCGCGTGGACGCCCTGGGCGAGGCCGGCCTCGCAGTCGGCCATCGGAGGAGTCTCGAAACCGCCCATGAACCCCACGGCCGTGGCGCCGGTGTCGGCGCTCACCAGCGCCGCGACAGTGCCGCCCGCGTAGCAGTTCTCCTGGTAGCGGAAGGTCGCCGAGACGACATCGCCGCCCGGGACGAAGCCGTTCAGGAAGACGAAGGTCGTATCGGGATTCTGCGCGGCCGCCTGCGCGGCGGCGTCGACCGCCTGGTTGCCCACGACATAGACCAGTTCGTTGGCGTCGGCGGCGTCCTGCAGCAGCGGGCCGTAGTTCTGCGTCTCGAGCTTGCCCTCGTAGGTGCTGACCGTGGCGCCGAACTCGCCCTCGAGCTGCTCGATCGTCGCGTGGGCGGCATCGTAGTAGCTGTGGTCACCGAAGGCGTTCGCGACGAAGAGTCCGACGTTCAGGGGCGGCGCGCTCGTGGAGCTCTCGGCGGCCTCCTCCGTCGCGGCCGGGGCCTGCCCCGAGCACGCGGTGAAGGCGAGCATCGCGCTGAGCCCGAGGGCAGCGAGTCCGAGCAGACGTTTTCTGTTGTGCGGCATGATTCTCCTTTGAACCTCTTGTCCTGCATTTCGTGACAGGAATCCTGAATATAGCAACTTTTTGTTTTGAATAACAGGTCATAAGTCCTTTAATTCAGGAAATTGTGACGATAGCGGGGTTCTCGGACCCGTGAAACCCGCCTCCGCAGGCGCGAGCGAACGACCCCCGATCTGCTTAGATAAGTCCTATGTCGCAGCCGAACGGATACCGAGAGCGCAACAGCACCGCCGACCGCGCGCTCAACGTGCTGCAGATGTTCACCGAGCAGCGCTCGGAGATCTCGGCGATCGAGGTCGCGGAGGCACTCGGCGTCGCCCGCTCCACCGCGTACCGCTACCTCCAGACGCTGGTCCAGTCTGGTTTCCTCACGGAAAGCGGGCGAGGGGGCTTCCGCCTGGGCCTTCGCGTGCTCGAACTCGCACGAATCGCGAGAAGGGGCGTGGGCCTTACCGAGGTCTGCCTGCCCAAGATGCGCGAGCTCGCGGACGAGTTCCACCACACGGTTCTGCTCACCAAGCTGATGGGCAACTCGGCGGTCTGCCTGGAGCGCGAGGAGTCGACCGGCCAGTACGTGCGACTGTCGTACGAGCGCGGCTCCATCCTCCAGATCCACGCCGGCGCCTCCGCGCTCGCCCTGCTCATCGGCATGAGCGAGGAGAAGGTGCGCAGGATCCTCTCCGAGACCGAGCTGCGGCGCTTCACGCCGAACACCCTGACCGATCCGGACGAGATCGTCGAGCGCCTCAGGCAGGCGTCCCTCGACGGCTTCGTGGTCACCGACGGCGCGGTCGACCCGATCGCCATGGGCATCGCGGCCCCGATCACCCGGGCCGGCGGCGAGGTCGTCGCGGCCATCAGCGTGGTGCTGATTCGCTCGCTCGTCGACGAGCAGCAGATCTCCACGATCACCGACGCCGTCGTCGCCGCCGGCGCCGAGCTCTCCGAACGGGTGGAGCTGCTCGAGCTCTGAGCCGGGCCCTCGTTCCGCTCATCCCCTTCGGAGCCCCGGCTCCGATCCGGGCCTCCCCGCGTCGATCCCTCGCGGCGTCGATTCCTCGCCGCGACGGCGGCTCCGGCGCGCCATCCACGCGCTGATCACCTGATAGCCGCTCGCCATGAGCACCCTCTTCCAAGTTGTTCTATTTTTCAGATATAGTGGCTCATAATTTAGGACATCATGAGGATGTGGGCCTGTGAAACACAAAGAGAACACCGAGGTGCTCGTCGTCGGGGCGGGGCCCGTGGGCATGACCGCCGCCATTCTTCTCGCCTCCCACGGCGTACGCGTCACGGTCGTCGAGAAGAATCCGACCACGGCCGACGACCCCAAGGCGATCAGCCTGGACGACGAGTCGCTGCGCGTATACCAGCGCGCCGGCATCGCGGACGGGATCATGCGGGTCATCGTCCCGGGCACCGGCACCAGCTACTTCGGCGCGGACGGTTCGCGGGCGTTCCACGCGGGGGCGGCCGTGCCCTACCGCTTCGGCTTCCCCTTCAAGAACCCCTTCGCCCAGCCGGATCTCGAAGGGGTGCTGCGCACCGCGCTCGAAGAACATCCGCTGGTCGATCTGCGCTTCTCGACCGAGCTGACGACGCTCGCGCAGTCCGAGGCAGAGGTGACCGTGGAACTCGCGACCCCGACCGGGGGCGAGAGCCTTTCCGCCGCATTCGTCCTCGCCGCCGACGGCGGCCGGTCCCATGTGCGCTCACTGCTGAGGATCCCGATGACCGGCCGCAGCCACGAGGACAACTGGCTCGTCCTGGACTGCCTCGGCGACGGCCATCGCGAGCGCTACGGCATGCACCACGGCGATCCGCGCAGGCCCCATGTCATCGTGCCCGGCCTCCACGGGCGCTGCCGCTACGAGTTCTACCTCCACCCCGGCGAGGGCGAGGCCACGGACGCCCCTCCCTTCGAGCTGATCGAGCGCCTGCTCTCCCCGTATCGCGCGATCGTGCCCGAGCAGGTCGAACGCGCGGTGATCTACCGCTTCCACGGGCTCAACGCCGACACCTGGCAGAGCGGTCGCGTCTTCCTGCTCGGAGACGCCGCCCACATGATGCCGCCCTTCGCCGGACAGGGGCTGAACTCGGGCATCCGCGACGCGGCGAATCTCACCTGGAAGGTCGCCGAGGTGCTCCGCGGTGCCGCCTCGATGGAGTTGCTGGGCAGCTACACTGCCGAACGGCGCCCGCACGCCGAGGCGGTCATCCACAGCTCCGAGCGACTGGGGCGCGTCGTCATGACGACGAACCCGCGGCTCGCCGCCTTCCGCGACCGCGTCATCGGCAAGGCCCTCGAATCCGCAGCGGGTCGCGCCTTCTTCGAGGAGATGCGCTATCGACCGAGTCCCGGGCTGACGAGCGGTGTGATCCTCGACACGGACGATCACCCGCTGATCGGCCTCGCGCTCGGGCAGCCGCGCGTCTTCGACTTCAACGCCCACCGGATCCTCCCCTTCGACGAGCTCACCGGGACGGGATGGTCTGTGATCGGGGTCGGCATCGACTCGGACGAGGACTGGCTGCGCGCGATCGCCGCCTTCGCCCCGCTCTCACCCGCGCACGTCGACGTACCGCTGGATGATCTGGTGCGGGACCGCCCCGAGGGGGTGCGGATCGCGATCGATGTCGACTCCCGCCTCTATTCGGAGGTCGCCGGCGCCCGGGGGCGCTTCCTCGTCATGCGTCCGGATCGAGTGATCGCGGGGGTGGTCGATCCCGCCTCGATCGAGGATCGCGCCGACCGCCTCCTCCACCTCGCCGGCCGCTCCGCGGCAACGCGGGCACTCGCTTGACCCCCTTCGAACACCAGGAAAGGAACACCATGGAACGACCGCAACGCGTCACGCTGGCGGAGGGCGAGTGGGCCGGAGCACTCCGGGAGACCGCCGTCTCGCATATCGGATTCTCAGTGCCCGATCTCGCCGAAGCAGAGCGCTTCTACACCCGCGTGCTGGGCATGCACCGTCACGCCGAGCTCCCCGACGGCGGGATCCGGCTCGGCTGGGGCGCGGGGCATCACGTCATCGACCTGCGCGAGGGCCCGCAGGGCCTCGATCACTTCGGCTTCGAGGTGCGCGACGAGGGCGGGCTCGACGGCATCCGCACCCGTCTGGGCGAGGCGGGCATCCCCTACTCCCCGCTCCCCGCCGCTGACATCGACGAGGCCGTCGGCCCGGCGGATGGGATCGTCGTCACCGATCCCGACGGCAATACCGTGCACCTGCACAGCGAGGTGCGCCGTCAGGGCGAGAACAGCGCGGACACCGGGCGCCGGCCGATCAAGTTCCAGCACACCACCGTCGGGACGCAGGACGTCCCGACCATGATCGCCTTCTACGTCGATGTGCTGGGCTTCCGCATCTCCGACCAGTTGAAGGACGGTCGCTTCGCCTGGCTGCGCAGCGACCGGGACCATCACACCCTGGCGGTGGTCGACGTCGGCAGCAGCGGCGATATCGACCACTACTCCTACGATCTCGCCGAGTGGGAGGACTTCAAGGCCTGGTGCGACCGGCTCACCGAGCTCGACGTCCCGGTCGCCTGGGGGCCGGGGCGGCACGGACCCGGCAACAACCTCTTCGTGTTCTTCGACGATCCGGCGGGCAACCACATCGAGCTCTCCGCCGAGATGGAGAAGTTCCACGACGACCGGGTCGACTATGTGCCGCGCAGCTGGACGCCGGCGCCGCAGACGGTGAATCTGTGGGGCGGCCAGACCCCGTCCTGGCGCAAGACGAGCGAGGATCGCATCTGATGGCGCTCGCGAGCTACCGCATCGGCGATGAGACCTTCGTGGGCGTCGTCGACGGCGACCACTTCCTCCCGCTGCCGGGAATCTCACGCATCGACGCCGACACCGATGTCGATGCGCTCCTCGCGGCCGCCCCCGATCTCGGCGGGCGCGTCGCCCGCGCCGAGGTCGAGCTGCTCCCGCCCTCCTGGGCGCCGCAGAAGGTGTTCTGCGTCGGCCTGAACTACAACGAGCACATCCTCGAGACCGGCCGCGAGCTCCCCGAGTACCCGGTGCTCTTCCCGAAGTACGCCTCGAGCCTGATCGCCGCGGACGCTCCCATCGCGGTGCCGCCGGAATCGTCCCAGGTCGACTACGAGGCGGAGCTCGCCATCGTCATCGGCAAGCCAGGGCGGCGCATCGCGAAGGAACGGGCGCTCGAGCACGTCCTCGGGTACACGGTGGCCAATGACGTCACCATGCGCGACTACCAGTACCGCACGCATCAGTGGCTGCAGGGCAAGGCCTGGGACGGCTCCACCCCGATCGGGCCGCATCTCGTGCTTCCGCACGAGGTCGATCTCTCTCGCGCCCGCATCCGGACCATCGTCAATGGCGCGACCGAGCAGGAGTCGGATCTGTCGAAGCTCATCTTCGATGTGGCGACGCTCATCAGCATCGTCTCCGAGTTCACGGCGCTGGCCACGGGCGACCTCATCCTCAGCGGCACCCCCGGCGGGGTGGGCTATCGGCGCAAGCCCCAGCTCTTCCTCACCCCGGGAACCGAGGTGACCGTCGAGGTCGAGGGCGTAGGCCGGATCGACAGCATCGTCGTCGCCGAGTAGCGACGCGGAAGGGGGCTCGGGGAGTATCGCCTCCCCGAGCCCCCTTCGCGTTTCAGCGCCGCGCTTCGGCGCGACGCCGCAGGTAGGCGTATCCCGCCTCGATCTGGGACTGCGGCCAGACATGGGCCTGCTTCTGCCGGATCTCCTCGGCGCCCGAGAAGGAGCGGATCTCGCCGGCGGCACGCGCGTCGAGATGGAGCCGGCAGGCCGCCTCCAGCAACACGGCCGTCATCACCGCCTCGGCGTCGCTCGCGCCGACCGCGACGAAGCCGTGCCGGGGCATGAGGCAGGCGGGCGCCCGGCCCAGGTCTGCGGCGAGCGCGGCGCCCAGCGCCGCGTCGGAGACGAGATCGCCCGGGAGTGCCGTCCTCGGCACCTGCGGATCCGCGAAGAGCACCCCCTCGTGCGAGATCGCGCGCAGCGGCTCGTCCAGGGCGGTGAAGGCGTTCACCGCGGCGGCATGCGCGTGCACCGTCATCACCGCGTCCGGCCGGGCCCGCATGATCCCCAGGTGGATGAACACCTCGATATGCGGTTTGCCCTCGCCCTCGACCAGCTCGGCGTCCCAGCCGACGAGGTGGATGTCGGAGGCGTCCAGCTCGTCGTAGCCGACACCGGATCGCTTGATCCAGACGCCCCGGCCGTCCTCATCGCGGAGGGCGGCATGCCCCCAGACCATGTCCTGCTGGCCTGCCGCGGCGAGCGCGCGGCAGGCCTCGAGCACGCGTTCCCTCGAGTCCATAGGGGCAGCCTAGGCGAAGGCTCGTTTGCGATACTCGTCGATCTGCTCCAGGCTCCACTTCTCGCTGTCGGTGGCGCCCTCGTAGACGCTGTCCAGCTTGTACCGCGAGACGGTCGCGAGGTGCCGGCTGTCGCCGGAGACGATGCTGGCGTAGGCGACGCCGACCGGCAGATGCACGAAGGTGCCCGGCTTCATCTCGACGACCCCGTTGGCGCTGATCAGCAGCCGCGTGCCGGAGACCTGGTACTGCACCTCATCGGCGTTGCGGTGACGCGTGTACACGCGACCGTCGCTGTCGGTGATTCGGACGAGGCCGACCCAGTGATCCGCGCCCTTCCACACCCACTCGGTCTCATTCGGCACGGGCTCCGGATGCATCACCTGCAGCCGCTCGGATTCCGAGTGCACCTGCTCCAGGAGCAGCATCTCGTCCGAGAGCTGCACCGCGGTGTCGCAGTGACGACCGCCGAGGCAATCGGTGTGCACCTCGTTGACGGTGGCCGGCTCCCACCCCTCGAAGGGCGGGAAGAGCGCCTCGCTGTGACGGACGACGGGAGCGACATCCTCGATCGGTGCGGGGAAGTACCACAGGATGTGGCTCTCGCGGCGGCCCCAGTTGTCGTGCGCGACCCCGACCGGGATGCGCACGAAGTCGCCCGGTACGAGTTCCGTCGTGCCGAACTCGGTCATCAGCGTGCGATCGCCGGCGATCTGGTAGGCGAGCTCGTCCACATCGAGATTGCGGTGGTACATCGGCTGGCGGAAGTTCATCTGCTGCCACTCGATGCGGCCGTGATCCCCCTCCCAGAGGATGCGGGGCGGGGCGAACACCTTGTCCTGGAAGGCCTGGTCGAAGTGGGCGACCTTGAGCGGCGGGATCGGATCCCACTCGACGCCGGGTGCCGAGGGGATCGCGGGCGACAGCAGGCTCAGTTCATCGCGCTTGAACTCGCGATGCGGCTCGGCGTCGAAGGGGAAGACGTCGAAGCGCTCGGTGATCTGACTCATCGTGATGATCCTTTCCTGCTCAACGTCCGGGGTGGATGACGGCCATCCACACGGGTTCGGATCGTGATTCGAAGACCTGGCGGGCGGCATTGATCTCGCCGAGCGGGAAGCGGTGGGTGACGAGGCGCTCGAATCGCTCGGGTTCCGCCGCGATGATGCGCGTCACCTCTTTCACATCCGCGCGGGTGCAGTTGCGCGTGCCGATGAAGCTGATGCAGTTGACCGCCATCGCGATCTGCGGGATGAAGAAGGGGTCGTTACTCATGCCCATGTGCACGATGCGCCCGCCCGCACGGATGCCGCCGAAGAGCTTCGCGAGCCCTGGGCCGCCGGGGAGGAAGTCGATGACGGCGTGCACCCCGCCGGGCTCGAGTGCGCGGACTCGGCCGACGACGGACTCGGGTGCGTCGTCCTCGGCGATGACGAGCGTGTGCACGCGCTCGGGATCGAGCTGCCGCACCTCTTCGAGACGCTCGGCGTTGCG
This sequence comes from Leucobacter sp., assembly GCA_048516985.1. Lineage (GTDB taxonomy): Bacteria > Actinomycetota > Actinomycetes > Actinomycetales > Microbacteriaceae > Leucobacter. Next base: position 869,398 of record CP183188.1, on the reverse strand, counting down.
ACCCACCGCGATGATGCGGGACACCCCGAAGTATGGGGCGAGCGAGATGGTGGAGGTGCCCATCGCCCCAGTCGCCGCGGTGACGACGATGGTGCTGCCGGGCGCGAGCTCGGCCTTGGAGAGCGCGCGGTAGGCGTTCGCGATGTCGTGGATCTTCGCGGCGAGGTCGAGGCTGATCTGATCGGGCAGCACATCGATATTGGCGCTCGGCACGAGCACCCGCTCGGCGAGACCGCCGTTGTGGTACCGCTGGTAGTGCTTGATCGCGCCGGGTCCGAATGCGGCATGCCCCATCATCGAGTGCTCGGAGCACAGCATCTCCTGATCGGAGGTGCAGTACTCGCAGCTGCCGCATCCGAGGTGGGGATGCACGCGCACGCGCTTGCCGACGAGGCCCGGGTCGACGGAGGATCCGACCTCGATGACCACTCCGGCGATCTCATGGCCGAGGATGGTCGGGATGATGGGGAAGGCCGGGGTCTGCAGCAGGCGGAAGGTGCCCGCGGCGACTGCGGCGGCGCTGACTCCCACGACCACGTCGCCGGGGCCGGGCACGGGATCGGGCACCTCCTCCAGTACGAGCTGCGTGAGGTCTTCGGGTTTGACTTGTGCGGCGATCATCTTCGATTTCCTGTCTGTCTCAGTGGTGGGTGTCGGTGTCGTTCGCTGCGGCTTCGTAGACGGCGGCCGCGGCGGGATGGAGTGGGATAGGCGTCTGCGACGCCACCCGGAAGTCGATCGGGTAGCGCAGCGGTGAGTAGTCGAGGGGGAGGTGGCGGTACCCGCGGGCGAAATACTCGCCGTCTTCGACGAAGGCGCGCGCGAGGAGCGCCGCGGTCTCGTCGTCCAGCGCGTCCGTGGTGACGCAGATCCAGTCCGAGTAGTCGAGGGCGGTCACCGGGTAGTCCGCGTCGGGGAAGTAGTTCACGGGGATCTCGATGGTGCCGAGATCCCATCGTTCGCGCAGCGCCTCGATCTCGGCGGGGGCGAGGCTCAGGAAACGCACCGCTTGTTCACGCGCGAGCGCCTGCCAGTCGGGGGTCATGATCGCCTCCGAGACCATGAGATCGGCCCGCCCCTCGCGCAGGTCGGCGATGGCGTCGAAGGGCTGCTCATGGCGCACGACGGTTCCGCCGCGGCGCACGATCTCATCGAGATCCACGCCTCCGGCTTCGAGTACGATATCCGCTCCGAAGCCCATGAAGCCGTCGGGGTCGTTGACGCCGAGCGAGACGCGCAGCGGACCCTCGTAGGCGGCGACCTCGGCGAGGCTCGTGATGCCGAGCTCGGCCCGGACCACGGGGATCATGGCGTCCCGGTGGGCGAAGGAGGCGATGGCCCGGAGATTCGGCAGCGCGCGCCCCTCGAAGGGACCGCGCCCCTCTCGTGCGAGGCGCGCGAAGCACGCCGGCGTGGCGAAAGCGATGTCGACCTCGCCGCGCGCGGCCGCGACGAGATTGTCGCCCATGCCCCGACCGGTGTAGACGACCGAGAAGCGGTGCTCCGGGGTGCGATCCCACACCCACTGGGACAGCCAGCCGGCCGCCCGGTGGAGATTCGCGCCGCCCCAGTCCCCCTGGAAGCGGAGCCGCCCTGCGGCCTTCGATATCGGATCGACCATGATCACGCACTCCATCCTCTTCGATGCATGTCTCAAAATACAGCATACATGTCTTGCTAAATAGGATTCAAGTGATTCTCGAGGCACACGGCGACACGCACCCGGCCCGGGCGACACCCGCCCGCGGAGCCCCCAGATCCCGAATCTGCAGACAACCTCGAATCGGGGACGCTGCGGTCACTTTCACTCGAAGAATAACCCTCACGCGCGTCCCCGATTCGGCGATTTCCGAGCCACGCGCGCCGCTGGTCACCCCGACGCGCTGCGCACGCAGCAGCCCGCCGCACTCGCGCGGATAATGTGAGGTGCGGCGCGACGGGCACCCGCCTGCTCGGCACGCTGATCAACGGACTGAAGACCCGCGATCAATCGCTCGGCATGGCCACCCTCTGCGTCAGCTGAGGGCAGGACTGGGCAGGGCGATCGTGCTCGAGCGCCTCAACTGAGGTCGCCGCGCGCGGCGGTCAGAATCCCGGCGCCAGCCTCCGCTGCCACTCGAACACCGCTTCCGGCTGCGAGGCCACCCGGATGAGCGCGGCTTCCGCGAAGGGCCCGCCCACCAGTTGCGCGCCCACCGGCAATCCCCGGTCATCGGTGTGCACCGGCAGTGAGATCGCCGGCAGGCCCGAGATGTTGACCCAGGAGGTGAAGGTCACCTGTCGCATCTCGGTGAGCCGCGGGCCCTCTGGATCCTCGTTCGCCTCGTCGTAGACGACACCGAGCTCGGGAGTGGCCACCGCCATGGTCGGGGTGAGCAGCAGATCGAAGTCGCGGCCGAACTGCGCGTTCACGCGGCGGGTCTCCAGCTGCAGCCGCTCGGAGAGCCGCACGTACTGGCCGGCGTGAAAGCTCTTGGCGGCCTCGATGCGGTGACGGATGTAGGGATCGACCCGTTCCACATCCTCGTAGGGCGCGGCGAAGACGCTCGCGTTGACGACGAGGTCGACGAAGCCGATCCGCGCCTCCGGGCTGAACAGGAAGGGTGACACGGGCTCGACCGCGTGGCCGAGGGCCTCCAGTGCACGGGCCGCCGTCAGCGCGGCCTCCCCATTCGCCTCGTCGACCTCGAGTCCGGTGGGGCTCTCGGCGAGCAGCCCGATGCGCAGCGGTCCGGGATCGACGCCGACCTCCTCGATGAAGGGGCGGGCGGGGGCGGGGGCGGAGTACCAGCCGAGCGGATCGAAGGGCGAGAGCACGTCGAGCGCGGCCGCGGTGTCGGCGACCGTGCGGGTGATGACGCCCGCGGTGACGGAGTGCTCCCAGCTGCGCACCTCGGCGGGCACCCGGCCGCGGCTGGGCTTCAGGCCCACCAGGCCGGTGATGCTCGCCGGGATGCGGATCGAGCCGCCGCCGTCGGAGGCGTGGGCGATCGGTGCGAGGCCCGCGGCCACGGCAGCGCTCGCGCCGCCGCTGGAGCCGCCGGAGGTGTAGCCGAGGCCCCAGGGATTGCGGGTCTTGCCGTGCCGGGCGTTCTCGGCCGAGGTCAGCGGGCCGAACTCGGGGCTGTTGCTCCGGCCCAGCAGCACGAAGCCGGCTTCCTCGAGCAGCCGCACGTCGATGTCGCTCGCCTCGCGCGGCGCGTCGGAGACCGACCACGACGACATGGTGTTGGGCTGGCCGGCGACGCTGCTGAGATCCTTGACCGGGATCGGCACCCCCTCGAAGGGACGCGCCTCGCCGGCGCGCAGCCGAGCCTCCGACTCCCGCGCGCGGCGCAGGGCGTCCTCGCGGTCGAGCCAGACGATGGCGTTCAGCTCGCCATTGCGCTCGGCGATGCGGTCGAGGTACATCTCGGTCACCTCGACGGGGCTCGCCTCACCGCGGCGGATCGCTGCTGCGATGTCGAGGGCGGAGCTCTCGGGGGCAATCATCATCGGTCACCTTTCCGCCGGCCGGGAGTGCTCAGCCGGTCCCGCCTCCATCATGGTCGATGGGGAAGGCCACGCGCCCGAGCAGCGCGGTGAGCGTCTCGCGCTCCCCCGCGCTGAGCGAGGCGAAGGGGGCGGCTTCGGCCGCGGCCACCGCCTGCTTCGCCGCGGCGCAGACGCGCCGCCCGGCCGCGGTGGGGACGAGCACCTTGGAGCGGCGGTCGCGGTCATCGGTCTGCCGCTCGACGAGCCCCTGCGCCTCGAGGTCGTCGATCAGCGCGACCACCTGACTCGGGTCCAGCCGCAGGAAGTCGGCGAGTTCGCGCTGTGTAGGCCGTAGCTCATCGCAGGCCAGCGCGAGCACCGGGTAGGAGCGCACCTTGAGCCCGAAGGGCCTGAGCGCCGTATTGCCCGCCGAGAGCGAGAGGGCGTTGGACCTGGCGAGCAGGAAGCTCAGGTCGTCGGCGACCGAGCTCGCACGCCAGGCGGCGTCGCGTGAGAGAGTGCCGGACTGCGCCATGCGGAAAGCCTAGCAAAAGAATGAACTTCCAAATAGTTGACTTTTTCAATGAAATAGGGGTTTACTGGTCTCACCGCCGCGGCGGCCCGAGAGGGCGCGCAGCACCGTCACCACCACGCATCGCAGGAAAGAGGAGTCGCCATGTCGCTCACCGGTAAGGTCGCCATCGTCACCGGATCGGGCCGCGGGCTCGGGCTCGCCTACGCCCAGGAACTCGCCCGCCAAGGCGCCTCCGTCGTCATCAACGATGTGGACGAGGCCACCGCCGCCGAGGCCGTCGCGAGCATCGAGGCCTCAGGCGGCACCGCCAGCGCCGTCGTCGCCCCGGTCGGCCCCACCGAGACCGCGAAACGGCTCGTCGCGCACGCGGTCGACACCTACGGCCGGCTCGACATCCTCGTCACCAATGCCGGCGTGCTCCGCGACACCGTGCTGTGGAAGATGAGCGACGAGGACTTCGATCTCGTCACGAACGTCCACCTGCGCGGCACCTTCACCTGCGTGCGCGAGGCCGTGATCCACCTGCGCGAGCAGGGCGAGGGCGGCCGGATCATCTGCATCGGCTCCCCCACCGGCCAGCGCGGCAACTTCGGCCAGACCAATTACGCCGCCGCCAAGGCCGGCATCGTCGGCATGGTGCGCACCTGGGCGCTCGAGCTGAAGAAGGCCGGCATCACCGCCAACGCCGTGATCCCCGTCGCCGCCACCGCGATGACGGCGACCGTGCCCTACTTCCACGCCGCCGTCGAGGCGGATCTGAAGGGCGAGCCCATGCCCGACTTCTTCCGCAAGGAGATCGGCTTCGGCGGCGCGGCGGATGTCGCCCCGCTCATCGCGCACCTCGCCTCCGATGCGGCGGCGGAGGTCACCGGCCAGGCCATCGGCGTCGGCGGCGACCGCCTGCAGCTGTGGTCGCACCCCGAGCCCGTCGCCACCGCCTTCCACGACGGCGGCTGGAGCCCCGAGGCACTGAACGCCGAATTCGACACCATCGTCGGCGGCAATCTGCAGTCGGTCGGCGAGAGGTTCCCGGCGCTGCCCGAGGAACTGCAGCCGCCGGCGCAGGCCTGACCCCGGCCGGCCGCCGGAGCAACGCATCGCCGCACACGAGGCCGCCGAGCGCTCATCGCGCCTGACCATACCGGTAGACGAAACCCAGCACAGCACCGAGGAGTCACCATGACCCGCTACGAACCCGCCATCGATCTGGAGGCGATCACCGCGATCGACATGCACGTGCACATCGAGGGCGACGAGCACGGGCACAACTCCCTGCCCGAAGATCTCGCCGCCGCCGTCGGCAGGTACTTCGGCAACGGCGGGCTCCGCCCCGAGCTCGACGCCGTCGCCGAGTACTATCGCGAGCGGAAGATGGCCGCGGTGGTGTTCACGGTCGACGCGACGACGAATCTCGGGCACGAGCCGATCCCGAGCGTCGACATCGCCGAGGGGGCCGCGCGCAACAACGACGTTCTGATCCCCTTCGCCTCGGTCGACCCGCTGCGGGGGGCCGCGGCGGTGGACCAGGCCCGGCGCCTGATCGGGGATCACGGGGTGCGCGGCTTCAAGTTCCAGCCCACGGTGCAGGGTTTCGACCCGAGCGACCCCGCCTTCTTCCCGCTGTACGCGGTGCTGCAGGAGGCGGGCGTCGTGTCGCTCTTCCACACGGGCCAGACGGGCATCGGCGCGGGGCTTCCGGGGGGCCGCGGACTGCGGCTGCGCTACTCCAACCCCATGCTCCTCGACGAGGTCGCGGCGGAGTTCCCCGAGCTGCAGATCGTGATGGCGCACCCCTCGGTGCCGTGGCAGGAGGAGGCGCTCTCGGTCGCGACGCACAAGCACAACACCTGGATCGACCTGTCGGGGTGGAGCCCCAAGTACTTCCCGGCCGAGCTCGTGCGCTACGCCGGCACGATCCTGAAGGACCGCGTGCTCTTCGGCACCGACTTCCCCCTCATCACCCCCGACCGCTGGCTGCGGGACATCGAGGAGACGAAGCTCAAGCCCGAAGCGCTGCCCGCGATCCTCAAGGGCAACGCGATCCGCCTGCTCGGACTGGAGGTCTGACCGTGTCGACACCGAGCGCCGCGCCGTTGCGCGAGCCGGAGATGCTCCCCGTCGATCCCTTCGGCATCGACCCCTTCCGCTTCGCCGAGGGCCGGCTCAGCGAGGCCGCCGTGGCCGCGCTCGAAGAGCTGCAGCGGACCCTCGACGCGCAGGTGAAGCCCCTCATGAACGAGGCCTGGGACACCGCGACGATGCCCGAGGGCGTCATCGGATCCCTCGCCCCGCTCGGGCTGATGGAACCGGCCGGCGTCACCCGGGAGGAGGCCGACTCCTCGCTGTTCAAGGGCTTCCGCACCTATGTGCTCGCCCGCACCGATGTCTCGGTCGCCACCGTGTACAACGCGCAGGCCGGGCTCTTCCTCGCCACGGTGCGCATGGGCGGCTCCCCCGAGCAGATCGCCGAGCTCGAGCCCAGGATCCGCGATTTCGGCTTCACCGGCGTCTTCGCGCTCACCGAGCCCGAGCACGGCAGCGATGTCGCGGGCGGCCTCACCACCACGGCGAGCCGCGACGGCGAGGAGTGGGTGATCGACGGGGCCAAGCGGTGGATCGGCGGCGCCTCGAGCGCCGATGTGCTCGCCGTCTTCGCCCGAGACACCGCCGACGGAGAGGTGAAGTGCTTCCTGGTGCCCCGTGCGGCCGAGGGCGTCTCGATCGAGAACATCCAGCACAAGGTGTCGCTCCGGCCCATGCAGAACGGGCACATCGTGCTGGATCGCGTGCGCGTCGCGGATTCGGCCCGGCTCGCCCGCGTGAACTCGTGGCGCGACGTCGCCGCCATCATGGGCACGCTGCGAGCCGACGTGGCGTGGATCGCGGCGGGGCTCCAGGCCGGGGCCCTCGAGGCCGCGATCCGCTACGTGCGCGAGCGCGAGCAGTTCGGCCGCAAGCTCGCGGGATTCCAACTGATCCAGGAGAAGCTCGCGCGCATGGCCGGCAACGTCGTCGCCTCGCTCGGGATGGTGATCCAGATCTCCGAGCTGCAGGATCGCGGCGTCTTCAGCGACGCGAACTCCTCCCTCGCGAAGATGTGGGTGTCGCTGCGCGCCCGCGAGACCGTCGCACTCGCCCGCGAAGTGGCCGGCGGCAACGGCATCGTGCTCGACAGCGACGTCGCCCGCTTCTTCGCCGATGCCGAGGCCGTGTACTCCTACGAGGGCACGCACGAGATCACCTCGCTGATCGTCGGGCGGGCGCTCACCGGCGCCTCCGCCTTCGTGTAGCGATCCGCCGTCCGACACCGGGCGCCCGCGCCCTCCGCACCCCGTTCACCCCCGCATACGCACCCCAGCCCCAAGGAGCATTCATGACCACCACCGTCGCCTACGCAGACCTCGCCTCGCTCGTCGGGAAGGAGCTCGGCCCGACCGACTGGCGCGAAGTCACCCAGCAGCAGGTCGACACCTTCGCCGACGCGACCGACGACCACCAGTGGATCCACGTCGACCCCGAGCGCGCTACTGCGGAGAGCCCCTTCGGCGGCCCCATCGCGCACGGCTTCCTCACCCTGTCGCTGCTGATCCCGATGTGGGAGTCGCTGCTCGACGTCGAGGGCGTGACCACGAAGGTCAACTACGGCCTCGACAAAGTCCGCTTCGTATCGCCGGTGAAGGTGGGCGCGAAGATCCGCATGACCGCCACCGTCGCCGAGGTCGAGGAGGTGCGCGGCGGCGCCCAGCTCGTGGTCGATGCGACCATCGAGATCGAGGGCGCGGAGAAGCCGGCCGTGGTCGCCCGCAGCCTGCAGCGCTTCTACGCCTGACGCCCCGCGATCCACCCCTGCTGCGCATCTCGACGAGGAGACCCCATGCTCAACCGCGGACTCGGTTCCTGGCTCCCGCACCGCCGGCTGAAGAGCCCCGAGAAGACCGCCCTGATATTCGGGGACGATCAGCGGCTCAGCTACCGCGAGCTGGCCGACCGCACCGATGCGCTCCAGGCGGTGCTTCACGACCGCGGCATCCGCACGGGCGACACGGTGGGCTTCATCGGGGAGAACTCCCCCGAGTTCGTGATGGCGCTGTTCGGCGCGGCGCAGCTGGGTGCGGTCTTCGTGCCGATCAACACCCGCCTCGCCCCGCCGGAGATCGAGCACGTGCTGCGCGACAGCGGCGTGCGGCTGCTGATCCACGGGCCGGAGTTCGGCGAGCGGCTCGCACCGGTGGCGGAAGGGCTCGGGATCCAGCACGTGATCCCGACCGGCGAGGGCTCCGATGACGCACCCGGCCTCGACCGGCTGCTCGATGCGGCCTCGACGCGGAAGCAGCCCCCGATCGAGGTCGAGCTCGGACTCGAGGATCCGGCGGTCATCATGTACACCTCGGGCACCACCGGCAAGCCGAAGGGCGCGGTGCTCAGCCACGGCAATCTGAGCTCAGTGTCGATCAACGTCATCATCGACTACGACATGGTCTCCAGCGAGGTCGCACTGCTCATCTCGCCGATGTTCCACGCGGCGGCGCTCGGCATGGGCGTGCTCCCCATGATCGTCAAGGGCGCGACCACGGTGCTCGAGCAGGGCTTCGAGGCCGGGCGCGCGCTGGAGCTGATCGAACGCTACCGGGTGACGCAGCTGAACGGGGTGCCGACCACCTACCAGCTGATGGCCGACCACCCGAACTGGGAGCGCACCGATATCTCGAGCCTGAACAAGCTCACCTGCGGCGGCTCGGCGGTGCCGACCCGCGTTCTCGACGCCTATGAGGCGCGCGGACTCTCCTTCTCGCAGGGCTACGGGATGACCGAGAGCTCGCCCGGCCACACCTGCCTCGCGCCGTCGATGACCCGCGAGAAGCAGGGCAGCGTCGGCCTACCGCACGTCTTCTGCGATGTGCGCATCTCCGACGGCGCCGGCGGTGTCGCGCCGCCCGGGGTCGTGGGCGAGATCGAGATGCAGGGGCCCAATGTGTTCCTGGGCTATCACGGGCTGCCCGAGGCGACCGCCGCCGCCTTCACCTCCGACGGCTGGCTGCGTTCGGGGGACCTCGGCTATCTCGATGAGGACGGCTACCTCTTCATCTCCGACCGACTGAAGGACATGGTCATCTCGGGCGGCGAGAACATCTACCCCGCCGAGATCGAGGATCTGCTCTACGGTCTCGACGGCGTGACCGGTGCCGCCGTGATCGGCGTGCCCGACGAGCAGTGGGGCGAGGTGCCGTGGGCGGTGCTGACCCTGCGCGAGGGGGCGGATCCCGCCTCGGTCTCGACCGAGACCGTGCGCGCGGCGCTCGAACCGCGGCTCGCCCGCTACAAGCTGCCGAAGAACGTCGTCGTGATCGACGAGTTCCCGCGCACGGCGTCGGGCAAGATCCGTAAGGCCGATCTGCGAGCGCGGTTCGGGCGGTAGCCGCTCCACCCCCGCCTTCGCGATGCGCAGGTCCCTCCTCGCCTAGCGCCCGCGTCCTCGTCCGCGTCGAGAATGCAGTTGTCGGCCGTTCCCGCGTGCTGAAGGGCCGACAATTGCACTTTCGACGGGTGTGATCGCGCAGCCTCGGGCAAGATCCGCAAGGCCGATCTGCGGGCGCGGTTCGGGCAGTAGGCGCGCCGGCTCCGTCCGCGGGCTGCGGAGACCGGAACGGGGGCAGGAGCGGGAGCAGGCGTGAGGGCAGGCGCGGCGGCCTCGCCGGCCGGTGACGAGGCGCAGGCGACCCGGCTACGCTGAGTGGCGTGCGGCCGGCAGCGCGGACCGCCGCGGGAGGGAGCGTGCGATGGCCTTCGAGGAGTTCGAGCGGTTGACGGTGCAGGACCTGCGCGATCGCGGCGGATCGAAGTGGACCACCTATCCCGACGCGATCGGCTCCTTCATCGCCGAGAGCGACTTCGGCACGGCGCCCGCCGTGCTGCGCGCGGTCGAAGAGCGGGTCGCGAACGCCGCATTCGGCTACAGCACGAAGCAGGAGCGCGCGGATGTCGGAACGGCCTACGCGCGCTGGGCGCAGGAGCGCTTCGACTGGACGCTCGATCCCGAGCAGATCGGCGTACTCCCCGAGGTGCTGACCTCGCTCGAGATCACGCTCGAGCACTTCTCCCGTCCAGGGTCCGCGGTGGTGCTGCCCACCCCGAACTACATGCCGTTCTTCACACTGCTGCGCGACCACGGGCGGGAGACGATCGAGACCCCCCTGCTGCCCACGGCGGACGGCTGGGCCTTCGACTACGACGCCATCGAGCGAGCCTTCGCCGCCGGGGCCGGGCTGCTCGTGCTCGTCAACCCGGCGAATCCCACCGGCACGGTGTTCACCCGCGAGCAGCTGCTCCCCCTCGTCGACATCGTCGACCGCCACGGCGGCCGGGTCTGGGCCGACGAGATCCACTCCCCGATCCTCTTCGACGGGCGTCGGCACGTGCCCTACGCCTCGCTGTCCGAGACCGCGGCCGCGCACACGGTGACGGCGAGCTCCGCCTCGAAGGGCTGGAACATCCCCGGCCTCAAGTGCTCGCAGATCGTGTTCTCGAATCCCGACGACTTGAGGGCCTGGCAGCAGGTCGGCAGGTGGCCGTCGCACACCGTCGGCAATCTCGGCATCTTCGCCACCATCGCCGCCTACGAGCACGGCGGCGGGTGGCTCGACGAGCTCACCGCGCACCTGGAGGGGCACCGCGAGCTGCTCGGACGACTCGTGGCGCAGCACCTGCCGAGCGCCGGATACATTCCCGCCGAAGCCACCTATCTGGCCTGGCTCGATCTGCGCCCCTACGGGCTCGACGAGAACCCGCAGCGCTTCCTGCTGCGGGAGGCGGGGGTGGCCGGAACGCACGGGCGGCACTGCGGGCGCGACTTCGCCGGGTTCTTCCGGCTGAACTTCGCCACACCCGCGGCGATCCTCACCGAGAAGATCGAGCGGATCGGCCGGGCTCTGGAGCTCAGGAGTCGCACGGAACAGCCGCGGTGACCCGCGCAGTGGCGGAGCGGCGCAGCAGTGCGATCGGTCGCGCTCCGCGCTACTCGGCTCCCGCCGGTTCCCCGCCGCGCACATGCGCGAAGAGATCGGTGCTCAGATAGCGCTCGCCGGTGTCGGGGAGCACGGTGACGATCGTCTTCCCCGCGTTCTCGGGCCGCTCGGCGAGCTCGCGAGCCGCGGCGAGCGCCGCGCCCGATGAGATCCCGAGCAGGAGCCCCTCGCGCACGAGCGCCTCCCGCGCGGTCTCGATCGCCTGGTCCTGGGGGATCCCGATGATCTCGTCGGCCAGCTCGATATCGAGCACCGGGGGAAAGCCGTTGCCGCCGATGATGCCCTGGATCTTGTGGGGCTGGAACTCGCCGCCGGAGAGCACCGGCGCCTCCGCCGGCTGCACGGCGACGACCCGGATATCGGGGTTGCGCGACTTCAGGTAGCGGCCGGCCCCGGTCAGGGTGCCGCCAGTGCCTACCGTGGCGACGAAGATGTCGACCTCGCCCTCGGTCGCATCCCAGATCTCCGGGCCCGTGGTCCGCTCGTGCACGGCGGGGTTCGCGTCGTTGCCGCCCTGCCCCGACAGGAACGCGCCGGGAAGCCCCTCGAGGATCCGTCCGGCCTCCTGATTGGCGCCGGCCATCGCCAGGGGCCCGGGGGTGAGCACCAGCTCGGCGCCGAGCGCGCGCAGCAGCGTGCGCCGCTCCTCGGACACGTCATCGGGCATGACGATGACGACGCGGTACCCCTTCACCGCACCGATCCACGCCAGGGCGATGCCGGTGTTGCCGCTGGTCGCCTCGAGGATCGTGCCGCCGGGCTGCAGCCGCCCGTCGGCCTCCGCGGCCTGCACGATCGAGAGCGCGGTGCGATCCTTGACGCTTCCGCCGGGGTTCTCGGATTCGAGCTTCCCCAGCACCCGCGCGGTGTTCGGCGAGACGAGCCGGTTGATCTGCACGAGCGGGGTACCCCCGACGAGTTCGGTCACGTCCTGCGCGATCCGCGGCTTCCAATGGTTCGTCACTTCGCTCACCGTCTCTTCCCGCCCTCGGGGCTCCGAGCCCTGCATCGACGGCAGGATCTCCCAGTGAGTACTCTATTTCGGTCGCACCGTCGCAGGGCCTGCGCCGCCACCCGTGTTACGGCGCGTGTCCACTCGGCGCTCGGAGTCGAGCGGCTGTCAGGCCCGCACCGCGCCGATGAGCGCGACGATCTCCTCGCGGATCCCCTCGAACCACTCGAGCGCCTCTTCCGCCGCGTCGGTACCGCCGCCCGCGTCGTGACGACCGTACTCGCCGATGCGGCGCGCCCCGCAGGCGGCGAGCGCCTCCGCCAGCAGCTCGCTGCCGCGCGAGTAGGTCTTCGCGTAGCTGCGATCGCCCAGGCCGAAGACGGCGAAGGCGAGGCCGTCGAGATCGGGGGACTCCGGCGCATCGCGCCCGTCAGTGCCCCCGGCCTCCAGGGCCGCCACGAAGCCGCGCGCACCCGTCGGCAGCTCGCCGTCGCCGTAGGTCGAGCAGAGGATCAGGTGGAAGCGGGAGCGGTCGAGCCCGGCGGGCGACGTATCAGCCAGATCGAGGAGCGCGACGTCGCCGGCCCCGGCGAGCGCGGCGTACAGCTCCTCCGCCGCGAACTGCGCCCCGCCCGACTCGGTGGCATAGGCGATGGTGAGCGGGACGGGCAACTGCTCCCCCTCCTCGGCCGCTGCCGTCGCGGCGACAGGCAGCGGCAGCCCCGCGGGCCCCGCGATCCCGATGAGTTCGGTGCGGGATCGCAGCTTCGCGCGCACCAGCCCCGGCTCGGCCGCGCCGCGCTCGTGCAGATCGATGCGGCGCCAGCCGGCGAAGTCGGTCGACCCCTCCGGCGGCTCGATCCCCCCGGCCTGCCCCTCGGGCAGCGTCTCCAAATCGTCGGCGATGAGCCGCGCCAGCTGCCTGGCGTCGTCGCGCTGATCGGGGATGGTTCCGCGCGGCCCGCGTCGCAGCCAGCCGGCGAGGTAGAGGCCGGGCTCCACCCGACCCGTCGCGGCATCGCAGAAGGGCGGCGGGATCGCGGGCTCATCCCCCGCCCGGAATCCGATCGCCGTGATCACGGAGTCGACGGGCAGCTCGAATTCGCCGCCCTCGCCGCTGAGGCGCAGGCCGGTCACACGATCCTCCCCCTCGATCGCCGCACCTTCGACCGCCACCGGGGAGGCGCCGAACCACCACTCGATGCGCACCCGCTCGCCCTCGGCCCCCGCGCCCTGCTCGGCGAGCAGCCGCACGGCGTCGACGCGAGCATCCTTCCCCTCGGGCTCGGCGCCCGGATCGGCGCCGTGCACGACGTGGCCCACCCCCGGCAGCCCGGCCAGCTCGCGCACCATGACAGGGTCGAATTTCGCCTCCGAAGGCGCACTGCGACCGACGAGGTGGATCACCCGCACGACCGAGGCCAACTCCGAGTGCACCCGGTCGTCGAGATCCGTGCCCGCGAGATCGCCACGGGCGATGAGGCGCGCGAGATCGATCGCGACGTTGCCGTGGCCGACGATGGCGACCGCCTCGCCGAGCCGCTGAGCCTCGGCCGCGTCGGGGTGGCCGTTGAGCAGCCGCGTGATCGCGCCCGCGCCGTGCACGCCGGGCAGATCCGACCCCGGCACCGCGAGCGGAGCATCGGCGTGCAGGCCGGTGGCGAGCACGACCGCGTCGTAGCCCACGCGCAGCTCGTCGAGGGGCACGACGGCGCGATCGGCGTCGCCACCCGCACCCGCCTCGCCTGTGCCTGCCACACCCGTGCCGGCCGCACCCGTGCCGGCCGCACCCGCGGCGGTCACCTCCACATTGCCGATGAAGCGCACCGCCTCGTCGGCGAAGAGCTTCTCGAACTGCCGCGCGACGGCCTTGGTGCCCTGGTGGTCGGCGGCGACTCCGTAGCGCACGAGGCCGAAGGGCGTCGGCAGCGCGTCGAAGACGTCGACGCGCGAGGCGGGCAGGCGTCGGCGCAGCGCCTGCGCGGTGAAGGCGCCCGAGGGGCCCGATCCCACGATCGCGATCCGCGCCGCGCGATCCGCCGATCGCGCGGATCCACCCGCGGCGGCGAGCCCGGCCCCGGATCCAGCCCCGCGTGCCGCGTCCCACTGCACCGGCAGCTTCGTCATGCCGCGGAAGACCCAGCCGGCGGCCTCCGCCGGCCGCTCGGAGTCGAGCGCCAGCCCCTCGAAGCGCGAGAACAGCGCGGGCAGCGCGACCTCGGCGACCTCGGCCCGCGCGACCCAGGTGCCGAGGCAGACATGGGTCCCCTTGCCGAAGGCGAGGTGCGGTTTCACCTCGCGGCGGATGTCGAAGCGCCAGGGCTGATCCCAGACCCTCTCGTCGCGGTTCGCCGAGAGCACGCAGATACCCAGGCGCGCGCCGGCGGGCAGCCGCACACCCGCAAGCTCGGTGTCGCGGGTGACCTGGCGCGAGTACATGCCGATGGGCGCCACCCAACGGATCGCCTCCTCGAAGACCGTGGGCCACAGTGCCGGATCGGCCTCGACGGCGGCTCGCTGATCGGGGTGTGAGAGCAGCGCCCAAGCCGCGACCCCGATGGCGTCGCGCGGCTCGTTCAGCCCGCCGCCGATGGTCATCTTCATATTCGCGCGGATGCGATCCAGCGGCATCGCCTCGCCCGGCAGCGCGAGCAGATGCGCGATGAGCGTCGGATTGCCCTCGAGGTGCGCGGCGTGCCAGGCGAGCATCTCATCGAGGGCGTCGTCGACCTCGTCGAATGATCGCCCGCCCGCCGCCCACACCTCGGGGTCGTCGGCGTAGTTGCCGGTCGCATCGATCATGGTCTGCGACCAGCGCTGCAGATCCTGCTGCGTCGCGTTGTGGAAGCCGAGCAGCTCGCGCAGATTCTCGGCGGCGTAGGGGGCGGCGAAGTCCCAGACGAGATCGGCGCCCGGACCCTTCTCCACGAACTCGTCGAGGTACCGGGCCGCATTGCGCTCGAAGATCCCGGTCCACACCCGCTTCACGATGCCCGGCTGCAGCGCCGGCTGCCAGGCCTTGCGCTCGATGTAGTGCTCGGGATCGTCGCGGCGCAGCATGGAGTGGCCCATGGCGCGGATCATCAGCGAGCCCTCCTCATTCGCCGAGAAGACCTCCTGATCGAGCTCGGTCTCGTGCACGCCCTCATAGGAGGTGACGAGGGTGCGGCCGACGGCGGGCACCCAGTGCACACCGCCCTCGGCGCGCAGGCGCTCGTAGATCGGGAACGGGTCGCGGTAGAGATCGGGGATCGTCACCCAGTCGGCGACGGGGGCGGGCACTGCGTTCATCGGTGAGTCCTTCACGAGCGAGCGTCTTCGGTCTCAGGCCAGTATCGCTGCGATAGCTCTTCGGAAAAAGCATGGATAACCGGCGATATTCAGCGCTAATTCAGTTGATAGGGTGACAGCATGTCCGGAGCGGTTCCCGAGGTCACCCTGCGGCAGATGGCCTACTTCGTCGCGGTCGTCGAGCACGGCTCGTTCGCGGCTGCGGCCGCGCGGCTGTTCGTCTCACCCTCGGCCATCGCCGATTCGGTGGCGGATCTCGAGGCCGCGCTCGGGGCCCAGCTCTGCATCCGACGCCGCGCGCACGGGGTGTCGCTCACGAGCGCCGGCGCCAAGGCGGCAGAGGATGCGCGGCGACTCCTCGCGCAGGCCCGCGAGTTCCAGCTCTCGCTCGCCTCGAGCCCGGACGAACTGGTCGGGCCGATCGCCGTCGGCTGCTACCCGACCCTCGCCTCGACAGTGCTGCCGCCGCTGCTCGACGTCTTCGAGCGCGAGCACCCCCGCGTCGAGCTGCTCGTGGTCGAGGCATCGCAGGATCTGCTGTGCCGCGACGTGATCACCGGCGGCATCGATCTCGCCTTCGTCTACGAGACGCTGGTCACCGAGGTGCCCGCACGCCGGCGACTCGCGGAGCTGCGCGCCCACGCCCTGTTCGCCGAGGGACACCCGCTCGCGGCGGAACCGAGCGTCTCGCTCGAGCAGCTGGCAGAGGAGCCCCTGATCCTCTTCGACACTCCGCCCGCCGACAGCCACACGCTCTCGCTGTTCTCGGCCCGCGGCCTCATGCCGCGGATCCGCCATCGCACCGGCAGCTACGAGGCGGCCCGCACGCTGGTGGGCCGCGGACTGGGCTACGGCATCTTCATCCAGCATCGCCCGGCCAATATGGCCAGCCTCGACGGCGATCCGCTCATCGCGGTGGAGATCGAGCCGGCCGTGGCGCCGGTGGGGATCGACGCGATCTGCTCGCAGCAGGCGATGGCGCTGCCGCGGGTACGGGCGCTGCTCGACTTCGCCTCGGGCATCGCTTGGGAGCCCGCCCGCTGAGCCCGGCGCGTCAGAGGGCTCGACACCTCACCGGTCTCTTCGCGTCACTGAACTCGCCTCCGGTCTCGTTCACAACAACCACAGAGCCTCGACCGGCAGTGCGGTAATCCGGCTTCCCACCGCAGCGGCCAGCTCGCCGTTTCACCACCACAAGCTCGCCGTTTCACCACCCCCATCTCGCCGATAGGCCACAATGCCTCCGCCTTGCTCCAGACCTCGAGCGGCGATCCGCACGAGCCCAGCGGAAACGACGAACAGGTGTCATTTTGCTGCGTGTAACCGCGAAATTCTGCACCAAAGTGACACCTGTTCGGCGGGGCGGGGCGGGCGTATTCTCCGGCGCGGGGCGGACACACCGGGGTGCACGCGCGGGGGCGGACACCCCAGAACAGGCCGGTGCGGACGCGCGACGTCGCGCGTCAGACCCGGGTCACCAGTGCCGCCGTCTCGGATCCGGGCGCCGCGAGCCGATCCGCCACCTCGCGGATGAGGCTGCGCATCGCGGCGCTCGCGTGCGTCGGTGACATGTCGACGCGGCGCGCGAGACTCACCGTCCGCGCGGGCGCGGGATCGGCGAGGGGGGCCGCGCGCAGCGCGGGGTTCAGCGCGGCCACCATCGCCGGCACCACGGCGACGCCGATGCCGCGCTCGGCGAAGCGCAGCGCCGCATCCATCTCGGCGCCCTCGACCGCGACGCGCGGCGCGAGCCCTTCGGAGAGAAAGGCCGCGTCCATCGCAACGCGCAGATCGTAGTTCTCGGGGAAGGCGATCTGCGGAACCCGGGCGAGCTCGGCGAGCTCCACCGGGGCGCCGGGGACCCGCGCGAAGGGATCCTCCCCCGAGGCCGCCGACACCACGGCCAGCCGCTCGCTGAGCAGGGGTTCCAGCTCGAGCGCGGCGCGCGCCGCCCCCGAGGACACGCTCGTGACGATGAGGGCGAGATCGAGGCGCCCCTCCATGAGCGCCTCGATCAGGCTGCGCGACCCTCGCTCGAAGATCTCGATGTCGATGCCGGGATACCTCGCCTGGAACTCGGCCAGCACATCGACGACGAGGCTGGTGCAGAGCGTCGGCGTCGCGCCCAAGCGCACCCGGCCGCGGCGCAGGCCCCGGAGTTCGGCCATCTCGTCCCGGGCGGAGTCCGCATCGGCGAGCATGCGTCGAGCCAGCGGAAGCAGGCGCTCCCCCGCGACGGTGAGCGTGACATTGCCGCGGGCCCGGTGGAAGAGCTCCACGCCGAGATCCGATTCGAGGGTGGAGATCTGCCGGCTCAGCGAGGGCTGGGCGAGGTGCAGCAGCTCGGCGGCGCGGGTGAAATGTCCGGTGCGCGCGACCTCCGCGAAGCCGCGCAACTGCTCGAGATTCATATTCAATAGCCTACGCGCATGGTAACCATGAGAACTATTCATTGGAGTAATCGTCAGAGAGTTCTTAGCGTGGACGGCATGACCGCATACACCGCATCACACGAACGTCTCCTCTCCACCTCCGTCCTCGTCATCGGCACCGGCGGCGCGGGCCTGCGCGCCTCGATCGAGCTCGCGGAGCGCGGCGTGCAGGTGCTCGCCGTCGGCAAGCGCCGCAAGCATGACGCCCACACCACGCTCGCAGCCGGCGGCATCAACGCCGCACTCGGCACCGTGGATCCCCAGGACAGCTGGCAGCAGCACGCCGCCGACACCCTCCGCGAGTCCTACTTCCTCGCGGATCCCGCGATCGTCGAGACGGTCGCCCGCGGCGCCGCGCAGGGGATCGAGGATCTCGAGCGCTGGGGCATGCCCTTCGCCCGCGAGGCGGACGGCCGGATCAGCCAGCGCTTCTTCGGCGCGCACAAGTACCGTCGCACCTGCTACGCCGGCGACTACACCGGACTCGAGATCCAGCGCACCCTGCTGCGTCGCGCCGCCGAGCTGAATCTGCAGATCATCGACACCGTCTACATCACGAGACTCCTCGCCGCCGACGGCCGCATCTTCGGCGCCTACGGCTTCGACATCGTCGACGGCACCCCGGTGATCATCCACGCCGACGCCGTGATCCTCGCCGCCGGCGGGCACACCCGCATCTGGCGCAACTCCTCCTCCCGCAGGGACGAGAACACCGGCGACTCCTTCCGGCTCGCCGCCCTCGCCGGCGCCAGGATCCGCGACGCCGAGCTCGTGCAGTTCCACCCCTCCGGCATCCTCGAGCCCGCGGACGCCGCGGGCACCCTGGTCTCCGAGGCGGCCCGCGGCGAAGGGGGGATCCTGCGCAACGCGCTCGGCGAACGCTACATGGCGAAGTACGATCCCGAGCGGATGGAGCTCTCGACGCGAGATCGCGTGGCGCTCGCCAGCTACACGGAGATCATCGAGGGCCGCGGCACGACCAACGGCGGCGTCTTCCTCGACGTCTCGCACCTGCCGCGCGAGCAGATCTTCGAGAAGCTGCCGCGCGTCTACCGCACGCTCATCGATCTGCAGATGCTCGACATCACCGAACAGCCGATCGAGATCGCCCCCACCGCGCACTACTCGATGGGCGGCGTCTGGGTGCGGCCGGAGGATCACGGCACCGGCGTCGAGGGCCTCTACGCCATCGGCGAGGCTTCCGGCGGCCTGCACGGCGCCAACCGGCTCGGCGGCAACTCGCTCAGCGAGCTCCTGGTCTACGGGCGCATCACCGGAGCGGACGCCGCCGAGTACGTCTCGGGACTCACCCGGGTGACGCGCTCCCCCGAGGCGGTGGCCGAGGCCCGCGAGGAGATGCAGCGTCTGCTCACCGGCAAGGGCCGCGAGACCCCGCGACTGCTGCAGCGCGCCCTGCGGAATCTGATGACCGACCACGCCGGGGTCGTGCGCAGCGAGGCCGGCCTCGCCGAGGGGATCGAGAAGCTCGGCCAGCTCGAGGATCGCACGGCGAATCTCGGCGTCCACCCCGACCTCGCGGGCTTCGACGATCTCGCGCACGCCTTCGACCTCTACGGATCGCTCCTCGCGGCCCGGGCGACGCTCGAGTGCGCGCTCGAGCGTCGCGAGACCCGCGGCTGCCACAACCGCTCGGATTTCCCCGAGCAGAGCGACGCGCTGCGCGGCAGCTTCGTCTGGACCCCGGGCGGCGGGGCCGCCTTCCAGCCCGTCGCCGAGGCGCCGGCCTCCTTCCGAGATCTCGCCTCCGAGACCATCGACACCTCCGTCGAGGGGAAGCTGGTGGAGTGATCGCGGGCTGCCCCGCTACCCCGGGATACCGGTGACCTGGAAGGAGAGCAGCTTCCACGTCTCGCCGTCGCGCACCCACAGCTGGGTGAGGAGGCTGTGCCGCTCACCGGCCGGGCCGGCGCCGATCTCGATCACGGCGCGCATCTGCCCGAAGGCCCAGACCGCGTCGTCGCCGACCGCCTCGATCTGCTGCAGATCGGTCTCCATGTCGAGGTAGCGGTAGGCGTCGCTGCGCAGGGTCTCGAGCAGACTCGCCTTCGTGTCGCGGTGGGCGGTCGAGTGGATGTAGGCGATGCGCTCGTCGAGCATCCCCTCGAGCGCATCGTAGTCACGGGCCAGCAGCGCCGCGATCCGCGCCTTCTCCGCCTCGCGGACCTCCGCCACAATCGTCGCCTGCTCGCTCATGCCCGCCCTCGCGCTCTCTCGTCAACTCGTCGATCGCAATAGATCATGTTCAATAAAGAAGGTATCGCAGAGCCCCACCCGCGGGCCAGCCGCTTTTCCCTGCCGCCCGGCAGAGACGCACCGATTCGGCGTACTCCACCGCAATTCCCCGGGATTCGGGTGCATTTCTGCGGATCGGTGCCTTTGGCGGTTCAGCCGCCGCGGCTCAGATGTCCCCGAGCTCCTCGAGCACCTTCGAGGCGAGCTTGAAGGCGACGTTCGCCGCGGGCACCCCGCAGTAGATCGCCGCCTGCAGAATCACCTCTTTGATCTCGTCGACGCTCAGGCCGTTGCGCCGGGCGGCGGCCACATGCATCGCGAACTCCTCGTGGTGGCCCAGCGCGATCATCGCGGTGAGCACCGCCACCGAGCGCTGCCGCCGGTCGAGGCCGGGCCGCGACCAGACGTCGCCCCACGCGTTCCGGGTGATGAAGTCCTGGAAGTCGGCGGTGAAGTCGCTGGTGTTCGCGATCGCCCGATCGACGTGGGCGTCGCTCAGCACCTCGCGACGCACGACCATGCCCTGCGCGTAGCGCTCGGCGTCGGTGACCCCCTCGCCGAAGGGGCGCTCCGCGCCCGCTCCCCCGCTCATGCGGCCAGCTCCCCGAAGAAGCCGAGCAGCGCCTCGGCGGTCGCCGCCGGCTGCTCCGCGGGCGGCTGATGCGCGGCACCGTCGATGCGCAGCTTCCTCGCCCGCTGCGCTCCCGCCACGATCTCGTCCTGCCGCTCCTCGGGCGCCACGGTGTCGAACTCGCCCCACACCGCCAGCAGCGGCACGGAGATCTCGCCGAGCCTGGCGCGCAGATCGTAGCTCGCCAGCGCCTCGGCGCAGCGCGCGTAGCCCTCGGGCGAGGTGTTCTGCAGCACCCGCAGGATCCGGCCCGTGATGACCGGCTCGTTCGCGATGGAGTCCGGCGCGAACCAGGTCTTCGCCGACGGCGCGATCAGCACCGCGGGCGACTGCTGACGCACCAGTTCGGCCCGTGCCCGCCAGTGCTCGGGGCCGCCGAGCTCGGCCCCGGAGGCGATGATCACCGCGCCGATCAGCCGATCCGGGTGCCGCAGCGCCAGCTCCAAGCCGAGCGCGCCGCCGATGGAGACCCCGGCGTAGAAGAAGCGTCCGCCGCCGAGATCGCCCGCAGCCTCGGCGACGGCATCGGCGAGCTCCGCGAGGGTGAACGGCTCGCTCGGCACGGGCGCCTCCTCGTGACCGGGCAGGGTGAGCAGCGTCACCCGGTACTCGGCGGCGAGCGCGGGCACCGTGCTCTCCCAGAGCAGGGTGCCGGTGCCGAGCGAGTGCCCCAGTACGAGAAGCGGGCGACCTTCGGGGCCGACCGGCTCCGTGAGGGTGATCGAGGGGGGCGTCATCAGCGGCTCCTGGGTCGTGGGCGGTTGCGGTGCGCGGTCTGCGGGATCGGGCCGCTCGGGCCGGCGCAGGGCGGAGGGTCAGAGTTCGGTGTCGAAGTCCAGTCGGTCGACGAGCTCGCCCGCGAGCCCGGTGTAGCCGGCGGGATCGAGCAGTTCGGCGACGTCGAGGCCCGCGAGCGCGGGTTCGGCGCGCAGCAGCTCGGCGAGATCCTCGCCCCGCCCGGCCGCGGCCACGAGCCGCTTCACGCGATCCGCCCCGATGCGCGGGCCGAGCTCGATGGACAGCCGCTCGGCGACGATGAGGCCGCCGGTGAGCGCGAGATTGCGGGCGACCGCCTCGGCGTCGACGCTGAGGCCCTCGACGAGGGCGGCGGCGTTGCCTGCGGCGCCGCAGGCCAGGCGCAGCAGCTCCCGCAGCGTCTGCCACTCGGCGTGCCAGGCGCCGTCGGGCCGCTCGTCGACGGCGAGGGCGGCGGCGGCGTGCAGCGTCGCCGCGAGCTGCGGAGCGCGGATCGCGGCCGAGCGGATCAGCACCGAGCCCGCGGGATTGCGCTTCTGCGGCATCGCGGAGGATCCGCCGCCCGAGCCCTCGGCGAGCTCGCCGATCTCAGTGCGGCTGAGGGTCGCGACATCGGCGGCGATGACGCCGAGCGCGTCGACCGCCTGCACCAGGGCATCGCCGAGCTCGGTGACGGGCCAGCGCACGGTGTGCCAGGAGCCGTCGGGAACCGCGAGACCGAGCAGCTCGGCGTAGGAGCCCGGCAGCTTCTCCGCCGCCTCGGGCCCGCCGATCTGCACGAATGCGGCGAGAGTGCCGCCGGCACCGGCGAGCTGGGCGGGCAGCTGCTCCAGCGCCGCCTCCAGCTTCAGCGCCGCTCGGCGCACGCCGCGCGCCCAATTCGCCGCGCGCAGGCCCACGGTGGTGGGCACCGCGTGCTGGGTCAGGGTGCGGGCCGCCGCGACGAGATCTCGGTGCGCCAGCGCGAATTCGGTCAGGGAGTCGTCGATCTCGTCGAGTGCGCCGAGCAGGGCGAAGCCGGCGTCGCGCGCGAAGAGCATCATGGCGGTGTCGAAGATGTCCTGGCTCGTCGCTCCGCGGTGCACCCAGCCGCGCGCCTCCTCCGGCACGCCGGCGCGCAGCATGCCCACCAGCGGGATGACGGGATTGCCGCCGGCGACCGCGGACTCGATGAGCTCCGGGACATCGATCTCGGCGATGCCGCCGCCGGAGTCGGCACCGGCATCAGCGGAGCCAGAGCCGGGCGCGAAGCCGAAGGCCGCGTCGACGGCGTCCGCCGCCTCGACCGGGGCCGCCCCGACGAGGTTCCACGCCCGGGTGAGGGCGACCTCGGCGGTGATCAGCGCCGCGGCGAAGGCCGCATCGGAGAGATCCGCGTCATGCCCCACCGTGACCGGCGAGAGCAGCCCCGTGTCGATCACGAGGCTGCGCTCATCGGCTGCGTCAGAATGCAAGGAAGACGGTCTCCTTCTCGCCCTGCAGGCGAATGTCTCCGCGCAGCCACCCCTCGGCGGTGCGCTCCAGAACGAGCGTAGCGCGCTCCTCCTCGCCGAGCGAGGACAGCAGCGGATCCGCCGCGAGTTTCTCGGCGTCCTCGGGCAGGTAGAACCGCGTGTGCAGCTTGTTCGGCAGACCCCGGGCGTAGACGATGACGGCGAAGAAGGGGGCCTCGCCGCGCACCGATCCCGGATCCCGGGTCCAGAACTCGAAAAGGCCGTCGTCGTTGGTGAAGGCCCGCCCGAAGCCGGTGAAGGTGTGACCGTCGCGGGCGAGGGTGCCGCGGGCCCGGGGCACGCTGCCGTCGCTGTCGGCCTGCCAGATCTCCACGATCGAATCGGGCACCGGGTCGCCCGCACCGTCGAGCACCCGGCCGCTGAGCACGATGGCGCCCGGCGAGTGCGGGAAGACGACCTCGTGCTTGCGCTCGAAATCGGTGCCGAAGGCGAAGAAGGGGCCGACGGTCTGGCCCGGGGTGGGCTCCAGGGTCTTCGGGGGCACGGTCTCGGTCATCAGTGCTCATCCTCCTCGTCGAACCAGGTGGCGTTCTCGAACCAGGTCTGCTCGGGGCCGTCCACCACGATGTCGAAGCGGTAGCCCATCGAGAACTCCGGCACCGTCAGATCGTGCTCGTAGACGCCGACGAGGCGATCCCGATCCTTCTGGTTGCGGATGGTGTTGTAGATCGGGTCGAGCGCGAAGAGCGGATCCCCCGGGAAGTACATCTGGGTGACGATGCGCTGCGTGAAGGAGGTGCCGAAGATCGAGAAGTGGATGTGCGCCGGGCGCCACGCGTTCACGTGATTGCGCCACGGGTACGGGCCCGGCTTGATCGTGGTGAACTTGTACTCGCCGTTGTCGCCGGTGATCATGCGCCCGGCACCGGTGAAGTTCGGGTCGATCGGCGCGGGGTGCTGATCCCGCTTGTGGATGTAGCGCCCGCCGGCGTTCGCCTGCCACACCTCGATCAACTGATTGCGCACCGGGCGCCCCCACGAGTCGAGCAGGCGCCCCTCGACGGTGATCCGCTCGCCCTGGGGCTCGCCCGGGCCGCCGTTGAGCGTGAGATCGGCTTCGATGGCCTTGACATCGCGCTGCCCGAAGGCGGGCGACCACAGCTCGATGCTCTCGGGATCGGTGTGCTTGGGATCCTTCGTCGGCGAGCGCAGAATGCTCGAGCGGTAGGGCGGGAAGTTCAGGATCGTCTGCGGGAACCGCTCGCCGGCGGCCTCGCGTCGATCGTAGTCGGCGTGCAGCTCGGCGATCTCGCGATCGATCTGCGTCTGCGAGGCCTGATCCGGGGCGGCCAGCAGCGACTCCGGCGCTGGCGCGGCCTTCTGCGATTCGGTTGCCATCGTGCTCCCTCCAGGGGTGGTTCGTCCCCTCCAGGGTGACAGCATCGACCGCGAACGCCGGCCCCCTCTCCCACTCACTGGGAGAGGGTCGCCCTCGCACCCGGCTGTGTCGCTGTTTGCGCCGAGGTGGCGCGGGGGATCCGCTGCCCGACCGCGGCGCGGTAGTCTCCCAGGCATGTCGAATCTCCGCAGCGCGCAGAAGAGGATGACCCGGAACCTCCTGCTGGAGTCGGGTCTGCGGGTGTTCCGCGAGAAGGGGTACAGCGCGGCGACCGTCGACGAGATCGCTTCCGGCGCCGGGGCGACCCGCACCACCTTCTACCTGCACTTCTCCTCCAAGGAGGCTCTGGCCGGCGCCCTCATCGAGCAGATCACGGACAAGACCGTCGCCTCCGATGCGCCCCACCTGCCGCAGGTCATCGAGGTCGGTGACCGCGAGATGCTGCGCACCTGGCTCAGCGAGCGCTTCGATCAGTGGCCCGACACCATGCCCTATGTGATGATCGCGGATCAGGCCGTCGGCGCGGAGCCCAAGATCGCCCGACTGATCGAGGAGTGGCACGACAACGCCGTCGCGGAGATGGTCGAGGGGCTCGACGCAGCCGGTCGCTTCGCACCGGAGGAGCGCAAGCTCCGCGCCCTGCTCGCCTTCGCCCAGTTGGAGTACCTGTCCCGCCGCTGGGCGCGCCTCGGCTGGGGTCACGGCGTGGAGCGCGCGGAGGCGCTGGAGGCGCTCACCGACAGCCTCTACCGCCAGCTGGTGACCGAGGCCGGGTAGGCCCGAGCCGGCCCGGCCGGGGCCGACCCGGGCGATCGCTCAGTCGGCCGCGGTGAAGGGCAGCACCAGCCGCGAGGGGTGCGCCGCATCGCGGAACACCTTGTGCGTGACGGGTCGGCCCACCGGCAGGTGGAAGGCGTCGGGCGGCAGCAGCGAGTTGTGGTCGTCGGTGAGCGGCTCGTCGCAGGAGAGCTCGAGCTCGAGCCGGTGGCCCGGCAGGAAGGCGGCCGCGAAGGGGTAGAGCCGGATCACGTACTCCTCGATCGTCCCCGGTTCCACCGGCACCGCCCGCGTGTGAGGGTGGTAGGGATCGCCGTAGCTCGTGCGCTCCTCGTCGAGCTCGCGGTGCGAGGCCTTGAGGAAGCCGGTCGTGACCAGCTGCCGCCCGCCGCCGGGGGCGACGTCCCAGAGGCGCAGGATGAAGTTCGTGTCGTCCTGGTCGATGGCGGCGAAGATATGCGCGGCTCCGGTGCCGATCAGCTCGGTGGGCCGCTCGAACTTCTCCGTGCTCCAGCTGATGATCTCGACCTTGTCGGTGACCGTCAGCGGCGCCTGGTAGAAGCCGTCGGGCGCCGCGTGCTCCACGCCCATGAGCTCGGGCTCGGGGAGGAGCTTCCGCCGCGGGCGGAGGAAGAGCTCTCGGTGTTCGACCTTCTTCGGCGGCCACTGGGCACCGGTCACGATCTCGCGGGATCCCTCGACGAAGACCTGCACCTCGGGCTCGTCCATGATCCCGTTGTCGATGCCCTTGATCCAGTAGTCGTACCACCGGAACATCTTGTCGTGCTCCTCGATGAAGGGGCGCGACTGCATGGGCGGGTAGGGGCCGATGTCCAGGCGCTTCGGGCCCTGCAGCCGGTTGAAGAGCTCGATGGTGCCGTCGAGGGTCCAGCCGCGGCCCTGGTCGAGCTGCAGGTACACGGGGATGTCGATGTTCCGGGCGAGGTTCACCGGATTGCGCTCCTCGTACCACTCGCCGTCGAGCTCGTTCATGATGATGTCGAACCAGGCCTCGTGGTTCGTCGGGTAGTGCAGCGTGTGCACGAGATTCGGCCAGGCCTGGATGTCGGGATCGGCCAACCGCTTCGCCACCTTCTCCTGCAGCTCCTCGGGGGTGCAGCTCTCGAGCATGCGGGACTTCACCCGGTCGGTGAAGGCCCAGCCCGAGTCGCCGCCGCGGCCCTCGCGCGCGGCGCGCGGCATGAACCACATCACGCCGCCGTGGTAGGTGGTCTCGTAGAAGTCGTAGTGGCCGCCGCTGACGAAGATCGCCTTCAGACTCGGCGGACGCTCGGCCGCGGCGAGGATCTGCATCGAGCCGAAGTAGGAGATGCCGATCATTCCGACATTGCCGTCGCACCAGGGCTGCGCGGCGACCCACTCGATGAAGTCGTAGGCGTCTTGACCGAGGGAGACGCCGCCGGCGTTGTAATTGCCGATGTGCTCGCCGCCGGAGGCGCCGGATCCGCGCAGATCTCCGATGACATGCGCGTAGCCCTCGCGCACCACGCGCGCGATGTCGCCGGCCTCGATGCACCCGTCCCACATCGGGCTCGGCCGCTTCTGCGGCGGCATGGTGAGCGCGAGGGCCTGCAGCTCCTTGCCGTAGGGGCTCAGCGCGACGAGCGCGGGCCGGGGCTCGTCCCCCATCCCCTGGTAGACGTCCGCGGCGAGCTCGACGCCATCGCGCATGGGGATCCGGAGATCCTTGCGGATGGCGATGGCTTGGCCCCCCGCGTTCCACGTCTGAAAATCGACCATAGTGGTGTCACCCCTTCTGCGACAGCGACATTTTTCTTATATTATTATACTAAATACCTTCTTGCCAAGCCAGGAGTCCCGATGACCGAATACGCGCAGGTCCACCCGCTCATCTCCCCGTGGGGCCGCTTCGGGCTCTACAGCTACTTCATCGACGCGGAGGAACCCGCGATCGTCGATACCGGCATCACCACCTCCCCCGCCGAAGGCATGCTCCCGGCGCTCGAAGCGATCGGACGCCGGATCGAAGACGTCAAGTGGATCCTCCTCACCCACGGGCACATCGATCACATGGGCGGCGCCTACGCGCTCTGGGAGCTCACCGGGCGCAAGGCCGAGGTGGTGATCCATCGGGCCGATGCGCATCTGCTGCGCTCCCGCCGGGAGCACGTCTCCCTGTACGAGCAGGTGCGCCAGCAGTACCTGAACGACCCCGAGGGCGCCGCCAAGCAGACCGCTGCCGGGGAGCACGCCATCTCCGGCGAGATGGAGCCGACGGTCGCGCTCTCGGGCGGCGAGACGCTGTCGCTCGGCGGCGGCGTGACCGTCTCCGTGCACCCGGTTCCGGGGCACACCCCCGGCTCGGTCGCCTATGTCATCGACGGCCGGAACGACGTGTTCGTCGGCGATGCCGTGCAGATCCACGGCGCCGCGAACTTCTTCCCGGGATACGAGGATCCCCTGGCCTATCGGGCGAGCCTCGAGTACCTGCGCGACGAGATCGAGCCGCAGCGCCTCTACCTCGGCCACCCCTATCGCGGCGCCGACGGCAAGCCCTACGGCGTCGAGCTCGACCGCGCGCAGGCGGCGCGCGCGCTGCAGGAGAGCCTGGACATCGAGGCGCGCATCGCCGCCGCCGCGCGCGCGGCCTTCGACGCCGGGCTCGCCGAGACCGACTCCCCCTATTCCCCGTTCGAGCGGGCCGCCGCCGAGTTCGGTTACACGGGCGATCCGACGCTCGATCCCTCGCCCTTCTTCACCACGATGCACGGCTACCGCCGCCTCTTCGAAGCCGGGCGGTAGGGCGCGGCCCGGGAGCGCGGCTCAGACGTTCGCCGCGACCGGCGGGCGGCTCAGCACGCGCAGTCGCGGCACCGGGATGCGGTACCCGAGCGCCGCCGCGGTGGCCGTGCCGTCCGGGTGCGCCCAGCGCAGCAGGGCGCTGCGCTCCGAGACCGCGCCGTCGAGGATCTCGGGGGCGCCGGCGACGGGCAGCTCCCCGCACACCTTGAGCGCGATGCCGAACTGCTCGGTCCAGAAGTAGGGGTGCGGATCGAGCTCCGCTGCCGCCTCGCCCTGCAGCAGCGCCAACGCGGCGACCTTGGCCTGCTCGATCGCGCTGGTCCACAGCGGCAGTCGACGATGGCCGCCGCGCCCCGGAAAGGCCGCGACATCGCCGGCCGCGGCGATGCGGTCGGTCGCCCGCCCGCGGGAGTCGACCCGCAGCTCGCCGCCCCGGAGCAGACCGGACGGCGCGAGCCACTCGAGATTCGGCAGATCGCCGACCGCGCTGATGACGAGCGGCGCCTCCAGCACGGTTCCGCTGTCGGCGTCGGTGTCGGCGCCGACCAGCCGTACCCGCGCCCCGCCGGCGCCGTCTCCCCGCTCGACGTCCTCGATCCCGACCCGCTGCGCGAGGCGCAGACGCAGCCCCGCCGCGCGGCCGGCCTCCGTGAGCGCTTGGCCGAGATGCCCCCCGAGCTGCGAACTCAGCGGCGCGCTCCGGGCGATCAGCGTCACCCGGCACCCCGAGGCCAGGCAACCCGAGGCGATCTCCATGCCGAGCGGGCCGCCGCCGATTACGACGACCTCGGGCCGTTCCGAAAGCCTGCGGCGCAGCTCGATCGCATCGTCGAGGCCGCGCAGCGTGAACTCGGCACGCGCATCGCTCAGCCGGCGCGCACGTGAGCCGGTGGCGACGAGCAACCGGTCGAAGGGCAGCTCCTCGCCGCCCCGAAGCCGAAGCGTCGAGCGATCGAGATCGAGGCCCGAGACCGCCACGCCGCGCAGCTCCGTCGCGCCGTGCTCGGGATCGGGCAGCCGGTGGGCGGCCGTGCCCGCGCCGCTGTCGCCGGGCTCGAGGAGCGCGGCCTTCGACAGGGCCGGGCGGCTGTAGGCCGCGTGGGGCTCATCGCCCACGATCACGAGTTCCCCGTCGAAGCCGCCCCGCCGCAGCGTCTCGGCCGCGGTGACGCCCGCGATCCCGCCGCCGGCGATCACGATCCGCCGCGGTGCGCCGCTCGCGCTCATACGAGCCGCAAGGCCGCGACCGGGCACACGCGCACCGCGTCGCGGGCCGCCTCGAGCTCGTCCTCCGCCACCTCGGTGACGTCGAGGATCAGCTCACCGGTCTCGTCCAAGTGCATGAGTCGAGGCGCCGCCTCCTCGCACAGGCCGTGGCCCTCGCAGCGCGGTTGATCCAGCTCGATCCTCATGTCGTTCCTCCTCGGCTTCCGGTGCAGTCACTGTAGGCCGCTCCCCCATATCTTCGTCAAATGAATGAGCTGTATGATTTTCATTCACTGAACGAATAGAGCGGGCGACCGGGCCCGCCCGAATCGCGGGATCCTCCACATCCCCGAAGCCAGGAGCGTCATTGAGCACACCCAGCGGATCCGGTCGCGGCCTGATCGGCCTGACCTCGGTCGACCTCAACCTGCTCGTACCGCTGCTGGCGCTGCTCGAGGAGAAATCGGTCACCCGCGCCGCGAGCCGCGTGAGCCTCTCGCAGCCCGCGATGAGCCACGCGCTCCGGCGCCTGCGTCGACTGCTCGACGACGAGCTGCTCGTCAGACAGGGCGGATCGATGATCCTCACCCCCTTCGCCGAGTCGCTGCTCGCACCGGTGCGGCGAGCGCTGAGCGAGTCCGTGCGGGTGCTCAGGCGCACGAGCTTCGATCCCACGACCGATGACCGCACCGTCACCATCGCGCTGACGACCAGCACCGCCTTCGCCTTCGGCCCGCTGCTGCGCGCGATGCTGGACGAGCGCGCCCCGCGGATGACCCTGCGCCTGCGCACCGGGGACATGAGCTCCCCCTCGATCTTCACCAGCGACGGCGCCGATGTCGCGCTGCTCACCGAGGGCCTGCACTCGCCGCACCCCCGCGAGCGCCTCTACGACGACCACTGGGTGGTTCTGGCCTCGCCGAACATCCCCGCAGATCGCACCGCGATCGAACTGCTCGGCCAGGAGCCCCACATCGTCTACGACGCGACGAGCGCGCAGCTGCGCCCCTACGAGGTGCTCGATCGCGAGGGCATCGGCTACCGGGTGCGCCAGACGGTCTCCGACTACATCCTCATCCCGCATCTGCTCCGGGAATCCCGAGGCGTCGGCCTCCACCGCTTCCAGGTGGCCTCGCACTTCGTGCAGCGCGACGGCCTGCGCATGGTCGACTTCCCGTTCCCGATCGCACCGCTCGGCATCGACACGGTGTGGAACCCCTGGCTCGCAGACGACGAGTACCGCGACTGGCTCCGGGAGCTGCTCCGGGATGCCGCGGCGCCGCTCCGCGCGCGCTCACTCGCCCACTCAGATCATTCTTCACAGGAATGATCTTTATTCAAAGCATTCATTTGAAGCATGGCACCGGCTCGGCTTGACTGTTGATGCCCCGGCGACACGCGCCCGGGATCTTCACACCGAGCGAGGTTCACCCCATGACGACTGCAACGATGCAGAGCTCATCGATCGACATCTGGTCGGACGAGGTGCTCAGCGACCCCTACCCGGCGTTCACCGAACTGCGCGAGCAGGCGTCCGCCGTCTTCCTCGAGACGCGCGAGGTCTGGGTGCTCACGCGCTACGACGCCATCCGCGATGCGCTGGCCGACTGGGAGTCGTTCAGCTCGACGAAGGTCGCCTTCAATCCGCAGATGAACGAGGTGCTCACCGGCACCACCCTCGCCAGCGATCCGCCGCTGCACACCACGCTGCGCGCTGCGCTCAGCGAGAACCTGACCCCCCGCGCGCTCCGCGGGCTCAAGGTGCGGATCGACGAGAAGGCCGACCGCATCGTCGCGGAGCTCCTCGAGCGCGACTCCTTCGACGCCGTCGAGGGTCTCGCCCGAGAGCTGCCGCTGCAGATCGTGCTCGACCTCATCGGCGTGCAGGGCGAGGTGCGCGAGAAGATCCTCGGCTGGGGCGCGGCCGCCTTCAACCTGCTCGGACCCATGAACGAGCGTTCGGAGGCGAGCTTCCCGCTCGCGGGGGAGCTCTTCGAGTGGACCCACGGCATGGAGGGCGACAAGCTCGCCGAGGGCTCCATCGGGCGCGCGATCTTCGACGCGGGGGCGCGGGGCGACATCCCGCCCGAGCTGTGCGGCCATATCATCCACCAGTACCTGGCCGCGGGCATGGACACCACGATCGGCTCGATCGCCAATGCGATCCGACTGCTCGGCGAGCACCCCGAGCAGTTCGCCCGGCTCAAGGCCGACCCCTCGCTGATCCCGGCCGCCTTCAACGAGACGCTGCGCTACGAGTCGCTGATGCACGCGCAGGGGCGCGGCACCACGCGCGACGTGGAGGTCGACGGCACGGTGATCCCCGCCGGCTCGCAGGTCGGGGTGCTGCTGTACGCCGGGAATCGGGATCCGCGCCACTACGAGCGCCCCGACGAGTTCCGCATCGAGCGCAATCCGGTAGACCACCTCTCTTTCGGTTACGGCGTGCACGGCTGTGCCGGCCAGGGACTCGCGAAGCTCGAGGCTCACGCGGCCATCGAGGCGTGGTGCCGCCGCGTCGAGTCGTACTCGGTCGGGACGCCGACGGTGAAGCTCAACAACACCAGCCGCGCGCTCGATGCGCTGCCGGTGTTCGACGTCGTCGCGGCCTGAGGCGGGCGCTGGCGGCGGGAGAAAAAGCAAGAGCGTGACGGGGCACGCGGCCGCCCTCACTCGCCGCGCAGGAACTCCGCGATCTCCTCGAAGACGACGGCGAACTCGGGCAGCTGCCCGAAGTGCTGCACGAAGCCGTGCGTCGCCCCCGCGTAGCGGTGCAGCGTCACCGGCACACCGGCCTGCTCGAGCCTGCGCGCATAGGCCTCGCCCTCGTCGCGCAGCGGATCGTACTCCGCGGTGATGACGAGCGCGGCCGGAAGCCCCGCGAGATCCTCCCGCTTGATCGGCGAGACGCGCGGATCGGCGGGATCGGCGCCGCTGGCGAGATAGTAGGAGTTGTGCGGCTTCAGCGCGACGGTCTCGAGCCCGCCTCCGACGGCGTTCTCGCGGAGCGAGTCGTAGCGCGAGACATCGAAGTCGAGGTCGACGGAGGGGTAGAGCAGCACCTGGTGGGTGACGCGGTCGAAGCCCTCGTCATGCGCCCGAGCGGTGAGCGCCGCGACGAAGGTGCCGCCCGAGCTGTCGCCCGCCACGGCGAGACGCTCACCGCTCCAGCCGAGCTCGGCGGCGTGATCCACCGCCCAGCGCAGGACCGCGTAGCTGTCGTCAAGACCGGCGGGGAACGCCGCCTCCGGCGCCAGCCGATATCCGACCGAGAGCACGGCCCAGCCGCCCCCGAGCGCCGCCGCCAGCGAACGCGCGATCGCATCGTGCGTCTCGAGCGAGCCCGAGAAGAAGGCGCCGCCGTGCAGGTAGACGACGAGGCCCTCGGCATCGGCGGTTCCGGCACCGGTTCCGACGTCGACGACGGCGTCAGCGCCGACATCGGCGGCGACCGTGTCAGCAGCCGCGGCCCGGTACACCCGCACCGGCACCTCGCCGGCATCGGTCGACGCGACACGATCCTCGACCACCGCGAGCGGCAGCCGATCCTCTATCGGCGGCAGATGCGCCTCCCCCATCGCGCGCCAGGCCGCGAGATCCGGCGGCGTGTCGTCCGAGGGCGGCAGCGTGGCGAGGAAGGCCGCGATCTGCGGGTGCACGGGCATGCTCAGGCCCCCGTCGTCGCGCCGAGCTCGCCCGGCTTCTGACCGGGGAAGACGTCGGCGAGCTCCTCGTCGGTCCAGCCGTGGCGCGAGAGGCGCTGCAGTTCGTCGGTCATGGGCTTGCGGGTCTCCTGGTACTTCACCAGCGCCGCCGCCACGGACTCCTCCGAGGCCAGGCACTCGGCGAGCACGCCGGCGTCGAGGATCGCGGAGTTCGCGCCCTGGCCCTGGTGGTGGCACATCGCGTGCGCCGCATCGCCGACGAGGGCGACCGAGTCGGAGTGCCAGGTGTCGACCGGATCGATGTCGTAGACGGCGCGGATGTTCACGGCGTCCATGTCGAGCTCGCGCGTGGTGGCGATGATGCGCTCGTCGAAGCCCTCGACGGTCTGCAGCAGGTCTTCCAACGTGGCGCTCGGATTCGGCGTCGGATCAGCGCTCAGCGCGGTGACGTCGTAGGAGACCTGGCCGCGGTGCAGCAGCGGCAGGAAGTAGATCTTGGTGCCGCGGCCGATGTACATGCGCAGATTGCTGTCGTAGGGCAGGCCGTGGGTCTGTTCCGCATCGATGACGACGCGGTAGGCGTGCTCGCCGGCGAACACCGGCTGCTGATCGCTGAAGAGCTGGCCGCGCACCTGCGAGCGGATGCCGTCGGCGCCGATGATGAGGTCGGCGGTGACCGAGGCGCCGTTCGCGAAGCTCGCGGTGGCGGAGGCGCCGTGATCCTCGATCTTCACGAGCTTGTGGTCCAGATGCACCATGCCCTCGGGCAGCTCGGCGATCAGGGTGTCGAGGAAGTCGCCGCGGTGCACGAAGCGGGTGGTGAGGCCGTAGGTGTCGGCCTCGGGCCAGTTCTCCTTGGCGATCTGCTCGCCGGCGGGGGTGAGGATCTCGAAGGACTCGCTCGGCGAGGTGACCCGCTCGATGGCGTCGAGGATCCCCCACTTGCGGAACTCGTTCAGCGAGGAGGGGCGCAGGCCGATCCCGGCGCCCACCTCCTTGATCTCCTTCGCCTGCTCGTAGACGCCCACGGTAGCGCCGAGCAGGCTCAGCGCCTTCGCGGTCGAGGCGCCCGCGTAGCCGGCGCCGATGATGGCGATGTTGAGGCCGGTGATGTCCATAGTCCTTCGCATCCTTGCTGTGATCGTGGTGAGTGCTGGTAGTGCGGTGATGCCGGTGCCCTAGTGCCGTAGGGCCGCGATCGGCGGCTAGCGGCTCATGGTGAGGAAGTCGGCAGGGTTCCGGACGAAGATCTGCTCGATCGTCGCCTCGTCGATGCCGGCTGCGCGTAGATCCGGGATCAGATCCTCGTAGATGTAGTTGATGGTGTGGCCCTTGACGCCCGGCCAGCCGAGCGGGCTGCAGTTGGCGTCGGCGGAGGCGAGCAGGCGGTCCGTGTGCCCGGCGCGCAGATGTCCGAGGAAGTGCTCGAGCCGTTCGGCGCGGTGGCGGCCCCAGAAGGGAGGATCGGGCAGCTCCAGGTCGTAACCGAAGGTGTCGAAGCCGAGCCGGCCGCCGCCCGCGAGGATCGCCTCTTCGTTGACCTTGCCCTGGCTGACGCCGTCGTCGACGTGGCCGAACATGACGCGGTCCAGCGGCAGCCCCTCCTCGCGGAACACCGTGAGCGCGGGCTCGACGTCGACTGCGAGGTGGGTGAAGATCGGCACCCCGGTCTCACCCGCGGCGCGC
The DNA here is from genome assembly GCA_048516985.1 of Leucobacter sp. Taxonomy (GTDB): domain Bacteria; phylum Actinomycetota; class Actinomycetes; order Actinomycetales; family Microbacteriaceae; genus Leucobacter. The sequence goes on along the minus strand of CP183188.1, from coordinate 835,081 downwards.
GCGGCGGCGCGGTAGATGCGCAGATCGAGATCCTTCATCAGGAAGCCGCGGCTCACCCCGACCTTGATGATGCCGGCCTTGGCCGTGGTGCCGGTGATGCCCACGGTGATCTCGTGGACGAACTGCCGGTACAGGTAGTCGACGCTGGCCTCGGCGAAGTGCCTGAGCGCGGTGTCGCCGCCGACGAAGCCGGTCGCGGCGACGATGTGCACGCCGGTCTTCTCGGACAGCGACTGGTAGTAGGGGATGTCACGGCCGTTGCAGATGCCGGTGGCGTCGACGAAGGTGCCGCCGCCGTACTCGTGGAACTTCCGCAGCTTCGGCACGGTCTCCTCGTAGCGGGTCTCGGGGCTCTTCCACCACTGGGTGTCGAGCTCGGATCCCGGCATGCCGTAGCCGATGTGCTCGTGCACGGCGACCAGGCCGAGCTCCTCGGTGGCCACCGGACCGAGAACGGTGTTCACTCGTCCCATTTCACGCCTCCTTCACGGCCAGCAGGGCGGCCGGGTTCGCGGTGAGCATCTGTCGCGCCTCGGCCTCGCCGACGCCGTGCGCCCCGAGCCTCGGGACGAAGTCGGTGAGCACCGAGGCGTAGGCGCGGTCGTCATCGGGATGCCCCTTGGCGACGCCGGTCGCGCCCGCCGAGAGCAGCACCCGGTCGAGGTGGCCGGCGGAGACGAGCCCCGCCACGAGCTCGGCCCGCTCGTCATCGCCGAGATAGGCGGGGTCGTCGAAGCCCACGCGGTCGAGCGAGACGAAGGCGCCGCGCCCGGCGACCGTCTGGACCGCTCCAGCGAACTCGCGACGGTCGAGGCCGCGGACGGCGACCCGGGCGGGGGCCAGCCCAGCGGCGAGGATCAGCTCCAGCTCGGCCACGGGATCGGCGCCGGGCTGGAAGGCGACCGCGACGCCGCTCGCCATCGCGGCCCGGGCGGCTCCCCGGTAGAGGCTCTCATCGGTCGGGGTGAGGCCGCCGGCCGTGCCGGTGGTGACGATGAGACCGGCGGCGCCGCGGCGCTCGACGCGGGGCACCACCATGCCCTCGGCGACCTCCTTCGCGAAGAGATCGGCGAAGCGCTCGGCCGGCCACGGGGTCGGCGGGTTCGTCTGCGGGGTGAGGAAGTAGCCGCCGAGATTCTCCTCGGGGCCCATGCCCGTGGAGGCCACGAGGTGCACGCCGGTGGCGCGGGAGAGCGCCTCGAGCAGCGGCACATCGCGCCCGTGGAACATGCCGGTCGCGTCGACGAGAGTGCCGCCGCCGGCCTCTTTGAATGCCCGCAACCGGGCCGCCAGTGTCTCGAAGATCTCGGCGCGGTCGATGACGATGTCGTGGGCGTACTCGGCGCCGGGAACCACGGAGAGCAGCGCCTCGTGCACGGCGACGACGCCGAGATCTGCCGCGGGCACCGGGCCCAGCACGGTGTGTACCACCGCTGCGGGGTGGACGTCGTTGTCTGCCATAGAGCTGACCTTCCTTCGCTTCGTCGCGCTGCTCGGCGCTGGGCGATCCCTGATCGAAATCATCTTCAGCATATCATTATAATAAAGTAAATCGAGAGCGGGATCCATCGTCTTCCTCCGTCTGGGCGGCCGCAGCGAGGATGGGCGTCCCGCACTCAAGCGCCGTATGCCGCAAACGGTCGGCAGCGCATCTCGGGCGCACGGGAGAAACCGGAGCCGCGCAGCACGCCGGGCGCCGCGCCACACCGGACGCCTGCGACGACTCAGACGTCCGTGACGAAGTGGAACTTGAACTCCTCCGCGCGGTGCACGGCCGAACGCCAGCCGCCGACGAGACCGCCCTTGGTGTAGAAGACCGTGTCGATCACCAGCAGCGGGCTCCCCTCCGGCACCCCCAGCACCCGGGCGTGCGCCGCGGTCGCCGCGGTCGCCCAGGCCTCGTGCTCGGCGCGGTCGAGGGTGATGCCGTAGTCGCGCTCCAACAGCGCGAAGGCGCTGCCGCCGTCCTTCAGATCCGCCTCCGTCGGCAGGAAGTCCTGCGGGGAGCGGATGTAGATGTCGTTCTCCGCGAACACCTGCCCGTCCAGGGCGATCACCCGGGTGAAGTGCAGCAGCCGCTCCTCGCCGCCGACGCCGAGCCTGCGGGCGATCGGCGCCGGGGCGGGCACTCGCTCGATGCCGAAGACATCCGATGCCGGGCGCAGCCCGCGGCTCGCCAGATACTGGTAGAGATTGCCGCTCTTGAGATCGGCCGGACGCTCGATTCTGGCGCCGGTGACCGGGAAGGTGCCCCGGCCCTGCTTCCGGTAGACGAAGCCGTCGTTGGCGAGATCGTTCAAGGCCTGGCGGATCGGAGCCCGGCTCACCCCGAATCGGGCGAGCAGCTTCTCCTCGGTCATCGGCTCGTCCGGGCTCAACTGCCCGCCGGAGATCTCGGTGCGGAGGATCTCGGTGATCTGCCGGTACAGCGGAACCCCCGAGGAGACGTCGAGCTCAGGAGATGCCATGAGGTGTGGGTCCCTTCGGGGGCGAGGATCAGCGGCTTCGCCTTTATTATTACAAATGTCGCCGCCGTCGGGGTGGAGCGGCGCGCACTCGCCCCGCTACGCCCGCACCGCGGCGTGGATCTCCCGCGCCGACTGCGCCACCAGCGCGCTCAGTCGGCGCACATCGGCCCGATCCAGATGCACCACCAGGCCGAGCGCGGTGGGCGGCAATCCGGCGACATCGGGCAGCGCCACCGCCACCGACACATTGCCGAGCGTCATCTCCTCGCGGGTGCTGGCGTAGCCGCGCGCCCGCGTGCGCTCCAGCTCCGCCCGCAGCTGCGTCTCATCGACGAGGGTGTGCACGGTCTCGATCTCGCGCTTCCCGGTGAAGTAGCGCTCCAGCCAGATCTCGTCGCGGGTGGCCAGCAGCGCCCGCCCGACGCCGGTGGCGTGCAGGGGGCCCCGCCCGCCCGCCCGGCTGACAGTCGGGATCGACTGTCGCCCGGTGACCCGGCCCACGTAGAGCACGGAGGCGCGCTCCGGCGCCTCGCCGTCGAGCACCCCGAGGTGGACGTTCTCCCCGGTCGCCTCGTAGAGGCGCACCAGATGAGGGATCGCCCGCTCCCGCAGTCGCAGCGACATCGGCGAGAGCTCCCCGAGCTCCCACAGCCGCGGGCCGACGGCGTAGCGATGCTCCGGCACCCGCACGAGCAGGCCGTGCCGAAGCATGGTGCCGATGAGCCGGTGCAGCGTCGAGGGGGCGAGGCCGGTCCGCTCGCCGAGCTCGGCGGCGCTGAGGCTCGGCTCGTCCTCGGTGAAGCAGCCGAGCACGCCCAGGGCCCGATCGAGCACGCCTTCACCGCCGCCGCTCATCCCGCCTCCCTCACCGTCGTCGCCATCCGGTACCGAGCGTACCGCGGCAGCGGCGCCCGGTGGCGATGAGCCGCGCTCGGCGGCGCTCAGCGCGGAGCCCGACTGTACCGGGCCGCGGAGCCCGGCCGCTCCCGGCCACCCTCAGTCGCGCGCCCGGCGGTGGATCGACTTGAAGGAGATGTACTGCTCGAGCCCCTCGACGCCGTACTCGACGCCCATCCCCGAATCGCGGCGGCCGCCGAAGGGCGCGGCGTGATTCGAGGCGAAGAAGCCCACACCCACCGAGCCGCTGTCGACGCGCTCGGCCACCGCGAAGGCGCGATCCCGATCCGCCGAGAAGACGATGCCGCCCAGACCGAAGGGGGTGTCATTGGCGATCGCGATCGCCTCGTCCACCGTGTCATAGGGCTGGACGGTGACGACCGGACCGAAGATCTCCTCCCGCGCCACCCGCATCTCGGGGGTCACATCGGCGAGCACCGTCGGCGCGATGAAGAGGCCCGGGCCGGGCAGCGGATCGCCGCCGGCGGCGAAGCTCGCCCCTTCCGCGCGGGCGGAGGCCAAATGCTCCAGCACCGACTGGTACTGCGCGCGATTCGCGACGGGGCCGAACACGGTGGCGGGATCGAAGGGATCGCCTTGCGGGGCCGAGGCGACCAGTTCCGCGATGCGATCCACGATCTCCCCGTAGCGCGAGCGGGGCGCCAGAATGCGGGTGGAGATGTAGCAGGTCTGCCCCGAGTTGCGCATGCACGAGCGCAGGAAGACCTGGGCGAAGGCGTCGAGATCGACGTCGTCGAGCAGGATCGCGGCCGACTTCCCGCCGAGCTCGAGCGTGACCGGGCGCAGCAGTTCGCCGCAGGCCGCCGCGATCCGCCGCCCCACCTCCGTGGAGCCGGTGAAGGCGACCTTGTCGATCAGGGGGTGGCGCACCATCGCGTCGCCGGTGCGGCCGTTGCCGGTGACGAGGTTCACGACGCCCGCGGGCACGCCCGCCGCCTGCGCCGCCTCGACGATGTGCCGGATCGACAGCGGGGTGGGCGAGGCCGGCTTGATGACCACGGTGTTGCCCGCCAGCAGCGCGGGCGCGAGCTTGATCATCACGAGGTTGATGGGGAAGTTCCAGGGGGCGATCAGCGCGCAGACGCCGAGCGGCTCCCGGCGCACCACGCTCTCGCCCGACCCGTTCGGGAAGGGCCGCACATCCTCGCGCTCGAGGTGCCCGGCGAGACCGGCGAAGTAGCGGAGAATCCCCGCGGCGTTGGCTGCGGCGCCGCCGGTCTCCGCCACGGGCGAGCCGTTCTCGCGGGTGTTGGTGGCCGAGAGCGCCTCGGCCCGCGCCTCCACCTCCTCGGCGAAGCGCCGCAGCACCTCCGCCCGCTCGCTCGGCGCGAGCCGCGGCCAGGGCCCCTCGTCGAAGGCGCGGCGCGCGGCGCGAACGGCGGCGTCGAGGTCTTCCGGCGCCGCCAGCGGCACGCTGCCCCAGGTCTCTCCGGTGGCGGGATCCACCACGTCGATGCGCTCGGTGCCGATCGACGGGATCCAGGCGCCGTCGATGAAGTGGTCGTTCGGGTGCCAGGCGTCCCGGCGGTAGTCGTTCATCGCAGCACCCCCGTCTTCAGCAGCGCCTGCGAGCGGTCGAGATCGGCGTTCGCCATGGCGATGGCCGCCTCGGTGAGCAGTTCGGGGATGATCTCGATGCGCAGCCGGTCGGAGTAGGTGGCGGGGTCGAGGCCGAACCAGGTGGAGGCGAGCGCGATGCCGGCGTGGTCGAAACGCCACAGCCGATCCGCGTCGCGCACCAGCGCGTCCTCGAGCGAGTGCGCCTCGGCCCGGGTGTCGTGCCCGTCGATGATGGCGCAGACCGCCTCGACGAACTCCGCGTCGTAGCCGAGCGGCGGCAGCACCTCGCGCGCGATCTCGCAGCCCTGCTGCTCGTGCTGGAAGCGGATATCGGCCTTTCGCCAGTTCTCGGCGAAGCCCTCGGAGATGATGCGCGACTCATCGACCCGCCCCCAGCCGGTGTCGTGCAGCAGCACGGCGATCCGCACCAGCTCGGCATTGGCCTCGGGGTGCGCGGCGATGAGCCGCTCGGCGAAGGCCAGTGAGATCGGCAGGTGGATGTCGTTCGATCGGGCCCGCGACTCGGGCACGATGGCCGCCCAGATGGGGTCGAGGTCGGCGCCCGCCGGCGGGGTGCCGGCGATGGGCGAGGTGTCGATCGGGCCGTTCGCGGAGATCGGCGTCGGCGGCAGCGGGTGGGTCGTCACGGTATCACTTCCCTGGGTCTTCGGCTGCGGCGAGCAGCTGTTTCAGCGGCACCGAGGGATCGGCGACCGCTTCGGCGGGCAGGTTGATCCCCTTGGTCAGCGCCTGGCGCACCGACATGAAGTCGAGGGGGACGTTGATGCAGTCGGCGGCGATGAGGCGCTCACCGCGGTAGTAGAGCAGCGAGAACTTCGCCGGATCGTCGGGGCTGCGGTCGACCACGCGGTCGTAGCCGGCCGAGAGCCCGGCGATCTGCAGCTTGAGGGCGCCCTGATTCGACCAGAACCAGGGGATGTTCGCGTACTCCTCCTGGCGTCCGGTGACGGCGTAGGCGGCCACCTTCGCCTGCTCGATCGCGTGGTTGACGCTCTCGAAGCGCACCCGCTCCCCCTCGGGGGAGCCCGGGATCGGATTCGGCAGATTCGAGCAGTCGCCGACGGCGAGCGTGGTGCCGTCGGAGGCGGTGGCGTAGCGATCCACCACGATGCCGTTGGAGACCTCGAGGCCGAGCTGCTCGGCAAGGGCGGTGTTCGGGATCACCCCGATGCCGACCAGCACGATGTCGGCGGGGATCTCCTCGCCGCCCGCCCGCACGGCGCGCACCCGCCCGTTCTCGCCGACGATCTCGTCCACCGCGGTGCCGGTGCGGATGTCGATGCCCTGGGCGCGATGGTGCCGCAGCATGAACTCGGCCGTCTCGGGTCCGACCGCGCGTCTGACGAGCCGGTCGCCGCGCTCGAGCAGGGTGACCTTCCGGCCCATCGCGTTCAGGCTCGCGGCGGCCTCGATGCCGATGAAGCCGCCGCCGATGACGACCACGCGCTCGGCGTTCGCGACGCGGGCCTTCAGCGCGAGGGCGTCGTCGGCGTTGCGCAGGTACAGCACCCCGTCGAGGGTGGATCCCGGCGCCTCGATGCGGCGAGCGCGGGCGCCCACGGCGAGTGCGAGCCGGTCGTAGGCGAAGGCGTTCCCCGTCTCGGAGTGTGCGACGCCGGATCCGTCGGGCCGCGCCTCCAGGCGCACGATCCACTCCCCCTTGACGACCTCGATGCGATGCTCGTCCCAGTACTCCCGGGTGCGGAAGATCAGGGATTCCTTGGAGACCTTGTCCTGCAGGAACTCCTTCGACAGCGCCGGCCGCTGGTAGGGCCGGTGGTCCTCGTCGCCGAGCAGCGTGATGGGCGGCTCGTAGCCGAGCGCGCGCAGCGACACCGCCAGCTGCACCCCCGCCTGCGAGGACCCGATGATGAGAAGGCCGTTCACGGTCACACCTGGGTGTCGGGCAGCGTCACGTGCAGATCGCAGCCCTCGGTCACGCGCAACTGGCAGCTCAGCCGGGAGTTCGGCTGACGGTCGACCGCAGTGCCCCACAGCATCTCGTCCTCCATCTCCTCCATCGCGGGCAGCGCATCGAACTCGTCCTCGCGCACGAAGACGTGGCAGGTCGCGCAGGAGAGCGAGCCGCCGCACTCGGCGACGATCCCCTCCACCCCGTTGCGCACGGCGGTCTCCATGACCGAGTCGCCCGGGTTCGCCTCGATCTCGACCTCCGCGCCGTCGGGCTGGGTGAAGGTGACTGTGGCCATGACTGCTCCTGACTCCTGGATGACTAGATGAACTGGCGGCCGCCGTCGACCACGAGGGTCTGGCCGCTGATGAAGGCCGATTCGGGGCCGGCGAAGAAGAGCGCGGCGCCCACGATGTCCTCGGGCTCGCTCGCCCGGCGCAGCGCCCCGCGATCCACGCCGTACCGCTCGGCGCCCTCGATGAGCCCGTAGCTCGCCTCGGTGAGGGTGAAGCCCGGCGCGATCGCGTTGACGGTGATCTCGCGCTCGCCCAGCTCCTTGGCCATCACCCGGGTGAGCGCGATCACGGCGCCCTTGGAGGCGACGTAGTGCGCCCACTGGGCCGATCCCGAGAACACCGTGGCCGAGGCGATGTTGATGACGCGCGCCCCCGTGGTCAGGTGCGGGCTCGCGGCCCGGGTCATCAGCCACGGCCCCTTGGCGTTGACCGCCATCACCCGATCCCACTCCGCCGGATCGAGCTCCTCGATGGGGGCGCGGGTGATGCCGGCGTAGAGCGCCGCGTTGTTGACGAGCACGTCGACACTGCCGCCGCCGAACTCCGCGACCGCGGCGACGACCGCCTCCGTCGACTCCACCGAGGTGACGTCGAGGCGGCCGTGCCAGGCGCGGGCCCCGGCCGCCTCGACGAGACGGGCGGTCTCTGCGGCGCCCGCCTCGTCGATATCGGCGACGGCCACCGCGTAGCCGCGGTTCGCGAAGCCGAGGGCGAAGGATCGGCCGAGGCCCCCGGCCGCGCCGGTGACCAGGACCGTCCGGTCCGCCGCCGCGCGATCGGCGTTCGAGGTCTCGACGGATGCCATGATCAGCCCTCGAGGATCTCGACGCGGCCGCTGTTGCCGTCGACGCGGATCAGATCTCCGTTGGAGATCGTGGTCGAGCCGTTGCCGGTGCCGGTGACGGCGGGGAGGCCGTACTCGCGGCAGACGATCGCCGCGTGGCTCATCATGCCGCCGATATCGGTGACGGTGGCCTTGATCTTGCCGAAGACCGGGCCCCAGGAGGGTGCGGTGATGGTGGCGACGAGGATCTCGCCCTCCTGCACCGCGCCGAGGTCGTCGGCGTGGTAGACCACGCGCGCCCGGCCCTCGACGACGCCCGGCGAGGCGGCCATGCCCTTGATGGCCCCGTCCTCGTTGTCGTCGCCCGCGAGCCAGGACTGCACCTGCTCGGTGGTGATGCCCCAGAGCATCTGCGTGAAGGGCTCGGTGATCTCGGCGGGCGGGGTGTTCAGCGCCGGCTGCGGGCGCTGGGTGGCGAGCGCGGCCACGATCCTCGCGCGGCGCGCGATCTCGGCGGGCCAGTAGTTCGGGCCCACGGGGTCGCTGCCGACCGCCCAGCCGTTGACGTAGTCGAAGAGCGCGTCGCGCACATCGCCCCGGGTGAGGTAGAGGATGTCGCTCTCGTCCTCCCAGAAGCCGGCCGCGACGAAGACCCGGCCGAGCTCGCGCACCTTGCGCCAGAACACGCCCATGGTCCAGTGCTCGATGTAGAAGTTGTGGTTCTCGACGTAGGGGTAGGCGGTCGCCGCGAGGCCGCGCTTGGCATCGAAGGCGGCGAGATTGTCGCCGTCGAGCAGGCTCCGGTACTCCTCGATGATGCGGTCGCGCTCGGCGATCAGCTCGTCCTTGGGACGGAGGATCGTCTGCCCCTCGTCGACCCGGCGCAGATAGTCCTTGATGTAGCCGAGCGGGATCTCCTGGTGCTCGTTCCAGTACTTGTCGTGGCCGTAGAAGCCGTTGCCGACGGTGAAGTTGAACCAGGGATCCTGCGCCTGCTCGTAGCGGGCGAGCCACTCGGCGCCGCCCGGCAGCGCGCCGATGGCCGCGAGCGTGCCGGCCACGTCATCGGTGTCGGCGAAGCCGCTCTGCAGGCCCAGGCGCGAGGCCAGGGTCGCGAGCTCCTTCAGCTCGTCGTCGGGGCGGAAGAGCTCCATGTCGACGCCCTGCACCATCTGCGCGATGGCCTGATCCGGAATCCCGGGGAACACCTCCTTGGCGAAGGTGAAGAAGTCGAGATAGGCGAGGTAGCCGAGGTTCAGGAACTCGAAATGGTACTGCCAGTTCTGATAGGCGAGCTGGATGAGGCGGTCGTAGCCTTCGAGCAGCACCTCCGAGCCGTCCTTGGCCTTGCCGCTCTCGATGTCCTCGAAGGGCACCATCTCGGGCAGCGGGGCGAAGCTCAGGCTCTCCATCTCGGCGATGGTGCCGCGCACCTTCACCCGCCAGTCGTCGAGCAGCTTCTCCCAGTTGCCGAAGTAGTGGCCGACGCGGCGCTCGAACTCGGGGACGCGGGCCGGGATGTCCTCGGGCGCGACCGCGACGGGGCTCATGTAGAGGTAGCCGAGGTGCACCTTGAACTCGATGCCGTTGGCCGGCGGGATGAGCAGGTGCCGGGTGTTGTACTGCCCGAGGCACTTCACGGCGAACTCGCCGCCGATGGTCTCGAAGGGCTTGAACACCGTGGGCCAGTGCTGGCTGTCGCAGAACCAGAACTTGTTCTCGGAACCGTCGCCCTCGCGGAACGGCAGGTAGTAGGGGTAGAGCTGCTCCCAGCCCTCGGCGCCCTCGGGCACCGGGATGTCGGCGACGCTCGGGAAGGATTTCAGGGCGGGGGCTTGTGAATCTGACGTCATTGTTCGGATCCTGTTCTGGTGGGTGCGCGTGACGCACGTGGATGATCTACGGGGTGGTCTTGACTCGCGCAGTGGCGCGAGGACAGATCGCGTTCACAGGCTGCGCCTGTCAACTTGAGCGATCTGTCCCGTGAGCATCGAGGTGAGGCTGCTCACGCCGATGGTCGCGGTGGAGGGCTTCGTCTCCTGCGGCTTCGAGGAGTGCACGGTCTCGGGCCGCGCCTGCAGCAGCAGCAGATTCTCGCCCTCGGGGAGGTCCCGGTCGATGGCCCACTCGATGTCCTGCGGGGTGCCGTAGTGCTGCTCGGCGCGCTTGGCGAGATCGGCGACGGCCAGCAGTTCGGCATCGCTCAGGCATCGCACGCGGCGGCGCTCCTCCTCGACCTCGACCTCGACGAGTCCCCGCTGCGCGGGATCCGGCACGAGCTCGATGTGCTTGTCGCCGATGTGCTCGGCGACGACGCTCATCATCACCTTGTCGAGCATGATGTTGTCGGGGGTGACCGTACCCGAGACCACGGACTCGCCGATGCCCCAAGAGGCGTCGATCACGACCTTCGAACGGTCGCCGGTGCTCGGGTTCAGCGTCATGGCGACGCCGGCGCTGCGGGCCGACACCATCTTCTGCACCGCGACCGCCATCGACAGGCCGTCCTCGGCGATGCCGTTCTTCAGCCGGTAGATGATGGCCCGGCTGGTGTACAGCGAGGCCCAGCACTTGCGGATGTGCTCGTGCACCTCCTGCTCATCGGTCAGCCAGAGGTAGGTGTCCTGCTGCCCGGCGAAGCTCGCATCGGGGAGATCCTCCGCCGTGGCAGAGGATCGCACCGCGACCGGCACGGGAGCCTCGAAGCGTCCCTGCAGCTGGGCCCAGGCGGCGACCACCGCGCGGCGCAGGTACTCGGGGACGGGGCTCGAGCAGATCTGGTCGCGGATCAGCTGCGAGACGCGATCCACGCTCGCCACATCCTCGACATCGAGATCGGCGAGGAGTTCGCGGATGACGCCGGCGAGCCCGGAGTCCTCGATGAACTCCTCGTAGGTGGCGGTGGTCACCGCGAAGCCCGGGGGCACCGGCATGCCGGCCGCCGTCATCATGACGAGCGAGGCGCATTTGCCGCCGAGCATATCGTGCTCGGCGGTCATGCCGCCGTCGAAGAACTGTACATAGCGCGAATCGATCTGCGCGCCTCCCGAGAGCGTCATGCCGCCACCTCCCACGTCACCGGTACCTCGAGCGGCACCCGGAAGGAGAGGTTCTCGCGGAAGTCGATGTCCGCGCCCTCCTGCAGCCGCACCTCGGGCATCAGTCGCGCGATCTCCTCCAGGGCGATGCGCGCCTGGAGCTTCGCGAGCATATTGCCCAGGCAGTAGTGGATGCCGAAGCCGAAGGAGAGGTGCTCGCGGGCGTTCTCCCGGGTGATGTCGAAGGTCTCGCCGGCGTCGAAGCGGTGCTCGTCGCGGTTCGCGGATCCCATCACCAGCAGCAGCTCGGCGCCCGCGGGGATCGCGACCCCGCCCACCTCGGTGTCCTTCAGCGCCTTGCGGCGCCAGGCGACGATGGAGCCGCTGTAGCGCAGCACCTCGTCGATGGCGGCGGGGATCTTGGCGGGCTCCTCCACCAGCTGACGCCACTGCTCGGGGTGACCGAGCAGCACGCGCACGGCGTTGGAGATGAGCGTGGTGGTGGTCTCGTGCCCGGCGAAGAGCAGGCTGTAGACGACGGAGGCGATCTCGTGGTCGCTGATTTCATCGCCCTCGCGCTGGGCGCGCACGAGATCGCCGACCAGCGAGTCTCGATCGTTGTCGTGCGCGTCCTGCACCAGTCGCAGGCACTCCTGCCAGTAGTCGACCAGGTTGTGGGCGTGCGGGATCTGCTCCTCGTCGCTGAGGTCGCCCCAGGTCATCGCGGCCCGGGAGTCGCTCCACTGCTTGAAGAGGTCGACCTTGCCGGTGTCGGCGCCGATAAGGGTGAGGATGGTGACCGTGGGAACGTCGTAGGCGAGATCCATGAAGAAGTCGCCGCGGCGCTCGGGCCTCGCGAGCATGGCCTCGATCTGACGCACCACATGGGCGCGGATGCTCGGCTCCAGCGCCTTGTAGCGGCGCGGGGTGAAGGCCTTCTGGGCGACCTTGCGGATGCGGGTGTGCTCGGGCGGGGTGCGCGCCGAGAGGCCGGAGTAGGCGGTGAAGCCGCCCTCCTGCATGATGCGATTGGTCTCGGCGCCGCGCTCGCGCACCGGGGCCTGGGCGTTCTCGCTGCTGAAGGTCTCCCAGTCCTCGAAGACGGCCTTCACGTCGTCGTACCGGGTGACCACCCAGTAGCCGACGCGCTCGTCGTACATCACCGGCTCTTCCCGCCGCAGCTCGGCGTAGGCGGGGAACGGGTCCTTCTGGTCGAAGGGCTCGAAGCCGTGGTGCACGGGGCAACCGCCCGATGCCGGGGATTCCACTGCGGTCATTGCCTGCTCCGTTTCTCCGTCGAATGGGATATCGCAAGTATGCGCCGGGAGGGCTCGGCAGAGCGGCCATCCTTCTACTGAATGGAAATAGCTTCTACGCGGCGCAGGCTTTGGGCAGCCGGTGGGCGCCCCTGGCGCAGCCCGCGGCTCAGCCCGCGGGCGGGCCCGGGAACGAGCGGTGCTGGAACGCGGCAGCGATCCGGTGGGCGACCCCCCGCAGCACCGGGAGGTGCCGGGTGATCGTCGGCAGCTGTGAGGCGAAGGCGACCAGGCCGATCGCGGAGTCGACGGGACCTGATCCCGGCGAGGACTCGACGGGCACCGCGATCGAGCAGGCTCCCGCCCGCGCCTCCTCGCCGGTGACGGCGTAGCCGCGCTCGACGATCTCCGCGAGCTCGTCCGCGAGGGCCGCCGGATCCACATGCGTGTAGGGGGTGAGGCTTCTGAGCGTTCCCTCCAGATAGGCGTCGCGGAACCACTCCGCCTCGGTGGCCAGCAGCACCTTGCCGACCGCGGTCGCGTGCAGCGGCAGCCGGCCGCCGATGCGCGAGGCGCGGGGCACCCGTTTCGAGCCGTAGATGCGGTCGACGTAGAGGGCCTCATCGCCCTCTCGCACCGCCAGGTGGACGGTCTCTCCGGTGAGGGTGAAGAGGTCTTGCAGGAAGGGTCGCGCGGTGTCCCGAAGACGCCTGCCGGCGTTCTGCCCGAGTTCCCAGAGCCTGAGCCCGATCTGATAGCGGCCCTGCTCGTCGCGCGCGAGCGCACCCCACTGCTGCAGTTCGCCCACGATCCGGTGGGCGGTGCTGACGGGCAGCCCGGTGAACTCGGCGATCTGGGAGAGCGAGAGGCTCGGGCCGTGCGTCTCGAAGGCCTCGAAGACCGCCAGAATCCGGGAGGCGACCGTGCGCCCGCTTTCGCCCGTCCGCATCGCCGGCCCGTCAGCCCAGTTCGATGCGCTCGGGCAGGACGTCCATCGAGACGATGGCGGAGAGTCCGCGGGCCATGATCCGGGCCGCCTCGGTGTGCAGGTGCTCGTGCACGCGCCAGGAGCAGAGCCGGTTCGCGGCGTCACGGTCGAGGCCGAACCAGTCCATCACCGTATCGATGCCGTGCGGAGTGAGACGCCACACCTTGTCGGCGTCCTTCACGACGGCGTCGTTCGTCGACTTCGCCTCCTTCGCGCTGTCGTGGGTGAGGATGATGTCGGTCACCTCATCGATGAGCGCCGGCTCGTAGCCGAGTTCGGCGAGGATCCGCTCGGCGATCCGCACCCCCTCCCGCTCGTGCTGCAGCACCAGATCGGGCCGGCCCCCGCTCGGGCTGATCGCCTGCAGCACCAGCTCCTCGGGCACCTGCGACCAGCCGGTGTCGTGCAGCAGGATCGCCGGCAGCACCACTCGGGCATCGGCCTCGGGAGTCGCCTCGCAGAGCGCCCGGGCGATGCCGTAGGCGTAGAGGGTGTGCACATCGTTGTCGCGCACGCGGAGGTACGGCTTCGCGCGCTGCCAGATCTCGAGGTGCTCGGCCGGCATCACGAACACCCCGGTGACCTCGCGGGGGATGGAGTCTCCCACCGGCGATCCGTACTGGTTCTCGTTCGGGGCAAGTTTGGGAAGCATGTCTCGATCCCACACCTCCCTCTGTCCACCCACCAGCCTACGTTCCACCCAATGGAAAGGGAATGGCCGGGCGCCGATTGCGCCCGCCGGCGTGGCATGCTGAGAGCATGGCCAATTCGCCGAGCGGGGAGTCGATCATCGCGCGCGTGGTGCGCGTGCTCGAAACCTTCGGCGTGGATCGCACCGTGCAGACCGCCAGCGAGATCGGCCGGCGCGCGGGCCTGCCCTCCTCCACCGCGCACCGGCTGGTCGACGAGCTCGTCGCGAGCGGGGTCCTGGAGCGCGACGACGAGCACCGGGTGCGGCTCGGCATGCGGCTGTGGGAGCTGGCGCTGCGCGGATCCACCGCGCTCAGGCTCCGCCAGGCCGCGCTGCCGCATATGGAGCAGGTGCAGGCGGCGCTGCGCGAGCACACCCAGCTGGCGGTGCTGGAGCAGGAGGAGGCGCTCTTCCTCGAACGGCTCTCCCACCCCGCGGCGGTGTCGAACATCACCCGGGTGGCGGGGCGCCTGCCGCTGCACGCCTCCTCCTCAGGGCTGGTGCTGCTGGCGCACGCCGAGCCGGCGCTGCGCGAGCGGGTGCTGGCGGGACCGCTGCGATCCGTCGGCCCGGACACCGTCACCGACGCCGCGGCGCTGCGGCGCCTGCTCGCCGAGATCCGCCGCAACGGCTTCATCGCGGCACCCGGCTCCATCGAGGCGGTGTCCACGGGTGTGGCCGTGCCGATCCGCGACGCGGGCGAGGTGATCGCCGCGCTCTCGGTGGTGCTGCCCCGCGAGGCGCCCGTGGAGTCGGCCCTGCGCGCCCTGCGCGGCGCGGCGACGCGCATCGAGGCCGATCTGCGCGCCGCCCGGGCGTGATCCTCCCCCCTTTCTTGAGACTCGACCCCTCGACCGCGTGGGCAGGAGGGCAAGGGACTGACAGAAAATTGCCCGTTGAACAGGAAAGTGTGGGTGGCAGGTGATGATCCGCCGCACACTTGATCCATCACCCCTCGAAGACGAAGGAGAAATCATGACCACCGAACGCACCCGGGTCGCCATCGTCGGCGCCGGCCCCGCGGGCCTCCTGCTCTCCCATCTGCTCGCCGAATCGGGCATCGACTCGATCGTGCTCGACTCGCGCAGCCGCGAGGAGATCGAGCAGACCATCCGCGCGGGCATCCTCGAGCAGGGCACCGTCGAGGTGCTCGAGAAGATCGCGGGCAGCCGCGTGCACACCGTGGGCCACAAGCACGACGGCGTCGAGTTCCGCTTCGCTGGCGAGGGGCACCGCATCGACTTCCCCGCGCTCACCGGGCGCAGCGTCTGGCTCTACCCGCAGCACGAGGTGCTCATCGACCTCATCGCGGCCCGGCTCGCCGCCGGACAGGATCTGCGCTTCGGCGCGCACGTCGACACCGTCGAGGGCGTCGAGACCGATACCCCTCGCGTCACCGGCACCGACGCGGAGGGCCGGCCCTTCGAGATCGTCGCCGACTTCGTGGTGGGCGCCGACGGCTCGCGCAGCGTCGTGCGCCCCGCGGTGGCCGGCTCCATGACGAGCGGCTACTTCCGAGAGTACCCCTTCGCCTGGTTCGGGATCCTCTGCGAGGCGCCGCCCAGTTCGACGGAGCTCATCTACAGCAACTCCCCCAACGGCTTCGCGCTCATCAGCCAGCGCAGCGAGACCGTGCAGCGGATGTACTTCCAGTGCGATCCCGAGGCCGATCCGAACGCCATGAGCGACGCCGAGATCTGGGACACGCTGCAGAGCCGGGTGCCCGGCACCGCTCTGCACGAGGGCAGCATCTTCCAGCGCGATGTGCTGCGCTTCCGCAGCTTCGTGGTGAGCGAGCTGCGCCACGGCCGTGCCGCCCTCGTGGGCGATGCCGCGCACACCGTGCCGCCCACCGGCGCGAAAGGCATGAACCTCGCGGTGGCCGATGTGCTGCTGCTGAACGAGGCGCTGCGCCGACTGCTCACCGAGAACGACGAGAGCGGCATCGACGCCTACGCCGACGCCGCGCGGCACCGCATCTGGAAGGCGCAGCACTTCTCGTGGTGGATGACGAGCATGCTGCACCTCTCGCCGGAGTCGAGCGAGTTCGACCGGCAGCGGCAGCTGGGCGAGTTGCACTCGGTGCTCGAGAGCGAGGCGGGGCGCACCTATCTCGCCGAGGCCTACACGGGCTGGCCGTTCCAGACGGCGCTGTAGCGGGGGCGGATCCTGCGGTGCGCGGTCCGCGGCCCCGAGTTCAGCCTCGGGGCCCGGCAGCTACCCGAGGAAAGAGCTACACTGAGAAGTGCAGTCATTGCATGCATGTTCGAGGGCGGTGATCGGAATGACGGTATTGACGGTACGGAATCTCAAGGCCGAGGTCCACCAGCAGCTGCGAGAACAGGCGGCACGGCACGGTCGCTCGATGGAGGCCGAGGCGCGCGCGATCCTCGAAGCGGGAGTCGGTGCCGACCCCGGTGATCTCGTCTCGCTTCTGCGCGGTTTCGCCGCGGCGGTCGAGCCATCGGAAGCGGAGCTTGCGACGATCTTCACCAAGCGCAATCCGGAATCTCAGCGCCCGATCGTCCTTGGTGACGACGCGTGATCGTACTCGACACCAATGTGGTGTCGGCTTTGATGGCCATCGAGGTCGCTCCCGCGGTCGCCCGCTGGATCGCCGCACAGGATCCCTCGGAATTCGTTCTCACAGCTGTGACACGGTCTGAGATCCGCTACGGAATTGCGCGACTGCCGAATGGGCGCCGCCGCGAGCGGTTCCAGCAGGCAGCCGAGGCCCTCTTCAGCGCGCAGGTCGGGCGCTCACTTCCCTTCGACGATCGGGCCGCGGATCTCTACGGCGAAATCGTCGCCCAGCGAAACGCAGAAGGTCGACCCATCAGCGTGCTCGACGCCCAGATCGCGGCGATCGCACGAGCCCACGATGCAGTCGTCGCCACGCGAGACACCGGCGGGTTCACGGGTACAGGGGTAGCCGTGGTCAATCCCTTCGAGTCCTCGGGGCTGAAGCGCTGATTTCCCGGTGGCACAGAGCTACGCTGAACGCATGGTGAATCCCTTCGATGACCCGGAGCTGGTTGCGGCGATGACTCAGCTCGGCGTGGTGCACCGGCCGGGGATGGCGCAGGAGCTCCTCGCCGAGCTGGCACCGCTCCTCACCGCCGACGGCATCGACCTCGACGATCTCGGCGCGGACTTCGACGTCGAGGACCTCAATGCGGCGCTCGCCCGCGCGACCGAGCGCCGCAATCTCGAAATATCGACGCCGGTCGGCGCGCAGCGCATCCAAGCACTCGCCGTGCTGCGCACCGCAAGCATCGCTCAGGCAGACGGCCGCGCCGAAGATGCGGCGGCTCTGCTGGCCAGCATCGAGCCCGACGGCGGCGAGGATCTTCCCGCGGTGTCCCAGGTCATCGGAGCGGGACTCGCGGCGCTCGACACCTGGTTCTCCGACCCGCCGCTCAGCCGAATGCTCACCGCCGTGCGGATTCCCCAGTGGCACAGCAAGCCGTCGCGACGCGCAGCGACCGATATGCTCGCGCTTGCCCGAAAACACCGCGCCTTCGATTCGCTCCACAGTCTCATCGTGCAGCACGCAGGGCTCGCAGTGTTCGAGGGCACCGTACTCGTCGTCGCAGGCGCCCTCGCAACCATCGCGGATCGGGAAGGCAGTAGCGTCGCAGAGGTCTCCGCCCGTCTGCTCACCGCACAGCAGGTACCGATTCCGGCGCACACCCCGCGCGGTTCCCAGAGCCCCGCGGGGGCGGCGTTCGCACGCTCCTCCTCCACCAGCGCCTTCGGCAGCGCTCCCCCGTTTCCCACCGCGGCGGATCACGGCCTGCTGAACAGATTCGGCGCCTGGCTGGAATCCGAGCCCCAGATCGCCGCGCCCACGGCTGAGATCGAACTCGCCATATTCACGCAATTGCTGACGTTCGCACAGGGAGACGGCTTCGATCTCGGCACGGCGAAGGATGCGTTCCGGTTCAGCGTCCGGTTCTTCAATGCGGAGGGTCCCGCCGGCCCCGGGCACTCGGGCACGCAGGTGAACGCCGCATTCACAATGGACGATTACCTGCACTTCCAGCTCGAGTGCGCGAAGGACCCCGCGTCCTGGGAGCAGGCGCACGACTTCATCGAAGAGCTGCTCGATGAGTTGATGGACGAGCCCGACGACCCGATCGGCACTCCCTCCAGCGAGTTGATCCGCATCGCACGGGAGGCGGACCAACTGGATCCCGCGCTGTGTCTGGCAGCACTCTCACGGACTCCGGTGATCAGCGGGGTGCGTGCGCTTCTCGACTGGATCGGAGCACGTCGGCGCGTCACCCAGACCGGCGCAGTGCGCCGGGATGAGATCCGGGAAGTCGCGGCACTGCTCGGCATCGACGCGCAGGGCGTGACGAAACACCCGCTGCCCGCATTCGAAGCCGATGAGCCCCGCAATGCCATCGTCTACGCGTCATCGATGTGGGAGGTGCGTGAGCTCGCCGCCTGGTGGGGCGCGCTCCAGATGCTGCAGATCATCCGGACGAACACCTCCAGCGTCGCCCCGGGTGCGCTGGCCGGGGCCTGGCTCGCGGAGGAATCCGTTCCGCCCGAGGCGGCGGGACAGCTCGCGGCGGCCACCATTGCGGGTATTCTCACCGCTGACGTCGACACGGAGGAGACCGGGCTCTTCGCAGGGTTCGACCGAGAGGTGCTCGCCCTCACCATCGCTCGCCTTGTAGCCGCGCTGTCCCCGGAGTTCGAGCCGCTCGAGCAGCCCAATGAGGACGACTTCCGGATACGCATCCTCTTCGCTCGCTCCTCGAGGGTGCTCGAGATGCTCGAACGGCTGCAGCTGATCGGTATCGACGCTCAGGGCACCCCTGTCATCAGGCCCGAGTTTCGCGGCCTGATGGCCAAGGCAATCATCTTCGCCTTCACTCAGCTCGAATCCTCGGAGAGCGAGGCGTAGTTTCTCAGCAGCAAACCCGGACCCACTCCCATGGAGGCGGATCGAGGATCCCACGGTTCACTCGTGGGGGAGGAGTTCGGCGTCGATCCGCTTCCAGCTCTCGCGAAGAGACTCGAGCACCTCGGGGTGGCTCTGCGAGTAGTTCGAGCGCTCGCGAATATCGGTCGCGAGATTGAACAGCGACTCCTTCAGCTCACCCCCCTCATCCTTCGCGTAGTATTTCCAGTTTCCGCGTCGAAGCGCACGGGCCGAGCGTATCCGCAGAAGAGGTCGCGCTCCCCGATCTCCTCGCCATGCAGCAGGCACAGCAGGAGCCCCTATTCGTTGCCACCGAGAGGACACGCAACGCGCGAGCGGATACCCGGAAAGCAGCATGTTCGGTATCCGCTCGCGCGTTGCGTGTCCTCTCGGCGGGCGAGCGGGCGGACGGGCGGGGAGGTCAGGCGCGCAGAGGTGAGGCGAGGCGCGCAGAGGCGCGGCTAGGCCAGTTCCGCGCGCAGCACGGGACCGAGCGCGGCGGCGCCCGCCGCGGCGAGTACCACGGTGTAGTGGTTGAGGTCGGGCAGCTGCAGGTGTCGCACCCAGGGGCGGGTAGCGAGCATCGCCTCGAGATGCGCCGGCGGGTAGAGCCCCGGCGTCTCGTCGCGCAGGCCCCGCGGCACCGAGACGAAGAGCACGGGCCTGCCCCAGCCCTCGAGGGCGGCGAGCGCCTCCGATAGGACGGATCCCGAGTTCATATCGATGGTGTCCTCGGTGGTGACGGCGAGACTTGTGGCCGGGCGCAGCTCGGAACCCGCCGGCACCAGATCGTAGGCGAGGTAGGTCTCGAGCTCCGGGCTCCAGGCCTCCGCGAAGGCGGGGTGCCCGCGCCAGAAGTCGAAGTAGGCCGCGACCGAGGCGAAGCGCATCGAGAGCCGCTCCGCGGTGGGGCCGAGGATCGCAGCGACGAGATCGTCAGCCGAGAGGCCCGACGGCGCGTCGAGCGGCAGCCCGCCGTCGAGCAGCACCAGCCGGGACCCCCGCTCCGGCGCCAGATGCGCGAGCACCACCGCGACGAAGCCGCCCATGGAGTGGCCGATCACCGGCAGAGCCTCGACGCCCAGCGCGTCGAGCACGGCCACGAGATCAGCGGCGTGGGCGCGCAGCCCGGCCGGCCCCGCAAGCGCGCGGCTCGATCCTCGCCCGCGCAGATCGGGGGCGATCACCCGAGTCGCCGGCAACTCGGACGCCAGCAGCGGCCAGACCAGATGGGAGGAGGTGATGCCGTGCACCGCCAGCACCGAGGGCACCGCGGATCCCTCTGCCACCTCGATCGGATCCCAGACCCCGACGCGCATCGACCCGCCGGCGACGGGCACGTCGAGGGTGCGGTACTTGTGCGTGATCATCGCGCCGTCCACCCGCCGTCCATGGTGTACGAGGCGCCGGTGACCATCGCCGCCGAGTCGGAGGCGAGCCAGCCCACGAGCGAGGCGACCTCCTCGGGCTCCACCAGACGCTTGATCGCGCTCTCGGTCAGCATGATCCGCTCCACGACCTCGCCCTCGGGAATGCTGTGCAGCTTCGCCTGATCGGCGATCTGCTTCTCGACGAGCGGGGTGCGCACATAGGCGGGGTTCACGCAGTTGCTGGTGACCCCGCGCGGGCCGCCCTCGAGCGCCGTCACCTTCGACAGCCCCTCGAGGCCGTGCTTCGCGGTGACGTACGCGGACTTGAAGGCGCTCGCCCGCAGCCCGTGCACACTCGACAGATTGATGATGCGCCCCCAGCCGCGCGCGTACATACCGGGCAGCACCGCGCGGATCAGCAGGAACGGCGCCTCCACCATGAGACGCTGGATCAGCCGGAACGCCTCGGGGTCGAACTCCTCGATGGGGCTTACCCGCTGGATGCCGGCGTTGTTCACGAGGATGTCGGCCTCGAGCTCGAGCCCGTCGAGCGCCGCGGTTGCGGAGAGGTCGACGGCCCAGGCTTCGGCGCTCAGCCCACCGTCGCCGAGCTCGGCGGCGACCCGCTCAGCGGCTTCACGATCGAGGTCGGCGATCACCACATGCGCACCGCGCCGGGCGAACTCCGCGGCGCAGGCGTGCCCGATGCCGCTCGCTCCCCCGGTGACGACGGCGCGCTTTCCTGCAAGATCCTGTGCGGTCATGGCTCCATTCTCCATGACCGCCCGCCAGGCGCCGGCGTGCGATCGTCCACTTCAGCCGGTTGCGGGAGCCCGTACCACCCGCACTTGCGACAACCGTTGCGCTCCTTTGCCCGTCAATTCAGATGCGCTGCCGCTCAAGGCACCGATCCGTGGGACTTGCACACCACGCAGAAGTGTCAGTTTGGTGCACTAAATCGCGGAATAACGCACCAAAATGACACATTAAGGGGGCCAGCAGAGGGGGCGGCGGCGGGAACGGCGGGGGCGGCGGCAGGAAACACCGTGCGGCAGGGGCGGCGGAGCCGGACCGTTCCCACACCCCTCATCGCGAAGAGCCGGCTACACCGCCACCCCACGCTCCGCTCTGTGGGCCGGCGTTGTGACGCCGGCGCGGTGCGCCTCGGAAGCGATGCTTCCTCGGCTACACCGCGCGCAGCACGATCGCGCTGCCCTGGCCGCCACCGCCGCAGATGCCGACGGCGCCGAGCGAGCCCGAGCCGAGGGCGGCCAGCTGCCGGGCTAGCGTCCCCACGATGCGGGCGCCGGAGGCGCCGATGGGGTGGCCGAGCGCGATGGCCCCGCCGTGCGGGTTCACGATCGCGGGATCGAGCCCGAGTTCGCGGCTCGACTGCAGGCCAACCGCGGCGAAGGCCTCGTTGATCTCGACCGCCGCGAGATCGGGCGCCGAGGCACCCCCCGGCACCTTCGCCAGCGCCGCCGCGATGGCCCGCGAGGGCTGCGAGTGCAGATGCGTGTCGGGGCCGGCGACGAAGGCGTGCGCCTCGACCCGCGCGATCGGCCGCAGCCCGAGCCGCGAGGCCGCGGCCTCGCTCACGATGACGAGCGCCGCCGCGCCGTCGGTGATCTGCGAGGCGTTGCCGGCGGTGATGGTGCCGTCCTTCGCGAAGGCCGGGCGGAGCCCCGCGAGGCCCTCGGCGGTGGTGTCGGCGCGCACGCCGTCATCGGCCGAGACCACGGTGTCGCCGCGACGGGACGCCACGGTGAAGGGCTCGATCTCGCCGGCCAGGAACTCGGCCGAGGCCGCGGCGCGCTGATGCGAGGCGGCGGCGAAGGCGTCCTGATCCTCGCGCGAGAGGCCGAGCGGCGTATTGCCCTCCTCGGTGAGCGCGCCCATGGCGGTGCGGCCGAAGGCGTCGGTCAGTCCGTCGTGGTCGACGGTGTCGATCAGGGTCGCCGGGCCGTACTTGGTGCCGGCGCGCAGCGGGATGACGTGGGGCGCCAGCGACATCGACTCCTGGCCGACCGCCACGACGATCTCGGCCTCGCCCGCGGCGATGAGGCGCACCGCCTGGGTGACGGCCTCGGTGCCGGAGAGGCACACCGCGTTCAGAGTGACGGCGGGCACATCGAAGGAGATGCCGGCCCCCACCGCGGTCTGCCGCGCCGGGTTCTGCCCGGCGCCGCCTTGCAGCACCTGACCGGCGATGACCTGATCGACCTGCTCCGGCGAGACGCCGGCGCGCGCCAGCGCGGCCTTCACCGCGTGCGCACCCAGCGCCGTGGCGGGCTGAGCGGCGAGCTGGCCGGTGAAGCGGGTGAAGGGGGTGCGGGCGTAGCCCGCGATGAGTGCGGTCATCGTGCGGCCTCCTCGAGCTCGACGGTGAACGGGGCGCCTGTCTGCTCGCGCAGCTCCTCCTCGGTGTGGCCCGGAGCGATGCGGCGCAGCACCAGGGCCCCGTCGGTCACATCGAAGACGGCGCGGTCGGTGACGATGCGGTCCACGACACCGGCACCGGTGAGCGGCAGCTCGCACTTCTCGACGATCTTCGGGCTGCCGTCCTTGGCGACGTGCTCGGTGATGACGATCACGCGCGGGGTGCCGGCGACGAGATCCATCGCCCCGCCCATGCCCTTGACGAGCTTGCCCGGGATCGTCCAGTTCGCGAGGTCGCCGTTGGCCGCGACCTGCATGGCCCCCAGGATCGCGGTCTGCACGTGGCCGCCGCGGATCATGCCGAAGGAGGTGGCCGAGTCGAAGATCGACGCACCGGGCACGAGGGTCACGGTCTGCTTGCCGGCGTTGATGAGGTCGGCGTCCTCCTCGCCCTCGTAGGGGAAGGGGCCCATGCCCAGGATCCCGTTCTCGCTCTGCAGCTTCACGGTGACCCCGGCGGGCAGATTGTTGGCGACCAGGGTCGGGATGCCGATCCCGAGATTCACGTACTGGCCGTCTTCGAGCTCCTCGGCCGCGATCGCGGCCATCTCGTCACGAGTCCACATGATTACGCCTCCTTTGCGGTGGTAGCGGCTGCCGAGAGCGGACCCGGCGCAGTGGCGCCGGCACGGTTCGCGTCCGGAGGCGATGCCTCCGGCCTTGAGCGAACCGTGCGTTGTTCGATGTCCTTGGTGGGATCCTCCACCGTCACCACCCGCTGCACGAAGACGCCGGGGGTGTCGATCCGCTCGGGATCCAGGTACTCCTCGCTGAGGTGCTCCACCTCGGCGATGGTGATGCGGCCGCTCATCGCGGCGAGCGGGTTGAAGTTGCGCGCGGTGAGCCGGTAGCGCAGGTTCCCCTCGGCGTCGCCCGTGTACGCGCGCACCAGGGCGATATCGGCCACGATGCCGCGCTCGAGGATCGCCCGCTTGCCGTCGAACTCGGCCTCGGGCTTGCCCTCGGCGATGGGCGTTCCCACGCCGGTCGGGGTGTAGAAGGCGGGGATGCCGGCGCCGCCGGCGCGCAGCCGCTCGGCGAGCGTGCCCTGCGGCACGAACTCCACGTCGAGCACACCGTTCAGGTACTGCTCGGCGAAGAGCTTGTTCTCGCCCACATAGGAGGCGAGCACCTTCTTCACCTGCTGATTCTCGAGCAGCAGCCCCAGGCCCTTGCCGTCGACGCCCATATTGTTGGAGACGATCGTGAGGTCTTTCGCGCCGGTGTCGCGCAGCGCCCGGATGAGGTTCACCGGAATGCCGCTCAGGCCGAAGCCTCCGACCGCGACGGTCATCCCGTCTTCCACGATTCCTTCGAGCGCTTCTCCTGCGCTCGATCTGATCTTCGACACCATCCGCGGCCTCTCCTTTGCGACGTTCATGATGTGACCGACTGAATCGGTTCACTCCGAGCCTAAGATCGGCATATCGATGCGGTCAACTCAGTCGCATTCTCGCGCGGTCAAGTGCTCGCCAGATGGGCGATTCTCCCTGTATCGTCCATATTGTGAACGCATCCGAGATGACACCCGGCACTCAAGTCGTGGGCCGCGTGGCCGCCGTGCTGCGCGTCGTGAGCCAGGCCATGCCCGAGGGGATCGGCACCAGCGAGGTCGCGCGGTCCGCCGCCATCGCGCGCCCCACGGCGCATCGGCTCCTCGCCTCGCTGACGACGCACGGCTTCATCGACCGCGACGCTCGCAGCGGGCGCTGGCTGCTGGGGCCCGAGATCTACCTGATGGGCGCCGTGGCGGCCGAGCGCTACGACGTCTCCGAGATCGCCCGCGAGCACATCACCGCGCTCGCGGAGGCGACCGGGGAGAGCGCCTTCCTCTCGGCCCGTCGCGGCGGCGAGACGGTGTGCCTGCTGCGCGCGGACGGCAGCTTCCCGATCCGCTCCTTCGTGCTCTACGAGGGCAAGCGCTTCCCGCTGGGCGTGGCCTCCGCCGGGCTCGCGATCCTCTCCTTCCTGCCGCCGGAGGCGCAGGAGCGCTATCTCGCGCAGGCGAGGCTGCAGGAGGAATACGGTCAGAGCCACTCCCCCGACGCGCTGCGCGAACGGATCGCCGCGACCCGTCGCTTCGGCTACGCGGTGAACCCGGGCCTCGTGGTCGAGGGGAGCTGGGGCATGGGCGCCGCGGTGTTCGGCCCCTCGGGCCAGCCCTCCTGGGCGCTCAGCCTGACCGGCATCGAGTCCCGCTTCACCGCGAGCCGCCGCCCCGAGCTCGGACGCCTGCTGCTCGAGCACGCGCATCAGCTCTCGCAGCGGCTGACGGGGCGCTGATCCTCTCCAATAAGCTACAGGGGTGAGCCGTGTCGAAGCCTCCGAGCGCAGTGCTGCCAGGCGCCGGATGATGCGGCGACGCCGGCGCACCGTCGCGGCGCTGCTGGTCGTCGTGCTGGCCGGCGTCGCCTATGCGTCCGCCTGCGCCCTCGCCACGCTGCCGGAGATGCGGCCGAGCCCGACCGCCGAAGCCGAGCTGCAGATCGACGCCGATGCCGCCGCCGCGCAGGCCGTGGTCGACGTGCAGCCCCTGCCCACCGCGATCGGCTGGGCGCACGAGGAGGCGGTGTGGAGCAATGACGACACCGTCTATGCGATCGCCAGCATCTCGAAGCTGATCACCGTGCTGGTGTGTCTGCAGGCGCGGCCGCTGGAACCCGGGGCCGAGGGCCCGACGTATATCTGGACGGCCGAGGATCGCGCCCGGCAGGACTTCTACCTCAGCCTCGACGGCGTCGCCTACCCGATCCCGGTCGGCACCGAGGTGACCCTGCGACAGATGCTGCAGCTGATCCTCCTCCCCTCCGCCAACGACTTCGCGGCCGCCTACGCCTACTGGACCTTCGGCGACAACGACGCCTTTCTCGCCGCCGTCGACGCCTTCACCGCCGAGCACGGCCTCGAATCCGTGAGCCTCGTCGAGCCGACCGGCCTGGACGTCGACAACCGGGCGAATGCGGCCGATCTGGTGCGCATCGCCCGCATCGCCCTGCAGAATCCGACGGTGCTCGAGTTCACCGGCATGCCCCGCGCCGAGATGCCGTGGGGCATCGGCCTGATCGAGAACACCAACCCGCTGCTGGGCGATGTGCCCGGCGTAATCGGGTTGAAGACCGGGGCACTGAACGTCGTCGGCTACAATCTCGTGCTCGCCCAGCGAGTGGATGCGCTGGGCCGCGAGGTCGTGAACATCTCGGTCACCCTGGCACGCCCGTCGAAAGAGGATCGGGCCGCCTCCGGATACGAGATGCTCGCCGCGATGGCTCCGCTTCCGCAGCACTTCGAGCTGGTCGCCGAAGGCGAGGAGGTCGGATCGGTGCTCACGATCACCGGCGAGCGGGTCGCGCTCGTCACCGCCGCGAGCACGGGATCGGTGCTGCTGCCCGGCGAGGCCGCGCGGCGCACCGTCGATCTCGTGACGGTCGAGCCGGGTGCGGCGGGATCCACTGCCGGCACGGTCCGGGTGGCGACCCCGACCGGTGACGTCGACATCCCGGTGGTGACCGCGGCCGAGATCTCCGAACCCGATCTGTGGTGGCGCCTCACGCATCCGGCACTCGTCTTCGGCTGGGCCGAGCCCTCCCCCGCAGACGCCACCGCGGCGGCGGGCACGCGCAGCGGAGCAGCCTCATGATCGCCCTCATCGTCTGCGGCATGGTCGCCCTGCTGGTGTGGTCCCTCTTCAGCGAGCGGCTGCGCCGCTGGCACGTCTCGGCACCGGTGGCGATGGTGGTGTGCGGGATCGGCACCGGCTTCTTCTTCCTCGAGCAGATCAGCACCGAGCTCGACACCGATGTGGCCGAGCGGGTCGTCGAGCTGATCCTCGCCGTGCTGCTCTTCGTGGACGCCACGGTCGTGCGCGGCGGCTTCCTCGGCGGCGAGCGCGGCATCGTGGCGAGGCTCCTCGCCCTCGCACTGCCGGTCTCGCTGGCGCTGACCATTCTCGTCGGCGTCCCGCTGCTGGGCGTCTCCTCCTTCACCGTGGTCCTCGTCATCACGCTGGTGGTGATCCCGATCGACTTCGCCGCCGCGCCCGGGTTCCTGCGCGACCGCCGCATTCCCGCGCGGCTGCGTCACCCGCTCGCCGTGGAGAGCGGCTATGTGGACGCGGTGCGGGCGCCGATCTTCGCCTTCGCCCTGGTGGTCATCGAGCACCCCGAGAAATCGCACTCCCTGCTGGAACTGCTCGAGCACGCACTGCCGGACATCGGCTTCGCCGTGCTCATCGGCGTGGGCGTCGGCGGCATCGCGGGCCTCCTGGCGCGCGCGTCCGTGCTGCGCGGCTGGGTGCGGATCGAGCGGCTGCAACTGGGCATCGTGCTGATCCCGCTCATCACCTACGCCGGCGCCGTCGCCCTGCACGGCAACGGTTTCGTCGCAGCCTTCCTCGCCGGGCTCAGCTACAAGATGACCCGGCTCCGGGGCGAGGAGCACCACCGCGACGACGCTCTGCACAAAGAGCTCGGCGCCGTCGACAACCTCGGCGAGATCTCCTCGCTGCTGATGTGGTTCGTCTTCGGCTCGGTGACGACGCTGATCTTCTTCGCCGAGGTGCGGTGGAGTTGGATCCTCTTCGGACTGCTGGCGCTCACCCTGCTGCGGATGCTGCCGATCTATCTCGCCTTCCTCGGCAGCCGGCTGCCGTTCCGGGAGCAGACCGCGCTCGGGTACCTCGGGCCGCGCGGCACCTCGACCATCGTCTTCGGCCTGCTCGCCTTCAACGCACTGTCCGGCGATGACGACACCGCGGCGCTCTACGTGATGGTGGTCACGGTGCTGGCGAGCGTGGTGCTGCACAGCCTCTTCGGACCGGCGCTGATGCGGCGCCTCTTCCGCGTCAGCCGATCCGCTTCCCCCTCGCGATAGGAGCACCCCCGTGCGTGATCCCCACTTCTACGAACCCGCGAAGGGCCACGGACTTCCCCACAACCCCTTCAACGCCATCATCGCGCCCCGCCCGATCGGCTGGATATCCTCCCAGGCCGGCGACGGCACCTTGAACCTCGCGCCGTTCAGCTTCTTCAACGCCTTCAACTACGTGCCCCCGATCATCGGCTTCTCGAGCACCACCCGCTCGGACACCCTGCAGAACGCACGGACGACCGGAGAGTTCTGCTGGAACCTCGCCACGCGCGATTTGGCGGAGCAGGTGAACGAGAGCGCCGCTGTGGTTCCCAGCGAGGTGAACGAGTTCGAGCTCGCGGGGCTGACGCCGGCGCGCTCGAGAGTCGTCTCGGTGCCGCATGTGGCCGAGGCGCGGGCGGTGTTCGAGTGCCGCACCACGCAGGTGCTCGAACTCCGCGGACACGACGGAGCCCCCACCCCCGCCACCGTGGTCTTCGGCGAGGTCGTCGGCGTGCACATCGACACCGAGCTGCTCGAGGACGGGATCTACCGGACGGCGGCCGCGGATCCGATCCTTCGCGCAGGCGGACCCGCCACCTACTTCACCATCCGCGAGGAGAACAGCCTCCTGATCTACCGTCCCGAGACACGCGGAACGGATCTCTCTCAGGTCAAGCATCCGGCGGATCAGTGAGCTCAGCCGATCCGTGTCAGCCGATCCGCTCCGCCACGACCCGGCGCAGCGCGTCGAGGGTGAGGGCGACCGACTCCACGTCGATGCGCTCGTCGTGGGCGTGGATGCGCTCCCGGTAGCGCTCGTAGCTCCAGTCGCCCGAGAGCAGCCCGAAGCCGTAGGCGGGGATGCCGAGCATGCGCAGGTGCCTGGCGTCTGAGCCGCCGGCGGCGAGGATCGGCACCACCCGCGAGCCGTCGGCTGCGGCGATGCCCTGCTCGATCGCCGAGAAGAGCGGCGTTCCCGTCGGCGAGGAGGTGGCGGGCCAGCCGCGCAGATGCTGGATCTCGACCTCGTCAGCGAGGTCTCCGAGCATCTCCGCGAGCAGTTCGTCGACCTGGGCGTCGGTGGTGCCCGGCAGGGTGCGGATGTCGAGGTCGATGCGCGCCTCGCCGGGGATGACATTGTGCGCGACGCCCGCCTCGAGGATGGTTGGCGAGATGGTGATCCGTGAGATGGCGTGCGCGTAGCCGGCGATACCGCCGAGTTCCGCGATCGCCGTGTCGATGCGCACGGGATCGCGCAGACGCTCGGCGAGGGCAGGGTCGTCGATGCGAGCCGAGACGAATGCTTCCCAGAGTCCGCTGAGCTGGATCGCCGGCTCCACGCGGGCGAGTCGCCGCAGCACCTCACCCACCTGCAGCGCCGCGTTCTGCGCGCCGTAAGGGATGGAGGCGTGGGCCGGGATGCCGCGGACGACGAGTCGGCGCCCGGCCGATCCCTTCTCCGCGACGTCGATGGCCACATGCGCGCCCATCCGCATGCCGCCGGACTCGGAGATCGCCTCGGTGACGCCGAAGGCCTCCGGGTGCTCGCGCAGCAGCCAGCGCAGGCCGTAGTCGCCGCCGGCCTCCTCATCGGCGACGGCGAGCAGCACCAGGCCGCCGCGCGGGGGCGTCGGCGCGAGCGCGGCGTCGCGCAGGGCGCAGGCGAAGGCGGCGGTGAGGTAGAGCATGTCGACGGCGCCGCGGCCCCACACCTCGCCGTCGATGAGGTCGCCGCCGAAGGGATCCCGGCTCCAGCCGTCCGCATCGACCGGCACCACATCGAGGTGGCCGATCATTCCGAGCACCGGGGCCTCGGGGTCGGTGCCGCGCAGGCGCGCGATGAGCGATGCGCGCCCGGGCGCGGCCTCGAAGACCTGCGTCTCGATCGCTCCGCTGCCGATCGCCTCCGCGAGGAAGCGCTGCAGCACGCGCACCGCGCGAACCTCCTGCCCGGACTCGGCGGTGCCGTCGTTCACGCAGGCTTCGCGGATCAGCTCCCGCAGCAGCTTGACCGTATCCGAGGTGGAGGAGCTCACCCCTTCAGGCTACCGCGCCGGACGCCGTCCTCGGACGAGCACCAGCGCGGCCGCGCCGGAAAGCAGCGCGAGCGCGGCGACCGCGAGCAGGGTCTCCGTCCCTTCCGAGATCCCCGTGGGTGCGAGCTCGGCGCCGGGCGCAGCGCCGGGTACCGTCCCGCCTCCGCCGCCCGATCCTCCGCTCGAGGCGAGCGCGAAGGGAAGGGCCCGGATCGCGCCGGAGCTCTGACCGATGAGCACCAGATGGTGGTCGGTGCCGCCGAGGGCGGCGAGCTGGGCGGCGCTGAGCGTCACATCGACCCGGCCCTGGATGACCGGGAAGGATCCGATGAGGGTCAGGGAGGAGAAGACATAGGCGTCGACCAGTCCGTCCGCACCGCCGTCCCAGCCGAGCGAGACGGCGAGATCCTCGTCCGCCCCGACCTGCGTGAGATCGGCGGCGCTCACTCCCAGCAGCTGACTGTCGTCGAATACGGCCACGTCTGCAGCGGGATCCGCGAGCAGTTCCAGCAGCAAAGAGGTGTCGGCCGGCGTCGGCACCGGCGGGGCGGCGGGGTCGGGCAGGAATGAGTACGTGGCACCGCCGAAGGCGAGGTCGCTGACGTAGCCGGCGCCGGTGGTGCCGCTGCCGACCGACACTCCCATCGCCCAGACCTCGTAGCCCTCCATCTGCTCGAGCAGCTGGTCGATTCCGGCGCGGTTCGCCGAGCCGTAGGGGCCGATGTTCTGCGTCGGCCACCAACCCGGGGTCACATTGGTGACATAGCCCGCGCCGGAGAAGTCCATCGGGCGGAAGGTCAACCAGTCACCCGGAGCGCTGGTCTGACCGGTCTCGAACTTGATCACCGCCCAGCAGCCGTTGAGAGCGTCCTGGCGCTGCTCCGCGCCGTTCGCCGAGCACGCCTGTTCCGTGCCGCCCGGCCCGTATGCGGCGGCGTCGCTGGGACGGAAGTGGACGCCCAGCTGGAGGTTCACATTGCTGCCCGAGTAGGTGTACTCGGCGTTCGCGAGCAGGGTCTGGATCGTCACCGGGCCGTCCTGGGTGGGACGGGTGCCGATTCCCCAGCTGTAGGCGAGCGTGGCCACGTTGCTCGCGTCGGGATGCGCCAGCTCGGCGACCGATCCGAGACCGGCGACACCGCCGATGCGCACCTCGGCTCCCGCATTGCGCAGTTCGCTGCGCCAGCCGCTCGTGCCCGGAGCGGACTCCGTCGCACTCACCAGACTCGGCGTGACGACCGCCGGCACCCCCGAGGCGATCGCGGGTGCCGCACCCGCGAACACCAGTACGCCGGCCGTCGCAACGGCCGCAACGGCCGCACTCCATCGATTCGTGAGTTTCGTCACGTGCGTCTCCCCCCAGATTCGCATTCAAATCGGACGGTCTTGCTCGCATCTACAGCAGTGCAGACCCATGCATTGCACGCAAGCGGTCTCTTCGACCGCCGGTGCACACGGCCCTCAGGACAGCTTCACAGAGTGTTCAACAGATTTCAACTGCCGGAATGGGGCGATGGATCCGGCTCGTCTCTCGGACGACGCGGAATCCCGCGTCGCCCGAAAGCCGTCGAGCAGGGCGGCGCGGCGGGCACGCGACGGTGCCGTCACGCCTCGCGGCGCAGTTCCTCGACCATCGCATCGATGCTCGCCTGCATGCTCTCGTCGGTTCTGGCCTCGGGCACGAGGGCGCCCATCATCTGCCAACCCGCGTTGAAGGCCGAGAACAGGTTCACGGCAGTCTCGATATCGACCTGCTCGGCGAGTTCACCGTCCTCCCGGGCCTCGATCAGGAAGCGCCGGATCTGCTCGCGGCGCCCGAGGATGTACTCGTGGTGGATCTTCCAGAGCCTCGGGTTCTGCGCCGCCCGATCCCAGAAGGAAAGCACGACATTGCAGTTCGCCGGGTCGTCGTCGGAGAAGGGAAGCAGCTCGCGCGACATGCGGGCGAGGGCCTCGAGTCCGCGCACACCCGCGACTCGGCGCTCGATCCGCTCGTTGGAGTCGATGAAGACGTGGAGGAAGGCGGCGGTGAGCAGGCTCTCCTTGTCCGGGAAGTATCTCGAGATGGCGCCGTGCGCGTAGCCCGCCTCGGCCGCGATCTCGCGCATGGTGACACGGTCGAAGCCGTCGCGGATGATGATCTTCGTGACCGCTTCGGCGATATGCGCACGGCGTTCGTCATGATCCACGATCTTCGGCATTCGGGCCCTCCTCAGACTGCACGGTTCGAGCTGCGTCTCTTCATATACTCGCGCATAGCTCCAGTCTGGATGCCGTGACGCCACTTTCGTCACCAGCTGGAGACTAATCGTTATCCGACTGTGACTTTTGGTCACCGTGTGGAGATTATCCTTTAGTCACCACCTGGTGATTTTACCAAGTGCGCCGTACGTCACCCCGCACCACGACACACGACAAAGGAGTCACTATGAACGCCCCACGCCGACTGCTCTCCGCGCTGGCGATCACCGCAGCCGCAGCGCTCGCCCTGGCGGGCTGCTCCTCCGGCGGCTCGGACGCACCCGCGGACGGCGGCGGGGAGGCCGGTTCCTCCGAGCTCACCACTCTCAAGGTCGCCACCATCGGCCTGACCGCCGACGGCGCCCTGATCGCGGGCATCGAGCAGGGCTTCTTCGAAGAAGAAGGCCTGGAAATCGAGACCTCCATCGTCGCAAATCCACCGGCCGGGCTCGCCGCCGTGCAGAGCGGGCAGGTCGATATCGCCTACGCACCGAGCATCCCGCTGCTCAACGCCCTCAGCCAGGGCGTGCCGATCCAGGTCGTCGCCGCAGCCGACGGCTACGATGAAGAAGCTCTGGCCTCGGACGACCCCTCGCAATTCGACGACACCGGGCTCTACGCCGCCCCGGGCAGCGGGGTGGAATCCGTCGCCGACCTCGCCGGCAAGACCATCGCGGTGCCCGCGCGCTCCGCGCAGCTGGAAGTGGTCATCGCCGGCGAACTGCTGAAAGAGGGCATCGATCCCGCGAACGGCGTGAACTGGGTGGTGCTCGACTTCACCTCCGCGGTGTCGGCTCTGCAGAACGGCACCGTCGACGCCGCCGGCCTCGTCAACCCCTTCACCGACGAAGCCGCGGCCAATGGCGCCACGCTGATCTCCTCCCCCTCCATCGGCTTCTTCGAGACCGGAGCCGTCGGCCTCTGGACCGCCGGAACCTCCACCGTGGAGGCGAAGGGCGATGCCATCGCCGCCTTCCAGCGGGCGATCATCAAGTCCAACCAGTTCGCCACCGACAACCCCGAGATCGCCATTCAGGCAGGGCTCGACTACACCGACTCGCAGCTCACCCTCGACGAGGTCAAGCTCCCCTTCTGGCCGACCGAGGTGCTCGAGTCCGACATCGATCGCCCGAACCAGAAGATGGTGGAGCTCGGCTTCCTCGCGGAGCCGGTCGATCTCAACGGCGTGATCTTCACGGCGCGCTAGGACTCATCATGGGCAACTCCCGACTGCTTCGATACGGCATCGGCGCGCTCGGCGTCGTGGCGGCGATCGGCCTCTGGCAGATCGCCGCCACGATCGGCCCTCTCGCGAACTCGCCGCTGCCGACCGCGTGGGACTCATTCGCCACGCTCTTCGGATTGCTCGGCTCGCCCGAGATGTGGCAGGCCACGCTCGACACGCTGTACATGGCGCTCGCGGGCCTCATCATCGCCACGGTGGCCGGGGTCGTCCTCGGCATCGGCATCGGGGTCTCGCCGCTGGCCATGCACGCGACCCGGGTGCCGCTCGAGTTCCTGAAACCCATCCCCCCGATCGTGATCCTGCCGATCGTGGTCCTCGTACTCGGCCCGACCGCGGCCATGGGTGTCTTCCTGGTCTTCATCGGCTGCTTCGTCTCGATCGTCGTGCAGTCCTCGGCCGGGGTGTTCGACACCGATCCGGTCGCCAAGGCCACCGGCGAGTCCTACGGTCTCAGCAAGGCCGAAGTCCTCGGCAGCATCGTGCTTCCGAGCGCCCTTCCCTATATCGGCACCGCCATCCGCGTGGCCGCACCGACCTCGCTCATCGTCGCGGTCGTCGCCGGCCTGCTGGGCGGAGGACCCGGCCTCGGACAGAGCCTGGTGCTCAGTCAGATCTCGGGCAACCGCCCGCAGCTCTTCGCCTATGTACTGGTCCTCGGCATCCTCGGGCTCATCATCCAGGGCCTGAGCCAGTGGGGCGAGCGGCGCCTGCTGCACTGGCACCCCCAGTACCGGAAGGCGAGCGTCTGATGTCCCTCACCTCCTCCATCCCCGCACGCACCGCCATCGCGCGGAAGCAGCGACGATCCGGCGCCCCGAAGTGGCTGCTCATCACCGCGGAGATCGCGGTGCCCGTGCTGCTGCTGGCGTTCTGGTGGATCGCCTCGGCGAACTCCACCAACACCTTCTTCCCGCCGCTGCAGACGATCCTCGAGCGCCTCGTCCAGCTGCTCGGCATCGGAAGCTTCTGGGTCAATGTCGGCTCCTCCGTCGGGAACCTCCTGCTGTCATTCGTGATCGCATGCGTGCTCGGCGTCGTGCTGGGAATCGCCCTCGGCACGGTACGGTGGCTCTCCTGGCTGATCGAACCCACGATCCACTTCTTCCGCGCGATCCCCCCGGTCGCCCTCGTGCCGATCATCGTGTCCCTCGTCGGCTTCGGCAACGAGACGCGCATCCTCTCCATCACGCTCTCGGCCGTGTTCCCCGTGCTGATCTCGACGATCGACGGCATCCACGCGCTCGATCCCGATCGGAAGAACGTCGCCAGGATCTACCGCTTCGGCTGGGCCGATCGGATCTTCTCGACGGCGCTTCCCGAGGCGAGTCCCCGCATCCTCTCCGGAATGCAGGTGAGCCTGATCACGGCCTTCGTCGTCATGGTCGCGAGCGAGATGCTCGGATCCTCGACCGGTCTCGGCGCGGCCACGCTCCAGGCGCAGCAGTCGTTCATGATCGCCGATATGTGGGTCGGCATCCTCGTCCTGGGCATCATCGGCTACGCCACGACGGCCCTCTTCACCCTCTTCCGGCGCCGCGTGCTGCGCTGGTACATCGCCTCCCAACAGCAGGAGAAGAACGCATGAACACCAACACCCCCGGCACCGGCACCGTCAGCACCGCTACCGACGCCGTCGCCGCGACGACCGCCCCCCGCCTGAGCGTGCAGGGCCTCGCGAAGACCTACGACACCAAGAAGGGCGCCGTCCCCGTCATCGCCGACCTCACCTTCGACGTCGCGGCCGGCGAGATCGTCTGCATCGTCGGCCCCTCCGGCATCGGGAAAACCACCCTGCTGAAGTGCCTCACCGGCCTCCAGTCGATCTCCTCCGGCGTCGCCCTCATCGACGGCAAACCGATCGACGGGCCCCCGGAGGAGATGGCCCTCGTCTTCCAGGAGTACACCCGCTCGCTGATGCCGTGGCTCACCGTGCAGAAGAACGTGCGCCTGCCGCTGAAGCATCTGCACCTGCCCAGGGCAGAGCGCGAGGAGCGGATCGCGGCCGCGCTCACCGCGGTGGGCCTCGCCGGCGCCGAGCAGAAGTACCCGTGGCAGCTCTCCGGCGGCATGCAGCAGCGCGTCGCCATCGCCCGCGCCATCGCGTACCGGCCCGAGGTGCTGATCATGGACGAGCCCTTCGCCTCCGTGGACGCGCAGACCCGCTTCGAATTGGAAGACCTCTGCCTCAGGATCCGGGAGCAGTTCGGCATGACCATCGTCATCGTCACCCACGACATCGACGAAGCGGTATACCTCTCCGACCGGGTCGTGGTGCTCGGCGAACGCCCCGCTCGCGTGACGCGCACCCTCGACATCGACTTCGGCGGCGCTCGGGATCAGATCACCACGCGCTCGCTCCCCGAATTCGCAGAGCTGCGCACCGAGATCCTGGAACTCATCAGAAAGGCCGGCTGAGATGTCGCGCACCGCACGACGCGGCTACGAGGGCTTCGGCGGATCGATCGGCGAGTTCGCCTCCGAGTCGACTCCCTGGTGGCCCGCGCGCACCCGCGCACCCGAGGGCGCGCCGAATGTCATCGTGATGCTCATCGACGATCTCGGCTTCAGCGACCTCGGTCCCTTCGGCAGCGAGATCCCGACCCCGAATATGGATCGTCTCGCGGGCGGGGGCTGGGTGTTCACCAACTACCGCACGGCTCCCTTCTGCTCACCGGCGCGGGCGGCGCTGTTGACCGGCCTGAACCCGCACCGCGCGGGCTTCGGCTATGTGGCGCACACCGATCCGGGCTATCCGGGCTTCACCTGCGAACTGCCCGGCGACGCCCCCACCCTCGCCGAGTCCCTACGGGCGGGCGGCTACGCGAGCTACATGGTCGGTAAATGGCATCTCACCGCCGAGTCGCGCATGCACGACGCCGCCGACAAGTCGTCCTGGCCGCTGCAGCGCGGCTTCGACCGCTACTTCGGCCCCATGGACGGCTTCACCTCGCTGCACCACCCCCACCGCCTGGTGCGCGACAACTCGGTCGTCGACATCCAGGAGTTCCCCGAGGGCTACTTCCTCACCGACGAGCTCACGAACGAAGCGATCGCCATGATCGACGAGCTTCGGATGAACGACGCGAGCAAGCCCTTCTTCCTCTACTACGCGCACACCGCGGTGCACGGACCGGTGCAGGCCAAGGCGGCCGACATCGAGCGGCAGCGCGGCCGCTACGAGGCGGGGTGGAACGCGCTGCGCGAAGCCCGCTTCGCCAGGCAGCGCGAGCTGGGCATCATCCCGCCGCACGCGGAGCTGCCCGATGACGCACTCGCGAACGGCGATCAGATTCCCCGCTGGGAGACGCTGAGCGAGGCGCAGCGCACCCTCTTCGCGCGGCATATGGAGGTCTACGCCGCGGCCGTGGAGGAGATCGACCAGAGCCTGGGCCGCCTGCTCGATCGCCTCGAAGAGCTCGGCGAGGCCGAGAACACCATCATCGTGGTCGCGAGCGACAACGGCGGCACCGCCGAGGGGGGCCCCACCGGCACCCGCAGCTACTTCGCGCAATTCGGATTGGACGTGCCCACGCCGGAGGGCTGGGTGAGCGATGTCGCGCGCGATCCGGAGGAGATCGGCGGCCCGCGCCTCTTCAGCCACTACCCGACCGGGTGGGCCCGGGTCTCGAACACCCCCTTCCGCTCCTTCAAGGGATCGCTCTACGAGGGCGGCGTGCACGCCCCGCTCATCATCTCCTGGCCGGCGGCGCCGAGCACCGCGCGGGGACTGCGGGATCAGTTCGTCTTCGTCTCGGATCTCGCGCCGACGATCCTCGAACTCGCCGGCGTCCCGCCGCTCACCGAATTGCGCGGACGCTCCGCTCAGGACGTCGACGGCCGCAGCATCGCCGATCTGCTCGGCGACTCCGGGGGCGCCGGCCGCGAGCAGCAGTACTTCGAGTCACTGGGGCGACGCGCGCTCGTCGACGGCGACTGGAAGGTGGTCTCCACGGTGCCGCCGACCCCCGATCAGGGCGCTGCCGGAGGAAGCTGGGAGCTCTACCGCCTTGCCGACGATCCGACCGAGGTGCGGGATCTCGCCGCGGCGCAGCCCGAACGGGTCGCCGAACTCGCCGAGCTCTGGCGGGAGGAGGCCTGGCGGAACTCGGTGTTCCCGCTCGATGACGACGACTCGCTCCACACGAACCGTCCGATGACCGAGGCCCCGCTCTCGGAACCGGTCGAGCTGCGGCCCTTCCGCCCGCCGCTGGAACGGTTCCGGGCCGCGAAGCTCACCGTGCTGCGATCCTTCTCGACCGAGATCGATCTCGAGCTGGGCAGGGACGCCGCCGGGACGATCGTGGCCCACGGCGACCAGGGCGGCGGCTATCTCCTCGCGATCGACGAGGGCGCCCCGCTGATCAGCTACAACGCCTACGGCGAGATGCACCGGGCCCGCGGCTCCGCCCTCCCCCCGGGCCCCCACCGCCTGCTCATCCGCTTCGACGAACTGCCCGAACTGCGCTGGCGGATCCGACTCGAGGTCGACGGCCGGGTCGACGCCGGGCTCGAAGCGGTTCCCATGCTGCTGGGCATGGCGCCCTTCACCGGCATCAGCGTCGGCTACGACTACGGCAGCCCGGTCGACTGGGAGCTGCACGAGAAACACGGCTCATACCGTTTCGGCGGGGGAACGCTCGAGGCGGTGCGCTACGTGCCGGGCGAGCGTTCCGCGCACGATCGGACGGTGCTGCACGAGATCGATCGGGAGATCGCGCGGATCGCCGACTGACCGGGCGCGCCCCGGGCCGTGCCGTCCGCGCGCTACTGGGGCTCGAGACCCAGATCTGCGAGGCCGATGGCGTAGCGGTACTCGTAGCCTGCCGCCTCGATGCGCTCCTTAGCGGGCGCCTGGCGATCCACCACCACGGCGACGCCGGCCACCTCGGCCCCGACCTTCTCGAGCGCCTCGATCGCCTTCAGCGGAGAGCCGCCGGTGGTCGAGGTGTCCTCGACGACGATGACGCGCTTGCCCTCGAGATCCGGGCCCTCGACCTGCCGCCCGCGGCCGTGGTCCTTGGGCTCCTTCCGCACGACGAAGGAGTCGTAGCTCTTGCCGCGCGCGACCCCCTGGTGCATGATCGCCGCCGCGATGGGGTCGGCACCCATGGTGAGGCCGCCGACGGCGACCACCCCGTCGACGTCGTCGATGAGCTCGAGCATCACCTGGCCGATGAGGGGGGCTGCGCGATGATCGAGGCTGAGCTTGCGCAGGTCGATGTAGTAGCTGGCCTGCTTCCCGCTGGTCAGCGTGAAATCGCCGTGGAAGACGGCCTCGGTGGTGATGAGTTCGATGAGCTGCTCGCGCGCGGTGGTCATGGTGTCGATCCTACTTCTTCGCCCCTCGTGCGTCGGGCGGGCCGGCGGAGCGGGCGAGGCGGATCAGCCCCGATCCGGCAGCGTGCCGATGCTCCCGAGCAGGGCGTCGACGGCGGCGCGCATCCGCTCCTCGGTGGCGAACTCCGGCATCAGCAGCTTGATCGTCTGCCAGCCCATATTCGAGGAGGCCACCTCGTCGGAGGCGACGACGAGATCCACTTCGGGGCCGATCTCGCCGTCCTCCTGCGCCTCGATCAGGAACTGCATGATGTGCTCGCGCCAGCGCAGCGCGTGCTCGCGCTGCGTGCCCCAGAAGGGCCGGTTCTGCGCCGCATGATTCCAGAAGGCGAGGGCGACCCGGGCGTGCTTGGTGCCCTCTTCGCCCACCGGCAGCACCGCGATGCAGAACTCGCGCAGCGCGTCGAGGCCGCGCCGGCCCCGCGTGCACTCGGCGATGGAGGCATCGGCGAGGTCCCGAGTGCGCAAGAAGGCGGCGTTGAGCAGCGACTCCTTGTCCGGGAAGTACCGCGCGAAGGCGCTGTGCGCGTAGCCGGCCTCGGTGGCGATGCGGCGCATGGTGAGCTGATCGAAGCCGTCGCGGGCGATCACCTGCCAGGCGGCCTCGGCGATCTCGTCGCGACGGGCATCGTGGTCGACGATTTTCGGCATACGCAGGTCCCAGGCGGCTTTCGGTCGGGTTCGAGTTGCCCCCAAGCGTATCGATTCGTCGGCGGGGTTACCTAATTGTGACCAACTGGTCTCGAACAGGTGCTACTTTTAGGAGACCACTTGGTCTCAAAAAGAAGGAACGGTGCACAGTGAATCGACCGGACACGCGCGGCTACGAGAGTTTCGGAGGCACGGCGACGGAGCTCGCCTCCGAGTCCACGCCGTGGTACCCGGCGACGCACCGAGCCGCCCCCGGCGCCCCCAATGTGCTCATCGTGCTGGTCGACGACCTCGGCTTCAGCGACCTCGGCCCCTTCGGCAGCGAGATCCACACCCCGCAGATCGACCGCGTCGCCGGCGAGGGCTGGGTGTTCACCAACTACCACACTGCCCCTGTCTGCTCCCCCGCGCGCGCCGCGCTGCTGACGGGCATGAACCCCCATCGCGCCGGCTTCGGCATCGTCGCCCATGTCAACCCCGGCTACCCCGGCTACACCTGCGAACTGCCCGAGACCGCCGCGACCCTCGCCGAGTCGCTGCGCGCCGGCGGCTACGCCACCTTCATGGTCGGCAAATGGCATCTGACGCCCGAGGCGAAGATGCACGACGGCGCCGAGAAGTCCTCCTGGCCGCTGCAGCGCGGCTTCGACCGCTACTACGGCAGCATGGACGGCTTCACCAGCCTGCACCACCCGCACCGGCTCGTCCGCGACAACTCCGTGGTCGACATCCCCGAGTTCCCCGAGGACTACTTCCTCACCGACGACCTCACCGAGCAGGCGCTCGCCATGATCGACGAGCTGCGCGTCAACGACACCAAGAAGCCCTTCCTCCTCTATTACGCGCACACCGCCGTGCACGGGCCGGTGCAGGCGAAGGCCGTGGACATCGAGAAGTACCGCGACCGCTACGCCGCCGGCTGGGACGCCCTGCGCGAGGCGAGATTCGCGAGGCAGCGGGAGCTCGGCATCGTCATCCCCGAGGCGCAGCTTCCGGGCGATGACGCGTCGCGGGGCGGATCGATCCCCTCCTGGGACTCGCTCAGCGATGAGGACCGGCAGCTCTTCGCCCGCCACATGGAGGTCTACGCGGCCGCCGTCGACGAGGTGGATCAGAGCGTCGGGCGGATCCTCGATCGCCTCGAGGAGCTGGGCGAGCGGGAGAACACCATCGTCGTGATCGCGAGCGACAACGGCGGCACCGCCGAGGGCGGCCCGCGCGGCACCCGCAGCTACTTCTCGCAGTTCATCGCCGGCCCCTTCCTGCCCGAGGGCTGGGTGCGCGATGTGCCGAGGCCGCTCGAGCTCATCGGCGGCCCTCGGGTGCACGGTCACTACCCCGCGGGGTGGGCCCGGATGTCGAACACCCCCTTCCGCGCCTTCAAGAGCACCGTGTACGAGGGCGGGGTGCACGCCCCGCTCATCGTCTCCTGGCCCGCGGGGGCCGAGGATCTCGCGGCGCCGGGGACGCGCACGCAGCTGGCCTTCGTCTCCGACATCGCCCCGACGATCCTCGATCTCACCGGCGTCCCACGGCTGGCCGAGCGCGGGGGCCGCCCGACCGAGCCCCTCGACGGCATCAGCTTCGCGGCCTCGCTGCGCGATCCCGGGACCCCGGGCCGCAGCCGGCAGCACTTCGAGTGCGGCGGCACCCGCGCCATCATCGACGAGGGGTGGAAGGCGCTCGCCCCCGTCGCCCCGGCGCCCGGAGAGGACGTCACCGAGGGGCCCTGGGAGCTCTACCGCCTCAGCACCGACCCCACGGAGACGCGCGATCTCGCCGCCGCCGAGCCGGAGCGGCTGCGCGCGCTCGCCGAGACCTGGCGCGAGGAGGCCTGGCGGAACACCGTCTTCCCCGTGAACGACGACGGATCGCTGTTCCGGCTGCGCCCCGAGACGGAGCTGCCGCTCTCGGAACCGATCGCACTCGCCCCCTTCCGGCCCCCGCTCGAGCGCTTCCGCGCCGCGAAGCTCACCGTGCTCAGATCCTTCGCGATCGAGGCGGAGCTCGAGATCGGTCCCCGGGCCGCGGGCGTCATCGTCTCGCACGGAGATCAGGGCGGCGGTTATCTGCTGGCGCTCGAAGACGGCTCGCCGCTGCTGTCGTACAACGCCTACGGCGAGATGCATCGCGCGAGCGGGGCGCGACTCGAAGAAGGACGCCACCTCCTGCGCCTCGCCTTCGACGAGATCGACGAGCTGCGATGGCGGATCGGCCTCGACATCGACGGCGCACCGGCCGCGCGCATCGACGCGGTGCCGATGCTGCTCGGCATGGCGCCCTTCACCGGCATCAGCGTCGGCTACGACTACGGCGGCCCCGTCGACTGGGAGCTGTTCGAGCGGCACCGGAGCTTCCGATTCTCGGGCGGCACCATCGCACGCCTCCGCTACGTCCCGGGCCCCGCTTCCCGGTACGACTCCACCGTCATCCGCGCCATCGACCAGGCGGTCCGAACCGTCGCGGAATGACCGCTCCGACCCTTACCCTCTCACCAACCCGTTCGAAAGGAACATCATGAAACGCCCCATCGCCGCACTCGCCGGCGTCGCCGTCGCGGCGCTCGCGCTCGCCGCCTGCGCCTCGAGTCCCACCGGCGGAGACTCCGGCAGCGACGCCGCGGTCCCCGAGGAGCTGAAGATCGGCAACTTCCTCGACCTCACCTCCTGGGACACGGCGGTCGCCGATATCGGCTTCAACGGCCCCTACCTCTCGGCGGTCTACGATCCGCTGATCGCCCTCGACGGCGACGGCCAGCCCCAGCCGGCGCTCGCCACCGACTGGGAGATCTCGGACGACGCGCTCACCGTCACCCTGGATATCCGCGACGACGCGGTCTTCTCCAACGGCGAGGCGCTCGACGCGGACGCCGTGGTCGCGAACCTCGAGTACCTCAAGGCGGGGGCGATCTCGCGCGAGGCCTACCTGAACGTGGAGAGCTTCGAGGCCGTGGACGACGACACCGTCGCCATCCA
The DNA here is from genome assembly GCA_048516985.1 of Leucobacter sp. Classification (GTDB taxonomy): domain Bacteria; phylum Actinomycetota; class Actinomycetes; order Actinomycetales; family Microbacteriaceae; genus Leucobacter. Next base: position 793,070 of record CP183188.1, on the reverse strand, counting down.
CCTGACCACCCGCGACGACCGGCTGCTCTACTTCATGGGCCTCGGCCGCAGCTACATGGCCGCACCGGAGGTGCTCGCCGCCGGCACCCTCGCCGAGGGGCCGGTCGGATCCGGACCCTACACGCTCTCCGACAGCACCGTCCCGGGCGCCGAGTACCACTTCGACAAGGTCGAGGGTCACTGGGCCGATGCGGAGTTCCCCTTCCCGAAGGTCGTGGTGTACCCGATCCTCGATCCCTCCGCCCGGAACAACGCGATGGAGGCCGGCCAGATCAATGTGACCTTCGCAGACGCCACCACCGTCGAGATGGCCGCGCAGCAGGACTGGAACGTCGTCGACAAGGTCGCCTCCTGGGTCGGCCTCAGGATCAACGACCACACCGGCGAGCAGCTCGCCCCGCTCGGCGACGTCCGCGTGCGGCAGGCGCTGAACTACGCCTTCAACGGCGAGCAGATCCTGGAGACCATCGGCAACGGCGCGGGCGTGTACACCAATCAGGTCTTCGCCGTCGGCTTCCCCGGCAACGATCCCTCGCTCGACGACCGCTACGCCCACAACATCGAGCGCGCCAAGGAGCTGATGGCCGAGGCCGGCTACGCCGACGGCTTCGATCTGCACATGCCGGTGTCGGGGCCCTTCCAGGCCTGGCAGCCGACGGTGGATCAGGTGTTCGGCGAGCTCGGCATCCGGGTCACCTGGGACGAGTTCCAGATGCCGGACTACCAGGCCAACATCGGGAACTACCCCGTGTTCATGGTGGTGCTCGCGGTCGACTCCGAGCCGGTCGCGACCGTCGCCAGGCAGCTGACCGTGCCGCAGTGGTACATGCCCGAGCCCGACATCTCGGAGTTCCCGGCGCTGCAGGCGCAGATCGACGCGGCACTCGAGGCTCCCCGCGGTGACGAGCAGTACGCCGAGATGAAGGCCCTGAGCGGCATGCTCGTCGAGGAGGCCTGGCACGTGGTCTGGTACCAGTCCAAGAACACCTACGTCTCCACGGCCGACATCACCGTCACCCCGGTGACCGGCATGATGTTCCCGACCCTGCGACAGATCCAGCCCACCGGCTGAGCGCAGTCAGACCCGACGACCCCCTCCGGCCCGCCTCATCTCTCGGGGCCGGAGGGGGTCGTCGCACATAGGCTGGGAGCATGGGAATCGAGGATCGCGGGAGCGGCGCGGCGCAGGCCTCCGAGCTCGCCGCACTGGCCGGGCTCTTCTCCGCCGGGCCGGCCGCGCTCCTCACCGGCGCCGGGATCAGCACCGACTCCGGGATCCCCGACTATCGGGGCACGGGTGGCATCTGGGGAACGCAACGCGTTCCCGCCACCCGTGGCGCCGCCCACGGCGGCGGCCCACGGAGCGAAGCGAGGGGTGAGGGGACGCCGCCGCGCACCCCGATGCGCATCGACCAGTTCATGAGCGATGAGGCCTACCGGCGCCGTTTCTGGGCCGGGGCCCGGGTCGGGGCGCTGCGCATGCTCGGGATCGAGCCGAACGCCGGGCACCGAGCGGTGGCCCATCTGGAGACGGAGGGCTGGCTCAGCGGCGTCATCACCCAGAATGTCGACGGGCTGCATGCCCGCGCCGGATCGGTGAATCTCGCCGAGCTGCACGGCAACGGGGCGGTGATCCGCTGTGTGCCGGAGGATCACCGCTTCACCCGCGGCGAGGTGCTCGGCTGGTTCGACACGGCCAATCCGGGATTCGCGGATCGGAACGCCGGCGCCGAGATCACCCCCGACGGCGATGCGGACGTCGCCGAGACCGCGGGGGTCCGGGTGCCGGTCTGCCCCGCCTGCGGGGGCCTGCTCAGGCCCGATGTGGTCTATTTCGGCGAGCATGTGCCGCAGGCGGTCTTCGCGCACGCCGAGCGCATCGTCGCCGGCGCATCGGCCCTCGTGATCGCGGGATCCTCGCTCGCGGTGAACACCGGGGTGCGCCTCGTGCACCGCGCCGAGCAGCGCGGGATCCCGATCGCGGTCATCAATCGCGGGCCGACGGCGGTGGATCAGCGCGCCTCCACGCGGGTCCGCATCGACGGCGGCACCACCGAGACGCTGACGGCCCTCGCCGAGGCGCTCGGCGCCTGAGGGGTGTGGGCGTGGATCCGAGCGGCAGCGAGACCCGGCCCCGGCTCGCTACTCCTCGCGGCGCTTCCCGCTGCGCAGCGTCTTCACGAGCATCTGCACGAGCACGAAGGCGAGCAGCACCGAGAAGGCCGCATTCGACCAGAACGGTTCGATGCGGGTCGCGATGATCGAGCCCAACGGTGAGAGCACCCCCGCCGTCACGCCGAGGAACACCGCCGAGCGGAGGTCGACATTGCCGCGGCGCAGATTGCCGAGGGTGCCGGAGATCGAGCCGGGGATCAACATGATCAGCGAGGTGCCCTTGGCGATCAGATCGCTCGCCCCGAAGAAGAACATCAGCACCGGCACGACGACGACCCCGCCGCCGACGCCCAGCAGCCCCGAGAGCACCCCTGTGACGAAGCCGGTGACCACGAGCAGTGCCCCGGTGAGGATGCTCATGGGGATCACATCGTCGCGCTGCGGCACCACGAGCCAGAGACTCACGATGATCGCCGCGAGAAACACCATGAACAGGAACCGCAGCATCGTGGTGGGCACCCGTGCCAGCAGGAAGCTGCCCAGTTGTGCGCCGCCGATGATGCCCGCGGCGAGGCAGGCGGCCGCGATCCAGTCGACATTGCCCTGCAGCCCGTAGCCGATGCCGCCCACGACCGCGGCCGGGAGGATCGCCGCCACCGAGGTGCCGGCCGCCAGCCGCTGCGGGAACCGCAGCAGCAGGACGAGCAAGGGCACGAGGATCACACCGCCGCCGATGCCGAACAGGCCTGAGAGGAGGCCGGTGGCCGCGCCGAGCACGATGAGCAACGGCGAAGACGGGCGTGATTCATGAGTGGTCATCGATATGTCCTGCAGGTGAGTGGGTGGGGAGAGGTCTGCGCCGGAGGCGCTCATGCGTCGTGGACGACGATCGCCGAGCCGTCGGACCGCGGATCGCTCGCGGCGGTGAAGCCGTCGTCGTCGATCCGGATGAGATTGGAGTGCCCGAGCACCTCGAAGTGCGGTGGTACGGACTTCAGGCCGAGTCCCTGCGCCTCGATGGCGCGCTGCGCGACGGCCGGCACGTCCTCCTCGACCATCACGGACACCGTTCCGTCGGCGGCGGGCTCTTCGACCATCCATCGGGGCGCCGAGGTGACCTCGGCGGGTTCGGCGCCCGAGAGCGCGCGCAGCAGCAGATGGGTGTGGATCTGCGGCTGCCCCGCGCCGCCCATCGACGCCGGCACCCACACGAGTCGCTCGCCCTGCATCACGAGCACCGGCATCAGCGTGTGGCGTGGCCGCTTCCCCCCGGCGAAGGCGTTCTTCGAGCTCGGGTCGAGCGAGAAGGAGGTGCCGCGGTTCTGGAACAGCACCCCGGTCTCCGGCTCGAGGATGCAGGCGCCGAAGCGGAAGAAGAGCGAGTTGATGAACGAGACCGCCCACCCGTCGGAGCTTGCGGCGCTGAGGCCGACGGTGTCGCCGGTCGGTCGCAGCTCGCGCTCCGGAGCGTAGGGAGGCGCCGGCATATCGATCAGTTCCCGGCCGGAGGCTCCACCGAATCTCGGATCGGCGAGGGACGCAGCCCGCACCGCGTTACCCGCGCGCAGCGCCTCGGCGAGCTGTCCGGCGCCCGCGCCGAGAGGATCCTCGATTCCCGCCTCGATCGCCGCGAGCGCGCGGAGCAGGATGAAGCCGGAGGTGTTGGGCGGGCCGGTGAGCACCCGGTGACCGCGGAACGCTCCCTCGAGCGGCTCCCCCCAGTCCGCCGAGTAGTCCGCCGCATCGATCATCGAGATCTTGGAGCCCAGGGCCCGCAATCCGCTCACCCAGCGCTCGGCGGTCTCCCCCGTGTAGAACTCGTCCGGACCATTCTCGGCGAGACGGCGCAGGGTGTCGGCAAGCCGGGGCTGCCGCAGCAGATCGCCCTCGGCGAGCGGTGCTCCATCGCGGAAGAAGACCTGGCGGCAGCCGGGATCGGCGAGCATCGGTTCCTGCTCATCGGTGATGCCGGTGGCGAGCGAATGCGCCACCGGCACGCCCTCCGCAGCGTACCGGGTGGCGGCCTCCAGGTGATCCGCCCAGCTGCGCATCGCGCCCAGTTCGTGCAGCGCCTGCCATCCCCGGATGCCGCCGGGCACGGTGACGGTGTCGACACCGCGCACGGGCAGGTGATCGCCGTGCTTCTCGCGCAGCGCGGTGAGCTTCTGGTCGGCGGGTGCGGTGCCGGTGGCGTTGAGGAAGCGGGTCTCCCCGTCCGGGGTGTGCACGAGGGCGACCAGGTCGCCGCCGAGCGCGACGTTGTGCGGGTAAACGACGCACAGCGTCGCGGCGGCGGCCAGGGCCGCGTCGATGGCATTGCCGCCCGCGCGCAGCGCCGCGGCACCGGCCTCAGTGGCGAGATGATGCGAGGTCGAGATCGCGCCCCTGGGGGATGTCTGCTTCAATTCCGTGTCCTTTCGAGGGTCTTGTGCTCAGCCGAGGACCACGCCCGGCCGAGGTCTGTGCTCAGTCGTACTCCGTGCCCGGGCGGCGTCTGTGATCGGTCGAGGTCCGTGTTCAGTCGACGTCCGTGATGAGCTGTCGGATGACGATGACGTGCTGCCTGGCCTCGTACTCCGCCAGGTCGCCGTCACCGGCCGCGATCGCCTCGTAGATCCGGCGGTGGGCTTCGCTCGAGGCGTTCCTGCGCTTCCGCGTCTGATACCGGCTGGCACGGCCGGGGGCGATGTGGGTGGCGATCTGCTCGTTCAGCAGGGAGATGAGCGGGTTGTGCGTGTACTGCGCGATCGCCTGGTGGAAGGCGGCGTCGAGCTGCGCATAGCGCTCCTTCGAGACATCGCCCTCCATTTCGACGACGAGCTCCCTTAGCTGCTCGATGTCGCGAGCGGTCGCACGGCTCGCGGTCAATCGCGCGGCTGGGGGCTCGATGATCGCGCGCAGCTCCATGATCTGCTCGAGCGTGGTGTCCGGATGCGCGGTCAGGTCGAAGCCCTGCCCGTCGACCTCGCGGGCCTTGCCCGGACTCAGCACGATCGTGCCGCGGCCGGGCTTCCGGTCGATGAGCCCGCGGCTCTCGAGCTCGTGCAGCGCCTGCCGGATGGACACACGCGAGACGCCGAGGTGCGCGGCGAGCTCCCGCTCGGAGGGGAGCCGATCCCCCGGCGCGAGGGTACCGTCCAGGATGAGCCGCTCCAGGTCGATCGAGAGTCGGTCGGGTAGCGAGAGCACATTGCTCTTGCCCATTGCCTGCCAATCCATCCCTGCTCCTCCGCCTTGTCCGTGCCTCGCACGCTTGCCTCTCAGCGCAATTCTTGTCGCTCTGCGAGGCTTTTGTATCGATTGGGTGACCCATTGTTGACGATATTCGACCCTCCGGGTAATGTTCACTTTTATCGCCAACTTGGACTAACCAACTGACGATTAGTTTATATCTCCGCAACAATTTCGCAACACTCCCACTTTTTCTCTCACGAAGGAGGCCCTCCATGCGCCAGATCCTCACCTCGCGACGCAGCCGAGCGATCGTGCTCACCGCAGCAGCCGCACTCGCCCTGCCGCTCGCGGCATGCAGCAGCGCTCCCGCCGAAGACAGCACCGATGCCGTCTCCGAGCCGGTCGCCGCAGCCGTCGCCCCGCCGGCGATCATCACCGAGGGCACGTTGACCGTCTGCGCGGCGATCCTCTCACCGCCGAACGTCTACTTCGACGAGGCCTCGGGGGAGGCCGTCGGCGTCGAGGTCGACATCGCCCGGGCACTCGCCGATGAGCTGGGCCTCGACCTCCAGCTCAACGAGCTCGGGTTCCCCGGCCTCATTCCCGCCCTCCAGGCGAAGCAGTGCGACACGATCATGTCATCGCTCTACATCCGCCCCGAACGCGAGGAGATCGTCGACTTCGTCCCCTACCTCGCCTCGGGCTCCGCCATCATCGCGCCGGCCGGCAACCCCAAGGACATCACCGGCCTCGACGAGAGCCTCTGCGGCCTCCGCGTCGCCGTCGTCACCGGCTCCACCGGATCCGCGAGCGCCGAGGAGCTCTCGGCCGAGTGCGTCGCCGGCGGCAACGATCCGCTCGCCATCACCAACGTCGACAACCCGGGCGTCGCTCTGCAGCAGCTGAATGCGGACCAGCAGGACGCGCATATCGGCACCGCCGAGGGCGCCGGCTACTACAGCAAGCTCGGCGACTTCTCCTCGGTCGGAGAGCCCTTCAACAGCGTGCTCGTCGGCGCGGCCACGCTCAAGGACAACACCGAGCTGCACGAGGCCCTGCAGACGGCCTTCGACTCCATCGTGGAGAACGGCACCTATGCCGCGATCCTCGAGGAGTGGGGAACGACCGGACAGAGCATCAACGGCTGATCCCGGCAGATCGACGCGCGGCACGATGAATCAGGTGGACACCCATGACATTTGACTGGACGTATTTCTGGCAGAGCCTGCTCACCCCGAGCCCACGATTCCTGGGCGGTCTCGCGCTCACCGTCGTGATCTCGGTGGTCTCGATGGCACTGGCGCTGCTCCTCGGTCTGGCGATCGCGCTCATGGGCCGAAGCCGATTCATCGTGCTGCGCATCTTCGCGAGCCTGTACATCTGGGTCATCCGCGGCACTCCGCTGCTGGTCCAGCTCGTGATCATCTACACGGGCCTCGCGGCAGCGGGCATCGTGCGCTTCGAGGACGTCACCATCGGCGTGCTCATCACAGGAGCCGTGCAGGCGGCCATCGTCGCCCTCATGCTCAACGAGAGCGCCTACATCTCGGAGATCGTCCGCGGCGGTCTCGAATCGATCGAGAAGGGGCAGACCGAGGCGGCGTTGACCCTCGGCATGACGCCGCTCGGCGCGATGCGCTGGATCGTGGTGCCGCAGGCGATCCGCGTCATGGTGCCGCCGCTGGGCAACTCCTTCAACGGCCTGATGAAGAGCACCTCGATCCTCTCCATCATCGGCGTCTCCGAGATGTTCCAGGTCGGCACGATGATGAGCGCGACGACCTTCAAGGTCTTCGAGATCTACATCGTGGTGGCGCTGTACTACCTGCTGCTCACCACCATCTGGACCGTCGTCCAGGCGAACATCGAGAACCATCTCAATGCGAAGGCGGGCCTGCCGAAATCGGCGTCGATCTGGAAGCGGCTGTTCGGCTTCCGCAGCAAGAGGGATCGCGCGCTGCCGCCCCAGCAGACCGAGGCGATTCCGGAAGGATCCAAAGCGTGAGCACGATCGAATACACCACCCCCATCACGACCGGCGACGGGCCGATCGTGCGCACCGTCGCGGTGAACAAGTGGTTCGGGGATCGGCACATCCTCACCGATGTCTCCCTCGAGGTGGCGCGCGGCGAAGTCGTGGTGCTCGTCGGACCGTCCGGCGCGGGGAAGACCACCTTCCTGCGCACCCTCAACCGTCTCGAAGCGATCGAGAGCGGGGAGATCCATATCGACGGCCAGCGCATCGGCGAGGCGGTGCGCGAGGACGGCCGCATCACGCAGATCTCGGTGAAGGCGCTCGCGAAGCAGCGCGCCGACATCGGCTTCGTCTTCCAGCACTTCAATCTCTTCCCGCATATGACGGTGCTCGAGAACATCTGGCACTCGCCGGTGCGCATCAAGAAGGAACGGAAGAGCGAGGCGGTCTCCTACGCGATGGAGCTGCTGGATCGGGTCGGGCTCGCCGACAAGGCGGACGCACGACCGCGCTCGCTCTCCGGCGGGCAGCAGCAGCGCGTCGCCATCGCGCGCTCGCTCGCCATGCGACCGGCGCTGATGCTCTTCGACGAGCCGACCTCGGCCCTCGATCCCGAGATGGTGGGGGAGGTCCTGCAGGTGATGAAGGATCTCGCCGCCGCGGGCATGACGATGATCGTCGTCAGCCACGAGATGGGCTTCACCCGGGAGGTCGCGGATCGGGTCGTCGTCATGGACGGAGGTGCGATCATCGAGCAGGGAGATCCCGAGCTGGTGTTCACCGAGCCCCGGCACGAGCGCACGAAGCAGTTCCTGTCGAAGGTGCTCTAGCGTCGACCAAGCGCGCCTCTTCCGCGCGCTCAGCGGCCGTCGCGGCTTCGCCCTCTCGGGCGACCGCGGCGGCCGCGTCAGTCATCAGTCCCGACGGCTGATGCGCGTCATCTCCTCGCGAGGCACCACCTTGATGCGGGTGCGCCCCTCCGCCTCGCCGAGCGCGAGCTCGTGCTCGTCGAGGCGCTGCCAGCCCTCCACCGTGGTGTACGGTACACGCCGCTCCTCGAGCAGGGCCGGCACGGACGCGGGATCCGCGTCGCTCGGCGTCCACCACGACTCGCGATCCTCCAGCAGGCACTCGAGCGTCTCCATAGCATCGCTCTTCGTGTGCCCGATGAGGCCCACCGGGCCGCGCTTGATCCAACCGGTGGCGTACACTCCCGGCACGCGCGCACCGTCGGCGCCCAGCACCCGGCCCTGTTCGTTCGGGATCACCCCGCGCTCGTCGTCGAAGGGGATCTCCTCGAGCGGCGATCCGAAGTACCCGACCGCGCGGTACAGCGCCTGCGCCGGGATCGTCTCGAACTCGCCGGTGTCGATCACCCCGCCCTGGCCGTCGGGCGCGGTGCGCTCGACGCGGATGCCCGCGACGCGGCCGTTCTCGGTGAGCACCTCGACCGGCTTCGACCAGAAGTGCAGGTGCAGGCGCCGGGAGGCGCGATCCTTCTCCCCCGCCTCCCTCAGCCTCTGCTCCTCGCGCCACTGATTCATGATGCGGGTCATCACGATGACCTGCTTGTTCTTCGCGAGGGTCTCGTCGGCGTAGGGGTCGTCGAGATCGAAATCGCGCTCGTCGACGATCATGTCCACATCGCGCACCTCGCCGAGCTCGCGCAGCTCCAGCGGCGTGAATTTCACATAGGCGGGGCCGCGACGGCCGAAGAGGTGCAGCTCCTCGATGGGATTCGCCTTGAGCCCCTCGTACACATTGGCGGGGATCTCGGTGGGCAGCAGGTCATCGGCGTGCTTGATCAGCATCCGCGAGACGTCGAGGGCGACATTGCCGTTGCCGATCACCGCGACGCTCGGAGCCTCGAGCGGCCACTCGCGGGAGACATCGGGGTGGCCGTCGAACCAGCTCACGAAGTCGGCGGCGCCGTAGGATCCCTCCGCCTCGATGCCGGGGATGTCCAGCCCGGCGTCGCGGATCGCGCCGGTCGCGAAGATCACCGCGTGGTAGTGCCGTTTGAGGTCGTCCAGGGTCAGATCCTCGCCGTAGCGCACATTGCCGAAGTAGCGAATATCGCCCCGGTCGAGCACCTCGCGCAGCGCGGTGATGATGCCCTTGATACGGGGGTGATCGGGCGAGACGCCGTAACGCACGAGCCCGTAGGGGGCGGGCAGCTGATCGAAGAGATCGATCTCCACCTCGAAATCGCGCTCGGCCTTGATCAGCAGATCGGCCGCGTAGATCCCCGCAGGGCCCGCGCCCACGATCGCCAGCCGCATCTTCGTCATATCGCTCCTCAACCTCGTCCTCTGTTCTGCCGTGCGCCGCCTCGGTGTTCGGGCAGCGTCCGACCCGGAGCCCGCATCCGCCGGCTCCGAGCGCTCATCCTTCTCGCGACACGATCGAATCGGCCAGGCGTTCGAGCCCGCGCTTCACCTCGGAGCGCGGCAGCACCTCGAGCGCGGCCACCGCGTCGGCCGCCCACTGCCGCGCGGCCGCCTCGGTGTCCCGCGTCACCTCGTGCGCACGCAGGGCTTCGACCTCCGCGTCGAGCAGGGCCGGGTCCTCCCCCGCGGCGATGCGGGCGACACCGGCGTCGATGCGGGCGAGGAGCACGGCGGATTCCGGCTCGCGCTCGGCCCGCTCGCGCAGCAGCAGCATCGGCATCGTCGCCACGCCCGCGCGCAGATCGGTGCCCGCGCGCTTGCCGGTCTGCTCGGCCTTCGGCGAGAGATCGATCACATCGTCCACCAGCTGGAAGGCCACGCCGACGCGCTCGCCGTACTCCATCACCGCCTCGGCGTACTCGTCGGGGCCGCCGCCGAACATGACGCCCATCCGGGCGGCGGAGGCGATCAGCGCACCGGTCTTGTCGGCGAGCACCTCCAGATAGTGCCGCATCGGGTCATCCCCCGGCTGCGGCCCCACCGTCTCGTGCAGCTGGCCGAGGCAGAGCCGCTCGAAGGTGCGCGCCTGCAGCAGAATAGCCTCCTCGCCCATGCCCGCGACCAGGCTCGAGGCGCGCGCGAAGAGCAGATCGCCGGCGAGGATCGCCACCGAGTTCGACCACACGGTCTGCGCGGCAGGAACCCCCCGACGCAGTTTCGCGTCGTCCATCACGTCATCGTGGTAGAGCGAGGCGAGATGAGTGATCTCCACCGACTGCGCGGCGCGGCGCACCATCTCGTTCGGGCCGTCGCCGAGCTCGCTGGTGAGCAGGGTGAGCAGGGGCCGGACCCGCTTGCCCCCCGCCTCGGCGAGATAGCGGGCCGGGGCATCGGCGACCTCCGAGGCGAAGCTCAGCTGTTCGAGCAGACCCTCCTCGACGAGCGCCATCTCCTGTTGCAGCCGCTTGGCGTGGCGACGATCCTGCGCATCGCGGAAGAGTCTGAGCGGCAGGGCCTGGGTGGCGGTCTCTAAGCCGTGACGCGCGTTCACGAGTCACCGTCCTGCGTAGCCGGAGCGGGTGCGGCAGCCGGCTTGGCGGCGGGCTTCCTCTGCGGTTTCGCGGGTGCGGCCTTCGCAGTCCCCTGCTTCGGCGCGGGCTTCGGTTTCGACTCGGGCTTCGGTTCGGCCTTCGACTTCGGTCGGGGCTGGGGCTTGGGCTTGGGCTTGGGCTGGGCCTTGGGCTTCGATTCGGTCTCGGGCTTCTGAGTCGACCCGGCCTCGGCCTCGTGCTTCGGGGCCTCCCGCGGCACGAAACCGCGGTGCAGGGCGACAATGCCCAAGCTGAGATTGCGGTAGGCCACCCGCTCGAGACCCGCCTCGCGCAGCCAGGCGGCCAGCTCCGCCTGTGCCGGCCAGGCCTCGATCGACTCGTTGAGGTAGCGGTAGGCCTCCTTGGCCTCGCCGTTCAGCAGACCCGCCACCCGCGGCAGCACATGCCTGGAGTAGGCCGCGTACGGGGCGCGGATCGCTGCCGCCGGCGGCTTCGAGAACTCGCAGATCACGATGCGGCCGCCCGGCCGCACCACGCGTCGCATCTCGGCGAGCGCCCGCCGGGGATCGCTGACATTGCGCAGTCCGAAGGAGATCGTCGCCGCGTCGAAGGAGTCGTCCTCGAAGGGCAGGGCGGTCGCGTCCGCGTGCACGAACTCGATGAGCTCGTTGCCGGCCTGGCGCTCACGGCCGACCGCGAGCATCCCCTCGGAGAAATCGGCCGCGGTCACCTCGGCGCCGTGACGGGCGATCGCGGCGCTGGAGGTGCCCGTGCCCGCCGCGAGGTCGAGCACCCGCATGCCCTTGCGGGGTTGCAGGGCGCGGGTCATCGCCACCCGCCACAGCCGGGACTGTCCCGCCGAGAGCACATCGTTGATGAGGTCGTATCGCGGCGACACCTCGTCGAACATCGTCGAGACATCGGCGGCCGATTTCGTGGCGGTATCGGGGCGGGTCACGCTCCCTATGTTAGCCCGTCCGACCTTGGCGCGGCCCGGCCGCGGGGCCCGCGGACCCCATCCGCTCACCCGAGCCGCAAGTGCCGAGTCGATGCACCAGAACACGGAATACGACAGCGAAGCGACCCCCGGACCCCGCCGAAGCACGCACCGTACTGCGCACCGCACCGCGGCCGCATCGAAGTCTCGGCCTACCCTTGTAGATTGATGTAGTGATCAACAGCGCACCGGCCCCCCGCCTTTTCGCGGTCAGCCGGCCCCTGGCCGAACTGCCGGGGCCCGCTGAGCTGGTCGCCCACGCGGATCCCCACGATCCGCTGCTCTGGTTGCGCGGCGACCGCGGCTGCGTCGGAGTCGGCGAGGTGCTGCGACTCACCTTCGCGGGAGAGGATCGCTTCGCCGAGGTCGCGCGCGGCTGGCGGGCGCTCACCGAGCGCGCAGTCGTCGACGACCCGATCGAGCTGCCCGGATCCGGCCTCATCGCCTTCGCCGCGCTCGCCTTCGCCGATGGCAGCCGCGCTCTGAGCACCCTGATCGTGCCCCGCTTCGTCATCTCACGGCACGGGGAGGCCGCCTGGGTGACCGAGATCCGGGCGGAGCCGATCTCCACCGAGCCCGTGCTGCCCGCCCCGCCCGAGCCCGGCGCGTGGAACGGGGTCGAGCTGCCCATCGAGACTCCCGACCCCGACTATCTGCGCGGTGTCGCCGAGGCCACCGAGCGCATCGACCGCAAGGAGATCGAGAAGGTCGTTCTCGCCCGGCCGGTGCGGGGGTGGATCGGCAGCGGCGACGATCTGCGGACCCCCCTGGCGCGACTCGCCTCGCGCTACGAGGACTGCTGGACCTTCGCCGTCGACGGGCTCGTCGGCGCGAGCCCCGAGACGCTCATCCGGCGCACCGAGGGCATCGTCTCCGCGCGGGTGCTGGCCGGGACCCGCGGGCGGAAGGCCGACCCGGCAGCCGACGCGCGCGCGCGGGACGAGCTGTTCTCGAGCCCGAAGGAGCAGCACGAGCACGCCTTCGCCGTGCAGAGCGTGGTCACCGCCCTGGGCCCGCATGTGCACGAGCTGCAGTGCAATGAGCAGCCCTTCGCGCTGAAGCTGCCGAATGTCTGGCATCTCGCCACCGATGTGCGCGCCGTACCGAGCAGATCCGCCTCCTCTCTCGAACTCGCGGAGGCGCTGCACCCGACCGCCGCGGTCGCCGGCACCCCGACGCGGGCGGCCATCGAGGCCATCGCAGAGCTCGAGCCTTTCGACCGCGAGCGCTACGCCGGCGCGGTGGGGTGGATCGACGCCGACGGCGACGGCGAATGGGTGATCGCCCTGCGTTGCGCGCAGCTCGGCGACGACGAGGACGGGCAGCGCTCGGTGACGGCCTATGCCGGCGGCGGCATACTCGCCGACAGTGACCCGCAGCGGGAGTTCGGCGAGACCGTCTCGAAGCTCCGCCCCATCGCCGAGGCCTTCTCGGCGTAGCCCCGCGCGGCCGCGCGCCTCGGCCACCTCCCCGTCGGAAGTGCAGTTGTCAGCCCTTCCCGTGTGCTGAAGGGCCGACAACTGCACTTTCGATGGATACGATCGAGCGGCCGAGCCGGTGATCGAGCGGCCGAGCGGAAACGCGGAGCGGCCTCCCGCTCAGCGGGCGAGCGGGATCTCCACGAGCATCGGCCCGGTCACCGGCTCGGTGAGCAGACGGCTGAGCTCGCCGCGATCCGCTACGCGCCGGTACTCCCAGCCGTAGGCCGCGGCGAGCGCCGCGAAGTCAGCCCGCTGCGGGGTGTACATGACCCGGTCGAAGGCCTCGCGCGGGGCGGTGCCGGCCGCCTCCAGGGTGTCGAAGATGGTTCCGCCGCCGTCGTTGCCCACGAAGAGCTGCACCCGCGGGCGCGGTTCGGACTCGGTCAGGAGCAGCGATCCGGCATCGTGCAGCAGTGCGAGGTCGCCCAGAATCACCCGGGTGACACCCGCGGCCGGCGCATCGCCGCCGGCCGTACCGGTACCGCCGGCGGCCTGACTGCTCGCGGCGACTCCGAGCGCCGTCGCCACCGTGCCGTCGATGCCCCCGAGGCCACGATTGGCGCGCACCTCGAGCCGTCGCGAGGGGGCGAGGGCATCGAGCACCCGCACCAGACGAGAGGCGCCCAGCACGAGGCGGTCGTGCGGCCAGCTCGCCCGCCACACGCTCTCGACCAGGAGCTCGCGGGTCACCGCCTCCCGCAGCACAGCCACCTCCGCGCGGGCGTAGGCGTTGCGCTCGCGATACCCGATGGCCCGGGCGGCGTCGAGATCGGGCTCGTGCACGGTGCTGCGCTCCTCGCGCAGACGCCGATCCTCGGTCACCCAGGCCCCCAGCCAGCGACGCATGCCCTTCGGGTCATATGAGTCCAGGACCCGTGCGACGCGCACCACGCGGGCGGTGCCACTCGGGTCGTAGTGATCCACCGCGGCTCCCGCGTAGGGATCCACCACCACCACCTCGACATCGCTGCGACGCAGCAGCGCGGGAATCTGCCGGGTCAGCGTGGGGTGGCCGAAGACCACGGCGCGCTCCGTGAGCCCGCCCACCTCGGGATCGTCGATGAGCGTGGCATAGGCGGTGATGGCCTCGCGCCCGAACCGGGATCCGCTCACCGCCTCGGCGAGCAGCGGCAGGCCCGCCGCGCGCGCGAAGGCCTCGGCCTCCGGACCCGCGCCCTCCCCGGCGATCACCACGGCGAGGGCGTCGTCGTCGTGGACGTAGACCTCCTCGGCGGCCCAGTCGAGCCGCATCCGCCAGCCGTCGCCGTGCCTCTCGGCCGCCGGGCGCTGCAGATCGCCCGGCTGCCGCGCGGCAGAATCCTCCGCGGGCCTCCGGCGCACCTCGGAGAAGAGCTCGGCCGCGGTCATCGAGCCCGCACCGAAGTCGATCCGCGCCTCGTCGGGCCAGCCGGAGAGCGGCTCGCGGAAGGCGAGGTTCACCTGCACCGGGCCGGGCGGATCCCCGCCCCTGCGACCGAGCGCCGCGGTCATCGCCCGCTCCGCGAGCACCGTCGGGGCGGCCTGAGGATCCGCGCCCTCCGATGCGGCATCGACGTCGATATCGACGGCCATCCGGCCGAGGTCTCCGAGCAGCCCCGCCTGGCGCGTGGTCTGGTTGCCGCGGATGCCGCGCAGCTCCTCCGGCCTGTCGGCGGTGAGCAGCAGCAAGGGCACCCGGCCCTCATGGGCTTCGAGGGCGGCGGGAAGGAGATTCGCGACCGCGGTGCCGCTGGTGACGATCACCGGGGCGGGCACGCCCGTCTCGCGTGCGACGCCCAGCGCGAAGAAACCCGCGGAGCGCTCATCGGCGCGCACGTGCAGCCGCACGGCGCCGGCCCGCTCGGCCTCGGCCGCCGCGAGCGCGAGTGCCTGCGAGCGCGAACCCGGGCAGACCACGAGGTCGCGGACGCCGAGCCGCAGCAGTTCGGCCAGCAGCGCGGTCGCGAACAGCGAGGCGGGAGCGGGTGCCGACCAGGACGGCCCCGACGGCGCTTCGCTCACTTCTTACCCGTGGGGGGATCCTCGGACTCTCCACCCTCGTGCGGGTAGGTCTCCTCGTCGAGTTCGCGCAGGCGCTCCTCCAGCTCGCGCATATGCTCGTCGAGCTGGGCATCGTTCATCCGAGTGCCGCTGAACCGCGGATCATCCTCGAGGGGACGGGGACGGGCGGCCACCACTGGACCCTTGCCGATGGTGAACCAGAGGATCGCCCCCACCACCGGCAGCACCACCACCAGCACCACCCACACCGGCTTCGGCACGCCACGAGCCCGTGCGGCATCGGTCATCGCCGCATCGACGAGGGCGTAGAGCGTGAACGCCACTGCGATCACGATCCCGATGATGAGGAAACGGATCATGTCTCAATGGTACCCGCGTCAGCTGTGCGTGACCCAGGCTCGGGTCGGTCTCAGGAGCGGTCGGTAGACTCGCCGATGTGAAGCCCAGTACCGCATGGATCGTCTACTCCGCGCTGCGGCTCCTCTTCTTCGCAGTGCCCTTCGCCGTGCTCTACTTCATCGGCTGGCACTGGCTGCTCTCGGCGGTCGTCGCGACGCTCATCGCCGTGTCGCTGTCGGTGATCTTCCTCTCGAAGCAGCGGGCGACCGCCGCGCAGAGCATCCAGGCCTGGCGCGATCAGGAGCGCACGGCGGATGATATCGTCGAGGACGACGCCGTCGAAGCCGCCTCGGACGCCGGCAGCTCGGAAGAGCCGCAGCAGCCGGCCGCCTGAGCAGCCCTCAGAACGCGAAGGCCGCGCCGAGGAGCGCGCCGTAGGCGAGCCCCGCGAAGCTCGTGAGCCCCAGCACGAGCACCAGCTCGCGCGCCGTCTTGCCCCAGAGCATGATCACGCAGGCCGGGATCACCAGGATCAGCACCAGCCAGACGAGCGCCATGCCGAGGTAGATCGCGGAGTACACGGCGGGCACCGCGAAGGGGAGCAGCACGCAGACGACGAAGAGGATCCGCGAGGCCCGTTCCCCGATGCGCACCGAGAGCGTGCGCTTGCCGACGAGGCGGTCCGTCTCGATGTCCCGGGTGTTGTTCGCGACGAGCACCGCCACGGCGAAGAAGCCGACGCCGGCACCGGCGATCCACGATTCCTGGGGGACGATCTCGCTCTGCAGCCAGACCGTGCCCACGGTCGCGACGAGGCCGAAGAAGACGAACACCGCCACCTCGCCGAGACCGAGGTAGCCGTAGGGCCGCTTGCCGCCGGTGTAGAACCAGGCGGCGATGATCGCCACCACGCCGATGAGCAGGAACCACCAGCGACCGCTGAGGATCACCGCCACGAGCCCGCAGCCGGCGGCGAGCGCGAAGCACACCAGCGCGGTGGCGAGCACCCGCTTCGGGTTCACCAGCCCGGAGCCGGTGAGCCGGCTGGGGCCGAGGCGATGCGCATCGGTGCCGCGGATGCCGTCGGAGTAGTCATTGGCGTAGTTGACGCCGATCTGGAGCAGCACGGCGACGCCGAGCGCGAGCAGCGTGAGCGTCCACGAGAAGCTCTGCAGCATATGGGCCACACCCGCGCCCGCGGCCACCGGCGCCACCGCGAGCGGGAGGGTGCGCAGGCGTGCGCCGCCCACCCAGTCCTTCCAGGTGATGCGGCTGGGGCCGCCGGCCGCGGCGAGCCGTTCGGCCGCGGCGCGCACCGCGGGGTTTCCCGAGCGGCGCGGACGGTGGACGATGTCGTTCATGGGGTGCTCCTTCTTCGCCCTCGATCCTACGGGCATGACGGCCTCGTCCGAGAGGGACGCCGGGGCGGGAACGCCGGAAAGGCTCAGCGCGCCGCACCGGTCTGGCGGAAGCTGCGCCGCAGCTCGGCCATCCACCGCTCGATCTCCGCGACATCGGGTTTGCCGCCCGGCAGTCTCGGCAGCTCATCGGTCTCGGTCGCCCACTCGGGCGCGGCGGCCGCCCCGAGTCGATCCCGGATCTCCTGGCGCACCGCGTCGAAGCCCGTGGCGCCCGGCTCCGTCTCGACGACCAGACCGAGCCGCTCGCCCCATTCCGGGTGCGCGAAGCCGATCGCCACCGCGCTCGACCAGCCCGGCTGCTCGCGGGCCACGCGCTCCACCTCGTCGAGCGACACGTTGACGCCGCCCGAGACGATGACGCGGTCCAGGCGCCCGGTGACCGTCAGCATGCCGCCCAGCAGTTCGCCGGTGTCGCCGGTGCGGTACCAGCGGGTGCCGCGATCCTCGATGAAACGATCCGCCGTGAGCCCCGCATCGCCGACGTAGCCCAGCGCGAGGCAGGCGCCCGCCAGCTGCACCTCGCCGTCGCGGATGCGCACCCGGACGTCGCCGATCTCGACCCCGTCGTAGACGCAGCCGCCCGCGGTCTCGGTCATGCCGTAGCTGCGGCGCAGGGCGAGGCCGAGCTCGTGGGCGCGCCGGCGCAGCGGCAGCGGCACGGACTGCCCGCCGACCAGCAGCGCGCCGAAGCCGCGCAGCACCTCTGCCGCGTCCGCGTCGGCCTCGGCGAGATCGAGCAGCCGGGCGAACTGCACCGGCACGAGCGAGACGTAGCGACGCGCGAACTGCATGGCGTCGGCGCGCTCGACGAGCACCGCCGGGTCGAAGGGGCCGTCGGAGAACACGGGATCAATCCCGGCTGTGAGGCCGCGGACCAGCATCTGCAGCCCGGAGATCAGGCTGCCCGGCAGCGTCACGAGCCACTGCCCCGGACCGCCGAGGGTGTCGTGCGTCGCCGTCGCGCTCGCGGTGAGCGCCGCGGCCGACAGCGCGACCGCCTTCGGCACGCCGCTCGATCCGGAGGTGCGCACCACCACGGCCGTGCCCTCGGGCAGCGTCGCCTCGCGCAGATCGCGGGCGCTGTGCGGGTCGGCGCCCGGTGCGAGGGGGAGGATCGGCGATCCACCGTCGAGCGCGTCCTCCAGGGCCGCCAGCAGCCACGCCCGATCCTCGACGGGAATCACGCGCAGCCCTGAATTCACGCATCCAGGGTATCGCGGTCGGCGGCGCGCGGAGCCGAAGATATAGCCTCTCGCGCAGGCGCGACGAATTAGGATGGAGGGGTGAGCAGCATCCCCCGTTTGTCGAAGAAAATCGGCGCGATCGCCGAGTCCGCCACCCTCAAGGTCGATGCGAAGGCCAAGGCCCTGCAGGCCGAGGGCCGACCCGTGATCAGCTACGCCGCGGGCGAGCCCGATTTCGCCACGCCGGCGCATATCGTCGACGCCGCGCGCGCGGCCCTCGACGATCCGAAGAACTTCCGGTACACGGCGGCGGCGGGCCTTCCCGATCTGCGCGAGGCCATCGCCGAGAAGACGGCGCGCGACTCGGGCTGGCAGGTGCCGATCTCGCAGATCATCGTGACCAACGGCGGCAAGCAGGCCGTCTACCAGGCCTTCCAGGTGCTGCTCGATCCGGGCGACGAGGTGCTGGTGCCCGGCCCCTACTGGACCACCTACCCGGAGGCGATCCAGCTCGCCGACGGGGTGCCCGTCGAGGTCTTCGCCGGCGCCGATCAGGACTACAAGGTGACCGTCGAGCAGCTGGAGGCGGCGCGCACCGAGCGCACCAAGGTGCTGCTGTTCGTCTCGCCGTCGAACCCCACCGGCGCCGTCTACTCCCCCGAGGAGACCCGCGCGATCGGCGAGTGGGCCGAGGCCCACGGGCTCTGGGTCGTCGCCGACGAGATCTACCAGAACCTCGTCTACGACGGGGTTCGCGCACTGTCGATCGTCGAGGCCGTGCCCGCGCTCGCGGATCGCGCCATCCTGGTCAACGGCGTCGCGAAGACCTACGCGATGACGGGCTGGCGGCTCGGTTGGATGGTCGGCCCCGCCGACATCATCAAGGGCGCCGCGAATCTGCAGTCGCATCTGTGCTCCAATGTCAACAACATCGCGCAGCGTGCCGCTCTGGCGGCGCTGACCGGGCCGCAGCAGCCCGTCGAGGAGATGCGCCAGGCCTTCGACCGCCGCCGCGGCCTGATCGTCGACGGCCTGAACGCGGTCCCCGGTTTCCGCTGCCCGACGCCCGAGGGCGCCTTCTACGCCTACGCCGACGTCACCGGAGCGCTGGGGCGGGAGATCCGCGGGGTCACCCCCACCACCTCCCTGGAGCTCGCCGATCTCATGCTGTCCGAGGCCGAGGTGGCCGCGGTGCCCGGCGAGGCCTTCGGCCCGAGCGGCTACCTGCGCTTCAGCTACGCCCTCGGCGACGAGGCCCTGCTCGAGGGCGTTCAGCGCCTGCAGCGCCTGTTCTCGGAGTAGCGCGCCGCGATCGGCGCGGCGCCCGGCCCCGGCGCCGTATTCCGGTGTTCCCTGCCGGCCCCGCCGCTGTTTGACACAGCCCGGTGCCCCCTACTCAAGTGTCACTTTGGTGCAGAGTTCCCGGGCGGTTTCAGGGGGCTAGTGCAACACCATTGATCAGTTCGTTCATCATGTCAGCTGGTTTCCGGTAACCCAGAACACGGCGCGGCCGAATGTTGAGGAGCCGCTGCGTCTCGGCGAGTTCCGCGTCAGTGATCTCGTTGAAGTTCGTGCCCTTCGGGTAGAAATCACGGATCAATCCGTTGGTGTTCTCGTTCGTGCCGCGCTGCCAGGGCGAGTGCGGGTCGCAGAAGAACACCTTGCAGTCACTGGCGATAGTGAACGAGGCGTGCTCAGCCATCTCGCTGCCCTGGTCCCAGGTGATCGTGCGGGTCAGTGTCGCGGGGAGCTGACCGATCATGCCAGCGAGGACATCGATAACGGTCTTGCTATCGCGCTGCCCCGGGAGCCGGCCCAGCAGGGTGAACCGGTGCTTACGTTCGACGAGCGTCACGATCCCTGAATTCCCCGGCCCGACGACGAGGTCGCCTTCCCAGTGTCCGGGCACCGCCCGGTCGGCCACCTCAGCGGGACGATCAGTCAACCGCGCCCCTTCCAGCCAGGGCCGGCCCGATCGGCGAGGCAGTCTCGACTGCGGGACGCGGGTGGTCCGCCCGGACCGCAGCGCCTTCTCCACCGTCAGCTCGTGCCGCAACGCCCCGTTCCCCTGCACGTAGAGCGCCTGGTAGATCGTCTCGTGCGACACGTGCATCTCCGCCTCGTCAGGGAACATCAACGCCAACTCGCCCGCGACCTGCTGCGGAGAGTACTTATCGTTCAAGCGTGACACAACCGCGTCCCGCAGCGGCGGGTGTTCCAGCTTCCCCGGACGCGACCGGGGCCGCGCCGCTAACGCCCGGTAGTGCGCGATCTCGGCGTCGTAGTGCTGCTGCTGCCAGTGCCGGACCCGATGGGCTCGGATCTCTCTGGAGACCGTCGATGCCGCCACCGAGAGCTCCCGCGCGATCGCCCGCACCGATAGCGGCGGGTGCATCGCCAAGCCCGCCTGGATGAGCGAGCGGTCAGCCAGCGTGAGTCGCCGATACCCGCGCCCGCGAGCCGCGTCGACCACGGCATCCATTGGCATCGGCCTCGCGCCGCCAACGCGACCCGTCATCAATTCCATGCCCGCCAGCCTGCCCCATGCCTTGACGATGCTCATGCTTACACCCAGCATCGCTGCGATCCCGACCGCTGACTGGCCAGCGATCAGCCCGTGACAGGCCGCCGCACGTGTCTCCCACGGAATCTTCCTCGACATAACACCCTCCTCCGTGAAGGTGTTGCGCTAGGAACCTGAAACCGCCCCGAATTTAACGCACCAAAGTGACACCTCTAGCGGGGTGTGCAAGTTCTAGGGATCGAAGAGCCAGCCGGCAGAACATCAGATGTGGCCCCGATAGGCTGGGGGCGGCAGATCTCCGAGGAATGGCGGTACCCCGAATGACCGAACGCTTCGCACGAGAGCGCCTGCGGCACGAGCTGAAGCGGCGCCGGATCCGGGTGCTCCGCACCGAGTCCGTGGCGCCCGGCCTGGCGCGCATCACCTTCGGCGGCGAGGACCTCGAGGGCTTCGCCGCACCCGGTCCCGGCGACCATGTGAAGCTCTTCTTCCCCGACCCGAGGAGCGGTGAGCTCACCCTCCCCGACTTCAGCGGCGGACGACCGCGGGTGCCGGAGGGCGGCGGCGAGGTGATCGTCCGCGACTACACCCCCTACGCCTTCCGACCGGACACCGCGAGCGGCCCCGAGCTCGACATCGACTTCGTGCTGCACGGCGACGACGGCCCCGCCTCGGCGTGGGCGGCACGCGCGACCGCCGGAGACGAGCTGGCCATCGGCGGCCCCCGCGGCTCCCTGCTGCCGCCCACGGGCATCGACGGCGCGGTGATCGTCGCCGACGAGTCCGCACTTCCCGCCGCCGCGCGCTGGCTCGACGCGCTGCACGACCTCCCCGTCACCGGTCTCTTCTCGGTCGAGGATCCCGGCACCGCCGTCTACCTCTCAGGGCGCGAGCACGACAGGCACCGGCTGCACTGGTTCTCGGGCGCGGATCACGACTCCGCCCTCGCCGAGGCGCTCCGGGGCCTCGCGATCAGCGAGGGCGCGCTCGTCTTCCTCGCCGGCGAGGCGAATGCGCTGATCCCGCTGCGCCGCTACCTGCGACGCGAGCTCGGCCTGCCCAAAGAGCAGGTGGAGGCGCACGGCTACTGGAAGCGCGGCATCATCGCCCTCGACCACCACGCCCCGCTCGATCCGAGCGACCCCGAGTCCTGAACCGGCCGGAGCACCCGCACCGCCAAAGATCCCGACTCCAGAGGATCTAGGGCGCAGACGCCGGATTCGGACCGCTGATCACCGTCGCGGACGGCCCCAGCAGTGTGCGCAGCCCCTCGGCGATGCCCCCGCGCCAGCAGGCGTAGTCGTGGCCGCCGTTGTACTCCACGAAGTGGGTGTCCGCGCCGAAACGGGTGAACTCCGAGGCCAGCCGCTCATTGGGCCCCCGCAGCACCCACTCCTGACCGCCGACCTCGATGTAGACGTGCAGCCGGTGGATCAGTGCCGGATCCGGTGCGGGAAGCCTCCGCTGCCACAGCGAGGCCGACTGGCTGAGCACCGCGCCGATCGCACCGGGGAACTCCAGCCCCGTGCGCAGCGCGGTGTAGCCGCCGAGACCCTGCCCGGCGACGATGACATCGGCCGCCTCGCCGCTGACCGGGTAGTGCTCGCGCACCCAGGGCAGCAGCCGGTGCACGATCCACTCGCTGCCGGCGGCGGCGTCGAGTGCCGCACCCGGGTCGGCGCCGGGGTCCGAGGCGGGCATGACGATCAGGCACGGTCGCATCGCCCGATCGGCGAGGAGGTTGTCGACGGTGGTCGCGATGTCCTGAGTACCGGTCCACACCTCGCCGTCGAGCAGCACCACCACGGGAAGGGGTGACGCGGTAGCGCTCTGCGAGGCGGGCGGTTCGTACACCCAGACCGCGCGCCGATCCGGGCCGAGCCGCTCCGTCACCCGCCCCCGCTCCGCGAGCCCCTCGCGCCGCTCCAGCCACGGCTGCGCGGGCGCGTCGGGCAGCGAGACCACCGACATCTCGGTGCCGGATCGGTTACGGCAGCTGCGGGGATTGCGGGGATCGGCGAGGCCGCGGTCGAGACCGCGGCGGATCGCGGGCTGATCGCCGTCCGCCCACGGCCAGGCCTCCCCCGGCAGGCGCCGGATGAAGCCGTAGGAGGCCCGCCAATCGCCGCGCATCCGATAGGAGAGGTGCCAGAGGTCCGTGCCGGGCACGCGCCGCATCAGGCTGGCGGAGAGATCGCACTCATCGGTGATGCGATTGGCGAAGAGCAGCACCTCCTCGGCCTCGGCGTCCTGCCAGAGGAAGGTGACGGTGTACCGGCCCTCCGCGAAAGCCTTGCCCGGGTCTGCGACCTCGAGGATCGGGGTGCGCGGGTGATCGGACCAGAAGCGCTCGAGCGCCAGCTCGCGCGCGGCGTGCGTGTCGCACATCCCCAGCTCATCGCGCAGCTGCAGCACCGCCGGGCTCACCGTGAGCGGTGCGGCGGCGGGCCGCGGCACCCTCGGCGGGGTGGCCTGCGCGCCCTCGCCGGGCTGCTGCGGGTCGCTCATGGGAATCACCTCACCTTCGACGGTAGCGGGTTCCGGGCTCAGGCTCACGCCATTCTGCGCCGACTCCCGTTGTTCTCCACTCGCTCGCGGGCGGCCAGATGGGGTGGGTGCCGCCGCGAGGCCGGAATCCACCCCAGTTCTCATGGATCGCTTCGGGAATAGATCACGGAACACGCCGTTACAGGTATATGCAAACGCATATAATTGGCGGCGGTACCCCTCCCCGCCCGATTCAGGAGCACACCATGGAATTCGGAATCTTCTCGGTCAGCGACATCACCCGAGACCCCGTCAGCGGCCGCACCCCCAGCGAGGCGGAGCGCATCGACGCCGCCGTGCAGATCGCCAAGAAGACCGAGGAGGCGGGCCTGGACGTCTTCGCCATCGGCGAGCACCACAATCCGCCCTTCTTCTCCTCGAGCCCCACCACGCTGCTCGCCTTCATCGCGGCGCAGACCACGACGCTCAAGGTCTCGACCGCGACCACGCTCATCACGACCAACGATCCGGTGCGCATCGCCGAGGAGTACGCCATGCTGCAGCACCTCGCGAAGGGCCGCATGGATCTCATGCTCGGCCGCGGCAACACCGCCCCGGTCTACCCGTGGTTCGGCAAGGACATCCGCAGCAGCCTGCCGCTGGCGCTCGAGAGCTACGAACTGCTGCACCGGCTGTGGCGCGAGGACGTGGTCGACTGGGAGGGCAACTTCCGCACCCCGCTGCGCGGCTTCACCTCGACCCCCCGCCCGCTCGACGATGTGCCCCCCTTCGTCTGGCACGGCTCGATCCGCACCCCGGAGATCGCCGAGCAGGCCGCGCAGTACGGCGACGGCTTCTTCGCGAACAACATCTTCTGGCCCAAGGAGCACTTCAAGCGCCTCATCGACTTCTACCGCCAGCGCTTCGCCCACCACGGCCACGGCACCGAGAAGCAGGCGATCGTCGGGCTCGGCGGCCAGGCCTACATCGCGAAGAAGTCGCAGGACGCATGGAAGGAGTTCCGCCCCTACTTCAATGAGGCGCCGGTGTACGGCAACGGTCCGCGCATGGAGGACTTCGTGGAGCAGACGCCGCTGTCGGTCGGCAGCCCCCAGGAGGTGATCGACAAGACCCTCACCTTCCAGGAGTTCTTCGGCGACTACCAGCGCCAGATGTTCCTGATGGATCACGCGGGTCTCCCGCTCGGCGCGGTGCTCGACCAGATCGAGCTGCTGGGCAGCGAGGTCGTGCCGGTGCTGCGGAAGGAGCTCGCCGCCAGGCGCGATCCCGAGGTGCCCGAGACCCCCTCGCACGCCTCGCTGGTCACGGCGAAGTACGGCGATGCCGAGCCGCGTCAGCCCCGGCCGAATGCCAACCGCGGCGACAATGTCACCGGCGGATCCCCCTACCAGGACACGCCGGCGAAGAGCGGCGCGGCCTTCGGCCTGAGCTAGGGGCGGATCGTGCCGAGCCATCTCGCCGAGGCGAATCGGGCCTGGGAATCACTGCTCACGGCACACACCGTGCTGCTGCGCGAGTTCGCCGCCGAGCAGGTCTGGCGCGAGCACGGCGTCTCGATGCGCGAGTACGACGTGCTCTACACCCTGGCGAAGCACGGCTCGCCCGCCCGCATCGGGGAGTTGCAGCGGGATGTGCTGCTGAGCCAGCCGGCCCTGTCGCGACTGGTGGATCGGCTGGCCGCCCGGGGCCTCGTCGAGCGGGCAATGGACGCCGGAGACGGGCGGGCGGTGCGCGTGCGGCTCACCCCCGAGGGGGTGCGGCTGCAGCGCGCCGTCGGCCGGGCGCACGCCCGCGGCGTGGCCCGCGCCGTCGGCGGTGCGCTGGGCGCCGGCGAGCTCGCGGAGCTCACACGCCTCACCGAGAAGCTGGTCGCCGCGCGCTGAGCGCTTCTCGGATCCCCGGCCCGCGCACGATCGACCCCGCCCGGGCCGCCGGAATGCCCCCTCTGGTCAACCCCTTGACGGCGATCCGCCGCCTTGCGAGCATCGAAGTGCGCGCGGCCGACCGGGCCGCGCACCCAGCGACGGGAGATCCTCATGACCATGGTCTTCATCAACCTGCCCGCGAGCGACCTGAACCGCTCCCGCGCCTTCTACACGGCGCTCGGCGGCACCATCAATCCGCTCTTCTCCGACGAGAACGCGATCTGCGTCGTCTGGAGCGACCAGATCCACTTCATGGTGCTGCGCCGCGAGTACTTCGCCACCTTCACCGACAAGGAGATCGTGGATCCCGCCACCAGCGCGCAGACCCTCATCGGTTTCAGCCGCGACTCCCGCGCCGAGGTCGACGCCGCCGCCCGGGCCGGGCTCGCCTCGGGCGGCAGCGAGCCGAAGACCGCGCAGGACTACGGCTTCATGTACTCGCGCACCCTCGCGGACCCCGACGGCAATGTCGTGGAGTTCGTCTACATGGAGCCCGAGGCCGCCGAGCGCGGGCCCGATGCCTATATGGAGGAGCAGGGCGGCGGAGACTCCTGAGCCGGGATCGGCAGGCCGTCCCGCACACGCAGCGGAGCCCCGATCCCCGCGGCATGCAGCGCGGGATCGGGGCTCCGGAACAGTCGCTCAGCCGACGACGTAGGAGTCAGCGCGACGGATCAGAGGGAGGCCATTTCTGGCCTCCCTCCCGGCGCGCCGCAGCCGTCTCGGCTGCGGCAGGCATTCAGCCGACGACGACGTAGGAGTCGGCGACGTCGAGCGCCGCGTCGATGATATCGAGGCCGCGCACGAGATCCGCTTCCGAGACGATCAGCGGCGGGGCGATCTGCAGCCGGTTGAAGTGGGTGAACGGCCAGAGCCCCGCGTCCTTGCACGCGGCGATCACGGCGTTCATCGGCGCCGCGGCATCGCCCGCGGCGTTGAACGGCACCAGCGGCTCGCGTGTGCCGCGATCCTTCACCAGCTCCAGAGCCCAGAACAGGCCCCGGCCGCGCACCTCCCCCACCGAGGGGTGCGTCTCGGCGAACTCGCGCAGACGCGGTTCGACCACGCGCTCGCCCAGATCGCGCACGCGCTCCAGGATCCGCTCCTCCTCGAAGATGTCGAAGGTGGCGACCCCCGAGGCGCAGGCGAGCGGGTGGCCCGAGTAGGTGAGGCCGCCCGGGAAGGGACGATCCTCGAAGGTGTCGTGGATCGCCTCCGAGATCACCACTCCGCCCAGCGGCACGTACCCCGAGTTCACGCCCTTCGCGAAGGTCACGAGATCGGGCTGCACGTCGAAGGCCTGGTAGGCGAACCACTCGCCGACGCGGCCGAAGCCGACCATCACCTCGTCGAGGATCATCACGATGCCGTACTTGTCGCACAGCGAGCGCACCCCGGGCAGGTAGCCGGGCGGGGGCACCAGCACGCCATTGGTGCCGGTCACCGTCTCGAGGATGATCGCCGCGATCGTGCCGGGGCCCTCGAGCTGGATCGTGCTCTCGAGATGCGCCAGCGCCCGCTCCGTCTCCTGCTCGGGGGTCTCGGCGTAGAACGCGGAACGGTACTGGTACGGGCCGCTGAAGTGCACGACCCCCGCGTCGAGGGTGCCGTTCGCCCAGCGGCGCGGCTCACCCGTCAGCGTGATCGCCGTCGCGGTCGAGCCGTGGTACGAGCGGTAGCGGGCGAGCACCTTCTGCCGGCCGGTGTGCTGGCGGGCCATGCGCACCGCGTACTCGTTCGCGTCGGCGCCGCCATTGGTGAAGAACACCGAGCGGGCGCCCTCGAAGGAGTGCTCGACGATGCGCTTGGCGAGCTCGCCGCGGACGTCACTGGCGAGGGCCGGCTGGATGGTGCTCAGGCGAGCGGCCTGATCCTGGATCGCCCCCACCAGTCCCGGGTGCTGGTGACCGAGATTCAGATTCACCAGCTGCGAGGAGAAGTCGAGGTACTCCTTGCCGTCGTAGTCCCAGAAGCGCGCGCCCTCGCCCTTCGCGACGGGCAGCGGATTGATGGCGCCCTGCGCCGACCAGGAGTGGAAGACGTAGCGGCGGTCGTTCGCGCGCACCTCGCGCTGGGCCTCGGTGTCGCCGAAGTTCTGCGGAGCGCCGTTCAGATCGATGTAGTCGGACATGCTGCGATCCTCTCGGGCTCAGTGGTTGCTCGGGAAGCCCAGATCGACCTTCGAGGTCGACGGATCGGGCCAGCGGGTGGTGATCACCTTCGAGCGGGTGTAGAAGTGGACCGACTCCGGGCCGTAGATGTGCGAGTCGCCGAAGAGCGAGTCCTTCCAGCCGCCGAAGGAGAAGGATCCCACCGGCACCGGGATCGGCACGTTGATGCCGACCATGCCGGCCTCGACGTCGAACTCGAACTGGCGGGCCGCCCCGCCGTCGCGGGTGAAGATGGCGGTGCCGTTGCCGAACTGGTGGCTGTTGATGAGCTCCAGGCCCTCCTCGTAGCTGTCCACGCGCACCACCGCGAGCACCGGGCCGAAGATCTCGTCGCGGTACACCTTGCTGTCGGTCTTGACGTGGTCGATGAGGGAGACGCCGATGAAGAAGCCGTCTCCGTCGAAGCTCTGCTCGCGGCCGTCGACGACCACCGTGCCGCCCTCGGCCGCGGCTCCCGCGACGTAGGAGGCGACGCGATCCACCGCCTCGCGGGTGATCAGCGGGCCCATCTCGCTCGCGGGATCGGTGCCGTCGCCGATCCGCAGCTGCTTCATGCGGCTCTCGATCGCGGGCACGAGCGTGTCGCCCACCTCGCCGACGGCGACGACCACCGACACCGCCATGCAGCGCTCGCCGGCCGAGCCGTAGGCGGCCGAGACCGCGGCGTCGGCAGCCATGTCGATATCGGCGTCGGGCAGCACCATCATGTGGTTCTTCGCCCCGCCCAGCGCCTGCACGCGCTTGCCGTTCGCGGCGGCGCGCTCGTAGATGTACCGGGCGATGGGGGTGGATCCCACGAAGCTGATGGCCTTCACCGTCGGGCTGTCGAGGAGGGTGTCGACGGCGACCTTGTCGCCGTGCACGACATTCAGCACCCCGTCGGGCAGGCCCGCCTCGCGGAAGAGGTCGGCGATGAACACCGAGGCGCTGGGATCGCGCTCGGAGGGCTTGAGCACCACGGTGTTGCCGCAGGCGATGGCGCTGGCGATCATCCACAGCGGCACCATGACCGGGAAGTTGAAGGGGGTGATCGCCGCGACCACGCCCACCGGCTGCTTCACCGAGTGCACGTCGACGCCGGTCGAGACCTGCTCGTCGCGCTCGCCCTTCAGCAGGTGCATGAGGCCCGCCGCGAACTCCACGTTCTCGAGGCCGCGCGCGATCTCGCCGGCGGCGTCGCTGAGCACCTTGCCGTGCTCGCTGGTGACGATGGCGGCGAGCTCGGGGGTGCGCTGCTTGAGCAGTTGGCGCAGATTGAAGAACACATCGGCGCGCTTGGTGAGGCTGGTCGCCCGCCACTTGGGCAGCGCGGCGTTCGCGGCGGCGATGGCCTGCTCGACGGTCTGCACCGAGGCGATCGACAGCTCGTGCTGCTCCTCGCCGGTCGCGGGGTTGTACACCGGCTGGGTGCGCTCCGCATCGGTGACTTTCTCTCCGGCGATGACGTGGGGGATGCGTGCCATAAGCGGTTCGCCCTCTTTCTGTGTGTGTATCTGCGCTGTTCTGCGCGTCTGATGTCGTGCCGCTGATGCGGCGGCCGCTGCAAGCGATTTCGGTCAGAGTGTTCGGGGTCGATGATCCCGTTGTCACCCAGTATTCCAGCGCTCAGGCTCGGGCGAACCGGTCACTTCATCGCGAAGTTCGCGCGTAGTCGGACACTTTGTATGATGGAGCTGTGGAAGCCGATGAGCACGCCCCTCTGCCGACGGTGCGCGAGGTGTTCGAGCTGCCCGAGCTGCAGGCCGGGCGGCCGGAGATCC
This sequence comes from Leucobacter sp., assembly GCA_048516985.1. Lineage (GTDB taxonomy): Bacteria > Actinomycetota > Actinomycetes > Actinomycetales > Microbacteriaceae > Leucobacter. The sequence goes on along the minus strand of CP183188.1, from coordinate 764,053 downwards.
TCGCCGCTCAGGAGGAGATGGATCGCGAGGTGCGCTGGGCGCATGTGGTCGCCGGCACCGGATCCGCGAGCCTGCTCGACGGCGGCGAGCTCGTGCTCACCACCGGTGCGGGGTGGCCGGAGGATCCGGCGGCGCTCGCCCTCCTCGCGGAGCAGCTCGCCACCGCCGGCGGACCGGGGGCCGCGGCGGTCGTGCTCGAGCTCGGCCGCAGCTTCGAGAGTGCCCCGGACGAGCTGATCCGCGTCTGCGAGGCACATCGCGTCCCCCTGATCGTGCTGCACCGAGAGGTGCGCTTCGTGCAGATCACGCAGCGGGTGCACCAGCGGATCCTGGCCGCGCAGACCGAGGCGCTCGAAGCCCGCGCGGCGGTGCACCTGATGCTCACCGAGCTGGGCCTGAACCGCAGCCCCGTCGACTACGTCGTCGAGCGCCTCGCCGAGACCCTGAGAGCGCCGGTGGTGCTCGAAGACTCCGGGCACCGGGTGGTCGCCTTTGCCGGTGCCCCGTCGGCGGGGCACCGCGAGGAGGACGCCGGCCCCGGCGCCGGCCCCGACCCCGAGAAGCGGCAGCCAGGGGCGCATCTGCTCGCGCCCTGGCGCGGCGAGGGCCTGCCCCGCCTGCCGGAGGGCTCCGCCCGGGTGCCGGTCGAGGCGCGCGGCCGCAGCTGGGGGCACCTCACCGCCCTGCCCGGACCCGCCCACCCCGCGGGTCGACGCACGGTGCTGGAGCTCGGCGCCTTCGCCCTCGCGCTCGGCCGCCTCGCCGACACCGAGGGAGATGACTGGCTGCAGCTCGGCTCGAAGCGGATGTTCGACGCGCTGCTGCACGGCAGGTACCGCAACGACACCGAGCTCGCGGCCCAGCTCTCGGCCGCCGGCCTTCCCCTGGACGGCCGGGTGGTGGTCGCGGCGACCCTGCGCGGCACGGGCGACTTCGGCGCCCACGTCTCGCTCGAGCGGGCGATCGTGGAGACGGCGCTCAGGCGCGCCGTAGCCCCGGAGGGGCGGGTGCTGATGGCGCCGGACGAGGACGCGGCGGAGCCGGTGCTGCTCGCCCTGATCTCGCTGCCCGAGGGCGACGCGCGCATCGCGAGGGGAGCGGATCCCGGGTCGACCGCGCTGACCTCGCGCCTGGCTCGGGAGCTGGAGATGCTCGTGCCCGGCCCCACGCCCGCGGGCTGGCGGACGCATCTGGCGCTCGGGGCGCCCGGCAGGCGGCTGCGGCAGGTCGTCGCCTCGCTGGAGCAGGTGCGCGCGGCGGGGCGGCTGCCCGCCGTGAGCGAGATCGGCCGGGTCACCGTGCAGCTGGCGGCGCGCCAGCCGCTCGCCCATCTGGTGCGCGGTCTCGCACCGCTGCCGGAGCTCCAGGAGTTCGTCGCGGATGCGCTGGGCCCGCTCATCGAGCACGATCGCGCCGCCGGGCGCGCCGGGCACCCGGGCGATCTGCTGCAGGTGCTCGCCGCCTACACGGCGCACCCCGCGAATCGCTCGCTCGCCGCGCAGCGCGCACGGCTCTCGCGCTCGGTGTTCTACCAGCGCCTCGCGCAGATCGAGGAACTGCTGGGGGTGGATCTCGCCGACGGGGAGACCATCGCGGCCCTCGCCGTCGCGCTGCTCGCCCGGCCGCGATCCGAGTCCACCGCCTGAGCACCGCCTGCGCGCCGCCTGCGCATCCGGGGCCCGGCCTCCGCTCTCTCAGGTGTCAGTTTGGTGCACTATTCCCGGGAATAACGCACCAAACTGACACCTGAATCGCGGGCGAGGGCGCCCCGCAGCGGCACCTGAACCGCGGGTGAGGCACCGGCCGAAGAGAAGAGGCACGGCCTGTGCCCGGAGAAGAGGCGATCGTGCGCTGAGAGGAGAATGGGCGGCGCCGATCCCTCCTCGGAGTCCGCTACCCTCGGATGCGTGGCTGAGGTTTCCGGGAAGACGGCGCTGCTGCGCGCGACGATCGTCGTGGTCGCGCAGGGCGGGCTGCGCGCGCTGACCTATCGCGCGGTGGCCGCCGAAGCCGGCGTCTCCCACGGTCTCGTGCGACACCACTTCGGCACCAGGGATCAGCTCATCGCCGATGCGATGGATTTCGCCATCGACGAGAGCCTCCGCGGCTCGAATATGCTCAACAATGCGCTCGGCGCCGAGGAGTTCGCCGCCGGCGTCGAATCCCTCGCAGAGCTCGACGGCGACATCCAGGCGTTCCAGTACGAGCTGCTGCTCGAGGCCAGGCGACGGCCGGAGCTCCGGCCGAACGCCGAGCGGCACTACGGCGCCTATCGCGACGCCATCTCGCAGCAGCTGCAACGTCTCGGTGCGGATGAGGAGGGCCTGGCCGATCTCATCTGGTTCGTGCTCGACGCGATCGTGTTCAAGCAGCTGGTGCTCCCGGGAGACGTGGAGCCGGCACTGCGCCGGGTGCGCGCGCTGATCGCCGAGGCCGCCCGCGGGTAGCGATCCTCGCGCCCCTTCGCTCGGCCTATTCCCTCCTTACTCCTCCTGAGGCCCCCTCCCCCGCAATCATCGCGAAAGCGCAGTTCTCGGCCGTTGAGCGCGCGGGAAGGGCCGAGAACTGCACTTTCGCGTGCCCTGGCGAGGGCGGGTGGCGGCGCCTATTCGCACAGATCCCGAGACCCGCGGCCTTGACTATCCAGGTGGATAGTCCTAGGCTGACGCTATTCCGTCGGATCCCGACACGGGAGACGGCCCGCAGCACGAAGGGACACAGCGACGTGACGTCCACCGCAATCGAATTCCTCTACCTCAGCGAACCCGACATGATCAAGGCCGGGGTCACGAATATGGCCGAGTGCGTCGACACCATGAGCGAGATGCTCGCCCTCTTCGCCCAGGGCGACTACCGGATGGCCGGCACCGAGAACAACTCCCACGGCGCCCAGGTCTTCTTCCCCGCCGAGGAGACCTTCCCCGGTATGCCCGTCGACGGGCCCGACCGCCGCTTCATGGCGATGCCCGCCTACCTCGGCGGCGACTACCAGATGGCCGGCTGCAAGTGGTACGGCTCGAATGTCGAGAACAAGAAGATCGGGCTGCCCCGCTCGATCCTCATGTTCACGCTCAACGACAAAGACACCGGCGCCCCGCTCGCCCATATGTCGGCCAATCTGCTCAGCGCCTACCGCACCGGCGCGATCCCCGGCGTCGGTGCCCGCTACCTCGCCCGCGAGGACGCGAAGGTCGTCGGCATCATCGGCCCCGGTCCGATGAACCGCACCTCGCTGGAGGCCTTCATGGCCGTGCGCCCCGGCATCGACACGGTGAAGGTCTCGGGCCGCGGCCAGGCCGGCATCGACGCCTTCATCGCCTGGGCGAAGGAGAAGTTCCCCCAGATCGCCACCATCGAGCAGGTGCCCGACGCGGAGGCCGCGGTGCGCGGATCCGACATCGTCAGCATCGCCGTTCCGAGCGCCTCGGGCTCCGAGAACTACCCCTACGTCGCCGACGACTGGGTGAAGCCCGGCGCCTTCATCTGCTGCTCGGCGCACCTCGCGCTGGAGGAGAGCCTGACGCTGCGCGCCCGCCACGTCGCCGATGCGCGCAAGATCTACCAGGCTTGGGCCGAGGAGATCCCCGCCCCGGCGCACGAGACCGTCGGCATCTGGGGCATGCACCTGGTCGACCGCGTGCGCGACGGCCGGATGACCCCCGAGCAGTTCGAGGACGTCGGCGAGATCATCCAGGGCCTCACCCCCGGGCGGCAGCACGAGGACGAGGTGTTCGTCTACTCCGTCGGCGGCATGCCCGTCGAGGACATCGCCTGGGCGACGAAGATCTACCGCAACGCGCTGCGCGACGGCATCGGCACCAAGCTGAAGCTGTGGGACGAGCCGGCGCTCGCCTGAGCATCCGCGCCCCGGACGGCATCATCCTGCGCGAAGCGCAGGATCCACCCGAGAACAAGAACCGAGATCCTGCGGCTGACGCGCAGGAGGACGAAACGGAAGAGGATCGAATGGATCTGCAGCAGACGGATGTGCTCGTCATCGGCGCCGGCACCGTGGGCTCGATGGCCCTGTGGCAGCTGAGCAAGCGCGAGGGCCTCGACGTCGTCGGCATCGAGCAGTACGGTCGCGTGCACTCGCACGGATCCTACGCCGGCGAGACGCGGGTGTTCCGCACCGCCGTGCACGAGGGCGGTACCTATGTGCGCATGATCCAACGCTCACGCGATCTCTGGCGCGAGCTGGAGCGGGAGTCGGGCCGCGAGATCTACTCGGAGGTCGGCTGCCTGAGCATCGCACCGGAGGGCTTCCCGGATCTGGAGACCGCGCTCGGCACCGTGCGCGACTTCGACATCCCGCACCGGGTGCTCAGTACCGAGGAACTGCGCGCGGAGTACCCGCAGCATCTCGTGCGGGACGGCGACATCGGCCTCTTTGACGAGCACGGTGGCGGCCTGCGCCCCGAGGTGGCGGTGCGCAGCGCGCTGGATCTGGCCGAGGCGAATGGAGCACGGCTCTTCTTCAACACCCCCGTGATCGACATCGAGGAGCGCCCCGCGGGCGTGGTGGTGCGCACCACCCAGGGTTCCTGGATCGCGGGCACCGTGGTGATCGCCTCGGGTTCGTGGTCGACCCGGCTGCGCCCGGAGCTGAAGGAGCTGCTCAGGCTGCAGGCCCTCGGCCTCACCTGGTTCATGCCGAAGGAGCCCGAACATTTCGTGCCCGCGAGGTTCCCCGTGTTCCTGCGGGATGCGGGGTCCGTGCACTTCTTCGGGGCTCCGAGCTTCGACGGTTACGCTTTCAAGGCCTGCACCAATCCCGAGTGGCCGGTCTACCGCGACGCCGACGAGGTGCCCCACCACCACACCCGTGAGGAGCTGATCCGCATCGGTCTGCGCGGTGAGGAGCTCTTCGCCGGGGTGAACCCCGAGCCGGTGCGCGAGAGCGTGCACCACTGCGCCTATACGCCCGACCGTCTGCCGGTGGTTGACCACACCGATCGCGTCGTCACCATCACCGGCCTCTCGGGCCACGGCTTCAAGTTCTCCCCACAGCTCGGCGAGTGGGCTGCGCAGCTGTCCACCGGCGAGGAGACCACGGTGGATCCGCGCTTCGCGCTCGCCGAGCATATGAAGCGGCTCGCGGTGACCGGCCCCTACACGGGCGGCGGGCACTGAGCGAAGCGCTCAGGTGGAAGCGCCCCGTGCGGGCACCGGACTCGGGCCCAGCGCGCTGAGGGGCGCCTAGCTGAACTGCTCCTGATCTTTCGGCTTGCGGATAAAGAATGTGAGCACGATGATCACAATCGAAGCCGCAGCGGCGGCCACAAGCGCACCATGGGTACCCGCGGAGACCGAGGCCGGTGTCGCCGAGGTCCCGCGCCCCACCGCGTAGATCACCATGAACACCGAGGTCCCGAGTGCACCGGCGACTTGCTGCACGGTGCTGATCCCTGCGCTCGCGTAGGTGTAGTACTTCGATTGGACCCCGGCCATCGCCACGGTGAACAGCGGCGAGAAGAGAAGTGCCAAGCCGGCGCACAGCACCAGGTAGAGCACCCCCACGATCCAGATCGACGCATCCGCGGTGAACAAAATCGCCATCAGGCTGAGCGCCAAGGTCGTGATGATGGATCCGGGGACGATGAGCGGTCGCGGGCCGACCTTGTCGTACAGGGCACCGACCACCGGTCCCGCGAGGCCCATCAGAAGCCCACCGGGCATGACCAGGAGACCGGACAGCAGCGGATCGGCGCCGAGGCCCTCCTGAATGTAGAACGGGAGCAAAGTCAGCGATCCGAAGAGGATCGCGTTCATGACGACCATGGTGAGCACCGCCCAGGTGAACACCGGTGACAAGAAGATACGCAGGTCGATGAGGGTGGAGTCGGTGCGCTGCAGGTGGATCTGCCGCCACACGAATGCGCCGAGCGCCAGCAGCCCGATGCCAAGCGGCACCCACGGAGGCAACTGGTCGGAGTCCGCAACCTGGTCACCCAGCGATGACAATCCGAGGATGATGCCACCGAAGGCGAAAATCGAGAGGACCACCGAGAGGATATCGACGGGCACCTTTTCGGTCGGCATGATGTTGACCATCTTCCAAATGCCGAGCAGCAGCGCCAGGATCCCGAGCGGCAGGATGAGGATGAACAGCGCAGACCAGTGCAGGAACGTCACGATGACGCCGCCGGCCAGCGGCCCGAGCACCGGTGCCACCGAGATCACCACGCCGATCAGGCCCATCATGATCCCGCGACGAGAAGCCGGGACCACCGTCATGATGGACGTCATCAGCAGCGGCGTCATCACACCGGTACCGGCGGCCTGGAAGATGCGAGCCAGCAGCAGGACACCGAATTGCACGTCGACCGGCAGCAAGGTGGCCGCAGCGCCGATGGCGGTACCGACGGCGAAGAGCGAGACCGCTCCAATAAAGACCTGACGGGTGGTGAAGCGCTTCATCAGGAAGCCGGTCAGCGGGATGACGATCGCCATCGTCAACATGTACGCGGTGACCAGATACTGACCGATCACCGGATCGACACCGAGATCCTTCATGATCGTCGGCAAGGCGACTCCGACAATGGTCTCATTGAGCATCACCACGAAGGCGGAGGTCAGCAGCAGCGCAAGCACGATGCGATGCTCCGGGGACAGCTTCTCCGTCTGGGGTGCCGGCTTTGCAGGCGTTGCAGGGGGCATCGCAGTCTCATTGATCACTCACATATCCTGGCATATTCGTGGCTGCGGAAAGTGAGGAAATGCGGACGGCCACTCGTACCGAGGCCAGGAGCCTGCTCCTGCCGAGTCTTGTCGGACAGACTGGGTCGAGACAGCTGATTCCGATTTCGGCGGGGAGGCGCGCATGACGCCGCAGACAGGACTCCGGATCTCCGTCGACGGACTCTCAAAGTCGTTCGGAACGGTGCGGGCGGTGCGCGAGCTCACCTTCACGGCAGAGCCGGGGCGCGTAACGGGTTTCCTCGGACCGAATGGAACGGGCAAAACCACCACGCTCGCGATGGTGCTGGGCCTCACCCGCCCCGACGGCGGCTGTGCGACCATCGGCACTCCCTATGCCGCGCTCGAACGGCCCGGGGTCACCGTGGGCGCCTCGCTCTCGGCGAATTTCCACCCGACACCACGGGGCCGCTCCGCATCTGGGGGGCCTGCTCGTACTCGCCCGCTACGCGGTGGCCGCGGTACTCGCGGGCTGGGCACTGCGCTGGCGCCGCGAGCTGGTCTAGCCTCCAGCTCGTTCGCCGCCGGGCTGACCCTGCGAGGGCGCTCCGCCACCGGGCGTGGCACCGCCGGGCGTCCCGCCGCCCGGACCCATGCTCGTGGCCATCGAGGCAACCCACGCGGCGCCGTTCGCGATCACCGTTCCATCGGCCACTGAGACGGCACCGTTCCCGTCGATCGGGCCGTCGCCGCCGTTCGCCGCGCTGGTGATCGTGACCGAGCCGCCGGTGACGGTGACCGTGCCGTTCGAATCGAGGCCGTCAGCGCCTGCGACGATCGTGATTGTGCCGCCGGAGACCTCAAGGCGCTCGCCGGTGTCGGCCTCCCGGTCGGCGACGCCGGCGAACTCGGTGCCGGCGATCAGCGACTGGAGCTCCGCATTGCCGGAGGCGTTGATGCCGTCGTCCGAGGCGATGACCTCGACCGCGCCGCCGCTGATACCGATATTCGCGGCTTCGATCCCTTCGGTCGAGGCGGTCACGGTCACGACTGGGGCCTCGGTATCGGCGATCCCGCCGATCGAGACGATCACCTCGCCCTTCACCCCGTCATCGACCACCGAGGCGGTCACCGTTCCGCCGGCGATCACCGTGTCGGTGAAGGCCTGCAGCCCGTCGTCCCCGGCGTCTATGGAGATCTCTCCGCCGCTCACGTAGATGTAGCCGCGGGTCCAGTCGATGTCGGCGCTGGCGTCGCCCTCATCGCCGTTGCTCTTCATGCCGTCGCCGGAGATCGAGGTGAGCTCGAGCGTGCCACCCTCGACCACGAGCGCATCCTTGCCGCGCAGCGCGTCATCGACAGCGTTGACGGTGATCGTGCCGCCAAGAATCACCAGGTCGTCCTTTGAGACGATGCCGTCGTTGCCGTTGCCGGCCACCGTCAGCGATCCGGTACCCGAGATTGTGAGGTCGGTTTCTGAGTGAATCGCGGCGTCAGCTTCGGCTTCCTCTGCGTAAGTGGAAGCATCGGAGATGCGGTTCTGAGAGCCGTCGGTGAGGTGGATCACGACGTCGTCGGCCGTCCGCACCTCGATGGCCGCGCCAGCCTCATTCAAGATATCGACTCCGTCGAACACGAGCACGACCAGCGCGTCGTCGGGGGCTGCGACCACGAGCTGTCCACTCAGAGACCCGCTCAACCGGTAGACGCCGGCTTCGGTGATCGTCACGGTTCCCCCCGAGGTGCTCACCCCGGAGGCGCTGGTGTCGGCGCCCGATCCGGTGAGCCTGACCTCCACCGCATCGTCGAGGGACCATTCATCCTCATTCACGGTTGTGTAGTCGGCGTTCGACGCCATTACGGCCGCAGGGGCGAGATCGGAATCAGAGGTCGCCACTGCGGTGGGCTGCGCGGTGCTGACCGTGCCTTCGGCGACGGTCGCCGCGGTCGCGGTGCAGCCGGCGAGCAGCAGCCCCGAGGCGAGCAGGGCCGTGGTGAAGAGGATCGGGCGTTTCATGATGTTCCTTCCGTCGTGGTCCGAGTCGCGGACCCGGTGAACGGTCCGCGCAGCGCGCGGGCCCACTTGTTGTTCGGCAATTCGGGGCGCAGCGCCGCCGTGCCGGTTCCGAATTTGCTGATGCCGCTGGGGCGGTGGCCGAGGCGCCACAGCCGCCGGTCGAACTCGCCGGCCGAACTCGCGGACTTGGTCTCGATGATGGCGTGGTGGGGTAGTTCGAGCGAGTCTCCGCCCGGTTCCGTCCAGCTCAGCCCGGTGTCGACGGTCACCCGGGTGCCACCCGGCACCAGGAGGGTGGCCCGGCGGTAGCGGCTGACGAGACACGGGCGCAGCTCGCCAACGAGTCCCGGCTCGTGACCGTGCCGACCGAGCAGCTCGGCGATGTAGGAGCCGCCCGCCTCGGTGATGCGCGCACGGTCCGCGGGGTCATAGGGGATGCGATCCTTCACCGTGGCCCCGCGACCGCTCTTGGTCTTGAGTTCCAGGAAGGAAGTGCCGGTATCGAGATAGCTCCGAGTGCGCAGCTTGAAGCGGCGACGGCGTCGCTGCGCAGTGAGTCGGTAGCTGAGCCGGTCGGCGGTATCGAAGTAGACCGTGTCATAACCGAAGTCGCGCAGGCCATCGATCTCGAGCACGCGGGTCGCCGGATCGAGCCGATCGAGCGCCGACACCGCGATGTCCATCGGCACGAGGTACTTGCGATCCACCCGGGTGAGTAGCGCCGCCTCCGCCACGACCTCATCGAGCCGCGACGGGGCGAGATCGGCGAGCGGCAACACCGGGACCGCGTGTGCATCCGCACCGGGCCCTGCACCCGCTGCGGTCGCGGCGGTCACTCCCACGCCGGCGGTCACTGCGCCCGTCCGATCCCGCGCAGCAGCTCGCGGCGAGCGGATCCGGCTCGCTCACCGCCGAAAGCCGGCCGCGCCGGGCCGGGGTCGAGCCGGTAGCGCACATCGACGAGCGTCGAGTCGTTCACGAGGTCGAGCTGCTGCACCGTGAGCGCTGTGACGGTCGCGCCGAGCCGGGCCTCGAGTTCGTCCCGCAGCTCCGCCTCATCGGCGATTGCCCGTTCCAGACGCACCACCTGGTGGCGGCTGCGGCCGAGCAGGGCCGGGTGATCCGCCCCCCACATCACGACAAGGATGAGCGCGATGAGCAGTGTCGGCAGCAGCGGATCCGCGGAGGCGAGCCCGCCGATCAGGCCCATCGCGAGCGAGGCGAAGTAGTACGCGACCTCGCGCTGCGAGATCTCGGAGGAGCGCAGACGGATGATGCTCAGCACGCCGAAGAGTCCGAGCCCCAGGCCGAGCGCGATCTCCGCGGTGCCGAGCACCGTGGCGACGGCGAGCACGCCCACATTGACCCCGAGGAAGGCGACGACGAGATCGCGACGGCGGTGCCGCCGGTAGTAGATGCCGAGGACGAGGACGAGCGCGGCGGCAAGATCGACCGCGGCGAGGATAAGACTGTTGGTGGTCACGAGGGCTCCTTTTCGGGTGCCCCCAGTCCAGTCGCTTCAGCTATGCCAAAGCTATGAATCCGCCCGAGAAGCACCGTCAGCCTTCGCCCACCTGTCTGGGGCCGCAGAAAGCAGGGAGGCGGACCCCCGCTCGAATGACTCGAACCGGGATCCGCCCCGCCTGTGCGGCTGCCGCCTCTCGGCGCGGAACGCTAGATAGAAAACTGATGGTGGTGGTTGATGGTTGGGCCTTCCAATTGGCGAGGAAGCTTCCATCTCACAATGAGCACTCGAGGGCAGAGCGAAACACATACTCGCCGTGCTGCGGCACGTCGACGAAGCCAGCGTACTGCAGCACCACCTCGTGAGTCGCAGGCGTGAACAGCGTCCATCCCAGGCTACCGAGCAACACCAACATGACTCAGTGCAACACTGCAGTGAGAAAGCTCTGGTTTCGAGACTTTGCGACGCACGGTCAGTCTCCGAGGCGGCCTCCTCAGCGTGGCCGCAACGGGGAGTGCTGCTGCACCCAGGCGTACATGGCGACCGCGGCGGCGGCAGAGGCGTTGATGGAGCGGGTGGATCCGTACTGCGTGATCTCCACCACCGCCTGGGCCGCGTCGATCGCCTCGGCGGTCAGGCCCGGGCCCTCCTGCCCGAAGAGCATCACGCAGCGCTCGGGCCAGTCGAAGGTTTCCATCGGTACGCAGCCGGGCACGTTGTCGATGGCGATAATCGGGATCCCCTCCGCTACGGCCCAGGCGGTGAGCGCGGCGATGTCCTCTCGATGCTCGACGTGCTGGTAGCGGTCGGTGACCATGGCGCCGCGCTTGTTCCAGCGCCGCCGGCCCACGATGTGCACGGTATCGGCGGCGAAGGCGTTGGCGCTGCGCACGATGGAGCCGATGTTCATATCGTGCTGCCAGTTCTCGATGGCGACGTGGAAGGGGTGGCGGTGCCGGTCGAGGTCTTCGCGGATCGCCTCCATCCGCCAGTAGCGGTAGCGATCCACCACATTGCGGGTGTCGCCGTGGGCGAGCAGCTCGGGGTCGTAGTGCTCACCCGCAGGCCACGCTGCCCGACCGCCCGGCCACGGCCCGACGCCGGCCGTGCTGCGCTCGGGGTGGGGGTTCTTCTCGCTCACCCGCCCATTCTTCCATCGTCTCCGGGCAGCGGAAGCTACGATCTCAATCGATATCCGCAACGCCGGGATTCCGCCGGAAGAAGGCGAACTCCTTTCCACCGGTGATCCCCTGTGGCCTGAAGAGGAGGGTGACGATCAGCACGGCTCCCACGATCACGAGCGACAGCCCGGACGGCAGGCCAGCGAACCAGGGCAGACTCGACGCTCCTCGCACGCCCTCCTGGATCACCGTGACCGCGAGCGTGCCGATCACCGCGCCCCAGATGCTCAGCATTCCTCCGATGACCAGCATCGCCAGCATCAGGAAGGTCATGCCCAGGAAGAAGGAATCCACCGCTATCGAGCCGAGCTGCGCAGCGTAGAGCGCTCCCCCGACCCCCGCGAGCGCACCGCTCAGCACGAACGCGGCGATCCGCTCTCCGAAGACGTTCACCCCGAGGGCCTGCGCGGCGATCCTGTCCTCCCGGGTCGCCCGGGCGAGCCGCCCGCGCCGACTCGACTGGTAGAGGAAGGCGATGAGGATCACGACGACGACGACCCCGGTCAGCAACGGCAGAGAGGCTTGGATGGGGATGCCGTTCAGGGTTCCCGCGCCGCCCGTCACATCCTTCCAGTTGCGGACCGCATTGCGCACGATCATGAGGAACGCGAGCGTGCCGATGCCGGCGGCGAAGCCGTTCAGGCGCATCAGCGGGACGCCGACTAGCAGAGCGGCGAGCCCCGCCGCCAGCCCGGCGAGCAGCAGGCTGCCCCAGAAGGGCAGGGTGAACCCGGTCAGGAACTCCGGGAGATTCGGCAGCAGCATCTGCTTGGTCCCCGGCGCCATCGAGGTCAACGCCCCGACATAGGCACCGATCGCCACGAAGCCGGCATGCCCGAACGACACCACTCCGGTGTTCCCCACGAAGGTGTACATGGCCAGCACCAGAACGAGGTTGATGAGCCCGAACGAGACGATCGACACGCCCGCGGCGCCGCCGATCGGAGCCAGCAGCGCGGCGATACAGACGACGGCGACAGGCGCGATCAGCACCGGGAGGTTACGTATTCTCATCCTCATCAGATCCGTTCACCGATCTGCGTCCCCTTGAACAGCCCCTGCGGGCGGAACAAGAGGATCGCGATAACGAGCGCGTAGACGAAAGAGTCCCTGAGCCCGGCGATTTCCGGCGGGAGATAGCTCTGCAGGAACATCGAGACGATTCCGATCATCAGCCCGCCGACCACCGCCCCTGGAAGGCTGCCGAGGCCGCCGATGATCATCGCGACGAACGCGATGAGGAGCGGCTGCACACCGAAGGTCGGGGTGACCGATCCGACCTGCGCCATCAGCAGGACGCCGCCGACTCCGGCCGCAAGCCCGCTCAGCAGGAATGCTCCGAGTATCGTCCGGTTGACGCGGACGCCGACCATCCGGGCCATCACGAAGTCCTCGGATGCAGCGCGAAGCCGAAGGCCGAACGTCGTACGCAGGAGCACGAAGCTGAAGAAGGCGAGCAGGGCGAGCGCCGCGCCGAGCGTCACGAGAGTGAGCTTCGAGACCGAGAGCCCGAGCAGATCGATCCGCTCGGAGAGCGCCACTCCGAAGCTCGTCGACACCGCGGTCGCCCCGAAGAGCATCATCGTCAGCGCTTGGATGAACTGGCTCAATGCGAAGGCGATGATGAGCAGGGTGGTCGGGTCGGCCTTCCGCGCCCAGCGGAAGACTCCGAGCTCCATCGCGGCCGCCGCGAGGATCGCGCAGACGATCGCGAGCGCCACGGCCGCTGGCCAGGCGACGGCGCTCGTCAGCGCGACGCCGTACCCCGCGATCATGATCAACTCGCCGTGGGCGAAGTTCATGATCCGCCCGACCCCGACGATGAGGGCCACGCCGAGGGCGATCACGGCGTACATGGCCCCGACCGAGATCGCTTCTATGAGAGTGGAAGTGAGCATCACCCGACCTCCTTCGCAGCGTCCCACGAGCACTCGCGGATCCGCCCCTTGTCGATGACCATCCACCTGTCGGCCAACGCCTTGGCGCGCTCCGCGTTCTGATCCACCAGCAGGATCGCCGTCCCGCTGTCCCTGAGCGCGGCGATGTGGGCGAGGATCTCCGAGACGAGGTTCGGCGAGAGCCCGATCGACGGCTCGTCGATGACCATCAGCTCCGGGCGGCGGATCATCGCGCGCCCCAGCGCGAGCTGCTGCAGCTGGCCGCCCGAGAGGAGTCCCGCGGGGCGTCTGCGGAACTCCTCGAGGATCGGGAACGTGGTGAACACCTCCCGCAGCGCAGGCTCGAAGTCGGGGTGCCTGCGCGGCACCGCCGCGCCCAGCAGGAGGTTCTCCATCACGGTGAGCCCGCTGAAGATGCGCCGGCCCTCGGGCACGCAGGCGATGCCCAGGCTGCTGATCCGCTCAGCCGCCAGGCCGACCAGTTCCTGACCGCGGTAGCGGATCGACCCTTCCGTCACCGCGTTCTCCGTGCCCGCGACGATCGACATGACGGTGCTCGATTTCCCCGCCCCGTTCGCTCCCGCGATCGCGAGGACCTCCCCTCGGCCGAGCGAGAAGTCGATCCCGCGAACCGCTGCGACGACGCCGTAGCGCACCTTCAAACCCCTCACCCGCAGTACTTCATCCATCACGACCCCAAATACGCATCGATGACCGGCTGATCGGCCAGCACCGCATCGGGTGCGCCGAGCGCTATGGTCCTTCCGTTTGCCAGCACCTGCACCGTCGAGCACAGCCCGGAGATGAAGGTCATGTCATGCTCGATGACGAGGATCGACAGGCCGAGATCGGCGTTGACGTCGATGAGCATCTCCAGCAGCTCCGCCGTCTCGCGCTCGTCGAGTCCGGCGCAGGGTTCGTCGAGCAGCAGGGAGGTCGGCTGTCCGGCGAGGACGCGGGCGATCGAGACGAGTCGTTCGCTGCCGTAGGGGACCTGCGCCGCCTCGGTCTCGGCGATTCGACCGAGACCGAGGCGAGCGATCAGATCCTCTCCGCGTCGTCTGGCGACCGCAGCCGAACTGCCGCCCGCCAGCGCTCCGACCTCGATGTTCTCGCGGACGCTCAGCCGCGGGAACAGTCGGACCGATTGAAAGGTCCGACCGATCCCGCGCGCCGCGGCACCATTCGGAGAACCGCGCCGCAGCACCCGACCCTCGGAGAGGACCTCCCCACTCGACTGCCTGACGAATCCGCTGATGACGTTGAGCAGCGTCGTCTTGCCACTGCCGTTCGGCCCGATCAGTCCGTGGATCGTCCCCACGGGTACCCGGAGGTCGACATCGGAGAGCACTCGAGAGGCTCCGAAGGAGACCGTGATGCCTCGCGTCTCGATCGCATCGATCCCGTTCATCGGCGGATCAGGCTCCGTCGCTCAGGGCGACCGAGCGACGCGGGGCGAAGACCCCGACGGACGCGGGTGCTCCGTCGGTGAACTCGAGGAGCTCCCAGGGCTGCGTGAGAGAGATGTGCGTCTCCGGGTCGAAACCATACTCGCCGAGGATCGTGTGCACCGCGTCCTGCTCGAGGTGATCGGCGAGCGCTGCGCCATCGGTCTTGCCGCCGTTGGCGGTGAGCGCCGCCTCGAGAAGCTGTCCGATGACATAGCCGTAGATCGCGTCTCCGCGGAAGGGGCGTTCGCCATAGGCGGCCTCGTAATCGTCGAAGAAGTCGTTCGCGCCCTCCACCTGGGAATCGCCGAAGATCGAGGCGGCGGCGAGAGAGTAGAGACCCGAGATCCCCGGCACCGCTTCCACCCAGAAATCGCCGTCGAACGGGTCTCCGGCAAGGATCGGCAGCTCCACGCCCGAACTGCGCAGCTGGCGCATCATGCTCGCGCCCGACGGCGGAATCCCGCACAGCAGTACAGCATCCGCGTCGCTCGCCTTGACGAACTCGACCTGCGCGTTGAACGAGGTGTCGGTGTTGACATACTGCGAGACACCACCGATCGTCCCGCCGTCCTCTGTGAAATATTCGTCGAAGGCGGAGCAGAGACCGGAGGTCGCCGCGATGCTGTCGTCGAGCAGCAACACGATGTCGGTCCAGCCCTGATCCCCCGCGTACTCGGCCAGCACGGCGGCTTCCGTAGCGATGGATCCGCGGGGAGTGAAGGCCAGATCGCCGATGCCCTGGACGCCGAACTTCGGCGAGGCCGCGCAGAGCGAGAAGGAGATCAGCCCGTTCTGCTGCCCCACGGTGGCCGCGGGCCCGCCGAAGTCGAAGTCGCAACTGGAGACGATGATGTCCGCACCCTGATCGATGAGCGACTGCGCGGCGGTGGCGCCGCGGGCGATGTCTGATTGGGTGTCCTCCTGCAATACTTCGATCTGCCGGCCGGAGATGCCGCCCGCCGCGTTGATCTCGGCGACCTTCATCTTCAAGGCGTTCAACGGGGGCACGTCGAAGTCGGCGAGCACGCCCGACTCGGCGATGGCCGCGCCGATGATGATCGGCTCGCCCTCGGTCGGCGCTTCGCCGGAGCCCGGCTGACCGGGGCTGCAGCCTACGACCGTCAGGGCCAGGACGAGCACCGCGCTCCCGAGGAGTGGCTTTCGTGTGTTCATGGATACTCCCTAGTTACTGGTTGGTGGCTCGGCTCGCGCTGCCTCGGCGCAAACAAGTCGAGCCGGTGGGTGGGTGTCGGGTGTTCAGTTCACGGCTGCGCGCAGCGCCGCCGTGGTCTCGTGATCGATGCGGTAGCGCGTGATCGGATCGCTCGTCTCCAGCGCGACTCGATAGACCTCGCGGGCCGCCTCGACCGAGATCCAGCGTTCGCGCACGTCCTCGAGCACCGATTCGGGGCGTCGGCGAGCAGGGTCTCCGAAGCCGCCCCCTCCGGCGTCGTGGCCGATGATCGTGTCACCAGGGAGCAGCTCGTAGACGCCGAAGGATTCGATGGTCCCCGCGTGCTCACCGCCGAGGCTCATCGCCGCAGTCGCGCCGGGCAGGCCGCCGGCGGCGCCCATAGCCGGCCGCTCGACGCAGTCCGACATCACCGCGATCGTCATGCTGCCGCGCGTCGGCCCGTATTCGATGCTGAGCGGAGGCGCCCCTCGGAACTCTCCCGCTCCGCCGCCGTCTCGCACGATCTCCAACGAGCGGATCAGCATCGGGTACTTCTGCTCGTCGATCTCGACGCTGTCCCGATAGATGAGGCCGCCGCAGCCGGGATTGCCCATGGTCAGCCAGCCGTCGTTCCGCGAGTTCGCCGCGCCTCCGTTAGACGTCAGGATGATCTGGTTCACAAAGTCGGCCTCGCCGTCGCGCCCGGAGATGACTCCCACACCGGGGCCGAGCGCGCATCCGGTCTCGGCGACGCCGTCGGCGACGAGCCGCGAGAACGCGGACTGCGTGGCGTTGACCAGACGATCGGCCACATTCGTGGTCGCCATCGAGCAGGAGGCAGGGAACCTCGGGTTCCCAACGACGCAATCGTCCTTGAGTAGCACGGAGATCCGCCGGAACGCACCGGAGTTGCGCGGCATGTCCGCAGGAAGCACGTTGTACAGCCCGGTGATCGCGGCGTTCGTCGCGGTCGCCGTGCTGAGGTTCACACCGGCGGGCACGCACTCGATGTTGTCCTGGAGGTCGAGAGTCACCCGTCCGGCTTCGGGATCGATCTCCACGCTCACGTTGATGGGGATGCCGTCCGGAACCCGTGGCAGCGGGTCGTGCCGAGTCGACGCGCTCGAGCGACCGGCGGGAAAGGCGGCGAGCGCCCGCTCCATGCGACGCTCAGAGTAGTCGAACCACTGCCGGATGAAGGCGCGCAGAGTGTCCCTGCCGTAGCGCTCGGCCAGACCGTGCAGCCGGCGCTCACCGATCCTGGCGGCACCGACCGTGGCGAGGTAGTCACCGTGCCACTGGTCGGGTACCCGGATGCGGGCGCGGCACATCCGGATGATGTCCTCGATGTCACGACCCTCGGACTGCACTTTGACCGACGGGAAGACGAGCGCGCCCTCCTCGTAGACGTCGCGGGCGAGCGGCGAGTAGGTCGAGGGAACCGCGTTGCCGATATCCGCCTGGTGGGCTTTGGCGACGGTGGTGAACAGGTGCTCACCCTCGACGAAGACCGGCACCAGCACGGTGAGATCGGCACTGTGCGTGTTCCCCGAATAGGGGTCGTTGTGCAGGAATGCGTCCCCGTCCCGCAGCCCAGGATGCGCGAGGGAGAGCGCGGCGGTCTGGAAATGGGAGCTGAAAGCATGCACCGGCAGCCCATCGGCCACCGCGAGCAGTTCGTTCGCGGCGGTCACGAGCGAGCAGGAGAAGTCGCGAGCCGTGGCGATCACGGCCGACCTTCCGGTGTGGAGCAGCGTGTTGGTCATCTCGCGCACCACGGCGTCGAAGCGGTTCGCGAGCACGGAGATCGTCGCGGGGTCGAGGTCGTTCTCGAGCATCGGGCTTCCTCTCAGGGTCGGACGGAGATGAGATAGTTGCGATAGGGGGTGACCTCGGCGACGGTGCCCGGGTAGACGACGATCGTCGTGGTCGGCTCCTCGATGATCGCGGGGCCCGGAATTCGGTCGCCGGGGCCGAGCTCCTCAGCGCGGTGCACCGGGGTGTCGATGCGGCCGGTCTCGTCGAAGTAGGCGCTCCTCGTGCGCATCGACGACGCTAGGCGCGGCTGCGCCGTTTCGCGCTCTGGCGCAGGGGTCGGCACGTCGACCGTGAGCCGCGCACGCCAGGTCAGGATCTCGAGGGCGGAGTTCGGATCATGCACCGCGAAGCGGCGCCGGTGCTCAGCGTGGAAGTCTTCGACGAGCTCGGCCAGCGCGACCTCGGTTTCGAACCGAGAGGCCCTCAATGGCACCGCGATCTCCCACACCTGCTGCGCGTAGCGGGCCTCCACCGAGTAACTGCGCGTCTCGCCGAGCGCATCGATCTCGCCGAGCGCCGCCCGGAAGCCGTCGAGCTCCGCGTCGAGCGCAGCGAGCACCTTGTTCGCCCGCATCGGGTCGAAGGCGTCGGTCGCGAGGTACGAGCTCCGGGTCGCCTCGGTCACGATCGCCGAGAATTGGGCACCGCTCGCGCTGAGGCCGCCGGCCGAGTTCGGGATGAGCACCTCGCGCACCCCGAGCTCCTTCACCACCTCGACCAGGCTGATCCCGGCCGCACCTCCGCCGCCGATGATGAGGCTGTCCCTGATGTCCAGCGCCTCGCTGACCGCGATCTCCTGCACGGCCTGGATCATCAGCTCGTTGGCGATTCGCAGGACGCTCCGTGCCGACACCTCGATGCTCTGCCCGAGCCGCTCGGCGATCGGCCGCAGCACTCGGCGAGAGGCTTCGACGTCAAGCTCGATCCGGCCTCCGAGGAAGTAGTCGGGGTTCAGGTATCCTGCCACCACGGCGGCGTCCGTGACGGTCGGCTGCTCACCGCCGCGCCCGTAGCATGCGGGGCCCGGCACGCTGCCCGCGCTATGGGGGCCGACTCTGAGCAGCCCGCCCTCGTCGATCCAGGCGATCGATCCGCCGCCCGCCCCGACACTTCTCGCATCCACGGAGGAGAGCCCGGTGAGATGGCCCCGGAATCGCTCGCCCAGCCAGGTCTCGTTGGTGAACGCCACCTCGCCGTCGGCGACGAGGCTCACGTCGAAGCTGGTCCCGCCGGTGTCGCAGATGATCGCGTTCCGGCTGCCGCCCTCCAAGCCGGCGTAGGTCTTCCCTGCGATCGGGGCAAGGGAAGGGCCGCTACGGGCGCTGAAGATCGGCTTGGCGATGAGGTCGTCGACCGCCCACATGCCGCCGAACGATGTCGCGGTCAGCAGCCTTCCCATGAACCCGTGCTCCCGGAGATCGGATTCGAGATCGGCCAGGTGCCGCTGCATGAGCGGCTTCAGGGATGCGTCGATCGCCGCCGCCGAAGTCCTGCGGAACTCCCGGATGACCGGGTTCAGCGCGGATCCGAGGGTGTAGGGGACACCAGGGAGCGCCTCCTCGATGAGCCCGGCGAGCATCTGCTCGTGAGTGCCGTTCGCCACGGACCAGATGAGCGACACCGCGATCGCCTCGATGTCCTGCTCCGCGATCTCGCCGAGCAGGCGGCGTGCGTCGTCGGGCTGCAGGGAGCGGATCACTTCGCCACCGGCACCGATCCGCTCGTCGATCTCGAACGTCAGGCTCCGGGGGATGAACGGCCTCGGGAAAGCGTCGAAGCGGTCGAAGGCGTTGGTCCTTCCCCCTTCGCGCAGGGTGAGGATGTCGGCGAACCCCTTCGTCGTGATGAGCGCCGTGCGTGCGGTCTTCTCCTCGAGGATCGCGTTCGTGGAGCGTGTCGTGGCGTATACGAACACCTCGGTCTCGGCGATGAGCTGTTCGACCGGAAGGCCCCAGCCTTGTGCGGTGACGCGTAGGGCCTCGAGGATCCCGTCGAACGCTCGCTGAGGGGTGGTCAGTGCCTTGTTCACGACCATGGCGCGACCCGGCGAGGAGACTACGACGTCAGTGAAGGTACCGCCGGTGTCGATGGTGATCTTGAAGGACATCGAGCCTTCCCAACCTTTCCGTTCGCTTGCAGAGCTTGGTGTCAATTTCGTATAATCGTATACACGAATGCGGGAGGAGGCAACTACTTTCTGAGATGAATCAAACCGCTCGGCAGAGGTCACGGCAGATTTGCGAACACCCCTGCAGCCGGATCCCGGCTCTTCCCGGGAGCGGGTTCATTCTCCGAGCAGGTCAGACTCGTAGGCGCCGAAACCGATCGCGAGCCGTCCGCTGCCGAGCACGATTCGGCCCGGGCCGACCGGAGCGAAAAGCGCCAGCGGATCCCTGTCGCTCCATCGCCAGGTCACGGTCCCCTCGCCCCGGTTGAACGTCCGTGTCGATTCGAACCTCCATCTCGAACGGACGATTCGCAGCACATCCCACCCGGCCCCCTCCGCGCTCGGGATCGCCTTCAGCGCGCGTTGGGTCGTCATCCACGAAGGAAGGGGCGCCCGCTTCGTGTCCTCGCCCCGGAGGGCTGCCTGGAAATCGAGGAGGGGCTCGCCCTCGGCGTTCACGAGTTCGAAGCGCGCCTCGCCCCCGTGCCCGGTCGCCCGGACCCGCCGCACTTGCTTTTTGGGCATGCCCATGACCTCCCGGCCCATGATCCCTGCGTTCAACCCCCCGTCGATGAATGCCGATACGGCGAAGGCGCTGCCCCCATCGTCCTCGGCGGTTCGCACGCAGAACCCGCCTTGCCAGTAGGGCTTCCGCCGCTCGACGACGCGTCCGTCGATTCGAAACTCGGTGGCCTCGAACCTCGCGGCCCAGCACGCCACCGCACCGTCTGCACTCGGGGTGAGACCGCGCGGAAGAACACTCGCAACGATCGCCGGATCCGTTTCGTATTCGAGCGTGGCCCAGGTGACGTCGGCGCTCTCCGCGCCGGCCTTGTAGAGCGGGGCGAAGAGCGGCATCGAGGTCGCCTGCGGAATGCTCACGATCCCGGCTCTTTCGAAGCTCGGGGGGATTCCCGAGCGGCGCCTCCCGGCATCGCTGCAACGGTGCCCGCAATGATTGCCGCGGAAGCGATCACCTCCGTGACCTCTATCCGTTCGTCCGGGCTGTGAGCGAGCGCCATCTCACCAGGCCCGAACAGAACGGTGGGGATTCCGAGCTCTCCGTAGTAGCCCGCGTCCGAGCCCGCGGTGAGCACGCGCGGCTCGCCGTCTCTCCCGAGCGACTCGACGGCGGACCGCATTGCCGCGACGAGCGGATCGCGCTGGTCGGTCCGCCATCCGGCGAGCCCGTGGAAGACGGTGACCTCGGTGGCGGAGAGCCAACCGGCCTCCTCATCGATTCGCTGGACGAGCGCCGTCAGTGCCGACGCAGCATCCTGCGGGCTCTCGCCCGGGAGCAGGCCGAGGCGCCCGACCATTGCGGCGCGATCCGGCACCGCATTGCGAAATCGTCCCGCTTCGATGGTGCCGATGACGAAAGGGGCGGGAATCGGGACCTCGGCGAAGTCCCCGCTCCTCGCGGCCGCGTTCTTCTCCGCCTCACGACGGGAGAGGGATTCGTGGATCCGCAGCAAGTGCAGAAGCGCGTCGCGGCCCTCCCACGGCTTCGAGGTATGGGCCGATATCCCGTGGACGACCACCTCGAAAGCGATCAGCCCAGTGCTTGCCGAGACGAGCAGCGATCCGCTCGGTTCGAGTACGACGACCCCATCGGGTGACTGCCAACTCTCCAGAGCCGCGCGGGTCCCGATCCCGCTGCGCTCCTCGCCAAGGACGAGGTGGAACTCGACGTCCACCGCGGGACGGCGATGCATCTCGGCGAGCGCACAGACGCCCAAGAGCGCGGCGGCGATCGGCCCCTTGGTGTCCACCGCGCCCCGGCCGTGCACCCAACCGTCCTCCGTTCGGCCGTCGAAAGCACCACCGGTCCAGCTCTCGGGCTCGCCCGGCGGGACCACGTCGAGATGCCCGTTCACGACGAGCAGCGGGCGGGCGGAACGCGGCCACGGCCGTAGCAGCAGGTTCCAGCGTCCCTTCGGGTTCTCCTCGTTCTCGAGGCCGGCGAGCCCTGCGAGTTCCGGGTCGTCCAGGCGCAGCCGTTCGACCTGCCATCCGCGGGTGCGCGCCCACCTCTCGAGGAATTCCGCGTATGCACCCTCATCGCCGGTCACGCTGGGGATGCGAAGCGATTCGGAGAGGAACTCGGTGACGGCCGATTCTCCCTCCTCCAACCGGGATCGCACCTCTGCGGCGACACCGAGCTCCCCCGTCACCCTTCGACCTCGCGTGAGACGATGTCGTCGAGCGTCTCGCGACGGCGCACCAGACGACTGCGATCTCCCTCCACTACGACCACTGCAGGTCGGGGGAAGGCGTTGAACTGGGTCGACGTCACCTCGGCATAGGCGCCCTGGTTCATCAGAACGAGTACGTCGCCGGGCGCGACCGGCGGCAGAAGGATGTCTTCGGCGATCGAGTCGTAGGCGCAGGTGGGGCCGACGACCTCGACTGCCGTCTGGTCGTAGCACTCGTCCGCGCGATCCCCTGCCACGGCGACAGGGTACCCCACCCGTGAGGAGCCTCGAGAGGTGAACATCGTCATGGCCGAGTCCACTGTCACGAAGCGGCGGGGCGCTGGGAACTCCGACTCCTTCACGTCTTGAACGCTCGTCAGCAGACATACGGCGTTCGCCACCTGGAAGCCGCCGGTCTCGAACTGCACCAGCGGACGCTCTCCACCCGACCAGCCGGCGGTGATACCGGCGGCGATGGCCTCGGTGTAGTCGGTGGCCGCGGGGAGCGGGTGAAGCGCCACGTCGGCTCCATCGCCGGGAGTGGACAGGACCACATGACGCCCCGATCGGAGGCCGCCGCCCACGTCCAGGCGTTCCACCGGTGTTCCCCGCGAGAGAAGCGCGGACCCGTAGGCGGCCATTTCGCGCGCGCACTCGCGCACATGGAGCAGCTGATTCTCCGGCGTGTAGTTCGCCCGGTATCCGGCGAAGCCCGCGTGGTGCGAGAGCCCGCGGAAGTTCAGCGCCTCGCTCTGAATGATGGCATCGATGACGCGATCCGCATCGCCGTTCGCGATGCTGCTGCCGAATTTCGCCTCGGCCACACGCAGCGTGCGTTCGTACGAGGGATCGCGGGCGAGCAGATCCCGATAGGTGAGCTTCACCCGCACCACGCAGTCGACGGTTCGATCCGCCGTCCGGGCCAGCCGCTCCAGGCGCCGCACCTCCTGCAGGGAGTCGACGTTGATCTGGCGCACGCCTGCAGCGACGGCGGTCGCGAGGTAGGACTCCGATTTGCCGTTGCCGTTCAGAATGATCGCACCGCCCGGCACCCCGGCGGCGAGCGCGATGCGCAGCTCCCACTCGGACGAGCAATCGACGAGCGCCCCGCAAGACCGCATCGTGTCCAGCACGCTGCGATTATTGTTGGCCTTGATGGAATAGGCGATCTCGAAGGGGCGCAGCACTTCGGCGGCGGCCTCGAGCTCCGCGAAGTTGTCCCGCATCTGGTTCTTGGACACCACCCAGAGCGGCGTGCCATACTCTGCGACGAGCTCGACCACCTGCACGCCCTCGATCGCCGTCACGGCGAGCCCGTCGGTCGTCATCCGGGCGCTAGTCATCTCCGCGATGTCCATCATCCGCGTCATCTCTCCTGGGTTACTTTCCAATGTGCCGCTCCTTTCGGAAAGGGGGAAGCTCGTTCGGGTCGATGACGACATCGACGAGGCAGGCACCGGGCTCCAGTGCACGCGCGAGCGCCGCACCCAGCTGGTCGGGCTCGGCCACCCGGATCCCCCGGATCCCGACCCCTTCTGCGAGCCGATCATGCCGCACCGGCGCGAAGTCGAGGCCGCGCGCCGCGGTACCGTTCAGGTCGTGCCAGAGCCGCTGATACGAGAATTCGGAGTTGTTGAGCACGATGCAGGTGACATCGACTCCGAGGCGCGCAACAGTCTCGAGTTCGCCCCATCCGAAGCCGAAGCCGCCATCGCCGACCAGGGCGACCACACGCCGCCCGGCGAAGGCGCGCGCCGCACCGATCGCTGCCGGAAGCCCGTACCCCAGTGTGCCCGCGCCTCGACCGGCAACGGCGTCCTCGAAATGCGCGCCCTGTCGCAGGTAGCTGAGCGCCCACACGCTGCTGTAGGCGGCATCGCATACCACGATGTCATCGGGTCGCAGGAGTGCCTGCAGTTCGCCCATGAGTCGCGAGGGCATGATGACATCGACAGGCGCCCAGGCGCGTTCCCGTTGCGCCGTCTCCACCCCGGCCCACGCCGCAGCGATCTCTCCCCGCCTGGCGTGGAGCCCTTCGGCGGCATCACGCGCCAGGCCGGCGACCGCAGCCTCGAAGAAGTCCCCGGCATCGGCGAGAACATGGATCTCGCAGTCGTTCGATACGCTCACTGCACGGTGCACTCGATCGACGCGCACTATCCGAGCTTCGGAGCCCGGGAGCCTTCCGCCATCGGTGGTGACGCCGTCGAGCGCAGAACCGACGACCAGCACCAGATCCGCTTCGCGCAGCTGGGCGTTGGCCACGGCACCGCTGCCATCGGAGCGGTCGGTCATGAAGCCGGCCACTCCAGCATAGAGCGGATGCATCTCGGGGAAGGCGCCTCGTCCCATCGCGGTGACGCATACCGCCGCACCGAGCGCCTCGGCCAGACGAGTCGCGGTCCCGTGCGACACGTGCCGTGCGCCGCCGCCCAGCAGGAGAACCGGGCGCAGCGCAGAGCCGAGTATGTCCCGCAGATCGTCTGCCAGGGCGAAGACGCGGGGCGAGGCTCCGGGCTCCACCGGATCCGCCGCCGTGCCCGCCGGATCCGGTTCGAGCGGCTGGGGCGCGCCCATGACGTCATTCGGCAGTTCCACGAGGACGGGTCCGGGGCGCCCCGAGGTGGCGATGGAGATCGCTCGCCGCAACGTCTCCGCGATGCGCTCGGGGCGTTCCACCCGCTCCGCATGCTTGACGATGGGAGCGGCGACTGCCACTTGGTCGAGTTCCTGGAACATGCCGCGTCCCTTGGTCGCGGCTTCGATACCGCTGACGAGCGCGACCACGGGAGAACCGGACTCCCGTGCTTCGAAGAGGGCGGTCAGCAGATTCGCGAAGCCAGGGCCGTGAATTCCGCAGGCGACCGCGGGCACGCCGGTCAGGCGGGCCGCAGCATCGGCGGCGAAACCGGCTGATCGCTCGTCTCGGGTGATGGTGACGGTGAACACTTCATGGTCGAGGACGGCGAACAGCCACTCCGGCGAGTCCTGGCCGAACACCTGAGTGATCCCGTGTGCCGCAAGCACTTCTGCGACCACATGGCCTCCGTGCCGAGATGAGTGCATAATAATTTCCTTATACTCGTATACATTTATGGGCGATGCAGCGCCCATGGTCCTGTTGTAGCGTCAGACCGCTCCCCAAAGCCGAGGAAGGTGCAGCGGTGACCGTGCCGAACGCTCGCGCGCTGGGTGCTATTGGCCCAGGCGCTCCTCGAGGAGATCACGGGTGCGACGCAGGTGCCGCTTCGCGATCTCTGCCGCGCCTTCGGCATCTCTGGCGCGCAGTGCTTTCACGAGCTCGTGATGATCGTGCGAGATCGCAGGATACTCGTGCCCCTTGTTCGCCGCCCAGTGCGCTCGGCGGTACTGCTGCGTCGCATTCATGAGCTCCTGCACCAGACGCTTGACGCGCACGGAGGGCACCGCTGACATCGAGAGGGCATGGAACTCCTTGTCGATGCGGAGAACCTCCTCCTCCGAATCGATGCGCGCGTCGAACATCTCGGCCAGCGTCGCGATCCGATCGAGCACCGAGCGACTCAGCAGAGGAACGCTGCGGGCGATCGCGTAGGGCTCGATCATCTCGCGCAGATCGTACAGCTCCCGGAGTTCTTCGATCCCGACGACGGCGACTCGGGCAGCGCGATTCGTCGGGATCTGCACCAGCCCCTCCGACTCGAGCTGACGCAATGCATCCCGAACGGGGATACGACTGATTCCCATCTGCTCGGCGAGCGTGCCCTGCGGTATCAGGGAGCCGGGTGCCAAGCCGCCGCTGAGAATGGCCTCGCGGATCACGCGTGCGGCATGCGCCGAAGACGACTCACCGACGTTCGGCCCCGGAATGGCGAGCACCGGCACTTCCACGGCAGTGCCTGTCATATCATCATCCCTCCGTCGACACGTATAACCGTACCCGTGATGTAATCCGAAAGCGGTCCTGCCAGGAATTCCAAAACGTTCGCACAGTCCTCAGGTGTTCCCAATCTACCGAGTGGGATGTCCCTCAGCACCGCATCCATTCCCATCGCGTTCATCTTGGGCAGCAGTCGCTCCGTCCCGATGGCGCCGGGCACGATGACATTCGCCGTGACCCCTGCCGGAGCGACCTCACGGGCGAGCGAGCGGGTATAGGCGATCACGGCGGCCTTGGCGCTCGCATAGTGCGAGTAGCCGCCGTCGGAACGCGCCCGCAGTGCCGAGGTCGAGGAAACCGTGAGGATCTTCCCGCGCCCGGCGTTCACCATGGCGGGTGCGACTTCGCGACAGGAGAGCGCGGTCGTCAGCAGGTTCACCTCGTACGCCCTCTGCAAGGCATCGACGTCCATGTCCAGCGGGCTGTTCTCCCACATCGCCCCGGTGCCCCCACCGGCGTTGCAAACGAGGACATCCACGCGGCCGAGGCGTTCCCGCGCCTCGGCGAACGCCGTGCGCGCCGCCTCCTCGTCGGTCAGGTCCGCCACGATCCCCAGGCGCGCTCCCACACCCTCGACGGCTGCCGTCGCGAAGACGGACTCGTCTTCGAAGCTCTGGTCGAGAACGGCAACGTTCGCTCCCATCTCCCGCAGGCGCTCAGTGTACGCTCGGCCGATCCCCCGGGCGCCACCGGTCACGATGGCACCCTGGCCGTCGATTCTCACCGTCGTCCCCATATCGTTCTTCCTTCCATCACTCATTCTGTATCCTCTGCCCTGCCTAGTAGGCGGATCTGCCGCCGGAGACGTCCAGACAGCTCCCCGTCGTGAAACTGCACTCGGAGGACAGCAGCCAGGCGATCGCCGCAGCGACCTCATCGGCCCGCGCAAGCCGCTGCATGGGGGTGCGCGAGACCACATAGTCGATGATCCCCGGCCCTTGCTTGAGCATCGGAGTGTCCGTCGATCCGGGGGTCACCGCGTTGACGAGGATCCCGCGCTCGGCGACCTCGCGGGCAACCGATTTCACGAGACCGACGAGCCCCGCCTTGGAGGCGCTGTAGATCGCGCTGCCGGGATTCCCCTCCTTCGCCGCCGCAGACGCCACCGCGACGATCCGCCCGGGGTCCCCTCGAGTGAGCATGGTGCGCAGCGCGGATCTCATCACGTTGACGCAACCGAGCAGATTGACGCTCAGGACCGAGGCGATTTCGGCGTCCTCCCACTCCGTGAGCGGGGCGATCCTCCCTCCGACCCCGTGGCTGAGCACTACGCCATCGAGGCCGCCATGGCGCTCATCGCACTCGCGGATCAACGAGTCCACGGCCTCCGCATCGGTGACATCGAGTGCGAAGGACTCCCCGCGCGATGCATCGGCGCCGAGGATCGTCTCCGAATCGGGGGCACGGAGATCGGCGAGCAGGACTCGTCCGCCCTCTGCTGCGACGCGACGCGCCGCAGCAGCCCCTATGCCGCCCGCGGCACCGGTGATGAGCACGGTTCGCGGCATCATGCCTCCCCCTCCCCTTCGCCCAGCAGGATCCCGTGGTCGGGCATCCAGGCGATGGCAACCGTCTCTCCCGCCGCGAAGACGTGATCCGAAGGGCCGGTCCGCACCTGGCGCTCCTCGCCGTCGCCGGTGCGCACGATGTACTTTCGCGAGGATCCAACGTAGACCGAATCGATCACGACCGCTCGAATCGAGGCCGCGCCCTCGGGCGCCGCGGCCTCGGCAGTCAGAATCGACATCGATTCCGGACGCACCACCAGCACGGCGGGGCCGTCTCCCGAGAACCCCGCCCGAGGGGCGACCGGGAAGCGGCCGAGGCCCGGCGCTTCGAACCTCAGGCCTCCGCCATCGCGCGCGGCGCTCCCGGCGAACACATTCGACTCGCCCACGAACTCCGCCACGAACCGGCTCGCGGGCGCGTTGTAGAGCTCGGCGGCCGTGCCGAGCTGCACGATGCGTCCGTCGCGGTAGACGGCGATGCGGTCGCTCATCATGAGGGCCTCCTCCTGGTCGTGGGTGACCGCGATCACCGTCATGCCGAGCTCCCGATGCAAACGCATGATCTCGAGTTGCAGCTGCTCTCGGAGATTCTTGTCGAGAGCGCCCAGGGGTTCATCGAGCAGCAGCAGGCTGGGCCGGTAGACGATCGCGCGCGCCATGGCCACGCGTTGCTGCTGGCCACCCGACAGCTCGGAAGGGAACCGACCGTCGAATCCCTGCAGCCGGACCGTCGCGAGCGCCTCAGCCACCATCTCCCGTATTCTCGCCCGCGGGACCCGCCTGGCCTTCAAGGGATAGGCCACATTGTCGAAGACGGAGAGGTGGGGAAAGAGCGCGTAGTTCTGAAAGACCACGCCGATGTTGCGCTTGTGCGCCGGGAGACGGTTGATCTCCGCTCCGTCGAGCTCGATCGTTCCACCGGTGGGAGCGACGAAGCCGGCGATGCAGTTGAGGGTGGTGGTCTTGCCCGAGCCGGATCCACCGAGCAGCGTCACGAACTCACCGCGTGCGACATTCAGGTCGATACCGTCGAGCGCGACCGCATCGCCGTAGCGCTTCGACAGCCCGCTGAGCTTCAGATAGTACGAAGGATCAGGAGTGTGCATGGAGTCGCTTTCTCTTTCGGCCCAGCATGCCGCCAAGGCGGCTGCCCAGGAGGAGGATCAGGGTGACCACCATCAGAAGGGTGGCTGCGGCGGCGACCGAGGGCTCGACACCGCTCGAGATCTGGCTGAAAATCAGCACCGGGAGCGTCCGCACGCGCGGACTGCTCAGGAAGAGGGAGATGACCACCTCGTCCCAGGAGATGATGAAGGCGAACATTGCCCCTGCGAGCACCCCGGGAAGCAGGTTCGGCAACGTCACGGTCATGAACACACGCAACGGGTGCGCACCCATGCTGTAACCCGCGAGTTCGAGTGTTCGATCGAACTGGCTCAGGCTGTTCAGCACCGACACGATGACGAGCGGCAGTGCGATGACGGTGTGCGCCGCTGCGAGCGCGACCACGCTCCCTCTGAAGCCCCAGCTCGAAAACACGAAGAATGCGCCGATCGCCAGGATCACCGTGGGTACGATCATTGGCGCCAGGACGGTCAGAGTGAGGAATCGCCGCCCAGCGTACTTTCCTCGGGAGAGGGAGAGGGCGATGCCGGTGCCCAGGACGGTGGCGCAGACCGCGGTGAGCACGCCGGTCTGCAGGCTCGTGACCAACGCCGACTGCCAGGCACGGTCGGTCAGGATCTCCTCGTACCAGCGGAGATCGAAGCCGACCGGAGGCCAGCTCAGCACCGTCCGGGTGGTGAAGGAGAGCGGGATCACCACCAGAGTCGGCAGCACCATGAACCCGGCGACGACGAATGCGAGGACGGTCACCCAGCGAGGAGTCTTCATCGCTCGCCTCGCAATCCGACGATGTCCTCGAATCTGGCGAAACGCATCCCGAGGGCGAGGAGCAGCAGCGTCACCAGCAGCAGCGCGATGCCGATCGCGCTTCCCATTCCGAAGTTCAATGCCTGATTCACCTGTTCGACGATCAGCTGCCCGACCAGAGGCTTGGACGCGTCGCCGAGGATCGCCGGGGTCAGATAGAAGCCCAGCGAGGTCACGAACACAATGAGGCAACCGGAGTACACTCCCGGCAGGCTGAGCGGCAGATACACTCGCGAGAACGTGCGGATCGGCCCGGCGCCGAGCGCCCGCGAGGCTCGCTCGAGACCCAGGTCGATGCGTCGCATGCTCGCGTACATGGAGAACACCATGAAGGGCAGGAGAACGTGCGTCATGCCGATCACCGTGCCGAGACTGTTTCTCATCAACTGAACGGGCTCACTCAGGAGACCCGTGTCGATGAGGAAGGAGTTGATGATCCCCGTGTTCTGCAGCCACACCGTCCACGCGTAGGTGCGGACCAGAATGCTGAGCCAGAAGGGCACGAGCACGCAGAACCCGAGGATCCCCGCGATCGTCGGACCGGAGCGGGCCATGACGTACGCGTAGGGGTAGCCGAGGAGGACGCAGAACACGACGGTCGCCAGAGAGACCAGAAGAGTGGTCAGGAACGAGGCCCTCACCACGGAAGAGGTGATCACGGTGAGGTAGTTCCCCGGCGACGGGTCGACGAGGGACCGCACGAGGATCTCTCCGAGCGGCAGCACGAAGAAGAAGATCAGCGCGACGCCGCCTGGGAGCGCCAGCAGACCCCACCAGCTGCGCACCCCCCGAGGGGCCGTTGCACGACGGTCCCCCGGGGCGGCGATGTTCCGAGTTACCGCTGCAGCCATGCCTGGAACGCGTCCACGATCTGCTGCTGGTTCTCGCTGTACCAATCCCCGTCGAAGGTGTAGCTCACCTTCGCACGATCGGCCAGCGGCAGGAAGGGATAGGTCTCGGCGTTCTCGTCGACCACCGCGTTCGGATTGCCGGGACCTACCGGGTAGATCTCGGACAGGCGCCCGTTGTTCTCCGCACTCGTGATGAAGCCGGCGAGGAGATTCGCGTTCGCCACGTTCTGCGCACCCTTCGGAATGACGAGGTAGTCGAGTCCCCTGCCCATGCCCTCCCAGACCACCTCGACCGGTGTGCCGTTCTGCGACATCGCGAATGCCTGGCTGGAGAACACATTGCCCATGACGGCTTCGCCGTCGGCGACAAGTCTGACCGTATCGGTCGGGCTGGTGGCCCAGATGATATCGTCCTTGATGGTGTCGTACTTGGCCAGTGCGCGCTCGTAATCGAGGGGGTAGAGGTCCTCCGGCGCGACTCCGTCCGCGAGCAGAGCGGCCTCGAAAATGCCGGTGGAAGCCGCGACCTGGAACAGCGCCCGCTTGCCGGGGAACTTCTGGGTGTCGAAGAAGTCGGCCCAGCTGGTCGGCGCCTGCGAGAGTGTCTGCTCATTGTACCCGAGTACGGAAGCGTACGCATGCGTGGGCAAGCGGTACACAGGACCGTCGCTCTCCGGGCACTCGACGACCGCGCAGTCGAAGGGCTCGAAGTAGGCCGCGGGGTCCTGCCCCCCGAAATCGCTGCCGATGTCGGCGAGGTCCCAGTCCACGTTGCCCGATTCGACCTGAGCGGTGAACTTCGCGTAGTCGGTCGAACCGGTGTCCTGCACCACCTCCACGCCAGGGTACTGCTCCATGAACGGGACGAGGTAGGCGGTGTTCTGAGCATCTTGCAGCGCGCCGCCGTTGCTGACGAAGACGACCTCTCCGCTCGGTTCCGAGCCGCTCACATCGCCGTCCGACTGCTCGGACGAGGAAGCACAGCCGACCATACCCATGACCATCAGAGTCGCAGTCATCCCTGCGAACAACGCGCCACTTCGCACGCGCATTCTCGATCGAACCATTACGTACCTCCTCATACACTCCCGCACCGAGCCTGCCTCAGATGCATGTATATCTGTATACAGGAATGCGAAGAGATCGTCAACCGCTGCCTGATCGACCAGACGAAAGCCGACAAGTGTGCGGCACTCGAGCAAGCCACGGGCGACGGCAGCTCCATGGACACCAGATCGCCCGGCCCATATCGGTCGTGAACGCCGAGGTCCATGAGAATCTGCCACAGCTCGTCTTCACGTCGCTCTGTACAGAAAGAGAGGAACAACCACGGTCGCGGAATCCGGTCGTGACCAGCCCGGTCTGCGATGGATCCCGCGACCGGATGCAGAGGGATGGGCGGGCCCGGCTACGCCGCAGCCGCCTCCCGGCTCCGCCGCGGCAGCGAGGCGTAGAAGTCCGCGTCGTCGAAGCCGGCCGGCAGCTAGATCCCGAACTCCTCGCGCGCGGTCTGCGGGATGGTGACCATCAGCATGCCCGCGTCGTACTGGTTCTCGTTACGGGGCGTATCGACGAAGGGGAAGCCCGCCTTCATATCGGGGTCGTACTCCTCTCGGAAGCGCCGCATGTTCTCGGCGTTCTCCCCGGTCAGCGTCGCGTGCGCGTCGGCGGCCGCGAAGTTGGCGAAGATGTCGTAGACCGTCCACCCCGCGCCGATCGCCGCGTGGATGGTGCCGCCGCTGTAGACGTTCGGGACTCCGGGGAAGAAGGTCTCGAGGTGCAGCCTCGGGTGGCCGCGGCGGTACTCGACGAGCCCCTCGGGCAGGAAGTCGTAGTGCACCTGATAGCCCGTGGCGAAGACGATCGTGTCGACCTCCTCGCTCGAGCCGTCGGCGAACTGCACCGTGCCGCCGTCGATGCGCGCGATGTCGGGGTGACGCTTCAGCAGGCCGTGCGAGAGCGCGTGCAGGATCGTGTTGCTCACGATCGGGTGCGTCTCGCCGATCGGGCCCTCCGGCTTCGGCAGGCCCAGCGCCGAGAGATCGCCGACGGTCGACAGGATCACGTCCATGAAGTCCTCGGGCCGCAGCCCCTCCATCCACGGCCGCGGCTCGATCTGCGCGCGCCCGTCGAGGAGGTCGGGAAGTGCCACGCCGAAGATCTGCTTCGGGAAGAAGTAGTAGGGGCGTCGGGTGGAGAGGAAGGCCGCGTCGGCGTGGAAGGCGGCGTCGGAGGCGATGTCGACGCCGCTGTTGCCCGCACCGACGACGAGCACGCGCCTGCCTCGGAACTCGTCGGGCGAGCGGTACTCGCGCGCGTGGATCGCGCGGCCCGTGAAGCCGTCGAGCCCCTCGATCTCGGGCAGCTGCGGCAGCCACTGCGTGCCGATCGCCGAGTAGACGCCGCGGTAGTCGCGGGTCTCGCCGTTCGACAGCCGCACGCGCCAGAAGACGCCCTCCTCCGTCTCGACGGGTTCCGCGCGCTCGACGGCGACGCCGAACTCGCAGAGCTCGTCGAGGCGGAACTCGCGGGCGAAGTCCCGGATGTAGCGGTACAGCTCGTGCCACTTCGGATACATCGCCAGCTCGTCGGACATCGGGAAGCCGACGAAGCCTCCGGCGACGCGCGAGGAGATCATGCTGCAGGTCTCGTACATCGGCGATCCGGGGTTGTCGATGTCCCAGAGACCGCCGAGGCCGGTGTGGCGCTCGACGATGTCGACGTCGATGCCGTAGCGCTTGAAGGCGCGGGCGGCGATCAGCCCGCTGGGGCCGGCGCCGATGATGAGGTACTTGATGGGCAGTGCCATGGCGTGCTGCTTTCGTTCGATTCGGTTCGGGATCTGCGTCGCGTTCGTGCGAGCGGGCTCAGGTGAGCACGATCCCGCCGTCGACCGCGAGAGTCTGGCCGGTGATGTTCTTCGCGCGATCGCTCAGGAAGAAGGCGACGGCCTCGGCGATGTCCTCGGGCTCCTGCGCCCGGCCCATCGGGATGGCCTGGTCGACGATTCCGGCGAAGACGGTCTCGACGGGGAGCTTCGCCATCTCCGGGTCCTGCTCCTGCAAGTAGGCGATCGTGCCGCGCCACATGTCGGTGAAGATGATGCCGGGCATCACGGTGTTCGAGCGGATCCCGGAGCGCGCGCACGCGCGGGCCACGCTGTGGCTGAACTCGATCACCGCGGCCTTCGACGCGCCGTAGTGGGCGAGCATGTCGTTGCCCGCCCGAGCGCCGACCGAGGAGATGTTCACGATCGCCGCCGGCGGCTCGGCGCGCCTCACGAACTCCTGCGACATGAGGAACGTGCCGCGCGTGTTGATCGCGAACATGCGATCCCAGTGCTCGGGGGTGATCTCGGTGAGCGGCGTGTAGATGCCGATGCCGGCGGCGTTCACGAGGCCCGCGATCGATCCCTCCCGGGCCGCGGCCTCGTAGACGGCGGCCACTTCCGCGGGGTCGGACACGTCGCAGCGCAGCGCGAGCACGCGCGCGCCGCCCGTGCCCTCGATCTCGGCCGCGAGCGCCTCGAGGCGTTCCTCCTGCACATCGGTGATGAGCACCGTGTCGAAGTCCTCCGCGATCCGCCGCGCGATCGCGGGGCCGAGCCCGCCGCTCGCCCCGGTCACGATTGCCAGTCTGTCTGCCATTGCACTCCTCCTCGAGTCCGTTTCTTCGGCACTGGGTAGTCTGGGCCGGGAGCAGCCTAGATGTACATGTCGGAAGGCGTGGGCGAGCGCACGGATTTGTTCACGCAGCGAGGATGCGGGGCGGCGGGAGCCGACCTAGGCTGGAACGATCACCTGCGACGAAGGAGGGCGCGTGTACGAGGACGCGGTGCGACTGGATCCGGGAATCCGGGCGCTGCACGCCTTCGTGACCGTGATCGAGGAGGCGCACTTCGGTCGCGCGGCCGCGCGCCTCTTCGTGACGGCGCCGGCACTGAGCCAGCAGATCCGCCGGCTGGAGCAGCAGCTCGGCATGCCGCTGGTGGACGGGCTGACGCTGGAGCGCATCGCCGTGGAGCCGCGCGTGGTCATGGTGCACCGCGGACACCGGCTCGCAGGCCGCGAGAGCATCGCGATCGAGGAGCTCGACGACGATCTGCACGTGTCGACGGATCGCGCGGCGCCGGAGTGGATCGCCTACTGGGCGGTGGATCCCCGTCCGGGCGGCAAGCGGGTGCGCTGGGGGGCCTCTGGTGCACACCATGGAGGAGCAGCTGCAGACCGTCGCCGCGGGCCTCGCGACGGCGATCACGGCCGCCTCGATCGCCGATCACCACTCAGGGGTGGAAGTCGCCTTCGTCCCGATTCACGACATCGAGCCGTGCGCCATCGATCTGTGCACGCGGACCGGCGACGATCATCCCGGGGTGCTGGAACTGCGGCGAGCCGTCGCCGAGCTGCGGGCGGAGACGCAGACCGGCTGACGCGCGAGGGCCGGGGCTCAGGCTCCGGACGATGCCGCGGTGAGCGCCTCCAGTTCGTCGTGCGTGAGCTCCAGCGTCAGCGCGGCGAGCAGCGCCGGCAGCTGCGCCGTGTTGCGGGCGCTCGCGATGGGGGCGGCGACGGTCGGCTGCTGCCGCAGCCAGGCGAGCGCCACCGTCGCCACCTCGACGCCGCGGTCGGCGGCCACCGCGTCGAGCGCGGCGAGCACCGCGCGACCCCGATCGTCCAGATACGCGGCCGCGCCCTCCGCGCGCACGCTCGCCTCCGGCCCGCTGGCATCGCTAGCGGCGCGGTACTTGCCGGCGAGGAAGCCCTTGGCCAGCGAGTAGTAGGGGAAGACCGCGAGCCCGGCGCTCTCCGCGATCTCGCGCAGCCCGTTCGTCTCGAAGTCGCGCTCGACGAGGTTGTAGTGCGGTTGCAGCGCGATCGGCGCGTGAGCGCCGGTGGCCCGCGCGATCCGCAACCACTCGGCGGTGCGCTCCGCCGTGTAGTTCGAAAGGCCGATGGCGCGGATCTTGCCGGCGTCGACGAGTTCCGAGAACACGGCGACGACCTCCTCCAGCGGGGTCTCGGGATCGTCGCGGTGCGCGTAGTAGAGATCGATGCGATCGGTGCCGAGACGGGCGAGCGAGGCCTCGGCGGCGGCTCGCACGTTCGCGGGGCGAAGCCCCCGGAACTCGGGGTGGGTGGCGACCTTGGTGGCGAGGACCACGCGGTCCCGGGTGCCGCGCGAGGCGAGCCACTCGCCGATGATGCGCTCGCTCTCACCGCCGGTGTTGCCAGGCACCCAGTGCGCGTAGCCGTCGGCGGTGTCGATGAAGTCACCACCACCCGCGAGGAAGGCGTCGAGCACCTCGAAGGAGCCGTCGCGGTCGGCGGTCCAGCCGAAGACATTGCCGCCGAATGCGAGCGGCGCGAAGGTGAGCGGCATCGCGGTGGTGGCGGCGGGCTGAGTCATTGCGGGGCTCCTTCGATGCGGCTTGGGGAGATGGGGGATCGGCGCGATCCATCCCCCAGTCTCTCAGGCGGCGCCGGCGTCCCGCCAGGCCGCGAGGGCCGCGGTGTCATCCGTCACGAAGAAATCGATGCCGAGCTCCACCGCGAGATCCCACTGCTCGGGGGTGTTCAGCGTGTAGGCGATCGCGCCGATGCCGGCGGCCTGGATGGTCGAGAGGAACTCGGGCGCCTCGGCGAACAGCGTCTCGCGCGCGCAGACCGCCGAGACGCGCAGCGTCAGCGCCGTGCCCAGCACCTGCTCGCTCAGCTCGCGCGTCAGCAGAATCGTCGCATACTCCGGCGCCGCCTGCCGCACCGTCTCGAGCACCGGCAGTTCGAAGGAGGCGAGCACCACCCGGCCGGCGAGCTGCTGCGCGCGCAGCATCTCGATCACCGCCACGATGCGCTCCGGCACCCAGACGCCCTTGAGCTCGATGAAGGCGCGGGTAGGCGCGGGTCCCAGAAGCGTGAGGAACTCCTCGAGGGTGGGCACCGGCTCGCCGGCGTAGTCCGGGGAGAAGCGGATCCCCGCGTCGAGCGCCCGCACCTGCTCCATCGTGAGCGCGGCCAGTGCGCCGCTGCCGTTGGTCGTCCGATCGACCTCGGCGTCGTGCATGAGCACCGGCACACCGTCGGCGGTGAGCTGGATATCGGCCTCGATGAAGTCGACGCCTTCCTCGATGGCGAGGCGGAAGGCCGCGAGCGTGTTCTCGGGTGCGAGCACGGCGGCTCCGCGGTGCGCGACGACGCCGAAGTCGCCGTCCCGTTGCAGGGCTCCGTGGAACTGCAGCGGGCTCGCCGCGGCGGCGTAGGGGTCGATGGCGAAGGCGACGAGCAGCATCGAGGTCAGGGCCCAGGACAGGAGGCCTGCGCGCAGCACGCGGCGCTTCCGCACGAGTCCGCCAAGCGCCATCCCGGAGCCTCCTCACCCGTGCGGCGTCGCACGGTGACTCACAGCATAGCGGGGCACGTTACCTTTTTGTTATATTCCTGGCCGAATCTCTCTCTGAACTGCGTACCGCGGCGAGCACCGTGAAGGTGCGGTCTCGGGCGATCTGACGGCTCGGGCCGATCACGCGCTCGATCAGGGGCCGGTACCCGAGATGCGAGTTGAAGACGAGCCGCAGCTCGCCGCCAGGGGCGAGCGCTCGGGCGCAGGAACGGATCAGCCGGTGGGCGACCCCGGCGTGCACGGTCGCGCCCGTGTGGAAGGGCGGGTTGAGCAGGATGAGGTCGGCCCAGCCCTCGGGCACGGCCTCGGTGGCATCGGCACGGTGCACCTCGACCCGGTCCACCACTCCCGCCGCCTCGGCGGTGAGGCGCGTCGCCGCCACGGCGGCGGCCGACTGGTCGCTCGCGATGACGCGCGCGGATGGTCGCGCGAGGGCGGCCGAGACGGCGAGCACGCCGCCTCCGCAGCCGAGGTCGACGATGCGATCCGCCGCGGGCCAGCCCGCATCGGCGAGACCGCGCAGCAGCAACCTGCTGCCGTGGTCGAGGGCGGCACCGCCGAAGGTCGCGCCGAAGGCGGCCACGGCGAAGGGGAGATCGGGATCCCGGCCCCAGACAGGGAAGCGCGGATCGCCGAGCCCCCGGGACGCCAGCGGGGAGCGGGCGGTGAGCACCCGGGACTTGCGCTCGGCGAGACCCGCGGAGACCTCGCCGAAGCTGCGGGCGAGCACCTCGTTCATCGCGCGGGTCATATGCTTCACGCGGCCGCCGGCGAGCAGGGTGACCGCCGGATCGGCCCAGCGGGCCACTGCCTGCGCGATCTCGTCGAGTTCGGCGAGCGAGCGCGGCAGCTGCAGCAGCACGAGGCGGGCACCCGTGAGCAGCGAGGCGTCGAGCTGATGGTTCGCGTACTCGGTGGCGAGCCCGAGGCGGGCGGCGTTAGCGGCGAGCGCCCGCTCCCCCAGCAGCGGATCCTGGAACACCCGCACCCCGCGCGCGCTGAGCCCGGCGATGGCGCCGAGGGTGAGCGCCCCGTGCCGATCACCGATGACGACGAGGCCGCCGGTGCCGGGTTCGGCGGAGCCCGGTTCAGCCGTGTCCGGTTCACCCCGGTGACCGTCGGCGGCAGCCGTCTGCAGCAGTAAGCGGTCGGTCGCGTCGTGCGCCTGCAGTTCGGGGGCGTCGAGATCGGGTTCGCGCGTCAACTGTGCGAAGAGTTCGGCGAGATCGGTCACCGCCTCATTCTGCCACTGGCGACGCCGCCCCGCCGTGGAGCAAATAGGAGGAGGTGAGCGACCCCCGATCCCGCAGCAGCGCCGCGCACGGCTCCGAGCGCACGATGCGGCCGCGCTGCATGATGTGGGCGGTGGTGCCGAGGCCGAGCGCCATTTCGGCGAACTGCTCGACCAGCAGGATCCCGATGCCCGCGGCGGAGAGGCCCGCCAGGGCGTCCATCAGCGTGCGGACCGTTCGCGGCGCGAGGCCGAGCGAGAGCTCGTCGACCAGCAGGATTCTCGGTGCGGCGGCGAGCGCCCGCGCGATGATGAGCATCTGCTGCTCACCTCCGGAGAGCAGGCCCGCGCGCACCTCGCGCCGCTCGGCGAGCCTCGGGAACAGCTCGAAGCTCCGTTCCAGCGCCTGCGGCGAGCGATTCACGACCTCGATGTTCTGCGCGACCGTGAGTCTCGTGAAGACGCTGCGTCCCTGCTCGGCGTAGGCGAGGCCGAGGCCGGCCCGGCGGTGCATCGGCAGCCCCTCGACGCGCCTGCCGTCGAGCAAGATCGAGCCCCCGGCCGCGGGGATCACTCCGGCGATCCCGTCGAGCAGCGTGGACTTGCCCGC
The DNA here is from genome assembly GCA_048516985.1 of Leucobacter sp. GTDB lineage: Bacteria > Actinomycetota > Actinomycetes > Actinomycetales > Microbacteriaceae > Leucobacter. Next base: position 725,601 of record CP183188.1, on the reverse strand, counting down.
ACCGTTCGCCCCGAGCAGCACGGTGATCTCGCCCGGCGGCACGGCGAGGGAGACCTCGCGGCAGATCGTGAGCCCGCCGCGCTTCAGCGTCAGCGCTTCGATGACCAGCCCCTCCGTCAATTCCCGACCTCCTCGCCCAGATACGCCGCGATGACGCGCGGATCCTCGAGCACCACGGCGGTCGGCCCACGGCCGATGATCCGGCCGTCGTCGAGCACGGTCGTGCGCGGCGAGGCCGCGCGCACGAAGTCCATATCGTGCTCGATCAGCAGCACCGCCGCGCCGAAGACCGTGGGAATGCGGCGCACCCGCTCCGCCAGCGCGAGGCTCTCGTCCTCTGCCAAGCCCGCGGCCGGTTCATCGAGCAGCAGCACGCACGGCGACGCGGCCAGCGCCGCCGCGATCTCGAGAATGCGGCGGGATCCGATGTCCATCAGGCGGATCGGCACGGACCCGTCCGGCAGACCGAAGAACTCGCGCACCGCCGCGAGGCGATCCGCGCGTGCGGTGCCCGTGGTACTCGCCCTGCCCGCGGCGAGCCGCAGGTACTCGTTCACGCTCAACGCCTCGACGGCCGGCACCTGCTGGAAGGTGCGCCGCAGGCCGAGCCGGGCGCGCTCCCGTGCGGAGGCGGCCTCGATCCGCACGCCGTCGAGCCGCAGCTCTCCCGCCTGCCCCGGGAGGAAGCCCGTGACCGCGTCGACGAGCGTCGTCTTGCCGGCGCCGTTCGGCCCGATGAGCGCGTGCACCTCACCGCGCTCGACCGCCAGATCGACCTCCTCGAGCACCCGCTGCGCCCCGAAGGCCACCGTGAGGCCCCGCACCTCGAGGCGCGCGGCGGCGGGGGCTGCGGTCTCGGCGGACACCGCGATCTCGGACACCGCGGTCTCAGAGGCCCCCGACCCGGACGCCCCGACCGCGGGCATCTCGACCGCAGGCAGCCGAGAGTCCGACCCGATACCCGGTGAGAGCTCGCAGCCGACGCGCGCCCCGCGGAAGGCGCGATCCTGGATCCGGGCGTTGAGCTGATCCATCAGACCGCCATTGCCGCGGCGCAGCGCGTCGAAGGCCCCGAGGGCGAGCAGGGCGTTGCCCGCATCGAGCGGCAGGCCGGCACGTCGGAGCACCTCGGGCATGAAGACCGTGAGCGCGCCGGCGAGCACGGCGCCGGCGAAGAGGCCTGCCCCGCAGAGCACCGCGGTGGCGAGGTGCACCATCGAGGCCAGCGGGGTGAAGACCGCCGTGGTCAGCAGCCCGTACTGCCCGGCCAGCAGCCCCCCGGCGATCCCGGCGAACAGCGCCCCGATGGCCAGCGCGCTCGCCTTGGCGAACCCGACCCGCACCCCCAGCGCCGCCGCCGCCCGCTCGCTCACCTTCACCGCCGCCCAGCCGAGCCCGTGCCGCGTGCGCCCGACGAGCGCGAGGCCGAGCTGCAGCACGAGCAGCATCGCCCAGCAGAGGGCGAAGAACCAGCGCGAGTCGTCGAACGGCGCCGCGGGCAGCACCGGGATCCCCCGGCCCACCCCGGGGAAACTCCCCTGCCTGAGCACGAGATCGAGAGCGGCGGCGAAGCCGAGCGTCACCACCGCGAGCTCGACCCCGCGGATCCGCACTGTGGCGAGCCCGAGCAGCAGTCCCACCGGGGCCGCCAGAGCTCCGCCGGTGAGCACCAACAGCGGGAAGGGGGCGCTCGGCCAGATCAGCGCGCACCACGACACCGCCCAGCCGCCGATGGCGGCGAAGGACATCTGGCACAGTGTGATGATGCCGAGCTGATTCGTGACGAGGCCGACGCTGCGGGCGATGATCGCGCCGACGGCCACCGTCGAAAACAGGTAGACCCAGTAGACGGGCAACAGCGCTCCGAGGGCGACGACCGCGGCGAGGAACAGCACCCAGCTCAACCGTCTCGCATCAGCGAACCGCATCCCACACCTCCCGTCGGCGCAGCCAGATCAGCGCGACGATGATGATGACGAACGGGATCGCCCCGCGGTAGTCGGACAGACCCGGGATCCGGGATCCGGCCCCCTCGATCGCGCCGATGGCGAGACCTCCGGCCGCGGCGATCCACACGCTCGAGAATCCCCCGAGCAGGCCTGCGGCGAGCGCCGGCACCACCAGGAACGACATCGTCTCGAAGGTCGGATTGCGGGTGGGCGCGACCAGGAGCAGCGCCAGGGTCGAGAGCAGTCCGGTCGCCGCCCAGGCCCCGAGCGCGAGCCGGCGCGAGTTCACCCCGAGCAGCTGCACGGTGATCGGGCGCTCCGACATCGCCTGCAGCCGCAGACCGAGCTGCGTGTAGCGGAACAGCAGCGAGAGGCCGGCGGCGATCACGACGATCAGCAGCAGCGCGATCACCGTGGTGAGCGAGATGCGCACGCCCCCCAGCTCGAAGAAGACCTCGGGCAGCAGGCTCGGCATCACCCGGGGCGAATCGCCGAAGAGCCGGAAACCGACCGTGAGCAGCAGGATCAGGAACACGATCGACACCACCGCGCGCACGGCGACGGTCGGATCGCCGAAGAAGCGCGCGAGCACCCACCCGGTGAACCCCGACACGATCCCGGCGACGGTAAGCCCCGTAAGCACCGCGAGCGGCAACGGCAGCCCCTCGCCCAGCAGCGCGTAGCAGCTGTAGGCGCCCAGGGCGCCGAGCGCCGCCTGGCCGAAGTTCAGCACGCCGACCAGCCGGTACAGCACGACCACGCAGACGGCCAGGATCGCGTAGGCGGATCCGGTGACGAGGCCCGAGACGATGCCGTCAAGCATGGTCGTGGCTGCCCCTTCGCGGCCCGCCCCGCCGAGCCGGGCCGCTGCGCAGTCTGCTGATCATGGGGCCTCGCTACGGAACCAGCACCCAGTCGCTGACGGTCTCCCAGCCGCCCTCATTCGCCTGCACCATCTTGCTCGCCCGGTTCGGATTGTGCGCGGCCGCGTCGCTGAAGACGAAGGGCATGCCCATCAGCGGGTGGGCGATCTCGCCCGCTCCTCGCAGCGCGGCGGTCACCGATTCCCGGGTGATCTCGCCCTCGATCCCGCGCAGCACCTCGACGAGGATCTCGGCGCTGACGTAGCCGCCCTGGGAGAGGGAGGTGAGCGGCACATCCGCGCCGGCGAGCGCGGTGCGCCACCCGTCGAGTGCGGGCTCGTCGCTCAGGAAGGGGAGGAACTCGGAGTTGGCGTAGAGCCCGAGGGTGCCCTGCTGCTGCAGCGCGTCGAAGGCCGACTCGGTGTAGACATTGGCGAGCACCAGCCAGTCCGCGCTGTCGAGCAGACCCTGCTGCTGCACGACCCGCATGAACGAGACGGCCTCGGGCTCGGTGGGGTTGAAGATGACGGCGTCGCATCCGGCGTCCCGCACGGCGAGGATGGCCGGCGTCGGATCGTCGCCGAGCGTCACCGAGGTGTCGACCAGCGCCGCGGTGATTCCGGTGTCCTCCTGCCAGCGCTCGATGAGCTCGAGATAGGGCTCGGTGAGGCCGGGGCTCTTGAGGATCACCGGGCAGATCCGCTCGGCGCCGAGCTCGTCGGAGGCGAAGTAGAGCAGACTCGCGTAGCCCTGGATGGTGCCGTTGTTCACCGGCACGATGTTGCTCGACTCGAAGCACGAGGGTTCGATGCCCGTGCCCATCACCGAGACCACATCGCGCTGGGCGTACAGTGCGGCATTCGCGCTGCACTCGACGAGACTCGCGGAGCCCACGAGGGCGACGACGCCGTCCTCCTCGACCAGGCGCCTGGCCGCCTGGGCCGCCTTCGCCGGATCCGCGCCGTCGTCCTCCGAGAGGTACTCGATCATCCGGCCGCCGATGCCGCCCTCGGCGTTCACCCGGTCGAACACCGCCTGAGCCGCGCCGGGCACATCGGGGAACGGCGCGGGGCCGGTGAGCGAGCTCACGGCGCCGATGCGGATCGGCTCGCCCGTATCGGCGCCTCCGCCGCCCTCGGGCGCGCAGCCGCTCAGCAGCAGGCCGGCGACCGCGGTGAGCGAGACGAGCGAGAGGGTGCGGGTGCGGTGGGAGGTCATCGTGCGACGGCTTCTTTCGGGGTCGGAGGGTGCAGGGGCTGCAGGGATTGCAGGTGTCACTTCTCGGCCTTCTTCGGCCAGGTGGGGATGCGGACGCGGGGCATCACGACGTTCAGCACCCGCTTACGGATCGCGTTCCGGATCACGCCGGTGCCGTAGGAGGCGTCGTCGATGGCGCGCAGCGCCAGGCTGCGGGCCGGGTCGAGCCGGGTGGGGCGGATCACGTGGTCGCGCACCGGCTCCCAGAGCATCGCGGCCGCGACGCCGCGGGCGAGCCGCGACTTCGGGGTGGCCAGCAGCACGAACAGGCCCACCGGCCACCAGTCCCGGCGCAGCAGGTGTCCCAGCCAGAAGGCGTCGGACCACATCGAGCGCGCCGTCATCTCGGCCGATACCGACAGCGGCACCTCGGAGCCGAGGATCCTGCGCTGCCGCGCGAACTCGTAGGCGGCGATGCCCGCCGCGATCCAGGGCTTCCGGAGCGCGAGCGCGGCGAGCGCGGCGAGTCCGGACAGCGAGGGACGGGCGGGGATCAGCCGCCTCGGATGCCGGCGCTCGAGATCGGCCGCGGATCCGCCGTAGCCGGCCCGACGCCCCATAAAATCCTTCAGCGAGGTGCGCACCTCGTGGTGGTTCACGACATCGGGCGCGTACCGCACCGTCCACCCGGCCTCGTCCATGCGCCAGAACAGGTCGACGTCCTCGCCGACGCGCAGCCCCGGTTCGAAGGGCGGATCGGTGACGGCGCTGCGGCGCACGATCACCGAGGCGCTGGGCAGCCAGCCGACCGGCACGCCGTATACGACTCGGCTGGGGTCGGGGCCCATATCGAGCTCCGAGCGGGTCTCCTCGTAGAGCTCGATCGTGCTCGTGCCCTGCAAATCGGGGCGCACCCGGGGGGCGACGGCGCCCACGAGGGGGTCGTCGAAGAGCGGGCGCAGCCGGGCCACCCAGTCGGGTGCGGCGATCGCGTCGGCGTCGATGAAGGCGACGAAGGGGGCCTCGCTCGCCTGGAAGCCGGCGGTGCGGGCCGCCCCCGGGCCGCCGTTGCGCTCCAGCACGATGAGGCGGGCGCCGTGGGCCGCCGCCGCTTTCCTGATCCGCGCGGCGTCCGCCCGCGGCGAGGCGTCGTCGACGACGGTGACGGGCAGGCCCTCGGCCGCGAGCGAGGCCAGGCAGCGCTCGAGGGAGTCGGCGTGGCGGTAGACCGGGATCACGATCTCGACGTCGTCGACCTCGCGATCGGCCACCGGCAGCGGATCCGCGATGCCGAGATCGAGCAGGAAGATCGCGGCGTCCTGCTCGGCGGCGGTCAAGGCGGTGATGCCGCTGCGTCCCGCGGCGAAGAGCTTCCGGGCGAAGGGCCGGACGCTTCTCGGCAGCGTCGTCACCTCCCAGGGGGATCCGCCGATGGTGACCTTGCCGGCGCGCAGCGCGACCCCGGTCGTCCACGCGAGCGGGATCCGCCTGGTGAACTCGGAGCTCGTGGAGCGGCGACTCGGCGGCGCCGGGTACGGCGGCGGACCCCAGTCCGCGGTGGTCGGTGAAGGCGTCACGAGGGTTCTTTCATGGTCGGGGATGCGGGCGGGCGGCACCCGTGCCGGGACGGGTCCTACTCCACCGTCTTCTCGACCGGCCGCTTCGCGGCGGCCTTGCGCGGCGCGGCCGCCTTCGCCGCCGCCGAGTCGGGCACGGGGGCATCGGATCCGCCGAGCACCGCCTCGAAGCCCTCGGGCACCAGGAAGTCGTCGCGGCTGAGCTCGGAGATCGAGGAGTGGCCGAGGCCGAGCACGGCGGAGTCGAGGCCCATCCGCAGCAGGTCGAGCACGTTCTCGACGCCGGTCTGGCCGTTGGCGCCGAGACCCCAGAGGTAGGCGCGCCCGATCATGACGGCCCGGGCGCCGAAGGCGAGGGCCTTCGCGACGTCGCCGCCGCGGCGCACCCCGCCGTCGAGCAGCACCTCGATCTGGTCGCCCACGGCGTCGGCCACGGGTGCGAGGCAGCGGATCGCGGCCGGGGTGGTGTCGAGATTGTTGCCGCCGTGGTTGGAGACCGAGATGGCGTCGACGCCGGCGTCGACGGCGCGCTTGGCGTCATCGACCCGGGTGACGCCCTTGAGCATGAACTTGCCGCCCCACTCCTCGCGGAGCCACTCGATGTCCTCCCAGCTGGGCGGCGGGGTCTGCATCCACTCGCCGTAGGCGCCGAAGAAGGTGGGGGCCGGCCCGGTCGGCGGCTTCAGATTGGGGGCGGTGAGGTCGGGCAGGCCCGCCTTCAACCAGGTCAGGGTCCACTTCGGGCGGCGGATGCCCTCGGGCGCCATCTTGATGATCGCGGCGAGGCTCATCTTCTCGGGGATCGCGGGGCTGCCCCAGTCGCGGCCGACCGAGAACGACCAGTCGGTGGTGGCGATGAGGCCCTTGGCGCCGGCGGCGCGGGCGCGCTCCATGCGCTGCAGCATGGCGTCGCGGGTGCCCGTCCAGTACATCTGGAAGAAGGTGTTCTCATTGGCCGCGGTGACCTCCTCGACGGGTTTCGAGGCGAAGGAGCTGAGGCCCATGGGGATGCCGCGGGCGGCTGCGGCGCGGGCGACGGCGACCTCGCCGTCGGGGCGGATCGCCTGCACCCCGGTGGGCGAGATCATCACCGGCATGGACACCGGAATGCCCATGATCGTGGTGGAGAGATCGCGCTCGGGCTGGTGGCCTGCGACATGCGGGGCGAACTGCAGCTGCGCGAAGGCATCGGTGTTCTCCTGCGGGGTGCGGCCGCGCTCGCTGCCGGCCACGAGTGCCGCGTACACCGACGGCGGCAGGAACTTCTCCGTGCGTCGCTGCGCTTCAAGCACGGTCTCGAACCAGGGGTTCTTCTTCCAGGGCCACAGGCTCACAGTCGTCTCACTCTCTTCGTCCTTGAATCTCGCGTCTGCCGCCTGCGAGGCGCACTGCCTCCCGCGCGGTCACGACCACGGCATGAACGGTATCATAATGGCACCCGGTGCCAAAATGGAAGCCCCTAGCGGCCCCCGAACATCTGGGAGATCGCGGGCGCGACATCCCGGTAGCTGCGCACCACCCGGCAGATGCCGCGGCCGCGCGAGGCGAGCTCGCGGCCGAGCTCGATGTCCTTCTCCCCGCTCGCGTCGAGGAGCACATCGAGCCTCGGCAGTCGCGCGGCGAGGGCCGCGGATCGGGCCCGGCGTTGTGCACGCAGTCCGAGAGCAGGATCACCCGCGCCTCGCGCGCGGGCACCCGCGCCAACTGCTCGGCGGCCGCCTCGAGCGGGAAGGCCACATTGGTGAGCCCTCTCGCCGGGATGCGCAGGATGCGGTCGAGCAGCTCGCTCGGCTGCACCGGGCCGCCGAGCGGCAGCACCACCGCGGCATCGGACCAGAAGGCGATCACCGCGAGCGCGTCGTCGGACAGCTCCCCCGCGACGGCCCCCACGGTCGCGGCGGCGGTGTTGATCCGCTCCCCTTTCATCGAACCCGAGACATCGACCAGCAGCACGATCGAGCGCTTCACGCGCAGCCGCTCGCGCACGAGGATGTCCTCGTCCTCGGGCACGGGGTGTTCGGCGAGCACGGCGATGGTCGCATCGAGGTCGATCTCGTCGGAGGCGCCGCGGTAGGGCACCGTGGTGAGCTCTCCGAGCCCGCGGGTCGCCGTGCTGTCGCGCCTCGGCGACGGCTCTTCATCCGGGAGCGGCCCGGTGCGGATCGAGGATGAAGCCATCCTCCCAGATCTCGCGCAGCACCCGTTCGGGCGTCGCCTCGGTCGCCTCGTCGACGTGGATGCGGCCCGAGAGGCCGACCGTCATCGCGTCGTAGAAGAGCTCGGGGTAGCCTTCGTCGGCGAGGTCGGCAAGGCCGCGCATCGCCGCCAGCTGCAGCGCGATCATCGCGGTGTCGATGGCGCCGCGCACGCTGGAGCCCTGCCGCACGTCCGCGTGCTCGCGGGTGGCGCGGGTGACCGCGACCGCATCGCCGACGGCGCGGTCGCCAAGGGATCCCTGCGCCTCCGCGCGCAGCGCGACGATCCGCTCCTCGGAGGCGGCGTCCTGGTAGTCGATGACGATGCGATTGAAGCGGTCGTGCACGCTCGTGGAGAGGCGAGCGGTGCCCACGCTGTCGAAGGGGTTCATCGAAGCGACCACGCGGAAGGTGGGCAGCGCCTCCACCCGCCCGACCCTCGGCACCGCGATCACGCGGTCGCTCATCGACATCAGCAGGGTGTTCATGGTGTCTTCGGGGGCGCGGTTGAGCTCTTCGGTGTCGAGAAATTCCACCACGCAGCGGGACGCGACCCTGGCGGTCTCGACCAGGGCATCGAGCAAGCGGATCTTCTCGGGCTTATCGGCTCTCTGGTACTCGCGAGCGAACCGTTTCGTGATCTCCCGGCGCGCGGTCATCGATAGCTCCTCGCTCATCAAGCCAGGAAACTACGCGGACATTCTTATGTGAGGCACGCATGCGCGTTCCCGGACCTTTTAGATGAGTCAAGTCGGCCAGTACCGACCGCATCCGAAAGACGAGAGAATAGCTGGTGCAATGACCTCCTCTCCCACACCCCCGCCCGCCACCGCGGCGCCGCAGCGCACCGGTCGCGCGCGCGCCACCACGCACGACGAGCTCAGCCGCATCGCCCTCGAGCTGTTCCTCGAGCGCGGCTTCGACGAGACCACGGTGCACGATATCGTCAGCGCGGCGGGCATCGGTCGGCGCACCCTCTTCCGCTACTTCCCCTCGAAGAACGATCTGCCGTGGGGCGACTTCGACGGCATGCTCGACGCCTTTCGCGAGCACCTCGCGCAGAGCGATCCCGAATCACCGGTCTTCGAGACGCTGCGGGACGCCATCATCGACTTCAACCGCTACCCCGAGCAGGAGATGGCGCACCACCGCAAACGCATGTGGCTGCTGCTGAGCGTCCCCTCCCTGCAGGCCCACTCCACGCTCCGCTACGCGGGGTGGCGCCGAGTGATCGTCGAGTACCTGGCAGCGCGCCGCGGCGAGGATCCCGACGCCCTCGGTCCGCAGGCCATCGCCTGGGCCTGTCTGGGGCTCTGCCTCAGCGCCTACGAGCAGTGGCTGGCCGATGAGAGCAGCGATCTGGTGCAGCTGCTCGAGGCCGCTTTCGCCGCCGCCCAGACGATGTTCGGCGAGACGACGGATCAGTGACCGCCTCGCGGGGTGCCACCCGGATCGCGATCGTCGGCGGAGGCGCCTCGGGCGCGGTTCTCGCCGCGAGGCTGAGCGAGGATCCGGGATACGAGGTCACCCTCATCGAGGCCGGCCCCGGCGGCCCGACACCATCGGACCTGCTCGACGGTGGATCGATTCCCGCCGCCCTTCCCGGCCATCCTGCGAATTGGGGCTACACCGCAGAGCTTCGACCCGGGCATCCGACCGTCGTGCCGCGGGGGCGCCTGCTCGGCGGATCGACGGCCATCAACGGCGGCTACTTCGTGCGCGCGACCCCGAGCGATTTCGCGGACTGGGCGGCGACGGGCGGGCCCTCGTGGGAGTACGAACGCGCACTGCCCCTGCTCGCCGCACTCGAGAACGACCTCGACTTCGGTACCGAGCCGGGCCACGGACGGTCGGGGCCGATGCGGCTGCGGCGGCCCCCGCAGCAGGACGCGCTCACCGCGGCGTTCCGCGGCGCCGCACTCGAACTCGGCTTCCCCGAGGAGCCCGACAAGAACGCCGCGGCGATCGGCGGTCCACCCCGGCCCCCGGGCGTCGGCCCCGTGCCCTCGAACATCATCGACAGCGTGCGCATCAATACGGCGATGGCCTATCTGACGCCGGCGCTGGGCAGATTCAATCTCACGATCCTGGGCGACACGCGAGCACTCCGAGTGCTCTTCGACGCCGGCCAGCGCGTGACCGGCGTCGAGACGGATCACGGCATCATCGAGGCCGACGAGGTCGTGCTCTGCGCGGGTTCGGTGGCCACACCGCAGCTGCTCATGCTGAGCGGCATCGGACCGCGCACAGAACTCGACGCGCACGGCATCGCGGTGCTCGCCGATCTCCCCGTCGGCGAGCGCGTCAGCGACCACCCGAATCTCGCAGTCGGGTGGTCGCCCACCCGGTCTCTGCACGAGGATCGGGATCGCTTCGCCTTTCCCACCGCGCTGAACTTCGACTCCTCCGGACCCGCGGGGAGCTACCCGGAGGGCGACCTCGAGATCCTCCTCGTCTCGAAACCGCTCGGCGCGCTCTTCGCGCAGCCGGCATCGGACGCGAGCGGCGAGGAGATGCAGCTGCTCGTGGCGCTGCAGGCGCCGAGCAACCGCGGTCGACTGAGTCTGCGCAGCGCGGATCCGCTCGATGCGCCCCGCATCGAGTACCACTACCTCGACACCGCCGACGACCGCGCCCGCATGCGCATCGGAGTGCGCACCGCCGCAGCGCTCCTGCGTTCGCAGGCCTTCAAACCGTTCTTCGGCAGCTTCACCTCGCTCGATGACGCGACTCTCGGCGACGGCGAGCGGCTCGACGCCTGGGTGGCTGCGCACCTCGGCACCGCGATCCACCTCAGCGGCACGGCGGCGATGGGCACCGTCACCGACGGATCGGGTCGTGTCCGGGGCGTGGGAGGCCTGCGCGTCGCCGACACCTCGATACTGCCGCGGGTGCCCTCGCGCGGGCCGTTCAACACCGCGGTCTTCATCGGCGAGTTCGTCGCCGGCCGGATGCTCGCGGAGTGACCTCGGATCTACTGGGCGTCAGGCCGCCAGACCACGACCTCGGCGCTGCGGCGCAGCCGCGATCCGCGACGCATCGAGATCACCTCGCCGGCGGTGCCGGCGGCGAAGACCCGGCGCTCGGGCCGGTTCAGCAGTTCGTCGGAGAGCGCGCGCTCCAATTCGCGCACGCGGCCCTGGAGCTCCCGCACCCGATCCTCCAGCTTCAGCACCCGGCGGATGCCCTCGAGGCTGAGCCCCTCGGCCGAGAGCCCCGCCACCTCGCGCAACTGCTCCACATCGTGCAGCGAGTAGCGGCGGGTGTTGCCACTGGTGCGCTGCGGCGACACCAGGCCGATGCGGTCGTACTGGCGGAGGGTCTGCGGGTGCATCTCCGCGAGCTCCGCCGCCTGCGCGATCGCGAAGACCGGGGTGTACCGATCCATCGATTCCCGCATCCGCCCGTCTCCTTCCGCCTCAGTTCTGGTCTTCAATTCATGCTCAGCTCCGGGCCGACTGAGAACGATGAGAAATCGCCGTTCTCCCCTCCTAGATCTGCTCGTCTCCCATTCTCAGCTTTGCCGAGTTCTGAGAGCCAGAGGCTCTCAGCGCGGGCCTGAGAACGGCGAGAAATCGCCGTTCTCCCCTCCTAGCTCGCGCGAGCGCGAGCTAGAAGGTCGGCCCGCGGGTTCTCGTCGGGCTCGACGGCGCGGAATGCCTCGAGCGCCGCCTTCGCCTCGTCCGAGAGGTGGGCGGGAACCGCCACCTGCACCTCGGCCAGCAGATCCCCCGTGCCCTTCGAGCTCTGCACCCCGCGGCCCTTGACCCGCAGCACGCGTCCGCTCGGCGTCCCGGGCTGGATCTTGAGCTTCACCGGGGCGCCCCCGAGGGTGGGCACCTCCACGGTCGCGCCGAGCGCCGCTTCCGCGAAGGTGACCGGCAGCGTCAGCCTGAGGTTCTGCCCGTCGCGCTCGAAGACCGGATGCTTGCGCACATTCACCGTCAGGATGATGTCCCCGTTCGGGCCGCCGTCCGGGCTCGGTTCGCCCTTGCCGCGCACCTTGATCTTCTGCCCGTCGGAGACACCGGCGGGGATCTTCACCTTGACCTGCCCGCTCGGCGCCTGCAGGGTCACGGTATTGCCGCGCACGGCCGTCTCGAAGTCGAGCGTGGTCGTGGCCTTGATATCGCGCCCGGGCTGCGGCCCGCGCGGGGCGCGCGCCCCGCTGCCGAACATGCCGCCGAAGATATCGTCGAAGCCCTGGCCGCCGCCCTGCTGGAAGGTGTACTGACGACCGCCGCCGGGGGCGCCGAACATACCGCCGAAGATGTCCTCGAAGCCCTGGCCGCCGGCACCGCCCGAGGTGAAGCGGGCGCCGCCGGTTCCCATCGCGCGGATCTGGTCGTACTCCGAACGCTGCTCGGCGTCGGAGAGCACCGAGTAGGCCTCGCTGATCTCCTTGAACCTCGCCTCGGCGGCGGCATCCCCCGGATTCGAGTCGGGATGGTACTTGCGCGCGAGCTTGCGGTAGGTCTTCTTCAGCTCGGCGTCGTCGACGTCCTTGGAGACGCCGAGGATCTGGTAGAAGTCCTTCTCGAGCCAGTCCTGACTAGCCATCCGCGGACACCGCCACCGCTACCTTGGCGGCGCGCAGTTCGACGTCGCCGATGCGATAGCCCCGCTCGACCACGTCGAGCACGGTCGGCTCCTCGGTGCCGGGCACCGGTACCTGGGCGATCGCCTCGTGCAGCTGCGGGTTGAAGGGCTCGCCCTGCTCGCCGTAGCCCTGAAGCCCCATGCGCTCGAGGGTGCCCCGGATCTTCTGGGCGATCGTGGCGAAGGCGCTGCCCTCCTCGAGATCGCCGTGCTGCTCCGCCCGATCGAGATCGTCGAGCACGGACAGCAGCGGCGAGACCGCGGCGGCGGTCGCCCGCTGCTTCTCGATGAGCGCGTTCGCCTCGGTGCGCTTGCGGTAGTTCGCGTACTCCGCGGTGAGGCGGCGCAGATCGTCGAGGTAGGAGCGCTCGGTCTCGTCGGCGGGCTCCGCCGCATCCTCGCCGGAGACGGACGCTTCCGCAGCTTCAGCGCTCTGCTCGGTGGCGAGCATGTCCTCCACGGTCAGCTCATCCCCCGCATGCGGCTGGGGGCCGGAGGTCTGATCCTCCGGCCCCGCCGACGAAGCCCCGTCACCCGGCAGATCCTCCGGGTGCTGGTTCTTGTTCGTCATTGTTACTTCTGCTCCTCATCGTCCTCGACGACCTCGGCGTCCACCACATCGTCGTCGTTCGACTCGGCGCTCTCGGCACCCGCCTCGGGGGCGGCCTCCTGAGCGGCCTGGTAGATGGCCTGGCCGAGCTTCTGCTGGCTCTCGCCCAGCTTGTCGGCGGCGGTCTTCACCGCAGCGTCGTCGTCGCCGGCGAGCGCCTGCTTCAGCTCGTCGAGATCGCCCTGCACCTCGGTCTTGACGTCCTCGGGCAGCTTGTCGTCGTTCTCCTGCAGCAGCTTCTCGACCGAGTAGGCGAGCTGCTCGGCGCCGTTGCGGGTCTCGGCGGCCTCGCGGCGCTGCTTGTCCTCGGCCGCGTGCTCCTCGGCCTCGCGGACCATCCGCTCGATGTCCTCCTTGGAGAGGCTCGATCCACCGGAGATGGTGATGGTCTGCTCCTTGCCGGTGCCCTTGTCCTTGGCGGCGACCTGCACGATGCCGTTGGCGTCGATGTCGAAGGTCACCTCGATCTGCGGGATGCCGCGGGGCGCCGGCGCGATGCCGGTGAGCTCGAAGGTGCCCAGGTTCTTGTTGTCGCGGGTGAACTCGCGCTCGCCCTGGAAGACCTGGATCGCCACCGAGGGCTGGTTGTCCTCGGCCGTGGTGAAGGTCTCGCTTCTCTTGGTCGGAATGGCCGTGTTGCGCTCGATGAGCTTGGTCATGATCCCGCCCTTGGTCTCGATACCGAGTGAGAGCGGGGTGACATCGATGAGCAGCACATCCTTGCGCTCGCCCTTCAGCACGCCGGCCTGGAGGGCTGCGCCCACGGCGACGACCTCATCGGGGTTGACGCCCTTGTTGGGCTCCTGGCCGCCGGTGAGCTGCTTGACCAGCTCGGTGACGGCGGGCATGCGGGTCGATCCGCCGACGAGCACGACGTGCGCGATGTCGGAGACCTTCACGCCGGCCTCGGCGATGACGTCGTTGAAGGGCTTGCGGGTGCGCTCGAGGAGATCCTTGGTGAGCTCTTCGAACTTCGCACGGCTGAGCGTCTCGTCGAGGTTGGCGGGGCCGTTCTCGGTGAGGGAGAGGTACGGCAGCTGAATCTGCGCGCTCATCGAGCTCGAAAGCTCCTTCTTGGCCTGCTCCGCGGCCTCCTTGAGACGCTGCAGGGCGATCTTGTCCTTCGAGACGTCGACGCCGGAGGTGGCCTTGAACTGCTGGATCAGCCACTCGACGATGCGCTGATCCCAGTCGTCGCCGCCGAGACGATTGTCGCCGGCGGTCGCTCGCACCTGGATGGTCGAGAAGTCCTCGTCCTTGCCCACCTCGAGCAGGGACACGTCGAAGGTGCCGCCGCCGAGGTCGAAGACGAGGATCAGCTCGTCCTCCTTGCCCTTGTCGAGGCCGTAGGCGAGCGCGGCGGCGGTGGGCTCGTTGATGATGCGCAGCACGTTGAGGCCCGCGATCTCACCGGCCTCCTTGGTGGCCTGACGCTCGGCGTCGTTGAAGTAGGCGGGCACGGTGATGACCGCGTCGGTGACCTTGTCACCGAGATAGGTCTCGGCGTCGCGCTTGAGCTTCATCAGCGTGCGCGCGCTGATCTCCTGCGCGGTGTACTTCTTGCCGTCGATCTCGGTGGTCCAGTCGGTGCCCATGTGGCGTTTGACCGAGGCGATGGTGCGGTCGACGTTGGTGACGGCCTGACGCTTGGCGGTCTCGCCGACGAGCACCTCGCCGTCCTTGGTGAAGGCGACGATGGAGGGGGTGGTACGGAAGCCCTCAGCGTTCGCGATGACGGTCGGCTCGCCGCCCTCGAGCACCGAGACGACCGAGTTGGTGGTGCCGAGGTCGATGCCTACTGCACGTGACATATGTTGTTCTCCTTGCATTGGTTTACTGCGGGGCGAGCCCGTGGTCGTGCGGCCCATAGTTGAGCCTCATGCACTCAAGTTTAGTCGAGTGGCGGATCGCGTCAAGTCCGCCTTCTCAAACTTGAGTCACATCCACTCAACTCTCAGCTTTCTGCCCAGAGCCGGTGCGCATTCCCCTGGACACCTCGATCCACTAAGGTGACCCCCATGAGCGAGACGACGACGCCCGCGACTTCCCCGGCCGATGAACCGGTCGTACCGGGCCGGATCGTCAGGTCCTGGGCGCTCTGGGACTGGGCGACGCAGCCCTTCAACTCGGTCATCCTCACCTTCGTCTTCGTCTCGCTGTATCTCGTCTCCGACTCCTTCCTGCCCGATGACGTCGCGGCGCAGAACGCGGACGGATCCCTTATCTGCTCCCGTGCCGTCGATGCCGCGACCGAGTACTGCCGCGGGCTCTCGGATCTCTCGGCGAACTACGGCTGGATCGCATTCTGGGCCGGGATCCTCGTGCTCCTGCTCGCCCCGGTGCTCGGCCAGCAGGCCGACGCCCGCGGCAACAAGAAGCGCTGGGTCGTCGGCGGCACGGCCGCCCTCGCGCTGCTGCAGTTCGCCCTCTTCTTCGTCCACTCGGATCCGGCGTTCTTCTGGTTCGGCGCGATCGCCGTCGCGCTCGGCTCGGTCGCCAGCGAGATCGCCGGGGTGAGCTACAACGCCATGCTCGTCGAGGTGTCGACGAAAAAGACGGTGGGGCGCGTCAGCGGTCTCGGCTGGGGGCTCGGGTACATCGGCGGGATCCTCGCCCTCGTCATCGTCGTCGTGGTGACCCAGTTGAACTGGTTCGGGCTCGACGTCTCCGACGGACTCGCCTACCGCCTCATCGCCGCCGGCGCCGCGGTCTGGACGGTCGTCTTCGCCCTGCCTTTCGTCTTCAACGTCCCCGAGGCGCCGGCGCGCGAGGACCGACCGAAGGTCGGCTTCTTCCGCAGCTACCTCGTCCTGATGCACGATCTTCGCAAGCTGTTCCGCGAGCACCGCACCACCTTCTGGTTCTTGATCGCCAGTGCCGTCTACCGCGATGGACTCGCCGGCGTCTTCGCCTTCGGCGGGATCCTCGCCGCCGTGTCATTCGGCTTCTCGGCGAACGAGGTGATGATCTTCGGCATCGCCCTGAACCTCGTCGCCGGTGTCTCGACGATCGTCGCCGGGCGCCTCGACGACCGCTACGGCCCTCGCACGGTGATCGTGTGGGCCCTGGTAATCCTCATCGCGAGCGCCCTTTTCGTCTTCTTCTTCCGCGAGGAGGGCAAGATGATCTTCTGGATCGGCGGGATCATCCTCTCGGCCGCCGTCGGCCCCGCCCAGGCCTCGAGCCGCTCGCTGCTCACCCGGGTGACGCCGACGAATATGCAGGGCGAGATCTTCGGGCTCTACGCGACCACCGGCCGGGTGATGAGCTTCCTTTCGCCCTGGCTGTGGGCGGCGTTCATCGGCTGGTTCGGCGCCACCCACTTCGGGGTGCTCGGCATCACCATCGTGCTCGGGGCGGGCCTCCTGCTCACGCTGTTCCTGGTACCCGCGCGGGCCGTGCGCGTCGCGCGCTGATCCTGCCCCGGCCGCGCCCTCGCCCCGCGCCTCCGCCCCGCGCCCGTGCCCGGCACCCCGCTCCGGCCCATATCCCGCGCCCGTCCACTCCGACCCTCAGCCTCGCGTCCACCCTCAGCCCACCACGCTGTCCGAATCGGGGACGCTGAGGACGTATTCCTCCACCCTGAAAGCGACCGGAGCGACCCCGATTCGTGGCGGCGGGAGGCGCGACGGCGGCTACGATGAGGGGATGCCGAATGTCGCCCTCAGCCCCGAGCAGCAGGCGGTGTTCGAGCGGATCGAGCACACCCGGGAGCACGTCTTCGTCACCGGGCGGGCGGGCACCGGCAAGAGCACGATCCTCAACCACCTGGCCTACACCACGAGCAAGATCATCGCTGTGTGCGCACCCACCGGGGTCGCGGCGCTCAATGTCGGCGGGCAGACGATCCACTCGCTGCTGCGGCTTCCCACCGGGGTGATCGCGGATCACGAACTGCAGCAGCCGGCGGAGCTGAAGAAGATGCTCGCCGCCATCGACACCCTCGTCATCGACGAGATCTCCATGGTGTCGGCGGATCTGATGGACGCGATCGACCGCTCACTGCGTCAGGCACGGGGGAAGAAGCACGACCCCTTCGGCGGCGCTCAGATCATCATGTTCGGCGATCCGTACCAGCTGCCACCGGTGCCGCCGCGCGATCCGCACGAGCGCGCCTATTTCCAGGACACCTACCGTTCGCTCTGGTTCTTCGACGCGAAGGTGTGGGGCGACACCCCGATGACGGTGATCGAGCTGGTCGAGGTGCACCGGCAGCGGGACGATCGCTTCAAGCAGATCCTCAACGCGGTGCGCCACGGCGAGGTGACGGAGGATCAGGCCGAGGAGCTGAATGCCGCAGGTGCCCGGCCCGCGCCTGAGGACGCGATCATCCTGGCCACCACCAATGCCACGGTGGCCCGCATCAACTCCGAGCGGCTGGAGCGCATCACGGGGAAGCCGCTGCGGGCGGTGGCGGAGATCAACGGGGAGTTCCGGGAGAACACCTATCCGGCCGACGAGGTGCTGCAGCTCAAGCCCGGCGCGCAGGTGATGTTCCTCAGGAACGACTCCGACGGGCGGTGGGTGAACGGCACCATCGGCACGGTCTCCCGCGTCTCCGGCACGGTCTGGGTGGAGGTCGGCGATGAGGAGTTCGAGGTGGAGCCGACCATGTGGGAGCGGCACCGCTACCGCTACGATGCCGACACCAAGAAGCTCGAGAAGGAAGTCGTGGCGGAGTTCGAACAGTTCCCGCTGCGGCTGGCCTGGGCCGTGACGGTGCACAAATCGCAGGGGCACAGCTACGATACGGCGGTGATCGACCTGGGGCCGCGGGCGTTCAGCGCCGGGCAGAGCTATGTCGCGCTGAGCCGGGTGCGCTCACTCGACGGGCTGTATCTCAAACGGCCGCTACGCCCCTCCGATGTGATCGTCGACCCCAATGTCGCGCGCTTCATGCGTGATTCTCTGGGAAGCGGAGGCATCGCCTCCGCTTGAGAATCACGGTGGCCCCACCGGGCCGATTCTCTGGGATGAACGTTTCGGATCGGAGGAGAGCCGGCGGCGGCGCGGTTCTCTCGATGGCACCGAGACCGGTCTCTTCCATTCTCCGCTGCCGACTCCGAACAGCACAGCTACGCCCTCACCGGCGAAAAGGCTGAAGGGGGCCTCGGCCGAAGCCGAGACCCCCTTCAGGTGCGTGGACTCAGAACTGGTTCATCGTGTTGTCCTTGCCGCCGGCCTTGAGGGCCGCGTCACCGGCGAAGTACTCCTTGTGGTTGTCGCCGATGTCGCTGCCGGCCATGTTCTGGTGCTTGACGGTGGCGATGCCCTCACGGATCTCGCGGCGCTGCACGTCGCGGACGTAGGTGAGCATGCCCTCCTCGCCGAAGTAGCCCTTGGCGAGGTTGTCGGTCGACAGCGCAGCCGTGTGGTACGTCGGCAGGGTGATCAGGTGGTGGAAGATGCCCGCACGAGCCGAACCGTCGCGCTGGAAAGTACGGATCTTCTCGTCGGCGAGCTGGGCGAGCTCGGTGCCGTCGTAGTCGACGCTCATCAGGTTGTCGCGGTTGTACGCCGAGACGTCCTTGCCCTGCTCCACGAGCAGGTCGTAGGCCTGCTGGCGGAAGTTGAGGGTCCAGTTGAACGACGGGCTGTTGTTGTAGACGAGCTTCGCGTTCGGGATGACCTCGCGGATCCGGTCGACCATGCCGGCGATCTGCTCGACATGCGGCTTCTCGGTCTCGATCCACAGCAGGTCGGCGCCGTTGCGCAGCGAGGTGATGCAGTCGAGCACCACGCGGTCCACGCCGGTGCCCTGACGGAACTGGTACAGGTTGCTGGCGAGACGCTTCGGGCGCAGCAGCTTGCCGTCGCGCTTGATGATGACGTCGCCGTTGCCGAGATCGGCTTCCGAGATCTCCTCGACGTCCAGGAAGGCGTTGTACTGGTCGCCCAGGTCGCCGGGGGTGCTGCTGACGGCGAGCTTCTGGGTGAGGCCGGCGCCGAGCGAGTCGGTGCGGGCCACGATGATGCCATTGTCGATGCCGAGCTCGAGGAAGGCGTAGCGAACCGCGTTGATCTTCGCGATGAAGTCCTCGTGCGGCACGGTGACCTTGCCGTCCTGGTGGCCGCACTGCTTCTCGTCGGAGACCTGGTTCTCGATCTGGATGGCGCAGGCGCCGGCCTCGATCATCTTCTTGGCGAGGAGGTAGGTGGCCTCGGGGTTGCCGAAGCCGGCGTCGATATCGGCGATGATCGGCACGACATGGGTCTCGAAGTTGTCGATCTGCGACTGGATGAACTCGACCGCGGTCTCGTCGCCGGCGACTCGGGCATCGTCGAGCTGGGTGAAGAGGAGGTCGAGCTCGCGGGCGTCGGCCTGGCGGAGGAAGGTGTAGAGCTCTTCGATGAGAGCCGGGACCGAGGTCTTCTCGTGCATCGACTGGTCGGGCAGGGGGCCGAACTCCGAGCGGAGGGCGGCGACCATCCAACCGGAGAGGTAGAGGTAGCGCTTGTTCGTGCTCTTGAGGTGCTTCTTGATCGAGATCAGCTTCTGCTGACCGATGAAGCCGTGCCAGACGCCGAGCGACTGGGTGTAGACGGAGGAGTCGGCGTCGTACTCCGTCATATCGCGGCGCATGATGTCGGCGGTGTACTGGGCGATCTCGAGACCGGTCTTGAAGCGGTTCTGCGCCCGCATCCGCGCGACGTACTCGGGGTTGATCGCATCCCAGCTGGAGCCGTTCTGCTCCTTGAGCTCCTGCACTGCCTCGATGTCGTTCTGGAACGCGGTCATGTTCATATCCTTCAGGTGGTGACTGCTCGCTCACAGGCGACGTGAGCGAGTTGGGCTACTTCCACTCTGGGGTATGCACTACGGGGGTCTACCGCGAAATCAAAGGTGAAAATTTTCGATATTTCTGCTTTTTGGAACTACCGGAGCTCGAGGGTCACTTCGTCTCCACCTCGACGCCCTCGGTCTCGAACTCCTCGGCCTCGTCTCCGTCGAGCTCGGGGGCCTCGAGCTCGGAGCCTTCGAGCTCGACAGCTCCGAGCTCGGCGCCTTCGAAGTCGGAGGCCTCGAAATCGGGAGCGTCGATCTCGGGCAGCGCCCCGCCGAGAATCGTGCTCGCGCTCTCCCCGGGCTCGAGCGATTCCACGCCGCTCAGCTTGCGCTGCAGCACCCGGGTGCGGGTCCCCGCCTGCTCCACCGTGCGCTGGACGGTCTTGAGCTGCTTGCCCACCTTGTCCCACACATCGCCGTACTTCTCGAATTCGGTCTTCGCGGCGCTCAGCACCTTCCAGACCTCGCTGCTGCGCTTCTCGATGGCGAGGGTGCGGAAGCCCATCTGCAGGCTGTTCAACAGCGACATCAGGGTGGTCGGCCCGACGACCGCGATGCGGTGCTCGTTCTGCAGGCGCGTGACGAAGCCGGGACGGCGCATCACCTCGGCGAAGAGCCCCTCGGTGGGCAGGTACATGATGCCGAAATCGGTGGTGTGCGGGGGTTCGACGTATTTGGCCGCGATGCTCTTCGCCTGCGTCAGCACGGCCCGCTCGATATCACGACCCGCCGCCTCGATCGCAGCCGCGTCGCCCGCCTCCTGCGCGGCGAGCAGCCGCTCGTAGTCCTCCTGCGGGAACTTCGAGTCGATCGGCAGCCACACCGGCGCCTCGCCCTCACCGGCCCCCGGCAGCTTCACCGCGAACTCGACGCGCTCATTCGAGTCGGGCAGCGTGGCGACATTCGACGCGTACTGGTCGGGGGTCAGCACGTCTTCGAGCTGGCGGGCGAGTTGCACCTCGCCCCAGCCGCCGCGGCTCTTCACATTGGTGAGCACGCGCTTGAGCCCGCCCACATCGGAAGCGAGGCTCTGCATCTCGCCGAGCCCCTTCTGCACCTGCTCCAACCGCTCGCTCACCAGCGAGAACGACTCGCCGAGCCGCTTCTCGAGGGTGCCCTGCAGCTTCTCGTCGACGGTCTCGCGCATCTTCTCGAGCTTGGCCTCGTTGCCCTGGCGCAGCTTTTCGAGCTCCTCGCTCAGGGTGCGACGCAGTTCGAGCTGCTTCACCTCATTGGTCTCGGTGAGCACCTGGATGCGCTTCGCATTCTCGTCGAGCGCGGTCTTCAAGGTGCTCTGCAACTTCTCGTCGACGGCGACGCGCATCTGTTCGAGCTTGGCCTCGTTCTCGCCCCGCAGCACGTCGAAGCGCTGCTCGAGCGTGGCTTTCAGCTCGGAGTGGGACTTGCCGAGCACCTCGTTCAGCTCGCGACTCGCGCTCGCCCGCGCCTCGCGCTCCCGCACGAGCTCGGCGGCCTGCGCCTCACTGCCCGCGCGCAGCCGGGCATCGGTCTGCTGCTGCGTCTCGAGCATCGTCTGACGCAGCTCGGCGCGCTGCGCCTGCAGATCCTGTCGCACCACGCCGATCTGCCCCTGCAGCTCCTGGCGCAGCTCGGTCGCGGCGCCGCTGCCCTGCGCACCGCGCCCGCGCAGCAGCACCGCGATCAGCAGCCCGACACCGAGCAGCAGATTGAGCACCACGAGCACCAGCAGGATCGCGTCCATGTTCTCCCCGTTCGACGAGTTTCGAGTACGGAATCGACCCTACCGATGACCACCGACAGTGCGGGCCCGGCACGGGGCGGCCGCGAGGGAGAGGCCGGATCAGCCCAGCGCCGCCTCGACCGCGGCGCGCAGCGCCGGATCCTCCGGCGTCGTCGCCGAGCGGAAGCGCACCACCGCGGGGGCGCCGCCGTCCGCGGGATCCCGCCCCACCACGAACTTCTCGAAATTCCACCGCACCACGCCCCCGGAGCCGGACTCGTCCTTCGCCCGGCGCAGCTCTCGGAAGAGCGGTTCGACACCTCGACCGTTCACCCGCCCCTTCGCCAGCAGCGGGAAGGTGACGCCGTAGTTCACCGAGCAGAACTCGGCGATATCGGCGTCGCTGCCGGGTTCCTGGAACAGGAACTGGTTGCACGGCATGCCGATCACGGCGAGCCCGCGCGGCCCGAACTCCTCGTGCAGTTCCTCGAGTCCCGCGTACTGCGGGGTGAAGCCGCACTTCGAGGCGACGTTGACCACGAGCGCGGCGCCCGGGGCCAGCTCGCCGAAGCGTCGGGTCTCACCGTCGGGCAGTCGCACCTCGATATCGCGCAGCACCGCAGACATGATTCTCCTCGATCGGGGCCCGGCGAAGCCGGAGGGACCGGGCACGATCGCCCGGTCCCTCCATCGTGGCACGCGACTCGACGGCTGTCGATGCTCAGCGCACCGCCGTTCGGCGCATGCACAGCCAGGTGCCGACGAGGGCGACGAGCGCGACGACGATCGCCACGACGATGAGCCTCGCACCGGTGATGGCCGCGAAGATCTCGCCCAGATAGGGCACGGCGATAAGGAAGGCGATGGCGAGCAGGAGGCCTATCGCGAGGCCCAGGAGCGTCGGGCCCTTGGCGCCGAAGCGCACCCAGATGGCCCCGAACACTCCGCCGATGGACAGCATCACGAAGGTGCCGAGGAAGGCGGTCAGGAACAGCTGCAGGGGATTGCCCGCACCCAGCAGGTAGATGTCGAGCACGTACAGCCCGATGAACCAGTGGTTCGTGAGGAGCTCGATGCCGAGCAGCGCCAGCATCACCAGCGCGATGTACGCCGACTGCACGAGATTCGACAGTGCGGTGCCGGCCACGAAGGCGCGCCGGGTCGCGCCGAGTGCGAGCGCGAAGGGGAAGGTGGTCGCCACGGCCTGCACCCCGAGGTAGACCAGGAAGCCGGGCAGCGACCAGACCATGCCCATGTTCATGCGGGCGCCGTCGACGTATTCGGCGGTGGAGGGATCGCCGCCGCCGCGCTGGATGGCGAAGACGATGATGGCGGAGATGACCATCACCACGCCGAGGATCATCAGCGGGACGAGGAAGGTGACATCCGGCTTGTTCATCTGCAGCCGGGTCACTCTGATGACGCGGTTCATGAGCGGACCCCTTTCCGGGTGTGTTCCAGAGTCGGTTCCGGTGCGGCGGTGTCGCCGGCATCGGCGGTGGGATCGGCGGATTCCGGATCGGCCGCTCCGTAGGCGGCGACGAGATCCTGCAGGCTCACCGGACCGATCTCGAGATCGCCGGCAGCCGCCGCGGCGCGATCCTCGTCGCTCACGCGACCTTCGATGACGAAGCTCGCGAGTCCGCCGACGCGGTGGCGCCCCAGCACCCGGCGACCGGCCGCGTAGCGCTCGACCTCGCCCTCTCGGCCCGAGACCTGATGGGCGAGACCGCGCAGCTCATCGACCTCCGCGTCCTGCACCACGCGCCCGCGATCGAGGATCACCACCCGCTCGAGCAGCCGATCCATCTCGTCGATCAGATGCGTCGAGAGCACGATGGTGCGCGGGTGCGCGGCATAGTCGCGAAGCAGCGCGTCGTAGAAGTAGCCGCGCGCGGTGGCGTCCAGGCCCAGATACGGCTCGTCGAAGAAGGTGATCGGGGCGCGCGAGGCGAGGCCCAGCACGATGCCGAGCGCCGAGAACTGCCCGCGCGAGAACTTCTTGATCACCGTCTTCTGCGGGATCCGGAACAGCTCCACCAGCTCATCGGCGAGCTCCTGGCTCCAGTTCGGGTAGAAGATGCGCGCCGCGCGCAGCGCGTGACGCAGGCGGTAGTCGTCGGGATAGCGCTGGTTGTCGCGGATGAAGCACATCTGCTCGAGCACGCGGGCGTGCTCGAAGGGCTTCTCGCCGCGCGCGTGCGCGTCACCGTGACGGGTGACGGCCGTCTGCTCGGGGGATGCGCCCTGCGGCCAGAGCCGCACCTCGCCGGCGCTCGGCCGGTCCTGCGCGGTGGCGAGCGACATGAAGGTGGTCTTGCCCGCACCGTTGCGGCCGAGCAGGCCGGTGATGACGTTCTCGTGGATGCGTACCGTGACATCGTCGAGCGCGCGGATGTCTCCGTGCACCCGCGTGAGGCCGCGGGTTTCGATGGCGATGGTCATGAGTTCCCTGTTTCTGTCTCGATGAGGCGGATCACTTCGGCCCGGTTCAACCCGAGCGCCTGCGCCTCCGCCAGGAGCGGGTGGATGAAGCTCTGAACGAAGCCCTGCTGCCGCTCGGCGGCGATGCGGCCCTTGGCGCCCTCGGCGACGAACATGCCGATGCCGCGGCGCTTGACGAGGATCTCGCGATCCACGAGCAGATTCAGCGCCTTGCCCGCGGTCGCGGGGTTGATGCGCAGATACGCGGCGAGCTCGTTGGTCGAGGGGACCTGCTCCCCCTCGGCATAGACCCCGCGCAGGATCTCGTCGGCGATGCGCTCGGCGAGCTGCAGAAAGATGGGCCGCGTGTCGTCGAACACCCTTCACCTCCGATTCCCGGTTCGGGCTCAGCCTACTCGCCTCGCTGGTTCATTACTTCACTAATGAACCTACGCACCAGAGCGGCGCGTGTCAACCCCACAGCTGGCGATGCGGTGGGGGAGAGCGGCGGATCCGCGCCTCCGATGGTCGACCGCAGCTCAGGGGCGCTGCGCCGAGGGCAGGCACTCCCGCAACTCGACCGGCGCGCCGACGCCGGCGGCGAGGCTCGCGGCGATCGCCCCGGCGCGGTCGGGATCGGCCACCCGCACCACCCACACGCGCTCGAGGGGCAGCCCCTCGGCGTTCAGCCACGTCTCGCGCGCGGCGCCGTCCGGACCGACGACGAGGGCGTTCACCTCCGAGGCGAGCACCTCGGTCCAGTCGAGCTCGGAGCCGCTCATCAGCTCGTCCTCGAAGCGGGCGAGGAAGGCGGTGATCTCCTCCACCCGCTCGGGCGGGGCCGCGTGGACCTCCTCCTCGCGACCGTGGAGCAGCAGCATGTAGCGCATCGGATCCTCCTTCCACACCGGCACGGCGGGCGACGCGGCCGCACTCTCATCGTCGCACGAGCCCGGCCCGGTGTCGATCCATCCGGCCGCCTCCCCGACCGACCGACCCCATACACCCCTTCGCCTCCGCGCGCACCGGGCTGGCGGGCGCATCGCGATCGCGCCAGAGTGGGGAGTGGAACGCAGAGGAACGAGAACGAACGAAGGAGACACCATGCCCGAACGTTCAACCGAGTACACTGTCGCGCTCATCGTCGGCAGCGCGTCAGAGCCCTCGCTCAACCGGCGATTCGCAGCGGCGCTCACGCGACTCGCCCCCGACGCCGCGCTCGAGCTGCGCGACGTCCCCATCACGAGGCTGCCCTTCTACGGCACGCAGTACGACAGCGACTTCCCCGCGGAGGGCCGCGCGCTCAAGGAGGCGATCGAGTCGGCCGATGGCCTGCTCATCGTCACTCCCGAGTACAACCGCTCGATCCCGGGCGTGCTGAAGAACGCGATCGACTGGGCCACTCGGCCCGGCGGCAAGAGCAGCCTCACCGGCAAGCCGACCGCGGTCACGGGCGCGACGAAGGGCGCCATCTCGACGGCCCTCGCGCAGGGCCACCTCAAGTCGATCCTCGCTTCGCAGGGCGCGCCGCTGGTGGGGCCGCCCGAGGCCTACATCCGCATCGGCGACGACTTCTTCGACGGCGACGGCGCGATCGCGAGCGAGCGCACGCGCGAGTTCCTGCTCGGCTTCCTCCGGCAGCTGCACGAACTCATCGAGCGCTGGAGCTGAGCCGGACCCGACATCGCCCGGAGCTCCTGCGGACGGCTACAGTGGGGGCATGGCACTGCTCATCCCCTACAACGGCTTCCACCCCCAGGTCGATCCCACCGCCTGGATCGCACCGAATGCGACCCTGATCGGCGATGTGCGCATCGGGCCCGGTGCGAGCGTCTGGTTCGGCGCAGTGCTGCGCGCCGACGAAGCGCGCATCGAGCTGGGTGCGGGCAGCAATCTGCAGGACAATGTGGTTGTGCACACCGACACCGATGTGCCGGCGATCATCGGCGCAAATGTCGGCGTCGGCCACCTCGCGCTGCTCCACGGCACGCGGGTGGGCGAAGGCGCGCTCATCGGCATGGGCGCGAAGCTGCTGAGCCACTCGGTGGTGGGCGACGGCGCCTTCGTCGCGGCGAGCGCACTCGTGCTCGAGGGGCAGCGGGTCGAGGCCGGGCATCTGGTGGCCGGCGTGCCCGCGAAGGATCGCGGCCCGATGGACGAGGAGCTGGCCGAACGGGTGCGCAGCAACGCCTTCCACTATCAGGATCTCGCCGCCTCCTATCGCGACGCGGGCATCTGAGCGGCCGGGACCCGAGCAAACAGGATCCGAGTGCTCGGCATCCGCGCCGCCGGATCCGCGCCGCCCTGCCGCCGTTCCCCCTCCGCTCAGGTGTCGCTTTGGTGCGCTATTCCGCGAAATTCTGCACCAAAGTGACACCTCTAGGTGGGGCGAGAGTTCTGCGGATCGGTGCGCTGACCCAGTGCGCTAACCCGGTGCGCTGATCCGCAGCGCAGGCCCGCGCAGAAGCCCCGCCTGCCAGTGACCGCTGCCGCGAACCCGTTCAAGGTCCCGGGATGATCGACGCACACGAACCCCCGAACTACTGGATCCCAACGGCCGAATGCGGCGGGCGCCCGCGCTCAGTATCGTTCGCCGCGCTCAGGCGCCTTCGAGCCGGCGCCCGAGCTCGTCGAGGATGATGTCGAGGCCATAGCCGAATTCGTCGGCGAACACGTAGTCGCGGCCGCTCGTGAGCTCTCCCACGAGCTCGGCGAAATGGGGGTAGTCGGCGAACAGCGGTTCGACGTCGGCGGCGAAATCGCCCGCCGCATTCGTGACGGCGGGGTCGAAGGGCAGCGTCTGCTCGGTGAGCGCGAAGCCGTAGACATAGGCGTCGATCACCGAGAAGGCGTGGGAGGCAAGGCGCACGGGGAACCCGCCGCGGCGGAGACAGCCGATCACCGCGTCGTGGTGCCGCAGCAGGGCGGGTCCGGGTGCGCTGCGCGATTCGATGAGGCCGAGCGCCCAGGGGTGGGCGACGAGCACCTCCCGCGCCGAGGCGGCGCGCCTGACCATGCCGTCCCGCCAGCCCTCACCGGGCTCCGGCAGGGTGATCTGCGCGAACACCCAGTCGGCGAGCAGATCCAGCAGCTCCTCCTTGCCGATGACGTGGTGGTAGAGCGACATCGCCTCGACGCCGAGCTCTCTGCCCACACCGCGCATGCTCACCGAGGAGAGACCGCCGCGGTCGGCGACGGACGCGGCGGCCGCGACGACGCGCGGGGTGCTCAGCGGTTCTCGATGCTTCACTCGGCCTCCGGTCTCCGACTCCTTGCGCTCTTACGCATGTAAGGCTACAGTGTGAACAGGAGACTTACAGGTGTAAGGAGCAGTCATGCGCGCAGCACTCGTCGATCGCTACGGATCGCCCGAGGAGGTGCGGATCGCCGAGGTTCCGCGGCCCGAGGCGGCGACGGGTCGCGTGCTCGTCCGGGTCGAGGCGGCGGCGGTGACCTCCGGCGACGCCCGCATCCGGGCGGGCCGCTTCCCCCGCGGCTTCGGCCTGCTCGCCCGCCTGGGTCTCGGCCTCCGCGGTCCGCGTCGGAGAATCCTCGGCGTCGCGCTCTCCGGGGTCGTCGCGGAGAGCGCGGGACCGTTCCGCACCGGCGAGGTCGTCGCCGGCATGAGCGGCGCACTGATGGGCGCGCACGCGGAATACGCGCTCGTCCCGGCGAAAGCCCTCGTCCGGAAACCCGCGGAGCTCAGCCACGCCGACGCCGCCGGGCTGCTCTTCGGCGGCAGCACCGCGCTGTACTTCCTCCGGGATCGGGCGCGGATCCGCCCGGGCGATCGGGTGCTCGTCAACGGCGCCTCGGGAGCGGTCGGCTCCAGCGCCGTGCAGCTCGCCCGGCACCTCGGGGCTCGGGTGACCGCGGTGTCGAGCGGCGGGCGGGAACAGCTGCTGCGCCCGCTCGGCGCGACGGAGTTCATCGACTACACCCGGACGCCGCTCGACACGCTGCGCGGCGATTACGACATCGTGTTCGACGCGGTCGGCAATCTCGGCCGTGCAGACGGGCCCCGGCTGCTCCGCCCGGGCGGATCCCTCATCCTCGCCGTGGCGGGCCTCGCCGACACCGTGCTCCCCCGCGCCGGCGTCCTCTCCGGCGCGGCTCCGGAACGCGCCGAAGACTTCGCACTGCTCATGGAGCTCGCCGTGCGCGGCGAGCTCGACCCGCTCACGGAGTCGCTCGGCGGGCTCGAGGCGATCCACGAGGCCTACCGACGCGTCGACAGCGGGCACAAGCTCGGCAATCTCACGATCAGCCCCGCCGCCTGACCCTCGGGGGCCGCGCGGCGCGCGGCCGATCCTCAGTCGCCTCGCATCATGGACAGCAGGGCCCTGGTATTCAGGCCGGCCTTCGTGCCGCCGTCGACCAGGATGTCGGTGCCGGTGAGATACCCGGGCGCCTCGCTCGCGGCGAAGGCGAGCACGGCGGCGACCTCCTCGGGCCTGCCGAAGCGCTTGATGGCCGCGTACTCGATGAGCTTGGCGGATCCGCTCTTCTCCTCGAGCCGGCCCATCTCGGTGTCGAAGGATCCCGGCGACACCGAGACGATGCGGGCGCCCTTGGCCCCGAAGGCGGCGGCCATCTCGCGGGTGTACCAGAGCACGAAGGCCTTGCTGGTGCTGTAGGCGGCGCCCGCGCGCGATTTCTTCGGGAGGATCCGCGTGCTCCCGACGAGCTTGCGCTCGAACCTCGGCAGATCGTCGCGAAGCGCGAGCTTGAAGGCGCCGGTGGGCTGCAGGAAGCCCGGGCTCATATGCCCCGCGATCGAGGAGACGTTGACCAGGGCGTCGCCCTCGGCCGCGCGCCGCAGGAACGACTCGGTGATGTGCACGGTGCCGAGCGCGTTGATCCTGACGATGAAGGCGGCCTCCCCCATCTGCGGGCTGACTCCTGCGGAGTGCACCACGGCGCGTACGTGCCCGCCCGCCTCCGCCTCGTCGAAGAGCGCGTCCACGGCGCCCCGGTCGGTGATGTCGCACACGCGCCCGCTCGCATCGATGCCGAGCGCCCGCAGCTTCGCGACCGCGGCGTCGACGCGCTCCTGCCCGAGGTCGGCGAGCACCACGCGGTGGTCCAGGCCCATCAGCTCCGCCGTCGCCAGCCCCATGCCGCCGGCTCCGCCCGTGATCACCACGTTGTTCGTCATGATCGTCTCCTCTCGTAGTCGCTCGTGTTCGCCCGGCCGCGCCCGCTACGATCTGCGCACCCATCTGAAGGTCAGCAGGCAGAGCAGGAAGCCGATCACGAGCCAGATGCCGAGGTTCAGCGCCACGAGCCTGAGATCCCAGGCGCCGGAGGGTTCGAGGGCGGCGAAGTGCTCCGGCAGGAACACGCTGCGCATGCCCTGGGCGAGCCACTTCAGCGGGAACAGCGACGCCACGCCCTGCAACCACTCCGGCAGCATCGAGAACTGCAGGTAGACGCCCGAGATGAACTGCAGCAGCAGCACGATCGGCAGCACCACGGCGGTCGCGCTCCGCGAGGATCGCGGCAGCGCCGAGAGCGCGATCCCGAGCAGGCTCATGGTCAGGATGCCGAATAGGAAGATCCAGGCGAATCTCCACCACGCCTCCGCGCTGGTGGGCAGCGGCACCCCGAGCGCCAGCGAGGCGAAGAGGATGAGCAGTGCGAACTGCAGCACCGAGGTCACGAGTACGAGCCCGGCTTTGCCCAGGAAGTAGCCGGCCGGGGGAAGCGGGGTGCCGCCGAGGCGGCGCAGCCAGCCCTCGCTCTTCTCGCGTGCGATGTCGACCGCGAGATTCTGCACTCCCGAGAGCAGCAGGCCCGCCGCGACCATCCCGGGCAGATAGTAGTGGGCCATCGTGATGCCGCCGGTGCCGTTGGGCAGGGCCCCGATCTCTCCGCCCGAGGCGAAGGCGACGCCGAAGATGCCGAGCATCAGAATTGGGAAGAGGAAGGTGAAGAAGACGCCGTCGGGGCTGCGGAAGTAGCCCCGGAGTTCGAGTCCGATCGCCGACCATCCGGTGCGCAGCGCCCCGACTCGCCGCGGCGCCGATCCCGGCGCCGGCGCGATCCGCTGCCGCTCGCCCGCCGACCGGCTCATGCTGCCGCCTCCTCGCCCGCGACTTCCTCGCCGATCAGGCCGAGGTAGATCTCTTCGAGCCCGGGCCTGCGCACCTCGAGCTCCGCGGGCTCGCCGCCGCCCTCGAGGACGATGCGCGCCACCAGTTCGCCCGGCGCGGCGGTCCGCTGCTCGTGCACCGCCCCCGCGGCATCGCGCCAGCGCACGGTCGGCACCCTGGCCTCCTCTCCGCCGAGCCCGCCCGGTGGGGCCTCCGCCACGATGCGGCCGCCGACGAGCACCCCCACCCGATCCGCGAGTCTGGCCGCCTCATCGAGGTAGTGGGTGGTGAGCAGGATCGTGGTGCCCTGCCCCGAGAGCCCTTCGAGCATGGCCCAGAACTGGCGCCGCGCCTCCGGGTCGAAGCCCGTGGTCGGCTCGTCGAGGAACAGCAGCTCGGGACGGCCGACGATGCCGAGGGCGACGTCGAGGCGGCGCTGCTGACCGCCCGAGAGCTTCATCGCCCGGGTACCGGCGTGCGCGGTGAGGCCGACCAGCTCGAGCACCTCGTCGACCCCGCGGGGCTCGGGGTAGAGGCCGCGGAAGTGGGCGAGCAGTTCGCGCGGCGTGTAGGGGCCGAGATCCCCGGTCTGCTGGGCCACGATGCCGATGGTGGATCGCCACTCCCGCGGCGCCGTGAGCGGGTGGTGGCCGAGCACCCGTGCCTCGCCGCGATCCGGTCGCCGGAAGCCCTCGAGGATCTCGATCGCCGTGCTCTTGCCCGCCCCGTTCGGGCCGAGCAGCGCGTAGGTCTCTCCGCGGTCGATGGTGAGGTCGAAGCCGTCGAGCACCTGGCGCTCGCCGTAGCGCTTGCCGAGTCCGCGGACCTCGATCACCGCTTCGCCGCGCGGGCCGGAGCTGCCGGTGGTGCCGGTGGTGCCGGGTCGATCCGTCGGAGCAGGCTCCTGAGCGTCGGCTGTCATACCTCTAGCTTGGCGGCTCGACCGCGTCGGGGCCAGTGGATCCGGCGAACTCTCCGTGGCCGCCGCGCGCCCGCCGCTCAGCCCTCACCCGCAGCCCTGCCCTCTGCACCGCCCAGCCCTGCCCGCGCAGCCAGGTCCGTCCCGCGCGTTCTAGGCTGGATGCTGTGACTCGCATCGATGCCCATCCCCGCACCTTCGCCTCCGACAACTACGCCGGCGTCCACCCCGAGGTGCTCCAGGCGATCGCGGCCGCGAATGTCGGCCACGCGCCCGCCTACGGCGCCGATCCCTGGACCGCCCGCTTCGACGGCCTCGTCCGCGAACTGTTCGGCGCCGGAACCGAGGCCTACCCCGTGTTCAACGGCACCGGCGCGAATGTGCTCTCGCTGCAGGCGGTGCTGCCCCGCTGGGGCGCGGTGGTCTGCGCCGACACCGCGCACATCCACCGCGATGAGGGCGGGGCGCCCGAGAAGACGGGCGGGCTGAAGCTGCTGACCGTCGACGCGCCGGACGGCAAGCTGACCCCCGAGCTGGTGGAGCGCGAGGCCTGGGGCTGGGGCGATGAGCACCGTGCGCAGCCGCTCGCGGTCTCCATCTCGCAGACCACCGAGCTCGGCACCTGCTACACCCCGGGCGAGGTGCGCGCGCTCGCCGATCACGCTCACGCGCGAGGCATGATCCTGCACATGGATGGATCGCGCCTCGGCAATGCCGCCGCGCATCTCGGCTGCTCGCTCGCGGCGATCACCTCCGAGGCGGGGGTCGATGTGCTCAGTCTGGGCGGCACCAAGAACGGTCTGCTGGGCGCCGAGGCGGTGGTCGCGATCCGCCCCGAGACGGTCCCGGGTCTGCCCTATCTGCGCAAGCTGAATATGCAGCTCGGCTCGAAGATGCGCTTCGTCTCGGCCCAGCTCATCGCCCTCTACGAGGGGGATCTCTGGTTGCGTTCGGCCGCGCACGCCAATGCGATGGCCTCGCGGCTCAGCCGAGGCATCGCAGAGCTGGCGGCGAGCGGTGCGGTGCCGGGCCTCGGTCTCGCCCAGCCCACGGAGTCGAATGCGGTGTTCGCGCGACTGCCCGGGGAGGCGAAGCGACGCGCTCGCGAGCGCTTCCA
This sequence comes from Leucobacter sp., assembly GCA_048516985.1. GTDB lineage: Bacteria > Actinomycetota > Actinomycetes > Actinomycetales > Microbacteriaceae > Leucobacter. Next base: position 693,567 of record CP183188.1, on the reverse strand, counting down.
CTTCTACGACTGGCCGGGCGATCCCGCGCTGGTGCGTCTGATGTGCGCCTTCGACACCGAGCCGGAGGACGTCGACGAGCTGCTCGCCGCCATCGCGAGCTGAGCTGCGGATCGGCGGGATTCCCGGGATCCACCGGTTCCCCGGATCTCCCCGCGCTCAGACGCCGATCCCGCCGAAGACGAGGCGCGCGGCGATGATCAGCATCACCGCGGCGACGCACCAGTCGAGCACCTGCCAGGCGCGCGGGGTCGCGAAGAAGCGGGTGAGCACCCGCGCCCCGTAGCCGAGCACGGTGAACCAGACGAGGCTCGCCACCATGCCGCCGAGCAGGAACCACCATCGCTCCGGGTCGCCCTGCGCATTGCCGATCGACCCCATCAGCACCATGGTGTCGAGGTAGACATGCGGGTTCAGGTAGGTGATGGCGAGGCAGGCGAGCACCGTCTTCCGCAGCGAGGCGGTGGATCCCTCCGCGGCGATCAGCGCTTCAGGACGCAGGGCCCGCCGTGCGGCGCTCCAGGCGTACCAGAGCAGAAAGGCGACGCCGCCCCAGCGGATGACCTCGAGCAGGATCGGCGCGCGCTCGATCACGAAGCCGATGCCGGCCACGCCGAGCAATTCGAGCAGGGCATCCGTGAGCCCGCAGATGAGCACGACCGCGAGCACGTGCTGGCGGCGGATCCCCTGCTGCAGCACGAAGGCGTTCTGCGCGCCGATCGCCACGATGAGCGAGAGGCCGCTGCCGAAGCCGAGGAGTACGGGGGTGAGCATGCACTCGACGCTACGGGCCGATCCGCCTTGAATGTTAATTGAGAATGCCTCATGATTCTGAAGCATCATTAGCTATTCTTAATGAGTGGATCTCCCGGTCGAACACCTCGCGACCTTCGCCGCCATCGTCGACGAGGGCAGCTTCGAGGGTGCGGCACGGCTGCTGCACATCACCCCCTCCGCGGTGAGCCAGCGCGTGAAGGCGATGGAGCAGCGCGTCGGCTCGGTGCTCGTGCAGCGCAGCCGCCCGGTGGAGGTGACCGAGGCCGGCGCGACGGTTCTGCGCCTCGCCCGCCAGCTCGACCGACTCGTGGACGACGCCTCGCGCGAGCTCGGCGGATCCTCCGGCAGCACCCTCATGCCCATCGTGGTCAACGCCGACTCCCTCGCCACCTGGGTCGTCCCCGCCCTCGCCCGGGCGGCCCGCGAGACCGATGCGCGATTCGAGGTGATCCGCGCCGACGAGACGCTCTCCACGGAGCGGCTGCGCCGGGGCGAGGCCATCGCCGCGCTGACCGCCACCAAGGAACCTGTGCCGGGCTGCACGAGCACGCGTATCGGCACCGACCGCTACCGCGCCGTCGCGGCGCCCGGCTTCGCCGCCGCCCACTTCCCGGAGGGGATCACCGCTGAGGCGCTCGGCGCCGCGCCGATGATCGAGTTCGACCGGCACGACGTCTTCCAGCAGCGCTTCATCCGCCGCATCACCCGCACCCGGATCAGCCCGCCCCGTCACTACGTGCCCTCCTCGGCGGAGTTCATGCTCGCCATCGAGCTCGGCATGGGCTGGGGCATGGTGCCCGAGCTGCAGTGCCGCGGGGCGCTCGGCGAGGGGCGCCTCGTCGAGCTCGGCACGCGATCCACCATCGACCTCGCGCTCTACTGGCAGCGCTGGAATCTGCGCTCCCCCGTGCTCGAGCGGCTCTCGGCGATCATCGCGGAGGAGGCCGCCGTCGCGCTCGGAAGCCTCCGCGAGGCGTAGTCGCCCGGACCCGGCGATCCCGCGCACCCCCTAAGCTCGAAGCGTGGGCGGAGCGAGCAGATGACGGGGGTGCTGTACGGCTTTGTCCTGATCCTCGCGGTCATCGGCACCGGCTACCTCACCGCGCGCTTCGGCATCGTGAAGGGGGATCAGCGGCGCGTCCTCAACAACGTCGCCTTCTACGTCGCCACCCCCATGCTCCTGTTCTCGGTGCTGCGCGAGAGCGATCCGCAGATCGTGCTCTCGCCGGTCATCGCGGCGACCACCATCGCCGCAGTCGCCGTCGCCGCGCTCTACCTGCTGGCCTCGAGGCTCTGGTTCAGGCAGGGTCTCACCGAGGCGGCGCTCGGCGCCACCACCGCGGGCTACGTCAACTCCAACAACCTCGGGCTCCCGGTGGCCATCTACATCCTCGGCGACGCCACCTATGTGGCGCCGCTGATCCTGGTGCAGCTCATCGTCTTCTCCCCGGTGATCCTCGCCCTTCTGGAGGCGGGCCGCGGCAATCAGCGGGGTGCGCTGAAGGCGCTCGGCCGCGCCGTCACGAATCCGATCATCATCGCCTCGGTGCTCGGCTTCCTGTGCGCGCTCTTCGAGGTGCCCGTGCCGCAGCTGCTGCTCGAACCCATCGACATGATCGGTGCGGCCGCGATCCCGATGATCCTGCTGAGCTTCGGGATCTCGCTGCGCGGGCAGCGCGCGCTGGAACCCGGCAGCGGCCGGGCGAGCGTGCTCGTCGCGACGGGCCTCAAGGTGCTGGGCATGCCGCTGATCGCCTGGGGGGTCTCGCTCGCGATCGGGCTCAGCCCGCACGAGACCTTCATCGCCACCACCATCGCCGCGCTGCCGACGGCGCAGAACATCTACAACTACGCCGCCACCTACCGACGCGCGGAGACCATGGTCCGCGACACGATCCTCATCACGACCTTCGCCTCGCTGCCCGTGATCGCCGGCATCGCCTGGCTGCTTGCGGCGTAGGCACCGCCGCACCCGGATCTGGATCGCGGGCGGGGGATCGGCTCAGGCCCCGACGGGGAAGACGGGGTTCTCGGGTCCTTCGCCATCGACGTCGACACGCAGGGCGCGGATCAGCTCGGCGGCGTGATTGGTGGACAGCACCACGCGAGCGTACTGGTCGAACTCGCCCACCCAACCCGGCTCATGCGCCTGCACATCGAAGTCGAGCACCACCGCGGGTCGCCCGTGACGCGCGAGGACGAAGTCGCGGCCGCCGTTCGTGCGCCAGGTGCCCAGCGCGAGCCGTCCCGGGATATGCGCCCCCGGCGAGCGCACTCCGCGCAGCCAGACCCAGGGATCGTCGGTGATGAGCGCGGAGGTGATGGCGTCGCGCTCGAGCACGACGTCCCGGCGGCGCATGGCCAGCGCCTTCTCCGCTGCGCTCAAGCGGACGACCACTCGATCGGAATAGACCGCAACGCTCGCCATGCTCACAGTCTGCCAGGCGGCGACCGGATCATGCCTCTGCGCGCGCCGAAGGAGCCGAATCGTTATCCGGTGCAGGCCAGGCGTGCGCCCCGACGGCGCACCCCCGGACGGCCGGGACCCGGCAGGTATCAGTCGAGCATGTCGCTCTGATCGATGACCGACTCCACGGTCTCGATCAGCGCGCGCTTCAGCTCGGAGTCGCGGTGCTCAGGGCTGTGATGCAGCCCCGCAGCCTCGGCCTGTTCATGGATGCGCGGACCGACGCAGGCCACGATGGTGTCCTCCGGCAAATGGGGGAACTGAGAGGCGACCTCGCGCGCGATGCGGGGCGAGGTCACCAGGGCGGCGTTGATCCGTCCCGATTCGACATCCTCCCGGATGTGCACCGAGGCGGGAACTCCGACGGTGCGGAAGGCGACGACCTGGGTGACATCGTGGCCGCGGCCGATGAGCCCCTCGGTGAGCACCGGTTTCGCCACATCCGAGCGCAGGGTCAGCACCTTCAGCACGTCCCCGCCCTCGATCTCGGGCCAGACCTCCAGCAGACCCGCGGCGGTGTTGTTCTCGGCGGTGGGCGTGCGACTGACCTGGTAGCCGGCATCGGCGAACGCGGCGGCGGTGGCCTCACCGACGACGGCGACCCGGGTGCGCTCCGGGATCACGGCGTGATGGTGCTCCAGCACATCCACCACGGTGGCGCTGGTCGCGGTGATCCAGTCGTAGTGGCCCTCCGCGAGCCGACCGAGCGCTTCGACCAGGCGGTCCTCCTCGCTGGTGTGCGCGAAATCGACCAGCGGTGCGACAACGGGGTTGGCGCCCTGCGCGCGCAGCGCCTTGGCGACGATCTCGCCCCAAGTCCCTCCGCGCGGCACGAGAACACGAAGACCGGTGAGCGGTTTCACCTCTGCCGTCATAGACCCCACTCAATCATGTCGAGCACGCCAAGACCATCCCTTCGACGCGAGTCGTTGATCTCCTCGGTACCCGGACGCTTGGAGGCTTGCGGCCCCCCTGTTGCCCCTATTCTCGTCCTGCACCGCGTTCGATGCAAAACAGAGCGGAAATCCGGTGAGAACGCAATGGAAACGTGACCTCGTATTCGACGCGGATCAGCGCCGTACCGGGCGCTCGCCGAGGCCTCCGCTCCCCGGGGTTCGCAGCCGTCTCAGTCGAGGGATCTGGCGATCAGCCGGACGACGCCCCAGGCCGCGAGCCCCGCGACCGCGGCCACGGCGACCACGCCCACCGCGAAGCCGACCGGGTTCTCCCGTTTCTCCTTGGCGATGCGCCTGCGGGCGCGAGCCACTCGGTCGTCGATGCGCTGAGCGTAGTCGAGTCGATCGCGGAGCTGACCCAGCGTGTCGTACAGCTCTTCCCGGGCGTGCTGCGCCTGGAGCACACCGGGATCGGGACGCTTCCCGCTCATCGCCAGTTCCCCTTCTCGCCGGCCTGCGGCATATGCGCCGAGGCGTTGAAGCGCACCTCGCTGAACGCGCCGAGATCTTCTTCGACCCGATCGATGGTCTCCTCGGGCACCGGGATGCCGCGCTTGATGAGGGCGATGCCGCCGAATATCGCGGCCGCCGCGAGGAGGATCAGGGCTCCTGCCACCACCAGGGCGGAGAGCCAGACCGGCCACACCACGGCGATGCCCGCGATGGCCGCTGCCACCAGTGCGCCGATGGCGAAGAAGAGGAAGAACAGCGCGACGATGATCGAGAGCAGACCGATACCGCCCCGCTTGGCCTTCGCCGCGATCTCGCGCTTGGCGTTCTGATACTCGGCCTTGGCCAGTGCCAGCAGCTGTTGCGGAAGCCGGGCGAGGAGTTCGAAGGTGCCCGCCTGCTCGTCTCGGCGGCTCATCCCTCTGCCTTGTCCGTCGTGCCGGACTTGGCCGCCGGCTTATCCGTCGAGCCGGCGGACCGACCCTTGGCTCCGCGGGACGTGGAAGCGGCGCGCTTCTGACCGGTCTTGGCCGCAGCCGTCTTCTTCGGCGCCGCCTCATCGGCGTCTGCATCGCCGTCGGCATCGGCATCGGCCACCGATTCTGCGCCGGCCGTGTCCGATTCCTTCTTCTTCTTCCCGGGACCTGAGGCGCGGGCGTCCGCGTCACCCGGAGGGGCGGATTTCCCTGCGGCCTGCTCCGAGAGCTTGCCGAGCAGCTGGGCTCCCAGATGCCGGATGGTCTGCTTCACCTCGTCGGCGCGTTCGTCGACCGCGTCGCGCACGGTCTTCACGCCCTGCTGCACCGGTTCCGTGTTCCAGACTTTCAGAGCGCCGCGCTTGATCTGTTCGTACCGCTCGCGCCCGGCCCGCGTGCCCAGCACGTATCCGACCGCGGCGCCCAGCAGAAATGCGAGCTTGCCTTTCATCGTTGCCTCCAGACCGGCGAGCGCTCTCGCCTGTGTCATACGGGACCAAGCCTATCGCCGATTCGAGCGCAGGTATATTCCTCGAAAGAAATATTCAGCGTCGCGGGGTCAGTCCGAGAGCCCGAGGAGTCTGCGCCGGAGCATCACGGCACCGGAATGCGCGGCGCCCAGCGCCGCGGAGAGATCGTCGCCGTACAGCGCCCGCCCGAGCGGCAGTAGGGTCGGTTGCCGCTGGGCGAGGCCCGCGAGCGCGGCACCGGCCTTCTTCCGCTGGTCGACGGACGCGTACGGCGCGGCTCTGAGTTCCCAGCTCCACTCGGCATCCGGATTCGGGCGGATCCCCGCCTCCTGCAGCACGCGATCGAGCTCCGGCACCGGATCGGCGACCGCGTCCGCGGAGCACCGCGGTCCCCGCAGTTCCGCCCGTCCAGCGCCCGCCGAGCGCAACGACCACTCCCCGACGGAGCGCAGCTCGACGATCTCCGTCGCTTCAGTCTCAGGCTCGCCCTCCGGGGCTTCGATTCCGATCTCGGCATGTACGCGGACAGCCGCCGGTCTCACCTCGTCCAGCAGCGCCTCCGCGGGCCTCGATTCCCAGGGCAGCGTGCCCTCGACGGCGAGGGCGCGGGCCTCGATCCCGGTTCCGTCCTCGAGCTCCACCCGCCAACTGCCGTCATCGCGGAGCTGGACCGAGGATACTCTCGCCTCGATGGAGCCGACCCCGTAGAGCCCGAGACGATCACTCAGCACCTCGCGCAGACGGATCCAGCCGGCGGTCGGCAGCACCCCGGTCTCCCGTTGTGCATGCCGATCCGAGTATGCGAGTGCCGCGGCGCTCAGCGATCCGGTTCGCGTCAGCGCCTCGTTGAGCCCCGGAGCCGCGATCGCGACCTCCACCTCTTCGGCGGGGACTCCGTAGCGCTCGCGCAGCTGCGGCTCGACCAGCAGCTCGTGCGCGGCGCGTCCGAGCCGGCGACGCGCCAGCTCCCCCAGGCTTCGCGTCTTGCCGACGGTGAGCAGCGGGGCCAGGCGATCCCGGTAGGCGCGCAGCGCACCCCCGACGCCCAGCAGCGCGATGGTGTCGGCCGCGAGCGGCACGGCGGGGATGCCCCACACATTCGGCTCGGGCTGCCGGTGCCGGGCTCCGGCACGATCGCGCAGCAGCGGCAAGGGCGGCAGCGACCGCTGCGGTTCGATCTCCGGGTGCTCGTGCGACTCCCCGCTCGGCAGCGGCTCCGCCGCCCGGGCGATGAGGGTCAGGATGGTCCCGTCCGGATCCCGCTCGGGCGTCTCGGCGGAACGCTCGGTCTCGGCCGGCCCCGCGATCATCACGCCGAGCCCGACCTCGGCCAGGTCGAGCGCGGTCTGCAGCGCCGGCAGGCTCCGCCCGACGATGAGCGCGTCGATCATGCCTGCTCCTCGCCTGCGCGCGCCGGCCGCGACGCCGGGCCGCGATCCTGCACCAGGTCGATGCGCGTGCGCACGCCGTCGCGCCTGGCGAAGCTGCGATCCACCCACCAGGCGTAGAGGGCGAGCCCGACGACGGTGCCGAGCAGGGATCCGGGGCCGCCGGCGCTTTCGCTCTGGCCGGTCTGCCCGCCGACGCCGAGCACCATGAAACCGAAGGCGACCCAGTTGTTGATCACGTGCAGGGTGATCGCCGCCTCCAGGCCGCCCGTGCGCCAGCTGATCCAAGCCGCGGTCAGCCCCATCGCCAGCACCGCGAGCAATCCCCAGATGTCGTAGATATGCGCGAAGGCGAACAGCACACTGGGGATGATGATCGCGAGCCAGGGGCTGCGCAGCCACGAGCCGATCACCTGCATGAGCATGCCGCGGAAGACGAGCTCCTCCGCGGCGGCCTGCACCGGGACGAGCAGCAGTATGAGAACGGCGGACCAGAGTGCGAGCTGCCAGTCGATCCGCGGGGTCTCGGACAGCGTCTCGCCCATACCGGGATCGAGCAGGAGCTCGAGTCCGATGCCGACAGCGTTCATCACGACGAGCGCGACGACCGCCGGGCCCGCACTGCGCAGGAGCAGGCCCCAGCGGATGCGCAGTGCCACCGACCAGACGCGGCCGATCGGCGTCAGGCCCACGCTGAGCAGGGCGAGCCACACGGCCGGGATCATCAGCGCCACCGAGCCGAGTCCGAGCACGAGGGAGATCGGCTTCTGGGTGTCGGGTATCGCCAAGGCGACCAGGGCGTCCTGGTCCAGCGGATCTCCCGAGATCAGCAGATAGGGGACGAGCACGAGCACGGTGAACACCGTCGTGATGGTGAGGTAGTAGAGCAGGCCCAGCAGCAGCGCGATGAGCGGCTTCCACCAGCGGTACCGGGGTGCGCCGCGGAGCAGGCGATGGTACTCGAGGGGCTCGGTCTCTTTCCAGCGGATCTCTGCGGCGGGTCTCGCCCACGCCCAATCGGGCGCGGCGTCGCTCTGCTGGGTCACGGGCGGGGCGGCAGGCTGAGGCCCGATCCCGGTCTCCGGTTCCACGGGAGCACCGGTTCCGGGGTCAGGAGTTCCGGGACCCTCGTTCGTACTCATATCGCCGCCGACTAGGCGCCCCGGAGGCGCTCCGCGAGGTAGGCGTGCAGCTCGGCGCGCGGCACCCGCTCCTGCTGCATGGAGTCGCGCTCGCGCACGGTCACGGCGTCATCGTCGAGGGAGTCGAAGTCGACCGTGACGCAGAACGGAGTGCCGATCTCGTCCTGGCGACGGTAGCGGCGGCCGATGGCCCCGGCGTCGTCGAAGTCGATGTTCCAGTCCTCGCGCAGATCCGCGGCGATCTCTCGGGCGAGCGGTGAGAGGCGCTCATTGCGGCTGAGCGGCAGCACCGCGGCCTTGACGGGGGCGAGACGGGGGTCGAGTCCCAGCACCACGCGGGTGTCGGTGCCGCCCTTCGCATTCGGCACCTCCTCCTCGCGGTAGGCGTCGACGAGGAAGGCCATCAGCGAGCGGGTGAGGCCCGCCGCCGGCTCGATCACGTAGGGGGTGTAGCGCTCGTCCTTGTTCTGGTCGAAGAAGGAGAGATCCTTGCCCGAGTGCTTCGAGTGGGTGGACAGGTCGAAGTCGGTGCGATTGGCGATGCCTTCGAGCTCGCCCCACTCCGAGCCGGTGAAGCCGAAGCGGTACTCGATGTCGGCGGTGCGCTTGGAGTAGTGGGAGAGCTTCTCCTGGGGGTGGTCGTAGAAGCGCAGATTGTCGGGGTCGATGCCGAGGCCGACGTACCACGACATCCGCTCGTTCATCCAGTACTCCTGCCACTGCTCATCAGTGCCGGGTTCGACGAAGAACTCCATCTCCATCTGCTCGAACTCGCGGGTGCGGAAGATGAAGTTGCCCGGGGTGATCTCGTTGCGGAAGCTCTTGCCGATCTGCGCGATGCCGAAGGGCGGCTTCATCCGCGAGGACTGCAGCACATTCGCGAAGTTCACGAAGATGCCCTGCGCGGTCTCGGGGCGCAGATAGTGCAGGCCGGCCTCGTCGTCGACGGGGCCGAGGAAGGTCTTGAGGAGCCCCGAGAAGGCGCGGGGCTCGGTCCACTCGCCGCGGGTGCCGCAGTTGGTGCAGACGATCTCGGCGAGGCCGCCCTCGGGGGCCCGGCCCTTCTTCTCCTCGAAGGCCTCGATGAGGTGATCCTCGCGATAGCGGCGGTGGCACTGCAGGCACTCGACCAGCGGGTCGCTGAAGACCTCGACGTGGCCGGAGGCCTCCCACACCTGCTTGGGCAGGATCACGCTGGAGTCGATGCCGACGATGTCGTCCCGCCGCTGCACCATGGTCTTCCACCACTGGCGCTTGATGTTCTCCTTCAGCGCGGTGCCGAGGGGGCCGTAGTCCCAGGCGGAGCGGGACCCGCCGTAGATCTCACCCGCCTGGTAGACGAAGCCGCGGTGGCGGGCGAGGGAGATGACCTTGTCGAGGCGGGACTGCTCAGCCATGTTCTGTTTCACTCCAAGGGGCAAGCGGGGATCTTGGGGCGCGCCCGTATCCGCGCGCATCCACCCAGTCTACGCCGGGATCAGCCCCGGCCCACGCCGCCGAGGGTCAGGATCCGCCTTCGACGATCCCGAGACGCACGCTGCGCGGCGTCACGCCGAAGTGGGCGCGAAAGGTGCGGCTGAAGTGCCCGGCGGCCACGAAGCCGTTGCTCAGGGCGATCGCGGTGATCGGCTTGGCGGATCGGGGGTCGGCGAGTTCGTCGTAGCAGCGATGCAGACGCCGGTGGCGGATGAACTTCGACACGGTGGTTCCCTGCGCCTGGAACAGCCCTTGCAGGTGGCGGACCGAGATGAAGTGGGCCATCGCGATGCTCAGCGGGTCGAGCTCGGGATCGGAGAGGTGCTCGTCGATGTACTCGATGATGCCGCTCATCAGCTGCTTGTGGGCGCCGCCGCCCTCACGCGGGTGCGCCTGGAGCCTGGCCTCGACGAAGGTCTCGATCATGTCCACGGCCGTGCGCACGAGCATCCGGGCGATCCGCTCGTCGGCGTCGGCGAGCTGCGTGCGCAGCGAGGAGAAGAAGGGGCGCGCGACCGCGCCGAACCCGGTGTCTCCGTCAAGCCGCACCGCGAGGAGCTGCTCCCAGGAGCTGGCCGGGATCGAGAGGATCTCTCGCGGGAACATCACCTGGTACAGCCGCACTGCCGTTTCGAACCGCATCGAGTACGGCAGCGCGGTATCGCACAGCGCCATGTCGCCGGGTCCCAGCTCGGCATCCCGTCCGGCCTGCGCGACCCGCCCGCGTCCCTGTTCGATCAGCGAGAGCTGGACGAAGGAACGGGGTGCACGCGCGATCGTGTCCGGGGTGCGGTGCAGGCTGTGCGCATCGGCATCGACCTCGACGACGCTGATGTCGCCGCAGCGCGCGGTGACGAGGCGCCCCCGGAAGAGGTCGGGCTGGTCGCTGCGAACGTCGAGGGCGGCCGTGGTCCGAGACGCCTCCGCTCGATAGGCGGAGAGGTCGAGGAGGTCGCGTACGAGGAGATTCAGCTCATCACCCCCGGCGTCCATCGGGCGTGCGGATGTGCGGGTGCGGGTGCGGGTGCGGGTGCGGCCATCATGCCGATGGACTCCCGCCGCGTCGAGCAACGGCGCCGGGTTCGCGCGTCATCGCGATGAGACGGTCCCGCACCGCGGCGATGCGCTCGGGCGCGGTGATCCCGCTCCAGACGTGCGCGACCGATACGCCGTCCGCCGCGGTGATGACGACATCGCTGAGCACCGGATCCAGCCCGTCCTCGGCGATCTCCCGGTTCCACCGCTCGGTGTCCTCGCGCCAGATCTGCTGGACCGAGGGCAGTGTGCCGAGGAGCGCTTGGAAGGCGGACTTCTTCGTCGCCGCGGAGGAGTTCGTCTCCGGGGCCGCGAGGACCCGGATGTACGCGCGGGTCAGCCGTCCGGGTTCGCGATCGGCTTCTTCGACGCCGGCATAGACGGCAACTCGGAAATCATCGGCGATATGGCGGGCGAGCGCATCGAGGAGTTCCTCCTTGCTCGCGAAGTGATAGATGAGGCCGCCCTTCGAGATGCCGGCTCGCGCAGCCACCTGGTCGAGCGTGGTGGCGAGGCCGCACTCCGGGAAGAGGTCGGCGGCGGCCTGCAGCGCGAGCGCGCGGGTGTCCTCACCGCTGCGACCCTTCGTCCGTGCCACGCTCACTCCTCCGCTCGGAAAACGTCTTCGCAAAGAATCTATACCGACCAGTCGGTTTAGTAAAGTCCGCCGTCCGCGCAACCGCCCGAGGCTAGGCTCGAACCGGCGGAAACGCACAGGGAACGCGCCCAGGAGGTCTCATGTCGGATCGGATCGACTCGCCCGTGATCGAGCAGCAGCTCGCGCACCGCTCGGTGCGCAAGTACCTGGACGCACCGATGAGCGATGCGCAGCTGGAGGCCGTAGTCCGCGCTGCCCAGCACGCCTCCACCTCCTCGAACCAGCAGGTGTGGTCGGTCGTCGCGATCCGCGACGAGGAGCGCAAGCGCCGCATCTCCCAGGCGATCGGCGGCCACGCCTATGTCGAGGACGCGGCGGTCTTCCTCGTCTGGGTCGCCGATCTCGCTCGCAACGAGGCGCTGATCCGCGCGCAGGGCGTCGAACCCGAGGCGCTGGACCTGATGGAGGTCACCCTGCTCGGCGCGCTCGACGTGGGCATCGCCGCGCAGAACGCCCTGCTCGCCGCCGAGTCGCTCGGTTTCGGCGGTCTCTTCGTGGGCGGCATCCGCAACAACCCGGAGGCCGTGTGCGCGGAGCTGGGCCTGCCCCGCCGGGCCTTCCCGGTGGTGGGCATGGCGATCGGGGTTCCCGATCCCGAGGAGGGGACCGGGATCAAGCCCCGGCTTCCGCTCAGCGGCGTGCTGCACCGCGAGCAGTACGACGCCGAGCGCTGGCGCGAGGCGACCGCGGAGTACGAGGATCGCTACCGTGACTACTTCGAGAGCCAGGGCGTGCCGAACCGCAGTTGGGCCCGCACCGTCGCCGGGCGTCTCGGCCCGGTGTCCGGGCTGCACGGCCGGCACACCATGCGCGAATCCCTGCGAGCGCAGGGATTCGCCTCCGAGTAGCCCCGGGGCCGCTCGACCGGGCGCCCGTCGCGCTCGACCGCCTCGACGCCACAGCACCTCAACGCCCACCGAGAGCGCAGTTGTCGGCCTTTCGCGGCGCCTCAAAGGCCGACAACTGCACTCTCGCCGCATATCCCACAGGCGCGGGAAGGGGTCGGCGAGGCGCCGGGCCTCAGCACCTCACCGAGCCCCGGGAGCTACGGAGCCGCAACGCTACGGGACGAGGATCACCTTGCCGGTCGTTTCGCGCCCGGCAAGCGCACGATGCGCCTCGGCGGCCTCGGCGAGCGGGAACCGCTCGCCGATCCTCACCCGCAGATCGCCGCTGAGCACCGCCGCGAAGAGCTCGCGGTAGCGGGTCTCCCGCTCGTTCGGCGTGCGCATGAAGTGCGGGAGCCCCGGCCGGGTCACGCTGAGGGATCCGCCGGCGTTGAGGCGCTGCAGGTCGAAGGGCGGCACCTGTCCGCTGGCCCCGCCGAAGAGCACCATCTCGCCCCGCACCCGAAGCGCGCGCAGGGAGTCGTCGAAGGTGTCGCGGCCGACGCCGTCGTAGACCACGGCGACGCCCTCGCCGCCGGTGAGCTCCCGCGCCCGATCGGCGAAGCCCTCGTAGCCGAAGGACTCGACCGCACCGGCCTGACGGCTGAGCTCCCGCTTCTCATCGGTGGAGGCCGTGGTCAGCACCCGGATTCCGCGGGAGGTGAGCAGCTGCGTCAGCAGCAGACCGACCCCGCCCGCCCCGGCGTGCACCAGCACGGTGTCGCCCGGCTGCGGGTGCGAGGCCGAGGTCGCCAGGTAGTGCGCGGTGCAACCCTGCAGCGGAAGGGCCGCGGCGGTCTCGAAGTCGATGCCATCGGGCACCCGGGCGGCCTCCGTGGCGGGCACCACGAAGCGCTCGGCGTAGGCGTTCCGCGCGGCGGCGGTGGCGACGCGGTCACCGGGCTCGATGCCGAGCACGCCGTCGCCGACGGCGATCACGGTTCCAGCGGCCTCGGAGCCGGGGGTGAAGGGGAACGGCACGGGGTAGACCCCGCCCCGCTGGTAGAGATCGATGAAGTTGATGCCGACGGCAGCGGTCTCCACCAGCAGCTCATCCGGTCCGAGCACGGGTTCGGCAACCTCTACGAGTTCGAGAACCTCGGGGCCGCCTGCCTGTTCAGCAACGATTGCGCGCATCTGCACTCCTCTACTTCTTTGTTTCGGTGTTCTCGGTTGATCCCTGCGGGCGCGGAGGGGTAGCTCCGAGCAGCATAAGGTTAATTCTATATCGTATATTCTCTGCATCGAACCCCTGTGACCGAAGATTACGCACCGGTCACCAGCGGTTGTGCACCTCCTCGGCCCAGCCGAGCAGGCCCTCGAAGGGCACCGTCTCCCCGTCGGGCGTGCGGAAGCTGCCCGACCAGTGGCCGAAGCACTGATCCGTGCGCCCGGCGAGCACCAGCAGATTCGTGCGGCTCCGCTTGTTGTGGAAGGGCTCGAAGCTCGCCTCGAGACCGCCGCCGCGCACCCGCCAGGGACGCCGCCAATCGGCGAGGTCGTACTCCCACTCGGTCGGGCCGTGGATCTTGTGCATGACCCCGTCCACGAAGAAGGCGTTCTCCGAGACCCCGGTGCCGTCGGTCCAGCGCGCCCCCACCTGCACTCCGATCACCCGGCCGTGGGAGGATCCGGATCCCGCACCCCAGTTCCAGGTGGCGTCGTAGGGCCACCGCCCCCGCCCGTGATCCAGCGTCGCCCACGATTCACCGGCCGGCACCGCGTGCTCCACGCCGTCGATCACCAGACTGCCGGATGCGGGGCGCGCGAGATCCTTCACCGTGTACTGGAAGCGGGTCTCGCTCCACGGCACCACGAGCGCGAGGCGCTGATGCCCGGCCGGAAGCGCGGCGGTCACCTCGAAGGAGACTCCGTCGATGCGGGCGCGCAGGCGGGTCCCCGCCGCGGTCTCATCGATATCGATCTCGAGCCCTGAAGCCCGAGCCCGCGAGGGCCCGCCCTCCAGCACCGCCGCGAGCTCCGTCCCGCGCGGCGGGATCACGGTCACCGCGCGGCCCCAGCTCTCCCCGCTCGCCCGGTCGTACACCCAGACCTCGTGCACGCAGGCGTAGTCGATATGCGAGACGGTGAGCGCCAGGATGTGGGTCGGGGTGGTGACGTTCCAGTACTCCCATCGCTTGGTGCGCCCACGGCCCCGGCCGATCCCGCTCGTATCGATGACGGGCTGCGCCGCCCAGCCGATCGCCTCGGGATTGAGTCTGCCCTTCGGCAGCGTCAGCGACACCGGGGCCGGGATCATCCGCTCCGCGGTCACCGCTCAGCCCTCTTCCGGGGTCTCGCTCCAGTCTCCGAGCACGAGGTTCTCCGGGCGCGAACCCTCGCGGAGATGCGCGATCTGGCGACGGATCAGCGCACTCATGCGCGGCAGCATCGCACTCGAGTCGCCGCCGACATGGGGGCTGATCAGGGTGTTCGGGCAGCTCCAGAGCGGGTGGTCCTCGGGCAGCGGCTCGGGATCGGTGACATCGAGCGCCGCCCGCAGGCGACCGGCACGGAGCTCTGCCACCAGCGCATCGGTGTGCACCACGGCGCCGCGCGCGACATTCACGAGCAGCGCGCCGTCGGGCATCGCGGCGAGCGCCGCGGCGTCGATGAGGCCGCGGGTCTCCTCGGTGAGCGGCACGCCGAGGATCACGATCTCGGCCGCGGCGAGCGCCTCGTGCAGCTCGTCGAGACCGCGCACGGGCACCGCCTCGCCGGCGAGATTGCGCTCCTGCCGCGCGGTGCGCGCGAGGCGCGTGATCGACACCTCGAAGCCCGCCAGGCGGGCCTCGACGGCCTTGCTCACCCCGCCGTAGCCGAGGAGGAGCACCCGCCGGTCGGCCAGGCTGGGGAGGGATCGCAGCTGCCATCTGCCCTGGTCGCCCGCCCGCACGAACTCCGGGATGCCCCGCTGCGAGGCGAGCGTCAGCGCGAGGGCGAGCTCCGCCGTCGAAGCCTCGTGCACGGAGGCGGCATTGGCCAGCGGCATTCCCTCGGGCAGGAAGACGTCGACCAGGTCGTAGCCGATCGACTGCCACTGCACGAGGCGCACCCGGGCCTCGGCGAGCATGCGAAGCCGCTTCCGCCCGCCCCAGTACGGCGGCACGACGATGTCGAGGCTCGGCCTGGGCGGCGGCCCGTCGAGGTCCCAGCGCACGAACTCGACGCCGTCGACCTCGCCGACCGCCTCCCGCAGCCCCGCATCGCTCGGCAGCGAGACGACGAGCCGCTCCGAGGCGTCGTCGTCCCGCTGACCGTCCGTTTCAGCTGTTTCACCCATGTCCCGAGTCTATTGACCCGGTGGCTTCGAAGCTCACGGAGGCTACCGCACCTTCACCTTCGGGAGGAAGATGAGCGAGGCCAGCGTGATGACCCCGGCGGCGACCAGCAACGCCGTGAAGTCCATCCCGTCGGCGCCGAGCAGCAGCGGTGCGATCAGCGGCAGGAAGGCGTAGGGCAGCGTGTAGCAGCCCGCGATCACGTTGATGTCGCGCGCGGAAGTCGACAGATCCGCCATGGCATCGACGGCGATCGACAGGTAGGTGCAGAGCACCAGACCCTGCCCGGCCCCGATCAGCGCGAATCCGACGAAGGCCATCACGAGACTGCCGCCGATGACGAGCGCGGCGATTCCGAGCACGAACAGCACGACCGCGACGGCGTAGAACGGGCGCCGGCGTCCGATGCGGTCCGTGAGCGGGCCGACCACGAAGTTCACCAGCAGAGCGATGCCGTTGAAAACCAGCTGCAGGAAGAACATGACGAGCGGCAGCTCCTCCCACGCCACGCCGAAGCCGGCCCCGAGGAAGAAGTAGGCGTAGCTGACCACCGCTGCGACGGTCGTGTTGACGAGGGCGATGCTCGGCACGAACCAGGCCAGGCTCGGCGACTTGCGCCCGTTCAGCGAGAAGGCGCCGAGCACGGTGCGCACTGTCACCGGGCGGCGCTCGGTCAGGCGGCGATCCTTCAGGTAGCAGGTGAAGGCGAGGACTCCGACCACCGCGCAGACCGCCGGTGCGACATAGACGAGGAAGGCGTTGTCCGGCGCGAGCTGCACGATGAAGAGGCCGGCGATGGACCCCACTGCCGACGCGCCGCCGATCACTCCCGTCGCCAGGCCCCTACGACGTTCGGGCACCTGGTCGGGAATGGTCGCGTACAGGCAGGCGATGCAGCTGGTCGCCCCCATGCTCAGCGCCAGATAGCCCGCCCACAGCACGGGGAGGCTCGTCGCGAGGCTCATCAGCACGCAGCCGATGGAGAGGGCGATGACGCCGCCGATGAGCCACGGCCGGCGCATGCCGATCTTGGCGGAGGTGTAGTCGCTGAGGCGTCCGACCAGCAGCAGCATGACGATCTGGACCGCGACGCCCACGGCGAGCAGGAGCGACAGCTCGGTCGTCGCCGTCTCCGGCGCGATCACCGAGAGCTTCATCGCCAGGGAGATGTACTGCGGGGTGGTCACCGCCATCAGCACGCCGAAGTTCGCCAGACCGAGCAGGGTGATCAGGATCGCGACCTGCCTGCGGGTGAGCGCGACGGCCGGCGCCGGCGCGGACTGCTCGAGCAGAGTTTCCGAGGATGAGGACATCATTGACCCTTCAGTGGATGGATGTGGGACGGGGCGGTCAGCCGAAGAGGTTCTGCCGGAGCGTCTCCCCCTCGTACTCGGCGCGGAAGACCCCGCGATCCTGCAGGATCGGGACGACCATCCGTGCGAAGTCCTCGAAGCCTCCGGGGATCACCGGGGCGTGGATCATGAAGCCGTCGGCCTCGCTCTCCGCGAACAACGACTCCAATTGCGCGGCGACCTCATCGGGGTTGCCCAGCAGGAGGGGAATGCCCGAGTTCGTCATGGCCACGGCGGCCTCCGCCAGGGTCAGCTCGTCGGCCTCGGCCGCCTCCTTCAGCAGACGGACGATGCCAACCGATCCCGCTTCGTTCTCCGGCAGCTCGACCACCGGCATATCCGAGGGGTAGCTGCGGAGATCGAGGCCGGTCAGCATCGACGCCGAGTCGATGGCGTGGTCGATGTTCACCAGCGAGTTGAGCAGGCCCCACTGCTGGCGGGCCATCTCGCTCGTCTCGGCGACGATGACCGTCACCGCCGGGATCACGAGGACCTTGCCATCGCGACCGGCCTTCGCCGCTTCCTCCTTCACCGCGCGGACCCCGTCCCGGATCTGCTCGGCGGTCTTCGACATGATGAACACCACATCGGCGTACTTGGCCGCAAGCGCTCGGCCCGCCGGCGACGCGCCCGCCTGCAGGATCACCGGTCCGCCCTGAGGGCTGCGCGGAACCGGCAGCGGCCCGACCGCACTGACGTACTCGCCGTCGAAGGTGAACTCCTCGAGCAGTTCGGTGTCGAGGAAGGTACCGCTCCTGCGGTCCAGCACCACGGCTTCGCTCGGCATGCTGTCCCACAGGCGCTTGGCGGCATCGACCACCTCCGCGGCGCGGGCGTACCGCTCGGCGCGGGGGAGCAGTCGCTTCCCGTACTTCCCCGCCTCGGTCTCCGATCCCCCGGTCACGACGTTCCAGGCGAACCGCCCCTTGCTGACGTAGTCGAGCGTGCCGATCGTCCGCGCCAGGTTGAAGGGCTCGTTCACCGTAGTGTTCTGGGTGATCCCGATGCCGATGCGGGTGGTCTCGTGCGCGATCACCGAGGCAAGGGGCACCAGGTCGACGAGGTGCACATGCGCGCGCTGAGCATATTCCCGGTCGAAATCGGCCCCGTCAGCGAAGAAGACCGCGTCGAACTTCGCGCGTTCCAGCATCTGCGCCCACTCGGCGACACGGGCCGGATCCAGGAAGCCGTGCTCGGCGCTCGGGTAGCGCCAGCCGCCCTGGTGGTAGGCGATCGGTCCGGCGGCCAGCCAGCCGATGAGACGCATCTGCTTCGAGGTGTCCGACATCTTCTTTCTTCCTTCTGTCCCGTACTGCGCGCCGTTGCTCGGCTGGACCGTTGCTTGGCTGTCGGCCGGGCCCGACGGGTTCGCCCCGTGCCGGCCGCAGCCGCCGAATCCCTTCGCTCGGACTCGGCACTGCATCACCATAGGCAGCCGGCGGGGCGCGGATTTATCCGTCACGGCATCCTCTTTGCCCATTCGCGCAGTGTCCGCAGATCCGGCGACGCACTGACGCGGAGATGCCGAGGGGGCAGAATGGGGGCATGCACACGGAAGCATCAGCGAGCGACCCGATCCGCTTCGACTACACCGACGCCGAGGGCGTCGAGATCGCGGCCTACGAGTGGCGGGCGGAGAAGCCGATCGGCGCGGTGCAGATCGCCCACGGCGTCGGCGAGCACGCGCTGCGCTACGACTCCTTCGCCCGCGCGCTCGTGGCCGCCGGCTTCTCGGTGTACGCCGACGACCACCGCGGGCACGGCGAGACCGGCAGGAGGCAGCACGGCGGCGAGCTGTCGCTGCTCGGCAGGCTCGGCCCCGGCGGGCTGCGGGCGGCGGAGGCCGCGATCCTCCAGCTCACCGCGATCGCCCGCGAGCGGCATCCGGGCCTGCCGCTGGTCATGTTCGCGCACTCGTGGGGCTCGCTGATGGCCCAGCGGATCCTGAACCGCGAACCGCGGGTCTTCGAGGCCGTGGTGCTCTCCGGCAGCGCCTACCGCACTCCGCGTTTCATGGAGAGCGGCGAGCTGAATGCGCACTGGCAGGCGGAGGGGGCCAACGGCTTCGAGTGGCTGAGCCGCGATCCGCAGACCGCCGCGGCGTTCATCGCGGATCCGCTGTGCTTCGCCGCGGACATCAAGAAGCTCTTCGGCCTCCCCGATGCGCTCAGGCTCTTCGGCACCCCGGGTGCGGGGCTCGCCCCGGAGGTGCCGATCCTCATCATCGCGGGGGCGGAGGATCCCCTCAGCCGTGGCGACGGGCTGCGCCGGCTCGCGGCCGCCTACCGCCGGCGGGGGGTGCGGGACGTCTCGGTGCGGATCTACCCCGAGGCACGGCATGAGCTGCTGAACGAGCTGAACCGGGACGATGTCACCGCGGAGGTGATCACCTGGATCACCGACCGTGTCGGCGGGGAGTGATCGGGCGCCCGTGGGCGTAGCCTGGAGACATGGTGGCACAGCACGGCGAGTACAAGGTTCCAGGCGGCAAGCTCGTGATCGTCGACTTCGAGACCGACGGCGGCACCATCACCGAGTTCCGCCTCTCGGGCGACTTCTTCCTCGAACCCGATGAGACGCTCGAGTCGATGAACCGCGCCGTCGAGGGCATGAGCACCGAGAGCAGCATCGCCCAGCTGGGTGCCGCCGTTCAGGACGCGCTGCCGGCCGGGGCGCAGCTGCTGGGCATCACCCCCGAGGCGGTGGGGATCGCGGTGCGGCGGGCGCTCACCGGGGCCGCGCAGTGGCGCGACTACGACTGGCAGATCGTGCGCAGCCGCTCCGTCTCGCCGATGCTCAACGCCGCCCTCGACGAGGTGCTGACCACCGAGGTGGGGCGCGGCGAGCGCGGCCCCACGCTGCGCATCTGGGAGTGGGATCGGCCCGCGGTCATCATCGGCAGCTTCCAGTCGGTGCGCAACGAGGTCGACGAGGAGGAGCTGGCGGCTCGCGAGGCGCAGCTGGTGCGGCGCATCTCGGGCGGCGGGGCGATGTTCATGGAGCCCGCCTCGACCATCACCTACTCGCTGTACGCCCCGGGCGAGCTGGTGCAGGGCATGGGCTTCGCCGACTCCTACGCCTTTCTCGACGAGTGGGTGCTGGAAGCGCTCAGATCCCTCGGCATCGACGCGGTCTACAAACCGCTGAACGACATCACGAGTCCCAGCGGCAAGATCGGCGGTGCGGCGCAGAAGCGGCTCTCCAACGGTGCCGTGCTGCACCACGTGACCATGGCCTACGACATGGATGCCGAGGCGATGACGCGGGTGCTGCGCATCGGGCGCGAGAAGCTGAGCGACAAGGGCACCGCGAGCGCGCAGAAGCGGGTGGATCCGCTGCGCAGCCAGACCGGGCTGTCGCGCGAGTCGATCATCGACCGCATGGTCGAGGTCTTCGTGCAGCGGCACGGGGGCACCCCCGCGGAGCTCGACACGGCGCCCTACAAGGAGGCCGAGCGCCTCCTGACCGAGAAGTTCGCGACCGAGGAGTGGATCCGCCGGGTGCCGTGATCGGGATCGCCGCGACCCCTCAGCGGCGCGACGGCGCGGGTCGCGCAGCGCTGGGCTGCATTCGCTTCATTCACCCGCCCCGGCGAGCACGCCCGCAAGTGCGCGGAAGGCCTGATCAGCCGGATGCGATCGGTCAAGGGTGTTGGACTCGTTCATGTACACGACGATGCTCGCGCCGGTCGTCGGGTTGTGGAAGGTGGCCGCGGTGAAGCCGACGCCCTCGCCGTTGTGGCCGAGCCAGCCATCGGTCTCGCCCATCCCGACCGCGTAGAGGTCGTAGGGCGGGCGTTCGATCTTGTGGCCGATCTGGCGGAGCGTCTGCGTTTCGGGCTGCAGCAGCGCTCCCGATCCGAGCGTGTCGGCCCACACGCGTCCGTCGTCGAGGGTCGAGAACAGCGAGCCGGCAGGACCGAGGATCGAGGGGTTCTCGTGCTGCGGCATCATTTCCCGCGTATCCGGATCGGGCTGATAGCCGACCGGGTGCGGCGCCTGCCAGTCGGCGACATTCAGGAGATACCTCGTGCCGCTCTGCCCCAGGGGTGCGAGGATGCGCTCCTGCAGCACCTCCGCGTATTCCCGGCCGGTGACCTTCTCGATCACGGCGCCGATCAGATTCGTGTTGGCGTTGGTGTAGACGTGCTCGGCACCCGGCGCGAAGCGGGCGGGCTGACCGAGAACGCCGCTGTTGAGCTCGTCGAGGGTGAAGACCCGCGAGGGATCCTTGCTGAACTCGACGATGAATGCCTCGTTGACGTAGTCGGCGTTGCCGCTCGACATATTCGCGAGCTGGAGCAGGGTGATCTCGTCGCCGTTCGTCACCCCGTCGACGTACTCGTCGAGCGTGTCGTCGAGGCTCAGCGCCCCATCGTCGGCCAGCTGCAGGAGCAGGGTCACGGTGTACGACTTGGTGTTGCTGCGGATGGGCCAGGTCATCTCGGTGGTGACCGGCACCTCTGCCTCGATGTCCGCCAGGCCGGCCGCGGTCGTCCAGGAGCCCTCGCCCGGGATCCACACCCCGGCGGCGGCGCCCGGCACGCCGTAATCGGTCATGACGCGCTCGAGTGCCTCCTGCAGCTGGGACTGCAGCGTCTCAGGCAGCTCTCCCTCGGGAGCGGCGGGGCGCTCTACCGTGATCGCCGCACCCTCAGCATCCCCGGCATCCGAAGGGTCCCCGGAGGAGACAGAGGCGCATCCGCCGAGCAGCAGGACGCCGGCGGCCAGTGCTGCGATGCCGATGGACCATCGCGATCCTCGAATGCTGACGCTCGTATGCATCTGAACCGTCTCCCGTCTCAGCGCACGGGACCCACCGCCCGCGCCCGCTTCCATGCTCCCCCGCTCGGGGAGCATGGGCAATAGACCTGGGTCGCATCGGCGTGCGCTTTCATCGCCTCGGGCTGGAGGAGCGGGCCGAGGTCGATCCCTATTCCTGCAGCGTCACCCAGACGGCGTCCGTGGCGGAGCGGCCGAAGGGCAGGGCGATGCCGGAGGGGTCGATGGTGACCTCGATGGAGTCGGAGAAGGGCGCGCCCTCCCCGGTCGCCAGCACGGTGCCGACGCCGACGCCGTGCTCCTCGAGATACTGCAGGAGCTCGGGATCCGCGTCCGAGATGCGCTCGACGCGCACCCGCGCACCAACCGCGATCTCGGTGAGGGGCGTCGCATCAGGTCGGTGCACCTCGCCGTCGACACTCGGGATCGGATCGCCGTGCGGGTCCTTGGAGGGATGCCCGAGGTGCTCGTCGATCCGGTCGATCATGAAGTCCGAGACCGCGTGTTCGAGGGCTTCGGCCTCGTCATGCACCTGATCCCAGCGATAGCCGAGGGTCATCACGAGGAAGGACTCGATGAGGCGGTGTCGGCGCACCATCGCGACCGCGTAGGCGCGTCCTCGCGAGGAGAGGGTGATGGCGCCGTAGGGAGTGTGCTCGAGGAGCCCCTGATCGGCGAGCCGGCGCACCGCATCGGAGGCGGTGGACATCCGCACACCCGCGCGCTCGGCGAGGGTCGACAGCGTCACGGGGTCATCGGACCACTCCTGAAGGGTCCAGACCGCCTTGAGATAGTTCTGGCTGCTCGCCGAGAGGTCCGAGACCGACACAGCTGCAAGCCTAGCAAAGGGCGTCCGGGCCGCCCCTAGTGGTGGAAGCCCGGGGTCTGGCCGTGGACCGGCATCGGCGATTCGAGGGCGTCGAGATAGGCGGTCTCCGTCTCGATGTCGGCGAGGAGCCGGGCGGCGAGGTCCATGCTGAGCCCGTTGCGCACCACGATCCGCTGCACCGTGAGATCCGCCAGATCGTCGGGCATGGGGTAGGCGGGCACGAGCCAGCCCTTCATCCGGAGCCGATCGGAGAGGTGGTAGAGGTTCCACCGGTCGGTGTGCCCGGCGGTGAGCTGCCAGGCGAAAACCGGGATGTCGGATCCGTCGTTCCAGAGCTCGAAGGCCGGGATCCTCGAAATGCCATCGGAGAGGAACAGCGCGACCTCCTGCGCATTCCGCTGCATCTTCCGATACCCTTCGAATCCCTGCTGCAGGAAGAGGTAGTACTGCAGCAGGATCTGTGCGCCCGGCCGTGAGAAGTTCAGCGCGAAGGTCGGCATCTCGCCGCCGAGGTAGCTCACCTTGAGGACGAGATCCTCCGGCAGCCACTTCTCCTCGCGCCAGACTGCCCAGCCCACGCCGGGGTAGACGCCGCCGTACTTGTGCCCCGAGGTCGAGATGGAGTGCACCCGCTCGAGACGGAAGTCCCACACCAGATCGGGCTGGAGGAACGGCGCGATCATGGCGCCCGAGGCTCCGTCGACGTGGATCGGGATGTCGAGCCCGGTCTGTTCCTGGATCTCGTCGAGCTTGCGGGCGATCTGCTCGACCGGCTCGTACATGCCGGTGTAGGTGACGCCGAGGATCGCGACGACGCCGATGGTGTTCTCGTCGACGTAGTTCTCAAGATCGTGGCCGTCGAGCACCCTGTGCTCATCGCTGATCGGCACGTAGCGCGCTTCGACGTCCCAGTAGTTGCAGAACTTCTCCCAGCACACCTGCACGGCCGAGCTCATCACGAGATTCGGCTTGTCGGTGGGCTTGCCCGCTGCGCGGCGGGTGTTCTGCCAGTTCCGCTTGAGAGCGAGGCCGCCGAGCATGCAGGCCTCGGAGGAGCCGGTGGTGGAGGTGCCGATCGCCCCGTCCGCGCTGGGTGCGTGCCAGAGGTCTGCGAGCATCTGCCAGCAGTTGGTCTCGATCGCCGCGGTGCGCGGGTACTCGTCCTTGTCGATCATGTTCTTGTCGTAGGACTCCGCGTAGAGCCGGTCGGCATAGTCGTCCATCCACGTGGTGACGAAGGTCGCGAGGTTCAGGCGCGCATTGCCGTCGAGCATGGTCTCGTCGTGAACGATCTGGTACGCCGTCTCCGGCAGCATCGACTTCCGCGGGAAGGCGTTTCTCGGCAGGACGGTCGCCTCGCCGCGACGCTCGAATACCGATTTGGCCAGATTGCTGCTCGTCACCGTGCTGATCCCCCGTTTGCTCATCGTTCCTTCCATCCGAGCGTAGGGCGGGCGTCTGGGTGGAACAAGCCTTGCAGAATGCGTCAGGGGCGGCTAAGGCGTCGACCCGCAGGCCTCCGGATGCTCGGCGCACCAGGGGGTGACGCCCCGCAGGCGGTAGCGGTTGTCGGCGATCCAGCGGTAGGCCCGATCCTGCACCCAGGCGATCCCGGGGATCCGGTAGAGGGGGACGAAGAGGCGGATGCCGAGCGCCGCGTCGAGGGCGCGATTGGCCGCCGCGGCTCCCCGGTAGCGGAAACCGGGGCGCCCCGCGGTCGGATCCGGCATCTGGAACGCCCAGACGGCGGCCCGGGCCTCCTCTTCCGCGAGACCGAAGCGCTGAAGCACGCCCGAGCCCTGCGAGGGGTGCACACGCACGCGGCCGTGCCGGTCGAGTCGGCGCAGCCAGCCGACGGCGCGCGTGCAGAAGCCGCAGCCGCCGTCGAAGACGAGATCGATCGGCTCGCGACGGGCAGGGCCCGAGGCCGAACGGTGCACGCGCGAAGAAGTCATGATCATTGGGCCCGGACGGCCTCGGACGACTCGTCCGAGGCGCGGGCTGCGCCCACACTATCGCAGACGGCCCAGGGTGCGGCGCCGCGGCATCGATCGCCGGCAGCTGCGGCGGGCACGGACAGGATAGCCCTCGAAGGACGGACTGACCAGCCTCTGGCACCGCAGCCGGCGATGGCGGAGGCTGGAGTTCCCATCCCAGAGCAGGAGGAGCGGCTCATGTCGACCAATGTGCACGACCCGGACGACGAAACGCAGACGAGCCGGGAACAGCAGAGCGAACGCGGCCGGCTCGGCGTCGAAGAGGGCGAGCCGGCGCAGACGCTCGGCGCCGCCGGCAACGAGGCGCTGATGGATCCCGTCGAGGAGCGCGAGGGCGCCGAAGCCGATCCGAGCCGCTTGCGGGGAGATCCCGCGGAAGACGACATGTAGCGGCATGGTCCTCGTCGATCGGGTGGCGACCCCCGAGGAGCACGCCCGGCTCGCCGCCTCGGTCAGCTGGCAGGCGCACTTCGACGACCGGCTGCGCGCGGCGTCCCTGGCGGCCTCGATCGCCGGCGTGGTCTGCGTGGACGGCTCCGGTGAGACCGTGGGGATGGCGCGGGCCGTGGGAGACGGTCTGCAGTACGCCTACATCCAGGATGTCATCGTGCACCCCGATCACGAGGGCGAGGGGATCGCGACTGCGCTGGTCGAACGCCTCATCGAGTTGCTGAAGCCCGGCCCGGGAGCGGAGATCTTCATCGGCCTCTTCGCAAGCGAGGAGGCCGTGGGAGTCTACGAGTCGCTCGGTTTCCGAAGCGATGACGCGATCGGCATGCATCGGCGGGTCTCCGGTTGACCGTCGAAGCGAGACGAGGCTTTGCGCCGTCCGCCTCGCGCCATCGGGCTCCCCGAGCGGGTCGGGCTCCGCAAGGCCGGGGAGGATCCTACGTCAACGCTCTTCCGATAGCCAGCCCTTGCCGAGCGACTGGCCCCGATGCGCATACTTGATTCCCACCCGAGCAGAGGAGGCTGTCGTGCATGAACAGGAGAACCGTCTCGAACCTTCGGCGGATCCCGGGGAGGGCGCATGGGAGTCGGAGGTGGCGCAGTTCCCTCACGGCTACCAGCCGACCCCGGAGACGCTCGCCCGCCGAAGCTATGAGCTGCGGCCGGAAGAGCGCTTCCTCGAGGACACCCTGCCATTGCACAGCTACCGGGCGGAACGCCTCTAGGCGTCGCCCCGAGAACAGAGGAGCGGGAGCATGTCGAGAAACCCACCGGATCACCAGCAGGAACGAGAGGCGCTGCGCAGGCAGCAGAACGACGGCGGAGACCCGGATCTGGACCGGCCGGACGGGCCCGAGGATCTTCTGATGGATCCGCGCACCGACGGCCAGGGCACCACCGGCTCGGAGCCATCCGATGCTGAGAGACGCAGTGACGAAGACGATATGTGAGGCCTGGGGAGAACTCGCGCACGCACCGCCCGCGAGGCGGTGCGTGCGGCCTCGCGGGCACCACGAGTGCTCCTTCCCGGCGTACTCGAGCACACCTCATTCCGCGCTCTACGGCAGGTGAAACCGGCTTCATTCTTGGAATTGGCTATGCTTTGCCTTCATGAGTGCGCCCCCAGCAGGTTGGTATCAGGATCCTGGCGACGACCGTGACGGCCGGCTGCGGTGGTGGGACGGCGGTCAGTGGACCGAGCATCGGAAGACGGCCGAGGCGGGCCAGACGGCCGCCTCCTCGACGGCTGCTGCGCGGAAGCGCTTCAAGCTCAAGCCGCTCACCGTGGTCGTCGGCATCATCTTCTTCCTTCTCGCGCTGGTGGGCGCTCAGACCGGTGGCCTGTCCGGCTTCCTGATCATGGCTTCACTGCTGACGATCGGAACGGCCCTCTACACGCTGATCACCAAGCGGCCCTCGTGGGCGCGGATCCCGAGCCGGGGCACCGCCGGGATCATCGCCGGCGTCGGCGTGATCGCACTGCTGCTGAGCGGCCTGCTCCCCTCGAACCAGCCGAAGAGCATCGAGCTCGCCGCTCCTGAGACCGCGCAGGAGGCGGCGCAGGAAGTCACCCCCAGCGAGCTGGAGGAAACGGACGTCGCTCCGCTGGATCCCACGGTCACGGAGACGGCGAGATTCGTTCCCGCCGTGCCCGCCGCCGCAGAGACCCCGCTGTCCTCGCAGGCGGCTACGGCCGTGCTGGAACAGCTGCCGG
Source organism: Leucobacter sp. (assembly GCA_048516985.1). Classification (GTDB taxonomy): domain Bacteria; phylum Actinomycetota; class Actinomycetes; order Actinomycetales; family Microbacteriaceae; genus Leucobacter. The sequence continues at coordinate 666,983 of CP183188.1, read as the reverse complement.
TGAAGGGCCGGGCCCCGAAGACCGGCTACGCGCGCGAAGCGAAGTACGGCACGGCCTGGATGGATGTGGACGGAAACGGCTGCGATACCCGGAACGACATTCTCAAACGCGATCTCACGCGAGTGCGAATGTCAGGCCCCTGCAAGGTGCTGAACGGGGTGCTCGAGGACAAGTACACGGGGCAGACCGTCGATTTCGTTCGCGGGAACGACACCTCGGCGCTGGTCCAGATCGACCACATCGTGGCGCTGTCGGACTCCTGGCAGAAGGGCGCCCAGCAGCTGACGCAGGAGCAGCGGATCACTTTCGCGAACGATCCGCTCAATCTGATGGCCGTCGACGGCGACGCCAATCAGGCGAAGGGCGACGGCGACGCGGCGACCTGGCTGCCCGCCAATAAGGCGTTCAGATGCGAGTACGTCTCCCGGCAGATCTCGGTGAAGGCCAGCTACGGGCTCTGGGTGACGAGCGCGGAGAAGGCGGCGATGCTTCAGGTGCTGAGCTCCTGCCCCGATCAGAAAGCCTTCGATTCGGCGTTCGCCCCCGAGCCCGAACCGGAACCGGTCGAAGAAGCGGCCTCCGCGCCTGTGCCCGCCCCCGCGCAGGAACCGGTACCCCTTGCAGAGCCTGTCCCGGCCCCGGCCCCCGCGCCGGCTCCGGCACCAGCCCCTGAGCCGGCGACCTACTACAAGAACTGCACGGCAGCCCGGGCCGCCGGCGCCGCTCCCGTATACGCCGGGCAGCCCGGATACGGCCCGCACCTCGACCGGGACGGCGACGGCATCGGCTGCGAGTGATCGCCGATCCCGCTCGATGGCTCAGTACTGAGTTCCGTGCCTTCTCACCATGCTCACCACCCAGGCAGCAGCGAAGATGACGGCCAGCACGATCCCCACCCACATGAGGAAACCGATAGCGGGGATCATCACCCCGTACATGATCATCCCCGCAGCGATGATCATGATCACCAGATAGATCAGGTCGGTCGGTTGCATCACACACCCCCTTCCTCTTAGTCACAGTCTCCGCGACGCGGCGGGGGATGCAAGAGGGTTGACAAACTCCGGGGACCGATCGGCGTCGGTGGTCGCTACCGTGTGATGGTCGCAAGCACGCTCGTCCCGGAGCAGAACGCTCGGGCCCGAACCGCGGCACGCTGCTGGAGGAGCTGGTGAGGTGGAGGGCGCCCTGCGGCTACAGGAACCGTTTCAATCCTGCGGCCGTGTAGTACCTGATGGCGCCATTCGTATCCACGACGCCGTAGGCGATCTCCCCATTCTTCATCTCGCTGATATCGGCGATGGTGCCCTTGGCGCCGGCGACGGCCACCACGTCGTCGCCGAGATTGAAATCCGTCTGCTCGTCCATGCCTCGAGGCTACGGGTAGGCGCACGCAGCGTGAAGCCCCTGGACCGCGAGCCGGGACCGCATTAAGGTGAGCGGCATGAGCGACAACGGAGACGAGATCGACGAGACCACCGACGACGAGACCATCGACGAAGAGAACCTAGATGAGCCCGTCCTCGACGGCGCGGATGAACACGCCGACAAGGACGTGGACCCCAGAAAGGGGATGAGCGATCCTGCGCTGATCCGCGATGTCGAATCGGGCAAGAAGACGGTCAACCCCTACGGCTAGTCGCAGGTTCTCCTGAGGCGATGAACCCGCTCCGGCGAAGCCGGCCCTCCGGTTCCGCCGCGGGTCGTTCACGCCTGTGGCGATGAGGTCGGACGTCGGAGGCAGCGGTCCGGTCGCCGCGTCGCAACCGGCCGACAAGCGCGCCTCATATCAGCGAACCACCCGGGTGCGCAAGGGCGTTCCCTCACTGCCGCCGATGGGTGACGCTGGGATCCCAGCCGGGTGAACTCGGACACGGGCGCAGAACGGGGAGCGTTCGGCCGGGAACACGCGAAGAGAACTCGGAGGCACCGCCCATGGACACGAAGAAGCAGCTCAAGAAGGCCGCTGAAGCGACCGCGTGGAATCCGATGCGCAAACTCCACGACTGGGGTGTGCGCAGTTCCCACGCCTACAGCCTCGGCCTGCTCGCCCTCGGAGTGTGCCTCGTGTCGAGCATATTCATGAGCCGAGAGAGCAGACGGGCCCGTGTGGGAGCGGTGCTGGCGCCGACGCTCCTCGTCATCGGGCTGGGCTTGAAGCACGAGGAGGACTGAGCGCTCGGCTGCTCTGCCCTCGAGACCGGAAGACGATCAAGGATGAGGAGTCACGAATGTATGCAATTCTCGTAATCGCAAAGGTTCTCACGATCATCGGAGGCCTGAACTGGGGTTTGATCGGAGTCTTCGATTTCAACCTCGTCACCGCCCTCTTCGGCGACGGATCTCTCGCAACCCAGATCGTCTACATCGTCGTGGGCGTTGCGGCACTGCTCACCATCATCGATCTCTTCTGGACGCGGGAGCGGGAGCCGGTCGTGGTGGAGCGCACACGCGACGAACGCCCGGTGTGACGATTCACTGTTCGGGAGTCGTCCCACCCCCGGACCGGTCGGGCACCCGTTCACGCCCGGCCCGGCAAGTCCCTGAAATCGACCACCTCCATCGCGAGGGATGGTCTCACGATTCGTGATCCCGAATGGAGCGAACCACATGTCCCAGCAGCATCTCGAAACCGCCGAGGATCTCTTCCGGTACCAGCTGAGAAGCGCCCTCACGATGGAGCAGCACTCGCTCGAAGCACTCGACGAGCTCCATGCAGCCGCCAAGGACGCCAAGATCAAGAAGCTCTTCTCCCATCACTCCGACGAGACCCGGGAGCAGATCGACAACCTCGAGAAGGTCTTCGACCTCCTGGGAATCAGTGAGTCGACCGCCCCTTCGCCGGCGACGACCGGAATCAAGAACCAGGCCTCCTCACTGCTCGAGAAGGCCGAGCCGGCGCTGCACAACCAGATCGCTCTCATGAGCGCGCTCGGCAACGAGCACTTCGAGATCTCCGCATACGGCGGTCTCATCCTCCAGGCACAGGCGCTGGGTGCGGAAGAAGCCGCCCGGCTCCTGCGGAACAACCTCGACCAAGAGGTTCACACCAGCGAAGAATTGCACTCCGCACTCCAGGAGATCCTGCGATGAACGAAGACTGAGATGCGGAAGCCTGGATCCGCGAAGACCGAGAGGTCAATAGTAAGGAGTCAACTATGAGCATGATCGACGATGCCGCAGACGAGACGAAGGACGCGATCAAGCGGGCCCGCGAACGCGAGCAGAAGCAAGAACAAGAGCGCGAGGATGAGGGCAGAGAGACGGAAGGCGACAAGCCGGTGGCAAATCTCGAATAGCGGCACACGCACCTTCACCGCAGGACGGGCGACTCTCGCTTCAGCGGCACAATCGGAATAGCCCCTGACCTTGATTTGAAATCCCTGGTCAGGGGCTATTTTCTCGTGGTGGCGGGTGAGGGATTCGAACCCCCGTAGGCATAGCCAGCTGATTTACAGTCAGCCCCCTTTGGCCGCTCGGGTAACCCGCCGTCGGCCGCGACACGAAGTGCACGGCCAGCTAGCAAGCATACCCGTAGGCAGCCGGGAAACGAAAATCGCGGATCGGAGGAGCACCGGAAGAACACCAGGAAGGGGCGGCGAGAGAAAATGGGAAAGGATCAGGCCCGCGGGGCCGCGCGCCCGTCGAGCTCTGCGATCCACTCCTCCAAGCCCGACGGCGGCGAGATCAGACCGTAGCGGTGCGCGCTGACGGAGATCGACTGCTCCCGCAGGAAGGTGAGGAGCTCCACGGGTCCGGCCATCGTCACCGGCTCCGCCCAGACCGCCACGCGATCCTGACCGCCCAACCACTCGGCCGCGCGCACGGCATCTCCGTCGATCAACCGAACCCGGGACACCGGAAGAGAGCCGGCCCCTTCCCCATCCGCGCCTCCGACGGCGAGACGCTCGAGCCAGGCGTCGTCGCGCTCCAACGACACCGCGATCCCCTGCGAGGCGAGGAACTCCGAGACCTGCTTCGGCAGCACCTCGCCCGTGGACACCGTCACCGGTGCCCGGACCAGCAGCGCGGCGGCGAGGGCGCGGATCAGTCCGGCGACCGCACCGCCCTCCGCCAGGCGCAGCTGCACCGCCACCGGCCAGCGCCGCAGCAGATTGCGCTCGACGCCGAGTCCGATCTCGTCATGCACCCGCCCGAGGGCGGTACGCCAGGTCAGGGCATCGCTGAGCGCTGCGCGCCGCACCCGATCGAAGCTCTCGTAGTCGAGCACCGCCTGCGCCGCCTCGATCAGCACCTGTACCTCGGGATCGAGGCCGCGCAGATGCAGCGTGCTGCTGGGCGTGCCCTCGCGCAGCTCCCACGAGCCGAGCGTCACCAGCCGGTTGGGCCCGCCCGCGAGGGGCTGCACCCCCATGCCGGCCTCGCCCCAGCCGCCACCCGGCAGGCGCTCGATGCGCCCGGGTCCGGTGGGCCTGCCTACGGTCAGCGAGGCCGCGCGCGTCCGCTCCAGCCAGGGCAGCAGCTCCGCCGCCGCGCCGCTGTACAGCCCGGCCACTCCGCCGCCGCCCAGCTCGTGCTGCAGTTCGAGGGCCTCGTCGAGGGTGCGCGCGGTGATGAGACCGACCACCGGCATGCCCGCAGCGTCCCGCCAGAATCGGGAGTCGCGCCGCAGGCCGGCACGCACACCGGGCCGCCACAGCAGCCCCTCGTCGTCCAGGCGCTCCGGTACGACCAGCCACTCCTCGCCGAGATCCAGTTCGGTGAGCGCCCGCAGCCCGGCCTCGCCGGGGGCTTGCGGCAGCGGGCCGAGTTCGAAGGAGAGCGGATCGGCCTCGCCGGCCCGCGCCGTGTCGCCGACGCGGATCGCCCGCACCGCATCGGCGAGCTGCTCGCGCAGCCGCCGCGCCCGCGCTGCAGAACCCAGCACGATCACCGCCCGTGCGGATCGCGCATCGCGCGCGCCGACCGAGAAAGCGGAGCGCACCGCGCCCTGAGCTGCCGCCGAGGGATCCGCGGTCGGAGTGATGAGCACGGTGCCGCGCTCGCGGAAGCGGCCGTCCACCCGCAGATCGGGGCGCCGGCGGATGAGGTCGCGGGCGGTGTCGCGGTCGCCGAGCACGAGGGCGCGATCCACCCGCGGATCGGCGGCGAGCGCGTCGATCGAGTCGCCCTCGCCCGTGATGAGACCCACCAGGGCCTCGGGCAGTCCCGCCGCCCGCCACTCCTCGACGAGCGTCTCGGATGAGCGCGCAACGGTGGGATGCGAGGCGAGGATCACCGCGGATCCCGCGGCCAGTGCCGCGAGCACCGCCTCGGCCCGCTCCCCGAGCGGCACCCCGGCATCGGCGACGATGAGTGCGAGCCGATCGGGTCGGAACTCGGCCCCGCGCACCGCGCCGAGCCCCTCCGCCAGCTGTCCCAGGTACCGCGCGGCATCGACGGCATCGTTCACCTCGGCGTCGATGATCGGGATCGGGCTGCCGCTTTCGGCGGCGAGCACGCTGAAGAAGCGGTCGCGCGCCGCGGCGACGCCCAGCGCGAGACGGCGCAGGCGGATCGCCCGCTCCGCCGCACGCGGTTGCCGCCAGACCTCCGCCGCGGCGAGCGCGGCATCGATCAGCGCACCGGCGTCGGTCTGCTCGTCATCGATCTCCTCGGCGCGGGTGTCCCCGGCATCGCCCTCCTCGGCATCGACAGGCCGGTCGCGCGATTCGGCCGAACCGTCGAACAGGCCCCGCGCCCAGGCCCGGTTCTCCGGCACGGCGGCGTCGGTGTCGGGCTCGGCCGCGAATCCCGATGCGGACACCGCCGGCACCGCGAGCGGCGGGCCCGAGGCCTCTACGACGAGCTCACCGGTCTCGTCCCGGCTCAGGCCGAGCACCGCCGCGGTGAGGCCGCCGGTGTCGAATCGCTCGGGGTCCGCCGGCGGACGGTAGAAGAGGGCCTGATCGCGCTCGCTCGGATCCCACTCCCGCGCACGGCGCTGAACGCGATGGGAACGCGGGAAGGGATCGGCCTGCAGCCGCACGGCCTCGCGGAAGCGCTCCCGCGCGCCGACCAGCAATTCCGCGAGACGCGCGGAGTCGCCGGAGTCGGCTGCGCCCTCGGCCCGGGCGACCTCCAGCAGCTCCGCGGTGCGCGCGAGCGTGGACTCGGGATCCGCGGCCTCCGCCGCGAGGGCGAGCACGAACTCGATGGCCCCTGGGAACTCGCGCGGCGGGGTGATGGGCAGCAACAGTCGCAACTGCGCACCGCCACTGGCATCGCCGCCTGCGTCGGCCAGCGCCTCTGCCAGCGGCGTCACCGTGCCCGCGCGCAGCTGCACGGCGACACGGTCGGCAAAGCCTCGATCCGCGGCGAACTCCAGCGCTGCGGCGAGCAGATGCGGATCCTCGCTCGCGAAGACCGGCAGCACCGAGAGCGGCTCCCCCTCCCGGGGTTCCGCGGCACGGAGCACCAGCTCCGCGAGTCGCAGCCACTGGGCCGATTGCTGCGCGCGGTCGTCGATCGTCGGCACCGGGAGCCCGCTGAGCACCGAGGCGATGCCCTCGCGCGCAGAGATCCCGCCGAAGGCGACCGCGAGCTCGAGCGGCGCCCCGCCCTCGGCGACGCGCTGGTCGGCCCAGCGCAGCAACCGCTCGGCGATATCGCGGGATTCCGGCAGCTCGGCGAGCAATTGCACACCTGTTCGCACCTCGTCGAAGGCGGAATCGGCGAGCGCACGGGTGAGGATCTCCGGCGCCAGCCGCGCACCGCGGTAGTCGCCGGGCGCGAGCACGAGCACGGTGTCATGGTCGCGGGCGGCCTCGAGCACGGGGCGCAGCGCCAGTACGGCCCGCTGGATATCGTCGTCGAAGCTCCAGTCGCTGCCGGGAGCGAGACGCACGGGATCGACCGCGACGTGGCTGACACGGGGCTCTGCGGCGAGCCCCGTGAGACGCGCGATCTCCGCCTCGACCCCGGCCGGGCCGAGCACCGCTTCACCTGCGGACAGCAGCACGGTGGCGAATCCGCGCTGCTCCTGCGCCCCGAGGGCCTCTCGCAGCTCGCTCAGCTGGCCGTCCCGGGCGGCATCCGCGGGGGTGCGCACCGACAGCACCAGATGCGCGAGGCGATCCCGCAGCCACCGCCGGGCAACCGGCAGCACCGCCCAGGGCAGTCCCAGCGAGGCGAGCCCTCCGGCGCGCACGGCCACGCGATCGCGCGTGGGAAGCGAGGGAGGGAGCTGCCGCGAGACGGCGCGCAGTCCCAGCGCCGCGGCGAAGGGATCTGCGGCGGCGGCCACCGATTCCAGCAGCCGGCGGGTGAAGGCGAATCCCTCGGCATCGTGCCGTACCCCGGTGAGCAGGTCGGGCCGTTCGGTGGGCCGCTCGGCAGCGCGCTCGGCCGCGCGCTCGACACTGCGCTCCGTCCCCGTCTGCGGGGGATCCTCTCCCGCCGTGCCGCCCGCGAGACCCGCGAGCCAACCGGCCACCCTCGCCTCGGCGCGGTCGGCCGCAGAGTGCTGTTCGGGCTCGTCCGAGTTGCCGCGATCCACCGCCATACGCCCACTGTAAGCGGGACGGCGGTGTTCCTCGCCGAAGGCGCGCGCGCCGCGCGCGACCGCTGCGCGATTCGGATCCCGAGCGGCCGAGCCCCGGTCAGACCGCCGCGACCGGTTCCACGGAGGCGATGGCCGCGAGGAAGCGGTCGTTCATCTCGGGTGAGCCGATGGTCACGCGAAGTCCCTCGCCGATGAACGCCCGCGCGACGACGCCGTGCTCTCGCAGCGCCGCATCGATCTCGGCCGTGCGCTCGCCCGCCCGCAGCCAGACGAAATTGCCCTGCGATTCGGGGAGGCGCCAGCCCTGCTCGCTCAGCGCCGCGACCAGGCGGTCGCGCTCCCGGACGATGCGGTCCACCCGCTCGTCGAGTTCGGCCTGCGCATCGAGCGAGGCGATCGCCGCGTGCTGGGCGAGCGCGCTCACGCCGAAGGGCAGCGCCACCCGGCGCAGATTGGCGGCCACACGTTCGGGCGCCACCGCGTAGCCGATGCGCAGGCCCGCGAGCCCGTAGGCCTTCGAGAAGGTGTGCAGCACCGCGACGTTCTCGTGGCGCCGGAAGAAGTCGAGACCGTCGACCGAGCGCTCATCGCGGTCGAACTGGGTGTAGGCCTCGTCGATGACCACCAGCACGTCCTTCGGCACGGCCGCGAGGAACTCCTCGAGCTCCTCACGATGGATCGTGGGGCCGGTCGGGTTGTTCGGCGTGCACAGCAGGATCAGCCGGGTGCGGTCGGTGACGGCCGCCGCCATCGCCGGCAGATCATGGCGCTCATCGGCGGTCAGCGGCACCTGGACCGGCACGGCCCCGGCGATCCGGCTCAGGATCGGGTACGCCTCGAAGGACCGCCACGCGAAGATCACCTCATCGCCCTCGTCGGCGCTCGCGTTGATGAGCTGGCCGGCCACCTCGACCGATCCGGCGCCGACCGCGAGCTCCTCCGGGCGCACCTCCAGGTGCTCGGCGAGGCGGGCGATCAGCGCACTCGCCGACATATCCGGGTAGAGGTTGATCCCTGCGAGCCCCTCGCGGAGCACCTCGGCGACGGACTCGAGCGGCGGGTAGGGGTTCTCATTGGAGGACAGCTTGACCGCATTCGGCACCGATTTCCCCTGCACATAGGCGGGCATCTGCTCGACGGTGGCACGCTGACGAACCATGCTGGTCTCTCCTTCGCTGGATTTCTCTGCAGCGACTCTACGGCATCGGCAGACCGGACGGCCGGACGGCCGAGGGGCCGCTCCGGGGCTGTGCTCGGCGGTTGCCAAAGCGATTCGGGTTCCCAAAGCCCGAATCCGCGACTGCGGGCTTTGGGAACCCGAATCGCTTTGGGAACGTTTCACGCCGCCACCCGGGCCGCCGCTTCGCGACGGCCTCCATGGGCCGGCCGCTGTGGCGGCCGCGCTGCATAGCGGAAGAGCGATGCTCATCTCCTATGCCGCCACCCGCGCTTCGCGCATTGGGCCTGGCGCTGTGGCGCCAGCGCGGCATAGGAGAAGAGCGATGCTCATCTCCTATGCCGCGCCCCCGAACTCACCGGTGGCGACGAGGATGCCGCGGGCCAGCACGGCGTCGCGCATCAGGAAGCCGAGCACCGCCGGCGTGGCCTGCGGGTCGATGTCGATGCGATCCACATTCAGCGCGTGCACGACGAACCAGTAGTGGTGCAGACCGGTGCCCTCGGGCGGACCCGCGCCGATGAACTCGGCGGCGCGGAGCTCGTTCGGCATCGTGACCGCCCCCTCGGGGAGCAGCCCCGATCCCGGAGCACCCGCGCCGGCATCGAGACTCGTCGTCCCCAGCGGCAGATTCGCCACCGCCCAGTGCCAGAACCCCGAACCGGTCGGAGCATCGGGGTCGAAACAGGTCACCGCGAAGCTTCGCGTCTCAGCGGGGAAACCCGACCAGCTCAGCTGCGGCGAGCGGTTCCCGCCGCCCGAAGGACCGTCGTAGATCTCGGCGGGAAGCGGCTCGCCGTCTTCGATGTCGGTGCTGGTCACTTCGAAACCGGGGACCTGCCGCATACCGGCATACGGATCAATCGCGCCGTGCGCGGGGTTCGACTGCGTCATCGCGCCTCCGTTCGGGATGGTCCCCTCAGCCTACTGCCAGACCCCTCCGGGCGGGCCCGACTGAACGCTGGGTATACTGAGCGGCAGCACATCGCACGCACGAGGACGAGGTGGGGGTACATGGCCGCGAATACGACGGGTTCGGATCGCGCCCGGTCCACGCTCGCCTTTCTGCGCCGGCACATCACCACCGGGGCCTGGCCGGTCGGAAGCCGCATCCCCATCGAGCCCGAACTCGCCGAGCAGATCGGCGTCGGCCGATCCACCGTCCGCGAAGCGGTGCGCTCACTCGCCAGTATCGGCATGCTCGAGACGCTGCCGGGACGAGGCACCTTCGTCCGCTCATCGGCTCCGACGAGCACGCTGCTCAACGAGTTCCTCAGCGACTTCACGCTGGAGGAGATCCTGAGCTACCGCCGCGCCCTCGAGATCGAGGCCGCGCAGCAGGCGGCGCTGCACCGCACCGACGAGGATCTGCTCGCGCTCGAACAGGCTGCGATCGAGGAGAAGGGCTGCACGCGCTGCCCAGTGCTCATGCACGGTGGGGAGTCATCGGCCTTCGAGAGCAAGTTCCACATGCTGCTCTTCGACGCGGCCAAGAACCGCCTGCTCGCCTCGCTCTACGCGGGCACCAATGATCAGCTGCGCACCCCTGCGCATCGCGGCCGCCTGGCCAATGTCGCCACCGCCAGCGAGATGGAGCGCGACCACGCGCGCCTGCTCGATGCGATCCGGCGCCGGGACTTCATCGACACCGTGCACGCGATGGCCGACCATGTCGACCACGATGTGGTGATCGTGAACGACAACCAAGAGGTGATCCCGCCGCTCCGGCGCACTCCGGAGCAGCAGCAGCGGATCGACCAGGCGCGCGAAGCCGTCGACGGCCGCTACGCGCAGACCTGAGCCGGCATCGCCGGCATCCGAACGGCGACGTAGCATTGAGGGATGCCCGAGCCCAAGATCCTGCTCTACTATGCCTTCGCGCCGATCGCCGATCCCGAGGCGGTGCGGCTTTGGCAGCGCGAGCTGTGCGAGTCGCTCGGACTGCGCGGGCGGATCATCGTCTCGCGCCACGGCATCAACGGCACGGTGGGCGGTGAGCTCGACGCGTGCAAACGCTATCTCCGGCGCACGCGCGAGTACGCCCCCTTCAAGAAGCTCGATGTGAAGTGGAGCGGCGGCACCGGCTTCGAACCGCAGCGGCCCGCGTCCCTGCACGGTGTCGATCGAAGCGCACCGTGGCTGCGCATCACCGATTTCCCGAAGCTCAGCGTCAAGGTGCGGGAGGAGCTCGTCGCCTTCGATCTCGCCGAGGAGACCGAGGTTGACGAGCACGGCGTCGTCGGCGGCGGCGAGCACCTCACTCCGGAGGCCGTGCACGAGCTGGTGGCCGCGCGCGGCGACGAGGTCGTCTTCTTCGACGGCCGCAACGCCTGGGAGGCCGAGATCGGTCGCTTCGCAGGAGCCGTCGTGCCGGAGGTGCGCACCACGCACGATTTCATCGAGCAGATCGAGAGCGGAGACTTCGACGAGCTCAAGGATCGCCCGGTGGTGACCTACTGCACGGGCGGCATCCGCTGCGAGATCCTCTCCGCCGCGATGAAGCGGCGCGGCTTCGGCGAGGTCTACCAGATCGACGGCGGCATCGTGCGCTACGGCGAGACCTTCGGGAACGACGGTCTCTGGCAGGGATCCTTGGCTGTCTTCGACGGGCGGGAATCAGTGGACTTCGCCCCGGGCGCAGCGGTACTCGGCCGGTGCATCGTCTGCGAGGCGCCGACGAACCGCCTCTCGGATTGCACGGACTCCTCGTGCCGCACCCGCTTCGTCGTCTGCGAGGCCCACGCGGGTGCCTCGTGCGAGGCGCACGCGGCCCGCTGACATCACGCCTCTGGGCGCAGAATGTCGTGTCTGCGCGAGATTCTCGGAATGCTATGTCCGTGGAACACGGCCCGAGCATTCTGCTCGCATGACATTTCCCGGGAAGGCGTCACCGCCTGACACGACCCGCCGATCCCTCGGCCCCCGGCTCGATCACCCGGAACAGCGGCTCGTTTCCGAAGAAGCCCGGTTCGGCCGCCATTCTTGACCCCCGCATCCATCGGCGGTCCGCGGCAGCAGAGCGCGCTCGCCGCACTCACCTACAGGTGAGCGTGCCGAGCGTACCCGGCGCCGCCGCTACGCCCAGGGGTCGATGAGCACCCGGCCGACCACCCCGCCGGTCTCGAGCGCGGTGTGCGCGGCGGCGGTGTCGGCCAGATCGAAGCGGGTGAGCGGCAGACCCGCGGCATCGCCGACCTCGAGCGCCCCGTCGGCGAGAGCCGCATAGAGGCCATCGGCGATGGCGAGCAGCTCCTCGGGCGGCACCGTGTAGAGCAGCGCGAAGCGGATGCAGGTGTTCAACGCCATGTGGCGCGCGATGTCGAGGGTCAGCGTGGCGCCGCCGTCGGTGGCGTAGATGGCGATGAGACCGTGCGGGGCGAGCACGGCTCCGTCGAGCACGGCGTTCGCGGACGGGGACACCTCGACGATGACGTTCACGCCCTGCGGTGCGATCTCGCGGATCACCGCGGCCGCATCCTGCTCGCGGTAGTTCACGATGTGGTGCGCCCCGGCCGCCGCGGCCAGAGCCGCCTTCGCCGGCGAGCTGACGGTGGTGATGACCTCGGCTCCCGCCCAGCGCGCGAGCTGGATCGTGGCGTGCCCGACCACGCCGGCACCCCCGGCCACGAGCACCGTGACGCCGGCGAGCGCGCCGGGATGCAGCGACCGCGGCCCATCGGGAGCGAGCGTCAGCGCCCGGTAGGCGGTCATCGCCGGCACCCCGAGGGTGGCGCCGACGTCGAAGCTCGCGGCCTCCGGCAGCCGCGCGACCCGCTCCTCGGGGAGTACCGTGAACTGCTGCGCGGTGCCGGTGGGGCGGCCGGCGGCGGCCAGGTGGATCCACACCCGGTCACCGGGCGCGACCCGGGTGACTCCCTCGCCCACGTCATCGACGGTGCCGGCGCCGTCCTGATTCGGCGTCGTCTCGGGGAAGTCCCCGGCTTTGATCACCGAACGGCCGCTGCGGTTCTTCCAGTCGGTGGGATTGACGCCCGAGACGGCGACCCGCACGCGCACCTCGCCCGGGCCGGGCTCCGGCACCGGCCGCTCGACCAGGCGCAGCACCTCCGGCCCGCCGAGCTCGGAGTGGACGATCGCCCGCATGGTCCCCGTCATGTCTTCTCCCCACTGCCGAGCGGTCATCGCTGTGCGCGACACTGACGTTCCCCGCGCTCGACGTCATGATCTGAAGACTAGAGCATCTCTGCGACGGCTGCTCCGATCGCAAGCTTCTCCGCCGGCACAACGCACAACGGCACGCAGCCACGCAGCCACGCAGCCACGCAGCCACGCAGCCACGGGCACTATTTCGCTCTTGACTTATATAAGCGAGTGCCGAATAATCAAGACATGCACGCACTCGATGTTCTCGGCGACCCGGTTCGCCGGAGGATCCTGGAGCTCGTCGTGGACGGCGAGGAGCCCGCGGGCGCCATCGCCGACGCGATCGCCGGCGAGTTCGGTATCAGCCAGCCGGCAGTCTCCCAGCACCTGCGGGTGCTGCGGGAGAACGGCTTCGTGACCGTGCGCCCCGAGGGCACCCGCCGGCTCTACGCGGTGGACCCCGAAGGGCCCCGCGAGGCGAGCGAGTGGCTGAGCCCCTTCGAGCGCTTCTGGCGCGGCCCGCTCGCCGCCCTCGGCACCGAGATCGCGCGCGGCAAGCGCGAGCGTCGCCTTGCCGCCGAGCGCACTGACTCCGACGCCGAGGCCGACGCCCCCGCCCCTCCGCTCCCCGAGCGCGCCGAGCACCCAGACCACCCGCCCGGGAACGGCGCCCCGCCACCCCGGACATCACGAACCGACACCGAGAGTGAGGAATGATCATGGTCGACGTCCCGAAGCAGCTCGCATCAGTGAGCCGCGCACTGCGCACCGAGGAGATCGACGGCGAGCCCTCGCACGTCCAGACGCTCTCGCAGGAATACCCCGTCGGCATCGACGAGGTGTGGGACGCCGCCACGAGCGCCGAGCGCATCGCGCGCTGGTTCCTGCCCGTCAGCGGCGAACTCGAGCTCGGCGGACGCTACCAGCTCGAGGGCAACGCGGGCGGCGAGATCCTCGCCTGCACCCCGCCCGCCGACGGCGCTGCCGAGTACCGGGTGACCTGGGAGTTCGGCGGCGGCGTCACCTGGCTGACGGTCCGCCTCGCCGCCGAGGGCCCCGAGCGCACCCGCCTCGAACTCGAGCACACCGCGCGTACGGCCGACATCCCTCCGGGCATGTGGGAGACCTTCGGCCCCGGCGCCACCGGCGTCGGCTGGGACGGGGGCCTGCTCGGGCTCGCCCTGCACCTCGGCGCGGGCGAGGGCTCGATCTCGCCGGAGGAGGCGGCCGGGTGGGCGGTCACCGAGGAGGGCAAGGCCTTCTACCGGGCGGCCGCCGACGATTGGGGAGCGGCGCACATCGCCGCAGGAGCCGATCCGGAGACCGCGAGCCGCGCCGCCGATGCGACATACGGCTTCTACACGGGCGAGGCTCCGAGCGCCTGAGAGACCTCGCCCGCCACTCCACACGACGGTGAGGCGTCAGGGAGCCCGAATGCTCCCGGGCGCCTACCAGATGCCGACGCGCTCGGCTGGGTCGAGCCAGAGCCCGTCGCCCGGCTTCGTGCCGTAGGCCTCGTGGAACGGGGTCAGATTGCGCACGATCTGGTTGCAGCGGAACTCGTTGGGCGAGTGCGGGTCGATGGTGAGCAGCCGCACCGTCTCCTCCGGCCGCGACTTCTGCTGCCAGGCCTGCGCCCACGACAGGAAGAAGCGCTCGGCGGCGCCCAGCCCCTCGATCACCGGCGGCTCCGCGCCGTCGAGCGCGAGCAGATACGCCTTCCACGCGATCTCGAGCCCGGAGAGATCCCCGATGTTCTCGCCGATGGTGAGCTCGCCGTTCACGGTCTGCCCCTCCGCGCCCTCCGGGGAGAGCGCGTTGTACTGGTCGATCAGCGCGCGGGTGCGGGCCTCGAAGGCGGCGCGATCCTCGTCCGTCCACCAGTCGGTGAGCCTGCCGTCGCCGTCGTAGCGGGAGCCCTGATCGTCGAAGCCGTGCCCGATCTCGTGCCCGATCACCGCGCCGATGGCACCGTAGTTGGCCGCCGCATCCCACGAGGCGTCGAAGAACGGCGCCTGAAGAATCGCCGCCGGGAAGACGATCTCGTTGAAGCCCGGGTTGTAGTAGGCGTTGACGGTCTGCGGCGTCATGAACCACTCGTCGCGGTCGATGGGCCCTGCCACCTTGCCGAGTTCGCGGTCGAACTCCATCTCGGCGACGCGGCGGGAGTTGCCGAGCAGATCTCCCGCGTCGACCGTGAGCTTCGAGTAATCGCGCCACTTCACCGGGTAGCCGACCTTCGGCGTGAACTTGCCGAGCTTCTCGAGCGCGCGCTGCTTGGTCTCCTCCCCCATCCAATCGAGGGAGAGGATCGACTGCCGGTACGCCTCGACGAGGTGCCCGACCAGCACATCCATAGACGCCTTTGCCGATTCGTCGAAGTGCCGCTCCACGTAGAGCCGGCCCACGGCCTCGCCCATCGCCCCCTCGACGAAGGAGACGCCGCGGCGCCAGCGTTCGCGCTGCTCGGTGGCGCCGGTGAGGGCGGTGCCGTAGAAGTCGAAGTTGGCTCGTGAGATCTCCTGCGAGAGCAGGGCGGCGGATCCGCGCACGATCTGCCAGCTCAGCCAGGCGCGCCAGGCCCCGAGCTCTTCGGGCACCAGCAGCTCCGCGAGACCGGCGACGGCCTCGGGCTGACCGACAACGACCTCGGCGAAGGCGGCCTCGGGCGCACCGGCGACGCGCAGATACCCCGGCCAGTCGATGCGGGGGGTCAACTGCTGCAGCTCGGCGAAGGTGCGCAGATTGTAGAGCTTCTGGATGTCGCGGCTGGCGACGCGGTCCCAGTGCGAGGCCGCGATGCGGCGCTCGAGCTCGTAGCTGAGACCGGCCATGCGATCCGCCTCGCCCTGCTCGATACCGGCCAGCGCCAGCATGCGCGCGATATGCGCACGGTACTGCTCGCGAACCTCGGCGAACTGCTCCTCGCGGTAGTACGACTCGTCGGGGAGGCCGAGACCACCCTGCATGACGAAGACGATATAGCGCTCGGGATCGCCCGGATCGTTGTCGACGCCCATGCCGTAGAAGCCGCCGAGACCCTGGCGTTCGAGCTCGGCGACGAGGGCGACCAGCTCCTCGATGGAGGCGACGGATCGCGCCCGCTCGAGATCGCCGGCGATGGGCTCGGCCCCCAGGCGATCGGCGCGATCCACATCCATGAAGCCCGCGTAGAGCGCCGCGATCTTGGCGGCCTCGCTCTCGGCACCGCCCGTCACCGGCCCGTCGACGGAGGCCGGCATTCCCGTGATGATCTCGCGGACCGCCTCCTCGGCGTTCTCGGCGAGCACCGCGAAGGATCCGTAGCGCGCCTTGTCGGCCGGGATCTCGGTGCGTGCGATCCATCGGCCGTTGACGTGGCGGAAGAGATCGTCCTGCGGGCGGATGCCGGAGTCGAGTTCGTCGAGGTCGATGCCGGAGGGGCCGTAGTTGCCGGGGGCTGCTGCGCTGGATGAGGTCATGCGATCCACACTAGCGAGCGCCGCCGACACCCGCCGGAACGGCGCGGCGATGCCCCCCGCTCAGAAGAGCGTGGGATCCGCGGATGTCTCCAGACGCGGATCCGCACCTGCCAGGATCTCGAGGAAGCGCCGGTTGATGAACAGCCGGTCCCGTCCTAGCCGGATATCGACCAGGCTGCCTGCCTCGACGAGCTCGCTCAGCCACTTCGCCGCCGTCGGACGCGACACCCCGCAGCGCTCAATGACGTTCGCGATGCGACAGTACGGCTGCTCGAAGAGCACCTCGAGCAGAACGGAGTTCGGGCCGGCACGTGTCACGGATGTGATCTCCTCCTTCATCCCCTGCTGCAGCTCCTGGATCCGGTCGATCTTCTCCAGTGTGCCAAGCGCCGTGCTCCGCACGCCTTCGATGACGAACAGGATCCAGGGCTCCCAGGCACCCGATCGCGTCACCTCGAGAAGCCGACGGTAGTACTCATCCTTGTGTTCGATGATGAATCGGGAGAGGTAGAGCACCGGCTGATGCAGCAGGCCGGCGTCCATGAGGAGCAGGACGTTGAGGATCCGCCCAGTGCGCCCGTTCCCGTCTGCGAAGGGGTGGATCGCCTCGAACTGGTAGTGCTGCACGGCGAGGATCACCAGGGGATCGAGCACCCGCCGCTCGTGGATGAAGCGTTCCCAGTTACCCAGCATCGCAGTAATGCGCGACCTGCCCTCCGGGGGAGTGTAAATGGCCTCCCGGGTGAGCGGGTTTCCGATGAAGGTCCCGGGAAGGTCCCTCACACGCATCTCCCTGTCTTTGATCCTCGTGCACACCTCCAGCGCAGTGGAGGCGGTCAGCGGACGGCTCTCGATGCTCTGCACCCCGGCGAACAGCGCCGAACGATAGCGGAGCGTCTCCTTCACCTCCGGGCTCGCCGCGTCCTCCGGGTGCTGGGCGAAGCGAAAGAGGTCATCGGTCGTCGTGACGATGTTTTCGATCTCGGAGCTCGCCTGCGCTTCCAGCAGTGGAATCGCGTTCACCAGCACGACCGGATTGGGGATCCGCCGCACCGCCTGGTCAAGCGCGGCCAATGCGGCACGCGCGGCCGCCGTCGCTTTCAGCACCGCCTTGGTCTCAAGATCGACACCGGGTGGTGGCAACTGGGGAAGCTCGTTATACGGTCGGTCCGGCGCCCATTCCATCTGTGAAGTCTATTGACACATTCGGAAAACGTGTAAAAAAAGTCGCATAATTTTTACACGTTTTGCAAACGTGGCAAGCAGCTTCTCATTACTGTCCGCGGCGGCCGGCGCGCCCCATGCCCGCCTGCGGGCGCGCTACGGTGGACTCCGTGCGCACGCGGAAGACGGAGGATCGCCGGGGCATCGACCGCAGCATCGCCTCGCTCGCGGTGCCGGCGCTCGGCGCGCTCATCGCCGAGCCGCTGTTCCTCGTGGTCGACTCCGCCATGATCGGTCACCTGGGAGCCGCACCCCTCGCCGGCCTCGCCGTCGCGAGCGCGGTGCTGCAGACGGCGGTCGGGCTCATGGTCTTCCTCGCCTACGCCACCACCCCGCTGGTGGCCCGACGCCGCGGTGCGGGGGATCTGCGCGGCGCCGTGCAGGCCGGAGTCGACGGGCTGTGGCTCGCGCTCGGCCTCGGCGGAGTGCTCGGGATCGCGCTCTGGGCGACGAGCAAGCCGCTGGTCGCGGGCTTCGGCGCCGACTCGGAAGTCGCGGATCAGGCCGTCACCTATCTCGCCATCTCCTGCGCCGGCCTCCCGGCGATGCTCGTGGTCTTCGCCGCGGCCGGGCTGCTGCGCGGCCTGCAGGACACCCGGACACCGCTCTTCGTCTCCGGGATCGGCTTCGCGGCGAATGCGCTGCTGAACTGGTGGTTCATCTACGGATTGGGCTGGGGCATCGCGGGCAGCGCCTGGGGCACGGTCGCCGCGCAGTGGGGCATGGTGCTCGCCTATCTCGTGGTGATCGCGCGGCACGCCCGTCGGCACGGGGCGAGTCCGTGGCCCAGGCGCGAGGGCCTCGGCCGGGTGGGCCTGAACGGCTGGTGGCTCTTCGTGCGCACGGTCGGCCTGCGCGCGGCGCTAATGCTCACCGTCGTCGCCGCGGCGAGTCACGGCACGGTGGCGACGGCCGGGTATCAGGTGGTGTTCATCGTGTTCTCGACGGCGGCCTTCGCCCTCGACGCGCTGGCGATCGCGGCCCAGGCGCTCATCGGCGACGCGCTCGGCGCGCGCGATGCGGCGCGGGCCCGGGCGGTGCTCCGGCGCACCGTGTTCTGGGGCGTCGCCTGCGGCGCGGCGATCGGCCTCGCCCTCTCGTCGGCGAGCCCGGTGCTGGGCCGCGTGTTCTCCAGCGATCCCGCGGTGCTCGCCATACTGCCGCCGGCGCTCGTCGTGCTCGGCGTCTCGCTGCCGCTGGGCGGCCTCGTCTTCGTGCTCGACGGCGTGCTGATGGGCGCGGGAGACGCGCGTTATCTCGCCTGGACGAGTCTCGTGAACCTCGCCGTCTACCTGCCTGTGCTCTGGGCGGTGACGGCGCTCGTGCCGAGCGGCACCGCGGCGCTCGTCGCGCTCACGGCCGCCTTCACCATCGCCTTCATGCTCGCCCGGGCGGTCACGCTGGGGCTCAGGGCCCGCGGCGAGCGGTGGGTCAGGCTCGGGGTGTAGCACTGCGACCGCGGCGGATCCGCCTCACCGCTCCTGAGCCGCTCAGTCGTCGGTGCAGACGGTTCCCTCAGGCGGCAGCACGCCGTCGATGAGATACGCGATTGCGGCGGCATCGGCGCAGCTCGAGCGGCCGGTGAAGGTGGCAATGTGGCCACTTCCGTCGAGGGTGAGTAACCGCGCATTCCCCAGCTCCTCCACCAGCTGCCCAGCACCCGCGTACGGGGTCGCATGGTCGCCGGTGAGCCCGATCACGAGGATCGGAGCGTCACTCGCGTTCGAGAACATCATGAAGTCCTCACCGCTGTCGGGGAGCGCCTCGCACTTCAGGTCGACGAACTGCCGCAGGGTGTCGTCAGTGATTTCCGGGCCACCGAGCAGCCGCGGAAGGCCGTTTGTCTCGATGAAATTCACGAGCCCCATCAGGTTCGCATCCCGAGGGGAAGAGAGGCAGCGCACCACCATTCCACTCAGGTCGACTCCCATCCCGCCGCTTGCCATCGCCGCGGTGATCTCATCGATTGCCTGCTGCTCACCTTCGAGCGCACGGCCGGTCAGGTCAAGCGCGCGTTGGCGGCCCGTCGGCAGCTGGTACAGCGCCGAAGTGAGGTAGCCGTAGAGCATCCTGCCGTCGAGGTGAGAGCCGTCAGTGGCAGACAGCGGCTGCGCGTCAAGGGCCTCCTGCGTCTGCATCAATGACGCCTCACCGCCCAATGGGCAGACCGCGACCGCGTAATCGACACCGCACTGTGCAAGCAACTCAATCAGCGCCTCGGATCGCGCGGCATACTGTTCGTAACTACCGAGTGCGCTCGACCAGTCGCTCGGCCACGCGCTATCCAGCAGCAGCCGACCCGTGCGCTCGGGGAAGAGCGTCGCGTAGCTGGCTCCAATGACCGTACCGTAGGAGAAGCCCGCGTAGTGCATCGTCTCGTCGCCCATGAGGTGGCGCAGCAGTTCCATATCTCGCGCGACTTGCGCGGTACCCATCGATGAGGCGAGTGGATCCTGTTCCGCGCACAGCGCGAGCTGCAGCTCCAAGATGGTGCTCTCGCTCTCGCACTGCAACGGTGCACTGCGTGCGATTCCACGCGGATCGAAGCCAAGCAAGTCGTAGTGCTCGTGCACCGCTGCGAAGCTCTCCGTCGCCGTGAGGCCAAGTGCAAATTCGATCCCGCTCGCACCGGGGCCCCCGGGGTTGCTCAGCAGCGTCCCGATGGGGTCGTCCCCGGTGGCCGGGATGTGCATGGTCGACAGCTGGATGGTGTCGGTGTTTTCAGGATCGCCCCAATCGAACGGCACCTCGACGAGCGCGCACCGCACCCCGTCGACTCGCGCACCGACTCCAGTGAGGAACTCTTCGAAGTCGTCACGGTAACCCAGCGACGAGTCGCAGGCCTGCCAGGCAATGGTCTGCTCATACACAGCGGGGAAGGCCTGCCGTTGGGCAGCGCTCTCACCCGAATCACGGTCTCCCGTCTCCGGTGCGCAGCCGCTCAATGCCGGCGCCGCGAGAGCAAGCCCTGCGGCAACCGCTCCAATCTTCACCAGTAAACGCTTCGACACGCGTTCCCCTTCGCTTCCACTGAGCATGGCAGTACTCAGCTCCCCCAACCTCATTACTCTAGCGGCAGCCAGAGCTCCTCCGGCCAGGACCGGACTGCAGTCGCGAGCAAGCCACTACGTTGCTGTCGGAGGCGACGGCTACGCTGCCAACTCGGCCACCACCCCGGTGAAGGCCGCGATGATCTCCGAGATGTCGTCATCGCTCATCGGCAGCGACAGCGAGAACTCGCCGCGGTGCACGGGGAAGATACCTCGGTTGGCGAGTTCGAGCGAGACGGTCTGCGTCCGCTCGGCGTCGATGAGGCGCCAGTAGTCGCGGTGATTGCGCGTCTCGCGCTCGGGCCCGGTGAAGCAGCCGTAGGCGAGATGGGAGTAGCCGGCGCCGTAGACGGCGAAGGGCGCGCCGGTGCGCCCGGCCCACTCGCCGACCTCGGCGATGATGCGCTCGGCGCAGGCGTTCAGCCGCTCGAAGGCCGCACGATCCATCGTCTCCATGCAGGCGATGCCCGCGGCGAGCGACAGCTTGTGCCCGTGGTGCGTGCCCGAGATCGACACGGCGCCCGCCTCCAGCACGCTCATCACCTCGGTCCGGCCGCCCACCGCCCCGAGCGGCATGCCGCCGCCGATCATCTTGCCCATCACGGTGAGATCCGGAGTCACCCCGTACAGGCCCTGTGCCCCGTGGTAGCCGGCGCGCAGGCTGATGGTCTCGTCGAAGACCATGAGGATCCCGAGCTCCTCGGTCAGCTCCCGCAGCCGTGTCACGAAGTCGCGGTCCAGGGCGACGAGTCCGCCCGCGCCGCTCTGCAGCTCCATGATGAGGCACGCGAGCTCGGACGCGTTCGCGCGGAGGATCCGCTCGCAGCTCTCCCAGTCGTTCTGCGGCAGCATCACGCAGTTCGCCACGTCGTTCGCCGGGATGCCGCCGCTGTCGGGCACCGGTGCGGGGTCGGTATCGCTGCCGCCGTCATCGTCGGGTCCGGTGTGCGAGGAGATGTGCAGCGCGTCGCTGAAGCCGTGGTAGCCGCCCTCGAACTTGGCGTAGCGGCTGCGGCCGGTGTAGCCGCGCGCGATGCGGAGGGCGCTCATGCACGACTCGGTCGCCGAGCAGGAGAACTGCACCTTCTCGACGGAGGGGATGCGGTCGATGAGGATCCCGGCCAGGCGGTTCTCCAGCGCCCCCGGGTTGCCGAAGGAGAAGCCGCCCGGAATCGCCTCGAGGAGCGCTTCGCGGATCGCCGGGTGATCGTGACCGAGCACATTCACCGTGAAGTTGTTGTTCAGGTCGAGCATGCGGACGCCGTCGACCGTATCTATGCGGGCCCCCTCGCCCCCCTCCACGAAGATGGCGTGCGGGCCGAAGTTGAAGGAGCTGCGGCTGTATCCCCCGGGGATCGCCTCGGCGCCCTCCTTCGAGTAGGCGGCGGAGGCGGCGAAGCGCTGCGAGAAGGTCTCGAGTGCCGAGTCGAGCGTGAGGCTGGTCATGGTCTTCCTTTGTATAACCGATCGGGAATGTAGGTGCGCGGATGCGCGGGGTTCAGGATTCCTGCGGCACCGCGCGCCCGGTCTCAGTACTTTCCTCCGGGAGGTAGTCGCGGCGCAGATCCTCGACCTTGCGCGCCGCGCCGACGATGAGACCCACCGCGATCGCGACCAGGTAGAGCCCGGGCAGCAAGATCGTGATCACGCCGGTGGAGTCGATGAGTGCGTCGAAGTTGGTCACCGCGAGCACCACTGCGATCACCAGCAGAATTCCGCCGAGCGTCGGGGCGACGAGGCTGCGCCACAGCCCCTCCTGCCGAGCATTCCGCCTGAGGTATGCGACGACCGCGGCCGCGCCGGAGGCCTGCAGCACCAGCACGCCGAGGGTGCCGATGCCGATCATCCACATGTAGATCACCGAGAAGGGATCGGCGCCGGCCAGCATGAACACGGCGAGGACGACAAGGATCACCACCGTCACCACCACGCTCGCACGGCTCGGGCTGCGGTGCTTCGGATGGGCGACGCCCAGGCCCTTCGCCAGGAAGCCGGCACGGCCGAGCGAGTAGACGTAGCGGCTGAGCGCGTTCTGGAAGGAGAGCAGCACGGCCAGCAGGCTCGTCACCACCAGCACCTCCATCGTCAGCGTCGCCCAGGGGCCGAGGTACTGGGTCGTCGCGTTCAGCACGAATCCGACGGGATCCTCCATCGCGGCCTGCTGAACATCCGCGGTGCCGTAGGCCAGGGAGAGCGCCCACATGGTGAAGGTGTAGATGACGCCGATGGCGATCACCGCGATGTAGGTCGCCCGCGGCACGGTCTTCTTGGGTTCGCGCGCCTCCTCGCCATAGAGCGTGGTGGCCTCGAAACCGACGAAGCAGGCGAAGGCGAAGAGCAGGGCGAGACCCATGGTCGGGGTGAAGATCTGCCCCGGGGTGAAGGAGTCGAGGTTGATCCCCGCGGCACCGCCCTGGAAGAGCACCGCGAAGTCGAAGACGAGGAGGATCAGCACCTCGAGCACCAGCATGACGCCCAGCAGCATCGCCGATACCCGCACATCGCGGTAGCCGAGCAGACCGATGACGATCACGCCGATGACGATCAGCACCTGCCAGGGGATCGTCCAGCCGAAGAGCCGGTCGGCGAGATCGGAGAGGAAGGTGGCGAACTGGGCCGAGATGCCGAGGAACATGCCGATGTAGGCGAGCAGGGCGACCCCGGCGGCCGCGTAGCCGGCCCAGCGCCCCAGCCCCCAGGAGACGAAGGCGGCGAAACCGCCCGCGCTCGTCACATAGCGGCTCATCGCGGCGAAGCCGAAGGCGAACAGCAGCAGCGCGAGCGCGGCGATGAGGTACATCGCGGGCGCCCCCGCACCGCCGAAGATGAAGACGACGGGGCCGGCGCCCAGAGTCGCGGCGAGCGGCGCGGCCGCCGCGACGACGAAGAACACGATCCCGGCGGTGCCGATGGAGCCGGACTTCAGGCCCGCGGGCCGATCCACCGTCCCCTCGCTCTGCGGAGCTGTTGTACTCACTCGGATCTCCTCTGTCCAGTGCGCGGTGCGCCGATTCGGGTTACGATCGCTGCAACACCCGGACGGCATTGCTGCGGCAGATCCATGATCGGCGGGCGCACGCATCGGGACAACGGCCGGATCGCGAACGCGGCTTCTCGATCCGCGAACGCGGCCGGAGGAGGGCGAGGAGGAGCGATGGAGCTTCGGCAATTGCGATACGCGGTGCGCGTCGCGCAGACCCGGCACTTCGGGCGGGCGGCGGAGCTCGAGCACATCGCGCCCTCGGTGCTGAGCACCCAGATCCGCCGCCTCGAGATCGAACTCGGGGTGACGCTGTTCGAGCGGAGCCCGCACAGGGTGCGGGTCACTCCCGCCGGTGCGCACTTCCTGCAGGAGGCGGGGGCGATCCTCGATTCCCTGACGGCACTGCAGAGCGAGACGCGCACCATCGCCCGCGGCGGCGACTCCCGGCTCAGCATCGGCTACTTCGGGGAGGCGCTGGGCGAGCTCACCCACCTGCTCTTCGACGCCTTCACCGAGGCCCACCCCGACACCCGGCTCTCCTTCACCGAGCTGTTCATGAACAACCAGCTCGAGGCGCTGCACTCCCGCCAGGTCGACGTCGCCTTCGTGCGGCTGCCGGTGGAGGATCCGCTGCTGGAGGTCACCCCGCTGTACCAGGAGCCGATGCACGCCGCGGTGTCGGCGCGCGGCGCCTTCGCGGGCGAGGCCCGGCTGCACATCGAGGACATCATCGACCAGCCCTTCGCCGTCGCGGCCGGTGGCACCCCGAGCTCCTGGTCGGGGTACTGGTCGCTCGACGAGCAGCGCGGCGAGCGCAGCCGCATCGGCGCCGAGGTCACCACGGTGTCGGAGAGCTTCTCGGCGGTGGCGTACTCGGATACCATCGACACGGTGCCCGCGAGCGCGGCGCGCACCATCCGGCACCCGGGGGTCTCCTTCGTGCCCATCGACGACGCCGGGCCGACGGCGCTGGCCTTCGTGCGCCGCCGCGACAACACGAATCCGATGGTGGACGCGCTGCGCGAGTGCGCGACCGGGCTGGTGCGGCGGCGCCTCACGCTGATGCCGGGGGCCGAGCCGCTGATCTAAGCCCGCCCTTCCGGCTGCGCGAATGCGCCTTCGCGGAACCCGCATTGTGCCCCCGCCCGGCCGCCTGAAGACTGGTGAGGGGCGCTCAGCGGAGCGCGGCCCGACGGCGAAGGGAGCGGAAATGGCGCACGGCGATGACGAGCTGATGTTCTCGAACGGTGTGATCCGCACCGTGGATCGCACCGATTCCGTGCGGGAGGCGCTGCTCGTGCGCGGCGGGAAGATCGTCGCCGTCGGCACGCTCGCCGAGGTGCGCGCGGCCGCCTCGGAAGGTGCGCAGCGGATCGATCTCGGCGGCAAGACCATCGTGCCCGGCTTCATCGACGCGCACAATCACATGAGCAACGCGGCATTCGAGCCGATCTCGGTCGACTGCTCGACCCCGCCCCTGGCGACCATCGACGAGGTGCTCGCCGCGATCGAGGCGCACTGCCGCGAGCTGCCCGAGGGCCAGTGGGTGCGCGGCTTCGGCTTCAACTCCTGGCAGACCCGCGAGCATCGCAATCCCACGAAGGGCGAGCTCGACGAGGTGGCCCCGCGCAACCCCTTCTTCCTCCAGGAGTCGAATGTGCACACCGGCTACGCCAACAGCCTGGCGCTGGCCGCCGTGGGCATCGACGCGTGCACGCCCGATCCGTGGGGCGGCGGCATCGAGCGCGATGAGCGGGGCGAGCTCACCGGCACGCTGTTCGAGGCCGCGACGAATCTGCTGCAGACCGCCTCGTGGGGAGCGTACGCCGAGCAGGATTGGGATCGCGCCGTCGATCTGCTCGAGCGCAAGGCGCGGGAGTATCTCGCCCTCGGCATCACCGGCGTCGGAGACGCCTGCGTGCTCGCCGACACCGCCCGCCTGTACCGCAAGGCCGACAAGGCGGGGCGGTCGCCCCTCACCGTGCAGCAGCTGCACGGCGGAGACCACTTCTTCTCGGCTCAGGATCTGCGCCGCGCCGATTTCATCGAGCGGGTGCGCGATCGGCAGACCCACCTGTTGCGCGGCGGCACGATGAAGGTCTTCGTCGACCGCGCCTACCCCGACGGACCGGGCATGCATCTGCACCACGACGGCTGCACCACGCACGCCGGCGTCAACTTCTACAGCCCGCGAGAGGTGCACGACCTCGCCGTGCAGGCCGCCTCCCTGAACATCGATCTGGCGATCCACGGCATGGGCAACTGCGCGGTCGATTCCGTGTCGGACGCCTACGAGGCGGTGCGCCGCACCAGCGGCGACGATCGCGTGCTGCGCCTCGAGCACGCCTTCCTCGCCAATCCCGAGCAGGCGCCCCGGCTCGCCTCGCTCGGCATCGATCTCGTGTCGAACCCCGGCCTGATCCACCACGACGGCGAGGCCTTCGCCGGATGGCGGCGGGGCGACACCGGTATCAAGGTGATGCCGTTGCGCAGCATGATCGATGCGGGAGTGCGCGTCAGCTTCGCCTCCGACCACCCCTGCGGCACCACCTCGCCCGCCGAGATCATGTGGAGCGCGGTCACCCGCGAGTTCTACCTCGGCGGCACCATCGATCCGGAAGAAGCGGTCACCGCCCGAGAAGCGCTGCGCGCCTACACCATCAACCCGGCCGAGGCCTCCGGCAGGGGCGGCGAGGAAGGCAGTCTCGAGGTCGGGAAGCGGGCGAATCTGCTGGTGCTGGATCGCGACCCGCTCGCCGTACCGGCGGAGGAGATCCGCGGCCTTGTCGTCGAACGGACATACGTCGACGGGAAACTGGTGCACGCCGCGGGGGTGTGATCCCCCGTCTCCACCCGGGCGAGCCCGGCAACGCGAAGCGCCGGCATCCGCAGTGGGATGCCGGCGCTTCGCGTGCGAATCGTCGCCGCGGTTACTGCCCGGCGGCCGCCTGAACGGCCTCGGCCACGGCCTCCGCCACACCCGGAGCGAAGGGATTCGGCACGATGAGATCGGCCGCGGGCTCCTCCACGAGCCCCGCGATCGCGGCGGCGGCGGCGATCTTCATCTCGGTGGTGATGCGTCGCGCGCCCGCGTCGAGCGCACCCCGGAAGATGCCGGGGAAGGCGAGCACATTGTTGATCTGGTTCGGGAAGTCGCTGCGCCCGGTGGCCACCACGGCGGCGTGCTTCAGCGCGATCTCGGGGGAGATCTCGGGATCGGGGTTCGACAGCGCGAACACGATCGCGTTCTCGGCCATCGATGCGACCTGCTCCTCGGGAACCTTCGAGGAGGAGACGCCGATGAAGACGTCGGCCCCCTCCAGCGCCTCGGCGGTGCCGCCGGCGATCCCGCGCGGATTCGACTTCTGCGCCATCTCGCGCTTCATGTGCTCGATATCGCTGCGGCTCTCGTGCAGCGCGCCCTTCGAGTCGATCACGATGAGATCGTGCACGCCCGAGGCGAGCAGAATCTCCGCGACGGCGATCCCCGCCGCGCCCGCGCCGGAGATGACGACCTTGATCTCCTCGATCCTCTTGCCGGTGACCTTCAGCGCATTGGTGAGCGCGGCCAGCACCACGACGGCCGTGCCGTGCTGGTCGTCGTGCATGACGGGGATGCTGAGCGCCTCGATGAGGCGACGCTCGATCTCGAAGCAGCGCGGGGCCGAGATGTCCTCGAGATTGACGGCGCCGAAGCTCGGCGCGATGCGCAGCATCGTCTCGACGATCTCGTCGGGATCGGTGGTGTTGAGCACGATCGGGATCGAGTTCAGGCCGGCGAAGCGCTTGAACAGTGCGCTCTTGCCCTCCATCACGGGCAGTGAGGCGCTGGGACCGATGTCGCCCAGGCCGAGCACGGCGGTGCCGTCAGAGACGACCGCGACGAGACGCTCAGCCCAAGTGTGGGTCTTGGCGAGCTCGGGATTCTCGGCGATGGCGCGGCTGACCTGCGCGACACCGGGGGTATAGGCGATCGAGAGGTCTCGGCGGTCCTCGAGTGGATCGGTGAGCTCCACGCTCAGCTTGCCGCCGACATGGGCGGTGAAGATCTCTTCGTCGGTGATCTTCTGCGCCTGGGCGAGATTATCGGTGAGCTGCTCTGACAACGGTACTCCTCGGAAATGGTGGGTGCGTGAGCCTGCTCACGCACTTGACGTCGAAACCGGGGCGCAGTCTGTTTGCGGCCAGGGTGGCGGCCGCGCGGCACAGGGCGGGATCGATCCGCAGGAAGCGCACTCCGCAGACGAGCCTAGTCACTCGTGCGATGCCCGTTCCAGCATATGAACGCCTCGATGGATCGCGGCAGCGCGTGAGGAACGGCCAGACGCAGCGGAAACTGGGTCTCAGGGGGCGCCGCCCGCATGGCTATCGCCAATGGTGCCGTGCCGAATGCGGTTGGCACCGCGGCCCATCGTCCGGGTGGCCGCGCCCTCAGCGAACTGGGATCCCGCCGTTATCCGAATAATGAAATATATTTGCCTGCGGCCGGGGCTGGGGCGCTTCGACGCGTTGCCAAAGGGATTCGGCGGAAGAAAGCCCGGATGCTCCGGTTCGGGCTGTATTCCGCCGAATCCCTGTATTTCTCGCGGTGTCGGTTACCCGGCTATTCCGCCTCACACCCCTCGCTACGCTCCGTGGGCTGGCGCCGTGGGCGCCACCGGAAGCGGAGCGAAGGCGATGCCTTCGCTATTCCGCCTCAGCAGGCCGCTCAGCCGCCGCGAGCGCCGCGGCATCGGGAACATAGCCCTCGATGTGCCGCTCGGCCGGGCCGTCGTAGGCGGAGAGCGGGCGGATCAGCGCATTCGACGCCGCCTGCTCCATGACGTGCGCCGTCCAGCCGGTCACGCGCGAGGCGATGAACAGCGGCGTGAACGTCAGCGTGTCGAAGCCGATGAGGTTGTAGGCGGGACCCGAAGGGTAGTCGAGATTCGGGTAAATGCCCTTGCGGCTCACGAACTCGCCCTCGAGCGCGTCGTAGAGATCGGCCACATCGGGGCGATCGTAGTGGGCGACGAGGGTGTCCAGCGCCGCCTTCATCGTCGGCACGCGCGAGTCGCCCTTCTTGTACACCCGATGCCCGAAGCCCATGATCTTGCGCTTCTCGGCCAGGGCCGCATCCAGCCACGGCACAACATTGTCAGCCGAGCCGATCTCCGTGAAGATGTGCAGCACCGCCTCATTCGCGCCGCCGTGCAACGGGCCCTTCAGCGCGCCGATCGCGCCGACGATCGCCGAGTAGAGATCCGACATCGTCGAGGTGATCACCCGAGCCGTGAAGGTCGAGGCGTTGAATGAATGCTCGGCATAGAGCGTCATCGAACGGTTGAAGGCCTCGACCACCACCGGGTCCGCCTCCTCGCCGAAAGTCATCCAGAGGAAGTTCGCCGAGTAATCCAGATCGTCCCGCGGCTCCACCGGCTCCTGCCCCCGGCGCCGACGCTGCCCGTAGGCGACGATGGCCGGCAGCGCGGCGTAGAGACGGATCGAGCGGGCCAGATTCTCCTCGGGGCTGCCCGAGGCGTCCAGCACCGATCCTCCACCGCTCGTATCGGAGGCGCCGATGACGCTCACCGCGGTGCGCACCTCGTCCATCGGGTGCGCCTCCAGCGGCAGCAGATCGATCGCGGCCTTCACATTCGAGGCCAAGGCGCGGTGGCGGCGCTCCTCGGCGCGCAGCTGCGCCAGCTGCTCGTCGTTCGGCAGCTCGCCGTTCCACAGCAGATAGGCGACCGCCTCGAAGGGCTGCGTCGCGGCCAGCTCCTGCACCGGGTAGCCCCGGTAGAGCAGGCTGTTCGTCTCGGGGTTGACCTTCGAGATCGCCGTGACGTCCGCGACGACACCGGCGAGCCCCTTCCTGATTTCCGTATCCGGCATCTGTGCTCCTTTGCTCTTGCTCTCGGCGCCCGTGCGCCGCTTCGAGGTTCCCGAACGGGCGCTAGCGCTCGATCGTGAAGTTGAAGACGCTCGTGTCGAAGTGATTGTAGGCCTCGTAGTCGATGAGGTCATAGAGATCCGCGCGGTGCTGCATCTCGTCGAGCTTGCCGGTGAGGTGCCCCTCCTCGAGCAGGGTGTCGAGCGCGCGGCTGGTCGCCCCCATCGAGATGCGCAGCATCGACACCGGCCAGATGACGATGTTCACGCCGATATCGGCGAGCTGCTGCGTGGAGAAGAGCTCGCTCTTGCCGAACTCGGTCATATTCGCGAGGATCGGCACGTCCACCGCCTGCCGCACGGCTTCGAACTCCTGCAGCGTGCGCATGGCCTCGGGGAAGATCGCGTCGGCGCCGGCGTCGACCAGGGCCTTCGCCCGGTCCTTCGCGAGCTCCAGGCCCGCGGGCCCTTCCGCGGTCGCACGGACGTCGGTGCGCGCCATGATGAGGAAGTTCGGGTCGCGGCGGGCGTCCGCCGCGGCACGGATCCGCTTCGCCGCGGTGTCGAGCCCGACCACGGCCTTGCCGTCGAGGTGACCGCAGCGCTTGGGGTTGATCTGATCCTCGATATGCGCGCCTGCGAGCCCCGCGTTCTCGAGCTCCTGGATCGTGCGGGCCACATTCATCGGCTCGCCGAAGCCGGTGTCGGCGTCGATGATCGCCGGCAGCTCCGTCATCCGGGCGATCTGCTCGCCGCGGCCGGCCACCTCGGTGAGGGTGGTGAGGCCGATATCGGGCAGCCCCAGATCGGCCGAGAGGACGGCCCCCGAGATGTAGACGCCCTCGAAACCCTTGCGCTCGATGAGCCGGGCCGACAGGGGGTTGAAGGCGCCGGGGAAGCGCAGCAGCTCACCGCTGGCGAGCCGCTCGCGCAGCACCCGCCGCTTCTCGGCGGGGTCGCTCTTCGAGTACAGCATCAGAACAGTCCCTTCGGGGCCACCGCGAGGTCGATGACGCCGGGGGCGGCGACGATGTTCAGCTCGCGCACCTCGTCCGCGGTCAGCTCAGGCAGGCGCTGCACGAGCTCCAGGAAGCGCTCGATCTCGGCAGGCTCCAGCACCGGCTCGGCGAGGATGCGGAACTTGCGGATGTAGTTCTCGCGGGCGAAGGGGCGGGCGCCCAGCGGGTGCGCGTCGGCGACGGCGATCTCGTCGACGATCTTCGAGCCGTCGGTGAGCGTGATCTCCACGCGGCCGCCGAAGGCCTTCTCCTCGGGATCCTCCGAGTGGTAGCGGCGCGTCCACTCGGCGTCCTCGGCGGTGGTGATCTTGTTCCACAGCTCGACGGTGTCGGCGCGGCCCGCCCGCTCGGGGGCGTAGGAGTCGACGTGGTGCCAGCCGCCGTCCTGCAGGGCCACCGCGAAGATGTACGGGATCGAGTGGTCGAGGGTCTCGCGCGAGGCGGTCGGATCGTATTTCTGCGGGTCGTTCGCCCCCGAGCCGATCACGTAGTGGGTGTGGTGGCTGGTGTGCAGCACGATGCTCTGCACATTCGCCGGGTCCGCGAGCTCGGGGCGCTCGCCGTGGAGCTTGCGGGCGAGGTCGATCCAGGCCTGCGCCTGGTACTCGGCCGAGTGCTCCTTGGTGTAGCTGTCGAGGATCGCGCGCTTGGCCTCGCCCTTCGCGGGGAGCGGCACCTGGTAGGAGGCGTCCGGGCCGTCGAGCATCCAGGCGATGACGCCGTCCTCGCCCTCGTAGATGGGGGAGGGCGAGGTCTGGCCGCGCATCGCGCGGTCGACGGCCTCGACCGCCATCTTGCCGGCGAAGGCGGGGGCGTGCGCCTTCCAGGTGGAGATCTCGCCCTTGCGGCTCTGGCGGGTTGCGGTCGTGGTGTGCAGGCCCTGGCCGACGGCCTGGTAGATCGTCTCGGCGTCGAGGCCGAGCAGGGTGCCGATGCCAGCGGCGGCCGAGGGGCCGATATGCGCGACGTGGTCGATCTTGTGCTTGTGCAGGCAGATGGAGCGCACGAGGTCCATCTGGATCTCGTAGCCGGTGGCGATGCCGCGCACGAGCGCCGCGCCGTCCGTGCCGACGTGCTGGGCGACGGCGAGGATCGGCGGGATGTTGTCGCCGGGGTGGGAGTACTCGGCCGCGAGGAAGGTGTCGTGGTAGTCGAGCTCGCGCACGGCGACGCCGTTCGCCCAGGCGGCCCACTCGGGGCTGGAGACCTCGGCGGCCTCTCCGGTGCTCGGCAGGCCGAAGATCGCGGATCCCGCGCCTCCGCGCGAGACCGGGTGGGCGAGCGCCTGCGCGCGGGCGGCGATGATGGGGCCGCGGTTCAGCGAGGCGGCCGCGACGGAGGCGTTGTCGATGATGCGGTTGATGATCATCTCGACCACCTCGGGCTCGACCGCTACGGGATCGGCGGCGACCTCGGCGATCTTCCAGGCGAGCTGCTCCTCGCGGGGCAGATTCTCTTCGCTGCGGTAGACGCGGACGTGATGGTTGACGGTCATGGTGTTCCTTCCTGAAGGGAGGTGAGGATCGAGGTCAGTGCGTTGTGGAGATGGACGTGGGTGGCGTGCGCGGCGAGCTCGGGATCGCCGGCGGCGATGGCCTCGGCGATCAGCCGGTGCTCGGCGACCGAGCTCTGCAGCCGCTCGTGGTTGTCGCGGGCGAGGCGGCGGGCGCGGGCCAGATGGGTGCGGATCGTGCGCAGCGCCTGCGCGAAGTAGGCGTTGCCGACCGCCTCGTCGAGCGCCGCGTCGAAGCGCGCGATGAGCGCGTAGTAGGCGTCGATCGCGCCGCCGCGTTCGAGGTCGACGCCCGCGAAGGCCTGCGCGAGATCGGCGAAGACGGCGGGGATGCCGCGGACGGCCGCGAGTCGGGCGCTCGACTCCTCGAGCGCCCGGCGCACCTCGAAGAGGGCGCGGATGTCGTCGGCGTCGAAGTCGGTGACCACCGTGACGCGGGGGGAGAGCTGGGCGACCAGGCCGTCGGCGACCAGGCGGCCGATCGCTTCGCGCGCCGGGGTGCGGCTGACACCGAGGCGCTCGGCCTGCTCGGTTTCGGCGAGCACGGTGCCCGGTGCGAGAACGCCGCCCTGGATCTCGTCCAGCAGCGTGGCATAGGCTCGATCGCTCGCTCGCATGACACCTCCTCTTCCACGAGTCAGTGTATACATACATTCAGAAAATAGCCATAAAATGCCCTAATTGGCGAATTAACGCATACACAAACAGATCAGCGGGTCCCGAGGCAGGGCTAGCGCAGGCCGAGGCAGGGCGGTGCGGGGTCGGCGCGGAGCCGAGGCAGGGCCGCAGCCCGGCCGCCGCAGGGCGCCGTCGCGTCGAGGGTCGCCCGCACCGCACGGCCGCCGAGGGGCGGGACGCGCTGACGGCACGGATCCGCGCCGGGAAGCCCCTGCCTAGACCCTATGAGGGTGGGGGCCTGATGGTGTAGGTCTTGCAGGATCAGGGCCTCACGGTGCAAATTCGTGGATCATCCCCGAGAGCAGCTCGAGGATGCCGACATGCAGCGGAGGCCCTGATGTTCAACCAGCGTACGGCGATCGGACTCGATGTGCACGCGAGAAGCGTCCGAGCAGCAGCGATCGACACGAGAACCGGTGAGATTCTCGAAGCAAGACTGCCCGGCGGCAGCGAAGCCGTCACGATGTGGGTGACGAGCGTCGCGGCCGGACACGGCCCGGTCACAGTCGCCTATGAGGCCGGCCCGACCGGGTTCGGCCTCGCCCGCACACTCGAGGCTGCGGGCATCCCGGTCACGGTCGCAGCCCCCTCGAAACTCATCCGCCCAAGCGGCGACCGGGTCAAAACCGATGCCCGTGACGCGCTGTTATTGGCCCGGTTGTTGAAGATGGATGAACTCGTCGCGGTTCGTGTGCCCACGGTCGCAGAAGAAGCCGCCAGGGATCTCGTCCGTGCCCGTGATGACGTGAGGATCGAGTTGATGATGTGCCGGCATCGGCTCTCGAAACTCTTACTTCGACACGGCATCGTCTACGACGGGGCCACCACCTGGAACCGCACGCATGACGCTTGGTTGCGCAGGATACGCAAGGACGGTCTGAGCGGAGCCGGAGCTGGCACTCTGGTCGCATTCGATGCCGCGTTCGACGCCATCACACTCGGACTGGCCAGACGTGACAGGCTCGACACCGAGATCGGGCGCATGGCAGCCGATTCGGAGTTCACCGCGGCGACGAACCGGTTGTGCTGTCTGCGCGGGGTCAACACGCTCACCGGGTTCGCTCTCGCGGTCGAGATCGGTGACTGGCATCGCCTCACCGGGCGCACGATCGCTGCCTACCTCGGGCTCGTTCCCTCGGAGCATTCCTCAGGCGCGACCCGGTCTCTCGGAGCAGTCACGAAAACGGGCAACAGTCACGCTCGCAGACTCTTGATCGAGGCGGCCTGGCATCACAAACCCTGCTATATGCCGGGGAAGACGATGACTGATCGTTGGGCGAAGGCCACCCCTCAGGCCGCGGCGCGCGGAGATGCTGGGAACCGGCGGCTTCATCACAGGTGGGGTGTGATGAAAGCCAATAAGAAGAAGCACACCGTCGCGAACACCGCGATCGCTCGCGAGCTCGCGGGCTGGTGCTGGTCACTTGCCGTCATGGACGAGTAACCGTGAAAGCTCGCCCGTGCCGTCGTGTGGACCGGAGCATGCAGCGTGAGGAGCGCACCAGCGATTCGACTATGAGCAACGCCCTGCTGGGGCATCACGCTCGATCCTAGACAAGCTGGCTGCTCTTACCGGAACAGGGTCATGCGGTACTCAACCCGCGAGTATCAGACTGACCACGCGTCAATAGACACGCCGCACCATCACACCGACAGCACAGGCGATACCGCACCCGTCAGGCAAGCCGGCCTGACGGGTGCTTACCCCTGCCCACTTGACAAAAAAACACCACATATCAGTCGAGCAGCAGCGCGGGCTCCTCGAGCACCGAGGCCACATCGGCGACGAAGCGCGAGATCACGTCGCCGTCGACGACGCGGTGGTCGAAGGATCCACCCACCGTCGTCACCATGCGCGGGCGCACCTCGCCGTCAACCACCCACGGCTTCTCGCGAATAGTGCCCATCGCCATGATGGCGACCTCGCCGGGGTTCAGGATCGGCGTGCCGAAGTCCATGCCGAACACGCCGATATTCGTGATGGTGATGGTGCCGCCGCGCATCTCCTCGGGCTTGGTGCGACCGTCGCGTGCGGTGATGGTGAGCTGCTCGATCGCCTGGGCGAGCTCGAGCAGGCTGAGCTCCTGCGCCTCCTTGATATTCGGCACGATGAGCCCGCGCGGCGTGGTGGCGGCGATGCCGAGGTTCACGAAGTGGTGGTGGATGATCTCGGTCTCGGTGAAGGTCGAGTTCACCTCGGGATTGCGGCGGATCGCCCACAGCATCGCCTTGGCGAAGATCAGCAGCGGCGACACCTTCACGCCCGCGAAATCGGTCGAGCTCTTCAGCCGCTTCACGAACTCCATGGTGCGGGTCGCGTCGACATCGGTGAAGACGCCGACATGCGGCGCCTCGAAGGCGCTCGCGACCATCGCCTGCGCGGTCATCTTGCGCATGCCCTTCAGCGGGATGCGCTCCTCGCGCGCCGCCGGCGCCTCGGGGGTGACGATATTGCGGAACAGGCTCGCCTGCGTGGCATGGCGCACCACATCGTCGCGCAGGATCTCGCCGGCGATGCCCGTGCCGCCCACCGTCGCGAGGTCGACGCCCAGATCCTTCGCGAGCTTGCGGATGGGCGGCTTCGCGATGATCGGCGAGGCATCGGCCACCGGGATCGACGCCGTGTGTCCGAGGGCCGAGGGCGCACCGCCGCTGCCGCCGGCACTGCCGCCCAGCAGCGGCTCGCCGCCGCGCCGGCGCCGGCTCTTCACCGCGCCGGCGGTGCCGTAGCCCACGAGCACGGAGCCGCCGCCCGCATCCGCTCCCGCATCCTCATGCGCCACGCTGCCGGCCGTGTCCGCCACCGTCTCCCGCGTCTCCTCACTGTCGGCCGCGGGATCCGCGGAAGCGGCGGGCTCGACGTCATCGGTGCGCACCCGCAGAATCGGCTCGCCCACGGGCACCGTCTGCCCCGGTTCCGCCAGCAACTCGGTCACCACGCCCGTGAAGGGCGAGGGCAGCTCCACCAGCGACTTCGCCGTCTCGATCTCGCAGATCACCTGGTTCAGCTCGACGGTATCGCCGGGGGCCACCAGCCAGGTGACGATCTCGGCCTCGGTGAGGCCCTCGCCGACATCGGGGAGGGGGAATGCCTGCTCGGTCATCGGGGACTCCTTCGACTCGGTGGATCAGTAGTGCATGGTGCGATCGACGGCTTCGAGCACGCGATCGGCATCGGGCAGGTACATGCCCTCGAGCTTCGCCGGGGGGAACGGCACATCGTAACCGCTGACCCTGAGCACCGGGGCCTGCAGTGAGTAGAAGCACTGCTCGGCGACGGTCGCGGCGATCTCGCCGCCGAGGCTGCCGCCGCCCTGCGCCTCCTGCGCCACCACCAGGCGACCGGTCTTGCGCACGGAGTCCAGCAGCGGCCCGTAGTCGATCGGGGAGAGGCTCCGCAGATCCACCACCTCGATGCTCGTGCCCTCGGAGGCCGCGATCTCTGCGGCCTGCAGCACCGTGGTGACCATGGCGCCGAAGGCCGCCACGGTGACATCGGTGCCGGGCCGCGCCACCAGCGTGCGGTGCAGCGGCGTCGCGGGGGCGGTCGGATCCACCTCCCCCTTGTGCCAGTACTTCGCCTTCGGCTCGAAGAACAGCACCGGATCCGGCGAGGCGATGGCCTGCTGGATCATCCAGTAGGCGTCGTTCGGCGTCGACGGCGCCACCACCCGCAGCCCGGGGGTGTGCGCGAAGTAGGCCTCGGGGCTCTCCTGGTGGTGCTCGACCGCGCCGATGTGTCCGCCGTAGGGCACCCGGATCACCACGGGCATGCTGATCGAGCCGTCGTGACGGCTGGTGATCTTTGCCAGCTGGGTGACGATCTGATTGAAGGCGGGAAAGATGAAGCCGTCGAACTGGATCTCGATGACGGGGCGGTACCCGCGCATCGCGAGGCCGATGGCGCTGCCGACGATGCCGGCCTCGGCGAGCGGAGTGTCGAGCACGCGGGCGGATCCGAAATCCTTCTGCAGCTGGTCGGTGACGCGGAAGACGCCGCCGAGCGGGCCGATGTCCTCGCCCATCAGGATCACGCGCTCGTCGGCGGCCATCGCCGCGCGCAGCCCCTCGTTGATGGCCTTGGCCAGCGGCAGGCTGGTGCGCTCGCTCAGCAGCCGGATGTCGCTCATGCGCCCGCCCCTTCCTGGGCATCGGCCTCGAAGGAGGACTCGTAGCGCTGCAGCCACTCGCGCTGCTCCTGCATGCGGGGGTGCTCCTCGCTGTAGACGTGCGCGAACATGCTGTCGGCCTCGGGGACGGGCAGATGGAGGATCGCGTCGCGCACCTGCTTCGCCTCGGCATCGGCCTCTGCGCGGGTCTGCTCGAAGAAGGCGTCGTCCACGCCGAGCGAGCGCAGATAGCCCTCGAGCCGGGCGATCGGGTCGCGGCGCTGCCAGGCCTCGAGCTCCTCCTGCTCGCGGTAGCGGGTGGGATCGTCGCTGGTGGTGTGCGCGCCGATGCGGTAGGTGAGCGCCTCGATGTAGCCGGGGCCGCCGCCCGTGCGCGCCTCGCGCAGGAAGCGCCGCCCGACCGCGTAGGACGCCAGCGGGTCGTTGCCGTCGATCTGCACGCTGCGGATGCCGAAGCCGAGGGCGCGGCGGTAGAGCGGGGTGCGCGACTGGCGCGCGACCGGCACCGAGATGGCCCAGCGGTTGTTCTGCACGACGAAGACCTGGGGCGTCTGGTAGCTCGCGGCGAAGACCATGGACTCGTTGGCATCGCCCTGGCTCGAGGTTCCGTCGCCGTAGAACACCACGGTGGCCTCGCCGGTGGAGGTGCCCGGCTCCCCCGGATCCAGCGCGGTGTCGCCCGCGCGGCGCTTGGCGTCGAGCAGCTGCCCGAGTGCCAGACCGGTGGCGTGCTGGGTCTGCGCGCCGAGCACCAGGGTGTAGAGGTGGAAGTTGCCGTGGGCGGGATCCGTCACATCCCAACCACCGTGGGTGAGCCCACGGAACTGCGCCGCGACCTGCACGAAGGGGACGCCGCGCACGCGGGCGACCAGGTGCTCGCGGTAGGCGGGGAAGAAGTGATCCTGCGGCTCGGCGGCGTGCACGATGCCGACCTGGCAGCCCTCCTGCCCCACGCTCGGCACCCAGAGCGCGAGCTGCCCCTGGCGCTGCAGATGGGTGCACTCGGTGTCGAAGGCGCGGGTGCGGACCATGTCGCCGTACCAGCCCTGCAGCTCGGCCGCGCCGATCTCGGCGAGCTCCTGGGCGTACTCGGCAGCGGTCGACGACGGGTCGTACCGCCCGTCGTCGTCGAGGAAGCGAATCGGCTCGGGATCGACCCAGCCGTCCGTGAACTTCTGTGTCTGACTCATCCCGATCAAGTGTAGTAACGGCGGATGATCGGGCGCGGATATTCGCCGTCGCGCGGATCGGTGCCGGCCCACCGCAGATTCAGCGCGGGCCCATCCGGATCGCGCCGTCGAGGCGGATGGTCTCGCCGTTGAGGTAGCCGTTGGCCACGATGCCGGCGACCAGCTCGGCATACTCCTCGGGGCGGCCGAGCCGCTGCGGATAGGGCACCTGCTGCCCGAGGGAGTCCTGCGCCTGCTGCGGCAGCTCCCGCAGCATCGGGGTCTCCATCACCCCCGGGGCGATGGTGCAGACGCGGATCGCGTGGCGTGCGAGCTCACGGGCGATGGGGAGCGTCATCGCGTGCACTCCGCCCTTCGATGCCGAGTAGGCGGCTTGGCCGATCTGCCCGTCGAAGGCGGCGACGCTCGCGGTGTTCACGATGACGCCGCGATCGCCGCCCGCGGCCGGCTCGGTGCGGGCCATCGCCGCGGCCGCTCGGGAGATCACGTTGTAACTGCCGATCAGATTGACCTGGACGACCCTCGCGAAGGCCTCGAGCGGCGCGGGCTCGCCCTGGCGGTCGAGCACCTTGGCCGGCGCGGCGATCCCCGCGCAGTTCACCACCACCCGAAGCGGCGCCGCGGCGGCCGCCCGCGCCACCGCCTCCGCGATCTGCGCCGGGTCAGTGACGTCCGCGGCCGCGAAGTCGCCGCCGAGCGCGGCCGCCTGTTCGGCTCCCGCGGAGCTCGGCAGATCCACGATCGTGACCCGTGCGCCGTCGGCCGCGAGCCTCCGAGCCGCGGCGAGACCGAGTCCGCTCGCCCCGCCGGTTACCAGAGCACTCGCTCCCCGTACGTCCATCGCCGTCTCCCTCGCGTCAGGGCCGTGCCCCGGCTCCGGGCGGCGCGCCCGGCCGGGTCCGGCCGCTCAGTCGGTCAACTCGTAATCGTAGACGCGCAGCGCTAGATGCTGACGCGCGGCCCGCTCAGATGCTGTCGCGCAGCGCGCGCAGCGTGGCGTCGGCCGCACGCGACTCCAGCCGGATTCGTCTCCACCCCTCAGCGGTGGACTCCGCCCGCCGCGGGCCCTTCGATGCACGGTGGAACTGCCAGAAGCGGTGCTGCTGTGACGATGGACTCGACCTCCGGTCCACATCCGCGCATACCTGCTTCGCCCAGGCTCCGAGCATCTCACGATTGACTTTGTGCAATCGTGTGCATACAGTGGTATCAACGTTTCATCACGAGCGTGATCCAACACTTCCAATGAGGTTCCCAATGACGTCAACACTCACTCCCCAGGTCACCCACGAAGCCGATGTCGTCGTGAACGGGCTCGGCCCGGTCGGTCTGATGGCCTGCATCCTGCTGGGCCGCAAGGGCTACACCGTGCACGCGATCGAGCGCTGGCACAAGCCCTACGGCCGCCCCCGCGCCGTCACCTTCGACCACGAGATCGCGCGGATCCTCTCCACCCTCGGCATCGAGAGCGACGACGACGCGTCCATCGAATACCACGACGACCACTACTACTGGGTGAACAAGGATCGCGAGATCCTGATGGAGGTCGACTGGATCTCCAAGGAGTCCAACGGCTACCGCAACCGCTACTGGTTCAGCCAGCCGGAGCTCGAGGACCGCCTGCGCGCCCTGGTCGCCACCCTTCCCAATGTCACCCTGCACACCGGACGCGAGGCCGTCGAGTTCACGCAGGACGAAGACGGGGTCTCGCTCGTCTACCGCGAGATCAAGCCCGATATCTTCACCGTCGAGTTCGCCGAGGGCGGCGAGATCGGACGGATCAACGCCCGCTACGCGATCGGCGCCGACGGCGCGAACAGCTTCATCCGCCAGTCCACCGGCCTCGAGCTCACCGATCTCGGCTTCGACGCCCAGTGGCTGATCGTCGACACCAAGCCCCATGAGATGCCGAGCTACATGACCGCGCACTTCCAGATCTGCGACCCGGCCCGCCCCACCACCGTGGTTCCCGGCGGCCCCGGCCGTCGCCGCTGGGAGTTCATGTCGCTGCCCGGTGAGGATCTCACCCAGCTCGGCAGCGAGGAGAACGTCTGGAGGCTGCTCGAGGAGTGGGGGATGACCCCCGAGACCGCAGTGCTCGAGCGCGCCGCGGTCACCCGATTCCAGGGCAAGTACCTCGAGAACTGGCGCGCCGGCCGCGCGATGCTGGTCGGCGATGCCGCTCATCTGATGCCCCCCTTCGCCGGCGAGGGCATGTGCGCGGGCCTGCGCGATGTGTTCAACCTGGTCTGGCGCCTCGACCTGGTACTCAAGGGCGAGGCGAGCACCCACCTCCTCGATGAGTGGAGCGACGAGCGCCGCGAGCAGGCGAAGTGGTACATCAACTTCTCGATCGATCTCGGCAATGTGATCTGCGTCACCGACGAGACCGCCGCGGCCGAGCGCGACCGGCGCATGTTCGCCGAGCACGCCGAGCAGGCGAAGATCGGCCCGATCCCGACCCACGAGGCGGTGCTGGGCGCCGGCACCTGGGCCGGCGACGACGAGCTGGCCGGCAAAACCGCGATCCAGGGGCGCGTCGCCTACCGCGGCGGCAGCGGCCGCTTCGACGATGCGGTGGGACGCGGCTGGTACCTGCTCAGCGCCATCGGCGCCGAGGGTGAGCTCAGCGCCGACCGCAGGGCGCGGCTGCACGCGCTCGGCGGCGAGCAGCTGACGGTCGGCCCCGAGGGCTCGGGCGCCGATGTGATCGACGTCGAGGGCGTGTACACCGGCTGGTTCGCCGAGCACGGCGTCTCGCATCTGCTCACCCGCCCCGACTACTACGTGGCGCTCACCGCCGAGGGGCACGATCAGCTCTCGGCCCGCTTCGACCGGCTGATGCACTCCTTCGAGCCCGTCGCGGCGTAACGACGCGACGAGGGTGCGCTCCATCTGCTCGAGGATCCTGACGGGAAGCCACCGGAGTCGATCGCATCGATCAGCGAGGAGAGCTGCCGCCCCCAGACCCGGCCCTGCTGCGTCGCCAAGGACATCGTCATCGCGAAACGGGGAGCGTCCTGCAGGGGCCGGCCCAACAGCCGGTCCGCCTCCGCCTCCACCAGCGAGCGTGGAAGAAGGCCGGCGGTGGCCGGGGGGCCGAATGGATCGTCAGGAGTGCGTATTCGTAGACCATCGCAGTCGCCTCAGATGTCCAGGATAAGACTGTCGTCAGTGCCGAGCAGCACCTGGCCGTCGACCTCGCGGCCGAGCTCGGCGCTGACGAAGCAGTGGCGCCCCGCGATCTCGGCATCCCGCCAGATACGGCTGAGTATATTCGCCTCGGCGAAGGATCCCGCTCCGTTGGCGGTCATCAGGGTGTTGATGCCCTCGTTCACCAGCTCGGCGACCACTCCGGTGTCGTTCCTGATCTGCGCCCGGGTCTCATCGTCGGGCATGTGACCGAGGAAAACGTAGTGGTCGATGAGATCGGCGGCGTTGCCCGCGAGCAACTGAGCGAGCCGGAACGTCGTCGTCGCCTTCGAGACGCCGAGCTGATGCGTGGGCGAATTGCGGGCCTTGGTGTAGCGGGTGTACGCGACCGCCTTCTCGGGAAGCTTCTCCTGGACGAGGCCGAGCGCGTGGCGGGCGAGGCCGAGGTGGGGCGAGATGAGCACCAGAGCCGCCACCGGGATGAAGGCCATATTGGGGTTGCGCTTTTCGTCCTTGAACGGGGTGGTGTACGCCGCCTCGCACATGTCGGCGAAGGACTGGATCCGGTAGTCGGGCACGAACTCGTTGTCGATGACGATCGTGTCGGAGCCCGAGCCCTTCATCCCGGTCACGAACCAGGTCGGCTCGATGGTGAACTGGTCTCGGGAGAACAGCGCGAGTGCTCGAGGATCCTCGCCCTCGGGGACGTCCAGAGCAATACCCAGATTCGCCCAGTCCGCCGCGAACGATCCCGAGGCGTACGGCCAGCGTCCCGAGACCATGTAGCCGCCTTCGATCCGCCGCATCTTGCTGGGCGGCGTGAAGATGCCGCAGACCTTCGCGCGGGGGTTCGCGCCGAAGACCTCCTCCTGCGCCTCGGCCGTGTAGGTCGTCGCGAACCAGGTGCAGACGTTGAGCAGCGAGGTCGCCCACCCCGTCGAGCCGTCGCCGCGGGAGATCTCGGCCAGCACCTCCATCGAGGTGCGCATCGTGGCCCCGTGCCCGCCGAAGCGCTCGGGCACGAACAGGTTCAGCAGTTCCGCTTCCTCGAGCGCCTGCATCACGACCGGTGAGACGCGTCGGTTCTCGCTCGCCTCCGCCGCGTGCTCGCGGATCAGCGGGACGAGTGCGGTGGCCCGAGCCACCAGCTCCGCATCGTAGTGGGGTTCGATGTAGTCCCGATCGGTGTATCCGGTGTGCTACGACATCCGCCGCCGCCTCTGCTTTGAGTCCGTCACCCCCTGGATGCCGTCATCCAGCGGGTCGTCTCTCAATCGTCGAACGATGACCGCATCGGCGACAGCGCATCGGCGAAGAGGCAACGGCCGGTTTGCGAAACCCAGCCGCCGGACCGCACACCTCCGCACCCAGGCGCATAAGACACTGCACACGCGAGAACCTCCTCGGCCGAAGCCGAGGAGGTTCTCGCGTCCCGGAGCGCAGGCGGCGGAAGCTCCTACACGAACGGCGTGGCCGGGTTGCCCTCCTCGCCCGTCGCGAGCCAGCGGCCGTAGACCTCCAGGCCGGTGTCGAGAAGCGTCAGACCGTGCCGTGCGGCGATCGCCTGGTCGCGCCAGAACCGCTGCAGCGCACTCGACTCGGCGAAGCCGGCGGAGCCGTGGGCGGTCATCAGGATGTCGATGGCGTCCTTCACATTCGCGACGACCTGCGCCTGCTGGCCGCGCTGACGCGCTCGCGTCCCGTAGTCGAGGTAGCCGCCCGCCTGCGTGGCGTCATCGATCTCCTTCGCCGCCTGGTAGGTGAAGAGCTCCGCGGCTTCGAGCAGCAGGGCCGCGCGCGCCAGTGCGAGCTGGAACGGAACCGAGTCGGACTGCCGCTCGTACGTCGTGTACGCGATGCCCTTCTTCGGTGCGTCCGCACGCACGAGCTCGAGCACGCGCTGACCCATGCCGAGGTGCGCTCCGAGCAACTGCGCCTCGAGCACCGGCACGAAGGCCGCCTTGTACGGGGCCTCACTGAGCTCGTCGACACCCGGGTAGTCGCCCTCGATCGCGGGGGTCACACGCAGCACCCGGTGCTCGGGGACGAACACGTCCTCGGCGAGGAAGGTGTTGCTCGCGGTCGACTTCAGACCGGCGACGTACCAACTCTCCTTGTACTGCAGGTCGCTACGGGGGATGAGGACGATCGCATTGTCCTCGAAGTTGCCCGCCGCGTCGTGCAGAGAGGCACCGAGAATCGCCCAGTCGGAGTGCCAGGATCCCGAATTGTAACGCCACTCTCCGGTGATGCGGTACCCGCCGTCGACCTTGGCCGCATGAGAGGAGGCCGCCAGCACGATCGACACCAGTGTGTCGGGGCTGTCGCCGAACACCTCCTCTTGGACCTGCTTGGAGAAC
This sequence comes from Leucobacter sp., assembly GCA_048516985.1. Lineage (GTDB taxonomy): Bacteria > Actinomycetota > Actinomycetes > Actinomycetales > Microbacteriaceae > Leucobacter. The sequence goes on along the minus strand of CP183188.1, from coordinate 623,566 downwards.
CAGCCCGTGACGTACGCGCCCGAGTTGAGTAGACCGGTCACCCAGGCGGTGCCGCCGTCGGCCTACGCGACCACGCGCGCCACGTCGATCTGTTCACGGGTGTCCGAGCCGTAGCCGCCGAAGCGCTTGGGCACACCGGTGCGGAACACGCCGATCTTCTTCATCGCATCGATCGTCTCTTTGCCGACGTGCCGCTGAGCTTCGTTGTCGGCCGCGTGCGCGCGGATGAGGGGGTGGATCGCCTCGATGCGGGCGAGCAGGCCGGGGATATCGGGGGCGAGGGACAGTTCGTTCATGATGGTGATATTCCTTTCAGGGTTGGGGCCACGTGCCGCGATCGACGCTGATCGCCGAGGTCGGTCGGTGCCCGGAGGGTCAACGGTTTGTGGATTGTTCGATACAGGGTAGGCCCCGCCCGCGTCCTGGCACACTTCGTCCGCGGGCGGGGAGCCTGTCAGGCGATTCAGACGAGTGGGGTGACGGTATCCCCGTCCTCACGCCCCAGCAGCGCCTTGCCATACAACTCGTACCCCAACGCCGGCAGAATAAACGCGTGCCGGGCCGCGACCGCCTGATCCCGCCAGAACCGCTGAATCGAGTTCACCTCCGCGAAGCCGCCCGAGCCATGCGCCGTGAGCAGCGTCTCGATAGCCCGGCTCACCGTCTCCGCAGCCCACCCCACATACGCGCGGTTGCGGGCACGCGTCAGGTAGTCGGGGTAGACGCCCGCGGCTGCGGGCTCGTCGATCTCGCGGCACGCGCGCTCGATCATCAAATCCGCCGAATCCAGCGTCAGCGCCGCCTTGGCGACATCGAGCTGGAACGCCACCGAGTCGCTCTTGTGCGCGATGCTGGTGTACGCGATCGGCTTGGAAGCGCCCGCGATCACCTTATCCAGCACCGCACGCCCGATCCCGAGCTGCGCACCCGCGAGGATCACATTCAGCCACGGGATCCATCCGGCACGGTAGACCGCCGGGGTGTCCTCCGTGGTCCCCGGGTACTGGCCCAGGATCGCCGGGGTGCCGCGCAGCACGCGGTGGTCCGGCACGAAGACCTCCTCGGCCACCCACGTGTTGCTGCCGCTGGAGCGCATACCGGCCACGAACCAGGTGTCCTTGTAGCTCAGATCACGCTTCGGGATCAGCAACTGCGCGGCGTCGTCGAAGTCACCGTTCTCGTCGACGAGCTCAGCGCCCAGGAAGGACCACTCCGCGTGCCAGGATCCCGAGGCGTACCCCCACTCACCCGACACGATGTACCCGCCAGGCACCCGCCGGGTCTTGCCATTGGTGGCGAGCACCACGGTGACCTTCGTGTTGGGGTCCTCGCCCCACACATCTTCCTGCGCCTGCTCGGGCAGCAGCGCCGTGAGCCACCCGGCCATATTGATCAGCGCCGTGATCCACCCCGTGCCGCCATCACCGCGGCCCACCGCGCGGGCCACGTCGACGTGGTCCTGCGACAGGCCCTGGAACCCGCCGTACTTCTTGGGCTGCGTCACCCGGAACGCGCCAATCGCCTCCAACGCATCGACCGATTCCTGCAACACCCGACGATCCGTCTCGCCCTTGGCGCCATTGGCCTCAAGCGTGGGACGCAACTCGTCGATCTTCTCGAGCAGGGCCGGGATATCCGCAGCCAACGTCTGTTCTGCCACTATCGTTTTCCTTCCTCAGTTACTTATCCCGCCGCGGCTCAGACCGCGGCGATCGCGTCGATCTCGATCGTGGACCCATTGAACAGCGAGTACACGCCGATCACCGTCGACGCCGACGGCTCCGGCGCATTCACCACCCGATCACGGGTCGTGCGCCACGTCGCGAGCTTCTCCTGATCCAGATGCGTGATATACACATTCACCCGCACCAGATCCTCGAACGACGCCCCGCCCGCCCGCAGCGCCCGCTCCAACTCCGCATAGGTCAACTCGATCGCCCGCTCGAAACTCTCCGGCACCGAACCATCCGCCTCGAAGCCCACCGCGCCCGACACGAACAGCAGATCACCCGAAGACACCCGCACACTGTCCGAGATCCCCGGAATCACCGGGGCCGGATTGCGATGAATACGATCGTTAGCCATGGTCTAGCTCCTTGCTGCCCAGCGCATCAGTACTGGACGTTCTGCTCCGTCGAAGAGAAACTCATCAGGCATTCCGGCGCGCCGTCCCGCACAAGTCTCAGTAAGGAGAGCTTAAACTGGATTGCAGCGTGTATCAAGTTTATATCCCTCTGACCTTTCCTGCCTCATGCCAGTTTCTATGTTACATCTGTTGAAATTGCTGCTCAAATGCTTGACTTTACGCAAATTCCGATAGTTCAAACTTTGCGTCGCCGCTTGACATGGTTATCCAGAAATGTAACTATCACTAAAATTATCCATTCAACAGATTGAGAGATTTTCACCATGAATGACAGTCCACGTTTCGCAACCGTCGAGATCCCCGGCCCCGGCCGCAATCTGTTGAATCCCGAGGTGCTCGGACAGATCAGGTCCGGCCTCGAGCGCGCCGCAGAGGATCCCGCCGTGTCGGGCATTATCCTGACGGGGAGCGGCGACGTGTTCTGCGGGGGGCTCGACGTACCGGCCATCAAGGCCGGCGCGGATCCCGTGCCGTTCTACGAGGGCCTGGTCGGCATCCTCAGGCTGCTGCCGAAGTTGCCGAAGCCGGTCGTGGCCGCGGTGAACGGCGATGCCCTCGCCGGGGGCGCCGGCTTCGTGGCCGCAGCCGACTACGTCGTCGCAGTTCCCGAGGCGAAGATCGGCTCCTTCGAGGTCAGCGTGGGGGTGTGGCCGGTCGTCGCCCAGGTCGCGCTGATCAAGCGCATCGGCGCGCGCGCCGCGATCCAGAACGTCGCGAGCGGCGAGCCCTTCTCCGCCGAGCAGGCGAGCAAGGTGGGACTGGTTAATCGCGTGGTTTCCAGCGAGGAACTGCTCGAGGCCGCGAGCACCTGGCTCGCCCAGGCCGCGCGCGGAGGCGCGGTGGTCGCCGCCGGACGCCCTTCCGTCTATCGGGTCGAGGAGATGACCTACGACGATGCGCTCGTCGCCGCGCTCGGCGACATCACCAGCGCCTACGCGAAGTAGGCGGACCTCCTGACGAAGAAGAATGGCTCCTGCCCAAGGGCAGGAGCCATTCTTGATCATTCCCGGGTGGGAGCCGTCAGTCGATGCGGGAATCCTCGTTGAGTCGGTGCCACGTCCGGTTCACATAGACGAGCCCGTCGCCCGCCTCCTGCGCTGCCTCGTCATCCAAGATGCTCGCCTCCACGACCTCTGCGAGGTAGAGCGTCGACCCCGACGCGTCTATCCGCTCGATGAGCCTGCACCGCAGCCAGGCACGGGCCACGTGAAACACGGGCTCTCCGGTCTCGAGTTCGGACCAGAGAGATGTGTCGGCGAAGCGGTCAATTCTGCTCGTCGCCCCGATCTTCGCTATCTCGATGCCCCCGGCGTCGAGGAGATGCACGACGACGTGATCGACCGTCTGAATTTTCGGCGAGCTCGACGAGAGCGCAGAGACCGAGAAAGCGAGCAGTGGCGGCTCGGCGTTGACGGAGGTGACCGAGGTGGCTGTCAGCGCGACGTTGCCCTGTTTCGATTTCGCGGTGATCACTGCGACGCCGCCCGGATGATTCCGGAAGGCGAGTTTCAGTAGAGATGAAATTGGGATGACCTCAGTGAGCGATGAGTTCGGCATTGTGGTTCCTTTCAGATGCCTCGTACGGATCGATCTCTCGCTCTGATTCCACACCAAAACCGAGGAAGAACCCGGGAGAAAGCGCACCACTGAACCCCGTTGGACGTACAATCTCGTGGGACGAGAGTCCGGGCTTCACTGATCAGAATCAAAACAATACGTTAATTGCGGTTAAACAATTAAGTTTTACTGTAATTCAGAGGGCAAGTTGAGTCAAGCCTGCGACGTGCCTCACCTAATATGCCCGCGAAACGGTTTCGGTGACTCAGATAAAAATGCCCGCGAAACAGGATCATCAGTTTCATGGGAAGTGGGCTATCAATGCGAGCCAGACACGAGATCACGAGGAAGTTCGCTCGCCAGTATCAGGCGGCGGTGAAGGGCGAGAAGAGCAAGCTGCTTGATGAGGTGTGCGCGATCACCGGCTGGTCCAGGGACAACGCACGCCGACAGTTGAAAGCAGCTTTGAAACCGCGCCGTGTCAGTGCTCGGAAACGGAAGCCGAGGGCGTTGAAGTATTCCGAGCAGGCGATCGCGGTGTTGCATCGGGTATGGGCGTTCGTGGGCGGCATCAGCGGGAAATACCTCGCCGCGACGATGGAACTCCAGTTGATGCTCCTGGAAGCGCATGGAGAACTGGTTCCTGGCAAGGCTGGCTACTCTGACCAGGTGTGCGACGAGCTACTCGCGATGTCACCCGCGACAATTGACCGATACCTCGCACCAGCCCGCGCGAAAGACCCGCTGCGGGGCATCACCACCACTACCCCCGGGCCGTTGCTGCGCAACTCGATCACGGTCCGGAAAGCCGGCGACGAGATCGAGGCCGTGCCCGGGTTCTTCGAAGGCGATACCGTCGCTCACTGCGGCCCCATCCTGAAGGGCGAGTTCGCGAGAACACTCGATATGACGGACATGCACACCGGATGGACTTACACCCGCTCGATCCGCAACAACGCGCACCTGCACCTGCGTGACGCACTCGACAGGTTCATCCAAGACACCCCGTTCGAGGTGACCGGGGTGGACTTTGATAACGGGAGCGAGTTCATCAACTACGACGTCATCGGATGGGCGGCCGAACTGGATATCTACTTCACACGTTCACGCCCGTACAAGAAGAACGACCAGGCCACCATCGAGTCGAAGAACAACCAGATCGTGCGCCGGTATGCGTTCTATTGGCGCTACGATACTCAGCCACAGCTCCAGCTCTTGAACGAGCTCTGGCAGCTGGTGAACGACCGCCATAACTTCCTCACCCCGACGAAGAAGCCCATCGGGTGGGACACCGACCAGCAGGGGCGTCGTAAGCGCGTGTACGACGCGCTTACGGCCCCGTTCGAGCGGCTCCTCCACTCCGGGATACTCACCGACGAGAAAGCCGCGGAGTTGACCGCGTACCGGGACAGTCTGAACCCCGCGCATCTTGCCCGTCAGATCGACCGGATCCAGCAGCGCCTGACCTGGCTCGCCGCGGACAAGACCCGCAAGCTCGAGGCCGCCGAGCTCGCGAAACAACCCGACCCGGTCGCCGGGGTCAAACCCGCCCGGGCACGGAAGAAGCGGGCCGGCTAGACTCAGGGATTACGCGGGCATTTCTTGGTGAGTCACCGGTCATGTTTCGCGGGCATATTTATCTGAGGTTCCTCGGCCTTCGGTGGCCGACGGAGCGCAGCGCACCCGGGCATCGAATGAACGCCAAGATCGAGCAGACTCACCAGTCGGTCTGATCCACCGTGTTCCAGGCGGACTGCGGGGCGTTCGCAGAACCGACCGAACCGAAGACCGGGCGGAGGGGCCCCAATCGAGCCCGCATGCGCAGGAACTCGTCGCGCAGCACGAACCACACTCCACGCGCCGGCTCGTCGCTCTCGTTCACATAGGCGTGCGGGCGGAACGCGTCGAAGTGAACCGAATCGCCCGCGTTCAACTCGTAACTCTCGAAACCCAACTTGAGGGTCAGCTGCCCCTCGAGCAGTAGACCGAACTCGTACCCGCTGTACTGCAAAAGCCCGTCCGTGGGAGAACTCGTCGCATGGGGAGGGAACGTGATGATCAGGGGCTCCAGGGTCTCCTCGAGCCCACCGGCGAGCCGCTCCCAGCTCACCCCGGTGCCCAGCACGAGCGTGGGGTTCTCCCCGGCGCGCTGCACCGTCGGCCTCGCGGAGGCTCCGCTAACGCCCCGGGTGCCCAACCCATCGATCCGCCCGTCTCCCTCGTCCAGCAACGAGTCGATGGACAGGTTCAGCCGACTGACGAGCTGATACAGCGTGTTCAACGAGGGCTGCACCTTGTCGTTCTCGATCTGCGACAGCAGACTCGGCGTGACCCCCATGGAATCCCCGAGAGCCTTGAGCGTCAGACCCGAGGCCTCTCGCGCGGCGCGCAAATGCGCACCCAAACGGGGATTGACTCTCTCAGGTTCCACGACTGTGTCCGCTCCGCTGCCCACGCATCCGCTCCGGGGCGAGGAAATCTCTTTCGCTTAAGTGGCTCATCGGAATTGAGAGTGTAGACGGGGTCTGAACCCGCCAGTCTCGAGGAGTGACCTCGCGATGTAATGGACCAGGTTCCGGAACCCCAACGCGGACCCGCGGAGATGCTCGAGCCGACCGTTGATCGCTTCAGTTGGACCGTTCGAGGTCCTCGGATGATCGAAATACGCCAGGATGTCGGCCCGGCGCCGATCAAGCGTGTAGGCGAGCCTGCGTAACTCGGTGAACCAGGCCGGGGTCGTCGCTTTCAAAGTGTCGATCAGTTCGCGCAACCGCTTCCGGCCAAGACCCGAATACTTCTCTCGATATGCGGCCACGACCTGCTGATAGGTCCGCCAGGCCCGCCATACATCCGCATGCGCGGGGTCAGCGAACACGGCGTCGAGTCTGGCCTGCTGCTTCTCTGTAAGGAACCCCTCACCTGTTCTGAGTATCCGCCGGATCGCGTAGAGCGGATCCCCGCGTCGCCCTCGATGTCCGAGGGTCTCCTGCTGTACCCGCTGCCTGACGCGGTCGAGTGCGTCGCCGGCGAGTTGGACGACATGGAAGGGATCCATCACCTCGGTAGCGTCGGGCAGGTGCTGCTTGGATGCCGTCTTGAACCCGGTGAATCCGTCCATCGCGACCACCTCGATCCCGTCACGCCAGGCCTGGGATCGTGCAGCGAGCCAGTCCGAGAACACCTGCTTCGAGCGGCCCGGGACCATGTCAAGAAGCCTGGCCGGGCCTCGTTTTTCACGTACCGGGGTGAGATCGATGATCACCGTCACGTATCTGTCGCCACGGCGGGTATGCCGCCACACATGCTCATCCACTCCGATGGTCGTGACCCCGTCGAAGCGGTGAGGATCATCGATCAGCCGCTGCTGCCCCTCAGCGAGGATCGCGGTGTTCGCGGTGTGCCACGACACTCCAAGACTCGCGGCAGCACGAGCAACCGTGAGGTGATCGAGCACGAGCGCTTCGAGCGCCCAACGAACCCCGGCGCGGGAGATCTTTGCCCGTTCTGGCGCGGCCTGACTGGTGTCTTCTCGCCAGACTTTCCGGCAATACGAGCATCGGTAACGACGAACCCTGATCTGGAGCTGGGTCGGGCGATGCCCGAATGGTTCATGCGCGAGGTTCCGGGTAACCGTGTCGCGGGGAGTGCTCTCGGCTCCGCACCTGCGACACCACGGATCGGGTTCGCTCACTCGGCATTGAATGATCGCCCGGTCGGGCTCGAGGCACTGTCCGATCGCTTCGAGTCCGAGCTCGTCGAGGCGGCAGAACGTAGTCAGGTCAGAGGCGTGGAAGGTAGCGTTGGACACGTCGAGGTCTTTCGGATGGGCAGTGTAGGAACTTCCATCATCGAAAGGCCTCGATCTGTTTCCTCGTCGCCACTCCGGGCACCGCGTCTACACCCTGTGAGGCTTGTTCTTGGCTGGTCTGGGACTGGCTGGCAGGGTAGGCGTTGGCCGTTCCCTGACGATTGTGGCTCGCTACACCACTGGCCCTCCGGGTGCCCTGCTTGAGACTTGCCCGATCGGCAGGGGCGACCGACGCCTCCCGGCCCATTTCGATGGCCTGATTAGAAGCCTGCCCGACCCCTGAGGTCGTGGCCCGTCACAGTGCTGCCCCGAAGTGATTTCCTCCCGGAACGGCGTCGGCCGCCACGCGGCTGAACCCTAATGATTCCGTTCCAGGAAGGACCACAACCGCATGACCATCGTCGCGCATTCTCACTCGTTTGTCATTGGTGTGGACACCCACGCCAAATCACACACCTACGCTGTCATCGACGCTGCGAACGGCGAACTGCTCGGTTGCCAACTGTTCCCGACGACCGCGAAGGGCATGGCCAGAGCAATCGCCTGGGCAGGCCGCCTCTCTTCCGGTGAAGCGACTACGCTCTGGTCGATCGAGTGCATCGCCACCTACGGGGCGAAGCTTGCCCGCGCAGTCTCAGACGCCGGTTACGAAGTCGTTGAAGCACCACGCATCAGCACGAAATCTCGCCGCGGAATCGGCAAGTCAGATCCGATTGATGCGCAAGCCATCGCAACCGCGACGCGCTCCCTCGACGACGACCAACTTCGCCGCCCGCGCGCTGACGACGGGATACGTCAAGCCCTGCGCGTGCTCGTCGCGGCTCGTGAACAGATGGCGCAGGAGAAAACGATGAACACCAACGCGCTCACCGCCCTGCTGCGCGTCAACGACCTTGGCATAGATGCCCGGAAACCACTCACTCTCACCCAGATCGGCGAGATCTCACGGTGGCGCAGCCGCGAGGAACCCATCGCGCGTGTTGTCGCCCGCGACGAGGCGATCCGTCTCGCACGTCAGATCCTCGCCTTCCAAGAAACGCTCACCACGAATCAGAAACGCATGATCGAACTGATCGCACAGAGCCCAGCAGCACCCCTACTCGAAGAACCTGGTGTCGGCGCATACACCGCCGCCATTCTGATCACCGCATGGTCACACCCCGGTCGGGTGCGCAGTGAGGCCGCATTCGCGGCTCTCGCCGGTGTGAGTCCGATCCCCGCCTCCAGTGGGAACACCATCAGGCATCGCCTCAACAGAGGCGGTGACCGGCGTCTGAATCGCGCACTTCACGTGATTGCAATGTCCCGCATGCAGCACCACGACAACACCAAAACCTACGTTGAGAAACGTCTCACTGAAGGGCGTAGCAAGCGCGAGATCCGGCGCTGTCTCAAACGCTACCTCGGTAGGCACTTCTACCGGACGCTCAATGCCCTACATTCTGCCGGTTCTACGACTTGACAATCATAGAAGCGTCTCAATTACGAAGAGCCGCTTAAGTATAGACATCCGGGTTCGGGCGCCGGACCTGTGGAAGCCTGCGCAGCAACACCGCGAGCTCGGCTCTCTTGACCTTCAACTCTCGGTCACGAAGGAAACACGGGATCCCCTCGGCGCCGGCCGAGGGGATCCTGCATTCCAGTGCGCGGGCGCCTACGCCTCGCCGCGCCCCCAGGTGGTGTTGAGGTGCGACTGGGAGTCGCGCAGCGTCGGCAGGTCGTAGCCGACCGCGTGGTAGCGCGGGCCTGCCACGAGCAGCTCCTCGGCGGGGAACTTCGTGATGACCTCGCAGCCGTCGGCGGTCACGACGACCTCCTCCTCGATGCGCGCCGCGCCGATGCCATCGGCCGACGGCCAGTAGGTCTCGAGGGCGAACACCATGCCCTCCTTGAGCTCCTCGGGGTGCTCGAAGGAGATGAGGCGCGAGAAGATCGGCTTCTCCCAGATCGACAGGCCCACGCCGTGGCCGTACTGCAGGGCGAAGGCGGCCTCCTCGTTCGGGAAGCCGAACTCCTCGGCCTTCGGCCACACCGCGCAGATGTCGGCGGTGGTGGCCCCGGGGCGGACCAGGGCGATCGCACGGTCCATGTACTCGCGCGCCCGCTTGTAGGCGTCGACCTGCGCCGGGCTCGCCGATCCCACCGCGAAGGTGCGGTAGTAGCAGGTGCGGTAGCCCTGGTAGCTGTGCAGGATGTCGAAGAAGGCGGGATCGCCCGGCCGGATCAGCCGATCCGAGTAGACGTGCGGGTGCGGCGAGCAGCGCTCGCCCGAGATCGCGTTGACGCCCTCGACGTACTCGGAGCCGAGGTCGTAGAGGGTCTTCGCGACGAGGGCCACGGTCTCGTTCTCGCGCACACCGGGCTTCAGGAACTCGTAGAGCTCGGTGTAGGCGGCGTCGACCATCGAAGCGGCCTGGGTGAGCAGCTTGATCTCATCGTCGAGCTTCACGGAGCGGGCGCCCAGGAACACCTGCTGGCCGTCGACGACCTCGATGCCGGCCTTCTGCATGGCGAAGAGGATCGGCAGCTCGACGATGTCGATGCCGAGCGGCTCGCCCAGCAGCCCGAACTTCTCGAGCTCGCGCTTGACCTTGCGGGCGACCTCCTCGGCGATACCCGCGTCGGGCGGGAACGCGCCGCGCAGGGTCGAGATGCCGGCGCGGGCGCCCGACTCGAGGCGCGGCTTCTTGGCGCCGTGGTGCGGGGCGTGCGGATCCGCGTCCATCTCGGCGGTGGTCGTGTGCAGCCACGGGTTGTAGAGGTCGTGGTGCTTGGCGGCCGAGCCGAAGTCCCAGACGATCGGATCGCTGTTGCGGGTGAGCAGGGCGAAGCGGATCGCCTTGTCCATCGCCCAGGTGCCGATGTGGGTGGCCGACATGTAGCGGATGTTGGAGAAGTCGAAGGCGAGGATCGCGCCCATATTCGACTTCTCGAGCTCGGCCTTCAGGCGGGCGAGGCGCCCGTCGCGGAGGCGCTCGAAATTGATCCGCTCCTCCCAGTCGACCGCGTTGGTGCCATACGTAGGAATGGGCATCTCTCGAACTCCTCTCTCTGCGTCCCTGCGAACGAGTGTTCCATGAGACTGCACATGTACAACCAGACTAAACGAGTTCGAGGTCGGCTTCAAGTGCGGATGGCGGCGGAGCGCTCACACACTCCCCAGGGGGACTCAGCGCAGCCCCGCCGTCGGCGCGATGGGCGCCGTCCCGGTGGCCTCGCCGTCCACGTCGAGCACCAGCACCTGGTCGTTGCCGATCCACTGGGTCTGCACCGCGGGGAGCACTGCGGCGCGATCGTCGCCGAAGCTGATCCTGCCGGCGGGGAAGGTGCCGTCGGTCTTCGCGATCTCGGCGTTGATCGCCTTCGCGTCGAGACTGCCCGCGCGCTCGATCGCCTCGATCAGCACGCGCGCGACCGAGTAGCCGCAGACCACGTTGCCGAGGTCGGAGTTGACGCCGCCGAGCCCGGCCGCATAGGCGTCGATGAACTCCTGCTCACGGTCCAGACCCGTCCCGGCCGCGAACCAGTTCGCGGCGAGCGAGCCCTCTGCGAGTCCCCCGCTGATCTCGACCAGGCCTCCGGTGTTGCCCGCCTTCTCCAGGAAGAGCACCCGGGGCTCGTAGCCCTGCGCCTTCATCTCTTCGAGCAGGGCGATGCCGTCGGGCGGGGTCACCTGGGTGATGACGACCTCAGCACCGGCGGCGAGCGCCTCGCGCACCTGGCTGCTGAAATCGGTGTTGCCGACCGGGAACTGGGCGCGATACGCGATCTCGTACCCGAACTCGGGCGCGGTCTCCTCCCAGAGACCTCCCATGACGACGCCGTCCTCCTCGGTGTCGGTGAACAGCGCCGCCTTCCTATTGGTCTCGACCAGATCGGCGGCCTGGAACTGGGTCCGCGTCATCTGGAGCTCGTCGAAGAAGACATCCCAGGCATGGGTCCAGCCATTGGGATTGCCGCCCTTCCAGGCCTGCAGCGGGGTGACGGTGATGAGCACGGGTACCTCGAGCTGCTCGGCGACCAGCGAGACCGGGATGCTGAGCGGCGGGGTGGCCGGGCCCAGCAGCGCGACGGCCCCGCCGTCGAGCACCAGCGAGCGTGTCTGCTCCGCGGCCGTGTCACCGTTCGAGCCGTTGTCCAACACTCGCAGTTCGAGGGCGCGCCGGACGCCGTCGATCTCGATGCCGCCGGCCTCGTTGACCTCGGCGATGGCCTGCTCGTAGCCCTGTCTGAGTGTCGTGCCGAAGGTGTGCAGCGGGCCGGTGAGGGGAAGCGAGGCTCCGATGATCACTGAGTCTCCCCTTTCGCCGCCGGCCGATCCATCGGCCGATCCCCCGGGCGCATATCCGGCACGCACCAGCGTACCCGTGGCGAGCGCCGAGTGCGCCGCGCGGCGCCCGGGCGGGGCGCACCCCGGATGTGAAACGATATTGCTATGACTGACGGTGCGCACAGGGTGACGAGACGGGTGGTCACTCAGCGCGACGTCGCCGAGGCCGCCGGGGTCGACCGCGCGACGGTTTCCCGGGCGCTCGACCCGCAGAAGCGGCTGATGATCAGCCCCGAGACCGTCGAGCGGGTGCTCGCCGTCGCCGAGACCATGGGATATCGCACCAATGCGCTCGCTCGCGGCCTGCGCACCTCGCGCTCGGGAATCGTCGGCCTCGAGATCCCGACCGACATCCACTCGGCGGCGAGTCTCTTCGACAAGCCCCTCAGCGTCTTCGTCACCTCGGTGGAGGAGCGGCTGAGCCGGGTCGGGCTCACCCTGCTGGCCACCTTCTCCTCGCCCGCCGACGCGAATGGCGCCTCGGATCGTTTCACCCGCAACGGCGTGATCGACGGCCTGATCCGTCTGCAGTCGCACGGGGCTCCTCGCGCCCTCGAAGCGGGACAGGTGCCCGTGGTGACGGTCGGCCTCGACCCGGCGACCGCCTACGATGTGGTCGTCGATGAGGGCCGCGGCATCGAGATCGCCGTCGAGCACCTGCACCGACTGGGTCACCGTCGCATCGCCTACATCGGCGAGCCGCCCGCAATGCCGCGCGGCGAGCGCCATCTGCGCGCCTACGAGCGGACCGTGCGGCGTATCGGGCTCGGCGAGCCCAACCCGGCACTCATCGCCCACTACCACGACCGGCATCCCGCCTCGGCGCCCAAGGCGGTGGAGACCATCCTGGCGCGGGGCGGCGAGCCCACGGCGATCCTCTTCACCGACGACAAGGCGGCGATGGGCGGCTACGGCGTGCTGCGTGCGCAGCGCATCCAGGTGCCGCAGCAGATCTCGGTGATCGGCTGGCGCGACAACGACGCCGGCCTCTTCCTGCTGCCGCCGCTCACCACCGTCGCGCTGCCGATGCGCGCCGCGGCATTCGCGGCGACCGATCTGCTCATCGCTCGCGTGGGCGGGATCGAGGACGCCCCCGCCAAGCGCGTCTTCGATCCCTACCTCATCCAGCGCGACTCCACCGGCCCCGCGTCGAGCTAGGAAGGATCCCCGAGTCCGAAGGCCATGAGGTCCTCGCCGACCACCAGTCGGCCCGAGAAGCCCTCCTGCGCCCGCTCCCAGTGTTCGATCGGCGAGTTGCCGGGGGCCAGGTGGGTCAGCACCAGCGTCTTGACGGCGGCGGCCTCGGCCTGCGGGCCGACCTGCTCGATGGAGGTGTGGGCGGCGAGCATGTGCTGCATGAGATTCGGATCGGGCTTGGGGGCGTCCGGGCCGAGCAGGGCGTCCACCCACTCCATGTCGATGCACTCGTGCAGCAGCAGATCGGCGCCCTGCGCGATCTTGACGAGGTTGGTGCACACGCCGGTGTCGCCCGAGATCACGATGGAGCCGTCCGGCGTCTCGAAGCGGAAGGCGTAGGCGGGGAAGACAGGCCGATGATCCACCAGAATCGCCGTCACCGTGACGAGCTCGTCGCGGTAGATCTCGAAGGGCTCCATCTCGGGCGTCGGGTCGCCGTTCGGATCGGTGCCGATGCCCTCGGGCAGCTGGATGTCGGAGATCTCGAAGATCTCGCGCAGATCCTGCTTCGCGTTGTCGCGCATGCGGTCGTTGATATCGGTGGCATAGGCCTGGAGCAGCTTCTCGGTGAACTCCTCCATGCCGGGGGTCGGCGACTCGGGGTTCCACACCTCGGGCAGCGGATCGCGCGAGTCCTCGTCGAAGATGGGGGGCAGCACCCCGCGGTTGCCGGGTCCCAGGATCTTGATGGGCTGCTTCAGCCCGTCGGAGCCGTTGTGCCAGGCGAGCAGCAGCAGATTCGGGTAGTCGACCGTGTGATCCGAGTGGTGGTGCGTCAGGAACATGGCGCGCATATTGTCGAGGCCCTTCTGGAAGCCCGCAGGTCCGATGCCCGAGCGCCTGAACTGCGGGCCCCAGCCCTCGCCGCAGTCGATGAGGTAGAAGGCGTCGCCGACGCAGATCGCGGTCGAGATGCCGGTGCGCGTGGAATTGTCGAACCAGGGCGGCCCTCCCGAGGTGCCCAGCAGCACCACGCGGGTCCGGTACCGGCGGGATTCCTCGAGGCTCAGTGGCGATGGTTCATTCACTGCGTGGTGCTCCTTTGCTCTCAGCGAATGGGTGCTGCGTGCCGCGCGGCACCCATTGATTCCTATCCTTTGGAGACGCGAGTCATATAGCAAATATGAATCTCAAGCTCCAGTCATTCCGTTTCGATATACCTTGCGTTATGCTTCCGCCATGGATCTTCGCCAGCTTCGCTACTTCACCGCCGTCTGCGAGGAGGAGTCGTTCTCACGCGCGGCACAGCGCCTCCACATGACCCAGCCGCCGCTGTCGACCACGGTCGCGGCCCTCGAGCGCGAGCTCGGCATCCAGTTGCTGAACCGCGTGCAGCACGGCGTGATCCCCACCGAAGCCGGCAAGCTCCTCGCGCTGCGGGCCGGGCAGATCCTGCGCCAGACCGACGAGCTCGGCGCGCATCTGCGCGGCCTCGGCGAGGGCAGCGAGGGCCACATCACCATCGCCGCCGCGCCGAGCTTCGCCTGGCGCTACATCCCCGAGATGATCCGGCGCTTCACCCAGCTCGCGCCGCGCGCCTCGCTGACCCTGCTCGATCCCACCCCCGAGATCATCGTCGAGGAGGTGCTGCGGGGCGGCGCCGAGGTCGGGGCGGTGGTCTGCCCCGACCTGCCCCTGTTCACAGCGCAGTACGCGAGCAGTCTGCACGTGCTGCCCGTGGGCGAGCTGCCCACGCTCGCGGTGCTGCCGCTGAGCTGGGAGAAGGGCGAGGAGCCGGTGGATGTGCTCGAACTGCGTTCGCTCACCTGGTTCCTGCCCGAGGACAATCCCCGGTTCCCGGGCCTGCGTCGCATGGCCGAGGATCTCTGGCGATCCTGGGGCCTGGAGATGCCGGCGATCCAGGAGATCGCCACCCTGCAGACCGCGATGCCGCTCATCGCCGGCGGCCTCGGCGTCGCCATGATGCCCGCCTCGATCCGGGAGCATCAACTCACCCAGATCACCACCCGGCCGTTCCTGCAGGCGGTCCCGGCGACGACCGCCACGCTGATCTGGTCGAAGGAGGTCGAGCCCTCGCCCATCGCGCAGCGCTTCATCGACATCGCCACCGATCTCACTCGGCTGCCGCGATGAGCGTCGCCGTATTGGTGTTGTCCATCGACGCATGACTCTTCGCCTCCTGAATGAGCGTGAAGACGTGGTTGCGCAGCTCGGCGTAGCGGGGCAGCGCCTTGGTGTGGATCTGGTGCCGCGGGCGCGGCAGATCGACCCTCAGGTCCTCCGTCACCGAGGTCGGCGCGCCCGAGAGCACGATCACCCGGTCCGAGAGGTAGACCGCCTCGTCGATGTCGTGCGTCACGAAGAGCACGGTCATGTCGTACTGCTCGCGAACCCGGAGCACGAGATCCTCGAGCTCCACGCGGGTCTGCGCATCGACGGCGGCGAAGGGCTCGTCCATCAGCAGGATGTCCGGCTGATAGGCGAGGCCCCGGGCGATCGCCGCGCGCTGCTGCATGCCGCCCGAGAGCTGCCAGGGGTAGAGATCGCCCTTGCCGGCGAGACCGACGCTCTCCAGCGCCTCCTCGGCGAGTCGACGGCGCTCGACCTTCCCGAACTTCCGCTCCAGCGGCAGCTCGACGTTCCGCACGACGTTCATCCAGGGCAGCAGGCTGCGGCTGTAGTCCTGGAAGACGACCGCGAGCTTCTCGGGGGGCCCGACGACGGGATCCCCCTCGAGCACGGTGCGCCCTGAGGTGGGACTCTGCAGCCCCGCGACGCAGCGCAGCAGCGTGGTCTTGCCCGAGCCCGAGGGTCCGACCACGCAGACGAACTCGCCCTGCTGCACCTCGAAGTCCACGCCCGCCAGGATCCGGGCCGTCTTGCTTCCCTTGCCGTAGCTCATATGCAGGTCCTGCACCTGCAGCACCGGCGTCGGCTCTTCATTCGACATAGCTGTTCACTCCTTGAGGATCATTCCGCGTTCTGGCTCGCCAGCATGCCCGCGTGCCACCTGAGCACGCGCTTCTCGATCAGCATGAAGATCAGGGCGGCGAGGTAGCCCAGCACCCCGAGCACGATGGTGCCCGCCCAGGTCTCGGTGATCTGGAAGGTCTGCTGCGACTTGATGACGTAGTAGCCGATGCCCGAGGTGGCGCCCACCATCTCGCTGACCACGATCAGGATGATCGAGATCTGCAAGGAGGTGCGCATGCCCGCGGCGATCTGCGGGGCCGCCGCCGGCAGCAGTACGTGGCGCACGCGCTGCCAGAAGCCCAGCCGGTACGAGCGCGCCATGTCACGAACCTGGGAGTGCACGCCGGCGATGCCGTCGGTGGTGTTCAGCAGCGTCGCCCAGATCGCGCCGAAGACGATGATGAAGATGTTCATCATCACGCCGATGCCGAAGACCAGGATGCCGATGGGGATGATCACCGGCGGCGGCAGGGAGCGGAAGAACTGCACGAAGGGATCGGTGATGGCCCGGATCCGCTCGCTCATGCCGAGGACCAGGCCGATCAGCACGCCGAGCAGGATCGCGAGCAGATACGCCGAGGAGAACTTGCCGATGCTCGGCAGCAGATGCTCGACGAAGTAGGGGCCGAGCCAGTCGGCGCGCAGCGTCTCGACGATCTGCGAGAGCGGCGGGAAGTAGAGGGAGGTGCTGTTCGCGGAGCCGAACCACCAGGCCGCGATCAGCACGACCGGCAGCCACAGGCGCAGCAGTGTGAGCCCCAGGAGTTTCATTCCTTCTCACCTCTCTGCGAGGAGTGCCAGAAGAGGATCCGGCGCTCGCCCAGTCGGAACAGGGCGTTGAGGCCGAGTCCCAGCAGGCCGGTGGTGATGATGAGCGCGTACATCGGCGGCAGCTGCCCCGAGACCTGCGCGAGGGTGATGGACTTCCCGATTCCGGCCGCACCCGTGATCATCTCGGTGACGACCGAGATGATCAGGGCGATCGAGGCGGAGACGCGCAAGCCCGTCGCGGTGAAGGGCAGCAGGCTCGGAACGATGACGGAGCGGATCGTGCGCCAGCCGCCGAGGCGGTAGCTGCGGGCCATCGAGAGGGCGACCCCGTCCGCTTCGCGCACGCCGTAGGTCATCTGGGTCAGCAGCGGCCACAGCGAGCCGAAGACCACGAGGAAGAGCTTCATCGTCGGCGAGATGCCCCACAGCAGCAGCGTGAGCGGGATCAGCGCGACCGGCGGGATCGGCTTCAGGAACTCCACCACGACCCAGAGCGACTCGCGGATGAAGCGCACGCGCCCCATCGCGATCGAGACCGGCGTGGAGATGACGAGGACGATGAGCAGGCCGATGAACACCGAGAGCAGGGTCTGCCCGATGGCCGCCCAGAACTCACCGGTGATCAGCTCGGCGCCGAGCGCCTGAGCGACCTCGAGGGGACCCGGGACGACATTCGCGGGCAGGGCGCCGGCCGCGGCCGCCGCACCCCAGAGCAGGAGCGCGACGACCACGGCGACCACACCGTAGGTGATCCGCCCGCGGCGGGTGAGCGGCGCACGGCGCCGCCCCCCACTGACCGCGACGGTGCTCATCCGACCAGCAGATCCGATGCCTTGACCGAGCCCGCATCGATGAAGCCGTGAGCCTCCATGATCTCGATGAACGTCTCGATCGACCCGGCCGCGACCTGGGAGCCGTCGTAGGCGGGCAGGTTGATCATCTCGGCCACCGGCTCGGGGAGGTTGCCGTACTTCACGAGTACCGCGCGAACGAGCGCGGGATCCGCCGTCGCCGCCTCCGCCGCGCGCTGAATCGCGCGGTCGTAGGCCGCGAGCGTGTTCGGCGACTTCTCGGCGAACTCCTTGGACGCGAAGTAGACCGCGTGGCTCACACCGGCATCGAAGCCCTCCGTCATCGGGTTCGAGATCGACACGAGCCCGGCTTCGAAGCCCGTGGCCCGGAACGGTTCGATGACGCCGGCCGCGGCGACATCGCCGCGCTCGACCGCGGCGGCCATATCGGGGAACGGCATCGCGACGTAGGTGACCGTCGAGGGGTCGCCGCCATCGCTCTCGATCGCCTGGCTCACGATCAGCTCGATCGCCGCCTGCAGCGCGTTCACCGCGACGATCTCGCCCTCGAGATCCTTCGGAGACCGGATGTCCGAGCCGGCCTTCACGAGAATGGCCATGGGATCGGCGTCGGCGTCCTGCGGCACATTGGCCGCGTTTCCGACGATGACGAGCGGGAGGCTCTGGGAGGCGGCCGAGACAATCGGCGGCACGGCCCCCTGGCCGATCTGCACCTGGCCGTTCAGGACGCCCGGCACGATGGCCGCCGCGTTCTGCATGGCCTCCATCTTCACCTCGAGGCCCTCTTCCGCGAAGTACCCCTCGTCGAGCGCGATGTAGGCCAGTGCGGCGTCAGCGACGGGAACGACGCCCATGTTCAGGGTGGTCACCTCCAGAGCGCTGGATCCGCTGTCGCCATTGGCCTGGTCGCCGCCGTCCCCGGTGCTGCCGGAGTCGCCGGATCCGCCGGAGCAGCCGGTCATCAGCAATGCCGCCGCGGCGATGGCGGCTATAGCGAGAGCGCGTTTCTTCATTGAAATCCTCGTTTCTGCTTCACTCCGTTGTGGCCGAGCAGCTCGCCCGGCGCGGTCGCAGCACCGAGCGATGAACGGGCATCACGCGGTTCTCCGAGCCTTCTTCATGGTGACTCGCGAGAGAGGATTTTGGCAAATACATAATTGCCGACTCAGATATTTGCGCTACGTATAGCAGAAATCGAAAGTGACCGGTTCCGAGCCGATCTGCTCAGCTCGGAACCGGTTTGGCGGGCGGGACCCTCGGGGTGGCGCTCAGCCGCCCGAGACCCGCATCCCCTCGCCCTCGCCCGGGGCGAGCACGATGTCGAAGCGGGTCTGCGCCCACGGCCGACCGCCCAGATCGCGGCCGTCCGGCGTCGGCGCATCCGCAGGGTGGTGCGCGAAGTCTTTGATCAGCGACTCCTTCACCCCGAATACGCTGTCGCCGATCACGAGCTGCTCGTCCCCGCGCACGAAGATATGCGTGACCAAGGTGCGGTACCCGGGGGCGGTCACCATGAAGTGCAGATGCGAGGCGCGCACCGGCGAGCGGTCGACCGCCGCGAGCATCGCCCCGACCGGACCGTCGTAGGGGATCGGGTAGGGAGTGGGGAACAGCCCCCAGAAGCGGTACTCGCCCTGCTCATCGGCGAAGAGGTGCGCCCGGGCCGCCATGCGATCATCGCCGTACTGCACGTCGTAGAAGCCGTCCTCATCGGCCTCCCACACCTCGATTCGGGCGCCGGGGATCGGCTCTCCGTCGACCCCCCGCACGGTGCCCTCGACGTAGCAGGGCTCGCCGGCCGCGCCGAAGGCCATGTCCTCACCGTTCCGGATCTCGGGCGCGTCCTCCACGAAGAAGGGCCCGAACACCGTCGCCTCGGTCGCGTTCGCGTACTCCGGATTGTTGATCGCGACCACCTGCATCGAGGCCCCGAGCACATCGGAGAGCAGCACGAACTCCTGCCGGGTCTCGGTCGTGATGTGCCCTGCATCGGTGAGGAACTTGATCGCCTGGTTCCACTCGTCCTCGGTGAGGCGCACCTCGCGGATGAAGGCGTGCAGATGCCGGGTGAGCGCCTGCATCAGGAACTTCAGCCGCTCGCTCTCGGCACCCGAGAAGGAGGCGACGACCTCCTCGATGAGCGCCTGCTCGCGCACGGTCTGCTCGGCGCTGATCGGCGCTCCAGCCTGCTCTGTCATGCCTTGCTACTCCTTGATCTCGTCGCCGGACCAGGCCCGGCGGATGATGGCCTCCACTTCGGAGACGGTGAAGGAACGCGGATTCGAAGTGGGGATCGCCTCTGCGGCGAGCCGTGCGGCCTCGGGGAGGTCTTCCTCGTGCAGGCCGAGCTCGGCGAGGGAGCCGGTGACGCCGAGCTCGCGGCGGAGGCGGTACAAGCCGGCTGCGGCGGATCCGCCCCCCAGCGCCTGACTCACCCGCTCCGCCGCCTCCGGGGCGGCCGGGGCGTTGAAGTCCACGGCGTACGGCAGCACGATGGCGTGCATCTCGGAGTGGGAGAGGCCGTAGGCGCCGCCCAGCACGTGGCAGATCTTGTGGTGGATGCCGCTGCCCGCCGAGCCGAAGGCCACCGCCGCGAGATACGCGCCGTACAGCACCCGCTCCCGGGCATCGAGGTCGTCGGGATCCGCGGCCAGCCCGCGCAGACCCGGGATCAGCGCGCGCAGCCCCTCCGCACCCATCGCCGCGTTGATGGGATCCGCCTTCGGCGCCCAGAAGCCGTCGACCGCGTGCGCGACCGCGTTCAGACCCGAGGACATCGCGAGCCCCGCGGGGAGCGTTCGCGACAGCGCCGCATCGTAGACGACCGCGCGCGGCAGCGCCCGCTCGTCGATCCCGGTGACTTTGCGGCCGGCCTCGGTGAGCCCCCACATCGCCGTCGCCTCCGAGCCGGCGAATGTCGTCGGCACCGCCACCAGCGGGATCCCCGTATCGCGGGCCACGATCTTCGCGAGTCCGGTCGCCGATCCGCCCCCGATCGCGATCACCGCATCGGCCGCACCCGTTTCCGCGAGTTCCACCGCCGCCCGGGCGCTCTCGACCGGCACATGCTGGATCGCCTCGCCGATCCGCGCGGCCACAGGCACGCGCGCGGCGATCTCCTCGGCCGCGCCCGCCGTGGATCCGCTCGAGATCAGCAGCACCCGCTGCGCGCCGAGATCCTCGATCGCGGCCTGCGCGTGCTCCGCCGCGCGGCCGGTGCCGAACAGCACCCGCTGCGCAGATGTCGTGTGATCGAAGGCGATGCTCATGGCGCTGCTCCCTCTCTGCTTCTGAATCGAACCGTACTACGCCGGATCCACGCCCTCGGGCGCGACGGGCATGTCGAGCTCGAAGCCCATCACCCGGTGGAAGCGGCTGAGGGCGTTCCACACGCTGATGCTCATGGTGAGCTCCAGCAGTTCGACATCGTCGAACTCGGCCCGCGCCCGGTCTCGCACCTCGGGGTGCACGCCGTAGGGCAGTTCGCCGTAGCTCTCCTGCGGCGGCAGCAGCGTGAGCTCCCGGGTGAGTTCGAGGGCGGCGCGCAGGCGTGGCGAGAGCTCGCCCCACTCGCCCGAGGCGACCTGGCGCATCAGATCCTCGTCGACGCCGTTCTTGCCGGCCGAGGCGGCGCGGTGGCTCGCCGAGTAGCGGCAGTTGTTGAGCGTGGCGACGAGCAGGGCGCTGAGGTCCTTGACCTCGGCCTCGAGACGGCCCGGTCCCGCGACCCCGCGGAGGAAGGGGAGATAGACCTCGAACAGCTCGGGCTTCACCATGATGGCGGCCCAGGTGTTCAGCACCCGGCCGTACTGCGCGCGGCCGGACTCCGCGACCTCGCGCGGGCCGCCGCTGAGCTCCTCGATATCGGCGAGAGGGATGAGTGCCACGGTCACGCCTCCCTGAACTGGGCCGCGAACTTCTCGAGCGAGAGGTCGAGCGCCGCGTCGTAGGGCAGCTCGTCGATCTCGTAGAAGAAGGGGCGACCGCCGTAGACGCCGGCGCCGCGGGCGGCGCGCGTCAGCCAGGCCTCGGCCACGCCGCGCAGCTCGCTCGCCGGGGCGACCGCGTTGACCAGCCCCAGCTCGAAGGCGCGCTGCGCGGTGAAGGGATCGCCGCTGCCGATGTTCTCCATCGCGTTACGCGGGCCGAGTCGCTTGATCATCGGCACCTGGGCGACCATCGGCCACACATTCACTCCCACCTCGTAGCTGCCCACCAGGGCGTCGGGCAGGATCACCGCGAAGTCGCAGGCCGCGACGATGGAGCCGCCGGAGGCGACGGCGTCGCCGTTCACCACTGCGGCGACGGGCTTCACGAGCTTCGGGATCAGCTTCAGCAGCTCGGCGAGGGAGCGAGCGTACTCCACCGGATCGCCGCCGGCGCGGATGCCCCCGAGATCGAGCCCGCCGCAGAAGACCTCGCCGGCGCCGGTGAGGATGATCCCGGTCACCGCGGGATCCTCGTTCGCACGGGTGAGGCCCTCGGCCACCGCGGCCATCACCTCGGGGTTCAGCAGATTGCGCTCGGGCCCGTCGATGACGACCTCTGCGATGTTCACCGCGTTCTCACTCACGCTGATTCCTCACTTCCCTGTGTTGGTGCTTCCGGCGTCGATACTCCCGGTGCCGCTCTGCTCGGCCCAGTGCCGATCCACGGCGAAGCAGCGCGACTGTTCAGTCACGTTCAACACTATACGCCGAAGCGCTGCATTCGTGTGCAGAAGACCTCGGCCGGCTCAGGCCGCCCCGTCCAGCACGTGGAACACCTCGGGGTGCCGGCTGAGCTCCAGCCGCGTGGTGCGGATGTGGCCGAGCAGGACGCGCTCGGCGTCCTCCACGTCGCCGCGGAGGATCGCGAGAGCGAGCAGCTCGTGCTCGAGATGGATGCCGCGCGTCGTGCGCTCGGTGCCCAGCAGCGCGAAGGCCCGGCGATAGTGCTGCGTGGTGTTCCACAGCCGTTCGACGAGCTCGCCCAGCATAGTCGTCTCGGCCCCCGAGTAGCACAGCATGTGGAACTCGCGGTCCAGTGCGAGAAACTCCTCGACGTGGCCGACCTCCCGCATCGCCTCCACCAGCGGCAGCAGGCGATCCAGCGCCTCGCGATCCAGATGCGGCACGCTCATGCGCAGCAGCAGCGGTTCGACCCGCTCGCGCACCTGATAGACCTCCTGGCACTCGTCGAGGCTGAGCTTGGCCACCCACGCACCCGTATTCGGCACGAGGATCACGAGCCCCTCGGCCTCGAGCGTACGCAGCGCATCGCGCACCGGCAAGCGGCTCGCGCCGTAGCGCTCGGCGAGCACCTCCTGGCGGATCCGCTCCCCCGGGCTGAAGCCGCCGCCGAGGATCTCCGAGCGCAGCGCATCGGAGATGCGCTCGGCGGAGCTCACGGTTCTCTCGGCCATACGGGCGCCCTCCCTGCTGTTCTTATTCGCTCGGATAGGCGGGATGCCAGAGCTTCACCGGGCTCGTCGCCTCATAGGCCTTCCCGTCAGGGTAGCTCACCAGTTCGAACTGCATGCCCCACGGTGCTCGGAAGTACACCCAGGTCTGCCCGAGGCTGTGACTCCTGCTCTGCGTCGGCTCGCCCATCACCTCGATACCATGCTCGCGCAGGTGCTCGAGCGCCGCGTCGAAATCATCGACGTAGAAGGCGATGTGGTGCCCGCCGATATCGCTGTTGCGCGGCACGGGGTTCTGCCCGTCGGCCGATTCGTACTGGAACACCTCGAAGTTGGCGCCGGTGCGGCAGCGGTAGAAGCGCAGCTCGCGCATCACGGTGCGCGGGTGCACGCCGAGGTGGGTGCTCATCCAGTCGTCATCGCTCTGGAAGGGGCCGAGCGAGTAGACCCGGTCGCAGCCGAGCACATCGACGAAGAATCGCTCCGCCTCCTCGAGATCGGGCACGGTGATACCGATGTGCTCCACTCCCCGAAGTCCGGGCAGGCCTCCTGCGGTCATGATCGCTCCTTCGCCTCGCGGCATCGCTGCACTCACCGTCGTATACATCAGTGAGCTTATCTCATGTTAAACACCGTGAATTCTGGGGGTCAAGCTTGAAAATGTAGCCAATGTGTGTTTAATTGGGGTGGACGAATCGGCTTCGGCACGGCCTCCGGGCCTCCCCCGAGGCCATCCGAGACCATCGGTACAGAACAACGGAGAGACGTAGATGTCCAAGCGCAACAAGCTGGAAACCGGGGTGCCCTGGGTCGAGCTGACGACCACGGCGGCCGACTGGAAGAAGGCGGATCCGGCCCTTCTCGCGACCATGCTCGGCCAGATCCAGCTCATCCGCTCCTTCGAGGAGACCGTGCTCGACCTCGCGGGCCAGGGTCTCGTGCACGGTCCCGCCCACTCGAGCATCGGCCAGGAGGGCGGCGCCGTCGGCTCGATCCTCACCCTGCGCTCCGGTGACGGGGTCAACGGCTCGCACCGCGGCCACCACCAGTTCCTCGCGAAGGCCATCACCCACGTCTCGGGCGGCACGCTCGACCTCGACGCGCTCGTCGACGCGGATATGCAGGCGATGCTGCAGAAGACGCTCGCCGAGATCCTCGGCCTCGCCCAGGGCTACTCAGGCGGTCGCGGCGGCTCGATGCACCTGCAGTGGCTCGAGGCCGGCGCCCTCGGCACCAACGCCATCGTCGGCGGCGGCGCCCCGATCGCCGGCGGCAACGCCTGGGCGCAGCAGTACGCGGGCACCGACGACATCTCCATCAACTACTTCGGCGACGGCTCGAGCCAGATCGGCTCCGTGCTCGAGTCGATGAACCTCGCGGCGACCTGGAAGACGCCCATGATGTTCTTCATCGAGAACAACCTCTACGCGGTCTCCACCCACGCGGAGGAGGCCTCGGCCGACACGCGCTTCTCGGTGCGCGGCCAGGGATTCGGGATCCCCGCCTGGCGGGTCGACGGCATGGATCCGCTGGCCGTGCACCTCGCGACGCAGGAGGCGCTGAAGCGCATGCGCGCGGGCGAGGGCCCCACCATCATCGAGGCCGAGGTCTACCGCTTCTTCCACCAGAACGGCCCCTACCCCGGCAGCGCCTTCGGCTATCGCACCAAGGCCGAGGAGGCTGAGTGGAAGGCGCGCGATCCGCTGGAGCGCGTCGCCTCTGAGATGATCGCCCTCGGCCACATCACCGAGGAGCAGGTCGCCTCGGTGCGCGCGCAGGCGAAGCAGGCGATGGCCGATGCGGTCGCGGCCCTGCTCGAAGACGATCCCGAGAACGAGGGCAAGAGCCGCATCCGCCCCGAGCTGTGGCCGGATCCCGCCGTCGTGGACACCGGCATCCGCGGCGATGCGAGCGAGCTGCAGGCCCTCACCACGGCGGAGCCGACCGAGCTCGGCGGCGAGTGGCGCGAGGTGAAGTTCGTCGACGCCGTCGCGCAGACCATGGAGCGCCGCATGGAGCAGGACGAGCGCATCGTCGTGCTGGGCGAGGATGTGCACCAGCTCGGCGGCGGCACGAACGGCGCCACCAAGGGCCTCGCGAAGCGCTTCGGCCCGAAGCGCGTCATCGGCACGCCCATCAGCGAGAACGCCTTCTTCGGCTTCGCCGGCGGCGCCGCGCTCGACGGCCGCATCCGTCCCATCGTCGAGTTCATGTACCCCGACTTCATGTGGGTCGCCGCGGATCAGGTGTTCAACCAGGTCGGCAAGGCCCGCCACATGTTCGGCGACAACAACACGCTGCCGCTCGTGCTGCGCACGAAGGTCGCCATGGGTTCCGGCTACGGTTCGCAGCATCTGATGGATCCGGCCGGCATCTTCGCGACCGCGCCGGGCTGGCGCATCGTCGCCCCGTCCACGGCCGCCGACTACGTCGGCCTGATGAACGCCGCGCTCGCGCTCGAGGATCCGGTGCTCGTCATCGAGCACCTCGACCTCTACCAGCGGGCGGATCGGGTTCCCGCCGGCGACCTCGACTACGTGATCCCGGTCGGCAAGGCGGCGCTGCGCCGCGAGGGCTCCGACGCCACCGTCATCAGCTATCTGTCGATGGTGCACCACGCGGCCGAGGCGCTGGATCAGACCGGACTCGACGCCGACCTCATCGATCTGCGCTGGCTCGATCGGGCCTCCATCGACTGGGACACCATCGAGGCGAGCGTCAAGAAGACGAACGCCGTGATCATCGTCGAGCAGGGCGCGCAGGGCACCTCCTACGGCGGGTGGCTCGCCGATGAGATCCAGCGCCGCTTCTTCGACTGGCTCGATCAGCCGGTGCAGCGCGTCACCGGCGGCGAGGCCTCGCCCAGCATCTCCAAGGTGCTCGAGCGCGCGGCGATCGCTCGCACCGAGGAAGTCGTCGTCGCCTTCGAGGCGCTCAAGCAGAATATGGGGGGCAACTGATGGCCGTGCTGATCCGCATGCCGGAGGTCCTCGCGAATGTGACCGAGGCCGCGATCCAGAGCTGGCTCGTCGGCGTCGGCGACGCGGTGAACGCGTCGACCCCGATGGCCGAGATCGAGACCGAGAAGGCGATGGTCGAGTTCGCCTCGGAGCACGAGGGGGTCGTCGCGGAGCTGCTCGTACCCGTGGGCGAGACAGTCGAGGTGGGCGTGCCCATCGCGATCCTGCGCCAGGAGGGCGATGACGATGCGGCGGTCGACGCGGTTCGGCCCGCCGGCGGAGCCGCGGCGCCGGCTCCGGAGGCGGCACCGGCGCCCGAGGCGGCACCCGCAGCGGCCCCTGCGGCGACCCCCGCGCCCGCTGCAGTGCCGGCTCCGTCGGCCGCTCCCGCGGCTGCTTCGGCACCGGCGCCGGCTGCGGCATCCGCCGCACCGGCCGAGGGCGGGCGCCGCTTCTCGAGCCCGATCGTGCGGCGCCTGGCCCGCGAGCGCGGCATCGATCTCTCCCTGATCACCGGCACCGGCCCCGGCGGGCGCGTCGTGCGGCGCGATCTGGAGGCCTTCCAGGCCCAGGCGCCGGCCCCCGCGGCCGCACCGGCCGAGAGCGCCTCCACCTCGCCGAGCGCTCCCGCGGCGAGCGCGGCCGAGGGCGGCGAGGTCGTCGCGCTCACGGGGATGCGCAAGGCGATCGCACGCCGGCTCACCGAGAGCAAGTCGACCGTGCCGCACTTCTATCTCACCGCGCACTGCCGGGTCGACGATCTGCTCGCGCTGCGGAAGCAGATCAACGAATCGGCACCGCGCAAGGTCTCCGTCAACGACTTCGTGGTGAAGGCCGCGGCGCAGGCGCTCATCGAGGTGCCCGAGGCGAACGCCGTCTGGGGCGGCGACCACATCCGCCGTTTCGACACCGCCGATATCGCGGTCGCCGTCTCCACCGACGGAGGGCTGCTCACCCCGGTGGTGCGCGGCATCGAGTCGCTGAGCCTGACCGCGCTCAGCGAGACCATCGCCGAGCTGGCCGGCCGCGCCCGCGAGGGCCGGTTGAAGCAGCACGAGCTCGAGGGCGGCAGCTTCTCGATCTCGAACCTCGGCATGTACGGGGTCGACGAGTTCAGCGCGATCCTAAATCCGCCGCAGTCCGGCATTCTCGCCATCGGCGCCGCGAGCCAGCAGCCGATCGTCGTCGACGGGGAGCTCGCCGTGGGCACGGTGATGACCGTCACCCTCTCCGCCGACCATCGCGTGGTCGACGGGGCGCTCGGCGCCCAGTGGCTGCAGGCCTTCAAGTCCAGGATCGAGCACCCGCTGACGATCCTCATCTGACCCTCGTGTCGCGGTCGGCCAGTGCCCGGTCGTCCGCGACACGAGAACCTCCTCCAGACGACACCAACGAAGAATGCACACGAAATGAGGCAGCAATGACCACCATCGGTTTCATCGGACTCGGCAGCATGGGCCAGGCCATGGCGGCTCGGCTGCTCGAGGCGGGCCTCGACGTCGGCGTCTGGAACCGCACCGCGGCGGCCGGAGACGAGCTGGTCGCGGCCGGCGCGACCCGCCTGGACTCCCCGGCGCAGGCCTTCGAGCGCGACATCGTCGTATCGATCCTCGCCAACGACTCCGCCGTGGACGCGGTCTTCAGCGAGGAGCTGCTCGCCGGCGTCGCGGGCGCGCTGCACATCAACATGGCCTCCATCAGCCTCGAGATGGCGCGCACCATCGAGGCGCGGCACGCGGCCGCGGGCGTGCGCTATCTCGGTGCGCCGGTGATGGGCCGTCCGGACGCCGCCCGCGCCGGACAGCTGAGCATCCTCGCCGGCGGTCCGGCCGAGACGGTCGAGGCCGCCGCCCCCGCCTTCGAGGTGCTCGGTAAGAAGACCTGGCACGTCGCGGAGAACGCGGCAGGTGCGAGCCTCGTGAAGATCGGCGTGAACTACAACCTGATCCACGCCCTCGGCGCGCTCGGCGAGTCCATCAATCTGGTGGAGCGCGGAGGTGTCGATCCGCAGCTCTTCGTCGACATCCTCTCCGCGGGCTTCTTCACCGGGGTCATCTACCCGACCTACGGCAGGATCATCTCCGAGCGCAGCTACTTCCCGGCCGCCTTCAACGCGCAGCTGGGGCTGAAGGATCTGACCCTCACCGAGAAGGCCGCCGCGGAGCTCGGCGCCTCGTTGCCGGCCGCACCGGCGCTGCACGAGCTCTTCGACGCCGCGGTGGGCGACGAGGAGCGCAAGGACGGCGACTGGTCGATCATCGCCGAGGTGATCCGCGAGCGCTGACCCGCCACCCGCGAACAGGATACGACTGCGCCCCCGGCCCCGAAGGGCCGGGGGCGCAGTGCACAACGGGATGGCACTCAGTTCCCGGCGCGCAGCGCGTCGGCGAAGGGCGTGGTCGGGCGGCCGATGAGCTCCGCGAGGGTATGGTCCTCGATATCGAGGGCCCCTTGGGCGATGCCCTGGTCGATTGCGACGGCCACGCCGACGAAACCGGGATCCACGCCGGCCGCGGTGAGCCCCGCTGCGAGCTCCTCCGGCGACACCTGCCGGTAGACGACCTCACGCCCGATCGCCTCGCCGATGGCCTGCGCGATCTCCTGGTAGTTCAGCACGGCGTCGCCGGCGAGCTCGTACACCTTCCCCTCATGCCCCTCCTCGAGTAGCACCACGGCCGCGGCCTCCGCATAGTCGAGACGGGAGGCGGCGGCGACCCGACCCTCACCTGCGGCGGCGGCGAACTCGCCCGCCTCGCGGGCCCGCTCGGCGTCGAGCTGATAGTTCTCGACGTACCAGACGTTGCGCAGCATGACGAAGGGTATCCCGGACTCCGCGATGATGCGCTCGGTGGCGCCGTGTTCGGGGGCGAGCACGAAGTCGCTACTGTCAGCCTTGCTGGCGCTGGTGTAGGCGAGCAGCTTCACGCCTTCCGCACGAGCGGCCTCGACGACGGCCGTGTGCTGGGCGACGCGGTTGCCGAAGTCGGTCCCCGAGATCAGCAGAACCTTGTCGATGCCCTCCAGCGCCGCGCCGACGGACGCCGGATCGTCATAGTCGAGGCGGGCGACTGACACACCGGCCTCGGCGAGATCCGCGGCCTTCTCCGGCGAGCGGACACCCGCGACGATCTCTGCGCGGGCGAGGCCGCGGGCGATGAGCTGATCGATGACGAGGCGGCCGAGGTGCCCGTTGGCTCCGGTGACGAGGACGGTCATGGTATTCCTTTCATAGGGGTGGCTCTACCAAGCATGAACCCGATCACCGCGGCGGCATTCCCATTCGCGGGTACCCACTTTAGAGTAAGGTACTGGCATGTCGGTGAGTTTTGCGGAAATCCAGTCCAGTCGCACTGAGGCGTTCTCCCAGGGATGCGCGACGCGTACGGTGCTCGACCACGTGATGAGTCGGTGGGGCGTGCTCGTGCTCTGGGCGCTGAGCGACGGCACAATGCGATGGGGCGAACTTCGCCGGGCGATCGAGGGCATCAGCGAGAAGATGCTCGCCAGCACGCTGCGACAGCTGTGCGGCGATGGGCTGGTGCATCGGGAATCGTTCGCGAGCGTACCGCCGCACGTTGAGTACCGGCTCACCTCACTGGGCCGTGAGTTGATGGACCGGATGCTGCCGCTGATGGCCTGGATCGCGGAGCACGCCGACGAGATCATCGACGAGCGTCGCGCCTGACCCGACGCCGCGACTCCGCAATTCGATCCCGTGGGCTGTGCTGCTCGGCTGAGCGCTTCGCGCGGTTCAGAGCCGCACGTCAGAACCGAACGATCTCGGGGCAGCCCACCACCTCTTCGCCAAGGAAGAGGCCTCGTCCGGTTCTTCCCGGACAAGGCCCCGGCATTCATCCCTGGCCGATCCCCCACAGCGCACGGAAGTCCGCGTCAATGTTTTCAGCTCCGTACCAGGAGCCGTCACTCTGCGCGCCCTGAGTGAGTTGGAGATCCTTCACATTCTCGCGCGTGAACAGACGGATATACGGGAAATCCACGTCTTGGGCCGCCGGGTTCCCGGTCGCCATCCGAAGTGCCTGATCGGCCATGTACCAGGAGATCGCACGAACACTGAATCCGCTCACCGACCCGAGGTACTGCTCCTGCGCAAGCAGCTGCATTGGTGCAAGATTGGCTCCCGCAGTGGCGAGTGCGATGTCGTCCCCCGAGCGTCCGGCCGCCTTCACTCCCTGCAGCACCACGTCGAGCATGGAGTCATCAAGCATCGTCACGTAGCCCGTCTGGGGGCTGGACACCATCGACGCCGAAACCTCCGGGGCGATCTTGTCGATATTCCCCGCGGAGATGTCCTTGACGTTGATCACGCAGTCGGGGCAGAGTTTCTCGAACTCGGCCAGCTGGCCATCGTTGGTCCAGCTCTGCAGCACTTCGTTGTCGGTCATGCGGGTCACCAGCACATCCGCATCACCGCCGGAATCTGCAGTGACCCACGCCGCGTTCCACGCCTGCAGGGCGAACTGATCGGGAGTCATATACGCGACCTGCTTCGGGTCCCCGGGACCTGTCGCATTCGAAGATCCGTAGACCAATGGCACGCCGGCGTCGGTGATCGCCTGGAACGCCGTCGGCGCTAGTTCATACGGGATCGTCACGGAGACCACAGCGATCGGGTCGTCGTCGAGCGCCTGCGTGAGGCAGTTCGAGATCTGGTCCGCTGCGGTTCCCGTCGCACCGCAGGATTGAACGTCGAGACCCACTACGCCGAAGGCTTCGGTGAGATAGTCGATGTATTGCTGGAACACTCCGAACGAGGTGTCCGGGACCACCACCCAGACCGTTCCTCCGGCAAGCTGCGAAGCGTCGATCGCCGGGCCGGGCGCCTGGAACTCGCCCGGCAGCTCCGAGGCATCCGCGACGACTGATTGGGCAAGAGGCACCGACTCCGCGGCACTCGCATCGCCTGGTTCGGCCTCTCCGGCATTTCCGCTACAGGCGGTGACGGCCAACGCAGCCGCCAAGGCGATACCGCCCAGAGCGACTCGTGTGTGTTTCTTCACAGTGATTCCTCCTCGAATCGATTGTTGTTTTCAGTGGCGGGTTCAGTAGTCGGAGAACCTCGACGAGCTCTCCGACGGAGCGCGGGGCTCGCACGCAGCCCGTCGGGAAGCGGCTCATCGGCCCTCCGGAGAGCGCTCCCTAGATCGTCAGAGCAACGGTCATGCCTTCGCTCGTGGCGTCGTCGACCTCTCGGGGAGCGAGGCAGTCGCCGATTCGCGTCGCTTCGAGACCCCTGCTTCGCAGCTCTCGAAACAGCTCATCGTCACTTCGCCGAGAACTCGCGAGGATCACAGTGTCCGCCTCGAGCGAACTGACCTCTGGGGTTTCCCCGAAGGCGCTCTCGACGAGCACTCGCCCGGAGCTGAGACCCACGACCCGCAAGCTGGCGGTGATCTCCACTCCCGCATCCATGAGTCGTGGCGCGACCCACGCCAGGTCCATGGTCCCCGGCATCGAGATCCGACTTCCGATCGCAGCCTGGGGAGTGATGATATGTACGGAACGGCCGGTCCCGGCTAGGAGCTCCGCGAGACCGACGGGGAGGTAGTCCCCGACCTCGTCCACGATGACGACGCGATCGCCGCAGAGATCCGGATTCCCGATGGCCGAGATTGGGTCGATGACCTGCGCCTCCGCAGCACCTGGAATCGGCGCGACTTCGGGGAGAAGCAGTTCCTCGGTCTGCCACCGGGCGCCCGTCGCGACGATGGTCTCGTCTGCGCGCAGGCTCGCCACCAACTCGATCGTCGCAGGCGTGGAAAGACGAACATCGACGCCGAGCTCGACGAGCGACTGCTCGAGATCCTCGATGAGATGCATCCAGCGTTCCCGCCCCGGCAGCATGGCCGCCGGGCGCACCTGACCGCCCAGGGCGTCTTCACGTTCGAGAAGGGTCACCCGGTGACCTCTCCTCGCCGCAGTCTGCGCGAACTTCATACCTGCCGGGCCGCCGCCGATGACCAGCACACGACGCACCGCATCGGCCTGCGGAGGGTGACCGCCGCGCCACGCCCCCTCATACCCCGTCGACGGGTTCGCCGTGCAGGTCATGGCCATGCCGTAGAAGACGCGATGGAGACACCCCTGATTGGCGCCGACACAGCGTTGGATGCGGTGCCCCTCGCCCGATTTCGATTTGCGAATGAATTGCGGATCCGCGATCTGCGCGCGCACCACGCTCACGAAGTCCGCCTCATTCTTGTTCAGCACATCGGCGACGGTGTCGAGGCTCCGCACATTGCAGTTGAGAAGCACCGGCACCTCGGCCGACACTGCGTCTCGCGCCATGGCAGCATACTCACGATAGAGCGCCTCCGGCTTCCCACTCGACATCGTCGGGGCGATGTAGTGGTAGCGGGCGGGCGGATCGCCAGCCGTCACACCGAAGTAGTCGAAGAGGGCGGCTTCATGAAGGACCTTCACCGTCTCCGTCATCATGTCCGGGCTGATGCCCTGAGCCCTTCGGTACTCGTCGTACCCGAGCTTGATCCCGAGCGCGAAGTCCGTGCCGCATCGCTCGCGAATCGCCTGCGCGATGTCGATGGCGAACTGGGCTCGGCGCCGGATATCGCCCCCGTACCCGTCTGTGCGCCTATTGGTTCGCGGGGAGAAGAACTGCTGGATCAGGTACCCGTGCCCGCCGTGCAGCTCCACACCGTCGATACCCGCTTTCTGCGCCCGAACGGCCGCCTCCGCGAAGTCATCGACGATTCGGGCGATATCCGCGCCATCCATCTCCTTGGGGACCTTCCCCATCATCGGATTCGCCACCTGAGAGGGGGCCAAGGGCGCATACCGATCGTAGATGTCGAGCGTTCCATCGTCGATCGCACCGGTGTGATAGAGCTGCGTGAAGATCACACTGCTATGGCGATGGGCGGCGTCCGCGAGCTGCCTCCACCCTGCAATGGCGTCATCGGTCCAAGCCGGGATGCCCCCATCCCAGCGGATCTGCTTCGAGACCGAAGTGCTGCCCGTGATGATCAGGCCGCTTCCTCCTTCGGCACGCGCCGAGATGTAGTCGGCGTAGCGATCGGGCTGGTAAGCCGGCGCATGCGCGCCGAAGTACACGCGATTGGGGATGGTCAGCGAGCCGATCGTTCCCGGCTCCCACACTCGGTCAAGGTCACTTCGTTGTGCCACTGCTGTTCGTTCCTTCCGTGATGATCGTCGGCCCCGAGAAGACAGAGAGTCGAGGCGGAGCGCGACCACCGCCTCCGTGACGGAGGTGATCGTCAGGCCCGAGACCAGTCCCTCACGACGGTGAAGAGGCGAACAAGATACTCGTGAAACATTTCACACGGGCCTGTCGGGGTGCTCGTGAGGTTCCTCCACGGATCACGAGCGTCGCTCGCTGAAGGGCCGGCCACGGGATCCGGGCCGGGCCCCTCATTGGAGGAGCCGCGCCGCGTTCAGGCGGTCTCCGCTCCATTCGGAAGCGTCCGGCCGGCCCGATGCATCAGCCGTGTCTCGTCCACGATCAGGAGATCGGATCCCTCCCGACGGATCCACCCCATCCGCACGAGACTGCCCATCACCTGCGTGACGCGTTCCCGCGATGCCCGCACGTGCAGCGCCAACTCCTCATGGCTGAGCACGAGGCTCACGCGCAGCCCCCCGGGCGTCTTGACCCCGAAGCGGTGCGCTTCACGGAGGATCGCGTCCGCCACTCGGGCGCTCACGTCGAGACCGAACATGTTGTTGTGAGCGTCGATGACCTGCTCGAGGCGGAACTGCTGGACTCGGATGTACCGGGTCCACGCCTCCGGCGAGCTGCTGAGCCACTCGCGGAGGGATTCAGCCGACAGCACCGCCGATTCGACCGGTCCGATCGAGATCGTCGTCACCGACTGCACCGATCCGTCGAAGATCGACAGATCGCCGATCATGTCCCCCAAGCCGGCCACATAGAGTAGTGCCCCTTAAGGTGGTGTAGCCCACGGTGGCCGGCTCGTCGCTCCTGACGTAGACGCGGTCACCGTGTGATCCTTCGAGAAGTCTCTAACCTCCACTCGAAAGGCATCATCACGATGACCGCACTTCATATTGTCGACCCTGCGAGCGTGCTCGCTGAAGCTTTGACCGACGCGTCGCCAGATCTGATGCGCAACCTGCTGCAAACCACGATCAACGCGCTGTTGTCCGCTGATGCGGACGCCGTCGCCGGCGCGGAATGGGGCACGCCGAGCCCGGACCGTGTCGCGCAACGCAACGGCTACCGGCACCGCGACCTCGATACCCGTGTTGGGACGATCGATGTCGCGATCCCGAAGCTCCGAGCGGGCACGTACTTCCCGGAGTGGCTGCTCGAGCGCCGCAAACGCGCCGAGACCGCGCTGATCACCGTCGTCGCCGACTGCTACCTCGCCGGAGTCTCGACGAGGCGGATGGACAAACTCGTGAAGACCCTCGGGATCCATTCCCTCTCGAAATCGCAGGTCTCGCGGATGGCCGCCGAGCTCGACGAGCACGTCGAGCAGTTCCGCCACCGGCCCTTGGGCGACGCGGGCCCGTTCACGTTCGTTGCCGCGGACGCGCTGACGATGAAGGTCCGTGAAGGCGGGCGCGTGATCAACGCCGTGGTGCTCGTCGCGACCGGCGTCAACGCCGACGGCCGCCGTGAAGTCCTCGGCCTGCGGGTCGCGACCAGCGAGACGGGAGCGGCCTGGAGCTCGTTCTTCGCCGACCTCGTCGCCCGCGGGCTCTCCGGAGTTCGTCTGGTCACCTCCGACGCTCATCACGGCCTCGTCGAAGCGATCGCGGCGAACCTGCCTGGCGCGGTCTGGCAGCGATGCCGCACCCACTACGCGGCGAACCTGATGTCCGTGACGCCGAAGGCCATGTGGCCGGCGGTCAAAGCGATGCTGCACTCCGTCTACGACCAGCCCGACGCTGCCGCGGTGAACGCCCAGTTCGACCGGCTCCTGGACTACGTTGACGGCAAGCTCCCCGACGCGCACGAGCACCTCGACACGGCGAGAGCGGACATCCTCGCCTTCACAGGGTTCCCCGAGGGCCTCTGGCAGCAGATCTGGTCCAACAACCCCAACGAGAGACTCAACCGCGAGATCCGCCGCCGCACCGACAGCGTCGGCATCTTCCCGAACAGGGACGCGATCATCCGCCTCGTCGGCGCGGTCCTCGCCGAGCAGACTGACGAGTGGGCCGAGGGTCGCCGCTACCTCGGCCTCGATATCCTCGCCAAGTCCCGTCTCACCCTCATCCCCGACACCGGAACCGAGGAGGTGAGCGATCCCGTGCTCGAGCTCACCGCCTAACCAACACCCGAAGGATCACCAACGGCTACACCACGTCCCGGGGCTTGACCCCACATAGAGCAGGTTGACCTTGCCGTTCTCGCCGTACCGCAGCACCTTGATCCGGCCGGAGATCGGAAGGAAGGCGCGGTCGGAGACCTCCCCCTCCCGGCCGAGCACGGTGCTGGGCGGGATGCGCTGCAATGTGACGCGATCCAGGAAATTCTCGACGGTGGAGGGAGACAATCCCCTCAGCAGCTCCGTCTCGAGCAGCAATGCCAGCACGGCCATGACTTCATGATAATACTCATCCGCCCAGCGTAATCCGGGGCGGATAGTCCCGGTCGTCGAGGCGGGCCTTCTCTGCATGCGCCCACGAACAAAAAAGTACCTAATTGTCG
The DNA here is from genome assembly GCA_048516985.1 of Leucobacter sp. Lineage (GTDB taxonomy): Bacteria > Actinomycetota > Actinomycetes > Actinomycetales > Microbacteriaceae > Leucobacter. Next base: position 587,974 of record CP183188.1, on the reverse strand, counting down.
ACCCTTGGCTTCCCAGGTAACGTCGGAAAGGACTCGACTTTCAATGGTGATATGAGGTGGATGGAATATGCAGCTCGGACAGATGGCAGCTCCAATCGTCGACTGGATCGACCCGGATCAACTCGAAGCTGATCCCTATCCGATCTATCGTAGGCTTCGCGAAGAGTACCCCGTCGCCTACATTCCGTTCATGGGAAGCTATGTGGTCTCGCGCTTCGACGATTGCCGCTTCGTCGAGACGAACCCGGAGCTGTTCGCTTCGGACTCGGGCGGTTCCGCTCTCGGCACCATGCGGCGCACCATGGGCCGGGCGACCATGCTCGATACCGACGATCCTCAGCATTCCTTGGAGCGCGGCCCGGTCAATCCCGGGCTCCGGCCGAAGGCCGTCAAGGAGCAATGGACCGAGGCCTTCGAAGCGAACACACGCTACTACCTCGATAGACTCGCCGACGCTGGCCCCGAGCAGGCGGAGCTGAACAGCATCGTCGCCTCACCGCTGACCACGAAGAACCTCATGGACTTCCTGGGCATCCGCGGAGTCGAGGTCGAGAAGGTGCGGGACTGGTCTCGGACCATCATGGACGGACTCTGCAATGTGACCGACGATGCTGAAGTGTGGCACGCCGTCGACGAGGTGCGCGGTGAGGTCGATGCCCTGCTGGCAGAGTTGATCCCCTACCTCCGCAAGAACCCGGACAACACCTTCACCTCCGCCCTCGTATCGGCAGGGCGCCCGGATGAAGCGATTCAGGCCAATGTGCGGCTCGCGCTCTCCGGCGGCATCAACGAGCCTCAGCACGCCATCACGAGTTCGGTCTGGTCCCTCAGCGAGCATCCGGAGCAGCGCGAGGACCTGCTCGCGAACCCGCAACTGTGGCCCGACGCCTTCGAAGAAGTACTGCGCTGGGTCTCCCCACTCAGCAATATCCCGCGGCGCGCGCGCCAGGATGTGGAGATCGCCGGCTTCACAATTCCTGAGGGGAGCGGCACGGCCGCCCTCATCGCCGCCGCCAATCGTGACGAGACAGTCTTCGATCGCGCAGACGCGTTCGACATCCGTCGGCCGAAGCAGCCCAATCTCGCCTTCGGTGCGGGAGCTCACCAGTGCGCGGGGATCTGGGTCGCTCGCTGGTCCATCGGCAGCATCGCGCTCCCCAGATTGTACGAGCGTTTTGCGGGGCTGCGGAACGCCGAGGATCGCGATGCGCATTGGTCCGGCTTCGTGGCCCGCGGCCTCACGGAGCACCCGGTCACTTGGGATCTCGATCGAGGCTGACAAGAGAGTGGGTGCTCTGCGAGATGCCGAGCACCCACTCATGGCCTATGGGTTCTGCTCATTCGAGCCGACGTTCTCGTCGAACCGGGCACGGGCTCGCACAATCGCCTCCGCGTGATCGTCGATCCACTTCACCAGGGACATCACCCGATCCGACAGTTCGCGACCCAGTTCGGTCAGCGAGTACTCCACGTGCAGCCGCTCGTCCTCGATGACTTCTCTGCTGATGAAGCCGTCCCGTTCGAGCACGCGCAGGTTGAGGGTGAGCATACGCTGAGAGATCGGATGCTCGGGATCGAAGGCATCGAGCAGTCGTCGCATCGCCGAGGGGCGGTAGGGGCCCGTGCGCAGGATCACCAGCAGCCAATTGCGCCAGTAGTTGCCGACATGATCGACGACGTCGACGATCGGGTGCTTCCGCACCGACTCGGTTTGGGAGACTAGGGTGGAAACGTAGGCGAACAGCTCCTCCTGGTCCTCGACCTCATGCGCTCCCGACGCGTCCAGGGCAGCCCAGACACGGGGCAGGGCTTTCGAAGCTCCAGCAGCCATCATCAACCACCCCACGTCTTCGTACGGGAGCCCAAGTATACCTTTCCCGCTTTTCACCTCCTAGGATCCGCTCATCTGCTCACCCAGATAGGTGCCGCGGATCTCGTCCAGACGCCCGCCGATCTCCTCCGCCGAGCCCTCCGTCGCAATCGAGCCGTGCACCATCACATAGGCGCGGTCGGCGATCGTCAGGGCGAGGTGCACATGCTGTTCGACCAGCAGCAGCCCGCACCCGGTGTCGGCGACCAATCGGCGCAGGCTGGGAAGAATCCTCGAGACGATGATGGGGGCGAGGCCGAGACTCAGCTCGTCCACGATGAGCAGACGAGGCTTCAGCACGATCGCTCGAGCCAAGGTAAGCATCTGCTGCTCGCCGCCGGAGAGCACCGATGCCGGGCGGTCCTGGAGCGCCACGAGCGCCGGGAAGTACTCCAGCACCTCGCGGATCGCGTCCTCTTCACCGCTCGCGGCCACGAGATTCTCCCGTACCGTCAGATTGGGGAAGAGCGCCCGGTCCTCCGGCACGTGCACCAGGCCGCTCCGGGTGATCGCATCCGGGGTCAACTTGCGCAACTCGCGGCCCTCGAAACGGATCACGCCGCTCCGCGGCGCGATCAATCCGGAGACCGCCGACAACGTGGTCGTCTTCCCCGCACCGTTCGGCCCGAGCAGGCAGACCACCTCTCCGGCGTGCACTGCGAGTGACACGTCGTTCACCACCGGACCGCCCTGGTATCCCAGCGTGACGCCGTCGATCTCCAGCAACGGTGCAGATTCGGTATACTGCGTGCTCATCGTTCTCCTCCAGCGGGGTGGGGCTCCTGCTCGGAGTCGGATTCGAGTGCCGTGCCGAGATAGGCGGCCACCACCACCGGGTCGGTCGCGATCGCTTCCGGTGCCCCCTCTGCGATGGTCGAACCGAAATCGAGCACCTGCAACCGGTCGCAGACCGTCATCATCAGGCCCATGTCATGATCCACGAGCAGCAGCCCGGTCTCCAGCGTGACGAACTCGCGGATCAGGCCGATCAGCGCTCTGCTCTCGTGATCGTCCAGTCCCGCTGCCGGCTCGTCGAGCAGCAGTACGCGCGGTGAACCGGTAAGAGCTCGCGCGATGCCGACGAGCACTCGCTGACCGTGCGAGAGTTCGCCGGGCAGCCGGTGGGCGTGCGCACCGAGACCCACCATCGCGAGCTTCTCCAGGCCCTCACTCCGAGTGGCGCGTCCGCGCGGTGCGGCGTCGCCGCTCGCGCCACTGGTGATCGTCACGTTCTCCAGCAGGGTCAGATCGTCGAACAGCGCCACCGATTGCCAGGTGCGGCTCAGGCCCCGGCGCCGGCGCCGGAAGGCCGGCGCGCGGTCGAGGGAGTTCCCGCAGAGCTCCACCGACCCCTCGATGGGGGTGAAGCCCGAGATGCCGTCGATGATCGAGGTCTTCCCCGCCCCGTTCGGCCCGATCAGCCCCAGCACCTCGCCCGGGCGCACTTCGATGCTCACATTTCTGACCGCTTTGACACCCCGATACGAGACCGAGATGTCGCTGCCGCGCAACAGCGCTTCCCTCATGAGATCCCCTCTTCCACGACGGACTGCCTGTGGCTCCGCTCACGGTGCGGATCCGCGACAGTCGGAAGCACCGCTGCAGACGACCGCTGTCGGCGTCTCCCCGCGAAGCGGCTGCGGAAGTATCCAGCGATACCGTCAGGGTTCAGGATCACCGTCACGAGGACCGCGAGCCCGGCGATCAGCAGCTGGAAGTCGCTGCCGATACCGAACAGGGTGGTGATCAGGTGCATGCCGATCCCCTGGGAGACGAGCATTCCAGCGATGACCGCACCCGTGACGGTGGTGATGCCGCCGAGGAAGGCGATCGCCAGGAAGGAGATCGCCAGCAAGTCGGTGAAGCGTCCCGGGGTCACCAGGCCGAAGTTGTAGCCGTACAGCACTCCCGCGATCCCGGCGAGCAGACCGGCGATCGCGAAACCGATGAGCTTCACCAGCATCACATTGATCCCGGCTGAGGCAGCGGCGGGTTCTCCGCCGCGTACGGCGAGCATCTGCGCTCCGAGTCTGCTGCGCCTCAGCAGCACCACTCCCATCGCGCAGAGCACCACAATGACCAGCAGGAAGAAAGCGAATCCCGGAGACGGCACGAGTCCGTCGCCGTTCCAGAACGAGTCTGCGGATGCGAGCGGGATCCCGAAGATTTCGGGCGGTGCCACTTGCGCCGCATCCTGCCCGCCGCCCCATTCCTGGTTGCTGAACCAGAGCGTCTGGATCGCGACAGCACCGGCGAGCGTGACGATCGCAAGTTGTATCCCGCGCATGCGCAGGGCGGGGAGTGCCACCACGAGGTTGACGACGATCGCCGCGGCCAGGCCGATGAGCACTCCGGCCCAGCCCGGCCAGCCCCAGCCCTGGGTCGCTTTTGATAGCACGAAGCCGGCGACGCCGGCGATGGCCACCTGAGCCAGCGTCATCGAGCCGAGGTATCCAGTGACCACCACCAGGGAGAGGATCAGCACGATCCCGATCAGACTGTTCGAGAGCGCCTGCCGCCAGTCCGGTCCGGCGAAGACGATCACCACCAGCGCGAGCACGATGCCCACGCCAAAACGGATCACCAGATGATTCGGGCGCGGTGCTCGAGGAAGCCGCGGCGATCCCTCCGCGGCGCGACCCGGAAGGCTGGAACCGCGCAGCAGCAGGATCACCGCGATGATCACGAACGGCAGCGCCTCCTTGATGCCAGGGATCGGTGCGTTGCCCGAGCGGGGGAACCAGTCCATGCCCTGCGTCCAGGTCACGAGCGCCTGCAGCGAGCCGATGGCGACACCCGCAACGGCCGCCATCCAGAACGAGGTGAAGCGAGCGAGCAGGGCCGCGCCGAGCACCGGCACGGTGAAGAGCATCATGCTGTTCGGTTGGAGACCGATTACTGGCGTCACGAAGACCGCCGCGGCCCCGGCTATCACTGAGGCGAGGACCCAGTTGACGGCGTCGAGCGGTCCGGGGGCGATGCCGACGAGCAGCGCACCCTTGCGGCAGTCGGCCGCTGCCCGCGTGCGGACTCCGAAACGGGTCTTCTGGTAGAGCAGCGTCAGAAGCACGACCGCGACGATCACGAAGACGACCGCGGCGATGCGGTCTGAGCTGAGCGCAACACCACCGCCGAAGGAAATCTGGCCGGAGGGGATCGCCGAGGGCACGCTCCGCGTGTCCGTTCCGAAGCTGAGTATCACCGAGGCCTGTAGGACCAGTAGCACCCCAGAGGAGGCGACCACCCGCGCGAGAACGCTGGCCTCCCGCAGGAAGCGGTAGACCAGGAAGTACTGCAGCAGGCCCAGGATCGCCGCGAGGACGAGACTCACCACGAGAGCGAGCCACGGGGGCACCTCGGCTCCGGACGGGAGGATTGGTATCGGGAAGCCGAGGAACAGCACCCCTTTCGTCGTCAAAGCCCAGTAGGCGTAGGCCACGAAACCGGCGTTCGCACCAACGGCGAAGTTCACCACGCCCGAGGCCCGGTAGGTCACTACCACGCTGAGCGAAAGCGCGGCGATGAGCGAGCTGGCGGTGAGGCCCAGCAGCAGGAACGTCAGCGCCTCCACGGCCACGCCCCCCGCGGTTCGGGGTTCGCCGAGCAACTCGGAGGCGCCGCGACCTCCGGGTTCACGATACCGCCCCCCGCAGCGGCCGGATGCTGCATAATCATCTGCTTCTCCTCAACATCATCTGTCGATCCGATCTCGGCTCTGGGGTGTTGCGGGCGGCTTCGCCACCCGCAACACCCCAGAGCCCGCACGCATCGTGGGCAAGACGAATCTCGCTCACGATCCGTATCCTTCTCTATCCGGCTCCGAGCCCGAGGCCCTTGGTGTCGATCTGGACGGCGGACCACTCGCCATCCTCATAGCTCGAGAGGAAGGAGTAGGCCGCGCACAGCGACGGAGCCTCCTTATCGGAGAATTGACCGCAGGAGAGGGCCGGCGGCCCGATGTATGCCGGACCGGTGAAGCCATGAAGGGCGTTGAATAGTCCCTCCGGCGTCACTTCGTCGACGCCGATCTCGTTGAGGTGATGGACCATGCTGAGCACAAGGCCAAAGCTCGCCGGCCCGGCACCGCCTTGACTCTCTCCGGCAGCGAAGTGATCCATCGCGGCAATGAATTCCGCCACGTCCTGCTTGTCGGCGTCACCGTAGACCTTGGGGGTCGGCCCGACGAAGATCCACTCCGGCCACTCGCCGAGCTCCTCCTCGAGCGAGGGCGTCAGGCAGAGATCCGTCGTGAAGACAGGAGCGGTCACGCCGAGCTGCTGCGCAGCCTGGGCCGCCGGCACGCATGAGGTCGGAAGTGCGGCAATAGCGACCGCATCGGCTGTCTGGGCGCCTGCCGCGAGCATCGCGCTCGACCACTCCGAGGGGTTCGACACCGGAATCGCCGAGATCTCGATGTCGAACTCCGGCGCGACGGCGGACATGAGCGCGACCTGCCCCTGCGTCCCGGGGTTGTCATCGTAGATCACAGCGAGCCGCTCGACGCCCAGATCCGCTGCATGGAGGATCGTCCCGCCCACAATGGCGTAAGTGGACGCCGTGTAGTAGACGACGTTCTCCGCCGTCAGATCCTGCGGATTGAACGGACCGAAGCCGAGGATCGGTTTCCGATCCCCGACGGCCTGATAGATCGGCCCCGTGCCGAAGATGGTCATCCCCAACTGAATGGCGACGATCGATGGATCGTTGACGAACTGCTGAGCGCACTTGAGCGCGTCCTCGTCACCCTCGACGATGAAGCAGGTCTCGATCTCGAGTGGATGGCCCTGCACGCCACCCAGATGCTCGTTCACCAGCTCCGCGGCCGCCTCAACGGCCCCGGTCACCTCGGGGTACGAGGCGACCCCGCCCTGGACATTGATAAATCCGATCCTCACTGCTTCGAGCGAGGTGTCAGCCGGACCGTCTGTGCCTCCGACGTATTCAAGCGCGAGTTCGTACTGGTCCGGCGACAGGCCCGACCCGCTTGCGTCTCCTTCAGCGGGGGAGCCGGAACTCGTGCACCCGGCAACCGTCAGAGTCAGGGCGACGGCGGCTGTTATGGACACCGCTGAGCGGCGTAGTCGATGCGTCATTGCATTTCCTCGGTTTCTCTTGGTTGTGTTCAAGGTTGGTTTTACACGGGACGGGATCGCTCTATCAGATCCGCGCCCGGGTGACGTTGCCGTAGTCCGGAGGGGTCGCCCCCGCCAGATGGACCGGCGGATCGCTCACCTCCACATTCGGAGGCCAGAACGCGAGCTTCAGCTTCCACAACCTGTTCTCGCGCAGGGTGTATAGGCCGAACATCTTCACCGTCAGGAACTCGCCCCGCTTCAAGGCTCCCATCCCGAACGCCGGGCGGTCCTCCGTAGCCACGAAATCCATGTCGATCTCGGCGAAGATCTGCTCACCTTGCTGCACCAAGGCCTGCAGCCGCATGTACTCGCGCACCCCGTCATGCTGCTCCGCCAGGAATGCCCGGAACTCCTCGCGATTCTTCGCGACGTAGCCGATCTGCCCGGGGCCGACCGGCATGATCACCTCGAGATGCTCATCCCAATACTCGTTCAACGCGGTGTCGTCATCACCGCTGTTGAACACCGCCTGATAGACGCTGAAATCGAAGACACCCTCATTCGGCATCGACTGCTCCTCACATTCTTGTATAAGACTCGGGTTCCCGCTCGCTCGGCGGGAGCCCTCTCGTTCACCGGGGACCGGTGAAGAGCACCGCGCGGACGGCCGCTTCGCGGCCGTCCGCGCCCCCCTACCGGGCCGCGCGCACCTCCGTCAGATCGCGGACGGGCTCCTGGACCACGTTCTGCGCGGCGAGATAGGCGAAGGCGATCGCCGGGCCCAGAGTGCTGCCCAACGAGAGATAGCCGTCGCCGCAGATCGAGGCGACGCAGTTCCCTGCCCCGTAGAGGCCGGGAATCGCGCTTCCGTCCGGACGCAGCACCTGGCTTCGGCCGTTGGTCTTCGGGCCCCCGTTGGTGTCGAGCACCATCCCGCACACCAGCACGCAGTAGTAGGGCCCGCTATCACGGAAGGGATGCATCGTCGGGTTCTTGTCGTTGCCCTCCCGCGGGAGGCCGTGCCAGTCGAACTCGGTCATCGTCTCGCCGCGGTGGAAATCCTCATCGACACCCTCGCGGGCGAACTCGTCGAAGCGCGCAATGGTCTGCGGCAGTCGCTCCGCGAAGTCGGGCGCGAGGCGGAAGCCTCCCGTGAGATCGGCGAGATCGGCGAGGCGGGACTCGATATTCGCCTGGAGCTCCTCGAGGGTCGCCCCCTCGATGATCCAGGGCTTCGGAGCCTGGAAGGTATCGAAGTAGAACGTCGGCTTCGTGTCGGTCGCCACGGCCTCGTCGAAGATCATCATGAGGACCCGGTTCGGGAACTCCCCGGTCTCGTCCTTCTCCCAGAAGATGCGGTTGCGATCCTGGTAGATCAGTTTCTCGTTGACGACACGTTCTCCGTGCAGGTCCACGTAGATCATGCTGTCGCCGGGCGGGACGGGGATCCCCTTGTCCTCGTTGACCCGGTTCTGGGCGGCCTTCTCGAGCAGATCCTCGTAGAGCCAGCCGTTGCCCATGTGCGCGAGTTCGGCGCCGGCATCACGGCCGATGCGGACGAAGTCGCCCTGGGCCGTGCCGACGGCGCAGCTGCTCCACAGGGGGCCGTCCCAGTACTCCTCGAGGAGATCGAGGCCGTGCGCGAAGCCGCCGCTGCCGAACACGATACCCTGGCGGGCGAAGAAGCGGCGGTCACCGACGGTCACGCCAACGGCGGCGCCGGAGGAGTCGCGGATGAGCCCCTGGACGCGGTGATCGGTGAGCAGGGGGATGCCCCGTCGCTTGATCGCGTCGGTGAGCTGCGTCACCAGTTCGGCGCCGGATCCGGCCTCGCCGTCCGGGCGCAGCGGGTGGAGATGACGGTAGAAGCCCTGGATCGTCTGATCGAGGTCGGGGTGATAGGTCACGACCGCGGGATAGCGTTCGGTCCAGGAGAGAGACTGGGTCACGTGCAGCACATCGGCCGCGGCCAGCGCCTCCAAGGCCGGAGCGCCATGATCATAGAAGGCGTTGATGGTCTCCCACTGCCAGTCGTCGGCACCGAAGCGCGCATCATCGGCATCATATTGGAAACGGTGCGCGACCTGCATGATGTAGCGCAGACAGGCCTCGCGATCATCGCGGACGCCCTTGCTCCGCATGAGCGCGTTGTCCGGAATCCAGATGCCGCCTCCGGATTTGAAGGTGGTGCCGCCGACCTCGTCAGAGGCCTCGAGCACGAGCACCGACGCACCGGCATCGTGGGCGAGCGCCGCGGAGACGAGCCCGGCGGTGCCCGCACCGACGATGATCACATCGAACTCATCGTCTTCTGTCGAAAGGAATCCCGTCGGGCGCGGCGGCGGGTCGAAGAGGTTCTTGATCCACCAGTATTCGGGCCAGGTCTGCGCCATGTTCATTTCCTCCTTGAAAGTGATGTGTTTCGGGTCATGCCCCGCACCGCCGAAGTCAGTCGGTCTTGCGTTCGGTGTGCACCAGCTGCCCGTCGGGCGCGTAGCCGCCGTCCGACTCGTCGAGATGGACCTCCTTGCGGAACGCCTCGAAGCGCGAGAGATCCCGCTCGCGCACCCGGTTCACGAAGTCGGTGTTCGCGATCTGCGTGCGCCCGACGGCGATCAGATCGAAGTCGCCGCTCAGCAGCCCCTGCCGCACACGGTCGAGATCCTCCTCGACCTGCAACTGTGGGGCTTCATCGTCGAAGATATCGCGCGCCATGTCCTTGCTGAGTCCGACGCTGCCGACAGCGATCACGGGTCGGTCCGTCATGGTCTTGACCCACGCGGCGAGACTGCGCTCGGGATCGAGCTCGGGCCACGCAGGGGTGTCGAACCGTCGGGTGGACACGTGGAAGAGATCAGCACCGGCCTCTTCCAGGCGTGCGAGGAAGGGGCGGAGTTCATCCGGATGCTGAGCTATCCGAGCAAGGTAGTCGACCTCCTTCCACTGGGAGAAACGAACCGAGATGATGAACTCGGGACCGGCCGCCTCGCGGATCGCAGCCACGATCTCCGCGGGGAACCGGGCACGATCGGCGAGCGTTGCCCCACCGTACTCATCCGTGCGTCGATTGGTCTCGTGCCAGAAGAAGAGATCTAGCAGATAGCCGTGGGCGCAGTGCAGTTCGATGCCTTTCGCTCCAAGTTGCTGGGCGATGAGCGCGCTCTGCACGTATGCGGCCTTGGTGTCCTCGAGATCCTGGCGCGTCATGGCGACACCATTGGGCCGGCCTTCCTGGACGAGCCCCGAGGGGCTGAGTGCCGGTTGCTCAGGGTAAGGGTTCGGTACCCCCTCGACGACCAGGCGCAGCGCCCCCGGGTGCCACAGCTGCATAAGCACGACGGCATCCCCTGCATTCGCAACCGCCTGTACGACCTCGCGCCAGTCCTCGGTAGTGTCCTGTCCGAGGATTCCGAATACCGGCTGCCAATACCCTGCAGGGTGATCCGGCGCAGCCCCCTCGAAGATGATCAGACCCGGCCCACCCGCGGCAGCGCTGCGCATGTTCTCGACCATCTTCGCGCTCGGGCGGTAGCGTCGGGTTCCCCGCTGCATCGCCGGAAGCACGAAGCGGTTGCTGATGACCGTCGAATTGACGCGCACGGGGACGAACAAAGGGTCCGTCTCGAGCGCGGTCGCAGTTGATGCGGCATCGTTCTGCATGCGGTCTTCCCTCTCCTTCGGGATCGAGTGTTGTGTCCTCCTTCGAGATGCTAGGCAGCAACCGTCGACGTCGACAATTAGGTACTTTTTTGTTCTTACTGCTTTGCTGTGAGGGCGGCACGAAGACTGCGCAGATTCCCTTTAACGCCGCGACGGAACGGGAGGCGACGCAGGCGCTTCCCCCGCAGCCGCGCGCTCGGGCAGCCACCCCGATCCGGGTGTGGAATATCTCACACCCCCTGAGCGGCGTATCCTGCGCTCGGCAACGATGAGATCATCGTGGTCTCTGCGGCGAGCGCCGCGAGGCTCATATCAATGATGATACGGAGAAGACAATGACGACTGGCACGCTTACTCCCCCCGTTGCGGACTGGGTCGATCCGGTCCAACTGCAGATCGATCCCTATCCGACCTACGAGCGTTTGCGCGCGGAGGCGCCCGTCGCTTTCGTCCCCTTCATGGGCCAGTACTTCGTATCCCGCTACGAGGATTGCAAGTACGTCGAGATGAGCCCGACGATCTTCAGCTCCGATGCCGGCACGGAGACCACCATCCATCAGACGATGCGCACCCGGACGATGGTGCAGGCCGACGACCCCGAGCACACAGAACTGCGCCAGCCGATAAACTCGGGCCTGCGCCCCCGGGCGATCAAAGAGCGCTGGACCGAAGCATTCCGAGCGAATACTCGTTTCTACATGGACCGTCTGGCAGATACGGGCCCCGATCACGCCGATCTGAACAAGCTCGTCGCGTCCCCGCTGGCCGCGAAGAACCTCCTCGACATGCTGGGTTTCCGTGACGTCGAAGCGGAGACCGTGCGCGAGTGGTCCGCGAGCATCGTCCGCGGGCTCGGTAACGTCGCGCAGGATCCCGATACCTGGGCTGAGGTGAACGCCACGGTCGACGAGATCGATGCACGTCTCGATGAACTGATCCCCTATCTCAGGCAGCATCCGGACAACACCCTCACCTCTGCGTTCATCGAGGCCGGCCGACCGGATGCTTCGATCAAGGCCAATGTCCGGCTGATTCTCTCAGGGGGAGTCAACGAGCCGCAGCACGCCGTGACCAACATGGTCTGGGCTCTGACGGAGCACCCGGAGCAGCGCGACGATGTGTTCGCGCATCCCGAGCTCTGGCCGGACGTCTTCGAGGAGTCCCTGCGCTGGCTCTCCCCGATCGGTTTCGTCCCTCGCAGCACACGCGAAGAGGTTGAACTCGCCGGTGTGACGGTACCAGCGGGAAGTGTGGTCAGTTCGCTCCTAGCATCCGCCAATCGCGACGATCGAGTCTTCGAGAATCCTGATGCCTTCGATATTCGTCGGGCAAAGACGCCCAACCTCGCCTTCGGTGCGGGTCCGCATCAGTGCGCGGGTGCGTGGGTCGCCCGATGGGCGGTCGGCAGCATCGCAGTGCCGATGCTCTACGAACGTTTCGACGGGCTGAGGAACGCGGAGGACCGCAGTGCCGACTGGTTCGGATTCGTGTTCCGGGGGCTCGTCGATCACCCGGTGACCTGGGACAAGGATAGGGGGAACAACTGATGGCGCAGATTACCTTCCATCATGCTGATGGACGCGAGGAGAAGCTGGAAGTCGACGAGGGAACCACGGTGATGCGCGCCGGGGTGAGTGCAGGGGTCGAGGGAATCATCGGCGAGTGCGGCGGCCAAGCCATGTGCGCGACCTGCCACGTCTATGTTCGAGACGAGTTCTTGGATCGGCTGCCCGAAATAAGCGAAGACGAGGACGAGATGCTGGATGAGGCGCTGGCGCCGCGCGATGCCGAGCACTCCCGGCTCGGCTGCCAGCTGCGCCTCGAAGGCGCGCTCGAAGTACTCGAGGTCGACGTGCCCGATGCGGGGCGCTGATGCCGCGGATCGTGATCCTCGGGGCGGGCCACGCCGGCGTGCAGCTCGCCGATTCGCTTCGTGAGGAAGGCTTCGACGGGGAGTTGTTGCTGCTCAGCGAGGAGCAACAACTCCCCTATCAGCGCCCGCCGCTCACCAAGGATTTCCTCAGCGATCCGGAGCACGCCGAGCTCATGCCGCTTCGAGCGGAGGATTTCTTCGCGAAACGGAGTATCGATCTGCGGCTCGGAAGCGTCGTCACCGGCATCGATCTTGGGCAGCGTTTGGTGATGATGGCCGACGGTTCGAGCATCGGATACGACGACTTGGTGTTCGCCACCGGTTCACGCGCGCGTGCGCACTCTCAATGCGCTGAGCAGTCCGCAGTGGCGCATACGATCCGTTCGGCAGAGGATGCCGCACGTTTCGGCGCCCGCCTCGACCAGGCGGCTTCACTCGCGATCGTCGGCGCCGGCTTCATCGGCCTCGAGGTCGCAGCGGCGGCACGGAAACGCGGGATCGACATCTCAATCATCTCCGCTCAGCCGCCCTTGGCTCGGATGTCCAGCCCCGCTCTCTCCGACTTCCTTCTGCAGGCTCATCGGGACCGAGGCTCGCAGTTCGTCTTCGACTCCGCGCTCTCGGTGGAGGAGACCGCGGGCACCGGTCGCGGCGTAGTCGTGTGCGCTTCAGCAGGACCGATCGAGGCCGATATGGTCCTCGTCGCGATCGGTGCAGTGCCCAATGCCGAGTTGGCCGAGGAAGCCGGCCTTTCAGTGTCAAACGGCATTGAGGTGGACCAGACGCTCCGCACCTCCGACCAACACGTCTGGGCGATCGGTGATGTCGCGACTCGCTGTTCTCCGGACGGTCGTATGATGCGCGAGGAGTCAGTGCAGTCCGCTACCCATCACGCACGCTGTCTCGCGAAGACACTGACGGGCACACCGACCGTTCCCACTGAGGTGCCGTGGTTCTGGAGCAACCAGGGCGACCTCCGGATCCAGATCGTGGGCATCCCAGATGCCATCGCGCATACGGTCACTCGCGGCGACCCCGGCTCGGGGAGATTCTCCGTGTTCAGCTTCGCAGCCGGCCGTCTGTGCGCAGTGGAATCCGTGAATAACGCAGCCGACCATATGTCAGCCCGGCGCCTGCTCGGGGCGAACGCACCGCTGCTCGCCGAGCAGGCAGCCGATCTCGATTTCGATCTCAAAGCATACTCACTGGAGTCGGCCCGCATCACGAGCTAGACCAGCTATCAACCATAGGAGAGAACATGACTTCCCTTGACTGGGGAATTCTGCCGAGGTTCACGAGCTACGTGAGGGGCATGGGCGATGGGCGCGTGCTCTGCGAGAACGATGCGTCGGAACTCGAGGACGGCTCATTCTCTTTTCCTTCTGAGAGAGTTCTGGAACGAGCGATCGACACGGTGTTCTCCTTCAGCGGCACCGTGCGCTTCGTCGGGCACGCAGGCATGCTGAACCTTCCGGTGTCCGCCCCCGAGGTGACCGTTGCCGGAGACCGCTGCACGCTGACCATCCCTGACCCGGACGACGGCTCCCGCCTCGTTTTCGCGACCGGCGGGCTCTCCCGGGGGGAGAACACGCGCGTCCTTTGCGCCGAACTCATTCTCGAGGAGGACGGGAGCGAACTCTTCTTCTACCGCTACCCGGCGGGCTTCCCTCTCGCGCCCCTGCGCATCAATCTTGATCGTCAGGACACCCCACTATGAAGGAGACACTCCATTGACTGCGGAAACCGAGCGGAACAAGCGCGTCGTCGAACGATTCGTCGAGGAGGTCCCGCAAAAGCGGAATCTGGAAGTCATAGATGAAGTGATCGCAGAGGACTACATCCAGCACAATCCCGACGCGGGGCAGGGGCGGGAAGGGGTACGCGAGTTCTTCGCGAACTTCTTCGATGAGGTACTGGATACTGCGATGCATCCCAGCGGCATCATCTCCGTGAACCTTATCGCGGAAGGCGAGTTCGTCGTTCGTCAAGAGATCCGCAACAACGGCACGCTGACGGATATTTGGCGAGTCAAGAACGGGATGCTCCAGGAGCACTGGGATGCTTGGCGACCAGCGGAAGGACACGAAAGACTTCCCGGCTTTTAGGCTCGCGGCACTTCCTCGTATCCGGTCGGCAGTCCAACGATCTCCTCGGTGAGAGCAACGCAAATTGTTTTTCTGTACGAAACGTTTCGTTTCGGATAAATGATGGTCAGGCCCGTTGACGCTGGGTCGACGCACTGGCGGCGCGCCGCCGATGTTCTTCACGCACCGCACTGCGACGAGGACTTGATGCCCCCAACGACGCTGAGCTCACCAAGGTGACGTCCCGCTGTGTGGCGGAGTTTCTCGACACCGTGCGGGATCAGCTTCTGTGATTATGCCGCGTTGAGTTCCGGGATCGTCACCTCCTCGGTCTGGGCGTGCAGGAGTTTCATGGAGTGTGCGCTGAAGTAGCGGCGGTCGGCGCCGTCCCATTCGTCGTGCAGCTCGATCAGGACGTGCCCGGCGAGGCGCAGGAGCACGGCGGGGTTCGGGAACGTGCCGACGACGTCGGTGCGGCGCTTGATCTCGTTCACCCGTTTCAGCGGGTTCGTGGACAAGATCTGCCGCCAGTGCTGTTGCGGGAATCCGCATAACGCGAAGACGTCGTCCTTCGCATCCTCGAGCATGTCCGCGATCTTCGGGTGCGAACGGGTCAGCATCCGGACGACCTCGTGGAACTGGGTGAAGACGTGCTCGGTGTCGGGTTGCGCGAAAATCGTGCGGATGATCGACGTGACCATCGGCCCCGCGGCTTTCGGGACGTTCGCGAGAACGTTGCGCATGAAATGCACCCGGCAGCGTTGCCATGCAGCGCCCGCGAACACGGTCTCGATCGCCGCGGTCAGGCCCGTGTGCGCGTCACTGATGACGAGCTTCACCCCGCCCTTCAACGAGCGCGGGAAGCTCGTCCAGAACTGCTGCGATCCGGTCTCTCCGACCTCGAACCCGAGCACCTCCCGCCTGCCGTCCGCGGCGACGCCGACAGCGACGACAACGGCTTGGACACCACCCGCCGGCCGATGCGGGCTTTGCACGTAGGTCGCGTCGAGGAATACGTAGGGGGTAGGCCTGATCGGCCAGAGGCCGGTCCCGGAACGCGGCCCCGTCCTCGTCGAGCCCAGCGCAAATCCGCGATACTTCGGACTTCGAGATGTCCGTGTCGGCGCCCAGCGCTTTGACCACGTCATTGACCTTCGGAGTCGTGACGCCGTGAACGTAGGCCTCCATCACGACTGCGAACAGCGCCTGATCGACCCGCCGGCGACTTTCCAGCAGCGACGGGAAGAAGCTGCCGGTCCGCAGTCTCGGGATCCGCAACTCCAGATCCCCGGCCGTCGTCGACAGGGTGAATCGCCCCGGGTTTGGTGGAGGGTCTGAAATCCCGAGAGGATGATGATCATGCCAGCACAGAGAAAGTATCCGCCGGAGTTGCGAGAGCGCGCGATGCGGCTCGTCGTCGAGGCCAGGAAAGAAGATCCGGAGTTGTCGCAGAACGCGGCGGTGGTCGGGTCGGGCAGCGTGTCGGGGTGAACCCTGACACGCTGCGCGGCTGGTGCAAGCAGTCCCTGATCGATGCGGGCGAGCGGCCGGGCACAACGACATCAGAAGCAAAACGAGTCAAGGAACTCGAGGCTGAAGTGCGTGAGTTGAAACGCGCGAACGAGATTCTCTTGGCGGCGTCCTCGTTCTTCGCGCGGGAGCTCGACCCGCGACTGCCGTGGTAGTTCAGTTCATCGACGATCATCGTGACCGGTTCGGGGTCGAGCCGATCTGCCGGGTGCTCACAGAGCATGCCGTCAAGATCGCCCCGTCCGGGTACTACGCGTTCAAGGATCGTGCCCCTTCTGCGAGGAGTATGCGGGACGCGGAGTTGATCGTCGAGATCGAGCGGGTGTTCTGGGACCGCAAGCTCGGCCGTGGCATCAGCGGCGCCCGCAAGGTCTGGCGGCTGCTGCGCCGCGAGGGCATCATGGTCGCCCGGTGCACGGTCGAACGGCTCATGCGGCGGCAGGGGCTGCGTGGGATCCGCCGCGGCAAGCAGTTCGTCACTACCAGGCCCGACGGGGCATCGTTCCGGCCGCCGGATCACGTGCAACGCTGCTTCCACGCTGACCGGCCCAACGAGCTCTGGGTCGTCGACTTCGAGCGCCACGAGGCGCTCTTGAACCTTGCGGTGGTGAAAGGACACCGCTCGGCGCCTGTCGCAGCAGGCGTGTGATAGCTGGAGGACGATCTGGCCCGTTGGCGTGAGCGGGTTGGGTGGAGCAGTCCTCGACAACGACGAGTCGTGCCAGAACTGCCAGATGGTGCGGGCTCGGCTAGCGAGACGGAGAGGCATACGGATAGGAACCAGTGGCTGAAAGCCTCTCAATACGAGACCACCGACTCCAACCTGGCGGATGCGGGTCGGGTTGCATCGCGCACCTTCACGGCTTCGGCGGTGAGGGGAACTCCTGGGCTGGGTGATGTCGCCGGTCGGGAGGCCACGGTGAAAGCCTGCGGCGTAGCCGTGGCGAGGATGCTGGGGCATAACTGGGTGCCGATCCCGTCGAAGGGTTCGAGAGTGAACGTGGGAACTATCCCGGCCTCGCCGGAGGTGCGTCGCCGCCAGCGACGACACCGAGGGCTGAGCGCACGGCCTGCTGATCGGGCCGGGATGGGACGGAGGGCCCGTAGTAGTCCGAGGCCGGGAAAGCCGGCCGCATGGCGAAGGGGTCCAGTGTGATCGCAGGATCGACAAGCAGTAAGGGAGACACAACCGTGAATGCGGATGTTCCGTGGCCAGCCGATACTCAGGAGGCGTGGGCGCGGGTACTGAGAATGCAGACGAAACTGCACCAATGGGCGACGACCGACCCCGGTCGTCGCTTCGATGATGTGTTCAACCTGGTCTATGACCCCGGGTTCCTCGTTGCGGCGTGGAGCCGGGTGGCGGGCAACAAGGGAGGCCGCACCGCCGGAGTCGACGGAATCGCCCCGCGATCCGTCCCGCCGGAGAAGGTGCACGGGATGCTCGCCGAGCTGCGCGAGAGCGTGAAGCACGGCGAGTTCGTCCCAGAGCGGGTGCGTCAGAAGTCGATCCCGAAAGCGAACGGCAAGGTCCGCAAGCTCGGGATTCCGACGATGACGGACCGGATCGTTCAGGCCTCTTTGAAGCTGGTGCTGGAACCGATCTTCGAGGCCGACTTCCAGCCGTCCTCGTACGGGTTCCGGCCGCGCAGGCGGGCGCAGGACGCGATCGCGGAGATCCACTACTACGCCTCACGTGGCTACGTGCAGGTGTTCGAAGCGGATATCACCGCGTGTTTCGACGAGATCGACCACGACGCGCTCATGCAGCGCGTCAGGGCGCGGGTCGTCGACAAGCGTGTGTTGCGTCTGGTCCGCGGGTTCCTGAGAGCGGGCGTCCTCAGTGAGGACGGCGTGAACAGGGACACGTTCACCGGCACCCCGCAAGGCGGGATCTTGTCGCCACTGCTGGCGAACATCGCCCTGTCCGTGGTGGACGAGCACTTCCAACGCAAGTGGGACATGCTCGGCCCGCAATGGTCGCGCACGAAGCATCAACGCGCCGGGGGCGCGACGATGAAGCTGGTCCGCTACGCGGACGACTTCGTCGTCCTCGTCCGCGGCACCCGCGAGGATGCCGAAGCGCTCTGGGACGAAACAGCCACCGTGCTCGCGCCGATGGGTTTGCGCCTGTCGGTCGAGAAGACGACGGTCACGCACATAGACACCGGGTTCGACTTCCTCGGGTGGCGCATCCAGCGCCGCCGGATCAGAGGTCATGGCGGGAAGACCGCGATCTACACCTACCCGTCACGGAAGTCGCTGGCTTCCATCCGGGACAAGGTGCGGACGCTGACCCGCCGGGCATCCCATCGAACGCTCGCCGACCTGCTGCGCCGCCTCAACCCGGCGCTGCGGGGCTGGTGCGCCTACTTCCAGCACGGCGTGGTCAAACGCGTCTTCACCGTCATCGATCACTTCGCCTTCTGGCGGATCGTGGGCTGGCTGAAGAAGCGGCACCCGAAGCTGAATATGCGCACCCTCGTCAGACGGCACCTGCCCCGGTGGCAGATCCGCGCCGAGGGGATCGAGTTCTTCCGTGCCTGGCAGGTCCCCGTGACCCGCTACCGCTACCGAGGAACCCGCATCCCGAACCCCTGGGCGAGCGTCACGGCGTGATCGCATGGAGAGCCGGATGCTCAGGAATGGGCACGTCCGGTTCGGAGGGCGGCCAGCAGAAACCCACCCGGCGCAAGCCAGACAGGGCGCTGCTGGCCGACCCTACACCTATGTGCCGACGTGGTCGGGGATGGCGTTCACCGCGTTCGTCACCGACGTGTTCTCGCGCCGGATCGTGGGATGGCGAACGATGGACCGGATGCCCACTGACCTGCCATTGGACGCGCTCGAGATGGCGCTCTGGATTCGTGAGCGGGCAGGGCAGGGCGTAGCCGGTGTGATTCAACATTCGGATGCCGGAGCTCAATACACTGCGATTCGCTACGCGGAACGACTCGCGGATGTCGGCGCGATCGCGTCGATCGGGACTGTCGGTGACAGTTTCGACAACGCCCTGGCTGAGACAGTCGTGGGGCTCTACAAGACCGAGTGCGTGAAGATCGACGGCCCGTTCCGCACCGCCGACGAACTCGAACTCGCGACGCTGTCCTGGGTGCACTGGTTTAACGAAAACCGGCTGCACTCATCGATCGACTACCTCACACCGGTCGAGAAGGAGAATGAGTACTACTGTGAGAACAACTCCCAGCACCAGCCGGCGTTGGGAGAACTCGCCCTCCACTAAACCCGGGGCGATTCACTACTTCTGTGAGCAGACGGTCGTAAAGAGGATAGGGGTCGAGGTGCAGTTGTTGCGGATCGACCCAATCGGCGACGGGCGGGGTGAGCGTACCAGCGGTCATCGGTTCTCCATATCTTCATTGATAGGACAGCGCGGCTTTCGGCAGGGAGGGCGATTCGGCCCGACCCACCTCGCGCGACGGACGGCTCCGTCTGAGCCTCAAGGTAGTTGGCGAGCTGAAGGAGCTCACCGAGGTGTGAGGTTTTCCACACCCGCGTGCACCGAGGCACGGGTGCGGACTTCTCGCCTCATCAGCTGAATGACATCGGAAGGCGCTCCAGCAGGCGAGCTCCGTTGACCAGTTTGCGCTGCGGCACCCCGATTTCGATTCGGTCGACATGCCGGATCATCGCTTCGAGCAACGATGTGATCTCCAGTTTCGCCAGCCCCTGGCCGATGCACACATGCTCCCCGAAGCCGAAGCCGAGGTGCTGCGTCGCGTCAGGTCGGGTGATATCGAACTCGTCAGGGCGATCCCACCGCTCGCCGTCGCGATTCGCACTTCCCAGCATCAGATTCACCCGGCTTCCCGCCGGAATCCGCGTGCCTTGCAAACTAGTGTCCTCGGTCACATATCGTGAGAAGCCCTGGAGCGGGGGGTCGAGCCGCAACGCTTCGCCCAGCGCAGCGGGCATCAGCTTCGGATCCCGCTTCAGCAGATCCCACTGCTCCGGATGCTCGCCGAGGAACATGAGGAGACTGCCTGTCGCGCTGATCGTCGTATCGAGTGCGGGTGGGATGTAGTCGGTAATGAGGTTCATCGCCCAGCCCTCCGGCACTTCGCCTCGCTCATCCGCATCGAAGATCTGCTTCGCCCAACCGTCGGGGGTGACGCGATCCGCCGTCACGTTCTGAGCGGACCAGGCGAACATCTCCTGCATCAACGGAGTGGCCTCCTGAGCGCGCTGATTCTCTCCACCCGCGGCGTGGATGAAGGCCGTCGCCCAAGTGAGAATCCGCTCCCGACCTTCTTCCGGCAATCCGACCAGATGCGAAACGATAGAGAGCGGCAAGTGCCAGGCGAGGTCCCGCATCCCGTCGAAAGTGTCTCGAGCGGTCAGCCGCAGGATCAACGCATCCGCCTCTTCCCGAACCCACGGTTCGATCTCCTTCAACTTGCGCGGGCGAAGGGGACGTCCGAGGATGCTTCGCACGATCTGATGCTGCGGCGGATCAGTCGCGATCGTCGACCGGCCCCCGGTGATCTCATTGAGAAACGAGTTCTGGGTGATGCCTTTCGCCGAAGAGAAGATCAGAGGTTGATCCAGGGCCTCCCGCACCGCCTGATCACTGACCACGGCGTAGTAGTTCATCTGTTCCAACCAGACCACAGGGCCCTGCTGGCGCAACTCCGCATAGAACGGATACGGGTCCTGTGCCACTTCGTCAGTGACGAAGTCCATCTCGGAAACAGGGGCGGTGCCTGTGTCACTCATATCGATACTCCTCCATCGCAGATCGGCTCAGCACCAGACAATCACTGCTCGAGAACGCGGGGAAGACGGCAGATCCAGCGCTCAGGTATCGATGAGAGCGATACCTCGATCCGCGGCCAGCTGCCGCGACAACGCGGTGCGATCGATTCGTTCGAGGGAGTCGACCCCGCCCGATCGGTCAGCCTCGATTCCCCCGACGAACTCAGCATTCACCCCTGATATCACCGCGCGGATTCGGTCGCGCAGCCATCGATGCCCCGGGTCCTGGGTGTATCGCGGCAGCCAGAACATGGCCTCCGTCAGCGGGTTCAAGCGGACCGGAACCGGGAGCAGGCGCAGGGCACCGGTCTCGCAGACCGCGAACCGAGCCAACGACTCATGGGCGATCGTGACGAGGTGAGTCTCGCGGATCAGGAAGGGGCCCATCGCACCGCTCGCCTCGACCGCACGATTGGGAATGATGCCCATGGCCTCGAGTTGAGTATCGGCGTAGGAGGGGCGTGAATCGATGGTCATCGCGAGGTACGGCAAGGACGCGAACTGCGCCTCGGTGACGACGGAGCCGATCTGAGTGTTCGACCGTGCGGCGACGAGGAAATAGGGCTCCCTGAACAGGACCTGCTGGTGGAACCGTTGGGCGTCGGGAAGCATGTCACGGGGATGCAGCAGCAGATCGACATCTCCGGAGCTCAGCCGCTCCCCCGCCTTGCTATCGGCCGCGAGGAAACGCACTTCGATGCACGGGGCCTCTCGAGAGAACCAGTCCAGCAGCGGATGCAGAAAGATCGGCGGGATGTAGTCCGTCGCCATGATCGAGAAGGTGCGCTGAGCCGTGCGCGGGTCGAAATCATGACTGCGGGAGACAAGCCATTCGAGCTGTTGCAGAGAGTCACGCAACGGCCCGAGCAGAGAATCCGCAAAAGGCGTTGTCACCAGGTAGCGACCCTCCCGCACCAGCAAAGGGTCGTCGAAGAGCGTCCGAAGCCGGGAGAGCGTCGCGCTCATCGTCGACTGTCCAACGAAAGCGCGTGCAGCTGCACGGGTCACGTTGCGCTCACTAAGGAGCGCCTCGAGCGCCACCAGCAGATTCAGATCGACTTTCCTCAGATCCATGGGGTCGCCTCCGACAACCCTGAGTGCCGGGCTCAGGCTGCGTATGCCTCAACCCGGCCGTACTCCGGGTTTACAGTTGTGCGCGGGTGACCTCGCCATAATCAGGAGGAGTCACACCCGCCCCGAACGCCGGAGGATCACTCACCTCCACATTCGGCGGCCAGAACGCGAGCTTCAACTTCCACAGCCTGTTCTCCCGCACCGTGTACAGGCCGAACATCTTCACCGTCAAGAACTCACCCTTCTTCAACGGCCCCATGCCGAACCCCGGACGATCCTCCGTCGCGACGAAGTCCATATCGATCTCCGCAAAGATCTGATCCCCCTGCTGCACCAGCGACTGCAGACGCATGTACTCCCGCACCCCATCATGCTGAATCGCGAGAAACTGCCGGAACTCCTCCCGGCTCTTGGCGATCTGCCCGATCTCCCCCGGGCCCACCGGCATCACCACCTCAAGGTGCTCATCCCAGTAATCGTTCAGCGCCGTATCATCGTCACCGCTGTTGAACACCGCCTGATACGCGGCGAAATCAAACGCCTGACTGTTTGCCATGATCTTTCACTCCTTCGTGTGTATTGCGTTTTCGACTCTGCGTCGGCTTTCGAGAGTCCCTTTGGAATTCTCTGCTGATCTCGTCGACGCTCAATCCTGCTTCGCGACCGACGGCCAGATCCCATGATTCCCCGGCGACAGGATTCCTGCGGGGTCGAGAGCATCCTTGATCCTGCCGTAAGTGCGGTACAGCGAGTGGTCGCCGAAGTCGAAGTGCTTCACGACGTCGGGAATCAGCGAGGGGTGCGCACGGTACTCGTACCAGCCCCGCTCCGCCGCTCGCGCCGCGAGGGTGCGTGCGGCCTGCCGAGCCGTCTCAGCCTGCGCCCGATCCCTGACGTCGTAGCCGATCATCAGGATTCCGACCAGGGTACGACTGTTGGTGATCCAGGCGAACGCGCCGGTGAGGCCGACCTTGGCGAGCACCTCCCGGATCAACTGCTCGTGAGCCGCGGCGCTCGCACCGTCGAATGGGATGACCGCGGAGAAGTCGATATGCGCGTAGTTTTCGCCGAAGACGGCCTTCAGATCCTCGATCATCTTCATGTTCGGGATCCCGGCGGGCAGCCAGTCGATGTCGTCGATCTGATCCTGACCGGCGTCTCCCGCATAGCGGCGCTCATCGATGTGCACCGGAACGTTCGCGAGCGCCTCGCGCACGATCGCACTGCGCGCTTCCGCGATCGGCGTGCGGTCGTAGAAGGAGTAGCGGATCAGATAGCGCGCCGGCAGCGGCAGCGTCGAGTAGCTCGCGTCGGCGTCCGAGCCTCCCGGCTGTACGCCCGGCGTGCCCAGGGCGGACATCATCAGCGGCAACCCCTGGATGGTGCCGTCGAGCACCAGCGGTCGCAGCGCATCGACGACGACGGGGAGCGCCTGCTCGTCCGGCACCGCGAGCCAACCGGAGATGAAAGTCTCGGGCTGAGGCATCAACCAGATCCCGACCTTCGTGACCACGCCGAAGTTCGACTGGAAGAAGACGCTGTCGAGCGAAGGGCCGAAACCCCGGCGATGACGGTGCCAGAGGCCGTCGGAACTCCCGCTCGCAGCCCCGAAGCCGGTGCGGATCACCTCGCCGTTCGCGAGCACGACCTCCATGCCGTGAATCGCGCTCGCGTGGTCTCCGTAGACGGTCGATCCGAAACCGTGCTCGAGCGCGTTGCCGATGACGCTGCCCCAGCCCAGGTCGGGCACCGACATCCACAGTTTTGCCCCGCTCGCCTTGATCGCCTCATAGAGATCGAAGAAGCGCACGCCCGGCTCGATGACCGCGTAGGCACCATCCTCGCTGATCTCCAGCACCCGGTTCATGCGGCGCAGGCTGAGCACGATGGATCCGCTGACGACGGGCGCCGAGCCCCCATAGCCGAAGTTGCGCCCCATGGACGAAGTCCAGACGGGGATCCGGAGTTCGGTCGCGATGCGCAGCACCGACTGCACTTCCTCGACCGAGGCGGGCTGCACGACGAAGGAGGGCTGGAACTCGGTCGCACCCTCCCCCTCGTAGGGGTCGTGGAACTCGGCCACCTGATCGGGCGCAGCGAGCACCGCGTCGACGCCGAGCGCCACTGTGAGGCGCGCGATCGCGCGGCCCAGGTTCTCCGGGCTGAGATCGTAGTGAGGCGTGGTCGTCATCGGTGGGTCCCCCTCCGTCGGGTGTCGTGGGATGCGCGCGGTCGAGCGCCGGCTCAGCCGCGGCGGTTCGCGGGCCAGATGCCGTGCCGGCCCGGCGAGAGGATCCCCTTCGGGTCGATCGCATCTTTGAGCGTCTCGGCGAAACGGCGGTAGGCGTGATCGTTGAAGTCGAGCTGCTCCTGCGCCAGGTCCATGAAGTCGAGGTGGGCGCGGTACTCCGCATAGCCTTCCTTGCCGAGCTCCTTGAGCAGGTCGATCGCGGTGTCGATCGTCGCCCGCATGTGGTTCGGGTCGTCCTTGATGTAGAACATCGCGTTGACGATTGTCGCCGTGCGGTCGTTGGTGATGAAGATCGCGGTCGAGTAGTTGAGGCCAGTGCGCGCGATGACCTGCTCGCGGATGCGCCGCACGATCGGGCCGACGATCTCGCCCTTCAGGGGCGCGACAGGGGAGAAACCGACGTGTCCCACGAAGTCGGGCAGGTACTCGAGGATGTCGGAACTCGGTACGCCCCCGGAGACGCGGTGCATGAACGGCGCATCCTTCAGCGTGTGCCAGTTCTCCTCCGTGTAAGTGGCCGGCCGGAGCACGCGCCCGCCCTCTATCGCGCCCCATGCTTCGCGGATGCGCCGCTCATGCACATCGAGCACCTCGGGGTCGCCCCAGAGGCCGGCGCGCACCCCCCAGCGCCCGATACCGGTCGCGTCGGCGATGGCGTCGAGTTGCTCCTCCGGCGTCGCCGGCGTGCCGGGCGGCGGAAACTTGCCCTGCAGCTCGGGAAAGTGCAGGTCACCGGTCGTGAGCATGTCTTGGATGTTCGGCACGCCGCGGAGGATGCCGTCAAGACGCAGCTCGCGCACGATGTCGATGGCCTGATCGAGCTGGTGGTCGCGCGGGATCGACAGGTAGATGGGCGAGTACGCCTTGGGCCGCTTCTGCAGCCAGACGCCGGCGCGCACCACGATGCCGTAGTTCGACTGGGCGAACAGCGGATCGATCACAGGGCCGAGGCCGCGCTTGTAGAGGTGCCAGCTCGGGTTGTCGGTCTGGGCGCCGAAACCGGTGCGCAGCAGAGAGCCGTCGGGCAGCACGACCTCCAGGCCGTGCAGCGCGTTGTAGTCGGAGCCGTTCGGGCCGAAGCTCACGCCGTTGTCGAGCGAGTTGCCGATCACGGAGCCCCAACCGATGTCGGGCACCGAGAGGAAGAGCTTTTTGCCCTGCTCCTCGATGGCATCGTAGAGGTCGTACCAGCGCACACCGGGCTCGACGACGGCGTAGGCCAGATCCTCATCGACCTCGAGCACTCGGTTCATCTTGCGGAAGCTGATGAGCACCGAACCGCGCACACTCGCCGACGGCCCGCCGTAACCGTTGTTGCGGCCCTGCGACGACGCCCAGACGGGCACTTCATTGCGGTTCGCGATGCGCACGATCTCCTGCACCTGCTCGGTCGAGGTCGGGAAGACTACGAGGCTCGAGTCGTAGCTGCGATCGTCGTTGGGGCGGAATGGATCCTTGTACTCGTCGCGCTCCTCGTCCGTGACGAGGGCGTTCTCCCGACCGACAACGGCGATCAGCTCGTCGCGGACGGAGTCGGGCAGCGTGTATTCAGCCGGTGAGTTCATGGTGCGTATCTCTTCCTTGAGTGTCCGCCGTGCGGAACGGGGTGTTCGGGATGCTCCGCCGTCTCGTCCGGCGGAGGATGCGGGACGGCGGTGCGCGACGCACCGCCTCTCCCCGCTCAGGCCATGCGATTGCCGCCGTTGACGTCGAGGGTCGTGCCGGTGACGTAGCCGGCCTCGCGAGAGGCGAGGTAGGCGACGGAGGCGGCCATCTCCTCGGGCGTCGCGAGCCGCCCCACGAGCGTGCCCGCAGCAGCCCCGGCACGTACCTCTTCCGAGGTGTTCTGCATGAAGGCGGGCGTGCCCACGACGCCTGACGCGATCAGGTTCGAGGTGATCCCCGCCCCGGCCAGGTCGAAGGCCGCCTGCCGGGAGAGCCCCAGGAGGCCCGCCTTGGAAGAGGCGTAGGCGACGTCGATCACGTCCTGCGCCATCTGACCCGAGGTCGAGCCGATCGTGATGATGCGGCCGTGCTCGAGCGGGCGGGCCTGTCGCAACTGACCGAATTTGCGGATGACCAGGAAGACACCGGTGAGGTTGACCTCCACTGTGCGTACCCAGTCGTCGGGGTCGAGTGTCGCCACCGTGGGGCGTTTGCTCAGGTCGGCGAGGGGCCCGCCGGAGGAGATGACCACCACCGCGGGCGGTGACACCGCCTCGACCTCGTCGAAGGCGCGCTCGACGCTCTCGTTGTCGGTGACGTCCATCTGAACGGCTCCGTGGCCGGTGCCCTTCAGCGTCGCCGCAAGGGCCTGCGCCTTCTCGAGATTGCGCTCGGCGACGAACACTCGGTACCCGTCAGCGGCGAGTCGGGCGCTGATGGCGCTGCCGATGCCGCCGGCTCCGCCGACGACTAGTGCTGTACGGTCTTCCATGGTTCCAACCTCTCCTTCGAGCCTGCTGCTGTCATCATTCTGGGACACCCGCGAGGGCCCACGAAGCGAGTGTGGGGAATTCCACTCCCCCTCAGCGTCAGGTGGTCATGGTGCCGCGGTTCACATCCAGCACCGTCGCCGACACCCCGCGATTGCCCAGCAAGAACAGCGTCGCGTCGACCACATCTGCAACCGTCGCCAGCTCGCCACCCGGGGTCCGCGCCTTGTACCCTTCGAGAGCCGCAGTCTTGTCCGCCCAGAACGGGCTGTCCCCGATGATCCCCGGATGCAGAGCATTCACCCGGATCGGCCCCAGTTCGAGCGCCAACCCGGTCACCATGCCCTCCACACCCCCGTTCACCGTCGACACCGTCAACGACCCCGGATACGGACGATGCCTGGCCACCCCGCCGAACATCACGATCCCCGTATCCACATGCCTCGGCAGACGATCGATCAGTGCGTGCACGACCTCGATATAGCCCACCAGCTTCAACTTCGCCAGCCGCGTCGCCCGCGCGATGTCGAACTCCGCCGCGGTGTTGCTGTCGCGCTCGACCGCAGCGAGCACAAGACCGTTCACCTCTCCGAGACCTGCAAGGCTGCCGGCGATAGTCTCGGGCTCGGCGAGATCGACCGCGATCCCGGTGGCATTCGCCCCGATCTGCGCAGCCGCCTGCTCGGCCCGGTCCAGATCCCGACCGCTGAGGACCACACGGTCACCCCGGCCCGCGATCGCCCGCGCGATCTCGAGGCCGATCCCGCTCGTGCCACCGACGACGAGGAAAGTGCGTTCAGTCATAATGATGTCTCCTTCAGATTGGTTGGTGATGCTGTTCGCTGCGGACCACAATGCTCCGTTCGCCACGGTCGCAGAGCGGTGTGCGGCCCCAGGCGGTGCCAAGTGCGCGCGTGATAGACGAGCGGTCCCGACGACTCGCTCGGGGCATGCTCATCGTCCAGCACCGAGGCTCCGACGACGTGCACCACGAAGATCATGGAGTTCCCCGCCTCGAGGCGCTGCACGATGCGGCCCCGCAGCCATGCGAAGGCTGCAGGGAAGACGGGCTCTCCGCTCGGCAATCGGGTCCAGCAAGAGGATTCGGCGAAGCGATCGATGCCGCTCGTCGCTCCGAGTTGCGCGAGTTCCAGGTCATCGCTCGACAGCATATGCACGACAACGGTCTCCGCCTCGGCGAACACCGGAAAGCTCGATGAGAGCGCCGATGCCGAGAAGATCAGCAGCGGAGGCTCGGTACTCACCGAGGAGAGCGAGCTAATGGTCATCGCCACCGGCCCCGAACCGGAATCGGCGGTGACGAGGGCAACACCTCCCGGGTGCAGCCGGAATGCCGCCTTGAAGGTCTCAGCCGGGATCGAATCCTCGAGGCCCGTCTCGCGGGCTCCCCCCTCGACCGCTTTTGCACTGCGGCGTTCGGCGAGGAGGGCTCCGAGTTCATCAGCGCAGGCCGCCATCACCGCATCGGCGAGACCGTCGCCGTCATCGACCGTTTCGGGGACGAGGCGCTGCACGATTCCCGACTCCTGCAGTTCGGCGGCGGCGATGCGCTGTGCGGTACCAGCCTCCACTACCAGAGAGGCATCGTCGAACAGGATGTCAGCCGCGCCCTCGAGCGGCATCGCCGAAAGCCAGGCATTCTCGGCCGCGATCACCGTGTCGGTGCCGAGAAGCGCAAGCGCCGCGGCACCGCACCCCTCCCCGAGCAGCACGCCCACGGCCGGCACGGTGCGGCTCTCCATGGCCGCGAGGGTGTTCGCGACCTCTCGGGCGATGCCCTGCTCCTCCGCTCGGGCCGAGAGCTCGGCCCCGGGGGTGTCGACGACCGTCACAATCGGAAGGCCGAGCGCCTCCGCGATCCGGACCCCCTCCTGCGCGAGCCGAAGATCAGCGACCCGGAAATGCGCTTCCGGCGCCCGCCGATCCTGCCCGATGACCACGGCTCGGATGCCTCCGATACGAGCCAAGCAGAGCACACCGGCCCCGGTTGCCGAGGGGTCGGTGCCCCGCAGCGGGACCACGGGCTGGGGAAGCTTCGCCAGTAGCTCGCGCACGCCGGCCCGGGATGGGCGGCGGCTCCGCTCGAGGAAGTCCCGAGCGATCCTTGCGGCGCGGGGCGGCGCGGCGCCCGGTGCCGAGCCGGGGGTCGCAGGCCGAGACGACCCCCCAGATGGAAGATCGGGATTCATCAGTAGGTCAAGAAGCCGAAGAGCGCAGGTCCTGAACTCGGCGAAAGGAGCCACCCCATCGACGAGACCGTTGCGGGCGAGGTGTTCGGCGCGCTGTACCGCGCTCGGGAGGGCGCTGCCGGTGACCGCGCGCTGGATCCTGGCGCCGAGGAGCCCGATCGCCGCTCCGCGCTCGGCGATCGTCACCGTTGCGAGCGACCCCCAGGTGGCGAGTGCGCCGCCGAAGACCGGATGGCAGAGGAACACCACGGAGGGCAGCCGCGCGGCACGGTGGCGCACGAACGCCGCAGCGATATCGCGCATGCGCACGAAGGCTGCGGTGCCCTCCTGCATCCGAGTGCCGCCCGAGGCGATCGCCCCGATGAACGGAAGCCCTTCTGTGCTCGCTCGGTCGATCGCACTCACCAGGCGCTGCGCACCCACCTCGCTGAGGCTCCCACCGATGAACCCGAACTCACTCACCGCGATCACGACGCGATGGCCGCCGATGAGCCCTTCGCCGGTGATCACGGCCTCGTCCGCGCCTGAAGTCAGCTCGGCTCGTCGCAATTGCTCGCCGTATTCCGCCGAGAAGTAGCCCGCGCCTAGGGGAGCATCCCAGGAGCTGAAGGTCTCAGGATCGAGGAGTTCGGCGATGATCTCAGCCGAGCCGCGGGTCTGCGGAGCGTTCATGGCCGCCCGTCGAGCCAGCGGCGGATCTCGAAGCGATGCTCGTCGAGCACCGGCGGCGCTTGGTGGTCGCGCTTGGTGACCTCCCTGCCCGTGGCATCGAAGAACCGCAACGGCGGGCCGGGCAGATCGATCCTCCCGAGGCTCGCGTGCTCCACCTCGACCAACAGGTTCTGGCTCCTGGTCTGCTCCCACTGGTAGGTCTCATCGATCGTGCGGATCCTGCCCGCTGGAATCCCGATCTCCGCGAGGCGCTCGAGCAGCGCCTCGGCCTCCCACTCTCCGAAAATGCTGTCGATGAGCTTACTCAGGCGGTCGCGATTCACCACCCGCTCCTGGTTGGTTGCGAGCCCTTCGGTCTTCGCGTCGATGCCGAAGGCTTTGGCGAAGTCGCGCCACAGGCTCTCGCTGCCGACTGCGATCTGCACAGGCCCGTCGGCTGCGCGGTACATGCCGTAGGGCGAGATCGAGGGGTGATGGTTGCCCTGGGCCTGACCGACCTCGCCCGCGACGGTCCAGCGTGTGCCCTGAAATGCGTGTACCCCGACCACCGAGGCCAGAAGCGAGGTGCGCACCACGGTGCCGAGGCCGGTGCGCTCCCGATCGTGCAGCGCGGCGAGCACACCGTAGGCTCCGTACATGCCGGCGAGCAGGTCGGCGATCGGCACGCCCGACTTCTGCGGGTCGTCGGTCCCCGAGCCGGTGAGTGACATGAGCCCTGCCTCACCCTGGGCGATCTGGTCGTACCCGGCGCGACCACCCTCCGGACCATCATGACCGAAGCCGGTGATCGAGAGCACGATCAACCGGGGGTTCCTCCGATGCAGTTTCTCCACGCCGAGACCCAGGCGATCCATGACGCCGCTGCGGAAGTTCTCGACGAGCACATCGGCCTGGTCGATCAGCTGGTCGAGCAGCGCACGGTCGTCGAGGTCCTTGAGATCGAGAACGATCGACTCCTTGTTTCGATTCGCCGAGAGGAAGTAGGTCGACTCGCGTCCCCCCGCTGCGGACACGGGGTCGGTCGTGTACCCGAAGGCGCCCTCCGCCCGCGCAGGCCACACGAAGGGCGGCCCCCAGCCGCGGGTGTCGTCACCGCCCGGGATCTCGACCTTGATGACGCGGGCGCCCTGATCGGCCAGCATCATCGTCGCGTGCGGGCCGGCGAGAGCCCGGCTGAGATCGACGACGAGGAGGTCGCGCAGTGCGCCGGAAGCCGATTCGCCCCGGTCCGCGGTTCCGTTCGCGTTCGCAGTCATGGCGTCTCCTCAGCCTCGGTGGTGGGTTGATACCGATTCTGCGAAAGAAGCCGGAGAACCCGGAAGGCGCTGTGGAGAACTGCACAGAGCGCATCGGCTGGGCCGGCACAGCGGCTGTGCAGTTCTCCACACGCGCTTCGGCCTTGGCGGGACCCGTCACGACAATGGCCGGAAGCGAAGGGATCCCCGCGACACCCGTTCACCGCGCACGGGCGTCTCGGCCGCTCGCGAAGCCGGCGAACCGGGCGTCCCTCGAACACCCGAGACTCCGAGAAGAGGCGGTTCATGACCACATCCGACGCAGAAGGCTTCCTGCTCCCCGCATCCCCTGAACGGCCGCCGAGCGACTACGCGCGCGCACCCGAGTACGACGACTTCATCATCGAGCGCGACGTACGGGTGCCCATGCGCGACGGCGTCGAACTCTGCATCGATGTCTACCGGCCCCGGACCGACGAGCCGCTTCCCGCCCTCCTCGCCTTCGCGATCTACAACAAGGACATCCAGAGCCCCGAGGCGACATCTCCGATCCCGCCGCAGCCCTCGTGGTCCTCCGTCTGGTGCGGACCGCAGGAGGCCGGCGACACCCGCTTCTTCACCTCGCGCGGCTACATCCATGTCATCGGCATGCCGCGTGGCATCGGCAAGGCCGAAGGCGGCGGCTCGCGCGAGTGGGACTCCTACGATCTCATCGAATGGATCGCCGAGCAGCCCTGGTGCGACGGGCAGGTGGGCATGGTCGGCGTCTCCGGCTTCGGTGCCGAGCAGATGTACGTGGCCCGCCAACGACCGCCGCACCTCAAGGCGATCTTCCCCTTCGACCCGCGCGGCGCCTATGGCACCCTCGGGGGCATCCGCGACGAGTACCCGGGCGGGGTCGTGCACCTCTTCCGCTACCTCGTCGGGCATTTCGGCGTCTTCCACCAGCAGAAGGGGCAGCCGGGCGAGTTGGATCCGCTGCGCGATCAATGGTGGCGCGAGGCGATGGAGAACGACGACTTCAAGCTGCACCCGCACCTCTACAACGTGCTCGCAATGAAGGGCCAGCACCTCCCCTCCTACTTCGACGTGCTCATCAACCCCTTCGTCTCAGAGGACGACTCGGAGACCTCCGAGGCCTCGATCCGGAACATCGACATCCCGGTGTTCACCGGCTCCGGCTGGTACGGCTATACCTACAAGACCCACCTGCAGGGCGCGCAGAACTATTGGCGTCTGCTGAACGATGACGTGCCGAAGAAGATGCTCTTCGCGGGTCCCGCCCATCTCGAGCGGCCGTTCAAGGGGCTCCATATCGAGATGCTGCGCTGGTACGATCACTGGCTCAAAGGGCTCGACACCGGCATCCTCGAGGAGCCTCCAGTGCGCTACTGGCTCATGGGCGCGAACCGTTGGGAGCAGGCTCAGGACTGGCCGCTACCCGAAACGCGGTGGACCAAGTTCTTTCTCGATTCGTGGGAGCGGCTGCGCACGGACGCATACACGCCCGGCTCGGTGGACGACACCATTCCGCCGGATGTCTTCGCCCAGATGCCGCTGACGCAGACCCGCAGGCTGAGCCGGCTGCGCTATCTCTCGCCCCAATTGCCAGAGGACCTCAAGATCGTCGGACCCGCGGCGCTCAAGCTGTTCGCGTCGATCGATCAGACCGACACGAACTGGATCGCCGTGCTCTCCGATGTCGGGCCGGATCCGTCCGTGCAGACCGTGCGCGACGGCGAGCGCGAGGTGCCGGAGAACCTGCCGGAGATCGAGCTGACCCGCGGCTGGCTCAAGGCCTCGAACCGCGCCCTCGACGAGGAGCGCAGCACTCCGCATAAGCCGTTCCACAGGCTCACCCGCTCAGCGCGGCAGCCCGTCACCCCCGGCGAGATCGTCGAGTACGACATCGAGATCCTGGCGACAGCGAATCTCTTCAAGGCGGGCCACCGCATCGCGCTCGACATCTACAGTCTGGACCAGCCGACCGGTGTCGCGGGCGCGACCAACGCCGAGTACGTGCCCTACCACGTAGGCAGCCACCGCACGACCGTGCACTCGATCCATCACGACACCGAGCACCCCTCGCACCTGCTGCTGCCGGTGATCCCGAGTACCCCGTCTCAGCAGTAAGGAACAGAACATGACCGACTACAACCCATTCAGCGAAGGCGTCGAACCCGGCGAGTGGACCACGCGGGTGCGCCGCGTCGTGACCGGCGTGAATGCCGATGGCAAGTCCGTGATCGAGTGGGACGAGGAGAATCCGCACCGCAACGTCGGGCACCGTTCCCCCGGCTACGTGATCACGAACATCTGGCGCACGGAGGAGGCGCCGGCCGACAATCATTCCCCGCTACGAGACCCATGGGTGACGGATCGCCCGCTCTCCGTCGGCCCGAGCGAGACCGGCAGCGTGTTCCGCTTCCTCGAGCTGCCGCCGGACGGGGACTGGCGCTTCGACGAGGAGGGCAATGAGCTCGTGCCCCTCGCCTTCCATACGACCAGCTCGATCGACTACGCCATCGTCGTCAAAGGCGAGATCTGGGCCGTGATGGATGAGGAGGAGACCCTCTTGCGCACCGGCGACGTGCTGATCCAGCGCGGCACCCGCCACGCCTGGTCGAACCGGTCCGAGGAGTCGGCAGTGCTGGCCTTCGTACTCATCGGCGGGACGCTGCCCGAAGCCTGACGAGCCGCCCGTTCACGAGCGAGGGCCTCGGACCTTCCCGGTCCGGGGCCCTCGCTTTCGGCGGACCGACACTCAATCGCGATGATTGAGGTGGGCCCGCATCGTGTCGTCCGCGCCGCGCTCATCGGGCACGCGCATCACCCCGGCGCGCACCTCGTCGGTGTCGATGCCGATGGCGGCGAGCAGCCGGTCCCGTGAGCGCTCCCCCTCGCGGGCCAGCGCCTCGTAGTCCACGCCGACGAGACGCCCCGCCCACTTCCGCAATCGGCCGTCGATAAAGACGGTATCGACCGCCGCGATACCGAGTGTGTTCACGACCGTACCCACGATCGAACCCCAGAGTCGGCTCGTCACCTCATCCAGGCTCAGGATCACGAGGTCGGCACGCTTGCCGACCTCGAGTGTGCCGAGGTCATCGAGCATGCCCGCGTTCAGCGCACCGCCGACCGTCGCCGCGCGCAGCGCCTCGGTCGGCCCGTAGAGGGGTGAAGGCTTCGAATCGCCCGCCGCCTCTGCGGCGAGCGCCAAGCCCCGCTGGATCGTGATCAGGGTGCGCATCTCGGCGAAGAGATCGTGCGCGTAGCTGACTTCGTTGTCCGAGCTGATGCCCTCCTGCATCCCGTGCCGGCGCGGCTCGAGTGCCGGCGCGAAGGCGCCGATGCCGAACTGCGAGTCCGAGCGCGGGCAGAGATTCACCGCGGCGCCGCTGTCGGCGATGGCCCGCCACACCTCGTCCGTGATCCCGACGCAGTGGTTGTAGGTGTGGCCCGGGCGCATCAAGCCGCTGCGTGCGAGCTCTTCGATGCTTCTCGTCCAGGGCCCCAACTCGAGGCAGAGGTCGAAGCCGTGCTCGTCGGCGAAGCGCCACGAGTCGAGCGACGGCGTGGCGTCGTACATGCGGAGCGTTACAAGACCGCCACCGTCGAGACCGAACTCATCGCGCAGGCGGGGCAGATCCGCGGGGAGCTGATGATCGTGCACCCCGGCTTGCCCGCCGCCGGCGGCGTGCACGGCCCGCACGCCCGAACCGATGAGCGCCTCGATCGCCGCCTCCGAGTGCGCCCGGGTGCGCCCGTTGTGGAAGTTGTCGACGATCGTCGTCGTGCCGGCGTTGATCGCTTGCGCAGCGGAGAGCCGCTGGCCGATCGCGATGTCCTCGGGCGTGTACTGAGGGGCCGTACCCGCGTGCGTCACCGCGATGTAGTTGCGCTGCCGGGCGTCAGGCGCGATGCCCCGCAGCTGCCCCTCCCAGGCGTGGATGTGCGAGTCGACGAGGCCGGGGATCACGATGCGGCCGGAGGCGTCGACGCGGATCGCGTCGCGAACCGACTCGGCGAGGCCTGGGCCGATCGCCTCGATGCGCGAACCGCGGATCAGCAGATCGCCCTCGACGATCCCCTGAGGTCCCATCGTCACAACGTGAGCCCCGGTTACGAGGATCCGTCGCTGAGGATCGTGCTCCGTGGCGAGAATCCGTTCCCTCGCCTCGTCTTGCGGGCCTCCCGGCATGAGAACCGCCTCTCTAGATCTCGACCTCGCCGCGCACCTGTTCGTAGACCGCGAGCTCGTCGCCGAAGTAGTAGGCCTCGGCGATCTTGCCGTCGGTCAAGCGGTACACACCGAATTCGAGGAAGGAGACGCGCTTGCCCGTCGGCGGAATGCCCCAGAGCGGCGCGGTGTGAGTGCCGCTCACCTCGAACGCGATCCACACGCGATCTCCCTTTGCGACGATGTCGATGAACTCGTCCGTGCGCTCGCTCAGCGCATCGACGAGCCTGCCGGGTTTTCCCTGCGCGATCGCGCGATCGGTGAGGATCTGCAGGCCGAAGCGGTGCGGGGGTTCACCGGTGGCGTGACTGAACGTCGGCCGATCCTCGATCGAAGCGAAGCGAAGCGCGATGACGTGCTCGATGTTCGCCTGCTCCTCCTCCGTGTACTGCTGCTCGCGGGCACCCTCCGGAAGGAAGCGCCCGACGAGGGTGTCGGGCAGTGTCACGGAGGGCCGATACTCCTCGCTCATCGGCTCGCCTCGACCGACTCGCGCGCCTGGGTCGCGGCGAACTGGGGCAGCACCCGGTCGATGAAGAGCCGCAGCGAGCGGTCGGACTTCTCCGCGCCCATGAAGCCCCAGTTGAACACCAGCGAGAGATGTCTGATGCCGAGGGCCTCGTACTTGCGGATCTCCTCCGCAACGGTGTCGGGATCTCCCACGATGAGCGCCTCGCGGATGAAGGCCTCGTGGTCGGTTGCGCTCACCCGCAGCACGGTCTGCATGTTCTCAGCACCTGCCACGCCGCTCACCGGCTTGAAGGCGCGCTTCTGGTTGTCGGCGAGGCGGTCGAGGATCGGGTGGATCTCGGCGAGCGCCTGCTCGGTCGTCTCGGCGAGGTACACCTGCTTCTGCACGAAGCTCCAGTCGAGTCGGTGCTCGATGCTCCCCTCGTCGAGTCCGCTCTGTCGCAGCCCCTCCTCGTATACCCGGAAACGCTCGCCGAACGCCTCCGGCTCCTCGCGGCCGGTGAAGAGGTACCAGCCCTTGCGGCCGGTCTGCTCGGCGCCCTCGTTGGACTGGGTGGCGCGCGCGAACTTCTGGCCTCCCGGGGTGAAGGGGCCGGGCATCATCCGGGTGTGCACGACCCCGTGCTCGACGGCGGTCTCCCACTCATAGGGCTCGTCTTCCGGACTCTTCGCCAGCACCTGCTCGACGATCTCGATCGTCTTCGCGTTCTCCTCCTGGCGGATCGCGGGATCGCGACCGACGCCCGAGTATTCCAGAGGGGAGCCTCCAGGCGCGAAACCGGTGATGGCGTTGCCCTCCGTGAGGATGTCGAGCAGGTTGATGCTCTGCGCCAGCCGCATCGGATTCCATAGCGGCGGCACCGCGCACGACAGCGAGAACAGGGTCCCCTTCGGCACCAGCGGGTACAGGTACGAGGCGAACTGGAACGGGTTGCCGTAGGTGTTGTAGTTCGAGAAGTGATGCTCGGTGAGCGTCACGCCGGCGAACCCGGCTTCGGTCGCCTCCACCGCCTGACGCGTGACCGTCTGGATGATCTCCACGTCTTCGTGGGCACCGGTGGTTTGTGGGTTGAGATAGATCGAGAACCGCATGGGTTGCACAGGCCTTCCGTGAGCTGGGTTACCGTCAGATCATTGTGCGGAGCCGCAGCGTCACCCGTGAATGGAATGTGGAGTATTGCATAGTCGGCGCTGTCCCAGGCTCCGGAGACTGCCGTTCGACGAAATGGGGCGCTCACGCTCACGTAGCATGAGGGTATGAATCCCTCCGAGGCGATGCGGTCGGCCGCCCAGAACCCGAGCGTTCTGCAGTCGCCCCTGCTTCAGGGCCTGTCCGAGCCCGTGGTGCGGGACTTCCTCTCGCGCGCAGACTTCACACGCCTTGCCCCGCACGAGACGGTGTTCCGCGCCGGCGACCCGGCCCGCGTGCACCTGGTCATCTCCGGACGGGTGAAGATCACCCGGCTGGGCGAGCACGGGCGCGAGAACATCCTCATCATCGCCGGGCCCGGGGAGCTGCTCGGCAGCCTCAACATCTTCGAGCACCTCCCGCAGCCGACGAGCGCGGTCACGCTGGGGCCGGCCGAGTTCCTCAGTCTGTCGACCGAGTCGATGATCGAATGGCTGCAGGCGCACACGGAGGCGTCGATGAGCTTCATTCGGCTGCTGATAGCGCGATCCCAGCGCCAGAACGACGCGATCCACGACATCTTCGGGCTCGACGTCGGAACGCGGGTCGCCAGGGCGATCATGCGCGCGGCCGAACGCGCAGGGCGTCGTACTCCCGAGGGGCTTCGCGTCAACCTCGCGCTGAACCAGGAGGAGCTTGCGCTGCACGTCCGCGCCTCTCGGGAGAGCGTCAACCAGGCCCTGAGCAGCTTCACCAAACAGGGCTGGATCCTGCGCGACGGTACCGAGATCCTCATCCGCGACGAGGATCAGCTCACGCAGCGGGCGTTCCGCGACACCTGATCTTGGGCCGCGATCGCCTGTGCAATATCCCACAGCGACTTGGAGGCGAAGCCCGGGCTTCGCAGGCTGGGAGGAACCACCCCGAGTCTCATCCGAACGGAAAGGCAGCGCAGCCATGACCACCTCGACACCCAAGAAGCAGCTCCACCTCGGTCTTTTCATGCTTCCCGAGCCGATGCACGGCGGCCAGTGGGCCTATCCCGGCAACCAGAGCGAGCGCATTGGGGACCCGGACTTCTGGGGCGAGATCGCCGAGGCGCTCGAGCGCGGCAAGGCCGATTTCTTCTTCTTCGGCGACGGCTACGGCTACACGCTGATCGACGGGAAGCGCCCGGACGTGTCATCCAGGGACTGCCTGGATCTGCCCCGCGTCGATCCGGGCATCATGATCGCCGCGATCGCGCACCGCACGAAGCACCTCGGCTTTGTCATGACCGGTACCACCACCTTCGAACCGCCGTTCTCCTTCGCCCGTCGCATCTCGACCCTCGACCACGTCACGAATGGGCGATTCGGCTGGAACATCGTCACCTCCTCCTGGCAGGAGTCGGCGGCCAACGCCTTCGGCGTGCCCGTGGTCGACCACGACGAGCGCTACGTCATGGCCGACGAGCATCTGAACATCGTCTACGGCATGCTCGAGGAGTCGTGGGAGGACGACGCCCTCGTACTCGATCGTGAGAACGGCGTCTTCGCAGACCCGTCGAAGATCCACCAGATCGACTTCGAGGGCAAGTACTACCGGGCCCACGGCGTGAACAACACACCGCCGTCCGCGCAGCGGATGCCCGTTCTGCTGCAGGCGGGCAGCTCTCCGGCCGGTGTCGCCTTCGGCTCGCAGTGGACCGAGGTGGCGTTCATCCTCGGCACCACCGACGAGGCCGCCAAGCGCACGATTCAGTCCTACCGGGAGGCCGCGGCCGCAGCGGGCCGCAACCCGGATCACCTCCGCTACATGACCGGCGTGTCGATCGTCATCGGCGAGA
This sequence comes from Leucobacter sp., assembly GCA_048516985.1. Classification (GTDB taxonomy): domain Bacteria; phylum Actinomycetota; class Actinomycetes; order Actinomycetales; family Microbacteriaceae; genus Leucobacter. The sequence continues at coordinate 549,561 of CP183188.1, read as the reverse complement.
CGACGGAGGCTGCGCGGCAGAAGCACGCCGATCTCGTCTCGATGAACACCGTCGAAGCTGCCATCGCCAGTTACGCCAACTTCACCGGGCTGAACCTGGCGGACTACGACCTCGATACCCCGCTCACCGAGCTGCGCGGCAAGGGGCAGATGTTCAGCCAGGTCGAGCGCTACCTGCACGCGAACCCGAACGCGACCGTGCAGGACATCATCGACGGCCACCGCGTGCACATGGGCGCCCGCGGCTTCCACGCGATCGGCACCGTCGAGGAGGTCGTCGACCGCCTCGAGCAGCTCGCCGACGAAGTAGGCTTCGACGGTTTCCTGATCGAGCCCTACGTGCTTCCCCAGGACGCGCATGAACTCGCCGATGTCATCATCCCCGAGCTGCGCCGCCGCGGCCGCTTCCGCCACGAGTACGAAGAGGGCACCTTCCGCGAGCGCCTCTTCGGCGCCGGCAACTCGCGCCTGGCCGCCGACTACCCGGCGAAGAACCGGGACCGCTGAGCCCGCACCATCTCTCCCGGGCGCCCGATTCAGCGTCAGAATCCCTCGCACCCGACAGCTCTGAGGAGCAACCGTGACCAAGAACACCGAAGCGAACAGGCGGATCGTCGAACGATTCGTCGAGGAGGTGCCGGTTCGAGGCAACCACGCCCTCGACGAGCTGGTCGCGGAGGACTACGTGCAGCACAACCCTCAGGCGGGGCAGGGCAGGACAGGGGTGCGCGAGTTCTTCGCGAACCTCGAGCAGTTCCTCGGCGACGAACTCGATCCCACAGGCGATCTGCAGGTGAACCTCATCGCAGAGGGCGACTTCGTCGTGCGTCACCATGCGCGAGAACGGCATGCTCGTAGACATCTGGCGGGTCTCAGGCGGCGTGCTGGTCGAACACTGGGACGCCTGGCGCTCCGCCGAAGGTCACGGCCGGCTCCCGGTTTCTGAGCCGGTACCGGCGGCCAAGAACGCCCGCGCCCGAGTCACAGACCAAAGATCGGTGCGGCCCCCGGGGCCGGTCTGAAGGCATCCCAGTGCTCGACCAGCAGGCCTTCCCGTACCCTGAAAAGGTCGAAGAGCACCCCGTCCTCGCGCACCTCGTGCCGCAGCACGAAGCCGCCCTCCGAGACCAGCCGGACCTCGATCGTCTTCGACGGGTCGAGCCGCTCCTCCTCCGGCAGGGAAAGGACGCGCGCGAAGAACTCCCGCAGCCCCTCGCGCCCCTGCGCGATATAGGGATTGTGCTGCACGTAGTCCTCCGCGACGATGCCGTCGAGTCGTGACAGATTCGCGCGGCCGTGAATGACCTCGAACAGCCCCTCCACTACGCGCTTGTCCTGCTCGAAACTCCCAGCCTTCGCCAAATCCGCTGAGCGCTCTTCCATACAGTCCTCCGATTCGTGAGTCAGTGCCGTCAGAAGCCCGGCGGCCGGGCGAACCCGGGATTCGGCCGGAAGGCGTCCCAGTGCTCGACGAGCAGCCCGTCCTTCAACCGGAAGACGTCGATGAGCATGCCGTTCTCGCGGATCTCCTGGCGCACGACGAAGTCTCGATCCGCTATGAGATTGACCTCTCTCGTTCCACTCGAGTCGAGCTCGCCCGTAAGGGGAAGCGGCAGCACCTCCGTGAAGAACCTCCGTACCCCCTCGCGTCCCTGGCCCGCGAGCGGGTTGTGCTGTACGTAGTCCTCGGCGATATCTCGATCGATCGGGCTCAGGTCTGAGCCGTCTCCGTAGACCATCTCGAAATGACGGGCCACCACACTCTTGTTCAGCTCTTCGGACTCACCCATGAAACTCTCCTCAAATCAGGACTCTCGAATACCGCAACGCGCAGTGCCCCGGAAACTGGTCCCGAGGCACTGCGCGGATGGTCGGGCGAAGCCTGCGGCTACTTGCCCCAGAGCTCGAGGAAGCCCTCGCGGTAGTCAGTCGAGCCGAACCACTCACCGCTCTTCCACGCCGCCTCCGTCGCCTGCAGATCGCTCACATTGTCGCGGGTGAACATGCGCTGGTACGGGAACTCGATGTTCCGCAGCGAGGGCTCGCCGGCGAGCATGCGGAGGACCTGATCGGTCATATACCAGGCGCTCGCGCCGAAGTCGGTGCCGACGACGCTGCCGAGCCACTGGCCCTGCTGCAGCTGGGTGATCTCCGCCACATTCGCGTCCATCGAGAGGACCTGCACGTCGCTCGACGACTTGCCTGCGCCCTGGATCCCCGCGATGATCGCGGCGACATAGGTCGCGGAGGGCGACTGCACGTAGCCGATCTCAGGGTTGGCGACGAGCGCTGCGGTGACATCGGTCGTCAGCTTGTCGAGCTGGGACGTCGAGCTGCTGATCCTCCTGACGTTGCAGTCGGTGCAACCGTTCTCGTATGCCGGGAGCGCACCCTCCAGGGTCCAGGCCTGCACCGCCGGGTTGTCCGTCTCCTCGACCACCAGCACGTCCCCGGTTGCGCCCGAGTCGGCGATCACGAACTGCGCATTCCACGCCTGCAGCTCGAAGAAGTTCGGGGAGAAGTAGGCGACCTGCTCGGGCGCCCCTTCGCCGTCGGACCCGGTCAGCCCGTAGAGCACCGGGATGCCGGCCGCGGCGAGGTTGTCGAACATGGTCGGTGAGAGCACGTAGGGGATCACCATGGCGATGACCGCGCTCGCGTTCGCATCGACCGCCTGCTGCAGGCAGTTGGCGATGCCGTCGGGGCTTCCGCCATTGGTGCCGCACTGCTGCAGCGTGAGGCCGAAGGGCTCGAGGGCCTCGGTGAACTCTTCGGCATAGGTCTGGAAGACAGCGGCCTCGAGCGCGGGAACAACGTAATAGACCGTGCCGCCCTGGACCTGGGAAGTATCGAAGGCGGGGCCGGGCGCGGTGAACTCCGCCACCGGCTGCATCGCCTGATCCACGACTGCCTGCGCTGCGGCCGCCTCAGTGGCCGCGGAATCGCTCACCGGTGCGTCGGTCGAGTCACCGCCGGATGCGCCACCAGCGCAACCCGCGGTGATGAGGGCCGCGACGAGGGCGGCACTGCCCAGTGCGAACCGTATTCTCTTCTTCATCTGGATTTCTCCGTTCATTGTGGGGGGGGATTGGGGGACGGGGAGGCGCTGGCTATCCGCGCGATCTGCGCTGCAGCAGCAGAGAGATGGTGACCGCTGCGACGAGCACCGCACCGTAGAAGACGTTTGTCACCCAGCCGGTCGCTCCGAGCAGCTGGAGTCCGAAGACACCGGTGAGCAGGAAATACGCGGCGATGATCATGCCGACCGGGTTGAACCGACCGGGTACGACGGCGACCGTACCGAGGAAGACGGCCGCGAACACCGGCAGCATCTGCACCTGTGAGGTGGAGACCTGGAAGCCGCCGATGCCGCAGGCGAGGATGATGCCGATGAGGCCGCAGAGCAGGGCGGATACGAGGTATGCGCTGAAGCGCACGCGCGTCACCGGGATGCCCGCGAGTCGCGCCACATTGCGGTTCGCGCCAACGAACAGCATGGCCCGGCCGAGCGGAGTCGCGCTCATGACGTAGGCTACGATCGCGACGAGGATCACCCCGTACCAGAAGACCGCCGGAAGGCCGAGGAACGGCGCCACGGAGAGCTGCGCGAGCGCCGGATCGAGGCCCGAGACATTCGCCTGGTTCGAGACCAGCAGGGCGATGCCGAACGCAAGGCTGCCGGTACCGAGGGTCACGACGATGGAGTTGACCCCGATGAGTACGACGAAGACGGCGTTGAGCAGCCCGATGACCAGCGCGGCGAGGAGGGCGGCCAGGGCGGCCACCAGCACGGGCCACTCGTACAGCACAACGAGTGCTGAGAACAGCGTGCCGGCCAGGCCGTAGACCCAGGCGAAGGAGAGGTCGAACTCTCCGACGGCGAGCGTGATCACCGTGGCGAGGCCGAGGAAGACGACCGGGGTCTGCTGGCCGAGCACTGCGCGCCCCGCCTGCCCGAGATCCAGGCCGCTCGGCAGGAGCACCGCGAAGAGGACGATCATCAGCACCCACAGGATCACGAGGCCGTACCGCTGCAGCACATAGGATCCGGAGCGGGTCCAGGAGTTCGAGCGCGGCTGCGCGGGAATACGAGCCGCGATCGTATCCGAGGTCACGGCTTGGGTCTTGGTTTTCGTGTTCATGGGTCAGGCCTCACTGGGAGATGTCGAGCTGGAGGTGGTCGGGGCTGAGGGGGCGGCGGCACCCGACGGGGTCACCGCCGCATCGCCCTCCTCGAAAATCGCGGCGAGCAGAGAGTCGGCGTTGAAAGGCCTCTGCACCTCGCGTGCGACGACGCCGTTCTCGAGGATCAGCACCCGGTCGCAGATGGCGGCGAGGTCGTCGACCTCGGCGGAGCAGACGACGACGGCAGAGCCGTCGGCCGCCGCCTGCCGACTCGCGGCCAGGATCGCGTGGCGCGCCCCGACGTCGACCGCCTGGGTCGGGTCGTCGAGCACGAGCAGGGCGGGGTCGCCCAGCAGCCATTTGCCGAGCAGCACCTTCTGCTGGTTACCGCCAGACATCGAGGCGATGGGGATCCTACGGCTCCGGGGGCGGATGTCGAAGCGGTCGATGATCGACTCCGTCTCCTCGCGCTGCCACCGGGCACCCGTCCACCAGGGCTTGCCGCGGGTGCGGATGTGCGGAAGCGTCGCGTTCTCCTCGACCGAGAGCTCCAGAGCGAGTCCCTTTCCGTGCCGATCGGCCGGGATGAAGGCGACACCCGCGGAGAGCAGGTCGATCGTCTTGGAGCGGGCGAGATCGAGGGAGCGCTTCGGCAGACGCACCGTACCCGAACCGCGGAGGTCGCCCCCCAGGAGCGGGCCGAGATCCGAGAGCCCCGAGTCGACCGTCCCCGTGAAGCCGACCACCTCTCCCCTCCGGATGGCGGCATCGACGCCGACTACACGGCCGCCGGCAACGCCCGCGAGCTGCACCGTCTCGTCACGAGGGGTCGCGGGCACTTGCTGCATGATGTCGCCGAGATCCGCCGCCCGTCCCAGCACGAGACTGGTCAGCGCGGCCTCGTCGAGCCCGCTCGTCGGCACCCCCATCTCGACGACGCGCCCATTGCGCAGCGCTGTCGCCCGATCGGCGATCTCAAGCACCTCCTTGAGGTCGTGGCTCACGATGAGCACCGAAGTGCCCTGCTCCGCGAGGAGCCGGATCAGGCGATAGAACCCCGGGAGCGCGTCGTGAGGGATGGCGCGGGAGGACTCGTCGAACACGACGACCCCGGTGCCGGGCTGGCGATCCTGCAGCGCCCGGGCGATCGCGACGGCGACCCGTCCGCTCGGAGGAAGCGCTGCCACCCTCATCGAGGGATCGATGTCGTGGATGCCAAGAGCGTCCAAAGTGGCACGCACCGCTTCCGCGTCCTTACGCGCGTTGATCCGCCGGGTCAGGCGGTTCACCGCGTGGCGGCCGACGCGCACGTTCTCGCGAACCGTGAGGTCGGGGATGAGCCCGAGATCCTGGTGCACGAAGGAGAGCCCCTGGCCGTGCAGCGCCTTCGCATCGATCGGTGGGCCGATCCTCTCGCCGTCGAGCAATATCTCGCCACCGGGATCCGAGCTGTAGACGCCCGAGATGAGCTTGATCAGCGTCGACTTGCCCGAGCCGTTCTGTCCGACGAGCGCGTGGATCTCCCCGGGTGCGAGGGTCAGGTAGGCGTCCTCGAGCACCGTGACACCCGCGAAGGTCTTCGAGAGGTCTCGCACCTCGAGTCGGGCTGCGGCACCGCGCACCGCGCTCGAATACGCCGTCGTGAACGCGGTCACCGCGATGCTCCTCGCGTGATTCCGGCGCTACGCTTCACCGGGTGATCGGCGGGCAGGCGCGTGTGCCCGGATCCGAAGAGGCGCTCACGCAGGGTGGTCTCTTCGTACTCGCTGCGGAAGCGTCCCCGGCGGCGCAGTTCGGGAATGATCCGCTGCGTCAGGTCGAGAGCGGTGCCCGGGCGCAGGTAGGGCTCGATGAGGAAGCCGTCCACCCCTGTTGTGTCTACGAGATGGACCATCCGATCCACGACTTCGTCGACGGTGCCGATCGCGTGGAGGCCTCGGGCTCCCATCGTGACCCGATGTCCCTCGATGATGTCGCGGACCGTGGGAATCCTGTCACCGTGGAAATGACGGTTCAGTTGGCTCTGCCCGAGCTCGGTCTGCACATCGGCCATCGACATGTCGGGGTCAAAGCGGCTGAGATCGATGCCGGTGAACTGGGCGAATCCGGCGATCGCCGCCTCCACGGAGTTGTAGGAGACGTATTCCTCGTGCGTCGCCTGCGCCTCTTCCGTGGTCTCTCCGAGCACGACCGAGAGACCGACGATGTAGCGGATCGATCCGGGCGCCCGACCATGGGCGATCGACTGGGCCTCGATGTCCTCGATATGCCTTGCGAGCATCTCATCGGTGGAGCCCTGCAGGAAGATCGCCTCCGCATATTTCGCGGCGAAGGCCCGACCGTCGGTGGAGCTGCCGGCCTGAAAGAGCACCGGCGTCCTCTGGATCGAGGGCGGCGTGAGGCCGTAGCCGTCGGTGCTGAAGAACTCTCCCTCGACCTTGACCCGGTGCACCTTGGCGGGGTCGGCGAACACCCCGTTCTCGCGATCGAGCACGATCGCGTCGTCCTCCCAGCAGTCTTCGAGCAGCTTCGCGACGATCGTGACGTGCTCCTCCGCGGCGGCGTAGCGCTGCGTGTGCGGGGTGAGCGCCTGGCCGAAGTTGTCGGCGGCCGACTTCGCGAAGCCCGAGGTGACGACGTTCCAACCCATGCGGCCCTGCGTGAAGAGATCGAGGGTGCCCAGTCGTCGGGCGAGCGAGAAGGGGGGCTCGAAGGTCGTCGAGCCGGTCATACCGAAACCGAGCTTGGAAGTGGCCTGCGAGATGATCGCGAGCACATAGCCGGGGTCTACCCTCGGCAGATCCAGAGCGTCCGTGGAGGCGATCGCCGGCCGCTCACCGCCCACGTCGGTGTAGCCGTAACTGTCGGCGAGGAAGAGGAAGTCGACCTTCCCCTCCTCCAGTGTCTGCGCGAGCTCGACCCAGTAGGCCGGATCGGCCAGGCGATGGCTCTGATTGTCCGGGTGAGCCCAGAGGCCGCCCATTGTGGGTTCCGTCCACTCGAAGAGCCCGAGAACGACCTGTTTGGGGGCGGATTGCGACATGGCGACAGTGCCTTTCGTGAGCGGCTTCGTTGACTGGTGCTTAACGCTAGGTGGAGCGACCGGGCCATGCGGAAGGAGTGTGGCGAATTGCACACCGGCCGCGCGCACGATCACGGCTCGGTACCCGAGACGTCACCCGTGGGGCCGCTAGACTCGGCTGCGTGGATCAGATCTTGCTCGGGGAGCGGCTGCGCGCGGCTCGGAACGCGAAGGGCGTGAGCCTGCGCAGCGTGGCCGCCGCCATCGGGGTGTCGCCGAGCCTGCTCTCGCAGATCGAGAACGGGAAGACGAATCCCTCGGTCGATACGCTCTATGCGCTTGTACAGCAGCTCGGCATCTCAGTCGATGCGATGCTCGGGATCACGGCCGCCGACGCCCCGGACAGCGGTATCGCGGGCCGGGCGGACGCCGAGCCCAACGGCGACACCGTCGTGCAGACCGCTGCTGACACCCCGGTGATCGAGATGGAGCACGGGGTGCGCTGGGAGCGCCTCGCCGTGCTGCCCGGGCAGGACGCCGAGGCGCTGCGGGTCACCTACCAGCCCGGGGCGTCGAGCTCCGTGGAGGGACGCCTGATGGAGCATCTCGGCTACGAGCACCTGGTGCTGGTGAGCGGGGAGCTGAGGGTGCGCCTCGAAGGCGAGGAGATCGTGCTGCACGAGGGAGACTCGATGGCCTTCGACTCCCGGCGCCCGCACCTCTTCGTGAACACGGCGGACCGCCCCGCACTCGGCATCTGGTACGTGCTGGGGCGGGAGGCGCAGCTGACCCACGCCGCGCACCTCGAAGCGGATCAGTTCGGCGCCTCCAGCGGCACACCGAACTCGGCGGTCGATGTGATGCGCTCCTTCAGGCAGGGCTGAGGGTACGGTCGCCTGCCGGCAGCGACGTCTGTGCGGGATCGATCAATCGAATCGGGCAGGTTTTTACGAAAGCACGGTCCCGGATGCGAGACTGGGACCATGAGAACCGTCATCCGCGTTCTGGTCAACGCCTTCGCCCTGTGGCTCACCACGCTCATCGTCGGCGGTAGCGGCGATCACGGGGTCTGGATCGTGCCAATCTCCACCGACGACTACAGCTACCTGATCACACTGCTGCTCGTGGCCCTGGTCTTCGGCCTCGTCAACGGCACGCTCGGCAGAGTCGTCCGCATCGTCTCGATCCCGCTCTACATCCTCACCCTCGGTCTCTTCGCCCTCATCGTCAACGGGTTCCTGCTCTGGATCGTCGCCTGGCTCTCGGGTCTTGCCGGTTTCGGCCTGGCCATCGGCGGCTTCTGGTGGGGTGTGCTCGCGGCCCTCGTCCTCTCGATCCTCGCCGGCATTCTGAACGCGCTCCTCGGCACCAATAGGCGGAAGGATCGCTGAGCGCGTGAGCGGCACCGACATTCTCCGGATCAGCTTCGTCTGCACGGGGAACATCTGCCGCTCTCCGATGCCCGAAATGCTGCAAGGGCGACGCATCGCGTCGACCTGCATTTCGAGCTGACGCCACTGCGTCAGAAGTGGTCTTCCGTTCTCTCGTGGAAGAGGCCGGTCTCGCCGAGCGCTTCGCCGTCACCTCGCGCGGCACGCACGGCTTCCACGTCGGCGACGGCGCGGATCCGCGCACCGTCGCAGCCCTCGCGGCCGCCGGCTACGACGGCAGCGCGCACCGCGCCGCGCAGCTCTCCGACGCCGATCTCGCGGCGAACGAACTGCTCATCGCGTTGGATCGCGGGCACGAGCGGATCATGCGCGAGCGCGGGGCCGATCCCGCCCGCGTCCGGCTGCTCACGGTCTTCGATCCCGAACGGCCCGCCGATCCCGATGTCTTCGATCCCTACTACTCGGACGAGCGCGCCTTCACCCGAGTGCTCGAACAGGTCGAGCGCAGCTGCATGGTGCTGCTCGATGAGCTGGGACGAAGCCGGTAGCCGGAGCCGGTAGCCGAGGCCGCCCGATCGCACCACTAGAGCACTCAGACGAGCTCGTAGTCGACGCCGAGGAGATCGTACACGGCAGCGGCGCGTCGATCCCGCGAGAGCAGCGTAAGGCCGTGATGCCTCGCCGTCGCCGCAATCTGCGCGTCGTAGACCGCCGCGCCTGATCGGCCCGCCGCCCCGAACTGCTCGAGCAAGCGCAGATACTGCCCGGGTGGCAACTGCACCACTGCCATGTTCAATCCCAGAAGCGTTCTGTGCGCTTCGCGCGGGTTGATCGGGCCGCCTCCCGACATGCCTGTCAACCAGGAGAACGTCTCGAGCAGTACATGCGCCGGCAGCACCCCGATCCGGGAGAGGTGGGGGCGACAACGCGCGTGTTCACCGTGCTTTCTCGAAAGCGCAGGGATCAGCACGCTCGAGTCACAGCCAACGTTCTTCCCGCTCACGGTACATCTCCTCCCGTACCTCTCGAGTGTCGAAGTCAATCGGGGTGTCATCGGCGGTTTCGATGATGGGAAAACCGTCTTCGGCAATACGCACCCACGCCTCGACCGGTGCGTACTCGATCTCGATCCTGCCGTCGACGAAGGTGACATCCAACGGCACGCCCGGCTTCAGGCCCATGGCATCCCGCAGCGGCTTCGGGATCACTAGACGCCCGGCCTTGTCGATGGTAGCGATCATGGTATAGATACTACCATTCAACATGGTATTTCTCATGGTACGTCCTCGGTCTCGCGATCTCTTGCGGGCAGAGGCATGGGAGAATGGGCGGGTGCGCCTCGCGCGCCCGCGATCCGCCCCCGAATGCACGGAGACCCCATGACCTCGCTGCCCCCGCAACCCATCAGCCCGCTCGACGGTCGCTACCGCGCGGCGGTAGAGGGGCTCGGCGACTTCCTCTCCGAGGCCGGCCTCAATCGAGCCCGCGTGCACGTCGAGGTGGAGTGGCTCGGCTACCTGACCTCGCATTCGCTGCTCGGTGCGACACCGCTCGCGGACGCCGAGCTGCGCACCCTGCGCGAGTGGGCCGCCGGCTTCGGACAGCCCGAGATCGACCGGCTCGCCGAGATCGAGGCGACCACCCAGCACGATGTGAAAGCCGTCGAGTATCTCGTGCGCGAGCAGCTGGGCCGCCAGGGTCTGGATCGCATCGCCGAGCTCACCCACGTCTGCTGCACCAGCGAAGACATCAACAACCTCTCCTACGCGCTCACGGTGAAGCAGGCGATCGACGAGGTGTGGCTGCCGAAGCTCGAGGCCGTGATCGTGGAGCTCGCGCGCCAGGCCGAGCAGTACCGCGAGCTGCCGATGATGAGTCGCACCCACGGGCAGCCGGCCACGCCGACCACCCTCGGCAAGGAGCTGGCGGTCTTCGTGTACCGGCTGAGCCGCCAGGTCGCGCAGATCTCGCAGATCGAGTACCTCGGCAAGTTCTCCGGCGCCACCGGCACCTTCGCCGCGCATCTCGCCGCCGACCCCGGCGCCGACTGGGCCGCGATCTCGCGGGAGTTCGTGGAGGGCCTGGGCCTCGACTGGAACCCGTTGACCACCCAGATCGAATCGCACGACTGGCAGGCCGAGCTCTACACGCGCATCGCGCATGTCAACCGGATCCTGCACAATCTCGCCACCGATGTCTGGAGCTACATCTCCATCGGCTACTTCCGGCAGATCCCCGTCGCCGGTGCCACCGGCTCCTCGACGATGCCGCACAAGGTGAATCCGATCCGCTTCGAGAACGCCGAGGCGAATCTCGAGCTCTCGAACGCGATCCTCGACTCGCTCGCCGCGACCCTCGTCACCAGCCGCTGGCAGCGAGACCTCACCGACTCCTCGGCGCAGCGCAATATCGGCGTCGGCCTGGGGCACTCGGTGCTGGCGCTCGACAACATCACGCGCGGCCTCGGCCAGATCGATGCGGCGCCCGAGGTGCTCGCGGCCGACCTCGACGCCAATTGGGAGGTGCTCGGCGAGGCGATCCAGACGGTGATCCGCGCCGAGGTGGCGGCCGGGCGATCCACCATCGCAGATCCCTACGCGGCGCTCAAGGAGCTCACGCGCGGGCGCCGGATCGGCCAGGCCGAGCTCGTGGAGTTCGTCCAGGGGCTCGAGATCGGCGAGGAGGCGAAAGCGCGCCTGCTCGCGCTGACCCCGGCCCGGTACATCGGTGCCGCCGCCGAGCTGCTCGAGTACCTGAAGTAGCGGGCGGGGGGCGCCGCCTCAAGGCACTCGATCTCTTCGACCCTGATCGACAAACGCTTCAGAGGGGCCCATCACTCGGTGATGGGCCCCTCTGAAGCGTTCAGCCGCGGGCTTCTCAGCGCCGCCGAGTTCTCGGATGGACTATCCGAGCGCACCTTCGCTGAGGAGCGCACCGAGATCCGGGACCTCAGTGAGCGCACCGTACTTCTTGAACATCTCGAGCTCCGCCTGAACGGATTCCTTCGAGATGGTCGCCGTGTAGACGGGGAACGGGATCTGCGCGAGCACGGCCTCGTCGAGACCAGTGTTCTCCGCCGCGATCCTGACGAGCTCGTCATGATTGGCCGGATCATTCGCCCAGTCCGACGCCTTCTTCCATGCCGTCCGGAACTTCTCGAGCGCGCCGGCCCGCTCCTCGATCAGCTTCGGAGTCGCAACCACCGACATGAGCGGCGTGAGCTCCGGGAGCGACTCACTGGCCGAGCCGATGACCTGCAGCTCCGGATTCTGCAGCGTTCCGCCGAGGAACGGCTGCACGATGATCGATGCGGTGAGGCTGCCGTTCGCGATCATCTCACCGCCCGTGCTCATCGGCACCGCCTGGAACGTCGTCAGCGAGGAGTCGCCGCCCGCTTCATCGATGGCGTTCATCAGCGCCACATGGGTCGGGCTGTTCGCACCGGCCACTCCGACGACCACGCCCTCGGCGCCGAGCTCCTTCAGATCCGTCGGCCCGTCGACACGGGCGACGACACTCATCGTGGCATCACCCGGACCGCCGACCACCGTGGAGCCCGTCACCACGCTCAGTTGAATGCCCTGCTCGCTCGCCTGGGCCAGATTGGCGACATTTGAAAGCCCCAGGTCGAACTCGCCGCTGACCAGCAGCGCCGCTCCCTCCGCCGCCGAGTTGACCCCGCTGTTCTCGGCCACGACGTTCAGTCCGACCTCTTCGAAGAATCCCTGATCGATTCCGACCCAGAGCGCAGCCGTCTCCAACAGCGGAGTGGTCGCGAAGCGGAGGGTCTCCACCGCCTCCGCGCTCTCGCCTGACGCCGGCGGCTCGGTGTCGCCGCTCGAGCAAGCGGTCATCATGAGTGCCGCGGCGGCCAGAAGACCAATCGCCGAGGCCACCTTCTTGTGCTGGATCACTATTCTTCTCTCCTCGTTGAGATATCGGAAACTGTCGATATACGCACGGCTATACACGGTTGGCAATGCCCTTCGGAGCTTCGGATGCCCGAAGAGCCGATCGGAAAGTCATTGAGTAACTCATTGAATCACAGAATATGGGCAGTCGCAAGATTCGGCCTGTCTGTCTCGCGGACAGCGGGTCACCGCGCCGTATCCCCGGCCGCACGACCGCCGACTGCACCGGCCGGCCACCGGCGAATCGCCCGATTCCGCGGATCCCGGGCTCTCCGGATCACGGGACGATCGCAGCGAGAGCGCCGGGAGACTCCCCCGATCCGAGCCGCTCACCGACGCGCGTGATCGCCCGCTGCACGCCGAGCGCAGAGCCGCACCGCACTCGGCGTTCAGGACCCCGCACCTCTCCGCGGAGAGCACCGCGAACGTGCCCGCGCCCTGTCTAGGAACCGGGGGCCCGGCGATAGCCGGCCGCCAGATCGTTCAGGATCTCACTCCAACGCTCGTCGCTCACACGGACCGTGCTGAGCTCATCTCGGCTGCTCGTGATGGCTTCGGATGCGTCGTAGTAGTCAGAGATGGCCTGCTGGGCACGATCCTCATCGCGCGCGCGAATGGCGTTCACCAGCTCGACGCGAATACGCCGAATCGCGATCAGCTCCGGCTCGAGCGCCGCCGCATTGTCCGCGTACACCGCTGCGACGCTCTCGACGACGGAGCGGTCGAGCGCCCAGCAGATGCCCGCGAGCAGCGGATCGTGCGCGGCGGCCGTGAGCGCCTCCAAGAACGCGCCCACCTGCGCCGCATTCTGCGCGGCGTTTCCGGCATAGGAGTCGGCCACGGTCGCCTCAAGTCGCTCGATGTCCGCCTCCTCCGCGTTCTGCACCGCGAGATGCACCACTCGAGCGTGCAGATACCGGTCGAGAGCCAGGACGTCGTTCAGGCTGACATTGCGCAGCTGCATCAGCGTGCCGAGAGAGGTTGCGATGATCTGCGAGGTGGCCAGTGTCACGAAGGCGCCGCTGCCCTGCCGAACCTCGACCAGGCCCGCAGCGCCCAGCGCTCGGATCGCTTCTCGAATGGTATTCGGGCTGACCTCGAATTCCGCCGCCAGCTCTCGTTCAGTGGGGAGCTGCTCTCCGTCCGTCCACACCCCCGCCGCGATGCGACGACGGAGTTCAGCAAGGATGAGGTCCGAGACCCTCGTCTTTCCAATGCGCAAGCTACGCCTCACTTCGATTGCTCAATCCCTCGTGATACTACCCGCCGGAGCGCAGCCGCAGCGACCTCGACGGCCGTCTCGGCTTCGGGGAAGACCTGCGAGAAGTTCGTGAACGCGTGGGGTAGACCGGCGAACTCCAGATAGGTGACCGGGGTTCCTCCGCCCTCAAGGGCAGTCGCATAGGCACGATTCTGCGAGGTGAAGGGGTCGAGCTCCGAAGTGATGATGACGGCTTCGGGCATCGACGCGAAGCTCTCGGCCAGAAGCGGGCTCGCATCGGGTATTGCCGCATCGATCCCCTGAGGAATGTAGTGGCTGACGATCCAATCGAGCCGATGCTGCTCCAGATCGCGGTCGAGAAGCTGGGGGCTCCGGCCGGTCAGCTCGATCCGCGTGACCAGGCTGTACAGTCCGCACAGCAGCACTTGAAGCTTCACGAGCTGCGGGAGCCTCCGCGCGACGACCGTGGCCAGTGTGGCCCCGGCGCTGTCTCCGCCGATCGCGACGGCCCCCGGAGCCGCCCCGAGCATCGTGGCATGCTCCGCGGCCCATTCGAGCGCGGTCTGCGCATCGTTCAGCGCGGCCGGAAAGGGATGCTCGGGCGCGAGTCGATAGTCCACCGAGACGACGATGCTCGGCGTGCGGATCGCGAGCCGCGTGCAGACGATATGAGCCGATGCGAGCGTCCCCCGCAGGTGACCCCCGCCGTGCATGTAGACCAGCACGGGGAGCGGGCCCCCGTGCCCGCGAGGCCGATAGACGCGCACCCGCAAACCGTCGGGGAGAATGACGTCATCGATCGACTCGAGGCCGGGCGCCACCGCCGGCGGCTCTTCTCCCCGCGGAAGCGCGTTGCGGAAATCCTCGATGCTCACATCCCGCGGCACCGTCTCCCGTGCCGTCTTCATGAAGCCGCTCACGCGTTCCCAGTCGGATATTTCAGATCTCTGCACAGCATTCTCCTGATTCAATGAGTGACTCATTGAATCATGCATTCGCGCACCGCGCAATCGCCCACGCGGTGGGAGTCGGGTCCTCCGGAACGACTCCCACAGCACGAGAAGCGGGCGGTCCAGCCACGTGTTGCAATCGCGGAGAGATCGTGATTGAGTAAGTTACTCAATGAATTTGGTGATCGCCTCGGAGCCTTTGCATCCCCGCGACAACAGGAGCAGTGAGCCGAGCGCACGCTCGCACTCCGGCGAGATCACCCGCGAAATCCCGTCCCAATGGAGCGATCGAATGCACACGGCACACACGCAGACCACGCCCGCACCAGGCCTCCCCCCATCAGCGGATGCTGTGCTGAGGCTGAACGAGCTGGGGGTGACCTACGGCTCGGGCCCCACCGCGAAGTCGGTACTGGCCGACCTCAATCTTTCGGTTCGCGCGGGGGAGTTCGTGTGCATCGTCGGCCCCTCCGGGGCGGGTAAGACGACGCTCATCCGATGCATCTCGGGCCTGATGCTGCCGACCAGTGGAATCGCACTCCTCGACGGAAGCCCCATCTCCGAGCCGCCCGAGCGACTAGCGCTCGTGTCCCAGGACTACAGTCGCTCGCTCATGCCGTGGCTTCGCGTCGAGGACAACATCAAGCTCCCCCTTCGCGGCAAGGGCATCCGCGGTGCCGAGATCAAGCGGCGCACCGAAGAGGCACTGGCCTCCGTGGGCCTCGCGCATGCGTCCCGCTCGTACCCCTCGCAGCTCTCGGGAGGGATGCAGCAGCGCGTGTCGATCGCTCGCGCACTGGCCTATCACCCCGAAGTCCTCGTCATGGACGAGCCCTTCGCCTCGGTCGACGCCCAGACTCGAGCTGAACTCGAGGACCTGATACTCGAGCTTCAACGACGCACCGGAATGACGATCCTCCTGGTGACCCACGACATCGACGAATCCATCTATCTCGCCGATCGCGTCGTGGTCCTCGGGGGCACTCCGGCCACAATCCGACAGACCATCGACATCGACCTCGGCGTGGAAAGAGATCAGCTGATCACCAAGTCGCGTCCCGAATTCGTCGCCTACCGCGCCGAGGTGCTTCGCAGCATCCGCGCCGCCAGGCTGCAGAGAGACTAGCGGTGGAGCATATGAGCCGATTGACGACTCCCCCATCCGCACCGGCGATGACAGCGCAGCAGCCGGAACTTCTCTCCCTGCGGCGCGTGAAGTGGAACGAGCGCGCCCTCGCCCGACTGAAGGGCTCCCGGATCCTTCTCCTGGTCGTGCAGATCGCCCTGCTGCTCGCCGTTCTGAGCGGCTATTCCCTGCTGCTGATCGCCGATCCGGATCTGCGGCGTTTCATGCCCACGCTGCCCGAATTGCTGCAAGCCTTCCAGACCATCGCCACGAATCCGGTCTTCTGGCGCGATCTCGGGGTCACGCTCTCGGCGGCCGGTCTCGGCCTCGTGATCTCGCTGATCATCGGCGGGGTGATCGGTCTCCTGCTCTCGACCCACAGGAACGCGTATCGGTCCGGGCAGTTCCTGATCGACTTCATGCGAACGATCCCGCCCCTGGCCCTGATCCCCGTCGGATTGCTGCTTCTGGGACCGAATGTGCGCATGGAGATCACCCTCATCGTCATCTCCGCCGTGTGGCCGGTGCTCCTGCAGACGTACTTCGCGACGACGAATGTCGATAAGAAGCTTCTGGAGACCGGACGCTCCTACCGCATGCCGTTGTGGCGGCGCCTCCTCTTCATCATGATTCCGGCAATCGGCCCCAGCTTCGCCACAGCGGTCCGGCTCTCGGCGACGCTGTGCCTGCTCCTCGCCATCGGCACCGAGCTCCTCGCCACCTCATCCGGCCTCGGATATCTCGTCGCCTGGTATCAGCAGGCCGGCAAGATCCCGGAGACCTACGCGGTCGTCATCGTCATCGGACTCTTGGGCGTAGCCATCAACGGCATCCTCATCTCAGCAGAACGGCGGCTGTTCAGCTGGCGCGAGCTCGACGGAGAGGCGGCGAAGTCATGAACGCACTCAGGACGACATCCACCCGGTACCTCCGACTCATCCTGATCGGAGCATGGCTGCCCGCCGGGCTCGTAGGCCTGTGGTGGTGGGTCAGCGAGAACAACCCCTCCCCCTTCTTCCCACCGCTGAGCAAGATCCTCGAACGGTTCGTCACCGTCTGGCTCGGAGAGGGCTTCGTCTCCGACATCCTGCCGAGCATGTCGAATCTCCTCATCGGCTTCGGGCTCGGCGTCCTGCTCGGTCTCGTGTTCGGCATCGTCATCGCGTTGCTCCCACTGGCAGAGATCATCGTGAATCCCTACCTGCAGTTCTTGCGGGCGCTCCCTAGCATCGCGCTCATCCCGCTGCTGCTCATGGTGATGGGCACCAGCGATCTATCGAAGATCGTCCTGATCGCCTACGGATCCTTCTGGCCCGTCCTCCTCAACACCATCGACGGAGTCAAGGCGATCGCCCCCGAGGTGCGGCAGACCGGCCGATCGTACCGGATCACCCCGGGCAACTTCCTGTTCCGGATCATACTTCCGGGAATGTTTCCACAGGCATCCATCGGCATACGACTGAGCCTGTCCATCGCCCTCGTGCTCGTGATCGGCAGCGAGTTCTACGGTGCGACGCGCGGTATCGGCCACTTCGTGCTCGAGGCCAAGCAGACCTTCCGCCTGACGGACATGTGGTCCGGGGTGATCCTCCTGGGCATCCTGGGGTATCTGCTGACCGTGCTCTACGATGCGATCGATCGCCGTCTACTGGGGTGGAGAAAGTACGTTTCCGGTTGATCCGGGGCGGCGCTCGCGCGAGGCTCCGGGTTTCCGTGGGCGGGGAGACTCCTCGCCGCCCAGCGTCGCCTACACGATCTGCGCGTCGATGAGCACCGGTCCGGAGGCGGCGAGCGCCGCCCGGTAGGCCTCCTCGAACTCGGCGCGCGTGCTCGTCTTGACGCCCGGCACCCCGTAGCCCTGCGCCAGCGCGACGAAGTCGATGCCGCCGAGCGTCAGACCCGGCACATCCGGGACGCCCATCCGCTGGGCGAAGCCGGCCAGCGCGCCGTACCCGGAGTTGTTCACGATGACGAAGACCGTGCGCGTGCGCCGCTGCGCGGCGGTGTAGAGCGCGGTGATGCCGAAGTTCGCCGAGCCGTCGCCGACGGTCGCGACGACCGTGGTTTCCGGTTTCGCGAGTGCGATGCCCACCGCGACCGGCAGACCCAAGCCGAGGCCGCCGGAGGCCGGGAAGTGGTACTGACCGGGCTCGTCGATATCGATGCGCTCGAGGTAGTCGAGGTCGAGGGTCGTGGTCTCGTTCACGTAGATCACATCGTCCGGCTTGAGCGCATTGAGCACCTCGATGATCTCGGTGCCGGTCATCCCCTCGGGCGAGGTCCGCGCCGCGGGAAGCTCGCGGGACGGGCGGCGGACACCGCGATCCTCGACCGCTTCCGCGAGCTCGGTGATCACCCCGCCCACCTCGGCCACGACGGCCCGGCCGAAGGGCGCGCGGGCCGCCTCGGAGGCGTCCTCGGTGACCTGCCACACCGTCGTGCCGGCGTCGAGATAGGCGCCCGGTTCCCAGCGGTGGTATCGAAACACCGGGGCACCGAGGACGAGGACGAGATCGTGGCCTGAGAGCTTGCGGCGCACCGACTCGATGCCCGGCACCAGCACTCCCCCGAAGTTCGGATGCCCACTCGGGAACGGGCCCCTCGGCGGTGAGGGAGCGATGTAGACGGTGCCGTCCGCGCGCTCGGCGAGGCGGATCACGCTCTCGAAGACGCGTCGATCCCGAACGGAGGCCGCATCGACCTGAGGGCCGAGCACCAGGGCGGGGTTTCGGGCCCCGTTCAGCGCGGCGAGCAGCTCGCCCAGCACCGCCTCACCGGCACGCCCGACGGTGTCCACCGAGCGCTCGAGCAGCAGGGCGTCGTCGTCCAGCGCGGGCTCCGCCCAGTCGTCCAGCGGCACCGAGACGTAGACGGGGCCGCGCGGCTGAGCCGTGGCCTCGAAGATCGCCTGCGACAGGGTCCGCGGCACATCGGCGGCAGCGAGCGGCTCATGCGCGAACTTCGTCAACGGGTAGGTGAGCATCTCCGCATGCACATTGGCCAGCATGGTCTCCTGGCCCACGGTGCGCCGCACCTGCTGGCCGGCGAGGATCACCAGCGGCACATTCGCGTAGTGCGCATTCGTCAGCGCCCCCATGGCATTGCCGGTGCCCGAGGCGGCGTGCAGATTGACCAGCACCGGGCCCCCGCTCGCCCGGGAATACCCCTCGGCCATGCCCAGCACCGTCTGCTCGTGCAGCCCGAGCACGAAGTCGAAGTCGTCGCCCAGCCCCGCGAGGAACGGCAGCTCATTCGATCCGGGATTGCCGAAGATCGTCGTCATCCCGTGCGCGCGGAACACCGCGGCCGAAGCATCCAGGACCGTCTTCTGAGTCTCCATCGACCTCTCCCTTCCCCTGGCGACCGAAGCGGACGCGCATCGGTGTCCACCCTATGGGAGGGTCGACCCCGCGCGGTTATGCGAGCCGAATAGTGCGCTGCAGGACATTAACATGGTCGCATGGGGACGACTCGGGGGGCGCAGACCGGCATACCGGTCCGCCGCCGCGTCTCGCTGCTCGCGATCCTGGCTCAGTGAGCCGACCAGCCTCCGTCAATCGTGTAACTCGCCCCGGTCACCATTGCCGCAGCAGGTGACGCCAACCATGTCACCAGCTCGGCGACCTCCTCCGGTTCCACGAGCCGTTTAATCGCGCTTTCGGCAAGCATCACCTGCCCGATGACCTCCTCTTCCGCCATACCGTGGGCGACTGCCTGCTGCTCGATCTGCCCGATGACGAGATCTGTCCGGACATACCCCGGGCTGACGCAGTTACTTGTGACTCCCCACTCTGCAGACTCGAGGGCGATGACTTTTGACAATCCTTCAAGACCGTGCTTCGCTGCGACGTAGGCACTCTTGTAGGGAGAAGCTCTGTGTCCGTGTACCGAGGAAATGTTGATGATACGACCCCACTCGCGTTCATACATTCCCGGAAGTGCCGCTCGAGCCAGTAAGAACGGAACCTCAAGCATGAGTGTGATGATCTGCCGGAAGTCCTCTCGTCCGAACTTCTCGAGCGCCGAGATCCGTTGGACACCCGCATTGTTAACGAGGATGTCGATATCCCGAACCGCTTCCGTGATCGCGCCATCGGAAAGCTCGGGAAGGCCAAGCAGATTGATCTGCCAGGCTTTACCTCCAAGCTCTTCTGCTAAACGGACGGCCGCGTCCCCATCGTAATCAGCGACGATGACATCAGCTCCACGCGAGGCGAGTAAACGAGCGGATTCTGCGCCGATCCCGGCGGCGCCGCCGGTGACCAGGGCGCGCTTTCCATTAAGCCACGATTCCCCGGTCATCGAACAGGGGCTTTCTGTAAGGCCCCAGCGCGCTCACGCAAAAGCTGGAATGCCTCGATCATCTCGGCGAGCGCGCGCTTGGCGCTCGGGATCTGGTAGGTCTGATTGACCCACCCATGGGCCAGACCCGCCTGCGGTAGGAAAAGCGTCGGTACTCCGGCGGCGGCGAGACGAGCAGCATACTCGTTCCCTTCGTCCCGCAAAGGATCATAGCCGGCGGTGCTGACGACGGCCGGAGCGACTCCATTGAGCGATTCGACCGTGCTGGGTGCCAATCGCCAATCTCGAGCGATCGGCGCGGTCCGCTCACCACCGATATAGCTCTCCCAATAGAATCTGGTCGCTTCTCCTGTGAGAAGATATCCTTCAGCATAGAGATGGTGGGAGTCCGTGGACATAGTCGGGTCGAGAGCCGGATAGAACAACAACTGGGCATCGAGTCGCTCATCGAGGTCCCTTGCCGTGATGGCCACTGCCGCACCAAGGTTCGCGCCGGCACTGTCTCCTGCGATCCCTAGCCAGCCGTTGGTACGCCGTCGCTCAGCCCGGAAGACAGCGAGGCAGTCATCGAATGCCGCAGGAAAGGGATGCTCGGGAGCAAGCCGATAGTCGACGACGACGACGCGCAACTTCATCCGCTCCGCCAGCGCACGCGCAGCGGGTGCAGCTGATTCGCGGTCTCCCATCACCCATCCACCGCCGTGCAGGTAGATGACGCAGTCGCCGTGCTCAGACGCGCCCTCGGGTATCCACGTCCGGATCGGCACATCCGCGCCGGCAGCTACAACAGTCCCATCGATGATACGCCCGGTGAATGGCTCCGCTCCGGGACGAAGCCTTGCGAGCATCTCTCGGTAGGCGTCACGTAGCGAAGGAGCTCCAAGGTTGATCGGTGGAGAAGCGGCATTCATGCGCGGCAGCATCGCTGCGAGCACTGGGTCAAGGGATTCGACTCGCGAACTGGGAGAGGTGTCGTTCACGGTTTGAGCTCCTTACTCGACTCACAGACGGCTTCCGATCTTTAGACGATGGACACATGACTCTACGTGACAGAGTTTTCAATGAATGAAATTTCTCGCTCGTGCACTGTTCGCGCTTGCCCGCGAAACGCTTGGATGGCCGGTGATATGCTCTGTATGGTGGCAGACATCGACGGCAGCCCGGGACGACAACCTCGACGAGGAGGGCGTCCGGCAGTTGGTGAGCCGGTTCTTGATCGAATGTTCCGTATTCTCTCGGCGTTCTCGGATGCTGAGCGTGCTTTGAGCTTGAGCCGCTTGAGCGAACTCGCCAAGATGCCCGTGAGTACGACCCTGCGGATCGCACGCGGTTTGGTCGATATCGGTGCACTGGAGCGTGGACCCGACGGTCGATTCACCATAGGATTGTGGCTCCTCGAACGGGCGACGCTCGCGCCCCGCGGACACGGGCTCCGGCACATCGCACTCCCGTACATGGAGGACCTTCATCGCGCAACGGATGAGCACATTCTTCTTGCAGTCCGCGAGGGTGACGTCGTGCTCCTCATCGAGCGCCTCTCGTCTCGAGGCGCAAGCCTCGTCGATTACCGCGTTGGTGGGCAGCTTCCACTCCATACCACTGGGGTCGGACTAGTGCTTCTCGCCAACTCGCCCCCGGACTTCCAGAAACAGTACCTCTCTCAACCGCTGATCGCCATAGACGGTTCTCCCATCAGCCCGGCAAGGCTTGGCGCCCACCTCGAGTTGATCCGCACCAAGGATGTATGTCATCTCTCGCGCACCGTCCCCGATCGTGCGGTATCGGTGGCGACTCCCGTTCGCCAGCATGGCACCGTGATCGCCGCGCTTTCTGTCGTCGCAGCCGAAGGGCGGCTCCGACCGGCGATGATCGAACCAGCGGTCACTGCGATCGCCCGCGCAATCTCCCGGGAGATCAGCAAGCCTCAGAACAGAATTCAGGATATGGACCTGCGTGCGCCTCTCCTCGACACCACTCAAACGGATATAGAGTCCGCCGACAGGTAGCGCTCCCGATACCTCAAGAAAAGCCGGCGGCGAGCCGCCTGTTCATCAGGATTGGGAACTGGTGCTGCAGCGAGAAGCATCCGCGTGTACGGATGCTGAGGGTCGCCCATTACCCGGTCCACCGTGTCGTATTCAGCAATCGTCCCTCGTTCTAGCACAGCGATGCGATCCGCAGCGTGGGCGACGACTGCGAGATCGTGAGAGATGAATAGGTAACTGAGCCCACGTTCCTCTTTGAGTTGCTTGAGCAGATTAAGTACTTGCGCCTGAATCGAGAGGTCCAAGGCACTCACCGCCTCATCGCAAACGATGAGTCGAGGGTTCACCACGAGCGCCCTGGCGATGGCGATTCGCTGTCGCTGGCCACCGGAGAACTCCGTGGGGTAACGCTGAGCGGCAGTTGACGACATGCCGACAGCTTCGAGTGTGTGTGCAACTTGGTTCGCGATTGAACGGGAGCTCTCTCTGTTGCCCTGAGCACGAATGGACTCCGTCAACGTTGCTCCCACCGTCCGAGTCGGATTAAGCGAGCCGTAAGGGTCTTGGAAGACGACTTGGATCTCGCGCGTTAATTCTCGTCGCCGCCGAGAACCGACATGGGTGATGTCCTCACCGTCGAATAGGATGCGCCCACCCGCGGCCGGCACGAGCCCCAAGATGACATTGCCGATGGTCGACTTGCCTGAACCGGACTCACCGACCAGCCCCAGGGTCTCCCCGATGTTGATCCCGAGCGACACGTCACGAACCACAGGAGAACTCACCTTTCCCCTGCGATATACGACAGAAACTGACTCGAGACGAATGAGCTCGCTAGTCATTCCACAGCCTCCTCGAACTCGCCAACACGGATGCACCGGGCCGTGCGCCCTCCGCCCAACGGCAGCAACGGGATTGCGCGCACGGTGCATTTCTCGGTCACGAAAACGCACCGAGATTGAAAGCGACAGCCCTCAGGCCACATGCCAGGAGGGGGGACGGAACCCGGAATGCTCTGTAGCTCAGTCCGGGGCTCCTGAAAGTGCGGATCTGCAGAACGCAGTGCCTTCGAGTAGGGGTGACCAGGCTGGGCGAAGAGATCCGCCACTGATGCCTCTTCGACGACCTGTCCCGCATACATGACGACTGCACGATCACAGATATCGGCCACCACGCCCCAGTCGTGCGTCACGATCAGGATCGCGAGCCGGTGACGCGACCTCAGATCTCTGAGCAGCTCCAGAATCTGCATCTGTACGCTCACGTCGAGGGCCGTGGTCGGTTCGTCGGCGACCAGCAGTTCGGGCTCTCCTGACAGCGCGATAGCAATCATGACACGCTGTGCCATCCCTCCCGAGATCTCGTGTGGATAGGCTCTCGCCACGAGCTCGGGATTGGAGATTTGCACCGTTGAAAGAAGCTCCAGGGCGATGCGCTTAGATTCGTGTCGCGAAACGCGACGATGTCTGCGAACCGCTTCCGCCAGTTGGCTGCCGATCCGAGCAACCGGGCTCAAACTGGCCATCGGCTCCTGCCCGACGAATGCGATTCGCCGCCCGCGAATCCCTGCCATGACTCGCGCGGAGGCACCTAGGATCTCCTTTCCTTGGAACTTGATCGAGCCTGCGACACGAGCACTATAGGGAAGAATGCCGAGAACGCTGCGAGCCGTCACCGATTTCCCAGCACCAGACTCGCCGACAAGCCCCACGACTTCGCCTGCGCGAAGGTCGATAGACACATCGGATACCAGGTAGGTGTGACCGGCGTGGCTCGGGACGGAAACACTCAATCCTTCGACCCTGAGCAGATCGCTGTCGGTCCGGGCCGCCGTCGGCAACGCTGTACCGCTAACACGAGTGATCCGTGGGCGCAGCACCGAGGAATGCCGGGACTTACCCCCACCGAGCGCACGCTCTGCCACTTCGGCGATGCCGGAGAAGGCGAGAACCGTCAGTACAACTGCCAAGACCGGAGCCACCAGCGTTCCGACGCCCGAGTAGATGATCATGGATGCGTCTTTGATCATGTTGCCCCAGCTGGGACGTGGAGGGGCGGCGTCGATCCCGAGAAACCCAAGGCCGACCTGAGCGACCAGAGCCAACGAGCCGATGACCGCAATCTGCACAATGAGGAGACCGCCGAGTCTGCCAAAGATGTGGTTAATGAGAATTCGAATTGGTCCGAGGCCCGAAGTACGCGCTGCAGTGACGAACAGTTCCCCCCGGATGTTCAGGGTCGCCCCTCGAAGGACGCGATAGACCGCCGTAGACATCAGAACGCCAACAACGATCATGAGAATCGTGGTGTCCCTCGTGGTAACGGCAGCAACCGAGAGCAGGATGACAAGCACGGGTATCGACATTAAAATGTCCGCAATCGCCGTGAAAACCGAGTCGCACAGTGATCCGAAGTATCCGGCGACGACACCCATCACGCTTCCGAGAGCGATCGCGACGGTCGTGGCGATCAACACTCCGCCGAGCGATACCTGCGCACCTGCCGCAAGTCGCACGAGAGTGTCTCTGCCCAGTTGGTCCGTGCCAAGCGGATGAGCAAGCGAAGGTCCGGCCAGGGAATTAGCGAGATCCTGGTCAATGGGCTCGTAGGGGGACAAGAGCGGCACCGCGATGGTGGCGATGGCGATGATAGCCAACCAGGCCAGTGCTACGAGCGAGACTGGATCGGTGAGGAGAGAGGCCACGACCCCTTTTCGAGGTGCGTTCATACGAGTTTAACCTTCGGATTCACCAGCACAAAGCAGAGGTCGAGCACGAGATTCAGAATGATGACGAAGAGCGTGAAGACCACGGTGACGCCCAGCACCATCGGAATATCGGATTGAGCTGAGGCTTGGACCGCGAGCCCGCCCAATCCAGGAACGGCGAAGATCGTCTCGATGAGCACCGTCCCGCTGAGGAGCCCGACCATCATCACTCCCACCATGGCAAGGATCGGGACCGCGGCCAACCTGAGGACGTGCCTCCAGACGATCGATCCGGATGAAAAGCCGTTCGCTCGCTGAATCGCCACGAACTCGCGTCCAAGTGCGTCTCCTACTGCTGATCGAGTCTGCTTCGCGATGACTCCGATTGCGCCAGAGGTCAACGCCACCACCGGGAGCACGAGTGAGAGCGCCCACTCAACGAGTGATCGATGAGGAGCTACATAGCCGCTCGGTGGTAGCCACTGAAGCCATATGGCAAAGACTGGAATAAGAATGAGGGCGAAGATGAAATTGGGGATCGCAAGACCGGCGAACGATACGGCGTCGATGGTGCCGCCCAGGGGTCCGCCCCGCACGGCGCTGATGACACCGAGAGGCACTGCGATGAGAATGCTCACGAGCGCGGAGATGAGCACTAGCGCAATGGTAGGCCCGAGGCGCTGTCCGATCGCCGTCACGACCGGCTGACCGGTCAGCAGCGAGTTTCCGAAGTCGCCTTGGATTACACCGCCAGCCCAGGTGAGGTACTGCACCAGCAACGGCTTGTCCAGACCCATCTCTTCGCGCACCGTGGCCAGCTGCTCAGGCGTGGCCCGGGCTCCTAGCACCGTGTAGGCAGCGTCCCCTGGGGTGAAGGAGACCAAGGCAAAGGTGAGGAATGAGACGATCACCAATAGCGGAAGTGAGATCAGCAGGCGACGAACGATCACGCGGACCATGAGGAGGCCTTTCGCCGGGTGGGGGGGCGCCGCCCCTGCGGAGCCCCCCACCCGCATTAGAGAGCGGAGGTGATGTACACGGGGTTAAGGGTGCGGTTGTCTAGAATTCCGGTAACTCCATCCGAGTAGTAGTAGATTGTCGACTCTGTCGTCACCGGAGCCAGGAGCGCCTGTTCGACCACCATCCGATTCACCTTTGCCCAGGCCTCGTCGGCAGCTTCACCCGAGAGCTCACTCGCGACCTCGGCCGCAGCTAGCACATCGGGGAAGACCTCATTGCGAGGATTCACCAGACCATAGGGAGCGAGCGCTCCGCCGAGTGCTCGCGGCATCCCGATGGCCATTTCGACACCGGCCATGGTGCCCGCAAAGCTGCCGCTTTCCTGGGCTTGGGCGAACTCCGGAAAAGTCATAGAGCTCGTGATCGAAAGGGTGATTCCGACTGCGCCGAACTGCGCGGCGAGCGCCTGTGCAATTGCACTCGAGGTTGGGATGAATCCAGGAACGACGATGGGCATGTCGAATCCTGCCCCGTAGCCCGCCTCCGCGAGCAGTTCCCTCGACCGCTCGGGATCATATGAATATACCTCGTCGAGCGAACCATCGTATCCAATCGTCCCAGGTATCGGCAACTGCACGGTCGGCTGCCCGGTTCCGAAAGTCACCGCTTTCGAGATCGCTTCCCGATCAATAGCCAAATTGATCGCCTGTCGCACTCGCTCGTCGCCAAGCGCAGGGACAATGGCGCCCTCGCGGTCCTGGATCATCAGACCGGCGGTGTTGGTATTGAACACCGCGGCATTCACTCCGTCCCCAGTAGCCATTTCATAGCTGTCGGCGAAACCGGTCGTGATATCCACCTGCCCTGACTGCAAAGCGGCCAAAGCGGTACTCGGGTCCGCGATAACCTTGATCACGATCTCATTCCAAGCGATCTCATCAGGGTGCGGATAGTGCTCATTAGGCACATAGTGATACTCCGAACCTTCAACCGTCGACTCGGGAGAGAGAGTGTACGGACCGGCTCCGACGGTCTGAGTACCGAGCATCGAGGTGTCACTCGCCAACGCAGCCGGGCTGATGATCGAACCCATTCCGGATCCCTCGGCGATGTCGAAGATGAAGGTAGGGGAGGGCGTGGACAGGTTGAACACCACCGTACGTTCATCCGGAGTATCGATGGAGGCGATCGGCAGCGCGACATAGCTGAATACGCTCCCTGCCTCGGCAAAATGCTCGACAGAGGCCTTGACGGCTTCTGAGTCCAAAGGCGTGCCGTCAGAGAACATCAGGCCCTCACGCAGAGTAATCTGGAGAGTTCGATTTCCGTCTCCGATCCATTCATACGACTCTGCGAGTCCCGGCATAGGCATCTCGCCGACATCTCCTTGATGGAGGAGCGCCGAGTAGGCCGGTAATTGGAAGACCGCGTTCGAGCCGCCACTACCTCGACTCGGATCGAGGCTGGTCGGTGCAGACGGGAGCGCGATCGTCAGGGTGGAATCTTGTGCAGGGGAGGCAGAGGACCCACTATCACCCGCGCAGGAGCTCAGAGCGAGCGCGGTGATAGCGGTCATGGCGACAGCGAGTGCTGTGCGTCGGAGCCGTCCAGGGAACTTTGAGAAATTGATCATCATATCTCCACACTTCGTCGGGTGAATTGCAGGAACTGCTGACGCCTGGCGTCGACTCGATTCTGAGGACATACTCAGAGCGAACCCATTTACTTTTCAATGATTGAAAAGTCTGGTGATCTGAGCAGCGCACGCACGGCATTGTGCGCGCAGGCACCGTGCACCCCGCCACCGGGGTGCACCCCTGTGCCAGCGAGATAAAGGCCCTCGACACCACCCGTGTATTGCTCAGCGCCCATCGCGAGATCGACGTGCCGGTCGCCCGCCCCAAACGAGGCGACATAACTCCGCTCGATCCTCAGCCCGGGCGCATAGTCAGCGAGCCGCTGAGCAGCGGCTTCGCCGAGGGACGCACGGATCGCGGCTTCTTCTCCCGACGAGAGATTCCCGGGAAGAGTCGAGTCAATCGCGGCGAGATGGATTCCCTTGGGAGCGAGGCTCCGATCAAAGGCCGTGAGCATGTGGAGAGCCCCGCCTGGCGCTGGCAGCAGACCGCCGAGCGTATCTCTGGAGCGATCAAGCACAGCGGCAGGATCATCCCAGCCAAAGTAGACTTGAGCCGCCTCTGCAAGTCCGGGTTCACCACGCAGAGATCGATAGCGAGGAGCCGCCCGAAGCACGAGGTGTTGTCGAGCAACGAACGGCGTGGCGCGTTCTCGACCATCGACCGAAGGCTTGCGGCCGAGCAATCTGCGGGTGGTACGCCGGCCGATCGTGGAGATCACTGCTCTGGATTCCAACACCGACCCGTCGGCGAGCCTGACCCCAGTGGCCCGGCCTGCACGATGCCGAACGGAGACCACCGCACTTCCCAGGCGCATTCGTGCACCGGTCTCCTCAGCCAGACACTGCCATTTTTCGGCGACGACCCCCATTCCGCCAATCGGGAGCACCCGGTTCCCGATGAGCCAGGATACGACGCCAAGAAAGCCCGCATCCCCGCCTGGTTCAAGGATGGATCCGCCGAGTTCGTGGGCGAGCATGAGAAGCAGAGTGACGACTTCGGGCGTCTCGAAAGATGCCTGGATCAGCTGCGCTACCGATCGCTGACCAAGGGATTTCGTCAAGCCCAAAGGCCCAAAAACCCCTTCTACGGCACGGAAATGGCGGCTGAAAGCCTGGGGTGACGGCGGCTCGAACATCGAGGCACGGATCACCCCGGTCAGTTCTCGCGCCCCTTTGAGAATGGACGTGAGCAAGTCGGCGTCGGACCTCGAGTATCGCGCTATGGATGCATAAGTACGTTCAAGCTGGTCCGCCCGATACAGCGCGATTCCGGGGCGCCCGTCCTCGAAAGCGATTCCGTGCTGCACCTCGGGAACGGCTACACGAAGACCGTGCCGTCGAAGCCCCGGATACGCGGGCATGATCTCACGGTAGCTGAGGAACAGGGCGTGCGGATGATGCACCATTTCAGCGCCAAGGCTGAGGTCCGTTCGCAGCATGCCACCGGAGGCCCCCGCAGCATCGACTACCGCAACCGATAGCCCTGCATCTCCAAGGATACGGGCGCACTCGAGGCCGTTGTGGCCAGCACCGATCACGACGACATCGAATGCCTCCTCATTCATGATCGGCTGATGAAGTCCCGAAGGCCTTTCGTAGTGCTTCCCCAAGCCGCTTCATCTGCATCTGACGGTCCCCTCCGATATGCCCGACATTCTCATCGATCTGGAGCTCAACCGGTACGCCAGCGTCTCTGAGGCGGTTTGCGTACTGGATGTCCTCATCACGAAGGACATCCCAGTCGCCAACAGTGATAAGCGCCGGAGCAACACCTCGAACGGACTCGGCGAGAAGTGGTGAGGCTCGCCAATCCCATCGATCCTCCGGCTCGGCGAGATACTGTGAGGTCACGAACGCATTATCCGACTGGCGAAGGCCGTATCCCTCGGCATTTTCCTCCTGAGAGCGCGTGTCGTTACGTAGATCTGCAGGCCAGGACTCGAGGAACTGCAGCGACAGTTCGGGGGCACCCGCATCCCGGGCCATCAGTGACAAGACGGCGGCCATGTTCCCGCCAGTGCAGCCACCGCCAATCGCGATGCGCGAAGCATCCCACTCGGCGTCGTCACCTCCAGCTGCAACCCAATTGAGCACAGCCCAGTTGTCGCCGAGCCCGGTGGGAAAGCGATGCTCTGGCGGAAGCCGAAAATCGGGGGCGACCACCACCGCATCGGACACCGTCGCGAGAATCGAGTTGTACCCTGTCCAGGTGTCGAGGCCTCCCCCGGCGACGAATCCACCGGCATGGATATGCACGACGACCGGGCTGTCAACGGCTCCACCAGGCGGAGTGAAGATCCGAGTGGGGACCGGTCCGTTCGGGCCGTCCACAACCACGTCGCGGAACTCCACACCAGGCGCGAGCGGTACCTGGCTCAGCCTTTCTGCCAGCCCTGCACGCAGTCCATCGACCCCCAGAACATCCAGAGGCGGTGAGTTCTCGAACAGGGCTCGCTGAGCACTCGAGATCCGACTCAGGCGTTCTTCCCGAAGCTGACTGTAGTCCTTCACTTGAACCTCCTTTGGTAAGGCTAGCGGGCAGTCCAGTCGGACACCCTTCTGCCGAGCCTCTCCTCCAAGCGGTCAGAAGTCGATCAAGTTTTCATTACTTGAAAAACGATGCGGTCGAAACAGTGTCGAAGCTGTGTAGTTGAGTGCTATCGCGACGGAGTCCCGCTGCGATTCCGTTCCAAGGAGTCAACCGGCTCCAACGCCACTCTTCACAGGAGGCAGAGTTGTCCCCTATCTTCAGCACCTCGGGCATCATTGACGTTCACTCTCAAGTAGTGCCCCTTAAGGTGGTGTAGCCCACGGTGGCCGGCTCGTCGCTCCTGACGTAGACGCGGTCACCGTGTGATCCTTCGAGAAGTCTCTAACCTCCACTCGAAAGGCATCATCACGATGACCGCACTTCATATTGTCGACCCTGCGAGCGTGCTCGCTGAAGCTTTGACCGACGCGTCGCCAGATCTGATGCGCAACCTGCTGCAAACCACGATCAACGCGCTGTTGTCCGCTGATGCGGACGCCGTCGCCGGCGCGGAATGGGGCACGCCGAGCCCGGACCGTGTCGCGCAACGCAACGGCTACCGGCACCGCGACCTCGATACCCGTGTTGGGACGATCGATGTCGCGATCCCGAAGCTCCGAGCGGGCACGTACTTCCCGGAGTGGCTGCTCGAGCGCCGCAAACGCGCCGAGACCGCGCTGATCACCGTCGTCGCCGACTGCTACCTCGCCGGAGTCTCGACGAGGCGGATGGACAAACTCGTGAAGACCCTCGGGATCCATTCCCTCTCGAAATCGCAGGTCTCGCGGATGGCCGCCGAGCTCGACGAGCACGTCGAGCAGTTCCGCCACCGGCCCTTGGGCGACGCGGGCCCGTTCACGTTCGTTGCCGCGGACGCGCTGACGATGAAGGTCCGTGAAGGCGGGCGCGTGATCAACGCCGTGGTGCTCGTCGCGACCGGCGTCAACGCCGACGGCCGCCGTGAAGTCCTCGGCCTGCGGGTCGCGACCAGCGAGACGGGAGCGGCCTGGAGCTCGTTCTTCGCCGACCTCGTCGCCCGCGGGCTCTCCGGAGTTCGTCTGGTCACCTCCGACGCTCATCACGGCCTCGTCGAAGCGATCGCGGCGAACCTGCCTGGCGCGGTCTGGCAGCGATGCCGCACCCACTACGCGGCGAACCTGATGTCCGTGACGCCGAAGGCCATGTGGCCGGCGGTCAAAGCGATGCTGCACTCCGTCTACGACCAGCCCGACGCTGCCGCGGTGAACGCCCAGTTCGACCGGCTCCTGGACTACGTTGACGGCAAGCTCCCCGACGCGCACGAGCACCTCGACACGGCGAGAGCGGACATCCTCGCCTTCACAGGGTTCCCCGAGGGCCTCTGGCAGCAGATCTGGTCCAACAACCCCAACGAGAGACTCAACCGCGAGATCCGCCGCCGCACCGACAGCGTCGGCATCTTCCCGAACAGGGACGCGATCATCCGCCTCGTCGGCGCGGTCCTCGCCGAGCAGACTGACGAGTGGGCCGAGGGTCGCCGCTACCTCGGCCTCGATATCCTCGCCAAGTCCCGTCTCACCCTCATCCCCGACACCGGAACCGAGGAGGTGAGCGATCCCGTGCTCGAGCTCACCGCCTAACCAACACCCGAAGGATCACCAACGGCTACACCACGTCCCGGGGCTTGACCCACTCTCACTATGTCTTCGATGAATACATCGCAGCCGCTCAGGAATTCGGCCACCAGGTCCCGGACAATATGCCCGCATGGCCAAGCTGGGATCGCGCCACACATACGGCTTTGATGAACACCACCGGCGTGGCACAGTCCGTGCTCTCGATCTCATCTCCGGGTGTCTTCTTCGGAGACGCCGGTGCAGCGATAGAACTCGCGCGTCTCTGCAATGACTTCGCCCTGAACGAGTGCGGACAGAGCAAGGGACGTTTCTTGCTTTTCGGGGCTCTGCCGCTGCCGGAGGTGGGGGCAGCCATTGCTGAGGCGAAGCGTGTCCTCGATGCGGGAGCAGTCGGCATAGCGGTACTCTCCAATACAGGAGGCGTGTACCTCGGTGATCCGCTCTATGAGCCGCTGTGGCAGCTCCTCGACGAACGACGCGCAGTGGTTCATATCCATCCGACGGCACCGCCTGTCGGACGCGAGCTGTCTCTGGGTAGACCCCTTCCGATGATCGAGTTCGTATTCGATGAGGCACGCACAGTCACCGATCTGATGTTCGCCGGCGTCCTCTTGCGGTATCCGGGGATCCGTTTCATCGTTACCCACTCCGGCGGTGCCCTGCCACTCCTCGTGGATCGCGTTGATCTGTTCCGCGAAGGGGTGCTCGGCATCCATGATGGATCGCCCGAGACCACCGCTCGAGACCAGTTGGGAAGGCTCTGGTTCGACAGCGCCGGCACACCGCTCCCGACGAGCATGGCGACCCTCGCTGACGTCGTGGGTACAGAGCGGCTCCTGTTCGGAAGCGACTACTGTTTCACCCACGCATCTCTCGCTCAATCTCATGCGACTCGTATCGCACAGCACGATGCCCGAGTCGCAGGGAGCCCGTGGGAGTCCTTGTATGCGGTGAACGGGCAAGACCTCTTCGGCTCATAGCGCAAGAGAACCTTCGAGAACTCGTCGTCAATGCGTCTCGACTGCTCCTCCGGTGCACACGAGAGCCAGCACACCCCGTGGACTCACGAATCTGTCCGGTCTCATTGTGATCCCCTGAAGCCTCGACACCAGCTCTGGGTAGGCAGGTCACCACTAGCATGAGGGCATGACTCTCCAGCCGCGTCAGATCACAGAACGCGTCCGCCGCCGCGTCTCGCTGCTCGCGATCCTCGACGAGTTCTTCTTCATCTTCGCGGGTGTCGCAGCGATCTGGCTCGCCTGGCTGCTGATCGTCGAGAGCTTCAAGCTGGGCTGGTGGGGCATCCTCATCTTCGTCCTGTTCTGGGTGCTGCTCGCCTATCTCGTGCTCCCCCGCGTGCACCGAGTGCTCACCACCATCTACGTTCCCGACTACTTCATCGGCCGTACGCGCACCAGCGACGGCCTCCTCGGCGACCCCATCAACCTCGCGCTCAACGGCGAGGAGGCGCAGTTGCACGCCGCGATGACGCGGGCGGGCTGGACGCGCGCCGACCCCGTCACGCTGCGCAGCTCCTGGCGGATCGTCACCTCGACCCTCACCCGTCGCAGCTACGACGAGGCCCCGGTCAGCCCGCTCTTCCTCTTCGGGCGTATGCAGGACGTCGCCTACCAGCAGGAGGTTGCGGGCAATCCCGCGAAGCGCCACCACGTGCGGTTCTGGCGCACCCCTGACGGGTGGCTGCTCCCCGGCGGCGAACGCGTGGACTGGCTTGCGGCCGGCACCTTCGACCGGGCCGTCGGCTTCTCCCTGTTCACGCTGCAGATCACCCACAAGATCGACGCCGATATCGATGTCGAACGGGATCACATCGTGCAGTCGGTGCAGCAGGGGGATCCCGATGTCGCCCTGCGCGTACTCGAGGATTTCTCGACCGGGTACCACTCGCGCAACGGCGGTGGTGACAGCGTGCGCACGGACGGGGATCTGCCGATCCTGGATCTGCGCGCTGTCACGGCGGACGCAGTGGACCCCGCTGCCGGGGAGCCCGGACGAGACCGGGCGCCCGCGAAGGACACGGGAGGCGGCGCCGGTGACTGAGCACGTGCGCAAGCGATCCTCCTTCGAGCCGGCCACCGCACTGGTGGGCCGGGACGCTCCGCTCGCCGCCTCCGCGAAGCGCCCCCTGGCGACGACGCTCGGCGCGGTCTTCGTCATGGGACGCGCGGTGGTGGGTGTTCTCTGGCTGGCGGCCTTCGCGCTGGTGTGGGGCGATCTCGCCGCGGAGGAGGGCATCGACCCCGAGGTGGGCGGGATCCTGTTGGCGTGGGTGCTGGGGGCCGGCGGCGTCAGCGTGGTGGTGCTCGTGCTGCTCGGCTGGCTGATCTGGCGCGGCAGCAACACCGCCCGGGTGCTGGTGATGCTCGGGCTGACGATGAGCATCACCGTCGCGGCGATCGGCTACTTCGCCGAGGGCGAGGAGATCACCATCCACACGACGCTGCTGACCGTGGCGCTCGACATCCTGGTGCTGCTGGCCCTGTCGAGCCGCGACGCCCGGGCCTGGGCCCGACGGCCGCGGCGCGGGAGCTAGTGCCAGCTGTCCCTGCGCTCGTCGCCGTCGCTCTCACCCGGCGAGCGGAGATCCTTGCGCGCCTCGAGGTCTTCCGCGCTGGGCTTGCCGCCGAGCCCGACTAGCGCGACGACCAGCAGCACCACGATGAAGACGATTCCGGCGGCGGTGCCCGCCATCGCGAAATTGGGCAGACCCTGGCCGTCGCGCAGCACCAGCAGCACGACGAGACCGGCGAAGACGGCGAGCACCGCGGCGAAGCCGATGAGTTCGAGCGGGCGCAGCCGGTCGCGGCGCGAGGGGGTCACGGGCCGTTGCGGATCGGTCGGGGTCGGATCGGTCATGCTGCGCTTTCGTCGCTGGGGGCTGGTCAGTTCGTGCTCGGGGTCGCGGCCTCGTCGGCCGCCGCATCGCTCGCCTCGGACTCCCGTTTCCGCTTCGACCGCGCGTCGAAGAAGGAGATGCCCGAGTAGACGCCGGCGATGACCGCGTAGGCGCCGAAGAATCCGATGACGGCGACGGGGTCGAGGAGCACCAGCAGCACGGCGAGCGCCAGGACAATGCCCAGCGCGCCGAGGAAGACGTGGTCGCCGCGGCCCGCGCCGTTGAAGGTCGCGGCCAGGAACTCGAGCAGGCCGGAGATCAGCGCCCAGGCGGCGATGAGCACGGCGAAGCCGAGCTCGGTGCTCAGCAGTGCCTGCAGCACCCCGGTGACGATGGCGACCACGCCGAGCAGCAGCGGAATCGGATCGGACTGCTGCGCTCGTGCGCTGAACCACTCGATCAGGTGCAGCGCACCGATCGCGATGAGGCCGACGGCGAGCACCGCTCGATCGAAGCCGAGCTGCTCGTGCAGGGCGGCGGTGAATGCGACGGTCAAGCCGATGACCACCAGCAGCGCCGGCCGCAGGGCCGGCAGCCAGCCGGGCGTTCCCGCCGCGGGGTCGACTGAATTCGCCTGTGCGCGTACCGCAGCCGACATCACGACTCCTTCTCTCACCCTGCCCAGTCTACCGGCCGAGTCCGCGCGCATCTGGGTGCGGCTCAGGGACGGCGACGGGTCGTGGCTCTCCCCCGCTGATCCGGGCGATGCTCTTCTCAGTCTGCTCCCGCGGCTTCGTGTTCGAAGGCTTTCTCGCTGGACACCGCGGACCAGATCTCGGTGGCGACCCATCGTTCCCGGCCGCCTCGTCCCCAGCGACCGGCTGAGCGAAGCCAGCCACGAGCCTCGGCACGCCGGAGAGCCGCCGAGGCGGCCGGGCGGCTGACTCCGGCGTGGCGCATGACGGCGGCCACGGTGACAACTGGATTCCGGAAGATCAGATCGACGACGGAGGTGAGCGCCGAGCGGTCGCCAATCGTCTGCCGCCGGTAGCGTTCGCGGATCTCGACGAGTGCCCGGATGCGCGCAGCGGCCTGATTCGCCTGTTGCTCGACGCCTTCGCAGAAGAACTGCACCCACTCCTCGATCTCGCCGCGTTCGCGAACCGCTTGCAGGCGATCGTAGTACTCGTCGCGGTTGCGCTCGAAGTAGCCCGAGATCGGCAGGATCGGGGCGCTCAGCACACTGTCGGCGACGAAGATGAAGCCGATCAGCAAGCGGCCGATGCGACCGTTGCCGTCGAGAAACGGGTGGATCGTCTCGAACTGGTAATGCATCAGGGCAGCCCGCAGAATCGGCGGCATGGTCGACCGTTCATTCACGAATCGCTCCCAGTCGGCGAGCAGGTCACCGAGCCGATCATGGTGCGGTGGAATGAAACGCGCGGTCTCGGGTCGAGCATTCGGGGACCCGATCCACACGGGTGAGTGCCGCAGTTCGCCTGGGAACTTCTCTTCCCCGCGCACGTCCGTCAGGAGAGTCGCATGAAGAGCGCAGAAGAAGCGTTGGGTGAGCGGCCATGTCCGCAGAAGCTCACGACCTTGCGCTGCGGCATCGAGGTAATTGTTCACCTCGCGAAGGTTCTCGTCTTCGATGGGCTCCTGCGCGCTCTCGGCGCTCAGCACATCGCTGAGCGAGGCCTGCGTCCCTTCGATCCGGGAGCTCGACAGGGCTTCCTGCGCCATGGCCGGGCCGAGAAGGAGTTCCGGATCATCGATGAGCATCGCAAGCCCCGAAAGCCTGCCGAGCGCGAGATCCGCTCGCGAGACGGCTGCCATCGATTCCGAGCTCAGCGCTAGTTCGCGAGGGATCGGTTCAGGCAGGAAGTACGGGTGGGTCCATGCCCCGGTCGGATTGGTGGTGAGCGCGCCGAAACGGGTGCTCACGTACAGCTCCGCGCGCATGGCCTCCTCGTTTCAAGTTCGCACGAAAGAATAAAGGTATATCGTGTTTATCTTACTTCTTTCGGTTGATTTGAAAAGCTTCTCCGGCCCTCCGGCAGCACCACCCGGCATCAGGGCCGGCCGGAGCCGGGCAGGCCGGATCGTTCTCGCTCTGCTCACTCCCCCATCAATCGGCTACATGCCGCTCGGCATGTCCTGGAAGCGGGAGTAGTGGCCCTGGAAGGCCACGGTCACGGTGCCGGTGGGGCCGTTGCGCTGCTTCGCGAGGATGAGGTCGGCCTCCCCCGCGCGCGGGTTGTCCTTCTCGAGACTCGACTCGCGGTGGAGCAGGATGACCATATCGGCGTCCTGCTCGAGGGATCCCGATTCGCGCAGATCGCTGATCGCCGGCATCTTGTCGGCCCGCTGCTCCGAGGCGCGGTTGAGCTGGGAGAGCGCGATCACTGGCACCTCGAGTTCCTTCGAGAGCAGTTTGAGCGCACGGGAGAACTCGCTGACCTCCTGCTGGCGGCTCTCGACCTTCTTGCCGGAGCTGAGTAGCTGCAGATAGTCGATGACCACCATCTTGAGGTTGTGCTGCTGCTTGAGCCGGCGGCATTTCGCGCGGATCTCGACGAGGGTCAGATTCGGGCTGTCGTCGATGTAGAGCGGCGCCTCGTTGATGCGGGCCTGCGTCGCGGCGAGCTTCTGGAAGTCGCGCTGATCGAGGGCGCCCTTGCGCAGCGTCTGCATGGGGATGGTGGCCTCGGCCGCGAGCAGTCGCATCGCGATCTCGGCGCGGCCCATCTCCAAGGAGAAGAAGACGGTCGTCGCACCGGCGCCGACCGAGGCGGCGCGGGCGACGTCGAGGGCGAGCGTCGACTTGCCCATGGCGGGGCGCGCGGCGATGATGATCATCTGGCCGGGGGAGAAGCCGTTGGTCTTCTCGTCGAGCTCCTGAAAACCGGTCGGCACGCCCATCATGCCGCCGTCGCTCATCTGCGCCTTCTCGATCTCGTGCACCGCGGCTTCGACCGCGAGCGACAGCGGCACATAGTCCTCGGCCTGATCCGCCCCGGTGACGGCGTAGATCTCGGCCTGAGCGCTGTTGACGAGGTCGATGGCCTCGCCCTCGCCCGCGTAGCCCATCTGCGTGATGCGGGTGCCGGCTTCGACCAGGCGCCGCAGCAGCGCCTTCTCCGCCACGATGTCGGCGTAGAAGGCCGCATTCGCCGCCGTCGGCACGATCGCGGTGAGCGTATGCAGGTACTCGGCGCCCCCGGCCCGCTGCAGCTCGCCGGTCTTCTTCAGCTGGTCCGTCACGGTGATGGCGTCGGTGGGCTCGCCCTGCGCGTAGAGCGAGAGCACCGCGTCGTAGATCACCTCGTGCTTGGGCACGTAGAAGTCGGGGCCGCGCAGCAGGCCGGTGACGTCGGCGGCGGCGTCCTTCGACAGCAGCATGCCGCCGAGCACGCTCTGCTCGGCGAGCAGGTCGTACGGCGGGGTGCGCTCGCGCCCCCGGGCGCCCTCGTCGAAGACCTGCTCCAGCTCGGGGATGCCCAAGTGCGCGATCGACATTCAAAGACTCCTTCGGTCGAACCGTTCCCCCGCGGATGCGTCGTGAGGGTGAATCGGTGGTTCACCCATCAGACACCCGACCACCGACATTCACCGTAGGGGGTCTGCGGGGGCCGTGACAACCGCCTCAGCGGCAGCCTGTGGATAACTCTTGGGATAACTCGCCTGTTTTCAGCCCTGTCTATCCACAAAGGTGGGGATAAGTTGTGGATAGATCACTCGCGCGGAGACAATTTATCGCACTGAACAGGGATTTCTCTCGCTCACAGCTGTGAAGTTATTCAACTCTCAGGTGCAGCTTGAGGCTTGGACGCAGGGGGTGACTGTGGACAATTACTGGGTCCGGGGCCCGTTGTCAAGCACGGATGTCACTCACCGTCGCCCGATCGCGGTGGAGCAGCGTGTCACCTCGACCCGCGCCCCACGGTGAACACCCGGAAAACGAAAAGCGGGGCGGCGGCCTCCCGGCCGCCGCCCCGCGATCCTCGATGACTACCGCTGCGCGATCACCTGAAGCGTGACCTGCGCGTCCACGCCCTCGTGCAGGTGGATCGTGGCGCTGTACTCGCCCGTCGACTTGATCGTCGGCAGGGTGATCTTGCGCTTGTCGATCTGGCCGAGCCCGGCCTCGGCGACCGCCTCGGCCACAGCCGCCGGCTTCACCGAGCCGAACAGCCGGCCCTCGGCGCCCGTCTTCGCGAACAGGCGGATCTTGCCCTCCTGCAGCTTGGCCTTCAGCGCCTGCGCCTCCTCGGCGGAGGCGAGCGCGCGGCTCTCGCGAGCCTTGCGGATCTGCTCCACCTGAGCCTCGCCGCCGCGGGTCCAGTGGACCGCGTAGCCCTGGGGGACCAGGTAGTTGCGGGCGTAACCGGTCTTGACCTCGACGACGTCGCCGGCCGAGCCCAGACCCTGAACCTCGTTCGTCAGAATTACCTTTGCCATGATTCGCCTCCTCAGCGTCCGCTGCCGGCGTAGGGGAGGAGCGCCATCTCGCGGGCGTTCTTCACGGCCTTCGCGATGAGCCGCTGCTCCTGGACGGACACGCCGGTGATGCGGCGCGCGCGGATCTTGCCGCGCTCGGACACGAACTTGCGCAGCGTAGCGACATCCTTGTAGTCGATGACGCCGACGGTCTGCTTCTTCGCCGGGGCGAGCGCCTTCGCGTTCTTCCCGCGGCTCGGCTTGCGGCCTCCGCCGCTCTGCTTGCCTGCCATGTTGATCTCTTTCCTGAACTGCCCCCGCAGGGGCGAAGATGTTTAGAAGGGTTGCTCGTCGTCGAACCCGGAGCCGAAATCGCCGGACGGTGCGCCGCCGCTGCCCGAATCGGACCACGGATTGTCACCGCCGCGCGCGGGAGCGGGTGCGGCCGACTGGCCCCAACCCGGCTGACCCGCGGGCTGACCGCCCCCGAAGCCGCCGCCCTGGCCGCGCGCCTGACTGCGCGTGACCTGCGCGGTGGCGAAGCGCAGCGACGGCCCGACCTCTTCGACCTCGAGGTCGAGGGAGGTGCGCTGCTGGCCCTGGTTGTCGGTGTAGCTGCGCTGCGTGAGACGGCCCTGCACCATCACGCGCATGCCCTTGGTGAGGGACGCGGCGATGTTGTCGGCATACTCGCCGTAGGCGCGGCACCCCAGCCACAGCGGCTCGCCGTCCGACCAGTCGCCGCTCTGGCGATCGCGAACGCGCGGGGTCGAGGCGATGCGGAACGTCACCCACGACCGTCCGGCCTGGCTGACGCGAGGTTCGGGGTCGGCAACGAGGTTGCCGACAACGGTGATGAGCGGTTCGCCGGCCATGAGCTATGCGCCCAGCTTCGCAGCGCGGGCGGCCTTGGCCTGATCGCGCTTGGACTGAGCGGCGCGCTGAGCGATGAGCTCATCGGCACGGAGCACCTTGGTGCGCAGCACGGCCTCGCTGAGGCCCAGCTGACGGTCGAGCTCCGCGGTGGCCTCGGGAGTCGCGGTGAAGTTCACCACGACGTAGATGCCTTCGCTGCGCTTCTGGATCTCGTAGGCGAGACGGCGCTTGCCCCAGATGTCGACTTCCTGGATCTCGCCGCCCGCATTGCGGATGACGCCCAGGAACTTGTCGATGCTGGGAGCCACGGTGCGCTCGTCGATCCCGGGATCGAGGATCACCATGAGTTCATAAGGATGCATTACTGACCCACCTCCTTCGGACTATACGGCCGCAGGATTTCTGCGGCAGGAGGGTATTCATGCATGTGCCCGGCTCACGCGCAGAAAGCACGGAAAACGGGCAACCTGTACATCCTAACCCAGTCGAGGGCAGGCCTCAACACGCGTTCAGAACTCGGTGATCCGCAGCCGGTCGAAGATCTCGTCCGGGACCTGGGATCCGGCGAGGCAGTCGACCTCGGCGTAGAGCACGATGTTCTCCGGCATGAAGGCCCGGATCAGCATCTGGCGTTCGCGCTCGCCTTCGGCGGAGGAGTACTGCGCGAACAGTCGCACCATCTCGACGGAGTCGTAGTAATCCGCCGACACCTCGAAGATCCCGTCCATCACCACATCGGGATCGCCGGTGGAATCCCAGGGCAGACCGATCTGCAGAGCGGCCGGGACGGTCGCCTCGCTCGCATCCCAATCGTTGCCGTCCGCGACATTCGGGTCGCCGTAGCCCTGATACGTCAGGAGCTGGCAGCCGACTCCCGCATTGGAGAAGTGATTGATGCCCTCGACGTCGAAGGTGACGATGTCCCAGTCGTCGAAGAAGGGTACGCTCCAGTACGGACCCGCCAGGAAGTCCGCCGTGTCGTCCAGGGTGAGCACCCCGACGGAAGCGGGGGAGAGGGGCTCCTCCTCGACGAGTCCGTCCTCCGCCGGCTCGCTCGCCGTGGCCCGATCCCGGCCGAGCTCGGTGACGAGCCTGGTCGCGGGAATCACCACGAGCAGGATCACGAGCACCATCGCGCCGACCAGTACCAGCGCACCGGCGCCGATGCCGATCCACGCCCCGACCGGAAGCCCGCGTCTGACCGGCTGCTGGGGCTGGGGCTGGGCCCAGGGCTGCTGCGGCGCGCCCTGCTGGCCGGGCGCACCCGGCCCCTGATACCCGGGAGGCGCGGTGTAGGGCGGCTGCGGTGCCTGGTACTGCGGGATCTGCGGTGCCGGGGGAGCGGTGTACGGCGGCGGTTGCGGCGGTTGCGGCTGCCCGTTCGGAGCCGGCGGCTGCGGCGGATTCGATCCCGATCCCTCGTTCGTGCCCTGGTTCTCGTCGTTCACGGCGCGCTCCGTTCCTGGTGATGGACTCTCTCCGGTCCCTGCCTCCACCCTACGCACTGGGGGATCGCGTCGCAGGATCACGCGAGCCGCCGGAACGCCTCCACCCGGTCGATCGGCTGCCGCTGCCCGCCGACGTGCACGATCTCCTCGCCGCACTCGGTCGACTCGACGACGAGCTGCGTCGCATGCGATCGCAGGGCGGCGAGCTTCTGCGCGTACCAGGCCCCGATGTCGTGGCGCTCCACCGCATCCGCGTCGCGGCCGGCAGAGTCACTCGATTCGGGGTCACTCGATTCGGGATCGGCGTCCGGCTCGGCACCGGGCTCACCCGCGATCTCCCAGAACGGGAGCTCCAGACCGTGCGCCACCGACCTGGCCAGCCGATGCGCGAGCACATGGTCGGGGTGGCCGTAGCCGCCGATGCCGTTGTAGCTGACGATCGCCCCGCAATCCCAGGCGTCGGCGAGGGCGAGCAGATCGCTGAGCGGATCGACCGCGGCCGCAGCGGTGAGCGCCTCGGCACCGGCGTCGGGAGCGGCCTGGGCGAGGCCGTCGGCGCCCCACGTCATCCCGGAATCCCGGTAGACGCGCGGGGCGAGGCCCGCGGCCCGCGCCGGGGGAGCGCCGAGGAAGGCGTGCCGCTCCACTCCGAGCTCGGCGAGCGCCGCGCGCAGCTCGGTCTCGCGGTGCGGGGCGAGCCGCTCGGTGCCCTGCAGCTCCTGCAGGGGGCCGGGCACGACCTCGCCGCGCTCGCCCCGGGTCAAGGTGACGAGCGCGGGATCACGCCCCGCTGCGGCGAGCGCCGCAAGGGTACCGCCCGTGGTGATGGTCTCATCATCCGGGTGCGCGTGCACGAAGAGCACCCGCTCGGCCCCGCCGAACCACTGATCCGGGTTCATGCCGATCCGCCCGCTTCGCCCTGGGCCGCGAACCGCTCGCTTCGCTCCGATCGGCCGCGGCTGTAGCCGCGCTGGCCCGGCATCAGGAAGCTCTGCTTCCTGATTCGCCGGACCACCACTCGCGCAGCCGCGCCTCGGCCACCTCCTCGCCGATGGGCCCCTCGTCGAGCCGCAGCTCCAACAGAAACCTGTAGGCGCGCCCCACGAGCGGCCCGGGCGGCACGCCCAGCACGGCCATGATCCGCTCGCCGTCGAGCTCGGGCCGCACCGCGGCGAGCTCCTCCTCCTCGGCGAGCTCGCCGATCCGCCGCTCGATGTCGTCGTAGGCGTGCTCCAGCCGCTCGGCCTTGCGCCGATTGCGGGTGGTCACATCGGCACGGGTGAGGATATGCAGTCGCTCCAGCTCCTCGCCCGCGTCGCGCACATAGCGCCGTACCGCCGAATCGGTCCACTGCTGATCGCTGTAGCCGAAGAAGCGCAGATGCAGCTCGACCAGGCGCGCCACCCGCTTCACGGTGTCGTTGTCGAAGCGCAGCTCCCGCAGGCGCTTCCGGACGAGCTTCGCGCCGACCACGTCGTGGTGGTGGAAGGTGACGCCGCCGCGCTCGAAGCGCCGCGTCGCGGGCTTGCCGATGTCGTGCAGCAGTGCGGCCAGGCGCAGCACCACATCCGGCTCGGCCGCGTCCGCGAACCGCGCATCCGCCGTGTGCGGATC
The DNA here is from genome assembly GCA_048516985.1 of Leucobacter sp. Lineage (GTDB taxonomy): Bacteria > Actinomycetota > Actinomycetes > Actinomycetales > Microbacteriaceae > Leucobacter. The sequence goes on along the minus strand of CP183188.1, from coordinate 506,841 downwards.
AGGCCGCGCGGCGGAAGCTCCGCTTCCGCTCCCACGCGCACCCGCCGTGTGCGGATCAGGCCGCGCGGCGGAAGCGACGCTTCCGCTCCCACGCGCGGCCTCCAACTCGATCGCCTGCCGCAGCACCGTGAGGCTGTGCTCGTAGACGTCCTTGTGCCGGCCGTGGTCGTCCTGGGTGGTCAGCAGCGCGGTGAGCTCCGGAAGCACCCGATCCGCGAGCCCGGTGTCCACCAGCAGCCGGATGCCGGGCACGGGATCCGGCGTCGCGAGCAGTTTCACCAGCTCGTCGCGGATCCGCTCGGCCGAGACGATGTCGAGCCGCTCGGCGAACTCGACCATCGCCGCCTGCGCCTCGGCCGCCACCTCGAATCCGAGCTGGGAGGCGAAGCGGGCCGCCCGCATCATGCGCAGCGGGTCGTCGGTGAACGAGCTCTCCGGGGTCGACGGGGTCGCCAGACGCCCGGCGAGCAGATCCTCGATCCCGCCGGAGACATCGACCAGGCGCTGCGAGGGCAGCATCAGCGCCAGCGCGTTCACGGTGAAGTCGCGGCGCACCAGATCGCCCTCGATGCTGTCGCCGAACTCGACCTCGGGCTTGCGCGAGTCGTCGCGGTAGATATCGGCGCGGTAGGTGGTGATTTCCACGGTCTCGCCGTGCAGCTTCGCCGCGATGGTGCCGTAGGCGCGGCCCACGTCCCAGACATTCGAGGTGATCGAATCGAGGATCGCGCGCGTCTCATCGGGCCGGGCGGAGGTGGTGAAGTCGAGATCGGTGACGGCGCGGCCCAGCAGCGCGTCGCGGACGGGCCCCCCGACCAGCGCGAACTCATGACCGGCGGCCTCGAAGGCTTCGGCGAGGGGGCGCACCGCGGGGGACTCGACGATATCGCGCAGCGCGGCCATGGACTCGGCGATCGGACGCATCCTTCCAGGGTACCGGCAGGCTGGCGCCTCGGCTCCCGCCATACAATGGGCGCATGTCGCGCGAGCCTCTCGGGATCCGGTCGGCCGTGTCGGGGCGACGGTTCGCGCGCGCCCTGGCGGTGCTCGCCGGAACGGTCGCGATGGTCGCGGCAGCCGCCCTCGCGGCCGGGGCGGCATTCGCGGTTCCCCCGGCCACCCCGGGCTCGGTGCGCGCGGAGACGGGCGACGGCGCCGCGGGCGACACCGCAGAGGACGACGGGACGGGCGCGGAATTGCTCATCGCCGCCCAGGATCCGGTGGTGCTCGCGGGCAGCGGCGAGCTGCGCTTCGATCTCGTGATCCGGAACCCGGGGGAGGATCCGGTGCCGGCCGGCACCGTGGTGTTGTCCCTGGACCCGCAGCGCGTCGCCGACCGGGCGCAGCTGCTCGGCGACGCGACCGAGGCCGAGCCCAGGGGGCCCGCCGGGGAAGAGGCGGACGAGAGCGACGAAGCGGGCGCGCGCCCGCCGGTGGGCATCGTGGAGATCTCTGCCGCGGAGACCTCCGCCGGCGGCGAGCAACGGCTCTCGGTCGTCGTCCCGGTGGACGAGCTGCCGCTCGCGGCGAGTGACGAGCCGGGCGTCTACGAGGTCATCGCGCAGCTGCGCGCGGAGGATCCCGCTGCGACGCCGGCCGCGGAGACCGCCGAACCGCTCCTGAGCGGGGCGGCGCCCATCGTCTGGCAGGGCGCGGGAGCATCGGCATCGCTCACCCTGGTGGTGCCAATGGTGCTGCCCGGCAGCGTGGCCACCATGCCCACTCCCGCGGAGATCGCCGAGATCGTCCCGAGATTGGATCGCCTCCTCACCGCGGCCGAGACCGCGCGAGCGACCCTGGCGATCGACCCCCGGATCATCGCGGGGATCCGCGCCTACGGACTGGAGGTCCAGGCCTCGGCACGCCAGTTCCTCGGCCGTCTCGCCGCCAGCGAGCTGCCGATGTTCCTGCTGCAGTTCGCGGACGCGGATCCCGCGGCGCAGGCCGCGCTCGGCTTCGAGCAGCTGCTGCAGCCCAACGGCCTGAGCTTCGTGACCCAGTGGGGACGCTTCGACGAGACGACGGCGCAGGCCGATGCCGGGGCCGAGGGCGCCCGGACCGGCGGGCCGGTCGACGAGAACGCTGCCGAGGGGAGCCCGGCGGAGCCGGACGCCGAAGAGACGGGCGCTGAGGATACGAGCACCGAGGACACCAGCGCCGAGGAGACGACCCCGGGGGAGGATGCGGATCCCACCGCCGCACCGAGCCTCGAGCAACTGCTCGCCTGGCCGCAGGGCTACGCGGGCGCCTGGCCGGCGGCCGGCGAGGTCGACAGCGGCACCCTGGAGCTGCTGCGGGCGAGCGGGATGACCTCGGTGCTGCTGGAATCGGGCAATGTCACTGTTCGTGGCGGCACCCGCTTCGCGCTGGGGGGCCTGGACGCGATGGTGGCCGATGCCGCCCTCGGCGATGCCGCGCGCCGGGCACTGGGCTCGGCGGACGAGATCGAGCGCTCCATCGCCCGCGCCGATCTCGCAGCGCTCACCGCGCTCGTGGCGCAGTCCCAGCTTCCGGGGGCGGTGCTCGCCCTGGACCGCGGCACCGTCGCCGAGAGCGAGAACCCCGAGCAGCTGCTCGACTGGATTACGGCACTCGACTGGGTCGACGCCGCGGAGGAGTCGCTGCAGGCGGAGGGCACCGGCGCACTGGTGTCCGGCGGGACGGCCGAGAATCGGCGCGAGCTGCTGCGTCAGGATGTGAAGCGCTCGGTGGACATCGTCGCCCTCGCGCCGCTGCTGCTGCACCCCGACTATCTCGACGAGTACCAGCGGGTGCGGCTGCTCGCGGCCTTCGCCACCCGCGACGCGGCGCCGGAGGTCGATTTCACCGCGGTGAGCGAGGTGCGGCGCGAGCGCGACGAGGAGTTCCTGCGCGGGGTGCAGGTGGTCACCACCGCGAATACCCAGCTGGTGGGCACCTCCTCGCAGATCCCGGTGCAGCTGCACAACTCGCTGCCCTTCGAGGCCCTCGTGACGCTGCGCATCGCGCCGATGTCGGCCGGCGTCGCCGTGCCCGAGCGCCTCTTCGAGGAGCAGAGCATCGCGGCGGGGGGCAATGCGACGGTGCTGATACCCGTGCGCAGTCGCGTCTCCTCGGGGGAATCGGCGCTGCTCGCGCAGGTGACCGACACCGCCGGCGAGCGGGTCTTCTCCTCCGCCACCCTGCAGTTGACGATCCGCAGCGCCTTCGAGACGATCCTGCTCTGGGGCTTGGGCGTCTTCGCACTGCTGCTGCTCGGCTTCGGCATCTGGCGCAGCGTCCGACGCCGTCGCCGGCAGCCGGCGGAATAGCCCGGCCCTAGGATGAGTTCTATCCCTTAGAGCGGTCCGAAACCGCCTTTACACACCCGTGCGCGAGGAGATCCATGCACCAGATCATCATCATCGGCAGCGGCCCCGCCGGCCTCACCGCCGGCATCTACGCCGCCCGGGCGGGTCTCGAGCCGGTGCTCTTCGCGAGTTCTGTCGAGCCCGGCGGTGAGCTGATGAACACCACCGACGTCGAGAACTTCCCGGGATTCCCCGAGGGGATCCAGGGTCCCGAGTTGATGGAGAAGATCCAGGCCCAGGCCGAGCGCTTCGGCACGAAAGTCGTCTACGACGATGTCACCGAGCTGGAGTTGTCCGGCGAGGTCAAGCGGGTCACCACCGGCGACGGCACCGTGCACGAGGCGAAGACGGTGGTCTTCGCCACCGGATCCGCCTACCGGAAGCTCGGCCTGCCCGAGGAGGAACGGCTCAGCGGCCATGGACTGTCCTGGTGCGCCACCTGCGACGGCTTCTTCTTCCGCGAGAAGACCATTGCGGTGGTCGGCGGTGGCGACTCCGCCATGGAGGAAGCCACCTTCCTCACCCGCTTCGCCTCGAAGGTCTACGTGATCCACCGTCGCGAGGAGCTGCGCGCCTCGAAGATCATGCAGCAGCGCGCCTTCGACAACGAGAAGATCGAGTTCGTCTGGAACGCCGAGGTGACCGGGGTGCTGGGCGAGAGCGAGGTCACCGGTGTCGCGCTGCGCGACACCGTCACCGGGGCCGAGCGCGAGCTCGCGCTCGAGGGCCTCTTCGTGGCAATCGGCAACGACCCGCGCACCCACCTCGTGCACGGTCAGCTCGAGCTCACCGCCGAGGGCACCATCGCGGTGCAGGGCCGCAGTTCGAAGACCTCGCTGCCCGGCGTGTTCGCGGCGGGCGATGTGGTCGATCCCACCTACCGGCAGGCGGTCACCGCAGCCGGATCCGGCACGGTAGCCGCTCTCGACGCGGAGCACTACCTGGCGTCACTGGAAGATTCGAAGGAGTAGGAACATGTCAGAAGCCATCATCGTCGGCGAGCAGACCTTCGACAAGGTCGTGCTGCAGAGCGAGATCCCCGTCCTGGTCGATTTCTGGGCGGCCTGGTGCGGCCCGTGCCGCGCGGTCGCGCCGATCCTGGACGAGATCGCCAAGGAGCACGAGGGCAAGATCCGCATCGCGAAGGTGAATGTGGACGAGAACCCGGCGCTCGCCGCCCAGTACCGCATCACCTCCATCCCCGCGATGAAGGTGTTCAAGGACGGCGAGGAGGTGCGCGAGATCATCGGCGCCATGCCGAAGCCGATGATCGAGGAGCATCTCAACGGCATCATCTGAGGCCGGCCGGCCCAAGTCGCAGCAGAGGCCCGATCCACCCCCTTCCGGGCGGTGGATCGGGCCTCTTCGCGTGCGGGATCAGCTGGCCGCGAGGCGTGCCCGCTCCGCGGCGACGTCGTAGTCGGCGGCGGGCCACTGCGGGTCGATCTCCTCGAGCGCCTCCAGCAGCAGATGCTGCACCGCGAGGCGGGCGTAGGACTTGCTGTTGGCCGGTACGACGTACCAGGGCGCCCACTCGGTGGAGGTGCGCTCGAGCGCGATCTGGTAGGCCTCCATGTACTGCGGCCAGAGCACCCGCTCGTCCACATCGCCGGGGTTGTACTTCCAGTGCTTGTCGGGACGGTCGAGCCGCTCCATCAGCCGCGCCTTCTGCTCCTCCGCCGAGATGTGCAGCATCACCTTGATCACCCGGGTGCCGCCACTCGCGAGCCGCTGCTCGAAGTCGTTGATCGCACCGTAGCGGCGCTCGATCTCCTCGGGCGGGGCGAGCGAGCGCACCCGCCCGATGAGCACGTCCTCGTAGTGGGAGCGGTCGAAGACGCCGATGAAGCCGGGCTGCGGCAGGCGGCGCTCGATGCGCCACAGGAAATCGTGGGCGAGCTCCTCGGGACTCGGCTTCTTGAAGGAGGTGATCGCGACCCCCTGCGGATCGACCGAGCCGACCACATGCCGCACGATTCCGCCCTTTCCGGCCGAATCCATCGCCTGCAGCACCAGCAGCACCGAGGCCTCCGTCGCACCGACGCGGCTCTGCGCGAAGAGGCGCTCCTGATACTCGCCGAGTTCGAGGACGCCCGCGGCGAGATCCTCGGCCGCGTGCTTCTTGCTCTTCCCGTATCCCGGCGTCGCCGCGGGATCCACCTCCGAGAGGCGGAAGCCCTCCCTCACCCGCAGCAGATCCCCGATATCGCCGATCCAGTGCTGCTGACTCTTCGCGACCATGCAGTCATTATCCCGGAGTCCGCCCACCGCGCGCACCGGATCGATGCGGGGACGGCATCCGGGGCACCGATACCCGCAGCACCGGCACCCGCGAAGACGGCGGGGACGGCACAGCGCGCTACTGCGCTTCCGCGAGCTCCGCGAGACGGTCGATCGAGGCGCGCAGCTTCTCCGCGGTGGTGTTCCGGGCGCGTTCCAGCCGCATCGGCAGTGCCGTGTCGGGCAGGCCGCTCCAGTCGTAGATGTGCCGCACGAGGGTGACCCCGGGCTCCGCGGTCGGCTCGAGTTCCCAGGCCCAGAGGTGGCCGTAGGGCTCCTCGCCGACGGGCGAGGGCTTCCAGGCGACCCGGCGACCCTCTTCGAAGTCGACCACGTGGTTCTCGCGCACCGTGTCGACGGTGAGGCGCATTGCGAAGATCTGCCCGACGCCGGTCACCCGCCGCGCATCCACCGCCTCGGCAAGATTGTCGTTGCCGTCCCAGCGCGGCTGCTGCGCGGGATCGGCGATCAGCTCGAAAACCACAGTCGGCTCGGCGCGCACCAGGCGCTCGGCAGTCACTCGTCTCGATTGCTCACTCATGCCACGAGTCAAGCAGACCGCGGAGTCGCTGTCGAGGGGCTCGGTGAGCCGGGATCAGAATCCCTCGTCGCCGAGCTCGTCGAGGATGCGCTTGAGATCCGCGATGGTGGCGAAGTCGATCACGATCTGCCCGCGCTTCGTCCCGAGCTTCACGCTGACCCGGGTGTCGAAGCGATCGCCCAGGCGCTCGGCGATCTCGTCGAGCTGCGCCTGCACCCCGCCGGCGCGCGGCTTCGGAAGCTTGCGGCGCGGCGTCTCACCGGCGACGGCCTCCGCGGCCCGCACCGAGAGCCCCTCGTTGACGATCTTGTCCGCCAGGCGCTGCATCGCCTCGGCCTCGCCGTCGAGGGAGAGGATCGCGCGGGCGTGCCCGGCCGAGAGCACCCCGGCGGCGACGCGCGCCTGCACCGGCTCGGGGAGCTTCAGCAGGCGGATGGTGTTGGAGATCTGCGGGCGCGAACGACCGATGCGCTCGGCCAGCTGCTCCTGGGTGATGCCGAAATCCTGCAGCAGCTGCTGATAGGCGGAGGCCTCTTCGAGCGGATTCAGCTGCGCCCGGTGCAGATTCTCGAGCAGGGCGTCGCGCAGCATGTGCTCATCGGCGGTGGAGCGGACGATGGCCGGGATCTCCTCGAGACCGGCGCGTCCCGCGGCGCGGAATCGCCGCTCGCCCATGATCAGCTCGTAGCGCGGCGAGCCCGCCGGCGGCGCGGGCTCGATCTCGCGCACCACGATCGGCTGGAACACGCCGAATTCGCGGACGGAGTGCGTGAGCTCTTCGAGCGCTTCCTCGTCGAATTCGGTGCGCGGCTGCGCTCGGTTGGGCACGATGGCGTCGAGGGGGAGCCGGGTCAGCCTGGCCCCGGGGACCTCGCGGAGCTCGGTCGAATCCGCTTCCTCCGTCTCGGTGTTCTCCGGTGACACGGATTCCTGCGCTTCGGCGACCGCGATGGTCGCGGGGAAGAACACATCGACCGGCCGATCGCCCTCGGCGGTGCTCTGCGGAATGAGTGCGCCGATGCCCCGGCCCAGACCGCCGCGCTTCTTGGTTGCCATCGCTCAAGCTCCTTCGTGGGTGTCGCTCGCGGTGCCGCGCTCCGCGATCTCGGCGGCGGCCTCGAGGTAGGCGAGCGCGCCGATGGAGGCGTGGTCGTAGGCGTGCACGGTCTGCCCGTAGCTGGGCGCCTCGGAGACCCGCACCGAACGCGGGATCACCGCGTTCAGGGTCTCACCGGGGAAGTGGCTGCGCACCTCGCCGGCCACCTCCTGCGCCAGATTCGTGCGCGCGTCGTACATCGTGAGCAGAATCGTCGACACCCGCAGCCCCGGGTTCAGATGCTTCTGGATGAGCTGGATGTTGCCGAGCAGCTGGCTGAGGCCCTCGAGCGCGTAGTACTCGCACTGGATCGGGATGAGCACCTCGCGCGCGGCGACGAAGGCGTTGACGGTGAGCAGCCCCAGCGAGGGAGGGCAGTCGATGAAGACGTAGTGGAAGGGCCGCTCGCTGCTGGCGAGGAACTCCTCCAGCGCGGTGCGCAGCCGCTGCTCCCTGGCCACCAGGGAGACGAGCTCGATCTCGGCACCGGCCAGATTGATGGTCGACGGCACGCAGAACAGACGCTCGTCGTCACTGCTCTGCTGCAGCGCGTCGGCCAGATCCTGCTCTCCGAGGAGCACGTCGTAGACCGAGACGACCTCGGGGCGATGCGACACCCCGAGCGCGGTGGAGGCGTTGCCCTGTGGGTCCAGATCGATGACCAGCACATTGGCGCCGCGCCGCGCCAGCGCGGAGGCGAGGTTCACCGTGGTGGTGGTCTTGCCCACCCCGCCCTTCTGATTCGACACCGTGATGATGCGGGTGCGGTCGGGCAGCGGCGAGGAGGTCTCCTCGAGTCGTCTACGACGCCGCATCTTGTCGACCAGGTGATTTCCCACCAGGGCGTTCTCGATGTCGGTCATCGCTTCCTCTGCGTGATCTCGGGGCGGATGCGGCTTTCGGCTCGCGAGGCGATCGCGGGGGAGAAGCTCTCAGCGGACCCGCGCTCTCAACACTCTAGTCGTCTCTTCGAGCAAGCCCGACCCCAGTTCTTCGACCTCGATGTCGTGCACGTGGAAGCGGCGCAGCGCCTTCTGGGCCGCCTCGATCTCGGCGTGCACCGACGTCCCCTTGAGCAGAAGCAGCTCACCGCCGTCGCGCAGCAGGGGAGCGGTGATCGGGATCAGGGTGCGCAGTGCCGTAACCGCCCGCGCGGTCACCTGATCCACCTCGAATGCGCCGTGATACTCCTCTGCCCGACCGCGTCTCACCTCGGCGTTCTCGATGCCCAGCTGCTCGATCTGCTCGGTGAGCCAGGTGCAGCGGCGCTCCATCGGCTCGATGAGGAGGAACTGCGCATCCGGGCGCACGATCGCGAGAACGAGCCCCGGCATGCCTCCGCCGGTGCCGATGTCGGCGACGCGGCCCCCGCCCACGATATGCGGAGCGAGCACCGCGCAGTTGAGCAGATGACGCGTCCACAGGCGCGGGGGTTCCAGCGGTCCGATCAGTCCGAGCGGCTCGCCGTGCTCGCCGAGGTTCTGCGCGAAGGCGCGGAGCAGCTGGATCCGATCACCGGCGATCGCGGCGGCGGCCGCGGGCTCGGCTTCGATCGTCCCCTGATGTTCCACGTGAAACCAGTGGCCTAGGCCTGGCTGATGACGAGCCGACGATCGCGGCCCTCGCCGCGGGACTCGCTGTGGTAACCGCGCTCGGCGACGAGATCGTGCACCAGCTTGCGCTCGTAGGAGCTCATCGGCTCCAGCGCCACCTCGGTGCGGCCCGCGGCGATCTGCGCCACCGCGGAGTCGACGAGGCTGCGCAATTCGACCGCCCGCGCGTCGCGCGAACCGCCGATATCGAGGATCAACCGGGAGAAGCGGCCGGTCTCGTTCTGCACGGACAGACGGGTGAGGTCCTGCAGGGCCTGCACGGCCTCGGGCATGGCGAGGCGATCCAGATCCTCGCCGCCGCCGGTGATCGAGAGATAGGCGCGACCGTTCGCCACGGAGATATCCAGGTCTCCGTCGAGATCGGCGATGTCGAGGAGGCCCTCGATGTAGTCGGCGGCCAGGTCTCCTTCGGCCTCCAGCTCATCGCTGGTGGGCAGGGTGGTCTCGTCGTCGAGTCCGGTGGGCTGCGTCATCTCGAGAACCTCACTTCTTCTTCTTGGAGCGCTTGGCGCTCATGGGCTGCTGCCGCTGGCCCTGGGCCTGTGCATCCGGCGCAGAGCTCGACTCCTCCATCGTGTCGCCGGGGAGCTTGCCCTTGGCCTGCAGACGGGCCTGGCGTGCTCGCCAGGCGTCGCTGCCGGGCGTGGGCATGTTCTTGATCACGATGTACTGCTGACCCATGGTCCACAGATTCGAGGTGAACCAGTAGATGTTCAGCGCGAGGGGGAAGGCGACGCCGGAGAAGAGGAAGGCGAAGGGGATGATGTACAGCATGATCTTCTGCTGCCGGTACATCGGGGATGCCTTGGTCTCATCGCTGATGTTCTTGGACATGATCTGCAGCTGGGTGAAGAACTGCGAGGCGATCATGGCGATGACGATGAAGCCGAGCAACACGACGACCGCCCACTGCTGGGACTCCCATCCCTGGGTGAAGGTCATCTTCAGCGGGGCGCCGAAGATCTCGGCGGCGTTGAAGCTCGTCGTCAGCTCTTCGTTCATGAAGCCGATGCCCGGCTGGTTCTCCGCCGCGTGGCGCAGCACGTAGAACAGGGAGAAGAAGATCGGCATCTGGATCAGGATCGGCAGGCACGAGGCGAAGGGATTCGTGCCGTGCTTCTTGTAGAGCGCCATGGTCTCGCGGCTCATCGCCTCGCGCGAGAACTGATCGCTCTTGCCCTTGTACTTGGCCTGGATCTTCTTCATATCGGGCGCGAGATCCATCATCCGGCGCTGAGACTTGATCTGCCGGACGGTGACCGGGATCAGTGCTGCGCGCACGACGATGACGAGACCGATGATCGACAGCACCCAGGTCACACCCCAGGACGCGTCCATGCCGGCCCAGGTGAAGAGCTGATGCCAGACCATCAGCACCAGCTCGACGAGCCAGCGCAACGGCCAGAGTAGGGTTTCGATGAACTCCACGGGGAATCAGGCCTTTCGGTCTACGGGGCGAACGAAGCCGCGCGAGTTGATGACAAAGCTGGGGTGCCTGCGTGCGGGAGCATCGTCGACGCCCCCCCGGCTGAGGGGATTGCAGCGCAGCAGCCGCCAGGCGGTGAGTGCGACACCCGCCAGGAAACCCTGTCGCTGGAACGCTTCCACAGCGTAGCGCGAACAGCTGGGGTAGTACCTGCAAACCTGCCCGTAGAGGGGGGAGATCACCCGGCGATAGAGAAGCATCACGGCGATGGCCGCATTGCGCGGCAGCAACCAGAGCTCTTGGAGCAGTCGGGGAGCCCTGACGTCGAGCGGAACCCCGGTGCGCTCGGGCTGCAGCTGCATCGTCTGCTCACACATCGCCGGGCTCCCGCCGGGCGGCCAGCAGGGAGTCCACCCGGTCGAGGGCGCGCCCGGTCTCGCGCTCGAGTTCGGCGAAACTCGCCTCTGCACTGGCCGGCAGTGCGCGGAACACGACCTCGGCGCCGGAGAAGCCCGCCTGCAGCCGGCGTTCGACGATGGTCTTCAGGCGCCTGCGCACCAGATTCCTGGTCACCGCGCCGCCGACCGCTTTGGAGACGATGAAGCCGAAGCGGGCCGGCACGTCGTCGACATGCAAAACCGCGTGGGTGATGCACAATGCTCCCCCCACGCGGCGGCCCTGTCGCACGATGCGCCGGTAGTCATCTCCGCGGGTGACACGATGATGCCTGGCAGGCACGGTGCAGCTCGATGCGGGGATCAGGCGGTGAGCTTCGAGCGGCCCTTGCCGCGACGCGCCGAGACGATCGCGCGGCCGGCACGGGTGCGCATGCGTGCGCGGAAACCGTGGACCTTGGCCCGGCGACGGTTATTGGGCTGGAAGGTACGCTTGCTCATGTTCGATGACTCCGACTCGGGTGATCAATGGGGGATCTCATCACGCGAGGGCGACGAAATCGTGGCTCGTGTTGGGACCGCGACACCGACAATGAGGATCGCGCCCATACAAAGAAATAACTCTACGCGCTGAACGGCTCTGAGTCAAAGCAGGTGAAAGAAGGAATTATCCTTCGGAGCCGTTCCCCACCTTTCCGCTGTCACGGCGTGTTGCGAAATCGACTTGCCTGCGTTCGGAACTGTCACTAACGTTGGCGCTAATTGCTCTCGGGGACAACTCCTCGAAATCGCCGTTTTTTCAAGGATTTTTCTGTGGATAACCCTGGGAATATGATTGTGGACCGAATATGACGAACCAGCGGTGGATGTGTGACTGAAGACGAGGTACAACGTGTGTGGGAAGAAATCACCCGCACCGTTATGGGGGACCCGGCAGTCGGCCCGGCAGTGGGCGCGCAACTCGCCCTTGCGGTGCCGCGAGGCGTCGGTGCAGGCACCCTGTACTTGGCCGTGCAGCACGATTTCACCCTGAAGCTTCTGGAAGGGCGTCTCCGCCCGGCGATCATGACCGCGATCGGCGGGATCCTGGACGCCTCCGAGATCGAGAACTTCATCGTGCTGGTCGACGAAGAGGTGCAACCGGTCATCTCCACCGAGCCGAGCAGTCTCTCCCAAGCGGAGGATCGGGAGGCGATCATCGAGTCGAGCCGGCCGGTGGACGCCCCTCGGGCGCGGCACGCGGACGCGGACGACTCCGAGAGTCGGCTCAACGAGAAGTACCGCTTCGACACCTTCGTCATCGGGCAGTCCAATCGCCTGGCCCACGCGGCGGCGGTGGCGGTGGCCGAGGCCCCGGCCCGCGCCTACAACCCCCTCTTCATCTACGGGGACTCCGGGCTCGGGAAGACCCACCTGCTGCACGCCATCGGTCACTACGCCCGCGAGCTCTATCCCGAGGTGCGCGTCCGCTATGTGAGCTCGGAGGATTTCACCAACGACTTCATCAACTCCATCGCGAACAACCAGGGCACAGCCTTCCACGCCCGGTATCGCAAGGTCGATCTCCTGCTCGTGGACGATATCCAGTTTTTGGAGGGAAAGGCTGAGACGCAGGAGGCGTTCTTCCACACCTTCAACACCCTGCACGATCACAACAAGCAGGTGGTCATCACCAGCGATGTGCAACCGAAGCAGCTGCGCGGCTTCGAGGACCGGATGCGCTCCCGCTTCGAATGGGGCTTGCTCACCGATATCCAGGTTCCGGATCTCGAGACGCGCATCGCCATCCTCAGGAAGAAGGCCCAGCGCGAGAACCTCGAGATCGATCACAGCATCCTCGAATTCATCGCCTCGAAGTTCACCTCGAATATCCGCGAGCTCGAGGGCACGCTGATCCGGGTCACCGCCTTTGCGAGCCTGAACCGCGAGGCGATCGATATGCCGCTGGTGCAGACGGTGCTCAAGGATCTGATCACCCTCGACGAGGACAACGAGATCCAGCCGACCGACATCATCAGTCACACCGCGGACTACTTCAACTTCGCCGTGGACGATCTCTACGGCAGTTCTCGGGCCCAGCAGGTGGCCACCGCCCGTCAGATCGCCATGTATCTGTGCCGCGAGCTCACCCCGCTGTCGCTGCCGAAGATCGGTCAGCTCTTCGGCGGTCGGGATCACACGACGGTCATGTACGCCCACAAGAAGATCGCCCAGCTCATCGCGGAGCGTCGCTCGATCTTCAACCAGGTGACCGAGCTCACCACGCGGATCAAGCAGCAGACTCACTGAGTGCGGGATGCCGATCCCGGGCCGCTGCGATCAGCGGCCCGACGCCGTTTTCCACAGTTTTCACACGATCTGTGAATAACTGGGGAGAATCCGGACATCTTGTGGATAGATCCGTGCGAACTGTGGAAACTGCCCCGTTCTCGGAGATCCGCGTGTTTCCGCGGGTCACAGGCTGTTCGGCTCTGCTCAACAACTCACACGCCTGTAGTTTTCTACAGCCTCTAGATGAAGAGCGAGTTATCCACAGTTTCCACAGCAGTTATTACTATTACAGATCCAAAGAGATATTCATCAGGCGTTCGATCACAGAATGCGATTCGGAGGGCTCCGTTCCCGAATACCGCTGTTTGTGCGAGTGTGCAAAGATGTTGGGACCGCCTCTGCGCGGTGGAATGCGGTTGCCAGTTTTCCTCGTATAGGAGTCACGAATGCGATTCACCGTCAATCGAGACGTGTTCAGTGAAGCCGTAGCATTCGCCGCGAAGCTCCTCCCGCAACGCCCCACCCAACCTCTGCTCAGCGGTGTGCTCGTAGAGGCCGGCGATGGTCAGCTGACCCTGTCGACCTTCGATTACGAGACCTCGGCGCGAACCACGGTGATCGCCGAGGTCTCCGAGGCCGGTCGTGCGCTGGTGTCGGGGCGGCTCCTCGGCGAGATCGCCCAGCGTCTTCCGCACGCGGACGTCGAGGTCTCACTGGTGGAGACCCGAGTGCAACTGCGCTGCGGATCCGCCTCCTTCAGCTTGCCGGCGATGCCGGTCGAGGAGTACCCGCAGGTGCCGAGAATCGACACCGTCTCCGGAGTGGTGCCGTCCGATGTCTTCGCGGAGGCCATCGCGCAGGTCTCCCTCGCCGCTTCGAAGGATGATGTGACGCCGGTGATCACCGGGGTGCAGTTCGAGGTGACGGAGAACTCGCTGACGCTCACCGCGACCGACCGCTACCGTGTCGCGACCCGTCGGATCGACTGGGAGCATCGGGACAGCGGGGAGACGCTGACCGCTCTGGTCCCGGCGAAGGTCGTGATCGAGGTGGGGAAGACCTTCGCCGCGTCCGGTACCGTGCAGGTCTCCATCGTCAAGGACGGCGATCGCGAGCTGATCGCCTTCACCGGTGACAACAAGACCGTCACCTCGCTGCTGATCAAGGGCAACTATCCGCCGGTCGGACGACTCTTCCCGGAGCAGCTGGACAACTACGCCGTGGTCGGCACCGCGGAGCTCATCGAGGCCGTCGGTCGCGTGGGACTGGTGCTCGAGCGCGAGGCGGCGCTGCGCTTCACCTTCGTGGAGGGACAGGTGACGCTGGAAGCGGCCGGCTCGGAGAGCGCCCAGGCGGTGGAGACCGTCGATGCGCATCTCTTCGGCGACGACATGGTGGTGTCGCTCAAACCGCAGTTCCTGCTCGACGGACTGCGGTCGACCCACGCGGAGTTCGCGCGGATCGGCTTCACCCGGACTGAGAACGCCAGCAAGCCCGGCCCGGTGCTCATCACCAGCCAGCGCAGCAGGGACGATGCCGACGAGGAGAGCTTCCGCTACCTCCTGCAGCCGAACCTGCTGCTGCGGTAGACGGGCCCGCGGATGCGGGTGACCGAGTTCTCGCTGTCCGACTTCCGCAACTATCGGAGTGCGGAAGTCTCCTTCGCTCCGGGATTCAACCTCGTCATCGGGCGGAACGGCCAGGGGAAGACGAATCTCGTCGAGGCGATCGCGTATTTCGCCTCTCTCGACTCGCACCGCGTCAGCGGGAACGGCGCACTGATCCGCGCCGGATGCGACACCGCCGTCGCGCGCATGCGCGTGGGCGTCCGGGACCGCGAGGTGCTGCTGGAAGCGCAGTTGAACAGGGGCCGGCCGAATCGGGCGCAGGTCAATCGGAACGCGGTGAAGCCGCGCGAGCTCGCGCGCTGGTTCTCGGCGGTCGTCTTCGCGCCGGAGGATCTGATGATCGTGCGCGGCGACCCGTCCGGGCGACGGGCCTTTCTGGATGAAGCGGTGGTGGCGAGGAACCCTGGTTTCATCGCGGTACTGGCCGATTACGATCGCGTGGTTCGTCAACGGACCTCACTGCTGAAGTCCGCCCGCGCGGGCGGCAGAGCGGCGCTCGATTCCACCCTCGAGGTGTGGAACGAGCAGCTGATCGAACTCGGCACGCGGATCATGGTGGAGCGACGCGAGTTGGCGCGCGCGCTGGAAGGCCCGGTGCGTCAGGGTTATGCGGCACTGGTGGGGGAGGATCACGAGCCGAAGCTGAGTCTCGGCGAGTCGGTGTACGGGCAGCGACCTCAGGGCGATGTTTCACGTGAAACGCACGGGACCGAAGTCTCCACCGGTGAGCGACACGGTGCGGACGTTTCACGTGAAACACTCGCCGCGGATTTCTCCGCTGCACTGACGGCGGTTCGCCGGCAGGAGATCGAACGAGCGGTGACCCTCATCGGACCGCACCGCGACGATCTGCTGCTGGAATTGAACGGTCTGCCGGTCAAGGGGTACGCGAGCCACGGGGAATCCTGGTCCTTCGCCCTCGGACTCAGATTGGCCCTCGCTCGCCTGCTCCGCGAAGAATCCCCTGTGGGGGACCCGGTGCTCATCCTCGATGATGTCTTCGCGGAGCTCGACGCCGGGCGACGCTCCCGCTTGATGTCGGCGGTCGAGGATTTCGAGCAGGTCATCGTCACCGCGGCGGTGGAGGCCGATGTCCCGGATGATGTGGAGTGGCGCCGCATACGGATCCACGCCGGGGCGGTTGTGACGGAGGCGCCCTCATGACCGGCCGCGCGGATACCCAGTTCGCCGTGGACGCCTATCAGCGAGCGAAGGCCGTTTGGCGCGGATACGCTCCGCGCCGAACCCGTGTCCGAAGCGGCAGCGGTGAGCAGGGAGAGCAGAGCGTCCCCTTCGGTCGTGGTCGTGAACCGCGGTTGCTCGGTGAGCTTCTGACTGTGAGCGCTCGCGATATGGGCTGGAGCACCGAGCTCGCGCAGGTGCGGTTGATCGCCGAGTGGCATCGTTTCGTGGGGGAGACGACGGCGCCGCACACGGAGATCACCGGGATCAGCGATGGCGTTCTGCTCGTCCAGTGCGATTCGACCGCCTGGGCGACGGAGTTGCGACGCCTCCGCGCCGAGCTGCTGACGCGAATTCTGGACGAGTATCCCGACTCGGGGATTCGCGAGCTTCGCTTTCTCGCGCCCGGCGCGCCGAGCTGGCGGCACGGTCCACGGAGCGTCCCCGGGCGAGGACCGAGGGACACCTACGGCTGATCGTCCACCCATTCTCCAGCCCTGGCCTGGCGTGTTCCGATCCTCCTGCCGAAGCCTGATGACTGACAGCGGGTGTGATGAGGGGCGTACCCGGCCCGCAATATGCCCTGAAACGCACAGAACGGGCATTTCCGACCTGAAAATTGCTAGACTGGAGTGCGAAAGTACCCCGCGCGAAAATCAGCGCTCAAAGCGGCAGAGAGACTCATTCACGCATGGCCGAAGATCAGGCGAATACCAACGAAGAGTATGGTGCCGGTGCTATCCAGGTGCTCGAGGGTCTCGAGGCGGTACGCAAACGCCCGGGCATGTACATCGGATCCACCGGTCCCCGTGGACTGCACCACCTCGTGTACGAGATCGTCGACAACTCGGTGGACGAAGCGCTCGCCGGTTACTGCGATACGATCCACGTCACCATTCTCGAGGATGGCGCGATCCGGGTCATCGACAACGGTCGCGGCATTCCCGTGGATCCCCATCCCACCGAGGGGCGCTCCACCGTGGAGGTGGTGCTGACCGTCCTGCACGCCGGCGGCAAATTCGGCGGCGGCGGCTACGCGGTCTCCGGCGGTCTCCACGGCGTGGGATCCTCCGTGGTGAATGCGCTTTCGACGCGTCTCGAGGTCGAGGTCAAGCGACAGGGTTTCACGTGGAACATGTCGTTCACCGGGGGAGTGCCCGATGCTCCGCTCGCCAAGGGAGCACCGAGCACCGAGACGGGCACGATGACGACTTTCTGGCCCAGCGAGGAGATCTTCGAGACGGTCGAGTTCGACTACGGCACGCTGCGCACCCGCTTCCAGCAGATGGCCTTCCTCAACCGGGGCCTGCGCATCACGCTCACCGATCTGCGGCCGCAGGAGCCGATCGAGAACGACGAGGGCGAACTCATCGCGCCTCCGCCCGTGCATGACGAGTTCATGTACGAAAAGGGCATCGAGGACTACGTCCGGCACATCAATGCGGCCAAGCGCGCCGATCTGGTCAATGAGGAGATCATTTCCTTCGAGGCCGAGGACACCACGCGCAAGATCGCGGCCGAGGTCTCCATGCAGTGGACCACTTCGTACACCGAGAGCGTCCACACCTACGCGAACACCATCAACACCCACGAGGGCGGCACGCACGAAGAGGGGTTCCGCGCGGCGCTCACCACACTGGTCAACCGCTATGCGCGGGACAAGAATCTGCTGCGGGAGAAGGACGACAACCTCTCCGGCGACGATGTGCGCGAAGGTCTCACCGCGGTCATCTCGGTGAAGCTCGGCGAGCCCCAGTTCGAGGGTCAGACCAAGACCAAGCTGGGCAATACCGAGGCGAAGGCCTTCGTGCAGAAGGTCGTGGGGGATCAGCTCGGCGATTGGTTCGAGCGCAATCCCGTCGTGGCCAAGGAGATCATCCGCAAGGCCATCCAGGCGGCCTCCGCGCGCATGGCCGCGCGCAAGGCGCGGGAGACGGCGCGTCGCAAGGGGCTGCTGGAGTCCGGCGGCATGCCCGGAAAGCTCAGCGACTGCACCAGCAAGGATCCCACGAACTCCGAGATCTTCATCGTCGAGGGCGACTCCGCCGGCGGCTCGGCCAAAACCGGTCGGGATCCCTACACTCAGGCCATTCTGCCGCTCCGCGGCAAGATCCTGAACGTCGAGAAGGCGCGTCTCGACCGCGCGCTCGGCAATGCCGAGGTGCAGGCCATGATCACCGCATTCGGTGCGGGCATCGGGGAGGATTTCGATCCGGAGCGTGCGCGCTATCACAAGATCGTGCTGATGGCCGATGCCGATGTCGACGGCCAGCACATCACCACCCTGCTGCTCACCCTGCTGTTCCGCTACATGCGGCCCCTCATCGATCTCGGCTACGTCTACCTCGCGCAGCCCCCGCTCTACCGCATCAAGTGGACCAATGCCGAGCACGAGTACGTCTACAGCGATGCCGAGCGCGATGTGCGGCTGAGCGCGGGCGCCGAGAACGGGCGCCGCCTGCAGAAGGAGAGCGGCGTGCAGCGCTACAAAGGCCTCGGTGAGATGAATCACGAGGAGCTGTGGGAGACCACGATGAACCCCGAGACCCGCACGCTGTTGCAGGTCACCATGGACGATGCGGCAGCGGCCGATGAGATCTTCGCCACCCTGATGGGCGAGGATGTCGAGGCCCGTCGAAACTTCATCCAGCAGAACGCGAAGGACGTGCGCTTCCTTGACATCTGAGAACGAGAACCTGGGATCCGACACCGAGGGAAACGCGCCGATCGAGACGATCGTGCACGGCAAGATCGACCAGGTCGATCTGCAGCTGGAGATGCAGCGCTCCTACCTCGACTACGCGATGAGCGTGATCGTGGGCCGGGCCCTGCCCGATGTCCGCGACGGCCTCAAGCCGGTGCACCGACGCGTCATCTACACCATGTACGACGGCGGCTATCGACCCGATAAGGCGTTCTCGAAGTGCACGCGCGTCATCGGCGATGTGATGGGCCAGTTCCATCCGCACGGCGACAGCGCGGTCTACGACTCGCTGGTGCGCCTCGTGCAGCCCTGGTCCCTGCGCTACCCGCTCGCCCTCGGCCAGGGCAACTTCGGCTCCCCGGGCAATGACGGCGCCGCCGCGCACCGGTACACCGAGACCAAGATGTCGCCCCTCGCCATGGAGATGGTGCGCGATATCGACGAGGACACCGTCGACTTCCAGGACAACTACGACGGTCGCACCCAGGAGCCGACGGTTCTCACCGCGCGCTTCCCGAATCTGCTGGTCAACGGATCCGTCGGCATCGCCGTCGGCATGGCCACGAACATCCCGCCGCACAATCTGCGAGAGGTGTCCGAGGCGGCCATCTGGCATCTTGAGCATCCCGAGGCGCACCGGGATGAGCTGCTCGAGGCGCTGATGGAGCGGGTCAAGGGGCCCGATTTCCCGACCGGCGCGCAGATCCTCGGCACCAAGGGCGTTCGCGAGGCCTATCGCACGGGCCGCGGATCCATCACCATGCGCGCGGTGGTGAACATCGAGGAGATCCAGGGACGCACCTGCCTGGTGGTCACCGAACTGCCGTACCAGGTCAACCCGGACAATCTCGCGATCAAGATCGCCGAGCTCGTCAAGGAGGGGCGCGTCCAGGGCATCGCCGATATCCGGGACGAGACCAGCGGCCGCACTGGTCAGCGCCTAGTCATCGTGCTCAAGCGCGACGCCATCGCGAAGGTCGTGCTCAACAATCTGTACAAGCACACGCAGCTGCAGGAGAACTTCGGCGCGAATATGCTCGCCATCGTCGACGGCGTGCCGCGCACGCTCTCGCTCGACGGCTTCATCACGGCCTGGGCGAAGCACCAGATCGAGGTCATCGTCCGGCGCACGGCCTTCCGCCTCAAGAAGGCCGAGGCGGAGGCGCACATCCAGCGCGGCTACCTGAAGGCGCTCGACGCGCTCGACGCGGTCATCGCGCTGATCCGCCGCTCGCCCACCGTAGAAGAGGCCCGCGAGGGGCTGATGGGGCTGCTCGGGGTCGACCAGCTCCAGGCCGATGCCATTCTGGGCCTGCAGCTGCGCCGACTCGCCGCGCTCGAACGCCAGAAGATCCTCGACTTCGCGGCGAAGCTCGAGGCGCAGATCAAGGAGTACGAGGGCATCCTCGCGTCTCCCTCGGAGCAGCGCAGCATCGTCGTCGGAGAGCTGAAGGAACTCCTCGGTCGCTTCGGCGATGAGCGCCGCACCACGATCCTGCACGGCTTCGACGGCGATATGTCGATGGAGGATCTCATCCCCGAGGAGGAGATGGTCGTCACCATCACCCGCGGCGGATATGTGAAGCGGACCCGGATCGACAACTACCGCTCGCAGCATCGCGGCGGCAAGGGGGTCAAGGGCGCCCAGCTGCGCGCCGACGACATCGTCGAGCACTTCTTCGTCACGACCACCCACCACTGGCTGCTGTTCTTCACGAACACCGGGCGGGTCTACCGGGCGAAGACCTATGAGATCCCCGAGGGCGGTCGCGATTCCAAGGGCCAGCATCTGGCCAATCTGCTGGCGCTCGCGCCGGAGGAGACGGTCACGCAGGTGCTGGATCTGCGCGAGTTCGGGGACGAGCACTATCTGCTGCTGGCGACCCGGGATGGTCTGGTGAAGAAGACGGCTCTCAGCGAGTACGACACCAATCGCACCGGTGGCATCATCGCGATCAAGCTGCGCGAGGGCGATGAGCTGGTCTCCGCGCTCCTCGCCGAGGCCGAGGACGATGTGCTGCTCGTCTCGCGCCAGGGCATGTCGGTACGCTTCACCGCCTCCGATCAGGCGCTCCGCCCAATGGGACGATCCACCAGCGGTGTGCGCGGGATGAACTTCCGCGAGGGCGATGCCCTGCTCGCCGCCTCGACCATCAGCGAGGGCGGCTACGTCTTCGTGGTCACCGAGGGCGGCTACGCGAAGCGCACCGCGGTCGAGGAGTACCGCGTCCAGCAGCGCGGCGGCTACGGCATCAAGGTCGCGAAGCTCGACGAGACGCGCGGCGATCTCGTCGGCGGTTTCATCGTGGAGGAGACCGACGAGGTGCTGGTGGTGCTCGCCAGCGGCAAGGTCGTGCGGTCGAATGTCGATGAGGTGCCGGCCAAGGGACGCAACACCATGGGCGTCGTGTTTGCACGATTCCCAGAGGGGGACCGTATCATTGGCATCGCGCGGAATTCCGAACGCGGCCTCGACGGCGGCGACGGCACCGCAGACGAGGGGGGCTCGAGCGACGAGCCCTCCGAGACCAAGGAAGACGTGAATGAGTAACACTGTCGCTGACAAGCTGGCGAAGAAGACGCGCAAGAAGGCGCCGGCGAAGCAGGTTCGCCTGAAGCTCGTCTACATCGACTTCTGGTCCGCCGTGAAGTTCTCCTTCCTGATCTCGCTGTGCTTCGCGATCGTGAGCGTGGTGGCCACCGTGCTCATGTACGCGGTGCTGGTCTCCACGGGTGTGCTCTCGGATCTCGATCAGCTGCTGATGGACATCGTCGGCGGCGACGACAGCCTGATGAACATGATCGGCTTCCCGCAGGTACTCGGTTTCGCGGTGGTGGTCGGGATCCTGAACATCATCGTGGGCACGGCGCTCGGAGCGATCGCCTCGCTCATCTACAATCTGCTGGTGCGCGTGCTGGGCGGCTTCCAGCTCGGCTTCACCAGCAATTGAGTCGGGCGGGCGGCATCGCTCACGAGGCGAAAACGCCCGAACTCGATTTCTGATTTCATCCGTAATCCGGTAGAGTCATTTTTTGGTCACGGGGCTATAGCTCAGGCGGTTAGAGCGCTTCACTGATAATGAAGAGGTCCCAGGTTCAAGTCCTGGTAGCCCCACCATATTGAATGCCTGATAGGGCAACAGTTCGGGAATCACCCACTTCGGCGGCCTCCTTTCCGCGTGTGCCCCCGGTGTACCCCCGTTTGCTGATTGAGCAGTGCGAGCCCTTCGGCGTCGGCCTCGGTGCCGAGGTGGTGAACGTAGATATCGGTCGTGCTGAGGCTCGCGTGCCCCGCCCACGACTTGACCACGCCGGGCTTGACCCCGGAGGCGAGCCAGATGCACACGGCAGTGTGCCGCAGGTCGTGGACCGTGCGCCCCTGACCCGTGTCGCCCCAGTTCAACCAGTCGAGGAACCGGGCGCGGTGCAGCGGCGGGAACAGCAGCGCATCCGGGCCGCGCCCCTGCATCCGCTTCTTGACGTAGGGGAGCAGCACGTCAGCCAGCGGCACGCGGCGAGCCTTGCCCGACTTCGTGCCCTTCGTCTCCACACCCTCGGGCCTGGCCCGTTGCACCGTGACCGCCGCGAACGGCACGAGCGACACATCGCCGACCGTGAGCGCCCGTGCCTCCGACCAGCGCAGCCCCGTGAGGCCGAGGAACCGTGCGACCTCGGCCATCTCTTCATGCAGCGCGTGCCAGACCATGAATCTGGCATCGAGTTCCGGGCGCGTCCACGGGTGCATCTCTTCTACCGGGCGACCCCCAGCAGGCACCTTCACGCCCTTCGCGGGTGAGGCCGTGATGAGCCGGCGCTCGACCGCCCACGAGAAGAATGATCCGAGCATCGCCCGATACCGCTGTATCGACTTCGCCTCCCGCCCCTCTTCCACCAGTCCGATCATCGAATCAGTGAGTATCCCCGGCGTGACCCGATCCAGTGGCAGAACGAGGATCGCACGCGGAACCCACTTCGTCAGATAGGCGTCCGTCTTCGCGGTCGTGGCCTGCGCGGTTGCCCGGCGATGCTCCAACCACTCGGCGATGCGCCGCTCGGTGCTGATCTTGCCCGCGCGCGGATCGCCATGGCCCGAAAGCTGTTCCTTGCGCTGCCGTTCCCACGCCTCGGCCTCGCGCTTCGTGTCAAACGTGCGCCCGTCGACGTATTGACGACCGATCTTCACGACCGCCCGCCACCGCCCCGAGGGTTGCTTACGAACGGCCACGGCCCCGCCCCCTCACCGTCGCACCGGGCACCGACGAACCGGACACTACTGATCACCAGCTGCACCCCCGATAGGCCACGTCGCTTGAGGTCGCGGAAGAAGTCCGTCCAAAACGGTTCGGACTCCGTATCTCCAACCTGGAAACCGAGGATCTGCCGGCGACCGTCAGCAGCGACTCCGACGGCGATCACGATCGCCTGAGAGACGACTCTGCGGCCGACGCGGGCTTTGCAATAGGTCGCATCAACGAACACGTACGGGTAGCTCGTGTCATCCAGACGGCGTTCACGAAACTCGGTCACGTCCTCGTCGAGGTCCCCGCAGATGCGCGATACCTCGGATTTCGAGATCCCAGTGTCCGCGCCGAGCGCTCGGACGAGGTCGTCGACTTTCCTCGTCGAAGCACCATGCACATACGCTTCCATCACGACCGCGAACAACGCCTGGTCCACACGCCGACGCCGCTCGAGGAGCGAGGGGAAGAACGATCCTTCGCGGAGCTTCGGGATGCGTAGATCTAGTGTCGCGTGTCGTTAGTTCCTAAATGGTTGATGGTTTGGGAGAATGGGTTATGGCGAATTCTCCTGCTCCAGCGTTGCGGCTTCGTGAGGGTGATCGGGCTGAGTTAATGTCGTGGTCACAGTCGACCGCGATTCGTGCGGGCCTGGTGCAGCGGGCGAAGATCGTGCTGCTGGCCGCGGATGGTGTTGCGAACGCGCGGATCGCGGTGGAGGTCGGGACGACCACAACGTCGGTGTGGAAGTGGCGCAGCCGGTATGCGGAATCGGGACTGGACGGGCTCGCCGACGCTCCGCGGTCGGGGCGTCCGAAGCGTCTTGATCATGCGGATATCGTCGCGGCGACGTTGCAGGCACCGCCGAAGAAGTGCGGGGTGACGCACTGGTCATCCCGCCTGCTCGCCGACCGGCTCGGGGTCGGGAATGCCACTGTCGCCAGGGCGTGGCGGGAGTACGGGGTGCAGCCGTGGAAGTCGGAGACGTTCAAGTTCTCCACCGACCCGGAACTGATCGCGAAAGTCACCGACGTCGTGGGCTTGTATCTCGCGCCGCCGGAGAACGCGATTGTGCTCTGCGTGGATGAGAAGTCTCAGATCCAAGCGTTGGATCGGACCGCGCCGATGCTGCCGATGCGGATCGGTGACGCGGAGAAACGCACCCACGACTACAAGCGGCACGGCACGGCGACACTGTTCGCCGCACTGGAGGTCGCGACCGGTCATGTCACCGGCGCGGTCAAGCCCAAACATCGCCGGCAGGAGTTCCTCGCGTTCCTGCGTCAGCTGGATCGCGCCTATCCGGAACGTGAGCTGCACCTGGTGATGGACAACTACGCCACCCACAAGACCCCGGAAGTGAAGACCTGGCTGGAAAAGCATCCGCGGTTCCACGTCCACTTCACCCCGACATCGGGATCCTGGCTGAACCTCGTCGAGGTCTGGTTCGGGATCATCGACCGGCAGGCGATCCGCCGTGGCATCTTCACATCCGTGAAAGACCTGAACGCGAAGATCCGGCAATTCATCACCGGCTGGAACGACCGCAAACACCCCTTCGTTTGGACCAAGACCAGTGACGAGATCCTCAAGAAAGCGAACCGTCAACCAACTTCAGAAACGCGACACTAGGCTGGGAGGCAAGCAACGGAAGGATCACCTAATCATGAGTACTGCAGTTGTCCGGAATATGTCCATCCGAACCTTTGCTGCCCTGTCGGTCGGCACACTTGTATTCGCTCTGATCGGATGCGCAGGTGCCAACGACACTCCTGAGTCTCAGACTGCCGAATCTGAGAACCAGGCAGCGCCCGTGGATGAGAACGCGACCGAAGCCCCGGCAGGTCCTACGACTTCGGAACTCGGTACGATCACTGTCGGTACAACTACCTATGATGTCGTTGAGACGGTCAACTGCGTGCCGGTGAGCGCCTCTGATGTTCTCACTCGAGTGCTTGAGGTCATCGCCGTTGCGCAGTCGGATGATGGCGAAGAGGCGATGCTCTTCGCCTACACCGATGAGCAATCGGGGGTGCCCAGCCACTTCCTCGACTACCAAGGACCCGAAGGCACCTGGGGTACTCCGGAGGGAAATGCGACCTTCGTGCGCGACGCCGGTTCACTGTCGGGGGCTGGAACCCTGATTGACGACGCTGACACGCAATCGATTATGGTGCAGTTCGACTTCGCGGTGCCAGGCGAACTCGTCGAGTGCTGAGCCAGTCGGTTCGACCGCTCACCCAGGCGCGCAGCGACATTGAGCGTGCGGGCACTACCGCGCTCGAAGTTTCGGCGGGTACACTGAATGGCATGAACACGCATGTGCTTGAGGTCGAACGGGCGCTGCTCGCGCTCGACCACCACGAGCGCGCCGCTGTCATTCACCACGGCTTACAGAGCCTTGAAGATGAGAACAGCATCGAGCACGATCAAGCCGAGGTAGACGCGGCATGGCGCAGTGAACTTCGGCAGCGCATCGACGACATCGAAAACGGCAAGGTCGAACTGCTCGATACTGACGAAGTTTTCGCCAATCTTCGCGCCGACCTCGCCGCCCGCCGCAAGTGAGGCCGAAGAGCCGCACCCATCCGGAAGCCGCCGCCGAGTTGCAGGAGTCCGCTCGCTGGTACGACGACGAGCAAGCCGGAGTCGGCGACGATTTCCTGTCTGCCGCTGAGGCAGCTGTGCGCGG
Organism: Leucobacter sp.; assembly: GCA_048516985.1. Lineage (GTDB taxonomy): Bacteria > Actinomycetota > Actinomycetes > Actinomycetales > Microbacteriaceae > Leucobacter. Next base: position 481,446 of record CP183188.1, on the reverse strand, counting down.
CATCCTCGATTGGCCGCAGGCGCACCGTTCCCCGGCTGGAAAGATCAGCCGATGGTGCGAAGCCGACACATGAAAGTGTTTCCTTACCGCGTGCTCTACTACATCGAAGGTGACCGGGTGACCTTCCTCGCCTTCGCGCACGAGAAACGGAAGCCCGGCTACTGGACACCGAGATATACCGACCAGTTCTAACGCTGCGGAGCATGTCGTCATGCACGAGAAGGGGACGGTTCGCGGGATCGAGCGCAAGACGGTGCCGCTGAGACAGTGAAGACGTGACCATGCGAGGGAACCAAGCCCGAGAGCACAGGGTGAGGTCACAAGAACTCATGAACAGGTTGGGTGAGCGGATCGGGTGACCGGGTGATCCATGTAGTTGGAGAGTGTTTCGTTAGATATTCTCTACAGGATCAAGGGGCCGCGCGAGCGCGGCCCGCCCCGGCACGGGCCTCCGGCCCGACCGGGGCCGCACGCTCGGGTGCCCTGGCCGGCGAGGGCCACCGCCACCGAGCGAGCCACGACCTCGCCCGCACCGCGTCGGCGAAGTTCTCGGCCGACCGGCGTTCGGCCTGGTGCTCCATCACCCACGCGAGCCGCTTCTGCCGTTGAGCGCAGCGAGTGAGGCCCGTGAAGCTCCACCCCGCCCGCTTACGGGTTTGCCACGAATAGGTGACGACGTGACCGCGCGCCCCGTAGTTTTCATGCAGCTTCGCCGCGCAGCTCGCACCGTCGCACTCATGCACGACCCCCGCCTGATCCGTCCACACCGCATCGCAGCGAAGCTCTCGCGCAACCTGCCCGAGTCGAGCCAGATGCGCGAGTCGTTCGGCGGGCACCCGGTCACCATACTTGAAGCCGAGGTCTTTGTGTGCGTACCCGATCACCTTCGAGACGTACCAGATCGACCGTGCCCCATCGCCGTCCGTGGTGAGCGGATCGCACTTCGATTGCGCACCCCACCGCAGCACCGACCCATCGAGCGGATTACGCGCCGTCGCACTCTTCGCCCGAGCCTCCACCATCGACGGCGGGTCAGCCTCGAAAGCTTCGATACGGATGATCGCGTGCAAGTGCAGCACGCCGCGATCCCGCCACTCCCGAACCGCGAAGAACGCCAACGAGTCCCACGCATCCCGAAGCCGCGTCTTCGTGATGTTCCACAGCCGCCCGAACCCGTAGTTGAACGCCACCGCGCCCGCATAGTCGTAGGCGTCGGGATCGACCGGCACCCCGGACAGCGCCGCGTCTGCCTCGGTGTGCCGCACACCGCAGCGACACCGGCGCGACTCGTGCCCCTTCGCAGCGTTCGGGATCGAGTGGACGCGCCCGAAGCTCGGCGCGGTCAGCGTCAGCAGATAGAACCTGAGCCGCTTGCCCGCAGGGGGATCGAACACACCGCTTCGCGCGATAGTCGCCCAGTCACCGCGCACCATCTCGGCGCATGAGGGGCACACCACCACCCGTCGCGATCCGCACCCCACGAGGGACACGCCCGCCGTCTCCACCGGGCGCGAGCACCGGCCGTTGACGAGCTCAGTAGCCAGCGGCTCCGCCCATTCTTCAGGCAGATCGTGAAGACTCGGAGCGTCCATGCGACGTGAGCCCCGCGTGTGTCCCGAACTGCTATCCTCTTACACAGGGGTTCGCCCGGAGCACCGAAATCACTTGTCAGCACGTCAGATGGAATCGTCAAGATTCCACGAGATACCCTGATAATGAAGAGGTCCCAGGTTCAAGTCCTGGTAGCCCCACCCGATGTCCCTCCCGGACATCGCGGGTCCTTAGCTCAGTTGGTAGAGCGCCTGCTTTGCAAGCAGGATGTCGGGAGTTCGATTCTCCCAGGATCCACCACTAGTTCGTCGTTCGCACCGGCGACGTTTCGGTTTGAATCCTCCTACCACCTCCTTGGGCCTCGTGGTCCAGGGCGAGCCTGTGGACTTCGGGTCGAACAGCGGGTTGAAGGGCTACTCGGTTCCCCTTCGGCGGTGTCGGAGTCGGGTTCGATCCAGGTCTCCGCGAAGAACACGAGGTTGCAAATGCAGCGCACTGATCGTCAGCCGTATGCGCTCGACTGCAGCAGATACTGTCATGACCGGGTTCTCCTCATCAGAAGGATAGACGGAGGGATCGCTGGTGCACAGGCGCTCGCTCACCCGGCCTAGATCGCGACGTCATCGGCTGAGCCTTTGCGATCTGCCGATGTTCCACGGGAGCGGCGCACGACGATGGACAGCACCGCCGCGATCACGCACATCGCTGCACCGCCCCACCAGGCGTAGGTGTACTCGCCAAAGGTGTCGCGGATGAGCCCCGCACCGAAGGCGGCTGCTGCGGCACCGATCTGGTGGGATGCGAACACCCAGCCGAACACGATCGTTCCGCGGTCTCCGAAGATCTCGCGGCACAGGGTCGCGGTGGGCGGGACGGTGGCGACCCAGTCCAGTCCGTAGATGACGACGAATAGCACCATTGACGGGTGCACGGCGTCGGAGAGCAGCCACGGCAGGAGCAGCAGGCCGACCCCGCGGAACACATAGAACGCGACGAGCAGCTTGCGGGGGTCGACCTTGTCGGTCAACCAGCCGGCGAGGATCGTGCCGGCGATGTCGAACACGCCGACGACAGTGAGGAGGCCCGCCGCGGTCGTTGTGGGCATGCCGTGATCGTGCGCGGAAGGGATGAAGTGGATACCCACAAGCCCGTTCGTCGTGGCTCCGCAGATCGCGAATGCGATCGCGAGCGCCCAGAACGACCGCTGCCGCACCGCGAACCCCAATCCCTCGAACGCCCGCCGGGCCGCACCTCCGGTCGTGCGCGGCGGTGCGGCATAGGAGGCGTCTGCGCCATAGGGCAGCGCGCCCCGGTCTGCCGGGTAGTCACGTATCACCAACCACACGACCGGAACCGCGATCAATGCCGCGGCCGCGACGACCAGCGACGCCGGCCGCCATCCGACGTTCTCCGCAAGCGCGGCGACAGGGGGCAGGAAGACGAGTTGCCCGGTTGCAGAGCCAGCGGTGAGGATCCCCATCACCAGGCCGCGGCGCTTCACGAACCAGCGGTTCGCGATCGTCGCCGCGAACACGAGCGCCATCGACCCGGTGCCGAGCCCGATGAGCAACCCCCAGAAGATCAGCAACTGCCAGGAAGCCGTCATCAGCACGCTGCCGCCGGCGCCGAGCGCGACGAGTACCAGCGCGGTCGCGACGACCTGGCGGATCCCGAAGCGATCCATCAGCGCCGCCGCGAACGGGGCGGTCAGCCCGTATAGGACGAGGTTGATCCCGACTGCCAACGACATCACCGTCGTCGACCAGCCGAAATCATGATGCAGCGGCACCATCAGCGCACCCGGCGCGGCACGGAATCCCGCCGCGCTGAGCAGGGCGAGAAACGCCACCGCCGCGACCCACCATGCCGGGTGGACACGGTGGGGTCTGGACCGAGTGCGGGCCGGCGGGGAGTCGTGTGGCATAGCGGTATACTTTCTTGAACGAAGTTGTATCGTTGCGAGCCTAGCGGTTGGCCCCGGCTGGAAGGAAATGTCATGCCGTTACGATCCGACTGGTCTGCCGAACAGTGCCCGATCCGCCGCTCCCTGGATGTCCTCGGCGATCCCTGGGTGCTACTCATCATCCGAGATGCGCTGCACGGCCGCGCGCGCTTCGACGCGCTCCGCGACAACCTCCGTATCTCCGAAGCGGTGCTCAGCCGGCGGCTGCACGACATGGTCGAGGCAGGCCTGCTCACCAGAGTCGACTACCCGGACGGCAATCGGACTCGACGGGGATACGCCGCAACCGAGGCTGCCACGGAGCTCCTGCCCGTGCTGCAGCAGCTCGCGATCTGGGGCGAGAAGCACACTCGCATGCCCGCAGATGGAGACCATATGGCGATGATCCACGAGGCCTGCGGCAACGAAACCAGCCAGGGGCAGGTGTGCAGCGCATGCGGCGCCATTCTGACCTCGGAGGAGATGACCTGGGTCAAACCCTGGACGAACGCCCGCGACCGTCTACAGCCGGCCGGTGTGCTGGCCTGACCGTACTGGTGGGCTCCGCCCAAGGGCAGCCTAGGAAGACCGGGTGCCTGCGAGGGACATTCCTGAGCCCCGGCTTCGCGATTTCTTTCTCCCGCCCTCTCCCTCCGCGCTCCCGCGATTCATATACTGAGCGATAAGATCTGGGGGCGGTGCGGGGTCGGAGAGGTGTGTCCGAGCCGACCGATGGGAGGGAGACCGTGTGGACGAGCAGCCCGGCGATTCCGATGCGCTGTCGGTCTTCACCACCTCGGCCGCGCACGCGGTTCTGGTGATGTACGCCGCCCACTTCACCCTGCTGCACCGCGTGGACGAATCGAGTCTGGGCGTCCTCCGCGAGGCCTTCCCGGATCGTTTCGCCGGCGGACGCGACGCCGCGGTGCTGGATCAACTGGCGCAGGCGGCCGGCGGCCTCCTGCCCGCCTTCGAGCGCAGCGGGTATCTCGAGATGACCGCCGAGCGGCGTTCCCAGGCCGCGCCCGCCTGGTCGGTCCCCGATCACGCCGTCGATTTCCTGAGCCATCAGCTCGCCCGCTACGAGACGCCGAATGTCGTCTCCGGAGCCGAGCCCACGCCGCGCGCCCGGATTCTCAATGCGTTGCAAAAGCTTGCGAGGGACACCGCGGATGCCGAGCTGCTCATCGGCGAGCTGGCCATGCAGTTGCGCGTCGCAGAAGCCTGGTCCGAGCTGGAGGTGCTGTGGTCCCGTTCCGGGATGCGGCTGATCGTCGTCGACCCCTATGCGGCGCACGCCAGCTACGGCTCGATTCCGGATCGGGTGCTCGAGGCCTATCCGGGTCTGCGTTTCGCGCATCTCTACCTCGAGACGACCTCGATCATGCACGGCCTGCGCCCCGGAGTCTCAGGCGAGGGCGCCGATGTGCTGGTCGCCCGGCTCTCCCTGCAGGTGACCGAGATCACCTCCGCCCTCGGTCCGAGATGGCGGGAGTTCGAGTCCGCCGACATCCGCCTGCACACCGGCATCAATTGGATGCGGTTCCAGCGTCTGCGCGGCGACTTCGCGGGCTCCCTGGGCACGCTGGCCGAACTGCAGCGCTTCTTCGTGTCGGATGTGGCTGCGGCGCACACCGTCTCCGACCGCAATCTCGCCTTCTTCAAACTCGAACAGGGCATCCTCCTCTTCTTCGTCGAGCGGTGGCCCGAGGCGCTCGAGTCGCTGCGGGAGGCGGTGCTGCTCTGGCAGCGCCCGGGCTACGGCGACTACGTTCCGGCATTCGCACTCGCGCTCTCGGGCATGATCCACGCGCTTCGCGGCTCTCGGGCCTTCGCCACCGAGTGCCTCGAGCGGGCGCAGCAGATCTTCGGCGAAGTGTGGGATTTCTCATACGTCTCGGTGCTGACGATCACCGTGGAGGCGCTGCTGGCGCTGGATCGTCTGGACGTCGCCCATGCCCAGGAACTCATGGAGATGCTCTCCGGCACCGCGCCCGAGTCCGAGCTCTGGCCCATCGTCGCCCAGGTCCGGCAGAGCAGCGATCTGCTCGCCGGTGATACGGTGGGCGCCGCCGGGGGAGCCTCGCGGATCGAGGGCCTCGCGACCGGCACCGGGCGGCTCAGTCCGCTCGCCGTCCGGCTGATCGGCCGGCTGCGCGTGACGGGTCTCCTCGCGCAGGGCAATGCGCAGCGCGCCAGGGCCTATCTGCAGGAGCGCCCGATGGGTCACCCCGGAGCCCTCCACGAGAACTGGGCGACACTGCTGCTCATGGCGGGACGCCCGACAGAGGCGTTGCGCCATGTCGATGCGGTGCTGAACGACGACCGGGTGAGCGGCCGGGAGCGACTCGGGGTCCGCGCGATCGAGGCGGCGGCGCATCTCGTGCTCGGCGACGGTCCGGAGACGGATCGCGCGATCTCCGCACTGCTCACGGAGATGCGGCATGCCAGCTCGCTCGTGCCCCTCGCCGTGCTCCCGCGGAGCATCCGAGAGGATCTCGTCGAACGCTGCGCGACGAAGCCGGACTGGGCACCGGCGCTGCGCGAGCTCGGACTCGAGCCGGAGCAGGCTCGGCTGCGCCTGGCCGCTCTCGGCGAAGGGTTCCCCAAGTCGGCGCTGCTCGTCGACCTCACCCCGCGCGAGGCAGAGCTGCTGCAGCTGCTCGATTCCCGGATCACTCAGGCGGAGATCGCCACCAGGCTCCATCTCGCCCTGTCGACGGTGAAGAAGCAGGTGGCCGGCCTCTATCGCAAGCTCGGCGTTGAATCCCAGGCCGAGGCGATTCGGCAGGCTTACCGCCTCGGCCTGCTCGGCGGCTGACTCCTCCGCCCCTCAGTCGTCCGCAAGGTACCAAATCGGGTATACGGTTCGGCATGACGCCTCGCTCTCCCGCGCAGACCTCGCTATAACTGTGCCTGTTCCGGCCCCGCACTTCGGCGCCGAACAGGAGCTGAAAGGGCGTCTGCGATGTCTCTGATTGGTACCGGCCATGGTCCTGCCAGGGCACGCCATGCTCGCCGTCCCGACAGGCGAGGCGGTGTCCTCCGCCGGGCGGTCGCGATCCTCGTCGCCTTGATGATCGCGGTGACCGGAGCCATCCTCCCGCAGACGGCGGCCTTCGCCGCTCCCGTCGGCCAGATTGTGGTGGCGGCGATCGGCTCGACGACGAAGCCGATGCCCGCTTCCTTCGACTTCAACGTCTCCTGGTCCTGCTCGGGGCTGCTCAGCGACCGCTGCGAGAATCTGCGGATCGAGGTCCCGATCACCCTCGACAATCCGCCCGGCGCCATCGAGGACATGGATCTCTGGCAGACGGTCGTGAACCTCCCCTCGCCGTCCGCCGCCGGCTTCACGACGAGCTGGACGAGATCCGGCACCCAGCTGCTCCTGGTGCTGACTGCGACGAACTCGATCACCGCCGGCACGACCGAGAACATCGGCGTCTCCATCCAGCCGCATATCGCCACCGGCGACGGAGTCGGCTTCACCTTCGGCCACGCGCGGCTGATCTCGGACAGCTTCGCGACCGTGGTCTCCGACGCGGCCATCCCGGCGACGATCACGGCCAAGCGGCTCCCCGAGGTGCAGAAGGATCTGATCTCGCTGCGCCCCGACGGCGCGGGTAATGTCACGGCGATCTACCGGATCTGGCCGAGGATCCGCCAGGCCTGGGACCCGGCCTCCGACACCTGGGGCACCTGCGGCCCGAACGTCTCCAACGGCAACGAGTGGGACACGGCGATCGCCGGCACGGTGCGACTCGTCGACCAGCTGCCGCCCCAGGCGACCTTCGTCTCGGCCACCGGTGGCAGCTACGACGCCGGAACCCACACCATCGTCTGGGACGACTGCCAGCAGTTCGGGCAGACCCTGCTCGTCGAGGTGCGCTACCCCGCCGCGGCCACCACCCAGGATCCGGCCTACATCCCCCTGATCACCAACACCGTGACCCGCACCTTCACGGACACTTCCGGCGTCGAGCGGGTCTCCGTCGACGACGCCTCCCACTCGAATATCGGCATCCCGCGCTCCCCGGTGGTCGTCACCAAGTGCGGATCCTCCACCATGCTCCCCGGGACGGGAATCGCGGCGCCGGGGGGACATTGCGCCCCGTTCACGGTGTCGCCGAGCTACCCCTACTCGGGCGACCGGAACACGCACACCTACACCATCCGGGTGGAGCGGCTCATCGAGGGCGACCAGGTCACCGTGACCGACTGGATGCCCTGCTTCACGAATCCGGTCGCCGCCGGCATCGAGACCTACGGCTCCGCGGCGGGCTGCACGGCTCCGACGACTGCGATCACCGGGCTCGCCTTCGCGCAGGTGACGGTCGTCGGAGGCGTCACCGTGAAACCGTACACGGAGCTCACCCTCTACTTCGCCGACGGCAGCAGCCAGGTCTTCGATCAGGCCAATCCGCTCCCCTCGCTGAACCCCCTGCCCAGCTTCCCCGCCGGCGCCGTCATCGGCTTCAGCGCGCAGCTCGAACCCAACGGCCCGAACCACGTGAACACCCTCGCCGCCGTCACCGGCAGCGTGCTGCCCGGCGTCGATCGCGACCTGGTGCTCGAGAACGACGCCGAGGTCCGGGTCGAGAACCCGCTGACGGGCGACCTCTACGCTCCGGAGCACACCATCGGCCGCGTGCGCGTCGTGGACGGTCCCTTCGGCGGGACGAACGCCAGCGGCGGCATGCACCTGGGTCGTCAGTACATCCGCGGCAACTTCGGCGCGGCGAATCTCGACCCGGCGAACGGCCTGCCGAGCTATACCCTGGTCCTCCCCCCGGGGTACGAGGTGGCCTCCGGCCCGGGCGGCCCGGACATCGTGATCTCCGGCCTGTCGACGCCCGACAGCGGCAACGCCGCGCTGGCGGATCCCGCGAACTACGACATCGAGATCGTGCCGGAGGATCTCGCGACCGGCACCCCGGCCCTGGTCCGGGTCACTCCGCGCGCGGGATCGCCGGCGGTCCCCGCCGCCGTCGACGGCCGATGGCCGCAGATCGTCGTGGTCGCATTCCTGCAGCCCACCTGGAGGTCGTCTCGGGGGTGCTCCCCATCGCCTCCTACACCTCCGTGAACGGCGGAGCCGCAGGGCCGCACATCCGCGGCTGCATCGTGAGCAACGCGTGGTTCGCAGGCCAGCAGTTCGTGAGCGGCGACCCGATCGACGCCGACGCGGACGGCGATGGCGAGACCTCGACCGACACGGGCTGCGTCTCGCGCGCGACCGCCGACTTCATCGTCTCGAACGTCGCCTCGAGCCTGCTCTTCAAGATGGCGCGGCCCGCGGGCACCGCCGACGCCTGGACCCCCGCCGGCGGGGTCGCGACCTCGCGCACGGGAGGGGTCGAGTACCAGATCCGCTGGGAGAACGCCGGGCGCCCGGCGCTGCAGGACATCGTGCTCTACGACGTGCTCCCGCATATCGGCGACACCGGAATGCTCGCCGGCAACAGCGGGGATCCGCGCGGCAGCGAGTTCGCCCCTGTCTTCGGCGGCATCACCTGGCAGAGCGCGACCAGCGGCGTGCAGGTCCAGTACTCGGCCTCCGCCGATCCCTGCCGCCCCGAGATCTTCCCCGGACAGGGGGCGTGCATGAACGACTGGACGGCGGATCCCGCCGATCTCGGCGGTCCCTCCCAGGTCCGCGCGATGCGCATCGTGCTCTCCGGCCAGTGGACCGGCGGCTCGAGCTTCAGCCTGCGCTATACCATGCAGGCGCCGGCGGGGATCGATGCGGGCGACATCGCCTGGAACTCGGTGGCCGGAACCGCGTATCTGCTGGGCGGCGGCAGCCTCGCCTCCGCCGAGTCCGGGAGCGTCGGCTACCGGATGCCGGCCGAGGTCGAGACCGCCAAGAGCAGCCCCCAGGCCGCCGCGCCGGTCGGCGTCGGCGACCCGATCGAGTACCTCATCACGGCGCGCAACACGCTCTCCTCGCGCGCGAACGATGTGCGGGTCTCCGACGACCTCACCCGCATGCTGCTCGTCGCCGGCTACAACGGCGACGCCACCGCGACCGTCGGCGGCAACCCGGCCGGCGCCCTGAGCTACGATCCGGCCACCGGCCGGCTGCACTGGTCGGGCGATCTCGACGCCGGCGAGACCGTCGAGATCCGGTTCACGATGACGGCGACCGTCTCGACCGCCGCCGCCGGAAGCCGCAACGGCGTGATCGCCTCCGTCGGCGACGATCCCACGAACTGCGCCGACGGCACCGAGCCGGGATGCTCGGTCGCGGTGCGGATCGTGGAGCCCGGGCTCCGCCTGGTGAAGACGGCGATCGGCGTCGCAGAGGGCGCCACCCTCTCGGCGAACGCGCAGCTCACCTGGCGCTACACCGTGACCAACACCGGCACGGAGCCGATCGAGTCGCTCGCCGTGACCGACGATCAGGGCGTCGCGGTGAGCTGCCCCGTCAGCACCCTCGGCATCGGACAGACGACGGTCTGCACCGGCACCGGCTCCATCGGAGCCGGACCGCGATACGAGAACATCGGCACGGCGACCGCGGTCGGCGCGCAGAGCGGGCATCCCGTCTCCGGCACCGATCCCTGGTTCGCGCTCGTCGCCCCGACGGTCGCGCTCGACAAGTACGCCGCGGCCGTGGCGGAGGGATCGACCATCCTCGCCGGCGCCGATGTCACCTGGAGCTACCTCGTGCGCAACACGAGCACCGAGCGGCTCGAGCAGCTCGCGGTGACCGACAACCGCGGCGTGGTCGTGAGCTGCCCGGAGACCGCGCTCGACCCCGGGCAGTCGATGGAGTGCACGGGCACGGGGAACGTCGGCACGGCGACCCCGTACACGAACACCGGCATCGTGACCGGCCGAGGTGCGACCACCGGCATCGCGGTGACCGCCTCCGACCCCTGGGTGGTGCTTCTCACCATGCCGAGGCCCGGAGTGGAGATCGTGAAGGACTCGGCAGCGGTGCCGGAGGGATCCACCGTGGGCGCCGAGACCCTCGTGACCTGGCGCTACACCGTGACCAACACGGGCGAGGAGCCGCTGGTGCTCGTCGCCGTCACCGACGACCGGGGCGTCATCGTGAGCTGCCCGCAGAACGCGCTCGCCGTCGGCGAGACGATGGTCTGCACAGGCACCGGCTCGGTCGGATTCGGCCCGTCCTACACCAATACCGGCCGGGTCGAGGCGGTGGGGCGCATCACCGCGATCCCCATCTCCGACTCCGACCCCTGGACGGTGATCGTCACCCCCTACGACACCGGGATCACGATCGACAAGTACGCCCCGGCAGTGGCCGAGGGCTCGCGGGTGCGCCCGAACACGGTCGTGGCCTGGGAGTACCGGGTGGTGAACGCCGGCCAGGAGCCGATCGAGGTCATCTCCGTGACCGACGACCGCGGCGTGATCGTCACCTGCCCGCAGGACGATCTCGATCCGGGCGAGTGGATGATCTGCACCGGCGCGGGCCCGGTCGGCGCGGGCCCGACGTACCGGAACATCGGCACGGTCACCGGCACCACGACGTTCACCGCCACCCAGGTGACGGACGACGACCCCTGGGAGGTCGAGGTGCGCGAGCTCGTCCCGGGCATCGCCCTGGTCAAGGGCGCGCTGAACGCGATCCGGGGGGACCGCGCGCCGGCGGGCTTCACGGTGGACTGGCAGTACACGGTGGTGAACACCGGCGAGGAGGCGGTCGAGGCGCTGGAGGTGCTGGACGATCAGGGCGTCGTCGTGAGCTGCCCGGTCGACCGGCTCGAGGTCGGAGAGACCATCGTGTGCACGGGATCCGGTTCCATCGGCGGCGGCCCGCAGTACACCAATGTCGCCACGGCGACCGGCCGCGGCACACTCACCGGGATCCCCGTGGACGCGCAGGACACCTGGACGGTGGGAGTGGATGTGCCGCCGGCGGCGGTCCGGATCGTCAAGGACGCCGTCGACCACTCCCTCGGCGACACGGTGGCCCCCGGTACGGTGGTCGACTGGACCTACACCGTGGTGAACATCGGCGGGCAGCCGATCGTCGCGCTGAGCGTCGTCGACGATCGAGGCGTGTCGGTGAGCTGCCCGGCTGACCGGCTGGAGATCGGGCAGTCGATGGTGTGCACCGGCTCGGGCGGCGTCGGCAACGCGGCGAGCTACACCAACCTCGGCACGGTGACCGGCACGCCCCTCTGGGCCGGTCCTCCGGTGGTCGACGAGGATCCCTGGACCACCCCGATCACCGCACCCGTCACCGCCGGGACACCGCAGCTGCCGACCACCGGCGCGGGTGCGAATCCGCTGTTCGGCTTCGCCGCCGCGATACTGCTCGGCGGCACGCTGCTGCTGTTCGGCGCACTGGTGCGCCGCCGCCGGAGAACCGGCGCCTAGACCGTCTCGTCGAGCCGGGGAGCCCCCAAACCTTCCACCCGGCTCGGCGAGACTATCCCCCTGATCTGACGGCGCGGCCCTGCGGAAGGCGGCCGTTCGTCAGAGAGGTGTCTCGCTTCCGATCCCTGTTTTGGCAAGATCCTCGTCCGCTGCTGCCTCATGGTGGCCCGCCTGTTCCGCCGGATCGACGCACGCGGGTGGTCGTCCGTCGCCGGCGAGGATCGCGGTGCCGTACGTCTCGAGGCCCACGGCGGGGAGTGCGCCATAGACTGAGTCCGTGAGCGAGTGGCGCCCCGATATCCTCGGAGACGGCTTCGACTGCCTCGATCTCGATCTGGGCGTCGATGACGAGGGCCCGCTCGTCGCGACGCTGGTGCGCGCCCTGCCGGCTCCGCGCGGCATCTGGCGGAGATGGCTCGGGCGGGCGCGCGCACTCGAGGACGTCGATGTGCTCTACGTCCACGGCTGGAGCGATTACTTCTTCCAGCGCAGCCTCGCGCGCTTCTTCACCGATCGCGGGGCGCGCTTCTTTGCCCTCGATCTGCGCAAGTACGGGCGCAGCCTCCGGCCCGGCCAGACTCCTGGCTATATCGAGGATCTGGCCGACTACGACCCCGAGATCGCTCTCGCGCTCGCCGCCATGGGGCACCCGATCGCGGTGTCGCGCGTCCAGTCCGCCCTCGCAGGGGATGCCGACGAAGGCGCCGACGAGGCGGTCGACGGCGGGGGTGCTCATCCGGATCCCGGGAGCGGCCGTGCCGCGGATCCCGCGGCGCCGGCGCGCGGCCTCGTGCTGCTCGGACACTCCACCGGCGGGCTGATCCTCAGTCTGTGGTGCGATCGGCACCGCGGCGTCGCCGATGCGCTGGTTCTGAACAGCCCGTGGCTCGAGCTGCAGCTGAGCGGATCCATTCGCCGTGCGCTCGCGCCGATGGTGTCGCTTCGCGCCAAGCTCAATCCCTACGAGCTCGCGGCACCGCAGCTCGATCTGGGCTTCTACGCCCAGGCCCAGCAGCAGCTCGCCGATCCGGCGGATCCGATGACGATCAATCCCGAGTGGCGACCGGAACGGACGATGCCGATCCGCACCGGTTGGCTGCGAGCCGTGCTCGCGGGTCACGCCAGGGTCAGCAGCGGCATCGACGTGGGCGTGCCGGCCTGCGTGCTGCTCTCGACCCGCTCGCAGTTCGGGCTGAGCTGGAACGACGAGATGCTGCGCAGCGACACCGTTCTCGATGTGGACCAGGTCGCCCGCGCCGCGCTCCGACTCGGCCCCACTGTCACGGTGGAGCGCATCGACGGGGCGCTGCACGATGTGTTCCTCTCTGCGGCGCCGGTGCGGGCCGAGGCCTATCGCCGTCTCGACCGCTGGTTGCGGGGTTGGCGTGCGGCCGACGCCCCCGCCACCAGAGGCGTCTGAGCGGCTTCGGGCAGGCTAGGCTCGAAGGCATGGATCTGAGAGTCGCGGCGTATGCCGTCGTGGAGCGGCGGGGGAGACTCCTGCTCACCCACTGGCGTCGCGGCCACATGCACGGGTGGACGCTGCCCGGCGGCGGACTCGAACTCGGCGAGGATCCCCGTGACGCCGTCGTGCGCGAGGTGCTCGAGGAGACCGGTCTCGAGGCGCGCGTGGGCAAGCTCCTCGGGGTGGACTCGCGGGTGATGGTGCGCGAGGAGGTGCCCGAGGGCAGCGATCCGGAGCTGCACACGATCCGCATCGTGTACCGGGCCTCGGTGAAGGACGGCCCGCTGCGGAACGAGATCGACGGATCCTCGGACGAGGCCCGCTGGGTGCAGCTTCGCGAGATCCGGGCGCTGCGCACCCTCTCGCTCGTGCAGACCGGCATGCGGATGGCCGGAATCGACCCGCGCGGTCGCGCGGGAGGTCAGCGCCGACAGGGCCGCGCGGCGAAGTAGACGCTGCCGCAGGTGACCGCGCGACCATGTGCCGTCGCCGTCTTGGGCGGCAGCGCACGGTCCCCGGACGGAACGGGCCGAGCGCCCCCGCTCGCTAGTCGATCGCGGGGCTGTCCTCGGGGGCCACCCAGAGCTCGTCATCGCTGCGGAAGGCCTGCCACAGCACATAGCCGACGCCCGCAGCCGCGGTCACTCCCAGCGTGATCGCGATGATCGGGCCGACACGGCGCTTCTTCTTCGCCGGAGCCAGCAGGCCGCTGCGCTCCCCGAAGCCGCGCAGCTGGTTCGCCGCATCGCGGTTCTCCAGGCGCTCGAGGGTGCGCACGGTGCTCGCCAGGGCGCCCGCCACGAGCGGGGCGCTGAGCCGACGGACGTTCTCGGCGGCGCGACGCGCCTGGACGACCCCGCGATCGATGGTGGGCCGCACGCCCTCGATCGCGTCGTTCAGACGGGGGGCGAGGTGCTCGTCGCCGAGGCGTCTGGCCTGCTTGCCGGCCTCGTGCATGACGTCCCCGGCCTGGGCGAGCACGACGCGCTGCTGGTCGAGCAGATCCTGTGCCTGGGAGCGCAGCCGGCGCAGCTCGCGACGGCGCTTGCGTGAGAGAGACATGGAGAACCTCCGCCTTCTTGCGAATTCGCTTGCTCCCACGCTACACCGAAGCGGCCGGAGTCGTCCTCCCGACTGCGGCGGATTCCCAGGCGGGAGGGGATTTGCGGCGATGCACGACGCAGAGGGCACGCCGTAGACTTGCAGTCATGACTCTTCACACCGCTGTCGCGACCATCCACACCAATCACGGCGATGTCGTGCTGAATCTCTTCGGCGACCACGCGCCCAAGACGGTCAAGAACTTCGTCGATCTCGCTCAGAAAGGCTTCTACGACGGGGTGATCTTCCATCGCATCATCCAGGACTTCATGATCCAGGGCGGCGATCCCACCGGCACCGGCACCGGGGGTCCCGGCTACACCTTCGACGACGAGATCCACCCCGAGCTCGTCTTCGACCAGCCGTATCAGCTCGCCATGGCCAACGCCGGCAAGCGCCCCGATCTCACTGGCCGTCTCGCGGGCACCAACGGCTCGCAGTTCTTCATCACGACGATCGCCCCGAGCTGGCTGAACGGCAATCACACCATCTTCGGCATCGTCGCCGACGACGCCTCCAAGGCAGTGGTCGACGCCATCGCCGCGGTGCCCGTGGGTGCGATGGACCGTCCGATCGACGACGTGGTGATCACCGGCGTCGACATCGTCGAGGCCTAGCCCCGGTGTCGACACCGCAGTTCGGCGAACGGATCGAGTTCGGACCGGATGACGTCTGCTATCGGCATCCCGATCGTCCGAGCCTGACCCTCTGCCAGCGCTGCGGGCACACCATCTGCCCCGAGTGCCAGACGGTGTCGGCCGTCGGGGTGCTCTGCCCCGACTGCGTCCGCCTGGCCCAGGGAAGCGCCGGCCGTCGCGCGGTGAGATCCACCAGGACCACCGCCCGACGGCTCGGCGACGCCGGCACCCCCGTGGTGACCTACGGGATCATGCTCGTCTGCGCCGCGGTGTTCGTGGCGCAGCTGCTGAGCAGCTGGTTCGGCGACAACGGGGTGACCCACGCCCTCTGGTACGCGCCGGTCTATTCGCTGCCGGATTCGGTGTCGAGTCTGCGCTACTCGGATGTCGGCTTCGAGCCGTGGCGCATGCTCACCTCGGTCTTCACCCATTCGACCGGCTTCCTGCTGCACATCCTCTTCAACATGTTCGCGCTGTGGCTGTTCGGCCGGCATCTCGAGCAGGCGCTCGGCCGTGCGGCCTTCCTGACGCTGTACCTCTTCTCTGGCCTCGGCGGCTCCCTCGCAGTGATGCTCTGGGGCTACGTCGACGCCGCCTCGATCGGGGTGCCCACCGTGGGCGCCTCGGGCGCCATCTTCGAGGTGCTCGCGGCGACGATCGTCGCCTATCGCGCCGCGCGGGTGAACATCACCTCGCTCGTGGTGCTGGTGGCGATCAACTTCGCCATCGGTCTGCTGCCGGGCGCGGCGATCTCCTGGCAGGCGCATCTGGGCGGAATGATCGTGGGGGCCCTGACCACGACGCTGCTGCTGGCGACGCGCGGGCCGCGCAAGCAGAACGCCCGGCTTCTGGGCCTCATCGCCATCGGCGCGGTGCTGGTCGCGCTCTCCGGGCTCTACCTGGTACTACTACCCCAGGTGCCCTGGCTCGCGTAGCGGGGGCACCCGACCCGCGGCGCACAGAAGTTATCCACAGCTTTGTGCACAGTTGGGGAGAATTACACCCGTGTGATTCCTTCGCGGAGAAGCGCTACTTCCACCACGGCGTCATCAGGAAGCCGATCAGCACGAGCCCGAAGCCGATGAAGATGTTCGCCTGGCCGAAGATCGGCACCGGCAGCGGCAGCGCCGTCGAGCTGGTGATGTAGTAGAGCACGATCCAGATGAGCCCCAGCAGCATGAAGCCGAACATGAGGGGCTTGAACCACACGGGATTCGGCGCGTCCTTGCGCAGCTCGGCCCGCTCCGCGCGGCTCTGCTCCACCGCCTGGGACTTGCGCTTGCTCACTTCTTTTCCAGCTGCTGCCATGGCTATGAGTTTACGGCGTGACGCCCCGCTCTGCGCAATCGTGCGGCGGATCCGTCCGGGACTCCACGCCGGCTCACAGTGAGCGAGCATAAAATGAGGGGGTGACCGAGGATCCCGCCATCGCCGATCGCGCCGAGTCCCGACGCGGCGGTGGATCCTCCGCGCCGAAACGGCGCCGACGGCTCAGCCCGCTGACCGTGGTGGGCGAGTTGCTGATCGTCGCGGGTCTCGCGGTCGTCGGCTACCTCGGCTGGCAGCAGTGGAACACCGAGGTCGTGGTCACGGCGAAGCAGGCGGAGCTGTCGAGCGAGGACTCCGCGCGCTGGCGTGCGGAGGCCGCGGCCGATCCCACCCCCTGGACCGGGGAGGTGCCGGTGGTGGCGCCCGTGGCGGCCGCCGAGGTGTTCGGCGTGCTCTACGTGCCGGCCTTCGGCGCGGGATACGCGAACCGCGTCGCCGAGACCACTGACTGGTGGACGGTGCTCAACCTCGACGAGAAGGGCATCGGCCACTACGAGAACACGCAGATGCCCGGCGAGCCTGGGAACGTCGCCCTCGCCGGCCACCGATCAGGTCCCCTCATCAACTCCTTCCGCGAGATGATGAACCTCCGCCTCGGCGACGCCATGTACCTCGAGACCGCGGAGGGCTGGTACACCTATCGCTTCCGCTCCATCGAGTACGTGCTGCCGACCGAGGTCGACGTGATCGCGCCCTTCCCGCGCCTGGCCGGCACCCCCGGCACCGACCAGATCCTGACGCTCACCACCTGCCATCCGAAGGAGGCCGGCAGCGATGAGCGCGCCATCGCCTATGCGGTGTTCGAGAGCTTCCAGCCGCTGAGCGAGGGGCCGCCGGCCGCGCTCGCCGCGGTGAACCCGCGTCTCGGAGAGGTGGTCATCTGATGTTCTCGCTGATCTGGCGATTCCTGCCCGGCCCGGCCTGGCTGCGCATCATCGCGATCCTCGCGGTCGCGGCGGCTCTGGTGTACGCGCTGGTCACCTGGGTCTACCCCTATGCGGCGACACTGCTGATGACCGAGGAAGCGACGGTGACCCAATGACGAAGATCCTCGTCATCGACAACTACGACAGTTTCGTCTACACCCTGAACGGCTACCTGCAGCAGCTGGGCGCCGAGACCCGGGTGATCCGGAACGATGCCGTGAGCATCGGGGAGCTGGGCCGGCTCGTCTCGGAGTTCGACGGCGTGCTCATCTCGCCAGGGCCGGGCACCCCCGCCGATGCCGGGATCTCGATCGCCATGGTGCGCCTCGCGCTGACCACCGGAGTGCCGGTGCTGGGGGTCTGCCTGGGGCACCAGGCCATCGCGGAGGCGCTGGGGGCCACGGTCACCCACGCCGATGAGCTGATGCACGGCAAGGTCTCCCGGGTGCGCCACTCCGACGATCCCTTCTTCGCGGGAGTCGCCGCCGAGTTCGACGCGACCCGCTACCACTCGCTCGCGGTGGTGCGGAGCACGGTGCCCGATGAACTCGTGATCACCGCGGAGACCGAGCACGGCATCGTGATGGCGCTGCGCCACCGGGAGCTGCCGATCTACGGGGTGCAGTACCACCCGGAGTCGGTGCTCACCGAGGGCGGCTACCAGCAGCTGGGCAACTGGCTGGCCGTGGTGGGCGCCCCGAACGCCGCGGCCATCGCGGCGACGCTCTCCCCGCTGCTGAAGGCCTGAGCCGGCCTCGGCCGGAGCATCGGATCGGTTGAGGGCCGAGGCTCCGCGGGGCGCTGCGCGATGCCCCGTGTTCCGCGGCTACGCCGCGCAGTAGTAGACGTCGACCTGCGACTTCTGGGGCTGCTGCCCGACGATCGACTGCCGGATGATGGTGAGATTCCCGTTCATGGCGCAGCTCGGATCCGGCAGCGGATTCGCGGTGAGCCCCACGCCCTCGAGCATCGTCCGCGCCACGCTGAGCGGCTGACCGGTGACCTCGGGCACCGCGACCTTTCCGCTCGAGACGACGATATCGACCGCGTCGTTCCGGCTGAGCTCCGTGCCGACGGCGGGATTGACCGCGAGGATCCAGTTCTCCGGTTGATTCGGATCGTCCTGCGTGGTCACCGAGCCGATCTCGAGCCCGAGATCGGCGAGCGCAGCCGTGTACTGCTCGAGCGACATCCGCGAGAAGTCGGGAACGGCGGAGCTCTCCGGGCCGGTCGAGATGAACACGCGCACGGAGGTGCCGCTGGTGACCCGGGCTCCCGCCGCCGGGTCGGTGCTGATCACCCGCCCAGCGCCGACCTCGTCATTGGAGACCTCGACCGGCACGCCGACGAGGTTCATCCCGGTGAGCGTCTCGAGCGCGGTCTCCCGCTCGACGTTCACCAGCTCCGGCACCTCGCGACTGGTGTCCGGCACGAAGCTCTTGGGCGCCAGCGTCACCAGCCAGAAGACGATCGCGATCACCACGGCGACCACGGTGAGGATCGCGGCCCACACCCACAGCACCGGAGGCCGGCTCTGCGAGCGGGCGCCCCCACCGGTCTCGGAGAGCCGGCGCAGCGCGAGCTCGGACTCGGAGACCTCCTCGCCGCCGGAGAAGAGCACGGAGGCACCCTCTTCGGCGCGGTCGAGCTTGGGCATCGTCCCCGCCGCGGCCAGCCGCAGCGCCTCGCGGAACTCCGAGGCCGTCTGGAAACGGCGGCCCCGATCCTTCGCGAGGGAGTGCAGGATCACCCGATCGAGCTCGGGCGAGACCTCGGGCTCGCGGGAGCTGGGCGGCTGCGGCCGCTCGCTGACGTGCTGGTAGGCGACCGCCACGGCGGTCTCGCCGCGGAAGGGCACATCGCCGGTGAGGAGCTCGTAGAGCAGCACCCCGGTCGAGTACAGATCGGTGCGGATGTCGACGGTCTCGCCCTTGGCCTGCTCGGGCGAGAAGTAGGCGGCCGTGCCGAGGATGGCGGTGGTCTGCTGCACCGTGGAGGAGGTCTCCGACACCGCGCGCGCGATGCCGAAGTCCATCACCTTCACCTGGCCGGCGCGGGTGATCATGATGTTCGCCGGCTTGATGTCGCGGTGCACGATACCGGCGCGGTGCGAGTACTCCAGCGCGGCGAGCACCGCGTCGACGACCCGGCAGGCCTCGGCCTGGGAGAGCCGCTCCTCGGAGGCGATCTCGCGCAGATTCTGCCCGTCGACGAACTCCATCACGATGAAGGGGAGGCGCTTGGGCCCCTCGCCGGTCTGGATCAGATCGTCCCCGGCGTCCAGCACGCGCACGATGCTGGGGTGCGCCAGTCGGGATGCGGCCTGCGCCTCCTGCCGGAAGCGCGTGCGGAACTGCTCGTCGCCGGCGAGATTCGCCCGCATCACCTTGATGGCGACCTGGCGCCCCAGCTTGACATCGGTACCGCGGTAGACGGTGGACATGCCGCCCTGTCCGATGTAGTCGCTGATGACATAGCGGCCGGCAAGGGTGCGCTGCGCGTCGGCGGTCTCGGACATGAGGGCGTTCTCCTGATCGTGGGGCTTCCAGTCTAGAAGCCGTTGGCTCGGTCTCCGGGTTAGGGGGCGTCGGGGTCGGGGCCGCTGGCCGCCTTCACCGCGATCTCGAGCGGCTGCGAGGGCGGGGAGGTCTTGGTCGTGGTGCCATCGCCGCAGATCTGCGTGTAGCTGAGCGTGATCGTGCTGTCGGCGGTGACGTTGTCCGCCTGGATCTGGGCGTTGTTGCCCGTGGGACCGCTGATGAGCACTCCGGAGCCCAGCCCGGCCTGGTCGATCGTGAAGCCCTGGGGGGAGAGCCCGGCAGGGCAGATCGCAGGACCGAGGCCCACGCTGAAGGTCTGGCCGGCGTTCACCTGGGCGGGGCCGGTGGCCACCGCGGGCGCCGCGACATCGCCGAAGGCCACCGAATAGGTGAGCACGATCGGTTCGTCGAAGCGCACCCGGGCGCCCGAGGTGCTCACGTCGGTCACGAGATTCGGATCGCCGGCGCCGGGGTTGCCGGCCTGCTTGGTCACATTGGTGAAGCCGCGGCCCCGCAGCAGACCCTCCGCCTCGTCGACGTTCATGCCCAGGAGCTCCGCCTTGTCGATCGCCCCGGTGGTGGGGGTCGCGCTGGTGGTGGTCCGGCTCGTGGTCGTCGAGGTGGTCTTGCTGGTGGTGGGCTCGTCGTCTCCACCGCCCATGTTCAGCAGGGCGAGCGCGGTGCCGCCGCCGATGAGCACCAGCAGGGCGAGCAGCGTGATCAGCGGCCAGGTCCAGCGGTTCTTCTTCTTCGTCTCCTCGGGAGCGGCCTCGTCCTCGGCGCCGACACCGCTTGCCGTGGCACCCGCCAGTACCGTCGTCCGGGGCAGCGCGGTGGTCGGGGCGTTCGAGAGCTGCGTCTGGGGCATCGCCACCGTCGCATCGGGGGCGACCGGGCCCGCGATCTGCGGCACATAGCTCGCCGCGAGCCGCACATCGCCCCGGTGCAGCGCCGTCGCGGCCTGCGCCAGCTTCGCTGCGCTCCTCGGGCGCTCCTCGGGGGCCTTCGCGAGGCAGGCGAAGACCAGTCGTCGCACCGGAGCCGGCACATCCTCCGGGAGATCCGGCGGGGTGTCGTTGATCTGCGCCATCGCGATCGCGACCTGCGAGTCGCCGGTGAAGGGGCGCCGACCGGCCAGGCACTCGTAGGCGACCACCCCGAGCGAGTAGACGTCGGTCAGCGCGGTGGCGGTGTGACCGCTCGCCTGCTCCGGCGCCAGGTACTGCACGGTGCCCATCACCTGACCGGTCGCGGTGAGCGGCACCTGGTCGGCGATGCGCGCGATCCCGAAGTCGGTGATCTTCACGCGGCCCTCGGGGGTGATCAGCAGATTGCCCGGCTTGATGTCGCGGTGCACGAGACCGGCGTCGTGGGCGGCCTGCAGCGCGGTGGCGGTCTGCGCGACGATGCCGAGCACGCGATCGGCGGGCAGGCGCCCCTCGCGCTCGATGATCGCCGACAGCGGCTCGCCCGGGACGAGCTCCATCACGATATAGGCCGAGCCCTGCTCCTCGCCGTAGTCGAACACATTGGCGATGCCCTCGTGGTTCACCAGGGCGGCGTGGCGGGCCTCGGCGCGGAAGCGCTCGAGGAAGCCGGGATCCCCCATGTACTCGTCCTTGAGGATCTTGATCGCGACGGTTCGACCGATGATGCTGTCGGTCGCCTTCCAGACCTCTCCCATGCCGCCGACGGCGATCCGCGAGCTCAGCTCGTAGCGACCGCCGAAAGTGATTCCTGCCGCTGGCCTCATTGGTTCAACACCGCTTCCATCACTAGTTTCCCAACCTGCGTGGGGAGATCGTAGGAGCTCCCCAGATACTCAAAAGCTTCACCGCCGCCGTTCGCGATGACCACCGCGACCGCCACCTTCGGATCGTCCGCCGGCGCGAATCCGGTGAACCAGAGCGTGTACGGGCGATCGAGCCCGTTCGCGTCAACACCATTCTCGGCGGTTCCGGTCTTTCCGGCGACGCGCACGCCGGGAATCGCCGCGTTGTGCCCGGTGCCGTCCTCGTCCGAGACGACGCGCTCCATCATCTCGGTGAGGCTCGCCGCCGTCGCCGAGGAGATGGGCCGCGAGAACTCCTCGTCCGCGTACTCCCGCTCCGTGCGGAGATCCGGGGTGATCACCCGGTCGACCAGTCGCGGGGTCATCACGACGCCATCGTTCGCGATTCCGGCGGACACCATCGCCATCTGCAGTGGTGTGGCGCGCACATCGAGCTGCCCGATCGAGGAGAGCGCGGTCTGCGCGGCGTCCATCGGCGCCGGGGCCGTACTGGGGGTGACCGCCAGGGGGATCGAGATCTCCTGATCGAAACCGAAGGCGCGGGCCATCTTCGGCACCGCGTCGCGGTCCATGCTCATGCCGAGCTCGGCGAAGGGGATGTTGCAGGAGTAGATCAGCGCCTGCTCCAGGCTCACCGTCGCCCCGCTGCCGCAGGTGGTGCGCGAGGCGTTCTGCATCACGGCGCTCGACTGCGGAAGCTGCAGGGTGGCCGGGTTGTCGAACTCGCTGTCGGGGGTGGCGGTGCCGTTCTCCAGCGCGGCGGCGGCCACGAGCAGCTTGTAGGTGGAGCCGGGATGGTAGAGGTCGCCGGCGATCGCGCGGTTCACGAGGGGCCTCGCCGGATCCGCCTCCAGCTGACGGTAGTTGGCGATGATCTCGGCGTCGTCGTTGGAGGAGAGCAGACTCGGATCGAAGCCCGGGGTCGACACGAGCGCCAGCACCCGTCCGGTGGCCGGCTCGATCGCCACCACCGCGCCCTCGAAGCCGGCCATCGCCTCCGTCGCCGCCCGCTGCGCCACCGGGTCGATGGTGGTCTCCACCGAACTGCCCTGCGGCGCCACCCCGGTCAGGGTGCGTGCGATCCGGCTGAAGAACTGGGTGTTCCCCAAGCCCGAGAGATCCTGGTTCATCGCGGACTCGAGTCCGGTCATGCCCTGTTTGCGCGAGTAGTATCCGGTGACCGGCGCGTACAGCTCGCCCTCCGTGTACTGTCGGGCGAAGCGGAACTCGTCATCGGTGGGGGTGGAATAGGCGATGGGATCGCCGGAGACGAGGATCGCGCCGCGCTCGACCTTGTAGCCGTTCTTCGCGGTGCGCTGGTTGAGCTCATGCGCCCGCAGCTCGTCGGCCGCGACGAACTGCACCATGGTCACGGCGAAGAACAGCACCACGAACATGCCGAACACGGTGCGGGAGATGGCCTTGAGCTGCTTGTTCACGAGCGGATCACCAGCTTCGGGCGATTGCGCACGGAGTTCGACAGGCGCAGCAGCAGCGCGATGATGATCCAGTTGGACACCAGCGAGGATCCGCCCGCGGCGAGGAAGGGCGCGGTGAGGCCGGTCAGCGGGATCACCCGCGTGACGCCGCCCACGACGATGAACACCTGCAGCGCGACGGTGAAGCCGAGACCGGCGGCGAGGAGCTTGCCGAACTCGTCCTGGCCGGCGAAGCCGATTCTGAGCGCCCGGCCCACCAGGATGAGATAGGCCGCGAGGATCACGAAGAGGCCGATGAGTCCGAGCTCCTCGCCGAGGCTCGGGACGATGTAGTCGCTCTGCGCGAGGGGCGTGTCCCCGGGGAAGCCCTGGCCGAGGCCGGTGCCGGTCATGCCGCCGTTCGCCATGCCGAACAGGCCCTGCACCAGCTGGTAGCCGGCGCCCAGCGGATCGGCGAAGGGATCGAGCCAGTTCTGGAAGCGGCGGCCGACGTAGTCGAGGGTCTGGCTGGCGAGGATCCCGCCCACGAGGAACAGGCCCACCCCGAGCACGATCCACCCGGCCCGGCCGGTGGCGAGGTACAGCATGGACAGGAACAGGCCGAAGTACAGCAGCGAGGTGCCCAGGTCGCGCTGGAACACCAGCACGGCCATGGCGACGAGCCAGAAGGCGATGAGGGGGCCCAGATCCCGGCCGCGCGGGAAGCGGATCCCGAGCACCTTCTTGCCCACCATCGACAGGGCGTCGCGATTGCGCACCAGATACCCGGCGAAGAAGATCGCGAGGAGGATCTTCGCCACCTCGCCCGGCTGGAAGGAGAACTCGCCGATCCTGATCCACACCCTGGCGTTGTTGATCTCCTGGCCGATGCCGGGCAGCATCGGCAGCAGCAGCAGGATCAGCGCGCCGAGCCCCATCAGGTAGGTGTAGCGGAACAGCACCAGGTGGTTCTTGATCACCGCGACGACCGCGATCGCGGCGACGACCGCCACCGTCGACCAGACGAGCTGCCGCACCGATGTGGCCTCCCAGCCGGACAGGCCGCTCGAGAGGTCGATGCGGTAGATCTGGGCGACGCCGATGAGGTTGAGCAGCGCCGCGATGGGCAGGATCAGCGGATCCGCGTCCGGAGCCGTCACCCGGATGGTGATGTGCAGCGCGAGCAGGGCCGCGACGAAGACGGCGCCGGTGGGCAGCAGCGCCGTGGTGATCTCCTCCTGGACGGTGAGGTCGATGATGATGACGGCGCCCGCGCCGATGGCGACGGCGAACAGCAGCAGCGCGAGCTCGATGCCGCGCAGCAGGCGCGGGGCGCGGATCGCGGTGATGCGCTGCAGCACGGTCTCGCTGGTACGGGTGCGCTCGTAGGTGACGGGTTCGCTCACGGATCCACCCCCAGCCGCAGCACGATCTCGCGGGCCTCCTCGATCGATCCCGCGCTCAGCGTCCGCTCGATCTGGCGCCGTTCGAGGCCGTCGAGGGAGGAGAGCGGGATGCCGGTCTCCTCGGCGACCGAGCTGAGCGGGATCGAGCCGATGCCCTGCGGGACACCCCGGTAGATGACGACGGTCTCGCCGTCGGTGCCGACGAAATAGCGGGTCTGCGTCCACTGGTAGCCGAGGGTCAGCGCACCCGCGATGGCCGCGACGATCGCGAGCAGGCCCAGCGCCCAGAGCAGGCGGCGCCGACGGTTGCGCCGGCGCGTCTCGGCGATGAGCTCGCTGAGGTACTCGTCGACGCGCGGCTCGAAGTGGCTCTCCTCCACGGGCTGCAGGCGCCGCATCGCGCGCCGGCGGGACAGCAGCCGGGTGCGGGCGGTGCTGGTGGGCTCATCGTCCACCATCTCGGTGGTGGCGGAACCGGCGAAGCGGGGCCCCGGCAGCTCTTCGAGCGGAAGGGGCGCGGGGGTGGTCTCCACCAGCACCACGGTGACGTTGTCGGGCGCGCCGTGGGCGAGGCTCTTGTCGATCAGCGCGTCCACGGCCTGCTGCAGGCTCTGGCGCCGGAGCAGGATCTTCTCGATATCCGCGTCCTCGACGTAGCCGCACAGGCCGTCGCTGCACAGCAGCCAGACGTCTCCGGGCCGGGTGTCGAGCACGCGGGTGTCGATCTCGGGGGAGCTGTCGACATCGCCGAGCACGCGCATCAGCACCGAGCGGCGGGGATGCGTCTTCGCCTCCTCCTCGGTGATGCGGCCGCTGTCGACCAGCCGCTGCACGAAGGTGTGATCCTTCGTCACCTGGGTGAGGCGGCCGCCGCGCAGCAGATAGAGGCGCGAGTCGCCGATGTGGGCGAGGGCCAGGCGATCCTCGACCGTCATGAAACCGGTGAAGGTCGTGCCCATGCCCGAGAGCTCCGGGCGCTCGCCGACGGTGGCGCGGAGCATGCGGTTGGCCCGCAGCAGCGCGTCCTTCAACTCGCTCGCGGCGGACTGGGGATCGACCGGCGGTGCGGTGCGCGGATCCGTCGCGGCGGGGGGCTGATCGCCCTGCGCCTCGCCGGCGCCGGTGCTCTCGAGGCGGGGGTCCAGCTTCGACATGGCCTTCGAGGCGAGGGCGGAGGCGACATCGCCGCCCGCGTGGCCGCCCATGCCGTCGGCGACGAGGAACAGCCGGTTGCCTGCGAAGGCGGAGTCCTGATTGTTGGACCGCACCATGCCGACGTGGCTGCCGATGGCGCTCGCATAGCCGACCGTCACGC
Organism: Leucobacter sp.; assembly: GCA_048516985.1. Taxonomy (GTDB): domain Bacteria; phylum Actinomycetota; class Actinomycetes; order Actinomycetales; family Microbacteriaceae; genus Leucobacter. The sequence continues at coordinate 455,668 of CP183188.1, read as the reverse complement.
TCAGGGCCTCAACTCGAAGGTGGTCGTGCCGATGGTGATCGGGGTGTCGATCGGCACGGGCACGGTGCCGGTGATGCGGGTGCCGTTCAGTCGGGTGCCGTTGGTGGAGTCGAGGTCGGTGAGCATCCACTGCTCGCCGGCGCGGGCCAGTCGGGCATGGTAGGTGGAGGTGAACTCGTCGACGATGACCAGGGTGGAATCGCTGCTACGGCCGATGGTGACGAAGTCGTCGTCGAGAGGGAGCGAGGTGCCGGCCGCGACCCCGGAGGTGATGACCAGCGTTCGCGCCGGGGCGCTGCCGCGCGCGCTGGGGAGGGCGCCGCCGCTCGGGGTGATCGCCGGCGCCGGCGGTGCCGCGGGAGTCGCGGGCGGTGCGGGAGCTCCGGATGCCCCGGATGCCTGGCGCTTCGCCTCGCCCTCGGCCTGCAGGCGGCGCACCGGCGCTCCGAAGAGGTCGCTGCGCAGGGCGTAGACGATGGCGAAGATGAACAGCCACAGCAGCAGCAGGAAGCCGAGGCGCAGCACGAGCAGGGTCAGTTCGCTCACAGCCCCCTCCAGAAGTCCTGGTCGATGCCGGGCTGTTCGGGGGGCGATGCCGGTGCCGCCGGCTGCTGGGCGCGGCGGGCCGAGCGCGGGGCTTCGCGCGGCGTCGGCGCCGCGGGCTGCTGCGCGGGGGCGGGTGCGGCCTGCCGGTCGCGGGCCGGGACCAGCTGGAAGCGCAGCGCGGTCTGACCGATGGTGATCACGGTACCGGGGCTCAGCGCCGCCTCGCGGAAGCGCTGGCCGTTGATCTTGGAGCCGTTGGTGGAGCCGAGATCCCGGGCGATGCCGGCGCGACCGTCCCAGAGCAGCTGCAGATGCTGGCGGGAGGCGGCGGTGTCGGTGATGCGGATATCCGCGTCGCTGCCGCGGCCCACCAGTGTGGTGCCCTGCTTCAGCCGGTGCGGCACGCCGTCGACCTCGATGATCGGGGCCCACTCGACGGTGCTCTCGACCTGGGAGGCGTCGATCTCGAGCACCCCGGTGGCGAGGGACTCGTCGACCCGCAGCTCGACATCGGCCTCGCCGAGCAGCTGGTAGCCCTGGCGCCTGGCGTGCTTCAGCACGACCTCGATGAGTTCGCGTTCGAGGGTGCCGCCGAGACCGCCCAGCCGGGAGGCGTCGCTCGGGGCGAGGCGGACGATGAAGCGGTTGGGGGCGAGCACCCGGTCGCGATCCACGATCACCGAGCCGATGTCGAGTTCGCGCTTCAGACCCGAGGCGATCTCCACCGGCTGCACGCCGGAGCGGAAGGTGCGGGCGAAGGCGCCGTTGACGGCGCGTTCGAGCCCGCGCTCAACGCTGTCGAGTATGCCCATGGCGCCCTCCTCCTCAGCCATGCTACCTGCAGGCCTGCAAAGCAAGCCTGAGGGCGACAGGGTCAATCGGATCCGTGGCGCGAGCGGGTGAGGCGGCCGGGTCTCGCCGAGGAATCCTCCGGAGGCGAGCGTCAGCCGATGCGGGTGGATCCGCCGCGATCCGCGCGACCGCGGAGGAAGAGCACCGTCACGAGGGCGAGCAGCACGGCGGCGGCCGGCAGCAGCACCGACTCCGCCATCGCGGCGGAGAAGGGGGCCACCGCCGCCTCGGGCAGTGCGTCGGTGGATCCGGCCGTCTCGGCGCTGCCGGCGCCCAGGTGGGCGGTGAGCCGGGACTGCATCATCGCGGCCATCGCCGCGGAGCCGAGCGCCTGGCCGAGGGTGCGCATGGCGTTGTAGACCCCGGATCCCGCTCCCGCGTGATGCAGCGGCAGTGTGCGCGTCGCCGTGGTGGCCAGCGGGCCCCACATGCCGGCACTGCCCGCGCCCAGCAGGGCGGAGGGGAGCAGCAGCATCCAGATCGGCGTCTCCGGGGTCATCAGCAGGGCGAACCAGACGAGCGCGATGGCGGACAGCAGCAGCCCCGGGACGAGGATGAAGCGCGGGTCGACGCGGTCGAGCAGGCGTCCGGCCGGGGGCGAGAGCACACCGGCGGCGACGGCCATCGGCAGCATCAGCAGCGCCGCCTCGGTGGGGCTGAGCCCGCGGGCCAGCTGCAGGAAGAACATGAACGGCAGGGCCATCCCCGCGGCTTGGAAGCCGACGGCGGCGATCGCGATATTCGAGATGGAGAAGCCGCGGCTGCGGAAGAGCGCGAGCGGCAGCAGCGGCTCTTGCCGGGTCACCGCCTGCTGCCAGACGAAGAGGCCCAGCAGGGCGACGCCGGCGGCGATGAGCCCCCACACCGGGATCGGCCCCCAGATGAGGCCCCAGTCGTGCTGCTCGCCCTCCTGCAGACCGAAGACGATCAGGAACATCGCCGAGGCGCTCAGCAGCACGCCGAGCAGATTGAAGCGGTGCGGATGGGTGTCGAGCTTCGGCACGAAGATCAGGGCGAGCACGAAGCCGATCGCGCCGACGGGCAGGTTGACGAAGAAGATCCACTCCCAGCCGAAGCCGTCCACGAGCAGGCCTCCGGCGAGGGGGCCGACGAGCATCGCCACGCCCGAGGTCGCCCCCCACAGGCCCATGGCCGCGCCGCGCCGGTTCGGTGGGAAGATGCGGGTGATGACGGCCATGGTCTGCGGGGTCATCAGCGAGGCCCCGAGGCCCTGCACCGCCCGCATCGCGATGAGCATGCCGAGACTCTGCGACAGCCCGCAGCCCAGGGAGGCGAGGGTGAAGACGGCGAGGCCGATGAGGTAGATGCTGCGGGGGCCGAAGCGATCGCCGAGGCGCCCGGTGATCAGCAGCGGCACCGCATAGGCGAGGAGATAGGCGCTGGTCACCCAGACGATAGTGTCGAGATTGTCGGTGCCCGGGTCGAGTGCCGCCTTGATGGCCGGGTTCGCCACCGAGACGATGGTGGTGTCGACGAGGATCATGAAGAAGCTGATGACCATCGCCCACAGCGCGGGCCAGGGGCGGACCGGGGGACGGGGAGCGCTCGAGCGCTGGGCCCGGGCCGCGGCGGGGTGGTCGCCCTCGGGACCGGGGCGAACGGAGTCGTTCACTGGCGGATCGCCTTTCCTCTGTGCGAGCGGGGGATCCGTGCCGGGCGCTCTGGCGCGAGGGGCGGATGGCCTGCTCGGAGTGCGCACGGACGGGCTCGCCTCGGCTGCAGACACTCCTCGACGAGCCTATTGCCCCGCGCCACGGAAGCCCAGTCGGTTCGCGGGCTCATGTCCGCCCGACCGGGGCGTCCGTTCAGGGAGCAACAACATCACGTTTGTATAACGTAACAAAGGCCTGTTCAGAGCAGAGTTCTGTGTGATCCCCCTCCCTCGTGCGGCAGTCGGGGCCGGAACCTGCGGCCTCGAGCTTGTTAGCGTCGTGAGGTGAGCGTCGACCGCCAGACACCGACGACCAGGAGGCCGTGAGGCCATCCGGATGGGGTTCATCGCATGACGAGCAAGCTCCCCCGAGGAGCCGACCACTCGAACGACGACCGCCCGGGCGCGCAGCTCCCGACGACCGCCCCTCTGCCGGCGGGCGCCGCCCCGCGTCCGGCCGAACGGGTGAGGAGCGCGATCAAGCGCGCCGCCTCGCCGGCGACCCCGCACCCGGGTCTGATCCCCGGCATCGGGGTGGAGCAGACCGGCACGACCTTCCCCACGAACAAGGTGGTGCTGACGGGGGCCGTCGCCGTGACCCTGGCCGTGATCGTCTGGGCCTTCGCTGCCCCGGACAGCCTCTCGGCCGCCGGCTCCGCCTCGCTGACCTGGGTGACGACCAACTTCGGCTGGCTCTTCGGCGCGCTCGCCATCGCCATCGCCCTGTTCATGCTGGTCGTCGGCTACGGCAGAACGGGCGGAATCCGCCTCGGCGCCGACGATGAGAAGCCCGAGTTCTCGACGATGTCGTGGATCTCGATGCTGTTCGCGGCGGGCCTGGGCATCGGACTCCTCTTCTACGGCCCCCTGGAGCCGCTCACCTACTTCGAGACCCCCGCGCCGAGTCAGAACGTCGAGGCGGGCAGCACCGCGGCGATCCTCCCGGCGATGGCGCAGACGATCCTGCACTGGGGGCCGATCGCCTGGGCCTTCTACGCCCTCGTCGGCGGCGCCATCGCCTACAGCGCGTACCGGCGGGGCCGGCCGCCGCTGATCTCCGCGCTGTTCGAGCCGGTCTTCCCGGGCTCCTCCCACCGCGTCCTCGGCCGCATCATCGACTTCTTCGCGATCATCGTCACGCTCTTCGGCACGGCGGTGTCGCTGGGCATCGGCGCGCTGCAGATCCAGAGCGGCTTCGTGCTGGTCTCGGGCATCGGTCCGCTGGGCAATCTGTTCCTCGTCGGCTCGATCGCGGTGCTCACCGCCCTCTTCATCGCCTCGGCGGTGTCCGGGGTCAAGCGCGGCATCCGCATGCTCTCGAACGTCAACATGTTCCTCACCGGCTCGCTCGGGCTCTTCGTGCTCATCGCGGGCCCCACCGTCTTCATCCTCAATCTGCTGCCGACCTCGATCGTCGAGTTCGTGCAGGACCTCGGCGCGATGCTGGCGCTGAACGCCAACGACGGCGAGGAGGCGGTCTCCTTCCTCGGCGCCTGGACGACCTATTACTGGGCGTGGTGGGTGTCGTGGACCCCCTTCGTCGGCATGTTCATCGCCAAGATCTCGCGCGGGCGCACGCTGCGCGAGTTCGTCACCACGGTCGTGCTGGTGCCCTCGGCGATCGTGATCGCCTGGTTCGTCTCCTACGGCGGCACGGCGATCTATCTGACCATGCAGGGGGAGGATCTGCGCAGCGGCGGCACCAGCGAGGAGGTGCTGTTCCAGCTGCTGGCGCGACTGCCCCTGGGCTTCATCACCTCCATCGTCGCCATGGTCGCCGTCGTCATCTTCTTCGTCACCGCGGCGGACTCGGCCTCGATCGTGATGTCCTCGATGTCGCAGGGCGGCCGCCCGGAGCCGTCGCGCTGGGTCACGATCCTGTGGGGTCTGCTGCTCGGGCTGATCGCGATCGCCCTGCTGCTGGCGGGCGGGAAGTCCACGCTCGGCGGGCTGCAGTCGCTGATGGTGGTCTCCGCGCTCCCCTTCGCGTTCGTCGTCATCGGGGTGATGATCTCCTGGGCGAAGGATCTGAAGACCGATCCCTACATCATCCGGCGCCAGTACGCGCGGGCGGCGATCGCCCAGGGCGTGCGCCGCGGCATCGACGAGTACGGCGACGACTTCGTCTTCGGGGTCAGCGAGGTGCCCGCGGAGGAGGGTGCGGGCGCGGGCTTCGACAGCGAGGATCCCGCGCTCACCGAGTGGTACGTCGAGGCCACCACCGGGCCGATCGACACGGTCACCGCCGAGGATGTGCAGCGCACCCTGGAGCCGGGGCGGATCCAGCCGCGCGATCAGCATCCCCCGGAGCGCGCCGCATCGGGCGATGCCTCGCTCACGGTGGGCGAGCGCACCGGAGAGCACGCGGGCGGGCGCGGGGGCGGCCGTGGTGGCGGGCGTACGGCCGGGCAGGGCGACGAAGGCGGCGGTGAGCACGGCCGCCACCGGCCGGCGTCGGCACCGAAGCAGACCCCGACGTCGGCACCGGCGCAGACCCCGGCGCCGGAGGATCCCGCCGGCTGAGCGGCGCCGCGACGAGGGGTATGCTCGCTGGAGGCGGCGAGAGGCAGCCGATGGTGTGAGACCGGGAGGTGGCTGCGGTGGCTGCGATGCGCACGGTGTCCGTCGCGGGCTTCCTCTTCGCCATCGCCTCGGCGGCGAGCTTCGCGATGGCGGGCATCTTCGCGAGCGCGCTGATGTCGGCCGGGTGGTCGGCGGGCGCGGCCGCCGCGCTGCGGATCGTGCTCGCCGCGCTGATCCTCGCCGCGCCGACCGTGATCATGCTGCGCGGCCGCTGGCACCTCGTCCGCCGGGCCTGGCGGTCGATCCTGCTGTTCGGACTGCTCGCGGTCGTCGGCGCGCAGCTCGCGTTCTTCCTCGCCGTGCAGTTCATCGCACCGAGTCTCGCCCTGCTCATCGAGTTCACCGGACCGGTGCTGCTGATGCTCTGGACCTGGGCGCGCACGCGCGTGGCGCCCGCGGGAGTCACCCTGCTCGGCGCTGCGGTGGCGGTGCTGGGTCTCATCGCGATCTCCGGAGTGGCCACCGGCGGCGCGCTGCACCCGCTGGGCATCCTCTTCGCCCTCATCGCCGCGGTCGGCGTCGCCGCCTACTATGCGACCGGGGCCACCAGCGACCACGGCATCCCGCCTCTGCCCTTCGTCGGGCTCGGCCTCCTCGTCGGAGCGGTCCTGCTGATCCTGCTCACCGCGACGGGCCTGCTGCCCTTCTCGGTCTCCGACGCCCCGGCCGTCGTCGCCGGGGTCTCCGTCTCGCCCTGGGCGCTCGTGGCCGGTATGGTGCTGCTCTCGACAGTGCTGGCCTATGTGCTCGGCGTCGGGGCGTCCCGCCGGCTGGGGGCGACGGTCGCGAGCTTCACCGGCTACTCGGAGCCGCTGTTCGGGATCCTCTGGACCGCGCTGCTGCTCGCGCTGCTGCCCACTCCGCAGCAGTGGCTCGGGGCGGCGCTCATCGTCACGGGCGTGGTCGTCGTGAAGGTCGGCGAACTGCTGCGCGCCCGGCGCAGGCGCGGCTGAGCCGAGGGTCGCTGAACCGGGCGCCGGTGCCGCGGCGGCGGTGCGTTCTGCGAGCCCCCTCGGCGGCTCGGCTGCCCCACCGGGGTGCCGGCGGCGGTCAGGGGATGTTCCCGGGGAGCTTCACGAAGCCGTAGGCCTCGGGCCACTCCAGATGCCCGCCGAGTTCGGCGGCGAAGTGCAGCGGCAGCGTCGGCACGCGCAGGAACTGCCGCCCCATCAGCACCACATCCGCGGCGTCGTCGATGATGGCGCTCTCGGCCTCGCGCGCCGTCTCGATCAATCCGACGGCCGCGACCGGAATGCCGACGTGCCGGCGCACTTCGCGCGCGAAGCGGAGCTGATAGCCGGGGCCGACGCGCAGCTGCTGATCGGGGTGCAGGCCGGCGCTGGAGATGTCGAGCAAATCGACGCCGTGCGCCTCCAGGCGGACGGCGAGTTGCACGAGCTCGTCGACGTCCCAGCCCTCAGGGGTCCAGTCGCTCGCCGAGAGCCGCACGAACAGCGGCATGCCCTCGGGGATCGCCCCTCGCACCGCGTCGACGATCTCCAGCAGGAATCGGGCGCGGTTCTCGAGGGATCCGCCGTAGTCGTCCGTGCGCTCATTGGAGAGGGGAGAGAGGAACTCGTGGATCAGGTAGCCGTGCGCGGCGTGGATCTCGATCGCCGCGAAGCCCGCGCGGACGGCGCGCCGCGCCGCCGCCGCGAAGTCCTGCACGAGCTCCGCGATCTCCTGCACGGTGAGGGGGTGCGGGGTCGGGAAATCGGCGTAGGCGATGGCCGAGGGGGCGACGGTCTGCCAGGCCCCCTCATCCTCCGGAAGCGGTCCGTCGCCGTGGTGCGGCGAGCGGGTGGATCCCTTGCGTCCGGCGTGCGCGATCTGCAGGGCCATCGGCACGTTCAGGCTGTCGGCGAAGGCGACGATCTGCCGCCACTGCTCTTCCTGCTCGTCGTTCCAGATCCCGGTGCAGCGATCGGTGATGCGCCCGTCGGGCCGCACCCCGGTCGCCTCCGCGATGATCAGCCCGGGGTTGCCGATGGCGAGCGCCCCCAGGTGGGCGCGATGCCAGGGCTGCGGCACCCCCTCGACGGCCTGGTACTGGCACATGGGCGCCACCCAGAGCCGGTGCTTCACCTCCAGGGAGCGAAGCCTGATCGGCTGGAAGAGCTGGGAGGGAAGTTTCGCCATCGGGACTCCTGGGCTGCGATGAGGCGGTGCTCGCGGCACCGCGGACTACGGCACAGTCTCGCAGCGTCCCGATCTCTACTGAAGTCTCATTTTGAGCCAGTGCGGTCGGGGATGAGGCGCGGCACGAGGCGGACGAAGACCACCATGAGCACGAGCTCGACGAGCGTCTGGGTGAGAACGGCCAGCGGCACCAGGGCGAAGGCGGGAGGCAGGGCGAGCGCCAGGGGGAGCACGACCAGGGAGTTGCGGGTCGCTCCGCTGAAGGCGAGCGCTCGCCGCGACGGCACGTCCAGGCCCGCGATCCGCCCGGTCAGCGCCCCGAGCGGCAGCATGACGGCGGCGAAGAGGAGGTAGACGGGGATCGCGAGCGCCAGGGATCCGAGCCGCGCACCGACACCCGCGATCTGCGAGGCGACCACGACGGCGAGGGTGAGCATCATCAGCGGCACCGTCGCGCCGAGCGCGGCGTCGCGAAGGATCCTCCCGGCGCGCGTGCGGGCGGCGAGCTGGGTGAGTCCCGCCGCCGCCAGCGGGAGAACGATGAGCAGCAGGAAGGCCTCGAGGAACGGGCCGAGATCGACCGCCGCCACGAATCCGGGGCCGAGGAACAGCCCGAGATAGACCGGGAGCAGCAGCATCTGCGCGAGCATGAGCAGCGGGGTGGCGGCGAGCAGCCGATCCCTCGCGCCCCCGGCGAGACCCGCGAACACGATCACGTAGTCCACGCAGGGGGTCAGCAGCACGAAGAGCACCCCGATCAGCAGCGCTCGGTCATGCGCGACCAGGCGCGACAGGGCGAACACCACCACCGGGACGACGAGGAAGTTCACCGCGAGCACGGCGCCGAGGAAGCGCCAGTCGCCCAGCGCCCGCCCGATCGCGGCGAAGGGCACGCCGAGGAAGGTGGCGTAGAGCAGGAGGCCGAGCACGGGAGTGATCGCGAGCTCGGCTCCCGGCGCGATTCCGGGGGCGGCGAGGCCGACGACCGCGCCGATTCCCAGGGCGAGCAGGCTCAGCAGCGCCTGTCGCCGCTCCATCCGGGTGAGGATCGCGCGCACCGGGTGTCGCCGTCGTCGCTCAGCGTCGCCAGGCAGCCGAGTCGATCGGGTCGAGATCGCCGCCCAGCCGGTCCACGAAGGGGATCATCTCCTCGCGGTTGAGTTTCATGGCCGCGTAGAGGCGCGCGGAATCGTGGGCGCGGATGGCGTCGAGCGTCTCGGTGTGCACCTGGAGGGTGTGGTCGACCAGGGGCTCGTGATCGGGGACGAAGCTCACGTGCAGGATGCCGCCGTTGAACACGCCGAGGATCGCGTCGTAGAAGCTCCCCAGCATCCCGAGCCGCGATCCGCGCGCGAGCGTCAGGTGGAAGCGCAGCTTGGCTCCGAGGAGTCCGGCCGGATCCTCGCGCAGCTTGTGCATCTCGTCGAGCGCCCACTCGGCGGCGCGGATGTCCTGCGGGCCTGCCCGCTCCATCGCGAGGGCCGAGAACATGTCCTCGAGGTACATGCGCGACTCGAAGAGATCGACCGGGTCGATGGGCAGATGCTGGAACCAGATGTCGAGCGCGCCGAGGCGGATCTGCGGGGGCAGCTCGGCGACGTAGACCCCGCCCTTCGGTCCCGACTTGACCGAGACCAGGCCGCGCTCGCGCAGCAGCTGCAGCGCCTCGTTCATGACGCCGGGGCTCACGCCGAAGCGCTCGATGAGCTCGGTGCGCAGACCCAGATGCGCGCCCACCTCCATGCGGTTCGTGAGGATCTCCGCCTGGATGTCTCCCGCGATGTCCATCGCACGCGAGTTCGCAGCGTTGGTGCGTGCCATGGGACCTCCTCACTCCTGGTCGTGGTCAACTGTATCGCTTGTGAGTCCCACTTAGTTATACATGAAGAATTAATAGCTGTTTCTGCATGGAAAATTAGCAAGAATACGTATACATAGCGCCGATTTGGCGAAAAGTTGCCGAGTTGAAGCCTGACACTCGCTGGCTCGCAGTGCATTCTTCATGCATGATCAATTCGACGCCGAATTGTGTTCATGCCGCGGCAGGACTGCGAACCACGAGATCGACCGGGAGACGGATCTGCTCGGTCGGCCGCCGCGGATCCTCGATCCGCGCGAGGAGCAGGCGCACGCTCTCCTGCGCGAGCGCGACGTGGTCGCAGCGCACAGTGGTCAGCGAGAACACGTCCCACGCAGCCGCCTGGATGTCGTCGAAGCCCACGACTGCGACATCGCGGCGGCCGAGGCTCGCGAGGGCGTTGCACACTCCGAGCGCGATCACATCGTTGCCGCAGAAGACGGCCGTCGGCGCATCGGGGCGTGCGAGGAGCTGGAGCGCCGCCCGGTAGCCGGTGTCGAAGGAGAAGGGGCCGCGGATGACGCGATCCGGGCGCACCGCGTGACCGTGCTCCGCGGCGCAGGCGACGAAGGCCTCCTCGCGCTCGCTGCCGGTGCTGGTCAGGGCCGGGCCGCTCACCAGCCCGATCTCGCGGTGCCCCTTGGCGAGCAGATGCTCTGCTGCGAGCCGAGCGCCGCCGACGTTGTCGAAGGCGCAGCTGTCGACGGGGGAGTCCGGCACGGTGCGGTTGGAGAGCACGCACGGGATGCCCCGCTCGCTCAGCAGCCGCGGCAGCGGGGAATCCACGGTCGAGGTGGTGAGGATCACTCCGTCGAGCGTGCCGTCCGCGAGGCGTTCGAGCTGCAGCGGCGAGTTCGGCGAATCGGGGATCAGCAGCGCGCGGTAGGAGTGCTGCTCGAGCGCGACGCGGATCGGCTCGATGAGCTCGGGGTAGAAGGGATTGGTGAGCTCGTCGGCGACGACGCCGATGGCCCGGGTGCGCTGGGTCGACAGCGTCCGGCCCGCCTCGCTCGGAATGTAGCCGAGCTGCTGCGCGACCTCTCGGATCCGCTCCACGGTCGCCGGTGCGATACCGGGCAGGCCCCGCAGCGCGCGGGACACGGTCGGCTGGGACACGCCCGCCACCCGTGCGACGTCGCGACTGGTGACCATCCCCTCATCCTTTCACGAGAAGGGTGCCGAAGGGGAAGGGGGTTCTCGGCCGGCACCTCGCCTCGATGAAGCAGCTGAGGATGCGGGCTTGCAATCGAATTCGCATACGTATACATTCGCAGTGACGGCATGACAGACGATGCCGGTTCGCCCTGTACCGACGGCTCGGTCCGTCATCTCCGGAGGTCCCCATGCCAGCATCCGCCACCCGATCCGAGCCGCTCGTGCTCAAGGCCCCCGTGGGCGACAGCTCCGAGCGCGGCAGCACCGGTGAGGTCAGGGCCACGGTCGAGGCGGTCATCGCTGATATCCGCGAGCGCGGCGACGCGGCCGTGCGCGAGTACTCGGCGAAGTTCGACGGCTACGCGCCCGAGTCGTTCCTGCTGGGTCCGGCCGAGCTCGAGGAGATCCTGGCCCGCGTGCCGCAGCAGGTGATCGACGACATCCGTTTCGTGCAGGAGCAGGTGCGTGCGATGGCCCGGCGTCAGCTCGAGTCGCTGCAGGACTTCGAGATCGAGACCCTGCCCGGCGTGCTGCTCGGGCAGAAGAACGTGCCGATCCAGGCCGCCGGCGCCTACATCCCCGGCGGCAAGTACCCGCTGCTGGCGAGCGCCCACATGACGATCGTCACCGCGAAGGTCGCGGGTGTCGAGCGCGTGGCCGCCTGCACGCCGCTGATCAAGGGCGAGGTGCCCGACGCCACCGTCGCCGCCATGCACCTCGCTGGCGCCGACGAGATCTACCTGCTCGGCGGCATCCAGGCGGTGGCCGCGCTCGCCGTCGGCACCGAGACCATCGCACCGGTCAATATGCTGGCCGGCCCCGGCAACGCCTTCGTCGCCGAGGCCAAGCGCCAGCTCTTCGGCGAGGTGGGCATCGACCTCTTCGCCGGTCCCACCGAGGTGCTCATCGTCGCCGATGAGCACGCCGACCCCTTCATCGTCGCGGTCGATCTGCTCTCGCAGGCCGAGCACGGCCCCGACTCGCCCGCGGTGCTGATCACCACGAGCGAAGCGCTCGGCCGCGAGGTGCTCGCGCATATCGAGGCGCTGCTGCCCGGCCTGCCGACCCGCGACTTCGCCGAGCCCGCCTGGCGCGACTGGGGCGCCGTACTGGTCGTCGACACCCTCGACGAGGCCTACGCGCTCGCCGATGACTACGCCTCCGAGCATGTCCAGATCCTCACCGCCGAACCGCGCGAGGCGCTCGAGAAGATGCACCACTACGGTGCGCTGTTCCTCGGCGAGGGCACCTGCGTCTCCTACGGCGACAAGGTCATCGGCACCAATCACGTGCTGCCCACCCGGGGCGCGGCGCGCTACACCGGCGGGCTCTGGGTCGGCAAGTATCTGCGCACGGTGACCTACCAGGAGGTCGTCAACGAGGAATCGAGCGCCTTCCTCGGCGAGCTGTGCGGCCGTGCCGCGCGGGTTGAGCGCTTCGAGGGGCACGCCCGCTCGGGCGATGTGCGCGCCGCGAAGTACCGCGGCGGTAGCCTCGAGTGGTCCGAGCAGAACTACGCGAGCGAGGGAGCGAGATGAGCGCCGAGGAGCACGGAGCCCTGGGGGCGGACCGCCCCGGCGCATTCGCCGGAAAGGTCGCCCTGATCACGGGCGCCGGGCGGGGAATCGGCCGCGCCGTGGCCGATCTTCTGCAGACCGAGGGCGCCGCGGTCTACGGGACCAGCCGCAGCGAGGCGGGAGCGGCGGAGATCGCCGAGCGCTACGGTACCGCGCCGATCCGGATGGAGCTGCGGGACAAGCGCTCGATCGACGACGGTGTCGCCGCGGTGCTCGCGCACGCCGGCCGCATCGATCTGCTGGTGAACAACGGCGGCGTGAACGCGCCGCGGCCCGCGATCGAGGTGCCCGAGGAGGAGTGGGACCTCGTGCACGAGACGAATGTGCGCGGCACCTTCTTCGTCAGCCAGGCCGTCGCGAGGGGGTGGATCGCCGAGGGCCGCCCGGGAGCGATCGTGTCGGTGGCCTCGCAGGCCGGGATCGTGGCGATCGAGGAGCGGGTCGCCTACGGCTCGAGCAAGGCCGCGATGATCCACCTCACCAAGCAGCTCGCGGTCGAGTGGTCGCCGCTGGGCATCCGGGTGAACGCGGTGGCGCCCACTTTCGTACGCACCGAGCTCACCGCCTCGACGCTCGCCCGGCCCGACTGGGCCGCGGAGCTGCTGAGCCGCATCCCCGCGGGACGCTTCGGCGAGCCCGAGGAGGTCGCGAGCGCCGTCGCCTATCTGCTGGGAGACGCCGCCTCGCTGATCACCGGGCAGACGCTCGTCATCGACGGCGGGTACACGATCCGCTAGCGCGACTGTGCCCCTGCGCGGTGAACGCGCAGGGGCACAGGAATCGCTCGACCGGAGGCGGGGTTCCCGCCGCCTCCGGTGCTCAGGCGGCCGGGGCCTCGGCGAGTGCGCGCCGCACCGCCTCGGCGGTGGCCAGCGCCGCCTCGCGATCGCGAAGCTCCTCGCGCGCGGCGAGAATCGCGGCACCGCGGCGATCCGCCGGCAGATCGGCCGGCCGGCCGATGACGAGGAAGTGGAAGTGCGGGTAGTTCTCGCCGAAGCTCATGAAGTAGGCGCCGGTGGCGCCGGTGGCCTCGCGGATCGCGGCGACGATGCGCTGCGACACGGGGCCGAAGCCGGCGAGCTCCTCGGCGGTCGGCTCGTGCCAGCCCTCGGCGTGGCGGCGCAGCCGCAGGATGAACCAGCCGGGAGCGTCGTAGCCCTCGACCATCTCGCATGACCAGTCCTCATCGCGGTAGATGATCGTTTCTTCGGCGGCGGTCTCCAGACCGCAGGGCATGCATTCACTCATCAGTCGCCTCCTCGGGACGTCAGTCGGATCGTGCTCTCGCTACGATATATCCTGAGCATACGCGGGAGAGGCTGCCCGCGCAAGGACGCGCCGGGGCGACTCGGGCGCCGATTCCGCGGATCCCACCGGGTGAGAACAAGACCGCAGGGCGGCGGCAGGGCGACGATCCGCGGCGCCGCGAAGCTCAGTGCTGCTCGAGCGCCGTGATCTGCTCGAGGATCCGTTCCTCATTCGCCCGGAGGTGCCGCCGCAGCTCCTGCACCATTGTCTCGGGATCCTCGACGAGCGCGGCGTCGCGCAGCACGCGGTGCGTCTCGTAGCGGCGCGCCCGCTCGGCCTCGCTGATCTGGGTGGGGTCGAAGACCAGATGCGTGTAGCGCTCGGCCGCGGTCCACAGCGTCTGCAGCACGCGATCGTCCCACTCGTTCGCCGCCGGATGCACGAGCGCCGCGTGGAAGTCGTAGTGCCCCTGCCAGGCGATATCCGGGTCGGCGTGGCGGCTCAACTCGAGCAGTTCGTTGAGCCTGGCGATCTGCTGCTCGTCGCGGCGTCCCGCGGAGGCGCCCGCGAGCGGCAGCTCGATGACGTAGCGCAGACGGTAGATTGCCTGGAGGTCCGAGCTGCTCAGCGGGGCGACACTGGCGCTTCGCGCCTGACGCAGGATGACGAGGCCCTGCGACTCCAGGCGGCGCAGCGCCTCGCGGATCGGAATGTGGCTGACGCCGAGCTGCGTCGCGAGATCGCGGATCGAGAAGTTCGCCCCCGGGGCGAGCGCGCCGGTGAGCACGGCGCGGCGGATCTCCGCCGTCACCAGATCGACGGTCGACGGATTGGCGCCGACGACCGAGCGCAGCTGCATTTCGATTGCCATGCCCGACTCCTTGCTGTTGACTGCAGTACATCGTCCCATGCGGGACGGTCGTTGCAACGCATCTGCCCGCAGTTTAAGGTATACGATATACCGTGATATGAGGGAGGAGGAGTAATGAGCACACCGACCCACCGTGCGCTGTTCTCCACTGCGCTCGAGACCCTGGATTCGATCGAGCGCAGGGCCTCCTTGCCCACCGCCGCCATCATCGACGCCGCGAACTCGCCGGAGCGCAGCGATCCCGCCCGGCTCATGATCGGCGGGCACCGTGCCTCCCAAGCCGTGCTCGACCTCATCGACTCTTCCGCAGCGGGGTGAGGACGCAGCAGTGACCCGTTCCCCCGGCACCGGACTCCCCGTGCCTCCCGCCCAGCCGATCCTCGCGCCCGGCCCCGCCGTGCCCTGGCTGGCCAGCCTCGCACCGAGCGAGGAGGGACGCAGCATCGTCCCCGCGAGCAGCGCCGCGCAGATCGCTCGCGCAGTGCGCGCCGCCGGTGCCGATGCCGCGCAGTGGGCGGTCGAGATCGGTCACGACGTCGCCGAGCGGGTGCAGCTGGAGATCCCCGCGCACGCGGGCGACGGCGGCTTCGACGTGCTCAGAATGGGCACCGAGTCGACGGCGCTGCAGCTGCTCATCGTGCTCTCCGGCACCGATGTCGACTCCGCGGTGACCTCCGAGTCGCTCGGCGGCATCCCCGGATTCGTGCGGCACCGGGTGAGCCTCGACGAGCTGCTGCGCGGCATCCAGCTGGGCCACTCCATCATCGCGGCCGCGTTTCTCGCGGAGTGCGGCCGGCTCGGCGATCCCGAGCAGCGCCACGAGCAGATGCGCACCCTCTCGCAGCGCATGTTCGCCTTCTTCGATGTCTTCTCGACGCAGATGGCGGCCTCCTACCGGGAGGAGGAGGGCCGTTGGGCGCATTCCGACGCGAGCGCCCGCCTCGCTGTGGTGGAGGATCTGCTCCGGGGCCACGAGCTCGACCCCCGGGTCATCTCGCGCCGCCTGCGCTACGATCTCTCGCGCGGCCAGCTCGCGGTGATCGTCTGGAGCTCCGCGCGCACGCTCGAGGCCGATCAGCAGGCGCTCTACGAGGCGAGCAGCGAACTGATGCGACAGGCCGGGGCCGAGCAGCGGCTCGTGCTCTCGGCCGGGGTGGGGCGCGTCTGGGCCTGGGCCAGCCCGAAGGGCGATCCTCGTGAGCTGCTGGATCGCCTGTCCGCCGTGCCGCTGCCCCTGAACACGCACGCGGCCTTCGGCGGGGCGGGGACCGGCATCGCGGGCTTCCGCGCCTCGCACGAGGAGGCCGAGGCGGTGTTCCGGCTGCGCTCGGTGCTGCAGGATCCGCCGGAGACGACCGCGTACCACGAGGTCGATCTGCTGTCGCTGCTGCTCGCGGATCGCGAGCGGGCGCTCCGTTTCGCGCGGAGGGAGCTCGGCGCACTGGCGGATTCCGCGCCGGCCACGGTGGAGCTGCGGCGCACGCTGGCCATGTATCTCGAGGAGCAGGGCAGCCCCCACGCGGCGGGGCACCGGTTGATGGTCTCGCGGAACACGGTGACCTATCGCGTGCGCCGAGCGGAGGAGCTGCTGGGGCGCCCGATCGCGACCCGCCGGGCGCAATTGCAGGCGGCGCTCACGATCCTCGCGGAGTGCGAGCGCTGATCACCGGGTCGTGGCGCTGCGCGCGCCCCGGATTCTCGGCTGGTCCCGCCCCGGGATCACCGCGCAATCGGCGCAGAAAGCCTGGGCAGGCTGTGCGATCCGCTTGACTCGGCACTTCGATTAGGCGCTGCGCGTGATCCTGCCGGTGAGATTGTGCGAACAGCTCTAGCACCGCGTGTCGAAGCATCGTTGAATCGATGGTGAGCCCAAACACTTACCCGAGGCCTCAAAGGAGAGAACCATGCCAGAGAATCAGTCAACGAGCTTCCCGGCCAATGCGCCGAAGCTCCATCACACCACCTTCACGACGCTTCGTATGAAGGAGATGGTGGAGTGGTACGGCCTCGTCTGCGGTCTGCGTCCCCTCTTCCAGAGCGATGAGGCGTCATGGCTCACCAATGACGAGGCGAACCACCGCATCGCGCTGCTGTCCCCTCCCGGGCTCAAGCACCCCACCGACAAGGGGCACGAGACCGGCATTCACCACACGGCCTTCGAGTTCGAGACCTTCGACATGTGGATGAACAACTACATCCGCCTGCGCAACCACGGCATCCTGCCCTTCCTCACCCTGGATCACGGCCTCACCATGTCGATCTACTACCAGGATCCGGACGGCAACGGCGTCGAGATCCAGGTCGACGGCTTCGGCGACTGGGCCGATTCGAGCGAGTGGATCGCGAACTCGCTGGACTTCGCGCAGAACCCGATCGGCACCTACTTCGACCCCGAGAAGCTGGTCGAGGCTCGCGAGCAGGGTCTCTCCTTCCAGGAGATCCACGAGCGCGCGCGCAAGGGGGAGTACCTGCCCGAGGTGATTCCCGAGGACATTTTCCTGCCCGAGGTCTGGTAACTCCGGAGCTTCGGCGAATCGACGCCGGGTGGGTGCCGCAGAACGGCACCCACCCGGCGTTCCTCTTGTATTCGGGTCTGCCTGTTCTGCCTGTCTAGCCCTCGCGCTTGACGTGGATCTTCGGCATCGGGTTCAGCCAGTCCCCCTGCTGCAGCCAGGCCACCGAGCAGCCGTATTTGCCGGTGGTGCTGGGCTTCCAGGTGGTGCGATCGAGGATCGAGCACTGCACCTTGTTGAAGCCGACGATCGGCACCGTGGCGTAGATCCAGAGCAGATCCTCGCTGTCGTCGAGACGGTAGCTCAGCTCGGCCAGGGGCGATGTCCGATTGTCCTCGAAGCAGCTCTCCGCGAGCCCGCCAGCCGCTACCGAGGTGATGATCTTGGGCAGATCCAGGAAGGCGGAGTCCCGACCGGAGGCGACATCGCGGCAGAGCCAGTCGGGGTTGTTGTCGTAGTTGTGCACGCCCTCGACGCGGCTGCCGTTGAGCGTGAGCTTGGCGTCGCTGCCGATGGTCATGTGCAGGCGCTCGACCTTGGAGGTCTCTCCGAGCGCCGCGGTCTCGCCGTCGGAGTTCTCGCCCGCCTCGTTCGTTTCGTCTGTCTCCGGGATCGCCATCTCGAGCGAGTCGAGGGGCTCGACGCCCTCGAGCCGGATCTCCTGGACGGCCTCGCCGTCGGCGCCGATCGCCTTGTCGGTCAGCGATTCCGAGCCGGCGGTATCGGCGATGCCGGCCGTGCAGCCGAGCGCGCCGAGTGCGATCACCGCAGTGACGGCGGTGAGGCCCAGCAGGCGGCTGCGCCGGGGGGCTCGTGCGGCGACCCCTTCGAGGCGAATGGACATGATGACTTCCTCTCTCATTCATGCAACTAGTGCATAAGTACAAATATTGCATGTACTGCAATAAGTGCAATTATGGCAGAGGTCGGCGTCACGGATCGCCGCTGTCAGCAAACTCCCATTTCTGCGCGCGCGTGGGTTCCGCACCGCGCGCGGGTTCCGCGTCGGGTGCGCGGCCTGGCTGTGCCCGGGAACGCCGGCATGGCCGGGCCCGGGGTCGCCGGGTCACCGGGTCGTCGGTTCCCAAAGCGATTCGGGCGGATACAGCCGGAATCCTGCGAAACGGACTTTGGGAACCCGAATCGCTTTGGGAACGTGCTCTGTGCGCGCGCTTCAGGGAGGTGCCTCCATGGGCAGCCGCAGTGGCGGCTGCGGCCACTGGCTCGAAAGCGATGCTTTCGTCCTCAGTGGCCCACCCGGGGCTTCGCCCTCCATGGGCAGCCGCTGTGGCGGCTGCGGCCACTGGCTCGAAAGCTGCGCTTTCTCGCTCAGTGGCCGCGGTCGATCCACTCCTGGAGGTGCGGGGCCTCGGCACCGATGGTGGTGGTGTCGCCGTGGCCGGTGTGCACGACGGTCTCAGCCGGCAGGCTCAGCAGCGTCGTGCGGATCGAGTCGATGATGGTCTCGAAACTGCTGTACGAGCGACCCGTCGCCCCCGGCCCGCCCTGGAAAAGCGTGTCACCGGTGAACACCGCGCCCAGCGCCGGCGCGACGAAACTCACCGAGCCGGGGGAGTGGCCGGGCGTGTGCTTCGCGTGCAGCTCGACGCCCGCGACGAGGTAGACATCGCCGTCGGCGATCTGCGCGTCCGGCGCCTCCTCGTAGACGGCGTCCCACAGCATGCGGTCCGCCGGGTGCAGGTACAGCGGCGCGCCCAGCAGATCGGCCGTCGCGCGCGCCGCACGGATGTGGTCGTCGTGCCCGTGGGTGAGCAGGATCGAGTGCGTCTTGCGATCCCCCACCGCGGCCTGAACCGCCGCCGGGTCGTGCGCGGGATCGATCACGATCACCTCGGCGTCGTCGCCCACGATCCAGACGTTGTTGTCGACCTCCCAGGTGCCGCCGTCGAGGGAGAAGGTGCCGCTGGTCACCAGCCGCTCGATGCGCGCCTCGCTCACAGCTCGACCACCGAACGCAGCACATTGCCGCCGCTCATCTTCGCGAAGGCCGCCTCCACATCGCCCAGGCCGATGCGCTCGGTGACGAAGCCGTCGAGATCGAGCCGGCCCAGCTTGTACTGGTCGATGAGCATCTGGAAGTCGCGGCTCGGCAGGCAGTCGCCGTACCAGGAGGACTTCAGCGACCCGCCGCGTCCGAAGACATCCAGCAGCGGCAGCTCGAGCTTCATCTCGGGCGTGGGCACCCCGACCAGCACCACGCGACCGGCGAGATCCCGCGCGTAGAAGGCCTGGGTGTAGGTCTCGGGGCGGCCGACCGCGTCGATGACGACATCGGCGCCGAAGCCGCCGGTGAGCGCCTGGATCGCCGCGACCGCGTCCTCCGCGCGCGAGTTCACGGTGTGCGTGGCGCCGAAGCGCTTCGCCTGCTCGAGCTTCGCATCGTCGATGTCGACGGCGATGATGGTGGTCGCCCCCGCGAGCTGCGCGCCCGCGATCGCCGCCGTGCCCACGCCGCCGCATCCGATCACCGCGACCGACTCGCCGCGCTTCACCTCGCCGGTGTTGATCGCCGCGCCGATGCCGGCCATGATGCCGCAGCCGAGCAGGCCCACGGCCGCCGCATCCGATTCCTCGTCGATCTTCGTGCACTGTCCGGCGGCCACGAGGGTCTTCTCGGCGAAGCTGCCGATGCCCAGCGCCGGCGAGAGCTCGGTGCCGTCTTCGAGGGTCATCTTCTGCGTCGCGTTGTGCGTGTTGAAGCAGTACTGCGGCTGGCCCTTCGCGCAGGCGCGGCACTGCCCGCAGACGGCCCGCCAGTTCAGGATCACACGATCCCCGACCGCGACCTCGGTCACGCCCTCGCCTACCACCGCGACGCGCGCGGTGGACTCGTGGCCGAGCAGATACGGGAAGTCGTCGCCGATGCCGCCCTGCTGGTAGTGGTAGTCGGTGTGGCAGACTCCGCAGCTGAGCACGTCGACCACGACCTCGCCGGGCCCCGGTTCGGGTACGATGATCGTCTCGACCGTCGCCGGTGCGTTCTTCTCGCGCACCACGACCCCGCGCACTCGGTAGACCATGTGGATTCTCCCCTCGGGTGGACCGGCTCGGGCCATCCCGGCCCTCGACCAGGCTAGCGTTCCCCGTGGTCGGGCTCCACCGGCGCGCGGTCCGGACGCGCGCCGTCAGTGCATCCGGGAGAGATCAGCGCATTCGGGAGAGGTCACCGCCTCCGGGGGAGAACGGCGTGCTCAAACGCGGACCGCCTCAGGACTCCTGCTCGATATGCGCCCGGACGGCGCCCGACTCGTCGGTCCACCCCTTGCTCGCGGCGTAGGCGATCATCCCGGCGAACTGCTCGGACCACTGCGGATCGGAGCCGAGCTCTCCGACAAGCGCCACGATGTCCTCGGGCCGGATCCACAGATGGGACGATCCGGATTCGATCCGAACGCTCAGGCTCTTCAGGTCCTCGGCGCCCTCGACGGCGACCGGTGTCAGTTTCGCGATGATCTGCATGGTGCTCCCTTGCCCTGTCGACCCGGCGGATCCGGATCCTGTGCAGCAGACTACCCGGGACCTCCGACGGCTCGTCGCGCGATGCGGGGTCAGCCCGGTCCGATGCGGATCGGCGCGAACCGCGTACGCCGGTAGTGACGATTGCGCGGCCCGAGCAGCAGTGTCGCGAGGAGGACCGCGATGAGCGACGCGGTGAGGATCGCGACCTTCGCGACGTCGTGCTCCGCCGAGCCGCTCGCGAAGCTGAGCTCGGCGACCAGCAGCGACACGGTGAAGCCGATGCCGGCGAGCGACCCGATTCCGACGAGATCGATCCAGCGCACCGCGGGATCGAGCCGGGCCCGGGTGAGCCTCGTCACCGCCCAGGTCGTCGCCACGATCCCCAGCGGCTTGCCGAGCACCAGGGCGGCGATGATGGCGAGTGCGAGCGGGTGGCCGAGTGCGCCCAGGATGCCGTCCCAACCCCCCAGTGCGACGCCCGCCGCGAAGAATGCGAACACCGGCACCGCGAATCCCGCCGACAGCGGCCGGAAGCGATGCTCGAACTCCTCCGCGAGCCCCGCCCGGTCCGCAGCCTCCAGTCGGGCCTGCCCCCGGTGCAGCACGGGAATGGTGAAGCCGAGGAGCACGCCGGCGATCGTCGCGTGGATGCCGGAGGCGTGCATCAGCGCCCAGGCGACGCCGCCGAGCGGAAGCAGGACCAGCCAGGCCGCGAAGGGGCGCAGCCCGAAGAACTCGCGATATCGCTGCGCGACGACGCCGTAGAGCGCGATGACGGCGAGGGAGCCCAGCAGCGGCACCGCATCGACCTGCTCGGTGTAGAAGACCGCGATGATGCCGATCGCCAGCAGATCGTCGACCACGGCGAGGGTGAGGAGGAAGAGGCGCAGCGCGCTCGGCAGCCGTGACCCGATGACCGCGAGCACCGCGACCGCGAAGGCGATATCGGTGGCGGTGGGAATCGCCCAGCCGTGTCCGAGCCCGGGCCGCTGCCACGCGATCGCCGTGTAGATCAAGGCGGGCACGAGCACCCCGCCGACTGCGGCGGCGACGGGCACGATCGCGGTGGTGAGGCTTCTGAGCTCACCGGCGACGAGCTCGCGTTTGAGCTCGAGGCCGATGAGGAAGAAGAAGATCGCGAGCAGGCCGTCGGAGGCCCAGGCGCCGAGGCTGAGCCTCAGATGCCAGGCGTCGATCCCGATCTCGAAGTCGCGCAGGGCGAAGTAGCCGTCGGCGAGGGGCGAGTTCGCCCAGACCAGCGCGATCAGCGCCGCGATGACCAGCAGGATCCCGCCGACGGTCTCCTTGCGCAGGATCGCGCCGATGCGCCGGGTCTCCGCGAGGGAGGCCCGCCGCGGGAAGGCGGCTCGGGCAGCGGGGGTTTCGTCTTCGGGGGCCAATGCGTCTCCCAGTGTTCGTCGCAGTCGGGAATCATCGTCGCCCGGCTGCGGGCCGCCGTCGCTGGACACGACGCCGACGGGCGAGCCGGGGCTACGCTGCGGCGAGCACGGGAACGGTGCCGGAGAGCATCGCACCCCAGGTGGAGATGTAGCCGTTCGTGCCCGGTTGCGGCAGGATCCAGGCCATCGGCGCGAAGGCCGGTCGGAATCGGGGAGCGAACATCACCTTCGATGTTAGCCGGTAAGAGGCCGGAGGCGCTTCGCGTTCCGCGGAATGAGTACGAGGGTCCGGAGCCTCAGGCTCCGGACCCCCGTACTCGGCCGATGCCGCGCGGGTTCAGTCTTCGATCTTGGTGTGCTCGCCGATGACGTGCCAGCCCCGGTTGTGGTACACCAGCGGGCTCAGATCCACCGGATCGCCCGGCTTGTGCGGATTGGACTCCAAGGCCTCGACCACGACGAGATTCGACCCGCCCGCGGGCACGATCTGCGACACCCGGCCCCGGATCCACGCCGCCGCACCCGGATAGTACGGCTCCCCGGTGGGCAGCCGATCCCATTCCACGTCATCACCGAAGCGGTTCGCGCCGCTGGTCGCGCCGAGCTTGGCGAGCGCGACCTGCTCGGCCCCCACCAGATGCACCACCACGGTGTCCGCGGCGAGGATCGTGGGCGTGGCCGAGGACAGCGCCGAGGCGGAGAACACCAGCGTCGGCGGCTCCAGGCCCACGGAGAACAGGGAGCTCACGGTCAACGCGACCGGGCCCTCACCGGTATCGGCGGTCACGATGCCCACGCCCGCGGGATGCCCCCGGAACGCGAACTTGAAATCATCAGTCGACAGCTGTACGTCATTCATTGCGGTGTTGTCTTCTTCTCTCTTTGTGCGATGTGTGGTGCGGTGTAGTGGTGCGGTGGGCCGGTCAGGCCGGCCGGGTGTGCGCGGCCAGTGCGGCCATGCGGGACAGGTTGCCGATGTACTCCGCGGCGGCCTCCTGCACGAGCTCGTCGAGATTGTCCATCTCGGTCGAGACGAAGTAGAAGCCGCGCCCGGGCACGGCCGCGCCGAGCTCGACCAGCAGCGGTGCCAGATTCACGGTCGAGCCCATCGAGTGCTGCAGGCTCGCCCCGGTGAGCACCGGAATGGCGGTGACGCCCTGGAGCCCGTTCGCCGGATAGCGGTCGAGGAAGGCCTTGAGCAGACCGGTGTAGGTGGCCTTGTAGGTCGGCGAGGCGAAGATGGCGAGGTCGCTCTCCGCGACGCGGGCGTTCAGCGCGGCCATGCCCTCGGAGGGCCAGGCGAAGATCTCATCCGTGTGATCCGCGAGGTCGATGACCTCGAGCTCGTAGGAACCGGGAGCGAGCAGATGCTCGACGAGCGTCTCGGCCACTTTCAACGTGCGCGACTTCGGCTTGGGGTTTCCGACAACGACGGTGACTTTGAGCGTCAAAGCTTCTCATTTCGGGTAGGCGAACAGAAATGAGAGAAATCGAGCCGTCAAAGCAGCGTAGTCGTCAAGCTGGCTCGCAGAAATGAGTGCTCGAAATCCCACACGATGCCCGTCGAGGTCTTTTGGCTCACCGGGCGCGCAACGGCTCACGTTGCTACCAGGCAATTTACCACAGACGCAGGGGAGGGCGGATGATCCGGGATCACCACGCCCTCCCCTCATGGAGGTGCTGCCGGCGCCTACCGCGCCAGCGCCTCCTCGACGGTGGTGCCGCTGACGGCGACCGACACCTGCGTGCCCCAGGGATCGGAGACCGTGACGGAGCGGCCGTCGTCGGCGAAGGCGATGCCGCGCGAACTCAGGCGCGCGACGAGGGCGTCGAGATCCTCGCGACCGGGCACGGCCACCGCGACATCGCCGAGGCCGAGGGCCGCGGCCCGCGGGCCCGCTCCGCGACTGTTCCAGATGTTCATCGCGACATGGTGGTGGTAGCCGCCCGCCGAGGCGAAGAGCGCCCCGGGGTAGGAGGCGACCGTCGGCTCGAAGCCGAGCGCGTCGACGTAGAAGGCGCGTGCCGTGGGGATGTCGCCGACCTGCAGATGCACATGGCCGACCCTGCCCGCGAGCCGGGCCGCGTGCGCAGCCGTCTGCTCGTCGAGGTGCTCGCGCAGATAGGCGTTCGGATCGAGGTAGAGGGTGTCCATCTGCAGCTCGCCGCTCGGCCCGCGCGACCACTCCGAGCGATCGCGATCGACGTACAGCTCGATGCCGTTGCCCTCCGGATCGGTGAAGTAGAAGGCCTCGCTCACCAGGTGATCGCTCGAGCCGACGAAGCGGCTGCGCGGATCCTGCGCCGCGGCGTAGACGGTGGCGGCGAGGGAGGCCTGATCCTCGAAGAGGAAGGCCGTGTGGAAGAGTCCCGCCTGCCGCGGATCCACCGGCGGCAGCCCCGGCGTCGCGACGAGCTTCACCAGGGGCACGGCACCGCGGCCGAGCACCCGGTGCACCTCGCCGTCGCGGGCGGCCTCCTCCAGCGGTTCCATCGCGAGCGCATCCGCGTAGTACGAGGACATCGTCTCGAGATCGCCGACGCGCAGTGTGACGGCGTCCATTCCGGTCTGCGCGCTCAGCCGCGTCTCCGAGGTCGCTGCCGGTGCGCTTTCATCGCCAGGGGTCATGACGTTCTCCTTTCGTGCCATCGTAGGGTGGGCGGCCGGGTGCCGCCCACCCGGATCGGGGTCAGCGGACGACGGCGAAGCCGCCGGTCCAGTTGATCTTCTCGCCCGCGGCGAGGGTGAGCTGCAGGAAGCCGAGCGCCTCGAGCTCATGGGCTCGGGCGAGCGGTCCGGCGTCGATCGCGCCGACGCCGCCGGCTTCCACAGCCGCCTGGAGCGCGGCCTTGGCCGAGGAGTCGTCGCCCGCGATGAGCACGGTGGTCGCGGCGTCGCCGATCTTCCCGGAGGCGAGGGTCGCGGCGAAGTTGGTGTTGAAGGCCTTGAGCACCCGGCTGCCGGGGAGCTTCGCCTGGAGCTCGGCGGCGGCGGAGGATCCGGCGGGGACGAGGAGGCGGTCGAAGGTGGAGAAGTCGAGCGGATTGGTGATGTCGACGACCGTCTTGCCGGCGAGCTGCGCGCCGTGCGCCGCGGCGATCTCGGCGAGCGCGGGGTAGGGCACGGCGAGGATGACGATGTCGCCCTCGATGGGCGCCGTGCTGGCCTCATCGTGCGAGACGAATTGAACGCTGCTGCCGCCGGCGGCGAGCACGCCGCCGATCGCGTTCGCCATATTGCCGGTTCCGAAGACGGTGAAGTGGGTCATGATGATCTTCCTGTGTCGAGCCCCGCGGGCATTGGTTGTAGCTTTAACTAAGATGGTAGCGGAGAAAGATTAAAGTTACAACCTTTGTTAGACTGGGGGCATGGAAGCCGTACTGCAGCAAGAAGAGCGCGTCGCGATCGCGCGCCTGCACGCGCTTTTGGAACTGCTCCCGACCGCGCTCGACAAGGAGCTCGCGCCCGCGGGCCTGACCTCCTTCGAGTTCACGCTGCTCGAGTCGCTGCACGGCACGGAGGAGCGCCGCATGCGACTGAGCGAGCTCGCCTCGCGCACCAATGCGAGTCTGCCCCGGCTCTCCCGCGTGGTCACCGTGCTGGAGCGCAAGGGCCTCGTCGACCGCGCCCCCTGCGCGGAGGACGGGCGCGCGACCAATGCGGTGCTCACCGCCGCGGGTCAGCGCGCCTACGAGGCCGCCCGTCCGCTGTACGCGCGGGCGGCGCGCCGGATGATCCTCGACGGTCTCGACGCGGCCGGCGTCGAGCAGCTGGCCGACCTCTCGCTCGCGATCCTCGCGAAGCTCGATCCCGACGCTCGACTCAAGGTGACCGCGGACGGCAGGGGGTGCTCGGCCGATCCCGTCGACTGCGCGGCGGATCCCACGGCCGATCCGGTGCCCGAGTGCGCGGCCGATCCCGCGCCGCTGCCCTGAACCCGAGGAACCCGGAGGAGAGATGGACTTCACGACTAGGAAATGGGTGCGCCCGCAGGATCTCAACGCGAACGGCACGCTCTTCGGCGGGAGTCTGCTGCAGTGGATCGACGAGGAGGCCGCGATCTACGCCGTGGTGCAGCTCGGCAATGAGCGCCTCGTCACGAAGTTCATGTCGGAGATCGACTTCGAGTCGACCGCCCGCCAGGGGGATCTCATCGAGATGGCCGTCGAGGCCACGCGCTTCGGCCGCACCTCGCTCACCATGCGCGCCGAGGTGCGGAACATGATCACCCGCCGCCGCATCCTCACCATCGAGAAGATCGTCTTCGTCGGCCTGGACGACAGCGGCCGCCCGATGGAGCACGGCTACACCTCGGCGACCTCCGGCAACGAGCGACTGCCGACGGAGTAGACCGTGTTCACCGGACTGAGCGCCTTCCCCCTCACCCCGCTCGTCGACGACCGGGTCGATGAGGGATCCTTCGCCGCGCTGATCGCGCGGCTCGCCCGGTCGCAGGTGACGTCGATCACCGCGCTCGGCTCGACCGGTTCCGGCGCCTATCTCAGCACCGAGGAGCGCAGCAGGGTCGCGCGACTCGCCGTCGAGCACGCCGGGAGCACCCCGGTGTTCCTGGGCGTGGGGGCGCTGCGCACCTCGCAGGTGCTCGCGAATGTGCGGATCGCCGAGGAGGCGGGCGCGCGCGGCGTGCTCCTGGCCCCGATGAGCTACCAGCCGCTCACCGCCGAGGAGGTGTTCGAGCTCTTCCGCACAGTCGCCGATTCGACGGCGCTGCCGGTCATCGTCTACGACAATCCGCGCACGACGCATTTCACCTTCACCACGGAGCTCTACGGACAGGTCGCGGCGCTTCCTGGCGTGGCCTCGATCAAGATCCCGGGAGTGCCAGCGGATCCCGCCGGGGCGCTCGCCCGGGTGCGCGAGATCCGTGCGGCGATTCCGGAGGAGGTCACCATCGGGATCTCCGGCGACCCTTTCGCCGCGGCCGGGCTGAACGCCGGCTGCCAGGTCTGGTACTCGGTTCTCGCGGGAACGCTTCCCGAGCCCGCGACGCGGATCGCCGGTGCCGCCCTGGCGGGGCGGGCCGCGGAGGCGCTCGCCGCATCCGAGCGGCTCGATCCCCTCTGGCGCCTCTTCGCCGAGCTCGGCGGGAGCCTCCGGGTCATCGCCGCCGTCGCCGAGCATCTGGGCCTCGTGCCCGAGCGGAGCCTGCCGCTGCCGCTGCAGGGCCTGAGCGAGGGGGATCGCGCCCGGGTGGTCCGGGCCGTCCGCGAGCTCGATCTGGCGCCCTGACGCCAGGGCATCTCCGGGATCCGTGGCATCTGCGGACCCTGGCGGCTCTCCGCACGCGGTCGCCGCTCCCGAAACGGGGCCGCGGTAGCATCGCGGAAGGGGACGGGCTCGCCGCGGGACCCTCTGCGGCGCTGCGGCATACGATCCCGCGGCATACGACCCCGCGACGCACACTCGGCGACACTTCGAAGGCGGTGAGGATGAGGCAGCCCGATCCGGTCCGGCCGATCGATCCTCAGCCGCCCGCGGCCTCGCGCGTGCTCCTCAATGCGCAGACCTGGGAGTCTCTGGCGCTCCTCCACTGGCCGGTGCCGGCGGAGAGGGTGCAGCAGCTGCTCCCACCGGGACTCGTCGTCGACGAGCACGAGGGGGAGACCTGGCTGGGCGTCGTCCCCTTCGCCATGTCCGGGGTGCGCGTGCCGCCGCTGCCCGCCATTCCGCGCTGCTCGGCGTTTCCCGAGCTGAATGTGCGCGTCTACGTGCACGATCTGGCCGGGAACCGCGGGGTCTGGTTCCTGGGGCTCTGGTGCTCGAATGCGGCCTTCGTGGCCGCTGCCCGCACGCTCGGGCTGCCGTACCACCGCGCGCTCGCGCACACTCGGACGATGCCGGGATCGGGGCCGGGGTTGGTGTCTGGTGCGGATCCGGTGCGCGCCTACCGCTTTCTGAGATCCGGCGGCGCGGCGATCTCGTTCAGCGCGACGGTGCGCGCGGGCGAGACCGTCGACGCCTCCGCGGGGCTGGCCGCCTGGCTGACCGCGCGCTGGAACATGTTCGCCTTCCGCGGCGGGCGGCTGTGGCGCTACCCCGTGCACCACGAGCCGTGGACACTGCGCCGCGCCGTCGCAGAGGGGCTGCATACGGACGCGCACCGCCGCTTCGGCTTCCCCCCTCCGACGATTCCTCCGCTCGTGCACCTCGCCGAGCCCGTGCACGCACTGGTCGGACCACCGCGGATCTCGCCGGCGCCCCGGAGCGCAAGGGGGTAGCCATCGGCGCGGCCGTGGGGTAAATTGCGGCGTAGATGGAAGGTCCGTATGTGACAATCCGGATCCTGGGGGCCACTGGGGGGTGACGTGCCTGATGGATACCACCGCTTCTGCTCCGCGCCGAGTGCTCGGCCGCCTGCTCGCCGGCGCCGGCGCCGGCCTCGCATTGACCGCGATCGGCTTCGTCCTCGGCGGCGCGACCGCTCAGGCCGCAGAGCGCCCCGCCGGCCTCCTCGATGATCTGAGCTCCGTCGTCGAATCGACGACCTCGACCGTGACCTCGACCGTGACCTCGACCGCGGCGGATCTGGTGGGCGATGCCATCGACGGGGTGGTGGCCCCCGTCATCCAGCTCGTGGCTCCCGCCGCACCCGCCGTCACCGAGCCGGTGGCCGAGACCTTCACCCAGGTGGTGGATCCGGTCATCGAGATCGTCGACTCGGTGCCGATCGTCGGACCCGATACGGCGGCGACCGTGAGCAGCGCCGCGAATACGGTGGTGGCGACGAGCGGTGCCGCTGCCGACTCGGCGACCCGGCTGCTGGGCGAGGCCCCCACCGGGCAGCTCACCCGACCGATCATCGCCGCACTGCAGGGGCTGCCCGTGGCGGAAGCTCTGATCGGCGGTCTGGATCCCCTGCTCGGAGCCGGCATCGACGGCGTCGATACGGTTCTCGCGCTGCTGGGCGCCACCGTCGCCTCCGCGACCGCGCCCGTCACCGCGATCGAGGTGATCCCGCCGGGCCTGCCCGGTCCGCAGCCGATCGAAGCGATTATCCCGGGAGAGCCCGGGACTCCGGGCGCTCGGGGCGGGTCCCCGCCCGCGGTCGAGGCGCAGGCGCTCGCGCCGCCGGGACAGGCCCGGTTCCTCAGCGGCGTGCCGCCCGAACCGCAGGCCTCCGCAGCGTCGGCGCTGATTCCCGACGGTTCCGCGCTGAACAGCGCGACCACGCCCGGTCAGAGCGGTCTGGCGGCCGTGCCGCCGAGTTCGACCGCGCCGTCTTCTTCCTCCGCCGGTTCCGGCGGAGGCTCCGGGGGCGCTGCTGCGCTCGTCTCCGATACCGCCCCGATGCCGCTCCGTGCCTGGGAGCGAGCGGCGGGCGCACCGGACGATGCGCTGCCCCCTGCACCGGTGTTCGACACCGACATCTCTCCCGACTGACCCGCCTTGGGCCGTCCTCGCCGACGGCGAAGTGTGCGCGCACGCGCACCCCGTATCCAAGGCACACAGTCAGGAGAAATTCTCATGCACACATTCGTCAAGCGCGCCCTCTGGGGCGCAGCGCTCGCCGGGGGGATCACCTTCCTCGGCGCCACGGCCGCTGGCGCGGCCGAGACCGGGGGCGAGGAGGGGATCCTCTCGGGAACCCAGATCCTCGCGCCGCTCACGGCACCGGTGACCGTTGTCGGCAATGCGATCTCGGTGCTCGGCGGCTCGGCCGTCGAGACACCGGCGCCGGCACCGGCGCCGAGCCCGGCCGCAGAACCGGCACCCGCGCCGGCGACCACCGACGGTACCGAGGGGATCGCTTCCGGCTCGCAGGCCGCCGTGCCCGTGACCGTTCCGATCACCGTGTCGGGCAACGCGATCTCGGTGCTGGGGGAGTCGGCGTCGAGCGGAAGCGATCCGGCCCCGGCCGAGACGGCACCCGCAGGGACACCCGCACCGGCACCCGAGGGGACGACCTCGGGCGGCGGCGGCATCCTCTCGGGCACGCAAGGACTGGTTGCGGTCGAGATCCCGGTGACCATCGGAGGCAACGCCATCTCGGTGCTCGGCGAGAGCGCCGCGGACGGCAGCGCGACCGGCGCGACGCCCGCGGCACCGGGCAGCGGTGGTGAGGCCGTCACCGACGGCGGCGACTCCGTGCTCGGCGGTTCTCAGCTGACCGCGCCCGTCACGGTGCCGGTGAGCGTGCAGGGCAATGCGATCTCGTTGCTCGGCGAGAGTGCGGTCACCGGGGGAGGTACCGCGGCGGCACCCGCGGCCGCGGGGCCGGCCCTTCCGGCTCAGCTGACGAGCGGCCCCGGCTCGCTGCTCGGCGGGACGCAGCTCGCGCTGCCGATCTCGCTGCCGATCACGATCGGCGGCAACAGCATCGGGATCCTCGGCGAGAGCACCGTGAGCGGACCGGGAACGGTGCCGACGACGGATCCGGGACCGATCCCGGGCACCGACCCGGGGCCGATCCCGGGTGTCGACCCCGGCCCGCTGCCCACGGCCGATCCGGGGGCGCTGCCGGGCGTGCTGCCCGCGGCAACGGGTGCCGGCGTCGCGGTGCTCGCGACCACCGGCGGAGCCGGCGGCTCGCCCCTGGCGCTCGCCGCGCTGCTCCTCATCGGGGCGGCGGCGCTGCTGCTGCGCCGCGGTGCGGTGCGCGGTCTCGGGCGGTGACCAGGCGGGGTTCCGGGTCGTGAGATCCGGAACCCCGTTCCCCGCGGTCGCCTCCGTGCCATCGCCGACACCCATTCGATGCCGGCGATGCGAGCCGCTCACCCCCAGCTGAGACCGAGGTCCAGCCATCCGGCGATCGCACCGAGACCCGCGCCGCAGAGTACCGCGGTCCAGACGGGGAGCCTGACGAGGATCATCGACAGGCAGACGAGTGCGATGAGCAGGGATGCCGGGCCGGCGAGTCCAGAGGTGCTCAGCGGATGGATGAGCGCTGCGGCGAGGATGCCCACGACGGCCGCGCTCGCACCGGATACGGCCGCCCTCACCGCGGGGCGGGTTCGCAGCGCATTCCAGAACGGCAGCGCGGCGAGCAAGAGCAGGATGCCCGGAAGGAAGATCGCGAGGAGCGCCAGCAGCCCGGCGCCGACCCCGGCCGCACCGGGCTGCATCTCTGCGCCGAGGTAGGCCGCGAAGGCGAAGAGCGGCCCGGGCACCGCCTGGGCCGCTCCGTAGCCGGCGAGGAACAGCTCCGGATCGACGGTCTCCGCGATGGCCGGCTCTGCCTGGAGCAGAGGCAGCACCACGTGCCCGCCGCCGAAGACCAGTGCTCCGGCACGGGTGAAGGCATCGGCGATGCTGATCCAGCTCGAGTGCAACTGCCCGGCTGCGATCGGGAGCGCGATGACGAGGAGCAGGAGGAGCGCGAGCGCCGCGATGCCGCTGCGCCTTGATACTCGGAGGTCGAGCGGGGCGCCTTGAAAGTGTTCGTCGCCTCTGCGAAGAAGGGTGCCGAGGAGCAGCCCCAGCAGGATCGCGGCGAGCTGACCCGGACCGCCGGGCAGCAGGAGCGCCAGGGTCCCGGAGACGAGTCCGATCATGATCCGCGGCGGATCAGGGGTGAGGGTGCGGCCCATGCCCCAGACCGCGTGCGCAACGACCGCGATCGCCACCGCCTGCAGCCCTGCGAGCAGACCCTGGCCCGCGGGGTTGTCGAGCGCCACGACTCCGCGGGCGAAGAGGATCAGCAGCAGCGCCGAGGGCATCGTGAACGCCAGCCACGCGACCACGGCGCCCGGGTATCCGCCGCGGAGCAGGCCGAGAGCGAAGCCGAGCTGACTGGAGGCGGGGCCGGGCAGGAACTGGCAGAGCGCGACGAGCTCTGCGTACTGCCGCTCGCTCACCCATCTGCGTCTGATCACCAGCTCCTCGCGGAAATAGCCGAGGTGCGCCACCGGCCCGCCGAAGGAGGTGAGCCCGAGCCTCAGGAAGACGCGGAAGACCTCGAGTGCGCGGCCGCGCTCACCGCTCATCGCATCGTCTCGCCTTCGCCCCGGGGCCCGTCTCCATCATGAGCGAGATCCGAGGCGGCAGTGGCCACTGTCCGAGGGAGTTCACCGACGGGTCACCCGATGTTCAGCTGCGCGACGAAATGACCGGTTCGCTTCGGCGTCTCGAAGCGAACCGGTCATGTCTGTCCCGTGTCACGGGGCGGCGAGGCGCCCTGTTCAGGCGGGGAGCATATTCCCCTCGAAGAAGGAGGCGATCTCCTCGCGGGCGCCGAGCGGGAAGACGCCGGCGACGTACTGATCGGGGCGGACGACCACGATCGCGCCCTCGCCGCTGATCTCCCGATCCCGGAAGATGTTGCGGCCGTGGCCCGCGGCGAAGATCTGGTTGATGTCGATGAGACCGAAGGGCACCTTCACCGGCTTGAAGGCGTCGGGCACATCGCCCGGCTCGACGAGGGTGTAGTCCTGCTGGTAGACGACCTTGGCGTCGAAGACCGCGTCCTCGTCGCCGCCCGCCGGGGTGAAGCGCACCCAGGGGGAGGCCGCGTCGTTCCGCCACCAGTTCGCGAACTCGGCGGTCGGCGTGCCGGCGAGCGCGGGGGCGGCGGCGTCGGCGAAGACGTAGATGCGCCACCGGCCGTCGGCCTCGTGGAAGTGCCCCAGGTGGCGCCAGCGGTTGTCGGCGCGGCGGATCACCTCGGCCGACTTGAAGCGCTTGCCCACGGGGAAGCCGGGGGCGAGGGCCTGGTGCTCGGTGCCGGTAGTGATCATCGACTCCGTGTACTCGGTCATGAATCCGGCCGGGAACTCGAAGGTCGAGACGTAGTAGCGTTCGAGCTCCTCCGGATCCTCCCAGGAGTCGGCCGGACGCGCGAGCATGGTCGACCACTCCTTGTCGAAGTCGATGAGGTTCTGCGCGACGACCTTGCGCTCCTCGGCATAGGTCGACAGCAGCGACTCGGGGGCGCGGCCCTCGAGCACGGCGGCGAGCTTCCAGCCGAGGTTGAAGCCGTCCTGGATCGACACGTTCATGCCCTGTCCGGCCTTGGCCGAGTGCGTGTGGCACGCGTCGCCCATGATGAAGGCGTGGGGCGTGCGCTCGCCGCGGAGTTCCTCGGGGACGTCGTCGAAGCCATCGGTGATGCGGTGCGCGACCTCGTAGACGCTGTGCCAGACGACCTCTCGGACGTCGATCGAGTACGGCGCGATGATCTCGTTGACCTTGGCGATCATGGCCTCGACCGGGGTCGAGCGCACGGCGCCGGCGTCGTGCTCGTCGGTCTCGCCGAGGTCGACGTAGATGCGCGAGAGGTAGCCGCCCTCGCGCGGGATCAGCAGGATGCTGCCGGCGTCGTGCGACTGGATCGAGCACTTGACCTGGAAGTCGGGGAAGTCGGTGTTCACCATGACGTCGAGCACGCCCCAGGCGTGCAGCGCGGCCTCGCCGTGCAGGTGGTGGCCGAGCGAGGCGCGCACCTTGCTGCGGGCGCCGTCGCCGCCGACGAGGTACTTGGCGCGCACGGTACGCTCCTCGCCCGCGCGCTCGCCCGCGACGTAGCGGATGTGCGCTGCGACCGGGTACTCCGCCTCGGGGTCGATCTCGAGGTCGAGGAATTCGACGCCGTAGTCGGGCACGATGCGGCCGGGCGCGCGTTCGGCGTCGCGGAGGAAGTAGTCGAGGATGCGGGCCTGGTTCACGTAGATGTGCGGGAACTCGCTGATGCCGGTCGCGTCGTCGGGCTGCCGGGAGGTGCGGATGATGCGGGAGGGATCCTGGGGGTCCGGCTTCCAGAAGCACATCTCGACATTGCGGTAGGCCTCGTCGACGACCTCGGTGGCGAAGCCGAAGGCCTGGAAGGTCTCCACCGAGCGGGCCTGGATGCCGTCGGCCTGGCCCACATCGAGGCGGCCGGGGCGCACTTCGATGGCGCGCGCGTTGATGGAGGGGAAGCGGGAGAGCTGCGCGGTGACCGCGACGGCTGCCGGCCCGGTGCCGACGATGAGCACATCCATCTCGTCGGGGATCTCGGCGGGGCGGTCGATCCCGAATCCGGCGGCCGGCTTGATGCGCGGGTCGCCGGACACGTAGCCCCGGTGGTGGATCTGCATGTGCGCCTCCTCAAGGAAGTGACATTCAGTATAGAATGTCTCTATAATTGCGACTAGGTTGTAACTATAGCGACATAGTAATCGAGGCTTCCCCTGCGCCGCAAGATGCGGCACAGGAATGAAAGGACGGGACCATGACGAACACGCGCGGTGCGGTGGAGGGCGGCTCCCAGACGCTGGCCCGCGGTCTCACCGCCCTCTCGCTCATCGGCGAGGCCGAATCGCCGCTCAGCGTGCCGGCGCTCGCGACCGAGCTCGGGATCCACCGCTCGATGGCGTACCGCCTGGTGAAGACGCTTGAGCAGCACGGCTTCGTGGAGCGGCTGCCCTCTGGCGATCTCGAACTCGGCGTGCGACTGGCCGCCCTCACCCGCGGGGTCGCCCGGGGTCTCGACTCGGTCGCCGCCCCCGAGCTCGCCGCGGTCGCCGACGCGCTGGGCATGACCGCCTTCCTCGTCACCTACGACGGCGAGGCGGCGGTGACGCTCAGCAATGCGGTGCCCCGGCACGCCGAGGCGACCGTCGCCCAGCGTCCCGGCAGCCGCCACCCGATCGACAAGGGCGCGCCGGGCCGCGTGATCCGCTCGCAGCTGCACCCGGATCGGTACCCGCCGCAGCGCTTCGAGCGCAGCCACGACGAGGTGCTGACCGGTCTCACCTCGCTCGCCGTGCCGGTCCACCTGCCGAGGGGCCGGGCCGCCGCCATCGCGGTGCTCTACCCCACGCAGCCGCTCGATCCCGAGCCGGTGGTCGAGGTGCTCATCGCCGCGGCCGAGCGGATCGCCGTGTCGATGCCGTAGCCGTCCGGCCGCGCGGGACGGCCCGGCAGCCGGTCAGGCCTCGGGCTCCGCGACCGTACCTCGACTGGGCACTCGTTCGAGCCGAGTCGGGTGCGCGCTACGTGTCCGATGCCGCCTTCACGATGCGCAGGCCGCTCCGCGCCGGGTACCCGCGTCCAAAGTGCAGTTGTCGGCCCTTCCCGTGTGCTGAAGGGCCGACAACTGCACTTTCGACGGCTGTGAGTGATTCGATGGCTGTGATCGATTCAACGGGTGTGATCGGGCAGCCCCCTCGGGCGGGCCGGCCCGCAGTGCGGCGCGAGCCTGCGCGGGGCACCGATTCGAGCCGAGTCGGATCAGGCCTCGGGCTCCGCGACCGTGCCGCGAGTGAGGCCCAGGGGTGCTTCGGCCGGTCGCTTCGCAGCACGGTCGAAGCCCATCGCATAGGCCCGGGCGGCCGATCGCGCGAGCGGAGTCGACAGCGACGCCCCGATGGCCGCGGCCGTGCAGGCGAAGGCCCAGGGAGCGCGGGAGCGCCCCAGGGCCGTGTTCATTCCCGCCAGCCGCGCGGCGGTGCGGGCGGAGGCCAGGCGGTCGCGCTCCCAGCGATCCAGTTCGCGCGTGCCACCGGCTTCGGCACCGGTCTCGGTCAGCCAGCGGGCGAGGACCGGTGCGAGCGCGACCGCGTCGAGCAGGGCGAGGTTCATCCCCTGCCCGCCGATCGGGCTCACCTCGTGGGCGGTGTCGCCGATCGCGATGACGCGCCCGCACCGCATGCGCCGCAGCAGCGCGCGACGGATGCCGAAGGCGGAGGCGAGCTCGATGCCCGCCGCGAGGCGCTCCTCCCCGGTGCGGTCGGCGACGGCGCGGCGCAGCTGGGCCGCCGCCTCGTCGGCGCTCGGGCTGGAACCCCCCTCGGTGCTTGCACCGATCCGGGCCACCAGCCGGCGGCCCCCGCCCGGGAGGGGAAAGCTCTCGACCACACCCGCGGGATGGAGGGTGATGATCGCGGTGTCGCGGGGCTGCCCCGGAGCCGAGAGCAGGTCGGCCATCAGATACCGATCGCGATACGCCCGTCCCCGCTGCGGGATGAAGGGCTCCATGAGATCGCGTCCCGAGGCGCCCGCGGCCACGACCACCGCGCGGGCGCGCAACTCCGCGCGCACGGAGCCGCGGCGGACGGCGACGGCGACGTGATCGGACCGCTCGGCGAGCGAGACCGCGCAGACGCCGCGCCGTGGGATCGGGCCGCCGGCTGCGACCGCGGCCTCGGTGATCGCCTGCGGCACGGAGACCGCGAAGGGGAAGCGGATGGGGAGCCGGTCCAGGCGCACCTCGCCGATGGTGCGCCCCTTCGCGCGGGCGATGCCCCGGGGAATCCTCGCCCCCTCGTCGAGGATCCGCTCGGTCGCGCCCGACGATTCGAGCGCCGCGAGCACGGGCGGATGCACGCCGACCGCTCGGCTGCCCGCTTCGCCCTCGTACCGGGACTCGGTCCGGCGCTCGAGCAGCTCCGTGTCGATGCCGCGGCGGGTGAGCTCGGCCGCCAGCAGCAACCCCGCGGGCCCCGCGCCGATGACGATGACGTCGTGGTCCACGGCGGTCACGGTGCTGCTCCCGCGAACGCCCGCACGGCCAGCAGTCGGAACGGCGGGATCCGCTCGACGCCCCAGCCCGGGGGCAGCCGCGCGGCGAGTTCGGGCGCCGTGTAGCTGCGACGGATGCTGCGGAGCCCGTCGACCCTGATGAAGGATCCCGGGGCGAGCGGCGCCGCTGCGATCCCGAAGAGGGCGTAGGCGGCGCGACTGCGCGCGATATCCGAGTGCACGCACATCAGACCCGACAGCGCCTCCGAGTCGGCGATGAGGCGGTCGAGACCGGGGCGGTCGAGATGATGGAGCAGGTGATTCGAGACGACGATGTCGAAGCGCTCCCCGCCTGCGACGAGCGCGGTGCTGTCGGTCCGGCGGTAGTGTACTCCCGATTCGGGCTCCAGCTGCGCCGCCGCGATCGCGCGGGGGTCGGGATCGATGCCGAGCCCTTCCACGACGAGGCCGTCTCGGCGTGCGTAGCGCACCAGTCGCCGCAGCACATCGCCACCGCCGCAGCCGATGTCGAGGATGCGCGCGGTTCCGTCTCCCGCTGCCGCGAGCGCCGGCCGCAGCCGTGCCCGGTAGACGGCGCCCCATCCGGCCACCGCGCGGTTCACGATGTCGAAGCGCCGCAGGGTTCGCTGCAGCAGCACGGGATCGCAGTCGGGGTCGTCCATCAGCTCGGCGAGATGCTCCTCCCGGGCGCTGAGGTTCACGCGCCCGCCTGGGCCCCGCTCGAAGGCTCCCGGCGGGTGAGGCGCAGGGTCTCGACCGTCAGTCCAGGACCGAAGCAGAGCCCCGCGACCCGGCTGCCGTCGCCGAGTGCGGCATCGGCGAGAAGCCGCTGCAGGATGAAGAGAATGGTCGCGCTCGACATATTGCCGAAGTCGCGCAGCACGGCGCGGGAGTCCGCCATAGCGGTTTCAGGGAGCCCCAGGCCGGCCTGCACCCGGTCGAGCACGCTGCGTCCCCCGGGGTGCACGGCCCAGGCGTCCACGGTCTTCAGCGGATCGGCGTCCCGGCCGAGCATGGATGCGACGACCCCGGCGATCTCGCGTCCGATGATGCGGGGCACCTCGGCGGTCAGGCGCATCTCGAACCCCCGATCGCCGATGGTCCAGTCCATGTCCTCCTGACCCTCCTCGGTGATCGCGGTCGAGAAATCCCCGATCTCGAAGAAGGGGCCGTGTGCGCCCTCCGTCGTGGAGGAGACGATCGCCGCCGCCGCGCCGTCGGCGAAGACCGCCGATGCGACGATCTGCTCGGGATCGCGCGAGGAGCGGATGTGGAGCGAGCAGAGCTCGGCGCAGACGACGAGCACGACGGATCCCGGCTGCGCTGCGCAGATGCGGCTCGCGAGCCGCAGCGCCGGGAATGCGGCCGCGCAGCCCATGAAACCGATGTGGTACCTCTCCGCGCTCGAGGGGATGCCGAGATCCTGCACGAGCAGGAAGTCCGGGCCGGGGGCGAAGAAGCCCGTGCAGGAGGCCGTCACCACGTGAGTGATATCGCTCGCCTCGAGCCCGGTGCGGCTCAGCGCATCGGTGGCCGCCGCCGAGTACAGCAGGGGCGCCTCGCGACGGTACAGGGCGTTGCGCTCGCCCGTGGTGGGGGTGCCCAGCTGCTCCCCGTTGTCGGTGAAGAGCCCGATCCCGCCGCCGCCTCCGATCACGATGTGCCGATTCTCGATGGCCGACTGGTCGAAGGCCGCGCCGATGATCCGGGCGGCCAGCCGGTCGATCCCCGGCTGCGCGGCGAAGAAGTCGCGCGCGCTCGACTGCGGCAGGCGGGCCTCGGGCACCGAGGTGCCGATGGCGATGAGCGCGGCTGGCATATCTCTATCAAAACCCAGGAATGCCGTTCTGTCACGGGGCTTGACAGGGAGCGCCTCGGCTTCGGCCGCGGCGCAGGCGCACTGTGGCATGCCTGTCCATTCAGCGTTCGACCCTGGGCCTGACGACGATGAACCGTCTAGGCTCGGATTCATCGCAACGCACTTTGAAGGGCCGAAATGAATATTTGGGGTATCCACAACGACACCTTGACCATCGAACTCATCGATGAGGGCTTCATCAGCATCGCTTGGGATCAGGTCGGAGATCTCCGCGAGATTCGTGGTGGCCGCGAAGGGTTGAAGCGAATTCTTTCGGATCTTCTTCCCGATGCAAAGCCGCGCTCGATTGCCGGGCAGGCGGGCGTGCTGTTTCGCTTCCGCGACGAGATGCAGCCGGGTGATGTCGTCGTGGCCCCGTACAAGCCGGACTCCACCATCAACCTCGGGGTCATCAGCAGCGAGTACTATTTCGACGGGCAGGCGGGAACGCATCGGCATCGGCGCAAGGTCGAGTGGAAGAAGATCGGCCTACCGCGTACCGTGTTCACCCAGGCCGGACTGTATGAGATCGGCTCGGCGATCACCGTGTTCCGGGTACGGAAGCACACCGGCGAGTTCTTGGCGGCCCTCGCTGCGAGAGATCCTTCGGTGGATGCGGTGGCCCAGGCTGTCGATCGGGCGGCTGAGACCGAACAGGAGGACGACTCGGGCGATGAGCCCAGAGCCTCTCGTATCGA
Organism: Leucobacter sp.; assembly: GCA_048516985.1. GTDB lineage: Bacteria > Actinomycetota > Actinomycetes > Actinomycetales > Microbacteriaceae > Leucobacter. The sequence goes on along the minus strand of CP183188.1, from coordinate 416,799 downwards.
GCGGCACACCCGTGATTTCGTATTGGAATCCCTGCACAGAAGCCTCACCCATCAGGAGTTCGAGGAGTTCACCGCAGCCCTGCTTCGTGCGCTCGGCTACCAGGCTCGGGTCACTCAGTACTCGCAGGATGGCGGGATCGATGTGATCGCGCATCGGGACCCGCTCGGTGTCGAGCCGCCGCTGATCAAGGTGCAGTGCAAACACCACACCGGTACCATCAGTTCCCCGGAGGTTCAACAGCTTGTCGGCACCCAGGGGGTCGGAGAACTCTCCTTGTTCGTGACCCTGGGCTCTTACAGTCGGGATGCCCTGGCGATTGAGCGGCAACGACCCGGCCTGCGACTCCTGACAGGCGAGGATGTGGTATCTCTCGTGCTCGAGAACTATGCGCAACTCCCTGAGCGGTGGCGGGCCGTGATTCCGCTCACAAGCCTCCTCGTCGTCGCAGACAACGTGTAGCCTACGCAAAAGCGCTTGTTGTCACATGAGATTTAAGGAATATGGCCTATGGGATGGGTCTCCCGCGATACCCGATCTGCAGCTTATCCAGCACTTCCGTGAGCGCTTGCCGCGCCGCTGCTGATCGGTCAGCGCAGCGTCGTCTGTCCTCAGTCGCGGGGCACGGGTGGGCCGAGCCAGAGCAGGGTGATGAAGATCGCCGTGACGAGGAGGACCAGCAGGACGATCGACAGCAGCGCATGCCGCAGCACCCAGGCCTGTACCTGCTCGGCGAAGCCCCTCGGCGCTTCACCGCCCGGCGCCAGCCGCCAATCGCCGTTCAGCAGTCCCATTCGATCCACCACGACCTCGAACGGCACGGTGGCGAACGGCACGATCGCCAGCAGCAGCCCGGTGAGGCCGAGGGAGAGACGCCATCTCTGATTCACCCACACGAAGATCGTGGTCGCCGAATAGCACAGGAAGACGAATCCGTGGATGCCTCCGGCGATCGGAACGATATTGGCGACATCGAATGCGCGGAGGATCAGCGCGGTGATGAGGCCGGCCCAGGTGAACATCTCGGTGATCGCGAAGCCTCGAAAGAGCGCACGAGGGCTGACGGTCTTGGATTTCTCGTTCACGGTCACGAGCGGTGAGCCTCTTCCTTCTCCTGTGCAGGTGCGCGGTCGATGACGGCGCGGCGGAGGGCGATGAAGAAGACGATCATGCCCGCGGTGATCGCGATATGCCCCAGACCCGCGATTCCCGCGATCATCGCATTCGACTCCTTTCCGAGCACGGTGAGGCTGCCGTGCCAGATGAGCATCGCGGAGGTGAGGATCACGCCGGCGTTGTAGAGCCAGAAGAACCAGGCGAACAGCCTCGGACTGCGGGAGATCGTGAAGACCTTCTCGATGACGAGCACGATCAGCAGCACGATGAAGCCGAGGGTGAGCAGATGCGTGTGGGCGAGGCCGAGCTGGGTGAACTCTCCCTCGGGGAAGGCATTGAGTTTCGTGAACTCGCGGTAGAACAGGCCGGAGGCGACGCCGGCCAGCATGTAGATGAACGAGGCGTTGAGCAGCTTCTTCATGGGCGAGAGGGTTCCTTTCGAGGGGTGGAGGCTCGGCTGAGCTCAGATCAGGCCGGTCTCCTGCGCGACGTGGATCGCGCGTGAGCGGCTGTCGACGCCGAGCTTGGTGAAGATGTGCGCGAGATGGCTCTTGACGGTGGCCTCGGTGACGAAGAGCGCGCGGGCGATCTCCTTGTTGGTCGAGCCCGTCGAGAGGAGTCGGAGCACCTCGACCTCGCGGTCGGTGAGTCTCGGGAGGGGATTGCGCATGCCCTTGAGCACGCGCGAGGCGAGGTCGGGGGTGAGGACCACATCGCCTGCGGCCGCGCGCCGGATGCCGTCGATGATGATCTCCGGAGCGACGTCTTTGAGGAGGTAGCCTGCGGCGCCGGCTTCGATCGCGCCGAGGATCTCCGCGTCCCGGTCGAAGGTCGTCAGGATGAGCACGGCCGGCGCGGGCTCGAGCGCCCGGAGCGCGGCGGTGGTCTGGATCCCGTCGATCCCGTCGCCGAGGCGCAGATCGCAGAGCACCACATCGGGGTGCAGGTGGGCGGCGAGGGTGATCGCCTCCTCGCCCGTGGCGGCCTCGCCGACGACCTGCACGACGCCGGTGTCGAGGACGGCGCGGAGCCCGCTGCGGACGACCGGGTGGTCGTCGACGAGCAGCACAGTGGTGGTCATGGCGTCTCCTCCGTCCTCGGCGGGATCGCAGCTGCCTGGGTGGGCTCGGTGCGGGTCGGGTCTGTGCGGGTTAAGTCTGCGCGGGAGGGGTCGGCGTGGATCGGGAGGTGCGCGGAGATCGCGGTGCCCTCGCCGGGCGTGCTCTCGATGTCGAGGCCGCCGCCGAGCTCGCGCAGGCGGGCCCGCATGAAGCGCAGGCCGTAGCTGGACTCGGCGGCCTCCGCGGAGCGCTCCCAGGTGGCGAGGTCGAAGCCGGCGCCGTCGTCGATGATGTCGAGTCGGACGGAGTCCTCGGCGTCGATCAGGCTCGCGACGACGCGGTTCGCGCCCGAGTGCAGGCGCACATTCGCGAGCGCCGACTGCGCGGTGCGCAGCAGTGCGACCTCGACCTCGGTCGATAAGAGTGGAAGCGTGTCGTCCACATGGAGTTCGACCTGCAAGCCGGCCTCCTCGTGCGCGCGGTCGAGCATGCGTCGCAGCGCGGCGGCGAGGGCATCCTCGTCCAGCTCGGCCGGTGCGAGCGCCGCGACGATCCTGCGCACATCGGCGATGCTATCGCCCGCGAGCGCCTCGACCTGGGCCAGCGTTCGCGCGGCCTCGGGATCCTGCGTGCGGTTGCTGCTCGCGTGGGCGAGGAGGCGGATCGAGGAGAGCGCTTGCGCGATCGTGTCGTGGATGTCGCGGGAGATGCGCGTGCGCTCGGCGATCGCCCCGGACTGGCGCTGCGCCAGGGCGAGCTCGTCCTGCAGTTCCGCCATCTCCTGCTGCGCCCGGGTGAGCGAGCTCACCAGGCGTTCCCGTTCGGCTGCGTCGCGCAGCAGCTGCAGATAGCCGCGCGAGATGCCGAAGGCGAAGATGCCGCCGACGAGCGGTCCGAAGACGTTCGCGTAGCTCGTCGTCCCGTGGTGCAGGATCGGGGCGAGGATCACGACCCCGAGCACGAAGCCGGAGAACAGCAGCCCCCACCAAACCGGCAGGAGGTGCCCGGCGAGCAGCCACAGCAGGAACGCCAGCCAGACGAACTCCGCGGAGACGGCGACGGCGGCGATCCAGATCGCGGCGAAGCCGAGTAGCCACCATATCGCGAGACCGCGGGAGCGGGCTCTGGCGGGCAGGATCGTGCCGGCGGTGTGCCAGGCGAGGATCGCGAGTCCTGAGATGATTGCGGCGGCGGGTGCGACGCCGTCGCCGATGGCGCGGATCGTGCCGATCGCCGTCAGCCCGACCGCCATGAGGTGCTGGCCGATCTCCATCGCCCGCACCGTCGGCGCGGTGGTTTTCGCCGGTGAGTCAGCGCGCGTCAGCGGTATGCGTACGAAGCTCATGGGTCAATTCTCTCCGGCGGTGCTGCGGCTCCCTGTGCTCTCCGGATGCGGTTGCCTACGAGGCAGAGGATCGCGGGCGCGATCATCGCCGCGCCGAGGGCGATCCTGAACTCCGTCGCGCTGCCCCAGGCGGTCGGAGAAGCGTGGACGAGGGGGGCTGCCATGCATCAACTCCATCAGGCCGGGCGGCGCGGATCATCGCGAACGAGGATGAAACCGAGATCAATCGAAAGGCTGATGCCGCCCGCAGGATCGGCTCTGAGGGTGACCGCTCGGATGGGACCGGATGTCGTTTTCCAGTTGAGGCACGGAAGCACTAGTTTCGGCTAAGCCGAGTCTCCACCCACGCAGCCGCGGATACGGCGACGACGACCCCGAGAGTGACCGGGAGCGTGTAGAAGATGCTGATCATGAACGAGGAGAACAGGTGCGGGTTGGTCTTGGAGAACAGTGCGTCATCAGTTCCTCGAGCGCGCAGCCTCGCAAGCGTCTAGTCAAACACCTCACTCATCAGTGCACCTCACTTCATCACCGCATATGACTGACTGTCACTGTAAGTCACTGCATCTCAGTGATCAACAGTGACGTACAGTCATGTTCGCTGAAGACCACTGGGAAGGGGCGAGCGTGGAGTGAGGCATGAGACGCTGGTGGTCGCACCCTGGCGAATGGAGGAACTCAGCCAGGCAGAACGAGGCCGCGGTAGCGATGACTCGGGGAACCACCGTATCTGTAGATGGACGAGCCTCGTCTACCGCTGGGCCGGATCGGGCTGACGTCGCCGGGTTCTGAGACCGAAGATCAGCAGGTACCCGATGAGCCAGCACTCCGCGATGTTCTGCGGCACGGTCAATGCCGTGACCACCCAGGGCGCCTGCTCGAGCAGCGGTGCGAGAAGTGAACCGGCGACCTTGCCTGCGCCTCCGCTGACCAGCAGCCACCCCAATAGGCGCGGCATCCACCCGGACTTCAGCACCAGCAGGCCGAGCAGGAGATGATGGCCAGGATGCTCCCGCATCTCCCTGCGATGATGCAGCACGAGATCCATCGGGCGGAAGACCCGAGGGTCGGCTGGTGCGACACGCAAGAGGAGTTCGAGTACACCCTGAACCTTCTCCTGGACGGTATCGAAGGCCAGTCATCGCAATAGCGGCGCCCAGCGCAACCACCGATCAGCGGCGAGCCGATATCGAGAACGGCTGCGGTGAAGCGCCCGGCGAGCCACCGCCGGACCGCTGCACGGTCACCCGAGCAAGCCCTCGTGAAGCGCACGCAGCACCGCATTGGTCCGATCGCGGGCTCCGAGTTTCACCAGCAACGTCGAGACATGGTTCTTGACCGTGCCCTCGGCCAGGAACAGCACCTCTGCGATCTGCCGATTGCTGTACCCCTCGGCGACGAGCCGCAGCACTTCGGTCTCGCGCTCAGTGAGGGGTTGAACGAGAGGGGCATGAACGCCCCCGGGTGACGGGCTCGACTTGATCGCCCGCAGCAGCCGGTCCGTGATGGACGGGGCGATGAGGGTTCCGCCCGCGGCCAACGATCTGACGGCCTGCGCGAGCTGCTCCAGGGTGACGTCTTTCAGCAGGTAGCCGCGAGCCCCGGCGCACAGCGCATCCAGCACGAGCGTGTCGTCGTCGAATGTCGTGAGCACGAGTACCGGCACTTCGACGCCTCCTTGGGCGAGCTGTCCGAGAGTCCAGAGTCCGTCGTAGCGCGGCATTCGAAGGTCGAGGAGCACGACGTCGGGGCGAGTGCCGTCGATGACCTCGAGTGCGCGTGCACCGTCGTCGGCCTCGCCGACGACGTCTATCCCGGCGATGGTCAGCAGCGTGCGAATACCGTGCCTGATGAGCGCCTGATCATCGACGATCACCACCCGCAGTTGCCGGTCGCCGTTCGACCGGGTGGCCCCATCACGTGATTCTTCATTCATGCGGCAGGAACCCTCGCGCTGACGGTGAATCCGTGCGAGCCGTCGATCTCGACCTCGCCGCCCAGCGTGTCGAAGCGTTCGATCATGCCGCGCAGGCCGTTGCCGGGAACAGGATGCGCGGCTCCGCGACCGTCGTCCTGCGCTTCGAGGCGAACGGAGCCGTCGTCGGCCCTGCGCACCGCGATCCTGAGTTCTCGGGCATCCGCGTGCCGCATCGTGTTCGTGGCGATCTCCTGCACGGCCCGCACGAGCACCTCCTGCGCCTCGCCGCCAACCCTCAGCTGCGGGTCCACGCTCACCGAGACGTCGAGGCCGGGTATGCCGTCGACGACCCCTTCCAAGGCGCCCACGAGATCTCTGGGCTCGTCGCGCATCTCGCCGACGGTCGCCCGCAGATCCCCCAACACCTCGCGCGCCGTCGCCGTCGCCCTCTCGACATGCGTCCGGGCGGCCTCGTCATCGCTGTGGCGCGCGGCCTCGAGCTCGAGGTTCAGCACCGTGAGCTGGTGACCGATGGAATCGTGCAGATCACGGGAGATCCGCAGGCGTTCGGCGGTGCGGGTGCTCTCCTCCAGCAGCACGCCGCTCGCCTGCAGTTCGATATTCGCTTCCGAGAGCCGCTTCCGCATCTGCTGCTCGCGCAGGATCGCGATTGACGACAAGGCGGTGCCGATCTGCAAGAGCAGGTAGAGACCCGTGACGAGGATGACCTCCGTCGTATCGCGTGCGCTGAGATACGAAGCGATGGCCAGCACGACGGTGTTGCCCGCGATGATGACGATGGTCATGGCCCGCGGTACGAGATAGACACTGACCGCCGCGAGCACCACCACGATGATCGCGAGGAATCCCGCGCTGCCGATCGTGGTCAGCAACAACGCCCAGGATGCGACCACTCCCGACCCGAACACGAGGCTCGGCCAGATGCCTCCGGGGCTGCCCATCATGCTGATCGCGACCGCCGCGAGCATCGCGACGAAGAGCCCCGCCCACACCGGGTACGGGATGAAGGGCTCGACGAGGCCGAACAGCACGGGGCTCGCAGCGCCGACGACGACGGCGAGCATGGCGATGCCCGCCCAGAGATCGGCCGTCAATCGTCGCACAGCAACAACGTAATCCAACAAGATGATCGTCGCCCGTGCCGAAAGTCATGCGCGAGGGTCATGACCCTCGGCACCTGCGCGGGTCCACGCGTCGTCCGTAGCGTCGGAGCATGACGCGAGAACATCACGGGGAAGCGCCGGCCATCCAAACCACCAACCTCCGGAAGACCTACAGGGGCCGGACGGTCGTCGACGGCGTGAGCTTGCGCGTCGAACGCGGCTCCACTTTCGGGATCCTCGGCCCGAACGGAGCCGGGAAGACGACCACGGTCGAGATGATCGGCGGTCTGCGCAAGCCGGACTCCGGCAGCGTCTCAGTGCTGGGTCTGCACCCGCGACGTGATCGCGGCCGCCTCAGGCAGGTGCTCGGGATGCAGCTGCAGAGCGCACTCCTGCACGATGCGCTCACGGTGCGCGAGCTCATCGATCTCTACCGGAGCTTCTATCCGAACCCTCGATCCACCGAGGAGAGTCTCGACCTCGTGCAGCTCGGCGACCGCCGGAACACGCGGTTTCAGAAGCTCTCTGGTGGCCAGCAGCAGCGTTTATCGGTCGCGCTGGCGCTCGTCGGTCGACCCGAGGTGGTGATCCTCGACGAGATCACGACCGGGCTCGACCCGGCCGGCCGGCGCCGCATCTGGGCGGCGGTGGAGAGTCTGCGCGAGGAGGGAGTGACCATCGTCATGGTCAGCCACGCCATGGACGAGATCGAACGACTCTGCGATCGGGTCGCACTGTTGAAAGACGGCGGCGTGCTCGCCGAAGACACACCCGCGGGCATCACCGAACTCGCCGGTGCCGACACCTTCGAAGAGGCGTTCGTCGCACTGACCGGTACCGAAGTGCACGAAGGAGAGTCCGCCGCATGACCGCCATCGCCGCCCCCATCCGGGCCCGCCGTCCCGGCCCTCGGGCTTGGGGCATGCTGATCCTCTCCGAGGCGAAGTCGCTCGTCCGCGATTACGCCAGCCTGCTCCTGCCGTTGGGGCTCCCGCTCCTCGTCCTGGTCACGAGCGCCAGCATCGCGTCTGCCGAGCCGATCGGCGACACCGGCTTCACCGCCTTCGAGTTCTTCGTGCTCCCGATCGTGCTCACGATGGTGTTCTCCTATATCGGCCTGCTGAACATGCCCACATATCTGTCCTACTATCGCAAATCGGGCATCCTGCGCAGGCTCGGTGCGACACCCGCCTCACCCGTCATGGTGCTTGTTTCGCAGATCGTCGTGAACGCCCTGCTGTCGGTCATCGGCGTTGCGCTTGCCGTCGCCGTCGCCTTCGTGTTCTTCGACGCGGTAGCGCCCGTGAATGCGTTCGCCGTCGTGGGCGCCGGTCTGCTCGTCATGGTGACGATGTACAGTATCGGCACGGTCGTGGCCTCGCTCGCCCCGACGACCAATTCGGCGATCGCATTCGGCATCATCCTCTTCCTCGGCCTGGGGGCGCTGGGAGGCATGTTCGGCGGCCGGGGAGCGCTGCCGGAATCGCTGCAGAAGCTCGGTCAATACCTGCCGTTCGGCGCATCCTCGGATCTGCTCTCCGTGAGCTGGACCGGAGACGCACTGGAACCGACCATGATCGCGCCGCTTCTGATCGCGATCGCCGTCAGCGTGTCGGTCTCGCTGGTGTTCTTCCGCTGGGAGTGAGAGATCTTGCTCTCGAACACGCAACGGCAGCTATGCGTGCGCTCAGCTGTCCGCGCGGGCGGATCTGTCCCGACGGCTGAAGAGCAGCGTGATGCTTACCAATGCGAGCCAGGCTGAAAAGAGAAAGTCGAGTGGACCCGCAAACGCGCCAGTGATGACGAGCAACAGACCAAGCACGCGTCCAATAAGGGCGAGCCATTTCGGAAGCACTCCGAAGCGCAGGCCGAGGGTCGACGTCACCATCATGAACACGCCGGCGAATCACTGTGCGCGGGAATATTCCTATCTCGGGTTTCAGGAACATGATCGGTTTATCGTGCGCTCCAGATCTATTCGACGGTTAAAGGCTGTAGGACAGTACCGTCACATGCGAATGTTTCTGTTGGGTAAAGGTATTGACAAAGAATGACGATCGCAAAACAATTGTAATAACGGTGAAACATTCGCCGCATACTCTGATCGCAGTTGCTCATTGTTTGCCTTAGGAGGCACCATGTTCTTCACCCGGTTTGCTCGTCGTAAGGGTCTCGGACCGCGCCGCCTGGTAGCGGTCGTGGCGGGGCTCGCTGTGACCGGTCTAGCGCTCTCTGCGTGTTCGAGCGGAGAAACCTCGGCTGCGGACACCACCGCCGACGTCCCCAAGGTCGCGCTGCTCACCAGTGTCGGGCTCAAGGATTCCGGTCTCGGCAGGCAGACCCAGGAAGGCGGTGACAAGATCGCCGAGCAGTTTGGGGCCGAGGTCGACGTGCAGGGCGATGTCCCCACCGACGCTTGGCCCGAGGCCCTCCGCAATTACGCCTCGCGTGGTTACGACCTCATCATTGCGAATGACATCATCAGTCAGGCGGCCGCGCTCGAGGTGGGCCCGGAGTTCCCTGACACGGACTTCGTGGTGGTCGGCGGCTACGAGGCACAGGAACCTAATGTCTCTGCCGTGTCGAGTGACTTTAGGGGTGGCGGCTACCTCGCGGGTATCGTCGCGGGAGTGGCGACTGAGACTGACAAAGTCGCCGGAATCGGCGCCGATGATGCCATCGCACCGATCAAGGAGCTCATGGAGGGCTATGCCGAGGGTGTTGTGAGTGTCAATCCGGCCGCCATTGTAGATCTCTCCTACACCGGTATCCCTACCGGAGACCCGATCAAAGCCACTCAGCAGGCGACCGCCGTACTCGCAAACGGTGCCGACGTCATCTTCGGCGTCGCCAACGGCGGCCAGCCTGGTCTGTTCGAGGCTGCTGCTGCTGCAGGCGCTATGGCTATCGGTTACGGGGTAGACGAGAACGATCTGGCACCTGAGACCGTCATTACCTCGATGATCAGCGACTTTCCCGGCACGGCCGTGCGGATCTTTGAGCGCTACAAGGCTGGGACGCTGGCCCCTGAGGTGGTTGTCGAGGGCTACAAGGAGAACGCCTTCCTACTCGCCGACTTCCGTGGACTCCTCACCGATGAGCAGATCAGCAGGATCGAGGCCGAGGTCGACGCCGTCACGGCTGGATAGACGATCTCCATGGACCTTCTGAGAATCTCGCCGCTCCGAGCGGTGGTCGCCGCAGTGCTCGCGCTCGTGGTGAGTGCGTTCGCTTCGTTGACCGTGGGTGTCTCACCGTGGGCGACGCTGACGACCCTTGTCGCAGGCGCCACCGGAAGCACATACGCTCTCGGCTCGACTTTGAACGCTGCGGCGGTCCTGATCCTGCTCGGTCTCAGCTTCGCATTCGGCTTGCGTGGGCACGTCATTAACATCGGGATTCAAGGACAGTTCCTACTCGGAACGGTCGGCGCGCTCATGGTGGCGACGTGGGTCGATCTACCGCCTATCCTCCACCTGGCGGCATGTCTCGTCGGAGGCGCGCTCGGTGGAGCAGCTTGGGCCTTGATCCCGGCGTTGATGAAGATGAAGCGCGGTGCCAATGAACTGGTCACCACGCTGATGATGAACTTCATCGGCATTGCGTTCGTTGCCTACTTGCTACGAGGCCCGTTGAAAGCTGAGAATTCTGATCTGCCGCAAAGCGTTGTGTTGCCCGAGTCAGCCCGGCTGCCGATCATCATTCCCGAATCTCGTGCGAGCGCGGGCATCCTCGTAGCCCTCGGCTGTGTGCTCTTGATCGGCTTCCTGCTGCGTTACACCAAATGGGGGTTCAGGCTTAGGAGTGTGGGCATGAACCCTGAGGCGGCGCGCTATGCCGGATTCGGTGTGCGCTCCATCAACCTTCAAGCCTTTCTCGTGAGCGGCGCCCTCTCGGGCATCGCGGGGGCGGTTGTCTTGATGGGCGAGAAATATCGATTGCAGGAGGGGCTGATCGACAACTGGTATATAGGAGTCGTGGTCGGCCTCATCGGAGGGGGTGCGGCCCTTGGCTGCCTCATCGCCGGCCTCGGCTTCGGGGCGCTGGCGGCTGGAGCGTTCGAGGCGCAGCTCAATCTGGGGGTGCCAGCGTCAATCGTGAACCTGATGCAAGGTGTCATCATCGTGGTGTTCCTGCTGGTCTCCCGCTTACCTGATATCCGGGCTCTTATCGCTCGAAGCCGCCCTGCGCGTCCTCAGCCTGCGCCCGCTCGAGAAGAGGAGCATGCGCCATGAACGACGTCGCCACGATCCTCGTCTCTGCTGTTGCGCTGACTACACCTCTTCTGCTCGCGGCCATGGGCGGGCTTCTCTCGGAGCGGGCTGGCGTATTCGCTCTCGCGCTTGAGGGCTACATGCTCGTCGGAGCGTTCGTCGCTGTCATCGTTGCCCAGCAGACCAACGCCTACATCGGTGTCCTGGCCGGCGCACTCTCCGGCATGCTTCTTGCCTGGGGATTTGCGGCGCTCTCGATCCGGTTGCGTGTGAACCAGGTCGCTGCTGCAATCGGTCTGATTACTTTGGCGAGTGGAGCTACTAGCTTCTTCAACAGCGTCATCCTTGACAGCGCTGGAACGCCCTACCAGCGGGCACCCGGCCTGCCACGCATCGAGATTCCGTTGCTGGCTGACATTCCAGTGATCGGGCAGGCGTTGTTCAACCAGAATGCGCTCGTCTACGTCACCTACTTCATTGTCGTCTTCGTCATCTACTACCTGACCAAGAGCCACTCGGGTATGAGGCTGTCCTCTGTGGGCGAAGCGCCGCGAGTTGCCGAGACACGGGGTATCCCGGTCTCGAAGACTCGCACGGGTGCCGTACTAGCGAGCGGCTTTCTGGCCGGGCTCGGCGGAGCCATGCTAACTCTCGGGATCCTCAGCGCCTTCACCTCAGGGGTGACGGGAGGACGCGGATTCATCGCGCTTGCAGCGATCGTGTTCGGCGGCTGGAGACCGGCACGTGTGCTACTGGGTGCCCTGCTGTTCGGTGCAGCGGATGCCGTGCAGCTTTGGATGAATGCCCGTGGAATCAACGTCCCGCCTGAGATCCTGGGCATGCTGCCCTATGTGCTGGCATTGGTGGTCTTGGGCCTGCTTGCCCATCGGCACGGGCCGCGTGCCCTGGGTATGCCTTTCCACCGTGAACTGAGGGGATAGGGGCCTGATGACTACCGCAACCCTGGAGATGCGTGAGATCTCGAAGCAGTTTGGTGGACGCCCGGCGAACGAAGCCGTCGACTTCATAGTCATGCCTGGTGAGATTCACGCCCTCATCGGCGAGAACGGTGCAGGCAAGACTACCCTGATGAACATTGCTTCAGGCTTGTATAAGCAAGACGATGGTCACGTGTTCATCGAAGGAGTCATCCGCGACTGGGCCGATCCGCTCGAGGCACTCGAAGGCGGTGTGGCGATGGTGCACCAGACCTTCATGCTCGTCGACACCTTCACCGTCGCCGAGAACATCGCCCTTGGGAGTAAGAAGGGCCTGGGGCACAGCTCCCGCGACCGAATGGCGGAGGAGATTGCCGCGGTCGCCGACGAGTTTGGCATCACCATGGCACGATCCTCTGATACGGGGTCGAGCTGGACCCGTCGGCGTGCGCGCGACCTGTCACCTTCGGAGAAGCAGCGGGTCGCGATCCTCTCGGCGCTGTACAGGCAATCAAAGCTCCTCATCCTCGATGAGCCGACCTCGGTGCTTTCGCCGGAGGAGACGAAGTCGTTCTTCGAAGTGCTCCGCACACTCAAGGCTGCTGGCCTCGCCATCGTGTTCATCAGCCATAAGGTGCGGGAGGTGCTCGAGCTCTGCGACAACGTGACAGTGATGCGTGAGGGGCGAGTGGTTGCGGCTTCTGCGGTGAGCGACCTCGACGACGAGAGCCTCGCGGCGCTCATGGTTGGCCGCGACATGAACCCCGCGGTGCGGGCCTCGAGTACCGTTCGCGAGTCTGAAGTCCTGCGCGTCGCCGACCTATGGGCGAAAGGCGATCGAGGGTCATGGGCGCTCAAGGGCGTCGGATTGCGCCTCCGGCAAGGTGAGATCCTCGGGATTGCCGGAGTCGACGGCAGTGGGCAGCATGAGCTGGTCGAGTGCCTCGCAGGACTTCGCTCTTGGGAGCGAGGTGAGGTCGAGTTCACCGGGCGGGGATCGCGTGGTGGCGATCGGAAGCGAGTCAGCCATGTGCCGGCCGACCCGCGTCGGGAAGGCCTGCTCCTAGAAGCCGACGCAACTTGGAACGTCGGCCTGCGGCATCTCGATGAACCTGAAGCGCGACGGGCTGGGGGTCTCATCGTTAACACCACATACTTCGCGCGACTGGCACAACGGCTCATCTCCGAGTACGACGTGCGCAACTGCCGGCCCACGACGAGGGTTGCCGACCTCAGCGGTGGAAACATGCAAAAGCTGCTGCTAGGCCGCGAACTGACACTGCCCCGCGACGTCGCGCTAATTGTGAACCCGACGACTGGTCTCGACGTTGGAGCAATCGAGTCCGTTCGCGCCCAGATAATCCGTAGTGCCGATGCGGGCACTGCGATCTTGCTGGTATCAAACGAACTCGACGAGCTGCTGGCACTCAGCGATCGTATCGCGGTGTTCTTCAACGGCGAGATCGCGGGTGAGCTTGATCGAGACCACGCCGATCGGGGGTCGATCGGGCGGCTCATGAGTGGGATCTCGTGATATCGGCCGGACCGCCGCCAACGCGCCGGAGACCGCAGTTGAACAGTCCAGAAAGGTATATTAATGAACAAGTCCATTGAGGTCGGTGTATTCCTGCCGACCGTCAAGCGAGCGTGGTTCCACTCCACAAACACCCTGTACACTCCGGGCAGCTTCGCCCATTCGCTGCATGTGGTGCGGGGGGCAGAACTCTTCGGATATGACTTCGTGCTGAGTCCTCAGAACTGGCGAGGCACCCAGGGTACATCAGGATACTGGCGAGAGACGGTCGACTCGCTTGCAGCGACGGGGGCGTTCCTTCAGGCGACGGATCGCGTGCAAGTCTGGGGCACAGCGCACATCACAGTGTTTCCGCCGGCGGTCATCGCGAAGATGTTCGCAAGTTTTGACGAGATTGGGCCGGGGCGAGTCGGTTTCAATGTGGTGACGGGCGGGCAGAAGACGATGATGGATACCCTTGGTCTCTGGAGGGACGACCTGGACCACGACCAGCGATACGATTTCGCCGACGAGTGGATCGACGTCGTGAAGCGCCTGTGGGCCGAGGAATCGGTGGATTATGATGGCGAGCATTTCCAGCTCTATGACGCGCTCTTGGACCCCAAGCCTCGTACACGGCCGCGGTTGGTCAATGCCGGTGCCTCTTCGCGGGGATTTCGTTTCGCGGCGCAGAACTGTGACGTGGCTTTCATGGTCTGCGGTGACGACGAGAAATCGATTGAATCGGCCAGGGCAAGCAAGCAGATCGCCCGCGATCTCGGCAAGCCAGACTTCAAGACCTATGGTCTCATGACCATTGTGCCGGGGGAGACAGACGCCGAAGCCAAAGACCTGATGGAGTGGATCGAGGAAGGTGTAGATCTTGCCGGGCTTGCCGACCTCGCGGGCGGCTACAAGGCGAACGAGAAGGGCTTCAAAGACTTGAGTGCCTCTTCCCTGGCCACCCTAGGCGGTGAGAGCTACCGTTCCGTGCTCCCGGGCGTGCTTATCGGCTCGTACGAGAGCTTGGCGCGGCGGGTTGCTGATGTCGTCGTGCGCGGAGAGCTCGACGGAATCATGGTCATTGTGCCGGACTACATCAACCACCTCTCACAGCTCGCTCTGCGCACCTTCCCTCAGATGGAGCAGCACGGAGTCACTGTGAAGGTTGGAAAGGGCCTGTGATGCAGACCACATCGATTGATTGTCGGGTGAACACCAACAACCCGTCCGTCGGCCAAGCCCGTTGGCCCGCGCCGATCGGATGCATAGACGACGCTTGGTCAGCAAGCTGAGCGGGAGGAGATGGGACGTGGAACGTATGGAGCCGAATCGCAGGGGCACCCACGAAGTAGACCGCCCTATCGCCGCGTCGGTACGCGTCGGTGAGACGATCTACCTCGCTGGTCAGATCGCGGAGACGACCGACGGTATTGTTCAGGCGCCGGGTGATCCGATTGCCCAGGCTGCGATCATCTTCCAAAGGATCCGCGATATCCTGGCCGCGGAGGGTGCACTTCTCACGGATGTGGTGAAACTGGTCACCTATTTTGCGGTTCCTCTCGACGCAGAACTCGCGCGGAGATACTGGGAGGTGCGGCGACAGTACTTCGGTGACCACAAGATGGCGAGCACCGGAGTTCAAGTCGTCGCCCTAATCTATCCGGAGAGCCTTATAGAGATCGAGGCTACCGCGGTTGTCACCAAGCGGCAGTGATGATCGTGCCGACCTGGGCTTTACGGAGTGGTGGCTGCGAGATACCCAGGCGACTCAGTCGAGCTAGGAGGTTTCCTGGGCGTGCCGGCTGCTCAGGTCGTCGGCCAGCGGGAGGCGGCGTAGTCCAGCGCGACGGGCCCAAAGGTATTGACCGTCTCCTCGAACAGTGCTCCTGCGTGAGCCGCAGGCCACGACGGGCCGATAAGAGCGCTTGGCAGTCCGGGATCTTCGTAAGGGAGTTGGCGCCACCGGTCGACCGTCGAGAGGTAGTGAGCAAACGCAGCGGAGGGCTCGACGGTAGTCGATGCGCTGAGCACTGCGACGCCGGCACTGACGTTGGCGATGAACTCGTGGTAGCGCGTCTCGAGGTCGCGGAGGTCCCAACCCTCGCGAACGATCTCACGCAGGTCACGTTCGCCCGCGTAACGGCCGACGAAGACCGAGCAGTTCATCGCGATGTCGAGCTCGCTGATCACGCGGCGGCCGGCGTCCAAAGCACGGGCGGGCGCGATCCACACAGCGGCTCCGACGCGCCCGAATCCGACGGCGGTCAGGCGCGTGCGCAACTGGTGGCGGATCGCCCGCTCGACTTCGGGCACTGTGAAATTGACAATGCACCAGCCATCCTCCAGTTGAGCTGGCTGAGGGGTGTGCCACACGATCGCATCGCCTGCGGTGAGCTCGTCGCTTGCGAGCTGCGAGAGCGCGTAGCCCTTCGTCGTTCCCCGCTTCTCAGCCGTCAACCAACCGCGACTCTTCAACCGCGACACGGCAGTGCGAACGATCGACTCGTCTACTCCCAGCTCGCCGAGCAGATCCACGACACCCGCGATCGGCATCCAGCTGCCTTGTTTTCGGACGACCGCGCCGAGAAAGCTCACCAGAATCGTGCGCGAGCGGAAGGCTGGGGGCGAAATGTGTGTGGTGATCATGTGACGGTGGCCTTTCAGATAGAAGATGCTACGCATCGATTCCTAGTCATTCAGAATCGGAGGTGTGAGAGACGGTACCGATGGAGCGAATCACTACGCAACCAAACCAACGACATCTTGACGTTCGTCTGATTAGCGTGATAAATCTCAATTCAGACTACTTAAATATGAGGTGATAAAAATGGGTTACCAGATCAACACGCTTGACCCCAATACAACGGCACTGCTAGTCATTGACATGCAGCACGACTTTGTCGCACCCGGCGCTCCTCTGGAGTCGCGTGCCGGACGCGAGATGATTCCGACTCTGAACGAGCTCATCCGCTTTTCCCGTGAGCGTGGTATTCCGGTGATCTTCACGGCGCACGTGCACGCGGAAGATGGTGCCGATATGGGGCTCTTCGCCGACCTCTACCCACCGATTGCTGAGCGCGCGGCGCTGATTGACGGCACGCCAGGGGCGGAGATATTCGCCGAGGTCGACAAGCTTCCCAGCGACCGGCTACTCAAGAAGCACCGCTACAGCGCGTTCTACGGTACTGACCTGGAGATGGTGTTGCAAGGCCTCGGCATCAAGGATGTCGTTGTCACGGGCGTCACCACTGAAGATTGCGTGCATGCCACGGCGCGGGACGCGATGTTCCGCGACTTCCGCACTTCGGTCGTCGCCGACGCCTCCGCCACCTACGACCACCCCGACCTGGGGTTCGGGGCGATGAGCGCGGAGCAAGTGCATCAGGCAACACTCGTCGTGCTGGCCCAGTCAACCGCTGCGATCATCCAATCCGCCGACTACTACCGGCTGCTCTCCGCATGATATTCGCTGGCTACGACGAGACGGAACTCGAGTGGCAATACTCGCCGATCTTGTGGGAGGAGGGCGCAGAGACGACCCTCGAGGGCTGGCGGAGGCGAGGCCGCGAGCATATCGCGACCCACGAAGTACGCCTCGACCTGCGTTACTCGACGGCAGAGGATGCCCGGCTCGATCTGTACCTACCTGACACTGCGGAACCGCGTCCGCTCGCGATCTTTATCCACGGCGGCTACTGGCAAATGATGGATAAGGCTGATCACGGTCAGTTCCTCAAAGGCATCCTTGACGCTGGGTTTGCGGTCGCTGTCCTGAACTACAGCCTTTGCCCCGTTGTGAGCATCGCCGAGATCGCGGAGCAGATAGGCGAGGCACGCTCGTGGCTGCAGGCTCACGCCCGAGATCTGGGTTACAGCGACAGTGGCGCCGTAGTCATCGGGCATTCGGCAGGTGCTCATCTAGGCGCACTGATGTGTGTGGGGGAGCAGGGGGAACCGAACAAAGGCTTCCTTGGTGGATTCCTAGGTATCAGTGGTCTCTATGACCTGACACCGCTGCTGCTGCTGCCGGTCGCCGCGACTCTCGGTCTGCAAGGCGTGGGCGGCTTCCGCGGACTGAGCCCGGTGATGCTCACTCCGCCAGCCGGCCTGCGAGCCGTCGTCGCTGTGGGCGCGCTCGAATCGAATGAGTTCAAGCTGCAGACGGAGCAGTTCGCTGCTCAGTGGTCAACGCACCTCGGAACAGTTGGGTTGATCGAAGTTTCGGATGTCGCTCACTTTGCTGTCATGGAGCACCTTGTACAGGGTGAACTTCTCGACGCAGCCCTAGACCTCCTTGCTCGCGCCTAGCTGCCTCGTCAGGATGAGCGAAGACGGGGCCGGTGCAGGCTCAGGTGACAGTTTGGTCAGGCAGTGGGTGCGACCTGCTCGTTCGCGATGATCTCGTACTCGACCGATTTCAGCCTGAATCGGCCTGGGACCGCTGAAGGGTGTGATCTGACATGGAGGATGGATTCATCCCGTCACCATGGGAGTAGCTAGGAGAGTGCGCAGGTATTTTTGCGTAAGACACGTGCGCGACTTCCCGAGCCTATGAGATGAGTCAAGCCGACGATTCGCGAACCCGCAATCGATGAAGCGGGGGGGGGGATCCTTCGCACCCGATTTGTCAGGATGCAGTTGCGAAATAGGCATCAGGTTTCGGCGCCTTGATGCCGCGATGGTGAACGACCCATGAATCTCGAGGCTGATCAGGCGCTCTTCTATATACACGCCGAGAGGAAATTGGGCAGAGATGAGTGTTGGATACTCCCAGAGAACAACTGAAGTTCTCAGCGCGTTCGCCGAGATTATCGGGCGCTCGCACGTGCTCACTTCGCCGCGTGCGACCGCAGCGTACGTCAAGGGCAACCGCTTCGGTGGCGGCAGGGTATTTGCCGTTCTCCGTCCCGGCACCTTGGTTGAGATGTGGCGCGCACTTCATGTGTGTGTCGAGAACGATCTGATCGTTATTCCCCAGTCGGCCAATACCGGTCTCACCGGCGGTTCGGGCCCCGGCAATCAGGAATACGACCGTGAGGTCGTTATCATTTCCACTCTGCGCATTGATCAGATCCACCTCATTAACGATGCACGCGAGGCGGTATGCCTCGCCGGCTCCACTCTTTACGCACTTGAAGAGGCCCTTGCGCCGCATTCACGCGAACCGCACTCTGTCATAGGCTCCAGCTCTATCGGCGCGACCGTTGTCGGGGGTATCGCCAACAACTCGGGTGGGAGCCAGATTCGTAAAGGTCCTGCGTTCACGGAGTTTGCGATCTTCGCTCGGGTGAACCAGGCAGGCAGAGTCGAACTCGTCAATCACCTAGGTATTAGCCTTGGCGAGGACCCCGAGACGGTGCTCGAAAAGCTGCAATGTGGAGACTGGGGCCCCGGTGATGTTACCCCGCCGCCCGATGACACGCGAGACACCAAGTACGCCGAGCATGTGCGTGAGTTTGTAAGCACACCAGCCCGCTATAACGCCGACCCGAAGTTTCTGCGCGACGCGTCTGGAAGCGCAGGCAAGATCATGGTTTTTGCGGTGCGCACGCGCACTTTTCCTATAGAGACCCGCACGACGACTTTTTACGTCGGTACGAACAGTCCAAGAGAACTCGAGGACCTTCGTCGTGTGATGCTGAGTCGGGAGGGACTGCTTCCCATTTCGAGTGAGTACATGGGGCGTTTGGCGTTCGACCTCGCTTCCAAATACGGCAAAGACACGTTTATCGCCCTGAAGTACATGGGAAGCAGGGCGTTGGTGAAGATGTTCGCACTCAAGAGCTGGGCGAACAGCGTTTTCGGGAAGCTGCCGTTCTTTGGCCCCACCTTTGCCGATACGATCTCTCAGCTCGTCTTCGGGCTCCTTCCCAAACAACTCCCGAAGCGCATGATCGAGTACCGCAACCGCTTCGAGCACCATCTGCTCCTCGTGGTCGGAAACGCCGAGAAGGAGGAGAGCGAGAATCTCCTAATTGAGTTCTTTGCGGAGTCTGGGCGGGAGGGTTCGTTTTTCGTCTGTGATGACAATGAGGCGAAAAGTTCGATGCTCTTGCGTTTCGGTGCGGCCAGCGCGATAACGCGCTACTTCAACTTGAATCGCAAGCGGGTCTCTGACCTCATAACATTCGATGTCGCGCTGCGACGGGACGATGTTGATTGGCTGGAGGTGCTGCCGAAGGAAATTTCCGAGGATCTGCTGGTTTCCTCATACTATGGACACTTCTTCTGCCACGTGCTCCACCAGGATCATGTGGCGAAGAAGGGCGTTGATCCCGTAAAGCTGAAGAAACGCATGATGGCACTGCTCGAGGAAAGAGGTGCTGCGATTCCAGCAGAGCATAATTACGGTCGCCTCTACGAACTCCCTCCCTCGTTGGAAGAGCACTTCAAACAACTTGATCCGTTTAATGTTTTCAATCCGGGCATCGGCGGCACTTCTCCGAAGAAGCGTTGGGCCTGAGTTTCGGGCTGAAGCCGTCCAGGGCGCGTTGTGTCGCTGACTTCTTCATCTTTGATCAGTCATCGAAGCACGCTGTGTGAATCGTGGCCCGGGCTGACGTGTTTTCGACGTCTACACGGCCAGACTGATATGTGCGAGTTGGTTGCCTTTCGGGGCGGTGCACCTCACAGGCGGTCGTGTCCCTGTGGCTCCTCAGGTGAGCGCGTCGTATGCGATGATCGTGAAGAGCACGGCCGAGCCCGTGGCCAGGAGCATGATCAACCAGATACGACGTTTCCCCGGTCGCACACGTAGGAGCCTTGTGGTGGCATACGAGGCCGCGAGCAGCGCCAGTGCGCGGGGGAAGTGGAGCGCCCACAGCCCGACCTCGGTTTGCTCTCGCCCGTATCGGGGGGTCGGCATCTCCACGGTCGCACCATCCGGGGCGATGAACTGCACGACGCAGGCGCCGAGCAGTAGCCCTGCGATCCCGTACATCACCACACACAGGAGACGAGGCGAGCCTGCTGAAAAACACCCACGGAGGTCCGCCGTTGCTCGGTCACGATGATCCCTCGTGACTGAGGCCGTCGAGTCCTTCCATGCGCGCACGCTCTTCCTCACCTGAGGCGATTCCGCGACGACACAATCCGTCGCAGTGAAGCCTCACGCGCGCTTCGAGAGCCAGATGCGCTCCGGACGCGCTTTGCACATAGCTTTCCCTCGATCAGCATTCCCACCGACGACCACGCTGCAGGTGCGAGTGCCCAAGATCGGCGCGTATCCGCGTGGTGGTTGTCTAGAGCTGAGGGCCAGTTGCTCGCGGTCTTCGAGATCCAGACACTGTTCATCAATCGGATGGCCGCCGGGCAGCTCACTATGATCCTCAACTCAGACACCAGAATGACGCTGCATCTGGTGACCAACCGGCATCGGGTCATGGGCACGCTCATCGGTCCCGGAGATGTCGCAGGTGACGCCATCGATGACGAGGCTGCGAGGTACAGCGGCGGGTATGTGCTCGAGCACGGGCAAGAGGACGAGTCCCCCAACCGCGACACGGTGACGATCCCCGGCGCACTCACGTTCATCGGGCACATCCTCACCCACGGCACCGCACCGCAACAGAGTTGGTAGATTGACACCCCGACCTGAATGCCCCCATTTTGTTCAGGTCATGCTCAGGCCGCCGTACGCGCGAACATCACGGCTCCGATGGGAGGCTGAGCAATTTCTGTCCTATAAGCCCGGCGGTTTCAGGGGGCTAGTGCAACACCTCTACCCCGGAGGTTTTGCTGTGACTAATCTGCCTTGGCCTGTGGTTGAACGGTCTTTGATTCTGCTGGTGCGGGGATACTCCACTCTGGAGGTCAGTCGAAGAACCGGTGTCCCCAGGACCACGATCGCGGGGTGGGGTAAGCGTGTGGGTATGGAATTCGTTCAGGGCTATCACGGTGGTGCTCACGCGGTTGATCTGATGGATGTCGTGCCGGAGAGCGAGTCGCGTAAGTACCGGAGGCTGACGCTTGCAGACCGCGCCTTCATTCAGGCCGCGAGATCGCTCGCGGCGCCCCTGTCGATGCGAGGGATCGCGTCTGAGTTGGGGGTCGCTGCCTCAACGGTGTCACGAGAGATCGCCGCGCATGGCGTGCAGCATGGGCGCGACCGTCAGTATGTCGCCGAGGTCGCGCATTACCGGGCCCTTGCCGCACGCCCGCGCCTGCGTCCGGGGAAGCTCGCCGACCCCGTATTACGGGCGCGAGTAGTGGCAGGGTTGAACCAGAAGCATTCCCCGCAACAAGTCGCTCACAGGCTTCGCGTGGACTCTCCCGATCATCCGGAGCTGCAGGTGTCCCACGAAACGATCTACCAGGCCCTCTACGTGCAGGGCAAAGGCGCGCTCCGGCTACGGCAGGGATGGGCCGGACGGGGCTGACACGCGCGACCGCATCCACACGTTCTGTCCTATAAGCCACTTTTTCTCGCACCTCCAACGCGAAAGACCCCCAACCCGGAGAACTCAATCCCAGATCAGGGGCCATTTCATTCGCGTGCGCGAGGGGGGACTTGAACCCCCACGCCCTTGCGGGCACTGGCACCTGAAGCCAGCGCGTCTGCCAATTCCGCCACTCGCGCGAGTCGCCGTCGACGCCAAGACGTCGACAACCACATCAGCTTAGCAACTGCGCACGGGACTGCCAAACCAGCGCCGGGCGACGAGGATCAGGGCCAGGGCCAGGTGCACCGCCGGCGAATGCGCACTTCGGCTCCTTCCCCGTCGCGGAAGGAGCGAGGAAGGGGTGCCGAAGTGCGCATCGGTGCGTGCGGCAGCGACCGATCAGCGGCGCAGCGCCTCGGCCTCCTTCGCGGCGGAACGGTCCCGCCCCGCCACGGCCGCAGTGTGCGGCACGAGCTTCAGCCCGATCACGGCGGCGATGATCCCGCTGATGAAGACGATCTTCCACAGCGAGACGCTCTCGGCCCCCGTGAGCATCGCGTAGCCCACCGTCAGCGCGGCGCCGACCCCGGTCCACACCGCATAGGCGGTGCCGATCGGGATCCGTTTCACCGCCCATCCGAGCCCCAGCATGCTCAGCAGCACGGCGACGAAGAACACCGCCGTCGGCAGGGGGCGACTGAGACCCGCCGACTCGCCGAGCGCGGTCGCCCACACCGCCTCGAACAGGGCGCTGAGCAGCAGCACGATCCAGTGCACGATCAGCTCACCGCCTTCAGGCCGATCACCGATCCGATGAGCAGCACGAGCAGCAGCACCCGCGCGACGGTGGGCCGCTCCTGCCGGGTGACGAAGGCCCACAGCAGGGTAAGCGCGGCACCGATCCCGACCCATACCGCATAGGCCGTGCCGGTCGGCAGCGACTGCATCGCCCAGGCGAGACCCGCCATGCTCAGCGTCACCGAGACGAGGAAGAGCGCCGTGGGGCGCCACCTGCGAAACCCCTTGGACGCGGCGAGCGATGAGGCCCAGACGGCCTCGAGCATGCCCGACACGATGAGGACGATCCACGCCATGACGACTCCTTGCGAGTCAGTCTTGTCCGGTGCGGGTACTGCTCCCTCGTCCGCGAGTCCTCCTCGGACTCCTGCCCCCATCGTAGGCGGGAAATGTGAACACAGGCTGCGCAAGGGGCGCCGGCGCGGTCCCGGCCGCGCCGATCCCCCCTCGGCGCGCCAATAGGCTGGGTCCATGGCGAAGAAGGGACAGGGATCGACCCCCGCGACGGTGGCGCTGACGAAGCTGGGGGTGCCCTTCACCGTGCGCGGCTACACGCACGACCCGGCCGAGACCGACTTCGGACGCGAGGCCGCCGAGGCACTGGGCGTCGCGGCCGAGCGCGTGTTCAAGACCCTGCTCGCCGAGGTCGACGGCGAGCTCGTCGTCGCGATCGTGCCGGTGTCCGGACGCCTCGATCTCAAAGCGCTCGCCGCCGCCTGCGGCGGGAAGAAGGCGCAGCTCGCCGATCCCGCTGTCGCCGAGCGCAAGACCGGCTACGTCGTCGGCGGGATCAGCCCGCTCGGGCAGCGCACCCGATTGCGCACCGTGCTCGACAGCTCCGCGCAGCAGCACGAGACGGTGCTGGTCTCGGGCGGGCGCCGGGGTCTCGATATCGAGCTCGCCCCCGGGGACCTCGCGCGGGCGACGGGTGCGACATCGGCGGTCATCGGCCGCGGGTAGTCGGGGCTGAGGCCGGGATCGAGCCGAGACCGCGTCCGCGAATCAGGATCGGGATCGGGATCGCCGCCGGGACCGGCGCCGGGATCGCGCACGGCCGGCCGTTCCTGGCCGGAACAGGCAAGCGGACGGTCCGGCAGGGGACTGCGCCGCAGCGGGGGATCCGGCATCATGATGGCACCCGGCCTGTCCCGAAGCGGGCGCAGCCCGCGGTGGGCAGCCACCGAACGCCCCCACCCCACCCGCATCAGCGAAGGAGCCGAGCAATGAGCGAAGAGATCGACGACCGCCCCGAGGTGGACGAGTGGCGCACATACGATGAGTTCGCCGCCGGAATCGACACCTACCGCCTGCCGAATGTCTCCCTCGACGGCCAGAGCATCGAGCTGACGCTCGATGACGGATCCACCATCGCCCTGGACTTCGGCGCCGACACGGTGACCTGGCAGGCCTCCGGATCCATCGCCGCCACGGCGGGCACCCGGGATCCCTACGACGCGGTCGCCGTGCGCGAGGATGTGCTCTTCGTGAACCTTCCCCTGACGAGTCGCGAGGCCGAGGCCGTGACCCTCGTCTGGAGCACGAAGACCGGCCGCGCGATCGTCACCCACTCGGCGATCTCCCCCGAGGCGGTCGAGGGCGAGACCCAGGTGAAGCAGACCTTCTTCGCGGCGACGCTCGGCGGTGTCGAGGCCACGGGCGAGGTGCCGGCCGCCTCCCGCGATCTCATCGGCATGCGCAATGTCTACCGCTACAGCCCGAACCACCTCTACGAGCACGTCTACATGTCCTCCGAGCGCTACGCCTGGCAGAACCTCCAGGGGGTGCAGCGCGGCCACGGCGATATGGACCTCTCCACGGTGTGGAAGCTCGACGAGGGCCTCTACCTCTTCTGCTTCCGCGAGTTCCGCATCTCGGTGGCGAGCGTGTGGCTGCACGATCTCGGCTACAAGCTCATGACCACGGGCATCTTCCTGGGCCTGAACGGGGAAGGCGTCAGCGAGCACCAGCGCGCCGGCGGCCACATCTACCCGCTGGGCACGGTGAAGTACCCGGACGCGCAACCGGTGTAGCCCGGGCGCGATCCCGGCTCAGGCGGGGCGCAGATGGGGATCGGCCCTGACGATGTCGGTCACCGCCTGCGCCGCCGCCGTCACCCACCGGCATCGAAGGTCTCGAGCTCCAGGCTACGGTCGAGCGCCCTGCCCGCGCGCCTCGCTCGGCGTCATCCCGTATCGCGCGCGGAAGACGCGGGCGAAATGCGCGGGTGAGGCGAAACCGAACTCGGCGGACACCTCGGAGACGGTGGGTCGGGGATCCTGCCGGAGCCTGCGACGGGCGGCCGCCAGTCGCAGGCCTTGGATCGCCGTCGCGGGGCTCTCCCCGCCGTCGGCGAAGGCGCGTCGCAGCTGCCGCTCCGAGATGCCCAGATCCAGGGACAGCGAGACCGGGGTGAGCCGGGGATCGCAGAGCCGGCGCCGGATCAGCGCGAAGGCGGTGGTGCGCAGGGCCGCCAGGGGCGAGGATCCTCCCGCGACCTCGCGCATCAGCTCCGGGATCGCCGCGCGCTGCGCGTCCGGGGCCGGGCAGTCGACGATTCCGGATACCGCCGCGTACAGACGCCTGGACTGGTCCGGGGCGAGCAGCCGCGGAGCTCCAAGGGGTGCGAAACCCCAGTCGCCGTAGGCGAGATCCATCGGCACCGTCAGAATCACCTGACTCGTCGAACGGTCGAATCCGAAGAGATAGGGCTGGTCGGTGGAGTAGAGGATGCTCTCACCCGCCTGCGCCACGATGATCCCCTCCGGTGAGGTGAAGAAGGCGCTGCCAGAGGTGAGGATCGAGACGAAGATCGCATCGCCCGGTCGCTGCCGCAGCGCCTGCTCAGAGCGCTCCACGGTGTGCTGATCCCCGCTGATCTCGGTGAAGGTCACCTCGTCGATCACCCGATGCCGCGCGCTCACGCGCAGCCCCGCAGTGCGCAGGGTCGAGCAGCGCAAACCCACGAGGCAGCTGCGGTTCCAGTCTTCCCAGAACTCGATCCGTTCCTCTGGAGAGATCTCGGCGGTCGACACCTTCATCGCCTGCGCGGTCATGGCACCAGGGTAGCCACCGCGGCGGCGCCTGGCGAGGGCCCGCGCGAAGGGCGCCGCTGTCGGGTGGCGACAAGCGGGCCTCTCCGCCAGGTCTCGGAATGATCGCAATAGTTCAGCGAAGCGCGGCACCGGAGAGGCCGCGCGATAGGCTCGCCCTGATGGTGCGGGTGGAAACCCGCACGATGATTCGCACATCTACGAGAAGAAGAGGACATGGGCCGATGAAGAAGATTCGCTTCGTACTCCCGGCACTTGCGGCGGTCGCCGCGCTCGCGCTGGCAGGTTGCACCAATTCCGAGGGTCCCTCGGAAGGTACCGATACCGGCACCGAGGCCACCGCCGTGAATATCGTCACCTTCGACGACATCAAGGCCGCCGGTGTGCTGGTCATCGCCACCGACGCCGAGTACCCGCCGAACGAGTACAAGGACGAGGACGGCAACCCCACCGGCTGGGGCGTCGAGCTCGCCAATGCGATCGCCGAGCAGCTCGGGGTCGAACCTGAGTGGGAGATCATGGGCTTCGACGGCATCCTGCCCCGCATCGAGGAGGGCGTGGTCAATATGGGTGCCTCGTCGTTCACCGATAACGCCGAGCGCCAGAAGACGGTCGACTTCGTGAACTTCCTGAACGCCGGAAGCCAGTGGGCGGCACCCGTCGGCGCGAACGTCGATCCCGAGAACGCCTGCGGTCTCACCGTCGCCGTGCAGCAGGGCACCGTGCAGCACACGGACGAGTTGCCCGCGAAGTCGAAGGCTTGCACCGACGCCGGCGAGGCCGAGATCGTGATCCTGCCCTTCGACGGCCAGCCCGAGGTGACCAATGCTGTGATCCACGGCCAGGCCGATGCCTTCTCCGCGGACTCCCCGGTGACCGGCGACGCGGTCGCGAAGACCGATGGGCAGCTGGAACTCGCCGGCGAGATGTTCGACGCCGCACCCTACGGCTTCGCCGTGCAGAAGGGCTCGGGCATGGCCGAGGTGGTGCGTGACGCGCTGCAGGCGCTGATGGACAATGGCACCTACCTCCGGATCCTCACCGAGGCCGGCGTCGATGCGGGCGCACTCGATGCGGCCACGATCAACGCGGGCTCGTAACTCCAGAGAACCAGCGAGTCATGTCTGACACGCGCGCGGGGGCCGCGGGGCGAGACGCCTCGCTGCCCCCGGAGCACGCCGAGCCGGCGACCATCGAGGCGATCCGCCTGCGACACCCCTGGCGCGGGGTGTTCGCGGTCGTACTGCTGATCCTCGCGGGTCTGTTCATCTACGACGCCGCGTTCAACCGCCCGGTCTACTCCTGGGATGTCGTCGGTCAGTACCTCTTCGACACGCGGGTGATCTCCGCGCTCGGCTACACCCTGCAGCTGACGGTCTACTCGATGCTCATCGCGATCGTGCTGGGGGTCATCATCGCGGTGATGCGGCTCTCGCCGAATCCGGTGGTGAAGGCGATCTCCTGGATCTATCTGTGGATCTTCCGCGGCACCCCGGTCTACGTGCAGCTCGTGTTCTGGGGCCTGGTGCCGGTGATCTACCGGAGCATCGATCTCGGGATCCCATTCACCGATGCGGTCCTGTCGCTGAGCCTGAGGGATCTGCTGAGCTACTTCATGCTCGCGGTCATCGGTCTGGCGCTCAACGAGGCGGCCTATATGGCCGAGATCGTGCGCGCCGGTCTGCTCTCGGTGGACCAGGGTCAGGACGAGGCCGCGACCGCGCTCGGGCTCGGCTGGTGGCACACCATGACCCGGGTCGTGCTGCCTCAGGCGATGCGGGTGATCATCCCGCCGACCGGCAACGAGGTCATCTCGATGCTGAAGACCACCTCGCTAGTCACGGCGGTGCCGTTCACGCTCGAGCTCTACACCCGCACGCGCGATATCGCGGCGGTGAGCTACAAGCCCGTGCCGATGCTCATCGTGGCGTCGATCTGGTACCTCGTGCTGACCTCGCTGCTGATGCTGGGGCAGTACTACCTCGAGAAGCACTTCGCCAAGGGCGTCGGCGCGCGGCCCGATGTGCAGCGGCCGACGGTGGAGACGGGTGCGATGCGAGTGGCGCCGACCGGTGCTGCCGGTACTGTCGGTCTTGGCGGTGCCGTCGGCGATCTCCCCGGCGACGCGGCGCTCCCAGGCTCCGGCCTCGAAGAAGGGGGACCCCGTGAACACCGCTGACGCCCCCATGGTGAAGGCCGAGGCCGTCTCGAAGTCCTTCGGCTCCAACGAAGTGCTCAAGTCGATCTCCCTCGAGGTGAACCGCGGTGAGGTGCTGTGCCTGGTCGGCCCCTCGGGCTCGGGCAAGAGCACCTTCCTGCGCTGCATCAACCACCTCGAGACGATCAGCGCCGGCCGGCTCTGGGTCGACGGCCAGCTGGTGGGCTACCGCCAGCAGGGCGACAAGATCTACGAGCTGGCGCCGAAGGAGGCGGCCAAGCAGCGCCGCGACATCGGCATGGTGTTCCAACGCTTCAACCTCTTCCCGCACAAGACGGCCCTCGAGAATGTGATGCTGGCGCCCGTGCTGCTGGGGAAGGGCAGCAGAACGGCGATGCGCAAGCGCGCCATGGAGCTGCTCGACCGGGTGGGGCTCGCCGATCGGCACGACTACTACCCGGCGCATCTCTCCGGCGGGCAGCAGCAGCGCGTCGCGATCGCGCGGGCGCTGGCGATGGATCCGAAGCTGATGCTCTTCGACGAGCCGACCTCCGCGCTCGACCCCGAGCTGGTGGGGGAGGTGCTCGACGTGATGAAGGGCCTCGCCAAGAGCGGCATGACGATGATCGTCGTCACCCATGAGATGGGCTTCGCGCGCGAGGTCGCCGACACGCTGGTGTTCATGGACGGCGGCGTGGTGGTCGAGGCGGGCGATCCGGCTGAGGTGCTGGCGAATCCGCAGCGCGAGCGCACCCGGGCCTTCCTCTCGAAGGTGCTGTAGCGGGCGTGCTGGAGCGGGGGGAGGGCTGCGCTCCGCACTCCGCCCGCGAGAGGAAGGCGCGGTGCGCCTCGGCGCTGAGGCCGGCGATCAGGCGTTGACGCCGAGATCCCGCTTGATCTTCGTCGTCGAGATGCCCTCGGTGCGGTCGAGATAGACCAGATCGCAGTAGTCGGTGAGCACCTCGAAGCGGGGATCGCCCTCCCAATCGCCGCCCATCGCCACGACGTCGATCTCGTACTTCTGGACATCCGCGATCTTCTGGTCCCAATCGTTCTCGGGAATGACCAGGTCGACATAGCGCACGGCCTCGAGCATCTTCTTGCGGGTCTCGTAGTCGTGGTAGGTCTTCTTGCCCTTGCCCGCGTTGAACTCCTCGGTGCTGAGCGCGACGACGAGGTAGTCGCCCAGCGAGCGGGCGCGCTGTAGCAGCCGGATATGGCCCCAGTGCAGCAGATCGTAGGTGCCGTAGGTGAGTACGCGCTTCATCCGCGGTCTCCATTCGATGGATCGGTGATGTGCATGACACTAGTACAGTCGCCTCACCGCACCCTGGAGCGGATCCGCGCGGAGGGGTACGCTTAGCAGAGGAGGGCCTCGCGCCCGTGCGGCCCGCGATCGAGGGAGGGCGTATGTCTGGGGACAGCGATCCCGGCAGGCACGATCACGATTCGGATCCGGCCCGCACTCCCGGCGCCGGCTGGGTCGATGAGGGCGGCGCCTCGCATCTCGGACCTGCCACGCACATCGAGGCCGGTCGGCCGCACGGCGATGAGGTCGCGGAAGAGGACGGCGGCGAAGAGGACTGATCCCGAGCCGCTGCTCAATTCCGCGGCTCAGAACTCCTGTTCAGATTCTGAGGCTCAGAGAATGAGCAGCAGGACCCCCACCACCGCGGAGACGGCCGCGATGAGGAGGGCTGCGCCGATGAGCACCGCGTGCACGGTGTAGAACGTCGTCGGGCGGCCTTCGGCATCGCGGGCGCGGGGATCCTTGGTCACGCGCGTCCAGAACCTCGGCCAGACCACGGCGTTGTAGACGGCATTGACGAGCAGCAGGATTCCGGCGAGAACGGTCATACGGCCCAGCGTACGGGATCGCAGCGTCAGGCCGCTCTACGGCCCCGCGCCCGGCGCGGTGCGCGTGATTTCGCTGGGCGCAGTGCATGATGAGAATGCGGATGCGCTATGCATCAACGTTCGATCCCCGAAGGAGTGGTCATGTCAGAGGCAACAGAGAAAGATCCCGCCGTCACGGCGGAGCGCCAGGCGGTCGACGGCGTTCGTGTCATGTTCGGCGTCGGCGGCCTCATCGCCGTGATCATCGGCGTGCTCATCATGGTGAATCCGCTGCAGTCGGCGGAGTTCTTCGCCAAGGTGCTCGCGGTGATCCTCGCGATCTACCTGGTCGTCATGGGCGTCGTCTACCTGGGCACCGCGATCTTCTCGAAGACGGTCGGCGGCTGGGCGCGCACGGGGAACATCCTGCTGGGTCTGCTCTACATCATCGCCGCGGTCATCCTCTTCGCGAATCTCGGCCTCGCGAGCACGGTGCTGCTCGTCTTCATCGCCATCCTGATCGGCATCATGTGGATCGTCGAGGGCGTGCTCTCCTTCACCACCGTGAAGTCGAGCGGCCACCCGGTGCTCGCGATCGTCTACGGCATCGTCAGCATCATCGCCGGTGGCGTGCTGATCTTCTCGTCCGCCCTCGGCATCGCCGTGCTGGTGCTGATGATCGGCATCTCGCTCATCGTGCTCGGCGTGGTGCAGATCGTGCGCGCCTTCACCATCAAGGCAGTTTGAGCTGGCTGCTCAACGCATCGCTTCGAGGGCGGCGGCCGATATCGGCTCGTCGCCCTCGGCCAGTTCCACGTACTTGCGCACCACGACCAGGGCCGCCGAGCCCACATCGAATTGCGCCGCGACGAAGGGGCCGGTGCGGATCAGCCGCAGCGCCTCGGCGACGGGCATGATCGCGCCCTTCGCCTGATCGGCCTTCCCCTTGGGAACGGCCAGGCGCAGCTCGGCCATCGAGGTGAACAGCGGCAGCACCAGCTGGCCCTTGGTCGAGCGGATGGTGCGGACGCGCGTGGCCTTCTTCTTCGCGGTCCCCGTCACATCGACCACCAGATGCCCCTCCCGCAGCGCGAGGAGGAACGCGGCGAAGCACTCGTAGTCGGGCTGCGCCTGGAAGGCCGTCATCGCCTCGCGCACCCCCTCGTTCGCGTAGTCGGCGGTGAGCCCCTCGGGAATTTGCGCATCGGCCATGGGATCTAGCCTACGGGTCCGCGCCCTCGGCGCCTGGGCGCTCAGTCGTCGCCGAGGCCCCGCGCGTGCAGGGCCGCACCGGTGTCGCGCGCGTGCGCGACCATGCGCAGCACGAAGGGGACGGCGAAGGCTCGCAGACTCCGGTCGAGGCCCCGCGCCCGCGCCGCCGCCCGGGTCTCGCGCGCCACCTCGGCGGCGAGGGGGAGCGAGCGGATCGTGAGCGAGAAGGTGAGCGCGACCCGCTCGGGTGCGACGCCGAGGGGCCTGAGCGGTCCGAGTGCCCAGACCACGGTGTCGAGCATGTCGTCGATCGCGGTGCTCGCGGTGACCGCGCTCGCAGCGAGGATCAGGGCGAGCAGCCCGGCGACCACCTCGACGCCGCGCTCCCAGCCGTGCTGCCAGCTCTGGAATGCGAAGAGCAGGACGCCCACCAGCGCGAAGGTGCGCAGCACTCGAGCAAGGCGACGGATGCCGAGCCCGGCGACGAGCGCCAGCGCGAGACCGATGGCCAGGGCGATGAGCGCGGGGATCCACCCCGGCACCGCGACCACGAGGACGCCGAAGCCGAGCAGCCCGAGCAGCTTGGCGCCCGGCCGCAGCCGGTGCAATGGGGAGCGGCGCGCGCTCGGGGCGAGCGGCGAGAGCGTGCTCATCTCGCGGCTGCCCGGTACCAGTCGACGGCCTCGGCCGGATCCGCGCCGGCTGCCGCCGTGTCGAAGGCCACGGCGCCCGACTCGACCACGAGCACGCGCTCGCAGCCGGCAGCCAGTTCGAGATCGTGCGTGGCGACGATCAGCTGCTGGGGCAGCCCGAGCAGGGTCTCGGTGACCAGGCGGCTGTTGCGCAGATCGAGAAGAGTGGTGGGCTCATCGGCGATGAGGATCGCGGGATCCGTGGCGAGCACGCTGGCGATGGCGAGCAGCTGCTGCTGGCCGCCCGAGAGAGTGTGCACGCTGCGGTCGGCGAGCTCGCCGAGGCCGAAGCGGTCGAGCGCGGCCCGGGCGGCGGCCAGCCGATCCGCTTTGCCGCGATGCAGGCGTCGCAGTGACAGAGCGACATCCTCGATAACGGTCGGCATGACCAGCTGCGCGGCGGGATTGGTGAACACGAAGCCCACCAGGCGCCGGACCGCGGCGCCGTCGCGGCGCGTGTCGAGCCAGCGTTGTCCGGCCGGCGCGGCCGTCTCTGCCTCCGCGCGCAGGCCGTCCGGCGATCCTCCGGCTGCGGCCGCCCCCTGCGCCACCTGCACCGAGCCGGTGCTCGGCTCGACGAGCCCGTTGAGCAGTCTGGCGAGCGTGGACTTGCCCGAGCCGTTGGCGCCGATGAGCGCGATCCGGTGCTCGCGGAACTCGAGCGAGGTGGGCTGCAGGATGGTGCGGTCGCCGTCGGGGTCGGAGACGACCACGCCGGCCTCGCGCAGATGGATCACAGTCGTTCGCTCGAATTCTTCTGGGTTCCGCGCAGGCGCCGAGGCGGTCTGCGCGCGGATGGGACTGCCCGACTCTACCCCTGGCGCCTGCGAATCCGCAGCAGCTCCGGGAAGGCGCGGTGCACCGCCGTCGCCACGATGGCGACGAGTACCATCTTCACCAGATCCATCGGGATGAAGGCCAGATTGATCATGAAGGCCGCGCCCAGGGTGAGGTCGGCGCGCCAGGCCAGACCGAGGATTCCGAGGGTGTAGGTGAAGACGACGGTGCCGGCGAGTGCGGCGAGGAAGATGAGCACGGCATTGGTGCCGACGGATCGGCGCGGGAGCCGCTCGACGATGAAACCGGTCAGCCAGGCGGCCAGGGGGAAGCTGATGAGGTAGCCGACGGTCGGGCCGGCGAAGGGGGCGAGGCCCGCGGCGCCGCCGGCGAAGACGGGCAGTCCGATCGCCCCGATGGCGAGGTAGAGGAGCACGGCGAGCAGGCCGCGGGTCGAGCCGAGTACCGCGCCGGCCAGCAGTACGGCGAAGGTCTGCAGGGTGACCGGTACCGCGCCGATGGGGATCGCGATGATCGAGCAGGCGGCGATGAGCGCGGCGAAGACGGCGATGAGGGCGAGATCGGCGACCGGGCGGCGTCGGCGCGGCTTCGCGGGAGTCTCGACGGGGGCGGCGGTGCTGGTGTCGGCGGTGGACTGCGACATCGGAGTTCCTTTCGGGGCTGGTTGGGCCCGATCCGGGATCCTCAACCTGAACAGTGTTCTGGTGAACGCTGTTCAGGTTAGCGGTAGTGTGGAGGAATGCGCAACAGTCGGGCCGATGTCGTCGCCGCCGCGCTCCGCGTACTCGACGAGCACGGGCTCGAATTCTGCTCGATGCGCCGCGTCGCCGCCTCGCTCGATGTGCAGCCCAGCGCCCTCTACCACCACGTGCCCGACAAGCAGACGCTGCTGGCGCTGATGGCGGACGAGATCGTGCAGCAGGTGCGCGGCAACGATGCGGCGGCGCTGTGCCGCGCGCTGCGACGGGCGCTGCTCGCGGTGCGCGACGGAGCCGAGGTCGTCGCCACCGCCTCGGCGTACCGCCTGGGCGGCTCGGCGGTCGAGGCGCGACTGGCCGAACTCGTCGGCCCGGACGGCGCACGCACGCTGCTGCTGTTCACCTTCGGCCACGCCCAGGCCACGCAGACCCAGCTGCAGGCGCTCGAGTTCGGGGTGCTGCCGGGGGTCGGGTCGGGGTCTGGGCCGGGGTCTGGGCCGGGGGCCGCGCTGCTGGGGTCTGCGCCGGGGCCCGGGTCGCCCGCCGCGGGGCGTGAGGCGGCGGAGGCCGAACTCGGGGCCTCCTTCGACCGCGGGGTCGACATCATCCTCGCCGGGCTGGCCGCCTGAGCAGGTTTTCGGGGCGCTGAGACTGCTGAGCCGCCTGAGCCCTGTCGCGGTGAGCGGTTCCCAAAGCCATTCGCGGGAATGAAGCCCGTTTGGGCGAATTCCGGCTTTGTTTCCGCGAATCGCTTTGGCAAGTGAGGAACAGGCCGCGCGAGGTCGCGACCAGGTCGCGACCAGGCCGCGCCAAGCCGCACCCAGGCATCGCCGACGCGCGGCGCGATGCCGAGACACGCGTGAGGCGGGCCTGCCCGCGCGGAGCTCAGAACAGCGTGTTGAGGTTCCGCATCCCGCGCATCGCATCGTAGTCGAGCACGACGCAGCGGATCCCGCGGTCCTCCGCGAGGGTGCGCGCCTGCGGTTTGATCTCCTGCGCGGCGAAGATCCCCTGCACCGGTGAGAGCACCGGATCGCGGTTCATCAGCTCGAGGTAGCGGGTCAGCTGCTCGACGCCGTCGATGTCGCCGCGACGCTTGATCTCCACGGCCACCGAGGCACCGCCCGAGTCGCGCGCCAGAATGTCCACCGGGCCGATCGCCGTCATGTACTCGCGCCGCACCAAGGTGTGCCCGTCGCCCAGCAGCTCGATCTGCTCGGCCAGCAGCTCCTGCAGATGCGCCTCGACGCCGTCCTTGATGAGTCCGGGATCCACGCCCAGCTCGTGGGAGCTGTCGTGCAGCACCTCGAACACCGAGACCACGAGCTGATCCGCCGTCTTCGCGTGCGTGACGCGCCAGACCTCCGCGACCCCGGCCTCGAGCTGCTCATCGTCGGGTTCCGCGGCGACCAGCGAACACGGCGGACTCATCCAGTTCAGCGGCTTGTAGGAGCCGCCGTCGCTGTGCACGAGGATCGATCCGTCGTTCTTGAGCATGAGCACGCGGGTCGCCCGCGGCAGATGCGCGCTCAGGCGCCCGGCATAGTCGACAGAGCAGTCGGCAACCACGATTCGCACCGTGACAGCCTATCTGCTTCCGACTCCGTTTCCGACCGGGGCGGATCGCCGTTCGCGGGCGGCGTGGGCGAGAACTCCGCCGAGCGCGGTGAAGAGCAGCAGCGCCCAGAAGGCGTTCAGCAGTCCGATGTGCTCACCGAGGAAGCCGAAGGCCATGGGGCCGATGAGCATGGAGGCGTAACCGAGGGCGGAGACCGCGGCGACGCCGCGCACGGCGGTCTCCCGCCGATCCGCCGCCGCCGCGATCGCGATGGGCCAGCCGAGCCCCGAGCCGAGCCCCCAGGCGATGGCGCCGAGCACGATCGCGAGGTGTCCGGGGACGAGGATCACGGTGAGGATGCCGGCGGTCGCGAGCACGGCGCTGAGCCGGAGCGCCGCGACGCGGCCGAGCCGTTCGAGTATGAAGGCGCCGGCGAGGCGCACCGCCATGATCGAGGCGAAGAAGACGCCGAGCACGAGGGTACCGATCTCGTTCCCGACCCCACGGCCGTCGACCAGGGCGAGCGGCAGCCAGTCGCTCGCGGTGCCCTCGACGATGCCGGTCGCGAGGGCGATGGTCCCGATGACGAGGATGCGCGGATCGCGCCAGGGGCTGTAGCCGCGCCCCGGCGCGGACGGAGCCGATGCGGCGGCGGCCCGCCCGGGCCTGTCGCCGTCTTCGGGGGAGGCGGCCTCCGAGGGGATGAGCGAGATCGGCCCGGTGACGGCGGCGGTCGCCGGTTCGACGCCCGCGGTGGAAGCGATGACGGGAATGGGGCCGGTGACATCGACGGGATCGGGATGCCGGCCCGCCGGCAGCCCATCGGCCTGCGCCTCGGCGGCCTCGCGCACCCCCTGCTCATCGCCGGGGAGGAGGGGGAGCACCGCGGCCGCGACGAGCAGCACCGCGACGAACACGAGGACGAAGTGGAGCTGCACCGGCAGGCCGGCCGCCTCCGCGAGCGCGCCGAGCCCCATCGCGGCGACGGTGCCGATGCTGTAGCCGGCGTGCATCAGTGGGAGGCGCGGGCGTCCCAGCGCACGCTCGGCGTTGGCGCCGCTGACATTCATGGCGACGTCGGCCGTGCTGAAGGCGAAGCCGTAGGCGAAGAGCACGATGAGGCCGAGCGGGATCCATCCCTCCAGGATGATCGCGACGGCTCCCGGCAGGGCGAGCGCCTGGACCCCGAGGGTGATCGCGAGGATCGCGCGGGGTCCCAGCCACTGCACGGTGTGCCCGGAGATCACGAGCCCGACGACGCTGCCGGCGGCGAGGCACAGGCCGTACAGGCTCATCTCGAAGGTCGTCGCGTCCAGGTGGTCGCGCACCGCCGGGAGGCGGCTGAGCCAGGTGCCGAAGCTGAGACCGATCAGCACGAAGACGACGAGCACGGCGCGCGTCCAGCGCGCGATCGCGCGAGGGTCGGGGGTCTGCTGCGGGGCCACCAGACGAGTGTAGTCGCGTTGCGGGGCCCGGGTCAGGCGTGCCGGTGCGGGCCCGGGCGGCGGTGCTCGGCGGGCTCGATCTGCAGGGTGCTGTGATCGGTGCCGAAGTGCTCGCGCAGACACGCCTTCAGCTCGTCGAGGATCGCGTGATAGGCCGACTCGTTCCAGGCCTCGTCCGCGATGATGACATGCGCCGAGAAGGCGGGCACCCCGGAGGTGATGGTCCAGGCGTGCACATCGTGCACCTCGATGACCCCCGGCACGGCGAGCATATGGGCCCGCGCCTCGTCGACGTTCACGCCCTTCGGCGAGGCCTCCAGCAGCACGCTCACCACATCGCGCAGCAGGCTGTAGGCGCGGGGGAGGATCAGCAGCGCGATGAGGATCGAGGCGATCTGATCCACCCAGAACCAGTCGGTGAGCATGATCACCACCGCCGCGACGATCACCGCGGCCGAGCCGAGCAGATCCCCCAGCACCTCGAGGTACGCGCCGCGCACATTGAGGCTCTCCTTCTGCCCCGAGCGCAGGAGCAGCAGCGAGACCAGATTCGCGAGTCCTCCGATCGCGGCGGCGATGAGCATCGGCGTGGAGGCGATCTCCACTTCGGTGCCGAAGCGGCGGATCGCCTCGACGAAGATGAAGACGGCGATCACCCCGAGCACCACGCCGTTGAGGAGCGCCGCCAGCACCTCGACGCGCAGATAGCCGTAGGTGCGCTTCGAATTCGCCGGACGCGCCGCCACGAGGCTCGCGATCAGGGCGATCGCCACGCCGGTCGCATCGGTGAGCATGTGGCCGGTGTCGGCCAGCAGCGAGAGCGAGCGCGAGATGAGCGCGCCGATGAACTGCACCGCCACCACCGAGAGCGTGATGACGAGGACGAGGATCAGCCGCCGGCGGTGCTTCGCCGTGGCCGTGAGGTGCCCGCCGAGCCCGTGATCATGAGAGTGCCCGTGCCCGCCGGGATCCTCTCCCGCCGGCAGCGCGGGATGCCCGGCGCTGAACTCCGGCTCGCAGGCGCCGGCCTCATCAGGGCCATCGATGCCGGCCATATGCGTCCTCCCGGGTCAACTCTAGCCGTCCGGGAAGAAGGAGGAGAAGAGAGCGGGGAGGGCGGGCTCGGCGACTGCGCAGACAGTGCGGCCGGGCCGGTCGGGACTGCCGCGCCAGGGCGGGTGACGCGTATCCGCGGAAGCGGCTACGCCCACTTCTTGATCGCCCAGGTCTCGAAGACGCTGAGGATCGAGTCGGTGAGCTTGCCCAGCACCGCGAGCGAGATGATCGCGAGGAAGATCCGGTCGATGCGACCGTTCTGCCCGGAGTCGAGCAGCAGGAAGCCGAGTCCCATCGAGCTCGCGATGAGCTCGGCGGCGACGAGGAAGAGCCACGACTGGGCGAGCGCGAGTCGGAGGGCCGAGACGACCGAGGGGACGACGGCGGGCAGCTGAACGGTGAGGAAGAGCGGGAGACCGTGACGGCCGAAGGCGCGACCGGCCTCGAGCAGGTGGGTGTCCACGTGACGGAGGGCCGCGGCGACGATGGTGTACACCGGGAAGAAAGAGCCGATGGCGATGAGGATCACCTTCGACTCCTCCCCGATGCCGAACCAGAGGATGAGCAGCGGCACCCAGGCCAGCGACGGGACGGCGCGGATGCCGCCGAGGGTCGGGGCGAGCAGGATGTCGCCCAATCGCGACAGGCCGACGACGGCGCCGAGCACGAGGCCGATCAGCGCGCCGGCGGCGAATCCGAACAGCACTCGCTGCGTCGAGATGGCGATGTAGAGGCCGTAGAGCCCGCGCTCCGTCAGATCGACGGCTGCGAGCCAGACCATCTCGGGCGAGGGCAGCATCGAGACGGGGACGAGCCCGCTCGTGGAGACCAGCTGCCAGAGCAGGAGCAGCGCGACGGGGATGAGCGCGCCGCCGACGATGCGGAACCACCGACGCTGCGTGAGACCCGGCCCCGAGCGGGTCGGTCGCGGCGCAGCCGCCCCGGAGGGGCCGTGGGGGCCCGCCGCGGCGGCGGCCCCCACCACCGCGACCGGCGCGGCGAAGTGCCCGTCGACCGACCCCTCGGGCAGGCCCTGCGCCTTCTCGCCCGCGGTCGTGGTGTTCACGGCGGCCCTCTCCTGCTTGCTCAACGCGCTTGCTCCCCTCGGCGGTGGACTACTGGAAGCGGGCGGCGTTCGCCTTCTTCACGAAGGTGTCGTTGATGATGGTCGCCAGGGCGTCGTCGACGAGCTGCTGATTCGGCACATCGCCGAGCTCGACGAAGATCGGGCCGATGGTGGTGAGCACCTCGATCTGAGCGGCACCCGGCACCTGGTCGACATCGAGATTCGAGCGCTCGAGGATCACCTTTTCGGCGACCGCGAGATCCAGGCCCGCGACATCCGCGAGGATCTGGGCGGTCTCGACCGGGTTCTCCGCCGCCCAGACGGCCGCGGCCGCGTAGGCGTCCACGACGAGCTGCGCGAGCTCGGGCTTCTCGGCGAGGAAGTCCTCGCGGGCGTTCAGGAAGCCGTAGCTGTTGAAGTCGAGGTTGCGGAAGAACAGGGTCGCTCCCGACTCCTCGGCACCGGCCATGATCGGATCGAGACCGGCCCAGGCGTCGACCGAGCCGTTCTGCAGCGCGGCCCAGCCGTCGGCGTGCTGCAGGTTCTCGACCGTGATGTCGTCGGCGGTCAGGCCGTGCGCATCGAGCGACTGGAGGAGGAAGAAGTAGGGGTCGGTGCCCTTGGTGGCCGCGACGCTCTTGCCCGCGAGATCCTCAACCTCGGTGATGTCGCTTCCGGCCGGGGCGACGAGTGCGGCCCACTCGGGCTGCGAGTAGAGCGCGACGACCTGGATGGGCGAGCCGTTCGAGCGGGCGAGCAGCGCCGCCGAGCCGGCCGTGGAGCCGACGTCGATCGCACCGGCGCGCAGCGCCTCATTGGCCTTGTTCGAGCCGGCCGACTGCACCCAGTTGACCTCGACGCCCTCGGCTTCGAGCCAGCCCTGCTCCTTGATGATCAGGCTGAGCGGGTTGTAGGTGGCGAAGTCGATGTTGAGCACCTGGCCCTCGACGCCGCTGCCGCTCTCGGGAGCCGCCTCGGCGGTCTGGCCCTCGCCGGTGACGCAGCCGCTGAGGAGGAGGGCTGCGGCCGCGGCCGTGGCGATCGCGGTCGTGAGTGTTTTGATCTTCATGGGGTCCTTCTGGGTTGGAACGACTGGTGGTGAGGTTCAGATGGTGAATTCGACGTCGCGGTCCTCGCGGTGGCGATCGATGCCGAGACCGTCGAGCAGCCGCGCCCGGAGCTCGGCGAGCTCGGCCGAGCCGCGATCGCGCGGACGGTGACCCGGTACGACGACGGTCTGGCGGATGTCGGCGCCGTCGGCGCCCTCGGCCCTGCCGAGCAGGATGATCCGATCGGCCAGCTGCAGCGCCTCGTCCACATCGTGGGTGACGAGGAGCACGGTCGTCGGCGCGGCCGCGTGCACATCGAGCAGCAGATCCTGCATCTTCAGGCGCGTCAGCGCGTCGAGCGCGCCGAAGGGCTCGTCGAGCAGGAGCACGCCCGGGTTGCGCGCGAGCGCTCGGGCGAGCGAGGCGCGCTGGGCCATGCCGCCCGAGATCTCGCGCGGCCGGTGACCGGCGAAGTCGGCAAGGCCGACGAGCTCGAGGAGCCTGGCGACCGTCTCCGCGCCGGAGGCGCCGGAGGTGCGCTTGGGCAGGCCGATCGCGACGTTCTGCGCGATGGTGCGCCAGGGCAGCAGGCGCGGCTCCTGGAAACCCACCGCGCAGCGCGGATCGTAGCCCTCGACGGGGCTGCCGTCGATGCGCACGGCGCCCGCGCTCGGCGCGTCGAGGCCGCCGACGATGCGCAGCAGGGTCGACTTGCCGCACCCGCTCGTGCCGAGGATCGCGAGGATCTCGCCCGGCTCGACCTCGAGGCTCACGTCCCGCAGCACGGTGTGCGCGGCGCTCTTGCCCGAGGGGAAGGTGCGGCCGACGGCATCGAACGTGACCGAGAAGGCCTGGTTCGCGACGCGGTCGGCGGTGACCGGGGTGCTCGCGGGCATGACTCAACTCCAAGGGCCGGGGAAGGTCTTACGGTAGCGAGTGATGGCGGGCCGTGTCATCACCGGACGATACACGGCGTAACATTCGGCGGGATCGCCGCGGGCGCGGAGGCGTCAGCGGATCACCGAGGCGGCGCCGCTTCTGAAGCGGCGCAGCAGCAGGCTGTTGCCGACGACGAAGACGCTCGAGAAGGCCATGGCGGCCCCCGCGATCATGGGGTTCAGCAGCCCGAGCGCCGCCA
Organism: Leucobacter sp.; assembly: GCA_048516985.1. Lineage (GTDB taxonomy): Bacteria > Actinomycetota > Actinomycetes > Actinomycetales > Microbacteriaceae > Leucobacter. Next base: position 376,634 of record CP183188.1, on the reverse strand, counting down.
GCGGGATCGCCGCGACGTTGTAGGCGAAGGCCCAGAAGAGATTTCCCTTGATGGTGCGCAGCGTGCGCCGGGAGAGTCGGATCGCATCGCTCGCGCTCTGCAGATCCCCGCGCACCAGGGTGATGTCGGCCGCTTCGATGGCGGCATCGGTGCCGGTGCCCATCGCGAGCCCGAGATCGGCCTGCGCGAGTGCGGCGGCGTCGTTCACCCCGTCGCCGACCATCGCGACCACGCGCCCCTCCGCCTGCAGCGTCTTGATCGCCGCGACCTTCTCACCGGGCAGCACCTCTGCGGTCACCCGCTCGATGCCGACCTCCGCCGCGATCTGCTCGGCCACGGCCCGGTTGTCGCCGGTGAGGAGGATCGGCGTGAGCCCCAGGGCCTTCAGCTGCCGGATCGCCTCCGCGCTCGTCGGCTTCACCGTGTCGGCCACCGCGAGCACGCCGCGCACCCGGCCGTCCCAGGCGGCGAGCACGGCGGTCTTGCCCTCGCGCTCGAGGCGATCCTTCGCCTCCTGCAGCGCGGGATCGCCCGCGACCGACCAGTCGGCGAGCAGGCTCTGCCGTCCGGCGAGCACCGCCGTGCCCGCGACGACACCGCTGACCCCCTTGCCCGCGGTGTTCTGGAACGATTCGACGGCGGGCAGATCGTGCGCTTCGACACCCAGTTCGGCGGCTGAGCCGCGGGCGATCGCCTGCGCGATCGGGTGCTCGCTCGCCCCTTCGACGGCGCCGACGAGGCGCAGCAGTTCGGCGCGGTCCTGCCCCTCCGCCGGTATGACATCGGTGAGGGTCATCCTGCCGCTGGTCACCGTTCCGGTCTTGTCGAGCACGACCGTGTCGATGCGCCGGGTGGACTCGAGGATCTCGGGCCCCTTGATGAGCACGCCCAGCTGCGCCCCGCGGCCGGTCCCGACGAGCAGGGCCGTCGGTGTGGCGAGTCCCAGTGCGCAGGGGCAGGCGATGATGAGGACCGCGACGGCGGCCGTGAAGGCGCTCGCCACGGGCCCCCCGAGTGCGAGCCAGACGATCAGGGTGAGGATCGCGATGCCGATCACGATCGGCACGAACACCCCCGAGATGCGATCCGCGAGACGCTGCACCTCGGCCTTGCCCGATTGCGCGTCCTCGACCATCTTCGCCATCTGCGCGAGCTGCGTATCGGCGCCGACGCGGGTCGCGCGCACCACCAGGCGCCCGCTGGTGGAGACGGTACCGCCGGTGACGGCATCGTCGGGACCCACTTCGACGGGCACGGATTCACCGGTGAGCATGGCGGCGTCGATGGCGCTGTGGCCGCTCGTGATGACGCCGTCGGTGGCGATCTTCTCGCCGGGGCGGACGACGAACTCGTCGCCGACGTTCAGCTGCTCGACCGGCACGCGCGTCTCGACACCGTTCCGCACGATCGCCACATCCTTCGCGCCGATCTCGAGCAGCGCCCGCAGTGCGGCGCCGGCCTGCCGCTTGGACCGCAGCTCGAAGTAGCGACCGGCGAGCAGGAACATGGTGACGCCGGCGGCGACCTCGAGGTAGATGTTGCCCGCGCCGTCGCTGGGCTGCACGGTGAATTCGAAGCCGTGCGTCATGCCGGGCATTCCGGCGTGTCCGAAGAAGAGGGCGTAGAGCGACCAGAGGAAGGCGGCACCGGTGCCGACCGAGACGAGGGTGTCCATGGTGGCGGCGCCGTGGCGGAGGTTGATCCACGCCGCGCGGTGGAAGGGCCAGGCCGCCCATACGACGACCGGGGCTGCGAGCGCGAGCGAGGCCCACTGCCAGTAGGTGAACTGCAGAGCGGGCACCATCGCCAGCAGGATGACGGGCACCGATAGCCAGATGGAGCCGATGAGGCGCTGGCGCAGCGCCCGCAGCTCAGGATCCTCGGCCCGGCGCTCGCCGTCGGCGTCCGCGGGCTTCGGCGGCTCGGGCAGCGCCGCGGTGTAGCCGGTCTTCTCGACCTCCTCGATGAGCAGCTGGGGATCGAAGCCGTTCGGCACGCTGACGCGGGCCTTCTCCGTGGCGTAGTTGACCGCCGCCTCGACGCCGTCGAGTCGGTTCAGCTTCTTCTCGATGCGGGCGGCGCAGGAGGCGCAGGTCATTCCGCCGATCTCGAGCTCGACGGTGGCGGCACCGGCACCCGGGGCGGTGCCGCTCATGCGGGCACTGCCGTATAGCCGGCCTCTTCGACGGCCGCGAGGATCGCGGTTTCGTCGACGGGGTCGCCGCTGGTGACGATCAGGCGCCCGGTGGCAGCGCTGACCTCGATGCCGTCGACCCCGGTCACCGCCCCGACCTCGGCGCGGATCGCGGTTTCGCAGTGGCCGCAGCTCATACCGCTGACGGCGAATTCGGCGGTGGTCATGAGGTCCTCCTGTGAAGCGAAAATCGGAGTATATACCCCTTGGGGGTATCAATTCACGTCAACTCTATACCCGCTCGGGGTATTCCCGAAAGGGGATTGCGCCGTGCGCGCGGAACGGAGCGGGGGCCGCCCCTGCGAATTCCCGGCGCTCCCGCGGTACGGTCGGAGCATGCCTCATGCCTCGCTCGCCATCGCCTTCGTGGTGCTGCACACCTCTCCGCTCGACGAGCCGGGCACCAAGGATGCGGGCGGCATGAACGTCGTGGTGCGGGCGCAGGCCGAGCGGCTGGCGCGTGCGGGGCACCGGGTCCAGCTGATCACCCGGCGCAGTTCGCCCGAGCAGCCGGACACCGTCGCCCTGTCGCCGGATCTCACGGTGCATCACCTCGACGCGGGTCCCGCACGGCTCCTCGCCAAGGGCGAGCACGAAGGGCTGATCGAGCCCTTCGGCCGGGCGCTCGCCGAGCACCTCGACGCGCATCCGGTGCAGGTGCTCCACGCCGAGCACTGGTACTCGGGGCTCGCCGCGCTGCCCGTCGCCGAGCGCCTCGGCGTGCCGCTGGTGCAGAGCTACCACAGCATCGCCGCCGCCGAGCACACTCCGCTGACCGAGGGCGAGCGCCCGGAGGCCCCGGGACGACTGCTCGGCGAGCGGCGGCTGGCGCGCGAGGCGGACCTCGTCATCGCGGTGAGCGAGGCCGAACGGGCGACGGTGATCGAGCGGCTCGGCGCGCGGCCGGATCGCGTGCGCGTGGTGGCTCCCGGCGTCGACACGCGACTCTTCCGGCCGTGCTCGGGGGAGGAGTGCGCCGAGCGCCGCGCCTGGATCGAGCACGGCGGCCGGCCCGAGGTGCTGATCGCGGGCCGACTCGATCCGCTCAAGGGCTTCGACCTCGCCATCGCGGCCGTGGCGGCGATTCCGAGTCAGCGCCGGCCGGCGCTGCGCATCGTGGGCGCACCGCCGCCCGACGGCGACGACTACGCGCACAGCCTGCACCAGGCGGTCGCCGCGGCGGGCATGCTGGGCACCACCTCCTTCGACGGGGCGCTCAGCCGCGGTCTCCTCGCCGAGCGGGTGCGCGAGGCCTCGCTGGTGCTGATCCCCTCGCACTCCGAGACCTTTGGGCTCGTCGCCCTCGAAGCGGCCGCCTCCGGGGTACCGGTGATCGCCCGCGATGCCGGCGGGCTGCGCGAGGCGGTGATCGACGGGGAGACCGGAGTGCTCATCGGGAGCGATGATCCGGCCGAGTGGGCCGCCGCGATCGAAGGGCTGCTGGGGGATCCGGCTCGTGCCGATCGGATGGGGCTCGCCGGTCGCGCGAGCGCGGTCGCGCGCAGCTGGGAGGTCTCGACCGCGAGACTGCTCGCGGTCTACGGCGAACTGCTCGGGGTGTGATCAGGCCTCGGTCAGCTGTTCGGCGAGCTGCAGCAGTCGCAGCTCTCCGCCGGCGCGGCCGATGAGCTGCACCCCCATCGGCAGCCCCGCGACGGTGCGCCGGGTGGGCGTGGTGACGGCCGGGAGCCCGGCGACATTCACCATCGAGGTCTGCGGAGCCCACTCGCACTGCAGCTGGTAGTCGCCCTCGGAACCGCGCTCCCGGAAGGCGCCGACGCTCGGCGGTGCGAAGGCGAGCGCCGGGGTGATCACGGCGTCGTAACGCGCCCACTGCCGGCCGACGTCGCCGGCGAAGCGCCGCAGCGCCGCCGCCGACTCGGCGAGGCGCGCGGGTGCCGTGCCACGGGCGCGATCCAGGAACATCGCCGCCAGGGTGCCCAGGCGCTGCTCGGCGCCCGCGGCGAATCCGATCCGAGCGAGTGCGGAGGTCCACACGGTGGTGAAGATCTCCGGGTAGCGCGGGTCGTAGTCGATGCGGGCCTCTTCGACGGAGTGTCCGTGCGCCTCGAGCGATGCGACTGCCGTGTTGAGCGCCGCGAAGGCCTCGGCGGAGAACCGGATCGGCACCCAGCTCTCGAAGGGCGAGGCGAAACTCACGCCGATGCGCAGTCCCCGCAGCTCCTCCGCGCGGTGCACGGCTTCGAGGGCGGGCTCGTCGTGCCGCGCGAGGATCGCGTCGAAGAGCATCGCCGCATCGCGGGCGGTGCGCGCCATGGGGCCCGAGACACCCATGCGCGGCGCCCCGTTCTCGTCGAAGAGTCGGCTGCCGCGCGGGTCTCCGGTGGTGCGGGGGATGTCGGCCGGTACGACGCCGCGGCCGGGCTTCAGGCCGATGAGGCCGCAGGCTGCGGAGGGGATGCGGATCGACCCGCCCGCATCGCTGCCGATCGCGGCGGGGATCACCCCGGCGGCGATGGCGGCGGCGGTGCCGCCGCTCGATCCCCCCGCGGTGAGCGCGGGATCGAAGGGGTTCCGTGCCGGGGCGGCGATCTCGTTCTCGGAGTAGCCCGCGATCCCGAACTCCGGGACCTGCGTCTTGCCGATGGAGACGGCGCCGGCGGCCCGCACGGCCTGCACCACGGGTCCATCGTTCCGGGCGATGACGTGAGGGACCGCGGCCGAACCGTGGGTGGTGAGGTGGCCGCGCTGATCCACCAGATCCTTGTGCGCGGTCGGAAGGCCGATGAGCGGGGGGAGATCCGCCCGCTCATCCAGGGGTGTCGCCGCGATCCGGGCGTCGACGGCCGCCGCTTCGCGGAGGGCGAGCTCGGGGTTCAGGCTGACGAAGGCGCCGAGACCGGCGTGCGCCTCGGCCAGGCCCAGTGCGGCGCCGACCAGTTCGCGCGCGGAGACCTCGCCTCGGCGCAGCGCGTCGCGGAGTCCGACGGCGTCGATGGCATCAGTGGTCATGGCTCAAGGGTACGGGGCCGTTGCGAGTGATTCTTATCAAGATGTATAGTGATACTCGTTCTCAATTAGAGAGCGTCCGCGCGGAATATCCCGACCCTCCGCGTGCCCTGGAAAGGCATCCCGTGAAACTCCTCACATCACTCTCCGCTATCGCCCTGATCGGCGCCGCGAGCCTCGCCCTCGCGGGCTGCTCGGCGCCCTCCACTGATGGATCGGACACGGACGGACAGCTGCGCGTCGTCGCCACCACGACCCAGCTGGCCGACTTCGCAGCCCAGATCGGCGGCGAGGACATCGAGTTGACCGGGCTCCTCCCGAGCGGCGGCTCGGCGCACCACTTCGATCCCACGGCCGCGGACCTGCTGGCGCTCGGGCAGGCCGATGTGCTGATCGTGAACGGGGCGGGACTTGAGACCTTCATCGACAGCGCGGTGGAGGCATCGGGCTTCGCAGGCACCATCATCGACGCCAGCACGGGCATCGATCTCGATCTCGCACGGGAGATCACCGCCGAGGCCGAGACGGGTGAGGGGCACGATCACGATCATGATCACGCGGAGGACGCTGCGGATCACGATCACGATCATGATCACGCCGATGCGGCGGAGGAGCACACCGAGGACGAGGGGCACGGCCACGCCGAGGACGGGGAGGAGCACGACCACGATCACGGCGACCTCAACCCGCACCTGTGGACCTCGCCGCGCTTCGCCGAGGGCATGGTCGCGATGATCGCCGGCGACCTCGCCCGCATCGACCCCGCGCACGCCGACGACTACCTCGAGCGTTCGGACGCCTACATCGCGAAGCTCGCGGCCCTCGACGAGTGGATCGCCGCGCAATTCGAGCGGGTCCCCGCCGCCGAGCGCGTGCTGGTCAGCGGGCACGACTCGCTGCGCTACTACCTGCACGACTACGGCATCGCGTTCGCCGGCAGCATCCTGCCCAGCTTCGAGGACAACGCCGAGCCGAGCGCCGCCGAGATCGAGGCGCTCGTCGACACCATTCGCGAGCGCGGGGTGAAGGCGATCTTCGTCGAATCCTCGATGAGCCCGAAGCTCGCGCAGACCATCGCCGCCGAGGCCGGCATCGCCGTGGTCGACGCCGAAGCCCTCTACGCCGACTCCCTGGGCCCGGCAGGCAGCGGTGCGGACAGCTACCTCGGTGCGACGATTCGCAACACGACCACTATTCTCGAAGCATGGGGCGTCACCCTCGATCCGCTGCCCGAAGCTCTGAGGTGAGCCGGCCGGTTCTCGCGCTGCGCGACGCGGCCTTCGGCTACGAGGGCCGCACCCGCGTGGAACGGCTGAGTCTCGAGGTCGAGGCGGGAAGCGCCGTCGCCCTCATCGGCCCCAACGGCTCGGGCAAATCGACGCTGCTGCGCGGCATCCTCGGGCTCGCCGAGCTCACCGCCGGATCCATCGAGGTGCTGGGCACCACGCCGGCGCGGGCGCGGCGCCGGGTCGGGTCGCTGCCGCAGACCGATCAGCGGGACACGGAGCTGCCCATCACCCTCCGCCAGGCGGTGACGATGGGGCTCTATCGCGAGCTCGGACCGCTGAAGCCGCTCGGCGCACGAGGTCGCGCCGCGGTGGACGCCGCACTCGAGCGGGTGGGTCTCGCCCGGCACGCCGGGCAGCTCTTCGGCCGACTTTCCGGGGGGCAGCAGCAGCGCGCGATCCTCGCCCGAGCGCTGGTGGCCGATCCGCAGCTCCTCCTCCTCGACGAGCCCTTCAACGGACTCGACCGCGAGAACCGGGAGACGCTGTTGGAGCTGCTTCGCGAGCTGCGCGCCGAGGGGCGCACCGTGCTGGTCAGCACGCACGACCTCGAGATCGCCCAGCAGGCCTGCACCCATGTGCTGCTGCTGGCCACCCCGCACGATGCGGAGCGGGCGGGGCACCCCGCGGCCTTCGGGCCGCTCGAGGAGGCCCTCACCCTCGAAGCGGTGCAGCACGCCTTCCGCGACACCACTGTGGAGCTCGACCGGCACACCGTCACCACCTCGCGCGAGCTCGAGTAGGCGCCGGTGGAGATCGGCTTCCTCGACGCCTTCCAGCTGCCCTTCATGGCTCGGGCCCTCGTGACGGTGGCGGTGCTCGCCGTCGCCGCGGGCGTGGTCGGCCTCGGTATCAGCATGCGCGAGATGGAGTTCATCAGCGACGGCCTCGTGCACGCGGTGTTCCCGGGTCTCGTCATCGGCGCGATGGTGCTCGGCACCGGCGGGCTCCTGCCCGGTGCGCTCGGAGCCGCGATCGTGGCGGCGGTGCTCTTCACCGTGCTCGGACACCGGGGCGGTCTCGGCAGCGACGCGGCCATCGCAGTGGTGCTCACCGGACTCTTCAGCCTGGGCATCGTGCTGGTCTCCCGGCAGAGCGGATACGTGTCCCAGCTGCAGGAGCTGCTGTTCGGGCGGCTGCTCACCGTGACCGTCGCGCAGCTGTGGCAGATCGCCGCGGTGGCGGCGGTCGCGATCCTCGTCATGCTCCTCACTGCGCGCTCCCAGATCTTCCGGGCCTTCGACCCGGCCGGCTTCGAGGCCGCCGGCTTCCGGCCGCTGGTCACCGACCTCGCGCTCACCGTCTCGACTGCGCTGCTCGTCGTCGCGGGGGTGCAGGCGCTCGGCGTGCTGATGGTGATCGCGCTGCTCACCGTGCCGATGGCGGTGGCCAGACTCCTCACCCGCCGCTTCGCGCTGCTGATCCCGATCGCTGTTCTGGTGCCGCTGCTCGCGGGTGTGCTGGGCCTGTGGTGGTCCTTCGACTGGTCGGTGCGGGGGGATCTCAGCGTGTCGCCCGGCGCCCTTGTCGTACTGCTGCTCGTCGCCGCCTACGCGCTCGCCGTGCTGCTCGGGTGGGTGCTGCGGCGGAGGCGGCCGCGCGTGGAGCGAGCCGCCGCCGCGCCGGCCCGGGCCGCGGGGGGTCCCTCGTGAACTACTTCGCACTCGCCGCCCTCGAGCTGACCCTGCTGGGGCTGCTCGCGGGTCTGGTCGGCACCCTCATCGTGCTGCGCCGCCGATCCTTCTTCGCCGTCGCGCTCAGCCACGCCACCTTTCCCGGCGGAGTGGTCTTCGCGGTGCTGGGCTACAACCTGCTGCTCGGGCAGGCGCTCTTCGCGGCCGTGCTGGTGCTCATCATGACCGTGCTCGCCCGCGTGCCCGGGCAGGGCCGGCAGGTCGCCAGCGGCGTCGTGCTGTCCTTCGGCTTCGCGCTGGGCACGCTGCTCGCGAGTCTGAACCCAGGGCTCGGCGTGCCCGTCGAAGCGCTGCTGGTCGGCTCGCCGCTGTCGGTGACCGTCACGGACGTCACGGCGACCGCCGCGGTGCTGATCGTGGTCGCCGGGGTGCTGCTGCTCGCGAGGCGGCGGATCCTCTTCCACACCTTCGACCCCTTGGGCTACGCCGCGCTGGGTTTCCGCGCCTGGCCCGTCGAGCTGCTGGTCTCGGCGGTGATCGTCGCGGGCGTGGTGGTGGCCATGCCCGCCGTCGGCGCGATCCTGGGCGTCGCGATCCTCATCGCCCCGGCCGCCGCGGCGCGGCTGATCGCCCCGAGCATCGGCTGGATCCCGCCGCTCGCCGCGGTCCTCGGGGTGCTCAGCGGACTCACCGGGCTCTGGGCCTCGCGCGCCTTCGACATCGCCGCCGGCGGCGCGGTCGGCCTCGTCACCACGGCGGTGTACCTGCTCGCCCTCGCGGCCCGTGGCGGGGCCGTGCGGTTGCGCCGCTCGGCCTCGGCGCCCGCCCGGGCCTGAGGCGTCCGCTGGGCCCCCGCTCTCACGGTTCACGCTTCGCACCATTGCCCACGCTGCACGCCTCTCCCGATAACAAGTGTCAATGTGGTGCTCTATCCCGCGATTTGGAGCACCAAATTGACACCTGTACGGATAGGGGCACGTGGCAGACAGGTGAGGCAGAGTGATGAGAGGGAGAGCGCGGGAGTCCTGGCGGGCCGGATCAGGGATGCGCCGGGGCCGAGGCCCGCGCGACCGAGTAGGTAGGGTGGGGGCATGAGCGGACCGAAGCGCAACACCTGGCAGCGCGAAGCGGTGCGTTCGGCCCTCGCCGAGACGCGCGGTTTCGTCAGCGCCCAGCAGCTGCACCAGATCCTGCGCGATCAGGGCAGCACCATCGGCCTCGCCACCGTCTACCGCGGGCTCGCGAGCCTCGCCGAGGCGGGGGAGGCCGACAGCCTCCAGTCGCCGGAGGGCGAGAACCTGTTCCGCAGCTGCGCGATGACGGGGCATCACCACCATCTCGTCTGCCGCAGCTGCGGCACGACGCTCGAACTCGAGGCGCGCGTGGTCGAGGAGTGGGCGAAGCAGGTCGGCTCCGAGCACGGCTTCACCGATATGGCGCATGTGGTGGACCTCTTCGGCCTGTGCGCGAACTGCCGGAAGAGCAACGCTCTGTAGGCGGTTCGCGGTGCCGCCTTGCGGCAGCCCACGGAGCGCACGGGCTCAGCGGGCTGCGCCGACATGCCGCGTCCCTTCCCGGACTTCCTCAGCGCCCGGTCGAGGCGGCGTAGGAGACCGCGAACGCCCCGGCGAGGTCGCCGTCGCGCATGTGGCGCAGCAGCTCGGTGAGGCCCGCGACCTCGAGCCGCACGGGGCTGTTCGGGCGCGGGAAGGAGGCGACGATCTCGGCAGCGACCTCGGACTCCGCGGCGACGGGCAGCCCGGCCTCGGCGAGGCTGGTGGGGAGGCCGACGGTGGCGGTGAGTGTCTTCGCCACCTCCGCGAGCTCGGCCAGGGTCGCGCTCGGCTCGCCGAGCACGCGCGCGGCGATCTCGGCCTCGTTCACCGGATCGGCTCCGCTGCTGTAGGCCAGGCAGAAGGGCAGCGCGAGGGCGCAGCCGGCACCGTGCGAGAGATGCTGCCGGGAGGCGATGGCGTAACTGAGGCTGTGACCGACGACCACGCCGGCGTTCAGCGAGAGTCCGCCGAGGTAGGAGGCGTAGAGCAGCTCACCCCGAGCCGCGCTCGAATCGCCGTGATAGGCGAGCGGCAGCGCCCGGAGGATGGTGCGCGCCGCCGTGGTGCCGAGGGTCTTGGTGAGGTGGTTGCGGGTGGTCGACAGCATGGACTCCACGCTGTGGGCCAGCGCGTCGAGGCTGGTCGCGGCCACCACGGCCTTCGGCAGATGCTCCACGAGGGCGGTGTCGAGCAGCGCGATCAGCGGGACGAACTGGTTGCACACGACGGCGACCTTGAGGTCGCCGCGGGAGTACATGGCGACGCGAGTCGCCTCGGAGCCCGTGCCCGTGGTGCTCGGCATCAGGACCAGCGGAGGGAAGTTCGCGAGGCTCGGCATCTCGCCGCGCAGCGGCTCGGTGCCGGTGCCGGCGGCCAGGGAGTATGCGACCAGCTTCGCGGTGTCGAGCGCGCTGCCGCCGCCGATGCCGATCACTAGATCCGCCCGTTGCGTTCTCGCCCAGGCGATCGCGGAGTCGACCATCTCGGCGGTGGGCTCGCCGGCGATATCGGTGAAGAGCGAGACGGTGAAGCCCTGAGCCGTCAGCGCATCGACGTAGGGGCGGATGTGGCCGAGCTCGTCGACGATGCGGTCGCAGACGATCACGACGCTGCCGGAGGTCACCCCCCAGTCCCCGAGCGCCGCGATGAGCCGTTCCGAGCCGCCGTTGGCGGAGATGGTCTCGCGCGGGGCGAGGAATCTGCCGATCGCTTCGAACATGCTTCTGCCTCCTTTTCTTTCCGGAGCGCGCCTACTCGGCGACCGCCGCCATCTGCGGCTCGAGACGATCCACGACATACCGGGCGATCGCGAGGGAGGAGGTCGCCGCGGGAGAGGGCGCGTTGCGCACATGCGCGGCGCCGTCGACCTCGGAGATGACGAAGTCGTCGGCCATGACGCCGTCGCGTCCGACGGCCTGGGCGCGGACGCCGGCCGAGGCGTGCTTCTTCAGCGGGATGCGCTCGATGCCCGGCATGAACTCCGCGCAGGCCGCGACGAAGGCCTTGCGGCTCATCCGGAACCGCAGCTCGGAGAAGGCGGTCTTCCAGAAGCCCTTCAGCACCCGCCAACTGCCGGGCCAGGTGGCGATCGACCAGAGATCGGAGACGCGGAAGGCCCAGGTGCCGTAGCCGTCGCGGGCGAGCGAGATCATCGCGGTCGGGCCGAGGGAGACACTGCCGTCGATGTGGCGGGTGATGTGGACCCCCAGGAACGGGAGCTCGGGATCGGGCACGGGGTAGACCATGCCGCGGACGACCTCGCGCGGGTCGGTGTCGCCCAGATCGAGGTGCAGATAGGCGCCGCGGAAGGGCACGATGCGCGGATCGGCGGGAGCACCCGAAGACGCAGCCAGCTTGTCGGACCACAGTCCGGCGCAGGCGATCGCGTAGCCGGCGGTCACCTGCTCGCCGGAGGCGAGCTGCACGACGGTGGTGTCGCCGTCGCGGCGCAGCCGGGCGACCTTCGTGGACAGTCGGATCTCGGCTCCGGCCGCCTCGAGATCGGCGGCGAGGTTGCGCGAGATTTCGCCGTAGTCGACGATGCCGGTGCTCGGCGAGTGCACGGCGGCGGCCCCCACGCAGGCGGGCTCGACCTCGGCGATCTCATCGGCCTCCAGCCAGCGGATGTCGGGCACCCGATTCTCCCCGGCGCGGCGGAAGAGCTCCCTGAGCCTCGGCACCTCCTCCTCCGAGCGGGCGATGATGAGCTTGCCGCAGCGCTCGTAGGGGATGCCCTTGCGCTCGCAGTACTCGTAGATGAGGCCCGCGCCCTCGACGCAGAGCTTGGCCTTCAGCGATCCCGGTGCGTAGTAGACGCCGCTGTGGATCACCCCCGAGTTGTGGCTGGTCTGGTGCGCGGCGATGGTGGCCTCCTGCTCGAGCATGAGCAGCCGCAGGCCGGGCCGGCGCCTCAGCAGCTCGGTGCCGATGGCGAGGCCGACGATGCCGCAGCCGACGACCACGATGTCGTAGTCCAGGTTCTTCTTCTCCGCACTCATGCCGCGAGCCACCCTCCGTCGACAGGCAGCATCTGGCCGGTGACATAGCCGGCCGCCTCGGACGCGAGGAAGACGGCGACCCCTCCGACATCGGAGGCTTCGCCGAAGCGAGCCATCGGGATCCTGCCGAGGCTGCTCCTTCGCCACTCCTCGTCTGCGAAGACGGCCTCGGTGAGCTCCGCGCGGAAGTAGCCCGGTGCGATGCCGATGAAGATGTGCTGACCGCCGGATTCCCGATCGAGCTGCCGCCGCCCGATCTCCTGGCTGAGTGCGAAGGGGGCGACGAGGTTCACCTCGAGGACGCGGCGGAAGGCCTCGATGTCGAAGTCCTCGGCCGGCTGCCGGTGCTGGGTGCCCGCAGCGTGCACCACGGTGCTGAGGCCGCCTCCGAGTGCCGCTTCGACCTCGTCGACGAGGGCCGGGATGCCCGCGATATCGCCGACGTCGAAGACGTGTCCGGTTGCCCCCGGGATCTCGGCGGCGGCGCGATCGACCTGCTCGCGGGTGCGGGAGGCGATCGCGACGCGAGCCCCCGCCCCCGCCATCGCCTCCGCGATTCCTCTGCCCAGGCCGCGGCTGCCTCCGGTGACGAGTACGCGGCGCCCGGCGAGGGGCGGCTCGGGCGGATGGGTCATGGGCGCGGGCTCCTTCGGCAGCAGACGGCAGGCAGCGAGGCAGGGACTCGGTGTTCTTCCGCGGTCACGCGCCCCGGGCCAGTGTGTCACCAAAATGGATCCAAGACAAGCTCAAATCTCCAGGGATACTCCCAAAAATACTGAAACCACGTTGCTTGATTGGTGATTATGGATCCGAAATGAGCGAGAATTGATCCGGGATCCTGCTCTGCGTCGTGCGGCTATGGCATATCCTGGGGCACTGACCGGATCGCGAAGCGGAGGGAGGCGCCGGAGTGGGATCGCAGACATCGGCCGCCTCGGAGGAGCCGCGGCGGATCGCGCGACTCGATGTCGCAGACGAGCTACGCGAGCGGATCCTCAGCGGCGTCTACCGGCACGGCGAACGGCTCCGGCAGGAGGAGATCGCCGAGGAGCTCCAGACCAGCCGGATCCCCGTCCGGGAGGCGCTGCGCGTGCTCGAATCCGAGGGGCTGCTCATCATCGAGCCGCATCGCGGCGCCCGGGTGGCCTCCGTCGATCGCGTCGAGCTCGAGCAGATCTACTCGCTCCGGGTGGCCGTCGAGCCGCTCGCCATTCAGCAGAGCCTCCCCCATCTCACCGAGGATGACATCCGGGCCCTCGAGTCCCTGGCGGCCCGGATGGAGGAGTCCGAGGACATCGAGGACTTCCTGGCGGCGGATCGAGAGTTCCATCTCACCAGCTACCGCGGAGCGCAGTTCCCCCTGATCATCCAGCTGGTGGAGCGGTTCTGGAACACGACCCAGCACTTCCGCCGACGCTTCGCCGAGGTGCGGCCCGAATCGAGTTTCCGGCTCGCCTACTCGGACCACCGCATGCTGATCCAGGCGATCCGCGATCAGAACACCGAGGTGGCCGCGGCGATCGTGAAGCGACACATCGAGCGGACGAGGGACGACCTGACGGCGACCCTGACCGTGCTGGAGGAGGCCGCGGGAGAGGCCTGAATCAGCGGGTGCGCGGCGCGATCCACCGCCACTGCAGCTGCTTGCCGGTGCGGCCGTCGCCGCTCGAGCGGCCGGTGAGCCGGCGCCTGATCCACGGCACCACATGCTCGCGGGTGTACTGCAGCTGCTCCCGCCGGCTGGGATCGGGGATCGGCGCAGCCCGGATCACCCAGTCGGACGGGGCCTCGCGACCCAGTGCGCGGAGCACATTCGCGGCGACGCGGTGATGCCCCACCGGGGCGAGGTGCAGCCGATCGTGCGACCAGTACTGCCGGCCGGCGAGTTCGCGGTCTCCCCAGTTGTTGCAGAAGCCGATCCCGAGCTGCTCGGCGAGCTCTCCGGCGGCAGCGGTGAGCCGTTCGCCGCGATCGTGCACCCGACCGCCGCCGGGGATGCCGGCGGTCGGATCCGCGCCGGCGAGCAGCAGCGGCTGGGCCCCGGTGCTGAGGATCCGCCGCATGGCGTGCTCGGTCTGGGCGATGATCCACGGGACATCGGTGCCGGGTCGGAGCATGTCGTTGCCGCCGCCGTTGAAGGTGACGAGCGTGGGATCCAGCGCGAGCGCGGGTTCCAGCTGCTCGGCGATGATGGGGGCCAGCAGGCGGCCGCGGATCGCGAGATTCGCGTACTGGATCGGCTCGCCCGCCGCATCGGCGAGCCCCTGCGCCACCAGATCGGCCCAGCCGCGCACCGATCCGTCGGGCTGCTCGTCCCCGACGCCCTCGGTGAAGCTGTCGCCGATGGCGACATAGCGGATCGCCGCTCTGCCCTGCTCTTCGCCCACCCGCTCAGCCTACGCCCGAGCTGCGAACGGCGCGCACAGGCGGCCGCCGGCGAACCGTGCGAGGGGGCTTTCCTGGGAGACCCGGGGAATCCGTCTTGGCCGGAACGCGCCGGGAGTGTAGGGTCATCCCGGGGGGATTCACCGCTGTATGCACCGTCAGGTCTTGCGATACGGCAGGTCCTTGGCGCGCCACGCGCGAGGAGACCTTCCTTCCGAGTACCACCCGGCGGCAGTCAGCTTGCCGGAGGTATTCATGAAGACGCTTCGCCCCACCCCGCCCTCGGGCAGGGCCTCCCGCCGCATCACGGTGGGAATCTCGACCCTCAGCATCGGAGCGCTGCTCGCGCTCGGTGCGGTCACTCCCGCCGTAGCGGTGACCGGGGATCCCGCCGAGAGCTCCACGCAGTTCGTGACGGCGAGCGGACTGAACCTGAGTCTGGCCGATCTCGCCGGCAGCTACGCCTCGGCGCCGAGCGGCCCCGCAAGCAGCAGCACGGCCTTCGACGCGGCCGTGTACGGTGCGCTGACCGACGAGATCGCCCTGCTGGGCGGAAACCTCGCGAGGGTTCCGCTCGTCTACGACGCCTCGGTGCCGCAGGGACTGCTGTCCGTCGCGCAGAGCGACATCGTCGGCTTCTCCTCGACGCCGAGCGCGATGCTCTCGTCCGCGGCCAACGGCGCGGTCGACCCGGTCACGGGCGCCTTCACCGAGCTCTCGACCGGGGGATCCACGGTCAACCTCGCCTCCGCCTTCGACGCGCTCGGAGTGTCCCCGGCGACCCGCGAGATCCTCAGCCAGATCGACCTGCAGGTCGGCACGGCGGCCAGCCAGGCGAACGCCGGCTCGTACACCGCTGCAAGCGGCGACTACCGTCTCGACGGACTGAGCCTCCAGCTGACGAGTCCGCTGCTCCAGCAGCTGCCGACGCTGATCAACGCGGCGCTCGAGGAGGCCACCGTGCTCGCGGAGGCGGCGCTCGAGGCCGTCGCCCCGGGCGGCATCATCCCGCTGCCCGCCGGCACGATCCCCGACATCCCCGTCGGCATCGGCACGCTTCAGCTCGGAGACGTGACGCTGCAGGTCACCGCGCCGAACTTCGACAACGTCGTCAGCGATGTGATGAACGCGCCGGGCGGAGTGGTCGTCGTCAGCGATGACGGGATCGCGACCGTGAACCTGAACACGGGCGAGATCTTCATCGACCTGGCGCTGCTCTACGGCGGCGGTGTGAACGGTCTGGGCGCGAACACCGAGGTCTTCACCTCGCCCAATATGGCGGCGATCTCGAACGCCGTGGCCAACGCCCTGAGCAAGACGACCGGGCTCTTCGCGAACGGCGTCGTGAACGCGCTGCACGCCACCCAGCTCGGCATGAGCGTGGACGTGTCCTTCATCGCGGCCCCGAATTCAGCCACGCCGAACCTGAACAACCTCGTCGTCGCCACCGGGACGCTGACCGGTTCGGGCAGCCTCGACGACTTCGCGAACGGCACGAGCGTCTTCACCTCCACGCTGGCACAGGCGCCGGGGCTCCCGAGCTGTGCGAGGCCGACGTCTCCGCCGTTCAACATCTGCCTCGCACCGACCTCGGTCATCGTGGGCGGCGCGATCCTCGCCATCAACACGGCCGTGCCGACCATCATCCCGCCGGCGATCGCGGTCGTCGCCGGACCGCTGATGGCCGCGCTCCAGGACGCAGAGGCTGTGGTCATCGCCGAGGTCGAAGCGGTTGTCGCAGACGTCTACCAGAGCATCACCAGCGCCTTCGACTGGCTGATGCCCACCCTGGCCAGGGTCGTCGTCAACGAGCAGCCGGCCATCGGCGATCTCGGCGCCGGCTCCTTCACGGTGCGCGCGCTCGGCGTCACGCTGCTGCCGACCTTCCCCTTCTCGAGTCACGCCCACATCGGGCTCGCCTCCTCGACGGTGCTCGCCTTCGCCGATCCCTCGGTCGACATCACCCAGACCGAGGTGAGGGCCGGTGACGCGCTCACGATCACCGGCGCAGGCTGGAACCCCGCGGGCAGCCAGGTGACGCTCTCCTTCGTCGACGCGGCGAACGCTCCCGTCGGTGCTCCGTTCTTCGCGACGCCTGCTCCCGACGGAACGATCACGACCTCCTGGACGGTTCCCACCGGAACGGCCGACGGGGTCCTGACCCTGACGGCCTCGCAGGACGGGCTGGAGCGCACCGACACGGTGAACGTGCACACCCCGGTCGTGCCGCCGACGCCGGTCGATCCGAAGCTGCCCAGCACGGGCTCCGAGCCGGTGCTTCCGCTGGGTCTGGCCGGTCTGGGGCTGCTCGCAGTCGGCGGGGCGCTGCTCGCGACCCGCTTGCGCCGGAGCTAGTCGGTCCTGACAGATGAGGGGCCGTTCCGCTTGGCGGAGCGGCCCCTCGCCTGCTTCGTGACAGACTTGTTGGCTATGACGCCCGCACGCACTCCGCTGTCGACCGCCACCGGTCTCGCCCTCATCCTGCTGCCGCTCATCGCCGTGGGTCTGAAGTGCCTCTCCTTCGGCTGGATGATGGTGATGGTGATGTTCGGGCCGATCTTCGTGCTCGCCATCGGCTACGCGCTGCAGCTCGTCATCGCCTCGCAGGCCTTCCTCTCCCGCCGCGCCGCGCTCCAGTCGGCGGCGACGCGCAAGCGGGCCACGGTGGCGGCCTGGCTGACCTCGGTGGGCGTGGTCGTCTTCGGCGTCTTCATGCCCGATGGCGGTGACAGCGGTTACGGCTCGACCTTCCAGGTCTGGCTCGGCGCCTACAGCTCGCCCGATGCCGAGGCCATGCACGCGGCGACGGACGCCCTTAATCAGGTCATCGCGTGGATCGCGGCCGTGGTGTGGATCGGCGCCTTCCTCTGGCTGGTCGTGGAGTGGGTGATCGGCCTGGTGCAGCGGCGCCGCGCGCGCAGGGCGGCAGCGGCGGCGGATCCGCAGCTCGCGGCTCCTCTCGCCTGAAACGGCCCCTGGAGCACCGCTTCTCCATGTGCTAAAGTAGATCCTTGGCTGTGCGCAGTCCCAGCGCTCAGGCCGTGGGGGCAGTTCGGAAGAGATCCCGAGCCCCTGCAGACAAGAGATCTTGGGTGAGACCGTCTGGTCTCACGGTATCGGAGGAAAACCATGGCAGCAGTGTGCCAGGTGACAGGAGCCGTTCCCGGCTTCGGTCACAACATCTCGCACTCGCACCGCCGCACCAAGCGTCGGTTCGATCCCAACATCCAGAAGAAGACCTACTACGTGCCGTCACTCGGCCGCAAGGTGACCCTCACCCTGTCGGCCAAGGGCATCAAGGTGATCGATGCCCGCGGCATCGACGCCGTGGTCGCTGACCTGAAGAAGCGCGGGGTGAAGATCTAATGGCGAAGCAGCAAGACGTCCGTCCCATCATCAAGCTCCGTTCGACGGCAGGCACCGGGTACACCTATGTGACCAAGAAGAACCGTCGCAACACCCCCGACCGCCTCGTGCTCAAGAAGTACGATCCGGTGGTCCGCAAGCACGTCGAATTCCGAGAGGAGCGCTAAGCATGGCCAAGAAGAGCATGATCGCCAAGAACAAGCAGCGCCAGGAAGTCGTTGCCCGTTACGCCGAGAAGCGCCTCGAACTGAAGAAGGCCCTGATCGATCCCAACGGCACCGACGAGAGCCGCGAGGCCGCTCGCGTGGGCCTGCAGAAGCTGCCCCGCAACGCCTCGCCGGTGCGCGTGCGCAGCCGCGACGTCATCGACGGCCGTCCCCGCGGCGTGCTGTCGAAGTACGGCATCAGCCGTGTGCGCTTCCGCGATATGGCGCACCGCGGCGAGCTGCCCGGCATCACAAAGTCCAGCTGGTAACCGCTCGCTTCAGCCCGAATCGGGTGCGGATCTTCCTGATCCGCACCCGATTTCGCGTATCCGGGGCGGGATAGGGGCGAAATGCCGAGGAAATCCGCGTGATTCCGCCGTTATCTGCCCGTTATGGGGTAGATTCATACGCGATCAACCGATCGAGCCCCGTGAGTTCTCGGGGAACACCCGAATATCAGGGGCAACGGCTCAGATGGCCCGGCGCCCTGGGAGGACAGAACATGTCACTGAACAAGACTGAACTCGTCGCGAAGATCGCCGCCGAGACCGGCCAGAGCCAGGCCACCGTCTCCAGCGTGATCGACGGGCTCTTCGCAGCCGTTTCGGAGACCGTTGGCAAGGGCGGCAAGGTCTCGATTCCCGGCTGGCTCTCCTTCGAGACCGCCGAGACCGCTGCCCGCACGGGCCGCAACCCCCGCACCGGTGAGACCATCAAGATCCCCGCCGGCAAGCGCGTGAAGGTGTCGGTCGGCAGCAAGCTGAAGGCATCCGTCAAGTAAGTTCACTGACGCTTCTGCGAAGACCCTCGGCCTCCGGGCCGGGGGTCTTCGCGTTCGGGGTGCTGCGCTGCCGTGGCGTGCCCGCGCTACCCGATGACGCGGAAGAGGCCGTGGGCCCCGCGCTCGGCATCCGCCATGATGTGCGAGACGAAGGGGTAGCTGCCGGCCTCGGGGAAGACGAGCTCCACGAAGCCGCCCTGCGCGGGTTGCAGGGCGAGCGCCTGCGATCCGGTGTCCGTCGCACGGTTCACCAGATAGCGCCCCTCCGCCCAGACCGTGTCGAACTGCCCGCCCACCACGTGGAAGCTGCTCGCCCGATTCGGCCCGGCGTCCAGCACCCACACGCGCACTCGCTCGCCGACCGCCGCGGGCAGCGGCGCGTGGTCGTACTGCGCGGCGTAGCCGTTGAACGTCACGAGGTCGGGCCGCTCGCCCGTGAGGCGCGAGACGTCGACCTCGCCGTCCTGCGGCCCGAGGTAGTACTCGCCCTGCACCAGCACGTAGCTGCGGTCGACGGTCGGCAGATCCTCCGGCTCGATGACGACCGCGCCGAACATGCCGTTCGCGATATGCGCCGACATCGGCATCGTCGAGCAGTGGTACATCCAGATGCCCGAGCGGGTCGCGGTGAAGGTGTAGCTCAGCGACTCGCCCGGCGCGATGGTGCGCATCGGCTCGTCGGGGGCGAGCGCTCCCGCGTGGAAGTCGATCGAGTGCCCGATGGTGCCGTCGTTCACGAGGGTGATCTCGAAGGTGTCGCCCACGCGGCCGTGCAGGATCGGGCCCGGCGCCGAGCCCCCGAAGGTCCACAGCCGCTGGCGCACGCCGGGGGCGACCTCCGCGATCTGCTCGGTCACCGGCAGCTCGATGCGGTGCGTCACCGGTCCCGCCTGGGCGGGGAGCGGATCGAGCACCGCGTCGTATGGCGTGAAGCCGGCGCCGGGCCCCTTCGCCGGATCGATGAGGCGCGCGGCGCTGTCTCCGGCGCTGTCGCCGGAGGTCGTGCGGTGGCCGCTGTGCGAGGCCTCGCCCGAGGCATCGGCGGCCGATCCTGCGCTCTCCCCGGTGACGACGATCTCGAGCGCCATCCCCATCTGGCGGTGCCCGACGATCGAGCACCAGCCCTCGAGACCCGCGGTGATGACGCCCGCGTCGAGCGTATCGCCCTCGCCCGGAGCGAGTCGGGTGCTGCGCGCACCGTTCGCGAGCACGAGATCGTGCACCTGCGACGCGTCGGCGTTCTCGAACTCGATGATCAGGCGCGTACCGGCCGGTACCTCGATGCGATTCGGCGTGAAGCGCATATCGGCGGCGGTCACCCGCACCGTCTGCACGGGCGCGTCGGCGTCGTCAGTGGATCCGGCGGTCGATCCGGCGGCGGACTCCGCCGTCGCGCCGCCCAGGCCGCCGAGCGCCTGAGGATCGACGGCGCCGAAGCCCGCGGTGACGAGGATCACGGCCAGGAGGCCCGCCACCGCCTGCCCGGCGCGCCGACCGGCGGGCTGTTCGCCCTCCGGGACGATGGGCCCGCGCCGATCCGGGTCGGCGAGCCGCGCGCCCTCGCGTTTGGCGCGCCCCTGGCGGATGATTGCGAGGATGAAGAGCGGCAGGAACCCGGCCATCGCCGCGAGGAACAGCACCGAGGCCGCCACACGGGTGAGGCTCGACACCGGCAGCGCGCAGACGAGCAGTGCGGCATTCGCCGTCGCGACGCGCAGCGGCCCCAGCCGGTCGAGCACGGCGGTGCCGATGCGGACGGGGCTCGGCCCGCCGCCGATCGCGACCGGCGCGAGGTAGCTGAGCGCGCCCAGCAGCACCTGTGCTGCGAAGCCCGCCGCGAGGAAGGGGGCGATGCCGTGCACCGCCTGGCGCACGGGGGAGAAGCCCGCATCGCCCGCCCAGGCGACGACGGTCTGCACGGTGAGCGCGGCGAGGCACCCGATCCACCACGCGAGCGCGGCGCCCGCGGAGAGCGTCGCGAAGCTGCGCGGCGGCGTGGCGCGCGCGGCACGGATGAGCGACACCGCGATGACCCCGAGGCCCCCGCCATAGCCCGCGAGCCCCAGCGCCACCACCGGCAACAGACCGACCGCGGCACCGAGCGCCGCGACGGTCGCACCGGCGGCCAGCACCGGCAGCGCGATCGCCGCGTGCGGTGCCGCGCGTTCGTCGGCGCGGGTGCGCAGCATCGTCGGCCACAGCGTGACGAGGGTGCCGGCGACCGTGATCCCGATCCATCCGAGCACATTGATGACGGCGTGCGCGAGTACGAGTCGGCCGGAGGGATCGCCGGGCCCGACGAGCCAGGCGCCGACCGCCGCGCCCACCGGCAGGAAGGCCGCCGAGGCGATGTAGTAGCGGACGGTGCGGGTGAAGCGGCCCGGCAGCGCGCGGCGCAGGCGGCGGAAGATGCTCGCTCCGTGCCAGCCGACGGCGACGATCAGCAGCGCGGTGCCCGCGATCGTCAGCGCCCAGATCGCGGCGGGGACCCCGACGAGCACGAGTGCGGCGCCGAGATTGGCGAGCAGCAGTCGGAGCTTCTGCGCGCGCAGCTCTCCCGGCGTCTGAGGCACGCGGGTGAGCGCGAGGCTGAAGTGCTGGCTCCAGACGAGGATCGCGTGCGTGATCGCCCCGAGGAAGAGCAGGTGCAGCAGCAGCCAGCCCGGGGCGGGCAGGCTCCGATGGAAGAGGGCGGCCGCGAGCAGAAGCAGGAGCCAGACCAGGGTCGGGAGATCCCGCAACGGCTGGAAGCCGCGGCCGCGCGGCACCGGTGGGCGCGTGTCAGGCATCCGCCGCCTCCGCGCGGCGCCGGCTCCCCGGAGGCCCGGCGATCGCGCTGCCCACCGCGGTGAGCACGAAGAGCACGAGGGCGGCCACCCCCAGCGCGCCGCCGATGACGAAGGCGGCGTCGATCCCGAGCCCGTTGCCGATCCAGATCCGCACCGCGAGGCTCAGATGCAGCAGGATCGCCGGAGCCCAGAACACCGGCCGGTACGGCAGCGAGATGTGCAGCACCGCGGGGAGGATCGTCGTCGCATGCGCCATGATCATGGACATCACGAAGCCCAGGAACACCGCGTGGGTGATCGTGTCGTAGGCGGGCCGGCCCGAGGGGAAGCCGAGGAGCAGGGTCGCGGAGGCGATCGCGAGCCAGAAGTAGCCGCCGAGCATGCACGCCGCCATGTAGCGGGTGGCGCCGGTCGCGCGGATGGTGCGGCGCGCGATGTCGTGGCGGATCAGCCAGAGCACCAGTGCGAGCAGCGCGATCCCGAGCGCGATCGCCCCGATCCGGGCGTCGGCGAGCCCCACCAGCAGCGCGATGGCGACGAGCCAGGCGTGCACCAGCAGGCGCGTCCCGGCGCCGGGGCCCATCGCGATCGCCGCGAGCTCGACCCGCTCGGCGGCGATGGTGAGCACCAGGAAGCCGATCAGCCACGGCACGAGGAGCGGCATGCCGGCACCGCCCGCCCAGAGGATCGCCGCGGCGAGGGCGAGCCCGGTCGCCAGCAGCTGCACCAGCAGCTGCGCGTCGTAGCGCCTGCGCCACAGCGGGATGTAGATCAGGGTGAAGGCGGCGGTGCCCGCGATGAGCACGTACTTGGCGATCTGCAGGGGCACTGCGTCCACGAGCATGAGCACACCCGCCAGACCCAGCAGTGCGGGGGCGCAGTAGCCGTACCAGCGGCGCAGCGCCGTGGCGCGCTCGAGCGAGACGAGGGTGGCGACGAAGCCGAGCACCAGCAGCATGCCGTGCGTCTCGGGCAGCCGGGCGGTGGTGACGGGTGCGGGCAGGCCGATGAGGAGGAGCGCCGCGTCGAGGCCGGCGAGCAGGCACAGCCCCGCCGGCAGCATCCAGACGAGGCGGGGAGAGGGGCGTCGCCGGGCGGTGGCGCCCCGGCCGATGGTGGTGCCGGCAACGGTGCCGTCGCCGGGATCGCCGCCGATGCCCCTGCCGGAGGGCGTTCCGCTGTTCATCCGGCGACCCGCAGGCGCAGCGCGCACTCCCCGGGTGCGCTGAAGGGGGTGAGTTCGGAGCCCTCGTCGGCCGAGCCGATCGCCTCGAGCACGCCCGTGACCATGCCCAGATGCACCGAGCAGACCACCTCCGGGTGATGCGCGGCCGCCTCGATCAGGGGGCACTGCCGGAGCGCGATCTCGGTGCCGTCGGGCGGCTCGGCCTGGCCGGCCTCGTCGGTTCCGTCGGCCCCACCGGTCCCGTTGGCCTCGCCGGCCCGCGTGAGCCGTCGGGGCGCGAAGCCCTGATCCCGCATCACCTCGACGACCCTGCGCCGCGCGTCCTCCGGTGAGGCCGCCGCCGGCAGCTGCGCGCCGAGGGCGAGGCCCCAGGACCGGCCGGCCTCGCGGGCGTCCCGCTCCGGCGCCGGGCTCAGCCGTGCCAGGGTCTCGGCGAGCACACCGGCGAGGGCGGCGTAGGGCTCGCCGGGAAGGCGATGCGTCGCGCTCCACAGCCAGGAGGGGCGACCCTGCGTGCTGCGCGCGTCGTCCCGGCTGCGGTTCAGATAGCCGTCCTCCCAGAGCGCGGTGAGGTGTCCGCGCACCGTGTTGCCGTGCCAGCCGGTGGCCTTCGCGAGGGCGGAGATGGAGACGGGGGAGCGCTGTTCTTCGAGCAGGCGCAGCAGCGTCTCGCGCGTCGGGGAGTGCGCACGGCCGGTCGAGGCTCGGCGCGACTCGGAGTCCGCAATCTTTTTCACATGATTTAGTGTAGTAAATACATCGCAGACCAGGGAGGCGCAATGGCCGATATCGAGATCCACCGCAGTCGGGAGGCGGCCGGGGCCGCAGGGGCGACCGGGGTCGCGGGAGCCGCCGAGGGCGGTGCCGCAGCCGGCGGCTGCGCCTGCGGCGGACACGACGAGGCAGTGCCCGAGGTCGATGTGCAGACCATTCCGCACGCGGTGCGGCACGCGGCGATCTTCGGCATGCTCGGCGGCCTGCGTCCCGGCTTCGGCCTCGTGCTCTCGGCGACGCACGATCCGGTGCCGCTGCTGCAGCAGCTGGAGGAGCGCGCGCCGGGGCTCTTCGCGGTCGAATACCTCCAGCGCGGCCCCGAGCGCTGGCGCCTGAGCGTGCGCCGCCTCTCCGACTGAGGGGCGCCGCCCGGGTGATCTCCGACAGGCCCGCAGGCCCGCCGGCCCGCGCTCAGGCCGAGCGCTGCGACTCGCGATAGGCCGTGGGGGTGAGCCCGGTCGACTGTTTGAAGATGTAGGAGAACTGCGCGATCGAGTTGAAGCCGCAGCGCTGCGCCGTCTCGGTGATGGAGAGCCCGCACGCCGGATCCGAGAGGATCCGCTTCGCCTCATGCAGGCGCTGCGCCCTGATCCACGCCGCCGGGGTCTCTCCGGTCTCGGCGAAGAGCTTGTGCACGCTGCGCACCGAGAGGTAGTTCGCCTGCGCCACCGCCTCCACGGACAGCTCCGGGTCGGCGAGGTGGTTCCGGATGAACCGCTTGATCGCGTCGAGCTTGGAGTCGGGCTGCGTGCCGTGCGCGGCCTCCGTGCGCCGGGCCTTCATCATCAGCACCATCATCTCTATCAGGCTGTGCCGCACGCCGGTGTACGGCGCGATCTGATCCGAGTACTGCCCGAGCCCGAGCAGCGTCGTCCATACCAGCGGGGCGATGCCGTCGCGCACCGAGGCGGTCTCGACCGACAGCTCGTCCAGCAGCCGCCGGTCCTGCGGGGCGAGATCGCGCTTCGGGAAGCGGATGTTGATCGAGCGGTAGTCGTCGCCCACCCCGAGAGCGACCGGTGCGGTCGAGTCGTAGAGGGTGAACTCGCCCGCTCCGATGGCCGCGACGCGCCCGCGTTGCTCCACCGTCTTGCGACCCGAGACCTGCAGAGACAGCAGGTAGTGGGAGTCCTCGACCAGATGCGCGCGCTCCCGGAAGACGAGATGGGAGTCGCAGGTGACGCTGAAGATGCGGAAGCCGACGGCCGAGAAGGCGTGGATCGAGCCCATGAACGCCGAGCGGTCGCCGAAGTCGAAACCGAAGCCGAGGGCGACCCCGGTGTTCACCCGCAGCGGCCAGCTCTCGCTCGAGGTGTCGCCCCGGAGCTCGGGGACGGAATCCGATAAGTGGCTCAGAAACTGATCTCTCGTGCTCATCTGCGGCCCCCTCGCCGGTCAAGGATCCATCGCGCCGGCCGGGACGGTGCGCATCCGTCCGCGGCCTACACTCCTACACGATGAAGCTAAGCAGGCTCGATCCGGAACCTCAATGCCCCAGGGGCAACGGTGCAGATAGTCGAAAACGCCGCGCAGCTGTGCGATAGCCCGAGCCGGCGCGGGCGCGAAGGATGGGGTGTGCGCTTCTGCTGAACAGGAGGATCGGCCCCCGGGTCGTCCGCCGGATCCCGGAGGCGCGCACACCCACTCGAAGAGGAGAACCATGGAGACCACGCTCACCGCCCCGGCACCGTCGATCGACGAGCGGCGTCCGATCGACTACCCGGGAGCCGACGAACTGGTGCGACGGGCCCGCACACTCATCCCCCTGATCCGCGAGCACTCGCAGGAATCGGAGGATCTCACTACCTTCCCCCTCGCGCTGCGCGAGAAGTTCATCGAGAACGACCTCTACCGCCTCTACGTGCCCACCCGGTACGGCGGCTTCGAGGAGACCCCGCGCAACTTCATGCGGGTCGTGATGGAGGTGTCGCGCGGCGATATGAGCACCGGCTGGAGCTTCGCGCTCACCGCCAATCACGCACTGCAGATCGGATCATGGTTCCCGGAGGCGGCGCAGGACCGGGTCTTCGGCGCAGGGGACTTCCGCGCCGCGGCGAACTACCTGCCGACGCTCACGGCGAAGAAGGTCGACGCGGGTTGGCAGATCGACGGCACCGTGAAGTACTGCTCGGGCCTGCCCCACTCGACCTACTTCATGGGGCAGACGGTGCTCGAGGGCGAGAACGCCGACGGCTCGCCGCGCTACGGCATCATCATCGCCCCGCGCGACTCCTGGTCGATCGACGACGACTGGGGTCGCACCCTCGGCCTGCGCTCGACCGGATCGAACACCGTGCGCTTCGACGGCGGCGTCATCCCGCACGAGCTCCTCATCGAGGACGCGAACATGGTCGACTACGTGAACCCCGAGGGCTCGCCCGGCTGGCACCTCACGGGCAATCCGCTCTACGCCGGCCGCCACTTCGTCATCTTCCAGATGTCGATCGCCTCGGCCGCGATCGGCGGAGCCTTCGGCGCGCTCGACGAGTTCGCCCACCAGATGGAGGAGAAGCGCGTCTCTCACCCGCCCTTCGATCTGCGCCGCGACGACCCGGACTACCAGCGCTACTACGGCCTGGCCTACTCGAAGCTGCGGATGGCCCGCGCGGCGATCCTCGCGGTCGCCGACGAGCACCTCGAGCTCTGCACGCGCGTCGCCGCGGGCGAGGCGGAGTACCGCGAGGCCGACGACCACCGCATCTCTGCCATCGCCCGCGAGGCGATGATCCTCGCCTGGGAGGTGGCGGAGGAGTATCTCTTCCGCAACATCGGCGCCTCGAGCATCGAGCGCACCGAGCGCTTCGAGCGGCAGTTCCGCGACCTCGCGCAGGGGACCACGCACCGCTTCGTGATGCTCCGCGACGCGCTCTCGCGCAATGTCGCGCAGGATCTGCTGGCGAATCCCGCTCTGGCGAGCGATCTTCCGTAACCCCAGGAGGAGAGGCGGCGGATCCGCCGCCTCTCCCGAAGTCGAGGAGACACCATGACCCAGAAACCCCACCGCGGCCGAACCGTGATCCGCGGCGCGCAGGTGCTCACGCAGGATCCCGATCTCGGCGAACTGCGCGACGCCGATGTGCTCATCGTCGACGGCGTGATCGCCGAGATCGGGCACCGCCTCGTCGTGGCCGACGCGCTCGAGATCGACGCCGCCGGCAAGCTGCTGATCCCGGGATTCGTCGACACCCACCGGCACACCTGGCAGTCCCTCGTGCGCCACCTCGCGACCGACTGGACCCTCGGGCAGTACTTCACCGGCATCCACTTCGGCCTCAGCAAGCACTATCGACCGGAGGACACGGAGGTCGCGAATCTGCTCGGCGCCCTCGAAGCGTTGAACGCCGGCGTCACCACCCTGGTCGACTGGAGCCACAACCTCGAGACCCCCGCGCACGCCGATGCGGCGATCGCGGGCCTGCGCGACTCGGGGCTGCGCGCCGTCTTCGCCCACGGCGGCGGCGCCACCATGTGGGCGGTGCCGAACGAGGTGCGGCACACCCGCGATGTGCTGCGCATCCAGCGGGAGCACTTCGGCGGCGGCGACTCGAGCGGCCTGCTGACGCTCGCCTTCGCGGCCCGCGGCCCCCAGTTCGCGCCCGGTCAGGCCACCCTCGACGACTGGCAGCTCGCCCGCGAGCTCGGCGTACGCATCACCGTGCACGTCGGCGACGGCGAGTGGGGCAGAAGCGGGCCGGTCCGCTTCATGCACGAGCACGGGCTGACGGGGCCGGATGTCACCTATGTGCACTGCAACACCCTCTCCGACGAGGAGCTCAGGATCATCGCCGACACCGGCGGCACCGCGAGCGTGTCGGCCGACATCGAATCGCAGATGGGCCACGGCTGGCCGGCGACCGGACGTCTGCTGGAGGCCGGAGTACGACCCAGCCTGTCCATCGACGTCTGCTCCTCCACCTCCGGCGATATGTTCAGCGCGATGAAGACGACCATCTCGCTGCAGCGCGCGCTCGACAACGCTCAGACCGACAACGCCGACGGGCAGGTCGGCGTGAAGCTGCGCTGCAGCGATGTGCTGGACTTCGCCACCGTGCAGGGAGCCGTCGCCACCGGGCAGGGCGATCGCATCGGCAGCGTCAGCGTCGGCAAGCAGGCGGACCTCGCACTGCTGTCGACCTCCGGGCTCGGCACGACCCCCTTCAACAACCCGGTCGGCGCGATCGTCTACTCCGGCAATATCGGCATGGTCGACACCGTGCTGGTCGCCGGCAACACGGTCAAGCGGGACGGCGTGCTGCTGCGCGACGATCTCGAGGCGATCCGCAGGCGCGCAGTGGACGCGCGCGACGCGCTCTTCGAGCGGGCCCGCGCCGAGGAGGGGACCGCCGACGCGCGGACCGGCGGGGCCTGGCTGCCGGGCGCGCTCTCGGCGAGCTGAGGCGCGCGGCCGCCCGGGTGCGGACCCTCGGACGCTCCGAGGGTCCGCACCGCCCGGAGGCGTAGGCTAGAGGCACGATGCCAAGATCCCTCCGCGTCCTCGCGCCCGCTGCGCTGATCGTGGTCGCCCTCGCCGCGCTGCTGGCCGGACTCGCGATCGGCGGTGCAGCCGCCCCGCGCACGCTGCTCGACCCCGGCGCCGCGGTGCGCTACGGCCTGCCGATCGCCCGCACGCTCGTGAACCTCGGTCTCGCCGGCCTCATCGGCTCGCTGGTGATGACGGTGTGGGCGCTCGACACCTCGCGACCCGAGGGCCGTCTGACGATGGATCTCGCGGCGGCGAGCGCCGCAGTGGTCACCGTGGCCAGCGCGGCGACGCTGATCCTCACCTACCTCGACGTCACCGGACTGACCTTCTCGGGCGATGCCGCCTTCGGCGCGGGTCTCGCCCAGTTCGTCACCGAGATCGAGCTCGGCCAGCTCTGGCTGCTCCAGCTGCTGCTGGCCGCCGTGACCACGGTGCTGTGCTTCGCGGTGCGCGATCGGCGCTGGGTGCTGCTCGTGCTCGCCGCCGCGCTGCTCACCCTGCTGCCGCTCGCCCAGCAGGGTCACGCGGCGGGGGCATCCGGTCACGCGCAGGCGGTGAACGCGCTGCTGGTGCACCTGGTCGGCGCCGCCGTGTGGCTGGGCGGCCTGATCACCGTGGTGTTCCTCGCCTGGGTGCTGCCCCGGGCGGAGCGCTCGCCGCGGCCGGGCCCAGGCTCCGCGAAGCGGCAGCCGCGATCCGCCCCGCGCGAGCGGGAGGGGTGGGATCGCAGCCGGTTGACGACGATCGTCGCCCGCTACAGCACGCTCGCCCTGCTCGCCTTCATCGGCGTCGCCGCCTCGGGGGTCGCGAGCGCCGCCCTGCGCATCGGCGGCGTCGACGCGCTCTTCGGCACCGGCTACGGCCGGATCGTGCTGCTGAAGGCCGGGGCGCTTCTCGTGCTCGGCGTGCTGGGGGCGCTGTGGAGGCGCTACGCGATCCCGCGCATTCCCGGGCCGGGCGGGGGCCGGATCTTCGCCTGGTTGGTGGTGGTCGAGCTGGCGGTGATGGGGGTGGCCAGCGGGCTCGCCGCGGCGCTCGGCCGCACCGCGACCCCCGTCGCGCAGGAGTCCGCGCGGGACTCAGGGAGTCTCACGGTGCCGCCCGCCGAGTGGCTCACCGGCGATCCGCTGCCGCCGGAGCTCACCCCGCTGTCCTACATCACCGCGTGGAAGCCCGATCTCCTCTGGACCCTGGTGTGCCTCTTCGGCGCGCTCGTCTATCTGGCCGGCGCGGTCCGGCTGCACCGCCGTGGCGACCGCTGGCCCATCGGGCGCACCATCGCGTGGATCACCGGTCTCGCCCTGCTCTTCTACACGACCAACGGCGCTTTCAATGCGTACGAGCAGTACCTCTTCAGCGTGCACATGCTCGGGCACATGATGCTGACGATGCTGATCCCGCTGGTCCTCGTGCTCGGCGCCCCGGTGACGTTGGCGCTGCGCGCGGTGGAGAAGCGGCGGGACGGATCCTGGGGCGGCCGGGAGTGGATCCTCTGGGCCGTGCAGACGCCGTTCTCGAAGGTCATCACGCATCCGGCGGTCGCCGCCGTCGTGTTCGCGGGCTCGCTGTGGGTGTTCTACTTCACCCCGATCTTCCGCTGGGCCATGGAGAGCCACCTCGGGCACCAGTGGATGATCGTGCACTTCCTCATCTCGGGATACCTCTTCTCGCTGTCGATGATCGGGATCGACCCGGTGCCCTACCGGTTCCCGTACCCGTTGCGCATCGTCACCCTCTTCGCGACCATGGCCTCCCACGCCTTCTTCGGCGTGACGCTGATGACGGGCGACGCGCTGATGCTCGCCGACTGGTTCGGGGCGATGGGGCGCACCTGGGGCGCGACGCCGCTGGAGGATCAGAACGCGGGCGGCGGCATCGCCTGGGGCATCGGGGAGCTGCCGACCCTGGCGCTGGCGCTGATCGTCGCGGTGCAGTGGTCGCGCAACGACGACAAGGAGCAGAAGCGCAGGGATCGCGCCGCCGAGCGCTCGGGCGAGGCGGAGCTGGCGGCGTACAACGAGATGCTCTCGAGGCATGCCGAGCGCGACACGAAGGCCGCCCGGCAGTAGGGCGCGGATCGATCAGGGCCAGCCGCAGCGCGGGTGACCCCGATCCGCGGGGTTGCGGGCCGCAGGCCGGGATCTTCTGCTCCTGCGAAACACCTCCGTGGACCTGTCCCGACCGCCGTCACCTCCCGGTGCTCTCACCGAGATCTCTCAAAGTGCTCCGCCTACGGCGTATCACCAGCATTCTGGCGGATCTCGGCGAAACCGGATCTCGGCGAAGAAGACGAAGAATCTGGTGCGAGGCCTCGCCCTCAGCCGCCGAGCGCGCCGTCGTCCGTGATGGTCACATCGGCGCGATGGAAGTTGAGGTGGGAGCGCGAGGCGGTGGGGCCGCGCTGACCGAGGTAGCGCGAGAAGGTCGCTCCCGCGCCGTAGGGCCGCTCCGCGGGGGAGGAGAGCCGGAAGAAGCACAGCTGCCCGATCTTCATGCCGGGCCAGAGGCGGATCGGCAGGGTCGCCACATTCGAGAGCTCGAGGGTGACGTGCCCCTCGAAACCCGGGTCGATGAAGCCCGCGGTCGAGTGGGTGAGAAGACCCAGCCGCCCGAGGGAGCTCTTCCCCTCGAGGCGGGCGGCGATGTCGTCGGGCAGGCTCACCTGCTCATAGGTGGATCCCAGCACGAACTCGCCCGGGTGCAGGATGAAGCCCTCCCCGGGATCCACCTCGATGAGGCGGGTGAGCTCGGGCTGCTCCTCGGCCGGGTCGATCACCGGGTACTTGTGATTGTCGAAGAGCCGGAAGTAGCGGTCGAGGCGCACGTCGACGCTCGAGGGCTGCACCATCTCCGGCTCGCTCGGCGAGAGACGGATGCGCTCGGATTCGAGCTCGGAGCGGATGTCGCGGTCTGAGAGCAGCACGTCGATCATCCTACTTGCTCCCTCCGGCGGGTGGAGCGGTGACTGTTCAGAAGCAGAACCGCTCCGCGTCGAGCTTGTAGGTGCTCATCTTGCGGTAGAGGGTCGAGCGGGAGATCCCGAGCATCTCGGCGGCGACGACCTTGTTGCCGCCGCACCGGATCAGCGCGTTCACGATTCCGTCCACTTCGATCTGCTCGAGCATCGTGAGATCCCGCCGCGCCGCGTACTCGGCGATGGAGGGAGGGAGCTGATCGATGCTGATCTCCGAGCTCCGTTCGAGGGCGAAGACGCCGCGCATCACCGACTCGAGCTGCCGCAGATTCCCGGGCCACGGTGCGCGGGCGAGCGCATTGAACGCACCCTGGGTGGAACTGATCGTCATCGTCGGGGCGAAGCGCAGTTCGAGGAGCTTCAGCAGGGCGCGGAAGTCCTGCTTGCGCTCGCGGAGGTTCGGAGCGTGCAGACGTCCGACGGCGAGCACGTCGAGCAGCGCCTGATGCCCCCTCGGAGGTCAGATGCAGGCCCTGGGCGCTCGAGGTCCCGTGCAGCAGACCTTGTTCCAGAAACCGGGGGTGGCTGAGGACCGTCTCCGCGGTGCGCCGGGCCGTGCCGTCATCGAGCGTGTTGATGTGCTTGATGACCAGGGGCATCTCCTCGGCGAGGCCCTGCTGCAGCGTCGTGACCCAGGCATCGGCGTTGCCCTCGGCCGCGACGGCGTCGAGGACGAGGGGGCGCTGATCGGGAGAGGTGCGCTCGAGCATGTTCAGCAGCAGCGTCGTCTTGCCGGAGCCGGGCGCACCGAAGACGACGACCGGGATCTTCGCCTTCATCGCGGCCTCGGCCTGGTCGAGGACGGAGACCCAGGCCGGGCTGGTGCCGGGAAGCGCCTTGGCCAGCGGGACCCACTCCGTGGCGGTGTGCCCGCCGGTCACCGACTCTCCGGCCTTGTCATGGTTCTCGGGTGCGTCGAGCACCTCGATGATCGCCCCGATCACCTGATCGTTGAAGACCACGGCGGAGCACAGCACCTCCACGACCGAGGTCTCGGTGGGGAAGTGCAGCACACGCCGCGGATGCCGGGCGGTGATGCTCTCGGAGATCGTCGCCCAGAGCACGTGCTGATTGATGTTGCGCAGGTGCTCCGATGCTCCGGGGCTCTCCAGGAGGATGTCGCCGCCGACGACCGCGGTTTTCTTGCTCTGCCTGGACGCGATCAGGAACTTCTCGAGCAGAACGCGCTCCCGGCTGCTGGAGAGATCGAGCATGCGCTCCCCGATCGCCCGGGCGGAGTGATTGATCAGACCGGACAGCAGCGGGCTTACGTCTTTTACCAGAGTGGTCGGCGTGATGACTCCCTAGAGCCGTCGGGAGATCGGATTGTAGACGGGCGCTCCGAAGCAGGCATCGTTGGTGAGTACGGGGAAACTGGATCTCGACACCATCATCCGGCGCTCGCCCACGGGACGGATGGGAACGAGCATCGATGTCGCGGAGGCCTTGACCTTCCTCGCCTCGGATCGGGCGGCCTTCATCAGCGGCACGATCCTGCCCGTCGTCGGCGCATACATGGCGCACGGCGCCCCCGCGGATGCGTACCCGGGCGTGCTGGAGTCCGAGGCGGGAGTCTCGGGTGAGTGAGCTCCGCGTATTCGGATCGGCCGCTCGCTACGTCCAGGGACCGGGGGCGATCGACCAGGTCGGTGCCATCACCGGTCATCTGGGCGATCGGGTCGCGGTGCTTATCGACTCGTTCATGCATCCGGTGCAGGCCGAACGCGCCGGCCGATCCCTGGACGGTGCGGGGAGCGCCCACGCGGCCACTCGCGGACTCATGGCGGTTCCGACCGCTGCGGCGCACCTCCACGGCGAGCACGTCGCCTACGGCCTGATGCTGCAGCTGGCACTCGCCGAGGAGCCTGACGAGGTGTTGGAGGATATCGCGGGATTCCTGCGAGAGATGGGGCTGCCCGATTCGCTGCGGGCCTTCGGCGTCGAAGCCTTGCCCGAGGTGGTCGACACCATCGTGTCGCGACGCTGACCGCCCCGCATATCGCGAACGTCCCCGGGCCGGTCGACGCCTCCGCACTGGCGGCTGCCGTGCTCCGGATCGAGCGTCGCCTCGCGCGGAACTGACCGCCTCACTCGCTCGCGGTCTGCTCCGTGATCGCGAAGAGCAGCTCGGCCAGGCGGTCGCCGAGTTCGTCCAGGCCGCCCGGGGCGTGGGCCCCCGCCAGCACCGAGGTGCGCAGCGCCCGCTGGTAGACCTCGCCGAGCACCGGGATCGCGTGCTCGATGGGCAGGGTGAAGCGCCGCCCCGCCGCCGCGACCACGCGCTCCACCACCCCGGAGATGCCCGCGTAGAAGCGGTCCGTGAGCTCGTGGTGGCCGGGGGCGATCGACGGGTCCCGCATCGCCAGCAGCAGGAACTCGGTCTCCAGTACGAACCACGCGGTGGCCTCGGTCGCCGGGGCGAGGAACTCGGCGATGCACTGCGCCGCCTCGGGAGGATCGAGCTGCGGCCCGCGCCCGCGCAGCATCGGCTCGAGCTCCAGCGCCTTCTCCTCGAGGTACCGGGCGCGCTCGGCGAACTCGCGCTCGAGGAGCTCGCGGAACAGCTCCTCCTTGCTCTCGAAGTTCGAGTAGAAGGCGCCACGGGTGAAACCGGCGCGCGCGCAGATCGCCTCGACGGAGGCGCCTTGCAGGCCGAGTTCCGCGAACACCTCGGTCGCCGCGTCCAGCAGTCGCTCGCGGGTCGCCTGTCGCCGCGCGCTGGGCGGGGAGTTGGCTTCGGCGTCACTCAACATGGCCCTATCCTCCCATGCGCGTGGAGCCGGGCAGGCGAGGGCGGACAACAAGGGTGTGCGAAACCGTTCCCGGAAGTTTATCGTCATGAAACATATAGCTATTGTTCAGTCACACTTCATGACTTATTCTGATGACGATCATCGCGTCCGCTTCGCGCGATCCAGTGATTGGAGGAGAGATGACCCCGTCCGCCGAGACCGCTCCTCGCGCCGCCACCACCACCGGAACGGTGAAAGCGAAGGAGAGCACGGAGGAGCTCTCCCACACGGATTCGGGACTGGACTCCGTGCGCCGCGCCCTGCAATTGCTCAAGGCGCTGCAGAGCGGTGAGAGCCTCGCCGTCAAACAGGCGTCGGAGATCCTCGGGGTCGCCCCCGCGAGCGCCCACCGGCTGCTCACCACCCTCAAGCTCGAGGGCTTCGCGACGCAGACCGGTGACCGTCGCTATCGGGCGGGCATCGAGCTCTCGGCCTTGAAGCCCCGGCCCTTGACCCAGGAGGATTTCAAGACCGCGGTCTGGCCGGTGATCATGGATCTCAGGGAGAACATCGGCGAGACCATCCACGTCTGGACCCGTCGCGGCTCCCTGCTCCATCTGGTCTACTCGGTGCAGGGAGCGGCATCCGATTCTGTGCAGCACGACGCGCTGTCCCGCATTCCCGCCTATACGACGGCCAGCGGTCGCGCACTGCTGTCGGAACTCCCGAACGAGAAGGTCCAGCACATCCACAAGCGCGGGTTCCTGCCCTGGCGCGATGCGAAGATCACCACGATCTCGGCGCTCAAGCGGCGGCTGTCCTCCATTCGAAAGGAAGGCTTCGAGACGACCGTCGAGGAGGCCATGCAGGGCACCAGCGGTCTGGGAATCTGCATCCACGATCCCTGGAACCGCCCAGCGCTCGGCATCGGACTGGCGGTGCCGAATCGGAGATTCGACCGCTCGAATCTCTCCAGACTCTTCGACGCCCTCGAGAGCTCCCGCAAGCGGGCGGAGAAGGATCTCACCCGGCTGCACGTCGAACGTCAGTTCTTCAGCGAGGGCTGACAGGCCCGAGCTTCGCGACTCGCGTTTCGGCCAGCGGAACTCCTGCACGGGTGCGTGCGGCGCTGTCGAGCGCTCATTTAGTCTCGCCACTCAGCGGCATACCGCATCCCGGAGGGGATGCCGGTCCGCGTCGCGACGGAGGGACTCGAACAATGGGCAACAGCGCTACATCGACCGCCGACGGCTCGTCGCCGGTCTCGGAGACCGGGCTCAATGAGCTCCTGGCGAGGATCGCTCGGCTGCGGCCGACGCTGCGCGAGTACGGCGCGCAGGGGGAGCAGGATCGCCAAGTCCCCGAGGAGTCCATCGCGACGCTCACACGGGCGGGGGCCCTGCTGGTATCCGTTCCGAAGCGGTACGGCGGACTGGACCTCGGCCATCTTGCTGCGATGCGGGTCGGTCGTGAGATCGGCATGGCCGACGGCGGGACGGCGTGGGTGATCTCCCTGCTGAACTCCGGGGCCTGGTACACGAGACATTTCTCCGAGCGAGCGCAGGACGAGATCTTCGCCGCAGACCCGAGCACCCCGGTTTCCGCGGTCGTCGCGCCGACCGGGACGGCGCGACGCGTCCGGGGCGGGTATCTCGTCACCGGCGAGTGGGCTTACAACTCGGGCTCCTGGCACGCCCGATGGGCCCTGCTCGCAGCCAAGTTGCAGGATGAGCGCGGTGCTGCGATCGGAGAGGCGCAGGTGCTCATCCCCTCCTCGGACTACTGGATCGAAGATGTCTGGCGCGTGGCGGGAATGCGATCCTCCGGCAGCAACCTGCTGATCGCCGAGGAGGCCTTCGTTCCGGACCACCGCCTGATCGAGACCTCGGGGAAGTCTGCGGCGCAGAGTGCCCCGGGTCAGGAGCGCGTCTATCGGGCGGCCTCGGTGCCCCTCGCGCTGCTGGGGCCGCAGCTCGGTCTCGGTAGAGCGATCCTCGAGGCGGTGGTGAACGAGGCGGGCACGCGCGGAGTGGCCTATACGGCGATCCCACGGAAGTCGGAGTGGGTCCCCCTGCAGCTCGACGTGGCACGGGCCGCGCAGATGCTCGACACCGCCGACTGCTTCGCCGAGCGCGCCGGAGCGTATCTCGATGCGGTCGATCCCGAAGCGCCCGTGGACTATCTGCCGCGCGCCCGAGTGCGCGGCGATGTGGGCTGGGCGGTCGAGAACGTGACCGAGGCCATCCGTATCCTGCTCTCGGTCGCCGGCGCCTCCGCCTTCGCGGACTCGAACCCCCTGCAGCGCTTCTGGCGCGATCAGGCGGTGGTGGCGCGTCACGGCTATGTGTCTCCCACGCAGAGCCTCGAGGTCTACGGAAAGGCCGTGCTGGGGGTGGAGAACACCGAAGCGATACTCCTGTGAAACGTCCGCCGGGGGCATGTTCCGGCAGGCGAAATCTCGACACAGGGGCTGTGGGACGGTGCGTGCCCGAGGCTAATTTTTCGTAAGGAAGCGCACCCCCCACTGATCTTCCGATGCGAAGGAGCGAATCATGACCGAGAGGTCGAGGCGAATGCTGTTCACGCATTTCACCAGCTTCGCGCCTGCCGGTCCGGCCGGGGCGCAGTGGAATCACCCGCGCGCGCGAGACTTCGACTACCTGAACCTCGACCACTGGATCAAGCTGGCCCGGGCACTGGAGGAGGCGCGCTTCGACGCCTTCTTCTGGGCGGATCACAGCGGCGTGCACGACGTCTACGAGAACTCCTACGAGACCGCGGTGCGCGAGGCCACGCAGTTCCCGCTCGGCGACCCGCTTTCCCTGACCGCGGCGCTCGCGAGCTCGACCACGGATCTCGGCTTCGCCTTCAGCTCGAATGTGATCCAGGATCATCCCTACTCGTTCGCGCGGCGGCTCTCGACGCTCGATCACCTCACCCGCGGCCGCATCGGCTGGAACATCGTGACCTCCTTCCAGCCCTCGGCCTGGCGCAACTTCGGCCATGAGGAGGTCGCGGATCACGGTGCTCGCTACGAGCAGGCCGAGGAGTACGTCACGGTGCTCTACAAACTGCTCCAGGGATCCTGGGAGGACGGGGCCGTCGTCCGGGATCTCGAACGGCGGGTCTACGCCGAGCCGAGCCGGGTGCACCCCATCGCGCACGAGGGCAGGTACTACCGGGTGCCCGGCATCCACACCAACGAGCCCTCGGCCCAGCGCGTCCCCGTGCTGTTCCAGGCGGGCACCTCGGAGGACGGCCGCAGCTTCGCCGCGCGCAACGCCGAGGGCATGTTCCTCCACCCGCACAGCGTGGAGGCCGCGGCCAAGGTGGTGCAGGACATGCGTCGCCGGCTGCGCGTCGCCGGACGCGACGAGGACGACCTCGCCTTCCTCGTCTTCAAGACCTTCATCGTCGGCTCGACCGAGGAGGAGGCGAGGCGCAAGAGCGCCGAGGCCGACGAGTACCTCAGCAGCGACGCGAGCCTCGCCTTCTTCAGCTCGACGATCGGGACCGATCTCTCGGAGATCGACCTCGACTCGCCCATCGGCGAACTCGAGACCAATGCCGTGCAGGGGCACATCCGCGCCCTCATCGACGCGGCCCCCGACAAGGGGTGGACCTTCCGCGAGCTCGTCACCACCCTGACCGGTACCCGCACCGTCGGCACCCCGGAGCAGATCGCCGATGAGATCGAGCGCTGGCAGGAGGCGGGCATCCACGGCTTCAACGTCAACAGCATCACGGGGCCCGACGACACCTACGACTTCCTCGACCACGTCGTCCCGGTTCTGCAGCGGCGCGGGCTGATGCAGACCGAGTACGCACCCGGCACCTTCCGGGAGAAGCTCGCCACCGCCACCGGCTCCCCTGCGGGGCCGCGGCTGAACGAGCGGCATCCCGGCTACACCCACCTCCACAGCGTCGACCGCGGATGAAGATGTCCGCCGGCGTACCACCCCATATCGCACGAGAAATGGAAGAGAAATGAAACTCACGAGAAAGATCACCAAGGGGACCGCCCTGGGCGCGGCCGCACTGCTGGCGGCGGGCGCCTTCGTCGGCTGCAGCAGCCCGCAGTCGGATGACGGCGCCGACACCGGCGGCGAGACCTTCACGGTCGGCATCAGCGTCGCCGCAGGCCAGAACTCGACGCTGCAGGCCATCGTCGAGGGACTGCGCGCAGAGCTCGAGACCGTCGGCGGCGAACTCATCACCGCCGACGCCCAGCTCGACATCGATAAGCAGATCGCCGACATCGACACCTTCGTCAATCGCGGCGTCGACGCGATCGTGGTGATCCCGCTCGACTTCCCCACGCTCGGCAATGCGCTGCAGCGCGCCGACGACGCGGGCATCCCGCTCTTCGCCAACGACGCGACCGTGGGCGGCGGCATCACCGCCGAAGAGCTCGCGCCCTTCCGCGCTCAGGTTCGCACGGCCCGTCCCGCCGACGAGGTCGCCGCGTTCATCGACGAGCGCATCGACGGCGACGGGCAGGTCGGTGCGATCACCATCGCGGCACCGGTCGCCCAGATCATGTACTTCGTCGACGAATTCGAGGCCGAGATCGAGTCCCGCCCGAATCTGGAGTTCGTGGGCGCCGTGGGCAACCCGAGCGATGACGCGGCCGGCGCCAGGCCCCTCGCGGATGCGATGCTGACCCAGTACCCGGATCTGCGCGCCATCTTCGCCTACAACGATCCGAGCGCGGTGGGTGCCGCAGCCGCTGCGACGGCTGCGGGCAAGCGCGACCAGGTCGTGATCACCGGGTTCAACGCGAGCCAGGACGGCATCGACGCGGTGCGCGACGGCACCATCGACGCCACCTGGGATTACCGGGCGCCCGACGAGGGTCAGCTGCTGGGCCGTCTCATCATCGCTTCGGTGATGAACGGTGAGGCGATCGGCCACCACTACGAGGTCGTCAGCGCGATCCTCACCGCCGAGAACATCGACGACTTCGTCCCTTGGGAGGAGCGCATCGAGCTGATCCGCAAGGGTGAGTTCGAGGGCGTCTCGATCGACTGACCCGAGTTTCTGAGAAAGCGACCAGCGCATGATCGAGATCGACGGGATTTCGAAGCACTATCCGGGCGTCACCGCGCTCTCGGAGGTCAGCCTGACCATCCGGAAGGGCGAGGTGCTCGCATTGGCCGGTGAGAACGGCTCCGGGAAGTCGACGATGATGAAGATCCTCGCCGGGCACATCCAGCCCGACGAGGGGAGGATCCTCATCGATGGCGAGCCGGTGCAGTTCCACAGTCCCACGGACGCCGTGGCCGCCGGAATCGGTCTGGTCGAACAGGAGCTCGCGGTCGCTACGCATCTGACGGTGGGGGAGAACATCCTTCTCGGGGCGCTCCCCCGCCGTCGGATGGCAGCGGGATTGATCGACTGGCCGGAGGTGCGTCGCCGCGCGCGCGAGGTGATGGACCTGCTCCAGATCGAGGTCAATCCGCGCGCCGTCCTCGGTGACCTCCCCGTCAACGTCCAGCAGCTGGTGGCGATCGCCTGCGTGCTGGCGCGGGGCCCCCGGGTGATGCTCCTCGACGAGGCCACGAGCTCGCTCTCGGAGAGCGAGACCGATCATGTGCTCTCGACCGTGCGCTCGCTGCGCGACGAGGGGATGTCGATCGTCTTCATCTCGCACCGCATGCGCGAGATGCGCCAGGTGGCGGATCGCATCGTGGTGCTCCGCGACGGCGTGGTGAGCGGTTCGGCCATGATCGACGAGGTCAGCGACGACGAGGTCGTGCGCATGCTGGTCGGCCGGGAGCTCAAGGAGATCTTCCCCGCGAACTCCAGGCGCTCCGACGGCCGCGAGGTGCTCGCGGTGGAGGGGCTGCAGGCGGGGCGGGGGCTGAAGAACGCCTCGCTCACCGTCAACAGCGGGGAGATCGTCGGTATCGCCGGTCTGGTCGGATCGGGCCGCTCCACACTCGCGCAGTGCATCGGCGGGGCGCTGCGGCCGGCATCCGGACGGATCCTGCTGCACGGCAAGGAGATGCGCTTCCGGCATCCCGCCGATGCGCTCGCCGCCGGCATCGGCTACGTCGGAGAGAACCGGAAGGCGCAAGGCGTCCTGCCGGGCCGATCGATCACCGAGAACCTCACCGTCATCGACAGCTCCAGCCGTTCCCGCTCGCGCAGATTCCTCTCGCGCAAGAACGAGGAGAAGCGGGCGCGGGGAGCCGCAGCCTCGGTCGGCGCGAAATACGGTCGCCTCTCCGAACCGATCGAGAGCCTCTCCGGCGGCAATCAGCAGAAGATCCTGCTCGCGCGCGCCCTCATGCGCCGTCCGGAGGTGCTGGTGCTCGACGAACCGACGCGCGGGGTCGACATCGGCGCCAAATCGGAGATCTACACCCTCATCGATCAGGCCGCCTCCCAGGGGATGGGCGTGCTCGTCGTCTCCTCGGAGCTGCCCGAGCTGCTCGGGCTCTGCGACCGGATCGTGATCCTCTCGCACGGGCATGTCGTAGGGGAGCTCGACCGTGCATCGGCCAGCGAGGAACGCATCGCGGCCCTCGCCTTCTCCTCATCAGAACAGGTGGAAGCAGAATGAACCTTCAGGGAACCACACCCCTCGAGACCGCCGGATCCAAGGCCAAAGCGGTGAGCTTCACGACCCGCGGCGGCCGGAGACTGATCTTCGATCCGCGGATCACGCTCCTGATCGTCCTGATCCTCCTCATCGCCCTCTTCGGGATCCTTCAACCGGTCTTCTTCACCTCGGGGAACATGCTGAACATTCTCCGTCTCCAGGCGGTGCCCATGATCCTCGCGGTCGGGATGACCATGGTGGTGCTGACCGGCGGCGCCGATCTCTCGGCCGGCTCGGCGCTGGCGCTCTCCGGCATCGCCGCCGGGATCCTCTACACCAGCGGAGTGCCAATCTGGCTGGTGATCCCGCTCACCGTGCTGTTCGGCGCCCTCCTCGGCGCGATCAACGGCGTGCTCGTCGGCATCGTGGGCATGTCGTTCTTCGTGGTCACGCTCGGCACGCTGTCCGGATATCGAAGTCTGGCGCTCGTCGCCTCGGACGGGGCGGCGATCCAGATGAGCGGCGCTCCGGTCCTGCTCTTCCTCGGCGACGGAGCCCTCTTCGGCTGGCTCCCCATGCCCGTGCTGATCGCAGCGGTCGTCGTCGTTCTCGGCTACGTGATCCTGAACCACACCGGCTGGGGGCGCAAGATCTACGCGGTCGGCTCCAACGCCGAGGCGGCCAGACTCGCCGGCATCCGCGTCAGCCGGGTGCTGTTCTCGGTGTATCTGGTCACCGGTCTGCTCGCCGGGGTCGCGGCGCTCATCCAGGTGGGCCGACTCACCTCGGCGTCCCCGCTGGTGGGCCAGGGGCTGGAACTGCAGGTCATCGCGGCGGTGCTCCTGGGCGGCACGATCCTCTCCGGCGGTCAAGGGGGTCTCAGCGGCACCGTCATCGCGGTCCTACTGCTCGGCGTGGTCCAGAACGGGCTCACGCTCTCCGGCACCCCGGATTTCTGGCAGGGAGCCATCACCGGCGCGATCCTGATCATCGCCGTCTACCTCGACCACGTCCAACGCCGACAGCGCAGCCCCTTCGCGAACCGGAAGCGCAAGGCCGCCGCTGCCAGGACCGCCTAGGGGATCGCCGATGACGCACCTCTGAGCCGAGCACAAGAGCAACCCCTCGCCGAAGACGGCGCAGCACGGGCTCTTCACCCGGACGGGCCGCCGGCGCGGCGCCGATCCCCACGAGTCTGCAACGAAAGGAAAACAATTGTCGAATGGAATCCTGACCTCCCAGCGAAGCGAAGCGAAGACGAGGCTTCAGGCTGCACGCCTCGCCACGGTGTGGGACGCGATGCAGGATGAGGGCTACGACGCCCTCATCGTCGCAGGGCGCGGTCTGCTGACCCAGTACGGCTATCTCGAGTACGTGGTCGGCTACTGCCCGCTGGTGCGGCTCACCTACGCGGTGGTGATCCCGGGTCAGCAGCCGGTACTCGTCACCCCGACCTCCTCCGACGCCTGGTACGCGAAGATGGCGACCGATCTCACCGATATCCGCGTGGCGGGTCAGGGCGATGTCATCAGCAAGCAGGACAATCTGCCCGCGGCGGTGGCGCAGGTGCTCGTCGACTACAAGCTGGATCGCGGGAGGATCGGCATGGTCGGCCTCAAGCACATCGTGCCCGTGGGCGACTACGAGGACTTCGTCGCGGCGCTGCCCGACACCAGGCTCGAGGATGCGACGGCGGTGGTCGGCCGGGCGAAGGCCGTGAAATCCGCCGAGGAGCAGGCCGAGGTGCTGCGCTCCTGCGCGATCGCCGATGCGGGCATGCGGGCTTTCGAGGAGCGCGCCGCCATCGGGGTCACCGGCTGGGAACTCTGGGGGGATATGCAGCGCGCCGTGCGCTCGCGCGGCGCCCGCGAGGTGCTCATCATGGTGAGCAGTGACCCGTTCTTCAACGCCCCGCCCTTCGAGACTGCCCTGCGGGACGGCGACCTCGCTTGCGTCTACACCGAGATCACCGGCCCCAACGGCTTCTGGGTCGAGAAGGCGAGCCTCTACGAGATGGGCACCGTGAGCGACGCGAAGCGGGAGATGGCCGAGTTGTGCCTGGCCAGCCACGCCGCCGCCGCCGAGCGGCTCGTGGCCGGATCCGCCGCCTCGGAGGTGGCCGCGGCGCTCGAGGGCACGGTCGCGGGCCGCGATGTCGAGTTCGGCATCTGGCACGGCCACGGGGTCGGGGTCGACCATGACACCCCCGTGATCACGAAGACCGACAGCACCGAGCTGGTGCCCGGCATGACCATCGCAATGCACCCGAACTTCACGAATCGGGCGCAGACTGTTGGCGCCAGCATCGCCGACACCTATATCGTCCAGGAACAGGGCCCCGCGGTGCGCGGCTCGCAGCTGGACCAGCAGCTCACCCGTATCGAAAGGACGGTCTGAACATGGGGTACACCGTAGGGGTCGACGTCGGGGGCACCTTCACCGACTTCGTGCTCGCAGAGAGCGGCCAGGGGTACCGCCGTCAGCACAAGACGTCGTCGGTGCCGTCCGACCCGGCCGAGGGAATCCTGACCGGTCTCCGAGAGATGGCCGAGCTCGAAGGGCTGAGCGCCGAGCAGTTCTTCGGCAGCATCGACCTCATCGTGCACGGCACCACTGTCGCGACGAATGCGGTGCTCACGGGCTCGGGCGCGGCGACCGGCCTCATCACCACGGAGGGCGTGCGCGACATTCTCGAGATGCGCCGCGGCATCCGCAGCCGCGAGCACCTGTACGACAACAAGTACTCGGCGCCGCCGCCGCTCGTGCCCCGGGATCGCCGCCTTGGCGTGCCGGAGCGCATCGATGTCTCGGGTCAGGAGGTCGCAGGTCTCGATGAGGCCGCCCTGCGCGGCGCCGTGCAGCGGCTCGTCGACGACGGAGTCCAGGCCCTCGCCGTCTGCTTCATGCACTCCTATAAGAACCCGATGCATGAGCGCCGGGCCCGCGAGGTCATCGAGGAGATCGCACCCGAGCTTTTCCTCTCGGTCTCCTCGGAGGTGCTGCCTCAGGTGCGGCTCTACCCGCGGGTGAGCACGACCGTGATGAACGCCTACCTCGGGCCGATCGTCGAGCGCTATATGGCCGAGATCATCTCCCGCCTCGCGGCGGGCGGCTTCGCGGGCACCCTCATGGTGATGCAGTCGAACGGCGGCATCACCCAGCCCGCCAACGTCGCGCATCTGCCCGCCACGATCACCATGTCAGGCCCGGCTGCGGGCCCCGTCGCCGCGCACGAGTTCGTGCGGCGCCAGGGGTGGGAGAACTGCACCGTCGTCGACATGGGCGGTACGAGCTTCGACGCTTCCCTGGTGCTCGGCGGAGAGGTGCAGATCACGCGCGAGGGCGAGATCAACCGTCACGTCATCGCGCTGCCCACGACCCATGTGCACACGATCGGCTCGGGCGGCGGATCCATCGCCTGGATCGACCAGGGCGACATGCTGCAGGTCGGGCCCCGGAGCGCCGGCGCGATGCCGGGCCCCGCCGCCTACGACCAGGGTGGCACCGAGCCGACGGTCACCGACGCGAACATCGTGCTCGGCTACCTCGACCCCGACTACTTCCTCGGCGGACGCAAGCGGCTGCGCGCCGACCTCTCCGAGGAGGCGCTGCGGTCGCGGGTGGCGGAGCCCCTCGGCATCGACGTGCTCGAGGCCGCCGCCGGCGTCTACGAGCTGGTGAACCTGCAGATGGGCGCAGGTACGAAGAACGTCTCGGTGGAGCGGGGCTACGATCCGCGCGAGTTCCCGATGGTGGTCGCCGGCGGCGCCGGCCCGATCCACGCGGGTATGATCGCCCACGAGCTCGAGATCCCCGTTGTGATCATCCCCCGCCTCTCCTCCGTGCTCTGCGCCTCGGGCATGCTCGTGGCGGACCTGCGGCACGACTTCGTGCGGGGTTTCGCGAGCCGGCTCTCCGAGATCGACCTCGCGCACGCCGCGGGCCTCGTGGACGAGATGGTCCGCGAGGGTGACGCGCTGCTCGCCGACGAGGGCGTCGCGGAAGCGGATCGGACGTATATCGTCTCCGCCGACGTGCGCTATCCGGGGCAGCACCACGAGGTGACGGTCAACTTCGATGTCGAGGACATCGATCCGGCGCACCCCGAGCGGAT
This sequence comes from Leucobacter sp., assembly GCA_048516985.1. Lineage (GTDB taxonomy): Bacteria > Actinomycetota > Actinomycetes > Actinomycetales > Microbacteriaceae > Leucobacter. The sequence continues at coordinate 332,159 of CP183188.1, read as the reverse complement.
CTCCCGCGTCGCGGAGCTCTTCCACGCCAGCCACGAGCAGCTCTACGGTTTCGCGCAGCCCGGCGAGGATGTCGAGCTGATGAGCCTGCGCGTGCAGGCGGTGGGCGCCGGGGGAGGCATCTCCCTCGACCTCGTGAGCGACGCCGCGCCCGCGAACCAGAAGCCCAAGGGCACGCGGGCCGCCTACCTGCACTCCGAGCGGAGGAAGGTCGAGATCCCCGTCTACGAGGGAGCCGCGCTCAGCCCGGGGAACCGCATCGAGGGGCCGGCGATCATCGAGGAGCCGACCACGACGATCTTCGTGCCCGAGTACTTCGACGTCGAGCTGCACCGCTCGGGCAGCTATCTCATGGTGGCGAAGGGCTTCGACCGAGAGAACCTCCCACAGGAAGGACGTGAACGATGACGAACACGCAGACCGCATCCCGCGACGCCGCCGCACTGAACCCGGTGCTGGTGTCGGTCGTCTCGAGCCGCATCCGCGCGATCGGCGAGCGCATGGGCCTCGTGATCGAGCGCAGCGCCCGCTCCCCGCTGCTCGTCGAGGGGCGCGACTTCTCGCTCGGCATCTACGCGGCGGACGGCACGCTCATCGAGCAGACCGAGTACATCCCGATCCTCGGCTACGCCGCGGCGCCCACGATGCAGCATGTGGCGCAGAAGTTCCGCGGCAAAGTCGCGGAGGGCGATGTGATCCTCCACAACGATCCCTTCACCGGCGGCAACCAGCCCGCCGACTGGAAGATCATGAAGCCGGTCTTCTTCGAGGGCCAGCACATCGCCTGGACCATGATCACCGCGCATCAGGCCGATGTCGGCGGCGCGGTCGCCGGCGGCTACAACCCGGACGCCACGGAGATCTGGCAGGAGGCGCTGCGCATCACCGCCGTCAAGATCATGGAGGGCGGCCAGGTGCGCGAGGACGTCTGGGACCTCATCTTCGGCAATGTGCGCCTCGCCATGGTCGAGCACGATGTGCGCGCCATGATCGGCGCCTGCACCGTGGGCGAGCGTGAGCTCCAGCAGCTGGTGGGCCGGTACTCCATTCCGACATTTGAGGCGGTCGTCGAGCATATGCTCGACGCGGCGGAGGCGACGGCTGCTCAGGTCGTCGAGCTGATCCCGGACGGCGTCTACGAGCAATCGTGGGTCGTCAACTACGACGGCATCACCCCCGGCAGTCGCATGACGCTGCGGGTGCGCATCGAGGTGAAGGGGAGCCGCATCTCCTTCGACTTCACGGGCACCGACCCGCAGACGCCGGGCTACGTGAACGCACCGCTCGCCGTGACGCTGTCGTCGGTCATGGTCACCTTCTTCATGATCGCAGGGGTGGAGATCCCGCATAACGACGGCATCATGCGCTGCATCGACGTCACGGTGCCCGAAGGGTCCTTCCTCAACTGCCAGTACCCGGCAGCGTCGGGCTACGGCAACCACCTGTCGGATCAGATCTGCTCGGCGATCATGGCCGCGCTCGCGGATGTCCTGCCCGACCGGGTCACGGCCGGCTGGAACCCGCTGCTGTGCGCGATCATGAACGGTATGAACACGGCGACAGGCGAGCCCTTCGTCGACATCCTCATCAACTCCTCGAAGGGAGGCAGCGGGGGCACCCAGGGAGTGGACGGCTTCGACCACATCGGGCTCATCGCCTCAGGCGGCGCGCTCGGCGCGCAGGATCCCGAGATGTTCGAGATCATGACGCCGCTCTTCGTCGAGCAGTTCGAGTACGCCACCGACTCGGCGGGGCCGGGCGAGTGGCGCGGCGGCCTCGGTGTCGAGTCGCGCTTCCGCGTCATGTCCGGCGGGGTGCAAGCGAGCATCTTCGGTGACGGTGACGAGCTCGAGTTCGCGGCGCAGGGGTTGCGTGGCGGCCTACCGGGCGCGGTGAACATGATCGAGTTCGTCTATCCCGACGGCAGGACCGAGCGCCCGCTGAACAAGGACCTGGTGACGGGCATCCCGGCGGGGACCGTCTTCAGGGAGCTCGCCGGCGGAGGGGGCGGCTTCGGCGATCCGCGCCGCCGAGATGCGGAGCGCGTGGCGCAGGAGGTGCGCTTCGGCTACGTCTCGGTGGATTCGGCGCGCGAGCACTACGGCGTCGTGGTCGACGAGGAGGGGAATCTCGACGAGGCGGCGACAGCGGCGCTTCGCGGCGTCTAGAGCGTTTCGACCGAAGGCGGGCATCCGGGCGGGTGCCCGCCTTCGGCGCGCCCGGGCATCGGTGCGTGCCGGTACCGGTGCGTGCCGGTACCGGCGCGCTTCCCGAGGACCCAGGAATCTCGGAGCATGAGCGGATACATTGGTGTATCGAAACGGATACATCACTGTATCAACCGTGCTACGGGGCCCGGTGCCGGGCTCTCCCGCCGAAGCACCGACCGTCCGCGCGGCTCCGATCGCGAAGGATCCCATGTCGTCTCTGCTCTACGCCCTCGGCCGCTGGGCCGCCCGCGCGCGCTTCCTCGTGCTCGGCGTCTGGGTGCTGATCCTCGCCCTGCTCGGCGGCGGGGCCGCGCTGTTCGCCCAGGGGGCGAATGCGCCGATCACCATCCCCGGCACCGAGTCCCAGGCGGCCATCGACACGCTCAGCCGCACCTTCCCCGAGGTGAGCGGCTCGAGCGCGCGCATCATCGTCGTCGCCGCCGACGGTGCCCGGGTGGATGCGGATCCCTACCGCCAGGCGATCGTCGACGCCGCCGATGAGCTCGCCGTGCTCGACGACGTCACCGGCGTCTCCACCCCCTTCGCGGAGCTCGCCGCCAGCGGCCTGAGCGACGACGCCGGCGCCGCGCTCATCACCATTCAGATCCAGGCCAGCATGTCCGATGTGCCCGAGGCCACGGCCGCGGGGATCATCGACGTCACCGCCCAGCTCGAAGAGGCGCTGCCGGCGGGCAGCCAGGTCTCCTACGGCGGCGATGTCTTCTCCACCTCGATCCCCGGCTTCAGCGTCACCGAGGCGCTGGGCGTCGTCATCGCCTTCATCGTGCTCATCTTCACCCTCGGTTCCCTCCTCGCCGCCGGCATGCCCCTTCTGATCGCGCTGCTGGGCGTCGGCATCTCGGTGGCGGGCATCTACTTCACCACCGCCTTCCTCGAGATGACCTCCACCACCCCGATGCTGGCGCTGATGCTGGGACTCGCGGTCGGCATCGACTACACCCTCTTCATCGTCAGCCGTCACCAGGAGCAGCTGCGCTCGGGACTCGAGGTGCGCGAGTCCATCGCCAGATCCACCGCGACCTCCGGCAGCGCGGTGGTGTTCGCCGGCCTCACCGTGATCATCGCCCTGCTGGGGCTCTCGGTCGCAGGGATCCCCTTCCTCACCTCACTGGGCGTCGCCGCGGCCGCCGGCGTCGCGGTCGCGGTGCTGATCGCGGTCACGCTGACGCCGGCGGTGCTGGCGATGGCGGGGGAGAGGATCCTGCCGCGGAAGCAGCGCCGCGCGCTGGCTCGCCTCGCCGAGGGCGTGGATTCCGCTCCCGCCGCGCCCGCCGCCGCCGCTGCGCCCGCCGCCGCAGCCGCCAAACCCAGCCGGGCGGAGCGCTTCTTCGGCGCGTGGGTGCGGGGGGTCACGGCCAAGCCGCTGGTGACGATCATCGCCGTGCTCGTCGCCCTCGGCGTCGCCGCGGTCCCCGCGGCGAGCCTGCGCCTCGCCCTCCCGGGCGCCGAGACCCTCGAGCCCCACGACCCCGCGCGCGTCACCTACGAGCTCACCGGCGAGCACTTCGGCGAGGGCGCCAACGGCCCGCTGCTGCTGACCGGATCGATCATCACCAGCGACGATCCGCTCGGCCTGATGGAGGATCTCGCGGAGGAGGTCCGGGCGATCCCCGGCGTCGCCGAGGTGCCGCTCGCCACCCCCAATCAGGGCGCTGACACCGGCATCATCCAGGTGGTCCCCGAGGAGGGCCCGCAGGCCGAGAGCACCGCCGATCTCGTCGCCGAGCTGCGCGCGCACCACGACGAATGGCTCGAGAAGTACGGCGTGAGCCTCGCCGTGACCGGCTTCACTGCCGTCGGCATCGACGTCTCGCAGCTGCTCTTCGAGGCGCTGCTGCCCTTCGGCATCCTGGTCGTCGGGCTGTCGCTGATCCTGCTCGCCATGGTGTTCCGCAGCGTCTGGGTGCCCATCAAGGCGACCCTCGGCTATCTGCTCTCGGTCGGGGCCGCCTTCGGCGCCGTGGTGGCGGTGTTCCAGTGGGGCTGGTTCGCGGATCTGCTGAACGTGCACCACGCCGGCCCCGTGCTCAGCTTCATGCCGATCATCCTGATGGGCGTGCTCTTCGGCCTCGCCATGGACTACGAGGTGTTCCTCGTCTCGCGCATCCGCGAGGAGGTGGTGCACGGCGCCGACAGCCGCACCGCGATCCGCCGCGGCTTCGTGGGCTCGGCGCGAGTCGTGACGGCCGCCGCCATCATCATGTTCGCCGTCTTCGCCGCCTTCGTGCCCGAGGGAGACCCCTCGATCAAGGTGATCGCGCTGGGCCTCGCCGTGGGCGTCTTCGTCGACGCCTTCGTGGTGCGGATGACCCTCGTGCCCGCGGTGCTGCAGCTGCTGGGCGATCGGGCGTGGCGGATGCCGCGTTGGCTGGATCGGCTGCTGCCCTCCTTCGATGTGGAGGGCGAGGGGCTGGCGCGCGAGCTCGAGCACGCGAACTGGCCGGAGGATCAGCCCGAGGCGCGTATCGCGAGTTCGCGTCTGGTGCTGCCGCACGGCCTGCAGATCCCGGATCTGCGCGTCGCCCCTGGGCAGGCGCTGCGGCTGGATCCCGCCGATCCGATCTCGGCCCCGCTCGCCGCGGTGCTCAGCGGACGCGGCCCGATGAAGACGGGGCTGCTGAAGGTGACCGGTCTGCTGCTGCCGGAGCGCGCGGCGACGCTGCGCGCGCGTGCCGCCTGGGCCGTGCCGGAGTCGCTGGACGAGGCCCTCGCCGACGATCCCGGACTGGTGGTGCTCGACCTGCGGGCCTGGGGGGCCGCCACCGGCAACCTCCGCACCGCGGAGCAGGCCGAGGCCGCCCGCGCGGTGCTTGCGGAACGTGCAGGGTTCGCACCGACCGTCGTGGTGCTCGGTGTGCGCGACTGGACGGAGGCCGTGCTGCCGGCCGGCACCGTGCTCGTGGCCCCCGGCGACGGCCTCGCCGAGGCGGCCGCCGGCGGCCGAGAACTGACGACTTCGCCCGGAGGTGCGCGATGAGCACAAGGCTGAACCGTTTGCACGGCGGCCGCGCCATCACCTGGCGCACCGTGATCGGTCTGCTGCTGGTGCCGCTGACCGCGGCCGGGATCCTGCTGTGGGGGCTGTGGAACCCGACCGATCGGCTCGACACCGTCACCGCCGCCGTCGTCAACCTCGACGAGCCGGTGACCGTGGACGGGCAGCTCACCCCGCTCGGCCGGGTGGTGGCCGCTGAGCTGATCGGCGGTGAGGAGGCCGGCTTCACCTGGGTGCTCACCGACGCGGACGACGCGGGAACGGGCCTCGGCGACGGTCGCTACACCGCCGTCGTCACCATTCCCGAGAACTTCTCCTCGGCCGCCACCTCATTCGCGCGCGGCCCTGCGGAGGCGGAGACCGCCACGATCGACATCGAGACGAGCGATCGTGGCCGGCTGCTCGATGCGGCGCTCTCGAATATCGTCGTGAACACGGCGACCACCGTGCTGAACGCGCAGCTGGGCAGCAGCTTCGTGGGCGGCATCTTCGTCGGCATGAGCGAGCTCGGCACCGGCATGGGGGAGGCCGCCGATGGCGCGAGCGCGCTCGCCGACGGCATCGCGCAGCTCGCCGACGGGGCAGACTCGCTCGCGGGCGGCACCGCGGAGCTCTCGAACGGCGTGCAGCAGCTCTCGAGCGGCGCCTCCGGTCTCGCGTCCGGCGCGCGTCAGGCGGCCACCGGCGGCGCGCAGCTCGCCGACGGCGTCGAGGCGTACACCAGCGGCATCAACCAGGCGCTCGGCGGGCTGCAGGCCACGGCGCCCGAGATGGTCGCGCAGCTGCAGGCGCTGCGCGCGCTGATCGCGGATCCCGCGACGCCGCTGCCGGAGGGGGTGGATCGCGACACGCTGCTCGCCCAGCTCGATGCGTTGCTGGGCGGCGTGGGCGGCCTCGACGCCCAGCTCGGGCAGCTCATCGCCGGCGGCACCCAACTCGCGACGGGCGTGCGCGCCTCGGCGAACGGGCAGGCGCAGCTGGCGAGCGGCCTCGAGAGCTACGCGGCTGGCATGGGCGCTCTCGCTGCGGGCACCCCCGCACTCGCGGACGGCGCGGCCCAGCTCGCGGGCGGCGCCCGCAGCGCGGCCGATGGTGCGGGAGATCTCGCCGAGGGGCTCGGCACCGCGGCCGAGGAGATCCCGAGCTACACCGAGGCGGAGCGGGAGAAGCTCGCCCGGACCGCGGTGCGACCGGTCGAGGCCAGTGGGTCCAGCGACGAGCTCTTCAACGCCTCCGGGGTGCCGCTGTTCGCGGGCATCGCGCTCTGGGCCGGGGCGCTCGCCTCCTTCCTCGTGCTTGCCCCGCTGTGGCGGCGCACACGCGAGGCGGCGCGCGGCGTCGCCGGGATCACGCTGCGCAGCGCACTGCCGGCGGTGGCGATCGGCGCCGCGCAGGGCGTGATCGCGGGTCTCCTGCTGCCACCGCTGCTCGGTTACGGTGCGGCCGAGTGGCTGGGCTTCCTCGGGCTGTCGCTGCTGGCGGGCATCAGCTTCTCGCTGGTGAATCAGGGACTCTCGGCGCTGCTGGGCGGATTCGGGCGCTTCCTCGCCTTCGCCCTGCTGGTGGTGGCCTTCGCCATCGGGGTGGTGTCGACGGCGCCGCCGGTGCTGCAGGCGATCGGTGATGCGAGCCCGATCGGCGCGCTCTTCTCGGGCTTCCAAGCGGTCGCCATGGGGACTTCTGGCGGGGGAGCCGCTGCGGGGCTGCTGGTGCTGTGGGGGCTCGGCGGGCTGATCCTCACCGCCTTCGCGGTGCGGCGCGCCCGGCGCTCCCTCGGCGCCGAGGGCTGATCGGGCGGGCCGGGCCTCGGGCCCGCCCGCCCCGTCCCGCCCGCCACCCCCTGCCCAAGCTGCCGACGGTTGCCAAAGCAATTCGGCCAGACACAGCCCTTTTCGCAGGATCCCGGCTTTATCCGCCCGAATTGCTTTGGCAACCGTCGAACGGTTCGCGCGCCGGAGCCGGTCTCGTCGCCGCAGCACCGAGCATCCCCGCATGTACATAACTATAGAAACGCTCGTCCGTAATGTGTTATGTTCTGGGGACACGGATGGAGGCTGCACCATGAGCGTCGAACGCAATACCCGCGAGATCGAGGACGGCGTCGTCACCGATCTGCGCGAGAAGATGAGCTACGGCAGCTACCTCGACCTCGAGACGCTGCTCTCCGCGCAGAAACCGGTGAGCCGGCCCGAGCACCACGACGAGATGCTGTTCATCATCCAGCACCAGACCTCCGAGCTGTGGATGAAGCTCGCCCTGCACGAACTGCGCAGCGCCCGCGAGCTGCTGCGCGCCGACAATCTCGGCGAGGCGCTCAAGCGCATCGCCCGCGTCAAGCACATCCAGGAGGTGCTCACCCAGCAGTGGTCGGTGCTCGCGACCCTCACGCCGACCGAGTACGCGCAGTTCCGCGGCAGCCTCGGCAACTCCTCGGGCTTCCAATCGGTGCAGTACCGCGCCATCGAGTTCGCCCTCGGCAACAAGAACGCGCGCATGCTGCAGGTCTTCGAGGCCGAGCCCGAGAACCACGAGATGCTCAGCGCAGAGCTGCACAGCCCCACTCTGTACGACGAGTTCCTGCGGCTCGCGGCCAGGCGCGGCCTGCCGGTGCCCGCGGAGGTGCTGCAGCGCGATGTGACGCAGGCCTATGTGATGAGCGAGGATCTCATCGACGTCATCCTCGAGATCTACCAGCAGCCCGAGCGGCACTGGGACCTCTACGAGGCCTGCGAAGAGCTCGTCGATCTCGAGGACAACTTCCAGTTCTGGCGCTTCCGGCACCTGCGCGTGGTCACCCGCACCATCGGGATGAAGACCGGCACGGGCGGCTCGAGCGGGGTGGGCTTCCTGCAGCGGGCGCTCGAGCTCACCTTCTTCCCCGAGCTCTTCGCGGTGCGGACTCGCATCGGCGCGTGACCGTGCGCGCGAACTACCTCGACGCCGCGGGCCGGCTCCACCGCGGCACGCTCCGCGTCGACGCGAACGGACGGATCCGGCTCGACCCGACGGTGTCGAGCGAGGACGGGGCCGGCCCCGAGCTCGGCGCGGGCGTGGTGACCGGCGCCTTCACCGACTGGCATGTGCATCTGCAGCTCATCGACCCCGCCGCGCTCACGGGCGGCGCCCTCGGCCGCGTGGTCGACCTGGGCGGCGATCCCGTGACGCTCGAGGCACTGAGCCGCAGGCCGCCGGCGGGGCTCGCCGTCGACTTCGCCGGGGCGTTCCTCACCCCGCCGGGCGGCTACCCCTCCGACCGGTCGTGGGCGCCCGCCGGATCCTTCATCGAGATCAGGGGGCCGCATGAGGCCGCTGCCGCGGTCGCCGCGCTGGCGGCGCGCGGGGCCTCGTGCGTCAAGGTTGCGAGCAACCTCGACGCCGGCCCGGTCTTCACCGACGCACTCTTCCGCGGCATCGTCACCGCGGCCGCCGCCGTGGGACTGCCGGTCGTGGCCCACGCCGAGGGGCCGGGCGAAGCGCTGCGTGCACACCGGCTAGGCGCCCGGATCTTCGCCCACGCCCCCTTCTCGGAGCGACTGGACGATACGGCGCTCGCAGAGCTCGCCGCAGGATCCACCTGGATCTCCACCCTCGACATCCACGGCTGGGGCGACTACGGCACCGACTACGAGACCGCCCTCGACAACCTCGCCCGCTTCCACCTCCTGGGTGGACGCGTGCGCTACGGCACCGATATGGGCAACGGGTCCGTGCCGCTCGGCCTCAGCGTCCGCGAGCTCGCGGCGCTCGCCGCCGCCGGCCTCGGCCCGCTCGAGCAGCTCGAAGCCCTCACCCCGGCGGATCCGCTGGACCCCGGCACACGGCTGCTGCTCGTGCCGTGCGAGGATCCGAACGATCCCGACACCCTCGACCCGGCGGCCGCGAGGCCCCTCACCCCCGCAGATCTCCACCGCTGAGAGGCCCCCCATGACCGTCACCTCCCAAGAACTCCTCGACCGTGCCGCCCTCCTCGACCGCGACGACCCCCTGGCCGGCTTCGTCGACCGCTTCGAGCCCGCGCGCGGCGTGAGCGCGTACCTCGACGGCAACTCCCTCGGGCGGCCGCTGCGCGAGACCGCCCAGCGCTTACGGGCCTTCGTCGAGCAGGACTGGGGATCGCGGCTGATCCGATCCTGGGACGAGCAGTGGATGGAGCTGCCCTTCGCGCTCGGCGACCGCATCGCCCGTGCCGCGCTGGGGGCCGTGGCCGGGCAGACGGTGGTCGCGGACTCCACCACCGTGCTGCTCTACAAGCTGATGAGCGCCGGGATTGCGGCGCAGCCCGGCCGGGACGAGATCGTCATCGAGGCGGGGAACTTCCCCACCGACCGCTTCGTCGCCGAAGGGTTGGCCGAGGCGCACGGCCTGCGGCTCACGCGCCTCGACGTCGACCCGGTCGAGGGGGTCACCGCGGAGGACCTCGCCGCGGCGGTCACCGAGCGCACCGCCCTCGTGGTGCTCAGCCACGTGGACTACCGCTCGGGGGCCATCGCTGATATGCGGGCCATCACCGCGGAGGCCCACCGTCGCGGTGCGCTCGTGCTCTGGGATCTATGCCACTCGGCCGGCGCGGTACCGGTCGAGCTCGACGCCAGCGGGGCCGATTTCGCGGTGGGCTGCACCTACAAGTATCTGAACGGCGGACCGGGATCCCCCGCCTTCGCCTATGTGCGCGCCGATCTTCAGGCCCGCGCGCCGCAGCCTGTGCAGGGGTGGATGGGGGCGGCCGATGTCTTCGCGATGGGGGATCGCTATGAGCCTGCGGCGGGCATGCGCCGGTACCTCAGCGGCACCCCGCCGGTGCTCGGCATGCTGCCGATGCAGGGCATGCTGGAGCTGATCGAGGAGGCTACTATCGCCCGCGTGCGCGAGAAATCGGTCTCGCTCACCTCGCTCGCCGTCGAGGCCTACGACGCGCTGCTCGCCCCGCTCGGCGTGCGGCTGCTGACCACTCGTGATCCCGAGCATCGCGGGGGCCACGTCAGCTTCGGCCACCCGAGTTTCGAGGCGGCGGTGCGGCGCCTGTGGTCGGATGGCGTGATCCCCGACTTCCGCCACCCCGACGGCATCCGCGTCGGGCTCTCGCCGCTGAGCACCACCCACCTCGAGACGGTGCAGGGCGTCCTCGCCATCCGCGAGGCCATGTCCGAGGTCTGACGATGGCGGTGATCCTGGACGACATCGATGCCCGGCCCGGCAGCGTCGCCTCGCTGCTGCGCACGGTCGTCGGGCTCTATCTGCGTCTGATCGGCGGGTGGATCGCCGCGGCCGATCTCGTCGCGCTGATGGGCTCGCTCGGGGTCGACGCACCTCAGGCGCGCACTGGGATCGCGCGGCTGAGGTCCAAGGGGCTGCTCATCGCGGATCGGCGGACCGCGGCGGGGTATGCGCTGAACCCCGCCGCGATCCCGATGCTGGAGCGCGGCGACCGACGCATCTTCGGCGCACCGCAGATGGGGGAGGGGGATCCCTGGTGCCTCGTCTCCTTCTCGATCTCGGAGGATCAGCGCGAGGCGCGCGGGCGGCTGCGACGCCGGCTGCAGTGGATCGGGGCTGGGAGCGTGGCGCCGGGACTGTGGATCCTTCCCGGCCATCTCGCCGAGGAGGCGGAGGGGATCCTGGAAGATCTCGGCCTGCGCGCGCACGCGACGCTCTTCCTGACGGAGCCGCCGCGAGTCGCTGGGTCCCTCGGCGATGCGGTCGCACGCTGGTGGGATCTGGACGCGCTGGCGGAGGCGCACCGGGGTTTTCTGGAGCGGATCGCGGCGCTTTCGGGATCCCGCGCAGACGCGGGCCGGGGCGAGGGCGAAGACGAGGACCCGGGCCCGCGGGGTTCGGGCCCGCGGGACCCGGAGGAGCGGGATCCGGAGCGATCCTTCGCCGACTACGTCCGTCTCGTCGACTCCTGGCGCCCGATCCCGTACATCGACCCCGGTCTGCCGGCGGCGCTGCTCCCGGCCGACTGGCCGGGGCTGCGCAGCGCGGCGGAGTTCGGCCGGCTCTCCGGGGAGCTCGCCGGCCCGGCGTGGGCGCGGGTGCGGGCCATCGCCATTCGAAGGTGAATCCCGGAATCTGCTCCCTGCTGGGCTGAGAGACGCGTCGGCGAGCGAGCGGCTGGTGTGGCGCAGAGAGCCCATCGGGCCGGGGCCGGGGCTGGGGCTGGGGCTGGGCCGTTGGCCGGTTGGCGGCCGGTCCCGCCTGTGCACATCAGTGTCGGATACCGACTCGGAGCGGAGCGCGAAGGCGTGAGAAGCGCGTTGGCTACTTGATTGTCGCTATTTATTGTCCTACGATAAAGTGCAACAATATGAATGGCGATGTGGATCGCCATGGCGGGCAGTAGCTTTGTCGGCGACTACGGAGGAGAAGCGATGGCGGGACAGGGAGAACAGCTCCGGAGCTTGCTGGCGCGGGAGGAACCGCTCCTCATGCCTGCCGCCTGGGATGGCATCTCGGCGCGACTGTTGCAGGATGCCGGCTTCGAGGTGATCGGAGTGTCGGGTGCCGCCGTCTCCATGGCGCGTCTCGGCCTGCCCGATCTCGGCTTCCTCTCCATGCACGATCTGGTGGAGGTCGTGCGAGCGATCGGGCAGAACACCACGGCGCCGATTCTCGCGGATGTCGATACCGGGTTCGGAAACACCCTGAGCGCCATCCGCACGGTCCGGGCCGTCACCCACGCCGGCGCCGCGGGCATCCAGATCGAGGATCAGACCTTCCCCAAACGATGCGGGCACACCGCCGGCAAGGACGTCATCAGCGCGGAGGAATATCTTTCGAAGCTGCATGCCGTGGTGCAGGAACGACCGGACGAGTCGCTCGTCGTCGTCGCGCGCACCGACGCGCTCGCCGTCGAAGGAGTCGAATCCGCGATCGATCGGGCGAATCGCGCTCTCGAAACGGGCGCAGATGTGGTCATGATCGAAGCCATCGAGACCGTGGAACAGGCCGAACGCATCGGGCAAGAGGTACCGGGGCACAAGCTCTACAATCTCGCCACCGGCGGCCGCGGGCCGAGACTCTCCGCGACCGAACTCTACGAGCTCGGTTTCAATTGGGTGGTGATGCCCGGAATCGCCATGGCAGGCATGACGGCGGGCGTGACTAGGGCTGCCCGGGCAGCCCTGCACGATGGCGACGACGCCTATGTCGCCGAGCTCGGCTTCACCCCCTACGAGTTCTTCGAGCTCGCCGATCTCTCGGAATGGCGCAGGCTCGAATCGCAATACCCCGATCGACCGAGGAGCGACGCATGAGTATGACCATCGCCGAGAAGATCCTGGCGCGAGGCGCCCAGGTCGACACCGTGAGCGTGGGCGACCTCGTCACGGTGAAGGTCGACACGACGATCGTGCTCGACATGAACTTCATCCCGGGCATGTGGGACAAGGTGACCCGGCTCGACGACCCGTCACGGGTGATCGTGATCCACGACCACCTCATCCCGGCGCGCGATGTGCAGGCGGCCGAGGCGATGTCGCGCGGTCGCGAGTTCGTCGACCGTTGGGGCATCGAGCGCTTCCACGACGCCGGCGGCGATCAGGGCATCGTGCACCAGATAGTGGCGGATCGTGCCTACGGTTTGCCTGGTGAGATCCTCGTCTGCTGCGACTCTCACACCTGCAGCGCCGGTTCCTTGAACGCGGCGGGGCGCGGTATCGGATCGCCCGAACTCGCCTACGCCCTCACCAAGGGGACCGCGTGGTTCAAAGTGGGTGAGACGGTTCGATACGAATTCTCCGGTGAGCTCCCGGCCGGTGTCGCGGCCAAGGATGTGTTCCTGAAGATCGCGGGGGAGTACGGGGATCACGCGGGGATGAATCTGGAGTACGCCGGCCCCGCGATGGCAGGACTGAGCCTGGACGCGCGTCGGACGCTGTCGGCGATGGCGGCCGAGCTGAGCGCCGAGTTCGCGATCTGGGAACCGGACGACATCATGCTCGAGTACGTGGCCGCGCGCGCGGAGCGCCCCTACGAGGCCGTGTGGGCCGATGCGGGAGCGAACTACGCCGATGTGAGGCGCATCGACCTCTCCGCCATCGAACCGTATGTCGGCCTGCCGGACAGCCTGGTCAACAACACCCTGCCCCTGGCGGAGCTCAGAGGCCCGGTGAAGATCCATCAGGCCTTCATCGGCTCGTGCGCGAACGGGACGCTCGAGGACATCCGCTCGGCGGCCGAGATCCTCAAAGGCGAGCGTGTGGCCGACGGCGTGCGCCTGATCGTCACCCCCGGGTCGCAGCAGATCTATCGAGAGGCGACCCGGCTCGGATACATGGAGATCCTCGCGGATGCCGGCGCGGTGGTCACGCCATCGTCCTGCGGTGCATGCGGCGGCCTCACCATGGGTCTGCTCGCCGGGAACGAGGTCTGCATCACCTCCTCTACCCGCAATTTCAAGGGTCGGATGGGGAGCAAGAACGCGCGGATCTACATGGGGTCATCGGCGACGGTCGCGGCATCGGCCATCGCCGGCGAGATCGTGGATCCGCGGACCGTGCGTGCGGAAGGAGCTGTCGCGTGAGAGGGAGGGTCTGGGTCTTCGGCGACGATATCAACACCGATCTGCTGCAGCCGGGCGAAGCGACCTTTCTGCCGCTCGACCAGCAGCCCAAGTACTGCATGTCGTCGAACCGTCCCGGCTGGTCCGACATCGTGGAGCGCGGAGACATCCTCGTGGCGGGGAAGAACTTCGGCACGGGTTCCTCGCGCCCGGCCGCTCGCGTGCTCAAGCAGTTGGGGATCGGGTGCCTGATCGCGGACTCCATCAACGGACTCTTCTTCCGCAACTGCGTGAACTACGCCTTCCCCGCCCTCGAAGTGCCCGGGGTGAGTCGTCTCTTCACCGAGGGCGAGGAGGCTGATATCGACTTCACCGCCGCGCATGTGAGGAATCTCACGACCGGCGAGGAGTTGACGGGGCTGAGCTGGCCGAGTTCGATGCGCGAGATCCTCGACGCCGGTGGGCTGATCCCGCTGCTCGTCGCAGAAGGACTCGTCGAGCCGGAGTGATCCTGAGCTCGCTATCGCCCGGCTATTTGCGCGCATTCTCTTGACGTGTGGTGCGGATATGATCCCGCATGAGCTTCTCGGCGCTGTCGGCTCGGCCCTCGGCCACGGCCTCGAGGATGGCGACGTGCTGGCGGCTGGACTCGCGGACGCGGCTGACCGAGAGTAGATCGCGGGAGAGGGTTCGCCAGGCGTTCGTCTGCAATTGGCCGATCAGGCTCGTGAGGAACTGATTGTCCGCGATCTCCACGAGCAGGCCGTGCACTCGTTCATTGGCTTCGACGTAGCCGGGAATATCCGTGGCCTCCGTCCACCGCCGCTGCTCCTCGATCTCGGCGAGCAGCGATTTGCGGAGCGGGCTCTCCGAGGCTCGTTCGGCCGCCAATCTCGCCGCACCGCCTTCGATGATCTCGCGCATGGCGAAGAGTTCCGCCACATCCGCAAGGGTCATCTGGCGCACTGCCGCGCCGCGATGGGGCGTGATCTCCACGAGACCCTCTGCAGCCAGCCGATTGAGCGCCTCGCGGATCGTGCCGCGGCTGACCCCGAGATCGCGCGCGAGATCCGCCTCGACGAGCCGCTGGCCGGGAGCCAGAATTCCATTCTTGATGCCCTCGTGGAGATACTCGATCACCCGCTGGGATGCGCCCTTGGAGGGACTCTTGGCAGGTGAAGCGCTCACATCGCTACCTTCTCATTCTTGGTCGGACGATCCCTCCCAACAATAGCGTGCGGCAAACATGGATGCGCGATGATTTCTCTCGTCACTGCGCTGCCGAAAAAAGTGGACATCAGGATTGACTACTCTACGATATCGTAGGACAATAACTCTCGACAAGGTTCACTGCAGAACCTGAGAACAGGAGGACGACGTGGTCACTACCGCTCCAGACACATCGGGGCCGCTTTTCGCCGATACTGGGATGAAGCTCGGAGTATTCGGCCTGAACATCAGTGCGGCCGGTGGGCTGACGAAGGGTCCCGACCGACACGAGCCGAGCTGGGAGCAGAATCTCGATCTCGTCCGCCAGGCCGAAGCCGCCGGTTTCGAGGCGGCGGTGCCGATATCCCGGTGGCGAGGCTTCGAGGGAGAGACCAACCCCTGGGGGCGAAGCCTGGAGTCCTATACCTGGGCAGCCGCGCTGGCGGCAGCAACCACCAGGATCACCGTCTGGGCGACCAGTCACGTGCTCTCGGTGTCGCCGCTGATGGCAGCCAAGCAGTTGGCGACGATCGACCACATCTCAGGCGGTCGCGTCGGCCTGAACACCGTGGCCGGCTGGCACGGGAAGGAGCTGCGCATGTTCGGAGCAACCGACCTCGACCACGACCAGCGCTACGACTACGTGGCGGAGTGGGTGGACATCGTCACCCGGCTGTGGGAGAGCAACGGGGTGGACTATCGCGGGCAGTTCCTCTCGATCGAAGACGGCTATCTCGAACCGAAGCCGGTGCAGCAGCCGCGCCCGCCGCTGATGAACGCCGCCTTCTCCGAACGGGGCCAGCGGACCGCGGTGACGTTCGCCGACATCGTCTATGTCTCCGCGTTCAACGCGGAGATGGCCGCTGCCCAGGCGACGAAGATCCGTCAGATGGCCGCGGAGGAGGGGCGAGAAGTCAAGGTCTGGCTGGCATCGGCCTGCGTCATCGGTGATACCGACGCGGATGCGGCCGCACTCATCGACAGGTGGAGCCGCGAGGATGCCGATATTCCGGCAGTGCAGAACGCGATCGACTGGACGATGGGTGCGCAGATGGACGAGGGAATGCGTCAGGCGCTGATCCCCAATCTCGCCTCGACGATGGCCGGATATCCGCTCATCGGCAGTGCGGAGACTGTCACCGCGGAACTCGGCCGTCTGGCCGAGGCCGGCATCGATGGAGTCTGCCACACCTTCATGAACTACGAGACCGGCGTGCCGCGCTTCATCGCAGAAGTGCTGCCGCTGATGGAGCGGGACGGCATCCGCCAGCCCCGGACGACGAACTGAGGAGATTGAGACAATGACCAAGCGATTCGAGGGCAAGCGAGTGATCGTCACCGGAGCCGCCGGAGATGTCGGCCGACTCCTCGTCGAGGCGCTCCTCGCCGAAGGCGCTGATGTGCTCGGCGTCGACCGCGATGCCGCGCGCGGTGCAGAACTGCAGAAGAAGCTCGCAGGTGAGACGTTCGAGTTCGCGGAGGTGGATCTCACCGATCCGGCTGCGATCGAGCGGGTGTTCGGAGCAGAGACCTCCGTCGACGCACTCATCAACGCGGCGGGTACGATCCTGTTGCGTCCGGTGGCCGCGACGACGGCTGAGGAATGGGACCTGCAGTTCGCGATCAACGTGCGTTCGCTTTTCCTGATCACGCAGGTACTCGCGGAGAAGTTCGCCGAGGGCAGCGCAATCGTCAGCATCTCCTCACTCGGCGGTATCAAGGCTGAGGCCGGTTTCGGAGCCTACTCGGCGTCCAAGGCGGCGCTCATCCAGCTGTCGAAGGTGCTTGCGCGCGAACTGGCCCCGCGGACCCGCGTCAACGTCGTCGCTCCCGGTGGGCTCGACACCCAGATGCCGCGAAAGATGCTCGAGGGCCATCCGCAGGCCGAGGAGATCCTCGCGAGCGTGGGGAATGCGAATCCGCTGCAGCGGATGGGCCGCCCCGAGGAGGTCGTACCGATGATCCTTCTCCTTGCAAGCGCCGAGGCCAGTTTCGTCTCCGGTGCCACCGTCGTCATTGACGCGGGCATGAGCGCCTGATCGGTGCACCGACGCCCGATCATTGGATTTCGAGAGTAAGGAATGAAGAACATGACGGATCAGATCACGATCGACCCGAAGACTACCGCGGTGCTGCTCCTGCACTTCCAGTTCGGCACGCTCTCCGCCGGAGAAGCCCTGCCCCTCGCAGAGGCCGCCGCACCGTTCGCCGACCGCATGCGCGCCGCGGGTGCGACGATCGGCTTCGTCAACATCGGTTTCGATGAGGCCGACGCGGCTGCGGTGCCGGCGAGCAATCCCATGCTCGCCCCGCTGGTCGGTGCGGGCATGATGCGCATCGGTTCGCCCGAGGCGAGCAACCCGCCCGCGTTGACCCCGCAGGAGGGGGACATCGTCGTCCGCAACACGCGGTTCGGCACATTCTCGACGAGCCCGATCGAGGCGGAACTCGCCTCACGCGGCATCCGCACTCTGGTGCTCGCAGGTGTCGCGACAGGGGCCGTGGTGGTCACCACCGCTCTGGAGGCGAGCGACCGCGACTACGAGGTCATCGTCGTGAGCGACCTGGTGGCGGATCCCGACCCGTCGGTGCAGAGCGCGGTGCTCGACGGCATCATCCCGCGTATCGGGCGCGCGGTACTCGGCGAGAGCATCGTCGTGTAGCTCACCGTTCACGGGAGGATCAGACCGCAGCGTGATCTCGACACACCTCTTCTCGCGTATCTGATCCGGCCCGACCTCACTCACAGGATGAAGATCACCATCCTGGGGGTTATCGACGCTGCCATCTTGCTCCAATGAAAGGATTGATATGACTCATCCTGCGCCTGTCGGCGAACATTACTCGATCGATCAGGATGCTGCTCCTGCGATTGAGCTACGGTCCATCACGCAGCAGTACACCGTCGGTACCACGACGCATACCGTGATGTCGGACCTGGATCTCACGGTGGCAGCGGGCTCGTTCACTTCGATCGTCGGCCCTTCGGGCTGCGGAAAGTCGACGCTCCTGAACTTCATCGCCGGACTGACTCAGCCCGTCGCGGGATCCGCTCGTGTATTCGGTCAGAGTCCGCTCGACGTACGTGATCAGGTCGGATTCATCTTCCAGTCCGATGCTCTTCTGCCCTGGTGCACTGTACGAGATAACGTGGCGCTCCCCTTGCGGTTCAGAGGGCTGAGCCGACGCAGTGCACGTGCGGCGGCGGACGAGTGGCTCGATCGCGTGGGGCTTCCTGGCAGCGGTCAGAAGTATCCGCATCAACTCTCTGGCGGTCAACGCAAACGTGTCTCGATCGCGTCGACTCTCATTTACGAACCGCGCATTCTGCTCATGGATGAGCCGTTCAGCGCGCTCGACGTGCAGACCCGCGACCGCATGGAGAACGACCTGCTCTCGTTGTGGGCGGAAACGGCTCAGACAGTCGTCTTCGTCACTCACGACCTGGAGGAGGCAGTGGGTCTCTCCGACCGTGTCGTGGTGCTGTCAGCCGGCCCGGCAGAGATACGCGGGGACCATTCGATCGACCTGGATCGCCCGAGAGACCTCCAGTCGCTCCGATTTATCCCACGATTCCGCGAACTGTGCGAGGCAGTTTGGCGAGACCTTCCCGCTTCGCATCAAGACACATAGAAATTCAGAGAAATTAGGAGAAGAACTCATGAGAAATAAGAGAATGAGCGGATGGAAATCGCTCCGTCGCGCCGCCATCCTGACCGGTGTCGCCGCGATGATCGTCGCGACATCGGCGTGTGCAACCGATTCGGGCTCAAACGATGAGCCAGAAACAAATGTGCGAATCGCTGTGTATGCGGGCGACACCATGCTCGATATCACTACGTTCGTTGCAATCGAACAGGGCCTTCTCGAGGCACAGCTTCGAGAGGTGAATGCCGGCTACGAGATCATCGAGTTCGGAAACGGGCCGGATGTGGTGTCAGCTCTGCTCGGTGGAAGCGTCGACCTGGGGATCCTGCCCGGGGGTTCGATCGCTGCAGTGAACGCCCAGGCCGGGGAGCCCGTCTTGCGCCTCCTGACGAGTTCGTTCGAAGGAACCGGTCTCGTGTACGTCGGCGGGATACAGCATGAGCAGACCGACGGCGGCGAGCTCAGTGCCTACGACGGACGAACCTGGGGGTACTCGCGCGAGGGTTCCGCCAGCCAGATCCTGGCACAGTACGTGTCGGATCATCACCTCAGCGGCTGGAGCAACCAGACCGGTATCGCGCTGGGCACGACGGCCACTATGGTGCCGGCGCTCAGCCGCGGGCAGGTCGACATCATGGTTACGGATCCCGCTGGAGCCGCGGCCTTGGTCAACAACGACGCGGGGTACATCGTCTACAATCCCGCGGAATCGGATAGGTACTTCCCCTATTCCCGCATCTGCAATGGCATCACCAGTACCTCCAAGTTCGTCGAAGACCATCCCGACATCGCCAGGGCGATCATCAGGAGCCAGTCCGAGGCAATAGCGTTGCTCAAGGCTCAGCCCGATGTCGCCGCGACGTTGTCGCTGACGCCCTCGTCGTTCCAGGAGACCAACGCCGATAGTTTCGCTATCGCCTGGCAGCTGCACGAGCCATCGATCGCGCACACCGACGGCAGCCTCAGCGCCGAGTGCCTCGCAGACACGCTTGGATTCGCCGACTACCTCGGGATTCCCAACGTTGATGCCAGCGCATTCGAGCCGCTCGGCTAAAGCGCGGAGAAACGATGACGATGGTTCTCGCTCGAGGAGTTCGGGCCCCGGCTGCGACAGCTCGCCGAAGGGTTCGGGTGCTGGCTATCAGGGTCCTCCTGATAGCCAGCCTCCTCGGGCTCTGGCAGGCAGTCGGCAGCATCGATGAGTTCATCGGAAAGTCTCTGAGCAATCCTGTCGCAGTGGTGCAGGTGCTCACAGGTTGGCTGGTGACCGGTCCGGTCTACGTCTACCCCGATGTAGTCGCCACGCTGGTGGGCATGCTCGCAGGCCTTGGGTTGGGAATTCTCGGAGCTGTGCTGCTGCTTGCCATCGTGGCTTCTAGTCCACTGGTTGCGCGGGCTTGTTCCTGGGTGATTGCGGGAGCCAATGCAGCACCGAAGGTCGCCCTCATCCCGTTGCTCATCCTCTGGTTCGGGATCGGGCCGATCTCGAAGATCGTTTTCGTCGCATCGGTTGTCGGTTTCATGATCTTCTACAACCTCTACAGCGGACTACTCGGCATAGCCGCGAAGTACTACGACAACACTCGGATGCTGGGTGCGTCGCGATTCTGGCAACTGCGCAAGGTGACGATTCCTGCGCTGATCGGATGGTTCGCTGCGAGCCTGCGCGCGAGTGCGGCCTACGCGCTATTGGCGACGGTCGTGGTCGAGTACATGGGATCTGACTCGGGGATCGGTCGTCAACTGGCCAGCAATCATGCCTCACTTCGTACCGATGAGGTGATCGCGGGAGTGATGCTCGTCGGAATCCTCGCGATGATCATCGACCGTGTCATCACCATTGCAGAACGGAGGCTCCGCCCATGGCTCGAAACGTGATCCACAACCTCTTGGATGTGTGCCTGCGTCTAGGCGTGGTGCTCCTGCTCATCGCCCTGTGGGTCCTGGGCACGACGACCGGATGGCTCAATCCCTTCTTCTATGGCAGCCCTGCTGGCATCAGCGGGGCGATGCAGGAGTGGATGAGCAGCGGCCAGCTGTGGGTCGATCTCGGGCACTCCCTGTCAGTACTTATCGGAGGCATGCTCGTCGGCACAGCCATGGGGGTCACATTGGGCGTGATCTTCTTCGCGCTGCCGCTGTTCCGTGAAGCCGCCGAGCCGGTCGTTGCGTTCGCCAACGGCTTCCCCCGCCTCATCCTGTACCCGATCTTCGCTCTCATGCTCGGCTTCAGCATCGAGGCGAAAATACTCAGTGTTGCGCTCGTCATCATATTTCTCGCGATGGCCAACACGCTTGCCGGGCTCACCGAGACCGATCAGCGCCTGCTCGACGGAGTCAGGATAGCCGGCGGCGGTCGGTGGGATCTCGCACGGCTCGTTTACATTCCGAGTATTTTCACCTGGCTGAGCGCTGGCAGCCGTGCAAGTGTCGGCCTGGCATTCCAAGCGGTCATCGTGACGGAGATGATCGGATCCGCCTCCGGTCTTGGTCATATGGCGGCGCTCGGGCAGGGCACCTTCAACGTGAATATCATCCTCGCCGCAGTGTCGGTGATGGTCGTCGTGGCCATCGTGATCGATTTGCTGCTGTCGCTCGGAGAGAAGCGCGCGCTGCGTTGGCGCCAACCATGAAAGGAACGCAAGTGACCGCTGCCGAAATCGACTGGCTCATCGCCCGCGCGAGGATCGAAGACGTGCTCTCGCGCTTCATCTACAGTCTGGACCGGCTGCGCTGGAAAGACCTGGAGACCACGTTGGTGCCCGATTTCAGGTACGGCTTCAAGAATCCCGACGACACCGCCTGGGTATGGTTCACGGGAGTGGACGAAATGGTGAGAAGACTCGGGCTGGTGACCGAGCACACGGTCGTGTCCCAGCATTTCTGCCCGAATCCTCTGGTCGAAGTATCTGGGAATGAAGCCACCGCCCTCATCAATCACCTGGCATATGTGTGGTGGCGGCAGGAAGAAGGAACTCCGCCCGAACTGCACACGGTGGCCGCGCGCTGGGAGGCGGAGCTGGAATGTCTGGAGGGTGCGTGGCGGATCCGGGCCATGGTATTCGATCCGACATTCCTGATCCCGTGGGAGGACGACCCCTCGGTCTTTCCGCCGCGGGGCCCGGTGCTCGGAACGGCGTGGGATTCGGAATTGCGGAATCGCTCGACCGTCATTTAGCTGCAAGTACAGGATTCCAACTGATCGAGAGCCGTCCTTGAGACTCTCGCCGAGAAGCCGAGAAGGAGCGAAACATGAATGATAATCGGGGCCCATTCTCCGAAACACTCGTCGAGCCGGCGGCGCGCGAGCTGGCGCGCTCGTACGAGGCATCAGGACTCGCATCCCAGCTGGGAATCGGCTCGCGTCCAGCGGTTGTCCTCATCGATCTGTTTCTCGCCTTCACCGACCCGTCCTCGCCGCTGATGCTCCCCATCGATGACCTTGTTGCCCCCACCGTGCGCTTGCTTGCTGAGGCACGTGAGGCCGAGGCGCCGGTCATCCACACGGTCGTACGTTACAACAGCGATGCCGAGGCGGGTCTGATGGGTGAGAAGAACCCCGTCCTGCGGTTACTCACGGCTGAGAGCCCATTCGCAGTGGTGGATCCACGACTGGATCCGGACGGTGTGGATCTCATCGTCGACAAGAAAGGGGCGAGTGCGTTCCAGGCTTCGACGCTGCGCAATCTGTTGAGCTCTCTCGACATCGACACTGTCATTTTCGCGGGTGTGTCGACAAGCGGGTGCGTGCGCGCCAGCGTGGTCGATGCCATCCAGCTGGGGTTGCGCCCCATCGTCGTGCGCGAATGCACAGGGGATCGCTCCCAACTGGCACATGAACTCGCGCTCACCGATATCCACTCCCGCTACGGAGATGTGAGCTACCTCGAGGACGTCATTGCCGAGCTTCGCAGGGCCGGTGGGGCGAAGGAGTAAGAGGCGTAGGTCTCGGCTCTTGGGCGTGCTCTGGTAAGGGTGCAGAGACGCCGATCGGCGGATCAGTGCCCGGGCGCATCCTTGATGAAATTGGTGATGCGCATGGTGGAGCAGCGCCGCCCCTCCTCATCGGTGACGACGATCTCGTGCACCGTCATGGAGCGGCCGAGGTGCACGGGGGTGCACACCGCGGTGACGTAGCCCTCCTTGGCCGAGCGCAGATGCGTCGCGTTGATGTCGACACCCACCGCGAGCTTCCCCGGCCCCGCGTGGAGATTCGCGGCGATGGATCCGAGCGATTCGCCGAGCACCACATGGGCTCCGCCGTGCAGGTAGCCGACGGACTGCCGGTTGCCGATCACCGGCATCCGCGCCACGGTGCGCTCGACCGTGTACTCGAGCACCTCGATGCCCATCGCGTCGGCGAGTTCGCCTGCGCCGGCCCGCGCCACGAAGTTGCGCCGATCCTCATCCGCCTGCGTCGAAGTCTCCTCTGCCATGGGGAAGACCCTACCGTCCGCCGGTGAAGTTCGGCCGCCGCTTCTCCTGGAAGGCGGCGAAGCCCTCGCGGTAGTCAGCGGTGTCGCAGAGCGCCGCCTGCGCCCGGTTCTCCTCGCTCATCGACTCCCACAGGCCCACGCGCCGGTCGCGCAGATCGCGCACCAGCGCCTTCGAGGCGAGGAAGGCCTCGGTGGCGCCCTGAGCCGCTGCAGCCGCGGTCGAGCGCGCGAAGTCCAGCACCTCGTCATCGGGCAGCGCCCGTGAGAAGAGGCCCGCGGCCACCGCCTCGGCGCCGCTCATCAGGCGTCCGGTGTAGATGAGGTCGAGGGTGCGGTGCGCGCCGAGCCGCTCGAAGAACAGCGCGTGCCCGCCCGAATCCAGGGTGGCGCCGAGATTCGCGAAGGGGCTGCCGATCTTCGCCGACTCCGCGACGTAGACGACATCGCTCGCGATGAGCAGGCCCAGCCCGACGCCCAGGCACGCCCCGTGGGCGACGGCGAAGGTGGGCGCCGGGAACTCGCTCATCTTCCGCATCAGCGGCTCGATGAGCCCTTCGAGGTATCCGATCACATCGTCCTCGCGCGGGTCGACGCCCGAGATGTCGCGGCCGGCGCAGAAGGCCCGCCCCTCGCCGCGCAGCAGCAGCGCCCGCACGCCCGCCTCGGCGGCCCGGTCGTAGGCGGCCGAGAGCTCGGCGACGGCGGCGGGGTCGAGGGAGTTCAGCTTCTCCGGGGCGTTCAGCACGATTTCGGCGACGCCGTCGGCGATGGTGAGATCGATCATGTCAGGGTCCTCCCGGATCAGGCGTCGTAGTCGACCACGACGCGGTCGGAGGTGGGGTGCGACTGGCAGGTGAGCACGTAGCCGCGCTCCACCTCGTCCTTCTCGAGCGCGTAGTTCTCGTGCATGTTCACGCTGCCCTCGATGACGCGCGCGCGGCAGGTGCCGCAGACGCCGCCGGCGCAGGCGAAGGGAACATCGGAGCGCGCGCGCAGCGCCGCGTTCAGGATCGTCTCGTTCGCGCTCACCGGACTCTCGACCGAGCCCGAGGTGCCGTCGAGGGTGAAGTCGATGGTGAAGGTCTTCTCGCCGGCCTTCACCTCGACCTGGCGGGCGCGCGGCGCCTCGGCCCCGGGCTCGCCGGTGGTGAACAGCTCGAAGCGCACATGCGACTCGTCGACGCCCAGCTCGGCGAGCAGATCGCGGGTGGTCTGCACCAGCTCGAAGGGCCCGCACAGCACCCACTCGTCCACCCAGGAGGTCGGCACGATGGTGCTGAAGATGGTGCGCAGCTTCTCCTCGTCGAGCCGCCCCGACATGATGGGCGCGGCGCGCTGCTCGCGCGAGAGCACATGGTGCAGGGCGAATCGCTGCGGGTAGCGATCCTTCAGCTCTGCGAGTTCCTCGACGAACATCACATCGAGGGAGCTCCTGTTCGTGTAGAGCAGATCGAATCGGGAGGTCTCGCTGCGCTGCAGCACGCGGTGGGCCATGGTGATGACCGGGGTGATGCCGGAGCCCGCGGCGACGCCGACGACGTGCTTGCCGTCGAGCTCGCTGAGATTCGAGGTGAAGGTGCCCTGTGGGGTCATCACGTCGAGCTCGTCGCCGGGCTTCAGATTGTCGTTCACCCAGTTCGAGAACAGGCCGCCGATGTCGCGCTTGACGGCGACCGAGATGCGGTCCCGCGCCGGCGGGCGGCAAATGGAGTAGGAGCGGCGCACTTCCTCGTCGTCGAAGTGCGCGCGCAGCGCCAGATACTGGCCGGCGGCGTAGTCGTAGTCGTCGGCGAGCTCTTCGGGGATCTCGAAGGTGACCTCGACGCTCGCATCGGTGAGCGGGCGCACCTCGGCGACCCGGAGGGTGTGGAACTTCCCGCGCTTCTTCGCGCCGAGGTTGATGGCGGCCATCGTGGTTTCCCTTTCAGCGGGTCGGTGGAATGGTCGGTGCGGCGCACCTGGGGCAGTGAGAGTGAGAGATCGAGGATCCTGCGGCGGCGATCGCCGCGGCTCAGTGCACCTTGAAGTAGTCGAAGGGCTCGTCGCAGGCGAGGCACTGGTAGAGCGCCTTGCAGGAGGTCGAGCCGAAGTGGGAGATCTCCCGCGTGTGCAGGGAGTGGCAGCGCGGGCACTTCACCCCGATGGTGACCGGGATCGGGCCGGAGCGCGCGTCCGAGCGGGCGGCCGGCGGAGCGATCCCGTACTCCTGGAGCTTGCGCTTGCCCGCATCGGTCATCCAGTCGGTGGTCCACGCCGGGGCGAGGGTGTAGTCGACCCGCACCTCGGCGAAGCCCGCCTCGCGGAGCTTCGTGGTGACATCGTCCCGCATCTGGTCGATCGCGGGGCAGCCCGAGTAGGTGGGGGTGAGGATGACGTGCACGGAGTCGCCCGCGACCGAGGTGGAACGCAGCACGCCCAGATCCTCGATGGTGAGCACCGGCACCTCGGGATCGGCGACCGTCGCGGCGATGTCCCAGGCGCGGGCCGAGGCCTCGTCGCCGGGTCGCAGGCCGCTGCGCAGATCGGTGTCCATCGTTACCACTTCGCTCCGGGATGGCGCCGGGCCAGCCACTGCATCTCGGCGAGGAGGTAGCCGAGCTGGGTGGAGTGGCGTCCCTGGCGTCCGCCGGCGGCGGCGGGCTTCACCTCGGGGAACTCCAGTTCGGCCTCCGCGAACACCGCGGCGAGCGTGGCGTCGTAGGCGGGGCGCAGGGAGGAGGGTCGCACGGCGATGCCGTCGAGGCGGTTCGTCAGCTCGTCGTCGATGAAGAGCTCGTCGATGTAGGGAGCCATGTCCATCAGGGCGACTTCGAGGCGCCTGCGCGACTCCTCGGTGCCGCCGGCGAGGCGCAGCGTCCACTGCACCGCGTGATCGAGGTGGTAGGTGACCTCGCGACGGGCCTTCGCCGCGATCGCCGCGAGCGATTCGTCGCTGCTCGACTCCAGCGCCCGGTACAGCTCGAGCTGGTAGGCGGAGAAGAAGAGCTGCCTCGCGATCATGGGGCCGAAGTCGCCCCCGGGCTGCTCGACCAGCCAGCAGTTGCGGAACTCCGGCTCGTCGCGCAGATAGGCCATATCGTCCTCGGAGCGCCCCGTCGCGGTGCCGGCGAAGTGCAGCAGCGCACGGGCGTGACCGAGCAGGTCCAGGGCGATATTGCCGATGGCGAGATCCTCTTCGAGCTCGGGAGCGCGGGAGATCCACCAGCCCAGCTGCTGGGAGAGGATCAGCGCGTCGTCGCCGAGGCGCGTCGCGTACTCCGCGACCGCAGCGTCGGCGACCCGGCCCGAGCCGGGGAGCTCGGGATCGAGCTCGGTGAGGTCGACGGAGACGTCGCCGTGGTGGTCGAACTCGGCGTCCAGTTCGGTGCTCACAGGTGCTTCACCCCCTCGGCCTTGGTGTAGTAGATCGCGTGGCGGTAGTTCTTGCCCGCGGGGGACTCGAAGAACACGCCCTTGCTGTCGGGATCGCTGGTGGTGATGGCGGCGGCCGGAACCACCCAGATCGACACTCCCTCGTTGCGACGGGTGTAGAGATCGCGGGCGTTGCGCAGCGCCATCTCCTCGTCCGGGGCGTGGAGCGAGCCCACGTGCACGTGGCTCAGACCGCGGTTCGCACGGATGAAGACCTCCCAGAGGGGCCAGTCCTCAGTGCCCATCTCGCCGGGTGTGGACATCCTCGTCTCCTTCTTCAGGTGGATCGGTAGTGGTGATGGTTCGGGTGGGATCGGCGGCGCGGATGCGCCGCCGATCCCGAGGCGACTACGCGGCCAGCGGCTTCTTCGCGGCCTGCTTGCGGGCGTACTCGGTGGCCGCCTCGCGGACCCAGGCGCCGTTCTCGTGGGCCTCGCGCCGGTGGCGCATGCGCTCGGTGTTGGCGGGGCCGCGGCCGTCGAGCACGGCCTCGAACTCGGACCAGTCGATCTCACCCGTGATCCACTGGCCGGTCTCCTCGTCGAAGCGCAGATCCTTGTCGGGGCACTCGAGACCGAGCGCCTCGAACTGGGGCACGCACATGCCGACGAAGCGCTGACGCAGCTCGTCGTTCGAGAAGCGCTTGATCTTCCAGCCCATGGAGCGCGCCGAGTTCGGCGAGTTGTCGTCGGGCGGGCCGAACATCATGAGCGAAGGCCAGTACCAGCGGTCGACGGCGTCCTGAGCCATCTGCTTCTGCTCCGGGGTGCCGTTCGAGAGCTCGAGCAGAATCTCGAAGCCCTGCCGCTGATGGAACGACTCCTCCTTGCAGATGCGCACCATGGCGCGACCGTAGGGGCCGTAGGAGGCGCGGCACAGCGGCACCTGGTTCGCGATCGCGGCGCCGTCGACGAGCCAGCCGATGGCCCCCATATCGGCCCAGGTGGGGGTGTGGTAGTTGAAGATCGAGGAGTAGCGCGCGCGGCCCTCGATCAGCTGCATGTTCATCTCCTCGCGCGTGATGCCGAGGGTCTGCGCGGCGGAGTAGAGGTAGAGCCCGTGGCCCGCCTCGTCCTGGACCTTCGCCATGAGGATCGCCTTGCGCTTCAGGCTCGGCGCCCGGGTGATCCAGTTGGCCTCGGGCTGCATGCCGATGATCTCCGAGTGGGCGTGCTGCGAGATCTGACGGATCAGCGTCTTGCGGTAGGCCTCGGGCATCCAGTCGCGCGGCTCGATGCGCAGATCGGCCTCGATGAGGGCGTCGAAGTGAGCCTGCTGCTCGCTGTCCTCAACGGCGGTTACTGTCGTCGACATCTGCGGCCTCCTTGCGTCAGATTCCTGTTCGCGGTGAAAAGGTGAGAGAATATGGAACGATAATTACTGACCGTCCATTCAGTTAGTATACTCAATCCACGCCAAGCCGCAACGCGCGGACCCGGCCAGCCGGATCTCCGCCACCGCCCCAACACGCAATGGAGCGCCAATGAGCACCGAGCCGATACGTGCCGAGTCGACGAGCACCGAGCCGCAGTCCCTCTCGCAGAGCGAGTCGCAGACCCGGGACGTCGCCGTCGCCTGGAATCCGGATCCCACCTGGGCGGCCACCCATATGGCCCCGACGGACAACACCAAGGAATTCCTCGGCATCAGCATCCTCGAGCTGGAGCGCGGTCGCGCGGTGCTCAGCATGCAGGTGCGCCCCGAGATGGCCAACGGCTTCGGGATCACCCACGGCGGCATGGTGTTCGCGCTCGCCGACACCGCCTTCGCCTACGCCTGCAATGAGGGGGACTCGCCGGCCGTCGCCGCAGGCGCCGATGTGACCTTCACCCGGGCGAGCCACACGGGCGACACCCTCACCGCCACGGCGGTGCGCCGCTGGCTGTCCGGCCGTAACGGCCTCTACGACATCTCCGTCACCGACCAGCACGGTCAGGTGATCGCCGAGTTCCGCGGGCGATCCTTCGTCACGAATCGTCCCCTTCCCACCGCCGCCGAGTAGCCTCCGAGAGACCCCGAGAGAGAAGACACACCGATGAGTCAGTCAGTCCAGTCAGAAGTCGGCATCCACCCGGAGGAGCGCCTCGACCGAGCGGCGATCCAGCAGCTCCAACTCGAACGCCTGCAGTGGACGGTGCGGCACGCCTACGAGAACGTGCCCTTCTACCGGCAGAAGTTCGACGAGGCCGGCGTGAGCCCGGACGACATCCGGAGCCTCGACGATGTGCAGAAGCTCCCCTTCACCACGAAGGAGGATCTGCGCAAGCACTACCCCTTCGGCATGTTCGCGGTGCCGATGGACCAGGTGCGCCGGATCCACGCCTCCTCGGGCACCACAGGGCGCCCCACCGTCGTCGGCTACACCCAGAACGATCTCGACAACTGGGCCGATCTCATCGCTCGCTCGCTCTACGCCTCCGGCGTCCAGCCCGGCTGGAAGGTGCACAACGCCTACGGCTACGGCCTCTTCACCGGCGGCCTCGGCGCCCACGCCGGCATCGAGCGTCTCGGCTGCGCGGTGATCCCGATGTCCGGCGGTCAGACCGAGAAGCAGGTGCAGCTCATCACCGACTTCGAGCCCGACGCCATCATGTGCACCCCCAGCTACCTGCTCACCATCGCGGACGCCTTCGAGGCGGCCGGGATCGACCCGCGCAGCACCAGCCTGAAGGTCGCCATCTGCGGCGCCGAGCCCTGGACCGACTCGATGCGCCACGAACTCGAGGAGCGCCTGGACATCAAGGCGGTCGACATCTACGGACTGTCCGAGGTGATGGGCCCGGGCGTCGGCAACGAGTGCGTCGACACCCAGGACGGTCCGCATATCTGGGAAGACCACTTCCTGCCGGAGATCATCGACGATCAGCTGCAGCAGGCTCCCGACGGCGTGCAGGGCGAGCTGGTGTTCACCACGCTCACCAAGGAGGCCTTCCCGGTCATCCGCTACCGCACCCGCGACCTCACGACGCTGCTGCCCGGCAGCTCCCGCCCGGGGCACCGCCGCATCGCGAAGATCACCGGTCGCAACGACGACATGATCATCCTGCGCGGGGTGAATCTCTTCCCCACGCAGATCGAGGAGATCGCACTGGAGGATCCGGAGCTCAGCTCCCACTTCATCCTCGAACTCACCCGCAGCGGCCGGATGGACCGCCTGAAGGTGAAGATCGAGCCGCGTGAGGGCGTCAGCCACGAGCACGTCGAGCAGTCGGTCCGCACGCTGCAGCACCACATCAAGAGCCGCATCGGCACCTCGGTGGCCGTCGAGGCCGTGCCGCACGGATCGCTGCCGCGCTCCGAGGGCAAGCTCAAGCGCCTCTACGATCTGCGCGAGCAGGACGCCTAGCCGTAGGATGGCGGGGATGACTATGGAACGCACCCCCGCCAGGCGCGGCCGCCCGGGCTACGACCAGGAGGAGATGCTCGAGATCATCGTCGAGGTCTTCAACGACCACGGCTATGAGGCGGCGACCCTCGAGCTCATCGCGAAGCGCCTGGGGCTCTCGAAATCGGCGGTGTACCACCATTTCGACTCGAAGGCCGAGATGCTGGAACTCGCACTCGACCGGGTGCTCGGGGCGCTGGAGGCGGTGTTCGAGGCGCCGGAGGCGTCCGAGGGCACGGCGCTCGAGCGGACCCGTTTCGTGGTGCGCGGGGCGGTGCGCGTCGCCTGCGAGCAGCGCACCTATTTGACACTGCTGCTGCGGCTGCGCGGCAACTCCGAAGTGGAGCTGCGGGCGATGGAGCGGCGCCGTGCCTTCGACGCCCGGTTGCGGCGCATCTTCGAGCTCTCGCTGCTGGAGGGCACGCTGCGCGTGGACATCGACCCCGGTCTCGCCGAGCGCTTCACCTTCGGGCTGATCAACTCGATCGTCGAGTGGTATCGCCCCTCCGGCGGCCTGAGCGCCGAGCAGATCGCCGAGGCGGTGCTGCTGATCATGCGGGGCGGGCTGCGCCCGGAGGGCATGTCGGTCAAGCCGTAGCGGATCCCGCTCCGGCGCCCGCACGCCGCTCCGGCGCCCCGCCTTCCTGTTCGGCCCCCTCGCCGAGAACCGTCAAAGTGCTCGGTTTCTGCGCTTGGCGCAGCACTTTGACGGTTCTCGGTGGGTTGCGTGCAGTGAGGGAGCGGGCGGGCGGGTGTGCGGGCGACCCGGGCCGCCCGCACCCCTCAGGCCGCGACCGGCGCCTTCGACACCAGCGTCAGCACATCGTAGGTGGCGACGGTCTCATCGTTCTGGTTGGTGAGCACCGCGTCCCAGTGCACCTCGCCGTACTCGTCGGTCTCGCGCGGGATGATCTGCTTCGCGGTCAGCGTCACGCGCACCCGATCTCCGGGCGACACCGGCGTGATGAAGCGCAGGTTCTCCAGCCCGTAGTTCGCGAGCACCGGGCCCACATCCGGCCACACGAAGAGGCCGGCCGCGAAGGAGAGCAGCAGGTAGCCGTGCGCGACGCGCCCCGGGAAGAAGGGGTTCGCCGCGGCGGCCTCCTCGTTCGTGTGCGCGTAGAAGGTGTCGCCGGTGAACTCCGCGAAGTGGGTGATGTCGTCGAGGGTCACCTCGCGCTCCTCGGAGACGACCTGATCGCCGATGCGCAGCTCCTGCAGCGACTTCTGGAAGGGGTGGGCGTCGTCGCGCGTGGGGGCGCCCGTGTGCCACACGCCGGTGACGGCGGTGAGCATCTCGGGGCTGCCCTGGATCGCGGTGCGCTGCATGTAGTGGAAGACGCTGCGCACCCCGCCGAGCTCCTCGCCGCCGCCGGCCCGACCCGGGCCGCCGTGCACGAGCATCGGCAGCGGCGAGCCGTGGCCCGTCGAGCTGCGCGCGTCGTCGCGGTTCAGCAGCAGCATGCGCCCGTTCGCGGACGCCGTGCGCAGCGTGAGCGCGGAGACGAAGGCGGGATCCGCCGAAGCGACGCTCGTCACCAGTGATCCGCCGCCGCGGATCACCAGCTCCGCCGCCTGCTCGGGGGTCTCGTAGCCGACCACCGAGCTGACCGGGCCGAAGGCCTCGGTATCGTGCACCCGCTCCGCATTCGCGTCGGCGAAGCGCAGCAGGATCGGCTGCAGGAACGCGCCGCCCGCCGCGGCATCCTGACCGGCGCCGAGCACGATCTCACCGCCGTCGGCGACGAGCTTGTCGACCTGGCGCAGCACCTCCTCGCGCTGCTCCGCGGAGGCGAGCGCGCCCATGGTGACGCCCTCCTCGCGGGGGTCGCCCACCACGACCTTCTCCTCGATGCGGGTGCGCACCGCCGCGACGAGATCGTCGGCGACGCTCGTCGGCACGATGGCGCGGCGGATCGCCGTGCACTTCTGCCCGGCCTTGGTCGTCATCTCGTTCACGAGCTGGCGCACATAGGCGTCGAACTCGGGGGTTCCCGCGACGGCATCGGGCCCGAGCACCGAGGCGTTGATCGAGTCGGTCTCGGCGTTGAAGATCACGCCGCCGGTCTGCACCGCCTCGTGGTGCCGCAGCGACTCCGCGGTCGAGGCGGATCCGGTGAAGGAGACGACATCGCCGAGCTTCGCGTGGTCGAAGACCTCGCGGATCGATCCCGACACCAGCTGCACGGCGCCGGCCGGCAGCAGGCCCGACTCGACCATGATCCGCACCATCTGCTCGGCCACATAGGAGCCCGGCGTGGCGGGCTTGATCACCGAGGGCATGCCCGCGAGGAACGCCGGTGCGAACTTCTCGAGGGAGCCCCAGACGGGGAAGTTGAAGGCGTTGATCTGCACGGCGACGCCGGGCAGGGTGGTGCGGATGTGGCGGCCGAGGAAGGATCCGTCCTTCGCCAGCACCTCCAGCGGCCCGTCGAGCTGCACCTTGGAGTTCGGCAGCTCGCGGCGGCCCTTGCCCGAGTAGGTGAAGAGCACGCCGATGCCGCCGTCGATGTCGACCCAGGAGTCGGTCTTGGTCGCCCCGGTCTTGTAGGAGAGCTCGTAGAGCTCCTGCTTGCGCTCGGTCAGCGCGAGGGCGAGCTGCTTGAGCAGCACGGCGCGCTGGTGGAAGGTGAGGGCGCTCAGGCTCTGCTGGCCGACGGTGCGGGCGTGCTCGAGCGCGGCGCCGAGATCCAGCCCCTCGCTCGAGACCCGCGCCACGGGCTCACCGGTGGAGGCGTCGAGCACCTCGGTGCCGGCGACCCCCTCGGCGGGCGACCACCAGGCGTCCTGCACATAGCTCTGCAGAATTCTCGTCATGCGGATGACTCCTTTGTTCATGCTCGTGCCGGTACGGCCGGCCGTGCTCGTGTTCGTGCTGAGCGGTCGTCCGCGTCAGCGATCGTTCCAGTCGTAGAAGCCCTGACCGCTCTTGCGGCCGAGCTTGCCCTCGGCCACCATGTCGCGCAGCAGCTGCGGCGGGGCGAAGCGGGGGCCGAGGTCGCGCTCCAGCTGCTCGGCGATACCGAGCCGCACGTCGAGGCCGACGATATCGGTGGTCTTCAGCGGCCCGGTGGGGTGCTTGTAGCCCAGCTCCATCGCCAGGTCGATGTCGGCGGCGCTGGCGACGCCCTCCTCGACCATGCGGATCGCCTCGAGTGCGATGGCGACGCCCAGGCGGCTCGATGCGAAGCCGGGGGAGTCGGCGACGGTGATGGGAGTCTTGCCGAGGGCGCGCACCCAGCTGCGGGCGAGCTCCGGAAGGGCGGGATCGGTCTCCTCCTGCACGACGATCTCGATCAGCGTCGATGCCGGCACCGGGTTGAAGAAGTGCAGGCCGATGAACTGGCTCGGGCGATCGAGGGCCTCGGCGAGCTGCGCGAGCGGGATGGAGGAGGTGTTGGAGGCGATGATCGCGTCGCCCGGGAGCTGGCGCTCGATCTCGCGAAGCGCCTCGATCTTGAGATCGAGGATCTCGGGCACCGCCTCGACGACGAGGCGGCTCGCCCCGAAGGCGTCGAAGTTGGTGGTGACGGTGAGCGCCTGCTTCAGCTCGGCGGCGTTGCCGTCGAAGCCGCGGGCGATGGAGGCGTCGACGGAGGCGTCGATCCGCTCGCGCGCGGCGTCGGCGGAGGCCACATCGCGTTCGACCACGGTCACATAGGCGCCGGCGAGCAGAAAGGCGTGGGCGATGCCGCCG
The DNA here is from genome assembly GCA_048516985.1 of Leucobacter sp. GTDB lineage: Bacteria > Actinomycetota > Actinomycetes > Actinomycetales > Microbacteriaceae > Leucobacter. The sequence goes on along the minus strand of CP183188.1, from coordinate 298,649 downwards.
CCCATCCGCCCGCCGCCGAGCACGCCGACGCGCGAGGGGACGGTGTCGACCGCGGGAGTCTGGGGGAGCGGGGGGGTCGTCATTTCGCCTTCTTCCGTTCGAGGAACTCGGTCATGCGGCGGATCTTCTCCGGGCTCTCGAAGAGGATCGCCTGCTCGGCGAGATCGATCTCGGGGTGCGCGTTCCGCGGGGCGCGGAGTGCGCGCTTGGAGGCCTGGGTGGCGGCCGGGTCGAGGGAGGCGATGCGCTCGGCGATCTTCTCACCGCGGGCGAGCGCGGCGTCGGCGTCGGCTTCGAGGTGGGTGATGAGCCCCGCCCGCAGGGCTTCCTCGGCGCCCAGCACCCGCCCGGCGAGGAGGATCTCCGCGGCGAGCGGTTCGCCGACGAGCTCGCGCAGTCGCCAGGTGGCGCCGGCCGCGGCGATGATGCCGAGCCCGGTCTCGGGATTGCCCATCTTGAGGGTGGGGGTGCCCACCCGGATGTCGGCCGCGTAGGCGAGCTCGGCGCCGCCGCCGAGCGCGTAGCCGTCGAGCACGGCGATCACCGGCATCGGCAGCGCATTGATGCGCTGGAAGGCGCGGGTGTTGATGCCCGCGCGGGCGTCGGCGGCCCGGCGCTCGCGCAGCTGGGCGATATCGGCGCCGGCGGCGAAGGTGCCGCCCTCGCCGCGCAGCACGAGCGTGCGCGGATTCTGCTCGAGCCGGGCGCACAGGGCGTGCAGCTCGTCGATCAGCTCCTGATCGATCGCATTGCGCTTCTCGGGCCGGTTCAGGGTGGCGAGGAGATGCGTCCCGCGATCCTCGATCTTCAGCGGTGAGGGCTGCTCGGTCACGTCGATTCCTCTCAGACCCGCTCGATGATGGTCGCGGTGCCCTGGCCGACGCCGACGCACATGGTGGCCAGGCCGTAGCGCGATCCCTCGCGCTCCATGCGGTTCAGCAGGGTGACGAGCAGACGCGAGCCCGAGGAGCCGAGGGGATGGCCGAGGGCGATGGCGCCGCCGTCGGCGTTGACGATCGCCGGGTCGAGGCCGAGGCGGCGGATCGAGGCGATCGACTGGCTGGCGAAGGCCTCGTTGATCTCGACGGATCCGAGATCAGCGGCGGTGAGGCCCGCGCGGGCGAGCGCCTTCTCGGTGGCGGGCACCGGACCCATGCCCATGATCTCGGGCGCGAGCGCCGCGGAGACGCTGGTGACGATGCGAGCGCGCGGGGTGAGACCGTGGCGCTCCACCGCCTCGCCGCTCGCGACGAGCAGCGCGCTCGCGCCGTCGTTGAGCGAGGAGGCGTTGCCGGCGGTGACGACGGCGCCGCCGGCGACCACGGGTCGGAGGCCGGCGAGCACCTCGAGAGTGGTCTCGGGGCGCGGGCCCTCATCGACGGAGACGACGGCCTGCTTGCCGCGGCCGAGCTCGACGGTGACCGGCACGATCTCGCGCTCGAAGTGCCCGGCCGCGATGGCGGCGGCGGCGCGGCGGTGGCTCTCGACGGCGAAGGCGTCGGCGTCCTCGCGCGAGACGTTCTCGACCCGTGCGACCTCCTCGGCGGTCTCAGGCATCGAGAAGGTGGCCTTGTCGCGCTTCAGGAACTCGGGATTGGTGAAGCGCCAGCCGATGGAGGTGTCGAACTGCGGGCCGGGCTTCGCCCAGGCGCGCCCCGGCTTCTCCTGCACCCAGGGGGCACGGGTCATCGACTCGACGCCGCCGGCGACGATGAGCTCGGCGTCGCCCGAGCGGATGGCCTGCGAGGCGTTCGAGACGGCGGTCATGCCGGAGGCGCAGAGCCGGTTCACCGTGTAGCCGGGCAGCGTATCGGGCAGGCCCGCGAGCAGCACGGCCATGCGGGCCACATTGCGATTGTCCTCGCCGGCCTGGTTCGCGGCTCCGAGGATCACCTCGTCGATCGCCTCGTGCGGCACGCCGGTGCGTGCGACGATCTCGCGCACGACGATGGCGGCGAGATCGTCGGGGCGGACATTCGCGAGCGCGCCGCCATAGCGGCCGACCGGGGTGCGCACCCCGTCGACGAGATAGGCCTCGGGCATGGATGGTGACCTCTCTGTCAGTTCGCGCCGTCTGGCGCCTCAAGAATTAGTAACCGTTCGGTCAGTTATACCTGTTCAAGGATAGACGCATGTGGGCGCAGGTGCCAATCCTCCGGGGCGAACCGGGTACCCGTACGGCACGCGTGGCGAGGAACACGCGGATTTCGCGCATGGCGAAGGCTGTGTTTTACTGCTCTGGTCGGTCGGCCGGTTCGACCAGTGCCCTGCCCGAATTCTCGAGCGTCGACGGCGACCCCCGCCGCCGGGCGGCACCATCATTGGAGTACACACATGTCTGAAACACGGACCCCCCAGACGCGCCGCGAACAGCGCCGCGTGCTGGCCGGCACCCTGGTCGGCACCACCATCGAGTGGTACGACTTCTTCATCTACGCGCAGGCCGCGGGCACCGTGCTCGCGGTGAACTTCTTCGAGCCGGCGGGCGAGACCTTCGGGCAGATCGTGGCCTGGGCCTCCCTCGGCGTCTCCTTCCTGTTCCGCCCGCTCGGCGCGGTCGTCGCCGGACACCTCGGCGACCGCATCGGCCGCAAGCAGATGCTCGTGCTCACGCTGATCATGATGGGCGCCGCCACCGCCCTCATCGGCATGCTGCCGACCTACCAGCAGATCTATCTCTGGGCACCGGTCCTGCTCATCCTGCTCCGGATCATCCAGGGCTTCTCCGCCGGCGGCGAGTGGGGCGGTGCCGCGCTCATGTCGGTCGAGCACGCGCCGGTGAACAAGCGCGGCTTCTTCGGCTCCTACCCCCAGATCGGGGTGCCGATGGGCATGATCCTCGCCACCGCGACGATGTGGATCATCACCACCTCGATGACCGAGGACGAGTTCCGAGAATGGGGCTGGCGACTGCCCTTCCTGTTCTCGATCGTGCTGATCTTCGTCGGCTATCTGATCCGCCGCGCCGTCGAGGAGTCGCCGGTGTTCAAGGAGCTGCAGGAGCGCAAGCAGGAATCGGCGGCGCCGCTGAAGACCCTCTTCCGCCGCAACTCCAAGGAGGTCGTGCTGGCCGCCCTGATCTTCATCGCGAACAACGCCGCCGGCTACCTGCTCATCGCCTTCTTCTCCGCCTACGCCACTCGCGAAATCGAGAAGGGCGGACTGGGCCTGGAGCGCCCGCCGGTGCTCCTCGCGACGACGCTGGCCGCCTTCGGCTGGCTCGCCTTCACGCTCTTCGGCGGCATCATCTCCGACAGGATCGGGCGCGTGCGCACCTTCCAGATCGGCTACGTGCTGCTGGCCATCTGGGCGATCCCGATGTGGTTCCTCATCGACACCGGCGACATCGTGATGTACTTCCTCGCGCTGTTCCTGCTCACGGTGGGCCTGGGCCTGTCATACGGCCCGCAGGCGGCGCTCTACGCCGAGATGTTCCCCGCGGACATCAGGTACTCCGGCGTCTCCATCAGCTACGCCATCGGAGCGATCCTCGGCGGCGCCTTCGCGCCGCTGATCGCCGAGCTGGTGTTCGGCGCGACCGGGGCCTCGTGGACCATCGGCCTGTACATCCTCGGCGTGACCATCATCTCGCTGATCGCCGTTTCGCTGGTGAAGGTGAAGAAGGGCGTGCCGCTCACCACCACCACCGTCGACCTCGTCGCCCAGCGCTGAGACGAACGTGACCTCCCTCCCGGTCAGTCAGCGGGAGGGAGGTCACGGGCTCTGGGTGCGCCCTCGGGTGCCGGGGGCGTTTCAGGCGGAAGGCTGCGGATCATCTCCATCGAAAGCGCAGTTGTCGGCCCTTCAGCACCGATGAACGGCCGAAAACTGCGCTTCCGACGCGGGTGCAGGGGTCGCGAGGGCGCGGGGGGCACACCCGCGCCCTCGCTCACAGACCGCGGTAGGCCAGCAGCGGATTCTCGATCCGGTCCACGACGCCGCGGAGGAAGCCGGAGGCGTAGCCGCCGTCGCAGATGCGGTGGTCGAAGACCATCGACATCTGGGCGATGCGCCGCACCACGATCTCGCCGTCGACCACCCAGGGCCGCTCGATGACGCGACCCATGCCGAGCATCGCGACCTCGGGGTGATTGATGATGGCGGCCGAGCCGTCGACCCCGAAGCCGCCGTAGTTGTTCAGGGTGAAGGTCGAGCCGCTCAGGCGCTGCGGCGGCAGTTTGCCGGTGCGGGCCTCGGCGCCCAGCTCGCGCAGCGCGGTGTCGAGCTCCGCGAGCGACAGCGCTTCGGCGTGCGGCAGTACGGGCACGGCGAGCCCGCGCTCCGAGTCGACGGCGAGCCCGAGATTCACCCCGTCGAAGACGGTGACCTCCGAGCCGTCGGCGCTCAGCCGCGAGGCGAGCAGCGGGTACTCCTGGAGCGACAGCAGCGTGAACCGCGCCACGAGGGTCGTGATCGACGGCGGGCGCTCGCCCGCGGCGGCCATCTGCGGGCGCAGCCGCCACAGCTCGGTGAAGTCGACATCGACCCAGACGGTGGCCTCGGGGATCTCCGAGCGGCTCTTGGAGAGTTTCGCGGAGACCATTTTGCGCAGCGGGGACAGCCGCGTCGTCTCCACCGCAGCGAGACCGTGCAACTCCTCGGAGCCGGCGGATGCCGCCTGCGCCGATTCCGGCCGTGCCGATTCCGCCGGCCGGGTCTGATGCGGGGCCGTCTCGGCCGCCGCGAGCACATCGGCACGGGTCACCGCGCCGTCGGCGCCGCTCGGCGCGAGCAGCCGCACATCGACGCCCAGTTCGCGGGCGAGTCGCCGCACGATGGGCGAGCGCACCGCCACCGGACCGGTGCGCGGGGCACTCGTCCGCGGTGCCGGCGCCGCCGCGACGGCGACCGGGGCGGCGGTCGGGCGATCCGCGACTGAGCGATCCGTGCCCGGGCGATCCGCGACCTTGCGACGCCTGCGGCCCTTGCCGCTCACGCTGCCGGTGCCGTAGCCGATGAGCACATTGCCCGAACCCGATCCGGCCCGCTCCTCCGAGCGGTACGCCTCGGCCTCGACATCTTCGCCGCCGCCTGTCCGCGGCGCATCGGCCGCGGGTGCCGCCTCGGCCCCGTCATCGACCTCGAGTACCGGCGAGCCGGTGTCGATGCTGTCGCCCTCCTGACCGTGCAGTGCGAGCACCGTTCCGGCGTAGGGGGTCGGCAGTTCCACGACGCTCTTCGCTGTCTCCACCTCGGCGATCGCCTGATCGGTGGTCACCGTGTCGCCCACCGAGACCAGCCAGCGCACCAGCGCCGCCTCGGTGAGACCCTCGCCCAGATCGGGCAGCAGGAATACTCGGGTCGCCATGCTCAGTCCTCCCAGTGCAGGGTGTCGATCGCATCGATCACGCGGTCGGCATCGGGCAGATACCAGTGCTCGAGCTTGGGGGAGGGGAAGGGCACGTCGAAGCCCGTGACCCGGCGCACCGGTGCTTCGAGGTATTCGAAGCACTGCTCGGAGACGCGGGCCTGAATCTCCGAGGCGACGCTCGCGTAGCCCGGCGCCTCCGCGATCACCACGGCGCGACCGGTGGATCGGACGGCGGCCGTCACCGTGGCATCGTCGAAGGGGGTGAGCGTGCGCACATCGACGACCTGCACGCTGCGGCCCTCGGCCGCCTGCGCCTCGGCCGCTTCGAGCGCGATGGCCACCGAGGGGCCGTAGGCGATGAGCGTGACGTCGCTGCCCTCGCGCACCACCTGCGCGCGGCGGAGCTCCGCGGTGACGGAGGTGTCGACGGTGCCCTTCGACCAGTACAGCTTCTTGGGCTCCAAGAAGACGACGGGATCGGGCGAGGCGATCGCCGCGCGAAGCAGTGAGTACGCCTCCTGCGGGGTCGACGGCGAGACGACCGTGAGCCCCGGGGTGTGCGCGTAGTAGGCCTCGGAGGAGTCGCAGTGGTGCTCCACGCCGCCGATGCCGCCGCCGTAGGGGATGCGGATCACCATCGGGAGGCGCACGGCGCCCCGGGTGCGGTTGCCCTGCTTCGCGACGTGGCTGGCCACCTGCTCGAAGGCTGGGTAGGCGAAGGCGTCGAACTGCATCTCCACCACGGGTCGCAGGCCGTTCATCGCCATGCCCACGGCGGTGCCGATGATGCCGGACTCCGCGAGCGGGGTGTCGAAGCAGCGGTCCTCGCCGAAGCGGGCGGTGAGGCCGTCGGTGATTCGGAAGACGCCGCCGAGCACACCGACGTCCTCGCCGAAGACCAGCACCGAGGGATCCTCGGTGAGCGCGTCGGCGAGTGCGCGGTTCAGCGCCGCGGCCATCGTCATGGTCTCCACGACGTGCTCCACGGTGCGCTCCGAGGTCGGGGTCGCCGTGCGCTCGGCGGACCCCCTGCTGCGGTCAGCGTCCGGTCTCGGTGACGGTATCGGTGCTCATGCCGGTTCCTCCGTTCGTGCGAGTTCGTCCTGCAGCGATTCCCACTGGCTGCGCAGCGTCGCCGGCTGTTCGGCGTAGACATGCGCGAAGAGCTCGGCGGGGTCGAGGTCCGGCTCGTGGCTGGTGGCGTCGCGCAGGCCCTCGGCCACCGCCTCCGCGGCTTCGGCAAAGCCCAGCTCGATCTCGTCGCCGAGCAGGCCCTCGGCGTCGAGGTAGCTCTTCACCCGCGACAGCGGATCCCGCTCGATCCACCGCTGCACCTCTTCGCGCTCGCGGTAGCGGGTGTCGTCGTCGGCGTTGGTGTGCGCCTGCATGCGGTAGGTGTGGGCCTCGACCAGGGTCGGACCCTCGCCCGCGCGCGCCCGGTCCACCGCGCGCCCGAGCACCGCGAGCAGCGCGGCGACGTCATTGCCGTCGACCCGGACGCCGGGCATGCCGTAGCCGACGGCCTTGTGGGCGAGGGAGGGCGCCGCGCTCTGCCGCGACAGCGGCACCGAGATCGCGAACTCGTTGTTCTGGATCAGGAAGATCACCGGCAGGTGGAAGACGCCGGCGAAGTTCATCGCCTCGTGGAAGTCGCCCTCGCTGGTGGCGCCGTCGCCGGTGAGCGCGAGCACCACCGTGTTCTCGCCGCGCAGCTTCGCGGCGTGCGCGAAGCCGACGGCGTGCAGCAGCTGGGTGGCGAGCGGTGTGGTCCTGGGGGCGACGTGGTAGACCGTGGGGTCGTAGCCCGAGTGCCAGTTGCCGCGGAGCTGGACGAGCGCCTCCAGCGGGGGGACGCCCCGGCCGATCACCGCGACGGCGTCGCGGTAGGTGGGGAAGAGCCAGTCGCCGTCGCCGAGCGAGGGCGCGGCCGCGACCTGGCAGGCCTCCTGGCCGTGCGAGGAGGGGTACACGGCGAGGCGGCCCTGGCGCACCAGCGCATTGCACTGATCGTTGACGCGGCGGCCGGTCACCAGCGCGCCGTAGGCCTCGACGAGGCGCTCGGCGGAGGGCAGGGTGTAGCCGCCGGCCTGCGCGGAGTCCGTCTCGGCGTGCGCGCCGTGCTGGTCGATGAGCTGGATCGGGACGTCTGCGGGGAGAAGCGCGGTGACAGCGTCGCTCATGATTCCTCCTCGAATCGGGTGTCGGATGTCGATGATTCAAGGATCGCCCATGATTGACAAATGTCTTATCGATATCTATCGAATAGAGATGAGTGATGCACAATTAGCGGCAAACAGATACAATCGTCTACATCAGAGACAAAACGAGAAGGGTGGGCGGTCATGGAGCTGGACAAGGTGGATCGCGCGATCCTCGCCGTGCTCAGTGCGGATTCGCGCGCGTCGATGACCGAGCTGGCCGAGGCCGCGCACATTTCGCGGGCGGCCGCGCATGTGCGGTTCAAGCGGATGGTCGAGGCGGGCGTCATCTCGGGGTTCACGGTGCGCCTGGATCCCGTGCTCGCCGGGTACCACGCCTCGGCCTATGTGACGCTGTCGGTCGAGCAGGCGCTGTGGCAGGAGGCGCGGGAACGCCTCCGCGAGATCGAGGAGATCGAGCACATCGCCCTAGTCGGCGGAGAGTTCGACGTGATGCTGCTGGTGCGGGCCCGAGACAATCGCGATCTGCGCCGCATCGTGCTGGAGGAGATCCAGGCGATCCCCGCGGTGCGGGCGACCCGCACGCTCGTCATCTTCGAGGACTTCTCGAATCAGCCGGGGGCGCCGAAGGCGGAGTGAGTCGGGGCGCCCCGTCGCCCTGACCGGCCGCCGCTGCCGCCGCGGCCCCAGCCGGAGCCCGCGGACCGTCCGGTCTTCGGGCGCCGAGGACAGTGCCCCGGCTCAGACCTTTTCCTGCGCGCGGTTGAAGGCGGTCTCGTATTCCGCGGCGAGCTCCGAGAGCCTCTTCGTCATGAGTTCGTAGTAGTGCTGCATCTCCTGCAGCCGGTTTCTGAAGAGCGCCTCCGAGTCGTCGACCTGATCGCCGGTGCCTATTGCCAGATCTCGCAGCTGAGCCATCTGCGTGGCGGTGTGCTTGACGCAGTTGACCCAGGCATCCGGCGCCCATTCGAATTGCGCGCGCCGCACCCCGGGCGTCTTGATCCGGCGGATCACCCCGGTCGTCAGCAGCATGCGCGTCATCTCCGAGATCGATCCGCCGCTCACGCCGAGCCGCGTCTGCAACTCGGCGAGCGTCAGCGGCTCCGGGCTCATCATCAGGGCGGCCGACACCCGCCCGGCCATGGGCGGCCAGAGCAGGAAGGTGGCCAGCGCCGAGCCGAGGTCTTCGGCGAAGTCTTCGGAAAGCGCCACAGATCGTCCTCACTCTGGAACCGGGTGTATGCGGAGGATAAAAGAATACCTCAGAATGAAATTTTAGATTTGGTTGAAAATTCATTCCAAATCGATATACACTCGTCCGCAGTCGCTGAAGCGGGGCCCGAGTCCCCGAGATCCCGATACCAGATCTGAGCGATGACCAGCGTTTTCAACGAGGAAAAGGTTCATCATGACTCCACGTCTCTTCACCCGTACCGCCGTCGCCGGCGCGTCCGCTCTGCTCGTCGCCACCTCACTGGTGGCCTGCGCGAACACCGCGGGCGCCGACAGCTCGGCGAGCGCCGACTGCGAGAGCGTCACCACCATCGGCTTCAGCCACTCCGTGAGCGAAGCCGAGGTGGTCAAGTCGCTGAAGGAGTATCTCCGGGTCAAAGCCGCCGAGAACGGCTGCATCGAGATGCTCTTCGACAGCACCACCGGGAACAACCTCGAAACGCAGCGTGCGGCGATCGAGACCTGGGTGACCCAGGGCATCGACGCCATCGTGGTCTCCCCGGTCGATCCCAGCGCGCTCGAGGGGCTCAGAACCCAAGCCCAGGAGAAAGGCACGAAGTGGATCTCCTACGCGCTGCCGTGGGAGGGCGCCGACGGCATGGCCGGTATTGACAGCGACGCCAGCGGCACGATGGTCGGAGAGGCCGCGGCCGAGTGGATCGAGGAGTTCCACCCCGACGGCGACGTCAGCGCCGCGGTGACCACGCTTACCCCCCTCGCCGCTGTGGCGGGAGGGCGCTGGACCATTCCGATCGAGATCATCGAAGCGACCGACGTCCCGATCGTCTCCGAGCAGGACTGCGCGGACCAGGCCTGCGGGCTCGAGATCACCGAGTCGCTGCTGCGCCGGCATCCCGATCTGCGGGTCTTCGTCGGCTTCAACGACGACGCGGCGCTCGGTGCGATCACCGCGTTCAAGAACGCCGGAATCCCGCTGGACGAGGTCTTCATCGCCGGCCAGGACGGCAGCCGGGGAGCGCTGCTCGCCGTGCAGGAGGGCACGATGAACATCACCGCCGCCGTCGGTCTCGAGGATGTGGCCGACACGATTCTGCAGGTGACGCTGAACGCCATCAACGGCAGCGGCGAGACCGTGCTGGCGACCGTAGCCCAGCCGGCGACCCTGGCGGATCCCGAACTGCTGGAGCGTCTGCTCGCCCAGTTCGAGCAGCTGGGCTGAGCCGACGATGATCCCCGCGGTCAGCCTCCGGCAGCTTCGCAAGTCCTACGGCGGAAACCCCGTGTTGAACGGCATCGACCTGGAGTTCCGGCCGGGCAGTGTGCATGCACTGCTCGGGCCGAACGGGGCAGGCAAGTCGACTCTTCTCGGCTGCCTTTCCGGCGCGGTCAGCCCGGATTCCGGTGAGATCAGGATCGGCGAGGCCGTCTACTCCGGGTTCACGCCGACGGAGGCCTTCACCGCGGGCACCGCGATCATCTACCAGCACTTCCAGTTGGTCGGCTCCCTCAGCGTGGCCGAGAACATCTTCCTCGGAAGCGAGTTGCGCGGCCGCGCAGGCCTGGTCCGCTCGGCTGAGCAGCGCCGCATCGCCCGGGAGCTGCTCGCGGGGCTCGGCGCGGACTTCGATGTCGCGCTTCCGGTCGAGCGCCTGAGCGTCGGACAGCAGCAGATCGTCGAGATCGCGCGAGCGCTCCGGCATGAGCCTTCGCTGCTCATCCTCGACGAGCCGACCGCCGCACTCAGCAGTCACGAGGTGGAGACCCTGCTGGCACTGGTGCGACGGCTCGCCGAGGAGCGTGGGCTCGCGGTCATCTATGTGACGCATCTGCTTCGCGAGGTGCTGCAGGTGAGCGACGAGGTGACCGTGCTCCGCGACGGCGAGGTGCTGTGGACGCGCCCCGTGACCGAGTTGGAGATGGAGGATCTCGTGCAGGCGATCTCGCCGGCCGCGGAGGGTTCCGTCGCCGAACGGCAGGCCGTCGTCGGAGAGCGGCTCCTCGAACTTGAGCAGCTCGATTGCTCCTTCACCCGGGGGGTGGATCTCGAGATGCGCGGCGGGGAGATCGTGGCCGTCTTCGGTCTGCTCGGATCCGGGCGCACCGATCTGCTCGAGACGGTCTGCGGGCTGCGCGCAGTCCAGGAGGGCCGGCTGCACCTCGGCGGCGGAGACACCGTCGGTACCCGCAGCTCCGGCCCGCTACGCGGGATCGCCTATGTGCCCGCCGATCGGAAGTCGCAGGCGCTCTTCGGGGCGATGAGCGCCGAGGAGAACCTGTTGATGCCGCACTATCGACGGATGGCGCGCCCGCTGCGGCAGCCCGGTGGGGAACGGAAGATCTTCACGCGGATCGCCGAACGGGTCAGCCTCCATCCGGCCGATCCCGTGCGCCCCGTCGAGCAGTTCTCCGGCGGCAATGCGCAGAAGATCTCCGTCGGCCGCTGGCTCGTCGACCAGCAGCGGCTTCGGCTGCTGGTGCTCGACGAGCCGACCCAGGGCGTGGACGTCGGCTCTCGCGGCGAACTGTACTCCCTGCTGCGCGATTTCACCGAGACCGGGGAACGGGCCGTGCTCTTCGCGACGAGCGACCCCGACGAGGTGGTCGCGCTGGCGGATCGGGTGCTGGTGCTGGCCCACGGCCGGCCGGTGGGGATCTACCCCGCGGCCATCGGCGAGGGCCGGCTGCTGTCGCTTGCGCACAGCGGCGAATCAGCAGAAGACACCCGCGCGGCTTGAGTGCGGACCACAGACGAAACACAGACAGGATCCATGACGTGACCATCACCTCCGAAGCCCCGGCCACCGCGGTCGCGGCTCCTCCCACCTCCCGCTCCCGACGGCCGGTGCTCATCACCGTGCTGGACGCGATCATGCCGATCGCCACCATCGGCCTGATGGTGTACTTCGGCGTCGCCAGCGCGGCCTTCTTCACGCTCGACAATTTCATCGTGGTGCTGCAGCAGTCCGCGCCCCTGATGATCGCAGCGGTGATGGCCGCGGTGCTGCTGATGTCCGGCAATATCGACCTCTCCGTCGGATCGATCATGGCGGTCTCGGGAGTGTGCGCGGGCCTGGCCTTTCCCGCGCTCGGGCTGGTGCCCGGGCTCCTCATCGGTCTGCTCGCGGGTGTCCTCCTCGGCGCCGTCAACGGCGCCCTCATCGGCTTCTTCGAGCTCTCCCCGATCGTGATCACACTGGGCATGCTCGCCGCGGGCCGCGGCCTGGCGCTGACCCTCGCGCCCGGTTCCCTCTTCGGCTTCCCCGAGGGCGTCGCGAAGCTCGGATCCGGATCATTCCTGGGCATCCCCTATCTCGTCTGGATCGCCGCGGCGGTGGTACTGCTCGGCATGCTGCTGATGAACCGCTTCGCCGCGGGCAAGCATGTGATCGCCATCGGCGTGAACCGACGCGCGGCATTCCTCAACGGCATCCCGGTGAAGCGCATGATCTTCTCGCTCTACACTCTGATGGGCCTGGCCGCAGGGCTTGCCGGGGTGCTCACGGTCGCCCGGCTCAACAGCGCACCGAGCGGCACGCTCGGACTCGGCTTCGAGGTCGCGATGCTCACCGCCGTGCTGCTCGGCAGCGTGCCCTTCACCGGCGGCAGGGGAGCGATTTGGCGGGTGGTGCTCGGCGTCTGGCTGATGGGCATTCTGAAGAACGGGGTGACCCTGCTGAACATCGGCCCGGAGGTCGGGGACATCCTCACCGGTCTCGTGCTCATCGTCGCAGCCGCCCTCGAGGGCATCCGCTACTTCTACAACCGTCGGAGCGCCTGATCCGCCTCCCCAGAGGCGGTCCGGCCGCATCCCATATTCATTCTCGAACCAGATCCATCATTCATTCTCGACAAGGAGAGAACACCATGACCCACTGGAAGTACATCGTGGTCGGCGCCGGCTCGGCGGGTGCGACCTTCGCCGCTCGCCGCGCGGCGCGCGGGGATCGCGTACTGCTGCTCGATGCCGGCCCCGACTACCGCTCCTCGGAGCTCCCGGACGTGTGGCGCTCCCCGAACCCGATGGCGGCGCTGATGGATCCGCAGGGCTGGGAGGGGCTCATGTACCCCGAGCTCGAGGGGACGCGGACCGAGGGGCAGGATCCGGCGACCTATTGGCGCGGTCGCGGTCTCGGCGGCAGTTCGACCATCAATGGGCAGATCGCCATCCGTCCGCCGATGCTCGACTTCGACGACTGGGCGGCCGAGGGCTGTGCCGGATGGAGCGGAGCGGAGATCCTGCCCTACTTCGCCAAGCTCGAGAGCGACGGCGACTTCTCGGGGGAGCCTTACCACGGCGCCGACGGCCCCATTCCGATCTACCGCGCGCCGCGCGACACCTGGGGGCCGGCCGACCGGGCGCTCGCCGATGGGGCGCAGGCCGTCGGCATTCCCTGGATCGACGACATCAACGCGCCGAACGCGACCGGCGTCTCCACCTACCCGATCAACTCGCGCGAGTTCCGTCGTGTGAGCGTCAACGACGCCTACCTCGAGCCGCAGCGGGAGAACCCGAACCTCACGGTGCGGGGCGGGAGCACAGTGGACCGGGTGCTCTTCGACGGGGACCGCGCGGTCGGCGTGCGCATCGTCACGGAGGAGGGCGCGGTCGAGGAGTTCGCGGACGAAGTGATCCTCGCCGCGGGGGCCGTGCACACGCCGACGATCCTGCTCCGCTCCGGGATCGGGCCCCGAGCCGCCCTCGAGAGCATCGAGGTCGCGCAGCGCGCCGAGCTCCCAGTCGGCGAGGGGCTGCAGGATCACCTGATGGTTCTGGTGGACATCGTGCTGAGCGCCGCGCTGCCGCCGGTCGGCGCGCTCGACCGCCATACCAATATCGCCGCGCGCATCGACAGCGGAGACCCCGAGGGCAAGCCGCAGGATCTCATGCTCGTGTCGCTCAATCAGAACGTGCTGGCGATGGAGTTCGCCGACACCTCGCACGGCGCGGCGGCCATCGGGGTCTGGCTGAATCAGGCGTACTCCCGCGGTCGCATCGTGCTGCGGAGCGCGGATCCGCTGGAACAGCCCTTCGTCGAGGAGCGGATGCTCTCCGATGAGCGCGACCTGCGGCGCATGCGGACCGCCGCGCGGCTGCTCGCGGAGGTCTGCCGCACCGCGGAGGTCGCGGCGATCGCGGAGGTCCCGGTGGAGCGCTCGGCGGCGGACTTCTACGCGGCTATCGACTCGGGTGACGATGCGCAGCTCGACGCCTATCTGCTGGCGCGAGGCGGCGACGCTCAGCACGCCACCAGCACCTGCCGAATGGGAGCGGCGGACGACCCGAGAAGCGTGGTCGACACCGAGTGTCGGGTGATCGGCTTCCAGGCGCTGCGCGTGATCGACGCCTCGGTCTTCCCCTCCGTCCCCCGCGCGAACACTCATCTGGCGGTCGTCGCCATCGCGGAGGCCATGGCCGACCGCGTCGCGCGGTGACCGACGAATCGCGCGAGCGCGCAGCACACAGCAACCAGTAAGTCTGAGAAGGAGTACGTCGAACATGCAGAAGTTTGAGAATTACATCGGCGGTGCGTGGGTGCCGGCCGTCACCGGGGAGACGCTCGACGCGCGCAATCCGGCGGATGGACAGGTGTTCGCGGCCTTCGCCGCGAGCGACGCGGTGGACGCGGATCACGCGGTCGCCGCTGCACGCGCCGCGCAGCCGGCCTGGGCCGAGCTTCCGCTCGACGAGCGACTGGCGCGGATCGAGGCCTTCGCCGACTCCATCGAGCGGCGCGCGGAGGATATCGCGCTGGCCGAGCATCGGGAGATGGGCAAGCCCCTCGGCGTCGCCCTCCAGTTCATCAGCATCGGCCTCGCAGGCTTCCGCGCGGCCGTCGCTCAGGCGCGGGAGTACGCGTTCACCAGCCGGAGCGAAGGGGCGATGGGCGTCACCGAGGTGCACCGGGTGCCGCTCGGCGTCGTCGCCGAGATCGTGCCCTGGAACTTCACCGTGCCGCAGACGCTCGTCAATCTCGGGGCGCTGCTCGCGGCCGGGAACACCGTGGTCGTGAAGCCGTCTGAGAAGGCGACCCCCTCCGCCGCGGTGATGTTCGAGGACAACCCCCTCCCGGGCGGGGTGCTCAACCTCGTCCTCGGCGACGGGCGTGCCGGACGCGCCCTCGCCGAGCATCCCGGCATCGACCTGGTGGTGTTCACCGGCTCGGTCGCGACGGGCCGCTCGGTCGCCCGCGCCGCCGGCGAGAACCTGAACCGCACCATCCTCGAGCTCGGCGGCAAAGACGCGGTGATTGTGGACGCCGGCGTCGATGTCGGGGCGGTGGCCATGGACGTCGCCGCGGGATCCTTCATCAACAGCGGACAGATCTGCACCTCGATGGAGCGCATCTACGTGCACGAGGAGATCGCCGAGGAATTCGTCGCGGCGCTGCTCGAAGCGAGCAAGGTGTTCTCCGCGGGCGGCCCGATGGAGATCGGCCCGCTGGTCGACGAGGAGCAGGCGGCCATCGTCGAGGCGCATGTGGCCGACGCCGTCGCCCGCGGCGCGCAGGTGCTCACGGGCGGTCGCGACGCCGGCGCGGCCGGGAGCTACTTCCCGCCGACGGTGCTCACCGGCATCACCCCGGAGATGGTGATCGCCCGCGAGGAGACCTTCGGACCGGTCGCCCCGATCACGGTGGTGGACTCCTTCGAGTCGGCGCTGGAGCTGGCGGGCGCATCCGACTTCGGCCTGGCCGCGACGGTCTACAGCCCCGACGACGCGCATCTCGCCGCCGCGCGCACGCTCGCGGTCTCGATGCTCTGGCTGAACCGCTGGCAGGGAAGCGACGGGGTGAGGGAGTCCGAGCCCGCGGGCATCAGCGGCATGGGGGCGGTCGGCGGGCTGCGCGCCTACGACGCGGCCACGCGGCCGATGACGGTCTTCCTCCCGCACGCGGAGCTCGTCGGATGAGCACGCTGCTCGCGCACGCGGAGGTCTTCGACGGCCACCGGATGCTTCCCAGCGGCACCGAGGTGCTCATCGAGGATGGTCGGATCGCCGCCGTCGGCCCGAAGCTCCCCGTGCCGCAGGACTGCGAGATCCTCGATCTCACCGGGCACACGCTGATCCCGGGGATGATCGACTGCCATGTGCATCTGGTGATCGACGGCCTCAACCCGATGAAGCAGCTGAACGATCCCTTCTCGCTGCCGTACTACGTCGCCGCCGATGTGCTGCGCCGCACGCTCGACCTGGGCATCACCACGGTGCGCGATGCCGGCGGCGCGGATCTGGGCATCAAGCGCGCGGTCGAGCTCGGCCTGATCGAGGGGCCCGAGGTGCGGATCGCGGTGACGGTGCTGAGCCAGACCGGAGGCCACACGGACGGCACCACTCCGTGCGGCCTGCCGAATCACCTGCTGCCGGAGCATCCGGGGCGCCCGCATCCGGTGGTCGACGGGCCCGACGAGATGCGCAAGCGCGTGCGCGAGCTCCAGCGCGCCGGTGCCGATGTCATCAAGATCTGCACCAGCGGTGGCGTCTCCTCCATCACCGACGACCCGCGGCATCCGCATTTCGGCATGGACGAGCTGGAGGCCTGCGTGCGGGAGGCTCGGGCCGGTGAGACCCCGGTGATGGCGCACGCGCAGGGCAAGCCCGGCATCGTCAATGCGATCCGAGCGGGGGTGCGCTCGGTCGAGCACGGCGTCTTCGCCGACGAGGAGTGCTTCGAGCTGCTCAAAGCCCACGATGTCTGGTTGGTGCCGACGCTCACCGCGCCGGTCGCGCTGAATCGGATGATCGCCGGCGGCGCCCCGATCCCCGCGGAGGTCGTGCGGAAGACCGAGCTCGCGCGGATCGCCCACGCCGAGATGATCGTCGAGGCGGTCGCGGCGGACGTCAAGATCGCGATGGGCACCGACTCCGGGGTGTTCCCGCACGGGGGCAATCTGGAGGAGCTGCAGCTCATGCGCGAGGCGGGCATGACGCCGGAGGACGTGCTGCACGCGGCGACGGCGTCGGCCGCGGAACTGCTGGAACTCGACGACCGGGGGGCGCTTCGCGAGGGGCTGCGCGCCGATGTGGTCATCGTGGAGGGCGATGCGCGCGAGTTCGATCGGATCGCCGAGCGGATCGCGGGCGTCTACCAGGCGGGCAGGCGCGTGCGCTGAATCGGCGACCGGCCGAGAACGCCGGTCAGCTCACCGCGACGGGATCGATGCGGGTGAGTCCCGGGATCCGGTCGAAGGCTGGATCGGTGGAGGCGATCCTCCCGATGCCGTAGGCGAGCGCGGTGGCGGCGTGCACTGCATCGCGACCGCGCACGCCCGGCAGTTGTTCGATCAGGCGCAGCGAGGTGTCGAGGATCTCACGGTCGAAGTTCAGAATCGTGAGGCGGCTCATGATCTCCTTTGCCTCGGCGCAGGCGCGCCGGGCGTCTCCGGTGATACGGAGCCTGTGGAAGGCGATCTCCTGAATCAGCTCGACGCTTCCGTATCCGCGTCCTCTCCCTGCGCCGAGGCTGCTCAGCAACTCGCGGCAGGCGGCGCTGCGCGGGTCGTTCGGGTTGAGTGCATAGAGCGCAACCGCAGCGTCGACGAGTACCGCATCCTCCATGACGGAGGGAATCATCAGATTTCCGAACCGTTCCTGCGTGCCCGCTCAAGGGGATCCATTTCGAGTTCCCACTCGATCTTCATCTCCTCCCAGTCGGTCGCCGGATACCGTTCCGGAAGCGCGTCGAAGCGATCCCACAGGGCTTGCCAGGAGGAACGGACCCGTTCTGCTTCCTCGGAAATCCTGAGATCCACCGCCTCGCGGATGAAGGCGCCCACGCTCACACCTGCGGCTCGCGCCTCGGCCTCGAGGATCGCATAGCGCTCGGGATCGAAGAGCACCTGCACCCGCTTGTCCAGTGTCGCCATGATCGGAGTCTACGCTCGAATATGCACATCTTCAATCAGAACATGTGCATCTCGCAACCCGTATCCCTTTCGGGTGCTGCGCACCTCCTAGACTGGGTCCGTGGACACTCGGCGTTTTCAGTGCGCATCCGCGCCCCTGGCGGCGGCGGATCGCCGAGGCGGCGCACGGTGACCGTGCGGCGCATCGAAATCGTCGGGGCCGGTCGGATGGGACGGGCGCTCGCCGTCGAATTGCGCACCCTCGGCTACGAGGTCACCGTCGGCGGCCGCGGAGCGACGGGCTCCGCGGCGGACGCGGTGCTGCTCGCGGTGCCCGATGCGGCGATCGCCGAGGCGGCGGCCCGCATCGAGCCGGGGCGGCTCGTCGGCCATCTCTCGGGGGCGACCTCGCTCGCCCCCCTCGCCCCGCACGAATCCTTCAGCATGCACCCGCTGCTGACCGTGCCGGAGGAGGATCCGCGCTCCGCCGCTGCGGGCGGCGGCTTCACCGGCGCCTACTCCGCCGTCTCGGGGACGAGCGAGGGGGCGCTTGCCGTCGCAGAGGAGTTGGCCCGGGCGCTCGGCATGCAGACCTTCCGCCTCGCGGACGAGGATCGAGCGGCCTATCACGCGGCGGCCTCCATCGCCTCGAACTTCCTGGTGACGCTGGAGGGGATCGCCGAGCGTCTGGCCGCGACCGCCGGTGTGCCGCGCGCGGCGCTCGTGCCGCTGGTCGAGGCGAGCGTGCGCAACTGGGCGGCGCTCGGGGCGGCTGCAGCGCTCACCGGACCCATTGCGCGCGGTGACGAGACGACGGTGGCGGATCAGCGCGCGGCCGTCGCCGGGCGTCTTCCCGAGCGCCTCGAGACCTTCGACGCCCTCGCCGCGGCGACACGGGATCTCGCCCGGGAGCGCACCGCCGGCATCGATGGGGAGGCGCGCGCATGAGGATCGTCCGCACCATCGACGAATTGCGCGCCGCGCTCCGCTCGACGCGCGATGAACTCGGCGAGGCCGCGTCGGTGGGCTTCGTGCCGACTATGGGTGCCCTGCACGAGGGGCACCTCTCGCTGGTCGCGGCCGCGCGAGCCGAGAACCCGATCGTCGTGCTCTCCATCTTCGTCAACCCGACCCAGTTCAACGAGGGCGAGGATTTCGCGCGCTATCCGCGCGACGAGCAGCGGGACGCCGCCCTCGCCGAGGCCGCCGGAGTGGATCTGATCTTCGCGCCAGAGGCGAGCGAGATGTACCCGGACGGCTTCGACACCGTCATCAGCGTCGGGGGGCGCCTCACCGAAGTGCTCGAGGGCGAGCAACGCGGATCCTCCCACTTCGACGGCGTCGCCACCGTGGTGAGCAAGCTGCTCATCGCGGTGCAGCCCGATGCCGCCTACTTCGGTGAGAAGGACTATCAGCAGCTCCTCGTGGTGCGGCGGATGGTCGCAGACCTCCGGCTGCCGCTTCGCGTCGTGGGCTGCCCCACCTCGCGAGAGGACGACGGCCTCGCCCGTTCGAGTCGGAACACGCGGCTGAGCGCCTCGGAGCGCCGACGCGCCGTCGCGATCCCCGACGCGCTGACCGCGGTCGCAGCGGCCGTGCACCTGGGCGAGCGCGAGGTCGAGCGGCTGCGCGGGACGGCGGGCGAGATCCTCGAGGAGGCGGGGCTCTCCGCCGAGTACCTCGCCTTCGTCGATCCGGAGAGCCTCGAAGCCGTGCGGACCGTGTCGGCTCCTACTCTGTTCGCCGTGGCCGCCCGCGTCGGCGCCGTCCGCCTCATCGACAATCGTCTCCTGACTCTCCCCGACCCGAAGAGGTGACCGAAGTGCCGAAGATCACACTGCCGAAGCTCGCCGAGATGAAGGCGGCCGGTGCCCCCATCGTCATGGTGACCGCCTACGACTATCCTGCCGCCCGCGCCGCGGAGCGCGCCGGCGTCGACATGGTGCTCGTCGGCGACTCGGGTGCGCAGGTCGTGCTCGGCTACGACTCCACCGTGCGGGTCTCCGTCGACGAGATGCTGATGCTGGCCGCGGCGGTGCACCGGGGGACCGAGAGCGCCTTCCTCGTCTGCGATCTCCCCTTCGGTTCCATCGAGGTCTCCGATGCGCAGGCCGTGGAGACGGCGGTGCGCTTCGTCCGCGAAGCGGGAACCGACGCGGTGAAGCTCGAGGGCGGCAATCCCGAGAAGCTCAGCCGGATCCGTGCCATCGTGGCCGCCGGGATCCCGGTCGTCGGGCACGTCGGCCTTACCCCGCAGACCGCGACGGCGCTCGGCGGCATGCGCGCGCAGGGTCGCACCGAGGAGAGCGCGAGGCGCGTCGTGCGCGAGGCGCTCGCCGTGCAGCGCGCCGGCGCCTGCGCGCTGGTGATCGAGGCGGTGCCCTCCGAGATCGTCGCGGCCGTGCTGCCGCATCTGGACATCCCCGTGATCGGCATCGGCGCCGGCCCCGCCGACGGCCAGGTGCTGGTGCTGCACGATCTGCTGGGCGTCACCGAGGGCCGCACCGCCGCATTCGTGAAGCGCTTCGCGGATCTCGGGGAAGACACCGTGGCCGGGATCTCGGCCTACGCGGCCGAGGTGCGCTCCGGCGCGTTCCCGGCCGCCGAGCACCAGTACCGGGCCTCGGCGGAGGCGGTGGAGGCGGCCCGCCGGGAGGCCGAGATCGCGGAAAACGAGTAGGGTTGCCCCATGGCTGATTCTTCCTTTGATGTGGTGAGCAAGATCGACAGCATGGAGGTCGAGAACGCGGTCAACCAGGCCCGCAAGGAGGTCGAGCAGCGTTACGACTTCAAGGGCGTCGGCGCGGACATCACCCTGAACGACAAGGCGATCCTGATCAAGGCCAACACCGAGGAGCGGGCGAACGCCGTGCTCGACGTGCTGCAGTCGAAGATCATCAAGCGCGGCATGTCGCTGAAGGTGCTCGACAGCGGCGAGCCCTACGCCAGCGGCAAGGAGTACCGCATCGAGTCGAAGCTCAAGGAGGGCATCGACCAGGCGACCGCGAAGAAGCTGAACAAGCTGATCCGCGACGAGGGTCCCAAGAGCGTGAAGAGCCAGATCCAGGGCGACGAGCTGCGGGTGTCCTCGAAGAGCCGGGACGATCTGCAGGCCGTGATCGCGCTGCTGGGGGACGCCGACGTCGACACCGCGCTGCAGTTCGTGAACTTCCGCTGAGGCGGCGGGCGGGGCTCCAGGCCCCGTTCACCGACTGGATGCTGATCAGCCGCCAAAGGCACCGATCCGCAGAACTGCACCCGGATCCCGGGGCAATTGCGGTGCAGTACGCCGGATCGGTGCCTATACGGGCTCTTCGTGGTTGAGGGTGCGGGAACGGTCTGGCCCCGCCGTGGCCGCCCGCCCCTGCCCAGGTGTCACTCTGGTGCACTAAATCGCGAAATTCTGCACCAAAGTGACACCTCTATGGGTGTGCAAGTTCCACGGATCGGTGCGCGGGGCCGCAGCGGGGTGCGACACAGCGCTGACCCGCGCAGCTGCCCGGGCCTCGCGCCCGAGCCGCCCGAGCCGATGCGCGAACTCCCGGGCCTCAGGCCGGCAGCGAGGGCCGGGGCTCGGCCGCGGGCTGCTTGGGGATCAGCAGCGAGAGTCCCAGGGCGATGACCCCCACGACGAGCGCCAGCCAGAAGCACACCTCGAAGGCCTGCCGGGTGGGCACCACGGCCCCCTCGAACTCGATGCTCATCGCCGCGAGCACTCCGCCCATCACGGCCGAGGCCGTAGAGGTGCCGACTGATCGGAACAGGGCGTTCAGGCCGTTCGAGGCACCGGTCTCGGCGCTGGGCACCGAGCGCATGATGATCATCGGCATCGCGGCGAAGGTGAAGCCGATGCCGACCCCGATGAGGAGATTGGCCACCAGCACGTGCCAGACCTCGGTGGACCAGAGGAGTATGAAGCCGTAGGCGAGCACGATCGCCGTGGTGCCCGCGGTGAAGAGGCGCCGGCCGCCGATGGTGCGCTCGAGCCAGCCGGACAGCGGCGAGACCAGCATCATCACCAGGCCGGCGGTCATGATCACGAAGGCCGCACTGACCATGCTGAGCCCGAATCCGGATCCCGATTCGACCGGGAGCTCGAGCATCTGCGGGAAGGTGACATTCGAGGAGAAGAGCGCGAAGCCCATGCAGAGGCTCGCGACATTGGTGAAGAGCACCGCCGGTCGCGCGGCCACCCGGAGGTCGAGCAGCGGGTCCTTGGTGCGCAGCTGGTACCAGCCCCAGAGCAGCAGCACGATGACGCCGCCGATCCCGCAGCCGAGGGTGAGCGGAGAGGTCCAGCCCCACTCGGAACCGCGCGAGAGCATCAGCAGGAGCCCGGTGATGCCGAGCGCCAGCCCCAGCGCGCCGACGATGTCGAGGCGACCGGGGAATCGCAGCACATCCCCGGGCACCGCGATGAGAACGAGTACGATGCCCACCGCGCCGAGTCCCGCGGCGAGCCAGAACAGCGCGTGGAAATCCGCGTTCTGCGCGACATATGCCGCAAGCGGCATGCCGATCGCGCCGCCGACGCCCATCGTCGCGCTCATCAGTGCGACGGCGGTGCCCAGACGCTTCGGCGGCAGCACATCGCGCATGATCGCGATGCCGAGCGGGACGACGCCCATCGACATGCCCTGCAGGCCGCGACCGATGATGATGCCGACGACGGTCGCCGAGAAGGCAGCGATCACCGACCCCAGGATCAGGATCCCCAGCAGCACGATCACCACGCGGCGCTTGCCGTACATATCGCCCAGGCGCCCCGAGATGGGCGTGGCGACGGCGGCGACGAGCAGGGTGATGGTGACGATCCAGCTCGTGTCCTCGCGCGAGGCGTCCAGGAGCGCGGGCAGCTCCGCCTGCAGCGGCACGACGAGGGTGAACATGAACGAGGAGCAGAGCCCGGTGAAGGCGAGAACGGCGATGACGGCCCACTGCGGCGGGGTGCGCGTCAGGCGCCGTCTTCTATTGTCATCGCGCCCGCTCACCCGACCAGGCTATCGCTGCTCCGCGGAAAGGCGTCGGACCGAGTCGGACCCCGTCTGATTCCCGTCGAGAATCGAAGCCCGATGGGCGCCCAGTAGACTGTTCGGGTGATCGGCGAGAATCTACTCGGGCCCGAGCCCACCCGGCTCCCGGCCGAGCCTCAGGTGACGGGGGCGCTGGCCGCGGGGGAGGATCCGGCGAGCGTGGTCCGGGCGAACCCTGAGTCCCCCCTCGCCTGGGCGGCGCTGGCCGACGAGGCCTTCGGCGAGGGCCGCGAGATCGAGGCCTACGCCTTCGCCCGGGTCGGCTACCATCGGGGGCTCGACGCCCTCCGTCGTGCGGGGTGGCGCGGCGCCGGCCCGGTGCCCTGGGCGCATGAGCCGAACCGCGGGGTGCTGCGAGCCCTCTACGCGCTGCGCCGATCCGCCGCGCAGATCGGCGAGCAGGCCGAGGTCGACCGCCTCACGGAGTTCCTGACCGGGGCCGATCCCGAAGCGATCGCCCAGATCGAAGAGAGCGCAGCGCGCGAAGAAAGGGGCTGAGATGCCCGCAGTACTCATCACCGGTGCCCAGTGGGGCGACGAGGGCAAGGGACGTGCCACCGACCTGCTCGGCAGCCGAGTCGACTACGTCGTCAAGTTCAACGGCGGCAACAACGCCGGGCACACCGTGGTGGTCGGCGACGAGAAGTACGCGCTGCACCTGTTGCCCTCGGGCATCCTCACCCCGGGGGTCACGCCGGTCATCTCGAACGGCGTCGTCATCGACCTCGAGGTGCTGCGCGGCGAGCTCGAGGCGCTCAGCGCCCGTGGCGTCGACGTGTCCAGGCTCAAGGTGAGCGCCAATGCGCACATCATCACCGCCTATCACCGCACGCTCGACAAGGTGACCGAGCGCTTCCTCGGCAAGCGCCAGATCGGCACCACGGGGCGCGGGATCGGCCCCGCCTACGCCGACAAGATCAACCGGGTGGGCATCCGCATCCAGGACGTCTTCGACGAGGGGATCCTCCGGCAGAAGGTCGAGGCCGCGCTCGACTTCAAGAACCAGGTGCTGGTGAAGATCTACAATCGCCGCGCCATCGGTGTGGACGAGGTGGTGGAGGATCTGCTCGGCTTCCGCGAGATGCTGGAGCCGATGGTGTGCGACACCTCGCTGCTGCTGCACGAGGCGATGCAGGCCGGCAAGACGGTGCTCTTCGAGGCGGGCCAGGCGACCATGCTCGACATCGATCACGGCACCTACCCCTTCGTCACCTCCTCGAATGCGACCGCGGGCGGCGCCTCGACCGGCAGCGGCCTGCCGCCCTACGCCATCAACCGCGTGATCGCCGTGGTGAAGGCCTACGCGACCCGGGTCGGATCGGGCCCTTTTCCCACCGAGCTCTTCGACGAGTCGGGGGAGTACCTCAGGGCGCAAGGCTTCGAGTTCGGCACGACCACGGGGCGCCCCCGCCGCTGCGGCTGGTACGACGCCCCGGTCGCCCGCTACGCCGCGCGCATCAACGGCGTCACCGACTTCGTGCTGACCAAGCTCGACGTGCTCACGGGGCTCGAGACGATCCCGGTCTGCGTCGCCTACAACGTGAACGGGGTGCGTCACGACGAGATGCCGGTGAACCAGAGCGACTTCCACCACGCGACGCCGATCTACGAGGAGTTCCCGGGCTGGTCCGAGGACATCTCGGGGGCGCGCCGCTTCGAGGATCTGCCGAAGAACGCGCAGGACTACATCCTCGCGCTCGAGAAGATGAGCGGATCGCGCATCTCCGCGATCGGCGTGGGCCCGGAGCGCGAGCAGGTCGTCGTCCGGCACGATCTGCTCGACTGAGGAAGGATCGGGGAGCACCATGACCGATGCATCGGAATCCGAGGCCGAGACGGCCTCGGCGCTGGCGTCGCGGCAAGGCCCAGAAATGGGCCTTGCTTCAAGCTCCAGCGCGCCCGCAGAGCGCCTGCTGCGCCTGCGTTCCAGCATCGACAACATCGATGCGGCGCTGATCCACATGCTGGCCGAGCGCTTCCGTTGCACTCAGGAGGTCGGGGTGCTGAAGGCGGAGCACGAGATGCCGGCCTCCGATCCTGATCGCGAGGCGCGTCAGATCGCGAGGCTGCGCAGTCTCGGCGGAGGAGGCCCACCTCGATCCCGAGTTCGCCGAGAAGTGGTTCAACTTCGTCGTGGCCGAGGTGATCCAGCACCACACCCAGCTCGCCGAGGGCAATCAGCTCGGCTGAGAAGATGAGCTTTCTGTGGCGGGTCATCCGCCGATACCCGCTGGTCGCCGCGACCCTGCTCGTCGGCGCCATCGGCCTGGTGCTGCTCGCGACCCCCGCGCGCGGCGCCGCGCCCTGGCTGGTCGGCGGCTACGCCATCGCGGTGGCCGCCTGGGAGGCCGTGGGCATGATCCGGCAGTTGATGCGGGGTCATGCGGGTCTGGACATTCTCGCCGTGACCGCGATCACCGCGGCGGTGCTGGTCGGCGAGCCGTGGGCCGCGCTGGTGGTGGTGCTGATGCTCACCGGCGGCGCCGCGCTCGAGGACTACGCCGAGCACCGTTCGAAGCGCGAGCTGACCGCGCTGCTCGCCCGAGCGCCGCAGCGCGCCACGCGCCTGCGCGCCGACGGCAGCACCGAGCGGCTCGACGTCGACGAGATCCGCGTGGGCGATGAGCTGCTGGTGCGACCCGGGGAGCTCGTGCCGGTCGATGCGGTGCTGCTGGAAGAGGGGGCCTCCTTCGACGAGTCCTCGCTCACCGGTGAGAGCCTGCCGGTGGAGCGCTCGGCGGGCGAGCGGGTGTTCAGCGGCGCGGTGAGCGGCGCGGCGGCGGTGCGCATGCGGGCGCTCGCCCTGGCCTCCGACAGCGAGTACCAGCGCATCGTGCGCCTGGTCGAAGAGGCGGCCGGCAGCCGGGCGAAGGTGGTGCGTCTGGCGGACCGCTACGCGGTGCCCTTCACCCTGCTCTCCCTCGCCATCGCCGCGGTGGCGTGGATCCTCAGCGGCGACCCGGTGCGCTTCGCCGAGGTGCTGGTGGTGGCGACCCCGTGCCCGCTGCTGATCGCGGCCCCGGTGGCCTTCCTCGGCGGTATGAGCCGTGCCGCGCGCTTCGGCCTCATCGTGAAGGGCGGCGGCACGCTGGAGCAGTTGTCGCGGGTGCGCTCGGCGGCCTTCGACAAGACGGGCACGCTCACCACGGGGCGGCCCTCCCTCGATCGCGTTGTCGCGGCCCCCGGCTTCACGGACGACGAGGTGCTGCAGCTGGCGGCCTCCGCCGAGGTGTACTCCTCGCATGTGCTGGCGAGTTCGGTGGTGCGGGAGGCGAGGTCTCGGAATCTGCGGCTGCTGCCCGTCGACCGCGCCGAGGAGATCGCGACGAACGGGGTCGTGGCGGTGCTCGAGACGGCGGATGCGGCCGTGACGGCTCGCGTCGGCAAACCGTCGTGGCTGCAGGTCTTCGCCCCGGATCTGAGCCGCGTCGGGCTGAACCCTGGGGAGCTCGCGATCTATGTCGCCCGCGACGACCGCTTCGCGGGTGCGATCGTGATGCGGGATGGGGTGCGCGACGATGCGGCTCGGACGATCTCCCAGTTGCGCGAGCTGGGTGTCGAGCGGATGCTGATGGTCACCGGAGATGTCGCGGCCACGGCGGAGCCGATCGCTGCGGCACTGGGCATCGACGAGGTGCACGCGGAGTGCCGACCGGGCGACAAGGTGCGCATCGTGAGCGCCGTGTCTCCCCGCCCGCTGCTGATGGCCGGCGACGGGCTGAACGACGCGCCGGTACTCGCCGCCGCCGATGTGGGCTTCGCGATGGGTGCGCGCGGATCCACCGCTGCGAGCGAGTCGGCGGATGTGGTGAACCGCTTCGACGACATCTCGGCACTGGTGCGCGCGGTGCGGATCGGCCGCGACACGGTGCGGATCGCGCTGCAGAGCATCTGGCTGGGCATCGTGATCAGTGTCGGCCTGATGCTGGTGGCCGCATTCGGCTTCCTGCCGGCGCTCGCCGGAGCGTGGCTGCAGGAGCTGGTCGACCTCGTGGCGATCCTCGGAGCGCTCAGGGCCGTGGGCCCGCGATCGGAGCGGCGACCCGCCGGGCGCGGCTGATCGCCGTGAGCACCCGCTCGCGCAGGCCGTTGCCGCGCGCGGCGAAGCCGCGCTGGAGCGCCGAGTACTCGGCCTTGCCCGCGGGCGTTTCGATAGCGATGGCCGCTAGCGGGCGCCCGCCCGCGCCGGTGAAGGCGGTCACGTCGTAGGGCGAGGCGCGCATATCGACCTCGCGGATGTCGCGGGACAGTTCGAAGGCGTCGAGCAGCAGCTCACCCGGCACGATCGGGCCGAGCTTCGCCGCCCACTTGTAGACGTCCATGCCGGCGTGCAGGCATCCGGCCTGCTCGATCTCCGGCTGCGTCTCCCGCGTCGGGCGCATGGTGTTGAGCGGCGCGGCGTCGGGCGTGAAGAAGCGGTACGCGTCGAAGTGGCTGCAGGCGATGCGATGCGACTCCACCACGGCGTCGGTCGCCTCGTGCCCGATGCGCAGCGGCAGGCCGGCGTGCCGGATCCGCTCGGGGCCGAGCCGGTAGACCATCGCCCACTCGTGCAGGCCGAAGCAGCCGTAGGACGGCGTGCGCTCCAGGGTGGCGGCGAGCAGCCGCTCGACGTAGTCGACGGTGCTTCCGCGGCGTGCGAAATAGGCCGCCGTGTCGACCAGGGCGTCCCGCTCAGAGCCCGCGAGGGCTGCCGCCGCCGCGACCGGGGCCGAGCCCGTCGTCGCGTAGTGCCTCCAGCCGGAGCGATCCTCAGCCGCGTCCTCGAGGATCACCCCCGCACCGGGGTGCCAGCGGCCCAGCTCCCTGGGCGTCAGCGAGTAGTAGGTCCAGAGGAAGTCTTCGACGGGATGCTTCTCGCCGCGGTGCTTCCTGGCGCGATGGTCGGCGCTCAGCGCATCGGCCCGTGCCTGGTGGGCCGCCTCGCGGGCGCTCCACTCGCTTCGGCTCAGTCGCTCGAAGCCGGTCGTCGCCGGGGAGTCGCAGTGCTGGCGGAGCGTGGCGGAGGCGGGCACCCCTCCAGGGTAGCCTCGCTCTTCCAGGTGCTCAGGGCGATGCGCATCGGGTGCATCAGCGGTGTACGGTAGCCTCGATGAACGAGGGGGAGTGCGTAGACCCGGTGGGTCGTTCGCGCGGGTGTTCGGCCTCGAGCACTGGAGGAGCATCGTTGCGTCAACCGGAGAGCGAAGAACGCCGGCGTGAGCCGCTACTGCGTCGGGCGTCCGATCGCACCCCGCTCGGCGAGGTCATCGGGGGTATCGAGTACGCGTACGGCACCGGAGACTACGAGTTCGCCGCTGAGCTGATCGAACGCGACGCTCTGGGGGCCTGGTACGGTTTCGAGCCGGGCCGCTTCGGCGAGATGATCACGGTTCTCGCGCGCTCGGGTGTGGCCGAGGGGCCCTTCGTCGGCGCGGTGTACCGACTGCTCTTCCCGGAGGACTCCGCACAGGACGAGCCCGCGGTTCCGGCGTCGGACGCCCCGGACTCGGTCCTTTCTCCGGAGCTTGCCGTGATCGCCGGAGACATATTCCGACATCGGCTCGCGGGCCGGCCAGTTGAGGCGCTGAGACGCTCCGTCGAGTTCTCGGAGCAGTTCGGTGCGCTCCAGCCGCTTTTCGATCTCCACCGCGGCTGGGGCCTGTTCAGTGCGGTCCAGCACGGGGTGACCGCGATGCTCTCAGGCGACTTCTCGGAAGCGCTCGCGAGCTTCACGCAGGCCCGGATGCACGTTCCCGTCCCCCACCTGGCGTTCCTCAGTCGCGATGCCTGCGTGAAGGCAGCGCTCATCGAAGCGCTCTACGGTGAAGCGGATCGGGCGCGTGCGCTGCTGGACGAGGCGGACGGGATTCCGCGCACCGAGAGCTGGGCTGAAGCGGTGATCGATGCCGGCCAGGCGATCGCGGCTTCGGCCGTTCGGGCCGAGAACCCTGCGGAGGCTCTGCAGATCCTCGATGCGGTGCCGCTGCGAGAGATCGGCGAGATGTGGCCGTTCTACATCGCCGCCGTGCAGCGCGCGTTCCTCTGGGCCGGCGACTTCGAGGAGGCGCGTCGACGACTCGCGAGATTCGAGCGCTTGCCGTTGCCGCGCGTCGACGGCGAGGGGTTCACCGGGAGCGCGCTGCTGCTCGCCGAAGCACAGAACTCGCTGATGCAGAGCGACCTCATCGACGCACGTGACCGGGTGGAGCGCGCCGATGAATCGCTCGCCGTCACGCAGATCCTGGCGGCGGTGCTCGAGCTCGCCGCCGGGCGTCCGCGCGAAGCGCTGCAGCGCACGGCGGAGCTGCGCGAGCAGACCCGCGAGCTGCGCGCGCTCGAACTGTGGCGGCTCTCGGTGGCCGCGGCGAGCCATCTCGCGCTCGGAGCGCAGGACGACTGCCGCGAGGTGCTGGAGCATGTGATCGCTCTCCCGCGCGGTGTGAGCCCGCAGGAGGCGGGAGCCTTCTCCGCCGAGGTGCGCGGCTTCGCCGAGGCCCACCTCGAAAGCTGGCCCGCGGTGGGCGACGAAACGGTGCCAATCGGATTCGACATCTTCCCGATGCACCGCGAGGCGCTCAGCATCCGCGAGCAGGAGGTGCTGCGGGCCCTCACCAGCGGGCGCTCCCGCGAGGAGATCGCGAAATCGCAGTTCATCTCGCTGAACACGCTGAAGGCGCATCTGCGGGCGATCTACCGCAAGCTCGATGTGAACTCGCGTGCCGCAGCGGTGCTCGAAGCCGAGCGCCGCGGACTCGTCTGACCCGTCGGAGCCGCCCCCTCGCAGCCGACCCGAAGCGAGAGATTCACCCCCGTTTTCACCCTTCGCGGCGCGCGAGCCGGATGCGTCTGAAGATAGCTTCGAAAGTGCATGACTCGGGCTTGCCCGGGTTTTTGGAACTCTTGCGAGAACACCCCCGGGGGATTCGGTGTCGGCGCGACTCGTCTCCGCCGGGAGTTCTCGAAGTCGGATCGGGGGCTTCGGCATCCGATGAGTTTCGCGCGTGCGGTCTATGGAGGGCTCCGCCCTGTCGCTGATCGCCTCGCGCGAGTGGGGGAACAGATGACGCACGCATTGAATGTGAAGGATCGACAGGCAGGCGGACGACGCTCGCTGCTCAAATGGATCGCAGGCGGCGCTGCTGCGGCGCTCGCCGCGGGCATGCTCGTCGTGGCGGGTGTGGGCGTTCAGCAGGCGATGGCCGCGCCCGACGCCCCAGGTGTCTCGGCCTCGACCACCGGCACCTATCTCGCCGGCGAAGACCTCAGCGTCGCCCTGACCTTCACCAGTGCGAGCGCCGGCGACCAGTACAACCTCAGCGCCGGCATCGTGCTGCCCGAGGATGTGACCGTGCTCGACACCGGCACGCTCGGCGCGCCGATCATCTTCCCGACGAGTCCGGGCAACCGGGTCATC
This sequence comes from Leucobacter sp., assembly GCA_048516985.1. Lineage (GTDB taxonomy): Bacteria > Actinomycetota > Actinomycetes > Actinomycetales > Microbacteriaceae > Leucobacter. Next base: position 268,712 of record CP183188.1, on the reverse strand, counting down.
CCAGGCGTCTACGCGGACTTCTCGGGGGACTGCTCGGCGCTCGGCCTCGAGGACGCACCAGGACCCTCGAACGCCTGCCAGGTTCCGCTGGGCAAGCAGTACCTCGTCTTCCAGAACATCTCGGATCTCCCCGACGGCGCTTCGGCCACGCACACGCTCACCCTGCGGCCGCGAGCCGACAGCTTCCCCGTCGGCTCCACCGAACTCGACATCCAGGTCACCGCCTACACCAGCGCGGATGAGCGATTCATCCCCGTCTTCCCGGGCAGCAAGAGCGTGGCCGGCGGCAACACCCACACCTCCGCTCCGGGCCTCGAGGAGCTGAACGTTCCCGTGAACGCGCTGCGCATTGAGAAGAGCGAGCCCAGCCCCGAGAGCGAGCTGCTGCGCGGGGTACACCAGAACACCACCACCTACACGCTGCGGGTGTTCCACACCGGCGAGGGAGATATCCAGAACTCCACGGTGGTCGACTTCCTGCCGGCGGGTCTCGAGTACCTCGGCCTCGGCGGCACCGACAATACGAGCAATGCGAATGGCACGCAGGGCGTGCCGGCCGAGTACCCCGGTGCTCCTTCCCTGACCGCGACCCCTGCCCCCGCGCCGGCGCCGGGCGCGTGGCAGACCGCGGGCGAAACGGTGGAGACGGTGATCCCCACCCCTGAAGAGGTGGCCGCATACGGCCTCGTCGCCGGCGCCGTCTACACCAAGGTGACCTGGAACCTCGACACCCTCTTCGCGACCACCGATACGCGCAGCGCGCCCCATGGCGTCGAGCAGGTCTACGCGGGCACCGCCGGAACGCCGGGCCTCATCGAGATCCGCTACCGCGCCGGTATCCCGCTGTTCGAGAACACCCTCGATTTCGACGGTTCGGGCGGACAGCCAGGCATCACCGGTCAGCAGATCGCCAATCTCGACAACAACCGCGGCGCCTCGACCCGTCACGGTCACCCCGAGGGCGACGACAGCGCGGCTCCTGCCACGAGCTACACGAATGTGGCCGTGGCGAGCGGCGAGTACGAGGGCAATGAGACCGAGGATTTCGCCAGCGAGATCGTCGACGCCGTCGACCTGCGGATCCTGAAGGATGTCGATGACGAGATCTTCACCCAGAACGGTCTCGCCCGTTACACGCTGAACGTCGCGACGAGCGAATACACGAGCGCCGCGGTGCCCGGTCCGAATGAGCGCCCCTACCGCCTGGTGGACGATCTCGCCAATGGCCTCTGCCCGGTGTTCCCAGTGGACACGCCGGTCGCAGACGGTTCGAGTTCTCAGGGCGCCGGCGTGCCGAATCTGGTGCTCGGAGATCCGCGGACCGGATCGGCAGTGCGCAACAACACGGTTTCCGATTGGAACGCTGCGCTCGCGGCCGCCGGTGTGAGTCCCGACTGCGCCTGGAACCCCAGCGGTTCGACGGTTCCGCCTGCCGCAGGTCTCGAGGGCGCTGAGCTCATCGGCATCGCCTTCGATGCCGCGACGGGACATTTCTTCCTGGACTTCGCCCTCGACCCCGCGAATGCGCTCACGGCGGGCAACAGCGCGGGTCACGACATCGAGTACTCGGTGCGCCAGAATGCGACCTACGTCGACGGGGCGGTGGACGGTGCCACGACCTCCGGAGACACGGTCGCGAACCACGCCGAGATCTACGGGCTCACCACCTCGATCCCTGCGCTGGCAGGCGTCACCTCGGGGACCGGAGCCGTGGCCGACGGAGTCTGGAACGCCTGGGACGACTCCGATGCGACGCTGCACGCTCAGCTCACTCAACTCGAGAAGAAGGTGCTGGAGCGCGAAGCCGGCGTACCGCTCGCTGAGAACATCTCGAAGCCCTCGGCAGACGGCGGTGCGGACGCGGCCTCCTGGGTGGACTCCGCCTCGACCCCCTTCGCCATCGGCGACCAGGTCTGGTACCGAGTCAAGATCACGCCGCCGGGCGGCACCGATGTGCGCAACCCGAAGTTCACCGATTTCCTGCCGGAGGGCGTCGTCTTCGATCCCACCGACGCCGACGACAACGGCATCCCCGATGATATGTGGATCGTGCCCTCGGAATACGAGGAGCAAGTGGGTGATTGCAAGCCTGTCGACGAGGTCGACTGGATCAACACCTTCGTGCCTAGCCCGCAGATCACCGACAACGTCCTGACCTTCGAACTGGGCGACAACTGCGGTCTCGGCGGCTCCGATCGCTTCCTGCCGCTCAACACGACGCTCGAGATCTACCTCAAGGTGACGGTCGTCGACCAGTCCGCCTTCGGCCGGGTCGATCTCTCCGAGAACCTCGCCAAGTACCAGCAGAACAACGTCGAGGGCGAGATCTTCTTCCTCCGCGACGCCGCCGAGATCACGCTGGCCCAAGAGATCAACATGGTCAAGGGCATCCGCGACATCAACGGCGAGCCGGTCCCCGGCAACGCCTTCGACAGCAATGTCGACCATCAGGAGGTCGTGCAGGGCGACGAGGTCACCTTCCGGATCGACGTCACCGGCCCTGAGGTAGACAGCACCGACTACGTGATCTGGGACGCGCTGCCGGTCGGCGTCAAGAAGGCCGACATCAAGGGCGTCCAGGGGGATGGCTCCTTCACCTCCGCCACCGCGGCGAGCGTCACGCAGAGTTGGTTCGACGTCCCCGATACGGGTAGCCCCCTCTACCCGGGCTTCTGGGAGCTCTCCGAGACGACGATGCCCGCCGGCTGGACCGCGACCGTGTACGACTATGACGCCGGCACGAACAACTACCCGGGTGCCCCCGCGTCGGTCAATACGGATCTCAGATCCTCGGTGAAGACCGAGCAGCGATCCATCGTCGTCTGGACCATCGACGATCCGGCGGTCGTGCCGGGCTCCATCCCCGCGGTGCCCGCGACACCCGAGACCGAGACGACGCCGGCGAGCCCGGCCATCCCCGGGGCGGCGCAGGGCGTGACCCTGGGCTACACCGTGACTGTCCCCGCGGGCGTCCCCGGCGGCGGCGCCGCCGCACTGCTGGAACAGGAGTACGTCAACGACGCCTCGGTCGTGCAGTACAGCGCCATCAGCAACTGGGACGGCACCACCGTGCTCGTTCCGACGGGTGACGACACCCTCTCCACGCGCGCGGCCGATACCGATGACGGCGAGTACGCCGTCACCCAGAGCGGCACCTTCGACCCCTCGGATATCTTCCTGCCGGGCGCCGAGATCGAGAAGACCCTGGTGTCGACCGAGATCGAGGCGAGCGGCACCACACCGAGCGACACGAACAACCCGAGAAACGTCATCGTGCAGGGCGAGTACGCCACTTTCGACTACTCGGTCGAGGTGCCGGCCAACACGACCGTGCGCGAGGGCGTGCTCGCCGATCTCGGCAACTTCGTCGGGCAGTCGGGCAACGGCACGATCAGCCCCTCGAACACCTTCGCCTACAAGTTCGAGTCGGCGACCGTGCACGCCATACCGGCCGGCCTCAACGTGGTCCTGGCCACCGCCACCGACCCGGCGGCGAGCAGCGATCCGCTGACCTTCGGCTTCCGCACCGACACGGGCAAGCTGATCTTCCCCGAGTACTACACCACCGGTGACGACCCCGAGACCTTCACGGTGCGCATCGTGGTCTGGACCAACGACGTCGACGCGACGGACACGAGCTCCTCAAGCACCCGGCCCAACATCCCGAACAACAAGGTGCTGCGCAACACGGCGGTCTTCGACTCGAAGGACTTCGACGGCGGCCAGAACCCGAGGATCGACGACTGGGCCGATGTGACCTACCGCGAGCCCAACCTCGCGATCACCAAGGTCGCCAGCCCCGACACCGAGGTGCAGGCGAACCAGCCGGTCACCTACACCCTGACGGTGACCAATACCACCAACCGGGTCAAGAGCTACGACAATGTCGTGGTCGACACCGTGCCCGCCGGCCTCCTGGTCAACACGACCCCGCTCGCCGCCGCCGGCGCGACCTTCTCGCCGAACGAGACGGCGCTGCAGACCGGCCTCGGCGGCACGATCATCTGGAGCTATGAGCAGTTCAGCCAGCTCGAGGAGATCCCGACAACGGCGACGCTGAGCTACACCGCGACGATCGATCCCTCGACCGGCGCCGGCACCAGCTATGTCAACAACGTTCAGGTGACCGGACAGACGCTGCCGGAGTCGCTGGATCCCGACGATGAGCGACGCGGCGATCGCAGGGCGACCGCCAGCGAGACGATCACCGCGATCACCGCGTCGATCGACAAGGGCGTGCGGGTGAAACCCGCGGTGGGCGACCCCGCCTATGCGTCCACGGCGTCGGCGCCGATCGGCGAGACCGTGCAGTACAAGGTCGACATGACCCTGAACGCGCTCATCAACTACTACGACGTGCGCGTGCGCGACACCCTTCCCGCGGGCGTCTCCATCGTGGAGGGCACGCTGAGGGTGCAGATGACCGAGGGCACCGACGCGCCAGAGGACATCACGTCGGCCTGGAGTCAGAGCCAGACGGGTCAGATCTACACCTGGACCTACGACCTGACGGGCGGCGACCTGGAGTCGCATGACGAGGACCGCACGCTGACCTTCACCTACGATGTGCAGCTCGCGAACACTGTCGCACAGAACGTGGGCTCGCTGCCGAACACGGCCGACTTCACCTGGGCGACGACGAACGGCGGAGCGCTGCGCACTCCGATCACCGACAACGCGACGGTGACCGTGCTGAATCCGGCGCTGCAGATCGTGAAGAAGGTCGACGCCCTCGACTCGATCACCCGCAACCCGGATGCCAGCTTCGACTACACGCTCACCGTTAGCCAGACGGCGACGGGCAACACCCCGGCGCACAACATCACCGTGCAGGACGTGGTGCCGGTCGGAGTGGTGGTCGATCCGCTCACCATCACGAATGGCGGTGCACTCACCGGCGCCGGCGCGAACGGCGGCGGCACCATCACCTGGCAGCTCGACGGTCCGCTGCACCAGCCGGCCGGCGCTGGCACGCCCAAGTCGATCGAGCTCGGCTACACCGCGAGCTTCGCCGACTCGACCGCGCTGACCGCGTCCGCGCTCACCAATGTGGCGAATGTGACGCACTTCGAGTCCTTCGACGAGGGCGGTCGCAGCTACGATCCGCCGCTCACCGGGGGCGGCTCGGTGCGCGACACCGCCGCGGTGACCCCGCTCTTCCCGAATGTCGTACCCACCAAGAGCGTCACCGCTCCGGTCGCGGGGCAGAGCTACGGCATCGCCTACGAGGGCCAGGCCTTCAACTGGACTCTGACGATCCGCAATCAGGGCACCGGCCTCGCTCAGGACATCAGCGTGACCGACACGCTTCCCGTCAACTGGGAGTATGCGGGCAACGCGCAGATCAGCCTCGACGGCGGCACGACCTTCGCGCCGTTGACCCCGGCGCCGACGCTGAACCCAGCGACGGTCGCCGACGGAGACCAGCAGACGATCCTCTGGTCCGAGGCCACGATCGCCGGTGCCGGCGGCGCGCCGCTCGCGGCCAGCGGCTCCTTCATCATCACCTTCGACGCGGTTCCGACCGCCGCGGCACTCGGCGACCCCGGTACCGGCATCATCGGCAACGGCGTCAAGGTGAACCCGCACACCAACACCCTGAGCGTCACCGCCACCGACACCCAGGACAACGACGAGAATGCCTCCGGCGACTACGTGGGTGACGACAGCACCGCCACCGCGTACATCGGCGAGGCCGACCTGCTGCTGCAGAAGGAAGGCATCGGCGGCGTCACCGACTCCGCGGCCTTCGACGACCTCGATGAGGGCACCTGGATCGCCGGCCAGGGCGCGACCACCGGTTACGCGCAGCCGCAGTGGCGGATCACCGTCACGAACCAGGGCCCCGACGCCGGATACGGCCCCTTCGTCGTCACCGACACCATGCCGACGCTTCCGGACGGGGTGACCCTCAGCAGCTGGACGGCTCGCTACTACAGCGGTCCTTCCGACACCACCGGTACCGACCTCGGCACCTTCGCGGCGGGCAGCGGCACCTTCACGCTCGGAACCACCACCACGAATCTGAAGGCCGACGGCAGCGACAGGATCGTGCTCCTCGCGAATGTCACCATCGACGCCACCGTTGTGGCGGCAGCGACGCCGGCAGCGGTGGAGCTCACCAACACCGCCTCGGTGACGGGACGCACCTACGAGGATCCGGACAACCTCGACGACAACACCGACTCGGACACCAAGCCGCTCGACGAGCTCGCCGACCTCGCGATCGCGAAGGAGATCAGCAGCCCGGTGCCGCCGACCGTTCCCGCGGTCGGATCCGCGATCACCTGGCAGATCACCGCCAGCAACATCGGTCCCTCGGTCTCGCTGAGCACCGCCGAGAACCCCATCACCATCACCGACACGGTTCCGGCCGGCGTCACCGGGGTGACGGCGACGTCGAACGGCGACTGGGTGCCGACGGTGACCCGCGACGGCGACCCGAGCACCTTCCCCGCGGAGGCCGGCGATGTGGTCACCTGGACCTATCAGGGCACCGCGATGCCGGTCGGTGCGACCGCATCGGTCAGCCTTGCCGGCACGATCCTCTCCTCGCACACCGGTGCGCTCACCAATGCGGCGACGGTGAACCCGGGCGACACCCCGGATCCGGTGACCCCGAACAACACCGACGAGGTCACGGTCACACCGAACGACAGCACCACGCTCACCATCGCGAAGTCCCGTGTGGTCTCCGATGGTGCCGGCGGCTGGCGCCAGGCGGATCCCGATAACGCCGACGACGCCTTCGTCGCGGGCGATCCGGTGCACTACCGCATCACCGTGACCAATAACGGTCCGGCCGACGCGCGCGGGGTGACCGTCGTCGACGAGGTCCCGACGGGGCTGAGCTACGACACCCGTGTCGGCATCGTCGGCATCGTCGGCAGCTGGGGCTACGCCTCCGGCGGTACCACGAGCACCGGGACGAACGCGGCGTGGAACACCTTCACCCTCAGCGGCACGCAGGTGGCCGGCGCCCCGAACGCCACCTCCTTCGTGGTGACCTACGACACCGCCACGACCATTACGGGCGATGTGGTGAACTGGGCCGAGGTGACCGCCGACAACTGGGATCCCACCGATCCCTCCGGTCCCTACGACCGCGACGACGACAGCACGGGATCGACCCGCATCGTCGACCTCGGCATCGTCAAGTCGCACACCGGTGCAGGCCCCTTCACGCCCGGCACCGAGGTCGAGTACACGCTGGTGGTCACCAACCACGGCCCGAGCGCGACCAACGGCGTCATCGAGATCGAGGACAGCCTGCCCGTCGGACTGTCGTACGTGGCCGACTCCGCGAGCGTGACCGTGCCCGCCGGTACAACCGCACCTGCGGATCCGAACCCGACGCTCAGCGGCACCGACGATCGCGTGCTCACCTGGGAGCTGCTCGAGGACACCGACACCTTCGATCTGAACCAGACGATCACCGTGACCTTCCGCGCGCTCCTCGATCCGACGCTGCGCGAGAGCGCGACGCTGACGAATGTGGCGATCGTCGACGGCCCCGATGCGGAGCCGGATCCCGATCCGAACCCGAACCGCTCGGAGGACGAGATCGAGACCGGGCCCACCTCGGCGGTCATGACGATCGGCAAGGCCGTCGAGGCCGGGCCGTGGCTGGCGGGCACGAATGTCAGCTACACGCTGACCGTGACGAATGACGGCCCCTCCGCGGTGCCCGCGAGCGTCACCGACACGCTGCCCGACGGCCTCACCCTGGTGTCGATGACCGGCACCAATTGGGACTGCAGCGAGGTCGTCGCCGGTGAGCTCTCCGGTACCTGCGACTACCTCGATGAGGCCGACACCAATCCGGTCACCCAGGTGCTGCACCCGCTGGGTACGAGTACCATCACGGTGGTCGCATACATCGCTCCCTCGGTGCTGACGGGCACCTCGCGCCTGAACGAGGCCGTGCTCACCTGGAACGATGGAGACGGCACGCACACCGATGAGGACGACGAGCCGATCATCGTCACCACCGACGGCGACCTCGGCATCGTGAAGGACGTCATCACCGGGGCCGAGGGAACGGTCGTACCCGACCCCGCACCGGCCACCGCCGGCGAGACGGTCTGGTACCGCCTGCAGGTGACCAACCATGGACCCAGCGACGCGGTGGGCCCGATCACGGTCACCGACACCCTGCCCCTCGGGGTCTCGGTGCCGGCGACGCTCACCAGCGTCGGCCCCTGGACCGTCGTGCCGGGACCGGTGGACCCGGTCACCGGACAGACGGTGGTCTTCACCCTCGCCGACGGTCAGATGGCGAGCACGGCGACGGATGCCGAGCGCGGCATCGCGCCCGTCATCGAGTTCGAGGCAGATCTCGATCCTGCGATCGCGGACGGCCAGCTGCTCACCAACGAGGCAGAGGTCTCCTCGCCGACGCCGGACTCGAACCTCTTGAACAACGAGGACGAGGCCGTGATCCACGTCGGCCGCGTGGCCGATCTCGCCATCGCGAAGTCGCATCCCTCGCAGCCGGACGGCATGGTGCACCTCGACGAGCCGCTCGACTTCACGATCCTCGTGACCAACAACGGCCCCTCGGTGGCGACCGGCATCACGGTCACCGACACTGTTCCGGTGGGCCTCGAGGTCACGAGCGCGGTCGGCCCGGTGCTCGACGCGGACGACAACCCGACCGGCTGGACGATCGACTCCATCGACCTGGTCGACCCGGATGACGTCCTCGGCGGCAGCGTCGTCGTCGCGAGCTATACGCCGATGCTCGGCGTCGTCGCCCCCGACAACGAGGCGGCACCGTTCGTCCTCTCGACCATCGTGCGGGAGAGCGCCTACGGCACCGCCCCGAACCACGCGGAGGTCGCAGGCAACGAGGTCGATCCCGATCTGGACAACAACGAGGTGGACGACCCCCTCGATGTGCGTCCGCGCGTGACCTTGGTGGTCGAGAAGACTGCGGTGGGCGAGTTCCAGGTCGGCAAGACCGGTACCTACCGGATCACGGTCGAGAACCTCGGTCCGCAGCCGGATCCGGGCCCGATCACGGTCGCCGATGTGCTGCCGGCCGGGCTGACCTTCCACTCCTCGCCGTCGCTGCCCGCGGGCGCCGATCTCGAGGTGGCCGGTCAGACGGTGACCTGGACGCTGCCCGATGGGCTCGCGGTCGACGAGTCGGCGACGCTCACCCTCGTGGTGAATGTGCTGCAGGCGGCCTACCCCTCGGTCACCAATGTCGTCACGATCGACTCCCCTGCGGAGAAGACGCCCGAGTCGGTGCTCAGCGATGACGAGACGGTGACGGTGAAGGCCGTCGATCCACTCGCCGTCACCGGTGGCAGTGCCGTCGGCTATCTGGCGATGCTCGCGGCCCTCCTTATGCTCGCCGGTGGTGTGGCCGCGGCGACGCGACGCGAGAAGGGCAGGCACGCGATCGCGGAATAGACTTCAGCGCCCCGCCGGCCCCGACGCTTTCGGGATGATCCGGTCCCCCCTGGTTCTCGAAGGTTCCAGGCGGTCGGCGGGGCGCTGAGGACCTCGCGCCTCCGGTGCTTCGCAGCCCGGTGGTGCGATCGAGGATCCGGTGGCCGCCTGCCGCCTGCCGCCTGCGGTCGCGAGAGCTGACTGTCAGCGGTGACCGATAGCCTGAGAGCATGGACTTCTGGGGCGAGATCGTGGGGCAGCCGGAGGCCGTCCGCGTGCTCGATCGCGCGGCGTCGCCCGAGCGCGTCGGCGAGCTCTCGCACGCCTGGCTCATCACGGGTCCGCCCGGTTCGGGCCGCTCGAACCTCGCCCTGCGCTTCGCGGCGGCCCTGGTGGCGCGCGAGACCGGCGAGCGCGAGGGCGTCTTCGCGCAGGTGCGGGCGCGGACCCACCCCGACGTCGCGGTGCTCACCACGCAGAAGGTCGTCATCGGCATCGACGATGTGCGCGACATCGTCACCACCGCCTATTACGCGCCGGCAGAGGGCCGGCACCGCGTCATCGTCATCGAAGATGCGGACCGGATGCCCGAGCGCACCTCGAATGTGCTGCTCAAGGCGCTGGAAGAGCCGCCGGAGCGCACGGTGTGGGTGCTCTGCGCCCCCAGCGAGGCCGATCTGCTGCCCACCATCCGCTCCCGCGCCAGATCCCTCAGGCTGGTCACCCCGCGGTCCGAGCAGATCGCCGGACTGCTGCACGAGCGCGACGGGATCGATCTGGCCGCCGCCGAGCGCGCGGCCCGGCTCGCCCAGGGGCACATCGGCATGGCCCGCAGGCTCGCCGCCGATCCCGAGGCGCTGGCGCGGCGCGAGCGCACCATCGAGATCGCGCTCGGCACGCTCACGCTGAGCGACGCGATGGCCGCCTCGGCGCAGCTGCTGAAGGTGGCCGAGGCAGATGCGGCGGCGCTCACCGAGGAGCTCGACGCCGCCGAGCGCGAGCAGGCGCTGCGCGGGCTCGGGATCGCGCCGGGAGCCGCGATCCCGCCGCAGCTGCGCGCGCAGATCCGCGCGCTCGAAGAGGATCAGAAGCGTCGCGCGACGCGGAGCCTGCGCGACGGCATCGACCGGATCCTCACCGATCTGCTGTCGCTCTATCGCGATGTGCTGCTCACCGAGCTCGAGGCGGGCCTGGACCTCGTCAACCGCGAACAGTCCGAGCGCATCGCCGAGCTCGCCCAACGCTGGGGGGCGGAGCGCACGCTGGCCGCGGTGTCGGCGGTCGAGCGCGCGCGCGAACGGTTGAACCGGGGCGTGACGCCCGGCCTGGTGCTCGAGGCGATGTTCGCGGGAACCATCACAGAGGGAGAGCCCTCCGGGGCGCGGAGACGGGGGAGTGCTCGGTGAGGCGGAACGGAACGGGCATCGCGCGGTTGACGGCGGCGGTGGCACTGCTGCTCGGCGCGGTCACAGTGCTCAGCGGCTGCACTACGTTCTCCGGCCTCATCGACCAGCTGCGGGCCGAGGCGGCGGCGCCCGAACCCGCCGTGATCGACGGCGACGACTTCACCGCGCAGCAGCCGAATTGGCGCGGCTGCGGCGGCGGCATGGAGTGCGCCGAGGTGTTCGCCCCGCTCGATTGGGACGACCCTTCCGGCGAGCGGATCACGCTCTCCCTGGTCAAGCAGTCGGCGCTGAGCGGCACGGCGATGGGCACGATCTTCGTCAACCCCGGGGGCCCCGGGGCCTCGGGGGTTGACTACATCTCCGAGAGCATCGACTACGCGGTCGGCGAGGCCCTGCAGCGCAGCTACGACATCATCGGCTGGGATCCCCGCGGGGTGGGCGGGTCCTCCGCGGTGAGCTGTCTCGATGCGGCAGGCATGGACGAGTTCCTCTTCGGGCTCGGCGCCACCGACACGCTCGAACCAGGCAGCGATGAGTGGATCGCCGCCGCGGCGGAGGAGACCGCCGGTTTCGGGAAGGCCTGCCTCGACGCCACCGGCGATCTCCTCGCGCATGTTGACACCGCCTCCACCGTGCGCGATCTCGATATGCTCCGCGCCGTCGTGGGCGATGAGAAGCTCAACTATCTCGGCTACTCCTACGGCACCTACATCGGCGCGCGCTACGCGGACGCCTTCCCGGAGCGGGTCGGCCGGCTCGTGCTCGACGGGGCGATGGATCCCGGGGTCAGCGAGGCCGAGGTGGTGCGCGAGCAGACGCGCGGCTTCGAGGCCGCCCTGCGCGCCTATGTGACCGACTGCCTCGGCTCTGGCGACTGCCCCGTCACCGGCACCGTCGACCAGGCGATGGCGCAGTGGGGGGCGCTGCTCGACCGCCTCGACGACCGGCCGATCCCGGCCTCCGACGGGCGCATGCTCAGCTCGGGCACCATGCTCACCGCGATCATCACGCCGCTGTACTCGCAGAGCAACTGGTCCTATCTCGACGACCTCTTCGTGACGGTCTCGGGCGGCGACGCCGATCTCGCCTTCTTCCTGGCCGACTTCTACTACAGCCGATCCGGGGGCGTCTACGAGGACAACTCCACCGAGGCCTTCATGGCGATCAACTGCCTCGACTACCCGAGCGCCGCGGTGCTCGACGCCGAGGCCATGCGCGCCGACGCCGCCGAGCTCGCGCAGATCGCCCCGACCATCGGCCGCTTCCAGGGCTTCGGCGACGTCTTCTGCGCGAACTGGCCGGTGCGCGGCGCGGAGAGCCGCGAGCCGGTGACGGCGGCGGGCGCCGATCCGATCCTGGTGATCGGCACCACGGGGGATCCCGCCACCCCGTACCGTTGGGCGGTGTCGCTCGCCGAGCAGCTGCAGAGCGGGGTGCTCGTCACCTTCGAGGGGGAGGGGCACACCGCTTACGGGCAGAGCAGCTGCGTCAATGCGGTGGTCGAGAGCTACTTCCTCACTGGTGCCGTCCCGGGCGCCGATCCGAGGTGCACATCATGATAAAGTGGTTGATCGTGCGTCGGGTCTCATCCGGCCACGCCACCTTAGCTCAGGGGTAGAGCAGTTCCCTCGTAAAGAACAGGTCGTCAGTTCAAATCTGACAGGTGGCTCTCTTGGCCCTCGCCTTCGGCGGGGGCCATTCGCTTCGGCAGTCTCAGGGCTTGCGCTGTCTTGTCGCCGCCTGCGCTGTCGCTCCTTGCCCGGTCTCCGCCTGCGCCGCCTCCGTCAGCCCCCCGCAGCTTGCTCTGCCATCGCCTGCGCCGCCTCCGCCGGTCAGTGCGTTCCCAAAGCGATTCCAGTTCCCAAAGCCGAATTCTTCGGGAACGGGCTTTAGGAACCCGAATCGCTTTGGGAACCGATCACCCCGAGGGAGACGCAGCGGCCCGGCGCTGCTCCATCGGCATGTCGACGAGCAGGTGCAGTTCGGGACGGTGAGCGGGTGTGGCATGCTCGTCGTGTGGATGAGGATCGTGGAAGTGCGGGTGCATCGGCATTCCGCGAGTACGAGCGTCGCCGGGCTCGGGACGCGGCAGCAGTGGAGGCCCGGAAGCAGCGAGTGCGCGATCGTTTCGGCGGCGGACGAGTGGGCGGCATCGTCGCTGCTCTGGCGGTCGACGCGCGAGAGCAATCGAGCACGCGGGTGTGGGCGCAGGGCGCGGCTGGTGAGGTCGCGGTCGGCCGGTACCTGGATGGGCTCGTCGGGCCGGATTCGGCTGTACTGCATGATCGACGGATTCCGGGGAGTCGCGCCAATATCGACCATCTCGTGGTGACGCCTGCCGGTGTCTGGGTGGTCGATACCAAGCGGTACCTGAACAAGCGGCCTGAGCGGTACTCGGAGGGCGGTCTATTCGGATTCGGCGCGACCGTCGGCCTCAAGGTCGGGGGCCGGAAACGAGACGGGCTCATCGACGGGATGCTCCGACAGATCGAACATGTCCGTGCAACCGTCGGCGAGGCGGTGCCAGTCCGAGGAGTGCTGTGCTTCATCGATGCGGACTGGCCGCTGATCGGCGGCGACTTCAGCGTACGCGGTGTGCGGGTCCTCTGGCCTAAGAGGTTGAAGCGGGATTTCGAGGCCGCGCGCGGTGCCGGTGTGAATGTTTTGGAGTTGGGTGGCCTCCTGGCATCCACCTACCGGGCCGCCTAGGGTGGATCCCCGGCTCAGGTGCCGCGCATGCCGTGCGTGTGCGCCCAGACGACGGCCTGGATCCGATCTCGCACCTGCAACTTCTGCAGGATGTTCGAGACATGCGTCTTCACCGTGGACTCCCCGAGGAACAGGGACTCCGCGATCTCGGCGTTCGAGCGTCCCTCCGCGAGCAGCCGCATCACCTCCTGCTCCCGCTCGGTGAGCCCCACCGCATCGAGCGCCGCGGAATCGCAGCTGACAGAAGCGGAGGCGGCAGGCTTCGCTGCCTCCGCAGTCCCGCCGGGCACCGTACCCGGCTCAGCCATCGCACCGGCCGAGATCCCCGCCCGATCCTCGGCGATCCGCTCGATCACCGCGCGCGTCACATCCGGGCCGAGCAGCGCCTGCCCGGCGGCGAGGGCGCGCACCGCCTCGATCAGCTGCTCGGCGCTGCTGGTCTTCAGGAGGAAACCGCTCACCCCGGCGGCCAGGGCGTCGAAGAGGTAGCGCTCGTGTCCGAAAGTGGTGAGGATGAGGATCGCGGGGGCATCGTCGTGGTTCGCCTCGGAGGCCGACAGGATCTGTCGGACGGCCTCTATCCCGTTCATCACCGGCATCTCGACATCCATGCAGATGACATCGGGGGCAAGCGATGCGGCGATCCGCACCGCCTCCGCACCGTCGGCGGCCTCGGCGATGACCTCCAGCCCCGGTTCCGAGTCGAGGATCACCCGGAATCCCGAGCGCACCAGTTCCTGGTCGTCGACGAGCAGCACGCGGATCATGCGGGCTGCCCCGCATCCCTCGCCTCGACGGGGACCGCCGGCCCCGCGCTCGGCGCCGCTGTCCGTGTTCCTCGCTCCGCCGCGCGGGTCGCCGCCGCATGCGGCGCTGCGGGTGACTCGAGCGCTGCCGCGTTCGGCACGGTCGCCCGGACCATGAAACCGCCGCGCTCGCGCCGCCCCGCCGTCACCGAACCGCCGACGGCGCCGATCCGCTCGCGCATGCCGCGCAGACCGAGCCCCGTCGCAGCGGATCCGCTCGCGGCCAGCGTCTGCCGGGCGCCGTCGTCGCTCACCTCGACCTCGACCGCGCCCTCCGAGAAGCGCAACCGCACCTCCGCGGCAGCCCCGCGCCCGGCGTGCTTGCGCACATTCGTCAGCGCCTCCTGCACCACCCGGTAGAGCGCCACATCCACGAGCATGGGCAGCGGCCGCGGCTCGCCCGCGACGATCAGCGCGGTCGGCGTCCCGGCGCTCTGCGACTCGGCGACGAGCGTCTGCAACTGGGCGATCCCCACCGTCGACGCCCCGGTCTCGGCCTCCGGGGTGCGCAGCGTGTGCACGAGCCGCCGCAACTCCTCGATCGCCGCCTGCGCGCTCTGCTCCACCAGCTGCAGCGACGCGGTGGCTCCCGCGGGATCGTGCGACAGGGTGCGTCTGGCGGCGGCGGCCTGGATGCCCATCACCGAGACGTGATGAGCGACCACATCATGCAGCTCCCGGGCGATGGCGATGCGATCCAGCGCCACCGCCTGCGTCGCGCTCGTCTGCCGCTCCAGCTCGAGCTCCCGGCCCTGGGCCTCCAGCAGCGCCTGCGTGCGGGCGCCCCGCCAGGAGCGCTCGCCGAAGTAGTAAGCGCCGCCGAAGTACATCAGATTCGTGATGATCTGGATCACCGCGAAGGTCGCATAGGCCGAGAAGATGCCCGAGCGTGGCAGACCCGGGAAGGCCGAGCTCTCGGCGGACATGAGCAGGCTCAGCACCAGCCAGGCGATCATCGCGACGGCGATGCCGAGACGCGCCCAGACGGCGAGCGGCCGGTTCTGCTCCCAGGCGCCGACCGTGTAGAGCGCGACGAAGAGGCAGATGTTGACGATGAGGATCTCGGGCACGGCGAACTGCCCGCAGACGAAGAAGCCCACCGATACCGCGATCGCCACCGGCACCGGGAAGCGTCGGCGCAGTGCGAGCGGCAGGGTGCACAGACCCAGCCCGAGCACCCACACCCAGGGATCCGCAGGCTCCTCGAAGATGCCGGTGCGCGCGTAGAGCAGTGCGGTGGTCGTCGCGGCGAGGGCGAGGAGGATCGCGAGGGCTGCATCCGCGCGGAGGCCCTCCCGCCCCGGTCGCGGTCTCAGCCAGTTGCTCGTCGACATACCCTCCAGGCTAGTGAGGCCCACCGACAGGCGCCTCATCCTCAGGGCTGAGGCGGATCCTCCGCCCGGGGGAGGCGCGATGTCGGCGGTGCCCCGTAGCGTGGAAGACGGCGAAAGGAGCGAGATGATCGAGATCGCAGACGTCTCACGCAGCTTCGGCGACCGCAAGGTGCTGGAGAACGTGAGTTTCGGCGTCGAGAGCGGCCGGATGACCGGCTTCGTCGGAGGCAACGGTGCGGGCAAGACGACCACCATGCGCATCGTGATGGGGGTGCTCAGCGAGAACGGCGGCCAGGTGCGCTTCGGCGGTCAGCCGATCACCGCCGGCGACCGCGCCCGCTTCGGCTACATGCCCGAGGAGCGCGGCCTCTACCCGAAGATGAAGGTGCTCGAGCAGCTCGTCTACCTCGGTCGGCTGCACGGCATGAGCGGTGCGGCGGCGAAGACCTCCGCCACGGCGCTGGTCGAGCGCCTAGGCCTCGGCGAGCGTGCGAACGACACCCTCGAGAGCCTCTCGCTCGGCAACCAGCAGCGCGCGCAGATCGCCGCCTCCCTGGTACACCACCCCATCGCCCTGGTGCTCGACGAGCCGTTCTCGGGGCTCGACCCCATCGCCGTCGAGGTCGTGCTCGGGGTGCTGAAGGACTACGCCGCGCAGGGCGCCCCCGTGCTCTTCTCCTCGCATCAGCTCGATATCGTCGAGCGACTCTGCGACGACGTCGTGGTGATCGGCGGCGGTAGGATCCTCGCCTCCGGCTCGCGTGAGGCGCTGCGAGCCGAGTACTCCGGCCGGGCCTTCGAGATCGAACTCGCCGGCCCTGCAGCCGATGCGGGCTGGGTGCGGGATCAGTCGGGCATCGAGGTCACCCACCTCGATGGCGCATACGCCCGCTTCGATGCCGACAGTGACGAGGCGGCCCAGACGGTGCTCGCCCGAGCCATCGCCGACCCGGCTTTCTCGGTGCGCCGCTTCTCCCCGATCACCCCCTCCCTCGCCCAGATCTTCAAGGAGGTCGTGCAATGAACGCCCCCACCACCGCACCGTCCGCCGAACGCCCCCTCGGGGGCCCGCAGGCCGCGTGGATCGTCGCCGAGCGGGAGATCTCCACGAAGCTGCGCAGCAAGGCCTTCCTGATCTCGACGGGCGTGCTGCTGCTGCTCATGCTGGGGGCCGTGGTCTTCGGCAGCATCGTGTCGCAGGTCGGCGGCCTCGGTGGTGCGACCAAGGTCGCCGTCGTCGCCGAGACTGCAGACCGCATCGACGCCGAGGCCTTCGACCGTGTCACCGTCGCCGACCGTGCCGCGGCCGAGCAGGCGGTGGTCGACGGCGACGTCGCCGCGGCCGTGGTGCCGGGCGGCGACAGCCCGGTCGGACTCACCGTGCTCGCCGCCGACAGCGCGCCGGTGGATGTGATCCAGGCTCTCTCCGCCTCGCCCGCGGTGGAACTGCTCGAGCCGATGACGCAGAACCCCTTCCTGGCCTATCTCATCGCGATCGCCTTCGGCATCGTGTTCATGATGAGTGCGCTCACCTTCGGCACCACCATCGCGCAGAGCGTGGTCGAGGAGAAGCAGACCCGCATCGTCGAGATCCTGCTCGCCACGGTCACGGCGCGCACTCTGCTCGCGGGCAAGATCCTGGGCAACAGCATCCTCGCCCTCGCGCAGGTCGTGGCGATCGTGGTGATCTCCTCGGTGGGTATGCTCGCCACAGGCCAGGATCTGCTGCTCGGCGAGCTGGGCACCTCGCTGATTTGGTTCGGGATCCTCTTCGCTTTCGGCTTCGTGCTTCTCGCAGCTCTGTACGCGGCGCTCGCCTCGCTGGTGTCCCGGCAGGAGGATGTGCCCTCGGCGACGAGCCCGGTGATGTGGCTGGTGATGATCCCGTATATCGCCATCATCATGTTCAACAGCAATCCGCAGGCGCTCGCGATCATGAGCTACATCCCGTTCTCGGCGCCGGTCGGCATGCCCATGCGTCTGTACCTCGGGTCCGCGCAGTGGTGGGAGCCGTTCCTCTCGCTCGGCATCCTCATCGTGACGATCGCGGTGGTGATCAGGATCGGCGCGCGCATCTACGCCAGCTCCATCCTGCGCACCGGCAAGCGCGTGAAGCTCGGCGAGGCGCTCGCCCGCGCGGAGTAGTCCCCGGGGCTTCGGAATGGAGCTGCTGGGCAGCGCTGCCCAGCAGCTTGGGCACGCATCACGTGGCTCAGGCCGGCAAGGGTGCCTGCAGGCGCGCCCGCTCAGTGACCGCGCAGGCGTTCGATCTCGCGGCGATCGCGTTTGGTGGGGCGGCCCGCGCCGCGATCCCGGACCACCGCCGCGGGACGCTCGACCTTCGGCGGTGGGGGAGGGGTGAGATCCTCGAAGAGCAGTGCGGCCTCCGCTGCGCTGCCGCGCCTGCTGGCAAGCGCCGCCACCCGGTAGGTCTTCTCGAAGCCGTGCAGACGCACCCGCACCACGTCGCCGACGGATACCGGCTGCGCCGGCTTCGCCGTGGCGTCGTTCACGCGCACATGGCCCGCCTTGCAGGCCGCGGTGGCCTGGCTGCGGGTCTTCGCCAGCCGCACCGCCCAGACCCAGGCATCCACCCGAACGCTCACGCATCGAGCCTACCGCGCTGCCCGGGAGGCGTTCGGGCGGCGCCGGCCCCGGCGAGGCGGAGCGTCGAGAGGCGGCTTGGACTGCGGCTCCGAGACCGGCCAGGGGAGAGCGGGCCGGGGGAGAACCGGTCAGGAGAGAATGGAGGCATGGACTACGAGACCGTCGCCGAGCCGGTGGATGCCGAACTCGAGATCTCACGGTCGCGGTTTCTGACGAGGCTCGTGCGGGTCGAGGACGAGGCGGCCGCGCGGGAGACGATCGCCGAAGCCCGCCGTACCCACCCGCGCGCCCGACACCACTGCAGCGCCTTCGTGCTCGGCCCGACCCAGCGCACGCAGCGTTCGAACGACGACGGCGAGCCGGGCGGCACCGCCGGCGCGCCGATGCTCGACGCTCTCCTCAGCGCCGGCCTCAGCGATGTCGTCGCCGTCGTCACCCGCTATTTCGGCGGAGTGCTGCTCGGTGCCGGAGGCCTGACCCGGGCCTACCGGGGAGCCGTGGCCGAGGCGGTGCGGATCGCGCCGCGCGTGACGAGGGTGCGGCGCCGGGAGGCGCTGGTGCGCACCAGCTACGACACCGCCGCGCAGCTCGACGCCGAGGCCCGTCGCCGGGATTGGGCGGTCGGGGAGGCCGCCTACAGCGACATCGTCGAGCAGCGCTTCCTGGTGCCCGAGGAGCAGCGCCCCGCGCTCGCCGCGCTCGCCGCCGAGCTGAGCGCGGGTTCCGCGGAGGTCGTCTTCGGGGCGGAGGCCTATGTCGACCTGCCCGGTGTCCATCGGGGTGCGGCTCGAAGCTGACTGCTGCGTGCCACGAATCGGCATGGATCCTCCGAGCCATGTCGACCGCAGAACGGCAGAATGAGACCATGAGCAACGAGCCGCAACTGGTCTCCGACACGCGGGAGCGAGCGGAGGCGCCGGAACAGGTCGAGGCGCCGGAACACGACGCCTCGCCGGAGCCCGGCGAGGCGTCCTCGATCGTCGCAGCGCCCGCGGGCTCGTTCCGGGGCGTGCGCGAGGGAGCGGCCCGGGTGTGGCGCGGGATCCGCTATGCGCAGCCGCCCACCGGCGAGCTGCGCTGGCGGGCGCCGGTCGCCGCGGAAGACCTCGACGGCACCGTCGACGCCCTCGAATTCGGCCCGGTGTGCCCCCAGCCGCACAACCCCACCGTGCGCCTGCCCGAGGGCGTGCGCTTCGACGAGGACTGCCTGTTCCTCAACGTCTGGGCGCCCGCGGAGGGGGCGGCGGGAGCGCAGACAGCGGGAGCGGAGAAGGAGGGAGCTGCAGAAGCCGCCGAGACCGCGCCACCGGCGGACCCCCTCCCCGTCATGGTGTGGTTGCACGGCGGCGCATATCTCTACGGTGCGGGGAGCCAGTCCCTCTACGACGGCTCGGCCCTCGTCGCCGACGGCGTGCTGGTGGTCACCCTGAACTATCGCCTCGGGGCATTCGGCTTCCTCGATCTGAGCCGGTGCGGCGAACCCGGCGAATTCGACAGCAATCTCGCGTTGCGCGACGTGCTGCTCGCGCTCGAGTGGGTGCAGCGCAATATCGCGGCCTTCGGCGGCGATCCCGAGCGGGTCACCGTGTTCGGCGAGTCCGCCGGCGGCGGACTGGTGACGACGCTGCTCGCCGTGCCGCGGGCGGAGGGACTCTTCCAGCGGGCGATCGCCCAGTCCTCGCCGGCCTCGAGCGTCTACGGCGAGGAGCGCGCCTTTCGCGCGGCCCGCCGCTTCCTCACCGAGCTCGGCGTCTCGGTCGGCGATGCCGGCGAGCTGCGCGAGCCGGGGGCCGGGGTCGACGAACTCGTGCGGGCCTCCGCTCGGGTCTTCGCGGAGATCCCGGCCGAAGCGCCGGGGACCATCGCCTTCGCCCCCGTCGTCGACGGGGATCTCGTCCCGGAGGCGCCCATCACGGTGCTGCGCGAGGGGCGGGGGCTGCCGGTGCCGCTGATCATCGGCACCAACCGGAACGAGGCCTCGGTCTTCAAATTCATGAAGTCGCCGCTGATGCCGGTGTCGGACGAGCAGATCCGCGAGATGCTCGAGGACATCGCTCAGGAGCGCCCGGAGCTGCAGGTGCCGGAGATCGCGCAGATCCGCACCGCCTACGAGGGGGTCCGGCGCCAAGCCATCGGCCTCGGCATCGGCCGCGATATCGCCTTCCGGCTCCCGACCCTGTGGATCGCCGAGGGACACTGCGCCGTGGCCCCGGTGTGGTTGTACCGCTTCGACTACACCACCCCGCTGCTGCGCCTGAGCGGTCTGGGGGCGACCCACGCCAGTGAGCTCGCCTATGTGTGGCGCCGCCTCGAGGATCCCGCAATGGATTTCGCATTCAGGCTGGGAGGGCGTCGCCACGCGGCGACGGTGTCGGCGCGGATGAGCGAGCGCTGGCTTTCATTCGTGAAGGAGGGCACCACCCGGGCGACCGGCGCACCCGAGTGGCCGCGCTATGACCTCGCGGTGCGCTCGACGCTCGTGATCGACTTCGAGGATCGGGTGGCCGAGGATCTCGACGCGGAGCTGCGTCAGGGGTGGGGCGACGAGGTGCTCGCGTTCCCCTGAGCCGGGGCGGCTGGATCCGAGGCGGGTGCTGACCCCGGGCCTCAGCCGAAAATCATCGGGGTGTCGTACTCGTCCTCGAAGCCCGAGCCGAGCAGCGCCGGATCGATATCGCAGACCACGGGCACATGGTCGCTCGGCGCGTCCCCCTTGCGCTCCTCGCGGTGGATCGAGGCTCCGGTCACCGCGCTCGCGAAGGCCGGCGAACCGAGGATGAAGTCGATGCGCATTCCCTCGTTCTTCTGGAAGCGCCCCGCCTTGTAGTCCCAGAAGGTGTAGCCCTCGGGCACGAGCGGGCGCACGACGTCTTCGAGAGTGGAGCCGAATGACGCGAACATCGAGCGTTCATCGGGCGAGATGTGGGTGGACAGACCATCGACGAAGGAGGGATCGCCCATATCGGCCGGCAACGGCGCGATGTTCCAGTCGCCCATCAGCGCGAGGGGCAGCTCCGGAGCTGCGGCGAGCCATTGCTCGGCATCGGCGCGCAGGGCAGCGAGCCACTCCAGCTTGTAGAGGTAGTGGGGATCGTCGAGTGCACGGCCGTTCGGGACATAGAGGTTCCACAATCGTAGATCGCCGACGGTGACGCCGAGCGCGCGTGCTTCGAGCGGAAGCCCGTTGGGCCCGATCCCCTGTACGGACTCCTGGCCCTTCACCGGTTTGCCGAAGCCGGGCATGCCGGTGAAGTCGCGGACCGCTTCGGTCATCTCGTGCCGGCTGGCGAAGGCCACACCGTTCCACTGGTTGAGCCCGTGGATCTCGAGTCGGTATCCGGCGCGTTCGAACTCCGCTGCGGGGAACTGATCGGGGCGGCACTTGATCTCCTGCATGGCCAGCACATCGATGTCCTCGCGCACCAGCCAATCGACGACGCGACCGACGCGGGTGCGGATCGAGTTCACATTCCAGGTCGCTATGCGCATGGAATCAGCCTAGCCCGGCGGTGCGGTGCCGCCGGCCGAGTCCGCCATCGCATCGCGCCTGGATAACGGTTCACTCACGGACTTGCGATCCAGTGATGGCCTCCCCATATAATCATGATCAATATGTCCTTTATGAAAGGGGATCAATGGTGATCGCGAGCAAAAAGGTTATCGTCTCGGCCGCCGTCACCGGCTCGGTGCACATCCCGTCGATGAGCGAGTACTTGCCGGTGACCCCCGAAGAGATCGGTCAGGCGGCGGTGGACGCGGCCAATGCGGGAGCGGCCATCGTCCACCTCCATGCGCGCCACGACGACGGTCGGCCCTCGCCCGATCCGAAGGACTTCGCGCGCTTCCTGCCGCGTATCGCGACGGAGACCGATGCGGTGATCAACATCTCCACCGGCGGCGCGACCTCGATGACCATTCAGGAACGACTCGAGGCCGCCACCGTCTTCAGCCCCGAGCTGGCATCGCTGAACATGGGCACCATGAACTTCGTGTTCTCCGGAATCGCCGACCGCATCACCGAGTACCGCTTCCCCTGGGAGCGCGAGTATGTGCTGTCGAGTTACAGCAATCCCTTCACCAACACCTTCGACAAGATCGAATACACCCTGCGCGAGCTCGGCGAGGGAGGCAGCACCCGCTTCGAGTTCGAGTGCTACGACATCGGCCATCTCTACAATCTGGCCCACTTCGTCGACCGCGGCCTGGTGCAGACGCCGTTCCTCATCCAGGGCGTGTTCGGCATTCTGGGCGGGATCGGGGCGGATCCCGAGAACCTCGACCACATGGTGAAGATGGCCGACAAACTCTTCGGGGACGACTACACCTTCTCGGCCTTCGCGGCCGGACGCAAGCAGATGGAGTTCACCACGCACAGCGCGCGGCTGGGCGGCCACGTACGGGTCGGCCTCGAGGACAATCTCTTCATCGCCAAGGGGGAGAAGGCGACTTCGAGCGCTCAGCAGGTGGAGAAGATCATCGCGACGCTGACGGAGATGGGGCGGGAGATCGCGACCCCGGATGAGGCGCGCGAGATGCTGCAGCTCAAGGGCAAGTCGGAGACGAATATTCCGGTGCTCTGACCCCTGAATCGGCGGGTTGCGGTGACAAGGCGCTTGACACCCACTACTCGTCATAGAGTATATTCATCATGATGTAAACAGCGGCTCGCGTGCCCACTGCGAACCGTTCTCGCTCGATGAGGAGAGAGAGTCCATGCCCGACACCATTCCGTCCGCACCGGAGACCCCGCTGCTGCGGGTGAGAAATCTCACCCGTCGTTTCGGCGGCGTCGTCGCGCTCGACGATGTGAGCTTCGACGTGGCACCCGGTGAGCGGCTCGCCATCATCGGTCCCAACGGCGCGGGGAAGAGCACCCTGCTGAGGCTGATCGCCGGACAGGATCGGCCCACCTTCGGCACGGTCACCCTTGATGACGCACCCGTCAGCGGCCGCTCCCCTCGTCACATCACCCGGAGCGGCATCTCGCTTGCCCGCCAGGTGCCGAGGCCCCTGGGCTCTCTGACCGTGAGTGAGAACGTCGCCGTCGGCATCAGTGCGGCGGCCGGACGTGCCGAAGGTCGTCCCCAGCAGCGCATCACAGAGATCCTCGAGTCGACCGGTCTCTCCGCCAAGGCCGACCGCCCGGCGGGCTCACTGCCGCTGCTGGATCTCAAGCGACTCGAAGTCGCACGAGCACTCGCCAGCGCGCCCCGCCTGATCCTGCTCGATGAGGTGAGCGCCGGACTCGGTGAGAGCGATCTCGCCGAGGTGATCGAGCTCATCCGGGGTATCGGCGCTCAGGGCACCGCCCTGGTCTTCGTCGAGCACGTGCAGGAGGTTGTCA
Organism: Leucobacter sp.; assembly: GCA_048516985.1. GTDB lineage: Bacteria > Actinomycetota > Actinomycetes > Actinomycetales > Microbacteriaceae > Leucobacter. The sequence continues at coordinate 245,107 of CP183188.1, read as the reverse complement.
AGCAGCTCGCCGAGCGCGTAATCGTACTCAACTGGGGGCGCCACTTCGCAGAGGGCACACCGGAGAGCATCTCCGGCGATGCCGCCGTGCGCGAGGTCTATTTCGGTACGCGCGACCCCGAGGGGACCATCGACCCCACGACTCATCGCGAGCGCCCAGAACTCCTGCCTGGTCATGGCCTCGTACTGCGAGACATCGTGGTGCGCCGGGGCCAGCACCTCGCCTTGAACGGCGCAACTCTCGAGGTGCCGACGGGATCCATCACTGCGGTGCTCGGCCCGAACGGAGCCGGAAAGACGACGCTCTCGCAGAGCATTAGCGGGCTGCTCCCCGTTTCTGGCGGTGAATTGGAGTTCGATGGACGCGATATGCGCCGTGTACCGGCGCATGCGCGCGCCGCAGCGGGCATCGCCCATTGCCAGGAGGGACGCAAGCTCTTCCCGGGGCTCACCGTCGAAGAGAATCTGATGCTCGGCGCCTTCGGCAAGCGCCGCATCGACCGGCAGAATCTCGCAGAGCTGGTGCTCGCCGATTTCCCGGTGTTGCACGAGCGTCGTGATCAGATCGCCACCACCATGTCCGGCGGCCAGCAGCAGATGCTCGCCATCGCCCGCGCGTTGATGTCGGAACCGTCGTTACTGATCCTCGACGAACTGACCCTCGGCCTCTCGCCGAAGGCAGCCGACGAGATCTACGACGTGCTGACGAGGATCGCCGAGCGCGGCACCAGCCTGCTGCTGCTCGAGCAGAACGCCGAGCGAGCGACCAAGCTGGCCGACCATGTCTACGTGCTGTCGCACGGCAAGGTCGTGTTCTCCGGAGCGCCGGCGGAGCTCAGCCAGGAAGATCTCGTGGCGGCCTACCTCGGCTGACACGATACCGGTGCTCGCACCGGATCCGCACACCCACATCCCTGCACCTATACCAACGAAGGAAAGGTTCACCATGTTGAAGAGAACGATGATGGCGGGAGTCGCAGCCGTGGCTGCGCTCGCGCTCGCGGCTTGCTCCAGCGGCGGCGGAGACGGAAGCGACGGCGGATCGGCCTCGGGCGACACGATCAAGATCGGCGTCGCAGTGCCCCTGACCGGCCAGCTCGCGTCCTTCGCCCCCATCTTCGAGCTCGGTTACGGCCAGCTCGTCGACGATGTCAACGCTGCAGGCGGCATTGAGATCGACGGCGAAGCGCGACAGGTCGAACTGGTGATCCGCGACAGCGAGTCGGACTCGACGAAGGTGGCAGAAGCCGTCCGCTCTCTCGTGCTTGACGACGGTGTCGTCGCGCTGCTCGGCTCGGTGACCCCGCCGCTGCAGGTTCCCGCATCCGCGGCGGCCGAGGCCGAAGGCATCCCGTTCGTCGGTACGCTCACCCCGCTGCAGTCGTGGCTGGCGGGCAACCCCGAGGGGTGGAAGTACGCCTGGAACTTCTTCTTCGACGAGCCGGAGATGACCCAGCTGCAGTTCAAGACCTCTGACCTGGCAGACACCAACAAGAAGGTGGCACTGTTTACCGACAACGCCGAGGACGGCACCGTCATGGGCGGTCTCTGGGAGGCGAATGCACCCGAGTTCGGGTACGACATCGTGTACCGCGCGACCTTCCCGGTGGGCACCACTGACTACTCGCAGTACATCAACGAGCTGAAGGCCTCAGGCGCTGAGATCGTGATCTCCCAGATGACGCCCCCCGATGCCATGGCGCTGTGGAAGCAGCTGAAAGCCGCGAATGTGGGTCTGAAGCTTGCCTTCGCCGAGAAGTCCGCTGCGAGCCTGGCGTGGCCGGGAGAGCTCGGCGAGATCGCCGAGGGCACCATCATCACCGACTACTTCAAGGCTTCGGACAACCCTAAGGGTGCCGAACTGCGTGAGCTGTGGGCTGACTCGCTCGGCGGCTACAACGTTGAGTCTGCGGGAGCCGTACTCGCGTACTCCGCCGCTCAGGTGCTCACCGACGCGATTGCTCGTGCAGGCTCGCTGGACCCCGACGCCATCAATGAGGAAATCGCGAAGACCTCAGGCCTCTACCCCTCGGGCGACGTGATCGAGTTCGGCGAGAACCACGCCTCCAAGATCGAGGTCGTGGCGACCCAGTGGACCGGCACCGACACGCTGCAGGTATTCCCGAAGGTCGACGGTGTGACGCTGTCCGTGCCCGTCAAGGGCCTTCAGTAAACGCCTCCTGAGGAAGTAGGAGAGAGAAATGGTTGATGCCGGAGTAGTCCTGTCAGGACTGTTAGCAGGCTCGCTGTATGCGCTGATCGGCCTTGGCCTCACACTGTTGTCGGGCGTCATGCGCCTGGTCAACCTGGCGCACGGAGAGCTCATGATGGTGGGGGCATACCTCGCCGCGGTCGTGATGGGACTCTTCGGCATCGACCCTCTCCTCACCCTCGTCATCGTGGTGCCGGTGGTGATGCTGCTGGGATACCCGCTGCAGCGGCACGTCTTCAGCCGCCTGCTGCGCAGGAACGAGGAAGCGCCGATGGTCGCGACCTTCGGCCTCTCGCAGCTGCTCGTCGCGATCCTCGTGATCGCATTCGGTGGAAATGTGCGCTCGCTGAACGCGCCCTACGCCACACAGGGCATCGAACTCTTGGGGACCACCGTGCGCATGAGTAGTATCCTCGCGGCCCTCATCGCCATCGTGCTCGTCGTGGGCACCTACTTCGTGGTGCACAAGACCCAGTCGGGATCGGCCCTTCGGGCCTCCGCAGTTGATCCGCAGACGGCGTCGACCATGGGTATCAACGTCGAGCGAGTGTATGCCCTCACCTTTGCGGTCTCCGCCGCATTCGCCGCGATCGCGGGCATCCTGGTGGGCATCGGCTTCGCCTACTCGCCCTCTTCTGGCGCCAAGTACATGCTTATCGGCTTCACCGTGGTGGTGCTCGGCGGCTTCGGCAGCGTGATGGGCACGCTGTGGGCCGGTCTCGGCATCGGACTCATCGAAGCAGTCGGAGCCTCGATCTTCGGCACCGAGTTCCGCGAGCTCGTGATCTATGTCACATTCATCGCGATTCTCATCATCGTCCCGCTGATCACGCGGGCCATCAAGCGCTCGCGTGAGGCGACGGCGCAACGGCGCATTCAGCTCGAGAGGACTTCCGCATGAACGCGATCGGATCCTTCGTCACCGGTGTCTCCCGGAGAGCACCCGGTGCCTGGTCCTGGCTGCTCCTCGTCCTCGGCGGCGTGATCGTCCTGGTGCTGAGCTCGTCGATGAGTCAGCGCACCATGGACGTGCTCATCTCCCTCTCCATCTACATCGCTGGCGCGGTCGGTTGGAACATCATCGGCGGTATGGGTGGTCAGTTCTCGCTGGTGCACGCGGCGTTCGTCGGCGCTGGCTCCTATATGGCCATCATGGTCACTCGCGAGCCGCTGGGCCTTTCGGCCTTCCCCGCGCTGCTCCTGTCGATCGCCGTCGGTGTGGTGCTGTCGTTGATCGTCGGCGCGTTTCTGTTCACGCTGCGGGGTATTCTCTTCGCCATCGCATCGCTCGCGGTGAGTATGGCCATCCTGGCGTGGATGACCATTTGGGAGTTCACCGGGGGATCCCAGAACACCAGCGGCATCGGCAGCCTGGTTCCGCGCAGACCCGAGCAGTTCCTCTACGCGGTGGCCATCGTGGTCGTCGCCATCGGGATCTCGCTGCTCGTGAAGCACTCCCGGTTCGGGCTCCGCTTGCGATCGGTGCGCGATGACCAGGAAGTCGCCGACAGTCTCGGCGTCTCGCCCTTCTGGACGAAGCTCCGTGCCATGGTGATCTCCGGCGGAATCATGGGAGCGATCGGCGCGCTGATCGCCTGGCAGGTCGGCTCGGTCGAGCCCTTCTCGGCATTCAGCCTGGATTGGACCATCAGCTTCATCGTGATGGCGGTGATCGGTGGCCTGGGCACTGTCTGGGGGCCAGTCATCGGTGCGGTGATCATCTACTACTGCCTCACCGTGCTGCTGCAGGGTCTCCCCTATATCAACCTGGTGATCTCGGGCCTGTTGATGATCGTGCTCATCACCCTGCTGCCGGGCGGTCTGCTCGGCGGGGTCAGGCAGCTCATCGAGCGATTCCGGCCCGCGCAGCGCCCCGCAGTGAATAGCTGAGGCGGGTAGGCTGGCGATAAGTCGATCCAGGGATGAACGAGGCAAGCATGGATGATGCGGGAGGCGATCCTCGGACGCGCGCGCGTGAAGATTACGCGGTGATTCGTCCGGTCCCGCTGCGGTGGGCCGATGTCGACGTCTTCGGACATGTCAACAATGCGGTGCACTACTCGCTCATGGACACGGCGATCTGCGGATGGCTGCAGGAAGAGCTCGGCACACAGATCAGCTCCCTCGACGCCCTTAGCGTCGTCGTCGAGACGGGCTGCAGATATTTCCACGAACTGCATTTTCCCAGCGCGCTGGAGATCGGCATCCGGGTGCAGCGGGTGGGCACCTCGAGTGTCCAATACGAGCTCGGCTTCTTCGTGGAAGACCGGCCGGTCATCGCCGTGGCGAAGTTCGTCCACGTGTACATCGACCCGCTGACGCGGGCGCCGAGCCGGATCCCGGCGGAGGTCCGGGCGCTGCTCGACACGACGCTGTCCCGCTGACACCGGGCCAGGAAGACGTCGTGCACGAGGAGGGTGCGAGGCGATCACCGGCCGACGCCCGGACCACACCTCCGCTCGGACTCGAATCTCCGGCCCTGCCCGAATCCCTGTCCCTATCCGAACGAAAGAAGCCAAGCTCATGAAGATCACGGGTGCCGTTCTCACGCGGATGGGCGTGAGCGCCCCCTATGCGCAGAGCGCTCCGATCGAGTTCCTCGAACTCGATCTTGCGGATCCGGGTCCCACCGAGGTCCTGGTACGCATCGAGGCGGCAGGGCTGTGCCACTCCGATCTCTCGGTGGTCAACGGAAGCCGCCCCCGTCCGATGCCGATGCTGCTGGGCCACGAGGCCGCGGGCATCGTCGAGGCCGTCGGTGCCGAGGTGCAGGATCTCACGCCCGGTCAGCGGGTCGTCACAGTCTTCCTACCGCGCTGCGAGAACTGCGACGCCTGTCGTACCGGAGGGCGGCTGCCGTGCGCCACCGGGAGTCTGAGCAACGCGGCGGGGGATCTTCCCGGCGGTGGCTCGAGACTCAGCCGAGAGGGCGAGCGGGTCAACCACCATCTCGGGGTGTCCGGCTTCGCCACCCATGCCGTCGTCGATCGTCGCTCCGTGGTGCCGGTCGGTGCGGATGTTCCGCCGGCGATCGCAGCGGTGCTGGGCTGTGCCGTGCTCACCGGTGGAGGGGCGGTGAAGAATGCCGGGGCGCTGCAGCCGGGGCAGGATCTCATCGTCGTCGGTCTCGGTGGCGTCGGAATGGCCGCACTTCTCACCGGTCTCTCCATCACGGCCGCGGCCGGCGGGCGCGTCATCGGCGTCGACGCCAATCCGGAGAAGCTGGAGGCCGCCCTGGCGATGGGCGCCCATGAGGCCTTTTCCTCGGCCGATGCGCTCGATCGCGGGCTGCGTGCCGCCGTGGTGGTGGAGGCGGCGGGGCATCCGCGCGCCTTCGAGACCGCCGTGGCGCTGACGGCGCCTGGCGGGGTCACGGTCACCGCAGGCCTTCCCGCACCCGGCGCGACCGCTACGATCGAGCCACTCGGGATCACCGCCGAAGCCAGATCCATTGTCGGGTGCTATCTCGGCTCAGCGGTACCGGCGCGTGACATCCCGTTCTACGAGCAGCTGTGGCGGGAGGGCCGGCTGCCGGTGGAGAAGCTCACGACCGTGACCATGCCCCTCGATCAGCTGAACGAAGCGCTCGACGTGCTGCACGAGGGGCGGGCGATCCGGCAGATGATCTCCTTCGACGGGGTTGAGGCGGACGGTTGAGCGTCGCCGGGCGAGCGCAGTGTCGGGCCGCGGAGACGCCACCGCGCCCGCTGAGCCCGGATCCGCTCCGGAGCCGCGAGATCCCCCCGGCGAGGCGGTCGATCATCGCGCGGGACTCGGTGGAGTCGCGGGAGGTGCGGCCGAGGCCGACCGCCAGCTCCCGGGTCTGCGGAAGTCCGCCCCGCGGAGGCTGCGGAGGAACTCGAGCCGATCCGTCTCCGATCGCAGCGGTTCCGCGCGGCTTTCGGTGCACAGCACCATGAAGAGCTGATCGTCGGCGCAGTGTTCCGGCCACGGGGGAAGCCCCTCGCCATTCGGGTCTCCGTTCCGTGCGAAGTTCACCCAGTACGCCGACATGAGGCGGGAGACTTCCCGGTCGAGCGCATCGGGCTCGCCCGATGGTGGGCTCAGCCAGTGCGGGCCGAGCATGCCGAAGACGTAGTCGATGTCGACCGCGTGCCTGGACACGGGTGTGTAGTCGGTCCTGAGGTCGAAGTGGTAGGCGTACACGGGAGCGGTCCCGGTCCGCCGATGATCCTGGATCCAGGACCAGGTCGCCTCGGCCACATAGGCGTCGCCGGCGAGGGCGAGCGCCGTGGCTTGCGCCTCATCCTCGGTGCCGACGGGGTATCGGGTGCGGCCGTCGTTCGCGCGATCGCCGAAGAGCCGCTCGAATGCGACCGGAAGCGTGGAGCTCTCCGCGAGCCACGGCTCGAAGGGGAGGAAGGTGGCGCCCTCGGCCGCATTCCAGCCGGCGAGCAGCGGCACATCGCTCTGCCGTCCAGCGGCGAAGACGGCCATAGGATGGTCCGGGACGACGAAGCCGTCGACGCTGGGGGAGAAGCCGTACCGCAGCGGGTCCTTCGGAGGAGACCATCCCGCGACGCTCATGAGCTCTTCTACCGGAATCCTGCGGGCCTCCTCGATGTCGGCGACATCGAGGTCTTCGAGCAGCCCGGCGCCCTTCGAGCGGGCCTCGACAGCGGTCGGCAGTGACCCGTGGATCGATTCCCAGTATCCGCTGCTCTGACCGATGGCTCGGTGGAAGAGGCCTCGGGCGAGAGGCGACGCCATGAGCAGGGCCACGGACGCCGCGCCCGCGGATTCGCCGAAGATCGTCACATTGCCGGGATCGCCGCCGAAGACCGCGATGTTCTCGCGTACCCAGCGCAGCGCCTGGATCTGATCCTGGAGCCCGAAGTTCCCGGAAGGGGTTCCCTCTGCGTCGAGCTCGGGGTGGGCCAGGAATCCGAGCACGCCCGCCCGGTAGTTGAAGCTCACGATCACCGCGCCGAGGCCTGCGAGACGGCTTCCGTCAATGTTCGGGCGCGCGGAGTTCGATTCCTGGAATCCGCCTCCGGGAATCCAGACCATGACGGGTGCCCGCTGCTCCGGTGTGCTCGCCGAGGTCCAGACATTCACGTACAGGCAGTCCTCGTGCTCCTGCGCGGGGCTGGGCAGGGCGGTGGGCGCGCTCGGACCGAAGCGGGTAGCATCCCGTACCTCCCCCCACGGCGCGGCGGGCACTGGTGGACGCCACCGGCGGGGTCCGAGCGGAGGCTGCGCGTAGGGGATGCCGAGGAAGGCGCGCACGCCGTTCCGGCGATCCGCTGCGGTTCCGCGCACGTCTCCCGTGCTGAGTGCGATCTTCTGTCCGACCATGCCTGGATCCTCCTCTTCGGCCTGTGTCGACGCCGGGACGGTGTGTCGGTGGGCGTCGCCCGCGTCTCTTTCGAGCACCGGTCTTGCGTAGTCGAAACTATATTAGTAATCTTCAATTGTCATTAATAATGTGATTAGCGATGAAACGAAGGAGTTTCGGGTGTCATCAGTAACCGTGCGCAGTCTCGAGAAGCGGTTCGGCGACTACCGCGCGATCCGGGGAGCCGGCCTCCTCGCGCAGCAGGGCGAGTTCGTGACGCTCCTCGGACAGAGCGGCTGCGGGAAGACCACGACGTTGAGGTGCATCGCGGGTTTGGAGACGCCGACATCCGGGCATATCTCCATCGGAGACCACGTCGTCTACGACAGTGACCGTCGTATCGATGTGCAGCCGGAGAGACGTCGCACGGGAATGGTCTTCCAGAGTTATGCGCTCTGGCCGCATCTCACCGTGCTCGAGACCGTGATGTATCCGCTGAAGCGCAGGAAGGTGCGGGGCAGGGAGGCCGTCTCACGGGCCATCGAAGTGCTGGAGACGGTGGGGCTCGCGGAGTTCGGTGCGCGGCCCGCGACCTCCCTCTCGGGCGGCCAGCAGCAGCGGGTGGCCCTGGCCCGGGCCATCGTGAGCCGGCCGGATCTGCTCCTCTACGACGAGCCACTGTCGAACCTCGACCCCTCGTTACGGCGCCAGGTGCGGGATGAGATCCTGCGCACCCACCGTCGCAACGAGACCACCTCGATCTATGTGACGCACGATCTCGAGGAGGCGATGCACCTCTCGGATCGCGTCATCATCATGCAGGCCGGGCTTCTCGAGCAATCGGGCTCGCCCTCCGAGATCTTCGCCAAGCCGACAAACGAGTTCGTGGCGAAGTTCGTGGGGTTCGAGAACCTGCTGCCCGGAATCGTCACCGATCTGTTCCGGGATCAGATCACCCTCTCCCTCGACACCGCGGGCGCCGTGGTGACGCTGCCGCGGGAGTCGCTGACCGGGTCGGCGGCGCTCGGAGACAGCGTGATCCTCGCGTTCCGATCCGCGAATGCCGACATCGGTACCGAGCCGGCCTCCACTGAGGGCCGGCTCGAGCTCACCGGCGTCGTCGAGCAGCTCGACTTCCTCGGCTCGCGCAACGAGTTCAAGATCCGCGCACACGACACCGTTCTCCGTGTCGCGGAATCGGAACGCGACTACCACCAGCACCGCATGCGGCGAGAGATCGGGGCGAGTGTGCGTGTGAGCATCGATGCGGAGCTGTGCTCGATCATTCCGGTGGGGGCACCACAGACTCCGGTGCACGCCGACCCTACGGTCGCAGAGGCGGTGGTGTGATGAGGCGGCTTCCAGCGAGCTGGCGCGGCGAGCGCCTCTTCAGCAGACTACTTCTGCTCGTCTCGGCGGTCCTGCTCTTCGTGCTCTTCCTGCTGCCTCCCCTCGGAATGGCGATCTCTGCGTTCCGGGTGGGCAACCTCGCCGGCCAGGGCGCCTGGAGCCTTGCTCCGTTCCTCGAGACGATGGCGGACCCGAGAACCTGGCGAGTCTCCCTCAACTCGATCATCCTCTCTGCGGGCTCAAGCCTCGGCGCGCTCGCGATCGGTACGTTCCTCGCCTGGGTGGCGGTGCGGACCACGTCACCGCTGCGTCGATGGATGACGCCGGTCATGGCCGTCATGCTCGTCATCCCTCCACTGTTCTATGGACTCGGCTGGTATCTGGTCGCCAACGGCAACGCGGCGCCGCTGAACGTCCTGCTGCGGGAGCTATTCGGCATCACCGGTTCGCCCTTCGGCTCGGGCTGGCCGATCATGATGCTGGTGGTCATCGGCTACGTGGTGCCGGTCGGCTACCTCTTCATGATGGGGCCGATGACCAGAATGGACGCCGCACTCGACGACGCTGCGAGAATGAGCGGGGCGAGCCGGGCCGGTGCGTTCTTCACGGTCACGCTCCCTCTGCTGCGGCCGACCATGTTCGGCGTATTCGTCCTTATGGTCTCCTACGGCTTCAGCGCGTTCGAACTGCCGCTCCTCTTCGGTATCCCGGCCGACATCCATGTGTTCTCCACCGCGGTGTACACCACCCTCACGGCCCAGGAGGCCGTGCCGGACTACGCCGGCGCGAGCAGCCTCGCGCTCATCCTCCTCGTCCTCGTCGTCGCACTGGTCATCATCAGATCCCTGCTGCTGCGCGGCCGACGATTCTCGACGATCACCGGGAAGGGATTCCGGCCGGAGCCGAAGAACTACGGCCGCATCCAGTGGGTGTTCACCGCTGTGTTCGTGATCGTCGCGCTGTGGGCCGGTGTGATCCCGCTGGTGCAGATGATCCTCGGATCGTTCCAGCCCATGTTCGGCGTCTCGCTCGGGTTCACGACGAGCAACTACGCGACGCTGCTCGACAACCCGCGTACCGGCCAGCTGATCGCCTTCACGCTGCTCATCGCGACCATCGGCGGTTTCATCGCCGCCGCCATCGCTCTGCTGATCAGCCACCTCGGCGCGCACGGCGGACGATTCACACGCTTCCTCGTCGCGGCGGTGAGCTGGGCCCCGGTCGCCATACCGGGCGTGCTCGTCGGGCTGGCCCTGATCACGGCCTATCTCCCGGTGCCCGGCCTCCGAACCCTGATCGGCACGCCGCTGATGCTGCTGCTGGGCTTCGTGGTCGTCGTGACGCCGATCGCGACGCGCGCTATCGAGGGGGGCGTGCTGCAGATCTCGGCCGAGCTCGAGGAGTCCGCCCGGATATCCGGCGGTTCGAAGGTGACGACCTTCTTCACGGTCGTGGTGCCGCTGGTGCTTCCGAGCTTCCTCGCGGGCTGGTTCATCGCCGGAATCGGAATCTCGGGAAATCTGAGTCTGCCGATCCTCCTCTCCTCGCCGACCATGCAGACGGTCGCCGTGCAGGCGTACGCCACTTACCGCCAGGGCTACGCCTCCGAGGCCGCCGCCCTCTTCATCCTGCTCATGCTCAGCGTTGCGGTCGTCGGAGCGCTCGCATGGGTCCTGTCCGTCAGCGGTGCCCGCCTGCTCAGGGGGTTCCGCTTCCATCGAGTCCAACGAGCACTCACACTGAAGAAAGGAAACCCTTCATATGTATAAGAGCAGAAGCCAATGGAGGCTCGCTGCGGTTGCCCTGGCACTCCCGCTTGCGCTCCTGACCGCCTGTGCCCCGGGCGGTGACGGGAGCGCCGGGCCCGGTTCGTCGGGAGAGGGAGGCTCTGGGTTCGGCGGGGCCCTCGGTACTCCCGAGCAGGAAGCCGCGTTCGCCGAGCTCTACGCTGCGGCGCAGGCGGCGGGCGAGAGCGAGATCGTGGGCTACGGCCCGCCGCCTCCCCGGGTGGTGGTGGACGCCTTCCAGACGAGGTTCCCCGGCATCCAGGTCAACTATCAGCAAATGCAGGGAGCCGAGCGCATAGCAAAGCTCGAGCAGGAGATGCAGACCGGCAATCACGCCGGCGACGTGGCCTCGGACGGACGGACCCCGATCGTCTCGATGTCGGTGAATGAGCTCTGCCAGCCGATCGAGCCGATCATGGACGTGCCGGAGGAGTGGATGGGACCCGACTCGCGATCCCTCTTCCCCTATGTCTCCATATTCGGGACCATTGTGAACACGGATCTCCTCGACCCAGCCGATGCCCCGAGCAGTTGGGAGGAGCTCACCGCTCCCGAGTGGGCGGGTGAGATCGTCACGACGAGCCCGGCAGCGGGCGGCGCAGCCGCGTTCGCCTTCGCGATGATGCTGACCCCCGAGGAGAATGCGACGCAGTACGCGGGGATCATGGAAGGTGCGCGCGACAACTTCTCCTTCGTGTCGGCTCCGGCCATGGTGCCGCAAGAGGTGGCCCAGGGCACCTACCCGGTCGGCGCCCTCGCGTTCTACCCCTACGTGCTGGAGGCTCAGGCGCAGGGAGCGCCGATCGAGTTCCTGTTCCCCTTCGCTGAGGGCGGGGGGAACCTCTGGACCAAGAGCGGCGAGTGCGTCATCGCGAACGCGCCCCATCCGAATGCGGCGAATCTCTGGGTCAACTGGCTGATGAGCGTCGAGGGCCAGGGCAAGATCGCCGAGGCGGGCTGGTACCCGACCATGCCGGATATGGCTCCGCCTGCAGGGCTGCCGTCGCTGGATGAAGTCGATCTCATCGAGCAGCTCTCCGATCTGGACTCGATCGAAGGCTATGCGCCGCATCTGAAAGAGGTGATCACCTTCTTCGGCGGCTGAGATCCTGCGGTGCGCTCCCCGTCTACGCCCGCCTCGCGGTGTACACGGGGAGCGCACCGCTCTGCGCTTTGAACCACTCTGCATGTTGAAAGGGATAGGAGGAGAGATCATGAGTGATGTCGAGGAGATCACCCAGCTGGTCCTGCGCGAACGGCAAGGACGGGACCGGGGCTGGTGGAGGCAGATGGCCGAGGCCTTCAGCCCTACCTCCCGGGTGCGCGTCAGCTGGATCGATGCGTCGGGCGCCGAGTTCGTGGAGCAGTCCAGGCAGCTCGCGCTGTCCGGTCCCGGTGTGTCCCACAGGATGAGCCCCCCGGTGATCCACCTCCACGGGCGTCGGGCGCTCGCCGAGGTCGCCGGGACCATCCAGGCGCGCCGCACGGTGCACGGGGTGGTGGTGGACCTGAGCAGCCGGATCCGCCTGCTCTACCGGTTGGAGCATCACGGCGAGTGGCTCATCGAGGCGCTGGACGCGATCTACGAGTCCGACAGCATGCAACCGGCGGTGATCGGGCAATCGCTCGATCTCGATGTCGAAGTGCTGCTGTCCCGTCGCGAGTCGTACCGGTACCTGGCTTATCTCATGTGGCTTCGCGCGGGGGAGCATGTTCCGGACGACCTCCCTGGCGACGATCGTCCCGAGCTCACGACGGCCCTGTACGAGCAGGCCTTCGCCTGGTTGGGGAAGCCGATCCCGCGGGAGTAGTCGGATGCGGCGTGCGGTTCTGTCCCTCGCCCCCCGTTCGCCCATACGGCAAGTGCCGCCCGTTCTTTCGAAGGGGCGGCACTTGCCGTATAAGAGCGCTCAGAAGGGGTTCACGGGTCCGTCCGGGTCGACGAGCGCCTTGCCGTAGGTCTCCCATCCCTGGATGGAGGTCACGGCGCCGTGGCGAGCGGCGATGTTCGCATCGCGCCACATCCGCTGCAGCGGGCTGCTCTCGGAGAAGGAGCCGGCGCCGTTCACATTGAGCAGGATGTCGATGGCCTCCACGACGCAGTCGGCGACCCAGCCAGTGTCCGCGCGCACCTGACCGCTCTCCAACGCGGTCAGCAGTCTCTCTTCGCGCGCCGCCAGGTCGAGGATCTCCGCCGCTCGGAAGGCGTGCAGATGCGCGGTGTCGACAAGGGTGGTCGCGCGCGCGAGCTCGCTGATGTGCGTCGCGGATTCCCGCCGCTCGCGGGTGGTGAGGACGATGCGCTTGGACATATGGCCCTTGACGTACTCCAGCGCTGCGGAGCCGAGGCCGAGCACCGGCCCGATCAGGCCGAGCGCGAAGAGGGCGAGCGGATCGGCGCGGGTGACGTGATGCATCTCCGAGACGCGCGCGCCGGGGAAATCTCCGGCGATCACCCCCGGGAAGGAGACGTAGCGGTCCTCGGGCACGATGAGATCCTCGATGACCACGCAATTGCTCGCGGAGGCCCGCATGCCGCTGGTGAACCAGGTGTCCTCGATGCGGTACTGCTCGCGAGGCACGAGGATCAGGCCGTGATCCTCCAGCTCGCCGTTCTCGCCCACCAGCGGCACCCCGAGGATCGCGGCGTCCGAGAACCACCCGGCAGAGTTGTAGAACCACTTGCCGCTCACCCGGAAGCCGCCGTCGACGCGCTCCACTGTGGCGGAGGGCGCGACCACGGCCGACACGGCCGCGAGCGGCTTCTCGCCGCGGATGGCGTCCTGCACCTCTGCGGGGTAGAAGGTGGACATCCAGTTGCCGAGGCTCGCGAGGGTGACGACCCAGGAGGTGCCGCCATCGTAGAGCGCCACCTGGCGGCAGATGCGAAGGAAGTCCGCGACGCTCCGATCGGCTCCGCCGAAGCGTCCAGGGATGAAAGTCTCCAGCGCGCCCGTTTCGCGCAGTGCGTTCAGGACCGTGTCGGTGACCCGACGATCGATCTCGCCCTGCGATGCCTGTTCGGCGATCAGCGGGCCGATCTCATCGATGGCGGCTAGCACCTCTTCGGTGCTGACCGCGGTGTCGACAGCGCTCATTTCGGACTCCTTCGTCAATAGTGCGATAAATGGGTCAATTAATGACAATTGAAGATTACTAATTCTCGAAGGGAAACGCAAGAGGCCGCGGCGGAGGCCGCAGTGGAGGTCGGAGCGGCGCGGTGAGACGCGCATCGGCAGGCTCGTTCTCTCAGCTTCCGGGGGCTCGGCCGGTCGGATCCTCTCCTTTCCCATAGAATTGATAGCAATTGATAATGGTGGTCCGTCGCCGGCGCCGGACGTGTCGCAGAGGAGCACAGATTGTCTCGAGTCAGCCACGCCCTGCGCGAGTTGCAGAAGCTCATCGACGCGGCCGAGCCAGGCATGCGCCTGGGCTCTAAATCTGAGCTTGCCGAGCGCCTCGGGGTAGCGCCCGGCACCCTCAACCAGGCCACCCGGCTGCTGCAGAACCGCGGGAGTCTCGAACTCCGCCCGGGTCCCGGAGGGGGGCTTTTCGTGGCGGCGCCGAATCCTCTCGAAGCGCTATCGGCCGACGCACTGACGGTCTCCCGGGGCTCCGCCCTGCGCAACGACGCCATCCGCGTGCGTGGTGCGCTCGACCAGCTGGTCATCGAGGACGTTATGGATCGGGTGACACCGGCCGGCGACGCGAGGGTGAGGGGAGTGCTCGCCCAGCTCGCCGAGGCTGCGAGGGACAAAGACGGTCAGCGGTTCTCGGCGCTCACCTTCGAGTTTCAGCTCGTGATCGCCGAGCAGTCGGAGTACGAGTTCGCGCGGCTGGTGTTCCGGACCGCAGTTCAGCTCATCCAGGACTCGACGCCGGCTCTCTACACGGATGCGGACGATCTGGTCTCCGTCCATGCCGCCCAGGAGCGGCTCTGGCAGGGAATCCTCGACAAGGACATGGAGACGGTGATGGAGATCGTCCGTCTCGCCCTGAAGCAGATGGGGCACTGAGGCGCCGGCCGGGATCGGCTCGCGTGGAGGAGCCGCAGCGCGGATGAATGATTGAACCCCCGCACCGTGCGGTGCGGGGGTTCAATCATGAGCGACCGCTCGGTGGCGGCCCGCCGTCAGCGACGGTTCACACGAAGGTCTGGCGGATGGTGCCGATTCCCTCGATGGTCGTGGTGAGGGTCTGACCCGGCTGGATCAGCCACTCGGGTTCGCGGGTGAAGCCCACGCCCGAGGGGGTGCCGGAGTAGATCACGTCGCCCGGGTGCAGGGTGACGATCTGCGAGAGCTTCTCGATGATCGAGGGCACGTCGAAGATCATCTGGCCGGTGTGACCGCTCTGCACGACCTCCCCATCGAGCTCGCCGGTAATGGCGAGATCGTTGCGGTCGGGCAGCGCCTCGGGGGTGACCAGCCACGGACCCTGCGGCGAGTAGCCGGGAAAGGACTTGCCCAGTCCGAACTGCGGGCTCGGGGGCTGCAACTGGGTGACGCGCTCGGAGAGGTCCTGGCCGACGGTGAGGCCCGCCACGTAGTCCCAGCCGGTGCCCTCGGCGACGCGGTGCGCCTTGCGGCTCACCACGATCACCAGCTCGGCCTCCCAGTCGGTCTTGCCGCCGGGCACGAGCTCCACGGTCTCGTACGGGCCGGCGATCGACGACTGGAACTTGGCGAAGACCGGGGGCAGGGCGTCGGGGGTGCCCATGCCGCTCTCGGCCACGTGGTCGGCGTAGTTGAGGCCGACACCGAAGGACTGGAACGGCCGCGGGGTCACGGGTCCGAGCTTGGCCGGGTCGATGGTGATGGCATCGCCGGAAGCGCTGTCGGCCCAGGCGCGGAAGGCGTCCCAGTCGTCGTAGATCCCCTGGATGTCCGGTCCGAAGCGGTCGGCGCTGGCCGCGGCGACATCGAATCCGGTCGTATCGTCGGTGATGATGACGGCACGGCCGTCGTGATTTGCGAGACGCATCTATGCTTCTTTCTAGTCGGAGCCTGTAAGTGTATATCCTAGATCATTTCGATCTTAGATCATCGGAGTGATGCTGGTCTCATTGCCCAGCAGCAGCTTGCCGTAGGTCTCGTAACCGATCGAGGGGCTGCCGACGGCGTGGCTGGTGCCGACGTGGATATCGCGCCACCAGCGCTGCATCGGGTTGGAATCGGCGTAGGAACCCGAGCCGTGGACCCACATCAGCGTCTCGATGGCCTCCTGCAGCAGCTCCATGATGTAGCCGACGTTGGCCTTGACCCGGGTGCGCTCAAGCGGCTCGGGATAGACGCCCTCCTTGCCCCAGGCATCGAGGCGGTCGCAGACGTCGAAGGTGAGCAGGCGCGCCACCTCGATCTTCTGCGCGGCCTGCGCGACCTTCAGCTGCAGCGCAGTGGAGTCCGCCTGTCGCTCGAAGAAGGTCTGCGAGACCGGCTTCTGGCGCGCCTTCTCGCGGACGTACTCGAGCGCCGCCTCGGCCGCGCCGAGGGAGGGGCCGACGAGCACGACGACGAGCAGCGGGATGAAGGCGGTGCGGTAGACGGGCTCGTCCTTGGCGGAGATGCTCGGGTATTCGCCCTCGATGGCCGGAGGCACGAGCATGACCCGGTGATCGGGCACGAACACGTCCTCGGCGACGATGGAGTTGCTGGCGCTGCCGCGCATGCCGGCGATGTACCAGGTGTCCTCGATGGTGTAGTCGGAGCGCGGGATCACGCCGAGCCCGACATTGATCTCGTTGCCCTCCTCGTCGACGATGGGGAAGCCGATCCCCGCCCAGTCGCTCCACCAGGAGCCCGAGTTGTAGTGCCACTTGCCCGTGACGCGGTATCCACCCTCGACCTTCCTTGCGGTGGAGGTCGGCATGAGCACGCCGGTGAGTACCGGATTGGGGTTGTCGCCGCCCCAGACATCGGCCTGCGTCTCGTGGCTCATATGAGCCGTGAGCCAGCCGCAGACGTTGGTGAGCATGACGACCCAGCCGGCACCGGCATCGGCGCGACCGACGAGGGTGGACACCTCGAGCATCTCGCGGGCGTTGGCGCCGAGCCCGCCGAAGCGCTCGGGCTTGCTGATGCCGAGCGCGCCGGTCTCCTTCAGCTTCTCGATGATGTCGTCGCGCACGCGGCGATCCTGATCGCCGTCCTTGCCTGCCGCAGCGATCTCGGGGAGGATTGCCTCCGTCGCCTCGAGAACCTTCTTGATGCCGTCGGAAACCTGGGTCATGGTACAACTGCCTCTCTGCATTGAGTTGCCGGTAAAGATCATGATCAATATGTCATTCAGAAATTGGAATGTCAAGCTGATTCTGCTGCTAGAACCCCGGGGAGGGTCGACTGCTAGTATCTATTCATGGTGTGGAATTCCAGCGTGGAGCTTGCCCCGGGGGATGATCCCGCCCTGAACCGCCGCGCCTGGCTCTCGCACCGCACGAAGCAGTACCAGGTGGTTCCCGAGACAAATCTGGCCGAGCAGGTGGCCGCCCAGATCGAGGCCATGGCCCGGGACGAGGAGCCCGGCGCGAGACTGGGCAGCAAGGACGAGCTGCGCGAACTCGTCGGCGTGTCGGTGGGCACCCTCAACGAGGCGTTGCGGATCGCGCAGGCGCGCGGCGCGGTCACCCTGCGGCGCGGCCCCGGCGGCGGCATCTTCAGCGCGCACACCACCTCGCTGATGCGGCTGGGTGCCCAGATCGTCGGCATGGAGACGAGCGCGCACACCGTGCGCGACGCCCTCCGCATGCGCAACGCCCTGGATCCGCTCGCGATCTCCGATGCCGTGGAGCATGTGCGGCCCTTCGACATCCAGGATCTGCGACGCCTGCTCAACGAGATGCGGCGCTCGCTCGACGAGGGTGATGTTGACGGCTTCATCCGCGGGCACTGGAACTTCCAGTCCCGGGTGACGAGCATCTCCCCGAATCCGCTGCTGCGCACCGTCTTCGTCGGGCTGATCGAGTTCCTCGACGAGCACGCCGTCGCGGTGATGCCGCTCGGCCGTGAGAGTCGCGACGGCGTGCGCATGCAGCTCCGGCTGCACGAGCGCATGATCGCCGCGCTGGAGGCCCGCGACAAGGAAGCCGCCTTCGGCGTGATGCGCGACTACGTGGCCTCGCAGGGCGAGACGCTCTACGACTGGTGAGGCTCGGTGAGCGCGCCGCAGGTGTGCTCAGGGCCGCTCGGCGCGGGATCACGGGCGGATCCGGGTCGGATCCCTGCACCTCAGCAGCGCGGGAAACGGCGCAGGGCCGCCCGACCGAGTGGTCGAAGCGGCCCTGCGTGCCTTTCGCGGATCAGCGCGCGACGGGGGTCACGCCGTAGTCGAGCACACCGGGGGGCACCTGGCCGTCCCACTGGTTGATCCAGTACAGATCGTCCGATTCGAAGCGGCGCTCGGGGCGGTTCTTGTCGCGGATGGTCTCCATATCGCAGTAGTACTCGATCACGGCGCCGTTGGGTTCCACGTAGTAGACGGCGATGTTGTCGCCGGCGCCGTGGCGCACGGGGCCCCAGGCCAGGCGCGCGCCGCGGCGGGCCAGGCGGTCGCCGAGGCGGGCCAGGTCCATGATGTTGCCGGCCTGCCAGGCGTGGTGGTGCATGGCGGTGCGCGGCGCCTTGAAGACCGCGATGCCGTGGTGATCGTTGTTGCAGCGCATGAAGAAGTGCTCGTCGCCGATATTGTCGGAGACGACGAAGTCGAAGACCTCGTGCAGGAAGTCGCGCTGGGCGTGGGAGTCGATGGCCTGGATGTTCACGTGCCCCAGGCGGTCGGCGGTCAGCGAGCCGCGCTTGAGCAGACTGTAGGGCAGCTTCTCGGTGTAGATCTGCCAGGTGTAGCCCTCGGGGCCGACGAAGGCGAAGCCCTCCTCGATGTGGTCCTCGATCGGGTTCTCCGAGACGATCTTGTAGCCGCCGCGGTCGACCTTGGCGCGGACGGCGTCGAGCTCGTCGCGACTGGGCACGACGAGGCCGATGTGGTCGACGGCGTCCTCCTCGGCCTGGGTGTAGACCAGCTCGTGGTGCTTGTTCTGGGCGGTGAGGAAGACCTTCTTGCCCGTCGAGTCGGTCTCGTGCAGGCCGAAGACATCGATGGCGTTCTTGGTCGAGGCGGTGAGGTCTCGGGTCAGCATCGAGACGTAGCCGATCTCGGAGACGGCGCCGATTGCGGTCATTGGGTGTTTCCTTTCCTGACAGCCCCATCGCTGCGGGGTGTGGTGTTCGTGCGGGTGGTGTGAGGTCGCGCATTGCTGCGCTCGGGGACGGCGGGTCGCCCGGGTGGGCATTCGCCGGGGCCGGCGGATCGCCGGCCCCGATGGTTAGGCGGTCGGGGCGAGGGCGGCGCTGTTGGCGCCGAAGGCGCGGTTGCTGTAGACGAGGGCGAGCGGGCCCTCCAGCTCCGCGTGCCGCACCTCGCCGGCGAGGATCGTGTGGTCGCCCGCGGGGAGCTCGTAGGCCAGGGTGCACTCGATCCAGGCGGCGGTGCCGTCGAGTCGGGGGAGCCCCTCTGCGAGATGCCAGTCGTCGGTGGCGAAGCGCAGCGCCTCGTCGCGGGCGAAGCGCATGGCGATATCGCCCTGACCGTCAGCGAGGAGGTTGACGCCGAAGCGCCGGATATGGCGGATGCGCTGGAGGATCTTGGAAGCGTTGTCCATGGACACCATGACGAGCTTCGGGGTGAGCGAGAGGGAGGCGAATGCGCTGACCGTCGTTCCGCTGGGGGTCTCGCCGTCGTGGGTGGTGACGACGGTGACGGGCGCCGGCACGTGCGCCATCAGGTCCCGGAAGGTCTGATCGTCCATGGATCCAATCCTCTCTGATTGACTATGATCAATATGATCTTAGCGGTGCGGGCCGAAAGCGCAACCGCCGCACGCTCCGGGGCGGCGGCCTCGACCCGAGCGCCCGCTCCACTTCTGCGGGCTTCCGCCCACACGCGCACACGCACCGATCCGGCTTCGGCGCGCACCTTCTTCTCATCTCATTGAGGTGCACGAAGTCGGATCGGTGCGCGGCAAGCCGCCGGAAGCCGCGGTCTCCGGCCCAGTTTTGCGGCCTGGTTCCGGTTCCGAGGTTCCCGGCGGCTGGAAAAAGTGAAGCCCCGCTGCCGCGGGGCTTCGAGTGGAGGGGCCGACGGGAATCGAACCCGCGTTCTCAGCTTGGGAAGATCGAGTTTCTATCCCCACGTTCTGCAACATAGCCCTGAGTTTCATCGCTCACGCAATGAGCCCCGGACGATGCCGGGGCTCATTGCGTTTACGGTCTCGCCTACACAATGGCTTGCGGGCGTGCGGACATGCGGGCGTGCGGTCGTACAGCCGCACGGGTGGGCCAGATGCGCGCTAGTTGATCAGTTCTGCGGCGAATACTTCAAGCTGAGGTGCGTGACCGGTCGATCCATCGGAATTCGTGTAGTGCTCTTCACCGAGCAGAACCACCGAGAACTTCACGTTGTCGCCCTCGTACAGGGGCTCAAAGATTGGGCAGTCAGTATTCCAGTCGCCTGAGTATCCAATCGCGTAAAGCTCGTACGCACTCGGGTTAGCCTGTGGGGTTGCTCCCGCGTTGATGTTCATGCCGCAAAACTCACCGCCACCCGATTCGAAAGCGACAAACGAATCAACTTCGCCGTAGATCGTCAACATCTCGCCGATGTATGCATCAGAGTCAGCGAAAATCGCGGCGAGTTCGCTTTCCGAGACCTCACGGAACGTCGCCGCTGGATCCTCGTCCGTCTCAGCAGGATCATCGGTTTCTGGTTCGAACGGTTCGACAATCTCAGGGTCGGTGATCTCGAGTTCGCTGACCGCGGTGCCAATCGTCACGATCGCCACCACAAACATGATGGTCACGATGAGTCCGATCACAAAGGCAACAGCAGAGAGAATGAGGCCGGTCAGGCCGAGTCCCTTTGGCTGCTTCTTGACCATGGCGAGAATGCCGAGGATCACGCCGATCACGGCTAACACCACACCAGCAAACGGCGCCCATGACGCGATCAGGGCCGCGATGCCAACGATGAGAGCCGCAATTGCGAGGCCCTTCTTCGGCGAGGAGCCCGCCGGCTGCCCCGGTTGTTGGCCGTATGGTGGCTGCGGCTGGCCCGGTCCCGTGGGTGGCTGGCCGTAGGCCGGCGGCTGCTGATACTGGGCCGGTTGACCGTAGGCCTGCTGCGGTTGCTGTTGATACTGGGCCGGCTGGCCGTATGCCGGCTGCGGCTGGGACGGTTGGCCGGCTTGCGGTTGCCCCTGTTGTTGGGCCGGTTGGCCGGGTTGCTGCTGCGCCGGTTCCCCGCCTTGTGGCTGGTTGGGATCGTCTACTGGTGGCTGACTCATAGTGACATCATTACACAGAGTTCAGCAGGCCCTGCTGATGACGTTATGCGATACGTTGTGGGCTGATTGCTGTGATGAGCGCATCAACTCGCTCAACTGCCTCCAGGTGCTGCCTCACATCGGAGTGAATGTAGCGAAGGGTCGAGGTTGCCGAAGCGTGGCCAGCGCGCTCCTGCACGATCTTGGGGTGGCTCACCTCCGCTACAAGAGAGAGGGAGATGTGTCTCAGGTCATGCAGATGGAAATCGTCGCGCCCTGAGGCCTCTACGGCCTTGCTCCATGCGCGCCTGAGCGAGTTTCGCGGCATTCGCGCAGCGCGTTCACCCGCGAAGTGAATCGCCCCGGGTTTGGTGGAGGGTCTGAAATCCCGAGAGGATGATGATCATGCCAGCACAGAGAAAGTATCCGCCGGAGTTGCGAGAGCGCGCGATGCGGCTCGTCGTCGAGGCCAGGAAAGAAGATCCGGAGTTGTCGCAGAACGCGGCGGTGGTCCGGGTCGGGCAGCGTGTCGGGGTGAACCCTGACACGCTGCGCGGCTGGTGCAAGCAGTCCCTGATCGATGCGGGCGAGCGGCCGGGCACAACGACATCAGAAGCAAAACGAGTCAAGGAACTCGAGGCTGAAGTGCGTGAGTTGAAACGCGCGAACGAGATTCTCTTGGCGGCGTCCTCGTTCTTCGCGCGGGAGCTCGACCCGCGACTGCCGTGGTAGTTCAGTTCATCGACGATCATCGTGACCGGTTCGGGGTCGAGCCGATCTGCCGGGTGCTCACAGAGCATGCCGTCAAGATCGCCCCGTCCGGGTACTACGCGTTCAAGGATCGTGCCCCTTCTGCGAGGAGTATGCGGGACGCGGAGTTGATCGTCGAGATCGAGCGGGTGTTCTGGGACCGCAAGCTCGGCCGTGGCATCAGCGGCGCCCGCAAGGTCTGGCGGCTGCTGCGCCGCGAGGGCATCATGGTCGCCCGGTGCACGGTCGAACGGCTCATGCGGCGGCAGGGGCTGCGTGGGATCCGCCGCGGCAAGCAGTTCGTCACTACCAGGCCCGACGGGGCATCGTTCCGGCCGCCGGATCACGTGCAACGCTGCTTCCACGCTGACCGGCCCAACGAGCTCTGGGTCGTCGACTTCACCTATGTGCCGACGTGGTCGGGGATGGCGTTCACCGCGTTCGTCACCGACGTGTTCTCGCGCCGGATCGTGGGATGGCGAACGATGGACCGGATGCCCACTGACCTGCCATTGGACGCGCTCGAGATGGCGCTCTGGATTCGTGAGCGGGCAGGGCAGGGCGTAGCCGGTGTGATTCAACATTCGGATGCCGGAGCTCAATACACTGCGATTCGCTACGCGGAACGACTCGCGGATGTCGGCGCGATCGCGTCGATCGGGACTGTCGGTGACAGTTTCGACAACGCCCTGGCTGAGACAGTCGTGGGGCTCTACAAGACCGAGTGCGTGAAGATCGACGGCCCGTTCCGCACCGCCGACGAACTCGAACTCGCGACGCTGTCCTGGGTGCACTGGTTTAACGAAAACCGGCTGCACTCATCGATCGACTACCTCACACCGGTCGAGAAGGAGAATGAGTACTACTGTGAGAACAACTCCCAGCACCAGCCGGCGTTGGGAGAACTCGCCCTCCACTAAACCCGGGGCGATTCAAAGAGCGGAGACGCTCCAATGACGCGGGGTCGCTCGGAGAGCGCGTCGACTCCACGTTGGAGCAGCTTCACTGTCTTTCTCTGACCGGTCTTCGTCTCGGTCGTGAGTCCCATGTCAGTCAGTTGCTTCGTGATGGTGAGCATCCCGTCAGGTCGATAGTCGGAGCCGTTGAGAGCGATTAGCTCGCCCAACCTCAGATGACCGGCGAACATGACTTCGAGGGGTGCGCGATAGAACGGATCCACGTGCCCCAGCACCTCGTCGAAGTCCTGTACCGTCCAGTCCGGGCGCTGCGCGTCTTTGCCGAGAGATTTGATGCGGCAGGGGGAGGTTTCGAGCACGCCCCATTCGATGGCGAGGGAGAAGATCGTCTTCAGATGCCGGTAGATGTTCTTCCGATTCACTGGGTGATCTGCGTTCTCGGCCCACCAGAGCGCGATGTGCCTGGGAGTGATGTCACGCATCCTCATGCCACCGAAGGCCGGGATTAAGTGCTTGCGGTGGTAGGTGCGCCAATTGCGATACACCCCCTCTCGAACTTCGTGCTCACGCACCTTGAGGTAGTCCCCGAGAAAGTCGCTGAAGAGGACATTCCCCGCTCGCTCATCCCGATAGTCGCCTCGCCGAATGTCAGCGAGGATGTCGTTCAAGACACGAGTGGCCTCAGTGCGTGATGTGTGTCGCAGCACCTTGGACCGTCGCCCCTCGGGCGCAGTCCAATAGATGCGGTATCCGTCGAGATGCTTTTCAACGCTCCCGCTGCCGTTTGCGAGTTTTCTGGATTTGGAAAGTGACATCGGCTGACTCCCGAATCATCTCGGAAGCAGCAGTCCGTTGCACGCGGTTGCCCATGCGTTGCACATTCGCGCTGCTCCCAGTCGTGATGACGAGAGTCGCACGTGTCATTTCATGCTCTGACCAGGGAAAAAGTGGAGGGGCCGACGGGAATCGAACCCGCGTTCTCAGCTTGGGAAGCTGATGTCTTACCATTAGACGACGGCCCCGAAGGGCTGAGCGATCTCAACCCGTCCACACTAGCAGAGCGCGTCAGGGCCGGAGGCCCGCGACTACTCGACGGGCGCCTCCTCCTCGGGCGCGGGCTGGCAGATCGCCAGACCGGCCAGTGCCGCGCCCTGGTCTGCGGCCGTCCACCCGACGGCGGGGCCGCTGCCGGTCTCCGCCGCGATCGCCGCGATCTGCAGGGCGAGGACGCGTGCGAAGTTCGCTCCCGCGCTCGAGTTGTTCAGCGTCACGATGACGGTGAAGCCGGTCTCGGGGTCATGGTATGCGGAGGTGAGCGTGCCGGTGATGGATCCGCTCATCCCGTACAGCGATCCGAGGCGCTCGAGGCCGAAGCCCCACTGGCGCGCATTCGGATCGGGTTCGCCTTCGACCGGGATCGGTGCGCCGGTCTCGTCGCGCTCCGGATTGGCGGTGGGGGAGGTCTCGGTGACGACGCCGGCGAGATCCTCGCCGAAGGCGCCGCCGAGATAGCCCGCGTAGAAATTCTTCAGATCCGTCACGGTGGTCACGGTGGCTCCCGCTCCGCCGAGCATGGAGGGGGAGACCTGTGCGACGTCGACCGGACCAGCCTCGCACACCGGCGCGCCACCCGAGGAAGGGTAGGTCGCCCCGGTCAGGCTGCCGGCGGGCAGTGTCGTCTGGGTGAGCGTGTCGCTCGGGTAGAAGCTGGAGGACATCCCGGTCGGAGCGAACACGCGGCTCTGCAGGAGCTCCGTCACGGAGGTACCCGTGGCGACCCGCAGGGCCCTCGCCAGCAGCAGCGCATTGGTGTCGCTGATGTGCACGTCGAGTCCCGGCCACGACAGCGGCGACCTGGCGAGGCCCTGGGCGAGCAGCTCGCGATCGCTCCAAGGTCGGACGGGGTTGTTGGCGAAGATATCCACCAGCCCGGTCTTGAAATCGGCGAGCCCGGACTGGGCGGTGCAGAGCTGTCCGTAGGTGACGCCGGCGATGCCGACCTGGCGCGGCAGGTCCTCGGAGACTTCCCGGTCGAGGGGGATCGTGCCGTCTGCGGCGAGATCGAGCAGCAGGGCGCAGATCACGGGCTGCGTCGCCTGGGCCCCGCGGATCTGCGAGCCGGCGCTGACCCCCTCGCCGTAGGCGGTGACGTAGTCTCCCTGCCCGGTCCAGACTCCGACGATGGCGGAACTCGATCCGCTGTACTGCATGGCGGCGGTCACCGCTTCGTCGACGCTTCCCGCGAGGGCGCCGTCGACGGTGTTCACCGAGGCGTCGCCGACGACGGGACCCGAGCCGCTGCACGCGGTGAGGCCGAGGACTGCGACCGCGAGCAGGGACACTGCGGCTGCGCGAGTGCGCCGACCGAACCCAGTAACCACAAAACCGCCAATCCCGGAAGAGACACAGAACAGATGGAGTCTATCGCCTGAGCTCGGAAGATGACCGTGAGCCCCGCCGGACTTCATCTGATGATGTGTGACAAGTGGTCTCAGGCCTTACTAAGATGGAGAGGTGAGTGAATTCGACGCTGCCGTGATCGACGCCGTTATCGGCCATATGAACGGCGACCATCCTGAGGACAATCTGCTGATCGCCCGTGCTTTCGGGCACCCCGGGGCGGTCGAGAGCACCATGACCGGCCTCGACGAGGTGTCGGGCTTCTGGCGGGTCGTCGACCCCAGCGGTGAGCACGAGCTCCGCCTGCCCTGGCCCGGCGGTCCCATCGCCGAGCGCGCCGACATCCGCCGCGAGGTCGTCGTGCTCTACAAGACGGCCTGCACGCGCCTGGGCGTTCCGGCGCGCGAGGAGGAGGCGCGACCGGCGAACGGACACCCCCACGGCGCGGGTGGACACCCCCACGGCGCGGGTGGACACCCCCACGGTGGAGGCCACCCGCACGGGAGCGCCGAGAGCGACGGCTCCTTCTCTCAGGCGATCCGCGAGGCGACCTGGGGTGACCACTCCAGCAGCGAAGGCGCGACTTTCATGGAGGACGTCATGCGCGGCCGCGGCACCATCGCCGACTACTCGGCCCTCGTCGCCCAGCACTACTTCGTCTACCTCGCCCTCGAAGAGGCGGCCCGCGCGCTCGCGGCCGATCCCCGATTCGCCGCCTTCCACCCGGAGGCGCTCGTGCGCCTGCCGGCGCTGGAGGCCGACCTCCAGCACCTCTACGGCGCCGACTGGCGCGAGCGCATCGTCGCCGTCCCCGCCACCGAGGCGTATGTGGCCCGGATCAACGAGGTGGCCGCCGAAGAATGGCTGCCCGGTATCGTGGCCCACCACTACACCCGGTACCTCGGCGATCTCTCCGGCGGGCAGATGATCGCCAGGGCCGTCAGCGCGCAGCACGGCTTCGCCGGGGCCGGCGCCGAATTCTACGACTTCGCCGAACTGGGATCGATCCCCGAGTTCAAGGGCGCCTACCGCGACGGGCTCAACGCCCTCGGCGAGAGCTTGGACGAGGCGGAGCGGGCGCGCATGATCGATGAGGTGCGCACGGCCTATCGCTTCAATACCGAGACCTTCATCGATCTCGATCGCGCGCGGGCGGTTCCGGTCTCCTAGGAGGCCGGTGCGCCAGACCCTCATCCCCGCCGTCACGCATGTCCGCTGCCGCGACGCAGACCCTCTCGGGGGCGCGCGTCGCGCTGTGGGACAATGCGCGCTTCGTGCTGATCGCGCTGGTCGTCATCGGCCACGCCCTCGTCTCGGCACGAGGCGATAACGCCCTCGGCTACGGCATCTACGTCTACATCTACCTCTTCCACATGCCGGCGCTGATCGCGCTCTCGGGTCTCTTCGCGAAGCCCGAGGTGTCGCCGAAGCTCGTGCGATCCACGATTCAGCTGCTGGCGACCTGGCTGATGTGGGAGGGGATCTGGGCGCTGATCCGCTACTTCGTCAGGGGGAGCATCCTCTCCGAGCGCTGGCTCGTGATCCCCTCGTGGACGCTGTGGTTCCTGGTCACTCTCGCCACGATGCGGATCCTGCTGCCGTATATCGCCCGGCTCCGGCACCCGCTGATCATCTCGATCGTGCTGGCGCTCGCCGCGGGGCTGAGCCCGATGATCGGCACCGAGTTCTCCGCGCAGCGCACCCTCTGCCTGCTCCCCTTCTTCGTGGGCGCCTGGCTGGCCAAGGAGCGCGGCTGCTTCGATCGCGATCGCTTCCTTCGGCCGGGCCCCGGCCTGCGCACGGCGGCCTGGGGGGTGCTCGCCGCCATCGCCGCGGTGCTGGTGGCGGTCCCGGGCCTGCGCAGCTTCTGGCGGATCGAGAAGTGGATCACCTGGCGCGATGATACCGTCACGCTGTTCGCGCAGGCCGACATCGGCGGCTGGGCGCCCGAGATCTGGTGGCAGATCGCGCTCGGCGGGATCGGGATCAGAGCGGCACTGCTCGCGATCGCGGCGGCGATGACCCTCGCCCTGCTGATCGTGATCCCTCGCAGGCGGGGCTTCGTCACCGTCTGGGGTACGCGCACGCTGTACGTCTATCTGCTGCACGCACCGATCATCTGGGTGCTGCGCGAGACGGGTCTGGGCCGGGCGATCGGCGGACTCGGCGATCTCGGCGTGCTGATCCTGATCCTCGGCGCGGTGATCATCGCCGTGCTGCTCTCCACGGCCCTGGTGGCGAAGGTCTTCAGACCCGTGATCGAACCGAGACTCGACTGGCTCTACCCGCGCGAGACCGCGCGATAGTCTGCTGAGGAGCCCGCCACGGGGGCGTGCTCGCCGTCGACGGAGGGGGAAGCGCAGATGTCCTGCTCCGCTCCTGCGAGACGGCGGATCGGGGCGGCCGCCGCACTGGTCACCGGTGCGGCCCTCGTGCTGACCGCTTGCGCCTCCGAGCCGGTGGCCGGATGGACGCCGCCCGCGGCTCGCGTGGTTCCGGGCGTGACTCTCGCGGCTCCTGCGCAGTCCGCAGACGGTGCGACGCGGGAGGGTGCGGATCCCGGGACCGATGGGGCGGATCCTGCGGCCGTGCCGGCGGCGATCCTCGAAGCGGCCTCGCTCGGCCTGGTCGGCGGGCGCCTGCGCAACGACGCGCTGCCGCTCGCCGCGCGCTTCGTCTACATTCCCGGAGCGCCCGCCTTCAACGAGCAGGTCACCGCGATGCTGTGGTCGGCGATCGCGGCCACGGGGCAGCCCTACGCCCCGCAAGCGCATCCGGTCGAGGCGGGACTCGCGGAGCGCGGCTGCGTTCCGGGCTCCGCGGCCTGGCCCGCTTCCGAGGTGCTGAGCCGGCCGGAGACCGGGCCCGCGGGAGGATCCGGGACCGCGATCACCTGCGAGCTGACCGGCGCCTTCGGCAGCACCATCGCGGTGACGCTGCGCACCGTGACCGGAGGGTCTGCCGGCGTCACCGGAGACGAGAAGCGTCCGCTCTACGTCGATGTCGCGAGCGGCGCGGTGACCGAGGGGGTCGGCCGGTGGAACGAGTCCGCCCCCGTCGAGCTCTGGCAGCGCGCCGTCGATCTGCTGCGCCAGCAGGCGGGGGGCTTGAGCTCGGCACCCGTCGCCGGGCCCGACGAGGCGCAGACGGCGATCGCCGACGAGGCGCTGGATCGCGCCGCGCACGAGGCGGACGGCGGCATGCGGGTGACGCTGCCCGCGGGGCTCGTCGCAGCGGAGCTCGCGGGGCTCGGCATTCCGGCCACGGAGGAGCCGGTCTCGGTGCTCGTCGACGCCCAGCTCGCGCAGGAGTGGTCCACGGCCGCCTGGCGCGCACTCGCCGAGCAGGCGTCCCAGCCCTTCCTCGGCGTCGCCGCCTCGCCCGGCAGCGTCCCCGTCGACTGCGCGCTGATCCCCTGCGTGGCGCTGACCTACGACGACGGCCCCTCCGGGTACACCCCGCAGCTGCTCGACACGCTGGCGCGCGAACAGGCCTCGGCGACCTTCTTCATGCTGGGCCAGTACGCGGCCTCGGGGGCCGACACGGTGCGCCGAGTCGCCGCCGAGGGCCACGAGATCGGCAGCCACAGCATGAGCCACCCCGATCTCACCCGGCTCTCTGCGGCGGCGGCGCGCGCCCAGGTGCGGGATGCGGCGACGATTCTCGAGCAGATCTCCGGGGCGCCCGTCACCACGTTCCGCCCGCCCTACGGCGAGGTCAACGGCGCCGTCATTGAGGCCGTGGGAATGCCCGCGATCCTGTGGAGCGTGGACACCAACGACTGGAGGGTTCCCGGTGTCGCGGCGCTCTTCGATCGAGCCGTGAACAGTGTCGCCCCCGGCGGGATCGTGCTCTTCCACGACACCCACGCGGATTCGGTGGCCGCGGCCGGGGACATCATCGCCGGGCTGCGCAATCGGGGCTTCGAACCGGTGACGGTGACCGAGCTCTTCGGCGGATCGGTGCCGCTGGGGCGGGTGAGCGCGCGATGAGCCTCCCGCCGCCGGCCGATGGCACCGCACCATCGATCCGCATCCCGGGGCGGGTGTCGTTCTGGACGGCGCTGGCCACGGCCGTCGCCGGGCTCGTGGTGACGGCCGGGCTGGTGTTCGTGCTGCTGTGGCCGTCGATGGACTCGACGCTTCGGGCTGAGACGGCTGACGGCTCGCGCGCCTTCGCGATCGCCGCCGAGCCCTCGTCCGCCGAGGCCCCGATCACGGTGCGGCCCGGCACGGGCTGGCTGGTGCAGCCTGTAGGGGATGGTATTCGCGTGCAATCGCCGGATCGGCTGCTCGTCGTGGATCTGAGCGTCCGCTCGCTCCCGGACGCCCGGGCGGAACTCGCAGAGGCGGCCGGCTCCGCCGCCGTGCTGTTCGAGATGCTCGCCTCGGGGCTCGAACTGCGGCACTTCACCCTCGGGGAGGCGCTCTTCGGCCTCGTCAGCCTCGTCGATGCAGAAGCGCAGGCGGTACGGATCGATGCCCGCACCGAGCCTCCCGCCGAGCTCGCGGACTACCGCCCCGCACTCGCCGAGCTGATCGGATCCATCGAGATCGGCGGCGCGGGCTGACCCGTTCGCGAACTCAGCCGGCCTCGGCGCCGGCCTCCGCCTCGGGCACGAGCAGCTGGTGCCGCGCCAGCTCGCGGTAGAGCGGCACGGTCTCCACCAGTTCGGCGTGCGTGCCCTCGCCCACGACGCGGCCCTGGTCGAGCACGATGATGCGGTCGCTGTCGACCACCGTCGACAGCCGGTGCGCGATGACGACCAGCGTTCGACCGGTCGCCACCGAGTCCAGCGCCTCGCGCATCAGCTGCTCGTTCACCCCGTCGAGGCTCGCGGTCGACTCGTCCAGCAGCAGGATCGGCGGTGCCGTCAGCAGCGCCCGCGCGATGGCGAGGCGCTGCTTCTCGCCGCCGGAGAGCATGATGCCGCGCTCGCCGACCTGGGCGTCCAGCCCGCTCTGAAGACCCGCCTGCCGGGCGGCCCGATCGAGGATCGCGCCGAGATTCACGGTGCGCAGCACCCGCTCGCACTCGCCGTCGCTGGCCTCGGGCGCGCCGAGCAACAGATTCTCGCGGATCGTGCCGGCGAGCACCGGTGCGTCCTGCTCCACATAGCCGAGCTGCCGGCGCAGCTCCGCCCGGTCGAGGGTGCGCAGATCCGCCCCGTGCAGCGACACGGCACCGCTGTCGGGATCGTAGAAGCGCTCGATGAGCCCCAGCACCGTCGACTTGCCCGCGCCCGAGGGCCCAACGAGGGCCACGCGCATGCCGCGCGGCACGTCGAAGCTGACCCCGTGCAGCACCGGCGTCTCGACGATCTCGGCGGGCGCCGCCTCCGCGTCGCGCCTCGCGGCGCGCCCGGTGCCGTGGACGAGCTGCCGCGCGTCCACGCGGTCCGGCCCCGCGGAGCGGTAGGTGAAGGTCACATCGTCGAAGGCGAGTGCGGGTGCCCCCTCGCGAGCGGCCTCCGCGAGGGGGAGGATCCGTCCGAGGGGGGATCGCTCGGCGTCGTGCTGATCCTCGACGGGCAGCGCCGCGATCTCCTGAATACGGCCGAGTGCGCCCAGCGCCTGGTTCACCGCCGAGACGGCGCCGAAGGTGAGCGCCAGCGGCTGCACCATCAGAAAGAGGAACACGATGAACATGACGAGCTGCGCGATGCCGATGGCCCCGGTCGCCACGCGGTACCCGCCGAGGCCGAGCACGACGAGGAACGACAGCTGCAGCGCCAGGAACGACACCGGCACGATGAGCGCCGAGATCTTCGCCACGCGGAGCCCGAGGGTGTAGGCCTCCTCGGCCTCGCGCTCGGTCGCCCGCTGCTCCCGGCCGGCGGCCCCCGCCGCCCGGATGGTGCGGATCGAGGAGATCGAGCGATCCACCTGGGCGGCGAGATCTCCGACCTTCTCCTGCGTGCGCGCGACGGCGGGGCGGATCCTCGCCGACACCGCGACGACCACCACGAGCGCCACCACCACCACGCCGAAGGTGATCCCGAACAGCACCGGGTCGATGATCAGCATGCCGATCAGGGCCCCGACGAACACCAGCATGCCGCTGATCGCCTCGACGAAGCCCTGCGTCAGCACCGCGCGCAGCAGGGTGGTGTCGCTGCCGATGCGCGACACCAGATCGCCTGTCCGGCGCCGGTCGAACTCCCCGATGGGCAGGTGGAGCATGCGCCTGATCAGCGTGCGCCGGCTCGACAGCACCACGCTCTCGCCCATGCGCTGCAGCACATAGTGCTGGAAGCCGCTCAGCAGCGCGTCGACGACGACCAGCACGGTCAGCACGATCAGCAGCAGTCCCAGCGGCTCGGAGAGTTGCACGCGCTCGATCACCTGGCCGAGCAGCACCGGCTGCACCAGCGAGGTGAGGGCGCCGACGAAGCCCAGCACGAGCGCCAGGGTCAGCGGGCCGCGCTGCTCGAGCAGATAGGGGATCAGCTGGGCCAGTGAGGCGCGCGGCCCCCGCGGGGCCGAGCTCTCGTTGGGCTTCCGGTCTCGTGGCACGATTGACACCCTAGTCGGGCAAACTGAAACATCTGCTGAATGCCGTCGGGGTGCGGAGGATGCGGATCCGTCGCGGGTTCGGCGGGACCGAGCCGCCGCTACGCGGGAGCGGCGGTCGGGGCCACGGCCGCAGCCGCCTCGTGGATCAGGCGCACGGTCGCCGCCGCCTGCAGCGCCGCCTCGGCGGCCTCGACGCCCTTCGACTCGCGCGATCCCGGAAGGCCCGCGCGATCCAGCGCCTGCTCGTCGTTGTCGGTGGTGAGCACGCCGAAACCGACGGGTTTCCCGCTGTCGAGCTGCACCCGGGTGAGCCCGTCGGTCACGGAGTTCGAGATGTACTCGAAGTGCGGCGTGCCGCCGCGGACGATCACCCCGAGGCACACCGCCGCGTCGAATCCACCCTCGCCGAGTGCGGCCTGTGCGGCCAGGGGCAGCTCGAAGGCGCCGGCGACGCGGAACAGGGTGTGCTCCGCTCCCGCGGCGGCGACCGACTCCTGAGCCCCGCGGATCAACCCGTCCATCACCTCGGTGTGCCAGCTGCCGGCGATGATCGCCACGCGCAGGCCGTGCGCTTCGACGGCCAGATTCGGTGCTCCGTGTCCGCTCATGGGTGTGCTCCTTCGTATGCGGGTCGGGGTGGATCGGGGTGGATCGAGGGGTGCCGGGCGGCCGCGCCGCTCAGGGCAGCTGGTGCCCCATGCGGTCGCGCTTCGCCTCGAGGTATCCGGCGTTCTGCTCGGTGAAGCCGACGTGCAGCGGCACCCGCTCGGTGATGACCACGCCGCGATTCTGCAGCTGCGTCACCTTGTCGGGGTTGTTGGTGAGCAGCCGCACCCGGGAGATCCCGAGGTCCGCGAGGATCTCGGCCGCCGCGGTGTAGTCGCGCGCGTCGCCCGGCAGCCCCAGCTGGAGATTCGCGTCGAGGGTGTCCACTCCCGACTCCTGCAGCTGGTAGGCGCGCAGCTTGTTCGCGAGGCCGATGCCCCGGCCCTCCTGCCCGCGCAGGTAGATCACCACGCCGCCGCGATCCTGTACCAGATCGAGCGCCGCGTGCAGCTGCGGCCCGCACTCGCACTTCAGCGAGCCGAAGGCCTCGCCGGTGATGCACTCGGAGTGCACGCGCACCAGCACGTCCTCGTTCGGCGCCGGATCCGTGGTCGAGATGAGCGCGACGTGGTCGACGCCCGCGCGCCGATCGCGGTAGGCGCGGATCCGGAACTCGCCGTGCTCCGTCGGCATCAGGGTGTCGGCACGCAGGCTGACCTGCCGGTGCGCCTTCAGGTTCTCGGCGGGGGCGCCTGCGGGGTCGTGCTTGTTCAGATAGGCGATGAGCTGCTCGATGGTGGTGACGGGCACCCCCTCCGCGGCTCCCAGCTCGAGGAGCCCGGGCAGGCGCATCATCTCGCCGTCCTCGGCGACGATCTCCGCGATCATCGCTACGGGGCGGAGCCCTGCGAGCCGCATCAGCTCCACCGAGGCCTCGGTGTGACCGGCGCGGGCGCGCACCCCGCCGTCGACCGCGCGCAAGGGCAGCACATGTCCGGGGCGGCGCACATCGCCCGGCTCGGCGTCCGGGTTCGCGAGCGCGCGCAGCGTGGTGGTGCGGTCGCTGGCGCTGATGCCGGTGGTCACGCCCTCGGCCGCGTCGACGGTCACGGTGTACGCGGTGCCGCGCGCATCCTCGTTGCGCTCCACCATCATCGGCAGGTCGAGCTGGTCGGCGATCTCATTGGACATCGGCGCGCACAGGAGCCCGGAGGAGTTGCGCACGGTCCAGGCGACCCACTCGGGGGTGGCGAGCTCGGCGGAGAGGATCACATCGCCCTCGTTCTCGCGGTTCTCGTCGTCGGCGACGATCACCGGCTTTCCGGCCTGGATGGCGGCGATCGCCTCTTCGATGGTGCTGATGGCTGGCGTGGTCATGCGGGTGTTCCTTCGTGAGCGGTGGTGGATTCGCCGAAGCGGAGCATCCGCTGGACGTGGCGGGCGAGGATATCTGTTTCGAGGTTGACCCGGTCGCCGGGGGCGAGCGAGCCGAGGGTGGTGGCGGAGAGCGTCTCGGGGATCAGCGACACCTCGAACCAGGGCTCGGGATCGCCGGCCTCGGCGATGCTCGAGACGGTGAGGGAGACCCCGGACAGGGTCACCGATCCCTTGTCGACCAGAAGCGGTGCGAGATCGCTCGGCAGCGCGAAGCGCAGCACCCGCCAGGCGGAGCCGTCGACGACGGAGACGAGGGTCGCGGTGCCGTCGACGTGCCCCTGCACGATGTGCCCGCCCAGGCGGCTGTCCACCCGGGCCGCGCGCTCGAGATTCACCCGGTCGCCGGGGGCGAGCGCGCCGAGGGTGGACATCTTGATCGACTGCGCCATCACATCCGCGGTGAAGGTGCCGGCGCCGTCATCCGCGGTGCCCTGCTCGATCACGGTCAGGCAGACGCCCGAGACCTGGATGGAGTCGCCGTGCTGCGCATCGGCGGTGACCGTCGGGCCTTTGACGGTGAGCCGTAGCGAATCGCCCACGGGCTCCGTGGCGACGATCTCGCCGATTTCTTCGATGAGGCCGGTGAACATCAGAGCTGCTCCTCGTTGCTGGGGTGGGGGTCTTCGGATTCGATGGTCGCCTTGATCAGCAGATCGGCGCCGAGCTGGGCGAAGTGGGTGATGCGCAGCCGCTTGATCCCGTCCATGCCGCCGATGCCGAGATCGCCGATGGCGAGTCGCGGTCCGCCGAGCAGCGCGGGTGCGAGATAGATGAGCACCTCGTCGACGAGGCCGGCGGCGATGAAGGCGCTCGCCACGGCGGGGCCGCCTTCGACGAAGAGGCGGCGCACGCCGCGGGCGTGGAGCTCGGCGAGATCTGCGGCGAGATCGTCACCGGTGAGGCGGATCGGCTCGGCGAGGCCGCGGGCGTCGAGTGCGGGATGCTGCCGGATGCGCGCCGCCGCGGGGATCGCGCGGTGCCCGAGCAACACCGGGATCGGCTGCTCGGCGGCGGGCACGAGCAGGCCCCCGGTTTCGGCGCGGGCGGTGAGCGCCGGGTCGTCGGCGAGGAGGGTGCCGGTGCCCACGAGGATCGCGTCGGCCTCGGCGCGGCGGCGGTGCACATCGCCGCGCGCGTCGACCCCGGTGATCCACTGGCTGCTGCCGTCGCTCGCGGCGGCGCGGCCGTCGATCGTCTGCGCCCACTTCACGGTGACGTGTGGTCTCGGTTGCGTGGCCGGTAGGCGCTGCGCCCCGGGGTGCTGCTTCGCGAGCCACGGCGCCAGCAACGCGCGCGACTCGGCGGCGAGCACGTCGCCGCGCACCTCGATCCCCGCCTCCCGGAGGGTCGCCGCTCCGCCGCCCGAGGCCGGGCCGGGGTCGCCGAGCGCGTAGGCCACGGCGCCGATGCCCGCCTCGACGAGCGCTTCCGCGCAGGGGCCGGTGCGGCCGGTGTGATTGCACGGCTCGAGGGTGACCACGGCGGTGAGCTCGGCGAGACGGCCGCGCCACTCGGCGGGCAGCTGGGCGAGGGCCTCGACCTCGGCGTGGGGAGTGCCCGATCCGTGATGCCACCCCTCGGCGACGATACGGCCCTCGGGATCCAGCAGCACGCAGCCGACCTGCGGATTGGGATCGTCCGCCGGGCTGCGGCGGGCGAGCGCGAGCGCGCGGCGCATCGCCGTCTCCAGCATCTCGCGATCCAACATCCCGGTCTTTCGTTCTCACGCGTACCGGGGTGGGGTCTCGCCGACGTCGGCGATCACCTGTGCTCCTCACATCCGGACTGAACGCGCGAGTCGCCTCGCACGCATCACCGTCGGCACCGGAATTCCACCGGTTCGGCCTCGCAGGTGCGAGGTTCGCGGACTATCACCGCCGGTTCGGATTCTCACCGACCCCGGAACACGCTTACTACCCTATAACGTGCTCGCGCTTTGTCTATTCCTGCCCGGTCATCAGCCGGCGCGGAATGTGCCGGCGGGCCGCCGCGGTGAGCTCGATGGTTCCCAAAGCGATTCGGCGTAACAAAGCCGGAAATCGCGGAAATGGACTTTGTTTCGCCGAATCGCTTTGGGAACTGGTGGTGGTGCGGGGGCGAGCGATGGGGCTGGGCGGTGCAACTCGCGGGCCGGTCGTGGTGCGGGGGCGGGCGGTGGGGCTGGGCGGAGCACCGCCAGCCGCCTACTGCCCGCCGAGCCCGCCGACGATCGTGTTCATGGTGAGCACGATGATGAGGGCGTTGAAGAAGAAGCTGAAGGTGGTGTGCCAGACCACGCTCCAGCGCATGCGGCTGTCGGTGATGGTGACATCCGAGTTCGCGAAGGAGGTGCCGATGGTGAAGGCGAAGTACACGAAGTCGGTGATGCGCGGTGCCGCGGAGCCCGGGAAGATCAGCGGCCGATCGCCGACCGCCCGGTCGTAGCGGGACTGGTAGATGCGGGCGTAGCCCCAGTGGAACATCGCCCAGGACACGAGCATGGCCCACACCGCCGCGAACTCCGAGAACACCAGATGCTCGGGATCGTCGCGGATGACGATGAGGGTGAAGGCGGCGGAGAGTCCGACGAGGCTCGAGGAGAAGGTGACCAGGGTGGAGAACCAGCGGATCGCGGGCAGGCTCAGCAGGCGTCGCTGGAGGGCGTCGTCCTGCCGCCGCACCCGCAGATCGATGTTGAGCCACACCACGGTGGCCATGAGGTACAGCGTGCCGAGTGCGCACCACCCGAGCAGCCGCATGGCCTCAGAGAACTCGCCGTCCTCGGTGAGCAGATAGTCGATGCCGGCGGCGACGAGGAGCAGCTGGGTGAGGAGGCCCACCGTCTCGACGATCAGCGTGAGGGCGGTGCCCCAGCGGCTCCGGGCCGAGGGCTTCGGCGGCGTGGGCGGTGGGGCGGGCGGTGGCGCTGGCGGCTCCGCGGCCGTGCCCGCCGCGGAGCCGCGCTCGTGCTCGTCGCCGGGCGCGGGGGAGCGCTCCGCCTCGCTCACGACGCCTTCCCCGCCGGGGCCGCCGCATCGGCGGCGGAGGCGACCAGATCGCGGAGCGTGGCATCGGGCAGATAGGCGCGCGTGAGCGCGACCCCGATGCGCGGCAGATCGCCCTCGTCGCGGAACAGCAGGAACAGCGACTCGTGCCGCGGATTGAACTTCTGCTTGAAGCGGTGCAGCGATTTGAAGCCGTAGAGCGGCTCGATCAGGCCGCCGAGCTGATCGAGCACCTGGTCCACGGGCCCCGCCGCCACCTCGGCCGGCCGCACCAGCGGGGCGCCCGAGAGCGACACGAATTCGTAGCCCTCCTCGGCGAAGTGCTTCGCGGAGGAGGCGATCAGGAACTCCATCACCGGCCCGAAGCCGCCGTCGCGCCGGCGCATCAGATCGAGGGTCCACCCGACGACGCGGGGCTCGCCGCCGTCGGCGGCCGCGCCGTAGACGGGCAGCCACGAGGTCACCCCGTGCAGATTGCCCTCCGCGTCGACGGCGATGCCCACGCGGGCTTCCGGATCCAAGGCCTCCTCCACCGTGCCCAGGGTGAAGCGCATCTCCGGCAGGCCCTTGTCGCCCGTCCACTGCTCGGAGATCGCGCGCACCTGCGCGAGCACGTTCCACGGCTCCTCGCCCAGGCGCACCATACGGAACTCAACGCCCTCCCGCTCGGCCCGGTTGATCGCCGTGCGCACCGCGCCCCAGGGCTTGCCGGTGAACTCGAGCCCGGGCAGATCGACGATGGTGTCCTCCGCTACGACCACCGCGCGCCAGCCCTCGGGCCTGGCCGCCGCGGTCCCCTCGCTCGTCGAGAAGGCGCAGGGGATCAGCCCCGCCCGCTGGGTGGCGCGGGTGAACTCCTCGAGTGCGGCCCGGTGCGCGCCCGCGGGCACGATCGGATCGCCCAGCATGATCGCGACCCCGGAGTGCGCCTGATAGGCGATCGCGCCGTCCGCCGCGGCCAGGTGGCTGTTCGCGTTCCAGGTGGTCATCCACGAGATGGTGCCGCCGCCGAAGCGGCGCAGCCGCTCGACCATGTCGGCGCGGGTCAGATGCTCGGCATGCGGCACCCGGCGGGATTTTCTGAGCGGCACGCGCCAGGCCCCGCGGCCGACGATCATCAGCGCGATGAGCGCGACCCAGAAGAGGGTCGGAGCGATCACGAGACCGAGGACGTCGCCGGGCCTGTCGATGAGCTCGGCGTCCACCAGCAGCGGGATGGCGAGGAAGGCGAGCACCGCGGTGATCAGATTGTAGGCGCCCAGCAGCATGGTCGCGATCCAGGCGAGCCGGTAGCCCTGACGCACCCCGTTCGCGACGAGGGCGATCACCACGACGTCGACGGCGACGTCGACGAAGGAGGCGACCGGGTGATTCTGACCCAGCGGGCCGTCGTAGGGGACGACGAGGTCGAGGATCTGGACCGCGCCGATCACGATGAGACCGGCGAGGGCGATCAGCCGCCACTCGCGCTCGCTCGGGCGCCCGATCGGGTGCCGGAAGGCCGGGAGCCAGCCGCTCACGGCCAGTGCCGCGATCATGGCGACGGCGTGCTCCAGGTCGTAGAGCTGGCCGAGGTAGAGCAGCGAGACACCGATCCACACCACCACGCCGATGCGGGCGCGCAGTCGCCACGGCGCCGGCAGCGTCGCGATGGCGAAGATGAGGGCGGTGAAGGCGCCGCAGGAGGGCCCTACATCGTAGGCCTCGGAGAGCCGTACCGCCCAGTGCCAGCCGGTCTGGGAGACCAGCGCGACGATGGCGGCCGCCCCCAGCACGCCCACGATGTGCCCGGCCCAGAAGAGGCCGAGGGTCCGCCAGGTGCCGAAGCGCCACTCGGCCCAGCCGAGGCCGCCGACCACCAGCGGCGCGAGGGTGAGGAAGGTGAGCGGGTGGTCGATGAAGAACGGCGAGGTGAGGACGCTCCACCAGCGGCCCTCGGCGAAGGCCGGCAGGCCCGTCGCCACGCTCTCGAACCAGGGCTTGTCAGCGGCGGGGGAGAGGATCGTGCCGGTGGCGATGCCGATGATGAGCAGCACCAGCACGAACGCGAGGGTGAAGGGCGTGCGCCGCAGTACGGCGAGCACACGGCTCGGCCTGCGGTCGGGCGTCGTCGCGGTCATGGGGTCAAGTCTAGGGATCGGCGGGGCCGCGCGGCGGTGCGGCCCCGCGGTGCGCCGCCACGCGGCGGCGGTGCGGCCGCGCCGAGTGATCGAGCGGCCGGGCGGCGCGATCCCGGCATCGTCAGACGGCGAGGAGCTCCCCGGCCGCCTCGTGGAGGCAGTCGATGAAGGTCTCGCGCAGCGCCGCCGACTCGGTCGGACCCCGCTGACGCGCGGCGAGCAGCCGGGTCGTCGGGGAGCCTGCGAGCGGCACCACCGAGATCGACGGCGGGGCGAGCTGACGGATCGACTCGGGGAGGATCGTCGTGCCCGCGCCCGCGATCACGAAGCCCAGCGCGGTCTCCTGATGCACTACCTCCTCGACGGTCTGCGTCCGGCTGGCGGCCTGGCCCAGGGCGGCGGCGACGCGATCCACGTAGCCGGGCATCAGGGAGCGCGGATAGGAGATCATCGGCACATCGCTGATCTCCCAGGCGGAGACCTCCGCCTGCCCGGCCAGAGGGTGCCCTGCGGGCAGGCAGGCCACGAGCCGCTCCTCGTAGACGATCTCGGCCGTGAGCTCCGGGTCGGCGGCGTGCTCCGGCAGCAGCTCGTCGCGCACGATCCCCACATCGAGGGCGCCGTCGCGCAGCCGATCGCACTGCTCCGCCGAGGTCAGCGGCATCGCGATGAGCTGCACCTTGGAGCGCCGCTCGCGGAAGAGCTGCACGACACCCGGCAGCACCGTGTAGTTCGCCGAGCTGACGAAGCCCGCCGTCAGCCGACCGGAGAGGCCGTCGGCGAACTCCCGCAGCTCGATGGCGGCCAGATCGAGGTCGCTGAGGATCTGCCGCACGCTCTGCTGGAAGCGGATCCCCGCCGCGGTGAGGCTGACATGCCGGGTGCTGCGCTCGAAGAGCCTGACCCCCAGCTCCTGCTCGAGTCGGCTCACATGGAGGCTGAGCGGCGGCTGCGACATGTGCAGTCTCTGGGCAGCGCGACCGAAGTGCAACTCCTCGGCGACCGCCATGAAGTATCGCAGCTGACGCAGTTCCATGGGGTCACGATACGCCCCGAATGTCACCGTCTCGTTTCGGGAAGATTGCGAGCGAAACGGGATGAATCCGCCGCGAAAAAGGTATTGGACGGGGGTGCGCCGGCCGTCGTTTTCTAGAGGGGAATCGCCACCCGACGACCCGAGCTCCACCCGGAGCCGCCGCAGCCCAAGAGGAGATCCCGTGAGCGCCGTGACCGCACCGAGCACCCTGACCGCACCGAGCATCGAGGCGGCGCCGAACCCCGAGACCGCGCCGAGCACCCGGATCGAGATGCTCTACCTGAGCGAACCGGAGGTCATCGCCGCCGGCGTGAAAGACATCGACCGCTGCATCGAGGTGATGGAGGAGGTGCTGATCCTCGTCGCGAAGGGCGACTACCGGATGGCCGGCAACAACGCGAACTCGCACGGCGCCATGATCACCTTCCCGCCGACCTCCCCCTTCCCGGCCATGCCCCTCGACGCCGCCGACCGGCGCTTCATGGCGATGGCCGCCTATCTGGGCGGGCGCTTCGACACCGCCGGAGTGAAGTGGTACGGCTCGAACATCGACAACCGCGAGCAGGGCCTGCCGCGCTCGATCCACCTCATCGTGCTCAACGACAAGGAGACCGGCGCGCCCTTCGCGATCATGTCGGGCAACCTCGAGAGTGCCTACCGCACCGCCGCCGTGCCGGGGGCGGCCGCGAAGAAGCTGGCGCCGGTGAACGCGAAGTCTCTCGGCATCATCGGCCCCGGCGCCATGAACAAGAGCGCCGTCGCGGCCATGCTCTCGGCCCGCCCCACGCTCGACACCATCCGCATCAACGGCCGGCGCCGATCCACCTCGGAGGCCTTCGCCGATTACGTGCGCGAGCACTACCCGCAGTTCACCACCATCGAGATCGCCGACACCGTCGAGGCGGCCGTGCGCGACTCCGACATCGTCTCCGAGGCGGTCACGGGTCTCGTGGGCTCCGAGAACTACCCCTACATCGACGGCGACTGGATCAAGCCGGGCGCCTTCCTCAGCCTCCCCGCCAATCTGCGGATGGACAAGGAGTACACCCTCTCGGGCAAGGCACGGCTCATCGCCGACGCGAAGAAGATCTACGAGGCCTGGGCCGAGGAGTACCCCGCACCGTCGCACGAGACCGCCTTCGGCATGATCGGCCTCTACTGGCAGGACCTGATCGAGACGGGCGAGCTCGACGAGTCGCGGGTCGTGAACATCGGCGACGTCTTCGACGGCACCGCCGTGGGCCGCGAGTTCGAGGAGCAGCCGGTGCTCTTCAGCGTCGGCGGCATGGGCGTGGAGGACGTGGCCTGGGCCAAGACCGTGTACGAGAACGCGGTCGAGCTGGGCATCGGCTCCAAGCTCAAGCTCTGGGACGCCCCGGACCTCGCCTAGACCGCGCCGATCCCCACCCCCGAAAGCGAGACACCCAGTGACCACCGAATCAGCACAGTACGCCATCGTGGGCGCCGGCCTCACCGGGGCCGCCGCCGCGTGGAGGCTCGCCCAGTCCGGCGCCGAGGTGATCCTCCTCGAACGCGACCGACCGGCCTCGGTGCTGGGCAGCTCCCACGGCTCGGCGCGGATCTTCCGCTACGCCTACCCCGACCGGTTCTCCACGGATCTCGTGGTGCGGGCGAAGCAGGGCTGGGACGAGCTCGAAGCGGCCGCGGGGGAGCGCCTGATCACGCCGAGCGGAGCGCTCGACTTCGGCGCGCTGCGGAAGCCGCGAGAGCTGGCCGAGGTGCTCGGCGCGGCCGGGGTCGAGCATGAGCTGCTCAGCGCCGCGGAGGCCGGATCGCGGTGGCCGCAGCTCGAATTCGACACCGAGGCGCTGTGGCATCCCGGCGCCGGGGTGATCGACGCCGAATCGGCTGTGGAGGCGATGCTCGAGCTCGCGAGGCGCGCCGGTGCCCGGGTGCTCAGCGGCTGGGAGGTCGCGAGGGTGCGGGGCGGGGGCTCGCCCGCCTCCACCGCGCGCGGTCGCCGCGGCTACACGCTCGTCTCGTCCACCGGTGCCACCGTGCGCGCCGAGCAGGTGATCGTCGCGGCCGGCGGCTGGCTTCCGGCCCTCCTCGCCGAACTCGACCTGCCGCGGGCCTTCCTCGACCGGATGCCCCAGTTCGAGGTGCGGCAGGAGAACGCCTTCCACTTCCCATACCGGGCGCCGGGCGACTGCGGCGAGCCCGCCGCGGACGCCGCCGCCTCGTGGCCGACCTTCATCTACAAGGACGAGCGGATCCAGATGTACAGCCTGCCCGGCGGTCGCGACGCCGAGTTCCGCGGGCAGAAGATGGCCGAGTACAACGGCGGCAAGATCATCGGCTCGGCGCGGGTGCAGGATCGCCGCATCGACCCGGTGAACCGCGAACGCGTGCGGGGTTTCGCCCGGGAGTTCGCGCCGGGCCTGATCCCCGATCCCTACGCCGAGACCACCTGCCTCTTCACCAATGTGCCCCGCGACGACATGATCATCGACCGGGCCGAGGGCATCACCGTCGTCTCCCCGTGCTCGGGCCAGGGGGCGAAATTCGCCCCGCTGCTCGGCGAGCTGGTCGCCGACCTGGTCGCCGGATCCGAGACCGCCGTCGAGCGCTTCCGAGCGGTCGGCCAGCGATTCGCGGAGGTGGTGCGGCGGTGAGCGGCGGTGACGCGAACGCCCTACTGGCGGAGATCGCGGGCATCGGAGCGGACCCGGATCGCGGCGGCTACTCGCGGCCGGTGTTCTCCGCCGCCGAGCTCGAACTGCGCGAGTGGTTCCTCGGGCACGCGGCCGAACGCGGGCTGAGCATCGAGACCGATGGCAACGGCATCATCTGGGCGTGGTGGGATGTCGAGGATCCCCTCGCGCGGATGGGAGACCGCGGGGGCGCGATCCTCACCGGCTCGCACCTCGACTCGGTGCCGGGCGGCGGGGGCCTCGACGGCCCACTCGGCGTGGCCAGCGCCCTCGCCGCGGTCGACCGGCTGCGGGAGCGCGGCGTGCGCCCGGTGCGCCCGCTCGCCATCGCCGTGTTCCCGGAGGAGGAGGGCTCGCGCTTCGGCCTCGCCTGCCTCGGCTCGCGCCTCATCTCGGGCGAGGCCGCCCCCGAACGGGTGCGGGATCTCACCGACGAGGCCGGCATCAGTTACGCCGAGGCGGCGCTCGCCGCCGGCTTCGATCCGGAGCGCATCGGCGCGGACGCCGAGCGCCTCTCCCGCATCGCGGCATTCGTCGAGCTGCACGTCGAGCAGGGGCGGGGATTGGCGGATCTCGGCGAACCCGTCGCACTGGCCGGGGCGATCCTCGCCCACGGGCGCTGGCAGCTGCGCATCGAGGGCCGCGGCGATCACGCCGGGGCGACCCGGATGGCCGACCGGCAGGACCCCGTGGTCGTCGCCGCCGCCGTGATCCGGAGCCTGCGCGAGCACGCCCTCGCCGTGCCGGAGGCGCGCGGCACCGTGGGGCGGATCCGGGTGGTGCCGGGCGGCACGAATGTCATCGCCTCCTCGGTCGAGCTGTGGATGGACGTGCGGCACCGCGACGACGAGACGGTGCGCCGGATCGTCCACGAGACCGTCGCCGCCGCGAGCCGCGCTGCCGAGGAGGAGGGCTGCACCGTCGCGGTGACCGAGCAGTCGTTCTCCTCCGCGGTCGACTTCGACGCGGGGCTCCGCGACGCCATGCGCGAGGTGCTGCCGTCCGCGCCCGTGCTCGACACCGGTGCGGGGCACGACGCGGGGGTGCTGGCGGCCGCGATCCCGAGCGGCATGATCCTCGTGCGCAATCCGAGCGGCGCCTCGCACACCCCGCTCGAGTCCGCCGCGCCGCACGACATCGACGCCGGGGTCGACGCCCTCGCCCGCGTGCTGGAGCGGCTGCTCACGCGCTGAGCCGCGACGATCCTCATGTCGCCGGCCCCCGATCCACCGGCTGCCGGTCCACCAGCTGCCGGTCCAGCACCGAATCCC
Organism: Leucobacter sp.; assembly: GCA_048516985.1. Taxonomy (GTDB): domain Bacteria; phylum Actinomycetota; class Actinomycetes; order Actinomycetales; family Microbacteriaceae; genus Leucobacter. The sequence continues at coordinate 201,497 of CP183188.1, read as the reverse complement.
GGAACCCTCTCCGACTCCTGAACCCAACCTCGAATCCCCTGAATCCACCGAACCCCCGGAATCCACCCCCGAAGAGAAAGACACGGACATATGGACATCACCTCGCAGGTGAACACCGGATGGATGCTCACGGCAACCGTCGCGGTCACCCTCATGCTGCCCGGCCTCGCGCTCTACTACGGCGGGCTGTCGCGCACCAAGAACATCCTCAACACGATCATGGTCGTCCTCGGCGGCTTCGCCGTGACCGCGGTGCTGTGGGTGGTGGTCGGCTACGGCCTCACCCTCGGCGACTCCGCGGGCGGCGCCGGCATCATCGGCAACCCCGCGGGGCTCTTCGGCATCCAGGCGCTGCTCGGCGAGGAGACCCCCGAGGGCGCGGTGCCGTCGATCCTGATCGCCGTCTTCCAGATGATCTTCGCGGGCCTCACCGTCGGCATCATCGGCGGCGCGGTCGAGGGGCGCATGAAGTTCTCCAGCTGGCTGATCTTCTCGGGGCTGTGGGCGATGCTCGTCTACTTCCCGGTGGCGCACTGGGTCTTCGCCTTCGACTCCGAGGACGGCTCGACCGTCGGCGGCTGGATCGCGAACACGGTCGGCGCCATCGACTTCGCCGGCGGCACGGCCGTGCACATGAACGCCGGAGTCGCCGCCCTCGTGCTCGCGCTGTTCCTCGGCAAGCGCCGTGACTTCCCGCATGTGGGCCGCCCCGGCAATCTGCCGATCGCGATCCTCGGCGGCGGACTGCTGCTGGTGGGCTGGTACGGCTTCAACGGCGGATCGTCGGGCGGCATCAACGAGAGCGCCGGCGTGGCGCTCACGAACACGCTGGTCGCCGCCTCGGCCGGCCTCATCGGCTGGCTGATCGTGGAGAAGCTCGTCCGGAAGGCCGCCACCTCGCTCGGCGCGATCTCCGGTGTGCTCGGCGGCCTCGTCGGCATCACCCCCGCCGCCAACTCGGTGTCGCCCATCAGCGCGGTCGTCATCGGCCTGCTCGCCGGCATGGTCGCCTTCGCCGCGCTCGGGCTCAAGGAGAAGCTCGGCTACGACGATGCGCTCGACGCGGTCGCGATCCACATGTTCCCCGGCATCTTCGGCACCCTCGCCATCGGCTTCCTCGCCGATCCCTCGTCGCCGGCCGGAGCCGCGGGCATCTTCTACGGCGGCGACTGGAGCCTCCTCGGCTCGCAGTTCATCGCCATCATCTCGGTGTTCGTCTACACCTTCGCGGTGACGGCGCTGATCTCGTGGATCCTCAAGATCACCGTGGGGCTCAGGGTGCCGGAGAACGTCGAGCGCGCCGGCCTCGACACGAGCCTCCACGCCGAGACTGCATACGATATGGACGACACCCGGGCCTGAGCACGGCGACTGGAACGACCGGAAGGAAACAGAATATGAAACTCATCACCGCAGTGCTCCAGCCGAGTGCGCTGGAGCCAGTGAAGAACGCCCTCGCCGAGATCGGCGTCAAGGGCATGACGATCTCCGACGCGAAGGGGCACGGCACGCAGACTGGCAAGGTCGAGGTCTACCGTTCGCAGACGGTGAAGGTCGACTTCCTGCCCAAGGTGCGCATCGAGACCGTGGTCGCCGACGAGGTGCTGCAGCCGGCTCTCACGGCGATCCAGGAGGCGGCCCGCACCGGGGCCATCGGCGACGGCAAGGTCTGGGTGACCGATGTGCTCGAGGTGATCCGCGTGCGCACCGGTGAGACCGGGGAGGATGCGACGAGGTAGGCGCGGGCCTGCCGCTCGTCCTCACGGGCGGGTGCCGCTTACGGGCGGTGCCCGCCCGTTGCGCATTGCGGGGTGCGCGGTGTTGCGGGGCGCGAGGTTGTCTATTGCGTGGTGCGCGTCACACGATCGGCTGCACGTGCAGGCTCGTGCTCAGCACCGCGCCGTTGAGCTCGAGGAACAGCTGCCCCTCGGTCACCGACAGCGACAGGGTGTTGCGGCGCTCGAGCACCGCCGCGGCCGCGTCGATGAAGCCGGGATCGAAGCCGGTGAGTGCGATCGCCTCCGCGTTGTGGATGGTCTTCCCCGCCCAGGATGCGCGCAGCTTCTCCGGATCCCGATGGCTGTAGACGGCGACGCGGTCGGCGAGCTTGCTGCCGTGGTGGAGTCGTGCCGCATCCGGTGCGCCGATCTCGATCCACGCCGTGATCCTGCCGGTGAGATCGCGCACCACGACCGCCGGCTCCTCGGTCGCCGAGATGTCCCCGCCGAAGGCGATGCCCTCTTCGAACTGGAGGCAGTAGGCGAGCAACCGGGTCATCATGTACGCCTCGGTCTCCGAGGGGTGCCGTGCGACGCGCAGCGTCAGATCCTCGTAGACGCCGCGATCGATATCCGCGAGCTGGATGTCGAAGGTGTGCATCGTCGCGCTGAGGGCCATGTTCAACGAGCATACGCGGCGGGTGCGGGTGCACGGCGCCGGTGCCGGGCCGTTGCGGCTCAGGCCTGCCAGTTGTCGGCGAGTTTCGAGAGCAGCCGGGCCAATTCGGACTGCTCGTCCGGGCTCAGCGCCGAGAGCGCCTGCTCGAGCGATTCCCGTCGCTCCTCGGTCATGCGCTTCGCCATCCACCGCCCCGATTCGGTGAGGGCGATGCGGGTGCGGCGGGCGTCCTCGGGATCGGCCTCGCGCCGCACCAGTCCGCGCTCGAAGGCCTGCTGCACGAGCCGGGAGGCGCGGGGCTGATCGACGCCGATCGCCTCGCCGAGGGCGCTCACGCTGAGCGGTTCGGCAGCTGCGACGAGCGCTTCGAGCATGCGCATCCACGCCATCGCGCCGCCTCGCCCCCTGAAGCCCGCACCCTGGGGCGGCATGCCGAAGCGGCTGTGGCCGCGGGGGTGGTGCGGTCCGCCGTGTCCGCCCGCCCAGCCGGAACTGCCGGTCTCACCGGGTCCGCCGCCCGGCGGCTGCTCGCCGAAGCCGCCTCGCCGCTCCCACCCCTGGGGGCGCTGACCGCGCAGTCGCAGAAGCGCGCGGGCGATGGTGTCGGCCGGGTCCGTCTGATCCTTGCTCACGCGACAATTTTACATGCAACTTGACATATGTTTAATATCCATGTCACACTACATTTACATGCACTATTACAAGTAAAGGATGTTCTCATGAATACCGATGACATGAATACCGATCGCACCGACGATGAATCCCGTCCGCTCGGCTACTGGCTGAAGGCCGCCGATCGGCACCTGGCCGCGGCCTTCGCGGAGGCCTTCGCGGCCGAGGGCGTCGGCCGCCGCGAGTGGCAACTGCTGAACGTCATCGACGGCACCGTGCCGTCATCGCGTCCGCTGCGGGAGCACAAACTCGACCGCCTGATCGCCCTCGGATGGGTCGCGAAGAAGGGAGAGGCGTGGAGCCTCACCGATGAGGGCGCGGCGGCGAAGGATCGCCTGGGCCGGATCGTGCAGGGCCTGCGGGCGCGAGTGACCGAGGCGGTCCCCGCCGAGGATCTCGAGACCACGCTGCGCTCCCTCGAACGCATCGCGCTGGCCTTCGGCTGGAGCGAGGACGCGCCGCTGCCGCGCGGGGGTGGGCGCGGCCATGGGCGCGGTCGCGGTCGTGGTCGTGGGCGTGGGCGTGGCTTCGGGCATCGGCGCGGATTCGGACGCGGCGACGCCTTCGAGTCGCCCGGGGCCTTCGAGCGGCGCCGGGCTTTCGAGCAGGGCGGGGCCTTCGAGCGCCGCGGCGGCTTCGACGCCAGGCACGACTTCGACGATCGACGCCGCGGGGGCGCCGGCCGGGACTCCGCCTTCGGCGGCCCGCACACAGAGTTCGGCGGTCCCGCCTCCGAGTACGCTAGCCGGCACCACGGATTCGGCGGCCGCGCTCCCGAGTACGGCGATCCGCGCCGTGGCTCCGGCAGGCCGCATCCCGGCTTCGACGCCGGGCACGACTTCGACGAATCCCGCCCGGAGTTCTGCGACCGGCATCCCGGGCACGGCCGGGACGGATCCCCGGCTCGCCGCGGCGGCGGGCACGCGCGCTTCGCGCGCAAGGCCCAGGAGGCCTATGCGCGCGGCTTCGATGCCGGATTCGCCCGCGGCCGCACCGCCTGAGACTCGGGCGCGCATCCGGGAGCCGAAGCCCCGCTGCGTCAGAACTCACGGAGATGTCACGGATCTCGGACCGGATCCCGCGATCTCATCCGAGACCCGTGACTGCTCCGAGCTTCGTGACAGGCAGACAGGTAGATAGACCGGTCGACACGGCTCCGGCGCATCCTGCGCGGACTACCCGAGCCGCGTCCAGGTGCCGAGCCCCGTCTCATCGAAGGAGTCCAGCCGCACCGAGCCGCCGTCGGCGGTGAAGACGGCGCTCGCCAGGGAGCCCCACGGCGCGCTCTCGCTGCTGGGCGCGTAGGCGAAGGTCGACCCGTCCCAGTGCTCGAGCTCGAGCACGGTCGCCCCCTCGGGCCCGAGCCGCGCGCGGAGCCCATCGGGCCCCTCCTCGATCACGAGCGTGCCGAAGTACGCGTTCTCGTAGCTGCCCATGAGCAGTGCCGGATCGGGCGCGGCCGCGGGGGAGGCCGGGCGGCTCTCGCCGGCGAGATCGCCGGTCGGAACGGTGTACCCGGCGAAGAACCCGCGGGCGTCGCTCACCCAGTCGCGGGTGCTGTGCCCGTACTGCACGAGGTCGAGGAACTCCGAGGCGACCGCTTCGGGCACCCCCACCGGCGCACCATTGGTGAGCACCACGATGCCGAGGTCGAGATCCGGTACGATCTGGAAGTTCGTCGCGGCCCCGAGTACGAATGCTCCGGAATGCGAGATCGCCATCCGCCCGCTCACCTGCGGCGAGGTGTTGAAGCCGTAGCCGTAGTGGGCCGGACGCCGATCGACGGCCGAGACCGGGCTCGAGACGATCTGCGCGCTCATGGCCTCGGTGAGGGCGGCGGGATCCGCGATCGCCGTCCCCTCGAACTCACCGCCGGCGAGCAGCATCCGCAGCCACCGGGCGAGATCGTTCGCGGTGGAGGAGACGCCCCCGGCGGGCGACTGGGGATCCGGATCCCGATCGTAGGCGGCGATGAAGGCGCCGTCCTCCAGCGCGTGCAGCACCGCTCGATCCTCGTGCGCGAGATAGTCGTCGTGCCGCGAAGACGTCGACGCCATGCCGAGCGGCTCGTAGACCAGCTCGTCCATCAGCTGCTCCCAGGCTTCGCCGCGGGAGGCCGCGACGGCCTCGGCGCCGATGGTGAGGCCGAAATTGGAATAGTGGTAGGAGGAGCGGAAGGCGTCCAGCGGCTGCAGTCGCAGGCGGTCGAGGATCGCGGCGCGATCGTAGCCGAGATCCTCCAGATCGTCTCCGGCGCCCGTGATGAGCCCGGTGCGATGGCTGAAGGCATCGCCGATGGTCGCGAGCCCGGTGACGACGGGGTCGGAGTAGGCGAAGCCCGGCAGCAACTCGTGGATCGGCGTCGACCAGCTCAGCTCCCCGTCGCTCGCCCCGATGGCGGCGGCCACGCCGGTGGCCGAGAGCGGCTTCGACAGCGAGGCGATCTGGAACACGGTATCGGCGGTGACCTGCTCATCCGTGCCGATCTCGCGTACGCCAAAGCCCTCCGCGAAGATCACCTCATCGCCGTGCACCACTGCGACGGCCATGCCCGGGACCCCCGACTCGGCGAGTGCCTCCTGGGCGAGGTGCGGCAGTTGCTCGACCGCGGCGGCGATCTGATCCTCGAGGGGGCCGGGAAGCGCGACGACGTCCAGATTCGGGGCCTCGCCGATGCGGACGTCGATCCCGGAGGGGGCCTCCGACGCGCAGCCGGTGGCGAGCAGCGCCAGAGCGGCGAGCACCGCCGCGCTGCGGACGATCCGGACCCTAGACGGCATCTGCGGTGGCCGGAGTGTTCGCGGTCGCCGCAGCCGGCGTCGGGCTGGTGAGCGTGCGCTCGCGGGTGGTGAACGCGAGCGCCCAGAGCACGAGGCCGAGGATCGGGATGAAGATATCGGTGTACAGGATCACGCCGGCGTTGTTCGGCGCGAGGTTACCGGTGGTGATGATGTCCACGATATGCGTGCCGGCAGCGCCCCAGAGGAAGCAGGCGGGGCCCACGAGCGCGGCGAACTTCAGGCTGAACGGTGCCCGGCGCACGAAGCCCATGATCCCGATGATGCCGATGCCGATGCTCGCGAAGCCGACCTCGGTCTGGAAGGGGCTGTCCTCCCAGCCGATCGAGGCCGCCGACATCTCGCCGAAGGCCGTGTGCATGATGCCGTTGAAGATGTAGGTGACGCCGATCGCGAAGAAGAGGAACCAGTTCAGGAAGGTGGCGTAGACGCCGTGCTTGCCGGGGCGCTTCACCGCGATCACGATGACGGCGACGATGATGCCGATGGCCAGGAAGGTCAGGGTGAAGTTCCGCAGCGTGAAACCGATCACGCCGCCGATGAGGTCTGACACAGGAGCTCGCTTTCTCGGACGGATCGATGGATCTGTGCAACAATGCAGTGAATAGTATATGTGCATTAATTGCTTCAGTGCATCTATTCGAGGGAGGACGATCGTGTCGGATGCGTCGCCGCGGCAGGCCCGCAGAAAGGCGCAGACCCGAGCCCGGATCCTGCAGGCCGCCGACCGCCTCTTCGCCGATCGGGGCTATGCGGAGACCTCCATCGAAGACATTTCGGAAGCGGCCGATGTGGCGGTGCGCACCATTTACACGCACTTCCCCTCGAAGGCCGCGGTGCTGCTCAGCCACTTCGACGGCTGGCTCGACGCGCTCGTCGACGGCATTCTGGCGCGCCCGGTCGATGAGCCCATCGCGCAGGCGATCGCGGCATCGCTGCGAGCGATGAACGAGGCGGGGTGGGCGGATCGCTCCTACGGGCGGACCTCGGGGTCCCCGCCGACGGCGCTGGGGCTGGTGACGGGCCCGCCGGAGGTGGCCGGGCACATGATGCACGCCTGGATGCGAGCCCAGGACCGGATCGCCGCCGACGCGTCCGAACGCGGATCCTATGAGCCCGGATCACTGGAACCCCAGGCCCGCGCGACGGCGGTGTTCGCCGCGTGCATCGGGCCGATTCTGGCAGGCGGCAGCGGGGCCGGCGCCGCGGTGCTGCCGGAGGATGCCACGGCGAACAGCCTCGTCGCCGAGTTCGCCGCGCGTCTGACGCGCGGGAATCTCTAGGGCGAAAGTGCATGTGTTTTCGCAAGTCCCGGCGCGGCCACTGCCGCCTATGTGACCAGTTCCCAAAGCGATTCGGGTTCCCAAAGCCCGAATTCCAGGATCCGGGCTTTGGGAACCCGAATCGCTTTGGGAACTGGGGTGGCGCGGAGGTGGAGGGTCGGAGCGGGGCGGCCCGGAGGGGCACGGCGAGGGGGCGGAGAGCGGCACGGTAGGCGCACGAAGCAGTGCGGGTGGCGGGGCGGACCCGCCGGCAGGGAACGCTAGAGCTCGCCGCCGGTGACGAGCTCGAGGATGTCGAGGCCGAGACTGTTCCCGGTGGCCCTGGCCGGCAGTGCGCGGCCCGAGGATCGGCCCCGAGCGGCCGACATCGCCGCGATCCACGCCGTGAAGACGGCGACGGCCCGCGCTTGGGGCTCGAGCGAGTCAGGCGCGTACGAGCCGCGCTCGGCAGCGTCGGCGGCGAGCCGGCCCATCTCGCGCATCCACCGCTGCAGAATGTGGCCGGCGATGTCGGGTGCTCCGGATCCGAGGTGCTCGACGAGCGGGTGCACCCGACTGTGCTCGTTCTCGACACGGTCGACCCACCCGGCCCGGCCCATCTCGGACAGCGCCTCGCGCACCGACTCGACCACCGGCTCGTCGACCGGGCGGCGCAGCACCTCCTCGACGAACACGTCTACCCAGCTGTCGAAGTAGGCGAGCATGATCGCCGCCTTCGAGGGGAAGTGCGTATAGATGGTGCGCACGGCGACGTCAGCGGACTCGGCGATGTCCTCGATGGAGGTCGCCTCATAGCCGTGCTCGCCGAACAGCTCCTCGGCCGCGGCCTGGATCTTGGCTCGCGTGGCCGCCTTCCGGCGCTCCTGGCGAGTGCCGGCGAGCCGGGTCTCCCGCGTTGCCATGCCTCAACCATACGGGAGTCGCCCAGCGCGCGCGGACTCCTCCTCAGCGGCGCAGCAGCCCCATCGCGTCGTACACGCGCGCGAGGGTGGTGCTCGCCACCGCGTTCGCGCGATCCGCCGCCTGCGCGAGCAGCCGGTCGAGCTCGGCCGGATCCGCCAGCAACTCCTCGGTGCGCTGCTTGATCGGCGCGAAGGTCTCCTCGACGACCTCGGCCAGGCCCTTCTTCAGGTCGCCGTAGCCGTGGCCCTCGTACTCCCGCTCGATCGACTCGATGGTGCGGCCGGTGAGCACGGAGAAGATCGTCAGCAGATTCGACACCCCGGGCTTCGCCTGCCGGTCGTAGCGGATCTCCCCGTCGGCGTCGGTGACCGCGCGCATGACCTTCTTGCGGTTGACGGCGGGATCGTCCAGCACCTTCAGCAGGCCTGCCTCGGTCGCCGCCGACTTCGACATCTTCGCGCTCGGCTCCTGCAGATCGAAGATCTTGGCGGTGTCCTTCTGGATCTGCGCCTCCGGGACCACGAAGGTCTCGCCGAAGCGGCTGTTGAAGCGGTTCGCGAGATCCCGGGTGAGCTCGACGTGCTGGCGCTGATCCTCGCCCACCGGCACGACATCGGCCTGGTAGAGCAGGATGTCGGCGGCCATCAGTACCGGGTAGGTGAACAGACCCACCGAGGTGGTGTCCGATCCGTATCGCTGGGACTTGTCCTTGAACTGGGTCATCCGCCCGGCCTCGCCGAAGCCGGTGAGGGTGTTGAGCACCCAGGCGAGCTCGGTGTGGGCCGGCACATGGGACTGGATGAACAGCGTCGATTTCGCCGGGTCGATGCCCGCGGCGATGTACTGGGCGGCCGTGGCGCGGGTGCGCTCGGCGAGCTCCGCGGGATCCTGCGGCACCGTGATGGCGTGCAGATTCACGACGCAGAAGAAGGCGTCGAAGCTGTCCTGCATCTGCGTCCACTGGGTGAGGGCGCCGATGTAGTTGCCGAGGTGCAGCGAGTCGCTCGAGGGCTGCATGCCGGAGAAGATGACGGGTTTGATGTGGGTGCTCATGATGCTTTCGGGTGGGTCTGCCGCGAGCTCGGTGCTCGGAGGCGTGCTGCTCGGGAACTCAGATGCGGTAGTCGACGACGACCGCGGCATGATCCGACCATCGCTGGTCATAGGCGGCGGCCCGGTCGATGACGTAGTTCTCCACGCGGTCGGCGAGCTGCGGGGTGACCATCTGGTAGTCGATGCGCCAGCCGGTGTCGTTGTCGAAGGCCTGGCCCCGGCTCGACCACCAGGTGTAGGGCCCGTCGATCTCGCCGTGGAAGCGGCGGCCGACGTCGATCCAGCCGAAGCCCGTGCCCTCGGAGCCGTCGACGCCGGTGACGACCTCGTCGAGCGGGCCGAAGAAACGGTCGAAGTAGGCGCGCTCGCGCGGCAGGAACCCGGATCGCTTCACATTGCCGCGCCAGTTCTTGATGTCGAGCTCGCGGTGGCCGACGTTCAGATCGCCGACGATCGCGGCGAGTTCGCGCTCGGCGGCGAGTTCGCGCAGCCGTGATCCCATGGCTTCGAGGAAGGCCCACTTCGCCTCCTGGCGGGGGGTGTCCACCTCACCCGAGTGCACATAGGTGCTGACGACGGTGAGCGGGGTGCCGCCGAGATCGAAGTCCGCCTCGAGCCAGCGACCGCTGGACTGGACCGTCTCCTGCTGGTCCTCGGCGCCGAGGCCGACGCGCGAGGCGAGGGCCGGCTCCCGGCTCACGATCGCGACGCCCGCGCGCCCCTTGATCAGGCAGGGGTCGTGCAGAATGTGCCAGCCCTCGCCGATCAGCTCGTGGACATGCGAGTCATCGGCGCGCACCTCCTGCAACGCGAGCACGTCGATGTCGCGCTTGGCGAGCCAGTCGCCCATGCCCTTGCGGTAGGCGGCGCGAATGCCGTTGACGTTGACAGAGGCGAGGCGCAGGGTTTCAGCCATGCCGACCAGTCTACTTCGGGCGGGGCCGGTCGATCCTCTGCCTCCTGCGGTCCGCTCTCTCATCTCTGCGCGGAGAGGCGAAGCGACCGCGGTCGCGGGTAGGCTCGGGGCATGGCGGCGCAGCACGGCACAGGGGCAGGATCGGCAGTGGCAGGATCCACCCGCGACCACGTCGTCGCGATCGACCAGGGCACCACCTCCACCCGGGTCATCGTCTTCGACCGCGAGGCACGGGCCGTCGCGAGCGCCCAGCGCGAGCACCGGCAGATCTTCGAGCGCCCCGGCTGGGTCGGCCACGACGCCGCCGAGATCTGGCACACCACCCGGGCGCTGCTGAAACAGGCGCTCGGCACCGCGCGGCTGGGGGCAGATCGCATCGCCGGTGTCGGCATCACCAATCAGCGCGAGACGGCGGTGGTGTGGGACGCCGCGACCGGGGAGCCCATCGCTGACGCCATCGTCTGGCAGGACACCCGCACCCAGCCGCTGATCGACGCGCTCGCCGCAGCGCATCCGGAGGGTACCGAGCGCCTCCGCGCGGTCACGGGCCTGCCGCTCGCCAGCTACTTCTCGGCGGGCAAGGTGCGGTGGATCCTGGACGAGATCCCCGGCGCCCGCGCACGCGCCGAGCGCGGCGAGCTGAGATTCGGCACCATCGACTCCTGGCTCGTCTACCAGCTCACCGGCGGGGCGGACGGCGGGATCCACATCACCGACGTCACCAACGCCAGCCGCACCCAGCTCTGCGACCTCGGCACCCTCGACTGGAGCGAGGAGGCGCTTGAGACCTTCGGCATCCCGCGCTCGATGCTGCCGCGGATCGTGTCGTCGTCCGGGGTCGTCGGGCAGGTGCACGGCATCCCGGGTCTCGAGGGGGTCCCCATCAGCGGGATCCTCGGCGATCAGCAGGCGGCGACCTTCGGGCAGGCGGCGTTCGCCCCCGGCGACGCGAAGCACACCTACGGCACCGGCGGATTCCTCATCGTGAACACGGGGGAGCAGCCCGTCTTCTCGGGTAACGGGCTGCTCACCACGGTCGCGTACCGGATCGACGGCGCCCCGCCCGTCTACGCGCTCGAGGGCTCGGTGGCGGTGGCGGGATCCCTGCACCACTGGCTGCGCGACAACCTCGGGATCCTGCGCGATTCGACGGAGATCGAGGGGCTGGCCTCGAGCGTGCCCGACACGGGCGGGGCGTTCATCGTGCCCGCCTTCTCGGGCCTGTTCGCACCGCGCTGGCAGCCGGATGCGCGCGGCGTCATCGTCGGACTCACCCGCTTCGTCACGCGCGCCCACATCGTGCGCGCCGCCAGTGAGGCCTGCGCCTACCAGACCGTCGAGGTGATCGATGCGGCCGCGGCCGACACGGGCGTCGCGCTGGAGGAGCTCCGCGTCGACGGCGGCGGATCCGCGAGCGACATGATGATGCAGTTCCAGGCCGATCTGCTCGGCATCGACGTGGTGCGCCCCGAGGTGCTCGAGACGACGGCGCTCGGTGCGGCCTTCGCCGCGGGGCTCGCGACCGGGGTGTGGGCGGGGCTGCCCGAGATCTCGGGGCTCGTGCGCGAGGGGCGTCGCTGGTCGCCGAATATGCGGGACGAGGATCGCGCCCGCCGGCTGCGGCTCTGGAACCGCGCCGTCGAGCGATCCCTCGACTGGGTCGACGACGACGTACGGGCGCTGTGAGAATTCATGCCTGAACGGGAATATTCGGCGCTTCGCCGAGGAATCGCGAACACGACAAGGAAAGGAGAGGACCCATGATCCTCGCATTCTCCGTCGCGCCGAGCGGCGCCGAGAGCCCCGACGGCTCGGTATCCGAGGCCGTCGCCGCAGCGGTGAAGGTGGTGCGCGAGTCGGGACTGCCCAATCGCACCTCCTCGATGTTCACCGAGATCGAGGGGGAATGGGATGAGGTCTTCGACGTGGTCAAGCGCGCCACCGAGGCCGTGCTGCCCTTCGGCTCGCGGGTCTCGCTCGTGATGAAGGCCGATATCCGGCCGGGCTTCACCGGCGAGATCGACGCGAAGCTCGAACGGCTCGAACGGGCCGTCGACCGGGCCTGAGCCGCGGCGGGAGCGAAGCGGAACCGCCGAGGCTGCGGGCGCCCGATCAGAGGCGGCCCGCGGGCTCGGAGCGAACACGAGCCCGGGTGTCGGCAGTCGGGAGTATTCTCCGTCTATGAGCATGGGCGGACCGGGAATAGGCGGGCGAGGATCGCGCGTCTCCGCTGCCGACGCCGACAAGCAGCGCGAACTCAACAGCGAGGCGCCGGAGATCGCCGGGCTCGGTCGGCGCATCGCCGAGCTGTTCCGCCCCTACCGGACGCAGCTTACCGTCATCATCGCGCTGGTGCTGATCTCTGCGGCGCTCGGCATCCTGCCGCCGCTGCTCACGGCGCGCATCTTCGACGACGGGCTCTTCCCGCCCGGCGGCGCACCGGATCTGCCGGTGCTGGGCTGGCTGGTGCTCGCCATGGTGATCGCCTTCGTGCTCTCCTCGGCACTCGGCGTCGTGCAGACCAAGATCACCGCCCGCGTGGGCAACCGGGTGATGGGCGATCTGCGCGTGCGACTGTTCTCGCATCTGCAGTCGATGGATCTCGGCTTCTTCACGCGCACGAAGACCGGGGTGATCCAGTCCCGGCTCCAGAACGACGTCGGCGGGGTCGCCGGGGTGCTCTCGAACACGGTCTCGAGCGTGATCGGCAACACGGTGACCGTGATCGCCGCCTTCGTCGCGATGCTGCTGCTCAGCTGGCAGCTGACGATCATCGCGCTGATCCTGCTCCCGGCGCTGGTCGCGGGGCAGCGCAAGGTCGGCCAGATCCGCGCCCGGATCGCGGGCCGTACGCAGGAGTCGCTGTCCGAAATGAGCGCGATCACCCAGGAGGCGCTCTCGGTCTCCGGCGTGCTGCTCGCCAAAACCTACTCGCAGCAGCAGGCGGAGACCGAGCGCTACGCCGCGGAGAACCGCACCCAGATCGAGCTGCAGGTGCGGCAGACGATGAGCGGGCAGCTGTTCTTCGCGGGGATCCAGGTATTCCTGTCGGCGGTGCCGGCCATCGTCTACCTCGTCTCGGGGTGGCTCATCGCCTACGCGCAGGGCGAGGGCTTCGACGCCGGCATCACGGCCGGCACCGTCGTCGCCTTCACCACGGTGCAGGCGCGGCTCCTCTTCCCGATGATGGCGCTGATGCGGGTCGCGCTCGATCTGCAGACCTCCCGCGCCCTCTTCGCCCGCATCTTCGAGTACCTCGATCTGCGGCCCGCGATCCGCGACGCCGTCGACGCCCGCGAGCCCTCCGACGAACCCGGCCGAGCGGGTCGGGTCGAGTTCGAACGGGTCGTCTTCCGCTACCCGGACGCGCCCGCGCACGCGGCGCCGACGCTCGACGACGTCTCCTTCCGCGTGGAGCCGGGGGAGTTCGTCGCCTTCGTCGGGGCCTCGGGATCGGGCAAGACCACCATCAGCACCCTCATCCCGCGCCTGTACGAGGCGAGCGCGGGCACCGTCCGCTACGCGGGCGACGATGTGCGGGAGCTGGGGCAGCAGGCGCTGATGGATCGCATCGGGGTGGTGACGCAGGATCCCTATCTCTTCCACGCCTCCATCGCCGAGAACCTGCGCTACGCGAAGCCCGATGCGAGTCAGGAGGAGCTGGAGGCGGCGGCGCGGCTCGCGAACATCCACGACACGGTGGCCGGCTTCGAGCACGGCTACGACACCGTGGTGGGGGAGCGCGGCTACCGCCTCTCCGGCGGGGAGAAGCAGCGGCTCGCCATCGCCCGAGTGCTGCTGAAGAATCCCCGAGTGCTGGTGCTCGACGAGGCGACGAGCGCGCTGGACACGGTGAACGAGCGCGCCGTGCAGCGCGCCCTCGACGACGCCCGGGAGGGGCGGACCACCATCGCGATCGCGCATCGCCTGTCGACGGTGGTCGGCGCGGATCGCATCTATGTGGTGTCGGCCGGCCGCATCGTGGAGGAGGGGACCCATGCCGAGCTGCTGCGGCGCGGCGGCCGCTACGCGGAGCTCTACGCGCAGCAGGGGCACCACGCCGGCTGAGCGCGATCGCCTCGCGCGACGCGAGCACCGCGCGTGCGATCCTCCCACCTTCGCGGTGGGATAATCGGGGAATGCGCCATATCACCCAGTCCAGCAAGCTCGCCGGCGTGCGCTACGACGTGCGCGGTCCGATCCTCCAGGAGGCCGAGCGGTTGGAGCTCGAGGGCGAGGCGATCCTGAAGCTCAACATCGGAAACCCGGCACCCTTCGGCTTCGAAGCGCCGCCCGAGATCATCGAGGCGATGAGACGGGCGCTCCCCGAGGCGCAGGGGTACAGCGATTCGCGCGGCGTGCTCGTCGCGCGGGAGGCCGTCGCACGTCACTACACCGAGATCGGCCTGCCCCAGGTGGATCCGGGCGACGTATTGCTGGGCAACGGGGTCAGTGAGCTGATCTCGCTCGTGCTGCAGGCGCTCGTCAGCCCGGGGGACGAGATCCTCATCCCATCTCCCGATTACCCGCTGTGGACCGCCCAGGTGATGCTGACCGGCGGGCGGCCCGTGCACTACCCGTGCGACGAGCAGAACGGGTGGATGCCCGACCTCGAGGCGATCGAGGCGCTTGTGACCGACCGCACGAAGGGCATCGTGCTCATCAACCCGAACAATCCGACGGGCGCGGTGTACTCGGCAGAGCTGGTGCGCGGTTTCGCTGAGCTGGCCGAGCGCCACGGGCTCGTGCTGATGGCAGACGAGATCTACGACCGCATCCTCTACAACGGCGCGCAGCACGAGTACGCGGCGCTGCACGCGAAGGAGACCCTCTGTCTCACCTTCGGCGGCCTCTCGAAGGTGCAGCGCGTCGCCGGTTACCGCGCGGGCTGGGTCGTGGCGTCCGGGAACAAGGCGATGGGGCACGATTTCCTCGAGGGTCTCACGCTGCTCGCGAATATGCGCATGTGCTCGAACGTGCCGGCGCAGTATGCGATTCCGGTCGCGCTGACGGTCGAAACCTCGATCGACGAGCTGTGCTCCCCCGGGGGGCGGCTCTACGAGCAGGCGGCGGCCACCCACCGGCTGCTGAACGACATCCCGGGCGTCGACTGCGTGGCCCCCGGTGGTGCGCTGTACCTCTTTCCCCGGCTCGATCCGAGACGTTACCCCATTCAGGATGACCAGCAGTTCGTCATCGACCTGCTCCGGGCCACCCGCGTGCTCGTCACGAACGGGCAGGGCTTCAACCTGCCCACCCCCGACCACCTGCGCTTCGTGGCGCTGCCGGCCGTGCCGGTGCTCGAGGAGGCAATCGGCCGCATCTCAGAGTTCCTCGAGACCGTGCGGGTGGACTAGCGGGTGGCGATCCGCGGGTCCGAGGCGAGACGATGACCGTCCGAATCCTTGCGGTCGGGAAGAAGCTGCGCGCTGGAGCTCAGGGCGAAGGCCATTTCTGGCCTTCGCCGCGACGCCAGCGCCGAGGCCGTCTCGGCCTCGGGAAGGGATCGGGCCGATGACCGTCCGAATCCTTGCGGTCGGGAAGAAGCACGAGAACTGGGTCGACGGCGGCATCGACCGCTATGAGCAGCGCCTGCGCAAGCCCTTCGACCTCTCCTGGCAACTGATCCCGCACTCGGCCCGCGAGGGCGAGGCCGCGCGCACCGAGGAGTCGGATCGGCTGCTCGCGAGGATCGGCCGCGACGATTTCCTAGTGCTGCTGGACGAGCGCGGTCGCAACGTCGATTCGCCGGAGCTCGCGCGGGTGCTGCGTTCGGCGCTCGACGTCTCCCGCCCGGTGGTGCTCGTGATCGGCGGGGCATACGGTGTCGACGAGCGGGTGCGGCAGCGGGCGGATTTCGTGTGGAGCCTTTCGAAGCTGGTCTTTCCGCACCAGCTCGTGCGCCTCATCGTGGCCGAGCAGCTGTACCGAGCCCAGGAGATCTCGGCCGGTCGGCCGTACCACCACGCCTAAAGCGGCGTCGAGCGCTCAGGAGACCATAAACACGTCGAGCGAGACGAGATCGGGGAAGCGGCGGCCCCGTGCGATGAAGAGCCGCTCGTCGAGGAACCGCCAGGGCGGCGATGATGATCGCAGTCGCGGCGTCGACATGAAGTAGATGCGGGAGGGATCGACCTCCTCGCCCCGGATCAGGCGGGCGATATCCGCCGGGTCGCCGGAGCGGATCCCGAAGTTCGAGATGTAGATCCGCTCGCCCTCCTCGGTTTCGACCGCGTACTTCGCCTCAAGCTCGGTGAGGCTCTCGGAGCGGATCAGCTGGAAGTCCGCACCCGCCTCCAGTACGGTGCCGCGGATCCCCGGCCCTTCGACGGTGCCGCCGATGATGGGGATGATCCTGCGCATTCCGTCGAGGGTCTCACCGATCTCCACGGGAGCGCCCACCCGAACATCGACCCGTGCGAAGAATTCGAGCTGCGGAGGAACAGGGGTGGCTGCGGGATTCGGGGCTGGATTCGCCATGCTTCGATGGTAGTCCGGGTGCAGATGCGGGGAAGACACCCGCTACCGGACCCGTGCGCCCGCATTGCAGCCGGACCGCGGGTCGGTGATGATGGGGGCATGCCCCGTGCCGAAGGTGGCACCGCGGCCTCCATGAAAGGTCAGGGATCCGATGAGAGTCGACGAGTACATCGAATACGACGGAGTCGGCTTGAGCGAGTTGATCCGCGACGGCGAGGTCGAGGCGCCGGAGATCGCGGAGGCCGCGCGATCCGCGATCTCCTCGGTGTCCGAGCTCAATGCCCTGGCGTTCCCGTTATTCGAAGAGGCGATCCCATACGCCGCCGGGCCTCTGGCCGGGGTGCCCTTCCTGATGAAGGACGACGGGCCCTTCGCAGCCGGCTATCCGTTCACTGTCGGCAGCAGGCTCCTCCGCGGCGCTGTCGCCGACCGGGACTCGATCGTCACCGCTCGTGCCCGTGCGACCGGTCTTGCGATCCTCGGCGCCACCGCTGCCCCGGAGTTCTGCATCAGCTTCGCCACCGACTCGGCGCTGAACGGCCCCACACGCAACCCATGGGATCCCGGGCTGGGAGCGGGCGGATCGAGCGGTGGATCGGCTGCACTCGTGGCGGCGCGGGCAGTGCCATGGGCGCATGCCTCGGATGGCGCCGGTTCGATCCGGGTGCCGTCGGCCGCGTGCGGGGTCGTCGGATTCAAGCCCTCCCGCGGCCGTGTCCCGGTCGGCCCGTACTCGCTCGAGGCCGGCTTCGGAGTGACGGGTCATTTCGCGATCACGCGGACCCTTCGCGATGTGGCGGCGCTGTTGGACGCGCTGGCGGGAGACGCTCCCGGTGAGAAGTATCGCGTGCCCGCCCCGCACGACCCATATTCGGGTGAGGTGGGGCGCGATTCGGGGCCACTGCGGATCGCTGTCTCCCCGGCAGGGTGGTACGGAACCGAGGTGAACGGCGAGTCGAGGGCGCTCGCCTGCGGCATCGCCGCGGCCCTGGAACGTCGCGACCGTATCGTAGAAGAGGTGACGCCGGCCTTCCGCGACGAGGATATTCTCGATGCCTATGTGGCTGTCACCCGGTTGGGCCTGGCGGGTGCCGTGCCCGTCGCTGCGGATCTCGGGCTTCTGGAGGCGGCCACTCGCGCCTTCGTGCTCGAGGCCCGGCAGACGCCGCTGGCCGATGCCGCACGGGGGTTCGACGCCTTCAACACCGTCGCGCGCGAAGCGGGTGCCTTCTTCGAGCGTTACGATCTGCTGATCACGCCGACTCTCGCGCGTGAGCCGATTCCGCACGGCACCCTCGATTACGACGATCCGGGACATACGGGCCGGTCGTGGATGGCCGCCATCTTCGAGTACGGGCCGTTCACGAGCGCTTTCAACCTCGGTGGCCAGCCTGCGGTGAGCCTGCCCCTGGGGACGAGCTCCGGAGGCTTGCCGCTCGGCGTGCAGCTGGTGGCGGCCCAGGGCCGGGAGGATCTGCTGATCCGCGTCGCAGCCGAGCTCGAGGCCCGTATACCCTGGGCGGGGAAGGCTCCCGTCATTGTCGCTTCGGGGTGAATGGGGCTCACAGCGACTCGGCCGTGACGCTGCGGCGCTGCATCGCTCAGTGCAGATGGCTTGCTCTTCAGCGCAATATTGCCGCTTCATCGTTGAACCGGTGGTTCGCTTCGCATAGCGTCGGGAATCTCAGACCAATACGACTGGGCAGCAGGCGCAACGGAGCGACCCTCCTTCGCGCCGTGCCCCACGGCAAGGAGGAAGACGATGAAGACACGCGCAGCAGTACTGTGGGAAGCCCCCGGGAAGTGGAAGGTGCAAGAGGTCGAGCTCGATGAGCCGGGGCCCTCGGAGGTGCTCGTGCAGCTCGTTTCCTCGGGGCTGTGCCACTCGGACGACCACTACACGCAGGGTGACCTGCAGCTCGGTCACATGCCCTTCATCGGCGGCCACGAGGGTGCCGGCATCGTGCGCAAAGTCGGTGAGAACGTCACCGATTTCGAGGTCGGCGACCATGTCATCACCTCCTTCATCCCCGCGTGCGGCAAGTGCAAATGGTGCGTGCTCGGCATGTCGAATCTGTGCAACGCCGGCGCGAGCATCCTCGTGGGCGATCAGCCCGCGGGCGGCTTCCGCGTCCACGAGGGCGACACCGACATCGCCACGATGGCCTCGCTCGGCACCTTCAGCGAGTGGCAGGTGTTCGACCAGATCTCGCTGGTGAAGGTGGACAAGGCCTTCGACCTGCATGTGATCTCCCTGGTCGCCTGCGGTGTGCAGACCGGCGTCGGCAGCGCGACCACCGCGGGCAATGTGCGCGCGGGCGATGTCGTGCTCATCCTCGGTGCCGGCGGCATCGGCATGAACGCGGTGCAGGGCGCGAAGATCAGCGGTGCGAAGAACGTCGTGGTGGTCGACCCGGCTCCCGAGAAGCGGGAGTGGGCGCCGCAGTTCGGCGCGACCGAGTTCTTCGACAACATCGCGGACGCCGACGCCTTCGTGAAGTCGATCACCGACGGTCAGGGCGCCGACGTCTCGATCGTCACCATCGGCATCGTGCGCAACGAGCACATCGGCCAGGCCTTCAACGCCACGCGCAAGGGCGGCACCATCGTCGTCACCGGTATCGGCAACGATCAGGACGACAGCTCCTTCGGTCCCGGCGTGAACGCCTTCACCATCGCGATGATGCAGAAGAAGATCCAGGGTGCCATCTTCGGCATGGGCTCGCCGCGCGTGGTGATGCCGAATCTGCTCGAGATGTACCGCGACGGCAAGCTGATGCTCGACGAGCTCGTTACCAAGCGCTACACCCTTGACCAGATCAACGAGGCGTACGACGATATGCGCGCCGGGCGCAACATCCGCGGCGTCATCGATTTCGTCCCGGTGGGAGAACAGCTCGACTGAGCGATTCATCCCCGGGACCCTCTGAGGTGCTCGGGGTCCCCTGAGGCTCCCGAGGCTCCCTGATGCTTCGGGAGCCTCGGGCGTTGCCGGCGATGAGGACGGGATCGCCCGCCTCATCCTCGAATGTCAGAGGTCCGGCGTAGCCTGCCCGCATGAACTCCTTCCGCCTGACGAGCCGGGTCCTGCCGCTGCCCCGCGGGGCTCCGCCGCCGGTGAGCGCTGGGCCGATGGCAGCGGGGGAAGCCCCGCTCGCCGTGCCGGTGCCGTGGCGGGTGGTCACGCGCAGCGATCGCGGCGTGATCGAGATCGAGCAGCGGAGCACGGGCCCGTTGCGGGCGGTGCGCCTCGCGCTTGCAGGCGGCGGGATGCTGGGGCTCTCGCTGCCGCGAACGGTGCACCCGGGGGAGCGGGTGCGGGTGGTGCTGCGCGGGGTCCGTGCCGAGGGGGCGCTCGCCGCCCCCGACGCGATGCTGGTGCTGCGCTGGTTCCAAGCCGACGGAACGGAATTGCTATGGCCGGTTGCGCTGTGACCGCGGGGGCGGATCGGGGGCGCGCCGCACTCGGATCCGCACCCCGCTTCGTGCGCCGTCCCGCACCCCGATTCGGACCCTGCCGGCGGGGCGTCGGAGGTGGGTTCAGCGGTCGCGATCACGACACGCCGGGACGTGGGTGGGGAGGAAATATTTTCCGCCCCCTCGTGGTTGTGGATAACGTGCGTGTCACGGCGGAATCACGCCGAAAGTTCTCCCCAGCACCCCCTTGCATTCGGTGGATGACACGTGGAAAACTACAGAGGTGTAACTACAGCATGTTGTGGTTGACCCGGGTGTGGTTCACTATATGTAGTGCCTCGCTTGGGGCGCTAGGGATCTTGAGGAAGGGCGTGACATGGCTACTACCGTGTACACCAAGCCGTCGTGCGTGCAGTGCAACGCGACTTACCGGGCGCTCGATAGTCAGGGCATCGAATACGACATCGTGGATCTCTCCGAGGACCCGACGGCGCTCGAAACCGTCAAGGAATTGGGGTACCTGCAGGCTCCTGTCGTCGTCACCGACGAGGAGCACTGGTCGGGTTTCCGCCCCGACAAGATCTCGGCGCTCGCCTCGCGTCTTTCCGAGTAGCGCTCACCCCGGGGAGTCCGCCCGATCCCCACCGGGTCGTGGATCGGGCGGGTCCGAAGGGACGAAAGGAGGAGCGATGACCGATCTGGTCTACTTCTCGAGCGCTTCCGGCAACACCCACCGCTTCATCGAGAAGCTGGGACGCCCCGCGAGCCGCATCCCGCTCCACGCGAAGGACGAGCCGCTCGTCGTGGACGAGCCCTTCGTGCTGGTTCTGCCCACCTACGGCGGAGGGCCGGAGACGCGGGCGGTGCCCAAGCAGGTGATCCGTTTCCTCAACGACGAGCGAAACCGGCGACATCTGCGGGGCGTCATCGCGGCGGGCAACACCAACTTCGGCGAGGCCTACGGCATCGCGGGCGATATCGTCGCCCGGAAATGCCAGGTTCCCCATCTCTATCGATTCGAACTCTTTGGCACACCGGACGACGTCACCGCCGTCCAAGAAGGATTGGAAGCATTTTGGAAGCAGCAGTGATGGAGTCGGGTCTCGCCTCGTCCAAGGTCAGCGACATGGATTACCATTCGCTGAACGCGATGCTGAATCTCTACGACGCGGACGGAATGATCCAATTCGACAAGGATCGTGAAGCTGCGCGCCAGTACTTCCTGCAGCACGTCAACCAGAACACCGTCTTCTTCCACAACTTCGAAGAGCGGATGCGCTACCTTCTCGACAACGACTACTACGAGCGCGCGCTCATCGAGCAGTACTCGGTCGACTTCATCGAGCAGCTGACCGATGAGGCCTACGCGCTGAAGTTCCGCTTCCCCACCTTCCTCGGCGCCTTCAAGTTCTTCACCTCCTACGCGCTGAAGACCTTCGACGGCAAGCGCTACCTGGAGCGCTTCGAGGATCGCGTGGTCATGGTCGCGCTCGGCCTCGCCCAGGGCGATCGGGAACTCGCCCGCGGCATCATGCGGGAGATCATCAGCGGGCGATTCCAGCCCGCGACACCCACCTTCCTGAACCTCGGCAAGGCGCAGCGCGGCGAGCTGGTGTCGTGCTTCCTGCTGCGCATCGAGGACAATATGGAGTCGATCTCGCGCGGCATCAACTCCTCGCTGCAGCTGTCCAAGCGCGGCGGCGGCGTCGCCCTGCTGCTCTCGAACATCCGCGAGTCCGGCGCCCCGATCAAGAAGATCGAGAACCAGTCTTCCGGCATCATCCCCGTGATGAAGCTGCTGGAAGACAGCTTCAGCTACGCGAATCAGCTCGGCGCGCGCCAGGGCGCAGGCGCCGTGTACCTCAGCGCGCACCACCCCGACATCATGCGCTTCCTCGATACCAAGCGCGAGAACGCGGATGAGAAGATCCGTATCAAGACGCTGTCGCTGGGCGTCGTGATTCCCGACATCACCTTCGAGCTGGCGAAGAAGAACGAGGACATGTACCTCTTCTCTCCCTACGACGTCGAGCGCGTCTACGGAGTCCCCTTCGGCGACCTCTCGGTCACCGAGAAGTACCACGAGATGGTCAACGATCCGCGCATCAAGAAGACGAAGATCAGTGCGCGGCACTTCTTCCAGACCATCGCGGAACTGCAGTTCGAATCGGGCTACCCCTACATCGTGTTCGAAGACACGGTGAACCGGGAGAACCCGATCAAGGGCCGCATCAACATGTCGAATCTGTGCTCCGAGATCCTCCAGGTCAACACCCCGACCACCTACAACGAGGATCTCAGCTACGACGCGATTGGCAAGGACATCTCCTGCAACCTCGGATCGATGAACATCGCCATGATGATGGACGGCGATGACTTCGGCGGCAGCGTCGAACTCGCCATCCGCGCGCTTTCCGCGGTGAGTGACATGAGCCACATCTCATCGGTGCGCTCCATCGAGGACGGCAACGACAAGTCCCATGCCATCGGCCTCGGCCAGATGAACCTGCACGGCTACCTCGCCCGCGAGCGGGTCCACTACGGCAGCCAAGAGGGCATCGACTTCACGAACATCTACTTCTACACGATCCTGTTCCACGCCCTGCAGGCCTCGAACAAGCTCGCGATCGAACGGGGCCACGCCTTCGAGGGCTTCGAGGATTCCAAGTACGCCTCCGGCGAGTTCTTCGACAAGTACACGGAGCGGGCGTGGGAGCCGGAGACCGAGCGCGTGCGCGAGCTCTTCCAAGGTGCGAATGTCGCGATCCCGAGCCAGGACGACTGGCTCGAGCTCAAAGCCAGCGTGCAGCGGCACGGCATCTACAACCAGAATCTGCAGGCCGTGCCGCCCACCGGCTCGATCTCGTACATCAACAACTCGACGAGCTCGATCCACCCGATCGCCTCGAAGATCGAGATCCGCAAGGAGGGCAAGCTCGGTCGCGTCTACTACCCGGCGCCCTTCCTCTCGAACGACAACCTCGAGTACTACGAAGACGCCTACGAGATCGGCCCCGAGAAGATCATCGACACCTACGCCGCGGCGACGCAGCACGTCGACCAGGGTCTCTCGCTGACGCTGTTCTTCAAGGACACGGCCACCACCCGTGACATCAACCGGGCGCAGATCTACGCTTGGCGCAAGGGCATCAAGACGATCTACTACATCCGTCTGCGTCAGCTCGCGCTCGAGGGCACCGAGCTCGAGCAGTGCGTCAGCTGCATGCTGTGATCGCCTCGCAATCCATGCGCGCGATAGACCGCTCGCACCCATAGCCGAACCCAGGACGAAGAAGGAACCGATGAACGCGCAGCCGCTCAAGCTGGTCGAACACGTGCAGGCGATCAACTGGAACCGCATTCAGGACGAGAAGGATCTCGAGGTGTGGAACCGCCTCGTGAACAACTTCTGGCTCCCCGAGAAGGTGCCGCTGTCCAACGACGTGCAGTCGTGGGCGACCCTCACCGCCGAGGAGCAACTGCTCACCATGCGCGTGTTCACCGGTCTCACCCTGCTCGACACCATCCAGGGCACGGTGGGCGCGGTATCGCTCATCCCCGATGCGGTGACCCCGCACGAGGAGGCCGTGTACACCAACATCGCCTTCATGGAGTCGGTGCACGCGAAGAGCTACTCGTCGATCTTCTCGACCCTGTGCTCGACGCAGGAGATCGATGACGCCTTCCGCTGGTCGGTGGACAACCCGAATCTGCAGAAGAAGGCGCAGATCATCATCGACTACTACCGCGGCGACGACCCGCTCAAGCGCAAGATCGCCTCGACGCTGCTGGAGTCCTTCCTCTTCTACTCGGGCTTCTACCTGCCGATCCACTGGTCCTCGAAGGCGAAGCTCACCAACACCGCCGACCTCATCCGCCTCATCATCCGCGACGAGGCCGTGCACGGCTACTACATCGGCTACAAGTTCCAGAAGGCGCTCGAGAACGAGACCGAGGAGCGCCGCCAGGAGCTGAAGGACTACACCTACTCGCTGCTCTACGACCTCTACGAGAACGAGGTGCTCTACACGCAGGATCTCTACGATCCGGTGGGCCTCACCGAGGACGTGAAGAAGTTCCTGCACTACAACGCGAACAAGGCGCTGATGAATCTCGGCTACGAGGCGATGTTCCCGAAGGAGATGACCGATGTGAACCCGGCCATCCTCTCCTCGCTGTCGCCGAACGCCGACGAGAACCACGACTTCTTCTCGGGCTCGGGCTCCTCGTACGTCATCGGCAAGGCCGTCGCCACCGAAGATGAGGACTGGGACTTCTGAAAATTTGTGTAGTGAGTACCTGGTCAGAAGCTAAAAACTGGTTAGGTTTCCTGATTCAGGTTTCTCTGTTCAGGGGGGCTTGACGGGCAGGGAAGGACGCGCCTGACCTCCATGACCCGTTCAGAGGGGCACGCAGGAGGCGATAAAGAAGAGCTGATGATGGCGAGGCTGACTTTGCTCTCCGAGGAAAGTGACTAGTTCGCATATCCGTCAAGACACTCCGGCGTCGGATTTCGGAGGGAATGGTGCGCGACCATCAGGTTGGGTGAGCCTGTCGAAGCGAAGTGGGATCCTCTGCTCATGCCGGCGTTGGGCGCACGAGCGGGTCGAGGAAGAACAGGTTCTCGAGGTGCTGCTTGAAGACCTGGCGGCTACTTGAGGCGGAAGCAGTCAGAGTGTCGGACCCTGTCGATACTCCGGTGAGGCATCAAGAAGGGAGGCGCACATAATTGCCGAAGACGCGGGTCTTCCTGGATTGCGAAATGTGACCGAAGCTGCTGAGGCAGAGTCGGGAACTCTCCTTGAGCGTGCGGCGTTGTTGATCTTACAGGCTCGCGGCTTCGTTGCGGCGCAGACGAACGCTGCACTTACACTGATGAACTGGCGCATCGGCCGCATGATTGACGTTGAGGCGCTTAAAGAACAACGTGCTGGGTTGCAACCAAGAGACTGTGGCCTCGCTGGGGCAACAGTTGACCAAGGTCAATCCCCACTATTGATCGGTGCAGAGAATAGTGCATCGTCGATCTGTTGACCCTCGTAGTACTGCAAAGCGCCCAAGGCTAGTGCCCCCTCCGCGGTAAGTCGCACCGCGCTACCCTGCCATGCATTCTTGTCCAAACGGTTCACTTCCATCGTTGCCAGCGTCACACGAGCAGCAGGCTCACCAGGAATACGCACGAGAGCAGCAATCCATGCCGTTGGGGCAACCGCCACCCAGACGGAGGAAAGCGTGACATCCATCAGACCGTCATGGGCACGCCAATGAAGAACTCCCCGATAACGGAACACTCCGTGTGTTGTTGGTGAGGCCTCATCAAAGGGGAATCGAAACTCACCGGATTCAGCGATCTCAGCGCCCTCACTCGTTTCGACACAACCGTCATTCAGTGAACGAATGTAACCGAACAGACTTGCCTTGACCCTCCAAAGAAGCGCGTGGGACATCTCACTCCTTGGGCTTTGCATCAGCTGTACCGGGAGCCTTCTTTGTCGGTGAGTACTCATCGAGACGAGCCAGAGCTTCGGCAGCCCCAGCAATCTCAAACTCTGCACGTTGCAGGTCACCGCTATAGGTCAGATCCCGCGCCAGGCGTGTTACCGCGCGTTCCGAGTTACTCTTCCCTTCGAGCAACTGCTGAATACGTGGGTGTCTTCCAGTCAGTATTTGATCGGGCAGGTCGAAAGCACGACTGCGTCGAATCGTGCAGTGCTCAAGATGCGCTTCGAAGTGGCGTTGAATCATCCCCATGCTGCTGCTATCGGAGGAAATCAGTTGTAATCGCTCCGGGTCACGATTGCGTCGATATTCTGGCTTCCTGTTGGTCCACGTCTGCAGACATGAAGCACCTCCTGGGGTCAGGCTACGGACACGCATCTCAAGTCTTCCAACGACCGTCGTGGCTGTTCCTGAGATCAGATCAGCACCCCCCAGTCGTTTGAGTTCAGAGTAAACCTGGCTCCGCGAAGCGGCCCAGAACGCCCCCAGACCGCCATCGAGCTGCCGAACAAGATAATAACCTGATCCTTCACCGGAGCTGAGATAGCCGGGAATCGCATATTTGTAGGGCACACGGGTAAAGTATCACATGATAGACATGTAATAAATGACATGTAATATATTATTTGGGTTCGTGCAGACGCTGCGATCAACGGCATTCACTGTTAAGCACCAACCTTGGAACCTGCAATGATCGCACATTCGATCATTGCCACTGCACCTCATCTGTCTCCGTCAAAGATGCAAAGGAACAGCCTGTGAAACTGGAACGTATCGTTATCGTTGGAGGATCGATCGCCGGAGTCACGGCAGCATCCACACTCAGAAGTGCTGGGTGGAGCGGCCATCTCACCCTTCTGAGCGATGAAGCTTCCCCGCCGTATTCACGAGTGCCGCTCTCAAAGGGATTGCTCGCTGGCACACAGTCCACTGAAAGTGTGATGCTGACCGGGTTACCTGACGATGTAGACATACGCCTCGCGAGCAAGGCAATTGGCCTGTGCACGAACGAACGTGAGGTCATTCTTGCAGACCACTCATCTCTCTCGTATGACGGGCTGGTCATCGCAACAGGCGCTAGAGCTCGCAGGCTGGCCCGACCAGACCAACCCGGGGAGTACGTCGTACGCTGTCTGCAGGATGCCACTGACCTCGCCGAAAAACTGCCACTGATAACAAGCGCTATCGTCATCGGTGGAGGCTTCTTGGGGATGGAAATCGCCTCAACCTTGATCGACTGCGGCATTACGGTCACCGTCGTCACTCACAGGCCACCACTATCGCAGTTACTCGGAACCTGGCTCTCGTCGTACATTGTTGAGGTCGCTAAAGAGGCAGGTGTTCGGTTCACGGTCACAGATGGCCCAGTCGAGCTCAACGGCACCCCGGTCTCTGGCGTGCGACTCGGCGATGGGACACTCTTGTCTGCTGACCTCGTCATATCAGCAGTCGGAGACATCGCTAACACCGAGTGGCTTGCAGAATCTGGCCTCAGGATAGAGGGCGGTGTCAACGTCGACGAACACTGTCTGGCGGCGCCCGGAATTGTCGCCGCGGGCGATGTTGCCATACGCGAAATGCCTTCTGGAGTGCTGATGCGTACGCCTCACTGGAGCAATGCAATCGTTCAGGCTCGCACTGCCGCCCTGTCCCTATTGGACCCACATTCCTACACGCACACTCCTGATCACTATTTCTGGACTGAGCAATTTGGCCTCGACGTCAAGATCGCTGGGGAGCTACCACTCAATGGTGAGCCCTTCGAGGCCAGAGAAAAACCCGCTGGCCGCAGCATGCTCCTGAACTGGTTAGAGGGCGATATGACGACCGCGGTTGCCGCAATGAACTATCGGATTCCGGTAGCGCGGATGCGAGCTATGGTTGGCAGCACGCATGCGCCTGAGTAGGCAGAACGCCCGCACCCGCATTTCAGCCGTGCGCGTCACAGGGTCACTCTCGGGCTTCCCTCCTGCATCTCAGGCGCGCGAGCCAGTTACCTTCGACGCAGGGAACGGGCCTGCTTTGGCTGTGCCGGAGATCTGGTCGTCGGAAATCTCGAGTTTGTAGGTTACGGTCAACGGTAGTGGCTTCTTCAGGTCCACCTTACAGACGAGCACCTGCCCGTCCCAGGTGCCTTCGTGCAGATCAATCACCCCTTCATGGGCGGTGGTCGCAGTGCCAGTGAGCAACGCGGCCGCAGTCTCGATATCGAGAGTAACCTCCTGACGTCCCATCGGTGTTGCAATGATGATGTTCCAACTACCATCTGGCTGAGTCATCGATTCACTCCGTCTTCGTTCTCATCAGGATTCTCGGCGACCCGCAGAGCTGCTACAGGGCACACAGCCGCCCCCGCTGCGGCCGCAGTGGCCAGGTCTGCCGTGATGACGTCAACCTGCACGCGCACATACCCTTCGTCATCGATCTCATAGACCTGCGGCGCAACTTGGGCACACAACCCATGACCTTCGCACGCAGTGAGATTCACATCAATCTGCATCATCTTCCCTCCCTACGTAGCTGCCGTGACACGGACCGGCACCGAATCTAGACCACGCACGATCGGGTTCATGCTCTGGACCACATCGCCAGCAAGTTCAATCGTTTCGACCTGCTCAACAAGAGCACGCAAAAGCTCTATGACTTCCATACGGGCAAGACCTTGCCCGGCGCACCCGTGTGGGCCATAGCCGAAAGCGACGTGGTCGAGGGAGTTTCGGTGGAGCTGAAAATCTTCAGGGTTCTCGTACTTCTCTGGGTCGTGATTTGCCGCCGCCCAGTTGAGCATGACCTTCGACCCCTGAGGAATCACCACATCACCGATCATCGCATCGCGTGTCGCTACACGCCAGAAGCCTACGACCGGTGAATGCCAACGCAACGTTTCTTCGAAAATCGGGGCAGCGAGCAGAGGATCAGCTTTCAGCGAGGCCCAGATCTCAGGGCGTTCGGCAAAGAGGCGGAACATTGCGCTGATCGCATTCACCGTGGTATCCATTCCCGCAGTGAGGTAACCGTTGATGAGACGGGTACCTTCGAGATGTGTGATGGTGCCGGCATCAACCGCATCCATAATCTTCGCCCCCCACCCATCAGCGAGAAGCTTGTTCCGATCACCCATTCCGTCGAGCCACTCGTGATATGCGGCCATCTCCTCCATGTGCTCAATGAGGTAGTCTCCGAAAGGCCCCATTCCAGCAAAGGTGGCATCAGCTCCCGGCTGCAGCTTTTCTCGCCCTTCTTCGGGGAGACCAACGAGATCTGCGACGACATTGATGGGGAATACGCGTGAAATTCTAGTGACAGCATCGAATTCACCGAGTGCAACTTGTTCTGCCACGATACGTTGCGCGTAGTCGGAGATCCGCCCACGAATCTTGCCGAGCCCACGTGGAGCAAGCTGCTCACTGAGCACCTCACGAACAACTGTGTGTGCAGGGGGGTCGAGGGAAAGAATAGTACCAGAGATCACATTATTGATCTCTGGTGTCAGAGCAACACCCTTGGAAGACGTAAAGGTTTTCCAGTCTGCTGCCACGGCTTTGATCTCGCTGTAGCGAGTCAGTACGAAAAAATCCCATTTCGTGCAGTACACCGCCGCCGCCTGCTCGCGCAACTGCGCAAGGAACGGAAAGGGGTTCTTCACAAAATCTGCGCCAAACAGATCAAGATTGGTCTCGGGGCGGATCATCGTTGCTGTCATCTCCGGCTCCTTTGGTCGTCATTGACACTCGTGCGATCTGCACGATTCGTAGCCTGCCTCACGATGGAGCATTATGTCAATACTTACATGTGAGTAGTTTCCTATTTTAAGAAGTAGTTCAGCGGTGCGCATACACGCTTAGCCGTTAGTGAGCTTCACCCCTAATTGGGCACGGGGCACGCCACGGGCAGAGCATAGAAGCTCAATGGCCGTCCGTGCAGAACGCTCGGCTGGGATGTTCCAGCCGAGCGTTCTGCACGGATAGGAGAGCTGGATTTCAGCCAGCGTGCTTGTACGGGTTGATGAGCGCCTCTCGCAGTTCCTCGGGTACGCCTTCCTCCGTCGCGCTGGGTCCATCCGCAGCAGGGAAGGACTCGGTCATCGACATCGGCATGCTGCTGTTGCGGAACATGTTGAGCGATCCGAGAGAGGGCTTCCAGGTGTTTGGAGTCCAGTCCGGCACATAGTTGCGGTAGCCACCGGTGTTCAGCTCGATTCGCAGTGTCGAGGGCTCACGGACGTAGAGGTACTTCTGCTCTCCGATTCCGTGTACCGACGGACCGTACTCGATCCTGGTGCCGTTCTCGTCGAGGAGGTCTGCCGCGAGGTACAGTTCATCGAGCGAGTCCACCCAGAAGGCGAGATGGTTGACTCGACCTGCCCGGGTTGATCCATCGAGCACGACTCCCAGATCGTGAGACTTCTCGTTGTTCGTCAGTACCGAGAACACGGAGATCGGTGCCTCGTCGAGCACGGTTCTCGCCATGATGCGGAAGCCGAGAATCTCGTTGTACCACTTGGCGAAATCGTCGACGCTGCTCGCGGCGACTGTGACATGGTCGAGCTGACGCGGTGCGCCGGCGAATCGGGGGCGGCGTGACGGGCGGTCGGGGAAGATCGAGGCGGTATCGCCCTCGGTGTCGTGATGACGCGTCACGTCCCAGTGGAGCGTCATCGAGTGACCCCACGGGCCTGTGAAGCGGAAGGCGCGACCGATATGCGGAACATTGTCGAGCCACTCGCCGTGCACGCCGGCGGCCTCGACGCGGGCGGCAGCCTCTTCGAGAGCCTCCGCGGTTGCGGTTCGAAATGCCATGGTTGCCATGCCGGGTTCGGCTCCGGGGGAGAGGATGAGAGAGTACGAGTAGTAGTCGCCCCAGCAGCGGAGGTAGACCGAGTCGCCCCGACGATCGACGACGGTGAGACCGAGTTGGTTGACGTAGAAATTGACGGAAGCCTCGACATTCGGGCTCGTCATTTCCAGGTAGGACAGGTGTGAGAGGAGTTTGCTCATCATTGAATCTTTCTTGTCGGTCAGTATTGGCACCCTCTACGTTGCTCCCCCCGGAGACATCCGGGAAGTGGGTATTCACTAACTCCGATATAGACAGAGCTGATAACTTATTCCCAACCGTGGAGCGAAGGAAGGGGGTCCCATGCCCAAGCAAGGTTCTATCTCGCGACTCGACCTCAACCTGCTGACCCATCTCAACGCGCTCCTGAGTGAGCGGAGTGTCAGCCGAGCGGCGCAGCGACTCCATTTGAGCCAGCCTTCGCTGAGCTCGTCGCTGGCGCGGCTGCGGATCCACTTCGGTGACCCCCTGCTCGTCCGGCGCGGGAACAGCCATGATCTGAGCCCGCTCGCGGTGAAACTTGTCGATCAGGTGTCCGCGACTGTGGAGAGTGCGCGCCGGATCTTCGAGGAGCAGGGCGACTGGGACCCCGAGACCTCAACCCGCGAGTTCTCCGTGTACATGTCCGACTACGCGTTGTTCACTGTCGCGCCAGTCGCTGCCCGGCTCGCGTCGTTAGAGGCGCCTGGTGTGCGATTCC
Organism: Leucobacter sp.; assembly: GCA_048516985.1. Lineage (GTDB taxonomy): Bacteria > Actinomycetota > Actinomycetes > Actinomycetales > Microbacteriaceae > Leucobacter. The sequence continues at coordinate 170,543 of CP183188.1, read as the reverse complement.
GGTTCTTTCTGCAGCACGCCGCGGTCGTGGATGAAGCCGAGGAGCGCCTTCGCTCGGTCGATGCGCTGATCATCCCGCACGGGATGATCACGGATCTGCCGTTCCTTGACCTGTGGCAGGACGAATGGATGGTCGTCGCGGATTCGGATAACGATGTCATCACGCGGGGCCTGACCGTCGAGGACTTCGCGGCTTCGCCGTGGGTTCATGCATTCCAGAGTCGAACCTCCTCTACTCCTGCGTCGCGGCAATTGCAGTACCTCGGGATTGAGCCGCATATCGAGTTGACGGTCGAGAGTTTCCAAGCTCTGCCGATGTTCGTACGGGGAACTACCAGGTTGGGCTTGCTCCAACGCGGCTTGCTTGCATCAATGCCGTCACTCAACGGGCTTGTCGCCGTCGAACCTCCGGTGGCACTGGCGCCCCTCGTGAACGCTTTGTGGTGGCATCCGATTCATCGCTCTGACGCAGCGCACGCGTGGATGCGGACTATTTTCCTGCGTGCGGGTCGGATCCACGAAGAGACGGTCGCTAGGATCCTCTTATGACATGTAAATTTTGACATGTCTTGATTTATGTCGCATACTGCCTTCTAGGCAAGTCGAGGAGGATGGGCGGGATGCAAGCCAGCAATGCGACGGAGCAGTTCACGGTCACCTCGTCTATCGAAGGGATGCAGCGGTGGCTCCACGCGCACCTGGACGATGGCGCACACCCCCTTGACGCGATCGACGTGAATGCCGCACGATCGGTGATCTCCGCGTTAACAAGCATCGAACCGGGACCATGGGCACACGCGTGGCTCGCAGCTGCGGACGAGTTTGCCCAAGAGGCGGAGCGGTGCGAGCGGGCCGGCGCTCCGGCAGAGGCTCGCGAAGCATGGTGGCAGGCGTATCGGTTCTCGTTCGTCGCACGCTTTCCGGCGCCGATGCATCCAGCCAAAGTTGAGGCATACGATGTGTCGCGCGAGTACTTCCTGAAGGCCGTCTCACTCGATGAGCCGCCGATCGAGCGGGTCGAGGTGACCATCGAGGACCCGAACCGCGAAGGTCGTGGAGACGTCCCCTTCTACGTCGCCCATCCGCTCTGCAGGACCATCGCCCCGCCTCCGGTTGTAATCGTTTTTGGGGGCATCGACATGTGGAAAGAGGAGACCTACGTTCGCACAGCGGATCTTCGTGCGCGCGGAGTGGCGACCGTCCACGTTGATATCCCGGGCGTTGGGGAGTCGCCCCTTCTTGCTGGAGTGGATGCGGAGCGGATGTGGACACCGGTGATCGATTGGATCAGTTCGAGCAACTTCGACTCCGATCGGCTGGGAGTGCTGGGGCTGTCATTCGGAGGGTACTGGGCGACCAAGCTGGCTCACACGCACTGTGATCGGGTTCGCGCCGCAGTGAACTGGGGCGGTGGAGTCCACCACACTTTCCAGCCCGCGTGGCAGGAGCGATCTCGGGTAGCGACGTCCTCGATCATGGAGCTTCATGCCGCTCGCGCGCGCATCTTCGCCGGGCGGACCTTCGAGGACTGGCTCGCGGGCTGTGCGGAACTCTCCCTCGTGGACCAGGGAGTCCTCGACCTGTCTTCGAGCCCGCTGCTGCTGATAAACGGACAGGATGACCGTCAATCGGATGCGACCGACATCCTCCTCGCCTTGGAGCACGGCGACCCGAAGACAGTTCGACTGTTCCCCGGCGGGCACATGGGAACGGGGCCAGTCGGCGCCACGGTTACCGACTGGATGGTGTCGCAGCTGAGCTAGCTGTGACGTGGAACAAATGAACGACGTGGAACAAGTGGAAGGGCTGCTGATGGACAGAGTATCGAAACGAGTCGCTGTAATCGTCGGGGCAGGTATCGCCGGACTGGCGACGGCGGTCGCACTCGCCAGACGCGGCTGGGTAGTAGAGATCCTCGAGCTCAGTCCCGATGGTCTCACGGCGGGGTGGGGACTGGCTCTGACAGGACCTTCGCTGAGGGCGCTGCGCACACTGGAGCTGGACGGGAAGATGATCGCGACCGGATACGGGATGACCCGGATCACGAACTGGGAACCAACAGGCGATTCCGTCGAGATCGAGCCGCCTCGGCTCCTCGGGCCGGATGCCCCTGCGATGGTGGGAATCTCGCGACCTGCGCTCCAACGGACACTCGTTGAAGAGGCTCGGCGGCTCGGTGTCTCGATCACATACGGATCCAATGTGACGAGCATCGAGCATGGGGCTGACGGAGTCCGACTGGGTCTGGAGGACGGTGGCGGCCGTCTGGCCGATCTAGTGGTCGGTGCCGACGGAATCCGCTCACGGGTGCGCGAACTTCTCGGCATCACCACGTCGTTGAGCTACACAGGCCAGGCGGTCTGGCGGGCGAGGATTCCACGCCCCGCGTGGGTGACTGGGATCAACACTTTCTCCCTGGAAGACCGCCAGATGGGTGTCGTGCCGATCGGCGCGGAGTCGGCTTACGTGTTCTATACCGAGAACGGGGCTCCGCGCGAGATCATCGCGGATGAGTTCCTCGCTGCCCGTATGCACGTGCAACTCGAGCCGTTCACCGGTCTCGCGGGCGAGCTTCGCGAAGCGATCCGCGACTCAGATGGTGTCGTTCGCCGCTTCGCGCAGACGGTCATCGTCGAGAGCTCCTGGAATGTCGATCGGGTGGTCATCGTCGGCGATGCGAGTCATGCCCCTTCCCCGCAGATGGCCAGCGGGGCTGCTCTGGCTATCGAGGACGCCGCGGTGCTCGCAGAGGAACTCGACCGTACCCCCGCTGTCGATCAAGCACTGCGCGCATTCACCGAACGACGATTCGAGCGGTGCTCCACGTTGGTGAAGACGTCGGAGCGGATCGCGCAGTTGGAGCAAAATCGCATGCATCGGGAGTCTCATGCACTCATCGACCAGTGCCATGGATTGATGGCTCAGCCCGCTTGATGCGAGGGGGCGGCGCTCCATAGAGGCCAACCCAGTTTGTTTATGGTTCTTCACTGTCTGAAGAAAAATTTTTACATGTACAGATTGTCATGAATTGTGAATTGGTCGAGAGTCGGATGGCACAGGAGGTGCAGCGGTGAGTGATGGAGGAGCCAACGATGCCACGGCATCCAACAGGGCGTCGGAGGCGGTTGATGTCGTGCCGCGACTTGAGGTGCGGTCACTGTCGAAGACATTCGCGGGGGTGACGGTGTTGCGAGACGCGAACCTCACGGCGCGGGCGGGCGAGGTTCATGCGCTGATTGGACAGAACGGGTCGGGCAAGTCGACGTTGATCAAACTGATCAGTGGAGTGTACCGAGCCGACCCTGGCGGGGAGGTCTTCGTCGACGGTCGCCGAATCGGCACCCCGGTCGATCCCGCCCGACTGCATGGTGAGGGGCTCGCGTTCGTGCACCAGGATCTCGGCCTGGTTCCGGATCTGTCTGTTCGGGAGAACGTGCGTGTGGGTCGGCACTCGACACATCGGTTCACGGGGTGGATCGACAAGAAAAAGGACGCCGCAGCGGTGCGGGAAACCCTGGAGTTCCTTCACTTGGGACACATCTCGCCGGAGACCCCTGTCAAGAGGTTGCGCCCGAGCGAGCGTGTCGGAGTGGCGGTCGCGCGGGCACTGCAGGACCGGCAACCAGGCACGGGTGTAGTTGTGTTCGACGAATCCTCGCGCGCGATTCCGTACGAGGCGCTCGATGACTTCTACGACATGATCCGCCTGCTGAGCTCTCAGGGAGCGTCGGTGATCATCGTCAGTCACAACCTGTCGGAGGTGCTGGCGATCGCCGATCGGGTGACGGCCCTTCGGAACGGCCGAGTCGTGAAAATGGGGGTTCCGACGGCGGAGTTGGACGAGGCGGCACTGACACGACTGGTGTTGGGACGCGACGGCGAACTCGATGATTTCGCACAGACCATGCCCAGCGACATCCGCGAGGGCGGTCTCGAGTTGCGGGCCGTTCGGGGCGGCAGGGTGCGGTCCGTCACGGCTCGGTGCGCGCGTGGCGAAGTCGTCGGGTTCACCGGCACGGTGGATTCGGGCCTGGCGAATCTCGCATCGTTGGTGACCGGGACGCATACCGGGTCTGGAACGGTTGTCGTCGATGGGACGGAGCTGCCGTTGGAGACGACGACCGTTGCGAAGGCGCTGCGAGCCAGCGTCGCTTACATCCCCCAAGATCGGCACGGCAAGGGCTTGGCGACGGAGCTGACCGTCCAGGAAAACGTGACGTTACCGCACCTGCGCCGGCGAGGGAAACCGTGGTGGATCGGGTTGGGGTGGCAGAAGGCGGAGACCAACGCGGTGCTCGACCGGTTCGCTGTGACGCCGCCGCGCCGACAGGCAGCCGTCGCGACGTTCTCGGGCGGCAACCAGCAGAAGGTCCTCATGGGCAAGTGGCTGCTGGGAGATCCGGCGGTGCTGGTGCTCGATGACCCGACCCAGGCGGTGGACGTCGGTGCCCGGTCGGCGGTGCTGCGCGCGACCCGACAGGCGGCGGTCGACGGCGCGGCCGTGGTGCTGTGCAGTTCTGAGGTCGATGACCTCGCCGCCGTGTGCGATCGCGTCTACGTCCTGGAGGAGGGCAGGGTGTCCCATGAGCTGATCCGGCCCTTCACCTCCGACGACATCTTCTCTGCAATCTTTCAGGACTCGGAAGGAACCGATCGATGACCGACACGCCCCTCACCACGACGTCTGCGACGGTGGTCAAGCCGGTCTCCCCGGCCCGCAGAATCGCGATGAACATCCTGTCGCGGTACGCCCTGGTCCTGCTGTGGATCGTGATGCTGCTGATCCTGGTCGCGCTCGTACCGGGAGACGTCAGCCCGATTGCTGCGCTGCGTACCGTGTTCAGCCAGATCACCCCCGTCGTGCTACTCGGCTTGGGGGTCGTGATTACTATGGCGGTCGGAGAGTTCGATCTATCGTTCGCGGGAATCTTCAGCATCTCCGCCGTGGCGTTGCCGTCGCTGGCTGTCTTGCACGGTTGGCCCGTCCCTCTGGCGATCCTCGCCGCACTGGGTCTTGCAGTACTCGTCGGCGCCATCAACGCTGCGCTGGTCGTCGGCATCGGGATCAACTCGGTGGTCGTGACCCTGGGAACCTGGTCAATCGCCGGAGGCCTGGCGTTCCTGTTGTCCGGTGGGACGACCGTCAGTGGATTGCCGGTTGAACTGGGTGCGTTATCTACGGCGCGGTTTCTCGAACTACCCCTGCTGTTCTGGTATGGGGTGATCCTCGTGATTCTCGTTGCCTACATTATGGGAGCCACCCCGACCGGCCGGCACATGACCTTCGTGGGCTCCAACCGTGCCGTCGCTGCCCTCGCCGGTATCGCCGTAGCCCGCGTTCGCGTGGGCGCGTATCTGTCCAGTGCGCTGCTGTCCGGCCTTGCCGGGGTCGTGATCGCCATCGGCAACGGCGGGTTCAACCCCGCCTCCGCCGCGACCTACCTGCTGCCGACCTTTGCCGCCGTGTTTCTCGGCACCGTCGCAGTTATCCCCGGTCGCTTCAACCCCATCGGCATGCTGATCGCAGCGTACTTCCTCATCACTGGCGTGTTCGGGCTACAACTGCTCGGTCTCACCGGCTGGATCACCGACGTGTTTTATGGTGTCGCCCTCATCCTTGCTGTCACCATCTCCTACCTGCTTCAACGGCGAGTCACAGGGTGAACCCCACAACGGTCCCACCCGTCCGTCATCCAACCCACACTAAGAAGGAGTAACACCATGAACAAAACAGCTCGTGCTCTGGGCGTCGCCGCCGCCGCCCTAAGCCTGGTCATCCTCGTCGGCTGCTCTGGTTCGGACCCCGCCCCGAGTGGGTCCGCCGCCTCCACCGCTGAACTAAGCCCTCAAGCCCAAGCCGCTGCCGAGGTCGTGGCGGCACACACAGGAGCGGTCGATGAGTTCACCGCTCCCGGTCCCGCGGTGGATGGAGCCGCCTTGGCGGGCAAGACGGTCTACTTTATTCCGGCGACCCTGCAGGCGCCCCTGCTGAACAGCATCGGCGACAGTGTCACCACGGCGCTGGGCAATGTCGATGTCACCGTCCAGGTCTGCGACGCGAAGCTCAACCCCGCTGACATCGCCAGTTGCATCGGTCAGGCGGTTGACGCTGATGCCGCTGCCGTCATCACGGCTGGGCTGGTACCGGAGTTCGCGTCGGCTGCATTCGAGCAGCTCGCGACAGAGGGCATTCCGTGGGTGCAGGGGATCACGACGTCCGCGGGTGAGGGCGCACCCACCGAGATCGCGTATGTCACGGCAGATAACGTATTGCTTCAGTCCTGGGCGACCAATTGGGTCATCGCCGACTCGGATGCGAAGGCTAAGGCTCTCGTGGTCAAGCTCACCGACTCACCGGCCACGACGACGTGGGCGGATCGCGGTATCCTCGCGGTCTACGAAGAGGACTGCACCGAGTGCGTCGTCGAAGTGATTGAGACTAACTCCGGGCAGTTCGATAAGCTCCCGAGTCTGATCAGCTCCGCGCTGGTGTCGAATCCCGAAATCACCTATATCCAGGCGCAGTTCGAGCAGCTTCTGCCCGCCGTCTCACAGGGCATTCAGGCGGCCGCACGCGACGACATCACGGTCGTCAGCGTCGATGGATCGCTCGCTGCCCTGCAGGACATCCAGTCCGGCGGCGGCGTCGGTGCGAGTATCGGGTACAACACCGACGCATTGGCGTGGTACATGGCGGATGCTGCGATTCGTCTCGCGACCGGTGAGGAGGCGATCCAGAACCTTGACCTCCCCTTCCGTCGCATCTTCGACGCAGGCAATGTCGGAACGCTGAGCCTCACGCCCGAGGCCCAGGCGCGCGGCGAATGGTTCGGTAGCGCCGACTATCAGGGCGGACTCCTGGAACTCTGGGGTGTGAACTAACCCTCGTGTCGCTGACCCCCGTTCGTGCTCCGCAGCGGACGGGGATCAGTCCACTGAGTCCCCCAGCCGGGCGGGTTCGCTGGAGCTGTTCCGGCCACAACCCATCAACGAAGCTACCCAGTGACCTGAGTGGTCTGCGTGTGGAGGTGCGTAGTTCTCGGTTGCACCGTTCCGTCAATTATGTAATTATTGACATGTTCATATTCACATATAAATGAAAGGTGCGCGGCGTGTTCCGGTACTTCTCTCAAATTGCGCAATCCCACGCCCCCAGTCGCGAGGCGAGTGGGGCCGCTCTCCTCGACCGTGCCGTCGCGCCAGAACGGAGCTGAGCGATGCCCGTCGTCATCACGGTCGCGCCCACCGGACCGATCGCCACGAAAAGCGACAATCAGGCGCTGCCGACCTCCCCGGAGGAGATTGCGGATGCGGTCGCTGACGCCCACGCGGCGGGTGCCGCTATTGCGCACATTCATCTGCGCGACGAGCGGCAGCGGCCGACAGCCGATCTGAAGATCGCCGAGCGAGTTGTCGGCCTGATCGGGGACCGCTGCCCGATCCTGGTGCAGCTGTCGACGGGAGTGGGCCTCGCGGTGCCGTTCGAGGACCGGGCGCGCCTCGTCGAGCTCAAACCCGCAATGGCCACCCTGAATCCCTGCACGATGAGTTTTGCGGGCACCGAGTTCCGCAATCCGCCGGCCGACGTGCGGCGCCTCGCCGCCCGCATGCGCGATCTCGGTATCAAGCCCGAGCTCGAGATCTATGACACCGGCCACCTCGACGAGTGCCTGCGCCTGCGCGACGAAGGGCTTCTGGAGGGCGACCTCCAGTTCAGCATTGTGATGGGCGTGCGCGGCGGCATGGCTGCGACCCCCGAGAACCTGATGACCCTCGTTCCTCGGCTGCCGGAGGGGGCGATCTGGCAGATCATCGCCATCGGCAAGAACAACCTGTCGCTCACCGCCATCGCCCTCGCACTCGGCGGTAACGCGCGCGCCGGCATGGAAGACACGCTTCACGTGCGTCGCGGCGAGCTCGCGAGCAGCAACGTACAGCTCGTGGAGCGTGCCGTAGGGCTGGCGACCGGACTCGAACTGACCATCGCCGACGTGCCGATGGCACGTGAACAACTAGGCCTGGGCGCATAGAGCGCACTCGCCTCCGGAAAGGACGAAGATTCATGGAACTTCTCAATCACCACCTGGTCCGTGCGGGGTTCCGCGTCCCGGACCTTGAGCGGTCCGCTGCGCACGCGGTGGAGGTGCTCGGCCTCGACCTCGCGTGCCAGGACCCCACGCAGGTAGCACTTGCCCTGCCTGGGCAGGAACCTAGCCTCATCCTCCGGCGGGCGGAGACCGCACAGTTCGACTTCATGGCGCTCCACACCACCGCGGAGAACCTCGCCGAGGTGCGGCGCCGGCTGACGGCATCCGGAATCGAGGCACTGCCGGCAGTCGAGCTCACCGGTGACGCGCTGCGGATCCACGCCCCGAACGGCATCGCCGTAGAGCTGGGCGTAGGGGCGGCGCATGTGCGCAACGAGTCGCCGCGAGCATCGGGCCCTGTGATCGGCTCACTCGATCATCTGAGTTTTGCGGCCGAAGATCCGGGCGCATTCCGCGATTTCTTCATCGACATCCTCGGATTCCGACTGTCGGACAGTTTCCTCGACCAGCGACACTGGCTGCGCTGCAACCCTAACCACCACTCCGTTGCTGTGTTCGCCGGAACCAACGGCATCCATCACTACGCGTTCGAGACGACTGACATCCGCGGTCTCGCCCAGCTGGGAGATGTGCTTGCCGCACGCGGGCAGAACTTCATCTGGGGCCCGGGCCGTCACGGTATCGGCGCGAACATCTACACCTACCACCTCGACCCCGCCGGGTCGATCCTCGAGGTCACCTCCGACATGCTGCAGATCGAGTCAGAGGAGGAGTGGGAGATCGAGGTGTGGACGGATGCCGAGAAGTCGGGTGTCATGTGGGGGCCGCTTCCTCCCGCAGGATTCCGCGACTTCTCCACCCCTACCAACACGGCATCCAAGGTTATCTGATGAGCGAGGAGATCATCGATGTCGTCATCGTCGGCGCCGGGCCAGTCGGCTCGACCGCGGCGTTGCTCGCTGTTCGACAGGGCCTCTCAGTGTTGCTCGTGGATGCCTCGACCGAGGTGTACCCGAAGCCTCGGGCCATCCACTTCGACGCCGACATCATGCGGATCTTCCAGTTCGCGGGCATTGCCGACGAGTTGGAGGGCCGCGTGCGCGCAACCTCAGGCGCGCTCCACAACGGCGCCGACGGTGAACCGATCCGCGATTTCCGGGTCGTGGCGACGGAAGGCGACCTCGGCTGGAAGCCGCACTACATGTTCTACCAGCCCGAGCTCGACGCCCTCCTGCGCGGGCGCGCCGCCGAGCACGCCGGGATCGAGGCGCTGTACGGCTGGACCTGCGAGTCAGTGAGCGATGTCGGCGATCATGTCATGGTGGAACTTCGCGGCAGCGACGGGAGTGTGCGAGAGCGGCGAGCGCGGTACGCGATCGCCGCCGACGGCTCGACGAGTTCGATCCGCAAGGCACTTGGTATCGAGTTGACCGACTACGGTTTCGACGAGCCATGGGTCGTCGTCGACGGCGACGTCGACGACGAGAGCCTGGGTCCGGATTACTCGATCATGTACTGCGACCCGCGGCGCCCCGCGACCTATGTGCCCGGTCCTCGTACGCACCGCCGATGGGAGTTCATGGTCCTTCCGGGCGAGGACGGCGCGGCGCTCGGCATGCCCGAGGCGGCGCTCGAGCTCGTCCACGAGGTCACGCCATGGCTCGAGGACGGCAGGCTCGAGATCGGGCGCGCCGCGGTGTACCGCTTCCACGCGCTCGTCGCCGATCGCTGGCGCGCGGGGCGAGTGTTGCTGATGGGCGATGCCGCGCACCAGACACCGCCGTTCTACGGGCAGGGCATGTGTCATGGCATCCGCGACGCCCGCAATCTCACGTGGAAGCTGCGCGCAATCCTGCAGGACGGCGTTTCGGACGACCTCCTCGACACGTATCAGGTGGAGCGCGAGCCGCATGTGCGCGCCATCATCGAGCAGTCCGTCGCCAATGGCCGTTACATCTGTGTGCTTGACCCTGTCGAAGCCCAGGCGCGCGACGAGCGGATGCGGGAGCTCATGCGCAACCCGCCGGCGCAGGCAGCGAAGACCTGGCGCGACACTATTCCGGGCCTCACCACGGGTGTGCTCGACGATGCCGGGCTCTCGCAGGCGACCGGGCTGCTCTTTCCGCAGCCTTGGGTCAGCGGCGTAGGCGGCAACCAGGTGCGCCTTGACGACCTCCTGGGCAACGAATGGATGCTCATCGCCCAGAATACGTCGGTGGTGCCGGACGACAGCGACATTCCGGTGCTCGTGGCGGGTCAGGACTTCGTCGACGAGACAGGCACCCTCGGGCAGTGGTTCAAAGCGTTCGACGCGGATGCCGTGCTGCTTCGGCCCGACCGCTACGTCTTTGGCGTCGCGAGCGTGCCCCTCGAGACCCAGTTGCTGATCGAGGCGCGCGCGGTGGCGCTCGCTCAGGCGGGTGTCACGCCAGAGGTCGTGGTGAAGTAGTGGATCGGTCTGCGCGAAGATGGCGGACCGATCCACACACTGGAGCGCGGATCCACACTTCCGTGCCACCCGCACATGTGGATCCGCGCTCCAATGCGACATCCGCACCGTGCCGAGGTGCTCGGTCTCACGCCTTGGCAGGCCGCGCTGACGAGGAACCCTGTTCCGCCGCCTGCGCCTGCGCTAACTCGTCGAGACGGACGAGCGCGTCGGTCGCCCACGCGATCTCGAGCTCGGCCCGCCGCAGGTCGCCGCTGTAGGCAAGGTCGCGCAGCAGCATGGTGGCGGCGCGTTCGGATTCGCTTTTCGAATCGAGTCGCTGCTGCACACGCGCGTGCTGGCCGGACAGGATGCGATCGCGCGTCTCGAGCACCTGGGCGCGCCGGTTCGTGAAGTGCTCTAGATGGGCTTCGAGGTGATGACGGATGGCGTCGACGCCGTTGCTGTCGGAGAAGATCAGCTGCAGCCGCTCGGGATCGCGGTTGGGGCGGTACTCCGGTGCCTTGCTGGTCCATGCCCGCAGCTCGTCTGTGCCCTTCTCGGTGAGTGCGTAGACGCGCTTCTCGAGTCGTTCGCCGACAGTTGTCGCGGTGCCCGTGATGAGGCCAGCCGTCTCCAGCCGCCGCAGCTCGGGATAGATCTGGCTGTGTGAGGCGGCCCAGAACCAGCCGAGGCCGCCGTCGAGCTGCTGGACGAGGTCGTAGCCCGACCCCATGCCAGAGCTGAGGTACCCGAGGATCGCGTACTTGAGAGACACGAACCAAATCTAGCACGAAAGCCGACATGTCGATACTGACATGTCGGCTTTCGTTAGGAAGATGCGGCCCTTAGGCGCCGTCGAACGGCTCCGCATCGATCAGTACGAAGAGCACGCGGCAGGGCGCGCCCGACTCGTTGCGCCAGCCATGGTTTGTCCCGCGCTGGATGAGCACGTCGCCCGCCGACAGGACGCGCTCCTCGTCGTCGAGCACAGCGACGATACTACCCTCGATGACGTAGCAGTAGTCCAGAGATGGGGTGCGATGCATGTGGACCTGGTCACCCGGGGCGCGGGGGGCAAAGTCGACGATCCGCAGGATCGAGCCGCGCGGAGGGGGAGGGAAACTCACCGGCCCGAGAATCGGGTCGACGAACTCGCCGGAGTTGTCGGGGAGGTCGGCGTGGCTCCACAACTCGAAGACAGGACCCCCGTCCGGCGCCTCCCACACGTTCGGGGTCGGACCGTCGGCGACGAAGATGGCTTTGCCCGTAGAGTCGTGTCCAGTGACGATCCGGCGCTGGTCGTTGGTCATGGGATCCTCGTTTCTGCGAACTCGGGGTGATATGCCTGGAAACCGCCGCCGACGGGCTGGGCGGCGAGAGCGATCGGGTTGCGCAGCACGCCGATGCCGTCGATCTCGACCTCGACGACATCGCCCGGGTGCATGAATACCGGTGGGTTGCGCCGCAGCCCGACGCCACCGGAGGTGCCGGTGACGATCACGTCGCCGACCTCGAGTGTCGACACGGTCGAGACGTAGTGGATGAGGTACTCGATCGGAAAGAGCAGCTGGTCGATCGTGGTGTCCTGCATCACCTCATCGTTCAGGCGCGTGATTATGCGCTGCGAGCCGGGGGCGAACTCGTCTGGAGTGACGAGCCACGGTCCGAAGCCGCCCGTCGCATCGAAGTTCTTGCCCATCGTGATCTGCGAGGTGTGCCGCTGCCAGTCGCGCACCGACCCGTCGTTGTAGCAGGAGTAGCCCGCGACGTGATCGAGGGCGCTCTCGATCGGGATATCGCGACCGCGCGTGCCGATCACTAATGCGAGCTCGCCCTCATAGTCGAGCTGCGCAGACACCGACGGCACGAGCATCGACTCGTCATGGCCCATCTGGCTGTTAGCGACCCGCAAGAAGAAGAGCGGATAGTCCGGAACCGGCCGGTCTCCGCCCTCGCGGACATGGCTGAGGTAGGTCAGCGCAGCGCACCAGATAGCCTGCGGGTCGGGCACGACGGGCAGCAATCGGATGGCATCGAGCGGAATCGCGGAAACATCTGGGGCGGCGCTCTCATCCCGGTGCTCTTGCAGCCAGACCAGTGCTTCGCGCATGGTCGTGGGGGCCTCGGGGTGCAGAGAGCGCAGAGGGACGACGCCGTCCGGGCGGACGACGCCGACGTCGTCCCGGCCTTCGAAGTGGAATGAAGCAAGTTTCATGGGGAGCCTCTCAAGCAATAGATATACATAAACATGTCAATCTTGACATATTTCATGGACCATTGGATACTAGTTCCCAGCGGGAACTCCCTCCCGTGCCCGGCAAGGAGGTCTGATGGCAGCGGTAGCGGTGCAGGGTATCGATCCGGTGACCGGTATACGGTCGGTGGAGAACGCCCGCGAGTGGCTGTACGCGCACCTCGAAGAGCGTGCGCACCCGTTCAACGCGATCGATGTCGAGGCCGCACGTTCGGTCGTGGACGGACTGACTGATCTCGAGCCTGAGGTTTGGGCGGCAGCTTGGCTCGATGTCGCGCACCGGTTCGCTGCCACGGCGGAGGCTTTCGAGCACGACGATCGTCAGGACGACGCCCGCGAGGCGTGGTGGCAGGCGTATCAGTTCGCGTTCGTGGCACGATTCCCGACACCCGTGCACCCAGCCAAGCAGGCTGCCTACGACCACTCGCGGGAGTACTTCCTACGTGCGGTCGCTCTTGACGATCCGGCGCTGGAGCGGGTCGCGGTGCCGTTCGCAGAAGGTGACCGTGAGGGCCGCAGCGAGGTCGTCTTCTATGTCGTGCGTCCGCCGGTTGTCGATGGCCCCGTGCCCGTGGCGATCGTATGGGGCGGCATCGACATGTGGAAGGAAGAGAGCTACGTGCGCACCGGAACGCTGCGGGCGCGTGGTGTGGCGACCATCCACATCGACATGCCGGGTGTCGGCGAGGCGCCGGTGTATGCCAGTGCCGACGCCGAGCGCATGTGGGATCCGGTCTTCGACTGGATCGCACAGAGCGACCTCGATGAGACTCGGGTCGGCGTTGTGGGGCAGTCGTTCGGTGGCTACTGGTCGACCAAGCTTGCCCACACGCACAGTGACCGCCTGCGCGCTGCCGTCAACTGGGGTGGCGGCATCCATCGCACGTTCCAGCCGGAGTGGCAGGAAAAGTCGCGGTCCGCGTCCACCTACCTGATGGACCTAGGGCCCTCGCGTGCGCGCATCTTCGGCGAGCGCACCTTCGAGGACTACATCGCCCGCTGCCCAGAGCTATCGCTGCTCGACCAGGGGGTGCTCGACCGGGCCTGCGCCCCGCTGCTGCTGGTCAACGGCAAGGACGACCAGCAGAATGACGCGACCGACATCCATCTGGCGCTCGAGCGCGGCGATCCGAAGACGGCGCGCCTGTTCGAGGGCGGACACATGGGCCGTGGGCCGGTGGGCCCGACGGTCATAGACTGGCTCGTCGCCCACCTCACGTAGACGAGCTCATTCGCAACGGGCTCGTGCGCTGCCCCGAGGGCCGGGGGATCTTCTACGTGATGTAGAGCGTGCGAGCTGCTCGGCTCGTGGTCGGCCCCCTTCACGGGCGGCGATCCCGGAGCCACCGTCGCGCCCGCCGCCGCTCGTGACCGAATCCGGTTCGTGTGCCGGCGCTCAGAAGGCCTTCACGCGGGGTGGCCGCCCTCGCCCTCCCAGGTGTTCAGCTTGAGCAGCTTCTCACGAGGGTATTTGCGGCGCACCCCGTAGCCGCCATGCTCATCCTCGGGGATGAACAGCGCACCGTATTTCTCGAGTGATTGCTTCAACCGCACCTTGTCCTCGGCCGGCAGGTCGATCGTGCCCTGCTCGAAGGAGCGCACCTGCTCCTTCGAGAGGCCGGCCGACTCGGCGATGGTGCGCGTCGACACTTTCGTGAAGGCACGAGCAGCGCGAGCAAGATCTGCGGTGAGAAAGCCCTCGTCATCCATGCTTACATCCTTCCCCAGTACGGCCGGGATGTAAACGTGCCGGCCGCATCAGAACGCCGGGCTCGGCGCGAGTCGTGCCGGCCGCCGCACCGACCTCGAGTGCCTGCGTTCGATCCTCGAACGGCGAGCCGTGCACGGCTCAGGCAGGAGATCGCCATTCTGCACTGAGAGAGACGTGCCCGCCGGATCGACGAGATCTGGAACCGGTACCGGCGGGAAGAGCGGTCGGATCAATGCCGGTAACCCATCGGCGGACGCTCGAGGCCGTCTTCGTAGGATGGAGGAGTAACCTCTGTTCTCACGGCTGTGGGAGCCCTGGTCGACGAGGAGGTCGATGATGACGCTGCAGGACGTTGCTCCGGTATCGCTGAAGCTCGACGCCGGGCGTCCGGAGAACCTCTCGCGGTGGCGCACGCTTGTCGATGTCCTCTTCCCGCCGTTGCGGATCCTGCCGGACCAGAGCCACGAGTTTGGGGGTCATATCGCCGCGGTGGGCCGACCCGACCTTCGGCTCACCGACATCACTGCATCGCCGCATCGTGTCGAACGCACACCGGAACGGATCACGGGGGTGGCCCGCGACTACTACAAGGTGAGCTTCCAGGTGCACGGACACGGGGTCATGCGGCAGAGTGATCGCGAACTCACCCTCGCCCCCGGGTCAATCGCCGTATACGACACCGGCAGGCCGTATGAATTGGAGTTCGCAACGGACTACCGGTTCATCGTGGCGATGTTCCCCAAGACCGCGCTGTCTCTGCCGCCGGGCATCACCGGGGAGCTCACGGCCCATCCGTTCGGAGAGGACCAAGGTCTCGGGGTGCTGATGGGCTCCTACGTGCACGGCCTGGCGGCGAATCTGCAGCTTCTCGCCGGCACCTCGGGTGAGCTCGTCGCGCAGAATTTCCTCGATCTGGTCTCTGCGTTCGTGGCGGAGCAGTTGGAGGTGTCCGCCATCGGTGAGCGCGCTGAGCGGACCGTGCTCCTCCTGCGGGTACTGCGTCACATCGACGGCCATCTGACGGATCCGGGACTGGATCCTGCCTCGATCGCGGAGGCGCACTTCATCTCGGTGCGGCACCTCTACAACGTCTTCCGCCTGACAGGAGCGAGCGTCAGCGCGTGGATCAAGGAGCGCCGGCTTCTGGGGGCCAGGCGGGAGCTGGCGGATCCGAGGCTCGGCGACCTGACGGTGGCGCAGGTCGCCGTGCGGTGGGGGTTCGCCGACCACGGGTACTTCGGGCGGCAGTTCCGAGAGCGGTTCGGGATCACGCCGGGGGCGTGGGCCGCGACGCAGCGCGGCGTCGAGCGTGCAGCAGATTCGCATCGCCGTGCCGGGGATTCCGATACGCGGGAGGGGCTGGTGGCGGATCCTCGATCGTAGGCAAGTTCGGCCACGAAGACGTGGCGGCCTGATCGGAAGGATCCGCGATGACCGCTCGGGAGATCGCTCAACTCAGAGACATCCTGTCCCAGGGAGGTGTCGACTTCACCGCCCCTCCGACCAGCGAGCGGGTGAATTTCGACGCGCTCCTCACCTCGTTCCCTCAGGACGAATCGCTGCAGACGACCTCCCGCACCATCGGCGGCGTCTCCGGCCTCTGGGCGGACGGCCCCGGCGACGGTGTGCTGCTGTACCTCCACGGTGGCGGGTACACGCTCGGCTCCTCGACCGGCTACCGGCAGCTCGCCGCATCGATCGCGGCGCAGGCGGGCGTCGCCCTGTTCTCGGCCGACTACAGGCTCGCGCCCGAAGATCCGTATCCGGCGGCGCTGCACGACGCAGTCGCCGTCTACCGGGGACTGCTGGGAGAGGGGGTGCCCGCCGACCGGATCGTACTCGGCGGTGATTCGGCCGGCGGTGGCCTGGCGGTCGCGACGCTGGCCAGACTGCGCGATGAGGGAGCGGAGCTGCCGGCCGGGGCCTTCCTGATATCGCCATGGGCCGATCTCACCCTGTCGGGCTCGACCGTGCGCAGCAAGGCCGAGGCCGATCCGAGTCTGGACGCCGAGGGGCTGTCCGCAGCCGCAGCGCACTACCTGGCCGGGGCTGACCCGAGCGATCCGGGCGCCTCGCCGGTCTTCGCCGAGCTGGCCGGTCTGCCACCCCTGTCGATCCATCACGGCGAGAGCGAGATCCTGCTCTCCGACTCGCTGCGGCTGACCGCGCGCGCGGCGGAGGCAGGCGTCGACGTGCGGCTGCACGTCTGGCCGGGGATGGTGCACGATTGGCCGCTCTTCGCGTTCATGCTCAGCGAAGGCAGGGAGGCGATCGCCGAGATCGCCGAGTTCGTGCAGGCCCGCGTCGAGGCGGAGGCAGCGGCATGAGCGGCACGGAGCGGATCGACGTCCTGGTGGTCGGTGCGGGATTCGCGGGAATGGCGGCGCTCGCCCAACTGCTTCGCGAGGGCAGGAGCGTCGTCGCCGTCGAGCGCGGCTCGGATGTGGGCGGGACCTGGTACTGGAATCGCTATCCGGGGCTGCGCTGCGACGTCGAGAGCCTGGACTACTCCTACTCCTGGGACGAGGAACTGCAGCAGGAGTGGACCTGGACCGAACGGTACGCGACCCAGCCTGAGATCCTCGCCTATGCCAAGCACGCAGCGGACAGGTACGACCTCCGCCGCGATATCCGCTTCGACACCTCGGTGACCGCCCTGCGCTTCGATGCGCAACACGACGCCTGGACGGCGACGCTGTCGGACGGCGGGACGGTGGTCGCTCGGTGGGTCGTTCTGGCCACCGGGGCGCTGTCGACGCCCAAGCGGATCGACATCCCCGGCGTCGACTCCTTCCGCGGTGAGAGCTACCATACGGCCGAGTGGCCGACGGAACCGGTCTCCTTCACAGGCAAGCGGGTTGCGGTGATCGGGACCGGCTCGTCGGGCATCCAGGTCGCCACCGAGATCGCGAAGGAGGCCGAGCACCTGTACGTGCTGCAGCGCACCCCCAGCTACAGCGTGCCCTCGTTCAACAGGCCCCTGCGGGCCGATGAGATCGCCGACACGAAGTCGCGTTACCCGTCGATCCGCGCGCAGGCGCGCACGACTCCGGACGGCCTGATCGCTCCGCAGACCGGACGCAATGCGCTGGACGTGCCCGCCGACGAGCGCGCCCGGATCCTGGAGGAGGTGTACGCGACCGGCAGGCCCTTCACCTACTTCGGCATCTTCAACGACGTCCTCGTCGATGAGGCGGCCAACCGGCAGGTGCACGATTTCCTCGCCGACAAGATCCGCTCCCGCGTCGACGACCCCGTCGTCGCAGAGAAGCTGATCCCGTCGGGGGCGCCCTTCGGCACGCGCCGCACGTGCGTTGACGGCGGCTACTACGAGATCTTCAACCAACCGAACGTCTCCCTCGTCTCCCTGCGCGAGACGCCGATCCGAGGGATCGTGCCCGAGGGGGTGGAGACCGACGAGGCGCTCATCGAGCTCGACGCGATCGTCTACGCGACCGGGTACGACGCATTCACCGGTACGCCGACCGCGATCGATATCGCTGGCGCGGACGGCAGGAGCCTGAAGGACGCGTGGGAGCACGGAGCGCACGCCTATCTCGGCCTGATGGTCGCCGGATTCCCCAATCTGTTCCTGGTGACAGGACCGCAGAGCCCCGCGGTGCTCAGCAACATGTTCGTCTCCATCGAACAGCATGTCGAGTGGATCGTCCGCGCGATCCGCGATGCGGCCGCCGACGGGGTCACCCGCATGGAGGCGGATCCGCGGGCGGAGCGCGAGTGGCTCGACCACGCCGCCCAGGTGGCGGACAGCACCGTGTACCGAGACGCCAGCTCGTGGTACGTCGGTGCGAATGTGCCGGGGAAGCCCCGCATCGTCCTGCCCTATCTCGGCGGCGTCGGAGCGTTCCGGGAGCAGTGCACGCGGATCGCCGACGAGGGCTATGCTGGCTTCGTCAGGCAGGCCTCGGCCCTGAGCCGAGGCGGGCTGGATCCCGTTCCGCGGTCGGCCGCTGGCGGCTTCTGAGATCCTCCTCAGCAGCCGTTCTCAAGATCCGGCCCCTGCGTCGACATCCTCGACGCAGGGGAGTTCCCGCGCTGGGGGGGGCGCGCCCGCGCCGCCCGCGCCGCCCGCGCGCCCTCACCACTTCCCAAAGCGATTCCGGTTCCCAAAGTCGCAACTCCAGGATCCGGGCTTTATTTGGCCGAAAAGCTTTGGGAACCGGCGTTGGTCTGGGCGCAGGCCGGGGTGTGAGCCCCGGCCTGCGCGACTACACCGGGATCGCGCCCACGAAGATGAGTGCGAAGACCAGCAGGCCCGCACTGGAGAGCACCGACACGGCACCCAGCGCCACACCGGCGATGGCGAAGCCTTTCGCGTGCCGCTTCACGAGCGCGACCACTCCGAGCACCAGCGCAACCACCCCGAGAACCAGAGAAGCGATCCACACGCCCTGGCCGGCCATCGTCGCGACGAAGACGACGAGGAGTACGAGACTGACGGCTCCCGAGATCAAGGAAAGAACAGGGAGAAGCTTCGGCGATGACATGGGACTCCTGGAAGAAATGAGGTACACGGGTCGGTGGCCAAGGATATGGGATCACGCCTCCCCGATGGGCGCCGTGTCGACTTGCCGCCAAACCGTCCGCGCCCGCGGATTCGCCGCAACGCGGAGGAGTGCCTCAGCGCGTCTCGGGCCCTGCGATCGGGGTGCGCAGCACGCCCAGCCTCTCGACCTCCACCTCGACGACATCACCGTCCTGCAGTAGCCACTGAGGATCGCGGGCGTAACCCACGCCCGAGGGCGTGCCGGTGCAGAGGATGTCGCCCGGCTGCAGGGTGAGGGTCTGCGAGATATGCGCGAGGGTCGCGGCCGCCTCGTCGGCCAGGCGGTCGGAGCCACATCGTCCGCACCGGATCGTCGCGCGCCGTTCATCTGTCGGACACTCTGTGTTGCTGAACAGGTGGGTCTCAGCTGATGGTCTAGATGGGTTCTACCCGTACCCATATAGACCACACCTGATCCTGGAGTTTCATGTCTCGTATGCAACGAGGACTGGCAGCAGCGACGATCGCCACTTTCGGCGCAACCTTGCTGCTTGCCGCGCCCACCGCTGCCGCGGCCGATACGTTCGGCATCCGCATTAATGAAGTTGTGTCGAATGGAGGGTCACCGGACGACTGGATCGAGTTCTACAACGAATCCAGCAGCGCGGTGGACCTGAGCGGTTACATCGTTCAGGACAACAGCGACAAGAACCCGTACGCGTTCCCGGATGGCACGATCGTCGGGCCCGGGGATTACCTCGTCATCGACACGCTCTCGAAGACCGGCGATGGCGACTTCGACTTCGACTTCGGCCTCGGCAAGGGTGACAGCGTGCGCCTGTTCGCGCCGGGTGATGCGAACGGCACCACGCCGATTCTCGAGACCACGTGGCCGGCCGACGAACACGCGGTCCCAAGCTGGGGTGTGCGCGAAGACGGTACGTGGGCAATGACTGCCGAATCCACCAAGGGCGCCGCGAATATCTTCGAGGCCCAGTACGGCGGCGATGGTGAAGGCGGCGGCGAGGGTGCTCCCGGGACCACCTCCGGCATCGTGCTGAACGAGATCATCTACGACAAGGCTTCGGGCCTTGCCTCCGGACTCGACCAGGTCGAGATCTACAACCGCGGCAGCGAGACCGTTTCGCTTGCCGGCTGGTGGATCTACGATGACAAGGGCGCTGAGCGCGTGGCGATGCCGTTGGGGGATGTCGCACTGGCACCGGGCGAGTTCTTCATGTTCATCGAAGACACGCACTTTGACTTCGGACTCGGCAAAGGCGACGAGGTCACGCTCTTCAACGCTGAGGGTGCATTGATCGACTCGTACGCCTACGAAGGTAACGCACCCAAGGGCACGTGGGCCCGGTGCGCCGATGGCACCGGTGACTGGGCGCACGCCACCGTTCCCACGCCGGGCGAGTCGAACATCTGCGCGGAACCGACCGTCGCGGGCTCCGTCGTCCTCAACGAGGTCGATTCGCAGCCTGCGGACTGGGTGGAGCTGTACAACCCCGGCACCGAGCCGTTCGACCTTTCAGGATACGAACTGCGCGACAATGCAGACGACCTCGACCACCGCTGGTCATTCCTTGAGGGCACGGTCATCGCCGGTGGCGAGTTTCTACTCGTCGAACAGGGCGATATCGGCATCACGGAGGGCGTGGAGACGGCGTTCGGCATCTTCGGTATCGGCAGCGCCGATGAGATCCGCCTATTCGACGATGCGGGCAACCTCATCGACCGCACCGGAGCGTGGACGAGCCACGCGATGATCGACGGCGACGCTATCGCGGCATCCTACGCACGCTGTCTGGATGGCGAAGGAACCTTTGAACTCGCCTTCGCGACTCCCGGCGCGCCGAATAGTTGCGTCCCACCGACGATCGCCATCAACGAGATCGACTCCAACGGTGCGCCGGACTGGGCTGAGATCGTCAACACGGGCGCGGCGCCGATCGACATCTCCGGCTGGACCCTGATGGACAACGACCCCGCTGGTCACGCCACGGATGTGATCCCCCTCGCTGCGGGCACGACCCTCGAACCGGGTGAGTACTTCGTATTCAACGGCACCGATCACTTCACCTTCGGTCTGGGTAACGGCGACACCGTGACCATCCGCGATGCGCAGGGCCTGACGGTCGCTGAGCACGCCTACCCGGGCCACGCAGAGGGCTTCTGGGCGCGATGCGAGGACGGCACCGGCGACTTCGTCGACGTTGCAGTGGGAACACCCGGCATTCGCAACGCCTGCGGCAACCCGGTGCGAATCAACGAGGTCGAGTCTTCGGGCGGCGCGCCCGGCGATTGGATCGAGCTGGTCAACCCGACCGCGTCCCCGCTCGACATCGGCGGGATCATCGTGAAAGACAACGACGACTCGCACGCCTACACAATTCCTGTCGGCACCGAGATCCCCGCGGCCGGATATCTTGTTCTCGAAGAGGCAGACTTCGGTTTCGGATTGGGCAGCGGCGATTCCGTGCGTCTGTTCGACGGCGACCAGCTTGTCGACTCGACCACGTGGCCCGCAGGGCACGCGGACACGACCTGGGGTCGCTGCCCCGACGCGAACGGTCCTTTCGCGGTAACGGCAGAGTCCACCAAGGGTGCGCCGAATGTCTGCTCCGGTGAGATCGCGGTCGCCCCGTGGCCAGGCTCGGCTGACGTTCGGGTGTTGGACCAGACCCCGACCTTCCTGGAGGACAGTTCGGGGCTCGACGTGCAGGAGGCCGCCGAGGGCACGTTCCTCTGGCTTGTCGACAACGGCACCGGTCGAATCTGGAAGTTCGCGGCATCCGCTGACGGCTCCATCGCGCCGGTTGACGGCTGGGCAGACGGCAAGCGTGTGCGGTACCAGCGGGACGCCGGGAACGCGGGCGCCGCGGGCCCCGACGCCGAGGGAATCACCGTCGACGCGGCAGGCAACGTGTACGTGGTCGCGGAGCGCGACAACAGCGCGAAGGGCGTCAACCAGAACACCATCCTCCAGGTGAGTCCGGACACGGGCGCCTCCGACCTCATCGCAGTCGCCGAGTGGGACATCACCGGGCTTCTGCCACTGGTGGGTGCGAACCTCGGGGCCGAAGCAGTCGAGTGGGTGCCGAATACCGAGCTTGCAGGCATGCTCTGGGACCAGAACACCGGAGCACCGTACGCGCCGGGCGATTACGACGGTGACGGGCTGTTCTTCGTCGCCGTCGAGGACGGCGGCGGTGTGTTCGCCTTCGCACTCGGTGCAGGGGGATCGGCGACGCTCGTGGCGGAACTCAACCCGGGGATGCCCGGCGTGATGGGCCTCGACTACGACGCGGCGCTCGGTGTGCTGTGGGCGATGTGCGATGACGGATGCTCCGGCAAGACCGCCCAGGTGGCACTGAATGGCACCGACACCCCGGAGGTTCTGCACTTCGCACCGCCCGCGGGTCTGCCGAACATCAACAACGAGGGCTTCGCCACCGCGCCGGCCTCGCTCGCGGTGGATGGTCAGCGCCCGGTGTGGTGGTTCGCCGACGGGTTCACGTCTCAGTCGCTTCGCGTCGGGACGCTTCCCGGTGGACTGCCTGCGGACGGTGGCGGCGACGGTGGCCCGGGTGATGGTGGCTCGGGCGACGGTGGCTCGGGCGACGGTGGCCCGGGCGACGGTGGTCCGGGGGTTGGCACCGTGAACCCGCTGCCGGGCACTTCGCTCACCAACGACAACCGCGGCGGCGCGACCGGTTCCAGGGCGTCGGCCAACCCGGGTGATTCGATCACGATCACCGTCGGAACGCAGCACGCGGGCACCCGGGTCGAGGTGTGGATGTACTCCACGCCGACCCTCATTGGCTCGGGCACGCTGAACGCGGCAGGTTCGATCACCGTGACAATCCCGAAGGACACCGTCGCGGGGAATCACCGCATCGCCGTGTACGCTCTGGACGGCACGCTCCTCGGCTGGACCGATGTCCGGGTGGGTGGTGTGCTGGAGAAGACGGGCGCTGAGGCGCCGATCGGTGCGCTCGCGCTCGGCGCGCTGCTGCTCCTCGGCGGTGCGCTCGCGCTCTCCGTGCGCCGCAAGGAGCGTCTCGCGTAGCATCCGTTGCGACTGACGAGAGGTCGCGGCCTGCACCGTGTGGGTCGTGACCTCTCGTCGCTTTCGAGTCCGGCCTCAGCGCGTCTCGGGCCCCGTGATCGGGGTGCGCAGCACGCCCAGCCTCTCGACCTCCACCTCGACGACATCACCAGCCCTCAACAGCCACTGCGGTTCGCGCGCGTATCCGACACCGGAGGGCGTACCGGTGCAGAGGATGTCGCCAGGCTGCAGGGTGAGGGTCTGCGAGATATGCGCGAGGGTCGCGGCCGCCTCGTAGATCTGCAGATCCGACGTCGAATCCTGCACCACCTCACCGCCCACCCTCGTCTGCAGGCGCAGCCCGTCACGGAGGTCGCCGACCTCGTCCGCGGTCACCAGCGGGCCGATGGGGCCGGAACGGTCGCCGTTCTTGCCGAGCGTCCACTGCGAGGTGAGCTTCTGCGCGATGCGCGAGGTGAGGTCGTTGAAGGTCGAGTAGCCGAAGATGGCGGATCGCGCCTCATCCTCGCTCGCCTCGCGCAGCGGCGCGCCCACCCAGGCGGCGATCTCGCCTTCCCAGTCGAGTCCGTCCTCATTCGCGTTGGTCGGCGCGCTCACGCCGCCGACGGTGAGCGAGCGGGTCCACCGCGCGAAGAGCGTGGGGTACGGAGGGTGCTCGACGTCCGCGTAGGAGCCCTCCGCGATGTGATCAGCGTAGTTGAGGCCGACGCAGATGACACGGGCCTCGGGCAGCACCGGCGGCACCACCTCCGCGTTCCCGCCGCCGACTTCGATCCTGCGGCCGTCGGGCTGCGCGATCTCGGCAGCGGGATCGGCCCAGAACCGGCGCAGGGGAGCGACCAGTTCCGCCGTGCCCACCGTCGGGGTGTCGAGCTGCTCCGTGCGGGCGACCCAGACCTCGTGGCCGCGGCCCGTGTCCGATGCGGGATCGGCGGGGTCGGCGGGGAGGTTGACACCGATCAGGCGCATGGGATGTTCCTCTCTTGGCGGCGAGCGATGCGGATGCCGGGCTCCGGGGTGAAACCGGTAAAAGGTATTTAACATACATACCTTATGCGTCTATAGTAGCGGATATGACCACGCAGTCCAGCCTCGCCCGACTCTCGGTGATCCCGCCGCGCTCCCGGGCGGAACAACTCGCCGACACCCTCCTCGAGCACATCCGCGCGCGCGGGCTCGGCCCCGGCGATCGCCTCGGCACCCTCGACGAGATCCGCGCCGAGGTCGGCTTCGCCCGAACGACGGTGAGCGAGGCCGTGCGGCTGCTGCGCGAGCGCGGCACCCTCGAGATCCGCCCCGGTCGTGGCGGCGGCCTCTTCATCACGGCCGAGACGCCCGTGGTGCGCATGCGACGCACCCTGCTCGGCGCGACGGGCTCGGCCCGTTCGGTGCGGGACGCCATCGAATTGCGCGAGGCGCTGGAAGAGCCGATCGCGCTCGCCGCGGCGGAGGCCTGCACCCCCGACGACCGCGCCCCCTTGCGCGCCGCCGCCGCGGAGCTCGCGAGTGCGGGGGCCGACTTCGACGCCTTCATCGAGCGCAACTGGAAGCTGCACGAGCTCATCGCCGAGCTCTGCCCGAACGCGATGATGAGCGCCGTGTGCACGAGCTGCCTCGGCTACCTCGTCCGCAGCGAGCACCGGTACAGCGACGACGGCGCCGTCGCCGACTACATCGCCGAGCGTCAGGCGGTGCACGCCGAACTGGTCGAGGCGATCCTCTCTTCGGACCCGGCGCGCATCCGCGCCGCCGTCCGCGCCCACAACCACGGAAACGGAAGCACTGAGGAGGACCCGCGATGAGCGGATACCGCGACTACCTATTCCCCGCCGGTCACCCGCGCATCGCCGAGGTCGAGGGTCTTGACGCCTACAGCTACATCCCCTTCGCCCAGCAGCACCACTTCACGGGTGGGCTGATCGACGGGTGGAAGAAGCTCTACGACCAGCCCTACGTCGGCGTCACCTCCGACGGTGCGGTGATCCCCGATCTTTTCCCGCTTCAGCGCCCCGATGCGGCTGATGCCGCGCCCGCCGAGGCCATGCTGGCCGCGGCCGCCCGCCTC
Organism: Leucobacter sp.; assembly: GCA_048516985.1. Classification (GTDB taxonomy): domain Bacteria; phylum Actinomycetota; class Actinomycetes; order Actinomycetales; family Microbacteriaceae; genus Leucobacter. The sequence continues at coordinate 145,450 of CP183188.1, read as the reverse complement.
TTCGACACCCTCGACGAGGAGCAGCGCGAGCGCATCTCCTATCCGATCGACTCGCTCGAGTGGCGGCACTGGGCGAATCCCGAGTTCATGCAGTTCGACACCGGCCTGCGGCTCGAGTTCCAGCCCGAAGCCGTGCGCGAGGCCTTCCTCGGCCTCGTCGAGGCGAGCCTCAGCCCGCGCGGCGCGGCCGATGTGCGAACCATGATGCGCATCAACGGCTTCCTCGGCGATGTGCGTCAGCCGGCTCCCGGCATCCTGAACGAGTTCTCCTACAACGCCGCGATCTTCGGAGAGCCGAGCCCGACCGGCCCCTGGGGCTGGCAGCTCTTCGGCCACCACTGCGCCGTCAACTGCCTCGTCGTCGACGGGCAGATGGTGGTCTCGCCGGTATTCCTCGGCGCCGAGCCCAATGAGATCGACGAGGGCCCGCACGCCGGCAGCGTCGTCTTCACCGAGCGCATCGCCCTCGGTCGGCAGATCATGGCCGAACTCACCGAGGAGCAGCGCCGGATCGCGGTCACCAGCGACAGCCTCACCGAGGGCCTGCCCGAGGGTCGCGTGCACCCCGGCGACGAGCGACACCTCGCCGGCGCCTTCCAGGACAACCGCGTGATCCCCTACGAGGGGGTGCGCGTGGCCGAACTGAGCGAGCGGGCGCAGAGCCTCGTCTGGGAGCTGGTGGCCGACTTCGTGTCGATCCTGCCCGAGGGCCCCGCTCGGCTGCGGATGCGGGAGATCCGCGCGCAGCTCGCCGACACCTGGTTCTCGTGGATGGGCGGGACCGGCCCCGAGGATCCTTACTACTGTCGCGTGCAAAACCCCGTCGTCATCGTCGAGCTCGACCACCACTGCGGGGTGTTCCTTTCGAACGACACGCCGCAGCCCTTCCACATCCACACCGTCATGCGCACCCCCAACGGCAATGACTACGGGCACGCACTCGTGCGCCAGGCGTCAGGCGTCTGAGCACCCGGGCGTCTCCCGGTGGTGAACAATGGAGAGGTGGTGGAACAGTCGGGCCGCAGCGAACCCGGCGGATGGAGACGGACCGACTCATGACAGCGCCCAGCCGACGTGGCTTCCTCTCCTTCATCCTGCTCGGTGCGGCCACGGGTCTGCTCTCAGGCCTGTTCGGCATCGGCGGCGGAGTGATCCTCGTACCCCTGCTGACCCTGCTGCTGCGGTTCCCGCAGCGGCTGGCGGCCGGCACCTCGGTGGCGGCGATCCTCCCGGCCGCGGTCGTGGGCGGCATCGGCTACGGGCTGCAGGGCAATGTCGACTGGATCGCGGCCGCCTGCCTCGCCGCGGGCATCATCGGCGGCGCACAACTGGGCGCGTACCTGCTCTCCCGCATCCCGACCATGTTCCTGCGCTGGATGTTCATGGCCTTCCTGCTCGGGGTGATCGTGAGCCTGTGGTTCGTGGTGCCGCAGCGCGACGATGTGATCCCGATGAGCATCCTCACCGGCGCCCTGCTCGTGGTCACGGGCTTCGTCACGGGAGTGCTCTCGGGGCTGCTGGGCGTCGGCGGCGGGGTCGTCGTCGTGCCGGTGCTGATGTTCTTCTTCGGGGCGAGCGATCTGATCGCCAAGGGCACCTCGCTGATCATGCTGATCCCCGGCTCGATCTCCGGCACCCTCGGCAATCTGCGCCGCGGCAATATCGATGTGCGTGCGGCGCTGATCCTCGGCATCACCGCGGGTGCGTTGTCGCCGTTCGGTGCGATCTTCGCCGCTCGTATCGAACCGTTCTGGTCGAATGCGGCGTTCTCGGTGCTGCTCGCGTTCATCCTGGTGCAGATGCTCGTGAAGACACTCCGCAGCGGGAAGCGCCGCGAGGAGTAGCGAGCCGGTCCACCTGCGGTGACGGTGAGGGGGAAGGATCAGCCCGCCCGGATACCGGAGCGCTTGACCGCCTCGATCACGAGCGAGGTGTCGACCTCGCGGGCGAAAGCCGTCCAATCTTCGCGGAACAGGAACGCCGTCAGTGCGGAGTGGCTCGTGCACGCGATCTCGGCGAAGAGCTGGTACCGGCCGGTGGTGAAGGCGAGGTAGCGGATCTCGGGCGCCTCCTTGAGGATCCGGGCGAGCTGGTCAGTGGATCCCGGGTCGGTGCGGATCCGCAGAATCGCATCGACGGGGAAGCCCAGCACGGCGGGCTCCACCACGGCGCGGATGAAGAGGCGGCCGCTGGCCTGCAGCTGGGCCAGACGCCGGCGGGCCGAGGCGGCGGAGAGCGCCGTGACCCGGGCCAGCTCCTCGATGGTCGCGCGGCCGTCGGCGGTGAGGATCCGCACGATCTCGAGCTCTTCGCGGCTGAGCGCCGGCAGCTCCACGGTGCCGGGCGGCTCCCACGCCTGCGCGCGATCGCGCAGCGCCGACACCTGTTCTGCGGTGAGGATGCCGGGCAGCCACTGATGGGCGGCCTTGTACAGCTCGATCACCGTCGAGGTGTCGATATTCGTGGCGCCCGGCAGCGCGGGGAGCTCGTCCAGGAGCATCGGACGCATCCGTGCGCGGTCGCCGATGACCTCGAAGACGCAGTCGATCTCTCCGGTGGTGAGAAAGGTGAAGACGGTGTCGGCGCGGTCGGCCGCGGCCGAGGCCACCACCCGGCTCATCCCCGGCCGGCAGCGGAGGTTCACGAGGGTCTGCTCCAGCGCACCGCCCTTCGGCAGCGGGGTGAAGGCGGCGATCCGCACGAGGCCGCTGCGGATGAGCTCTGCGCCGTGAGCGGCGACGGTGCGCTCCGGGGCGCCGATCACCGCGGCGATCTGACGCCAGCCGGCGCGGCCGTTGACCTGCAGGGCGGCGATGATTCGTCGGTCGAGCAGATCGACGGCGCTGCCCGCCTCGACGGGCCCTTCCGTATCGGCAGTATTTTCTGCTGATTCCTTCATGTTCTCAACAATACCGAGTGAAAGTGACCACAGGAATTTAGAATGATAGCCGATCTGATCAATATGAGCGGTGCGGGCCGCCGGGCCGCACCGCTGATCCGCTGCTGTCCACCGCCCGGCAGTGAGAGGTCCGTCCGCATGAAGCACCTGCCCCCGACCGTCCCCGGCGATCCGGCGCATCCGCGCGCCGATCACCCGGCTGCGGCGCACCCCGCCACCCCGAATCGGCGCGCGCGATGAGCGAGGAGCTGAGCCGGCTGTCCGCGACCGAGCTCGCCGCCCGCATCCGCACGGGGGAGCTCTCCGCCAGCGAGGCGCTGGAGGCGCACTGGGCGCGCATCGACCGGGTCAATCCGCTGATCAACGCTGTGATCTTCGAGGATCGCGACCTGGCCTTCGCGGCGGCCCGCGCGGCCGACGAGCGGCAGGCGGCGGGCGAGCGGCTCGGACCGCTGCACGGTGTGCCGATGACCAATAAGGACACGAACGAGACCGCGGGGATGCCCAACACCTGGGGCTCGCCGCTGCTGACGCATGTCGTGCCGACGGAGGACAGCATCATCGTCGCCCGGCTGCGCGCTGCCGGGGCGATCATGACCGGCAAGAGCAATGTGCCCGAGTTCGCGGCCGGCGCGCACACCTTCAACGAGGTCTACGGCACCACGGTGAACCCCTACGATCCGAGTCGCAGCGCCGGCGGATCGAGCGGCGGCGCTGCCGCCGCGATCGCCGCGGGCATCCAGCCATTCGGCGACGGCTCCGATATGGGCGGATCCCTGCGCGTCCCCGCTTCCTTCTGCAATCTCGTCGGCCTGCGCCCCTCGCGCGGGCGAGTCCCCTCGGTGCGCCCGAACTCCTGGGAGTGGCTCGGCCGTGCCGGCGCCATGGCGCGGGAGGCGACCGACCTCGCACTCGTCATGAACGTCATCTCGGGCCCCGATCCGCGGGTGCCGATCTCGATCCAGGAGCGGGTCGACTTCCTCGACGGGCTCGGCGGCGGCGTCTCGGGGCTGCGCATCGGCTGGGCGCCCGATGCGGGGATCGGCATCCCCATCGAGGCCGAGGTCGTCGCTATCGCCGAGCGGGCCGCCCTCGCCCTCGCCGATGCGGGCGCGATCGTCGAGACCGCCGCACCGAATATCGCCGAGGCGGACTCGGTCTTCGTCGAGACCCGGGCCTTCGACTACGAGCTGGCGCTGGGGGCGCTGGTGCGCTCGGCGCCGGAGAAGGTCAAAGCCGAGGTCCGGGAGAACGTGGCGCTCGGCGAGCGGCAGACCGCGGCGCAGCTGCGGGCCCTCGCCCTCGCCCGCACCCGGCTCGAAGGCGAGGTGCGCAGCTACTTCGACGACTACGATCTGTGGATCACGCCGACCGCCCAGACGCTGCCCTTCGACGCCTCGCTGCGGTACCCGAGCGAGGTCGCCGGGGTGCCGATGCCCGACTATCTGGGTTGGATGCGCTCGGTGTGCGTGGTCTCGGCGATGGATGTGCCGGCGATCTCGGTGCCGGCCGGATTCTCGGCGGAGGGTCTGCCGGTGGGGGTGCAGATCGTTGCGCCGCACGGCGGCGAGGCGTTGCTGCTGCGCGCCGCGAGGGTGTTGGAGGAACTGGTCGGCGCCGGCCGGGTGCCTCCGAGATTCGGTGCGGAGGAGCGAGCATGAGCGACAGCACAGACGTGTCCGGCAGCGGCGGCAGTCTCGACGGTCTGTTGGTGGTGGACCTGTCCCGGGCTCTGGCGGGTCCGCATGCGGGGCAGTTGCTCGGGGATCTGGGTGCCCGGGTGATCAAGGTCGAGTCCCCCGGCACGGGGGATGACACCCGTTCCTGGGGGCCACCGTTCGTCGAGGGCTCTGACGGGGGGCAGTATTCGACGTATTTCCTGTCGTGTAACCGGAACAAGGAATCCATCGCCCTGGACCTGAAATCCGAGGACGGCCGTGAGGTGCTCACGGGGTTGCTGCGTCGTGCGGATGTGGTGATCGAGAACTTCCGCACCGGGGTGATGGACCGGCTCGGGTTCAGCACGAGCGTGCTCGCTGAGCTGAACCCGGGGTTGATCCAGTTGTCCATCACGGGCTTCGGCCACGACGGGCCCGAGGGGGGCCGTGCCGGGTATGACCAGATCGCGCAGGGCGAGGCAGGCCTGATGTCGATCACGGGGTCGGGCCCGGATGATCCGCAGCGGGTGGGTACTCCGATCGCTGACCTCCTCGGCGGGATCCACGGCGTGGTCGGTGTGCTCGCCGCTCTTTACGAGCGCGAGCGGACCGGCCGTGGCAGGGTGGTGCGCACGTCGCTGCTCTCGTCGATCGTCGGGGTGCATGCTTTTCAGGGCACGAGGGTCACGGTCGCGGGGGAGACGCCTCTGGCGCAGGGCAATCATCATCCCTCGATCGCACCGTACGGGCTGTTCCGGTGCCGTGACGGTGCGGTGCAGATCAGTGTCGGAAGTGAGAAGCTGTGGCAGGCGTTCTGCCGGGAGTTCGGCCTCGACCCCGACACGGAAGGGCTCGCGTCGAATGCGGAGCGGGTCGCGAACCGTGAGGCGACGATCGGGTTCGTCGAGCAAGCCTTCGCGGACCATGACGCCGAGGAACTCCTCGCGAGGCTCGCGGGGGCGGGGATCCCGGCAGGCAGAGTGCGCACCCTGGACGAGGTGTATGCGTGGGATCAGGTCCACTCGCAGGGGCTCGTGATCGATGTCGACCATGCCGCGCTCGGTGAGATCTCGTTGCCGGGGCCCGTGCTCCGCTTCTTCGACGTGGATGCGGGCGGGGAGACCGAGCGTGCCCGGATGGTGCATGCGGCGCCGCCGGTGTTGGATCAGCACGGGGAGATGATCCGTGCCTGGCTCGCCGACACCGCTACCGACACCGGCACGGGAGGCGCACCGTGAGCGCCGCCCGCGGGGGGCGGCTGACCGCGCCCGAGCTGATCGGGCTGATCGCCGACAAGGGCAGTTACCGGTCCTGGGACGACAGCCCCACCGAGCCCCACCTCGGGCCGGAGTACGCTGCGGAACTCGCGGCCGCCACCGAGCGCAGCGGCGTCGACGAGTCAATCATCACGGGCGAGGCATTGATCGATGGCCGGCGTGTCGCGCTCATCGCTTGCGAGTTCGGGTTCCTCGCCGGATCGATCGGGGCCGCCGCAGCGGAGCGCCTCGTCGAGGCGATGGAGCGTGCGACCGCGGAACGGCTGCCGGTGCTCGCCTCGACGGCGTCGGGCGGCACCCGGATGCAGGAGGGCACGGTCGCGTTCGTCGCGATGGTGAAGATCGCCGCGGCGGTCGCCGCGCACAAGGCGGCCGGGCTGCCGTATCTCACCTATCTGCGGCACCCATCCACCGGCGGCGCGCTCGCGTCCTTCGGCTCGCTGGGTCAGGTCACGGTCGCCGAGCCGGGCGCCCTCGTGGGGTTTCTGGGCCCCCGCGTGTACGAGGCGATCTACGGGGAGCCGTTTCCGGCGGGCGTGCAGTCGGCCGAGAACCTCGCCAAGCACGGCATCATCGACGGGGTGCTGGCCCCGACGGAACTGCGCGAGGTCGTCTCGCGCACGCTCCGCCTGTTGGAGCGGCCCACGCACGCCGAGCTCGTCGATCGCGCGAGGATGGCGGGCACGGCCGGCGACGACCCGACCGGTTCGACGGACACCTGGGACTCGGTGACCCGAACCCGTGCGCGGGGACGTCCAGGCCTGCGAGAGCTGCTGCACCGCGCCGCGACCGACGTCGTGCCGCTCTCGGGTACGGGCCAGGGCGAGCGTGATCCCGGCCTGGTGCTCTGCCTTGCGCGTTTCGGCGGCATCCCCGCGGTCGTCGTCGGCCAGGATCGACGGGCTCAGCGCTCAGGCGCGCTGCTCGGCCCGGGCGGTCTGCGCGCGGCACGCCGGGCCATGCACCTCGCCGAGGAGCTGAAGCTGCCGCTCGTGACGGTGATCGACACCCCGGGGGCCGCGCTCTCGCAGACCGCAGAAGAGGGCGGCCTCGCGTCGGAGATCGCGCACTGCCTCGCCGATCTCGCCACGCACCGCGGCGCGACGCTGTCAGTGCTGCTCGGGGAGGGCACCGGGGGCGGAGCGCTGGCGCTGCTGCCCGCCGATCGGACGATCGCGGCCGAGCACGCGTGGCTGTCACCGCTGCCGCCCGAGGGCGCCTCCGCGATCGTGCACCGGGACACCTCGCACGCGCCCGAACTCGCGGAGCAGCAGGGCGTCGCGTCGGCGAAACTGCGCGCGAACGGCATCGTGGATCGTATCGTCGCCGAGCTGCCCGACGCGACGGCCGAGCCCGAGGCGTTCTGCGTGCGGATGGGCGACGCCATCGCCCAGGAGCTCGCGGTCCTGCAGTTGCAGAACCCCGAGCACCGTCGTGTGCAGCGGCACCGCCGCTATCGCGCGCTCGGCGCCGCCCGCTGACCTGCGCGGTTCCTGCCCCCGAGGAAATCGGGGACGCTTCTGCCGCTTTCCGGGCGGGTGAAAGCGACACAAGCGTCCCCGATTGGCGGAGCGCAGGCTAGGGCAGCAGATCGGCGACCGAGCCCAGGACCTCGTCCGGGCGGAACGGGAACTGCTCGACCCCGGCGGCATCGGCGATGCCGGTCATCACGAGAATGGTGTGCAGCCCCGCCTCCATGCCGGCCACGATGTCGGTGTCCATGCGGTCGCCGATCATGGCCGTGTTGTGCGAGTGCGCGCCGATGCGGTTGAGCGCCGAGCGGAACATCATCGGATTGGGCTTGCCCACGATGTAGGGCTCCTTGCCGGTGACCTTGGTGATCAGCGCGTTGATGGCGCCGGTCGCCGGCAGCGGGCCGTCCGGGCTCGGGCCGGTGGCGTCGGGATTGGTGGAGATGAAGCGCGCGCCCGCATTGATCAGGCGGATCGCCTTGGTGATCGCCTCGAAGGAGTAGTTGCGGGTCTCGCCCACGACGACGAAGTCGGGGTCGGTCTCGGTCATCACGAAGCCGGCCTCGTGCAGGGCGGTGAGGATCCCTGCCTCGCCCACGACGAAGGCCGAGCCGCCGGGGCGCTGCTGCTTCAGAAACGCGGCCGTGGCGAGGGCGCTGGTCCAGATGCGATCCTCGGGCACCTCGATGCCGGTGGCGGCGAGGCGGGCGCTGAGATCGCGCGCGGTGAAGATGGAGTTGTTGGTGAGCACGAGAAAGGGCTGCTCGGTCTCGCGCCAGTGCCGGATCAGCTCCGCGGCTCCCGGAATCGCGCGGTGCTCGCGCACCAGCACCCCGTCCATATCGGTGAGCCAGCACTCGATGTGCGCGCGCTGTTCCCCGGTTTCGATCTCCGCCCGCTCATCCTTCCGTGTGCTCATGCCCTCACCCTATGTCTTCAAGGTGAACGGCGGATGGCCGCGGGATGCCGGATCCGCGCGGCCCTGGCACACTGGAAGCATGCACGAACGAGCCGGCACGACCGCCGTGAGAACGCATCGCATTCGAACAGGTCGTGAAATCGCCGCCCGCGGCGGCGTGACGGAGGAGCTCGCAGGGGAGAAAGCACATGCACGAACGGGCCGGTGACCAGGCGATCCCCGAGGATCTCATCGACACCGAGAAGCTTCTGCGGGCCTTCGACGAGGTGGTGCCGGATCCCGCCGACCCGGCGCAGCGCGTCGTCTTCGGCACCTCGGGCCACCGCGGCACCGCGCTCGACGGATCCTTCAACGCCGCCCACATCGCGGCCATCAGCGCCGCCATCGCCGAGTACCGGGCGACCCAGGGCATCCGCGGTCCGCTGTTCTTAGGCGCCGACACCCATCTGCTCTCCGCACCGGCCGAGGCCCTCGCCGCGGAGGTGCTGTCAGTCGCGGGGGTGCATGTGCTCCGCAGCGCGGGCAGCGGCGATGAGACGTATACGCCCACCCCGGCGCTGAGCCACGCGATCCTCAGCCACAATCGCGACCGTGCCGCGGACGACCCGGACCGCGCCGACGGCATCGTCGTCACCCCGAGCCACAACCCGCCTGGCGACGGCGGCTTCAAATACAACGCCTCCCACGGCGGCCCCGCCGACACCGAGGCGACGGGGTGGATCGCGCGGCGCGCCAATGAGCTGCTCGCGGATGCGCCCGCCATCGCGCGCGCCGGCCGCGACGGGGCACCCGCGCACCCCGTGGGCAGCTACGACTTCCTCGGCGAGTACGTCGACTCGCTCGATCAGGTCATCGACCTCGCGTCGATCCGCGACTCCCGGGTGCGCATCGGCGCGCATCCGCTCGGAGGTGCGAGCACCGCCTACTGGGCGGCGATCCGGGACCGCTACGACCTCGACCTCACTGTGCTCGGTCCGGGCGTCGACCCTCGCTGGGGGTTCATGCACCTGGACTGGGACGGCAGGATCCGCATGGATCCGAGCTCCCCGCACGTGATGACGACGGTGGCCGCCTACCAGGACGATTTCGACCTCGTCACCGGCAATGACGCCGATGCCGACCGGCACGGCATCATCACCCGCGATGGCGGATTGATGAACCCCAATCATTTCCTGGCCGTCGCGATCGACTACCTGCTCGGTCACCGTCCCGACTGGCCGCAGACGGCGGGCGTGGGGAAGACCCTCGTCTCCTCCGCCATCATCGACCGCGTGGTGGCAGCGCACGGGCGCACCCTGCTCGAGGTGCCGGTGGGCTTCAAGTGGTTCGTGTCCGGCCTCGCCGGCGGCGAACTCGTCTTCGGCGGGGAGGAGAGCGCCGGCGCCTCCTTCCAGCGCTTCGACGGCAGCGCCTGGAGCACCGACAAGGACGGCATCGTGCTGGCGTTGCTGGCCGCCGAGATCCAGGCGGTCACCGGGCGGTCGCCGAGCGAACGCTACCGTGAGCTGACCGCGCGACTGGGAGATCCGGTCTACGCCCGCATCGATGCCCCGGCGAGCCCCGCGCAGAAGACCGCGCTCGCCGCTCTCGACGCGGACGCGATCGCCGATATCGAGCTGGCCGGGGATCCGATCACCGCCGTCCTCACCCGCGCTCCGGGAAATGACGCGCCGATCGGCGGGCTCAAAGTGCAGAGCGGCGAGGCGTGGTTCGCGGTGCGCCCCAGCGGCACCGAGGACGTGATGAAGATCTACGCCGAGTCCTTCCGCGGCCCCGAGCATCTGGCGCAGGTGCAGGAGGCCGCCCGCCGCCTGGTCGACCGCGCCACCGCCGCCTGATCCTCTGATCCATCCGCGCCCCGCGCGGCCCGTGCGACGCGAACGCTCTTCGGCCGAAGCGCGAGCGAGTACGCTGGTGGGCATGCCCGAAACACCCGCTGCACTCCGCCGATACAGCTACTTGGGGCCGGCGGGCACCTTCACCGAGGCGGCGCTTCGCCAGGTGCCCGAGGCGGCGGGGCAGCAGTGGCACCCGGTCGCGAATATCGGTGAGGCCTTGAACGATGTGGTCACCGGAGCCAGCGACGCCGCGATGATCGCGATCGAGAACTCCGTGGACGGCGGCGTCGCCGTCGCGCAGGACGCCCTCGCCACGATCCCCGATCTGCAGATCGTGGGCGAGTACCTCGTTCCGGTGAACTTCGTACTGGTGGGGCGTCCCGGCACCCGGCTCGAGGATATCCGCGTCGTTGCCGCGCACCCGGTCGCCTACGGGCAGTGCCGCGCCTGGCTCGACGAGCGCGTGTCCGGCCATCAGCATCTTCCGGCGGCCTCCAATGTGCAGGCCGCTGCCGACCTCCTCGAATCCGGGGCGGGGATCGATGCCGCCATCGCGCCGCCCGGAATAGAGACGCACTACGGGGTCGAGGTGCTCGCTCAGGACATCGTCGAGAACCCCGACGCGGTCACGCGCTTCGTGCTCGTGAGCCGGGCAGTGCCTGTGGGGGAGCCCACCGGCGCCGATAAGACCAGTCTGATCATCGAGTTGCCGGATGATCGGGCGGGTGCGCTGCTCGAACTCCTCGAGCAGTTCGCCACGCGCGGGGTGAATCTGACGCTGCTGGCCTCGCGACCCATCGGGGATCGCATGGGTCGCTACCGCTTCGTCATCGACGCGGAGGGGCATATCCGGGATGAGCGGGTCGCGGATGCGCTGCTCGGGATCAAGCGCTACAGCCCGCATGTGGTGTTCCTCGGTTCCTACGCGCGCGCCGATCGCGTGGCGGCCACCACCCGCGATGTGCATGACGACGACCGTTTCCGCGACGCCCGCGACTGGCTGCGCGGATTGATCACGGGGCTGCGCGACGAAGAAGACTGATCCTTTGCAGTTGCAGTTGCAGTTGCAACGGCAGCGGGATCAGGAGGTCCTCGCCTCCCACTCGGGAAGCACGCGCAGCACCAGCGAGCCGGGATCGACGACGCCGCTCGCAGCGAGTGCGAGACCGAAGTCGTCGCCGTCGAGCTGGATCGGCTCGGGCTCGTGCACCGAGACGGAGAAGCTCCGCGACTGCAGATAGCTGACCGATCGTGTGTCGTGCACGAGATCGATGATGCGCCGGCCGGTCTTGCTGCGCCGCAGGACGCCGTTCTCCCAGGCGATCTTGTGCCAGATGCGCAGCCACGCGAAGGCCCCGAGCGGGCGCAGGGCCACGATGTCGAGGCGGCCGTCGTCGAGCTCGGCGTCCGGAATGAGCAGCACGCCGCCCGGCAGCAGTCCGCAGTTGCCGATCATGACGGTGTAGACCGTCATGGCCCGCGATGGCGAGTGGTCCACGGAGTAGCGGATCCGGAGCGGCGAGTCCTTGAGTATGGTGCGCACCCCGGCGTCGACATAGGCCAGCCAGCCCATGCGCTTCTTCAGCGTCGAGCGCGTCGTCGAGATCGCCCGGGCGTCGAGCCCCATGCCCGCGAGCACCAGGAAGACGTGCTCGTCCTCGCTCTCGTCCTCCCGGATGATGGTGATGACGCCCAGGTCGATGGGCCGGTTCAGTCCCTGGAAGGCAGCTCGCACCGCTTCGTCGAGATTGCCCAAGGGCAGGCCGATGTTGCGCGCCAGGAGATTGCCGGTGCCCTGCGGTACCACGGCCATCGGCACGCCGGTGCCGCGCAGCGCCTCGGCGATGGCGCGAACGGTGCCGTCGCCTCCAGAGGCGAGGACGACCGATGCCCCCTCGGCGATCGCCCGCTTCGTCGCCGCGACCCCGGCATCATCGGCATCGGTCTCGTACCAGCGGGTTCTGCCCCAACCGCTTTCGTGCGCGAAGCGCTGCACCGAGAGGCGCAGGCCCGGCAGATCGGTCTTGAGCGGCTGGTACACCACCGCAGCATGCGGCTGCGGACCGACGGGGGTGGTGACCATGGACCCACGTTACCGCGCCGGGTCGGGCGCGACCGCCTTCGACTCGCTCAGCTCCGTGTCGGAGGCGATGGCTAGACTGAAGAGGTGATCGATCCCGTCTTGCTCCGCACCGATCCCGAAGCAGTGAAGCGTTCGCAGCGCGCACGCGGCAGCGATGAGGCGGTGGTGGATCAGGCGCTCGCCGCCGATGCCGCGCGTCGCTCCGCGCTCGGCGAGTTCGAGACCCTGCGCGCCGAGCAGAACGAGTTCGGCAAGCAGGTGCGGTCGGCCTCCAAGGAGGAGAAGCCGGCGCTCATCGCGCAGGCGCAGGCGCTGGCGGCGGCGGTGAAGGCGGCCGAGGCGCGGGCGAAGGAAGCCGAGACCGCATTCGAGAGTCTCGCGCTCCGCATCGAGAACGTCATCATCGACGGGGTACCCGCCGGTGGCGAGGAGAGCTTCGTCACGCTCCGCGAGGTGGGGGAGATCCCCTCGTTCGACTTCGAACCGCGCGACCATCTCGCGCTCGGCGAGCTGCTGGGTGCCATCGACATGGAGCGGGGGGCGAAGGTCTCCGGTGCGCGGTTCTACTTCCTGCGGGGCGTGGGAGCCAGGCTCGAGATCGCGCTGATGAATCTCGCGCTCGACCGGGCGCTCTCGCACGGCTTCATCCCGCTCATCACGCCCACCCTGGTCAAGCCCGAGGTGATGCGCGGCACCGGCTTCCTCGGCGAGCATGCCGATGAGGTCTACCACCTGCCGGCCGACGATCTCTTCCTCACCGGTACCAGTGAAGTCGCACTCGCCGGCTATCACGCCGACGAGATCCTCGATCTCTCAGATGGCCCGCTGCGCTACGCGGGGTGGTCCACCTGCTACCGGCGCGAGGCCGGATCGCACGGCAAGGACACCCGCGGCATCCTCCGCGTGCACCAGTTCAACAAGCTCGAGATGTTCGTCTACACAGACCCTGCCGAGGCGGAGGCCGAGCACGAGCGGCTGGTGGCGTGGCAGGAGGAGATGCTCGGATCGCTCGGCCTGAGCTACCGGGTGATCGACGTCGCAGCGGGAGATCTGGGCTCCAGCGCCGCGCGCAAATTCGACATCGAGGCCTGGGTCCCGACTCAGGGGGTCTACCGCGAGCTCACCTCGACCTCGAACTGCACCACCTACCAGTCGCGCCGACTCTCCACGCGCTTCCGCACCGAGAGCGGCAAGACCGCGCCGGTGGCGACGCTCAACGGCACGCTGGCGACGACGCGCTGGCTCGTCGCGATCCTCGAGACCCATCAGCAGGCCGATGGCAGCGTCCGGGTGCCCGAGGCGCTCAGGCCCTATCTCGGCGGGCTCGAAACGCTCCAGCCGCTGGGGGTGTAGCCGATGCCTCTCGCGCCAGCAGAGCGTCACCTCATCGCGCTCGACCTCGACGGCACCGTGCTGCACCGGGACGAGTCGATCGATCACGCGGTGGCCGAATCGATCCGGCGTCTGCACGACATCGGACACGAGGTGGTCATCGCGACGGGCCGATCCGTCGATGCGACACTGCCCATCGTCGAGAAGCTGCGGATCCGCCCGGAATGGGTGGTCTGCTGCAACGGCGCCATCACGCTGAAGCGCGATCCACTCGCTGATCGCGCGTACCGCCACGAGTACGTGGAAGCCTTCGACGCGACCGAGGTGCTCACCAAGATCCGTTCGCATATGATTTCGGCGCTCTACGGGCTCGAGAATGTGCACGGCGAGCTGCTGTACACCGAGGAGATCCCCGCCAGCACCTTGCCGGCGCGTCGGCGCAAGGTGCCCTTCGAGCAGCTGCTCGGAGTGCAGGCGACCCGATTGCTGGTCGTCTCGCCGGATCACGCGCTCGAGGACTTCCTCGCGGTCGTCGATCAGATGGGGCTCACGCGGGTGTCGTATGCGATCGGCTTCACCGCCTGGCTCGACATCGCCCCTGAAGGGGTGTCGAAGGAGAGCGCCCTCGAGGTGGTGCGTTCGCGGCTCGGCATCGACCGCTCGCAGGTGTTCGCCGCGGGGGATGGCAACAACGACATCCAGATGCTGCGCTGGGCGGCCCGGCGCGGCGACGCGGTCGCCATGGGGCAGGCCGTCGACACGGTCAAGGCTGCGGCGGGCCGGGTGACGGGCCGCATCGATGAATCGGGATTGGCCTTCGCCCTGCGCGATCGGTTCGCGCGCGACCTCGGAGTTCCCGGCCTCGAAGCGGGAAACATCGCCTGACTCGGCTAAGCTCTTCGACGGAGGTTTGTCCGAGCGGCCGAAGGAGCTTGTCTTGAAAACAAGTGGGCGGTAACCCCGTCCCGCGGGTTCGAATCCCGCAGCCTCCGCTCAGCCCCTCTGCTCGCAGAGGGGCTTCGCTTCGGATGCGGGATTTCTCTGAACCCGAAACCGGGCGCGAAGCCGCGCCCGGCGCCGTGGCCGCGCAAAGCTGCGCTTTGCTTTCAGCGGCCGGGCGGGGTTCGAATCCCGCAGCCTCCGCTGAATGCCGGGCGTGCCTTGCGATGCGTCGCGATGCGATGCGTTGCCCAGAACCGCCCCGCCGCGAGTGGTGAGTGCGTTGCCAAAGCGATTCGGGATCGCAAAGCCGAAATCGCCGAGAACGGGCTTTGGGAACCCGAATCGCTTTGGAAACCGCTCATCTAGAGGGTGGCGCGGCTGCTGGGCGCTGCGCCACTCCGTCGGCATCCGGCGACTATGAGCTTCGTCGTGCTCGGAAAGGGAGAATTCTCTGAACCCGAAACCGGGCCCGCGTCCCGTCAAGCGCGCGAGGAGTCCTCGAGGCTCGGGGATCCGTGATCGACCGCCGCCGTGGTGATGTCCGCGATCGCCTCGGAGAGGGCGACGAAGGCCTCCCCGATCGCATGGCACATCTCGACATCCGGCGGATCGATCCGGTTGCTGAGAGCGACTCCCAGCTCGGAGAGATCCCGGGCGATTCCCTGCAGCTTGGCAACGTCACGGTCCATGGAGCAACACTATTGCCTTTGGGCGAAGAAGTGGAGAGCAAACGCGAACGGTGAGCGGAACGAGATGATCGGTCCCGCTCGACGAGCGCGGAGCCGCAGTCTACGCACTCGCCGAGGGAACTGCCAGCCCCTAGCCGCGCGGATCCTCCCAGGGGAGGCTTGAACGACCACGATACGGAAGGAGCCTCACGATGGGATTCTTGGAGGACGCGAAAGAGACGGTCGAGGCCGGAGCGAAGAAGGTCGGACGCAGCGTCGAGGACGGTATCGATCGGGCTCACGACAAGGTCGATGAGATGAAGGCCGATGCCAAGGTGAAGAAGGCCGAGGCGGAGCGCGACTCGACGGTCGCGAAGAACGAGGCGAAGGAGAAGCTCCGGGATTGACCCGCTTGCGATCTGAAACCC
Source organism: Leucobacter sp. (assembly GCA_048516985.1). Taxonomy (GTDB): domain Bacteria; phylum Actinomycetota; class Actinomycetes; order Actinomycetales; family Microbacteriaceae; genus Leucobacter. The sequence goes on along the minus strand of CP183188.1, from coordinate 129,934 downwards.
CGTCGGTTCACGCGAGTCCGCGGGGCTTCAGGCGTGTTCCAGGTCTTCCCCAGAACCCCGAGGTAGCATCGGTGGATGCGTCGAATGGCGCGGTATCGGACGAGTTGGGGAAGCAGTATGGGGCGAGGCAACAGTGAGGCGCATGCCGGCCTGGCGAGCGCACGTCACGGTCGGCTGCGTCGCTCGAATGGCTGGGCCAATGCGGGCAAGGTGCTACTGACCGGTCTCATCGTCGTCGCGCTGAGCGGTATCTCCGTCGCCGCCTACGCCGTCTGGGGCGTGGTGAGCGAGCTCAAGACCGTCGACCTCGTCGTCCCCGATCAGGAAGAACTGGAAGCCGTTGGTGCCGGTGCCCAGTCTCTGGACGGCGCCCTCACGATCCTGCTCGTCGGATCCGACTCCCGAGCCGGCTCCATCCTCGACGACGGTGAGGTCGGAGAACTCAACGACGTCAATCTGCTGCTTCATGTCTCGGCCGATCACCAGAACGCCACCGTGGTGAGCTTCCCCCGCGACCTCATGGTGCCGATCCCGAGCTGCCCGAGCGAAGACGGCCAGCCGAACTACTATCCCGCCATGAGCGAGCAGATGCTCAACTCGGCCATGATGTACGGCGGCCTGCCCTGTGTGGCCCTCACCATCTCGAATCTGATCGGCATGGACGTTCCCTACGCGGGGCTGGTCACCTTCGACGGCGTGATCGGGGTGTCCAGTGCTATCGGCGGGGTCACGGTCTGCCTCACCGAGCCGATCAATGACGACTACACCGGGCTGTACCTGCCGGCCGGGGACAACTCCCTCTCCGGACTCGACGCGCTGCAGTTCCTGCGCACCCGCCACGGTGTGGGCAACGGCAGCGACGTCAGCCGTATCAGCAACCAGCAGATCTTCATGTCGGCCCTGGTGCGCCAGCTGCAGAGCTCCGACACCCTCGGCAACCCGGTGACGGTGTACGGTCTCGCGAAGGCCGGTGTCGAGAACATGACTCTGTCGAGCAATATGGCTTCGGTGCAGTTCATGCAGGCGCTCGCCGGGACGGTGAAGGACATCGATCTCGATCGCATCAACTTCGTGCAGTATCCTAGCTTCACGCACCCCTACGAGGCGGGACGGTTGACACCGGACTACGCCTCGGCGCAGGTGCTCGTCGACATCCTGGTCAGCGGACAGCCCTTCCAGGTCGTCAGTCGGGGCGAGGCGGTCGTCGATACGGCGCCGGCGGAGGATCCTGCAGTCGTTCCGGCCGAGGAGGTCCCGGTCGACGGCACCGGTGAGGCGACCGCGGAGCCGGTCGATCCCGGGCCGGTGACGCTCCCGGACAACATCACCGGCCAGGCGGCCGCGACACAGACCTGTTCGGCCGGCCGAACCGTCTACTGACGCGAAGCGCCGACGCTCTGAGAGGAGTGATCCATGGTTCCTTCGGATCCCTCGAGCCAGGATCGGCGACTGCTCGAGCGCCTCTCGGCGCTCCAGCATGGCTCGGGCACCCTCATCGCGGCCGCGGAGTCGTTGACCGGCGGAATGCTCGCATCGCGGCTGTCAGCGGCGGAGGGATCCTCCGATTGGTTCCGGGGCGGGATCGTCGCCTACCAGCGTGCGGTCAAGTACGGGCTGCTGCGGGTGCCCGAGGGTCCGGTTGTGAGCGAGATCTCGGCGCGGACGATGGCCGAGAGCGTCCGAGAGCTGCTCGGCAGCGAGGTCGCGTGCGCGGTCACCGGTGTTGGAGGCCCCGAGACCCAGGATGGGATGCCGGTCGGCACGGTCTTCCTGGCCGTGGCCTCGCCTGAGGGTACCGTGGTCAGACGCTATCTCTTCGAGGGCGACGCCCCGGAGATTCTGCGGCAGACCGTCAGTGCGGCGCTGCGCGCGCTGCTGGAGGTCATCGAGTCACTCGGCCGCCGGAAGGCCGCAGGCGAGGGCTAACCGTCCGAACGATGAAGCCCCGACTCACCTGGAAGACGAGGGAGTCGGGGCTTCGAATCTGGCGGAGACAGGGGGATTTGAACCCCCGGTCGAGTTTAACCCCGACCCTTCATTAGCAGTGAAGTCCGTTCGGCCGCTCCGGCATGTCTCCGCGAACCATCCTAGGGCACGCCAGCTCAGGCCGGAAATCCGGAGCCGGGATCGGGCCGCGGCCGAGTTCGAAGCCTCAGGCCCGCACTGCCGCGCGAAGCCTGCTGAGCCGATCGATCGCAGTGCGGAGCGTCGCCGCATCCTTGACGAAGGTGAAGCGCAGCCAGTTCGAGAGATTCTGAGCGGTCTTCGAGCCCTCGATGCAGAACGCTGAAAGCGGCACGCCGGCCACGCCGATGCGTCCGGGCAGTTCGCGGGCGAGGGCGGCGCCGTCCGGGGCGCTTTCGCTCAGGAACGGCGTCGCGTCGGCGCAGACGAAATAGGTGCCCGCCGGGCGCACGGTGACGAAGCCCGCCGCATGGAGCCCGTCCAGCAGCAGCTCGCGGCGCTCGTCCAGCGATGCCCGCAGCTCGGCGATATCGTCGTCGCCGCGCATCAGCGCCTTCGCGATCGCCGGCTGGAACGGGGCGCCGCCGCTGTAAGTGAGAAACTGTTTGATCGCGAGCACCGCCTCGATCAGTTCCGCCGGACCGCTCGCCCAGCCGACCTTCCAACCGGTGAGCGAAAAGGTCTTCCCCGCCGAGGAGATCGTGAGTGTGCGCTCGCGCATGCCCGGTAGCGTCGCCAGCGGCACATGCTGCGCACCGTCGAAGGTCAGATGCTCGTAGACCTCGTCGGTCACCACGGTGACATCGGCTTCGCATGCCACCTCGGCGATGGCGGTGAGCTCAGCGGCGGTGAGCACGGTGCCGGTCGGATTGTGCGGACTGTTCACCAGGATCACCCGGGTGTTCGGGGTCACCGCCGAGCGCAACGCCTCCTGATCCAGCCGGAAGCCCTCATCACCGGGCCTGAGCGGCACGGCGACGTGTCGCGCGCCCGCCATGGCGATCGCGGCCGCATGCGAGTCGTAGAAGGGTTCGAATGTGACCACCTCGTCGCCGGGTCCGGTGAGTGCGAGGATCGCCGCGGTGATCGCCTCGGTGGCACCCGCGGTGACGAGCACCTCGGTCTCGGGATCCAACTCCAAGCCGTAGTGGCGCATCTGGTGCTCGGCGATCGCGCACCGCAGATCCAGGGTGCCGCGCCCGGGCGGGTACTGGTTCTGGCCGCTGTGCAGGGCCCCCACGGCGACCTCGCGGATCCACCTCGGGCCGTCGGCATCGGGGAAACCCTGCCCCAGATTCGCCGCACCGTTCCGTGCCGCGAGCGCCGTCATCTCGGCGAAGATCGTCGGCCTGGTGGAACCGTTCGGGGCGAGGAGCCCGGTAGCAGAAGCAACGGTGCGCCAACGTCGAGTCATCCACTCAGAATAGTCATGTCACGGGCATGGTCGCGAGAATGTTTCGCAGAGGCCCGCCGGCGGGGCCTCGATCGACTGGAAACGCCCTGCTCATGTTCAGCGGTGACGCAATAGCATCGAAGGCATGGCCGATCCGATCGATGCGACCGACCCGCCCGCTGACGATTACGAGCGCGCGAACCGCATCGGCCGCCCGATCGCCCGCTTCATGACCAAGTGGCGCGCCATCATCCGCAAGCGCCCCTGGCTCAATGTGTTCTACCGCGTCCTCATCACGATTATCGGCGTGCTCGTCATCATCGTGGGGATCATTCTCATCCCGCTCCCGGGGCCCGGCTGGCTCATCGTGTTCATCGGGCTCACCGTGCTCGGATCCGAGTTCCGCTGGGCCCGGCGACTCACCAGCTGGGTGCGCATGCAATTGGCCAGGTTCTGGACCTGGTGGCGAGCGTGGCGGGAACGTCGCAGACAGAAGAAGCGCGAAGCGGATCAGCTCCGCGGGTCGGAGTGACGCGGCGTGTGATGGCGCGTGCGACGGGGCCTGTGACCGGGCGCGGCGACTGAAGCTGAGATCTAGGGTGAGGTGCCCACGGAAACGCCTCAGGCGCCCGTTTCCGGGCGCCTGAGGCGTGTTGCTGGTCCTTGCCCCATCTCGAAAGGGGGAGCAGCGACCAGAGCGTCTACTTGACGATGGGGAAGTTGAACAGGAACGCCGGCTTCTCGCCCTTACGATAATTGTCGGGTGCGGAGACCGCGGCCAGGATGTGGAACACGAGGAGCACCAGGCCGCCGAGCCACAGAATGCCGCCGAGGATCCAGCCGACCCAGGGGATCAGCCAGAGAATCGCAGCGACGATTCCGAGACCCGTGCGGATCAGTGAGAAGTTCAGATTCGCGACGTGGAACTCAGTAGCGCGCTGATTGCCCTTGTCCTTCTCGATGATCCAGAAGATGAGGGCGGGGATCCAGGTAAAGAACGCCGAGAGCCAGTAGTTGAGTGTGATGTTGCTGACGGGATCCACGGGCGCGGGCCGCGCGTACCCGGGCTGCTGCGGGTAGCCGGGCTGCTGCGGGTAGTCGGCGGCAGGCTGCTGGTATCCGGGCTGCTGCTGATACGCGCCGGGAGGCGGGGTCTGGTACTGCGGCGGGGCCTGCGGGGGCACCGGTGCGGCGGGCGGAGCCTGCGGGGGAACCTGAGCTCCGTCGGGCCCCGGCTCGTTATTGGCTTCTGGGGGCAAGGTGGTCATCGGATTCTCCCTACCGAATCGTTGGCTTTGCACACACGCTACCGCAGCTTGGGCAGTGTGGATAGTAGAAACACGGCAGCCCGGCCTTCTGGGAATGACCGGACTGCCGCGTACCGAGCGGATGGGCTCAGAACAGGTCGGGGCTGGGCGTCGAGGTCTGCAGAATGGCAACATCTGCGTGCCGGTCGAAGCGGTAACCCGTGCCGCGCACAGTGCGCACAATGTCCTGGTACTGGGCGAGCTTCACGCGCAGCCGTCGGACATGCACATCGATGGTGCGCTCATTCGGAGCCTCCTCGATGGTGGCGTCGGCCCACAGGGCATCGATCAGCTCCTCGCGGCTGACCGTGCGTCCCTCGCGCAGCACGAAATACTGCAGCAGCTCGAACTCGCGGAAGGTCAGCGGAGCCGCGACATTGTCCAGCAGGACCCGCTTCCGGGAGAGGTCGATGGTGACGCCGCTGGCGGCGCGATCCTGATCCGGATCGACCTCCTGCTTTTGCCGGGCGCGCGCGGCTGGATCGCCGAGGGCGAGGCGCACCACGTCGACATCGCGTCCGCCGGCACCCTCGGGAGCCAGTGCGACGGCCGCGTAGGTCTCGGCCTGCGGTGCGAGCTGGGCGACCAGATCCTTGATCTGGGAGACGATAGCGCCGAGCTTCGGGTCGGTCTCGCCGATCTTGTCATCGGCCAGTCCGACGTAGAGGGCGAAGCCGCGCACCTCGGTGCCCTCGGGAACGTGTCGTTCGGGAGCGGGGCGCACGGTGGTTTCGGCGGTGAGGTCGGGACGGGCCTGGGAAAGAGTCTGCGTGGTCATGATGATTGGCTCCTTGTGTTGTCTGTCGCTTTGCGACGTCGGGGCGGGCCCCGGTGAATGCGAGAGGGGAACGGTTCCGGGTGTTCCCCGGGGATCCGTGATGCCTGGGCGCCTCATCCCGGTCCAGAGGAACCGGTGGCCGGAAGCCGGCTGTGAGATGCGCCGAGCCCGTTCGGGCTGTGGCAGAAGTCCGAGACCTTCGGTCCCGGCACAAGGCGCGCAACGCGCTGCGTTGCCCTAGAGCGCCTCGTGCTAGTGCATTCGACAACACATGACAGCGCGACCGGACATCATCATGCCGGTCATCCCAAAGTTCACCTCATAGGCGGACTGGGGTCGCTTCGTGTCATGCATAACGCCAAGTTAAACAAACCATTACCCAAGGTGTCAAATCATGACCCTGTGTGACGGTGCTTGTTTCCCCGTGTGACGGGGCGGGAAAGGATCAGCCAGCCGTGCCGTAGAGCCGGTCGCCGGCATCCCCGAGGCCAGGCACGATGTAGGCATGCTCGTTCAGTCCCTCGTCCAGGGCGCCGAGTACCAGCGTCACCCGGCGATCGCCGGCGGCCTCGCGGATGGCTTCGACCCCCTCAGGCGTGCCGAGAATGCACACCGCGGTGACATCGTCGGCGCCGCGCTCGAAGAGGAAGTCGATGGCCGCGGCGAGCGAGCCGCCGGTTGCGAGCATCGGATCGAGCACGAAGCACTGCCGGCCGGCGAGCGAGTCAGGCAGGCGCTCGGCATACGTGGTGGGCTGCAATGTCTGCTCATCGCGCACCATGCCGAGGAAACCCACCTCCGCGGTGGGAAGGAGCTTTACCATGCCCTCGAGCATCCCGAGTCCGGCCCGCAGAATCGGGACAATGAGCGGCACGGGCGCACTGAGTCGCACACCGGTGGTCTTTGTCACCGGGGTTTCGATCTCCAGAGGCTCAACCCGCACCTCGCGGGTGGCCTCATAGGCGAGCAGCGTCATCAGCTCCTCGACGAGCAACCGGAAAGTCGGTGGCGGGGTCACCTTATTGCGAAGAACCGTAAGCTTGTGGGTGATCAGCGGGTGATCCGCGATGATGACGCGCATAGTTCAAGCTTAGAGGGTGCGCGTTGCCGGCTCCGTTCCGGGCGCACGGCCCTGACCGCGCAGATGGCCGCATCCGCGGCGCTCCGAAGAAGAGGTGACGATGGCTCCCACCCCACCCGATAGCGCGGAGCTCGCGGTGATGGGGCTCGCCCTCGACGAGGCGCACCGCGCCGCAGCCGAGGGGGAGATCCCGGTCGGCGCGCTGGTCCTCGGGCCCGGGGGCGACATCCTCGCCACGGGTCGGAATGCCCGCGAGGCGACCGCCGATCCGACGGGCCACGCGGAGGTGCTTGCGATCCGCCGCGCTGCCGAAGCGATCGGGGATCGGGTGCTCAGCGGCTGCACACTGGTGGTCACCCTGGAGCCCTGCGTCATGTGCGCCGGAGTGATTCTCGCGGCCAGGCTGCCTCGTGTGGTGTTCGGCGCCTGGGATGAGAAAGCCGGTGCGGCGGGCAGCGTCTACGATCTGCTGCGCGACGGGCGCCTGCCGCATGCGGTGCCCGAGGTGATTGGTGGCGTGCGTGAGGCCGAGTGCGCGGCACTGCTCGGCGAGTTCTTCGCCCAGCGCCGCTGAGGCACGCTGGGCGAATTTCCGACAATCAGTCGAGGCCGAGCATCACCACGGCGCTCGTGCTCGGCTGTGCGGTCTCGGGGTCGACCCACACATCGGGCTCGAGATAGATCTCCTGCACCGCGGGCACCGCCGCGCTCACGCGCCGCTTCGCCTGGTAGAGAATCGCCGAGACCTCGCGCATGGTGCGCTCCGCGGGAATGTCGACCTTCGCGCACACCAGCAGCGCATTCTCCCCCTGATCCACCAGCTCCAGGTCGATCACGCGGGCGATATTCGCGCCGTCGAGCAAGGCCGATTCGATCGTCGTCGCAGTGTCGGTGTTCGCGCTCATACCGATCCTTTCCTCCGGGTCCGTGCTGATTTCTATCCTAGGCTTGGGAGGCGTGAGCAACATGCATACGAGCAGTACGGAGGCGCTTCCCCGGGTGGCGCTCCTGGGAGTCGGGTCAATGGGCGGCGCGATCCTCGCGGGGCTGCGTGCCCCCGGGGTGCGGCTCGACGGCCCCATCGCCGTCACCACCCGGACCGCGGCCAGCGCAGCGGCCTATGGCGACGCGGAAGACGTTGAGGCCCTCGCGAGCGAGGCGGATCCCGAGGCGAATCGTCGCGCGGTGCGTGGTGCCGGTGTGGTGATCCTCGCTGTAAAGCCGTGGGCGATCCACGAGTTGCTGCGCGAGATCGCGGGGGAGCTCGCGCCGGGCACCATCGTGGTGAGCGTCGCCGCCGGAATCACCACCGTGGGCATGGAGGAGATCGTGCCGTCGGGGGTCGCCGTGGTGCGGGCGATGCCGAATACGCCCTCGTTGATCGGACAGGGCGTGACCGGTATTGCAGGGGGAGGATCGGCCGGGCCCGGCGACCTCGACACGGTGCGGCGCGTGTTCGACACCGTCGGTCGCGTGCTCGTCGTCGACGAGGAACGTATCGACGCACTCAGTGCGGTCTCGGGTTCAGGACCCGCCTATCTCTTCTTCTTCGCGGAGCAGTTCACGGCGGCGGCGATCCGCCTGGGCTTCTCGGAGGAGGAGGCGCGGGTGATGGCCGAGGGTACGGTGACCGGTGCTGCGGAGCTGCTGGCGCGATCCGGGGAGGATCCGGCTGAACTTCGCCGCCGCGTGACGAGCCCGAATGGCACCACCGAGCGTGCCATCGATGTGCTGCAGGAGGGTGGCTGGGCTGAAACCTTCGATGCCGCGCTCGCCGCCGCGATTGCGCGTTCGAAGGAGCTTGCCGCCGGCTGACCGCCCCACTCTGCTGTGGGGTTCCCGCCGCAGCTGCGCGCTTGCAGTGGGAGTGTCAACGCCACCGCGGCGGCTGCCTCAGCCGATCGCCGCGAAGCGCTCCACATCGGTGGCGCTACCTGACACGATGATCAGATCGTGCGGCGACACCACCGTCTCGGGCACCGCATGGGTGAAGGGCTGTCCGGGGGTCTTCACCCCCACGACGGTCACCTTGTACCGCGAGCGCACCCCGCTCGCCTCGAGAGAGACCCCGCGGATCGACCTGGGCGGGTACATCTTGGCGATGACGTAGTTGTCGTCGAACTGGATGAAGTCGAGCATGCTGCCGCTGAGGAGGTGCGCGATCCGCTCGCCCGCCTCGCGCTCCGGGTAGATCACGTGGTTCACGCCGATGCGCTCCAGGATCTTGCCGTGCGACTGCGAGATCGCCTTCGCCCAGATCTGCGGGATCCCGAGGTCGACGAGATTCGAGGCGATCAGCACGCTCGCCTCCACCGAGGCGCCGGTGGCGACCACGGCGATCTGGAACTCCTCGGCGCCGATCTGATGCAGCGCCTCGATCGAGCGGGCGTCGGCCTGCACCGCGTGGGTGACGCGATCGGCCCACTTCTGCACGAGCGCGGCATCGGTGTCGACCACGAGCACCTCGCGGTCCTGTCTGTCCAACTGCCCCGCCGTGGCGGCGCCGAAGCGGCCGAGTCCGATGACGAGCACGGGGGCGTCACTGCGAATATCAACCAACGATCGGCCTTTCTTCGGGGAGGCGGAACATGCGGGATCGGCTGGTGGCCGCAATCGCGGCGGCCAGTGTCACCGTTCCCACGCGTCCCGCCCACATGGTCGCGGCGAGCACGTACTTGCCGGCATCGGGCAGCGCTTCGGACACACCTGTGGACAGGCCGCAGGTGCCGAAGGCGGAGATCACCTCGAACAGCACATGATCCAGCGGCAGCTTCGTCATGTGCAGCAGCGTGATCGTGGCGACGGCGACGATGGTGGCCCCCCAGATCACGACCGAGATCGCCAGGCGCAGCACCTCGACGGGGATCCGGCGACCGAACACCTGCATGTCCTGGTAGCCGCGCGCCTCGGCGTAGGCGGCGAGGAACAGCACGGCGATGGTGGTCACCTTGATGCCGCCCGCGGTCGACGCCGATCCACCGCCGACGAACATCAGCATGTCCATCACCAGTCTCGTCGACGCGTTCATGTCGACCGGATCGACCACCCCGAGGCCTCCGGATCGGGTCATCACCGAGGTGTACCCCGAACTCATCAGGGTCTCCCAGAAGTTCTGCCCGCCGAGGGTCGCCGTGTTATCGGCCTCGAGCCCGGCGATGGCGATCCAGCCGAGGATCACGAAGGCGATGGTGGTGGTGAGGGTCAGCTTCGCGTGCAGACCGATCCGCTTATGCGTGCGCCTGCCGCCGCCGGCGAGGTAGCGGTAGAGGGCGAAGATCACCGGGAAGCCGATGCTGCCCAGGAACACGCCGATTGCCAGCACGCCGAGCATGTAGGCGTCCGTGGCGAAGGGCTCGAGTCCGCCGGGCATCGGCACGAAGCCGGTGTTGGTGAAGGCGCTCGCCGCCAGGTAGAAGCTGTACCAGAGGGCGTGCAGGAAGTCGTGACCGGCCATCAGCAGGCGGGGGAGGATCAGGAGGGTCAGCGCCGCCTCGATGACCAGCAGGCTGAGCGCGACGGCCCTGAGCAGCCCGCCGATCTCGCCGAGGCCGATGGGCTGGCTCTCGCTCGCGCCGCGTGAGGTTCGTGCGGGGTTCGTATCGGTGGCCGCGAGCAGGCGCTGCTTCAGGCCCAGCCGCCGGGTGACGGTGAGCCCCAGGATGCTGGCGAGGGTGAGCACGCCGATGCCGCCGATCTGGAGGCCGGCGAGGATCACGATGTCGCCGAACAGCGACCAGTGCGTGGACATGTTCACGGTGCTCAGGCCGGTCACGCAGATCGCGGAGACCGCGGTGAAGAGCGCGTCGGCGAGCGGGGTGACGATGCCCTCGGCCGAGGAGAGCGGCAGGGAGAGCAGCGCGGTCCAGAGGAGGATCAGCGCGGTGAAGATGAGCAGTGCGAAGCGCGCGGGGGAGGACTGGATGAGCCCGTGCATCCATGACCTCCGCATCGGAGGCGCCGAGGCCCGCCAGGCCCCTCGATGCACCCTCACGTCTTCCCCGCCTTCCGTGGATTGCCCGGGCTCTGCCCGCATCGGGCGTCCGCGGTTGTCATGCTACTCCGGCTCGGAAAATGCTGCGCATTTCCTTTTGCCCGCTAACCTTGAGCTATGCCAGACATATTCGGGGTCATCGCCGACGCGACGAGGCGCGACATCTTGCAGATCCTGCTCGAACGGCACGTGCAGGAGGCCGAGATCAGCGTCTCCGAGATCGTCGCGCAGCTCGAACTGAGCCAGCCGACCGTGTCCAAGCATCTGAAGGTGCTGCGCGATGCCGAACTGGTGAGCGTGCGCGAAGAGGGGCAGCATCGCTTCTACTCGCTCGATCCGGAGCCTCTGGAAATGGTGGAGGATTTCGTCATTCCCTTCCTCTCGGCCGGCTTCGACACCGAGGTCACCGTGGAGTACCTCTCGGAGAACGGGGAGCGGATCCCCGATCCCGAAGGGGCCGGAGTCGGCGGCGAGGTGTTGTCCGAGGAGGTCGCCACGGCCGCGGAGAGCCTCGGACGCGCGGTCGCCAGCGCGGAGCATCGGGTGAAAGAACTGGTAGCGCGTTTTCGCTTGCGCGACTAGCGCGGTAAGATAACTGTTTTGTGGGCCACGAACGCGCGCGGCCCTAGAGACGTTGTGAGGTTCACGTGGGTTCAGTCATCAAGAAGCGCCGGAAGCGCATGTCGAAGAAGAAGCACCGCAAGCTGCTTCGGAAGACGCGTCACCAGCGCCGCAACAAGAAGTAGCGCGCGAGCGCGCAGAAGGCGTCGGGCCGTGCCCGACGCCTTTGCCATGCCCGGTGAACGGCGAACCCGTAGACTGGTCCCGTGCCGAAACCCGTCGCCGTCACGCTGCTCTCGAAGCCGGGGTGCCATCTCTGCGACGATGCTCGTGCAGTGATCGAGCGGGTATTGGCAGATTGCGAGGAGCGCGGGATCAGCGCGACCCTCGATGAGGTCGACATCATGGGCGACCCGAAGCTCGCGCGGTTGCACGCCGAGGAGATCCCGGTCGTGCTCGTGAACGGCCGGCGGCACGCCATCTGGCGGGTCGACCCCGCGCGTTTCTCTACCGCGGTGGAGAAGCAGTCCGGGATGCGGCCGCGTCGCACTTCCCCCGATCCGAAGGAGAGACCATGACCCTGCGCCATATCGTCAGCTGGAAGCTGAGCGGCGAGACCAAGGCCGAGCGCGACGCCCAGGTCGCGGAGATGACGGCGGCGCTCGAGACGCTCCCGGGCAAGGTGCCGAGCCTGCGCAGCCTCAGTGTGCACCGCAACGAGCTGCACGAGGGCGAGAACTGGGATCTGATGCTGATCACCGACTTCGACGACGAAGACGGGCTGGCCGAATACGCGGCGCATCCGGAACACGTCGCCGTCGCCGCCGTGACCAAGGGGAACACCGCGGGCCGAGTGGCCCTCGACTTCCATGTCTGAGGCCCCCACCGCCTTTCTCGTCGCCGCCGATGTGGTGGCGCTGGCCCCGCGGAACGGCGGGCTCAGCGTGCTGCTCGTCGAGCGCGGGCACGATCCCTACCGCGGGCGCCTCGCCCTGCCGGGCGGCTTCGTGGAGCCGGGGGAGGTCGCGGAGTCCGCGGCCAGGCGCGAGCTCGCCGAGGAGACGGGGATCGCCGACTTCCCGGGCGGCTTCGAGCAGCTGGGCGCCTACGGCCCCGCCGGCCGACGCGACCCCCGGGGCGAGGTCCTGAGCGTCGCCTTCCTCGCCCGCGCCGCCGAGGTGCTGCCGCTGCGTGCCGGCGACGACGCGGCCGCAGCGCACTGGGTGCCGATCGAAGAGGCGCTGGAGCCGGGCCGGCTCGCCTTCGACCACGAGCGGATCCTCGCCGATGCCCTGCAGCGCGCCGCTCGGGCGTGACCGCTCGGGGCGGAGATGTAGGGTGATTCAACAAGCGGAATGACGACGTCTCGCGAGTTGTCGCGGGGCCGGTGGCATTCCCTCGGCGGTGGGGTGAGGACGCGCATGGGAACGGCAGAGGGATCGAGCGAAACGGGCGGCCGGATCCTCGTGACCGGCGGCGCCTCGGGCATCGGCCTCGCAATCGCCCGCGAGGCCCGGGCGCACGGTCTCGATGTCGTCGTCATCGACCGGGATGCGGCGGAGCTGGGCCGCTCGATCATCGCCGATCTCTCGGATCCCGACGCGACGGCCGCGGCGCTGGAGGAGGCGCTCGCCGAGGGCCCCGTCACCCGACTGGTGAACAACGTCGGTGCGGTCTTCCCGAATGCGGTGGAGGATCAGACGCTCGCGGAGATGGACGCCGCCTTCGCCCTCAATCTGCGTTGCGCCATGCAGTGCACCCAGGCACTGCTGCCGGGCATGTCGGAGGCGGGCTTCGGGCGCATCGTGAACATGGCCTCCCGCGCGGCACTGGGGAAGGAGCTCCGCACCGCTTACGCGGCGAGCAAGGCCGGGCTCATCGGAATGACCCGGGTGTGGAGTCTCGAGCTCGGTGCACTGGGGGTGACCGTGAACGCCATCGGTCCAGGCCCCATCGCCACCGAACTGTTCAATCGTGCGAATCCGCCGGGGGATCCGCGTACCGAAGCGATCATCGGCAGCATTCCGGTGCGGAGGGTCGGCACTCCCGAGGATGTCGCGAACGCCGCCTGGTTCTTCCTGGATGAGCGCAGCGGTTTCGTCACGGGGCAGACGCTCTACGTCTGCGGCGGGATGACCGTCGGCACCTCGCCCATCTGATCCCACTCGGTCGCAGTGGACAGCGCCGGGCGATATCCGGTCGCATCCGCTCGGCATCCGAGCCGTCAGGGCTTGCTCGCCCGATCCCGGTACTCGCTCGGCGTCATCCCGACGACGGCCTTGAAATCGGTGGCGAAGTGGGCATGGTCGGCGTAGCCGAGCTCGCTCGCGACGGCGGAGACCTGGGCGGTGGGATCCGTGCGCAGGCGCTCCGCGGCCTCCTGAATGCGTCGCCGCCGGATCATCGCGTGCAGCGGCATCCCGAAGCAGCGTTCGGCGAGCCGCTGCAGGGTGCGCGTGGAGGCGTGCAGCTCGGGGCCCAGCTGGTCGACCCGGGTCATCTCGGGGTCGGCGAGGAGCTCGGCGAGCCGATTCGCGAGGAGTCCCTCGGCGCTCGGCTCGGGAACCCGCGCGCGGATCCACCGCGACAGCGCAGCGACGGCGAGCTCCCGATGCCCTGCGTCGTCCGGGTGCGGCCCGTTCATGATTCGCGACGCCTCGCCGAGCAGCACGGGCTCGTCCAGCACCGTCTCGGTGTCGCGCAGTTCGCTGAGATTCGGGATCAGCGCCGATGCGCCGGCGGGGTGCAGCAGCGCCCCGACGGCCCAGCCGCTGCCGCTCAGCACGCGCTCGGAGCGGCGGGTGGGCGGCCCGACGAAGGCGACCCTGCCGGGCTCGACGACCAGATTGCAGGCGGGGAAGGGGAGGATCTCCTGGCGCAGCTCCGTCCCCGGCGGCAGATCCCACTCGGGGATCCAGAACCAGCGGACGGCGTGCGCGAGCTCGGGCGCGGCCGGCAGGCGGTGGAACTCCGGGAGGCGCTGCGGGTAGAGCACTCCGCGGCGATCCTCGTCCATTCCTTCGTCCTTTCAGCGGTGCGGCGCGGCCTTCGGCGTCCGCATTCTGACGCGAATACGCAAGCACTCCGGCAGCTGTCGATCCTACGCTGGAGGCATGAATGCGCATGAGAACCGCGCCGCGAACGGCGCCCACACCACCGATGGTCTGCCGCACGCCTCCACCAGCCTCACCCCCTTCCTCGCGATCGTCGGTGCGAAGGAGGCGATCGAGTTCTACCGCGACATCTTCGGCGCCCGGGTCGTGGACGTGACCGAGATGGGCGGCGTCGTGGTGCACGCCGAACTCGACTTCGGCACCGGGCACCTCCAGCTGGGCGAGCCTGTCCCGGATTACCACCTCGTGCCGGCCCCCGTGGGGGAGGACGATTGCTATTCGATGGGCCTCTACCGCCCCGATGTCGACGCCGTGGTCGAGCGCGCGGTGGCGGCCGGTGCGACGCTGCGCGAGGCCCCCGCCGATTTCGTCTCGGGGGATCGCTTCGCGAGCATTCGGGATCCCTTCGGCGTGCGCTGGTCGATCATGACGCGCGTCGAGGATCTCTCCGAGGAGGAGAGCGCCGCCCGAGTGCGTGAATGGGCGCGATCCTTCGAAGGGTGAACGCATCGCGTTCACCCAGGATCGCGCCGGGCCCACAGGCCCGTATCCTTCGAAGGGTGAACGCATCGCGTTCACCCAGGATCGCGCCGGGCCCACAGGCCCGTATCCTTCGAAGGGTGAACGCATCGCGTTCACCCAGGATCGCGCCGGGGGCGCAGGGCGTTCGGGCCCGCCTCAGTCGCTCGGCGGTTCGCCGGCGACCTCGCGTGGTACTCGTACCTCCAGCCCCGCGATGCCGGTAAAGTCATCGGGATTCAGTGTGTACAGTGGGAGTCCATGGGCCAGAGCGGTGGCGGCGATGAGCGCGTCGAACGCTCGCGCGGCGGGTTTTCTCCCCTGGCTTCGGAGAGCGGCGGCGACCTGACCGAAACTTCTGGCTGCCGCTGCATCGAGCGGCAGTGGATCGAAGCTCGCCTCGACGAGCTGCAAGTGCAGTTGTCGATCGGCCTGTTCCTTCGCGTCGCTCGCGACCAGTGGGCCGACGGAGAGCTCTGCAAGAGTGATCGCACTGATGGCCGGGAAGATCGGCAGGGTCGATGGATCCTGGGAAGCCAGCGCGATCACGACCGAGGTATCTATGATGCCGTCCGGCGATACCGGGGGAGCCGCATTCTTCACAGCGTCTGGTCCAGGATCTCGTCGATATCTCCGCGGAGGCGTGCCGCATTGATGCGGGGCGCCTGTGTGAAGCGTTCCACCAATTGTTCGGCGTTCAGCGGTTTGCGCGGGAGCGGGATTACCGCGGCGACGGGATCGCCGTCCTTGGTGACGGTAAGGCGCTCGCCGTGGGCGACCCGCGCAAGCACTCTCGCGCTGTCATTGCGTAGTTCTCGGACGGTAACGGTCGCCATATAGGCAGTGTATCACGCGTGATACACGCTCGAAAACGGCTTCGAGCCCGTGGCGGTCATCCCTCCCCGAGGCTGTGGAGGTGGAGGCGCTCGCCGACGGCGTTGAAGATGCTGATGACCTCGGCGGGGCGGCCTCCCTCCGCGCGCAGGCGGTGCGGGGTGGTGGTGTCGAACTCCGCGGCCTCCCCGCGGCCGAGCACCAGCTCCTGATCGCCGAGGCCGAGGCGCAGTCTCCCCGAGAGCACGTACAGCCACTCGTGCCCGGGGTGGGTCTTCGGCGGCCCGGCCGGGGCGTCCGGCCGGTAGGTGATCTTGAATGCCCGCACCTCGGACTCCTCCCGGGTCAGAGGGGCGATGGTCATGCCCTCGCGCTGGATCGGCGCCCGCTTGACGCGGGGGTCGCGATCGTGGGTCTCGAGCAGATCGTCGATGCGGATCCCGAGCTGCTTGGCGAGGGGGAGCAGCAGCTCGAGGGTCGCCTGGCGCTTGCCCGATTCGAGCCGGGACAGCGTGCTCACGGACATGCCGGCGCGGCCGGCCAGGTCTTCGAGCGTCCAGCCGCGATCCTGCCGTGCGGCGCGCAGACGCGGGCCGAGCCGGCGGAGTTCTTCCATCATTCGCTCCTTGCTATTTCTGCAAATCTATTTGCAATTATCGCATAGCGGGATCATTCTGGGACCATGACTGAGCAGATATGGGATGCGATCGTGATCGGCGGGGGACCTGCGGGCCTCAGTGCTGCCCAGGCGCTCGGGCGATCCCTGAGACGAACCCTGGTGATCGACGCGGGAAGCCCCCGCAATCGCTTCGCCGCGCGGATGCACAACCTCCTCGGGCACGACGGACTGCCGCCGGGCGAACTCGCCGCCCGCGGGCGCGCCGAGGCGGAGGCCTACGGCGTGGAGTTCCGGGCCGCGTCGGTGCGGCGGGTGCGCGACGGGGAGCGATGGGTCGAGGTCGAGCTCGGCGGTGGAGGCGGCGCCGGTGGAGAGCTCCTCCGCGCCCGCGCCCTCGTCGTGGCCACGGGCCTCACGGACGTCCTGCCCGAGATCCCGGGTCTCGCCGAGTACTGGGGCCGCGGTGTGCTGCACTGCCCGTACTGCCACGGCTGGGAGGTGCGCGGTCAACGGATCGGCGTCGTCGCCGCCTCGCCGCTCGGCATGCATCAGGTGCGGCTGCTGCGCCAGTGGAGCGATCACGTGACCGCCTTCACCGCGGCGCTCGGCGAGATCGAGCCGGCGGCTCGGCGTGAACTCACCACCCGCGGCATCGAGCTGGTGCCCAGCCCCGTGACCGAGATCGTCGGCGACGGCGATGGGATCATCGCCGTGCGCACGGCCGACGGGGCGGAGCACGCCGTCGACGCCGTGTTCACGATGGGGGCGATGGTGCCGCAGGACGGCTTCCTCGGCGAACTCGCGCTGAAGCGCGAGGACACGCCCGTAGGATCCTTCCTCGCGGTCGACATGATGAGTCGCACGAGTCACCCGAGGATCTGGGCCGCGGGCAATGTGACGAACCCCGGTGCGAGCGTGCCGATGGTCGCGGGTGCCGGCACCTTCGCCGGAGCCGCCGTGAACGCCGCGCTCGTCGAGGAGGACTTCGCACTCGCGGTTTCAGCGGAGGGGGAGGATCCGGTCGAAGCCGCGCCGGATCCGGCGCACCGGCACCAGCACGGACATCAGCACGGGCACGGGCACCCGGACGATGTCGACGGCGACGCGGATCCCGCCGAGTTCTGGGAGCGCCGCTACGCCGATGCCGACCGCATCTGGTCGGGGCGGGTGAACCGCACCCTCGCCGATGCCGTGGCCGGGCTCCCGGCCGGACGCTCCCTCGATCTCGGCTGCGGCGAGGGCGGCGACGTGCTCTGGCTCGCCGAGCGCGGTTGGGAGGCGACCGGCATCGACCTGTCGCCCACGGCTGTCGCGCGGGCTCAGGCCGCGGCGCAGGATCGCGGCATCCCGGGCGAGCGGATCCGCCTCATCGCCGCCGACCTCGCCGAGTGGGTCGTGAACCCGACCGCGATCGACGGCGGGGCGGCGCCCTTCGACCTGGTCACCGCGAGCTTCCTGCAGTCGCCGGTGGAGCTGCCGCGGGAGCGGATCCTCCGCGCCGCAGCCGAGCGGGTCGCGCCCGGCGGGCACCTCGTGCTCGTCTCGCATGCGGCGCCGCCGGAGTGGGCGGGCGACTACGACGGCCCCGCGAGCTTCCCCACGCCGGAGGGGGAGCTCGCCGCCCTCGACCTCGGCGCCGACTGGGAGACGCTCGCGGCCGAGGTGCGGGACCGCGAGGCCACCGGCCCCGACGGCGAGCCCGCGGTGCTGCAGGACACCGTGGTGGTCACGCGACGGCTCGGCTGAGAGCCGGGCGACCCCTCCGGACCTCGGAACCCGGTGTTTCCTGCCGCCCGGCAGCCGCCGCCCGATGCTGGCCCCGCCGCGGGTCTCCCTACTGACCCTGCCGCGGCTGCCCCCTGATCAGGTGTCACTTTGGTGCGCTATTCCGCGATTTAGTACACCAAAGTGACACCTCTGTGTGGTGTGCGGCCGTCCACGGATCGGTACGCCAAGAAGCAGCGGGGTGTGACGCAGCGGGGTGCGCACCGGGTCCCGAGGTCCTCCGGACCTCGGAGAAGTCACTCGCTGTTCAGGGGAGCAACCTTGTTGGTCCCCTGAACAGGTAAGTGACTTCCCGGATCGACGACTGCTTCAGCATCAGCATGAGCACGCGCGCGAGCCCCATGCCGAATCCGCCGTGCGGCGGCACGCCGTAGCGGAAGAAGTCGAGGTAGAAGGAGAGCTCCTCAGGCTCGAGCCCCTTCTCGCGCGCCTGCGCCTCGAGCACCTCGACGCGGTGCTCGCGCTGCGCGCCCGTGGAGATCTCGGTGCCGCGGTAGATGAGGTCGTAGCTCTTGGTGAGCGAGGGATCGTCCTCGTGCAGCATGTGGTAGAACGGCCGGATCGACGCCGCGTAGTCGGTCAGGAACACGAAGTCGTGCCCGTAGGTCTCCTTGACGTAGGCCGCGATCTGCCGCTCGCCCTCGGGATCCATATCGGCGTCGGCGCGCGGCACCTCGTAGCCGCGCTGCTTCACGATCTCCTTCGCCTCGGCGAGGGGGATGCGCGGGAACGGCCGCTCGGGAACCTCGATCTCGAGGCCGAAGAGCTTCTGGATCGCCTCGCCGTGCCGCTCCTTCACCGCGGTGAAGCCGGCGACGATGAGCTCCTCGTGGAGGGCCATCACATCCTCGTGCGAGTCGACCCAGCTCAGCTCGGCATCGACGGAGGTGAACTCGGTCGCGTGCCGCGAGGTGAAGGAGGGATCGGCGCGGAACGCCGGCGCGATCTCGAACACCCCGCCGAAGCCGGCCGCCTGCGCCATCTGCTTGTAGAACTGCGGGCTCTGCGCCAGATACGCCTTGCCCTCGAAGTACTCCACCTCGAAGAGCTCGGCGCGGGACTCGGAGGCCGAGGCCATGAGCTTCGGGGTGTGGATCTCGATGAAGTCGCGTTCGATCCACACCTGGCGCAGCGCGTGCTCGAAGGTGGTCTGGATCCGGAAGATCAGGTTCTGCTCCGGGCGGCGCAGATCGAGGAAGCGCCAGTCGAGACGCACGTCGATGCCGGAGTCGTCGGCGACGGGGTTGTCGGGCAGCGCCGCGGTGACGACCTCGATCTCGTCGATCTGGATCTCGACGCCACCGAGCTTCACCCGCTCGTTGTGCTGCAGCTCGCCGGTCACGGTGATGAAGGTGCCGTGGGTGAGCTCGCTGATGGTGGTGGTGCGGGGCACGAGGATATCGGATCGCGGGTTCTCGGGATCGGGCTCGCGCAGCACGCCGCCGTTGACCAGCTGGACCGCGCCGCTCTCGTCGCGCAGCACCACGAACTGGACGAACTTCTGGTCGCGCACCTTCTCGACCCAACCGGCGACACGGACCGGGCCGTCTTCATGGGCAGCCAGATCCTTGATCAACACACGTTCCTGCATCCCTCAAGTCTACTGGCCGCGGGAGGCCGGTCGGCGCACCGCCCGCTCCTCCTGCGCCGTCCGCGCCGCCCCGCTCGGGCCGCTGCCGCACCGAGTGTTCACCCGATGTTTATTGCGAGTCCGACAGTCTCGTAATTGCGCGTCACCTTCCCCGTCTTAGCTGTGTGGTGTCCACCCCATAGCGAAAGGCAACCGCCCCCATGAACACACGCTCACTCCTCGGCCTCGGCGCCCTCACCCTCGCCGGCCTCGTCGCCCTCACCGGCTGCGCGGGCACCGCGTCGGCGGACGACACCGCGGCCGAAGTGATCCGCATCGCGACGCTCCCCGCGGGCGACGATCCCACCGCGGTGAACCCGGTCGAGGCGCTCGGCGAGCTGATCGCCGCCGAGACCGGCATGGAGGTCGAGATCATCGACGCTCCGGACTACCTCGGCGTCGTGGAGGCGGTGCGCGCCGACCACGTCGACATCGCACTGATGAGCGCCTTCCCGAGCGCGCTCGCCGTGAACACCGGCGAGGTCGACGCCCTGATGACCTGGCCGGGATCGCCCGATCCGGTCTCCACCTGCTACGTGCTCGCCGATTCGCCGATCCAGTCGCTCGAAGATCTCGCGGGCACCACCGTCGCCTTCGCGGATCCGGGATCGAGCTCGGGCTTCTTCATGCCCGTGCACCTGCTCGACAGCGCCGGCCTCGAACGCGATGTCGACTACCAGGCGATGTTCACCGGCGGTCACGACCGCAGCGCCCTCGCGGTGAAGGAGGGCCAGGTCGACGCGGCCTGCACCTCCACCATGCTGACGACGATGACCGGCACCGACTACTTCCCCTTCGAGGAGGGCGATGTGCGCTTCATCGGCGAGAGCATCCCGATGGATGTCAGCATGGCCGTCATCGCGAGCCAGGGCATGAGCGACGCCAAGCGGCAGGCGCTGCTGAAGGCGATCCCCGCCGTCTTCGTCGAGGAGAACGCCGAGGTGCTCGGCGTCTACGCCCAGGCCGGCATCGTCGGCGTCGAGCCGATCCTTCAGCCGAGTCGTGAGGTCTTCCAGTCGCTGGTCGATGTGGCCGCGGTCGCCGGTGTCGACATCTCGGATCTGAAGTGACGAGCGGGTCTTCCACGGGGGCGCCCGCGCGCGCGATCGCGCCCCCGGTGCCCGAACGGGTGCCGACGACCGGGGAGTTGAAGCAGCTGATGCCGCGGGTGCGGGTGCGGGATCTCTCCGTCGAGTACAACGCCGACGACGGGCTCGTGCTCGACGGCGTCGACCTCGACCTCTTCCCCGGTGAGACGGTCGCGCTGCTCGGATCCTCCGGATCCGGCAAGTCGACGCTGATGAAGAGCCTCACCGGCTTCGCCCCGATCACGAGCGGCTCGGTGCGGGTCGCGGGCTTCGATGTGACCAATCTGCGACACGGTGAGCTGCGCAGGCTCCGTGCCAGCGCCGGTCAGGTGTTCCAGCAGTTCAATCTGATCGGACGCCTCAGCGTGCTCACGAATGTGCTCACCGGCGGGCTGCACGCCACGGGCCCCTTCAACCTCGTCGGCGGTTTCGGCGGCGCCGAGCGCAGACGCGCGCTCGATCTGCTCGATCGCGTGGGCATCGCGCACAAGGCGAAGGATCCGGCCCGATCGCTCAGCGGCGGTCAGCAGCAGCGCGTCGCGATCGCCCGGGCGCTGATGCAGGATCCGCAGCTGATCCTCGCCGATGAGCCGGTCGCCTCGCTCGATCCGAAGCTGTCCGACTCGGTGCTG
Source organism: Leucobacter sp. (assembly GCA_048516985.1). Classification (GTDB taxonomy): domain Bacteria; phylum Actinomycetota; class Actinomycetes; order Actinomycetales; family Microbacteriaceae; genus Leucobacter. Next base: position 108,638 of record CP183188.1, on the reverse strand, counting down.
GAGCTGCTGCGCAGCATCGCCAAGGAGGACGGCATCCCGGTGCTCGTGAGCCTCCACGTGCTGCCGCTCGCGCTCAGGCACAGCGACCGCATCGTGGGGCTGAAGCACGGCAGGGTGCTGGTCGCGGCGCCGACCGCGACCCTCGACGCCGAGCGGCTCGAGGTGCTCTACGACGGGGAGGAGGCGCACGGTGACGACGATCATTGATCCCGCGAAAAGCGGGAGCGCCGAGACGGAACCGCAGCTAGCGCCCGAGAAGGCGCCCGAGAAGGTGTCGGGGAAGAAGGGCAAGAACAAGAAGCAGAACGGCAAGAAGAAGCAGAAGAAGCGATTGGATCCCGCCGAACGGGCACGCCTCGAGCGGGCGGTGGCGATTCCGCGCACGCGCCTCATCGTCGGGGTGATCGCAGCTGCGATCTTCCTGCTCTGGTCGTTCCAGGGCGTCGGCTTCAACTTCCAGAAGCTCGGCGAGGGCACGGTCAACATGGGCGGGTTCATCGCCCGGCTGTTCCCGCCCGACTTCTCGAAGATCGGCCTCATCATCGAGCTGCTCGTGGAGACGGTGCAGATGGCGGTCGTGGCGACGCTGCTGGGCGCGATCCTCTCCCTCTTCGTGGCGATGGCCGCGGCCTCGAATCTCTCGCCGAAGTGGCTGTACTACCCGGCGCGCTGGACCATGAACGTGATCCGCGCGGTGCCCGATCTGGTCTTCGCGCTGATGTTCGTCTCGGCGGTGGGGCTCGGACCCTTCGCCGGCATCCTCGCGATGACCCTGGGATCGATCGGCTCCATCGGCAAGATCTACGCCGAGGCCATGGAATCGGTGGATCAGGGCCCCATCGTCGCCATGAAATCGGTGGGCGCCTCGCACCGCCAGGTGATCCAGTACGGGGTGCTGCCGCAGGCGGCGCCGCTGCTGGTCTCCTACACGCTGCTGCTCTTCGAGGGCAGCGTGCGCGGCGCGACCATCCTCGGCCTCGTGGGCGCCGGAGGCATCGGCCTCGAGCTCACGACTGCAATGCGAATGTACGACTACGGCCATCTCAGCGCGATCATCATCAGCATCGTCATCGTGGTGACGCTGATCGATCAGGCGAGCGCCTTCATCCGACGGAGAATCACATGACCACCACCACCATCGCAGCCGCCACGGCCGCACCCATCGGCGCGCTCGAGATCTATCTCAGCGAGCCCGTCAATCTGCGCGATCTCGGCGGGCTCCCCGTCGCCGGCGGTCTCATCGCCCCGGGCTTCGCGATCCGCTCCGACGACCTCTCGACGATCCCCTCGGAGACCGCGGAAGAACTCGTCGAAGGGGGCCTGCGCGCCGTCATCGATCTGCGCTCGCGCGGCGAGGTGCAGGCGACCGGTCGCGGCACGCTGATGGAGCACGCCGTGATGTACCACCACGTGCCCTTTATGACGGATCTCTCCGGGGCGAGCAGGTTGAAGCTGGAGCCCGGGAAGATGCCGGATATGACCGAGTTCTACCCGGCGATGTTCGAGTCGGCGGCCTCGCAGATCGTCACCGCGCTCGCCGTGATGGCGCACGCGCCCGGCGCGGTCGCCTTCCACTGCGCGGCCGGTCGCGACCGCACGGGCGTGCTGGCCGCCTCGCTGCTGCTGGCGCTCGGCGCGGAGGACGAGGTCATCATCGCCGACTACGAGCGGACGCATCCGAACACGATGGCGATCATGGAGCGCACCCGGCCGAACCTCGGCCAGGTGATGCTGGCCGCCGGCTACGACGTCGACGCCGCGGCGAAGCTCGCGGTGAAGGATCCGGGCGCCGACGACGCGATGCGGGTCACCTTGCGCACCCTGCGCGAGCGGTACGCGGATCCGCTGGCACCGCTGCGCGCCGCGGGCCTCGGCGACGGGCTGGTGGCCCGCCTGCGCGAGCGCGCCGGGGTGTGACGGAGGCGTGACGATGTCCGGCACGCGGTATATGGCTGCGACCCGGGCGAGCGATCGGGGGCTGACCGCGCCCCCGATCGCCGCCCGGGCCGGCCCCGGCAGATCGACCTGGAGCCGCGGGTGCTCGCGGCGGTCACGGAGCTGATCGACGAGGGGATCCCGATCACGGTGAGCGCGGTGGTTCAGCGCAGCGGCGTGAGTCGCGCGGCGCTCTACCGGCGTTGGGCCACGATGGCTCAGCTCACCGCGGCGGCGCTCGACGTCGGACGGGTGGTGATCCGCCCGCCGGAGGACCTGCCGCTGCGGGAGGCCTTCGGCTACGGTTTTCCGAGGCCGGGCGAGGCGCTGGGCGGAGACTACCCGGAGGGGCGGCTGCGGCAGCGTCTGCTGCTGGCGCTCGCGGATGAGGAGCTGCAATCGGAGTACTGGCGCGGGCATGTCTCGCGGCGCAGGATCCCGCTGCTCGAACTCCTCGAGCGGGGGCGCGAGCGCGGGGAGATCCGAGCCGATGTCGATCTGGAGGCCGCGCTCGATCTGCTCTCGGGGGTGTTCTACTATCAGCTCGTCGTACGGGGCGAGAGCCTGAGCGATGAGGCGACGCTCAGCCGTTGTCAGGCCGCGATCGCCATCATCTGGAGCGGGATCGCCGCACCGTGACCCCGCGCTTTGCGTTCCGCCGCGCGACTTCCTACGCTCGGGAGTGACGTCGCACCAGGAGGACACCATGACCGCTCAAACCGAGCCCCCGCGCCGTATCGGCTTCGTGCACCTCGTGCCCTTCGACCGTGAGCGTCCCCGCCAGGGCCACCTCGACGGCATCGAGCTCTTCCGCCACGCCGAACGGCTGGGGCTCGACAGCGGCTGGGTGCGCACCCGGCACCTGCAGCACGGACTGTCCTCGCCGGCGGTGTTCTTCGGCGCGGTCGCGCAGCACACCGAGCGCATCGAGCTGGGCAGCGCCGTGATCCCGGTCGGCTTCGAGAACCCCTTCCGGCTCGCGGAGGATCTTGCCACCGCCGATGTTCTCGCCGGCGGGCGCCTGCTGCCGGGGCTCAGCGTGCACGCGCCCGGCTACGACGAGGCGGTGAACGATCTCGTGCACGGCGCCGGCTGGCGTGAAGAGGATTACGGGTACGGGCGCATCGAGTTGCTGCGGGAGCTGCTCTCGGGCCGCCCGGTGCGCGAGGTGCCGGAGTATCTGGGCATCGGCGGCGACTTCGACAGCGAGCGAGTCGAACCGTGCAGCCCGGGGCTCGCCGACCGGCTCTGGTACGGGGGCGGATCGCTGCGCTCGGCGGAGTGGGCCGGATCCGCGGGATTGAGCTGGCTCGTCAGCAACATCAGCTCCGCCGAGAACGGGATCACGGACTTCGCCTCCGCGCAGCGGGCGCAGATCGACGCCTTCCGCGCGGCGCGGGCGGCCGCTGGGCCCGCGCCGGCCGATGCCCCAGGGGCCGGCGGTGCGGTGCCCGGGGGCCGGGTGGCGGTGGCGCGGGTCGTCGTGCCGCTGGACGGCGCCACCCCGGAACAGGAGCGCAAGTACCGCGAGTACGTGGATCGGCGCACGCCGCGCACCCGGGAGGTGCACGGCCGCAACACGATCATCGCCCGGGACATCCTCGGCACGAGCGATGAGGTGGTCGAGGCGATCCTCGCCGATATCGCGTACCAGGCCGCCGACGACTATCTCTTCGAGCTGCCCTTCGAGTTCGAGCCGGCCGACTGGCGGCACATCCTGGAGCTGATCGCCACGCGCATCGGTCCGGGGCTCGGCTGGCAGCCGGCGGGCGCCGCTCGGTAGGGATTCGGGGCCTCGCCCCGGTGCTACGCTCCGCGCTGCTCGGCGCGGGCCCGGATCAGGTCGCGCGCGGTGAGCTGGTGCAGCCGTCGGCCGTAGTCGCTCGAGGTGAGACCGCTCAGCAGCGCGCCGGCGTCGATCTCGAGCGCCGTGGCGATCCGCACCAGCGATTCGGCCGTCGGGCTCGACACGCCCCGCTCGATCTTGCCGATCGTGGTCCAGTTGACCTCGGAGAGCTCGCCCAGATCCTCGAGCGAGACGCCCAGCTCCTGCCGGGCCGCACGCACGCGCCGGCCGATTTCCGCGGCTGCGGCAGAGTGGATCTTGGGCACCGAACCAGCCTGCGCGCCTGGGAGGCAAAACGCCAGGCGTTCGGCGCACAGGGAAATATTTCTCACGGAGATGAGTGGCGGTGGACGGCGGCGAACAGCGGCTATCTCCGGCGAACGACGACGAGCGATGGCGAGGGTCGGCGGACGGGATCGCCGCCGACCCCTGTCGTTCGCGCCTTCTCGCCGCCGAGCGCATAGACTTGTCACCGGTTCGCGCCCAGCGAATCGAGCCGATCGAAGGACGACTGCCCCCTGTGAGCCCCACCGAGAGCACGAACCGCCTGCGCATCCTGATCGGCTGCGACACCTTCGCACCCGATGTCAACGGTGCGGCGCGCTTCGCCGAACGACTCGCAGCCGGTCTCGCCCAGCGCGGCCACGAGGTGCACGTGGTCGCCCCGGGCATGAGCCAGCGCCGCACGCCTCCGGCCATCGAGATCATCGAGGGCCAGCCCCTCACCGTGCACCGCCTCCCCGCGGTCCGCTGGAAGCCGCACGACTGGCTCCGCTTCGTCTGGCCGTGGCGGGCCAAGTACTACGCCCGCCGCGTGCTCTCCGCGGTGCGGCCCGATGTCGTGCACATTCAGTCGCATATCGTCATCGGTCGCGGCCTCGCCCGCATCGCTCGGCAGCGGGGCATTCCCGTGATCGCCACCAATCACGTGATGGCCGAGAACATCCTCGACTTCACCACGATGCCCCCGCTGATCGACAAGCTCGTCCTCAAGCTCGCCTGGGACGACGCCGAGCGCACCTTCAAGATGGCCCGTGCCGTCACCACCCCGACGCGCAAGGCGGCCGAGTTCCTCGAGTCCACCGTCGACCTCACCGGCGTCATCCCGGTCAGCTGCGGCATCGACCGGGCCAACTACCGCCCGGACGACTCCCCCCGGGATCAGCACCGCATCCTCTTCGTCGGCCGCCTCACCACCGAGAAGCACGTCGATGTCACGCTCCGGGCTATCGCCAGGATCGTTCCCGCGCTCGACGTGCACTTCGACATCGTCGGGGGAGGCGATCAGCACAAGCACCTGCAGCAGCTCACCGAACGGCTGGGGCTGCGGGACCGCGTCACCTTCCACGGCCGCGTCGATGATGAGCAGCTGGTGGAGGCCTACCGCCGCGCCTCGGTGTTCGTGATCTCCTCGATCGCCGAGCTGCAGTCCATCGCCACCATGGAGGCCATGGCCTCGGGGCTTCCGATCATCGCCGCGAACGCCGTCGCGCTGCCGCATCTGGTGCATGACGGCGAGAACGGCTACCTGGTCGAGCCGGGCAACGACGCGGAGCTGGCCGCCAGGCTCACCGATGTGCTCACCGCGCCGCACGAAGAATGGCTGCGCATGCAGCGCGCCTCGCTCAAAGGGGTCGAGGTGCACGACATCACCCGCACCCTCGAGACCTTCGAGGCGCTCTACCGCGGCGAGGCGATCCCGGAGTGATGGGCACGGCCCCTGAACCCCGGCGATCGGGCGGTCGCCCGATCCGGCTCCTCTTCGACGCGCGGTACATCCGCACCGACTTCCACGACGGCATCAGCCGCTTCTCGGCGGAACTCGCGGCGGCCGTGCAGGAGCTCGGCCCGGATGCGGGCGTCGACACGGTGTTCCTCATCCACGACGAGGCGCAGCGCGCGCTGCTGCCCGAGGGCGCCCGCACCCTCAGGATCCACGCCCCCACTTCGCCGCTCGAGCCCTTCACCGCGCTCATCCTGAACCGCCACCGCCCCGATGTCGTCTTCTCGCCGATGCAGACCATCGGCTCGCTCGGGCGCCGGTTCCGGCTGATCCTCACCCTGCACGACACCATCTACTACCGTCACCGCACCCCGCCGCGGGATCTGCCGGCCCCGGTGCGCCTGGGCTGGCGCCTCTTCCACCTGAGCTACCTGCCGCAGCGCCTGGTGCTGAACCGCGCCGATCTCGTCGCCACGGTCAGCGAGACCAGCAAGCGCCAGTTCGCCGCGGTGCGATTGACCAAGCGACCGGTGCTGGTGCTGGCGAACGCGCCGCAGCGCCTCGCCGAGCTGCTCCCCGGCGGAGAGGGGAGTGGATCGCGGGCCGAGGGCCCGCCGCGCAACATCGTCTACATGGGGTCCTTCATGCCCTACAAGAACGTGGAGACGCTGCTGCGGGCCATGGGAGAGCTGTCGGATCACACGCTGCACCTGCTGAGCCGCATCTCGCCGGAGCGGCGGAGCGAGCTCGAAGCGCTGGTCCCGGCCGGGGCGCGGGTCGTGTTCCACGGCGGCGTCAGCGACGCGGAGTACGCGGCGCTGCTGGACGACCGCGCGGTGCTCGCCACGCTCAGCCTGGACGAGGGCTACGGTCTGCCCATCGCCGAGGCGCTCGCCTTCGGCGTGCCCGCGGTGGTGAGCGATCTCGAGATCTTCCGAGAGGTCGCCGGTGGCGGCGCGCTCTTCGTGCCGGCGCAGGATCCCGCGGCCGTCGTCGCCGCGGTGCGCTCGCTGGATCACGCCCCGACGCGCGAGCGGGTGATCGCCGCCGGCCTGGCGCACGCCGCCGGCTACTCCTGGGAGCGCTCGGCCGGGAAGCTGCTCCAGGCGGTGCGAGCTCTCGCGGCTGGCGGCGAAGATTTCCCGCTCACGCCCTAGGCTAGACACGTGAAGCAGCGCATCTACGACTCCAGACGGCAGGAGGTCGTCGACTTCGCGCCCCGGACGCCGGGCGAGGTCGGCATGTACGTCTGCGGTCCCACGGTGCAGTCCGCGCCGCATATCGGGCATCTGCGCAGCGCCCTCGTCTACGACCAGCTCCGCCGCTGGTTCCTGGCCACCGGCAACCGGGTGACGCTGATCCGCAATGTCACCGACATCGACGACAAGATCCTGGACAATGCGAGGATCGCCCGGGAAGCCGGCGGGCACGAGGAGTGGTGGGGGCTTGCCTACCGGGTGGAGCGCGACTTCACCGCGGCCTACGATGCGATCGGCGTGCTGCCGCCCAGCTACGAGCCCCGGGCGACGGCGAATATCGCCGAGATGATCGCCCTCATCGAGCGCCTCATCCAGCGCGGGCACGCGTATCCCGCCGAGGACGGCACGGCGAGCGTCTACTTCGACACGGGCAGCTGGCCCGAGTACGGCGCGCTCACCCGGCAGCGCCGGGAGCAGATGGAGGACGCCGCCGATTCCGAGCCCGTCGGCAAGCGGGACCCCCGCGACTTCGCCCTGTGGAAGGCGCACCGGCCCGAGGAGCCGCGCAGCGCCGCCTGGGCCTCGCCCTGGGGCCTCGGCCGGCCGGGCTGGCACATCGAGTGCTCGGCGATGGCCACCCGCTACCTCGGCGAGGAGTTCGACATCCACGGCGGCGGGCTCGACCTGCGCTTCCCGCACCACGAGAACGAGCTGGCCCAGTCCACGGCGGCCGGCCACGAGTTCGCCCGGCACTGGATCCACAACGGGCTGGTCAACACCGGCGGCCAGAAGATGTCGAAGTCGCTCGGCAACTCGCTCTTCGCCCACGAGCTGCTGGCCGCCGCCCGTCCGATCGTGCTGCGCTACTTCCTGGGATCCGCTCACTACCGCTCGGTGCTGGAGTACTCCTCGGATTCGCTCCAGGAGGCCGCCGCCGCCTTCGGCCGCATCGAGGGATTCCTGGATCGCGCCGCCGAGCGGCTCGGCGACGATCTGCCCGGGGCGCTCGCGGGAGAAGCGACCGCGGCGGATCTGCCCGAGGCCTTCACCGCGGCGATGCTCGACGACTTCGGGGTGCCGCAGGCGCTCGCCGCCCTGCACGGCGCCGTGCGCGCGGGCAATGTCGCGCTCGACACCGGCGACACCGGGACCGCGCGGCTGCGCGCCGCGGAGGTCGTCGCGATGCTCGACGTGCTCGGGCTCGATCCGCGGAGCGCCCAGTGGAGCGCCGCCGCATCCGGTGGCGCCGACACGGCGCTCGACGCCCTGGTGCAGGGGCTCATCGAGCAGCGCGCCGAGGCCCGCGCGGCGAAGGACTTCGCCGCGAGCGATGCGATCCGGGATCGCCTCCAGGCGGCCGGCATCACCCTTGAAGACAGTTCGAACGGAACCCGCTGGAGCCTGACATGAGCAATAAGAAGTCGCGCCCCGGCGCAGTACGCAAGAAGAGCCGCGGCAAGGCCGTCGGCTCCGGCGGTCAGGGCCGGCAGGCGCTGGAGGGCCGCGGGCCCACGCCGAAGGCGGAGGATCGCACCTACCACCCGGCGGGGAAGGCGAAGGCCGCCCGCGAGCGCCTCGAAGCGGCGAAGAAACGGCACGGCGGCTCCGAGAAGCGGGGCCCCGAGCGGTCGCCCAAGCGCAAGAGCGACGACGCCGAACTGGTGACGGGTCGCAACGCCGTGCTCGAGGCGCTGCGCACCCGGATTCCGGCGACCGCGCTGTATGTCGCGGCGAAGGTGGAGATGGACGACCGCCTGCGCGAGGCCCTGGCCCTGGCCGTGGGTCGCGGGCTGCCGGTGCTCGAGGTGATGCGGCCGGAGCTCGACCGGATGACCTCGCGCGACACCGTGCACCAGGGGGTGGTGCTGAAGGTGCCGCCCTATGAGTACGCGCATCCGCTCGATCTGCTCGACGAGGTGGAGCGCCGGGGCCAGAAGCCCCTGCTGGTGGCGCTCGACGGGGTGACGGATCCGCGCAATCTCGGCGCGATCATCCGCTCGGTGGCGGCATTCGGCGGCCAGGGCGTGATCGTGCCGCAGCGCCGCTCGGTAGGGGTGAACTCGGCGGCGTGGAAGACCTCCGCCGGTGCGGCGGCCCGTGTCCCCGTGGCGATGGCGGCCAATCTCACCCAGACGCTCAAGGCGCTGAAGGAACGCGGCGTCTTCGTGGTCGGTCTCGACGGGGACGGGGATGTGTCGCTGCCGGGCCTGGAGCTCGCGGATCGTCCGCTCGTGCTGGTGGTGGGCAGCGAGGGCAAGGGCCTGTCGCGTCTGGTCACCGAGCACTGCGACGCGGTGGTGTCGATTCCGATCTCCGCGGCCACCGAGTCGCTGAACGCGGGCATCGCCGCGAGCGTCACCCTCTACGAGGTCGCGAAGCTGCGCGCCTGACGGGCGGCGTCAGAGCACCGCGATCTGGGTGACCCGCCAGCGCCGGTGGATCCACTCGAGCCTGAGGGCCACGGCGCGCCCGCGCCCTCCCGTGTACAGGACGGCCGCCGCCTCCGCGGCGCACGGGCTCGGCCGGTCGATGCGCACGGGCCCGGGCCGCGAGACCGACCGCGGCAGCTGCCGCAATAGGCTCAGCTGCTCCTGTCTGGCCGCGCGCAATGCGCTGAGCTGCTGCGCCGCGCTCACCGTGATCGAGGCGCCGAGCTGCCCGGCGGTGCGCAGGCCCTCGACCACCTCGAAGATCAGCGTGGCCAGGGTTCGCACGTAGTCGGGGCGCGGGTCGGCGAGCTCTGCGCCCGGATCCGGATCCGGCCCGAGAACGACGGGATCCAGCGGGGGGACCGCGACCAGGATCGTGCGATGACCCTGCTCCTCGACGGGGAGCGGGGGGACGGGGGAGAGGTGCTGGATGGCTGAGGTGTGCGGTGACGGCGCGGCGGACATGGTCGGTTCCCTTCGGCGTGCGGAATCCGCCCCCAGTCCCTGCGCTTCCCTCGATCTCCCCCAGAGTCGTCCATGAGAATTCCCGATATAACGTGTGTGCCTCACAGACTACGGAACGGACGGGCCCTCTGGTGAGCGGCGATCTGGCCCAGAGCGCGAACGCACAGGTGCTCGAGGACCAGGATCCTGCATCTCTGACGGATCAGGCCCTGCCGAGCCTCTAAGCTGAAACCGTGTCAACACTGCGCAATCTCGCCACCAAATACTCGACGCTCGATGAGGAGCAGATCGAGTGGCTCGAACTGCTCATGCTCGACGGCCCGCTGCTGGCCGACCTCGCCCTCGGCGATGTGGTGCTCTGGGTGCCCGCGAAGGACGGCAACTACCTCGCGGTCGCGCACAATCGTCCGGCGGGCTCGGTGACGCTCTTCTACCGCGATGTCCTCGGCGACTATCTGCGCGAGGACTGGCTGCCGATCGTGGACGAGGCCATGGCCACCCGCACCGCCGTCGACTCGCGCGCACCGGTCTGGTACGAGGAGAACGCGATGAAGCTCACCGCCTACTCGGTGAGCCTGCGCGAGGAGGGAGCCAGCTCCAGCACCGGGCGCAACACCGATACCGGCGTCATCGTGACAGGCCTGCAGAGCCCGCCCTTCGCGGTACTCACCGTGCACACGAGCGTGGCCGACGCTCAGGGATCCTCCCGCATCGGCATCGCTTTCCGCGAGGTCGCGGCCGATCTCTTCGGCATGATCCAACAGGGGCTCTTCCCCTCGCCCGGCAGCACGCGCGGCCGCGAGCGCGGTGCCCCGCGCGCCTCCGACGGGCTGGTCCGCGTCAATCTGCAGGGCATCGTCTCATTCGCGAGCCCCAACACGCAGACGACCTTCACCCTGCTGGGTTATCGCGACGAACTCGAGGGCGAGAACTTCGCCGATGCGATCGGCGAAGTGGTGCGCGGGCAATTCGACACCAACGAGTCGTTGCCGTTGATCGCGCAGGGGCGGGTCGCCCGTCGCGCCGACATCGAGGCCAATAGTCGCGTGGTGACGCTGCGATCCATTCCCGTGATCCGCGACGACGCGCGCATCGGCGGCATCGTGCTCACCCGGGACGTCACCGATCTGCGCCATCAGGAGCAGGAGCTGATCACCAAGGACGCGACGATCCGCGAGATCCACCACCGGGTGAAGAACAATCTGCAGACCGTGGCCTCGCTGCTGCGGGTGCAGGCCAGGCGGGCGCGGAGCGAGGAGGCCAAGCAGGTGCTCGGCCAGGCGATGCGCCGCGTCGCCGCGATCGCCGTGGTGCACGACACGCTCTCGACGGGCTTCTCTCAGATCGTCGACTTCGACATGGTCTTCGACCGGGTGCTCGGCCTCGCCGCGGAGGTGGCGAGCCTGCACAACACCGTGGTCCACCCGCGCAAGGAGGGCCGCTTCGGCGAGCTGCCCTCGGAGTATGCGACCCCGTTGGCGCTGGCGCTCACCGAGATCGTCACCAATGCGGTGGAGCACGGGCTGGCGGGCCGAGAGGGCGAGGTCTTCATCGGCGCCGCCCGCAGCGATGATCGGCTCTCCGTCGAGGTGGTCGACACCGGCACGGGACTGCCCGGCGGCACCGTGGGCGACGGCCTCGGCACGCAGATCGTGCGCACCCTGGTCGAGGGCGAGCTCGGCGGATCCATCACCTGGGGGCCGGATGTGCGCGGCGGCACCCGTGTGTCGATCGAGGTGCCGCTGCGCTGGATCCGCGTCGCCTGAGTTCGCGCTCGCGTTCGCCCGGATTCGCGGGGGAGCGCTCTGCGGGGCGCCTCAGCGGCGGCGCCGCGCATTGCGCGCGAGGATCGCGATCCCGACCCCGAGCAGCAGCGCGCCGAGACCGAAGACCGTGCCGGTGATCCAGAACGCCGTGTCGACGGTCCCGGGGGCGAAGACGCGCTGCACCAGATAGGCGCAGAAGGCGAGGAGCAGACAGCCCCAGACGATCGGGCCGGTGCGGGGCTGCGGGCGCTCGGGGGCGGCGGGACTCGTGCCGGCCGAAGCGGTCTCGCTCGGGAACGTGCCGCCCGCGGCTGCGTTATCGGCTGCGGCGCTGTGCGGTGCCGTATACGTCGGCATCTCGCTCTGCGGTGTCGTGCTGTCCGGCACTGTGCTGCCCTGCACTGTGCTGCCCTGAGCTGTGCTGCCCGGGGCCGCTGCGGCGGGCGGAGCCGGGAGCCGCGGCTGCCCGGTGCCATCGGTGCCGTCGGTGTGGTCGGTGCGGTCTGCGTCGGTGCTCATGAGACGTGCTCCAGGATCAGGCGGTCGTGCGCGCGGAGGGTTTCGTGCGCGGGGAGGGAGGCGGTGCCGTGCTGCGCGGCGGAGGCGGCCGCGTAGCGCCCGGTCAGGCCGGGCGAGGCGTTCGCGCCCACGACATTCACATTGCCGGCCACCATCCGGACGGTGACCCGGCTCACCTCGGCGGCGGCCGCGTCGTCGAGATTGGCGCCGACGGTGCGGCTGAGGAAGGGGCCCGATTGCCGCATCGTCGTGCCGTCGCGATCCTCATTGATATTGCCGGCGAGCACTCCGATCTCCACCACGACGGGCAGATCTTCGGGGAGCTCGACGGTGGCGTTTCCGGCCAGCACCCAGAGCGTGAAGTCCTGGGGCTTTTCGAGCTCGCCCAGATCGATGCGCGCATTCCCGGCGATGACGGTGAGCCCGGCGGGGCTGCCTTCGAGCCCGGTGACCGCGACCGTGGACGGGCCGAACACCTGCAGCCGGCTGCCCCAGGGCATCACCGCGGTGAAGAGCAGAACGACGACCCCGCAGAAGGCGAGGAAGCCCACCCAGCCGCTGTTGCGTCCGCGGATGCCGGCGATGATCAGCGAGACGGCGCACACTGCCAGCGCGGCGATCATCGCCGCGAGGAACGCGCCCCCGCCGTCGCCCGGAACCGGGGAGCCGGACAGCGCATCGCTGCCGAGCGCCCAGACCGCGGCGCCTCCGGCAGCGATCAGCGCGGCGGCGAGGGTGAGCACCACATGCGCGGCGCCGAGCCGCTGGGCCTCGTGGCGTTCGCGTTCGCGCTCGCCCCAGGCGCGCGCGTCCTCGCCCACCTTCTTCCCCCAGGCGTCTGCCTGCTCGCCCCACTCGGCGGCCCGCGCGCCGACGCGCTGCCCCCAGTCGTCCGCCTGCCTGGCGGTGCGCTCGGCGAAGGTCTCGGCGCTCTCGGCGAAGCCCGCCGCGCCGGCGGTGAAGGCGGCGCCGCTCGCGGGCTGCTCCGGTCCCGCGGAGTGCGTGGGCTGCTCCGGTCCCGCGGTCGCAGGCGCGGTCGCCCAGGCCGGGCCCTGGGTGCCGGCGGCGAAGCCGGCCGCAGCGGCCCCGGGGGCCGGCTGCGCGGAAGCCGCGGAAGCCGCTGAGGCCGTCGGGCCTGTCGGGCCGGCCGGGCCTGCCGGCTGCGCCGATCCGCCCAGGCCCGCCGCGGTGTCGGCGGGAGCGCCGGGAGCCCGTCCCGTCCCGCCGTTCCCGCGGCCGCCGCCGCGGCTGATCCACACGATCAGCCAGATGATGAGCGCCGGCAGCAGCACGGCCCACCAGATCACGCTCAGCACGGTCTGCATCCACGCGGGGAAGAAGCCGAAGGCCCCCCAACCCCAGGGGAAGGCCCCGGTGAACAGTCCCGCGAACACCCCGATGAGCATGGGCAGCAGGATGAGCGCGCCGAGGATCACGACGGTGACGATCACCCCGGCCGATGCTCGCCCCCGGAATAGCTCCTCCAGGTGGATCCGGCCCGAGGCGTCGGGCAGAAGCAGCCAGCCGGCGAGGTAGAGCAGAATGCCCGGGCCGCCGAGGATCGCGAGCACCACGAAGATGCCGCGCACGATGAGCGGATCGATGCCGGCTTTCGCCGCCACGCCGCCGGCGACGCCGGCGAACCAGCGGTCCGAGCCGCGGATGATGCCGAGGCCGCGCAGCCAGCCGAAGAAGCGGTCGGAACCGCGTCCGGGTGCGGCGCCCGGGGCGCCGGGGGGAGGAGTCGTGTCGTTCATGCTTCGAGTCTGTCCCGGCGGGGACCGGTCCCGCTATCGGGGATCACCCTGAGCGGACCCTGATCCTTCCCCGCTCGGCCAGCGGAAGTCGGCGGCGGGTGCTTGGATGGAGGCATGGCCGTCACACCCCTTTCCCGCAGCCGCGACGCGCGGATGCTCGCCGGGGTGTGTGCCGGGCTGGCCGCGCATCTCGGGGTGCCGGTGATCTGGGTGCGGGTGGCGATGGTCGCCTTCGCGCTGTTCGGCGGCGCGGGGGCGCTGTTCTACCTGTGGTTGTGGCTGACGGTTCCCTGGGACGACGGTGAAGTGGTGCAGCCGCTGCGCCGCGCGCTGACGAGGCCCGCTGCGGCTCCCACGGCGGAATCCGCCGTGGGAGTTTCCGACGAGTCGGTCCCGGCGGCGACTTCGGTGGCCGCGCCCGTCGGCGCCTCCGGTACGGGCGCCCGCGCTCCCGGCGCCCGCGCTCACGGGGCCGTCGATGCCGGTGCGCCGACCGCTCCGGGCGCCGGCGCTGCGGGGGCTGCGGCTGCCGCGGATGCATCCGACGGACTTGGAGCGGCCTCGGGGCGGCTCGGCCCGGGCACCGCGGCGCGCGCCGGATCACGCGCCGAGCGAAGCCGGTGGCCGGTGGCCGAGCTGCTGCTGGGTGCGGGCCTGCTGGTCGCCGGCGTCGCGCTGGTGATGGTGCAGTTCGGCGCCGAGCTGCATCTCGATCTGGTGCTCCCCGCTATGGCGGTGCTCGTCGGCGTCGGCCTGACCTGGTGGCAGATCGCCGATCGGAATCGCCCCGAGCGCCATCAGCTGCCCCGCGTGCTCGGCGCCCTCGCCCTGGTGGCCGTCGGTGTGCTGATGTTCTTCGTCACCGCCAGGCAGCCGAGTGCGGTCACGGTCATCGCCGCGGCGCTCGCCGTGCTCGCCGGGGTGGCGCTCGCGATCGCCCCGTGGCTGCTGCGGATCAATCGCGAACTCATCGCCGAGCGCGCCGGTCGGGCCCGCGAGGCCGAGCGGGCGGAGATCGCGGCGCATCTGCACGACTCGGTGCTGCAGACGCTGGCGGCGATCCAGCAGCGATCCGAGCCGGGCAGCGAGGTCGCGCGACTCGCCCGCGGGCAGGAGCGCGAGCTGCGCGAGTGGCTGTTCCGCGCCGCCGACGGCGCCGAACCGCCGCCGCGCGAGAGCATCGCGGTCGAATTGCGCGCCCACGCCGCCGAACTCGAGACGAGTCACCCTGCCCGCTTCGAGATCGTCGCGGTCGGCGCGAGCGACGAGCCCGCCCCCGAGGCGCTGCTGGGCAGCGCCCGCGAGGCGATGCTGAACGCGGCCCGGCACGCCGGCGGCGAGATCACGGTCTACATCGAGTTCGCGCCCGACCGGGCCTCGGTCGACATCACCGATCGCGGTCCCGGCCTCGATCTCGCGGCGCTCCCCGAGGGGCGGATGGGGGTGCGCGAGTCGATCCTCGGTCGTATGGAGCGAGCCGGGGGCACCGCGCGCATCGTCCCGGGACCGGGCGGCGCGGGGACCTCGGTGCGGCTGTCGATGCCGCGCATCGGCGGAGCCGAGGCGGGGCAGACGGAACACGGAGGTGCGCAATGAATGCGGCAGCGGGCGAGGGCGAAGACGGAGGTGCGCGGTGAACGCGGCTGACCGGGCGGCGGACGAGGCGATCCGGGTGGTGATCGTCGACGACCACCAGATCTTCCGCACGGGGCTCCGGGCCGAACTCGGAACCGAGCTCGACGTCGTGGGGGAGGCCGCCACGGTGGACGAGGCGGTGGCCGTGATCCTCCGGCTCAGACCCGATGTGGTGCTGCTCGATGTGCACTTGCCGGGCGGCGCGGGCGGGGGCGGGGCCGAGGTGCTGCGGAGGATCGCGGCCGATCCCTCGGCGCAGGCCGTGCGCGTGCTCGCCCTCAGCGTCTCGGACGCCGCCGACGATGTGGTCAGCGTGATCCGGGCCGGTGCCCGCGGCTATCTGACCAAGGCCGCCTCCGGGGCCGAGGTGACCGCCGCGGTCGTGCGCGTGCACGGGGGCGACGCCGTGTTCTCGCCGCGGCTCGCGGGCTTCGTGCTCGACGCCTTCGGCACCGGGCTCGGCGAGACCGCCGCGGCAGAGGACGAGCTCGACCGGCTCTCCGCCCGGGAGCAGGAGGTGATGCGGATGATCGCCCGCGGCTACGCCTACAAGGAGGTCGCCGCCGAGCTGTTCCTCTCCGTGAAGACCGTCGAGACGCATGTCTCGAATGTGCTGCGCAAGCTCCAACTCTCGAATCGGCACGAGCTGACCGCCTGGGCGCTCAGCCGGCGCCTGCTCTGAGCCCGGCTCCTATTCTGAGCCCGGCACCTGAATTCTGGTTCCGGGGTTCCGGGGTTCCGGGGTTCCGGGGTTCTGGGGTTCTGGGGTTCCGGACCCTGAGCTGCCCCGTCATCCTCGACCCCGGGTCTCGATCCCTCATCGAAAGCGCACTTCTCGGCCGTTCGCGGCCGCCGAAGGGCCGAAAAGTGCGCTTCCGAAGCGGGTGCGGCGGGCGTGAACCCGCCGCGCGTCAACTACGCGGTCTCCGCGACGCGCGCGTCCTCGCGGCTCGCCAGCCGTGCCGCCCACTCCCGGGTGTCCTGGAGCCCGTGCTCGTCGAGATAGCCGCGGATCACCTCGTACGCCGCGCGTACCTGCGACTCGCGGCCCATGGCCGCCTGCATCGTGCCGACTTCGGGGGCGGGGGCGCCGTCGATGCGTTCGAGCGCTTCGCGCACGATGCCATCGCGCCCGCCTCGCCCCATCGCTCGCTGCATGGTGCCGTTCAGATTGCGGCCGTACTCTTGGGTGTGTTCGTGACTCATGAGAGCCTCCTGTCCTGGATGGTTGTGCGTGAACGAACAGTGGTGCCGGGGTTGCCGCCCCGGCACCACACCCTCATCCGATCCGGATGAGGAATGGGCGACCGATCGGCCGCTATTCGGCGACGCCGACCAGCTCCGCTTCCCCGTGCGCGGTTTCGCCCTCGGTCGCAGAGATTCCGGTGAGCCGGGCCCGAAGCGCCTGGCCGAGGCCGGCGTCGACATTGGTCCAGTACTGGATGGCCCGATCGCGGATCTCCTCGCTCTTCACGCCGCCGACGGCGCCGGTGATGGTGTCGAGGAACCGGGCCTTGGCAGCGTCGCTGAACACCTCGCGGTAGAGCGTGCCGGCCTGGCCGAAGTCGTCGTCCTCGGCGTGCAGCGTGGCTGCGGCGCGCACCAGGGCCCCGTCCGACTCCCAGCTGCCGTTTCCGGCACGCGCCTCATCGGCGATCGGGCCGCCGAAGGAATTCGGCGCGTAGACCGGTGCCGACGCCGGCTTGAAGCCGTGACGGGCCGCACCGTCCTGCGAGTAGCCATGCACCGGAGCGACCGGGGCGTTCACCGGAAGCTCGTTGTAGTTGGTCCCGACACGGTACCGCTGAGCGTCCGGGTACGAGAACACGCGGGCCAGCAGCATCTTGTCCGGGCTGATGTCGATGCCGGGCACCGTGTTCGCCGGGGAGAAGGCGGCCTGCTCGATCTGCGCGAAGAAGTTCTCCGGGTTGCGGCCAAGCGTATGGACGCCGACCTCGATGAGCGGGTAATCGCTGTGCGGCCACACCTTCGTGAGGTCGAAGGGGTTGAAGCGGTAGCTCTTGGCGTCCTCGTAGGGCATCACCTGCACCGAGAGCTTCCAGGACGGGAACTCTCCGCGCTCGATCGCCTCGTAGAGGTCGCGGCGGTAGTAGTCGGCATCCGCGCCGGCGATGGCCTCGGCCTCGGCGCCCCCCATCTCCGCATTGTCCTGCAGGGCGTGGAAGTGGTACTTCACCCAGAAGCGCTCGCCGGCCGCATTGATCCACTGGTAGGTGTGCGAGCCGTAGCCGGGCATCTCCCGCCACGACCGCGGAATGCCGCGGTCGCCCATGAGATAGGTGACCTGATGCGCCGACTCGGGGGAGAGGGTCCAGAAGTCCCACTGCATATCCGCGTCCCGGAGTCCGGATCCGGGCAGGCGCTTCTGCGAGTGGATGAAATCGGGGAACTTGATGCCGTCGCGGATGAAGAACACCGGGGTGTTGTTGCCGACGATGTCGTAGTTGCCCTCGCTGGTGTAGAACTTCACCGAGAAGCCGCGGACGTCGCGCCAGGTGTCGGGGGATCCCTGCTCGCCGGCGACCGAGGAGAAGCGCTGCAAGGTCTCGGTCCTCGTCCCGGGCTGGAAGACGGCCGCTGCGGTGTAGGCGCTCACATCGCCGGTGACGACGAACTCTCCGAAGGCGCCGCCGCCCTTGGCGTGCACGACGCGCTCGGGGATGCGCTCCCTGGCGAACTGGGCGAGCTTCTCGACCAGGTAGCGGTCGTGCAGCGCGATGGCGCCGTCCGCTCCCACGCTCATCGAGTAGGAATCGCTGGCCACCGGGGCACCGGTCTGGGGGGTCGTAGGTGATTCGGACATGGTTCTCCTTACTTTTCGGGTACGGCGAATGACCCGCCCCTCGGGGAGGCGGACGAATGGGATGGGGGCCTGTTAGGGGGTGGCGGCCTGGCAGTTCGGGCAGAGGCCCCAGAAGGTGACCTCGGCGGTCTGCACGGCGAAGCCGCTCGTGGACGATGGATCGAGGCAGGGGGCGTGCCCCACGACGCAGTCCACATCGTCCACGGCACCGCATCCTGTGCACACGACGTGGTGGTGGTTGTCATGGACGCGTCGCTCGTAGAGCGCTGCGGATCCGGCCGGCTCGATACGCCGGATCAGGCCCGCTGCGGTGAGATCGGTCAGGATGTTGTGCACGGATTGGATCGATGTCGTGGGGAGCCCTGCCGAGACCGCTTCGTACACCTGCTCGGCGCTGGTGTGAGCCATGGACTCCAGCGCCTCCAGCACTGCCAGACGGCCGGCGGTCGCCCGCAGTCCCGCCGCTCGCAGTGCTTCGTCGAGTGTCTGATCCATAACTAGGACAGTAGAACTTATTTTTAGTAATTCAAAATAAGAGATCCGGCTAGTCCCAGCCGGGCAGCCACAGGTGCAGCTGCCAGAACCACTCCGGGATCGGCATGCCGAACCACACGGGGAAGAAGAGCGCACCCAGCATCAGCACGGCGGCGAGGAAGATCGCGACGGCGAGGCGGCGGCCGAACACCGAATCAGGGGAGGGGTCCAGGCGGATGCCGCCGAGCCGCAGCACATCCGCCGAAGCCGGCCCAGCCGCACCCAGGCCCGCCACCGCGCCGAGCACCAGGGCCAGCGCCAGAGCCGCGAAGGGCGTGAGCACCACCGCGTAGAACTGGAACACCGCCGAGCGCGAGAGCGTCAGCACCCACGGCAGCCAGCCCGAGAGATATCCCGTCAGCAGGAACGCCGCCGCCCAGAACGCCGGTGCGCGCAGCACGGAGGGGGCACCGCGAACGGGCTCCCTCCGCATGACGGCCCGGTGCCTGAGCGCTGCGATCCGGTGTCGTCCCGTCGCGACCGATTCGCTTCGGGGATGGATCCGCCCGGACCGTGCCGCGATCCACGCCGTCCGCAGCACCGCCCACAGCAGCAGCGCGAGCGCCAGCACCCCGCCCCAGGTGACCAGCGGATTCGGCAGCGGCGAGATCGCCGACACGCACCCCGAGGCCCAGACGCAGCCCTCATCGGCCCCCCAGCCCGTCTCGTACATGGCGGTCGGGCGCAGCGCCAGCGGCCAGCCGAGCGGATGGGCCTGGTAGGGATGCGGTGCGGAGAGCGTGGTGTGCCAGTCGAGCGCATCGGCGTGCCACCGCAGCAGCGATACCCACCAGGCCTCGCCCGGCACCCGCTCCTGCCCGCCGGGATTCGCGATCCATCCCGCCCAGCTCGCGAGATACGCCGCGAAGGCCGCCGGCAGCGCGATCGCGGCGGTCGCCGCCGCCTGCACCGCGGCGCCGAGGAAGGGGCGGCGCACGCGCAGCCGTCGCCGCAGCCACCAGTCCCGCAGCGTGATCAGCACCAGGAACGCCGCGAGCGCGTACAGGCCCGACCACTTGACGGCCGCGGCAGCGCCGAAGGCCAGCCCCGCGGCGAGCAGCCAGGGGCGGCGCCACAGGATCCCGCCCAGCGCGCCTGTGCCGTCTCGAACCACGCCGTCTCGGAGCAGCCCGTCGTGAACCGCGCCGCCCTGATCCCGCCACACGAACAGCGCCCCGAGCACGATGAACATGGCGAGGAAGCCGTCCAGCAGCGAGACCCGCGAAAGCACCACGTGCACCCCGTCCACCGCGAGCAGCAGCCCCGCGAGCGAGGCGATCCACAGGCTCCGCGTCATCAGCCAGCCCAGGCGCATGGTGAGGCCCACGGTCGTCACCCCGGCGAGCGCCACCGCGATCCGCCACCCCCAGCCGCTGTCGGGGCCGAACAGCAGGATCCCCAGGGCGATCAACCACTTGCCCAGTGGCGGGTGGGCGATCGCATTCGGCTGATCGCTGAAAGCCCGCGCGCGTTCGCCGCCGAAGCTCGGATCGTCGTCGGGCCAGCTGGTGGGGTAGCCGTGCGCGAGCTGGCTGACGGCATCGCGCACATAGTAGAGCTCGTCGAACACCAGCGAGTCGGGGCGCGACAGCGCCCAGAGCCTGAGCAGCGCCGCGATCACGAGCACCGCGACCGGGGCGATCCAGCGCAGACGGTGCAGGAGGGGGCTCACCCGTTCAGCTTACGGTCCGTGCGGCTTCGGGGCCCTGGCGCGGTCTACGATAGAAGCCGTGCTGACACGCCTCTCCAACTACTTCTTCAAGACCCTGCGCGAGGATCCGGCCGATGCCGAGGTCGCGAGCCACAAGCTGCTGGTGCGGGCCGGATACATCCGCCGCCAGGCTCCCGGGGTCTTCGCCTGGCTGCCGCTCGGGCTCCGCGTCAAGGCCCGGATCGAGCAGATCATCCGCGAGGAGATGGCGGCCGCGGGCGCCCACGAGGTGCACTTCCCCGCGCTGCTGCCGCGCGATCCCTATGAGACGACGGGCCGTTGGGAGGAGTACGGCGACGCTCTGCTCCGATTGAAGGATCGCCACGGCGCCGACTACCTCCTCGCGCCGACGCATGAGGAGGTGTTCACCCTTCTCGTCAAGGACATCGTCAGCTCCTACAAGGACCTGCCGCTGTCGATCTACCAGATCCAGGACAAGTACCGCGATGAGGCCAGGCCGCGGGCGGGTCTGCTGCGCGGGCGCGAGTTCACCATGAAGGACGCCTACTCCTTCGACGTTTCGGACGCGGGTCTCGACGCGAGCTACCAGGCGCAGCGCGACGCCTACGAGCGCATCTTCGCCCGCCTCGGGCTCGAGTACGTCATCGTCTCCGCGGATGCCGGGGCGATGGGCGGATCCAAGAGCGAGGAGTTCCTGCTCCCCATCGAGATCGGCGAGGACACCTTCGTGCGATCGGCGGGCGGCTACGCGGCGAATGTCGAGGCCTACGCCGCACCGGTGCCCGATCCGCTGCCGATCGAGGGGCTGCCCGAGGCGCAGGTCTTCGACTCGCCGGACACCGCCACCATCGACACGCTGGTGGCGCACACGAACGCGGTGCTGCCGCGCGCGGACGGGCGCGCCTGGGAGGCCGCGGACACCCTGAAGAACGTCGTGCTCGCGGTCACCCCGGTGGCCGGCGAGCACGCGGGAGAGCGCTCGCTCGTGGTCGTGGGGATCCCGGGCGACCGGGACGCCGATCTGAAGCGGGCCGAAGTGGCCTTCGCCGGATGCGAGATCGAGCCCGCCACCGCCGAGGACTTCGCGAAGCACCCGGGGCTGGTGAGGGGATACATCGGACCGGGCCGGGCGGGCTCCGCGGTGCTGGGCGAGTCGGGATCGACCGGGATCCGCTATCTGCTCGATCCGCGGGTGGTGCCGGGGACCTCGTGGATCACCGGTGCGAACGAGCATGAGAAGCATGTGGCCTACCTCGTCGTCGGTCGCGATTTCGTCGCCGACGGCGTGGCCGATATCGCCACGGTCCGCGACGGGGATCCGGCGCCCGACGGCTCGGGTCCCGTGTCGCTCGCGCGCGGCATGGAGATCGGCCACGTGTTCCAGCTGGGCCGCAAGTACGCGGAGGCGCTGGGGCTCAAGGTGCTGGACGAGAACGGCAAGCTGGTCACCGTCACTATGGGCTCGTACGGGATCGGCGTGACCAGGATCCTCGCGATCCTCGCCGAACTGCACCACGACGACCGGGGTCTCGTGTGGCCCACGGCGGTGGCGCCCTTCGACGTGCATCTGGTCGCCACGGGCAAGGACGAGGCGGTGTACGCGGCGGCCGAGGCGCTCGCCGCGGAGCTTGTGGCCGGTGGCGCCGAAGTGCTCTTCGACGACCGTCCGAAGGTGTCGCCGGGGGTCAAGTTCGGCGATGCCGAGCTGCTGGGCGTGCCGCGCGTGGTGGTCGTGGGTCGTGACGCGGCGGAGGGTTTCGCAGAGGTGTGGGACCGCGCGAGCGGGGCCAAGGAGAAGGTCGCGCTGGCGGAGGTGCCGGCGCTGTTCGGCGCATAACGGCTGCCGGGCCGCGTGCCGCCCGTGTCTGCGCGGTGTTCGCTTGCCGCACTTGTGCGGCGTGGGCATGAAGGATGAGGCGAGTCCGTCATTCGCGGTTCCTCATTCTTCCTCCACAGGCGGCTGAAACCCGTAATTCGGATGAGTTATGCACAGATCTGGTGCTCGCGCACCATGTGCACCTCGTCTTCACTACAGTGGAGCGCATCACCTCCGGAAGGCGGTGCACACCCAACTGAACATCTGCGAGTGCGGGGGCTCTTCGCGATTCTCAATCCGATAGGAGAGCCCGTCATGGCGAATATCACTGTCTCATACGGCGAGATCGAACAGGCCGCATCGCAGCTCGGAGCCGGTCGCGAAGAGATCTCGGCGAAGCTGCAGAGTCTTCAGCAGCAGATCGCGAATCTGGTGGCATCCGGCTTCGTCACAGATCAGGCCTCGGTGAAGTTCACCAGCGCCTATACCGAGTACACCGCGAGCGCGAATGCCGTGGTGAACAGGCTCAACGAGATCCAGAGCTTCCTCGCGCAGACGGCCAATGCGATGCGCGATTTGGACGCGCAGATCGCCGCCCGCATCGGTTGACGACCGAGTCCCGGTCGAAACAGCCCGGATCCGTGGCACGGGTCACCCGACTGCGAATCCGCTTGACTCGAGAGGAGACGGTTGCCGTGAGCGATGACATCGAGATCAACGAACACGCCCTTCTGGCGTCCGGGGCGTACTTCGTGCAGGCGTCATCGACGATGATGTCCGGGAACGCGACCCGACCGCGGGTGGGCGTCGAGAGTCTCACTGGAATCGGATCCGCGGTCGCGCTGCACCTGGAGGTCATGGACCTGGCACGCGCGGCGCTCGCCGATGCGGCGCGAACCGGGGGCGAGTCGGTCTCGGCTCTGATGGCGGAGAGCTCTGAGCTCGACCGATTCATCGCTCAGGAGCTGGGCGTCGGTTTCGCGGTCCAGGAGGGTCTGGAATGACGAACTGGATCCCCGGTTCCTGGGCCGAGGTGCTGGTGGGTACCCCGATCGCCGGCACCGTCGAGCAGATAAACGCCGTCGGCGCCTTCGTTCGCGACATCGGCACGGACGCGTGGTCTTATCAGCTGATGGTGCAGCAGGCCCAGCGGGAGATGGGCGGTCTGGTCGGCGCCGCCGTCAGCAGGATCGGTGCGAAGGTGACGGACACGCTCGTGCCCGGATCCACCGCGCTGATGCGATCCTCCGACGAAGCGAAGCGCGCCTTCGACACCTATGCAGCCGAGGTCGACCGGATCCACCGCGACACGATGGCGCTGTGCGACTCGGTCGATGACCGCCTCACTTCGATCCGCAGCCAGGCCGACTCGATCCAGGCGATCGTCTCGGAGATCCGTGTTGCTGCGTCGTATCCGTGGGACGAGGGCGCACCGGGGCAGATGCCGGAGCCGCGGCTCGGATCGGACGCCGACGATCTCACGGGGTCGCAGCGCGCGGCCGCCGTCCAGAACCTGAAGGTGCTGTACGAGCACCGATGGTTCAGCGCTGCGATGAACTGGCACGCAGATATCGATGAGGTGAGCATCGCGAAGAGGAGCTGGGCGAATCTGATCGAGGAACGGAAGCAGGCCGAACGGCGGCTGACGGCCGCACTGGACGGCACCACGATGGGGCAGTTGATCACCCTCGCGTCCGGAAGCGACCGATCGCGGCAGAGCCTTGTCGCGTTCGCCTTCGCCGGCGAACTCCGTGGCAGTGCCGAGGGTGCGCCGCGGCCGTCCGCAGCGCACCCTCTGCTGCGGAAGCTCCTCGGTGCGGAGTCGGGCGAACACATCTGGGACTCGCCGCCCGATCCGGTCCTGCTCGCCGCCTCCTGGGCGGCACTGACGGACGCGGAGCGCGCACTCCTTGTCCAGGAGGTGCCGTGGGTGATTGGCAATCTTCCCGGCCTGCCCTACCAGGTACGTGACCGGGCGAACCGGCTCATGCTCGAGTACTACGCGGTTCATCGGGATCTGCTCGGTGCGGACAGTCGAGTGGCTGTCGACCAGCTGATGAAGATCATCGCCGAGGGGGAGCGCGTGCAGCCACCGGTGCAGGTGGTGGCGCTCGATCTGAGCGGGCAGGTGCCGATGACCGCCGTCGGCTACGGAGAGCTCGATACCGCGAACAACCTCACTTGGCAGGTTCCCGGGATGGAGAGCGATGCGCATAATGCGCTGGAGACCTGGGACGAGGCGAGTCGCAACCTCTACAGGGAGCAGCACTCTCTGAGTGCGCTTGCAGGTGCGGGGACTGTCGGAGTGATCGTGTTTCTCAGCTACGACACCCCGGATCTCAGCGACTCGCTCAGGGGCAACGGGGTGCTCTCGTCACGTCTGGCCCGCGACGGTGCCGTGCGCCTGGCTGCGGAGCTCGACGGGGCCCACTGGACGAGAACCCACGCACTCGGAGCAGTTCCCGCATCCGTGGCGGCCCCACCGAGGATCGCCGTGATGGCCCACTCGTACGGCACCACAGTGGTGGCGAACGCGCTCACGATAGTGAAGCACGAGGTCGCCTCGTTCAGCATGGCGGGTTCGGCCGGCCTCGATGCAGGCACGGTGACCTCGCTCCGCCAGCTCAACGTCGCCGAGACCGCGCCGGGGCAGCAGGCGATCTACGCGAGCCACGCAGGGGAGGACAGACTGGCGCCGCTCGGGCTGGTCCTCGGAAGACGGGCGAATCCGAATGCGAATTTCCAATATGAGCATGCGCAGAACTACTCCGGAGCCTTCTACTACTCTTCCGACGGGCTGACCGCAGAAACGGGCGAGGCGTTCGCCCCCACCGACGGCCACAGCGTCATCGGCCAGAAGAGCACTCAGTGGTTCCACCTGGACCGGCACATCAGACACGGTCTCGGCTTCGAGGCGACCGAGGGCCATGGGTACTGGGATTTAGAGACGCAATCGTTGAGGAACCTGGCAGCCACTTCGCTCGGGCTGCCCCAGGAAGTGGTCGGAGGTCTCCATGTCCCGGCTGACTAGCGCCTTGCGCCGGGGGCGAGGAAACGCCGCGATCGCGGCCCTGTTCGCGGTGGTCTTGCTCACGAGCTGTCGGGGAGTTCCAGTGGTGTCTGATCGAGGGCCGGTGGGCGATGCCCCGGTCGAAGAGCTGCGCGAGTGGGTCGCAGACGAAGTCGGCGCGGTGATCGAGGTCACCGGCCTCGAATCCCACTGGAGGATGCTGTTGGAGTTGGAGTTGCGCTGGGCCGAGGACCGGGAGCTCATCTTCGAACGGTCCCATCTCCCGCGCTGCACGACGCGCAGCGGTCAGATCAACCCTGCATCTGCGCGGGTAGACCTGATCAGCGATCCGCTTGAGGAGGATCCCTTCGAACTCGCGGAGCGGGTGCGAGAGCACTGGGAAGGTGAGGGGTGGGAGATCTCCCAGCTCGGGCCGAGCTACTACCGCGCCGATCGTGCGGACGGGGCCACACTGGCCATCGAGGGAGCAGAGGGCGCGGCTGGGAAGATGCTCGTCCTCGCCGTTCAGTCCGTGTGCTCGAACAATCTTTCAGTGGCTCACTGACCTCCGCCTGGCACCTGCGTGCACACGGAATAGAACTCGGCTGACCCGTGGAGGAAACCGATGAAGTTGCGGCTGACGCTGGCGTCCCATTGGGCCGAAGCATCCGACATCACTCTCTCCTGCAGTGTTGCCCAGACCGTGGCGGAAACCGCGCGCACGCTCATTCTCGCCGGCGTCGAAGAAGACTCCGAACTCAAGACCATCGCCGCGAGGCGCCTGGCCCCGGTCACGCTCATCGGGCGCCCTGCGGAGAGCGCCGCGCCGGTGATGCTCGATCCCGGAGCCCCGATCGGAGCGTCAGGGTTGCAGTCCGGGTGGATCGTCGAAGCCGTCGAGGAGTTCGGACCGCAGCACGCGACCGCGCGGGTCATCCCCGTCGCCGGCTACGCCGAGGTGCTCACCGGCCGGCACGCCGGCACCATCTACAGTCTGATCCCGGGATCGAATCACATCGGCCGCGACCGGGCCTCGCGCGTGTACCTCGGCGACGCCAGCGTCTCGCGGCGTCACGCCGTGGTCGAGATCGGGCATGAGATCGTCCTGCGCGACCTCGGATCGGCCAACGGGCTGCTCATCGACGGCGAGAGGATCGGCGAGGCGCGCATCGACGGCCCCTGCACCGTGCAGCTCGGGGAGACGGCGCTGCGCATCACCCCGGGGCCTCCTCCGCAGGAGATCCCGCAACCGGGCCACAAGGTGATGCACACCCGCTCGCCCAGAGTCGGCCCGCGCTTCCCGCAGACCGAGCGCGAACTGCCCGCACCGCCGGCGCCCGCGGCGGCCGGCCGCGTCCCGCTGCTCGCCATGCTCGCGCCCATGATGCTGGGCGGCGCGATGTTCCTCATCACGAACTCGCCGATGAGCCTCATGATGGTCGCGTTCACCCCGATGATGATGATCGGCTCCTGGCTCGACGGGAGGACGACGGGCCGCAGGAAGCTGCGGAACGATCTGCGACGTTTCCAAGAGACGCTCGCGGCCGAGCGCGAGGAACTCGTCCAGCTCCGGCACCGCGAGATCGAGGTACGCTCCGCCGAGACCCCGGCCTTCTCCGAGATCGCCGCTGCGATCGCCGATCGCGACGGCCTGCTCTGGACACGCAGGCCCGAGCACCGATCCTTCCTCGAGGTGCGCTTCGGCGAAGGGATCCTCCCCAGCCGGACCCGGCTGAAACTGCCCACGCGCGGCGAGACCGCGGCCGAGCAGTGGAAAGAGCTGTGCGAGATCGAGGGCGAGTTCGCCGAGGTCTCGCCGGTGCCCGTGCTCGAGCGACTCGATCGCTGCGGTTCCATCGGCGTCGCAGGGGAGCCGATCTGGGCTGAGGGCCTGGCGCGCGCACTGGTGCTGCAGCTGGTGGGCCTGCACTCCCCGGCGGAGCTGGCGCTCGCCGGTTTCGTCGGTCCCGGAGACGCCGAGGACTGGGAATGGCTGAAGTGGCTCCCGCATATCGACTCGGTGACGAGCCCGATCCCGTGCTGGCCGCTGGCGGACGATGAGGCCTCGTCCACGCGGCTCATCACCGCTCTGGAGGGGCTGCTGGAGACCCGTCGCGCGTCGCGGAGCGGACGGAGCACGGTCCGCTCGCACCTCGATGCCGAGACGCTGGGCGGCGACGCGCAGGACGAGGCGGTCGCCGCGCTGCCGATCACCCCGGCCGTGGTGGTGCTCGTCCTGGACGACCACCGGGTGGAGACCTCCAGGCTCATCGCGCTGGCGGAGCAGGGACCCGATCTGGGCATCCACCTCATCTGGGCCGCCCGCGAACGCGCCTCCGTGCCGGCGGCCTGCCGCACCTTCGTCGAGCTCGGGCAGGCCGAGGGGACGGTGAGCTTCGTGCGCACCGGCGAACGGGTCCGGCTCCAGCGCATCGAGCAGGCGGATACCGGGCTCGCGCTCGACCTCGCGCGCCGACTCTCCCCGGTCGAGGACACCGGCGCCCGGGTGCTCGACGAAAGCGATCTGCCGAAGGCGGTTGATCTGCGCGAACTGCATCCCATCGACCTGCTCGGCGGGTCGGGCGCCATCGCCCAGGCCTGGGCGGGGTCGGGCAGTCTCACCTCGGCCTGGGTGAGCGGCGCCGAACGAGAGGCCGTCGGGCTCGCCGCGGTCGTCGGCCAGAGCCCGGAGGGGCCGGCGGTCATCGACCTGCGCGCGCACGGACCCCACGCCCTCGTCGGCGGAACCACGGGGGCGGGCAAATCGGAGTTCCTGCAGAGCTGGATCATGAGCCTGGCCGCGAGCATCAGCCCCGACCGGCTCACCTTCCTACTCGTCGACTACAAGGGCGGCGCCGCCTTCGCCGAGTGCACCGAGCTCCCGCACACCGTGGGTCTCGTGACCGATCTGAGTCCGCATCTGGTGCGGCGCGCCCTCACCTCCCTGCGCGCCGAGCTGCGCTATCGCGAGGAGCTGCTCGCGGCGCACGGGGCGAAGGATCTCATCGCCATGGAGCGCCGCTCGGAGGCGGCGGCTCCGCCGGCGCTGATCATCGTGATCGACGAGTTCGCGGCCCTGGCCAAGGAGATCCCCGAGTTCGTCGACGGCGTGATCGACATCGCGCAGCGCGGCCGCTCGCTCGGCCTGCATCTCATCATGGCGACGCAGCGCCCCGCCGGCGTGATCAAGGACAATCTGCGCGCCAACACCAATCTGCGGGTGGCGCTGCGCATGGCCGACGAAGCCGACAGCAGCGACGTCATCGGGGTGAAGGACGCCGCCTTCTTCGGCGCGGAGACCCCCGGTCGAGGAGCCATCAAAGTCGGCCCGGGCCGGATCGCCCACTTCCAGACCGGCTACCTCGGCGGCCGGGCCTCGGCCGCCGTCACCGCTTCGCGCCTCGAGGTGCGGCCGCTCGGCTTCACCGAAGGCGCCGCCTGGGATCTTCCACCCGAGCGGGAGGAGTCGCCGGCTCGGAAATCGCCGCGAGACATCGAGGTGCTGCGCGACGGTATCATCGCCGCGGCCGTCGCCGCGCGGATCGCTCCGCCGCGCAGGCCCTGGCTGGACGCTCTGCCGGAGCGGCTCGATCTTCAGCGCCTGCTCGAGGCGGGCGGCGACGGCCCCGGCGACGTCGCGGTGATCGGCTTGCGCGACGAACCCGACGCGCAGGTCCAGCGCCCGGTGGCGATCGACTTCGAGGAGGTCGGGAACATCTCGATCCTCGGCGCCGGCGGCACCGGGAAGACGAGCGCGCTGCTCAGCCTCGCGGCATCGCTCAGCTCGGCGGGCACCTCCCCGGTGCAGCTCTACGGAATCGACGCGGCCGGCGGGGCGCTGGATGCGCTGACCGCGCTGCCGACCGTCGGCGCAGTGGCTCCGCTCGGCGACCTCGAGCTGACGGAGCGGGTGCTCCGGCGCGTGCTCGACGTCATCGCCGAGCGCGGACCGCGATTCGCCGCGGCCAGAGCCGGTGGTCTGCGCGCCTACCGCGGCACCCTTGAGGGCGCGGCGGAGCCGCGCGTGATCCTGCTCCTCGACGGATTCGCGGCGTTCCGGCAGACCACGGAGACGCTCGGCGGGCGGGACTCGCTCTTCCAGCTGCTGGGAGAGATCATGACCACGGGGCGATCCGTCGGCGTGCACGCGGTGCTCACCGGAGATCGGCCCTCTTCGATTCCCGCGGCGATGGCCTCCACCCTGCAGCAGCAGTACGTGCTGCGCCTGGCCGCCTCGCACGACTACGGATACCTCGGGGTCTCGGCCGACGCACTGGACGAGGCGCCTCCCGGGCGCGCGCTGCTCGCCGGTGAGAACGACGAGATCCAGTTCGCACTCGTCGGAGGCGAGCCGGAGCTCGCGGCTCAAGCCGCGGCCATCGAGTCCCTCGCGCACCGGCTGCGTCAGCAGGACGTGCCTCAGGCGCCGCAGGTGCGTAACGCGCCCGCGCTGGTGCCGCTCGCGGAACTCCCGGCGGAGATCGAGGGTCGGCCGGTCTTCGGCATCGACACGCGCACTCTCGAGCCGATCGGCATGCCCCTCGGCGGCTTGGGGGTGCTCTCGGGCCCCGCAGGATCCGGCCTGTCGACCGCCGCCCGCAGCTGTGTCGCCGGCCTTCGGCGGTGGGCGTCGGAACGCGGCGAGGCCGTGGAGAGCGTGCTGCTGACCTTCGTGCGCGAGGGGCTGCGATCCGAGGCTGCCTGGGACCGGGTCGCCTACGGCGAGGAGGAGATCGGCGAGCTCGCCAGAGAGCTCACCGTGGCCCTCGGCGGTCGTCCGGCCGCGCGCCCGGCGGCGGGCCTCGGCGGGCTCATCGGCGGCGCGATCGGTGGTCCCATCGGTGGTCCGATCGGCGGTGCCACCGCCGGCTCCACCGCTGTGGCGGCCGCGGCACTCGGTTCGGGCGAGGCGGGCGACGAGCGACCGGTCTTCCCGCGCCCGGGCGCTCGCGGGATCATCGTGGTGGAGCGCCCGGCGGATGCCGAGGGCACTTCGGCGCTGCCCGAACTCGTGGCGCTCGCCCGCGCGGCCCGTCGTGCCGAAGTGCTGGTGCTCTTCGAATTCGAGCAGGGCACGGGCGGTGGGATCTGGGATCTCTTCAGCGCGCTGAAACAGCCCGGCTGGGGCCTCTCCCTGCAGCCCGACGAAGCGGAGAGCCAGTCCCCGTTCCGCGAGACCCTCGGTCGGGTCAAACGCGCGGACTTCCCTCCCGGCCGCGGTTTCGCGATCGAGAGCGGCCGCGTCACCGCCGCGCATGTGGCGATGTCTGCGGGCTGACCGCCTCCGATCGCTTGGGGTATCCTGGGTAGTCGATCCGCCGAGGCGGAAAGTGACATCTGAATAAGGAGGCCCACTGTGAAGATCGACCTCGCCATGCTGCGCGGACTCGAGCGCGAGCGCGAGATCCCCTTCGAGGAGCTCGCCACGATCATCGAGCAGGCCATCCACTCGGCCTACATCAAGCACGAAGTCAATGTGGGCCACCCGGAGCCCGCGGAGGATCAGGTGCGGGTCACCCTCGACCGCAAGAGCGGGGACATCACCGTGCTGGTGCCCGAGCTGAACGATGCCGGCGAGGTCATCGGCGAGGCCGTGGCCGACACCGAGGAGTTCGGTCGCATCGGCGCCAACGCCGCCAAGCAGGTCATCAACCAGCGGCTGCGCGATCTCAGCGATGACGCGGTGCTCGGACAGTTCAAGGACAAAGAGGGGCACATCGTCTCGGGCATCGTGCAGCAGGGTCCGAATCCCCGGATGGTGCACATCGACCTCGGCGAGCTCGAGGCGATCCTGCCGCCCGAGGAGCAGGTGCCGGGTGAGGAGTACCGTCACGGCACCCGCTTGCGGGTGTACGTGACGAGCGTCTCCAAGGGCCTCAAGGGGCCGCAGGTGACGGTATCGCGGACGCACCCGGGTCTGGTTCGGCGACTGTTCGAGCTGGAGGTGCCCGAGCTCTCCGCGGGAATCGTGGAGATCGTGTCGCTGGCGCGCGAGGCCGGTCACCGGACGAAGGTCGCGGTGCGGGCGAACCAGTCCGGTATCAACGCGAAGGGCACCTGCATCGGCGAGATGGGTCGCCGCGTGCGCGCGGTGATGAGCGAGCTGGGGGAGGAGAAGATCGACATCGTCGACTACTCGCCGAGCCTGCCGACCTTCGTCGCCAATGCGCTGTCGCCGGCGAAGGTGACGGAGGTGTTCATGCTCAATGAGCAGCTGAAGCAGGTGCGCGCCTTGGTTCCGGACTTCCAGCTCTCGCTCGCGATCGGCAAGGAGGGCCAGAACGCCCGTCTCGCCGCGAAGCTCACGGGCGCGAAGATCGACATCCAGCCAGACTCGATCATGAATGATTGAGTCTGGATGTCGATCTTCGCGCATTCGCTGGAGCGCTCACCAGCGCGACAGCGAATGTCCGTATAACAGTGTTTCGGCCAGACTCGATCATGAATGATTGAGTCGGATATCGATCGGCGCACTTTCCGTGAAGCCGGTGTTCCCCGGCCTCGGTCAGGGAGGCCGGGGAAGGGCTGGTAGGATGGATGCAGTTCGGACATGCGTTGCCTGCCGTGAGCATGCGGTGCGCGATGAATTGCTCAGGGTTGTGCTGCAGGGTGATCGGCTCGTCGTCGATGATCGTGCGGTGCTTCCGGGGCGCGGCGCGTGGGTGCATCCCACGAATCGCTGTCTGAATCATGCGGTGTCGCGCGGCGCGTTCGCGCGTGCACTCAGGGCGTCGGTTCCGATCGACGCCAGCCCCCTAGAGAACTGGATGCGAAACACTCATGGACAACTAATGAGCGGCTCAAAATGAGGCCCGTCCGATAACCATGGTTCTCGCCTGTCTGGCGTGAACCCAGACAGGAGAAAAGTGGCAAACCCACGCGTGCACGAGATCGCTACCGAGCTCGGCGTAGACAGCAAGGTCGTCCTGGCCAAGCTGAAAGACATGGGCGAATTCGTCAAGGCGCCCTCATCCGCCATCGCGCCCCCGGTGGCGCGCAAGGTCAAGGCAGCGCTCGAAGCCGAAGGCGTCGCGAAGCCGAAGGCCGAAGAGACCACGGCTGAGAAGCCGACCCCCAGGCCCGCGGCGAAGCCGGGTGTGAAGCCCGGTCCAGCCCCGGCCCCCAAGCCCGAGGCGGCAGCCCCGGCCCCCGCGGCTCCGGCTCCCGCTGCCCCTGCGGCTCCCGCTGCTGCAGCGCCCGCTGCCCCGGCCGCGTCGGGCAAGCCTGGCGCCGCCCCTGCGAAGCCCGGCGCTGCTCCCGCGAAGCCGGGCGCGAAGCCCGGTCCGGCAGCTGCTCCGAAGCCCGGCGGTCCCCGCCCGGGCAACAACCCCTTCGCGAGCAGCCAGGGCATGGGCATCCCCCGCCCGCCGCGTCCGGGCAACAATCCCTTCGCTCCCAGCCAGGGCATGGGGCGCCGCCCCAACCCCGGTAACATTCCGCGGCCTGCACCGCGTCCGCAGGGCGCCGCTGCCGGTGGCGCCCGTCCCGGCGGCCCCGGTCGTCCCGGTGGTGGCGGCGGCGGAGCTCGTCCGGGCGGCGGTCCGGGTGCCGGTGGCGGCTTCGGCGCGCCCCGTCCCGGCGGCGGTTTCGCCGGCCGCGGTCGCGGCGGTCGCGGTGCCGGTACGGCCGGCGCCTTCGGTCGCGGCGGCGGCAAGAGCAAGGCCCGGAAGTCGAAGCGGGCGAAGCGGCAAGAGTTCGAGATGCGGGAGGCGCCGTCGCTCGGCGGCGTCAGCGTTCCCCGCGGCGACGGATCCACGCTGATCCGTCTGCGGCGAGGAGCCTCGCTCAGCGATTTCGCCGACAAGATCGGCACCAGCGCCTCCAACCTCATCACGGTGCTCTTCCACCTGGGTGAGATGGCCACGGCCACGGAGTCGCTCGACGAGGCCACCTTCCAGATCCTCGGCGAGGAGCTGGGCTACAAGATCCAGGTCGTCTCGCCCGAGGACGAGGACCGCGAACTGCTCGAGGGCTTCGACATCGACATCGAGGGCGAGCTCGAGGAGGAGGGCGACGACGTCCTGCAGGCGCGGCCCCCGGTGGTCACCGTCATGGGCCACGTCGATCACGGTAAGACCCGACTGCTCGACGCCATCCGCAAGGCGAATGTGGGCGGCGGCGAGGCCGGCGGCATCACCCAGCACATCGGCGCCTACCAGGTGCACACCGAGCACGAGGGCATCGATCGTGCGCTGACCTTCATCGACACCCCCGGTCACGAGGCCTTCACCGCCATGCGCGCCCGAGGGGCGCAGGTCACCGATATCGCGATCCTCGTGGTCGCGGCCGATGACGGCATCATGCCCCAGACGATCGAGGCGCTGAACCACGCACAGGCGGCGAATGTGCCGATCGTGGTCGCGGTGAACAAGATCGACAAGGAGGGCGCGAACCCCGACAAGGTGCGTCAGCAGCTCACCGAGTTCGGTCTGGTCGCCGAGGAGTGGGGCGGCGACGTGATGTTCGTCGACGTCTCGGCCAAGAACAACATCGGCATCACCGAGTTGCTCGACGCCGTGCTGCTCACCGCGGACGCGGGTCTCGACCTGCGCGCGAACCCCGACAAGGACGCGCGCGGCGTGGCCATCGAGGCGCGACTCGACAAGGGGCGCGGCGCCGTGGCGACCGTGCTCATCCAGTCGGGCACGCTGCGCGTCGGCGACGCGATCGTGGCGGGCACCGCCTACGGCCGCGTGCGCGCCATGAGCGACGAGAACGGCGATCCGGTGCTCGAGGCGCTGCCCTCGCGTCCGGTGCAGGTGCAGGGTCTGTCGACCGTGCCGCGCGCCGGTGACAACTTCATCGTCACCTCCGAGGATCGCACCGCCCGCCAGATCGCCGAGAAGCGCGAGGCCGCGGAGCGCAACGCCCTGCTGGCCAAGGCCCGCAAGCGCATCAGCCTCGAGGAGTTCACCAAGGCGCTGGAAGACGGCAAGGTCGAGTCGCTCAACCTCATCATCAAGGGCGACGTGTCGGGTGCAGTGGAGGCGCTCGAGGAGTCGCTGATGAAGATCGAGGTCGACGATTCGGTCGCAGCTGCGGATCCTGCACCGCGGTGTCGGCGCGATCACCGAGTCGGACGTCGATCTCGCGACGATCGACAACGCGATCGTCATCGGCTTCAATGTGCGGCCGGACGTCAAGGCCCGCGAGCGCGCCGCGCGCGAGGGCATCGACATCCGCTTCTACAACGTCATCTACAACGCGCTCGAGGACATCGAGAACTCGCTCAAGGGCATGCTCAAGCCCGAGTACGAAGAGGTCCAGTCGGGCGTGGCGGAGATCCGCGAGGTGTTCCGCTCCTCGAAGTTCGGCAACATCGCCGGTGTCATCGTCCGCAGCGGCACCATCACGCGCAACGCCAAGGCGCGCGTGATCCGCGAGGGCGTGGTGCTCGCCGACGGCCTGGCCATCGAGTCGCTGCGTCGCTTCAAGGACGACGTCACCGAGGTCAAGACCGACTTCGAGTGCGGTATCGGCCTCGGCAAGTTCAACGACATCCAGATCGGCGACGAGATCGAGACCACCGAGATGGTGGAGAAGCCGCGCGTCTGAGCGTACGAACGCGGCAGGGGGCCGGATCGGGCATACGCACCGATCCGGCCCCCTGCGTGTGTGCGCTACTCAGCCCGCGGCGATCCTCGCGATCTGCGCGATGCGCTGCTCGGTGGCCTCGTCGAGCGAGGTGAGATACCAGGCGCAGGGCATGAGCCGGTCGCCGGCGCCCTCCTCGACCTCGAGCTGCACGTGCTCGCTCAGCCCCAGGGTGAAGTAGTCGGCGTCGTATCGGAAGAACAGCAGCGTCGGCCCGCCGAGGTTGTAGCCGGGCATGCCGTACCAGATCTTCGCGCGGAGCTCGGGGGCGTTCGAGGAGATGACCTCGTGGACCCGCAACCCGATTCCGCGGAAGGGTTCCGGCCAGCTCTCGATCTTCTCCACGAGTTTCGCGGCCTCGGCGGCCGCCTTCTCGGCCTGCTTGGGGGTCATCTGCGCCATGACGGCTCCTTCTTCTTCTGAGATCTTCGGTGGGACGGACCGGCGGCGACGCGCGCGCCGGTCTGCGGGAGGTTCAGGCCGGGAGCTGCTGCACGCGGGCCGTGTTGCCGGAGGGATCCCGGAACGCGAAGTCGCGCACGCCCCAGTCCTGCTCCATCGGCTCCTGGATGATGTCGGCGCCGGAGGCCTCCACCCGCTCGAAGAGCCCGTCGAGGTCGTCGACCGCGAGCACGACGGAGGCGAAGGCGCCCTTCGCGACGAGCTCGAGGATCAGCTGGCGCTCCTCTTCGGTGATGCCGGGATCGACGGCCGGCGGCGTGAGCACGATCGAGGTCTCGGGCTGGTTCTCGGGACCGACCGTGATCCAGCGCATGTCTTCGTAGCCGACGTCGTTTCGCACTTCGAAACCGAGGACATCCCGGTAGAAGGCGAGCGAGGCCTCGGGGTCGGTGTGGGGCAGGAATGTGTGATGGATATTGATCTTCATGGCTGCCACGTTAGTCGGAGCCGCCGGACGGAACTTCTCGATTCCTGACCGGTTTCGTCACCCGCATCGTGATGAAGCCCGGAAGGCCGGTGAGCGGGCCGCCGTTCTCGCGCCGGTAGCGGCCCGGCGATACACCGACGAGCTCCGTGAAACGGGTGGTGAAGGTACCGAGCGAGCCGTAGCCGACCGCGAAGCACACCTCGGTGACGCTCAGATCGCCGCGACGCAGCAGGGTCATCGCCCGTTCGATGCGGCGCGTCGCGAGGTAGCTGTAGGGGGACTCGCCGTAGGCCTCGCGGAAGGAGCGGCTGAGGTGACCGGAGGAGAGGCCCGCATCGCGCGCCAGCGCCTCCACATCGAGGGGCTCGGCGTACTCCCGATCGATGCGGTCGCGCACCCGTCTCAGTCGTGCGAGGTCGCGGAGCCGTTGCTCGTGCGGGGCCGGTGTGCGGGGCATCGACCCCATCCTCTCACGCGAGTGTCCGCGCAGGGGGCGAACAGGGAGAGAGCAGGCTGCGGCGGTAGGCTTGATCCATGAGCAATCCACGTGCCGACAGAGTCGCCGAGCGCATCCAGCAGATCATCGCGCGCCGGCTCGAGAAGGGCCTGCGGGATCCGCGGCTCGGCTTCGTCACCATCACCGATGTGCGCGTCACCGGAGACCTGCAGCACGCCAGCGTGTTCTACACGGTCTACGGCGACGAGCAGGAGCAGAGCGACACCGCCGCCGCATTGAAGGCCGCGACGGGCATGCTGCGCACCGAGGTGGGCAAGCAGCTGGGCACCCGGCTCACCCCGAGTCTGGAGTTCATCCACGACGAGCTTCCCGAGACCGCGCAGCATCTGAACGAGCTGCTCGAAGAGGCGAAGCGCCGCGACCAGGAGTCGCAGACGCTGGCCGCCGGGGCCCAGTACGCCGGCGACCCCGATCCCTATGTCAAGCCGCGCGAGGACGACGAGGCGGAGTGACGAGGGCGCGGACCGCCCGCGACCTCACGGCAGGCGGGCGGTGCTGCCGGATTCGACGACGAGCCCATCGGCGATGAGCGAGTCGTAGGCCCGCCTCGGCTGCGTCGCCTCGCGAACCCCGCCCTCCGCGGCGGCCGCGAGCGCCTCATCGACGGTCACCGGTGAGGCCGCCTCCCGCAGCAGCGCGAGGATCCGCCCGCGCACCTGCCGGTCGCTGCCCTCGAAGGCGGCCTGCCTGGGCCGCTTCGCCGGGGCGTTCTCCGGGTAGCCGGCGCCCCGCCACTCGCACCAGTCGGCGACCGGGCACTGCCCGCAGCGAGGATTCCGCGCAGTGCAGACGACCGCGCCGAGTTCCATCACCCCGGCGTTGAATGTGCGCGCCTGCTGCGCGTCCTCCGGCAGCAGCAGCGCCATATCGTCGAGATCGGTCGCGCGCGGCATCCCGGCGGCGGCCAGACCGTGCACGAGTCTGGCCAGCACCCGTCGGGTATTGGTGTCGACCACCGGATGCCGCTCTCCGTAGGCGAAGGCGGCGACGGCCCGCGCGGTGTAGGGCCCCACCCCGGTGAGCGCGAGCAGCGCGTCGACGTCGTGCGGCACGGTGTCGTCGTGCTCCGTCGCGATCTCGGTGGCCGCGCGGTGCAGCCACAGCGCCCGCCTGGGGTAGCCGAGACGGCCCCAGGCGCGCACGGCCTCGCCGGGCTCCTCCGCGGCGAGATCGGAGGGGCGCGGCCAGCGCGCCATCCACTCGAGGAAGCGCGGCAGCACCCGATCCACCTGAGTCTGCTGCAGCATGAACTCCGAGACGAGCACGGCCCACGGCAGGATCTCGCCCGGCTGTTCGGCCCGCCAGGGAAGCCGCCGGGCCTCACGGGAGAACCAGTCGTTCACGGCCCGGGCGACCGCCCGCGACCGTTCGCCCTCCCAGTTCCCCACCTGCCCAGTGTAGGGCCACGGGTCGCCCCGGCAGGCGCCGTGCGGCGCCCCGCATGCCTGCCCCTTCGGCGTCTCGGCGCTCCGGTTCGCCCGGCGCCCCCGGCGGCCCTGCGCGCACCGGAGCGTTTCAGGTGACGAGCGTAGAATCGGAGCATGTCTGAGACGGCAACGGTCCCCGCGATCCAGGATCCGCGCACCGTGGGTGCACCGGTGGTGAGTCTGGCGATGCCGCGGCTGCGCCGGGAGCGCGGACGTCTCCGGGACCTGCCGGTCGACGGTGAGAAGAAGGTGCTGCTCGCGGCCCCCCGGGGGTACTGCGCGGGGGTGGATCGCGCGGTCGTGGCCGTGGAGAAGGCGCTCGACCGCTACGGGGCGCCCGTGTACGTGCGCAAGCAGATCGTGCACAATGTGCATGTCGTCAACACGCTCGAGAAGATGGGCGCCATCTTCGTGGAGGAGGTCGACGAGGTGCCCGAGGGGGCGCATGTCGTCTTCTCCGCGCACGGGGTCTCGCCCGCCGTCGTGCAGGCCGCCGCCGATCGCGGGCTGCAGGCGATCGACGCGACCTGCCCGCTGGTCACGAAGGTGCACCGCGAGGCCGTGCGCTTCGCGAAGCAGGACATGGAGATCCTGCTCATCGGCCACACCGGGCACGAGGAGGTCGAGGGGACCAGCGGTGAAGCCCCCGAGCACATCACCATCGTGAACTCTCCCGATGACGTCGACGCGCTCGAGGTGCGCGACCCCACGAAGCTGGTGTGGCTCTCGCAGACCACCCTCTCGGTCGACGAGACCATGGAGACGGTGCGCCGGCTGCGGGAGAAGTTCCCGGAGCTGCAGGATCCGCCGAGCGACGACATCTGCTACGCGACGCAGAACCGTCAGGTGGCGATCAAGAAGATCGCACCGCAGGCGGATCTGGTCATCGTGGTCGGATCCTCGAACTCCTCGAACTCGGTGCGGCTCAAGGAGGTCGCCCTCGAGTACGGGGCGAAGGCCGCGTACCGCGTCGACTTCGCGAGCGAGGTACGGCAGGAGTGGCTGGCGGGGGTGCGCACTGTCGGCGTGACCAGCGGCGCCTCGGTGCCCGAGGTGCTGGTGCAGGAGCTGCTGGACGACCTCGCCGATGCCGGATATCTCGATGTCGAGGCGAGCGTCACCGCGGAGGAGGATCTGGTGTTTTCCCTGCCCAAGGAGCTGCGGCAGGATGCCTCCGGGAACAAGGATGCGCGCGCTCTGGGAGGGCGC
This sequence comes from Leucobacter sp., assembly GCA_048516985.1. Lineage (GTDB taxonomy): Bacteria > Actinomycetota > Actinomycetes > Actinomycetales > Microbacteriaceae > Leucobacter. The sequence goes on along the minus strand of CP183188.1, from coordinate 69,872 downwards.
GTGCGCTGAGATGCGCGGTCGACTGCGCCCTCTGACTCCCGGTTACGTCGGGAGCGAATCTTTCACGCGACTCACATCACGATCGGGTAACGTCGAACTGTGACCGAATCGACAACACATCCTCCGAGCATCGACGAAGATGCCGCGACGGAGGCGAAGCTGCACCCGGTACACCCGCTGACCGGTCCGATCGATCTCTCGCAGATCGACCTCACCGACGGTGAGGGCCGTCGCAGAGTGCGCGATGGCCTGACCCGTTTCCTGATGCCCTACAAGTTCGCCATCGACGAAGTCATGACGAAGCTGAACATCCTGCAGGAGGAATTCACCCAGACCGGCGAGTACAACCCCATCGAGCACGTCTCGAGCCGGTTGAAGGATCCCGACAGCATCATCGAGAAGATGGAGCGCCGCGGGATCCCGCTGGAAACCGATCTCGTGCGCGAGACGATCACCGATATCGCGGGCGTCCGCGTGGTCTGCGCCTTCGTCTCGGATGTGTACCGCGTCTTCGAGCTGCTCACCGCGCACGCCGATGTCACCGTCTACCAGGTGAAGGACTACATCGCGAAGCCCAAGGAGAACGGCTACCGCAGTCTGCACCTGCTGCTGGAGGTGCCGGTGTTCCTCTCCAGCGGGCCGGTGCAGACGATCGTCGAGGTGCAGATCCGCACCATCGCGATGGACTTCTGGGCGAGTCTCGAGCACAAGATCTACTACAAATACGATCGCGAGGTGCCCGAGCAGCTGCTGGACGGCCTCCGCGACGCGGCGAGTCAGGCCTCCCAGCTCGACTCGACCATGGAGTGGCTGCACATCGCGATCCGCGGTGGCGAACGCGAGACCCTGGTCAGGCGCAGCGCCGACGCGATGATCGCGTCGATGCGCGAGGAGACGCGGGGACTGGACGCGGAGTCGGCCTAGGCCTCTCCCGCCGAGGGCTCGTCCAGTCGGGCGAGCAGCTCGGTGAGCAGCGCCTCTGCGACGGGGGCGGGCAGCCGCTCGGTGAGCGCCATCAGCGGCGCGGCGCGGCCGCCGCCGGTCACCCCGCGCGCGGCTCCCGCGACCCGCAGAATGGTCCAGGCCGCAGCGGGACCGGGCACGCGCTCGCCCGAGCCGTAGCCCAGCAGGCGCAGCGCCGCCAGCGCCGGGCCGGCCGAGGCCTGGGCGCGCCCGCGCACGGTATCGGCGGCCCGCCGGAGCGCCGCCGTCAACTCCGGCAGCGTCCGCTCGGTGACGGGGGTCACCGTGAGGTGGGCGGTGTGGGGGAGCCGCACGCCGTTCTCCTGCCTGAGACCGGGCTGGTGCTGGATCCGGAAGCCGAGCCCGACCATCTCGTCGGCGAGGTGGTGCGGATCCACCCGCTCCGATGCCGGCACCGACTCGTCCGCGACGAGCGCGATCGCCGGTCCCAGCGGTCGGCCCTGCACGGCGAGGCCCGTGATGCCGGACACCGCGGCCTCGATCACCGCGACCGAGCGCACGCAGGAGGCGGTGAGCTCCCGGTAGCCCGCTGCGCCCAAGCGCTGCGTGATGGCCCACGCCGCCGCCAGCGGCGACGCCGAGCGCGAGCCCAGCAGCGTCGGATTCACCACCGGATAGCCGGGCCACTGCGTGGTCGAGAAGAACTGGGCGCGATGCCGCGCGCGCCCGCGATGGAGCAGCACCGACACCCCCTTGGGCGCGTAGCCGAACTTGTGCAGATCCGCGGAGATGCTGGTCACCCCCGGCAGCCGGAGATCCCAGACCGGTGCGTCCGGCCACCAGGGCAGGGCGAAGCCGCCGAAGCAGGCGTCGACGTGGCAGGCGATGCCGCGGGTCTGCGCGGCCCGGGAGACCGCGGCGATCGAATCGAGCGCACCGCTCGGGTAGGCGGGCGCCGAGACCACCACGAGCGCCGTCGCGGGGTCCAGGCGGCGGATCACCTCACTCGCGCGGACCGAGCCGTCGGCGCGGCAGGGCACCGGGGTCCATTCCAGGTCGAACAGCCGTGCAGCCTTCTGGAATGCCGCGTGCGCGGTCACCGGGGCGACCAGTCGGGGGCGCAGGCGCGCAGCGAGGCGCGGATTCTCCGCCCGCCACAGATCCCGGGCGGTCTTCACCGCGAGCAGGCAGCTCTCGGTGCCGCCGCTGGTGACGCTGCCCACCATCGGGCCGCCGATTCTGCGCCGGTCCCCGCCGAGGGCGCGTCGTGCGAAGGCGATGAGATCGCGCTCCATCGCGGCGATGGAGGGAAAGGTCGTGGGATCGAGCCCGTTCAGCGGGCGCGCGATCTCCGCGGCGAGATTCGCGAGTCGGTCGAGCTCGGGCATCCCCGAGTCATACACATAGGAGAGCACCTTCCCGCCGTGGGTGGGGGCATCGCCCTCGCGCAGCGCCCGCAGGCGTTCGAGCACCTCGCCCGAATCTGAGGGCCGCGAGGCCGCTCGCGCGTTCATCCCTCGGCCCCGCTCGTCGCGATGTCGCGCGGCGCATCGGTGACGATGTCGCCCTCGCGAAGCCGATATCTGCCGAGGACCACGAGGCTCAGCAGCATGAGCAGGGCGGGCAGCAGGCTGAAGGAGAGCGCGATACCGGAGACGGCCGAGGCGGGCTGCTGCACGGTGACGCCGGCGGTCGACTCGATGTAGCCGGTGACGGCGAGCACCAGGGTGAGCACGGTCGATCCGAGCGCCATGCCGACGGTCTCGCCCGCGGTCCACATGCCGCCGAACACCCCGGCTCGGCCGTCGCCCCGCGGAGCCCGCGCCGCGTGGAAGCTGATCACATCGGGCAGCATCGCCATCGGCAGCGTCTGCATCCCGGCGTAGGCGGCGCCGGCCAGTGCGACGGGGGCCACGATCCACCAGCCGGGTGCCCAGGTCATCGCGACCAGTGCGATCGTGGCGACGAGGAATGCGAAGCTGGCGAGCCGGAAGGCGCGCTCCTTGCCGGTGCGATCGGCGATCCACCGCCAGACGGGAGCGAAGAGCAGCGCCGGTGCAATGAGGGCGAGGAAGAGTACTGTGACCGCGCCCTCGTCGCGCAGCACCCAGGTCGCCACGAACTGGGCGCCGGCGAGCATCAGCCCGGTCGCGAGGCCCTGCAGCATGAACGCGCCCAGCAGCGCGCGGAAGGGCTGACTCTCGCGGAGCACCGCAAAGCCCTCCCGGTAGTGGGTGAGGGAGAACGCGCCCGGCAGGGCGGGGGAGCCCGCCGCGGGGATCGGGTCGATGCGGGCCGGCCCGGCGGATCTCGGTGCGACCGAGGCGCCGATCCACAGGCCGATCCCGAGCAGCACCGCGGCCGCGGCCGCCATCACCAGATAGCCGAGTGGGAGGTTCTCGGGGAACATCCCGCGGATCTCGGGGCCCCCAGCGCCGAAGACGAGGATCGCCAGGGTGAGCACCACGACCCGCCAGGTCAGCAGGCGCGTGCGCTCGGCGTAGCCGTCGGTGAGCTCCGCGGGCAGGGCGATGTAGGGCACCTGGAACAGGCTGAAGAAGGTGGCCGCCGCGACGAAGGCGAGGAGCACCCAGAGGGCGCTCACCCACGGGCCGAGCCCGGGCGGCACCGCGAAGGTGAGCACGAAGGCGAGCGGCAGGCCGATGGCGCCGAGCAGCATCGGGCCCCGGCGCGAACCGCGCAGCGCGAGGGCGCGGTCGCTGAGCCCGCCGATGACCGGGTCGATAATGACGTCCCAGACCTTGGCGACGGTGACGATGAGGCCGGCGGTGAGGGCGGCGACCCCCAGCGAATCGGTGAGGTAGTAGACGAGTACGAGACCCGGCAGGGTGGCGAAGCCGCCGGTGCCGAGGGATCCCGCGGCGTAGCGGGCGACCACTCCTCGTGGCAATCGGGCGTCGGGGGATCTGCGCGGCTCAGTCGCCGGTGATCCAGACGCCGAAGTCATGCCACTCAGCGTAGTCCGGTTACGGCGTCGGCGTGCTCATCGAATTCAGCAGACGCTCCAGCGCGTCGGGATCGCTGGCCTGCTGCAGGAGCTCGGGGATCTGGGAGACGGCGATCGCCGTGCAGACGAAGACCACCACGAGTGCGAGCGCGAAGGCGACGAGCGGAATCCAGAACGCGAGCTTCCGGGCGCGCATCCGCTGGATGGAGAAGATGAGATTCACCGCGTAGATCGCGAGCACGATGATCGCCCCGACCACGCCGATGGTGCCGACGGAGCCGGGAACCGCGAGGTTCTCGAGACCGAGCATCGAGCCGGCCAGGCGCAGCTGCCGGGGGAGCTCTTGGAGCGAGAAGGCGAAGCTCAGCGCCCCGTAGGCGCCGACGGCGAGCAGCACGATGGTGATGATGCGGTCGGCGAGGCCGCGCGACTGCGCCGGGGCCCGGTCCTGCGGCGGCTGGGCCGCGCGATATGAGGTCGGCTGATCGGACGGCGGCGCCGGGTGGGGATCCGCCGCGGTCTCCACGCCCAGATTGTGCGGGATCCCGGGCAGTTGCCCGCTTCGGGCCGGTGCGGCTGCCGGGGTCGATGCCTCGGAGGCCGGCTTGCCGTCGTCGGGCGACCAGGACCAGCCCTCCGGCGCGTACTCGCCGTACTCGGGCGCGGGCTTCGCGGCTTCCGCGGGCCGTCCGGCGGCGCCCGCCGCCCCGGGCTGGGACGCGGGCGGAGCCTCGGGGGCCGATTCCTGCTGCGCCGGATCGGGGGCGTGCTCGCCGTACCTCGGCGCGCTCCTCGGGGCGGCCCCGTTCTCGTTCTCGCGCTCGGCGGTCATCGCGCGGTCACCGACTTCCCGGCTGAGCCCAGCTGCTCGGCGGCCTGCACGATCCGGGCCGCCATGCCGCTCTCGCCGAGCCTGCCGTAGGCGCGCGGATCGTACTGCTTCTTATTGCCGACCTCGCCGTCGATCTTCAGCACGCCATCGTAGTTCTTCAGGATGAAGTCGGCCACCGGCCTGCTGAAGGCGTACTGGGTGTCGGTGTCGATGTTCATCTTGATCACGCCGTTGGCGACCGCCTCCGCGATCTCCGCGGCGGTGGAACCGGATCCGCCGTGGAACACCAGATCGAGCGGCTTCGCGCCGGTGCCGTACTTCTCGGCGAGTCCCGCCTGGATCTCCGCGAGGAGCTCGGGACGCAGCTCCACGCCGCCCGGCTTGTAGACGCCGTGCACATTGCCGAAGGTGAGCGCCGTCAGGTAGCGGCCCTGCTCGCCGAGACCCAGCGCCTCCACCGTGGCGACGGCGTCCTCGAGGGTGGTGTACAGCTGATCGTTGATCTCGTGGGTGATGCCGTCCTCCTCGCCGCCGACGACCCCGATCTCGACCTCGAGGATCACGCCGATCGCGGCCATCCGCGGCAGCAGCTCGCGGGCGATATCGAGATTCTCGGCAAGGGGCACCGCCGATCCGTCCCACATATGCGACTGGAAGTAGGGGAGGCCTCCCGCGGCGACCCGCTCCTCGCTCGCCGCGAGCAGCGGCAGCACGAAGCTCTCGAGGTGCACCTTGGGGCAGTGATCGGTGTGCAGCGCCACCGTCACGTCGTAGGCCTTCGCGACCTCCTCCGCATATTTGGCGAAGGCGATGGAACCGCCGATGCGGTTCTTCACGGTGTGACCGGCGAGGTAGTCGGCGCCGCCGAAGCTGATCTGGATGATGCCGTCGCTGCCCGCCTCGGCGAAGCCCTGCAGAGCGGCATTCAGCGTCTGGGAGCTCGACACGTTGATCGCGGGGAAGGCGAAACCGCCCGCCTTGGCGGTGTCAAGCATGGCGGCGTACTGCTCGGGAGTGGCGAGGGGCATGGTGCTCCTTGGCTGTCGGGGGCTCGGTCGCTCATCCCATCCTAGGCGGTGGCACCGACAAGGACCCTCAGAGTGCGCGGCGGCGGCAGGCGCCGGGCCGGAGACGGCGGGCGGTAGGCTGGCTCCATGACTGAACACTCGACGCTGGGCGACTGGCAGCCCGATCGGAACCTCGCCATGGAGCTGGTGCGCGCCACCGAGGCGGCGGCGATCCGGGCCACCCCGTGGATCGGCCGCGGCGACAAGAACGCGGCCGACGGCGCAGCGGTCGACGCCATGCGCCGCTTCCTCAGCACCGTGTCGATGCGCGGCACCGTGGTGATCGGCGAGGGCGAGAAGGACGACGCCCCCTGGCTGTACAACGGGGAAGAGGTGGGCAACGGCGAGGGCGCCGAGTGCGATGTCGCGGTGGATCCCATCGACGGCACCCGGCTCACCGCCGAGGGGCGCGCCGGCGCGCTCTCCGTGATCGCGGTGGCCGATCGCGGCAGCATGTACGACCCCTCCGCCGTGTTCTACATGGACAAGCTCGTCTGCGGGCCCGAGGGCGTCGGCGTCGTCGACATCGACCGGCCGATCGGCGAGAACCTCCGGGCGCTCGCGCGGGCCAAGGGCGTCGATGTCTCGGATATGCGCGTCGCGGTGCTCGACCGCCCCCGCCACGAGCAGCTGATCGCCGATATCCGCGCGGCCGGCGCCGGCACGCGGCTCATCATGGACGGCGACGTCGCCGCTGGCGTGAACGCGGCCCAGTGGGACTCGCGCGTCGACATGTGCGTCGGCATCGGCGGCACCCCCGAGGGCATCATCACCGCCTGCGCCGTGAAGGCGCTGGGCGGGGTGATCCAGGGCCGGCTGTGGCCGAAGGACGATGAGGAGCGCGAGCAGGCGCTCGCCGCCGGTCACGATCTCGAGCGGGTGCTGCACGCGAACGACCTGGTCGCCAGCGACAACGCCTACTTCGTCGCCACCGGCATCACCTCCGCCGACTTCCTCGACGGGGTGCAGCGGCGCGGCCCCTTCCTGCGCAGCGAGAGCATCGTGATGCGCGCGTACTCGGGCACCATCCGCCGGGTGATCACCGATCAGCGTCCGACGCGCTGGGACTGAGCCCCGGGGCTGCTGAGCCTCAGAGCTTCAGCGGGATCGCGGCGAGGCGCTGGATGCGAACCCCCGTCGCCTTCGCCAGCGCGGCCATATCGGCGGCCTCGTGCCGCCGGGCGGCATCGGAGATGATGGCGGCACAGGCCTCCGCGTCGGCGAGCGCCTCGTGGTGGGCGAACTCGCCGAAGCCGGCCGCCTCCGCCGCCAGCGGCAGCCGGTGGGACGGGATGTCGTAGGTCTTGCGCGAGATCTGCACGCTGCACAGATAGCGCAGCTTCGGCGTGGGCGTCACCGTGACCGCGCAGGCCTGGCGGATCACCCCCATGTCGAAGCTGGCGTTGTGCGCCACGGCGATGTCGTCGCCGATGAAGTCGACGAGCTCGCCCAGCTGATCCGCCCAGACGGGGGCGTCCCGCACCATCTCGGGGGTGATCCCGTGGATCTTGATGTTGAAGGCGAGGAACTCGTCGTGGCCGGCGGGCGGGCGGATCAGCCAGTTCGCGCGATCCACCACCCTGCCCTCGCGCACCCGCACCAGGCCCACCGCGCACGCCGAGGAGGCGTGGCCGTTGGCGGTTTCGAAATCGAGGGCGGTGAAGTCGACGGGCACGGCATCTACTCTGACACATACCCCGGACACTCCTCGCCCGGCCAGGCGATGGGCGACCGAGCGCCGAGGATCGGCAGAACCCGCCGGCACCGCCGGGTAGGATTGACCCTCGTGGCTCTTACCATCGGCATCGTGGGACTCCCCAATGTGGGCAAGTCGACCCTCTTCAACGCACTCACCCAGAACGACGCGCTCGCCGCGAACTACCCGTTCGCCACCATCGAGCCGAATATCGGCGTGGTGAACCTCCCCGACCCCAGGCTGGACACCCTCGCCAAGATCTTCGGCAGCGAGCGGATCCTGCCGGCCCCCGTCAGCTTCGTCGACATCGCCGGCATCGTGCGCGGCGCCAGCGAGGGGGAGGGGCTCGGCAACCAGTTCCTCGCCAATATCCGCGAGGCCGACGCCATCGCGCAGGTGGTGCGCGGCTTCAGCGACCCGGATGTGATCCACGTCGACGGCGATGTGAACCCGGCGAGCGATATGGAGACCATCAACACCGAGCTGATCCTCGCGGATCTCCAGACCCTCGAGAAGGCGCTGGTGCGCTACGAGAAGGAACTGAAGTCGAAGAAGATCGACGCCTCGGTGGTGGAGACCGCGAAGGCCGCGGCGGCGGCGCTGGACGCGGGCGAGCTGCTGTCGCACACGAAGATCGATCTCGAGCCGATCCGGGAACTGGGTCTGCTCACCGCGAAGCCCTTCCTCTACGTCTTCAACGTCGACGAGGGGGTGCTGCAGGATGCCGGGCGGCTCGCCGAGCTGGCGGCGCTCGTGGCTCCCGCGAAGGCGATCTTCCTCGATGCGAAGCTCGAGAGCGAGCTCGTCGAGCTCGATGAGGCGGATGCGAAGGAACTGCTCGAGTCGATCGGGCAGGAAGAGAGCGGCCTGGATCAGCTCGCCCGCGTCGGTTTCGACACGCTGGGCCTGCAAACCTACCTCACCGCCGGCCCCAAGGAGGCGCGCGCCTGGACGGTGAAGAAGGGTGCGACCGCCCCGCAGGCGGCCGGCGTGATCCACACCGACTTCGAGAAGGGCTTCATCAAGGGGGAGATCATCTCCTTCGACGATCTCGTCGAGGCGGGCTCCGTCGCCGAGGCCCGGGCGAAGGGCAAGGCCCGCATGGAGGGCAAGGACTACGTCATGCAGGACGGCGACGTCTGCGAGTGGCGCTTCAACGTCTGAGCAGCGTCATCCCATAGCTCTCTGAATTCGACGGTCAAGATCATCGAGTTCAGCAAGAACTTCCGACGCTGCCCAGACGCGATTCTTTTTGCGCCCGGTGATCTCTTCGATGTATCCCGCCTCAACGAGTTTATCGATGGCGCGATACGCCTGTGAGGCCACCGCCCCGGAGCGAGCTTCAATCTCTTCAGCGCTCATCACCGGGTTGTCGTAGAACTCGTGGATCAGGGTAGCTGTCGCTGACCCCCCGCGTGGGCGTAACTCGGCGGCCCACTGATCAGGCATCGATTTCAAGCGCGCGATCGTCTTGCGTGAGCATTCGGCAGCGACGCGTACGGAACTGACGAGAAGCTTCAGCATCGGTCCGGGATCCCCCAGCCGGTAGGAACCTAACGAAGCGAAATAGTCATCTCGGCGCGCGAGCAGCCCACTTGCCAGGGGTACGATCGCGTTGAGGGTGACTCCGCGGCGACGAAACACCGCAGAGATGAGAGCCCGACCGATACGGCCGTTGCCATCGGTGAACGGATGGATCGACTCGAACTGAGCGTGACCAATCGCAGCCTGCACCATTACCGGGACGTCATCACGGTTGAGATAGGTCAGGAGATCATGCATCAGTTCGGTGACGCGGCCGGGTGCCGGGGGCACATGCAGTGCGTCACGAGGAGAGTAATCGCTACCTCCGATCCAGTTCTGCATGTCACGCAGCGTTCCAGCGTAATCGGCCTCGTTCGGATCATCTGTCATCAGTGCTCGGTGAGCGATGAGAAGGTCTTCGAGCCCGAACCTTCCTCGCGCACCGACAGCGGTGACGAGTTCGTGTAGGGCCGACGAAGCAGCAACCATGCTCACTGCAGAGGTGTTGCCCCGCCCCCCAGCCATTGCTTTGGCATAGTCGATTGCGGAAGCGGTGATTCGTTCGATCTTCGATGAGGCCACTGATTCCGATCGCACCATAAAGCGACTGAGCGCCGCAGAGTGGCCCTCCGCATCAGCATCAGCGTGTGCTACAGCAAGGAGGGCTTTTTCGGTTGCAATCATCGCTGGTAGAGACGGCATATAGTCGAGCCCGCCAATCAGCGGCGGTATCGTTGCATCGACAGAGTCGAACATGCGGTCTTCACGAGTGCCACCGCGCGCTCGTTGTTGCCACGGCAGCGTTTCAACCTCGTGTTGAGGCCAAGTCAGATGTGCGTCCTCGTCGCTCATAAGCACGAGCGTAGCAGGTTGTACTTGTGATTATTTGAATTATCACCAGTTTGCTTCGTGGGATTTGAGCTTACGAGAGGTTGTTCCGTGACGCGACTCGTGCGAGTGGCGGTTCGCGCTCTAACGTCAGAGACGGTTCCCGCAACCAGTTGTGTGCAACCGGCGCCTCACGTAAGAATGCCCGCGATGATCCACGGGGCGCTTCTGCGAGTGGCGCTCCGGCAAGCAGTGCCCATCACCCGTGCCGGGCGACATCGGCGGCGAGCACCTGAGGCCAGGTCTGGACATCGGCCGGGGTGCGCGCGACCTGCATCGTCGCCCGGGGCAGCAGCTCCACCAGCTTCTCCGCCGTCGACTCCGGATGCGCGGGATCCCCGGTCCAGGCGAGAATCGTCACCGGCGCTTGGATGCGCGCGATCTCGCTCGGCGAGGGCAGATCGCTCGCCGCCGCTCCACGGAACACCGAGGGGAACAGGCGGTCGCTGATCTGCGGCCGCGTTACCGGATGGTGGATCGTGGCCGGCGGCGGCTGATCGTCGCTCTCCTCCGCGAGAAAGGCCTCGATGCCGTCGCGCTCGACCAGCGCCGCACTGCGACGGTAGCTCCGCGACTTCGCGACGCGGGTGTCCCAGGCGGTGGGCGGCACGAGCAGCGTCAGCCCGGCGAAGCGATCCGGACGGCGCACGGCCGCATGCAGCAGAGTGCCGGTGCCCATCGACGGCCCGACCCCGTGCACCCGCTCGCCGGGGAACCAGTGGTCGAGGAGGCGGAGCAGGTCGTCCGCGAGGTTCGTCCACACGTAGTCGCTCGGTGTCACGCGGCCGGTGGACAGGCCGTGCCCGCGGGCATCGTAGCGGAGCAGCCGGGTGCCGCTGAGACCGCGACCGAGATCCAGATCGAGGAGCCGGTCGCGTGCGCGACTGGAGGTCAGGCCGTGCAGCTGGACCACGGGGTGACCGCCCTCATCGCTCAGCTCGGCGTCGAGGTACGCACCTGGCACTCGGAAAGTCGACATGGCGGCTCCTGGAACACGAAACAGACGCGAAAACTCGTGATGTTAGGTTAGCGCCATGCGGCTCACCAACGTTGCCCATCTGCGGCTCCCCTTCGGGCGGCTGTGGGGGTATGACGTCACGGTCTCCGAGCCGGTCGGCGAGCTCCCGATCTCATTCGACCAACGACGGCACGTGAGTCTCGGTGCGAGGTCCGGCTCATGGATGGCGCTGTCCTTCCGGCTGCGGGAGCCGATCCGGCGCGACGATCTCGCCCGCGCCTGGCTCGCCGTCATCTCCCGTCACGGCACGCTGCGCACCGCGTTCTCCCCCGGGGAAGACGGGGTCCCGCGCCTGCACGAGGTCGCGGTCGAGCCGGGCGCCTGGGCGGAGCACGAGATCGGGCCCGGTCAGGCGGTCAACGACGCGCTGCGCGATGTCCTGGACCGCTCCTGCTCTCCCTACGAGCGAACTTCGTACCGGCTCTGCGCGCTGGAGACCGCGGCCGACACTACGGTGGTCGTCGGCGCCGATCACGCGCACGTCGACATGTGGTCGATGCTCGTCATTGCGCGCGACCTCCTCGCCGCCCTCGCCGCAGTGCGAGGAGGCGAGGAACCCGCGCGCGCCTCCGCGCCCCCCTTCGCCGCGCACACTCGCGCCTATGCGGAGCTCCCCGCGGCGCCGGAGGAGGTGCGCACGCGTTGGGCCGAGATCCTGCGCGACAGCGGCGACGCCATGCCCTGCTTCCCGCTGCCGCTCGGCGTGACGGGACCGTACCGTGAACGCGTCGAGGTGCGCGACGTGCTCGACGTGGACGACACGGCGGCGTTCTCCGCGCAGGCGCGCGAGGAGGGCGTGTCGACGCTCGCCTTGGCGGTCGCGGCCATGACCGCCGTCACCCGCGAGCTCGCCGACGCTCCGCTGCGCGCGGTGTTCCCGGTGCACAGTCGCTACGACGCTCAGTGGCACGACTCGGTCGGCTGGTTCATCACGAACTCGGTGATCGAATCGCGGGATCCGAGCCCGGAGGCGGCCTCGGCCGCGGTGCGCGAAGCGATCCGTCTCGGCTCCTGGCCGCTCGAGGGCATTCTGCGGCCCTGGGGCGGCATGCCGGAGGGCCCGGGGATGTTCGCGATCTCCTGGCTCGACCTGCGCCGGCTCCCGGTGCGGGTCGACTCGCGCGGGCTGGAGGCCCAGTACGTGGGCGCCGAGATCCACACCGACGGTGTGATGCTGTGGTTCATCCTCGACGAATCGGGCCTGCATCTGCGCTGCCGGTATCCGGACACCCCCGATGCCCGCACCCACGTGGGCGGTTGGCTCGATCTGCTGGTCGCGCGGCTCCAGGCCGGTGCCCGATCCTCGGTGCAGGGGATGCTCCGCGCCGGCGGCCGCACCTTCCGCATCGAGCGCGCGATCCGGGAGGACGTCGCCGACATCGTCGCTCTGCTCTTCGACGACGAGTACGGAAGCACCCGCGAGAGCGCCGACCTCGCCGCCTACGAGACCGCATTCGACGTGCTGGTGCACGACCGCTCCCACTACGTCGCCGCGGTTCGGGACGAGGCCGGCCGGACCGTGGGCACGATGCAGCTCACCGTTCTCCCCGGGCTCGTGCGCGGCGGCGCCACACGGTTGCAGATCGAGGGCGTGCGGGTGATCTCGCCGTTGCGATCGCGGGGCATCGGTACGGCGATGCTCGAGTGGGCCCACTCCTACGGACGGGCGCACGGTGCGACCCTTGCGCAGGTCACCACCGACCGGGTCCGGGATCGGGCCCGGTCCTTCTACGGCCGCCTCGGCTACGATTCCGGGCAGGTGGGACTCAAGCGGGCGCTCTGAACGCGGCTGACTGCCCGAATATGCGAATATGGTCCGAGCGGCGGCGACTGATCTCCGCGAGGAGGATCGATGTCTGAGCAGGATCCGGCGGCTCTGCCGCCGTGCCCCGAATGCGCGAGCGAATACGCCTATGAGCAGGGCGCACTGCTGGTCTGCCCGATGTGCGGGCACGAGTGGGCGGTGAGCGACGCGACGGAGGACGACAGCGAGGGCGCAGTCGGCTCCGGCGAGGTGCGAGACGCCTTCGGCACCGTGCTCGCGGATGGCGACGACGTCACCCTGGTGAAGAGTGTCAAGGTCTCCGGGGGCGGAGGCGCCACATTGAAGGTCGGCACGAAGGTGCGTGGCATCCGCCTCATCGAAGACGGTGTCGGCGATCACGATATCGATGCTCGGATCCCCGGGGTCGGACGGCTCCAGCTCAAATCGAGCGTGGTCAAGCGCGCGAACTGAGCCTCGTCGCCCGGCGAAGCCGGCTCGGGGCGCAGGGACCCCGCCGCGTCCGCACGGTGACCTCGCCGATGCGATCACGGCGCACGGGGGCCTTTGAGCGCGGTCTCCTCTCTGACAGACTGGAGGCGGCTGCGGCGATCGCCGACCTCCCCGACCCGTTCAGCAGGTCGCAAGGGTTCACGGCATGATCTCGTCGGCTCAGGCATTCCCGACTGAGAAAGGATCATCGATGACCTCGTTACCCTCCGCCTCCGCTCTCCGTCGTGCCGGAGGACTCGCCATCGCTGCGGGTACCTTGTTCGTCACCGTGGGCGCCGGCGCCTGGTTCACCGTCACGAAGCAGCTGCGCGACGAGAAGATCACCGTTCCCGGCAATGCACCCGTGCTCGCGGGCAAGCCCGTGCAAGGCCCGGCGACAGCGTACGTCCAGGCGCTCGTCATCAAGAACAACGCCGAGCGCGGTGCGGACGGGCGCACCTTCGCCGACATCAGCGAGGCCCTGCGCGGCGTCGATGCCGACAGCGACGAGGCCCATAAGCTGCGCAGCCAGAGCTCCGCGCTCTCGACCGCCGCGGCGCTTCGCACCTCGCTGATGACCTCGGTGCTCGCCTACGGCGTGAGCCTGTTCGCGGCCGGGCTCGGCCTCTTCCTCACCGTCGTCGGCTCGCAGCTTCGTCGAGCGGGCGGGAAGTGATCGCTCGAGCCGTCGCGGCCTGAGAGGAGGCGGATCATGACCCAGGAACGCTTCGCGGTTGAAGACCGCCCCGAGGAATCCCGGTACGTGCTCATCGATCGCGGCGAGGACGGCCCGGAGGCCGGGGTGATCGGAGAGGAATCGTACGTCGATGTCGAGGGCGACCACGGCACCGAGCGGGTCTTCTTCCACACGGGCGTCTCCGATGACTACAGCGGCCAGGGACTCGCCTCGGTGCTGGTGGGCGCGGCGGTCGAGCAGGTCATCGCCGCGGGATCCGCGGTGGTTCCCGTCTGCCCCTACGTGGTCGCCTGGGTGAAGAAGCATCCCGAATTCGCGGAGCATGTGGTCCCGGCCGGGCCTGGGCACCTGCGCGCGGTGAGCGAGCGGCAGCAGCGCTGAACCGGTGGCGGCGCTGGGCGTGCCGCTCAGTTCAGCACGCTGTACCCCGGACTGAGGGCGCCTCGACCGGTGAGCGCTTCGAGCAGCCGCGGGCCGTCGCCGCGCGTGACCGCGAGTTCGACGGCGAGCGCGGCGGCCTGACGGAGCGCCGATCCGGGGATCTCGGGATCCTGCCGCGTCGCTCTCGCGATGTCGATGCCGTGCACCACCAGTTCGAAGGTCCGGGTCGGCAGGTAGTCGGAGAGTCGGATCGCCCCGACTAGGCAGGTGATAACGGGGGTGCCGGCGGCGGTGACCGCGGCGATCACCCGCTCGACGATCTCGGAGAACGTTGCGGCGGGATCCGCGCCCAAGGCCCGGCCCGCTGCGACACCGCGCGCGAGCACCTCCTGCGCGTCGGCGCCCGGAGCGGCGGCGACGCGCAGGAAGTAGTCTGCGGCGCGGAGCACCTCCGGCTCCGGAGCCGGCACGGCGAGGTACTGCTCGACGGTCAGCAGGGCGCGACTCGTGTGACCGACGAGCGCGCGCAGATCCCAGTCGCCGAGCCCCGGCCCCGCCCACTGATCCTCGCCGATGCCCGCCACGAGCTTCGCGGCGGCAGTGGCGGCCTCCGCGAAGACCGCCACGGTCTCATCGGGGTTCGGCCCGGTCGGTCCACCGGTCGTTTCGGTGCGCATGCTCCCATTCTGGGGGTGGAAGAGGCGCTGCGGTAGCTGAGACCGCGCGAAAGGGGCTACCACTTCGAAGGCGGCTGGGCGAGACTGGTGGGGTCGAAGCCCAGAGTCGAAGGAGTCAGCAATGTCATCACTCGCAAGCTATATCGCGTTTCCCGGGAACACCGCGGAGGCGATGGAACACTGGCACGATGTGTTCGGGGGAGATCTGCAGATCTTCCGCTACGGCGACATGGAGCTCGAGGGCATGCCCTTCGAGCCGGATCCGAACGCCGTCGCCCACGCCTCGCTCAAGCTCCCCGCCGGTGAGATCACCGGAAGCGATGTCATGGACGACAAGGACTATCCGATCAGGGACACCGCCTACTCGCTGCTCTACACCGCCGAGACCCCGGAAGAGGCTCGCGAGCTGTTCCAGAAACTGCTCGACGGCGGCGGATCGGTCGGCATGCCGCTCGAGGTGGCGCCCTGGGGAGACCTCTACGGTCAGGTCTTCGACCGATTCGGGGTCATGTGGTCCTTCAGCTGCGAGGACGCCGGATAGGCGGCGGCGAATCGGCACAGGCAGGCGCGGAGTTCAGCCCTCGGCTCAGCGTCACTGCGTCTTCAGCGCCTCGGCGAGCATCACGAGGATGCCGCTGGGGCCGCGGAGATAGGTGAGTCTGTAGGCGCCCTCGTAGTCCGCGACGCCGCGGAGCGGCTGGCAGCCGTGCCTCGCCGCTATCTCGAGGGCCTCGTCGAGGTCGTCGACCGAGAAGGCCACACGGTGCATTCCGATCTCGTTGGGAAGCGTCGGGCTCGACTCGATGGCGTCAGGATGGAGGTACTCGAAGAGTTCGAGGCGTCCCTGACCGTCGGGCGTCTGCAGCAGAGCGATATGCGCGTGGTTGCCGTCGAGGCCGACGGCGGTATCCGCCCACTCGCCGCGGATCGTGTCGCGGCCGACCACGGTCAGACCCAGATCGGTGAAGAAGGCGATCGCTGCGTCGAGATCGCGAACCGCGATGCCGACGTTCTCGAACTTGATGGCCATGCCCCGCATGCTAGCAAGTCGACCGGATCCGATCCGTTCGCCCCCGCTGGTGTCCGACTGCGCGGTGGATGGACATGCGCCCAGGGTCTTCCCGGCCGGCCGAAGATGAACGGCTGGTGAAGGGTTCACAATCCGGCTTGCGTATTGATTCGAAAATCTTCAATATAGAAATGTGTCTATTCAGGAGATCTCGAACGCCGGTATTGTGGCGAAGCCCGAAGAGCTGCTGGCATGACCGCGATCACGGCACCCGCGCGCTCGACTGAGAGGCGGCTGTCCGCGCTCGACAAATGGCTGCCGCTATGGATCGGCATCGCGATGGTCGCCGGGCTGCTCCTGGGCCGCTTCGTTCCCGCCCTCGCCGATCTGCTTGCCTGGATGGAGGCGGGTGGGATCTCAGTGCCGATAGCGCTCGGACTGCTGGTGATGATGTACCCGGTGCTGGCGAAAGTGCGCTACGACAAGGTCGCCGCCGTCACCGGTGACAAGAAGCTCCTTATCTCCTCGCTGGTGCTGAACTGGCTGGTCGGCCCGGCTGTCATGTTCACGCTCGCGTGGCTGTTCCTGCCCGATCTGCCCGAGTACCGCACCGGGCTCATCATCGTGGGCCTCGCCCGCTGCATCGCGATGGTGGTGATCTGGAACGACCTCGCCTGCGGCGATCGGGAAGCGACGGCGGTGCTGGTCGCGATCAACTCGGTCTTCCAGGTGGTGATGTTCGCTGTGCTCGGGTGGTTCTACCTCGAGGTTCTTCCCGGCTGGCTCGGGCTCCAGGCGCAGGGGTTGGACATATCGATGTGGCAGATCGCCCTCAACGTGCTCGTGTTCCTCGGCCTGCCGCTCATGGCCGGGTTCGTGTCGCGGTGGGTCGGTGAACGGGGCCGGGGCCGTAACTGGTACGAGCAGAAGTTTCTCCCGCGGATCGGCCCATGGGCGCTGTACGGGCTGCTGTTCACGATCGTGCTGCTGTTCGCCCTTCAGGGCGACCAGATCACGAGTCGGCCGCTCGACGTCTCCAGAATCGCGCTGCCGCTGCTGGTCTACTTCGCTCTGATGTGGTTCGCGGGGCTCCTGCTCGGCAAAGCCCTCGGCCTTGGCTACGCCCGCTCGGCCTCGCTCGCATTCACCGCGGCGGGGAACAACTTCGAGCTCGCGATCGCGGTGGCGATAGGCACCTTCGGTGCAGCCTCCGGGCAGGCCCTCGCGGGTGTGGTCGGCCCGCTGATCGAGGTGCCAGTGCTCGTCGCCCTCGTCCACGTCTCCCTCTGGGCTGCTCGCGCCTGGTTCCACATCGATCCCCACGCTTCCATATCCGACTCAGTCTCGAAGGAGCAGCCCGTATGACCGCGACCACGACCGCCACCGAGGCGTGTGCGCCCACGCCGTCGCACGCGATGGACACCGAACCCGCGATCATCCTGGCAGGGGTGCTCAAAGCCTTGGCGGACCCGCTCAGGCTCAGGATGCTGTCGGCGATCGCGACCGATCCGCGTGGCGAGTCCTGCGTCTGCGACCTCACCGAACTCGCCGACCTTTCTCAGCCGACGATCTCCCATCATCTGAAAGTCCTCAAAGACGTAGGCGTGCTCGACGCGGAGCGGCGCGGTACCTGGGTCTGGTATCGCATCACCCCCGAACGCCGGGCCGGGGTTACGATGCTGCTGGATACGTTCGCGCCAGCCGCCGTGACGCGCAGTACGGTGACCGAGGTGATGGCGGGGCCGGAGCTCGCCGACCTCGACGCGCGCGTGACCGGACTCGCCGGAGAACTCGCCGAGCAAAATCCTGCGCTCAGCCGTGAAACCGTGATCGCTCTGGTGCGGGAGTCGTTCGCGTCGTTGGCGCGGACGGCGAAGATCACCCGGCACCTGATCCCGCTCACGGAGAGGTTTGCGAGACAGCGCCTGGCCGACCTCACCCGTGACCGCGAAACGGCTCTCCCGCAGGTGTTGTTCGTGTGCGTTGCGAATGCGGGCCGCTCCCAGCTCGCCGCTGCCCTCACCCATCACCTCTCTGAGGGCAGGGTCATCGCCCGTTCCGCAGGCTCGTCTCCGGCGACGGAGGTGCATCCGCAGGTGCGTGCCATCATCAGTGAACTCGACCGTGACGGAGCGACGGTGTTCCCGAAGCCCCTCACCGACGATGCCGTGCGCGCTGCCGATGTCGTGGTCACGATGGGATGCGGTGACGTGTGCCCGATCGTGCCGGGCGTGCGCTACGAGGACTGGGCCGTCCCGGATCCCGCCCTCGCCTCGCCCGACGGGGTCGCCGCGATCCGCGAGGACATCGCCGACCGGGTCCGAGCCCTTCTCACCACCCTTGCCCCGAATCCGTGAACAAGAGAACCGAGACACCTGTGACCACCACCTCTCCGAAGCCGTCCGTGCTGTTCGTCTGCGTGCACAATGCGGGTCGTTCGCAGATGGCGGCAGGCTGGCTCCGACACTTAGCCCGAGGCCGCATCGATGTGCGTTCGGCGGGGTCGATACCGGCCGAGCAGATCAACCCGGTCGCGGTAGAGGCGATGTGCGAGGTCGGCATCGACATCGCCGCCGAACAGCCGAAGGCGCTCACCGCTGACGCGGTCGAGGCGTCGGATGTGGTGATCACGATGGGCTGCGGGGACGGGTGCCCGTTCTTCCCCGGCAAGCGTTATGAGGACTGGAAGCTGGAGGATCCCGCTGGGCAGGGTATCGAGGCGGTGCGGTCGATCCGCGAGGAGATCAGAGTCCGCACGGAGGCGCTGGTCGCCGGTCTCCTGCGCTGAGCCACGGCAGACGAGGGGGGCGGGGTGGAACCGTGCATTCGATTCCCGCTCTCCATCCGGGCAGACGCGAATCTGTTGCCAGAGGTTCGCCCGTTCCCGATGTCGGCGGGCGGGCGTAGGATCGGGCGCATGAGCGAACAGGTCAAGGGCCCGAAGTCGTATTTCCCGTCCATCGAAGCGAAGTACGGGAAGAGCATCGAGGAGTGGATGACCGAGCTGCGCGCGGTGGCCGGGCAGAAGCATATGGATCAGATCGCCTTTCTGAAGGAGCAGGGCATGGGGCACGGCCACGCCAACGCGCTGGTGCACGTGTTCCGCGCAGAACACGACGGGGCCCTAGAACCTCCTCCGACGCCGGGACTATGCTCGTGGCATGCCGAATCCCCAGCGCGAGAACCCTGACGATTTCTTCGAGCGCCTCGAGGATCACCAGCGCGCCCATCTGGGCGAACTTCGGCGGATCAGCCTCGACTACACGCCGCAGGTCGCGGAGGAACTGCGCTGGTATCAGCCGGCGTACATCCGAGACGGCCGTCTGGAATGGATGCTGCAGGCCTACGGGAAGCACTGCTCGCTGCGCTTCACCCCCGCATTCTTCGGAGAGTACATCGACGAGGTGACCGCCGCCGGATACGAGTCGGGTGCCGGCTTCCTCAAGATCCTCTACACCCAGGAGGTGCCCGAGGCGCTCTGCCGGCGCCTCATCGAGGCGCAACTCGCGGCCGACTGAGCGTCCGCCGGCTGCGAGGCGGTGGCGCCTGAGGGGCCCCGCTGTGCAGATCAGCGCACTCCCCGGGAGCGTTCTGTAGTCTGTCAGGGTGAACGATGAGGAACTGCGCGCATTTCTCGAGTCCGCCACAGTGGGGGATGACGATGAACAGCAGGGCGCTGCCGCCGCGGAGACCGCGGCGGAGAATGCCGCCGAGCCCACGGTCGTGCTCCCGCCCGGGCCCGCCGAGCACGCAGCGGGTGACCGGTCCCCGAGCTTCGACGAGCTGATGGGGTGGGGCTCGCCGAGCGCTACCGCGGCCGACGCGGGTCTGACGCCCCTCGTGCTGCCGGGTCCGCCGGCGGAGGCCTCCCGGTCGGTTCGGCAGGACCCTGCCGCCCCTCCCGCTCAGACCCGGCCCGAACCGCCGCCCGTCTTCGCGCCGCCCAAGCCCGCGGCGCCAGCCGCTCCCCGGCCCGCCGTCGCCACCCCGCCCGCGCCCGCCGCGAGCGCTGCCACCCCGACCACGCCCATCGTGCCGATCCCGCAGACGCCTCCCGTGGCGGCGGCGCAGTTCGGCCCGAGCACCTCCGCACTTCCGGAGATCGGCGAGGACTACGAGAAGATCTCGGTCACCGGCGGAGAGCGCGGGGCCAAGCGCTTCATCCCCTGGATCATCGTGGGCGCCGGCGCCGTGATCGCTCTGATCGTGGCGGTGTTCGTCATCGGCTCCCTGAACGGCGGGGGCGCTGGGCCCGAGCCGACCGCGGCGCCCACCACCACGCAGGGGACGCCTTCGGAGGAGACGCCGTCGCCGAGCGACGATCCCGATGAGACGCGACCGACGCCCACGCCGACGGCGCCGTCGACGACCGTGCCTCAGGTGGAGGTCGGCCCCATCATGAACATGCCGATCACGCAGTGGAATGTGCAGGCCGATCTGTCGCAGAAGCTCGGCGACACCTACTACAACATCACCGGCGAGAACCTGGTGCTGACCACTTCGCTCATCGACTCCCTCCCCGCCAGCTGCTCGAAGGAATGGGGGATGACCCGGTTGGCCGACGGCAGCTTCGAGGTGCTGAAGCCCGCTGAGCGGTGCGCGGCCGCGCCGGAGCTCTACGACGAGCTGTGGGGTCTGATGCACGCGATGGTGCAGACGGTTCGTCCGCTCTGATCGGGCGGTGGATCAGGCGCCGAACAGCGTCGGCCACCAGGCCATGGCGAGGGCGTAGCCCACGAAACTGACGATGTCGAGCACCCAGTGCGCGACGATGAGCGGCAGTGAGCGACCCCAGCGATGGTAGGCCCAGCCGAAGACGAGCCCCATCGCCACATTCCCGATGAAGCCGCCGAAGCCCTGGTAGAGGTGGTAGCTGCCGCGCAGCAGCGCGCTGGCGATGATGGTCGCGACGGGCCCGACCCCCAGACGTCGCAGCCGGTCGAAGAGGTAGGCGACCACGATGAGCTCCTCGCCGAGTGCGGCGCGCAGCGCGCTCAGCACGAGAATCGGCACCGTCCACCAGTGATCGTCCAGCGCGGTGGGGACGACGGTGACATTGATGCCGATGGCCTTGCTCGCGAGGTACAGGCCGAGACCGGGAATGCCGATGGCGGCGGCGAGGATCAGCCCGCCGCCGGACTCGCGGATCCACCATCCGCGTTTCCGGTCCGTGCCCCCGAGTCCGAGGGCGCCGAGATGCGGCGGCCGATTCTGCCAGAGGAGGAAGACCACCAGGGCGACCGGGGCGAGCCCGATGGCGAAGGCGAGCAGCTGGTAGACGAGATCGAAGACGGGGCGTTCGGCCAGTGAGCGGTTGATGGTGGCCGTCTGCTCGGCCAGTGCGGTCTCGCGGGTCAGCCGCTCGATGATCGCGACGATCGCGTAGGCGGCCGAGGCGCCGTAGGAGAGCGCGAGGACGATGACGAGTTCCCAGCGCAGGCGGGCGGGGGTGGGCTGACTCACCCGCTCAGCGTAGCGCGCGCGGCGGACGGTGCGCGCGGTGGACGGTGCGCGCGGCCGACGGTGCGCACAGCCGACTATGCGCACGGCGAGCCGTCTGGGATCCCGGACGCGAGCGGTGCGAAGACCATTGCCGCATCCGCCGCCCGGAGGTGGGATGGACATATCCGCGTTCCTCCGACGAAAGGCATCCCGATGGCACTCCCCGGCGCCCGCCCCGTCCGCGCCCCGCGCGGCACCGAGATCTCCGCGAAGAGCTGGCAGACCGAGGCTCCGCTGCGCATGCTCATGAACAATCTCGATCCCGAGGTCGCCGAGCGCCCCGACGACCTCGTCGTCTACGGCGGCACCGGGCGGGCCGCCCGCAGCTGGGAGGCCTTCGACGCCATCGTCGACACGCTCCGCGATCTGGAGGACGACGAGACGCTACTCGTCCAGTCCGGCAAGCCCGTCGGCGTCTTCCGCACGAATGTCTGGGCGCCGCGCGTGCTCATCGCGAACTCGAATCTCGTCGGTGACTGGGCGAGCTGGCCGGAGTTCCGGCGTCTCGAGGCCGAGGGGCTCACCATGTACGGTCAGATGACGGCCGGATCCTGGATCTACATCGGCACGCAGGGCATTCTGCAGGGCACCTTCGAGACCTTTGCGGCGGTGGCGCGCAAGCGATTCGGGGGATCCCTCGCCGGCACCCTGACCCTCACCGGCGGTTGCGGGGGCATGGGCGGCGCGCAACCGCTCGCCGTCACGCTGAACGACGGCGCCTGCCTCATCGTCGATGTCGACGAGTCGCGCCTGCGCCGCCGGGTCGGCAAGCGCTACCTCGATGAAGTGGTCGCCGATCTCGACGAGGCACTCGCCAAGGTGCAGCAGGCGAAGCAGGATCGGCGCGGCTGGTCGGTCGGCCTCGTCGGCAACGCCGCCGAGGTGTTCCCCGAGATCCTCCGCCGCCACCGCGCGGGCGAGATCACCGTCGATATCGTCACCGACCAGACCTCGGCGCACGATCCGCTCTCGTATCTGCCGAGCGGCTACACGGTTCAGGAGTGGCAGGATCGTGCCGCCGCCGATCCCGAGAACTTCACCCTGGACGCGCGCGCATCGATGGCCGTGCAAGTGCAGGCCATGGTCGAGTTCCAGGACGCGGGGGCTGAGGTCTTCGACTACGGCAACTCGATCCGAGACGAGGCCCGCCAGGGCGGCTACGAGCGGGCGTTCGAATTCCCCGGTTTCGTGCCCGCCTACATCCGGCCGCTGTTCTGCGAGGGGCTCGGCCCCTTCCGATGGGCGGCGCTCTCGGGTGACCCGGAGGACATCCGCGTCACCGACGAGGCGATCCTCGAGCTCTTCCCCGAGAACGAGCATCTGCACCGCTGGATCCGCGCCGCGCAGGAGCGGGTGGAGTTCGAGGGGCTGCCCGCGCGCATCTGCTGGCTGGGCTACGGGGATCGGGCGAGGGCCGCGGTGCGCTTCAACGAGCTGGTCGCCTCGGGCGCCGTGCGGGCGCCGATCGTGATCGGCCGCGACCATCTCGACTCCGGCTCCGTGGCCTCGCCCTACCGCGAGACCGAGGCCATGGCCGACGGCTCCGACGCGATCGCCGACTGGCCGCTGCTCAACGCCCTCACCGCCGCCGCCTCGGGCGCCACCTGGGTGTCGCTGCACCATGGCGGCGGGGTCGGCATCGGGCGCTCCATCCACTCGGGGCAGGTGTCCGTCGCGGACGGGACCCCGCTCGCGGCTGAGAAGCTGCAGCGACTGCTCACCAACGACCCGGGGATGGGCGTGATCCGCCACGTGGACGCCGGGTACCGGCGGGCGGTGGAGGTCGCCCGCGAGCGCGGGGTGCGCGTGCCGATGGAGCCGGTGATCCGTAACACCGAGACCGCCTGGTAGGCGTCCACAGGGCACGGAGGGGAGAATTCCGATTCCCGCGCGACGTTGGGGATTGGCGGTGTGCAGAATCGCGCATCGCCAATCCCCAAAAGCGCCAGAATCGGAATTCTCCCCTCCGCGCCCCTCGCCTTCTATGCAAAGGTATTTCCATGAGTTCTCTACTCATCGACAACATCGCCGAGCTCACCACGAACGACGAGGCGCTGGGTGAGGGCGGGCGTCTGCGCGACGCGGCGCTCGTGATCGAGGGCGCGATGATCGCCTGGGTCGGGCCCGCCTCAGCCGCGCCGCCCGCCGATGAACGCTTCGACGCCGAAGGCCGAGCGATGCTGCCCGGCTGGGTGGACTCGCACACGCATCTGGTGTTCGCGGGGGATCGCACGGCCGAGTTCGAAGCACGGATGGCCGGCGAGGAGTATGCCGCAGGGGGTATCAACGTCACCGTCGCGGCGACGCGGGCCGCTTCCGACGCGGTGCTCGAACAGAACCTCGCGCGGCTCGTCGCCGAGGCGAGGCGCGGCGGCACCACGGTGCTGGAGACGAAGACGGGATACGGGCTCACCATCGCCGACGAGCGGCGCTCCGCGCGCATCGCCGCTCGGTGGGCGGACGCCGTCACATTCCTCGGTGCGCATGTGGTGCCGAGCGGCGAGGATCCCGACGCCTACCTCGAATCCGTCGTCGGGCCGATGCTCGACGCGGTCGCCCCGTATGTCAGCGCCGTCGACGTCTTCTGCGAATCCGGAGCCTTCGACGAAGCGGCCACCCGGCGAGTGCTGGAGGCCGCGCGGACCGCCGGGCTCGCCGCCCGGGTGCACGGCAACCAGCTCGGCCACGGCCCCGGTGCGCATCTCGCCGTCGAGTACGGGGCGCTGAGCGTCGATCACCTCGGATTCCTGGGGGATGAGGACATCGCGGCGCTCGCGGGATCCTGGGCGGGATGGGACGGCGGATCCGGATCCCGTGGCACGGTCGCCACCGTACTGCCGGCCTGCGATCTGTCGACCCGGATGCCGCTCGCCCCCGCGCGGCGGCTGCTCGACGCGGGGGCGGTGCTCGCGATCGCCTCGAACTGCAACCCCGGCAGCTCCTACACCAGCTCGATGGGCTTCTGCGTCGCCACGGCGGTGCTGCAGATGGGCCTGTCGGTCCAGGAGGCGGTGCGCGCGGCCACCCTGGGCGGGGCGATCGCGCTCGGCATGCACGAGGACGGCTGGACGGATCCGCGGGGCGAGCCTCAGGCGCGCGTCGGTGCGATCGCCCCCGGCGCGCGCGCCGATCTGCAACTGCTCGACGCCCCCTCGGCGACGCATCTCGCCTATCGTCCGGGGATGCCGCTCACCGCCGCCGTGTGGCGCCGCGGCGAGCGTCTGCGCTAGCCGCTTCAGCCTGCTCGTGTCCTGCGCGCCCTGCTCCCTTTGTTCCGCCTCCGCTCTCTCAGGTGTCAGTTTGGTGCACTATTCCGCGATTTAGTGCACCAAACTGACACCTGAACAGGGGGACCGGAGTGGAGGGATGCGGGCAGGAGGGTAGGAGCAGGACCATGCGCAGCACAACAGGGCGGCGCCGGGCAGAGCAGGGCCGAGCAGGGCAGCGCCGAGCGGGGCAAGCCGGGAAGGCGGCGCGGCGCGCCCTACGGCGTGCGGCTGCGGCCGTGGATGCGCGTCGAGAGCGTCTCGGCCGTGCCCCGCACCTCGGCGGCGAGGGCGGGCAGGCGCTCCTGAGACACCTCGTCGTCGCGGAAGGTGACCGCGATCGCCGCCACCGGCCAGTCCCGGTGATCGAGCACCGGCACCGCGACCGATGAGAAGCCGGGCGTCACCGAGCCCCGTTCCAGCGCATAGCCGCGGGTCGTGGTGTCGTCGAGCACCGTACGCAGCTTCGAGTAGCGGTCGATGCCGTCGTCGATGGCGTGCCGGTGCACGAAGGAGTCGCGGTCGGGGAACAGCGCGCGCACCTGTGCGCGGGGGAGTGCGGCGAGGATCGCCCGTCCGCTCGCGGTCAGCTGCATGGGCAGCCGCACATCGACATCGGTCACGAGCGTCGGCGCCCCGGGCGCGCGCTCCTCGATCGCGTAGAGCACGTCTGCGCCGTGCGGAACAGCGAGGTGCCCGCTCAACCGTACCCGGTCCACGAGCGCCGCGACCAAGGGGCGGCCGAGGCGGGTCAGCGGCTCCTGCCGCGCATACGCGGAGCTCAGCTCGACCGCGGCGATCCCGAGCCCGTACCGCCGCTCCTCGGGGAGATGCATGACGAAGCCGTGCCGCTGTAGCGCGGTGAGCAGATGGTAGACGGTGGATCGGGGCAGTTCGAGCTGCGCGGCGATCATGGTCGCCGGCATCGGCCCGCGCGCCTTCGCCAGCAGGCTGAGGATCCGCAGGGTGTGATCCGCGGCGGGCACCTTGGGGCTGCTCCTACCCGTCATACCCGCAGCCTACTGCCCGGCGGTTCGCTCCAGCCTTCTACTCCAGCGGTGCGCCGAGCGCGGTCTCGGCGGCCTCCAGCACCGCACCCGAGACGACGAGCTCGTGCGCCGTCGCGATATCGGGGGAGAGGAAGGCATCGGTGTCGGGCGCGTCGATGCGGCTGCGGAAGAGGCGGTGCACGGCGCTCGTGGCGGCGCCGGGGGCGCCGGTGCCGTCGGCGAGGCGGAAGTCGAGCGCCCGGGTCGAGGCCAGCAGCTCGATGGCGATCACCCGCGCGAGGCCGTCCACGGAGCGGCGCAGCTTCCGGCCGGCATGCCAGCCCATGGAGACGTGATCCTCCTGCATCGCCGAGGAGGGGATCGAGTCGACCGAGGCGGGCACGGCCAGGCGCTTGAGCTCCGAGACGAGGCCGGCGGCGGTGTACTGGGCGATCATCAGCCCCGAGTCGAGCCCCGGATCCGCGGCGAGGAACGGCGGCAGGCCGTGGTTGCGGGCGACATCCAGGAAGCGGTCGGTGCGGCGCTCGGAGATGCTCGCCAGATCCGCGGCGGCGATGGCGAGGAAGTCGAGCACATAGGCCACCGGGGCGCCGTGGAAGTTGCCGTTCGACTCGACCCGGCCGTCGGGCAGCACCACCGGGTTGTCGACAACCGAGCGCAGTTCGATCGAGGCCACCGCGCTCGCGTGGTCGACGGTGTCGCGCACGGCGCCGCTGACCTGCGGCGCGCAGCGCAGCGAGTAGGCGTCCTGCACCCGGGTGAACTCTCCCTCGCGCGGGCGCTGCACGAGCCCGGAACCGGCGAGCACCCGGGTCATATTGGCGGCGGCGCGCGCCTGGCCCGGATGCGGCCGAAGCTCCTGGAGATCCGCGGCGAACACCGCGTCGGTCCCTGTCAACGCCTCGACGCTCGCGGCGGCGGCGAAATCGGCGACCTTGAGCAGCGCGGTCAGATCGTGCAGGGCGAGGCAGAGCATGCCGAGCATGCCGTCGGTGCCGTTGATGAGGGCGAGCCCCTCCTTCTCCTGCAGCACCACGGGCTCGATGCCGGCGGCGGCGAGGGCCTCGGACGCGGGAACCGGTGCGGCGCGCGGATCCTCAGCCACTCGAACCTGCCCCTCTCCCATCGCGGTGAGGGCGCAGTGCGCGAGGGGGCTGAGGTCCCCCGAGCAGCCGAGCGAGCCGTACTCGTGCACGATGGGGGTGATGCCGGCGTTGAGGATCGCGGCGTAGGTCTCGGCGACGACCGGCCTGACCCCGGTTTGCCCGCTCGCGAGGGTGTTCAGACGCAGCAGCATCAGCGCTCGCACGACCTCGCGCTCGACCTCGGCGCCGGTGCCGGCGGCGTGGGAGCGGATGAGACTGCGCTGCAGCTGCTGGCGCTTCTCTACGGGGATCTGCACCTTCGCGAGCGCGCCGAAACCGGTGGAGACCCCGTAGTGCGGCCGGCTGTCGCTCGCCAGCTCGTCGATCATGCGCCGGCTCCGGGCGATCCGGTCGAGCGCCGAGTCGGCGATCTCGACCCGGGCGTCCGCGCGGGCGACGGCGACGACATCGGCGATGGTGAGGGGCTCCGCTCCGAGGGTGACGATGCTGTTCATGTCTCGATTCTGCTTCGCCCTCGCCTTCGCGTCACCGTACTCGTATCCGCATCCGTCCGGGATCCCAGACGGTAGGGGGAATCCGGCTCTTGGAATGCCGGGGGTCCTTGGCAGACTGAGAGGCAGGACGAGAGGGGTGGCAGCGATGGGGAACGAGTTCCCGCACGATCCGGCGTGGCCGCGCACCGGCGGCTGGGCCGAGCCCCGCGCGGGCGAACACGCGCATCTCGCACTCATCGGCGTGCCGACCAGCCGTACCTCGCTCTCGCCGACGAACGCGCACGAGACCCCCGCCGCCGTGCGCGCGGCGCTGCGCCGCTACTCCGGGCATCTCGTGGCCGCGGGCGTGCCGGGCGATCGCGGCGCGGAGGCCGAGCTCGTCCTGGACGAGGCGTTGACGATCGTCGACGCGGGCGATGTCGCCGATCCCGACGGCGATGAGGAAGCGGCGGTCGAGGCGATCGGCGGGCTCGCGGGCAGCGCCGATCTCGTGATCTCGCTCGGCGGCGACAACGCCTGCACTGTGCCCGCGGCGCTCGGCCTCGCCCGCGCCCACGGCGGCCTCGACGGCATCGGCCTCATCACCGTCGACGCCCATCACGATCTGCGCGACGGGCGCAGCAACGGCTCGCCCGTGCGGCGCCTGGTGGAGGCGGGACTCGATCCGCGCCGCATCGTGCAGATCGGCATCGCCGACTTCGCGAACTCCCATGCCTACCGGCGGCGCGCGAAGGAGTGGGGCATCACCGTGATCCACCGCGAAGAGCTGCACGACCGCCCGCTCCCCGAGATCGTCGCCGAGGCGCTCGCCGTCGCGGGGGCCGGGGCAGAGGCGATCCACGTCGATCTCGACATCGACGTCTGCGACCGCAGCGTCGCCCCCGGGTGCCCCGCGTCGATTCCCGGCGGCATCAGCGCCTTCGAGCTGCGCCGGATCGCCAGGCTCCTGAGCGCGGACCCGCTGGTGCGGGGCCTCGACATCGCCGAGGTCGACGCGACCGCCGACGCGAGCGACGGCCGCACGGTGCGGCTCACCGCGCTGTGCGTGCTGGAGGCCGCGGCCGGGCTCGCCTCGCGTCCGGCCGCCGGCGACCCCTGAGAGCGGCGCCGGCTCCGCGTCCCATGCCGCCGCTCTGCAAGGGCGGTCACAGCGGCGGTCGTGTAAGGTAGAACGTTCGCTGTTTCACGATCGTGAGGATCCACCTTTATGGCTCTCGCCACACGCGAAGACCTCCGCAATGTCGCCATCGTCGCCCACGTCGACCACGGCAAGACCACTCTCGTCGATGCCATGCTGCGTCAGACGAACAGCTTCGACGCGCACGCCGACGTCGACGACCGCGTGATGGACTCCAACGACCTCGAGCGCGAGAAGGGCATCACGATCCTGGCCAAGAACACGGCCATCAGCTACGAGGGCGCTCACGCCAAGAACGGCCCGGTCATCATCAACGTGGTCGACACCCCCGGCCACGCCGACTTCGGCGGCGAGGTCGAGCGCGGCCTCTCGATGGTCGACGGCGTCGTGCTGCTCGTGGACGCCTCCGAGGGCCCGCTGCCGCAGACCCGCTTCGTGCTGCGCAAGGCGCTCGAGGCGCATCTGCCCGTGATCCTCGCCGTGAACAAGACCGACCGCCCCGACGCGCGCATCGAAGAGGTGGAAGGGGAGGCGCAGGATCTGCTGCTCGGCCTCGCCAGCGACCTCTCCGAGGACCACCCCGATATCGACGTCGATGCCGTCCTCGACGTGCCCACCGTCTACCTCTCGGGCCGTGCGGGCGCGGCCTCGCACACCCGCCCGGCCGACGGCTCGCTGCCCGACAACCCCGATCTCGAGCCGCTGTTCGAGACGATCCTGGATCGCGTGCCGGCGCCGAGCTACGACGACGAGCATCCGCTGCAGGCCCACGTCACCAACCTCGACTCCTCGCCCTTCCTCGGGCGCATCGCGCTGCTGCGCGTGCACAACGGCTGGATCCGCAAGGGCGAGACCGTGGCATGGGTGAAGCAGGACGGCAGCGTGCAGAATGTGCGCATCACCGAGCTCATGCTCACCAAGGCCCTCACCCGCTACCAGGCCGAGCAGGCCGGCCCCGGCGACATCGTCGCCATCGCGGGCATCGAGGACATCACCATCGGCGAGACCATCGCGGATGCCGAAGACGTGCGGCCGCTGCCGGCCATCACGGTCGACGAGCCCGCGATCTCGATGACCATCGGCGCGAACACCTCGCCGCTGGTGGGCAAGGTGAAGGGGCACAAGCTCACCGCGCGCATGATCAAGGATCGCCTCGACCGCGAGCTCGTCGGCAATGTCTCCCTGCGCGTGCTCGACACCGGCCGCCCGGACGCCTGGGAGGTGCAGGGCCGCGGCGAGCTGGCGCTGGCGATCCTCGTCGAGAACATGCGACGGGAGGGCTTCGAGCTGACCGTCGGCAAGCCCCAGGTGGTCACCCGCGAGGTGAACGGCAAGACCCACGAGCCCTACGAGCACCTCACCATCGACACCCCCGAGGAGCACCTCGGCGCGATCACCCAGCTGCTGGCGGCGCGCAAGGGCCGGATGGAGAACATGGTGAACCACGGCACCGGCTGGGTGCGGATGGAGTTCATCGTGCCCTCGCGCGGGCTCATCGGCTTCCGTTCGGAGTTCATGACCACCACTCGCGGCACCGGTATCGCCAACGCGATCTCGCACGGCTACGACGAGTGGGCCGGTCCCATCGTCACCCGCAACAACGGCTCGATCGTGGCCGACCGCGCCGGCGTGGTGACCCCGTTCTCGATCATCAATCTGCAGGAGCGCATGACCTTCTTCGTGCAGCCCACGCAAGAGGTGTACGAGGGCATGGTCATCGGCGAGAACTCCCGCAGCGAGGACATGGATGTGAACATCACCAAGGAGAAGAAGCTCACCAATATGCGCTCCTCCACGGCGGATACCTTCGAGTCGATGACGCCGCCGCGCCAGCTCACGCTCGAGGAGTGCCTGGAGTTCGCCCGTGAGGACGAGTGCGTCGAGGTGACGCCCGAGGTAGTGCGCATCCGCAAGGTCAACCTGGATGCGACCACCCGAGCCCGCGCGGCCTCGAAGCTGAAGCAGCAGCTCGCCAAGTAGCGGATCCGCCGGTGGGCGGGGGAGCGAGTCCCGGCGCGCGAGCGTCGGCGCGAGTGCGCCTCTAGACTGGGTGGGGTGACCAGACACTTCCTCCGCGATGACGATCTCTCGCCCGCAGAGCAGTTCGAGGTGCTCGAACTCGCCGCGCGTCTGAAGGCGGATCGCTTCGCCGCCCGCCCGCTCGAGGGGCCGCAGTCCGTCGCCGTGATCTTCGACAAGACCTCCACCCGTACCCGGTTCAGCTTCGCCGCGGGCATCGCCGAACTCGGCGGCAACCCCATCATCGTGAATCCGGGCGAGGCGCAGCTCGGGGTGAAGGAGTCGATCTCCGATACCGCGAAGGTGCTCTCGCGCATGGTCTCGGCGGTCGTGTGGCGCACCTACGCCCATGCCGGGCTTGAGGAGATGGCCGCGCACGCGACGGTGCCGGTCGTCAACTCCCTCTCCGACGAGTTCCACCCCTGTCAGATCCTTGCCGATCTGCAGACCATCCGCGAGCGCAAAGGCGATCTCAGGGGACTCACCGCGGCCTATGTGGGCGACGCCGCAAACAATATGGGCCACTCCTATCTGCTGGGTTTCGCGACGGCCGGAATGCACATCCGCGTCGCCGGTCCCGCCGGATACCATCCGCGCGAGGACATCGTCGCGCAGGCGACGCGGATCGCCGAGAGCGCCGGCGGCAGCGTCAGCGTGCTGGTGGACCCGGCCGAGGCGGTGGCCGGCGCAGACGCCGTCATCACCGACACCTGGGTGTCGATGGGGCAGGAGGAGGAGAAGGCGGCGCGCATCGCGACCTTCGGGGCCTACCGGGTGACCCCGGAGCTCATGGCGCAGGCCGAGGACGATGCGGTCTTCCTGCACTGCCTGCCCGCCTACCGCGAGTACGAGGTCGCCGCCGAGGTGATCGACGGTCCGCAGAGCGCGGTGTGGGACGAGGCGGAGAACCGGGTGCACGCGCAGAAGGCGCTGCTGACCTGGCTGCTCGCGCAGTCCTGACTCCGCGGAGGGTCTTTCCGCGGCCTCCGGGATGCTCCTTCATTCCGACGCCGCCCGCCACGCGTTACCCTCGAAGGGGCGCCGAGTTCGGGCGCCGGGGCGAGGAGGCTTGCGATGAGACGTCGGGGATTCGAGCGGGAGGGCGCCGAGTTCGGCCGGGGACTCGGCTTCTTCGATGCGATCCACGGTTTCGCCATCACGCTGCTGGTGGTGAACATCGAGCCGCCGCCCGCGGAGGCGTGGTCGAGTCCGGCAACGCTCTTCGCGCACGGACTCGGCACCAATCTGATGGGTTTCGCGATCAGCTTCGTCGTGATCGCGATGTTCTGGCGGCACAACACCGAGATACTCAGCCGCTTCAGCGCGATCGATCAGGCCGTCATCACCTCGAACCTCTTCTCCGCGGCGCTCATCGTGCTGCTGCCCTTCACCACGCAGGGGATCAGCGAATTCTCCGACTACCCGCTCGCGGTGGCCCTCTACGCGTGCAACGTCGCGCTCGTGATCCTCTCCCAGTCGATCACGCTCGAGGTCGGTCGCAGACGAGGCCTGCTGCTGAAGGATCCGTCCCCGGCGCTGATCCGCGCCGAACGGCTCGACACCGCGGTGAAGATCGGGATCTTCCTCCTCTCGATCGCGGTGGCCTATCTGATCGATCCCAATCTGGGGATGGCGAGCTGGCTGCTGCTGCTCGTCTTCGGCCCGCTGATGGGGCGCCGGACCGCGCGGGCGATGGCCGCGCAGGCCGAGGATGAGGGCGAGATCCACGAGCAGAATTCCTAGCGCTTTCCAGGGGCATATTGTAAACTTGAGTCATATTCACTCAAGTTTGCAGCCACGGGCTGCAATGCCGCTGATCGAGAGAGGAAGACATGCAGGCAAACTGGCAGCCCGCCCAGGAAGAAGGCGAGCAGAGCGCACTCGAGCAGTTCGGGGTCAACCTCACCGAGGTCGCACGCTCCGGCAAGCTCGACCCGGTGATCGGGCGCGATAGCGAGATCCGCCGCGTGAGCCAGGTGCTCACCCGCCGTACCAAGAACAACCCCGTGCTCATCGGCGAACCCGGCGTCGGCAAGACCGCCGTGGTCGAGGGCCTCGCCCAGCGCATCGTCGCGGGCGACGTCGCCGAGTCCCTGAAGGACAAAGAGCTCATCAGCCTCGACATCTCCGCCCTCATCGCCGGGGCCAAGTACCGCGGCGAGTTCGAGGAGCGCATGAAGGCCGTGCTGCAGGAGATCAAGGACTCCGACGGCAAGATCATCACCTTCATCGACGAGCTGCACACGCTCATGGGCGCGGGCGGCGGGGAGTCCTCCGTCGCGGCCTCGCAGATGCTCAAGCCCATGCTCGCCCGCGGCGAGCTGCGCCTCATCGGCGCCACCACCCTCGACGAGTACCGCGAGTACATCGAGAAGGACGCCGCCCTCGAGCGCCGCTTCCAGCAGGTGTACGTCGGCGAGCCCTCGGTCACCGACACCATCGCGATCCTCCGCGGGCTCAAGGAGCGCTACGAGGCGCACCACAAGGTCACCATCGCCGACTCGGCGCTGGTCGCAGCGGCCTCGCTGTCCAACCGCTACATCACGGCGCGCCAGCTGCCCGACAAGGCCATCGACCTGATCGATGAGGCCGCCTCGCGGCTGCGCATGGAGATCGACTCGGCCCCCGTCGAGATCGACGAGCTGCGCCGCGCGGTCGATCGGCTGAAGCTCGAGGAACTCGCCCTGAAGAAGGAGAAGGACGACGCCTCGAAGGAGCGCCGCACCAAGCTGCAGGAGGATCTGGCCGCGAAGCAGGCCGAACTCGATGTGCTCGAAGCCCGCTGGGAGCGGGAGCGGGCGAGCCTGAATCGTGTGGGCGAGCTGCGCGAGAAGCTCGACCAGCTGAACATGCAGGCGCAGGTCGCGCAGCGCGAGGGCAACCTCGAGAAGGCGTCGAAGCTGCTCTACGGCGAGATCCCGGTGATCCAGAAGCAGCTGGCCGATGCCGAAAACGCCGAGCTCGCGGGCGAGGTCGACGGCGAGCCACGCATGGTGAACGAGCAGGTCACCGATGAGGACATCGCGGGCGTGGTCGCCGCGTGGACGGGCATCCCGGTCGGCCGCCTGATGCAGGGCGAGACCGAGAAGCTGCTCTCGCTGGAGAGCGAGCTGGGCAAGCGCCTCATCGGCCAGGCCGACGCGGTGCGCGCCGTGAGCGACGCCGTGCGGCGTTCGCGGGCCGGCATCGCCGACCCCAATCGGCCGACCGGATCCTTCCTCTTCCTGGGCCCCACCGGCGTCGGCAAGACCGAGCTCGCGAAGGCGCTCGCCGAGTTCCTCTTCGACGACGAGCACGCCATGGTGCGCATCGATATGAGCGAGTATGGCGAGAAGCACTCGGTGTCGCGTCTCGTCGGCGCCCCTCCCGGCTACATCGGCTATGAGCAGGGCGGTCAGCTGACCGAGGCCGTGCGTCGGCGCCCCTACTCCGTCGTGCTGCTCGACGAGGTCGAGAAGGCGCATCCCGAGGTGTTCGACGTGCTGCTGCAGGTGCTCGACGACGGGCGCCTCACCGATGGGCAGGGCCGCACGGTCGACTTCCGCAACACGATCCTGATCCTCACCTCGAATCTCGGTTCGCAGTACCTCATCGATCCCGATATGCCGTGGACCGAGAAGGAGGACGCGGTGCGCGAGACGGTGCGCCGAGCTTTCAAGCCCGAGTTCGTGAACCGTCTCGACGAGATGGTCATCTTCCGTCCGCTGAGCGAGGCCGATCTCGCGCAGATCGTCGAGCTCTCGGTGGACCGGCTGCAGGCCAGACTCGCGGATCGCCGCCTGACGCTCGCGGTGACGCCCGCGGCCCGCGCTTGGCTCGCGATGCGCGGCTACGATCCGATCTACGGTGCCCGGCCGCTGCGCCGCCTGATGCAGCACGAGATCGACGACCGCCTCGCGCGGGGCGTGCTCTCGGGCGAGGTGCGCGACGGCTCGCTGGTGCGGGTCGACGTGGCGGAGGGCGGCGATTCGCTTTCACTCACGAGCGAGGCGGCGCCGCAGATGGGAGGATCTGCGGGTGCCGCGGGCCTGCCCGACGATGACGAGGTCATCGAGGCCGAGCTGCTCGACGACTAGTCGCGCGACTCGTTCGGCCGACGCGGACCGCCTGTCGCGGATCGCGTCGGCCGGGCGCCGTGGTCCTGACCGCGAACCGCGTGCCGACCCGGCCGGCGTGCCTCTGCTCCCCGCGCCGCGCGGGTATACGGTTGAGTCGAGCGAAGGAGAGGGATGGCCGACTCGACCAGGCAGGTGTTGCTGCGCTTCGCCCCGATGATCTACGGACCGACGGTGCTCTTCGCGCTGGGCGAGGGCGCGGTGATCCCGCTCATCCCGGTGATCGCAGCCGAGCTCGGTGCGGATATCGCCACCTCGGGCCTCGTCGCCTCGATGATCGTTGTCGGGCAGCTGTGCGGCAATCTGCCCGCCGGCTGGCTGGTCGCGCGGATGGGGGAGCGGCTCACCATGGTGACCGCGGGCAGCCTCGCCCTCCTCGGCGTGGTCGGTCTCGCCCTCGCCCCGGTGCTCTGGATGCTCGCCGTGTCGGTCTTCCTCATCGGCATGTGCGCGGCGGCCTTCGGGCTCGCCCGGCACGCCTTCATGACCACGCGCGTGCCGCAGGGCTTCCGCGCCCGAGCACTCTCCCTGCTTGGCGGATCCTTCCGCCTCGGCATGTTCGTCGGCCCCTTCGTCGGCGCGCTGCTGCTCGGGCTCACCGGCACCGAATCCGCCGCGGCGTGGTTCTTCGGGGTCTGCGCCATCGCCTGCGTGCTGCTGGTGCTGCTGGGCCCGGATCCCGAGACTCGGCTGAACGAGCAAACGGTGCCGAGCGGATCCTTCCGCGAGACGGACGGATCGGCCGCGACCACCGGCGCCGCCGACACCGGCGAGGCGGTCACCGGCAGCATCGGCCTGCCGCGCAACAAGCCCGCCGGCGTGTTCCGCACCATGGCGCAGCACCGCCGCGTGCTCGCGCGTCTCGGTCTCGCCGCCGCCTCGCTCTCGGCCGTGCGCTCCGCCCGTCAGGTCGTGCTGCCGCTGTGGGGCGTCTCGCTGGGGCTCGACGCGCAGACCATCTCGCTCGTCGTGGGTATCGCCGGCGCGATCGATTTCGCACTGTTCTACGCGAGCGGCCAGGTGATGGATCGTTTCGGCCGGCTCTGGGCGGTGCTGCCGTCGATGCTGCTGATGGGCTGCGGATTCCTCGCGCTGGCCTTCACCCATGATCTCGGCGAGGCCTCTATGTGGTTCGCCATGCTCGCGGCGGTGATCGGGGTCGGCAACGGGCTCTCCAGCGGGATCCTCCTCACCCTCGGCGCGGATGTCGCGCCGAGCCGGAATCCGGCCCCCTTCCTGAGCTCGTGGCGCACCCTCACCGACGCGGGCGGCGCGGCGGCGCCGGTGGTCTTCTCCGGCATCGCGGCCATCTCGACGCTGGGCATCGCGACGGGCGCGATGGGCGTGATCGGCCTGGCCGGCGCACTCGGCTTCCTGCGCTGGGTGCCCCGCTTCGTCCGGCGGCAGCCGCCCGAGGGCGGCGCGGGCGTTCGCTGAGCTTCAGCGCGTGTTCGGAGCCTCCTCGGCGGGACGCGGGGAGGCGAGACGAATCGGCGCGAGGGGGCGGGACGGGATCGCGGTCCCGGGGATTCCCAGACACCCGAACCTAGAATGTGAGGGTGAGCGGAAAACGGCTGCATCTCGTGCGCCACGGCGAGGTCGACAACCCCGAGGGCGTGCTCTACGGTCGACTCCCCGGCTACGAGCTGTCCCCGCTCGGCCACCGCATGGCCGAAGCCGCCGCCGAAACGCTCTCGGCCGCGGGCCGTCCCGTCTCCGCGCTGATCGCCTCGCCACTCGAACGGGCGCAGCAGTCCGCCCGCCCGATCTCCCGCGCCTTCGATCTCGAGATCGCGATGGACGAGCGCATCATCGAGCCGAGCAACGACTTCGAGGGCCAGGTGAAGAGCGGCCGCGGCTCGGCGATGCTGAACCCGCGCTACTGGTACCGCTACCGCAACCCCTTCCGCCCCAGCTGGGGCGAGCCCTACCGCAGCATCGTGAGCCGCACGCGCGCGGCGATGGACGCGGCCTGGGACGCCGCCGACGGCGAGGGCGACATCGTGATGGTGAGCCACCAGGCCGTGATCTGGCTCGCCCACCTCGACATCGCGGGCAAGGCGCTGTTCCACAACCCGGCGAGGCGTCGCTGCGAGCTGTCGAGCATCACCAGCTTCGAGCGCCGCGAGGACGGCTGGGTCGAAGTGGACTACCGCACGCCGGCCGCAGGCCTGATGGCCGGCTCTGTCGACGTGGGGGCGGTGTGAGGCCGGTGCGGCAGGCGCGCCGCCCGCGCCGGAGCGCTCTCGCGACAGCAGCGGCACCGCTGGTGCTGGCGCTCGCCCTCGTCGGCTGCGCGGGCAGCGGGGACGACCTCGCGCGGCAGTGGGAGTCGGCGAGCGACAAGGGCTATGTCGCCGGTGACGGGACCACTCTGAGTCTGGCGATCGAGGATCGCGGCGACCCGGTCGTGTTCGAGGGCATCACCGAGTACGACGAGACGCTGAGCTCCGACGACACGCTCGGCTCGGTCACCGTGGTGAACTTCTGGTACGCGGGCTGCGCCCCGTGCCGGGCGGAGGCGGCGGATCTCGCCGCTGTATACGCGGAGTTCGCACCCGAGGGCGTGCAGTTCGTCGGTGTGAACACCCGCGACCAGTCGGCGCAGGCGCTGCAGTTCGCCGAGGAGTTCGGCATCGAGTACCCCTCGATCATGGACAGTGCGGGCGATCGCGCCGTGCAGCGCGCCTTCGCCGGGCAGATCCCGCTGAACGCCGTTCCGACCACGCTCGTGCTCGACGCGCAGGGCCGGGTGGCGCACCGGGTGCTCGGCCAGCTCGCCGGTGAATCTCAGCTGCGCACCCTCGTCTCCGAGACGCTGGCCGAGAGCTGACGTGGAGCTGCAGGGAATCGTCTCCGACGGCCAGGTGCTCGTCGCCTCGCTGATCGCATTCGCCGCCGGGCTCGTCTCCTTCCTCTCGCCCTGCGTGCTGCCGCTCGTTCCGGGCTATCTGGCATATGTGAGCGCAACGGCGACCGACACCTCCGAAGCCCTCGAGGCCCGGCGCGTCCGCCGGCGCATGGTGCTCGGCGCACTGCTCTTCGTCGCGGGCTTCACCGTCATCTTCGTCATCCTGCTCTCGCTGGCCGGCTCGATCGGCTCCTGGCTGCTGCAGTGGGAGAACCTGATCACCAGGATCATGGGCGTGCTCATCATCGCGATGGGCCTCGTCTTCATGGGTCTCTTCGGGGGTATGCAGCGCACCGCCCGGCTGCGGTTCAAGCCGCGGCTGGGGCTCGCCGGCGCCCCCGCACTGGGGGCGGTCTTCGCCATCGGCTGGACGCCGTGCATCGGTCCGACGCTCGCGGTGATCGGTACGCTGGCGCTGCAGGGCGGCACGGCCTGGCGGGGCGCCTGGCTCGCGTTGATTTACTGCCTGGGGCTGGGGCTGCCCTTCGTGCTGGCGGCATTCGGCTTCGGCTGGATGACGACGGCCACTGCATTCTTCAAACGGCATATTCGCACCGTGAACCTGATCGGCGGGGGGCTGCTGATCGTCATCGGCCTGCTGATGGTGTCGGGTGTGTGGAGTCAGATCATGTACGCACTGCAGGCGGTGATGAGCAGCTATGTCCCGGCCATCTGAGTTCGAAGGGCGCCCGAGCGACTACGAGGACGGCGCCGGTGGCGCCGCCGCGGTCGCCGAGCGCGCGGCCCGCACCGATGCCCCCGGCTTCGGCATGCGCGGCTGGCTGCGCTGGTTCTGGCGGCAGCTCACGAGTATGCGGGTGGCCCTGATCCTCCTGCTGCTGCTCGCGGTCGCTGCGATTCCGGGATCGCTGCTGCCGCAGCGCGGGGCCGACCCGAACGGGGTGGTGCAGTACCAGGCGGATCACCCCGATCTGTTCCCGATCCTCGACGCCTTCCCGATCCAGGCCTTCGACGTCTACTCCTCGGTGTGGTTCTCGGCGATCTACCTGTTGCTGTTCGTCTCGCTGATCGGCTGCGTGCTGCCGCGCATCGCGCATCACTGGCGTGCGATGCGCGGGGCTCCGCCGAAGACCCCCGCGCGTCTGAGCCGCATGGCGGGCTTCGCCGAGCAGTTCATCTCGAATCCGGACGCCGATGCCGCTGAGCGCGAGGCCTTCGCGGAGCGGGCGATCGAGCAGGCGCGGGGGATCCTGCGCCGGCAGCGCTATCGCGTCGAGGTGCAGCGGATCACGACCCGTCGCGGCGATATGGAGATCTCGGTGTCCGCCGAGCGGGGCTATCTGCGCGAGACCGGCAATCTGGTGTTCCACCTCGCGCTGCTGGGCGTGCTCGTCAGCGTCGCACTGGGGGGACTCTTCAGTTTCAACGGGCAGAAGGTGCTCGTCGAGGGCGAGACGATGGTGAATCAGCTCATCGATTACGACTCGGCGACCTCCGGCCGCTGGTTCGACAGCGCTCGCCTCGACCCGTACCGGATGCGGCTCGACGATCTGGCGGTGGACTACGTCACGCCCGACGAGGGGAACGTCGGGGCCATCGGAATGGCCCGGAACTTCACCGCGAGCGTCACCCTGATGGATTCGGACGGCGGTGAGCGCGAGGAGAGCATCCAGGTGAATCACCCGCTGCGCACGGCCGGGGCGCCCGTCTACCTGATCGCCAACGGCTATGCGCCGACGCTCACCGTGCGGGACGCCGACGGCGAGGTGGTGTTCCGCGAGTCGGTGCCCTTCATCCCCCAGGACCAGAACCTCACCTCCCTCGGCGTGGTGAAGGTGCCGTACGGTCTCGAGTTCGAGGGGGAGTCGACGCAGCTGGGTCTGCGCGGCTTCTTCTATCCGACGAAGGCGGATCTCGATTCCGGCGCCTTCACCTCGAACTATCCGGATCTGACCAACCCGGTGCTCACGCTCGACGTGTTCGTCGGCGATCTCGGCATCGACGCCGGGGTGCCCCAGTCGGTGTACGCGCTCGACACCACGCTGATGGAGCAGGTGGCCGGCCGCGAGCTCGAGACGAAGTCGCTGCAGCTCACCATCGGCGAGACGGTGGATCTGCCCGAGGGTATGGGCACGATCACGCTCGACGGGGCGCCGCGCTACGCCTCATTCGATGTCATGAGCAATCCGGCGCAGGAGTGGATCCTGGTGTTCGCGCTGCTGGCGGTGGCGGGCCTGCTCACCTCGCTGTTCGTGCCGCGTCGACGCGTCTGGGTGAAGGCGCTGCCGGTGGAGGGCGGGGTGCGCCTGCAGTACGCGGCGCTCGCGCGGGGAGACGACCCCACGCTCGAGCAGGCGGTCGCGCAGCTGCGCGATCAGCACCGCGAGCGGTTGTAGCGCGGACCCGCGGGATCGACCGTCGCCCCGAGCGGGTTGCAATACTCTGACATGCGGTCACGCCGCCTCGATTTCGGTGAGATAGTAGATATCGCCCCCACGGGGCGTTCCTGCGCGGAACGACGAAGATGTGAAGGATGGATATCTGCAATGGGTGAAGCACCGCTGTCGACTGATGATTTCAAGTTCGCGTTCCGGGGGCATCCCGCGGGCGTGGGCATCGTGACCGCCGATACCGGTGAGGGCCCGGTCGCGTTGACCGTGAGCTCCCTGTTCTCCGTGGGTCTGGAGCCGCCGACGCTGGTGTTCTCCGCCTCGGCGCTGTCCTCGGCCACGCCCACGATCCTCGCCGCGGACACCGTGGTGGTGCATCTGGTGGGGGCCGAGCAGGTCGCGCTCGCCAAGCTCGGCGCGACCAGCGGCGCGAACCGCTTCGGTGAGGACGTGGAATGGGATCGGCTGCCCACCGGGGAGCCGTACTATCCGGGTGCGGCGGCGTGGATCCGGGGCCGGGTGTCGCAGATCGTGCCCGCGGGCGGGTCGAATCTCGTCGTGGTCGAGGCCTTGGAGTCCAATCCGCACAAGCCGGGCGATCCGGTGGATCTGAGCCCGCTGGTGTACCACAACCGGGGCTGGCACGTCATCGGCGAGCACACCAAGATCGAAGACTGAACGATTCGGCCCTGCGGATCCGCCGCCGGAATCCGGCCCAGGGGCATCCGCAATTGAAGCATACGCCGCCGTCCGCTCGCGAGAGCCGGGCGGCGGCTGCGTTCTTCCCGGCGATTCGGCAGTGAGAGCGGTTAGACTGAGCAACCGTGCTGGAAACGTTGGAACACTACTCCTCGCTTGCGCTGTACTCGGCCATGATCGTGTACGCGATCGCCTTCGTGTTCTACGCGGTCGACTTCGCCAACCGCAGCGGCGATGCGGCAGCCGATCAGGGTGAGGTCGCGGCCGGGGCCGCCGCGGCCGAGAAGACCGCCGCGGCGGCCCAGGCCGGCCGCACGACGCCGACCGCCGGAGGATCCGTCGCCACGCTGACGCGATCCGCGCCGACCGGCGAGCGGGCCGCCGGCAAGCTCCCGCGATCCCGTTCGCTGCGGATCGGCTTCTCCCTCACCGTGCTCGGCTTCCTGCTGCATCTGGCCGCGACCATTCTGCGCGGCATCGGCGCCGAGCGGGTGCCCTTCGCGAATATGTACGAGTTCGCGCTCACGGCGACCCTCGCCATCGTGCTCATCTTCCTGCTGGTGCAGTTCTTCGTGGATCTGCGATTCCTCGGCGCCCTCGTCACCGGCCTCGCGGTGATCTTCCTCGGCCTCACCCGGGTGAACTTCTACGTCGAGATCGTGCCGCTGCCCGCGGCGCTCGACTCCTACTGGCTCATCATCCATATCCTGGTGGCGGTGCTGGCCGTGGGCTTCCTCACCATCTCCTTCGGTCTCTCGCTGCTGCAACTGCTGCAGCACCGCCGCGAGCAACAGTTGCAGACGGGGGGCCCTGCGGGGATGGGCTTCCTGAGCAGCCTGCCCGGGTCGGTGCGACTCGAGGACATGGCCTACCGGATCGCGATCATCGGTTTCGTGTTCTGGAGCTTCACCCTCATCGCCGGGTCGATCTGGGCCGAGGCGGCCTGGAGCCGCTACTGGGGCTGGGACGTCAAGGAGGTCTGGACCTTCGTGATCTGGGTGCTCTACGCCGGCTACATCCACGCGCGTGCGACGCGCGGCTGGCGCGGTACCCGCTCGGCCTGGTTGTCGATCATCGCCTACGCGGCGGTGCTCTTCAACTTCACCATCGTCAACGTCTTCTTCAAGGGGCTGCACGCCTACTCGGGTCTCTGAGCCGGGCGCGGCAGCCGCGGGATCAGCGCCCGGGATCGTGCCGCACGAACTCCCAGCCCTCGGGCGGGCGAAGCGCGTCGCGGTGCTCGGCGCAGAGGTCGAGCGCCGGTGGCGTGCGCTCGGGGCTGAGCGGCCCGACCGCCATCATCCGGTCGCCGTAATCGGCGGTCAGCGT
This sequence comes from Leucobacter sp., assembly GCA_048516985.1. Classification (GTDB taxonomy): domain Bacteria; phylum Actinomycetota; class Actinomycetes; order Actinomycetales; family Microbacteriaceae; genus Leucobacter. The sequence goes on along the minus strand of CP183188.1, from coordinate 27,997 downwards.
CGCCACGGCCGTGCCGCCGCAACCGACCCGCGCGCAGAGACGGGCGGGCCGATCCTCCTCGGAGATCTCACTCACGCCTCCCAGCGTAGACTGGCGGCATGGCGGCATGGGGCAGCAAGCGCGGCGGGGCTTCGAGGTCCGGCCCCGCGACGCCGCACCGCCGGCACGGGCGGAGGCCGATCCGATCCTCGATCACCGGCCCGGATCTCCCCGACCTCGACAGCCGGGTGCTCCGCTTCGAGATCGCGGCCCGCGGCGCCCTCGACGTCATGCGCCACGCGCTCGAGACGCAGCTGCGCGGCGTGCAGATCGGCTTCTCCACCGTGCCGATGGGCAATGTTCAGAGCGACGCGCCGATGTACTACTCGGTCGACCGCACCGCCCGCACCATCGTGCTCTACCGGATGCCGATTCAGCGCGCGCGGGTGCTGCACGTGGACGACGCCGAGCACCGACGCCTCTTCATCGAGCACTGCGTGTATCGTGCGGTGTGCGATTACCTCGGACGCGATCCCTGGGATCTGCTCCCCGGGCGCTTCGACCACTACTAGGGCTGCCGCGACCCCGCGCGAGCGGTCGAGCTGCCCCGGCACCGCAGAGGCCGCCCCGCAGAGGCCGCCCGCCCCCGGGAACGACGGAGGGCCCGAGGCGTGCGCCCCGAGCCCTCCGATCAGAGATGCGGATCAGGCGGCGACCTTCTTGGCGAGGTCGTGGCTGTTCAGCAGGCGGAAGGCGAGCGCCGCAACCAGGCCGCCGACCAGCGGGGCGAGGATGTACAGCCAGATGTTCTCCCAGGCGAAGTCGCCGTGGATCGACAGGCCCAGCGCGACGGCCGGGTTGAAGCCGCCGCCGGAGACCGCGCCGACGGCGAATGCGCCGACCACCACGGTGGAGCCGATCGCGAGACCGTAGAAGGAGTTGCCCTCGGTGTCCTTCGAGGTGGCGACGTTGAGCACCACGAAGACCAGGATGAAGGTGAAGATCGCCTCGACGAGGAAGGCGGGGGCGATCTCGATCTGCTTCGCCTCAGCCGCTGCGGGCCAGATCGCGAAGGCGAGCAGCGCGCCGAGTGCGCCGCCGATGAACTGGGCGATCCAGTAGGCCACTGCCGCGCCCGCGCCGATCGCGCCGCGGATCAGTGCGCCGAGCGTGACAGCGGGGTTGAGATGACCGCCCGAGAGGTGGCCGGTCGCGTAGACGAGGACCATCAGAGCGAAACCGATGGCAAACGGTGCGAGATCGCCGGCGTTGTTCACCGCTGCGATGATGGCGAAGACGAAGAGGAGGGTCGCGAGTGCTTCGGTCACCGCGTTCCGAACGGTACCAGTCATGTCAGCTCTCTTTCTTGCAATCCTGGGTATTTCCACAGGTCGCTCCCATTATGTCAAGGAGGTTCAGAGGAACGCGGAAGCCGAAACACCCGTGTTTCCCGACATAATGGGGTGCATGAGCGCACGAATTCTGGTGGTCGATGATGACAGGGCGCTGGCCGAGATGCTCGGAATGGTGCTCCAGGGAGAGGGCTTCCTCACCGAGCACAGCGCCGACGGCGCCGCCGCGGTCGAGAAGTTCCGCGAGATGCGTCCCGATCTGGTGCTGCTCGATCTCATGCTGCCCGGCCTGGACGGCATCGAGGTGTGCGCGCGCATCCGCGCCGAGTCGGGCGTGCCCATCATCATGCTCACCGCCCGCACCGACACCACCGATGTCGTGCGCGGCCTCGAGGCCGGCGCCGACGACTACGTGGTCAAGCCCTTCAACCCGGTCGAGCTGACCGCCAGGATCCGCGCCCGCCTGCGCGAACCGCAGCAGGACGCCAGCGAGACGCTTCGCGTGGGCGATGTCGAGATCGATGTGGCCGCGCACGAGGTGCGCCGGGAGAATCAGGCGATCGCGCTGACGCCGCTCGAGTTCGATCTGCTCGTGATCCTCGCCCGCAAGCCGCAGCAGGTGTTCACCCGCGAGGTGCTCCTCGAGAAGGTGTGGGGCTACCACTACAAGGCCGACACCCGCCTGGTGAATGTGCATGTGCAGCGCCTCCGGGCCAAGATCGAGCGCGATCCGGATCACCCGACCATCGTCACGACCGTGCGCGGGGTCGGATACCGCGCCGGCGCCGTCGTCGAATAGGCGCCGTGACTGCATCCCGGAGACGCTCGGCGCTGAGCCTGCGGCTGCGCCGGCTCCGACTGCGCTGGCTCCGCTTCAGCCAGCCGGTGCTGGGCCCGGTGCGCCGCAGATGGTCGAGGTCGCTCAAGCTGCGCACCATGACGATCACCGGCGTCGTCACCGGCATCATGATCCTCATCTCGGGCACCTTCATCCTCACCAGCGTCGGCGACGACCTGTACTCGTCGCGTCGTGATCAGGTGCTGCAGGATTCGGCGCGCGCCACCCAGGCCGCGCAGCGGCTGGTCGACGCCTCGGACGCGAGCGACCGCGGCACCCTGTCCGCGCTGCTCGCCTCGGTGCGGCGCACGGTGCAGGACACCTCCGCGAGCCAGCTCATCTACGTGCGACGCGAACCGGGGCAGGACCCGTTCTCGGAGGCCCCGGTCGACTTCACCACCGCGCCGCAGCTGGTGGACTCGCTGAGCGCGGAGCTGTCCGATGCGGTGATCTTCGGCACCGCGCCCCAGTACTGGCAGCCGGTCACGCTGACCAGCGATAGCGGGGTGCTGAGCCCCGGCATCCTGGTGGCCTCGAGCCTCACCTTCCCCGCGGGCGCCGGCACCTACAACCTCTTCATCGGGTACGGCCTCGCCGACACGGAGCAGACGCTCGCCTTCATCACGCGCACGCTCGGGATCACGGCGCTGATCCTGATGCTGCTGATCGGCGCCCTGGTGTGGACCATCTCGAATATCGTGTTCCGTCCGATCCGCGCCGCGGCCGACACCAGCCGTCGACTGGCCGCAGGCGAAGACGATGCGCGCATGCCGTTGCAGAACGACGAGCACTTCGATGTGCTCTCCGCGAACTTCAACGACATGGCCGACACACTGCAGGCCCGTATCGATGAGCTCGACGAGCTCTCCGAGATGCAGCAGCGCTTCGTCTCCGACGTCTCGCACGAGCTGCGCACCCCGCTCACCACGATCCGGCTCGCCAGCGAGGTGCTGCGCGGCCAGCAGGGCTCGCTCGACGCCCCCCAGGTGCGCGCCGTCGAGGTGCTCGGCGCGCAGGTCGACCGCTTCGAGTCGCTGCTGGGCGATCTGCTGGAGATCTCGCGCTACGACGCGGGCCGGATCACGCTGGAGACCGAGCCCACGAATCTGGTGACGCTGACCACCGATGTGGTGGCGGATCTGCAGCCGCTCTCGCCGAGCCTCATCGAGGTGCGCCCGCTCGGCGGCTACAGTCCCGTCGATGTGGATGCGCGGCGGATCCGCCGCATCGTCTCGAATCTGGTCGGCAATGCCATCGAGCACGGCGAGGGGCGGGCGATCGTCGTCACCGTCGACTCCAATGCCGCGGCCATCGCCATCGGCGTGCGCGACTGGGGGGTGGGCCTGAAGCCGGAGGACGCCTCGCGCGTCTTCGACCGGTTCTGGCGAGCCGATCCCTCGCGCAAGCGCACACTCGGCGGCACCGGGCTCGGGCTCGCCATCGCCCAGGAGGACGCGGCCGTGCACGGCGGCGTCCTGGAGGTCTGGTCGCGGTTCGGCGAGGGCACCCACTTCCGGCTCACCCTGCCCCGTACGGAGGGCACCACGGCCTTCGTCTCGCCGATTCCGCTCGTGCCGGAGGACGCGGTCACCGATGAGGGGGATCCCGGGGCGACCGGCGGCTGGTTGCGCAGGCCCAGACGGCGCGTGTCGAAGGAGAAGCGGCGATGAGCGGGAGGATCAGGGGAGTGCGGAGGCGGTCCGGTGCGCCGGGCGCGCGCGGGCTGCGGGGCCTGCGCGGTCTCGCGGTGCTCGCCGTCGCGGCGGTCGCCCTCACCGCCTGCCAGTCGATCCCCGCCTCCGGGCCCGTGCGCGAGGGACTCGCGAATTTCGACCAGGCGGATCAGCCGGTGCAGTTCAACCCCGACGGTCCCGCCATCGGGGCCAGCCAGGAGGAGATCGTGCGCGGCTTCGTGCGGGCGGCCTCCTCCAGCAGCGACGATTTCGCGATCGCGCGCGAGTTCCTCGCTCCGGCGTATTCGACCGAGTGGGATCCCTCCTTCGGCGTGTTCATCGACGAGGGCGAGCAGTCCTTCCGCGAGGCCGAGGGCGATGTGGGCGTGCTCTCGCTCAGGGGGCTCGCGACGGTGGACGAGCACGGCACGCTCACGCCGGTGCAGCCGGGGCCGGCCACCGAGGCGCGCTTCGAGCTGGTGCAGGTGCAGGGGGAGTGGCGCATCTCCTCGGCCCCCGCCGGCACGATCCTCGACAAGAGCACCTTCACCGCGGTGTGGTCGTCGCGGCAGGTCTACTTCCTGTCGCCGGACAACCGCCTGGTCTCGGAGAGCCGCTGGTTCCTGAACCGGGCGACGCTGAGCACGCAGATCGTGGGCGGGCTGCTCGACGGGCCGTCCGCCGATATGGCCGGTGCGCTGCGGAGCGCCTTCCCGAGCGGTACCACCCTTGTGGCCAATTCGGTGCCGGTGGTCGACGGCGCCGCGCAGATCGACCTCTCCGTCGAACTGCTCAGCGCCGACGAGGCGACGATGGATCTGATCATGCGGCAGCTCGCCTCCAGCCTGCAATCGGTGCCCGGGGTCTCAAGGTTCCAGCTCTCCGCCGATGGCGTGGTGGTGGGCGCCGCCTCCGTCTCGGCGCCCGAGGAGAGCTCGCTCGGCACGGAGCGCTTCGGCACGGTGGTGCTCAAGGCCGGTGTGTTGGGGGAGATCACCGGGGGCGAGATCGCGGAGCTGCCGGAGATCGGCGACCGCATCGCGGCGCTGAACCCGAGCGCGGTGTCGCTGTCGCTCGATCACACCTCCGCGGCGGTGCTCTCGCCCTCCGGCATGAGCTGGGTGTCCGATGACGCGCAGGTGCAGATCGACCTGCGCCCGGGGCTCATCGAGCCGTCATTCGACGGCTTCGGCTACATCTGGTCGTACGCCTCTTCGGCGCCGGGGGAGATCCTCGTGACACGACCCGGGGAGTCGCAGCAGCTGCTGCAGATGCCGTGGTTGGCCGGCCGGGTGCCGGTGGCCGTGCGGGTGTCGAAGCACGGGACGCGGATCGCGATACTGGTGGCGGATGGGGATCAGAGCGCCGTGCTGGTCGCCGGCATCGTTCGTGACGCCGAGGGGCGGCCGAGCGCGCTCGCCGCCACGGCCACTACGCAGCTGTGGGTCGCCGGAGCGCCGATCGATCTGGACTGGGTGGATGACCAGCGTTTCGCGGCGCTCACCCGGGCGGGGAGCGCCGGCCGGATCACCGTCGGCGCGCCCGGCCAATTCGCCACCGATTCGGGCACGGTCAGCGATGCGGTGAGCGTGAGCGGCGGCGGTTCGCGGGCGATGCTGCGGGTGCTCTCGGGCGACGGGCGCATGTTCGCGCCGCAGGGTGTGGGCTGGCAGCGGCAGGACGAGGGGATCGCGCTGATCGCGAAGACGGGATAGGGATCGCCGCCCACAACACGGCCTCGGCCGTGAATGCGTCGGGTTGTCCACGGATTCGCGGATCCGCCCCTTCCGGATCCGGCGGATGCGGAAGACTCCGAGCATGCTCCCTCTCGCGATGACGCGGCTCCTCGGCGCGGTGTATGGCCTGGGCGGCCTGCTGCGCGAGCTCTCCCTCGACCTCGCGGCACTGCTCTGGCCGACGCAGTGCGTCTCGTGCGGGGCGCCCGACCGGGACTGCTGCGCCGTCTGCCTCGCAGAGCTGCGCCGCGACAGGGACGGCGCCATGCGGATCCGCGCACCAGCGGGGGTGGAGGCGTATGCGGCGGGGCCGTATGCCGGCCCGCTCCGCGCCCTGCTCGTCGCCTACAAGCACGCGGGACGCACGGGGTTCGTGGGAGAGCTGGGCGCGCAGCTCGCGGCTCCGCTTCGCGCGACTCTTCGAGACGCGCGGGACCGGCCCGATGCGCGCGGCCCGTCCGCTGTCCCCGGCCGACATGATCGGGACGGCCCGGTGGTGCTGGTGGCGGCCCCGTCGCGGGCGGCACGGGTGCGAGAACGCGGGTACCGGCACGTCGAGGCGATCATTCGGGCGACGATCCGCCGCGAGCAGTGGTCGGCGGAGGTCGAGTCGCGGTCGCCCGATGCCGTGCCGCGCTCGCCGCTCGCGGGGCCTCGGCCCGGGCGCCGCGCAGTGGTGCCCCGGCTTCTGCCGCGCGCCCTTCGCGCCCTCCCCGGCCGCACCGGGCAGGTGGGGCTCGGCCACGCCGCCCGACGCCGCAATGCCGGCCTCGTCGCCGTGCGACCCGGTGCGCGCCGGACCCTCGCGGGCGCGCGGGTGATCCTCGTCGACGATGTCATCACCACCGGCGCGACCGCGGCCGCGGCCTGCGCGGCGCTCGACGCCGCCGGAGCCCGCGTGATCGGGGTGATCGCGCTCTGCGCGGTCGCACGGAGCAGCGAGGCGAGGCCAGCCCGGGGCGGCGGAGTTCGAGACGCGCAGAGCGCCGGCGCACGCGACTTCCGGAGCCCCGGCGCACGAGACTTCCAGAGCCTCCAGGTGCGGCAGGGGCAGCGCCCCGGCGCGCGACACGCGCAGAGCAATTCGGGGTGGAGGGAGGGGCGCTGAAAGCGATAGGGTTCGTGAAAGGCGACACGGTGCGCCCGGCGATGAGGCCACCCGCCTGAACCCAAGGAGGTCAGCCATGGATGTCAACATTCGCGGACGCGGTGTCGGGGTTACCGACCGTTTTGAAAACTACGTGGGTTCCAAGACCGAGAAGGTCGCCAATCTGCTTCCGAAGGCGCAGTCCTTCGACGTGAAGGTGTCGCGCCTCTCCGATCGCAGCCCGCAGCACGGCGATCGCGTCGAGATCACCGTCATCGGGCCCGGCCCGGTCATCCGCGCCGAGAGCGACGGCAACGACAAGTACACCGCCTTCGACATCGCCTACGGCCGCATCCTCGAGCGCATCCGCCGCATGAAGGATCGCCGTCAGGACCGTCGCGGTCGCGGACGCCTCTCGCTCGCAGAGGCCGCCGCCGATGACTTCAGCGATGTCGATCTCACCCCCGCCTCGCTGGAGGCCATCGAGGCGGTGTCGACCGGCGGGATCCCCGTCATCGGCAGCGACCAGCAGGCCGAGAGCTACACCCCGGTCGTGATCCGGCAGAAGGAGTTCCCGGCCGAGCGCTTCTCGGTCGAGGAGGCCGTCGACCAGATGGAACTGGTCGGTCACGACTTCTTCCTCTTCGTCGAGAACGGCTCCGGAAAGCCGAGCGTGGTCTACCGCCGCAAGGGCTGGAACTACGGCGTTATCTCCCTCGCCGAGGCCTGAGCCTCAGCGATCCAACGGAGACTCCTGGGCGGTTCCTCAGTGGAATCGCCCAGGAGGCGGAACCCCGAGGCGGATCCTCCGGCCGCGGAACGCTCGGCGAGACCCTGCGCACAGCGCTATCGGGGGTCTCCGTGCCCGGCCGGGGTCACCGCCGCGGCGCGCGGCAGACGCTCGGGCGCGAACCGCAGCTGCCAGCCCCAGCCGAGCACCCGCCGGAACGCCTCGAAGACGATGGCGAGGCTCATCTTGGACCGACCGCTGCTGCGCTCCACGAAATCGATGGGCACCTCCGCGACCGGGCACCCGAAGCGCTCCAGGGTCCACGCCAGCTCCACCTGGAAGCCGTAGCCCTGCGACGCGATCCGCGAGAGGTCGAGGCGCGCGAGCCAGCGCGCGTCCATCACCCGGAAACCGCTGGTGATGTCCCGGAGCCGCGATCGCAGCGAGAGCTGGGCCACCCGTGTGCCTACGCGTGAGATCCACCGGCGATGCAACGGCCATCCCGTCACCCGCCCGCCGTCCATCCACCGAGTGCCCACGACCAGTCCCGCGCCCGCCTCGGCCGCCGCCAGCAGCTCGGGCAGCTGCTCTGGCAGATGGGAGCCGTCGCTGTCCATCTCGACGCACCAGCGGTAGCCTCCCGCGAGTCCGTGCCGAAACCCCTCCACATAGGCGGTGCCGAGACCGAGCTTCCGCGCCCGGTGGATCACCGAGACCCGGGGATCGGCCGCCAGGGAATCGGCGAGCTCCCCCGTTCCATCGGGGCTGCCGTCGTCCACGATCAGCAGATCCGCCTCCGGCACGGCCGTGTGCAGGCGCTGCACCGTCTCGGCCAGGGATCCCGACTCGTTGTAGGTCGGCAGCACCACGAGGACGCCGCGGCGCTCGCCCGGTCCTCCGCTCACCGCACCCCTTCTCTCCGTCTCCTCGATCCTAGGCGTCCGAGCTCCGCGTTCCTGTCGAACGCCCCGACAGGGATCCACCCTTCCCAGGCGTGCCGAAGCACACCTTGCTAAGCTGAGTCGTTGTCACAATTTGGCAACGGCGGTAGGACGTACCCGGAATCCGGGTGCGGTCCGGCTCCGTCTCACCCCACAGGAGACACACGTGGCGACAGTTCTCGAACGAATCCTTCGCGTCGGCGAAGGACGCACCCTGAAGAAGCTGGAACGTCTGGCGAAGACCGTCGGCGAACTCGAGCCCATGTTCGAAGAGCTCAGCGATGAGGAGCTGCGCGGCGAGACCGTCGAGCTGCGCGAGCGGCTCGTGAAGGGCGAGACCCTCGACGATCTGCTGCCGGAGGCCTTCGCCGCGGTGCGCGAGGCTGCGCGCCGCACCATCGGCCTGCGCCCCTTCGACGTGCAGGTGATGGGCGGTGCCAATCTGCACCTCGGCAACATCTCCGAGATGAAGACCGGTGAGGGCAAGACCCTCGTCGCCACCATGCCCGCCTACCTCAACGCGCTCACCGGCGAGGGCGTGCACATCGTCACCGTCAACGACTACCTCGCCTCTTACCAGAGCGAGCTGATGGGCCGAGTCTTCCGCGCCCTCGGCATGACCACCGGCTGCATCGTCGCCGGTCAGAACCCCGCCGAGCGACGTAAGCAGTACGACGCCGACATCACCTACGGCACCAACAACGAGTTCGGCTTCGACTACCTGCGCGACAATATGGCAGGCACCGCCGCCGACCGCGTGCAGCGCGGCCACCACTTCGCCATCATCGACGAGGTCGACTCGATCCTCATCGACGAGGCCCGCACCCCGCTCATCATCTCGGGCCCCGCCTCGGGTGAGGCGAACCGCTGGTTCTCCGAGTTCGCGCGCATCGCCAAGCGCCTCGAAGCCGGCGTCGACTACGAGGTCGACGAGAAGAAGCGGACCATCGGCGTGCTCGAGCCCGGCATCGAGAAGGTCGAGGACTACCTCGGCATCACCAATCTCTACGAGTCGGTGAACACCCCGCTGATCTCCTTCCTCAACAACTCGATCAAGGCGCGGGCGCTGTTCACCCGCGACAAGGACTACGTCGTGCTCAACGGCGAGGTGCTGATCGTCGACGAGCACACCGGCCGCATCCTGGCCGGCCGCCGCTACAACGAGGGCATGCACCAGGCGATCGAGGCCAAGGAGGGGGTGCAGGTCAAGGCCGAGAACCAGATGCTCGCCACCGTCACCCTGCAGAACTACTTCCGGCTCTACAAGAAGCTCTCGGGCATGACCGGCACCGCCGAGACAGAGGCCGGCGAGTTCATGTCGACCTACAAGCTCGGCGTGGTGCCGATCCCCACGAACAAGTCGATGATCCGCAAGGATCAGCCCGACCTCGTCTACAAGAACGAAGAGGCGAAGTTCGCGCGCGTCGTCGAGGACATCGTCGAGCGGCACGAGAAGGGCCAGCCGGTGCTGGTGGGCACCACCAGCGTCGAGAAGAGCGAGTACCTCTCGCGGCAGCTGGCGAAAGCCGGCGTGCGCCACGAGGTGCTCAACGCCAAGAACCACGCCCGGGAGGCGGCGATCATCGCCCAGGCGGGCCGCCTGGGCGCCGTCACCGTCGCCACCAATATGGCCGGCCGCGGCACCGATATCATGCTCGGCGGCAACGCCGAGTTCCTCGCCGTGCAGGAGATGGCGGCGCGCGGGCTCTCCACCGAGGACGATCCCGACGCCTACGAGGCGGCCTGGGACGAGGTCTTCGAGGCGGTCAAGGCGAAGGTCGCCGAAGAGGCCGAGAAGGTCACCGAGGTCGGCGGCCTCTACGTGCTCGGCACTGAGCGCCACGAGTCCCGGCGCATCGACAACCAGCTGCGCGGTCGGTCCGGCCGTCAGGGCGATCCCGGCGAGAGCCGCTTCTACCTCTCGCTCACCGACGATCTGATGCGCCTGTTCAATTCCGGCGCGGCAGCGGCGCTGATGAACCGGGCGAGCTTCCCCGACGATCTCGCCATCGAGTCGAAGGTCGTCACCCGCGCGATCCAGAGCGCCCAGTCGCAGGTCGAGCAGCGCAACAGCGAGATCCGCAAGAACGTGCTGAAGTACGACGATGTGCTGGATCGGCAGCGCAAGGCCATCTACACGGATCGCGCGCAGATCCTCGACGGCGAGGAGATCCAGTCCCGCATCGAGGTCTTCCGCGAGCAGGTCATCGAGGCGATCCTCGACTCGCACGGGGCCGGCGACGACTGGGATCTCGATGCGCTGTGGAAGGATCTGGGGCAGATCTACCCCGTCGGCATCACCGTCGACGAGGTCGTCGCCGAGAAGAGCGGCAAGCATCTCGACCGCGCCTTCCTGAGCCGTGAGATCCTTTCCGACGCCGAGGTCGCCTACCAGAACCGCGAGAAGGCGCTCGGCTCCGAGGCCATGCGCGAGCTGGAGCGGCGCGTCGTGCTGTCCACGGTCGACCGCCTGTGGCGCGACCACCTCTACGAGATGGAATACCTCAAAGAGGGCATCGGCCTGCGCGCGATGGCGCAGCGCGATCCGCTGGTCGAATACCAGCGGGAGGGCTTCTCGCTGTTCCAGAACACCATGGGGCAGATCAAGGAGGAGTCGCTCGGACTGCTCTACAACCTCGAGGTGCAGGTGCGACCGGCCGAAGGGCCCCAGGACCATGTGCACCTGGAGGGCGGTGGGCTCGAGAAGGACGAGGGCCCGGATCAGTCCAAGCTCAGCTACTCGGCGCCGACCGAGGACGGCGGCACCGAAGTGCGCGGCCCCGCTGCGGCGGGCGCGGCGACGGCGGGTTCTGCCGCGGCGAAGGGCCGTCGCCCGGTGGCGCCCGCGCCGGTGGCGAAGGCCCCGGCGCAGCGCGGAGCCTTCGGCCAGCAGGTCGAGGGCGAGCAGCCGGCCCCCGCCAACCGGGCGCAGCGACGAGCGAAGAAGTAACCCCGCACACCGTGCGATCCCGAGGGATGCGGCCTGGCCTGCCCAGCGCGGCAGACCGGATCCGGATCGGAACCCATCGGAGAATGACGAGGCAGAGTGAACCACAACGATAAGCGGCTGACCAAGAACGAGCGTCGCGAGCAGGCCCGCGAGCAGGCGCGACTCGCGCGCGAGGCGGAGAAGAAGCGGGAGAAGCGCAACCGCCTATTCCTGCAGGGCGGTGTGGTGATCGGCGTTCTGGCGATCCTCGCCATCGTCGGCCTGGTACTGATGCAGACGCTGAAGCCCGCCGGCCCCGGCCCCCAGAACATGGCCTCCGGCGGCGTGGTGATCGAGCAGGATCTCGCTGTCGTGCCGGGTCCGGCCCTCGAATCGGGGGAGGATCGGGTCGCGCCCGAGGTGGATCGCACCCAGACCCCGCTCGACATCGCCATCTACGTCGACTACACCTGCGTGCACTGCGCCGAGTTCGAGCAAGCCTACGGATCGGTGCTGGAGAACTGGGTGGGCAGCGGCGACGCGACGCTGAAGATCTACCCGGTGAACATCCTCGACGCATCGACCGGAAGCAGCCGCTACTCGACCCGTGCGGCCAATGCCCTTGCCTGCGTCGTCGATCAGAATCCCGAGGACGGCGTCGCCTTCAATCTGCACAACACGCTGCTGAGCGAAGCGGTCTACACCCGGGTGCAGGAGAACGCCGGCCTGAGCGACGAGGAGCTGGTCGAGCAGGCCGAGCGCGCCGGCTTCGCCGTCAACGACGAGTTCCGTCAGTGCGTGAAGGATGTGCGCTTCGCCAGCTTCATCGCGCAGAACACGAAGGCCGCCACCGAGACCGGCATCCTCGGTCTCGCGGAGGGTGCGCAGCTGGCGCAGGACGAGTCGAACGGCGTCATCCAGTTCCAGCCCGAAGGCGGGCCGCAGCGACTGCGCGGGACCCCGCTGGTCATCGTCAACGGGCAGGAGTGGCGCTCGACCCGCGACGGCGAGTTCGAGATGTACCTGGCGAAGCTGAAGGCGGAGCTGGACGGCAACGGCAACGGCAATGGCACCAGCAACGGCGGTGCCGGCACCGGTAACGGAGACGCCGCGACGGAGCCGGAGAGTTCCGAGAACGAGTAGTCTCTATGAGGGCGGTCGGGCAGCCGACCGCCCCTACGCCTCCTTAGCTCATCTGGTAGAGCAGCGGCCTTGTAAACCGCAGGTGGCCGGTTCGAGTCCGGCAGGAGGCTCGAAGCAGAAACGCATTCGCGTTTCTGCGAAGGGCCTGCGCCGCTACTGCGGCGCCCCACGGAGCGAAGCGATGGGTGGGCTCGAAGCAGAAACGCATTCGCGTTTCTGCGAAGGGCCTGCGCCGCTACTGCGGCGCCCCACGGAGCGAAGCGATGGGTGGGCTCGAAGCAGAAACGCATTCGCGTTTCTGCGAAGGGCCTGCGCCGCTACTGCGGCGCCCCACGGAGCGAAGCGAGGGGTGGGCTCGCGCTGCTACTGCGGAGATCCCGAGCCCCGCGCGCTCTGCCGTCCGGCTCTCACCCGGTTCCGTGCGCGGTGTAGTCGAACGTTAGGGTGGTCTCGTGACTGAAAACATCCAGAACGGGACCGCCAATCGCGCGGCCGAGGCCGGAGCCCTGTGGGGAGGCCGCTTCGCGAGCGGGCCTTCGCCCGAACTGCAGGCGCTCTCGAAGTCCACGCAGTTCGACTGGGCCCTCGCCCAGTACGATATCCGTGGTTCGAAGGCGCACGCGGCGGCTCTCGCCGCCGCCGGTTACCTGAGCGCCGACGAGCTGGCAGGCATGCGCGCCGCGCTCGACGAGCTCGCCACGCGCGTCGCCGACGGGAGATTCGCGCCCGCAGAAGACGACGAGGATGTCCACTCCGCGCTCGAACGCGGCCTCATCGAGATCGCCGGCGTCGAGCTCGGCGGACGGCTGCGCGCCGGCCGCAGCCGCAACGACCAGATCGCCACCCTCGTGCGCCTCTACCTGCTCGACCACGCCGCCGCCATCGGCACGCTGCTGCAGAACCTCGCCCAGGCGCTGCTGGATCAGGCGAAGGCGCATCCCGAGGCGATTCTGCCCGGCCGCACGCATCTGCAGCACGCTCAGCCCGTGCTCCTCGCGCACCAGCTCGCCGCACACGCGTGGCCGCTGATCCGCGATCTCGAACGCCTGCGCGATTGGTCGGCGCGAGCGCGCCGCTCACCCTACGGCGGCGGTGCGCTCGCCGGCAGCTCGCTCGGCCTCGATCCCCGGCTCGTCGCGGAGGAGCTCGGCCTGGGCGATCCGCTGGAGAACTCGATCGACGGTACTGCCGCCCGAGACGTCGTGGCCGAATTCGCTTACGTCACCGCGCAGATCGGCATCGACCTCTCGCGCCTCAGCGAGGAGATCATCCTCTGGAACACCAAGGAGTTCGGCTTCGTGCGCCTGCACGACGGCTACTCCACTGGTTCGAGCATCATGCCCCAGAAGAAGAACCCCGATATCGCCGAGCTCGCCCGCGGCAAATCGGGCCGCCTCATTGGCAACCTCACAGGCCTGCTGGCGACCCTCAAGGGTCTCCCGCTCGCCTACAACCGCGATCTGCAGGAGGACAAGGAGCCGGTGTTCGACTCCGTGCAGCAGCTCGAAGTCCTGCTGCCGGCCTTCACCGGCATGGTCGCCACGATGAGCTTCGACACCGAGCGGATGGCCGAGCTCGCCCCGCAGGGCTTCTCGCTCGCCACCGATGTGGCCGAGTGGCTTGTGAAGCAGGGCGTCGCCTTCCGCGACGCGCACGAGATCTCGGGGGAGCTGGTGCGCTTCTGCGAAGAGCGCGGGATCGAGCTGCACGAGCCGAGCGACGAGGAGCTGCGGTCGGTTTCGGCGCACCTGGCCCCGGCTGTGCGCGAGGTGCTCACCATCGAGGGCTCCGTCAATTCCCGCGTGGGCGCGGGCGGCACCGCCCGCGTGCGCGTCGAGGAACAGCTTGCCCGCCTGGCCGAGCGCATCGGGGAGTTCCGAGCCTGACAGCCCTGCCTGCCCTCCTGTCCGGCTGATCCTCGAGCCGAACCCCCTGCCGCCGCCGGCCACAGATGCGGCGACGACACCGCACTGACGCAGGGAGTCATCTCCGCTAGTCAGAACTACCCGCCCCTCTTGACGCGGGAGAAGCGGAGATCATATGCTGCGGATGGGGGACTTTGGGGGGAACCTTCGCAGAGTACTGTGGCATCGTTCGCGGCGTCGCTGCGCCTTGCTGTGACTCCTGCTGCGTACGGGGGTGAGCGAGGATGTCCGATGCCGAAAAACGGCGCGAGTGGACTCCCGATGCAGCCTACGCGGATGCGCTCGCCGAGCTGCAGTCGGTGCTCGACCGGAACTTCCCACTCGGGGATGAGTGGTACGCCGATCCCGATGCAGACGATAGTGCCGGTCGGCACAGCGCGCCGAACCCAGCCGGGGCGAAACCGCTGCGCAGCGTCGGCGCCGTAGAGCATCGGCGAGGAGAGCACACCCATGAGGCGGTCAGGGAACCGCTGGTGAACGGCACCCGGGCTTCCGACCTCTTCGTGCTGCTGCAGCGGCACGGTGCGCTCGATCTTCCGAGCTTGGAAAGGCCGGATGCTGCCGAGGATGCTGCCCCGAGCCCGAAGGAAGAGGCTGTGCCGGTAGACCCTGCGGCGCCCCGATCGGCGGATCCGACGCCGATCGAGCAGGCGGTGGAGTCGCCGACAAGGGAGTCGGTGACCCCGGCGCAGCACGAGATGGGCCGGGCTGATCCACCTCCCCGCGTTCCCGGACGCCGCAGCGGTTTCATTCCGTTGCCGGAGCCGGAGGCGGCTCACCGGGAGCGCATCGGGGTGCGCGAGCGGATCGCGAAGTGGTACGAGGCGCTGGTCGGGGATGCCGAGAAGACCAACGCCCGGGCGAAGCCCGTGCGGCAGAGGTGATGATGGGAAGACGGGGGAAGAGATGAGCATTCACGAGCATCGGCTGCCATTGGAGCTGCGCGGCTACGCGAAGCATGAGGTGGATCGCCTGCTGCGCGATCTGGACTCGGAAGTCGAGCTGCGCACCAGAGAGCGCGACGAGCTCTCCGATCAGCTCGCCGGACTCCAGGCCGAACTGGAGATCGTGCAGAAGAATCTGGAGAAGGCCCAGCAGAGCAAGCCGAACTTCGCCGGTCTCGGCTCGAAGTTCGAGGAGGTGCTGCGGGTCGCCGAGGCGCAAGCCGAGAAGATGATCGCCGATGCCTACAGCGAAGCCGAGGTCGTCACCTCGGAAGCGCTGAACGCCGCGGACCGATACCTGAGCGAGCGCACCAGCGAAGCCGACCGAACACTGGTCGCAGCGAAAGCACGAGCCGAGGAGATCCGTCTCGACACCGAGACCTCATGCGCCGAGATGGTGAGCCTGGCGAATAGGCAGCTCACCGAAGCGGGGGAGGAGCTCGCCTCGGCGAAGCGCGACGCTGCGCGGTTGAGGGCCGAGACCGAGAGCGAGATCGCTCGGCTGAAGCTCGAGGCGCAGGAGCAGATCGAGTTGCAGCGAGTCGAGATCCACCGCCTCCAGGAAGAGGCCGAGCATCGCATGCTCACGAGTCAGCGAACGATCACGATGCGCCAGGAGGAGGCGGAGATCGAGCTCTCGCAGAGCTACGCAGAGGCTCAGCGCAACGCGCAGACCATTCTCGACGCCTCGAACGCGAAGGCGGAGGAGATCAACCGTCGTGCCCAGGAGATCTCGCAGGAGAGCGAGGCGATGCATCAGCGGGTCGAGCAGTTCGTGATCACGCAGGAGCGCGAGGCGCGTGAGCGCGCCGAGGAACTCGTGCAGAACGCGCAGCAGCACGCCGCCGCAGTGACCTCGGAGATCGAGGAGTTCTCGGACAGTGTGCTCGCCCGTGCGCTCAGCCGGCTCGAGCAGATGCGCTCCGAAGTCGAATTCGTGCAGGAGTTCGTCAACAAACAGCGCCTCGACCGGAAGACGAATCTGGTCGTGAACCAGTTGGAGATGCAGCTCAGGGGCAGCTGAGGCCGTCGCCCGACCGGTCGCGGCGCGCTGAGCCCGGCACGAGGATCGGATCAGGCCCTGATGGGCAGCCATGCCCGGAGGATGGCCCCGTGCGGCTCCGCGTCGAGCCTGAGGTCCCCGTCTTGGTCGGCGAGTCGTCGCTGCAGGCGCGCCAGCCCGCTCAACCGTATCGGCTCGGTGGGCGGCAGGCCGTGGTGCCGCACGCGGATCATGTACGCCGCGCCGTCGATCCGCAGTTCGAGCGAGATCCTCTCCGCCTTGCCGTGACGGAGGGCGTTCGAGACGCCCTCCTCGGCGACGCGCACCAGTAGCAGCCGCGCGCTGTGAGTCAGCACGTCCGGAATCGGGAAGCCCTCGGCCGAGAAGTCCACCGGGATCGAAGCCGGAATGCGCGCGGTGAGCGCTCGTGTCGCGGGAACGAGCCCACGGTCGAGGGCCTCCGGATAGAGCGCGGCGCTCAGCGCTCGAAGGTCGCGCTCGCGGAGGGCATCGAGATCCGTGCGGATGTCGCGCACAGATGTCTCGAGTTCCGCCGCCGCGGCGGGCTCGATCGGGGAGGCGAGCCGGGTGGCGACCGTGTCGAGCTCCGCCTCGATGAGGACGAGGCGCTGCTGCATGGTGCCGTGCAGCGCATCGGCGACCTCGCGGCGGACCCGGAGCTCCTCCTGCTGCAAGGCGGTGAGCGCCTCGGTCGCCCGCGTGGAGGCCCGCTGCCGTTCCCGCTCCGAGCTGCGGGCGCGTCGGTTGAGTTCGAGCAGCGCGGCCGCGATGATCAGTATGGCGAGCCCGACCGGCAGTGTGATCAGCGCATCGCTGATCACCATATGCGGATCGCTCAGGTGATGCACCCCGATGAGCAGTTGCAGCGTCGTCCGGAATGCGGCCCCGATCAGCGCGACGCAGAGGCTCAGTCTGAGGAATGCGGGCAGATTCCGATCGTAGATCCTCCACCACACCGCCACCGCGCAGAGGACAGTCACGGTCGCGAGATTCACCGAGATGCGCAGGGCGGCCTCGAGCCCCGGGGAAGGCGTCTGACCGCCGAATGAGAGCGTACCGATACCGAGTACGAGCATGGACTGCGCGGTGACACCGAGGGCGAAGACCGCGCCCATGAAGCCCGCCGCGAGGAGGAAGAGCCTCCGGTCGGCGCGGGTGTCCTCCATGATCGTCGCGCTGTCGACGGAGTTCACACCGAATCCTCCAGGAAGACCCTGACGGCCGAGACACGAGGATTGCGCGTGAGATCGGCGAGCCCGAGCGCCGAGTAGACGGCATTGACGTGGTTGTTCACGGAGTTCACGGCGAGTCCGAGATGCCCGGCGATGGCCTGGTTGGTGAGGCCCTCCGCGAGGAGTTCGAGCACCTCGTACTGGCGGGGGCTGAGCGCGTCCAGCCGGCTGCCGGATCGCGGCCGGCGGCGGGTGATGATCTGCGGGTCGATGATGAAACGGCCGGCGGCCGCGGCCTTGACGGCACGGACGAGATCCCCGGCAGACGTCGCCGAGGTCTTCGAGAGGTAGCTCCACCGCTCCCGCTCGCCGAGCTCGAGCAGCGTCTGCACGCGGTCCACGGCGGACAGCAGCACGATCCCGATCTGCGGATTGACGCGCTGCAGCTTCCGTCCGAGCTCAAGCCCCGTCCCGTCGGGCAGTTCGAAGTCGAGCAGCGCGACATCGAACTCGTGCGGATCCCACACCGAGGCCTCCGCGACGCTGCCGGCCGCGCGTACCCGGAACCCGGGCACGGAGCCCAGGAGATGCTGCAGCATCTCCTGGAAGAGCGGCTGATCCTCGACCAGCGCGACTCGCAGCGCGGGCGGCAGAGAGGACATCGTCGGTCTCCCGGGGGAATCACGGTGCGGCGGACAGGAAGTCGCGCACCAGCCTAGCGGAGGCGAGGACCGGAATGCATCGCGACAGCGGTACGATTGCAGGCGTGTCCGCAATGAGTGAACCCGCCCAGATCCTGGCAGCCCAGCGCAACGACGACAGCTTCACCACTCTGTGGGATGAGCTGGAGTGGCGCGGTCTGATCCACGTGTCGACCGACCCCGGCGCCCTCTCGGCGCTTCTCGAGGGCGAGCCGTTCACCTATTACTGCGGTTTCGACCCGACCGCGCCGAGCCTGCACCTGGGCAATCTCGTGCAGCTGCTGCTGCTGCGACGCCTGCAGCTGAAGGGGCACAAGCCGCTCGGCCTCGTCGGAGGCTCGACGGGACTCGTCGGCGATCCGCGCCCCACGGCCGAGCGAACGCTGAACGAGCGCTCGACCGTCGAAGCGTGGGTGAAGCGCCTGCAGGCGCAGGTGTCGCGCTTCCTCTCCGGAGAGGGCGAGAACGCGGTGCGCCTGGTTAACAACCTCGACTGGACGGCTCCGCTGAGCGCGATCGACTTCCTGCGCGAGATCGGCAAGCACTTCCGCGTCGGTACCATGCTGAAGAAAGACGCGGTCGCGGCCCGGCTGAACTCCGAAGAGGGCATCAGCTACACCGAGTTCAGCTACCAGATCCTGCAGGGCTTCGACTTCCTCGAGCTCTGGCGGCAGTACGACTGCCGACTGCAGACCGGCGGCAGCGACCAGTGGGGCAATCTCACCAGCGGCACCGACCTCATCCGAAAGGTCGAGGGAGCCTCGGCCCACGCCATCGGCACGCCGCTGATCACGAACTCCGACGGCACGAAGTTCGGCAAGAGTGAGGGCAATGCGATCTGGCTCGACGCCGAGATGTGCTCGCCCTACCGCTTCTACCAGTTCTGGGTGAACCAGGCCGACGCGGATGTGATCGACCGCCTGAAGGTCTTCACCTTCCTCTCCCGTGCGGAGATCGAGGAGTACGAGCGTCAGCTCGCCGAGGAGCCGTGGGCCCGCGCCGCCCAGAAGCGCCTCGCGCTCGAGGTGACCACCCTGGTGCACGGCGCCGAGGCGACGCAGGCGGCGATCGACGCCTCCGCGGCGCTCTTCGGGCAGGGCGAGCTCGACGCGCTCGATGCGGCGACCCTCGAGGCCGCGCTCGCCGAGCTGCCGCGGGCCGAGGGCCCCAGCGGATCACCGGTCGCCCAGCTGCTGGTCGACACCGGTCTGGTGAAGAGCCTCGGCGAGGCCCGGCGCGCCATCGCGCAGGGCGGCGTCTACGTCAACAATGCGCAGATCACCTCCGAGGACGCGGTGCTTTCGGAGCAGGAACTGCTGCACGGGCGTTTCGCCGTGCTGCGCCGCGGCAAGAAGACGCTCGCGGGCTTCGTCACCGCCTGATGACAGCGGGAATCCGGCGGCGGAAGGGCAGCCGCGGGAGTACCGTGGGGGTATGAGCGAGGATCCCGCATCCGGCGACGGCGTCGCCGGGTCCGGTGCGCTCGGCGGGGCCCGGAAGAGCCCGGTCCTCCGTGCGCCGGAGGCGGTGGAGCGCTGGGAGCTCTCCGGCGGGGAGTGGGCGGTGGTCGCCGTGGGCGAGCGCAGCGCGACGGTGGAGCTGCGGCGTTGCGATGCCGGCGAAGTCGCGGACAGGCTGCAGCTGCGGGAACCGGAGGAGCTGCGCTGGGCGGCGGCGCAGCTGGCGATTCGCGGGGAGGCCGAGTGATGTCGCAACTGCAGACCGAGTGGGCGAGCGCACTGGGGCTTCGCGCCCCCATCGTCTGCGCGCCGATGGGCGGGGTCGCGGGAGGCGCGCTCGCGAGCGCCGTCTCGCGCGCCGGGGCGCTCGGCATGATCGGTATGGGGAGCGCGGGATCGGCGGCGGCGCTCGAAGGCGAACTCGCGCAACTCGACACCGGCGGGGCGCCCTTCGGCATCGGTCTCGTCGGCTGGGGCGTCGAGCGCGACCCGGAGATGCTGGCTCTCGCGCTGAGGGCCGGCCCCGCGCTGCTCTCGGTGAGCTTCGTCGACTGGTCGGCTCCGCCGCCCGGTGAGTGGATCACGGCGGCCCGGGGAATCGGGGCGATCACCGTCAGCCAGGTCGCCACTGCGGAGGAGGCGCTCCGGGCCGCGGACGCGGGAGTCGACGCCCTGGTCGCGCGCGGCCTGGAGGGCGGCGGGCACGGGGATCACCGGAGACCTCGACGAGAGCTTCTCGCGGAGGTGCTGGCGGCGGTCGACGTTCCGGTCCTCGCCGCGGGCGCCGTGAGCGAGGCGGGCGATCTGGCCGAGACGATCGAGGCGGGAGCCGCCGCGGCCTGGATCGGCACCGCCTTCTCCGCCTGCCCGGAGGCGCTCACCGGTGATCGCGCCCGCGCCGTGCTGCTCGGCGCCTCGCCGACGGACACGCTGGTGAGCCGGGTGCTCGATGTGGCGCTCGGCCGTCCCTGGCCGGCGCGCTTCCCCGAGCGCCTGCTGCGCACGGAGTTCGTGGAGCGGTGGCACGGCCGGGAGGAAGAGCTCGCGAAGGATCCCGACGCCCTCGCCGCGTTCCGCGCAGCCTACGCGGCGGAGGATTTCTCGATCGTCCCGATCGATGCGGGCGAGGGCGTCGGCCGGCTCACCGAGGTGCGCTCGGCGGCGGAGATCGTCGCCGCACTCCTCGGCGAGCCGCCGCGATCCCGGGTCGGCGAGGGGTGAGCGACGCGGCCCTCCCCTGCCGCGCAGGTTCTAGCATGAAGCCATGAGCGAATCCTCTCGGTCGATCTCGGAACGCCTCGATGCCCTGCGGTTCGGCCGCAAGCACCGGCGAGTGCTCACCGGCTCCGGTATCGGCTGGGCCTTGGACGCGATGGACGTCGGGCTGATCTCCTTCGTCATCGCGGCGCTGGTGGAGCACTGGGGCATCAGCAAGGGCGAGAGCGGGCTCATCGCCTCCATCGGCTTCGCCGGCATGGCTGTGGGTGCGAGCCTGGGCGGCCTGCTGGCGGATCGCCTCGGGCGGCGTCAGGTGTTCGCGCTGACGCTGCTGGTCTACGGCCTCGCCACCGGCGCCAGCGCGCTGGTCGGCGGCATCGCACTGCTGCTGGTGCTGCGCTTCTTCGTCGGGCTGGGTCTTGGCGCGGAACTGCCGGTGGCCTCGACCTATATGAGCGAGTTCGCCCCGGCGCGCATCCGGGGCAGGGTCATCGTGATCCTCGAGGCCTTCTGGGCCGTGGGATGGACGGCCGCGGCCGTCATCGGCTATTTCGTGGTACCACTCGGCCCCGACGGCTGGCGATGGGCCTTCGCCCTGGGAGCGGTGCCCGCGGTCTACGCCCTCATCGTGCGATGGGGACTGCCCGAGTCCCCGCGGTGGTTGGCGGGGCGGGGGCGTACGGCAGAGGCCGAGCGGATCGTCGCCGACTTCGAGCGCGCATCGGGCGCATACTCCGCCCCGGCGCAGACCGGGCCGAGCGCGGCAAGCGCAGCACCGCCGCCGGGTGCTGCCCCGAGTGCCGCGGTGAAGCCCGCCGCCGCCCCTGCCGCGCTCGCCCGCGGTGGCCGACTCCTCGCACTGTGGTCGCGCGAATTCCGGCTGCGCACCCTCTCGCTCTGGACCGTCTGGTTCTGCGTCAACTTCGCCTACTACGGGGCCTTCATCTGGATTCCGAGCATCCTCGTCGACGCCGGATTCAGCCTGGTGCGATCCTTCGGATTCACCCTGCTCATCACGCTGGCCCAGCTCCCGGGTTACGCGGTGGCGGCCTGGGTGATCGAGAAGTGGGGGCGAAGGCTGACGCTGTCGGTGTTCCTCCTCGGCTCGGCGGCATCCGCGATGGTCTTCGGCACGGTGCACGAGGTTCCCGCGATCATCGCCTCGGGCATGGCGCTCTCCTTCTTCAACCTCGGGGCCTGGGGCGCGCTGTACGCGGTGACGCCGGAGCTCTACCCGACCTCGCTGCGCGGCACCGGCTCGGGCTGGGCCGCGGGGGTGGGGAGGATTGCCTCGATCGTGGCGCCGCTCATCGTGCCGGTGATGCTGGTGGCCGGGGGATCCGCGCTCACCTTCGGGGTGTTCGCGGTGTTCTTCGCGGCCGCGGCCGCCGCCGCTTGGGGTATTGCAGAATTCCGCGGCAAGGCGCTCGACGATCGTTGAGCCGAGGCGCGACACGCCGAGGTTTCGACCGGGGTTTGCACTGTTTGGGAGCCCCGTGCTAAGTTAGTTGAGTTGCCAAAAACGGCCGGAAGGGCCGGAAAAGGGCAGCAGATCAGCTTCTCGGAAGCACCTCTCGAAGGGTGTGACGGGTGGTGCCTGGTCCTTGAGAACTCAATAGTGTGCACTTGATTGTTCAATGCCAATTATTTAATCCCCGGCACCTGCCTTTTGGTGGGTGTGGGAGATTCCTTTTGGATAACGAGAATCGTCAGTAATGATGGTTTTGTTGTCAGGTCAAACTCGTGTCTGGTGACCGTTTTCCCGGTTGCTGGGTGCTTTTTGTTTTTTACGGAGAGTTTGATCCTGGCTCAGGACGAACGCTGGCGGCGTGCTTAACACATGCAAGTCGAACGCTGAAGCCCGAGCTTGCTCGGGTGGATGAGTGGCGAACGGGTGAGTAACACGTGAGCAACCTGCCCATCACTCTGGGATAAGCGCTGGAAACGGTGTCTAATACTGGATACGACCCACGGGGGCATCTTCTGTGGGTGGAAAGATTTATCGGTGGTGGATGGGCTCGCGGCCTATCAGCTTGTTGGTGGGGTAATGGCCTACCAAGGCGACGACGGGTAGCCGGCCTGAGAGGGTGACCGGCCACACTGGGACTGAGACACGGCCCAGACTCCTACGGGAGGCAGCAGTGGGGAATATTGCACAATGGGCGCAAGCCTGATGCAGCAACGCCGCGTGAGGGATGACGGCCTTCGGGTTGTAAACCTCTTTTAGTAGGGAAGAAGCGAAAGTGACGGTACCTGCAGAAAAAGCACCGGCTAACTACGTGCCAGCAGCCGCGGTAATACGTAGGGTGCAAGCGTTGTCCGGAATTATTGGGCGTAAAGAGCTCGTAGGCGGCTTGTCGCGTCTGCTGTGAAATCCCGGAGCTCAACTCCGGGCCTGCAGTGGGTACGGGCAGGCTAGAGTGCGGTAGGGGAGATTGGAATTCCTGGTGTAGCGGTGGAATGCGCAGATATCAGGAGGAACACCGATGGCGAAGGCAGATCTCTGGGCCGTAACTGACGCTGAGGAGCGAAAGCATGGGGAGCGAACAGGATTAGATACCCTGGTAGTCCATGCCGTAAACGTTGGGAACTAGATGTAGGGCCTGTTCCACGGGTTCTGTGTCGTAGCTAACGCATTAAGTTCCCCGCCTGGGGAGTACGGCCGCAAGGCTAAAACTCAAAGGAATTGACGGGGGCCCGCACAAGCGGCGGAGCATGCGGATTAATTCGATGCAACGCGAAGAACCTTACCAAGGCTTGACATGTAGAAGAACACCGCAGAGATGCGGGACTCTTTGGACACTTCTATACAGGTGGTGCATGGTTGTCGTCAGCTCGTGTCGTGAGATGTTCGGTTAAGTCCGGCAACGAGCGCAACCCTCGTCCTATGTTGCCAGCGGGTTATGCCGGGGACTCATGGGATACTGCCGTGGTCAACACGGAGGAAGGTGGGGATGACGTCAAATCATCATGCCCCTTATGTCTTGGGCTTCACGCATGCTACAATGGCCGATACAAAGGGCTGCGATACCGCGAGGTGGAGCGAATCCCAGAAAGTCGGTCTCAGTTCGGATTGGGGTCTGCAACTCGACCCCATGAAGTCGGAGTCGCTAGTAATCGCAGATCAGCAACGCTGCGGTGAATACGTTCCCGGGCCTTGTACACACCGCCCGTCAAGTCATGAAAGTCGGTAACACCCGAAGCCGGTGGCCTAACCCCTTGTGGGAGGGAGCTGTCGAAGGTGGGACTGGTGATTAGGACTAAGTCGTAACAAGGTAGCCGTACCGGAAGGTGCGGCTGGATCACCTCCTTTCTAAGGAGCATCTGGCACCACACCCCCTCGGGGGTGCGGGTGTCCAGGCATGCCGGAACATCACCGAATGTGTGATGCCGGCAGCTCATGGGTGGAACATTGAACAACAGAGCAAGCTCTGCTTCCTCGCCTGTGTCAGTACGCAATGTGTCCTTCGGGATGGCGTTGTTGGAACGGATGGGCGTGTGGTGGGTTTGTTCGTCGGGTGCACATTATTGGGTCCTGGAGGCCCAGACCCTGTGTCGGGTGTCGCGTCAATCCCTCTTTTGTGGGGGTTGGGGTGGTGTCTGGTGTGGGTGATGGTTCTTCTGGCCTGGGGGTTCCGGACGTGTTGCCGGGGTTTTCGGGATCGACCGTACGTTGAGAACTACACAGTGGACGCGAGCATCTTTGAGGCACTTTTTGTGTCTCATTATGTGGTCTGAACATGCGCGCCTTTTGGGTGTGTGTGTTTTTTCTGTTTACTTATGTGATTTCAAGTTGCTAAGAGCAAACGGTGGATGCCTGGGCATCTGGAGCCGAAGAAGGACGTAGTAATCTGCGATAAGCCTCGGGGAGTTGATAAACGAGCTGTGATCCGAGGATTTCCGAATGGGGAAACCCCGCCAGGGCGCGTGCGTGCCTGGTGACTCCCGCCTGAATATATAGGGCGGGTAGAGGGAACGTGGGGAAGTGAAACATCTCAGTACCCACAGGAAGAGAAAACAATAGTGATTCCGGGAGTAGTGGCGAGCGAAACTGGATCAGGCTAAACCGGTTATGTGTGAGACCCGGCAGGGGTTGCATGGTCGGGGTTGTGGGACATGCCTGGAGGGTCTGCCGGCCTTCCGACGTGAATGTTAACGGTATAGGAGAACGCCTTGGAACGGGCGGCCGGAGTGGGTGAGAGCCCCGTATCTGAAATGCTGTTGCTGCGTGGTGTGTATCCCAAGTAGCACGGGGCCCGAGAAATCCCGTGTGAATCTGTCAGGACCACCTGATAAGCCTAAATACTTCCAGATGACCGATAGCGGACTAGTACCGTGAGGGAAAGGTGAAAAGTACCCCGGGAGGGGAGTGAAATAGTACCTGAAACCGTTTGCTTACAATCCGTCGGAGCGGGCTTTGTTCCTGTGACGGCGTGCCTTTTGAAGAATGAGCCTGCGAGTTAGCGGCATGTGGCGAGGTTAACCCGTGTGGGGTAGCCGTAGCGAAAGCGAGTCTGAATAGGGCGATTGAGTCGCGTGTCCTAGACCCGAAGCGAAGTGATCTATCCATGGCCAGGTTGAAGCGACGGTAAGACGTCGTGGAGGACCGAACCCACTTAGGTTGAAAACTGAGGGGATGAGCTGTGGATAGGGGTGAAAGGCCAATCAAACTTCGTGATAGCTGGTTCTCTCCGAAATGCATTTAGGTGCAGCGTTGTGTGTTTCTTGCCGGAGGTAGAGCTACTGGATGGCCGATGGGCCCTACAAGGTTACTGACGTCAGCTAAACTCCGAATGCCGGTAAGTGAGAGCGCAGCAGTGAGACTGTGGGGGATAAGCTTCATAGTCGAGAGGGAAACAACCCAGATCACCAACTAAGGTCCCAAAGCGTGTGCTAAGTGGTAAAGGATGTGGAGTTGCTGTGACAACCAGGAGGTTGGCTTAGAAGCAGCCACCCTTGAAAGAGTGCGTAATAGCTCACTGGTCAAGTGATTCCGCGCCGACAATGTAACGGGGCTCAAGCACACCACCGAAGTTGTGGCATTCATATGTGAGGTAGGCCTTCGTGGTCCAGCCGTATGGATGGGTAGGAGAGCGTCGTGTGGGCAGTGAAGCGGCGGAGTGATCCAGCCGTGGAGGCCACACGAGTGAGAATGCAGGCATGAGTAGCGAAAGACGGGTGAGAAACCCGTCCTCCGAAAGACTAAGGGTTCCAGGGTCAAGCTAATCTGCCCTGGGTAAGTCGGGACCTAAGGCGAGGCCGACAGGCGTAGTCGATGGACAACGGGTTGATATTCCCGTACCGGCGAAGAACCGTCAAACGCTGATCCATGAGTGCTAAGCATCTGAATCTGTCTTCGTGCCTTCGGGTGTGTTGGTGGTGGAGGGTGTGAACCCGAATTGGTGAGGTGAGCGTGTTAACAGGTGTGACGCAGGAAGGTAGCTGGTCCCGGGCGATGGTTGTCCCGGGCTAAGCATGTAGCCTGCGGGATAGGCAAATCCGTCCCGCGTGAAGGGTGAGATGTGATGGGGACCCGTATGGGGAAGTCAGTGATCCTATGCTGCCGAGAAAAGCATCGACGCGAGGTTTGAGTCGCCCGTACCCGAAACCGACTCAGGTAGTCAGGTAGAGAATACCAAGGAGATCGAGAGAATCATGGTGAAGGAACTCGGCAAAATGCCCCCGTAACTTCGGGAGAAGGGGGGCCACCCACTTATACGGGTTTACCCCGGAAAGGGTGTGGTGGCCGCAGAGACCAGTGGGAAGCGACTGTTTACTAAAAACACAGGTCCGTGCCAACACGCAAGTGGATGTATACGGACTGACGCCTGCCCGGTGCTGGAAGGTTAAGAGGAGAGGTTAGCCCTTGGGCGAAGCTTTGAATTTAAGCCCCAGTAAACGGCGGTGGTAACTATAACCATCCTAAGGTAGCGAAATTCCTTGTCGGGTAAGTTCCGACCTGCACGAATGGCGTAACGACTTCCCAGCTGTCTCCACCGTGAACTCGGCGAAATTGCACTACGAGTAAAGATGCTCGTTACGCGCAGAAGGACGGAAAGACCCCGTGACCTTTACTACAGCTTGGTATTGGTGTTCGGTGTGGCTTGTGTAGGATAGGTGGGAGACTGTGAAGCGGGCACGCTAGTGTTCGTGGAGTCGTTGTTGAAATACCACTCTGGTCATACTGGATGTCTAACCATGCACCCTGATCGGGTGTTGGGACAGTGCCTGGTGGGTAGTTTAACTGGGGCGGTTGCCTCCCAAAAAGTAACGGAGGCGCCCAAAGGTTCCCTCAACCTGGTTGGCAATCAGGTGGCGAGTGTAAGTGCACAAGGGAGCTTGACTGTGAGACTGACAGGTCGAGCAGGGACGAAAGTCGGGACTAGTGATCCGGCAGTGGCTTGTGGAAGCGCTGTCGCTCAACGGATAAAAGGTACCTCGGGGATAACAGGCTGATCTTGCCCAAGAGTCCATATCGACGGCATGGTTTGGCACCTCGATGTCGGCTCGTCGCATCCTGGGGCTGGAGTAGGTCCCAAGGGTTGGGCTGTTCGCCCATTAAAGCGGTACGCGAGCTGGGTTTAGAACGTCGTGAGACAGTTCGGTCCCTATCCTCTGCGCGCGTTGGAGATTTGAGAGGATCTGACCCTAGTACGAGAGGACCGGGTTGGACGGACCTCTGGTGTGCCAGTTGTTCTGCCAAGGGCATGGCTGGTTGGCTACGTTCGGGATGGATAACCGCTGAAAGCATCTAAGCGGGAAGCCGGCCTTAAGATGAGATCTCCGTCACCCTTTGTGGTGGTGAGGCTCCCGGGAGATGACCGGGTTGATAGGCCAGATGTGGAAGCCCGGTAACGGGTGGAGCTGACTGGTACTAATATGCCGATGACTTGTTATCTTTATCATTTGTAACGAAAATATGGACCCCCCACGCACGTGTGTGTGGGTGGTGCTCGCGTCTGCTTTGTGGTTCTTGACGTACGGCCACACCCCCCTTGGTGGGGTGGTTGGTTTGTCAATAGTGTTACGGCGGTTATAGCGTCAGGGAAACGCCCGGAAACTTTCCGAACCCGGAAGCTAAGGCTGACAGCGCCGATGGTACTGCACTCGGGAGGGTGTGGGAGAGTAGGACACCGCCGGACCTC